>NZ_CP060137.1 GCF_014235785.1 Bacillus sp. PAMC26568 | reverse complement strand
GCGTACCAAACGTTTTAAATTTTTGAAGTCAGCAACAAATTGAGTCACAAATTTTCTTCGGAGAGTTTGATCCTGGCTCAGGACGAACGCTGGCGGCGTGCCTAATACATGCAAGTCGAGCGGACTTGATGGAGCTTGCTCCATCAAGTTAGCGGCGGACGGGTGAGTAACACGTGGGCAACCTGCCTGTAAGACTGGGATAACTCCGGGAAACCGGAGCTAATACCGGATAGTATCTTGAACCGCATGGTTCAAGCTGGAAAGACGGTTTCGGCTGTCACTTACAGATGGGCCCGCGGCGCATTAGCTAGTTGGTGAGGTAATGGCTCACCAAGGCAACGATGCGTAGCCGACCTGAGAGGGTGATCGGCCACACTGGGACTGAGACACGGCCCAGACTCCTACGGGAGGCAGCAGTAGGGAATCTTCCGCAATGGACGAAAGTCTGACGGAGCAACGCCGCGTGAGTGATGAAGGTTTTCGGATCGTAAAACTCTGTTGTTAGGGAAGAACAAGTGCGAGAGTAACTGCTCGCGCCTTGACGGTACCTAACCAGAAAGCCACGGCTAACTACGTGCCAGCAGCCGCGGTAATACGTAGGTGGCAAGCGTTGTCCGGAATTATTGGGCGTAAAGCGCGCGCAGGCGGTTTCTTAAGTCTGATGTGAAAGCCCCCGGCTCAACCGGGGAGGGTCATTGGAAACTGGGAAACTTGAGTGCAGAAGAGGAGAGTGGAATTCCACGTGTAGCGGTGAAATGCGTAGAGATGTGGAGGAACACCAGTGGCGAAGGCGACTCTCTGGTCTGTAACTGACGCTGAGGCGCGAAAGCGTGGGGAGCGAACAGGATTAGATACCCTGGTAGTCCACGCCGTAAACGATGAGTGCTAAGTGTTAGAGGGTTTCCGCCCTTTAGTGCTGCAGCTAACGCATTAAGCACTCCGCCTGGGGAGTACGGTCGCAAGACTGAAACTCAAAGGAATTGACGGGGGCCCGCACAAGCGGTGGAGCATGTGGTTTAATTCGAAGCAACGCGAAGAACCTTACCAGGTCTTGACATCCTTTGCCACTTCTAGAGATAGAAGGTTCCCCTTCGGGGGACAAAGTGACAGGTGGTGCATGGTTGTCGTCAGCTCGTGTCGTGAGATGTTGGGTTAAGTCCCGCAACGAGCGCAACCCTTGATCTTAGTTGCCAGCATTCAGTTGGGCACTCTAAGGTGACTGCCGGTGACAAACCGGAGGAAGGTGGGGATGACGTCAAATCATCATGCCCCTTATGACCTGGGCTACACACGTGCTACAATGGATGGTACAAAGGGCTGCGAGACCGCGAGGTTTAGCCAATCCCATAAAACCATTCTCAGTTCGGATTGCAGGCTGCAACTCGCCTGCATGAAGCTGGAATCGCTAGTAATCGCGGATCAGCATGCCGCGGTGAATACGTTCCCGGGCCTTGTACACACCGCCCGTCACACCACGAGAGTTTGCAACACCCGAAGTCGGTGGGGTAACCGCAAGGAGCCAGCCGCCTAAGGTGGGGTAGATGATTGGGGTGAAGTCGTAACAAGGTAGCCGTATCGGAAGGTGCGGCTGGATCACCTCCTTTCTAAGGAAGATATATGAGGACGCTTTTGGTTTTTGTTTAGTTTTGAGAGATCATTCTCTCTTATAGAAGACAAATCTTCTGATTTGTCGGTTGTTCTTTGAAAACTAGATAACGTAATTGATAACAAGTAATTCACTGAGATTTACGCTTACCATAATTAGTGATTTTCTAGACATTTATGTCTAAACAAACAACGAAAATGAGGAACGCTCTGATTCGTCAGATGCGATGATCCATTTTAGGTTAAGTTATGAAGGGCGCACGGTGGATGCCTTGGCACTAGGAGCCGATGAAGGACGGGACTAACACCGATATGCTTTGGGGAGCTGTAAGTAAGCTTTGATCCAGAGATTTCCGAATGGGGAAACCCACTGTTCGTAATGGAACAGTATCTTTATCTGAATACATAGGATAATGAAGGCAGACCCGGGGAACTGAAACATCTAAGTACCCGGAGGAAGAGAAAGCAAACGCGATTTCCCAAGTAGCGGCGAGCGAAACGGAATTAGCCCAAACCAAGAGGCTTGCCTCTTGGGGTTGTAGGACACTCTATACGGAGTTACAAAGGAACGGGGTAGATGAAGCGACCTGGAAAGGTCCGTCAAAGAAGGTAAAAACCCTGTAGTCGAAACTTCGTTCCCTCCAGAGTGGATCCTGAGTACGGCGGGACACGAGAAATCCCGTCGGAAGCAGGGAGGACCATCTCCCAAGGCTAAATACTCCCTAGTGACCGATAGTGAACCAGTACCGTGAGGGAAAGGTGAAAAGCACCCCGGAAGGGGAGTGAAAAGATCCTGAAACCGTGTGCTTACAAGTAGTCAGAGCCCGTTAATGGGTGATGGCGTGCCTTTTGTAGAATGAACCGGCGAGTTACGATCCCGTGCAAGGTTAAGTTGATAAGACGGAGCCGCAGCGAAAGCGAGTCTGAATAGGGCGTTTGAGTACGTGGTCGTAGACCCGAAACCAGGTGATCTACCCATGTCCAGGGTGAAGTTCAGGTAACACTGAATGGAGGCCCGAACCCACGCACGTTGAAAAGTGCGGGGATGAGGTGTGGGTAGCGGAGAAATTCCAATCGAACCTGGAGATAGCTGGTTCTCTCCGAAATAGCTTTAGGGCTAGCCTCAAGTATGAGAGTCTTGGAGGTAGAGCACTGATTGGACTAGGGGCCCTCATCGGGTTACCGAATTCAGTCAAACTCCGAATGCCAAAGACTTGCTCCTTGGGAGTCAGACTGCGAGTGATAAGATCCGTAGTCAAGAGGGAAACAGCCCAGACCACCAGCTAAGGTCCCAAAGTATACGTTAAGTGGAAAAGGATGTGGAGTTGCTTAGACAACCAGGATGTTGGCTTAGAAGCAGCCACCATTTAAAGAGTGCGTAATAGCTCACTGGTCGAGTGACTCTGCGCCGAAAATGTACCGGGGCTAAACGTATCACCGAAGCTGTGGACTGTTCTTACGAACAGTGGTAGGAGAGCGTTCTAAGGGCGTTGAAGCTAGACCGTAAGGACTGGTGGAGCGCTTAGAAGTGAGAATGCCGGTATGAGTAGCGAAAGAGGGGTGAGAATCCCCTCCACCGAATGCCTAAGGTTTCCTGAGGAAGGCTCGTCCGCTCAGGGTTAGTCGGGACCTAAGCCGAGGCCGAAAGGCGTAGGCGATGGACAACAGGTTGATATTCCTGTACCACCTCCTCACCATTTGAGCAATGGGGGGACGCAGGAGGATAGGGCAAGCGCGCTGTTGGATATGCGCGTCCAAGCAGTTAGGCTGAGAAGCAGGCAAATCCGCTTCTCGTATAAGGCTGAGCTGTGATGGCGAGGGAAATTTAGTACCGAAGTTCCTGATTCCACACTGCCAAGAAAAGCCTCTAGCGAGGTGAGAGGTGCCCGTACCGCAAACCGACACAGGTAGGCGAGGAGAGAATCCTAAGGTGAGCGAGAGAACTCTCGTTAAGGAACTCGGCAAAATGACCCCGTAACTTCGGGAGAAGGGGTGCTTTTTAGGGTTCATAGCCCTGAAAAGCCGCAGTGAATAGGCCCAGGCGACTGTTTAGCAAAAACACAGGTCTCTGCGAAGCCGCAAGGCGAAGTATAGGGGCTGACGCCTGCCCGGTGCTGGAAGGTTAAGAGGAGAGGTTAGCGCAAGCGAAGCTTTGAATTGAAGCCCCAGTAAACGGCGGCCGTAACTATAACGGTCCTAAGGTAGCGAAATTCCTTGTCGGGTAAGTTCCGACCCGCACGAAAGGCGTAACGATCTGGGCACTGTCTCAACGAGAGACTCGGTGAAATTATAGTACCTGTGAAGATGCAGGTTACCCGCGACAGGACGGAAAGACCCCGTGGAGCTTTACTGTAGCCTGATATTGAATTTTGGTACAGCTTGTACAGGATAGGTAGGAGCCTTGGAAGCCGGAGCGCCAGCTTCGGTGGAGGCATTGGTGGGATACTACCCTTGCTGTATTGAAATTCTAACCCACAGCCCTGATCGGGCTGGGAGACAGTGTCAGGTGGGCAGTTTGACTGGGGCGGTCGCCTCCTAAAATGTAACGGAGGCGCCCAAAGGTTCCCTCAGAATGGTTGGAAATCATTCGCAGAGTGTAAAGGCACAAGGGAGCTTGACTGCGAGACCTACAAGTCGAGCAGGGACGAAAGTCGGGCTTAGTGATCCGGTGGTTCCGCATGGAAGGGCCATCGCTCAACGGATAAAAGCTACCCCGGGGATAACAGGCTTATCTCCCCCAAGAGTCCACATCGACGGGGAGGTTTGGCACCTCGATGTCGGCTCATCGCATCCTGGGGCTGTAGTCGGTCCCAAGGGTTGGGCTGTTCGCCCATTAAAGCGGTACGCGAGCTGGGTTCAGAACGTCGTGAGACAGTTCGGTCCCTATCCGTCGTGGGCGCAGGAAATTTGAGAGGAGCTGTCCTTAGTACGAGAGGACCGGGATGGACGCACCGCTGGTGTACCAGTTGTCTTGCCAAAGGCATCGCTGGGTAGCTATGTGCGGAAGGGATAAGTGCTGAAAGCATCTAAGCATGAAGCCCCCCTCAAGATGAGATTTCCCATCACGCAAGTGAGTAAGAACCCTGAAAGATGATCAGGTTGATAGGTCTGAGGTGGAAGCGCGGTGACGTGTGGAGCTGACAGATACTAATCGTTCGAGGACTTAACCACAGTCTAATAAAGTGTAATATCAAGTGAATCTTGTTATCAAACGTTATTTAGTTTTGAAAGAATAACTTCTTTCAAAAAAATACTTGAAATCTTCCGATTTCATAGTATAATAATTTTTGTCACTATGTCTGGTGATGATGGCAAAGAGGTCACACCCGTTCCCATGCCGAACACGGAAGTTAAGCTCTTTAGCGCCGATGGTAGTTGGGGGTTTCCCCCTGTGAGAGTAGGACGTTGCCAGGCTAGTGATACTATTATTCCGCAGTAGCTCAGTGGTAGAGCTATCGGCTGTTAACCGATCGGTCGTAGGTTCGAGTCCTACCTGCGGAGCCATTTTGGAGAGCTGTCCGAGTGGCCGAAGGAGCACGATTGGAAATCGTGTAGGCGGTAACCCGTCTCAAGGGTTCGAATCCCTTGCTCTCCGCCACTATTTATAATATATATGGCCCGTTGGTCAAGCGGTTAAGACACCGCCCTTTCACGGCGGTAACACGGGTTCGAATCCCGTACGGGTCACCAACACTTTTTCACTGCGGAGGATTAGCTCAGCTGGGAGAGCATCTGCCTTACAAGCAGAGGGTCGGCGGTTCGAGCCCGTCATCCTCCACCATTTTCAACTTCATAATATTATCGCGGGGTGGAGCAGTCTGGTAGCTCGTCGGGCTCATAACCCGAAGGTCGCAGGTTCAAATCCTGTCCCCGCAACCAAATGGTCCCGTGGTGTAGCGGTTAACATGCCTGCCTGTCACGCAGGAGATCGCCGGTTCGATCCCGGTCGGGACCGCCATTTTTAACTAAAGATGCTGCTTGAATAAGCTGCAATAAATATATTATAATGGCTTGGTAGCTCAGTCGGTAGAGCACGATCGAATAAGCTCCGAAGCATAAGCATCAGCGCACAAATTGAGCCGCATCTTGGCTAAGCTTTCTGAGATTTGGGCGAAGGTTCCAAGAGCAAAATCATATTGTACTAAATACTTTAAAATGGCTTGGTAGCTCAGTCGGTAGAGCAAAGGACTGAAAATCCTTGTGTCGGCGGTTCGATTCCGTCCCAAGCCACCATTTTTACTTCATACTATTAAATGCCGGTGTAGCTCAATTGGTAGAGCAACTGACTTGTAATCAGTAGGTTGGGGGTTCAAGTCCTCTTGCCGGCACCACTTACAGTGTGGAGGGGTAGCGAAGTGGCTAAACGCGGCGGACTGTAAATCCGCTCCCTCCGGGTTCGGCGGTTCGAATCCGTCCCCCTCCACCATTTTATAAAAAAGAATATAGGGGTATAGTTTAAAGGTAGAACAGAGGTCTCCAAAACCTCCGGTGTGGGTTCGAGTCCTACTACCCCTGCCAATTTAATTAATCTTATATAGTATAATGGCGGTTGTGGCGAAGTGGTTAACGCACCAGATTGTGGCTCTGGCATTCGTGGGTTCGATTCCCATCAGTCGCCCCATTTTTTACTTAATAGGGTTTTTATTCTGTTTTGGGCTATAGCCAAGCGGTAAGGCAACGGACTTTGACTCCGTCATGCGCTGGTTCGAATCCAGCTAGCCCAGCCATTTTTTATCAAGAGTCATCTTTGTGCAGCTCCTGCATAAAATACATTACAATACGATTTGCGGAAGTAGTTCAGTGGTAGAACACCACCTTGCCAAGGTGGGGGTCGCGGGTTCGAATCCCGTCTTCCGCTCCAACGATTGAGGCGGCATAGCCAAGTGGTAAGGCAGAGGTCTGCAAAACCTTTATCCCCGGTTCAAATCCGGGTGTCGCCTCCAATTTTAAATTTATCACCCTTGCCGGGGTGGCGGAACTGGCAGACGCACAGGACTTAAAATCCTGCGGTAGGTGACTACCGTACCGGTTCGATTCCGGTCCTCGGCACCATCTTCATCATAATTCCATTTTGCCGGTGTGGCGGAATTGGCAGACGCGCACGACTCAAAATCGTGTTCCTCTGGAGTGTCGGTTCGACCCCGACCACCGGTATCAAATATGTAAGAGAAACAAGACTTCAACGACTATGTTGAGGTCTTTATTCTTGTTCTCAAATACGACTAAAATCATTCAATGATAGCTTATACAAACTCTTAAAGAAGCGAGCGATTTTTCTCTAAGTGGAGGTCACGAAGGAAAACGTTATCTTTCTATTTTTGGCCGCTCAGTTGATGTCTTAGGTGCAGAAGCTTGGATTGGTCCAATTCCTCAATCATTGCTCATTTATTAATATAAAATGAAATCCCCGCCATGCTCATAATTGACGGGGGTTTGATCTTTTAATATTGTCCGGTTCTGCTATACCAGTCATCGTACTCGCGTTCAGCATCTTCTTTTGTTTTTCCATGTCTTTCCTGGATCTTTCCTATCATTTTTTCACGGTTGCCCTGCGCCTGATCGTAATCATCATCCGTTAGGTTTCCCATTGTTTTTGGGCTTCACCCTTAAACTGTTTCCACTTGCTTTCCATAGTGTCGTTTTTCATCTTTAATCATCCTATTTATTGGAATATGAATCCTCATAACGATGAGCATTTGTAGAACGATACGTACGGAATGTATCGTTTACTTGTCTGTGACGATCTACTTTATTTGCATCTACAAGAACAAGTATGTCACCGCCCTTTACGGCTTCCTCATATTCTTTCGCTTCTTTTTCAGGAATCCCTAAACCAACAAGAGCTCCAACTAGACCTCCAGCACCAGCACCGACTGCAGCTCCGCCTAAAGCAGCTGCGATTGGTCCAGCGGCCACAATCGGACCGATTCCAGGAATAGCGAGAGCACCTGCACCAAGCAGTAAGCCACCCAATCCACCGAGAATACCTCCAGCACCAGCACCGACTGCTGCTCCCTCTGGAGCTTTTGATCCTGTCTCTTCTTGAATGTGTTTTACTTCCTTTTGATCTTTTGCTATTACTGAGATGTCATTTTCACTGTAACCTTGGTGTCTTAATTCTTTAATCGCGTCAATTGCATCATCTTCTGTACGGAAAACGCCTACTACTTTATTATGCTTATCCATCGACTTCCTCCTTTTTTTAGATGATTACTACATAGTTTTTATTCCCAAAGGAAGATAAAACTAAACTTTTTACAGCACCTTTGAGGTAAAACCACCCAAGAGACGGTCTTCTTAACTAGAATGAATGAACTTGGATACACAAATTCATTTGAAGTGCTAAATGCAGGTAACTTCGGAATCCCACAGCGAAGAGAGAGGGTTTACACGATTTCCAATGACTAAATCAGACAATTTGAAGCATGCTTGGAGAAATGAAGTCTACGACTACTACAAATGAAGCAGAGAAAAAACGAACCAATGTCTTCTCTTACTGCTTCTAAACAGTTAATCTTTTCATCCATACTTCACCTATACTTAATTGTGCGGAGTCTTTTTCATTTTATTATCACACGGCAAAATAAACAGGAGTCCGGTGAAGTTAGTAGAATGCCCTATAATGAAAATATTACCAGTAAATAAGTCCTAATTAAGATAATTATTTTGAAAGCGCTTGCATAATAGAGGTGAAATTGATAAATTAAGTATAAAATAACTTATTTTTCCTTTTTGACCCCCCCCCTCACCAAGAATCTTTTTAGCGATTTCCAAAATTAGAGTTATTAAAATGCAAATTCCTATAATGCAAAGTCCAAAAATCAGTCGGTAAAAGTAAGAAGGGACCCCTCCTTCGAAGAAAAACAGCTCGTATAGTCTTTAGTTTGCTTAACAATTTTATTAAAGGAAGTGAGATTTTGAAGAAAAAGAGTAGAATACTAATAGCTTCGTCACTCTCATTAACAACCTTCTTATCAATCCCTATCTACGAACCAGGAATGGTTGTCAACGCTTCTGAAAAATTAAACTCAGACTCAAGTGAAGTTATTAAGAGTATGGAGGACGTTACAAATCAGATGGATCAATTGAAATTAAACTACAGAGAGTATCTTACGGGTAATGAGAGTTTAAATAAGAGCCCCTTACTAGACAGTAAAATACAATCTGTTCATAACACGGCTAAAACAAGGCTCGCTTCGCTTATTCCATTGGAAGATAGATTGAATGGAGAGGAAAAATATTTATTTAAAAATGTTCCTCTTGGAACGAGTGAAAGTAATTTAAGCAACTCCTATTTATATTTATACCAAATGGCTCTTGCTGCAAAGACCTATAAAAGATCTGATTTAAGCGGTATAAATTTATACAATAATAAAGAGATCATTACTGAAGTAATTGATGGACTAGATTGGTTATACACGAATTTCTTTGAAGATCAGCAAAAAGGTTTCTATGGAAACTGGTTTCAATGGGAAATAGGAATGCCTACTAATATTACGAAGATTTTACTTTTGCTAGAAGATGAGATTAGAATTTATAAACCGCATTTAATAGATGCTTATGTGGAGTCTATGGATCAATACTTAAGGAGTGGCAAAAATGGAGATATTGATTTAACATCCCGCTTCCATAGAGGGGCAAACCTTGCTGATATTGCAACAAACAGAATCGTACAAGGGGCCATTATTAAGAATGACGAGAGGGTTTCAAAGGCAGTAGATAATATTCTTACTGTTTTTAAAACCATCGATCCTAATCATCTCATAAATGGAAATTCCGCCGGTTTTTATGAGGATGGTTCATTCATACAACATGAACGAGTAGCCTATACAGGCTCATATGGGAAAGTATTATTAGATCGCATTGTCCAAACCATGAATATTCTTCATGGAAGTAAATATGATCCAAAAGAAATATTAGTTCCAACTGTAAAAGGATGGATCTATAAAGGTTTCATTCCTGTTATTTTTGAAGGTTATATGATGGAAATAGTGAAAGGAAGAGCGGTTTCAAGGACTGGAACAGGGTATCAGGATGTCTATAGTATTGTCGAGGGAATGGTTGGTATAAGTAAGCATCTCAGTATGGAAGAGAGTGAGAAATTAAAGTCTAATATAAAATATATTGCTGCTTCCATTAAAGGGAACATCTCAACCGCGTCTTTCAGTTCTCTAAACGCTATCGTGGATTTCAATAATATTATGAATGATTCTGGGATAGTAGCTAAAAATGAGATTAGCGAAAATCATTATCCTTTTAACTTGATGGATAAAACGGTCCATGTGAGAGATAAATACAGTTTCGCGTTCTCAAGAAGTTCTGATAGGATCGGTAAGTATGAGTATATGAGCGGTGAAAATCTAATGCCGTGGTTTCAGGGTGATGGTGCTTATTATTTGTATCTGTCAGGAAGGGATCAGACAAAATCATTCGGAGCGAATTATTTTGCCACACTAAATCCTTTTAAGTTCCCTGGAACTACTGTGCCGGTAGAAGAAAGAAAAACAATTCCGGAACTATATGGCGGAATGCTCTATTATGAAAATAGGAATCATCCATTGGATTTTTATTCCTCATCACCGTCTCAAAACAAATATGTATATTTTCCAGCAAGTACGAATCAATTCTCAGGCGGGGTAAAGCTGGGTAAGTATGGAGTATCTGGAATCCAGCTTGGAGATGAAATAGGATATAAGGACAAACAAGACGGATTATTACCTGATGATCTTGTTGTATATAAAAATGCAAACGCCAATAAATCTGCATTTATGTTTGATAATGAAATTGTTCTAATGGGATCGGGTATAATGGATGAATTGGGGAGAGAGGTTATTACCACGATTGATAATAGAATGTTTGATATGAATGAAACAAGTACTATTATTGGTGAGACATATGATAATAATCTATTAAGCAATCCGGATAATGGAGAATATCAACTCAAATGGGCCAATTTTAAAACGAATGAAAAGGGAACCCAGGTGGGATATTACTTTCCAGAGCCTGCTGCAATTAATTTCTCTAAAGAAACAGTTACGGAAAGTCTAAAGAAAATACGTACATCTAACCCAGATACAAAAATAGCCAAGAATTATTTTACATTAGGAATGAACCATGGGGAAAATCCGCAAAATGTAAAATATGCATATTGCATATTGCCAAATTTAGACCAGGATCAAACGAAAGAATATGCGGATAAGCCAAGTATAAAGATTTTGGCAAACACGGCAGATGTTCATGCGGTTGAAAACTCCCCCCTCGGATTACAGGGATTTAATTTCTTTGGAGGTAAAAAGACGACAGTAAGCAATCTCACCTCTTATAACCAAGCATCCATTCTTGTTAGGAATGATGGAGAAACTGTAACGATCGCCGTTTCTGATCCAACGCTCAAATTAAATAAAATGAAGCTGGAAATCCACATTCCTAATCCTAGTGTAATATCAGCAAGTGAAGGAGTAAAAACCTCAGTATCCATTAATAAGGCATTAATTCATATAGATTCAGAGAATAGTAATGGAAAGAGTTATGAAATAAAGCTGGGAATTAATGGGGAAAATTAGGAATCAAATATGCATATCATCTAATGTATTCCTCCGGAGTTCGGGTTAGACCCTAGCTGTCGGGTGTTATTTTTCAGATGGTTAATGTCTAAACAAACGTGTATTTCACCGAAATATTATCCGTTTCTCACAGTGTGGGAACGGATTTTTCGTGTTTCTTTTACGTTACTTTCCTCTGAAGTGCCGGTTCAACCCCGGCACCGGTATCTAAGATCTATAGAAATCAAGACTTCAACGATTATGTTGAGGTCTTTTTTTGTTTTATAACACGACATAAATAATTGAAAATCGTGTGCGTCGAATCGTGTGCGTAGGAGGTTGTGGTGGGAAGAAGAGGAAAACTTACAAATGAAGAATTACTAATGCTTAAGAAAAAAATAACAGATGATGAAGCTTTTGAAATCTTCTTTAGAGATTGTTATTTAAGAAACTTGAGACCAGCTACCATTGAGTATTATAAAAACGAATTCCATGCAGCGAAAAAAATTATCAATAAGCATTTAGTTGATTGTCAGCAGATTGATATTGAATCATTCATTTTGCAAAGCAAACAACTCATGAAGGTAACAAGTATTAATACTCGTTTGAGAGCTCTAAGATCTTTTTACAATTTTCTATCTAAAAACAAGCATATTGATATAAATCCAATGAGAAATATTAAGCTGCTAAGAGACAGACAAAAGACAATTGAAACCTTAGAAAATAAAGAGATTGAAAAATTGTTAAAGACGATTCGAAAGCAAAAATCGTTCATTGGCTTTAGGGATGAAGTAATAATATTAATCTTTTTAGATACAGGTGTTCGTTTATCTGAGCTAGTAGGAATAGAAGTAAATGATGTAATGGATAATTCAAATATAGTTAGAAAAACTAAAAATTTATTTGAAAGAACAGTATACCTCTCTGATGTTACTGTAGAGGGGGTTCACTTTCACTATCTGAATTTTTTATAAAAACTATTTTTATGTAAAAATTTGTAAAGGAGATGTGTGCATGAAAGCACCACATCATTTTGATGAAATTGCAATCAAATATTTGATTATGTAGTTAAAGAGCTGGAGAAGCTTAGTAAGCTAAACGCAACTAACCGAATTATAATTGAACGACTCGCTTTTAACCTCGCGACAGTTGAAGCTTGTGAACGAGAACTTTTTCAAGATGGATATACGATAATGGGGCCACATGGCAAAAAAGAACATCCGAGCGTTAGTACAGCGATGAAAGCTCAAGCTAAACTTATCGAGAGTTTTAAATTGATTGGATTAGATGCAGCACAAAAATTCAAAGAAGAACAAGCTAAACCGGAGGATTTGAGTAATGACCCACTTCTTAAAATCCTTGGAAGAGTATAAAGACTACTGGTAGCAGTGTAATTAAGTGAAGTGCTTAGTTATACTGCTACCTAATTTTTTGCCTATTTACCTACAAAAAACCTTACTTGTGTTTCATTCGAAAATAAAAAGACCAACTTTATATGTCGGTCTTCTTACACTTGCTCAACAATTGCGCCCGATTGTTGAAGAATCATTTAAAGCTCTTACACATTTTGTAGTTGAAGTTTAAATCTTTCAGGCATATTAATACTTGCAAGTTCTTATACATGGACCCAATAATATATAAAGAATAAATATAAAAAACAATTGCCTTCATTATTCAATAAACAAAAGCCGATTGTATTAATAAAACTTTTGTAAGATTGGCATCATTCAATAATTAGTTTGTTCATGGTATCCTCAAAAGAATCTCTCATCGATGCCTTTACTAATACAATACTGTTGGAATCCGAGATATTTTCAAGTAATGAAACCAATCCTTCTTGATGCTCAAACATAAAAATGTTTCTGTCGCCCATACCAAGCTTTCTAGCCTGTTGTGCAATAAATTTGGCTTGTTTTCCAACAGTAACTAGTGTATTGATTTTATATTTATGAACAAATGCACCGATTTTTTTATGTTCGCTCTCTGAAAAATGCTCCAGTTCCTCTACATCTCCTAGTACAGCAATTGTTTTTCTTCCTCTGGAGAGATTTGCGAGAACTTCAAGTGCAGCTTCAGCTGATTTAGAATTTGTATTCCATGTATCATCAATTAGTGTACAATTATTAATCCCTTTTCTAATTTGCAAATGTCTCTCCAAGGGACGGAAACTCTCCAACCTCTTAACCACATCTTTTATCTGTAACCCCAGACTTGTAGATACTGCAAGTGCGGCAAGCGCATTATAGACATTATGTTTTCCAAAAGCATTTATCCTGCATTCATATACTTCACTGCCGTAATGTACGGAAAACTCCATGCCATTTTCGTCATATTGGATGTGATCCGCCTTAAACTGAGCATGATTACTAAGCCCAAAAGTTATGATTTGACTTTCAAAATAGCTTAAATCCAAATTATGGATATTTCGGTCATCACTATTTAGTATGAGGGTTCCGTTATTTTTATTTATAATTGCTGCCAATTTAGCTTTTTCATTGGTGTAATCCTGTTGTGTTTTAAAACCTGACCCGTGGTCTGTAGCGATATTGGTGATAACGCCTATGCTTGGTTGGAAGATTCTGCCGAAATAATCCATTGCTCCTCGTGATCCTATCCCAAATTCAAACACTGCTACATCTGTCTGATCATTGATTTGCAGTAAATTACGCAGGTTTTGATAACCACTATTTTGACTCCTTATGGTTTTTACTACATTCCTGTAAGTTTCTAAAATGTGAGCAACCATATCCTTTGTTGTCGTTTTTCCAGCAGTTCCGGTAATACCGATAACCGGGATTGAAAAAAGGGTACGGTAAAATTTTACAAATTTTTCAAAAGCTATTTTAGAATTCTTGACCGCCACAATTGTATAAGATTTATTCAAGTCCTGAAACAAAAGGGGATTTTGTGTTACAATGACACAGGATTTTAAGTTAAGATTCCTTTCCAGTCTGGATTTATTAGGGAAGAATACCAATGTGCCGCTTGTGATCGGATTATAGTTTCGAAAACTGACATGTTGAATCAAAGGATCATTTTCAGTTTGGCTAATGATGGTTCCATCAATAATCGGGATAATTTGTCTTAGATATAGATTTTTCATAAAACTGGTTCTGCTACCGCAAAGCTCAATTAGGGAACTCGGCGGGAAATCAAAGGGCTCTTTAAAGGTCTCTTGTGGTAAAATTTCCTTGTATCCAATTGGATGGAGTTCGTTGTATCCAAATGGATCGAGGTGGAACTTTATTTCTTGTGCGGCCTGTTTGGCAATGACTCTTGATTGGTCCGGTTTATCCGAAGCTGCTATAACATAGGCATATCGATTACCCATAATTGTAGGGGGTCTTAAAAGGGCACCTTTTCGGGGAATTACTAACACTTTGGTTACCCCGATCCTATTCGAAGCCTGTTCCTGTCCTGTCACTTTTATCAATCGGCCTTTTTGGTTAACCGTTACATATTGGGTAAACACATATTTTTTGCTCTTAAATTCGGCTTCTGGTTCTTCTCCCAGATATAATTTCAAGGTCTCTTTTGCCAGATCGATTCCGGTACCTTCCTTGAAGATGTCATTCATCGCCCCGCCGGACATTCTGGGATTGATTTCGATTAGCTTCCATTCGCCATTTTTCAATCTCATTTCAAAATGGCAGCTGCCTGTTTGAAGCCCTAAGTTGGTAATGATGCTTTTCACACATTCCTGTAATTTTCCCTGTGCTTCCTTATCAAGGACCGCTGGATAAGAATAACCGGTCACGACAAAATGATCATTGATTTCCTGTTCAATGACGCCAGCTATGGTAACTTTCCCTTTATAAACTAAAACCTCAATAACATATTGGGTTCCGGTTACATATTCTTCTATGAGTACTGGCTTACTTTGTTTACTCCGCATAGCCTTCAGTCTGTTTGTGAATTTTTCTTCCGAATCCACTAAGAAAACGTTCTGTGATCCATTGGAAACCGGATATTTTAATACTAACGGTAAATGTTCACGGTATTCCTGTAAACCATGCTCTATCGGTTCCTCACCGGTATAGACTTTAAAAAAGGGTGTGGATGGATGGTCCTTTAATACATCCCTCACAATGGCTTTATTTTCGATTTTAGCCAGTGCTTCTGTCGATACCTGAGCAAGATTTAGCTGTTCGGATAACTTTGCGGATTTGGAAATGTTTGGGTCGATATAGCTGATACAGAGTCTGATTTCGAATCCTTTTTCTTGAATGGCTTTACACTGATTATATAAATTTGCTGAACTCATATCCTCCAAATAAATTAATTCATCGACTTCCGTAAATTCACCTCTAATCCTTTGATATATTTTGGTTGATGTAAATAAAATGGTGTAATACCCAAGTTCTTTTGCGGCCTTCATCCCTTCCCTGCTGCTTCCTGCCAGGTAGGTACCGATAAATACAATTGTCTGCATTCAAGCACTCCCATTTAATAAAAAGATTTAGTTATTTTGTATAATACTCTTCATATATTGTTGTGGAGTAGTTAATCATCATGGTAAAGTAAAATATTCACTTTTTTTTATATTCGTTTGAAATGATAATGGTTCCTTTTCTTGCAATAAATAGTATTGCTTTATTGCAAAGTAATCGATTCAAAGCTTATTACTTATGCATTATAGGTTACGAGAAGTTTAGAGGGCACGGTTATGAGTTGGGGTCCAGTATTCTTGAATTGCTGTGCTTAGATTATCCGGAGAAAGTTATCGGATATCACACCACCTCTCTAGGCAATCCTGAACCTTACACACCGGAAGAGAAGCATATTACAGTAAGCAAACGTTGTACAATGAAGATGGCTGATATGCCCATATTCAGTACACCGCCAATGATTACCTACTCATTAAAAGATCATAATATTATGCTTATTCCATTAAATGGCCCTTTTGCAAAGGATAGACGGACATGGTAAAAAGACATAACAATCCATTGACGAAACAGGAATTGAATAAGGTATTCTTCACAAGAGAATGACTCACTTACCGAAATGAATTAGAACCTTCTTGAAACTGTTTTAACGTTCATGGTCATTGACTGAGAACCATTGGCAAATAGAATAGTTCAACAGTGTGTGAGTCAATATGGAGACAAGGTTGGAATCATTGTCAATTGCCACAAGTTCGGTCACACGTTTGGAAGAATGTGTGATGAGAACGGATCGAATGTGTTGGAACCTCAGAGAATCCTAAGACACACAACGTTGAAATGACCAAGCAATACGTCAACGTGTTCTCTAATGAGATTATTGAAAACCAAAGACAATTCAGTCCATTGAAGAACCTATGAGCTTTCCCTTGTGGAGAGCTTTTTTTGTTGTTATATAAAGCATGCTTGTAAGTATTCTATGTTATTCTTATAATAGGAAGATTTTAGGGGGCAGAGAACGGTGAGTTTAATAACAAAGACAAAATTGTCAGAAGCTGTCGGCTGGTCGGAGAGCGGTGGAAGACGTTGGATTAATTTCTTTAAAGACTACATTCCTTCTATCAATAAAGGGAGTACCATTTTATATAATGATAGTTCAGTGAATGTGTTAAAAATAATAAAACAACTTAGTGAGAGCGGTCTGACTCAAAAGGATATTCTTGAAATAATTAAAGATAAGGGACTTCCCAAAGACATTACAGAAGTTAATGAAATCATTAAAAACGTAAATTCTAATCCAAGTGATTTACCTTTATCTAGAGAAATAATGGTTCCCTTTTTGCAAGTCATAAACGAAGGAAAATCTTACAGTTCTAGTTATATAACTGAAGCACTAACAAAGCTTTTCAACTTAACTGAAGAACAAAGAACACGTTCTTACGAGAATAGCAAAGATTCCATTTTTATAACAAGAATTAGACAAGCAAGATATGGTTTAAAAAAATCAAATTACATAGAAGAAGTAAGTCAATCAAACTATCAAATAACCCAAAACGGTTTAGCTTTACTTAATGATAACCAACATGAGATTCAAGAAGAAATCGAAGACTTAGGAGAAGTTATTGACCCATTTGAAGTAATCGAAGAAAAATTTGACGAGATTAGAAAAGATTTGGCAAAGACCATTATTCAAAAGATAAAAAAGGCTCACTGGAAGAAGCTTGAACATACCATTGTAGAACTCTTAATGGCTATGGGTTACGGTGACGGTAAAATTACTGGGAAAACTAATGACGGTGGAATTGACGGAATAATTAAAGAAGACAAGTTGGGTTTGGATAACATTTATCTTCAAGCTAAACGTTGGGATAACTCTATCGGAAGGGAATTGGTTCAAAGTTTTTCTGGTGCTCTGGACGACATGGGAGCAAAAAAGGGCGTCTTTATTACAACTTCCCATTTTACAAAAGGTGCAATTGAATATGCAGAACGACTACAAAGCAAGAAAATTGTTCTCATTAACGGAGAAACTCTTGCGAAGCTAATGATTGACTATGACATTGGAGTTAACGTCAAAGAAATGTTTGTTGTTAAGAAAATTGATTTTAGTTATTTTGACGAGGAGTAATCATGAATTGAACAAAGCTGTCCTTCATTGGAGGGCTTTTTTGTTCTTACCAATAACTCCTCTTTAACAGCATATACATTAAATAACGAAATGTAGTAATTTCTAAAAGGAGGAGTTCTAATGAAATTAGAATTTCAAGTGAAGCTGAAGCAAGTGCTGGAGAACAAAGGAATTTCTCAAAAGGAATTAGCTCAAAAGACAGGACTCCGTGAAGCGACAATATCAGAGCTGGTTAATAACACTCGGTCAGCCTATAACAAAAACCATTTATTGAGAATCATGGAAGCTCTAAATATTTCTGATCTCAATGAGCTTTTAGAAGTTAGAACTCGGAAGATATAGTTTCTGTTAATTATTATTAGCTGCTATTGTTTAAAAGAATTTTTTTAGAAATTCTTTTAACCATTAATTTTTTTTATAAGATTATAAAAAATTTTAAATTTCAAAATTAATTTTTTTCCATATAAGATAGAATAAACAACGGTTTATTAAAGGGGGTCTTATAGCACTTCTATTCACATTACAAACAGTAAAAATAAATGCATACAAAATAGCCAGATATAATTTATAAAAAAGTTCTGCATTTGGGAGGTACATTGTGCAAAATGAAAAAGCAAAACTGTTTGTTTCAATAGAGAACTTACAGGATGAACTAATTTCGTTAAATAATTATATTCATGGTAATCCTGAGCTGGGAAATAATGAATATAAAGCAGTTGACATGATTACTAAAAGCTTAAGTATGCATGACTTTGATATTGCAAAAGGGACCTGTGGATTGCCAACTGCATTTGTAGCAACCTATAAAAATGGTATTGGCGGGCCAGTTATTGGACTATTATGTGAATATGATGCTTTAGAAAAATTGGGACATGCGTGTGGACATAATTTACAAGCACCGACTATCTTAGGGGCTGCCTTTGCATTAAAAAACCATATAGGTGACTATCCTGTAACTATTAAAGTAATCGGAACTCCTGCTGAAGAGACCACTAGCGGAAAAATTCCGATGACAGAAGCAGGATTATTCGATGATTTGGATGTTGCCCTTATGATGCATGGCGAGAAACACTGGGTTTAGTAGGAGAAAGCGGATGTGGTAAATCCACTACAGGAAGGACGATCCTCCAATTACTAGATCCCACGGAGGGTGAAGTAATTTACGAGGGGAAGAACCTTGTTGGTATGAAGGCGAGGGAATTAAGAAAGCTTCGTCAAGATTTCCAGATGGTATTTCAGGATCCTTATGCGTCCCTTGACCCACGTCTAACAGTTCGCAGTATCATTTCGGAGCCATTGGAGATTCATGGTCTATCTAGTGGGGATGAAAAAAACAAGAGGGTAGACGAACTTCTGGAAGTCGTGGGACTAAATAGCTCCCATGCTAACCGATATGCACATGAATTCAGCGGAGGACAACGTCAGCGGATCGGGATTGCTCGTGCATTAGCATTAAACCCAAAGCTGATTGTAGCTGATGAGCCCGTATCTGCTTTAGATGTGTCGATACAGTCACAGGTGATTAACCTTCTTCAAGATTTACAAAAACAATTTCAATTGACCTATTTATTCATTGCCCACGATTTAAGCGTGGTAAAACATATCAGCGATCGTATTGGTGTCATGTATTTGGGAAGAATGGTGGAACTTGCCGAAAAAAAACAGCTTTTTGAATCTCCGAAACATCCATATACTCAAGCATTGTTATCTGCTGTGCCTATACCGAATCCTTTAGTTAAAAAGAATCGGATTGTGTTACAAGGAGATGTCCCAAGTCCGGCGAATCCCCCTTCTGGATGTACCTTCCATCCAAGATGCAGTGCGTGCATGGACATTTGTCGAACGGAAAAACCGGTATTAAGGGAATTAAATGGCCACCATGTTGCTTGCCATTTATACAATTAAATGCAAATGTCAATCTTGGAACTCGGGACTTTCACTATATAGACTACACCCATGCCGGGCGCCCCTCCGAACCGTACGCTATTTTTGCTAATATTCATGCAGATTAGGTCGTCTGAAAAGATCTTACATAATTTGGTATTCAGAAAGTCCATAGGTTTAGACACGAATTGCCTATCACTAACCAACTTACCTGAAAGGGAAACCGGAAGGGGATTTTTGAAGAAGAAGAAAAGCAGGCATTTGACCAGATGGAAGTGTTCATTTGAAATCTTTTGAAATAGAAAGTTCAAGATGTTCTCTATTTAGGAAGAGGGCATCTTTTTTGGCGTTTCAAGCTGCCTTCTCTTTCTATAGGCATGTTATCGAATTTAATTAGGGGAAATATAGTCAAAATAATACACCATCTATGTCAATTTAGTCTCCCTATATAAGTAAGCGCTACCATTATAATAAAAGAAAGCGATTACAATAAAAGGGGTGGTGATACGGTTGGAGACGAAAATTCAAACGGATCCGGGAAGCACGAAAACTCATTTGGAGGCAGTGCCTAAAAAGAAATTTAAGTATAAAAGTTTACTAACATACGCTGCCTTTGTAGGACCTGCACTTTTATTTTTCTTAGTTATCCAGATTCTTCCGTTTATAATGGGACTTTATTATTCATTCACTTCTTGGAATGGTGTTAGTTCGGCTGTAGAGTGGGTTGGTGTTGAGAATTATAAGAAAATCTTCACGAATGATCCGGCCTTTTTTAATTCTTTTATGTTTACGACGAAATTTATGTTTGCGGCTGTTATTATTAGTAACTTAATAGGCTTTGCATTTGCTTTGATTTTAAATGCTGCGTTAAAAACGAAAAATATTTTACGGACCGTGTTTTTTATTCCTAACGTGATCGGCGGATTGTTGCTCGGATTTATCTGGCAGTTTATTTTTGTAAAAGGGTTTGCTTCGATTGGGAACATGACGGGCATCGAATTTTTCAAAATGCCTTGGCTTGGGGATGAAACGACAGCTTTCTGGGGAATTGTTATTGTTTTTGCATGGCAGACGAGCGGTTATATGATGGTGATCTATATTGCAGCTCTGCAGGGTGTAGATAACTCGCTTTTAGAGGCTGCAAAGATGGATGGTGCCTCAAGTTTAACGCTTTTAACGAAAATCATTATTCCTTTAATTTTACCTGCATTTACGATTTGTCTGTTCTTAACGATTTCAATGGCCTTTAAGATCTTTGACTTGAATATTTCCCTGACAGGCGGAGGACCATTTAATTCAACTCAGTCTGTTGCGATTAATATTTATCAGGAAGCCTTCCAGAACAATCGTTATGGATTAGGTACTGCGAAGTCGATTCTATTCTTTGTGGTTGTTGCAATCTTTACAACCGTTCAAGTTATGATGACGAAGAAGAGGGAGGTTGAGGCATAATGGGTAACCGGTATACAAGCAAGACGTTTATATTAGAGATGATAGCCATTGCCGTCGCGCTCATTTTCCTTGTTCCTTTTTACTTCGTGCTGATCAATTCAGTCAAGCCATTTGCGGCGATCCTTATTGATGCTGCAGCATGGCCGAAAGAATTCATGTTTTCTAACTACGCTAAAGTGTGGGAGGTCATCAATTTCCCGCGTGCTTTCTGGAACTCCCTTGTGATTACGGTATTCAGCAATATTGGATTAGTAATCATAAGCTCAATGGCTGCTTGGAAAATGGTTCGCACACCAGGAAAGTTCAGCAAGATTTTATTCATTCTCTTTGTAGCTGCGATGGTCATCCCGTTCCAAACGGTCATGATCCCGCTTATGAAGCTAGGCGGTACGCTCGGAATAACAAATAGTATTCCAGGCTTAATCATAATGTATTTTGGATTTGGTGTTCCGCTTTCGCTGTTCTTATATCACGGGTTTGTGAAAACTGTTCCTGTTGAAATTGAGGAATCAGCAAAGATAGATGGATGCAGCGAGTTTGGAGTATTTTGGAGAATTGTTTTCCCGCTTCTTAAACCGATAACTGTAACAGTGGTTATTTTGAACACGCTATGGATTTGGAATGATTATCTGCTTCCGCTGCTTGTTTTACAGGATGCAGAGCTGCGTACGATTCCGCTTGCAGCCAGCTCATTCTTTGCTCAATATACGAAGCAATGGGATATGGGTCTTGCAGCGTTAGTGCTCGGTATTACACCAGTCGTCATCTTCTTCTTATTTTTACAGAAACATATTATTAAAGGCATTGCATCTGGTTCAATTAAGTAGATATAAAGTTTCTGCATCAATTTGATATTATTGATGCAGAAAATTATATAAAATTATATATATCAAGGAGGTCAATCCATTCATGAAACGCTTTCTGTTATTATGTATGTCTTTAGTATTCGTATTTGGTATTATGGCTGGCTGTTCTTCTAAAGAAACAGGTAAAGAAGGGGAATCAGGCGGGGATTCTAAGTCGGGGGATGAAGTGGTAACACTTAATTTCTTCCAGTTCAAGGTTGAAATTGCCGATCAGCTTCAAGAGATGATCAAAGAATTTGAAGCTGAACATCCGAACATTAAGGTGAAACTTGAGACAGTTGGCGGAGGTGCCGATTACGGTGCAGCACTAAAAGCGAAATTTGCTTCAGGTGAAGAACCGGACATCTTCAACAACGGCGGTTTTAAAGAGTTAGAGCTTTGGAAAGAGAAGTTAGCAGATCTTTCTGGTGAGCCATGGGTAGAGAATGTCCTTCCAATTGGTAAAGTGCCAATGACAGACACAGACGGCAAGCTTTATGGTATGCCTGTTAACCTTGAAGGATATGGATTTGTCTACAACAAGGATTTATTTGAAAAAGCGGGTATTACAGAGCCGCCTGCTACGATTGACGAATTAAAAGAAGCTGCAAAAAAGCTTGAAGCTAAAAAAATCACTCCATTCTCTGCTGGATACGGCGAGTGGTGGGTCATCGGGCAGCATTTACTTAACATTCCATTTGCTCAACAGGAAGATCCAGAAGCATTTATCGCAGGGTTATATGATGGTTCTGAGAAATTTGCCGATAACGAGCAATTTAAACAATTTAAAGAAATCCTTGATGCAGAGCTTAAATATGCAAACGATAACCCATTAACAACAGATTATAATACTCAAGTAACGTTATTTGCTTCTGGAGAAACAGCGATGCTTCAACAGGGTAACTGGACAGAGAACATGATTACTGAAATCAATCCTGAGATCAACATGGGCTTCCTTCCAATTCCAATCAGCAATGATGAAAATGCAGGCAGATTACCTGTAGGCGTTCCAAATAACTGGGTATTAAATAAAAACTCAGAAAATCTTGAAGAAGCGAAATTATTCTTAGAGTGGATGGTAACTTCTGAAACTGGAAAACGTTATATCACTGAAGAGTTTGCTTTCATTCCTGCATTCGACAACATTGAACCTAATGGTCTTGGTGACTTAGGTCAGTCTATTCTTGACTATTCTAAAGAGGAAAAAACGATTCCTTGGACTTGGTTCAAATGGCCGGATGGAGCGAATAAAGAATTCGCTGCAGCGATTCAAGAATATGCTGCTGGCAAAATTGACTATGATACATTGCTTGAGCGATTCCAGCAAACATGGGATAACTTGAAGTAAAACGAATAATAGAAAGCATGTCTTCCTGGGCATGCTTTCTTTTTCATATAGGCTGGCTTAATGCACGAACAAATGAGGTTTCGGCCAAATTGGCGCTGCAAAAGAGGTTATGAAATACGAACTTAAGAGTTTCCGCCCAACTAAGTGCTGCAAAAAGCGTTATGCAACACAAACTTAGGAGTTTCCGCTTAACTAAGTGCTGCAAAAAGCGTTATGCATCACAAACGAAAGTGTTTCCGCCCAACTAAGTGCTGTAAAAAGCGTTATGCATCACAAACGAAAGTGTTTCCGCCCAACTAAGTGTTGCAAAAAACGTTATGCATCACAAACTAAAGAGATTCCGCCCAACTAAGTGCTGCAAAAAGCGTTATGCAACACGAACTTAGGAGTTTCCGCTTAACTAAGTGCTGCAAAAAGCGTTATGCAACACGAACTTAGGAGTTTCCGCCCAACTAAGTGCTGCAAAAAGCGTTATGCAACACGAACTTAAGGGTTTCCGCCCAACTAAGTGTTGCAAAAAGCGTTATCCATCACAAACTTAAGAGTTTCCGCCCAACTAAGTGCTGCAAAAAGCGATATCCAACACGAACTAAAGAGATTCCGCCCAACTAAGTGCTGCAAAAAACGTTATTCATCACAAACTAAAGAGATTCCGCCCAACTAAGTGCTGCAAAAAACGTTATTCATCACAAACTAAAGAGATTCCGCGCAACTAAGTGCTGCAAAAAGCGTTATGCAACACGAACTTAAGAGTTTCCGCTTAACTAAGTATAGGAAAAGTGTTATGCAGCACAAACAAAAGAGGTTCCACCCGAATTGCTGTTGAATCCATTACTTTTTAACACACCTCAGAATTGTCATTTAATTAAACCACTAAAAATCCTCCTTCCTCCCCGAAGGTATTTGCAGGAAGATTCAAAAAAGTCCTTTTAACCCTATGAAGCTAGCTATATACTAAAGTATAAGCAAGTTCCTGGAGGTCAGACCCCATGCTGAAGAGAAGCATCCGCAATAAACTGATTGTTTTATTGATGATTACGACCATTGTGCCATTAGGCAGTTCCATCTTAATTACGTACCTATTTACAAAAGGGTCACTTGAAGATCAGGTTGTTAAGGAAAGCAGCAATTTGCTGTATCAAGGGAAAATTAACCTGGAGAGCTATTTGAATGAGCTGAACGGGCTTACCCTGTCGCTATACAATAACCCGGATTTTATTAACTATCTGAGGGCGCCTGATGATAAAAATGATTATCAGAACGTAGGCATTGTGAAAAATGTTATGCAGACGATTCTTTATACAGGGGATACGATCAACGAGGTGAAAATCTCTTTTGCAAAAGATGACAGAGTGATTACCGCCACAAAACGGTCAACAGTTGTATTTTCAACCAGTATTGAAGATGAAAAGAATGAGGCCTTCAATAGTGCTGAGAGAAGTTTATACAACATGTATATTGAGCCTGTGTACGCAAGTCATGAAGACAGCCCCAGAAAGGGAAGAGACATTGTCATGATGCACAGGGCACTCACAAACGTTCCCGGAAGCGACGTGCTTGGCTATATCACTCTAGGCATTTCACCGGATACGATTATTGACTTAAGCAGAAACCTGTACAACCGTGAAACAGAGGAGTTTTTTCTGCTGTCATCAGATGGGCAGATGATTTACAGTTCAAATTCAGAGATTCCAGAACGACCAGATGGCCAGAAATGGATTGACAGTGTGATGAAAGCGGAGAGGGCTTCAGGAACCATGGAGTGGAATGAGGATTCGTTTAATGGCGTGATGATGTATGACAGACTTTCTGATTCGTCAGGCGGATGGATTCTAGTGAAACGTGTACCATTCCATATTCTTTATGACAGCGCATACAGTGTGGCGAAGATCAATATTCTCTTTGGCATCATCGGGCTGTCCCTCGTCGTGCTGGCTACATTGTTTGTTTCTTTTAAAATTACTTCTCCAATTAGAATTCTTCTGCAGAATATCGAACAGGTCGAAAAAGGAAATATGAAGATTGATTCGCAGTCCTTTGGATCGGATGAAATTGGGATACTGGGTTCCCGCTTCCAGCAAATGATTGAACGGATTAACCAGCTGATTACAAGAGAATACAAACTTGAACTTGAAAACAAGACAAATCAAATCAAAGTGCTGCAGTCGCAAATCAATCCGCATTTTCTATATAATGCTCTGCAGTCCATTGGGACGGTTGCATTAAAAAATAACGTTCCTCAAATCTATTCATTAATAACGCATCTCTCCAAGATTATGAGATACGGGATGAATATGGAGGAAGATCTTGTTCCGCTTAGCAAAGAAATAAACTATACGAACGCTTTTCTTCTTTTGCAAAAAGAACGGTTTGGCGACCATTTGCATTATCATGTCGAGGTTGAGCAGGACATACAGCACATTCTTGTTCCTAAAATGATTCTGCAGCCGATTATTGAAAACTATTTTAAGCATGGCTTTGATATTCGGGAAGGGATCGGAAGAATAGAGCTGAATTGTTTCAGAGACGGGGGTGAGCTTGTGATGAGAATAAGCGACAACGGCATTGGCGTGACGCCTCAAAGGCTGAATGAAATTTATGAGCATTTTAGAGCAGATGCGCTGAATAAAAAAGGTCCGAGGACGAATATCGGACTGAAAAACGTCTATTCGCGGCTGAAGCTTTATTATGATCACAAAGCAAAGCTTTTTCTTGAAAATAAAGAGGAGGGCGGATTCATGGTCACCATGAGGCTGCCGGTCCAGCTGGAAGGTGAGAGAAATGAAAGTCATCATAATTGATGATGAAAAGCATGTGCGTGAAGGACTCATGCTGCTCGCTGACTGGGAAAAGCATGGCATTGATACCATTATTGAAGCAGAAGACGGCGAAGAAGCTGCCGCGCTTATCAAAGAGCATAGTCCTGAAATTATTTTTACGGATATGAGAATGCCGAGGCGCGACGGCATCAGTCTCTTAAAGTGGCTGCATGCTGAAAATTCTTCAAGCAAAACAATCGTTGTGAGCGGATATGATGATTTTGAGTACATGAGACATGCAATTGCCTATAAAAGCTTCGATTATATCCTCAAACCGATTGAGCCGGATGTATTAAACGAAACGCTGGAACGAGCCGTAAATGAGTGGAGGGAGCAGGCGCGCTCCAAATCCACCCAGGATGAGGAGAACCGCGTCATCAGCGAGGTGAAGCCTCTCTATTGGGATCAGCTTTTTTCAGGGCTTTGTGTGAAAAAAGAAGTGCCGAAAGAGGCGGAAGAGAAAATTGAAAAAGAGTACAGCGTACAATTTTCAGCCGTAAAGAAGATGGCAGCCGTTCTTTCGCTTAAAGCCCTTCAAAAGGACCGTGAAGCTGCCATGATTTCCATTGCCAACCTTTGCAGCGGGCGATTAAAAGATGGAGTTTGCTTTAAAAACGTGAATAAAGAGGATGAGCTCGTTTTGCTTATTTGGAAGAAAAAAAATCCAGCGATGGTAGCCGAAGAAATCATCAGGCTGATTAAACAGCAGCTAAAGGTTCACGTCATTGCAGCAGCAGGCAATCCCAGCACCGAGCTAAGTGAGGCATATGGAGAAGCAGAGGCAATTTTGCAAAAGCACGATTTGCGCAGGAACACGGCACTTGAAGGTCCGAAGGACGAAGAAGAAAAACCGCTGCTCCATTTGTTTGATTTTTCAAGTGAACTGAAGTGGACTGTACAGTCAGGGAGCATTCCTCAGACTGAAGCCCAGCTGGTAAAGATTTTCGCAAAGCTTGAACAGCAGCATAATCTGTCCCTGGAACAGATTGCGATGTGGGAAAATCAGTTTAACCTGTTAAGAAGCAATTGGCTTAAAGAATATGAAGTCAATCACAAGTCTGAATTCTATTCCGGGAAAGCATACTGGAATACAGATGGCACCTTTTCTATGAAAAAGTTTAAAGATGAAAAAACGAAAGAATTTGCAGAACTCATCACCATTCTTTCTAACGTAAAGTATCAAAAAGAAAAAAACAACATGCAGCAAATTGAAGAATATCTGCAGCAGCATTATCAGCAGGATATTACTCTTCAAGATATTGCCGATCGATTCTTTTTGAGCAGAGAGTACATTTCAAGGAAATTCAAACAAGATTACCATGCAACTCTTACGGATTATTTAACGAATATTCGCATGGAAAGAGCAAAGAGGCTGCTTGAAAATCCATATTTAAAAATATATGATGTGGCCTATGGAGTAGGCTATCAAAACGAAAAGTATTTTAGTAAGGTGTTTAAGAAACAAGTTGGATGTACACCTAATGAATACCGGAACTCCTTAACTTCTAAATGAAACCCGGAAGAAAAAACAGATAGTCTGTTTTTTCTTCATATGTTCGACAAAATTTGCTAATATTTTTATGTTGAAGTCTCATTCATTCTTTGTTACAATATTTTTATTACCTCTTGCGGGTGTAGTTTAATGGTAAAACTCTAGCCTTCCAAGCTAATGTCGTGGGTTCGATTCCCATCACCCGCTCCATACATATACAACGCAGTGTTTCGTTTTTCGACAAACGGGGCATTGCGTTTTTTCATTGTGCTTGAAAAATATGTGTAGCCCTCTTAATTAGGAGGAATATGGAAAAAAGAAAGTATTAACCTTAAAACGGACAGTATTTCTCTGTTAACCGCTAGTAAAATAGGTTTTCCGGACAGTAATTGTTTCAGATTGGAAAGTATACTGTGTGAAAACAGATAGAAACTGCATTGAAGTTTTGATATAAGAAAATAAAATCCTCTCCGAAAAAATCAGAGAGGACATTAATATTATAGTATTTAAGATAATTTGCCTGCCTGTTATGTGTACTTATTTACAGGATAAAAACATTTTACCCAATTACGGCATAATTCCCTTCACCGCCATGAATTTGAATGAACATATTGGTTAATGATGATAACATTTGCTGAGCACTTTCTTTATCCATGCTTGGCTGCAGATAGATGAGGTGAAGGGCATTTTTTGTAGCTTCTGTAACAGCACTTCGCAGTGAGTCGACATAGGGACTTCCGAAGGCGCCTGAATCATCTGAAGAAATCAATTTGCCATTCATATTCACGTCTCTTCCGTTAATGGCCATATATGCATCAGATTCTTTCCCAATGCCAATCTGGATGTTTCCTGTAAGTTTATCAACATCGTAAATGCCAAATGGGATTTGATGCTGAAGGGAAAAGAAATTATTCAGATCGGCAGCAGAGTGGATGGGTGCAAGGTACTGCTGTTTTTGAATTCGCCGATATAAGGCTTCGCTTGAAGGACGATACCGGTTGGGATCTGCGCCGAGTGTTTTAAAGATGGTACGCCATTCATTAATAGGCTTCAGGTCTTGAACTTTTTTATCTTCCATTTCAAAGAAAATGGACTCTTGAAAGAGACGCATTCTTCCTTTAAGCATTTGCGGGGATTCTGATACACTAATACCTGTATACTCGATTACACCTAATTTAAATTGAGGGAAATGCTGTTTGATCTCATTGCTTATGGTAATTTCCATCATTTTATCCTCCACATTTTAATGTACCTATTTTAACATATAAGATAATAGCCATTCGAAAATATGAACAGAAAGGAGGTTTGATATCATGGAATTTGAAGAACTAAAACAGGAAATTATTGCGTACAGCCAAAGCATAGGCATTAATAAAATCGGATTCGCGCAGGCTTCCGTTTTTGATGAATTGAAGCAGCGGCTGATTGTGCATGAGCAAAAAGGATATCAGTCTGGTTTTGAAGAGCCTGATATTGAAAAGCGGACAAATCCAGACATGCTTCTTCCTGGATCAAAATCAATTATTTCCATTGCGCTTGCTTATCCCTCTAAGTTAAAGGATGCACCCAGAAGCACGAAGGAAGATAGAAGAGGTATTTTCTGCAGAGCTTCATGGGGACAGGATTATCATCATATTCTTAGAGATCGATTAAATAAGCTTGAAGCATTTATTCAGCAGAAGGTTCCCGGTGCTGAGTTCAGGTCCATGGTTGATACCGGAGAGCTGTCAGATCGGGCTGTTGCTGAAAGAGCCGGAATTGGCTGGAGCGGTAAAAATTGTGCGATTATTACTCCGGAGTTTGGATCGTATGTTTATTTAGGAGAAATCATCACCAATCTTCCATTTTCTCCTGATACTCCAATGGAAGACCGCTGCGGCAGCTGTACGATTTGTGTGGATGCTTGTCCTACCGGGGCACTGGTTCAAGGAGGGCAGCTTGATTCAAATAAATGCATCGCGTTTTTAACGCAGACGAAGGGCTTTTTAAAGGATCAATACCGCAAAAAGCTTGGCAATCGTTTATATGGATGTGATACGTGTCAGACTGTCTGTCCTGAGAATAAAGGCAAGGATTTTCATTTGCACGCTGAAATGGAGCCGGATCCTGAGATTGCGAAGCCAAAGCTGAAGCCGCTCCTTACAATGAGCAATCGGGAATTTAAAGAAAAATTTGGACATGTATCGGGTTCTTGGCGAGGAAAGAAACCGATTCAGCGAAATGCCATCATTGCATTGGCACATTTTAAAGATGAATCAGCCCTTCCTGATCTTATTCACTTAATGAATCATGATCCTCGTCCGGTCATTAGAGGAACGGCAGCATGGGCAATTGGTTCAATCGGTGAAAAAAGAACCATTAAAGAATTGCAGACTGCACTGGAAAACGAAAAAGATGAGGAAGTCCGTCATGAAATTGAAAAAGGTCTCCATCTCATCACATTGTAATCTTCATACTTGCCAATAACTTCTCATATTGTCTTACTAATGACATATTTGGCGGTGAGGATGTATGAAACAAGATCTTTCAGATATGATGAAAGCGAAATTAGAAATGCTGATAAACAATGGAAGCGCACTAGAGCTTGATGTGATAGAAGATCGTTCTGTATTTTTGAGAAAAAAAAAGATCCTTCAAAATCGAGAAGTAGATGTTCTTAAAGGAACCGCTACTGTTCAGCTTACCCATGTTAAAAAGGCTTCAAATGAAGAGGAGCATGTTCAATATCGCTGCCATTACAAGTATCTGCATAAAGATCAAGACTCGATTTACCTTGAAGAAAAAGTAGAGGATCGTACAGCCGTTTTTATTCAAGGGGAAATTGTCAGGGATTTTAAAATAGAACATCTTAAAACGGAGAAGTTCGATGAAAAACCTGCAGCTGGTCATGATAGAGCTCCTTTTTATTATGATCGTTTGGCTGCAGTCCAATATGCTGAGAGATGGTGGAACAGCCACAATCCGAAGTTTAAAAACTTCGATGTGAACTGTACAAATTATGTTTCGCAGTGTCTGCATGCCGGCGGTGCCAGGATGAGAGGTTATCCAGGCCGTTCTAGCGGATGGTGGATGCAGAATAATTCATGGAGCTACAGCTGGACGGTTGCCCATTCGCTTACCTTGTTTCTTGGTAATTCAAAAACAGGCTTAAGAGCAACGTCCGTTGGAGCTCCGGAAGCATTAATGCCTGGAGATGTGATTTGCTATGATTTCCAGGGCGACGGAAGGTTTGACCATACAACGATCGTAGTAGCAAAAGATCAGGCGAACATGCCGCTTGTAAATGCGAATACGTATAACAGCAGGATGCGGTACTGGGATTATGAGGACTCAACGGCGTACACACCAAATATAAAGTATAAATTCTTTCATATCGAGGATGATTCGAGTCCTAAAAAATAAACAGTGGTATAATAAGGGTAACAGATTTAGATGAGGTGAAGAATGTGGCAATACATGTCGTACTATATCAGCCAGAAATTCCAGCAAATACAGGAAACATTGCACGCACTTGCGCTGCGACCAATACAACGCTGCACTTAATCCGTCCTCTTGGCTTTTCTACAGATGACAAAATGCTTAAGCGTGCGGGACTTGATTATTGGGAATATGTGAATGTTGTTTATCATGATTCATTAGATGAGCTTTTTGAAGCATTTCAAGAAGGCGAATTTTATTTTATAACGAAGTTTGGCGAAAAGAACCATACTTCATTTGACTATAGTGATCAAGATCAAGACGTCTTTTTCGTTTTTGGAAAAGAAACGACAGGCCTTCCTAAAGATTTAATTGCAAGCAACATGGAAAGGTGTCTGCGATTGCCGATGACAGAGAATGTGCGGTCTTTGAATTTATCCAATACGGCTGCGATTCTGATTTATGAGGCACTAAGACAGCAAAATTACCCTGGATTGATTTAAAAAAACGGCTTGAGAGGAATTTCCTCTCAAGCCGTTTTCAGTATGTTTATTTTTTCAAACCCGGTTTATCATTGTATCCAGCAGTGAAGATTGAAACTAAGAAAGTAATGCATACCCCTAAAATTAATGCCGTTTTCATCGTGCTGATTCCCCCCTTATATGTAAATGATGACCCTTACATAGCTAGTCTTATTATATCTTATCCCAAATATCATGTGAATAAAAATGGGAAGATTTCCTGAATTATCTTTTTTAGGGAATAAATCTGGACAATGTTTTTCTGTCGGATCCTTTTCTGCCTGTCGGGTCTAAACTGGTGATTCCGCTTTTCTTAGTGTCCAGCTCCATCACCCAGCCCCTCGGTCAGAACGGGCGATTCCGCTTTTCTTAGTAAAAAACCTTTTCCATTCAAAAGAAGAATGTTGGGGGACATCCTTGCATAAAGTGTATTAATCGCGCTCAAGTATCACCAATGATGGAGGAGGTCCTTATGGATATCTTAAAAAAAATTGAAAAGTATAGAGAAGATGAACAGCGGCTTAAGTGGGAAGGAACCTTCGTTGAGTATTTGGATATGTTAAAAGAAAAACCATGGGTTGCACAATCGGCTCACTCACGAGTTTACAATATGATAAAAGACGCCGGTATAGAGGTAGAAAATGGATCAAAGCGCTATAAGTTCTTTGATCATAAGCTATTTGGACTTGAAGACTCATTGGAACGTCTTGTTGAGGAGTATTTTCATCCTGCAGCCAAACGCTTAGATGTCAGGAAAAGAATCTTGCTGCTTATGGGGCCAGTAAGCGGAGGGAAATCAACGTTAGTGACAATGCTTAAAAGAGGTCTTGAGGCGTATTCACTGACTGACCGCGGAGCTGTGTATGCAATTAAAGGATGCCCGATGCATGAGGATCCATTGCATTTGATTCCCCATCATTTAAGAGAAGATTTCTTTCAAGAATCCGGCATTAGGATTGAGGGAAACCTCTCGCCATTAAACCTAATGAGACTTGAGCAGGAGTACGGCGGAAGAATTGAAGATGTGATTATTGAACGTATCTTTTTCTCAGAAGATAAGCGTACTGGCATTGGAACGTTCAGTCCTTCAGATCCGAAATCGCAGGATATTGCAGATTTAACTGGAAGCATTGATTTTTCAACCATTGCCGAATTTGGTTCAGAGTCTGATCCTCGTGCCTATCGGTTTGATGGAGAGCTGAACAAAGCGAACCGCGGTATGATGGAGTTCCAGGAGATGCTGAAGTGTGATGAAAAGTTTTTATGGCATTTGCTCTCGCTTACGCAGGAAGGCAATTTTAAAGCAGGGAGATTTGCGTTAATTTCAGCAGATGAACTGATTGTTGCGCATACAAATGAAACCGAGTACCGCTCATTTATTTCGAATAAGAAAAATGAGGCGCTGCATTCCAGAATTATCGTCATGCCTGTTCCTTACAATTTAAGAGTGTCTGAAGAAGAACGAATTTATGAGAAGATGATCAGTGAAAGTGATGTTGCAGATGTTCATATCGCGCCTCATACTATGAAGGTTGCGGCTATGTTTACAATACTGACGAGAATGAAAGATCCAAAGAGAGGCGATATCGATCTCGTCAAGAAAATGCGTTTGTATGACGGCGAAAGTGTAGAAGGCTATAATACAGTCGATGTCGAGGAGCTTCAAAAAGAATATGCTGATGAAGGCATGAGCGGAATTGATCCGCGCTATGTCATTAACCGGATTTCATCTACCATTATCCGTAAAGAAATTCCGTCCATTAATGCCCTTGATGTGCTGAGGTCTTTAAAAGAAGGATTGGATCAGCATGCATCTATCTCAAATGAAGACCGTGAGCGCTATTTGAATTTTATCTCAGTAGCCAGAAAAGAATACGATGATCTGGCGAAGAAAGAAGTGCAGAAGGCTTTCGTTTACTCTTACGAGGAATCAGCAAAAACGCTAATGGATAATTACCTTGATAATGTAGAGGCGTATTGCAATAAAAATAAGATCCGCGATCCGCTGACAGGTGAAGAAATGAATCCGGACGATAAGCTAATGCGTTCCATTGAGGAGCAAATCGGCATTTCCGAAAATGCGAAAAAAGCCTTCAGAGAAGAAATCCTGATCCGCATTTCTGCCTATGCACGTAAAGGGAAGCGATTTGATTATAATTCGCATGAAAGATTGCGTGAAGCGATCCAGAAAAAGCTGTTTGCCGATCTGAAGGATGTTGTTAAAATTACAACATCTTCGAAAACACCAGATGAACTGCAGCTGAAGAAAATTAATGAAGTAGTGAGACGGCTTATTGAAGAGCATGGATATAACTCGACATCTGCCAACGACTTGCTGCGCTATGTAGGCAGTCTGTTAAATCGATAATATAGAGCCAGGCATCTAGTGCCTGGCTTTTGCTTTCATGATTCAAGATTGGTTTCAAATTGGATAATAACGGGAAAAGAAAAGCCATACTGGAGGTGCTTAACATGACGAAAAAGAATGAAACAGAAGTGGAAAATGGAACAATGGTCCGTAATATGAAGGATTTAGTGGAGCACTCAAAGATTATGGAGCACATGAAAACAAATAAAGAAGTTGAAAAAAGCGGCAAAAAACCAGATCCAGCACAGCATGAAGAAGATAAAAAAAAACTCTCTGCGCCTTTCAGAGAGTTTTTTTTTTGAATAAAATCAAGCATCCGCTAAATAAATATGCACGATGCAACTTGTCTATTTTTTAAAAAGACAAGTCTAATTTTCTAAATTATTTGTCAATTATCTCTTTTTCCAGCATAGGATAGAGTAATCTAAACAATGCCGAATCTAGACCCAAAGCTATTTTATGTAAGAAGGTATAGTTTGGTGAATATATTCCAAAAAATATTTTTTGGAGGGGGAGAATTATAGATGGTAAAAGGAAATGGACACAGCTTTGTCATTTCGAATGAAGATTGGTCCCTCCATCGCAAAGGCCACGATGATCAGAAGCGTCACCAGGAGAAGGTTCAGGAAGCAATCCGCAGCAATTTGCCTGATCTCATTACTGAAGAAAATATTGTGATGTCAAATGGCAAAGATGTTGTTAAGATTCCAATCAGGTCACTGGATGAATATAAAATCAGATATAATTATGATAAAAATAAACATGTTGGTCAAGGAAATGGGGACAGCAAAGTTGGCGACTTAGTAGCAAGAGATGGTTCTCAGTCAAATGCAAACGGTCCAGGCAAAGGGCAGGGAGCAGGCGATCAGGCCGGAGAAGATTACTACGAAGCGGAAGTATCAATGATGGAACTTGAGGAGGCTTTGTTCAAAGAACTTGAGCTTCCGAATTTGAAGAGGAAAGAGCTCGATCAGATTGTCGTAGAGAATATTGAGTTTAACGATATTAGGCGCACAGGTCTGATGGGGAATATTGATAAAAAACGTACCATGCTTTCGGCATATAAACGTAATGCCATGGCGGGTACACCAAAGTTCCATCCGATTTATCCTGAAGATTTGAAATTTAAAACATGGAATGAGGTTGTAAAACCTGAATCACGGGCGGTTGTAATTGCCATGATGGATACGAGCGGTTCAATGGGAATTTGGGAAAAGTATATGGCCAGAAGTTTTTTCTTTTGGATGACGCGATTTTTGCGCTCAAAGTATGAGAAGGTTGAAATTGAATTTATTGCCCATCATACAGAAGCGAAGGTTGTTAAAGAAGATGATTTCTTTTCAAAGGGAGAAAGCGGGGGGACGATTTGTTCTTCTGCATATAGAAAAGCGCTTGAAATTATTGAAGAAAAGTACCAGCCTAGCCGCTATAACATTTACCCGTTCCATTTTTCAGATGGTGATAATTTAACTTCAGACAATGCCCGCTGCGTCAAACTGGTTGGAGAGCTGATGAAGGTTTCAAACATGTTTGGCTATGGCGAAGTAAATCAGTACAATCGTCACTCAACCCTAATGTCCGCGTATAAAAACATCTCTGATGAGAGATTCCGCCATTATATCCTCAAACAAAAGGTCGACGTGTTTCATGCGATGAAAGGATTTTTCCGAAAAGAAGAAGAGCAGATGTACGCTTAATTAAATATGATCAGAAAAGAGGATGAGGAATTCATCCTCTTTCCTTTTTCTTGAAAAAAGCATCTTCCAAAAAGATAAGAAAATAGGTAAAATAGGATAGTTCATATCACACACGGAAGTGACATTCAAAATGGAGGAAAACATGTCAGATCATATTTACAGAAAAGAACGCATTTATTTTATTTTAATGCTTTTAATTAGCATACCTATGTATTTCCTTTTTATTATTACTGGAATTGGACTCATTTTTTTACTTGGATTGATGCTTATTCCTATTATCGTTCACTTTCTTTCAATAGGGATGATACGAGGTAATGGCGTGAAGGTAACGCAAGAGCAGTTCCCTGAAATTCATGACAAAGTATATGAATTGGCAATCAAAATGGAAATAAAAAAGCTTCCAGATGTTTTTATCGTTCAGTCAGAGGGGATGCTGAATGCATTTGCATCCAGATTCTTTGGCCGCAACATGGTTGTGCTGTATTCCGGAATAACAGAGCTGCATGTAAAAGAAGGAAAAGAAGAGCTTGATTTTGTGATCGCTCACGAGCTTGCACATATTAAACGAAATCATATTTTAAAAAATCTTTTTGTTTTGTTTGGAAATTGGGTACCGTTTTTAGGCAGTGCTTATTCTAGAGCGTGCGAGTATACGTGTGACGCACTGGCACACTATTATACTGAAAATCTTGATGCTTCAAAGCGTGCATTAACCGTTCTAGCCATTGGGCCGGAGCTTTACAGACATGTCAATGAGGCGGAGTACTTGAAAGAGAGCAGCCTTGAAAAAAATCTGTTTGTATGGCTTAGTGAAAAGGTTTCAACGCACCCGGTCCTTCCAAAGAGAATACATCAGCTAAATGAGAAATTCGGCAAGCATGATCCATCTATTTCATTTAAAACAACTGCGATGTTCAAAGCTGGACTGGCTGGATTTGCCGTCTTTGTTCTTCTTCTTGGAGCAGGGAGTGTGTTTCTTTTTCAAATGCTTTCAAAAACAAGCCTTTACAGTGATTTCATGCTTGAAAGTGAAGAAACGACACCTCTTATGCTGGCTGCTTCTGATGATCACAGAGAGCGTGCAATTGAATTGATAGAAGAAGGACAAGATGTGAATGCACAGGATGCTTTAGGGATGACACCGCTTATGTATGCGATCTACCCGGTATCGGATATTCTTGAAGAAGAGTATGGAAGCAATCTTGAAATGATTGAGCTTCTCCTTGAAAACGGAGCAGATCCAAATGTTTTTTCAGAAGAAGGAGATTTGGCTTCTGTTGATATTGTCGCACAAGGTGACATAGAGCTTGCTGAGCTGTTAATTGAAAGTGATGCCGATGTGAATCTTGAGGATGGCTACGGCCAAACACCGCTGATATCAGCTGTTTACTCAGGGGATATCGAAATGGTTGAACTATTGCTGAATGCAGGAGCAAATCCAGATTACGCCAACATGGAAGGGGTAACAGCTGTTTCGATTGCTGAGGAAGAAAACATGAAAGAGATTGCAGACTTATTAAAGAAGTAGCCCTTAAGAAAGAGGTCCAAATCGAATATGATTTGGACTTTTTTGTCGTTATTTTTTAGTTTTACCAGGGAGAATAAATTTTGAATAGACAGATGACAGCTATTGTCACTTTTTAAATTAATACTTGATGCGTTAAATTTATTTACTGGCTTCACTATACACTTTTTAGAATTACCATTTTAAATAAAAACCTGTGCAAGAAGTTCTTCTAACACGGGTTTACAACTCTATTGGCAAAATAAATAAATAATTCTGTTTTAGGAAGATCAGTCATTCTCCCTTTAATTACCATATCAATTTTTCATAAACAACATAAATAAAGCAATAATAAAATTTGTAACTCATAAATCAAAAGAAAGAGGGATTAAAATGACAGTATCAGCTCAAGTTAAGCAAACTCTTGCAGGATTAAAAAGCGCACAAGCTAGTTTAGAAACCTTTGCACTTGGTACAGATAATCAACAAGCTAAACAGCTTTACCAACAAGCGGCTCAACAAACACAAGCAGTTGTTGACAGTATCTCTCCGCGTCTTCAGGAAATTGAGCAAGAAGAACCTCAATACAAACAATAATTACAATAAAAAAGGTTGACTCAATCAGCCTTTTTTTATTATCGATAGAAACGGATAGGTGATTCCATGAAAAATAAGATGAAGACATTAAACATTTGTCTTATTATTGTTGCTGCTATTGGAATTGGTTCGGGATGTAATGGAAATCAGAATCAGCTTGGATCTGACAATAATGATATGAATATCGAGTATGTACATACGAGTAAGCCAATCGATCAATCTGTAGCCAATCAATCAAAAGAAAAAGTAATAAAAGAAGAGGAGATTTCAGGTGTAAAGGCTGTGAATACAGATAAGGAGCTGTTATTGGCGGTAAAAGTCGACCAATTTGACAGGTTTCGATTAAAGGACATCAAAAAGAAAGTGAAAGCAGACTTAGAAAAAGTATATCCCGAGTATGAAATCTTTGTTTCCACTGATCAAAAAATTTATTTGGAACTGGAACAGCTAGAACAAAAACTGCAAAAAGATCATACACAAAAGAAATCATTAAAAAAATCTTTCGATAAAATTAAAAGTCTTATGAAGGAAAAAGCATGACGAAAGAGGGATAGGCATGTCGAATAAGCAAAAGAAACAATTAACACCTGTACAACAGGAGTATCAAACCCTTGAAAAGCAGCTGGAAACAAAAAGGCCAATATTTAAAAATTGTATAAAAGCATTTTTAACAGGCGGATTCATTTGCCTGGTCGGTCAGTGTATTCAAATGTTTTATATTTATAATTTTGATTTTACTGATCAAACGGCTGGAAATCCGACAGTCGGGACTTTAATTTTCATCTCTATGCTTCTTACAGGTTTCGGAGTCTATGATCGAATCGCCCAATTTGGAGGCGCTGGGTCTGCTGTTCCAGTTACCGGTTTTGGAAATGCTGTCATATCAGCAGCCATTGAACACCGAACAGAAGGATTTGTGTTGGGTGTAGGCGGCAATATGTTTAAATTAGCTGGCTCTGTCATTTTGTTTGGTACTTTTTCCGCGTTTGTAATTGCTACGATCAAAACCATTCTTATCCAGTGGGGTGGTTTGTAATGTTAATGGGTCATCGTACGTGGATCTTTGATCAGAAGCCGGTCATTCTCTCCACTGGAACTGTCGGAGGACCATTTGAAGCAGATGGGCTGCTAGCTGAAGATTTTGATCTCCTTCATTCCGATTTATGGTTAAAACAAGATTCCTACGAGAAAGCACATAAAGTTCTTATTGAAGAAGCTAATCAAAGAGCTATAGAAAAAGCTGGTCTTCAAAAGGAGCAAATTCAGTTTTTCCTTGGAGGAGACCTTATTAATCAGATTACTCCTACTAGCTTTGCGTGCCGGACATTAGGGACACCCTATCTTGGATTGTTTGGTGCCTGTTCGACCTCAATGGAGGGACTGGCTCTTGGCGCCTATCTTGTTAACACCAAAGGAGCCAATTATTTATTAACAGGAGCATCCAGTCACAATACTGCGGTTGAAAAACAGTTCCGCTATCCAACAGAGTACGGTGGACAGAAACCGCCTACAGCTCAATGGACCGTAACTGGTGCAGGAGTTGCTCTATTAGGTCAATCAGGAGAGGGTCCTCGTGTTACATCTGCAACGATTGGCCGTGTCATTGATATGGGAATGACCGATCCATTTAACATGGGAGGTGCAATGGCTCCTGCTGCCGTTGATACGATTGAGGCTCATTTAACTGAACGAAATCTAGATCCCTCCTATTATGATTTGATTGTAACAGGAGATCTTGGTCAGATCGGACACGAAATTTCACTTGATTTATTTAAAAAACATGGGACCCCAATAAATGAAAAACAGTATCAGGACTGTGGAATGATGATCTATCGGGAAGGGCAGCCAGTACTCGCTGGAGCCAGTGGGGCAGGATGTTCAGCAACGGTCGTATACGGTCATTTGTTAAACCGAATGAAAAAAGGTGAGTTTAAACGCATACTGGTTGCAGCGACTGGTGCTTTATTATCGCCCTTAAGCTTTCAGCAAAATGAAACGATTCCTTGTATTGCTCATGCTGTGTCGATTGAATACGGAGGTGAATGACGATCATGATTTTCTTTTGGGCTTTTGTCGTAGGCGGTTTGATTTGCGTCGTTGGACAAATTATGTTTGATGTGTTTAAACTCACTCCCGCTCACACATTAAGTACGTTTGTTGTTATTGGTGCCATTCTTGATGGATTTGGTTTATATGAACCGTTCATTGATTTTGCAGGAGCAGGAGCTACGGTTCCGATTACAAGTTTCGGAAATTCCCTTGTACATGGGGCAATGGAAGAAGCAGAAAAACATGGGTTAGTCGGTGTCATTTCGGGAATGTTTGAAGTGACAAGTGCCGGTATTTCAGCTGCCATCATTTTCGGAATGATCGGCGCCTTGCTATTTAAACCAAAAGGATAAGGAGGATTCATATTGACCATCGCATCAGAAGTGAAACAATGTTTTGCTAACCTTAAAGGCATTGAGGCTGATCTATCTAGTTTAGCGTTACGGACTCAGCAGAATGAATCAAAACGCACACTGCATGAAACCATGATGATCGTGCATGAAATATCAGCAGATTTAAAAAAGCGAATTGGGGAATTGGAACGAGAAGAGTCTCAATATAAAGGTTTTTAGGATAAACCATTCTTAAACAGGAGGTGTAAAACAGTGCCTGAGTGGTTAGATGTAGTAGTACGGTCATTCTTATTTGTAGTTGTCTTATTTCTAATTACAAAATGGTTAGGTAAAAAGCAGCTTTCCGAACTTTCATTTTTTGAATATGTCACTGGCATTACAATTGGAAGTATTGCAGGAGAAGTTGCTATGGGGCTTGAAAAGAACATGATTCACGGGATAATCGGAATCGTGATCTTCGCTTCAATGCCTTTTTTAGCAGGATTGCTTTCTTTAAAAAGCAAAGCCTTTCGCGATTTTATAGAAGGGAAAGCAACTGTTTTTATTAAAGATGGGAAAATTATGGAAGAAAATTTAAAAAAGGAAAAATACACAACGGATGAATTGCTGGAATTGCTTCGAAATAAGGATGTCTTCCAGGTGGCTGATGTGGAATTTGCGTTATTAGAGCCGACGGGGGAACTAAGTGTTCTGTTAAAAAAAGAAAATCAGCCTTTAACTCCGAAAGATGTAAACTTGAATGTTGCTTCCATTAAGGAACCCCAGACTGTCATTATGGATGGAGAAATCCTAGATGAGCCGCTGTCTACTAGTGGCCGAAGCAGAAATTGGCTGAAAACTGAACTGGAAAAACTGGGAGTTACCATTGAAAATGTTTTTCTTGGACAGGTAGATTCTTACGGACAATTAACCGTAGACCTTTTTGATGATAAAATTCAAGTTCCATTACCTCAAGAAAAACCATTAATTTTTGCCGCAATGAAAAAATGTCAGGCAGACTTAGAACTGTTTGCACTTGGAACTGAATCAAAAGAGGCAAAGCATATGTATAGTGAAAATAGTAAAAAATTACAAGAGGCTATTGATAAAGTGACCCATATTTTAAGAGGGTAATGGCTGCTTCCTTCTCAGCGTGATGCAATCAAAAAAAGTGGCGTTTCTTCATATGAGGAGACGCGTTTTTAAATGCAGCAAACGGTGCAGGATAGTGAATCAGGTATTAGCAGAAAAATTTCACAAACTTTTATTGAATGGAGGCTTTAAATGTGCAATTTAGTTGGTTTCGGAATTGGCCTATTTTTTATGCTGATTGGAGGACTTTTTTTCTTTTTGAATTCAAAAAATGAACCAAAATATTTAAAGCTGATTTCCCTTTTTTCATTTGAATCAGGGATTTTTCTTTTAGGTTTGCTAATAATTCTTATATCTCTGCTTGATTTATTAGGTATTGGGAGCGGGACGTGTAAAAGTGATTTCTTCAACTCCCTCGACTAGATACGTATAACCGTATCTAGTAATTTATGAATTAGAACTTCACCTCCGTGTTTACCCCCTCTGCATTTAACTAGTGCTTTTATTTGAGCCCTTTAAAACACACACAAATGCTTACTTACACACAAATGAGCAATAAGGCAACACACTGTCTATTTCAAAACCAACACACAAGGAAATGAATAAAACACAGCAGTTTAGCAGCTTGATAAATCAGAAGATTAAAAGGTTGGCACAGGACTTGCATAATACATATGTGAAAGAGAAAGAAACCAGATGGAGGGGAAACGATGAATATTTTACTTGTTTGTTCAGCGGGGATGTCGACGAGCATGCTTGTCACTCGGATGGAAAAAGCAGCAGAAGAACTGGGCGTTGAAGCAAAGATTTGGGCAGTGTCTGGTGATGCGGCAAAAGAAGAAATGAAACAGGCTGATGTAGTTTTGCTTGGTCCTCAAGTGAGATTTTTGCTGAAAAATATGAAAGCGATTGCGGATCCGAAAGGAATTCCGGTTGAAGTCATCAACTCCATTCAGTACGGAATGATGGATGGCAAGGCTGTTCTTGAAACAGCTGTAAGCTTGGCGAACAAATAATCCTAAACACTTTGAGATTGAGGGTGAAAAATCATGATGGAGTTTATTGAAAAGTATATTCTTCCCAGTGCCGTTAAGTTTGGGAATAACCGTCATTTATTAGCGATTCGCGATGCACTCATTGGTATGATTTCTATTACGATGATCGGTTCATTTGCTGTTTTATTCAATAATTTAGGTGCTGCTATTCCGCCATACCAAAAAATGATGGTCTGGATTTTTGGAGATACATGGACAACACTTGGCGGAGACATATGGTGGGGAACCTTTGCTTTTATGACGGTTTTTGCAGTAGTAGGAATTGCCTATAAGCTTGCAAGATCCTATGATGATGATGGATTTGAAGCCATGCTTGTTGCACTTGCATCGTTTTTCGTCCTTGTTCCTCAAGTTGCAAAAGTGACGCTGACGATTGCGGAAAAGCCTGAGACAGGGGATGCATGGGGTTTTATCAGCAATACGTATTTAAACTCTACTGCTTTGTTTACAGGGATCGTTGTATCTCTTGTTGCAACAGAAGTTTTTGTCAGATTGGCTAAAGTGAAATTTTTAATCATAAAGCTTCCGGATGGAGTACCTCCTGCGGTTGCAAGAGCCTTTGCAAAGCTCGTACCTGGTATGATTACGATTTTTATTTTCGGACTTGCCGGTTTGTTGTTTAGAAAAGCAACGAACGGCATGTATTTGAATGACTGGCTGAATCAAGTGCTTGTTGCACCGCTCACAAATGCAGCTGATTCTCTGCCATTTGCCATCTTACTAGCTTTCCTTATTCATGCTTTTTGGGCAATTGGCTTACATGGACCGAATATACTGGGCGGGATTACAACGCCGTTATTTACACAACTTGGAAATAAAAATATTGACTTGGCAGCAGCCGGGGTGGATGATCTTAGTAAATATGCAGTAATGGCCGGTCCATATTTCGATGCATTCGTCTTTTTGGGAGGATCAGGTGCGACACTTGGACTGCTGATTGCTTTGCTTGTTGCCTCTAAGAAGCGTAAACAAATTGTGGCCTTAGGGATGCCGCCTGGTATATTCCAGATTAATGAACCAGTTCTGTTCGGTTTGCCGATTGTACTGAATCCTATTTGGCTTATCCCTTTTATCTCAACGCCGATTGTGCTGACGGTTACATCATATCTGGCGATTGATCTTGGTCTCGTACACCCTGTAGTCACAAATATTCCTTGGGTGACACCGCCTATCATCGGAGGATACCTGGCGACAGGTGCCCATCTTTCAGGAGCGGTCATGGCAGGAATCAATCTCGTGATATCGATTGCGATCTATCTGCCATTTGTCATTTTCCAAGAGCGGATTGATTCGAAAAAAATAAAAGAACAAACAGAGGCTGGCAATAACAATTTATCTGTATAACTTAAAGGGAGGAAGTACAATCATGACAGCAAGCATTTCAATTGAACAAACGGCCTTCCAAATCATTCTTCACAGCGGCAATGCACGCAGTTCTCTAATTGAAGCGATGCAATATGCAAGAGAAGGGAACTTTGAAGAAGCGGAAGCATGTTTTGAACAGGCAAAAAATGAGCTGAAGGAGGCTCACCATTCTCAGACAGGTCTTATTCAGGAAGAAGCCCGCGGTCAGAAAGCAGAAGTGTCCATTCTTTTAGTGCATGCACAGGATCACTTAATGAACACTATCACAGTTCGAGAGCTGACACAGGAGATTATTTATTTGCATAAAAAAATAGAAAAGAAAAACTGAAAAATGAGAAAGGGGAACGATTTGTGTGCGCTCCCCTTTGTTTTTTATAAAAAGAATGAGGTGAATATAATGAAAATTGTAACCATAGGCGGCGGTTCAAGCTATACACCGGAATTAATTGAAGGATTTATCAAACGCTACAGCGAACTCCCTGTTTCAGAAATCTGGCTCGTTGACATCGAAGCTGGTAAAGAGAAACTGGAGATTGTCGGGCAGCTGGCCAAGCGAATGGTCGAAAAAGCCGGAATTCCAATTCAAATTCAGTTAACGACTGATAGAAGGCTTGCGTTAAAGGATGCCGATTTTGTGACAACACAAATGCGTGTAGGGTCGATAGATGCTCGGATATTGGATGAGAAAATTCCGCTTAAGTATGATGTCATCGGACAAGAAACGAATGGTCCAGGCGGCTTATTTAAAGGGCTTCGGACGATTCCAGTCATTCTTGATATATGCCGTGACATGGAGGAGCTTTGTCCGGATGCATGGCTGATTAACTTTACGAATCCAGCAGGAATGGTTACAGAAGCTGTTTTAAGATACAGCAAGATTAGGAAAGCAGTAGGTTTGTGCAACGTTCCCATCGGCATGAAAATGCACATTGCAAAAGTCATGAATGTTGAAAGTGCACGAATACAAATTGATTTTGCAGGTTTGAATCATATGGTATTCGGTTTGCGTGTATATTTAGATGGGAAGGACAAAACTGCTGATATTATCGATAAACTGATTGCTGAGGATCAGCAAATGTCGATGCAAAACATTGCGTCCCTTGAATGGGAGCCGCAATTTTTGAAAGCGCTGCAGGTGATTCCATGTCCATATCACCGTTATTACTATAAAACGCGGGAAATGCTTGATCAAGAGAAAGAAGAGGCTGCTGTAAAAGGGTGCAGAGGAGAAGTCGTAAAGCAGCTTGAAAAAGATTTGTTTGAACTCTACAAGGATCCAAATCTGTCGATCAAGCCGCCGCAGCTGGAAAAACGCGGAGGGGCTTATTACAGTGATGCTGCCTGCAGCTTAATTAACTCCATTTACAATAATACAGGGGACATTCAGCCAGTAAATGTTGAAAATAAGGGAGCGATAACAAATCTTCCTTATGAGTCAGCGGTTGAAGTGGATTGCATCATTACAAAAGAAGGTCCTAAGCCAATTGCGGTGGGCGAGCTTCCTGTGGCTGTCAACGGGCTGGTTCAGCAAATTAAATCGTTTGAAAGAGTGGCGGCTGAGGCAGCAGTTACAGGCAGCTACGAAACGGCTTTACTCGCCATGTCCATTAATCCCCTCGTTCCATCAGATCGTGTAGCAAAGCAAATTCTTGATGAAATGCTGGAAGCGCATAAACAATACCTTCCGCAGTTTTTCAAAGAAGCTTCTTATCGTTAATAGTATTTTAAAAGTTTGGTATTGGAGCAGAAAATGGCGACTGAAATTTTAAATAAGGCTCTTTTCGTAAAGTTTGCTGCTTTTAGAAAAAATGGTTAAAACCTTTAGTGGATTGCAGCCGAAATCCACGGGTACAATTAATAACCTAAAACAACAATCAATGCGAAAACAGCCTTAAATAATAACTAATCAAGCACACCCTCTTTAAGAAGACAGGAGGAATTTTATGCCTCATTTTATTATCAATGCAGATGATTTTGGCTATTCACGGGGTGTGAATTACGGAATCATTGACGCACATACTCACGGTATTGTAAATTCAGCGACAATGATGGTGAATATGCCTGGTGCAGAGCACGCTGTTTCGCTTGCTAAGCAGCATGCCGAGCTCCAGATCGGCATTCACTTAACGCTCACTTGCGGAAAGGCAGCAAGCGATCAAGTACCTTCTTTACTAGATAATAACGGCTTTTTTAAGATTAAAAATGATCCTGGCCAAAACCAGAATCTGAATAGTGCGGAAGTTGAGATTGAATGGGAGGCGCAAATTCAGCGGTTTTTGTCATTTGGACTCACTCCAACTCATCTGGACAGTCATCATCATGTTCATTCATGGCCAGTGCTGGAGCAGGTTATTAAGAAGCTTTCAAATAAGTATGATTTGCCGGTCAGGCGTTTTTGGGAAGGGGAAAAAGAAGGCCTGGAAGCATTCTCTGATGTATTTGTTCATACTTTTTACGGTGATGATTTAAGTCCGGATTATTTTACGGATTTGCAAGAGAACTATCACGGGGATATTCGGGTTGAAGTCATGTGCCACCCTGCGTATATTGATAAAGCATTATTAAAGGGTTCTTCCTATTGTTTGCAAAGAAGCAATGAGCTTTCGATTTTGATGGCATCTGGACGTATATAGCTTATTTATCCCAATCTCACTTCTAGGGGAACCGCGTATACTGGTACCCTTAGAAGCAGATAATCTTCTTATTATTTCATTTCTCTCCCTTTAAATGCCTGTTTTATTGATTGAAGAAAATTATATGCAACATACGATATAACAAAAATAAACAGGGTAAATAGCTGGGTCCAAATTAAATTTTCTGTCATGCTTTTCAGCCCCAAAACATTTACTCCCATCTCAATTATTTTTATAAAAAAAACATGGATAATATAAATACCTAAAGCATTACTTCCAATTTTTGTTGCAAGCAAACCTTTTCCTAACTGATTGTTATTCAGTGCAAAGGAAAATAAAAACAAGGTTAGAAAAATGGTGGATATAAAATATTCTCCGTGACTGGCTGATAATATCTTTTCTAAAATATAGCCCTCTACCACTTGCAGACATGAAAAGACAAAAAATAAATATAGATAAATGTTTATATTTATTTTCAAGGATTTCATAAATTGTGAATGATAAGCAAAGAAAAATCCTAACGTTGTATAAAATAAACCGAAGAATATTGCATCTCTAGTGTTTATCGAAATTTTATAGAATATTGAATAGGATTGTCCGAAAAGGCCTATGATGTTCAAAATAAAACTAAGTGTTAATAGCACATTTAGTTTTTTTAGTCTGAAAAAAATAAACAGAATAATGATACTCCAAATTAAGGCCGTTAAAAACCATAATTGATACCCGCTGGTCCCTTTGCCAAAATATAAAAGATTCAGCATTGTAAATTCATCAAAATACTTCATTAATTTCTGGTGAACATTAGAATGACTTTGATAGATGACGAGAACATCGTAGATTGTATAAAATATGAGCCAGCAAACGTAAATTTTAACTATTTTTATAACATATCTTTTGAAATATACAACAGACTCTCTGTTTTTTAAAATTTTTATTCCGAACAAATAACCAGAAGCAACAAAGAAAAAAGGAACAGCGAATCTAGAAAGGTTATCAAGAATAAATAATGCAATCTGACTATCTAATGGAAACGTATGTATCACAACTACAGCAAATATCGCAAAAAATTTAATAAAGTCTATTGCATAATTTCTCTCCATTATATAGCCCCTTCGTTCTGGTTTTAGAATGGTCTTATTATTTACAAAAATTGCTTTTATAATAAAAAAAACGTCCGTCTGGATTACATCAGACGGACGTTTTTTCAGTTTTAGCACTGCTCTCATTTTTTAATAAGAAATCCATGATGAAGCACACTTCATCATTAGGGATGGCAATTTGATATGCTTCTTCAATTTTATTTAATGCTTTACGTATTTTTAAATAAAGAAGATAGTGTTCATTTATTTTCTCTTCTTTCTCAGGATAGGTGACAAAGGATTGTTTATTTCTCAAGCGGTCAAGCATACAGCTGATATGAAGAACGATGCCCATCAGGCTTTCGTGATTCAGATACGTATTTGTCTGAAGCTGAAGATCGTTTAAAACGTTACGCACAATCGTAATGACTCCGCTTGCATCATCAATTGAAAGAGTCTGCTGCAGAGCATCGGCCATTTTAATATACGTTTCCTCATGGGTTATCAGCTCTTGTATCGTTTTGATCTCCTTCATGTTCAAAATATCCTGAACATGTATGGTCCTGTAAGGCAAGGCAATTTCGAAGTTGCAGACAATACAGAGTATATTGCGCTCTTTTGATATATTTGTAAGCATTTTGTGCATTTCTTTTCGATCAAAAATACTGATCGGCAAGATCTCAATGATTTCTTTATTGAAATGCAAATAATTTTCAAGGATATTTTTGATCGCAATGGCACTGCCTTCACCAGTTAAACATGCGGTTAAGATCACTGATTTCATCGTTTGGCTGTTTGAACGCTTCTCTTTTTGAGTCTGAAGATAGAAGGGTGTTAAATTTTTAACGTCCTCATATAGTTCATCCAAATGATAGCCAAGGCTTGATTTTCGGGAGGCCTCTATGACATGTGCGGTGCTGACCATAGGGATGACTTTAACGGGAATGGAGAACTCGGTTTCAATCATTTCCCCAATAAAGGACAAGGATCCCATATCAATCAATAGGAGCAGTCCGCTGCAATGATGCAAGGCCTTGATCTCTTTTTTGACACGCTGCAAGAATTCCTCTGGCGATTCATGCAGCGGCATATCAATCCCTGTAATTTCTTCATTACCCAAGAGATGATTGGTTACAGCAGCCATTTCTCTTGCAATTCCGTTTCCATGAGCGAGTACGAAGACGGAAGTGTGAAAGCTCGGTGCTTCATCAGAATCTACAACGAAAAACATCGTAAGAAACGCAACTTCATCAAACGGAATCGTAATGGAAAACGTATCCTCAACAAGCCTCATACTCTCGATTGCCACATTAAATTGGTCCCGGTAATGCTCACGGATTGCCGTTAAATTCGGATGATAAATTTGTTTATGTGATTCCAGCCGCTGCATTAACGTTTGCAGATGAAGGGAGAGGCCTACAAAAACTTTCTCATCAAACGTGCGGTTTAATCTTTTTTCAGCCAGATGAATAATTTTTTCGCTTACTTTTACAATATCTGCTGAAAGAATCTTTTGAAGATTTTCCTTGCTCATTTGCTGGATCGTTTGCTTTAAATATTGTTTGAAAAGAGCCTGGATGTTATGGTCCATCAGCATAGCCATTTCATCTTGATTGATATTCTGATTTTTCAATTCTTCATATTTCATATCAATTTGTTCATAAATAGTATGGTCAAATGAAGGCTGAGCCTGAACGGAATAAGTGTCGGTCGGGCTGAACGTGTATTGCTCGTTCATTTGAATCAGAGAATGTTTCGTTTTTTTCTCAATAAATAAGCCTTCTTTAATATACCAGTTCAAATCTGAAGAACGGATCTGAATGCTTTGCTTTTTATTTGTGACATATTCAGCATATGCTTTTGCACATGTCAGCTGAATGTCCGCTTTGAGCTGGCCAATGTTGCTTGTGCATGGATAGAAGAGCAAAGCACGCATTGTATTCGGTGAGACGTGAATTTCTTTTCCTAAGCGGATGCTTTCATCTGTGAAGAAGCGTTTGATCAATAACAAGCGTTCTTCAGAGGAGCGTTCCCGAAGCGGAGGGAGGGTGATGACCATCGGCATTCTCCGTTTAAATGTCTGGAGCAGAGAGGAAACGGGATCTTCCGTTGTAGCTGCCAGAATGAGAACCTGTGCTTTGCGTTCATTCTCTGACTCTCCTAATCTGCGGTACATGCCTCCATCGATAAACGTAAAGAGCATCTCTTGTCCTTCAGGTGAAAGCCGGTGAACTTCGTCTAAAAATAAGATTCCCCCATTTGCTTTTTCAATCAGTCCTTTTTGTTCAACAGCTCCTGTGTAAGCCCCTTTTTTTACACCGAAAAGCTGGCCAAGCAAAAGCTGAGGATTATTTGCATAATCAGCACAGTTAAAAACAACGAATGGAGCGGTCTCAGTCAGGCGCGCTGCTTCCATTGCAAACTTATGCATCATGGAGGCGAACATCGATTTTCCAACACCTGTTTCGCCAAATATTAGTGTATGCATGCCATGAGGGGGGTATAGGATAGCTGATTTTGCCTGATCGAGCGCTGTCCTCAAACTGCGGTTTTCCTTTTGAAACGAATCAAGCAAACTGACACTATCGTTTTCATGGATGGAAAAATCAGACGAATTCAGATAGAAAACAACGGGTCTTGACGAGGATTTTGATAGTTTTCCTTCTTTTACTAATTTATTCAGATCACTGCTTACATTTGCACGATCCAACAAAAGCAATTCTGAAATTTGATAGGCAGAAAATCCAGTGTTGTTCTGCTCCTGGGTAAATAAGCTGTAAACCAGATCCTTTCTCTTCATAAATCGTGACACCCCTTTTGATAAAACGCTTACAAAATATAAGAATAAATATTCTGAATTCAAGTTTAATCTACTATATAAAATATCACAGAGACCTTAAAATGAACATCATTTTAAGCTGTTAAATAGATCCATTGGAATAGGCCAAATCTTTTATAGATTTGACCTGATTCTATTGGTATTAAAGTGGGAATTTCAAGGTTATCCTGGTACCTTCGCCGAGCTTGCTCCAAACCGTAATCTGTCCATGGTGGGCATGAATTAATTGCTTTGCAATCGCAAGGCCGAGTCCGGTTCCTTTTGTCGATTCCTCAGTGTTTGTTCCTCTAAAATATCGATCAAATAGGTTGTTTTTAGTTGCCGCGTCCATTCCTTTTCCATTGTCTTCAATGAAGATGGAAAAGGAATCATCCGCTTTCTTCAGAGAGATCCTGACGCTTGTTGACGGCGGGTTATGCTTTATCGCATTGGCAACAAGATTTTCGATGATGCGATGAAACCACTTGCGGTCAATAGGATAACAGATTTCTTCTTCGGACGGCTGAAAATCAATAAGACGCTCTTGATACAGGGGATCATTTAAAATATGAACAAGTGTTCTTCTAATTATTTCGTTCATTTCTTCCGTCTCGATTTGCAGGGGAAGCGCGTTATTTTTTAAACGATAGGTCAAATTAAAGTCATCAATGAGAGATGTCATATAGCTTGCTTTATCTTTCATAATACCGGCAAATTCCTGCACTTCATCTTTGGTCCAGTCATATTGCTCAGATTGAAGCATATAAGCATAGCCGTATAAAGAGCTTAAAGGCGTTTTTAAATCATGAGAGAGTCCGGTAATCCAATCTTCTCTTTTTTCATCCATCTCAGCCCGGTCCTTCTCTTTTTGAATCAAATTGGAAGTCAGAACATTCAAAGAGTAAATAATATCATGATAGATTCTAAATGAGTTTTTTAATTTTCCGTTATGGCGTGAGCTTGCTCTGACGCCTTTTTTAGACAGCGGTTCTTCGTATCGTCCAAATGCAAGATTCTCAATCCATAGAATCATATGCAGCAGCGGCCGCCCCAGCTTATTGGAGTACCATATGGAAATAAGGAAAAATAACATCCCCGTAACGAGAGTAAAAACAGCTAATCCCTTTAGCAAGGACAAGACTACAGTATTGTCATACTGATCGTCAGGAAAATAGCTTTTATTTGGTGTGCCGATGATATAGATATTTCCGGTTGTTGGATCAACATAACTTGATATGGACGTTTTGTGGTTCCATGGTTCTTTTTTATAGGACAAGATTTCATAGTAGCCAGGTAAATTTTTGTTTTGTTTATTAAAAGAGTAGAGAAGTGAATAATCTGGATTGTAGACCGTAAGCCATCCATTCTTTTTTGAAAAAGTTTCTTCCAATTTTTTGGTGAGTGCAGGTGTTTCATTTACCGTAATGCCGCTGTCAATGAGTTCTGTCATTAATTCGGTATTGACCGAATGCTTTCCGTAAAGCACGATATATGATTCTTCCTCCTGATGCAGCATCCAATACGTTTGTTCATAGTGAAATGCTTTTTCAGCTTCAGCAAAAAAATTAGGCAATGTGTATTTTTTAGGGAGGGAAGAAGGAGTTAAATAAGAAAAAACAACGTTTCCCTCTTCATCAATCACCTGGAGCCATCCATTCTGCTTTTTAATCGCACTTTTTGCATATTTGTCCAGGGAGAAGGCATCCTCTGAGAACTGAAAGATATCTCCTATATATAATGGATCAATCCGCTTTACTTCTTTTTCTAAAATATTATTAAAATCCTGAGTCATTAAGATTGCCAGTGTCGCTCCGATGATGGTCAGAAACATAATGAACCAGACGACTATATGAAAAACGAAAAAACGGGTAAGCTTTCGTTTCAAGTTCATTGTTTTTTCCTGTCATCTACAAATTTATAGCCAAGACCTCTTATGGTTTTAATATAGCGGGGCTCGCTCGGATTTTCTTCGATTTTTTCGCGCAGCTTGCGGATATGCACCATTACTGTATTGTCATCGACCATATAATGATCATTCCAAACATTCTCATAAAGCTGATGCTTAGTAAACACCCGATTTGGATTTTTGCAGAAGAAAATTAATAGCTGAAAAAGCTGTGCAGAGCAGTCTACCGATTGATCCGCAACGATAAGTTCTGCTGATGATACATTTAAGGTAAATCGTTCATATTGATATCGTTCTTCCATTACAGTCTTTTGAACGGACTGGGGCATCGTGCGTTTCAATAGTGCTTTAGCACGGGCGGCAACTTCAAGAGGGTTGAACGGTTTTGTAATATAGTCATCCGCACCGAAGGCAAATCCTGATAGTTTGTCCAGATCACCGCTTTTGGCACTTAAGAAAATGATCGGAGCGTCTGATTTCAGTTTAATGAGCGGACAAAGTTCAAACCCGCTTTTATCAGGGAGCATGATGTCCAGTACAATCAAATCATACTGTTTTGTGTCAATGGCCTGAAGGACAGCCTCTCCTGTTACACATTCATCTATATGTGAAAAGCCTTCTTTTTGTAAAACAGTCTTTACAAGCTTTAATATCGCTTCTTCATCGTCAACCAGCAGAATTCTTGAATTCTGAATCAAGGAAATCTTCCCCCTTCTGTCTTTATTTACCTTAATTCAAAATAGAAGATTTGTTAAGGGTTTCTTTTATCTATTTTTCAGCTTGTTTCACTTTCTTTTTTTCCTTGAAATCGATAAGAATAATCCCGATCACAGCGCTAAAAAAGAAAAATGAAAACCACCAATAATGTTCTGTTACAAACGTAACTCCAAAATGTCTTGAAAGTAAGGCTGCCATGGCAAAAATGGCTATGATTCTCAAGAATGCTTTCATTAAATTAGCTCCTCTTTATTTAATAATTACCTTGAAAAGTTTACCAATTCCACCTTTATTCCATGTTATTAGAACCTTAAAAGCAGCTTAATTGTATAGGCAGGTTAAATATTGAAGCAATTATCTATCATAATAAGTGTTAAATCATTGTTTACATATAAACAAAGATAAGTGATTCTCGATATGAAGTGGGAATTGAACCGCTTCTTTTTTTGTTCAGCTTTGGTGGCAGATAGGCAAGATCCTTCCACACCTGTCACTCAAACCAGCACTATTTGTGTGATAAGGATAGTAAAGAATTAGCTAAAACATATAGCATTTCGAAGTTATGTACGTACCATTTCAGAGGAGGCCGCTGAGTACACAAAGTAAGTTGGCAAAGACCTCAAAAGACTGTATTGCTTATACTAATGGTAAAACTAAATTTGTGAGTAAGATATTAGAGAAAGTGATGAAGTAGATTCTAAACGCTTGAGCCCTAAAATGATTGCAGCGGCGATCTATTTTCTATCGGGGCAGATTAGCGACATAAGCTCCCTATAACTTTCCAAGCAAGGTCTGCTTGACACGACACCAATAAATGTCCTATTATAATCAGACACCAATCGGAGTCTTTTCATAACTCGAAAGTAAGGGGAGGATGATTTTGACCGATACAAATAAAATGAGGGATGTGTATGTTGCCGTTGCCGACCCGACTCGACGTGAACTGATTCGTCTATTGGCAGGCGCAGAAGAATTACCTCTTCACGAATTGACATCTCAGTTTGAAATGGGTCGTACGGCGGTTTCCAAGCACTTAGCTATCTTGAAAGATGCTCGTCTCGTAACCGATCGAAAAGTTGGACGGGAAACACGTTATAGGCTCAATGCTATTCCACTGCGGGAAATTCAAGATTGGGTGGCTTTCTACAGCAAGTTCTGGAGTAGGAATATGTTGCGTTTGAACCAACTATTAGAGGAGGAAGATGAATGAGTTTGACATTATCCTTGGATTTTCAGTTCACAACATCGATTGAGAAGGTTTTGTCCGCCTTAACCGATTCAAGCAAGCTTGCCAAGTAGGTCATGGAAAATGATTCAAGGTTGATGAATATTAAGTAATGCCATTAAAGTGATAGAAAGAATTGGAGAAACCCGAGAATGATCATTCTTGACTGTCAGTTATCGAAAAATTGAAGAGGGGTGTTCCTTGATGACAAAAAGTAGAATGAATCCTAAGGTTGATGAATTTTTAAGTAAAGCTAAAAAGTGGAAGGAAGAATTTGAGAAGTTGAGAAATATCGTTCTTGACTGTGAGCTGACCGAAGAATTTAAGTGGATGCATCCTTGTTACACGTTTGAGAAAAAAAACATCGTTTTAATACATGGATTTAAAGAATATTGTGCGCTTCTGTTTCACAAAGGTGCCTTGTTAAAGGATGCCCATGGGATTCTAATCCAACAAACGGAGAATGTACAGTCGGCGCGCCAGATTCGGTTCACCAATGTTCAAGAAATAGCTGAAATGGAAACCATCTTAAAAGCCTATATTTATGAAGCCATTGAAGTTGAAAAAGCCGGTTTGGAAGTGAATTTTAAAAAGAATACAGAATTCATAATTCCTGAAGAACTTCAAAATAAATTCGATGAAAACCCTGACTTGAAAACTGCTTTTGAAGCATTGACGCCGGGACGGCAAAGAGCATACATTCTTTATTTTTCTCAACCCAAACAATCCAAAACTCGACAGTCAAGGGTTGAAAAATATATGCAGCAAATTCTGGGTGGAAAGGGATTAAATGATTAGTATACTCGATGAGAAAATAAATGAATCAAACTTTAAGATATTACCTCACTTTGCGTTCATTCGAACTCCTTATTGGATCGCAGGTAACACTCAATCCAAATAATTTAAAATGGAAAAAAACAAAAAGTGATCCGTAGAGTATAAGTAAACTACCTTATAACAGGCTTACGCATTACCAGCTAAGAAAAATACTGCACACAAAGTATACTCTTTGGCTTTTTGCTGAAAAGAAAGAGCATCAGCAGATGAACAAAATTATGCTGTCTGGTTTCTGTTTTTTCTATGGAGAAACCGATAAAGCATTTTGCATTGCTGATGCATTTTTTTTTACTTCAGTTCATAATCTACTTTGCTGTATAGCTTTGTTCCGTTATGCAGCCCGAGCTTCTTTTCCTCATTTTCATCAAGACCGTTAATGCTGATGACGATTTCGTCGCCTCGAAGTGAGATTGTACCCTCAACTGGTTTTTTCAGTGCAGGGTCCTCTATTTTAAAGGGGCCATCGCCATTTCCGCGAATGGTCGTTTTTGTGTTTGTCTCATGCAGAATTTTATTGTCTTTAGACTTTAGGCCAAGTGTCAATTCTGCGAGCTGACCATCTTCAGGAAAGTTGACAATCACAAAATTCCCTTCCTCTTTCACTTTTACTCTGTCTACCCAAGTCCCGTTATAAATGCCTTTCATGCTGTAGTCTTCGTTCTTAAGCTGCGGACGGTTGCATCCTGCCAAAATTACTGCAGTAATGGCAATGAACAAAAGACATAATTTAATATTCTTCATAGCAAATCCCTTTCTGTTCAAAAGATCACTCTTATTATCTCCTAAAAGGGTCGCAAGAAGCAAAGGTAGAGGATGATTGAAGTACGTTATGTGAATAACAATTGTCAAGATGGCAAGTTATGGAGCGAAGAACTGTGAAAGAAGAGCTTGGCCGGAATATCCTTGGAATTGGCCGGAAAATTTCGGAATTTGGCCGGAAAACTGGTTTTTTGGCCGGAATATTCCTGTAATTGGCCGGAAAAACTCATCAATCGGCCGGAATCACAGCTCTCCGATAAATCCCGGTTTAACGAGCCATGCTAAAGGGTATACATTAGCTTACGACAAGAAAACGACATGATGAGGGGACTGCCTGAAATGAATTCAAAAAAGAATATTGCACTTATAACGGGCATTAGTTTAATGGCTCTTCTTTTTATCATACAAATTGTGAAGCCGGACCAATCCACCGGTGCGAGTGATGTAAAGCATGAAGGGACACCGACCGTTTTTGTTCACGGATACAGGGGGTCGCTGAATTCCTTTAAGGGAATGATGGAAAGATTCCAGACTGAACGGGAGTGGGGAGAGAAAACGCTGATTTGCACGTCTGAACAGAGAGTTGCTGAATGTGAATCCCTTACAAAAGAAAAAGTGGAAAACCCGCTTATCCAAGTATTTTTTGAAGAGAATGATTCGAATTTTGAAAAGACAAGCATCGAACTTGGAAATATACTGAAGCTCTTAAAATCTGAATATGGATACGATAAGGTGAACATTGTCGCTCACTCTATGGGAGGTCTTGTTTCTGTCAATTATATTCAGGAAACGAGACAGGAAAAGGAGTTTCCAAAAGTAGAAAAGCTCGTAACAATCGGTTCTCCATTTCAAGGTATTAATAAAGAGGTTTTTCAAAAAAGGTATGGCGAGAATGACCATGACTTAATCGCAGGCTCACTGGCAATTAAAGAACTTTATGCTGAAAAAGGCAACTTTGATCCACATACAAAAGTGTATTCAATAGCGGGCAAAATCAGTGAACAAGAAGATGGAGATGGGTTGGTTTCTGTGAAAAGTGCGACATCAATGAGAGAAGTCGTCACATCAGACAAGTATCGGGAGCAAGTCATCGTTTCTAAGAAAGCGACACATAATGGGCTGCATGAAAATAAGGAAGTCGATGAGGAAGTCGGCAATTTCATTTGGGGCACATCAAATTAGAGCGCAATTCATGCGCTCTTTTGTATGAAAATAATGATTGTAAATGCTTTCATTTGGTGGTACTATAATTTTACGAAAACGTTTACTTAAAGATCGGAAGAAGGTGGGACATGACAAATACCATCAAAGATGTAGCTAAGAAAGCAAATGTTTCGATTGCGACCGTTTCGAGAATTCTCAATAATCAGAAAGGCTATTCAGAAAAAACGAAACGAAAAGTGCTTGAGGCCATTGAAGAGCTGGACTATCATCCAAACGCAATTGCAAGAGGATTGATTAACAAGAAAACGTCTACGATTGGGGTTTTATTCCCCGCACTTTCAAGCATGCTAGTGACGGAGCTCTTGGCAGGTATAGAAAAAGCAGCTCATCTTCATGGTTCAAGCGTCATTGTCTGCCATACAGAATCGAATGGCTCAAAAACGATGAAATACCTGCAGCTGCTGAATGAAAAGCGAGTCGACGGCATCATTTTTACGAGTGAAGTGCTGAAAGAAGAATACTACGAATTTATACAGAAAATGAATATTCCTTTAGTCCTTCTTTCTACAGAATCACGGGCTTATTCCGTTCCATATGTAAAAGTGGACGATCGGCATGCGGCTTATTCAGCCACACAATACTTGATAAAAAACGGCCATACTCGGATAGGGATGATCAGTGGAAACCGAAATGATCTGATTGCAGGCAAACCGAGAATTGAAGGATTTAAGAATGCCTTAATGGATCATGGTCTGCCTATCCAAGACAGCCAAATCGTCTATAGTGAAGGATTTACCTTAGCAGATGGAATGGACGGCTTAAAGAAACTGAGGAACCAGGCTCCAGGGGTTACAGCCGTTTTTACAGCCAGCGATGAAATTGCATTTGGTGCGATTTCTGCGGCTTTTCAGATGGGGGTTAAGATTCCCGAGGACCTATCAATCATTGGCTATGACAATTTAAAAATTGCTGAAATGTCGATTCCTCCATTAACCTCACTTGCCCAGCCATTCTATGAAATGGGAGAAAAAGCAGCAAGAATGATATTTGACATGATGAACGGTGATCAGCTTGTAGAAAGCCGGATTATGCCGCATTCGATAAAGGAAAGAAGCAGTGTTTTGAAAAAAGAAGAGTGATATTCTTCTTTTAAGTCATTAACGTAAACGTTTACGTCAATAAAGAAGTTTTTTTAAAAATAAAGTAAACGTTTACTCTTACTTATGCTGAATTAGGAGGCAAAATGAATGATCAGGAAAATGACTGCAGCAGCAGCGGCTTTAATACTTGGAACGTCCATTTTGGCAGGATGCTCTTCCGGTGAAGATGACGATGGAAAGGTAACGCTGAATCTGCTGTCCAATAAATCGGAAAACATAAATACATATAACGGATTAATTGAGGAGTTCGAAGCTGAAAATCCGGATATCAAAATTAAGTTCGATTCTCCTCCAGAGGCTGAAACCGTGTTAAGAACCCGGCTGGTCAAGAATGATATCCCAGATTTAATGTTTATTGCAGGGAATGCAACATATGGCGAATTGGGAAGAGCGGGCGTCTTGCATGATTTTTCTGATTCTGAACTCGTTGAAAAGATTCAGCCATCCTATATTGATATGATTGATCGCTTAGTCGGACCTGAAGAAGAGGGTGTTTTCGGTCTTCCATATGCAACAAATGCAAATGCTGTTATATACAACAAGCAGAAGTTTGAAGAACTAGGATTGGAAGTGCCGAAAACGTGGGACGAGTTTATCGAGATTTTAGAAAAAGCTAAAGCTGCGGGGGAAATACCAATTTACTTTACGCTTAAGGACGCTTGGACCGGAATGATTTCTTGGAACTCTTTAGGGGGTAACATAGCTGGTGAAGAATTTGCAGACAAGAAAAGTTCAGGGAAGACAACGTTTGTTAAAAGCTATGACGAAGTGGCAGACAAGATGCTGACGCTAATGGAATATGGCCACAAGGACAATCTCGGAGTTGCCTATGGAGATGGAAATAATGCATTCGCAGCTGGGGAAGGGGTTATGTACATCCAAGGAAACTGGGCCATTCCAGAGATTTTAAAAGCAAATCCGGATGCAGATCTGGGCGTTTTTCCGATGCCTGTCACAAATGACCCTGAGAAAAACAAGCTTGTTTCAGGGGTCGACGTTTTACTGACAATCAGCAAAGACAGCGAACATAAGGAAGAAGCAATGAAATTTATGGAATTTATGACGGAAAAAGAAACATCAAAGCGATACATCGATGAGCAAAAGGCATTTTCAGCTATAGAAGGTGTTTTTCAAGAGGATCCTGTCTTTGAAGGAATCAAAGAAAACTTTGAAGAGGGAACGATTACTAGTTTCCAAGATCACTATTATCCTGCCGGAATGGGAGCGGAAAACATTCTTCAGGAATTTCTGATAGAGAAAAAGAAAGGGACGTTCTTAAAGAAATTGGATAGAGAGTGGGAAAAGGTCGAGGATCGCTAAAAGTGACTTGTCCAGCTGCACCTCCCAACTCCTCGGCCAGAACAGCTCCGCCAAAAAAGTCAAACCCGGACTTTTCTGTCGGATCCTTATCTGTCTGTCGGAGCTAAACGGGCAATTCCGCATTTCTATTGAGGAGATGAACCGATGAACAATAAAAATAAAGTATTCCTGATCATGACAGTTCCTGCTGTTTTACTATTTTTTATCTTTCATACATATCCTGCCCTGCAGGGGATTTTCTACAGTTTTACGGACTGGAGAGGATACGGGGAATGGAATTTTGTCGGGCTGAAAAATTACCTGAATGTATTTAAGGATGAAAGAGCCCTTGATGCCTACGGTTTTACATTTAAATTCGCAATCATTTCAACGATCCTAGTTAATTTTTTCAGCTTGCTTGTGGCGATGGGACTTAATGCGAAGATTAAGTTTCAGAAGACTTTGCGGGCTGTGTATTTCATGCCTTACATTTTAAGCATTTTGATTGTTGGTTTTATTTTCAACTTCATTTTCACTCATTTTATTCCGGATCTTGCAGGAGGAGCAGGGTTTGAAGCTTTATCTAAGAATATCCTGGGAGATCCGAATCTTGCGTGGATTGGAATTGTCATTGTTGCCGTTTGGCAGGCGATTGCCTTTAATACGATTCTCTATCTTGCGGGACTTGTAACCATTACAGAGGATTTGTATGAAGCAGCAAGCATTGATGGAGCAGGAGTTTGGACAAAGTTTTGGAAAATTACGTTCCCGCTGATCGCACCGTTTTTCACGATCAATATGATTTTATCCATGAAAGGTTTTCTTATGGTATTTGACCAAATCATCGCGCTCACCGGCGGCGGTCCTGGCCAATCAACAGAATCGATTTCTCTGCTGATTTATAGAGGCGGCTTTCAGGGCGGAGAATTTGCTTACCAATCTGCAAATGCAGTCATTTACTTCATTGTGATCATTGTCTTTTCGATCTTCCAGCTTAAAATTCTTGAAAAAAGAGAGGTGGGGAACTAATGATCAGCAAAAAGACGAACTGGCCTGTTACCATCCTCTTAATTTTAGGAGCAATGTTCATTATCTTGCCGTTATATCTGACCATTACGATTGCCTTTAAAACACCTCAGGAAATGGCAGGGAATTTGATGGCATTGCCGCAGTCGTGGTCTTTTGATAATTTTACAAAAGCCATTGAAATGACGAATTTCTTTCATGCATTAAAAAATAGCGTGTTCGTCACAGTGTTGGTTGTCATTTTTACTGTGCTGACAAATTCAATGGTTGCCTATGCGATCGCACGCAACATGCATAAGAAGTTTTATAAATATACATTTTACTATTTTGTCAGTGCCATGTTTATCCCGTTCCCTATCATCATGCTCCCCATCGTAAGACAAACAGCATTATGGGGAATGGATAATCTTGTAGGATTAGTGATTCTGTATATCGTTTATAATCTGTCATTTAACATCTTTATCTATGTAGGGTATATCCGATCTATACCGAAAGAATTGGAAGAAGCTGCAATTGTTGATGGCGCCACTACGTGGGGAGTGTTTTGGAAAGTGATTTTCCCGCTGCTTGCACCAATGAATGCAACGGTCGCGATTCTTACATGCCTTGGCGCCTGGAACGATTTTCTCCTGCCTCTTGTTGTTCTGAGCGACAGCGAAATGGCGACATTGCCGCTCGTGCAATATATTTTCCAATCGCAGTTCAGTACAAATTATAACTTAGCATTTGCATCTTACTTGCTGGCATTAATTCCAATGATTATTGTCTACGTTTTCGCACAAAAATGGATCATCAGCGGGGTAATGAAGGGATCTATTAAATAGCGTCACTTTTAATAAATTAATAGATTTAAAGCGTTTCTAAACTTTATGGAAACAACAATATATAATATTTGTTAAAAAATAAGCCCGATTATTGTATATTGAAAAAGAAAGATTAGCTTAAATATTGGCTCTTTTCATAAAGTTTGTTGTTTTAGAAAAAATGGTTATAACTTAAAGTGGATTGTAGCGGAAGGCACTTGACTCCTGCGGGAAATAGAGCGTAATGGGGGACCCCGCTGGCATAGCCGAGGAGGCTCACATCCCTCCCCGCGGAAAGCAAGTGCCTGCAGCGGAAATCACGGGTGAATTTTAACCAAAAACAACAATCAATGCGAAAACAGCTTAAATATTAAAAAAAATCGACTATAAGGAGTTTTACTAATGAAAATCACTGTTTGGAACGAAAACCGTCATGAACAAAAGAATCCAGTAGTAGCAGAAATTTATCCTGAAGGCATTCACGGTGCGATTGCTAATTACTTAAAAGAAAATGGCATGGATACAACGACTGCTACTTTAGATCAGCCAGAGCATGGTTTAACAGAAGAAGTATTAAGCGAGACAGACGTTTTATTCTGGTGGGGCCACCTTGCGCATGATGAGGTTTCTGATGAGATCGTTGAACGTGTTCAAAAACGTGTACTTGAAGGAATGGGCTTAGTTGTGCTTCATTCTGGGCACTTTTCTAAAATCTTTAAAAAGCTGATGGGTACATCTTGTGACCTGAAATGGCGCGAGGCTGATGATAAAGAACGTCTATGGGTCGTTGATCCTTCTCATCCGATTACTGAAGGAATCGGTGAGTACATTGAAATCGAAAAAGAAGAAATGTACGGCGAGCACTTTGATATCCCGGCACCAGATCAATTAGTCTTTGTCAGCTGGTTTGAAGGCGGAGAGGTATTCCGTTCAGGCTGCACGTATCAAAGAGGAAACGGAAAGATTTTCTACTTCCGTCCAGGTCATGAAACATATCCTACTTACCATAACAAAGAAATTCAAAAAGTCTTGCTGAATGCAGCAAACTGGGCAGCACCAACGAAGAGAGAGTATCCTGTTTACGGAAATGCTCAGCCGCTTGAGAAGATTACAGTTAAATCATAAAGAAAAAAGATGCAATCCTTTGGATTGCATCTTTTTTAGTGGTTAGCCGCTTTCGCCTGTGGTTTATCATAGATGGCAAGCCTTTTCACCAATAAAGAGCTATGTTCATTCAATCCGACAATCATAACCGTTTTTCCGTTTTCCTGATATTTAAGAACAATTTTATCAATTGCACCAACTGCTGAATCGTCCCAGATGTGGGAATCAGTAAAATCAATTGTAATTTTGTTAGCCGCTTCTTTGAAGTCGAATTTAGACACAAGCTCAATCACAGATGCAAAAAACAATTGACCTTTTACGGAATAGGTTTTTGAATGTTTTCCAGGTGTTTGTTCCACAGTCACTTTAGAAATTTTTGCAGCGAAGAAAATCGCACTGAGCAATACACCGGCTAAAACGCCTTTAGATAAATCATGCGTAAGCACGACTGTTGCTACTGTTACAATCATAACTGCAGCATCCGCTTTCGGCATGATATGAAGTCTTGTCAGTGAAGACCAGTCAAATGTACCGATTGAAACCATAATCATGACGCCTACAAGAGCTGCCATAGGTATCTGGACAAGCAAATCATTTAAGAGAATAATGAGTACCATCAAAAAAGTACCTGCCACGAATGTTGAAAGTCTGCCGCGGCCGCCGGATTTCACATTAATTACTGACTGGCCAATCATCGCACACCCAGCCATTCCTCCGAAAAATCCTGCTGCGATATTTGCAGCACCCTGTCCTTTAGCTTCTTTATTTTTATCGCTGCCTGTATCCGTCATATCATCAACGATTTGGGCAGTTAGTAAGGATTCTAGTAATCCCACTAATGCTAAAGCAAAAGAATAGGGAAAAATAATTTTCAGAGTTTCTAAATTCAATGGGATATCGGGAATCATAAACATTGGCAAAGCTTGCGTCAAGTGACCCATGTCACCAACTGTTCTTACTGATGCTCCTGTAGCAACAGCGATAATCGTAATAACTACAATTGCTGCAAGCGGGGATGGAACAGCTTTAGTGAATCTCGGCAAAACATAGATAATGAACAAAGATCCTGCGACCATTGCATACATAATCCATGACTCCCCTGCAAAATGGGGAAGCTGAGATGTAAAAATCAAGATTGCCAGTGCATTTACAAAGCCAATCATGACCGATCGGGGAATGAATTTCATTATTTTTCCTATTCTCAAAAAGCCTAGAACAATCTGTATAATTCCCGTCAATATGGTAGCAGCCAATAAATACTGTAATCCGTAGTCTGCAACAAGTGTTACCATGACAAGGGCCATTGCTCCAGTAGCAGCTGAAATCATGCCCGGTCTTCCACCTATAAAAGCAGTGACAACGGCAATACAAAAGGAAGCGTACAATCCAACCATTGGATCTACACCTGCAATAATGGAAAATGCAATAGCTTCTGGAATCAAGGCTAAAGCTACGACAATACCTGCTAAAATATCGCCGCGGATATTGCTGAACCATTCCTGTTTTATTGTGTGAATGTTCAAGTCTGCACCTCTCTTAATCATTATTATGTGTTTTTGACTTTCAACTCTCATGAAAGTCGGGACCGTAGGTAACGAAAGGGATTATAACATGTTTTTACTTTTTTAGGTAACAGTAAGTAAGCGAATAAATAAAGGTATTTCGCCTTTTATCTCATGGATGCTTCATTTTAGTATGTAAAACAAAAATCAATTGTGTGTTTAATTCTCCCATTAGGTGAAACATACCAATATAACCTATGGAGAGGATGTTCACAGCCTATGGGAAACGAGCAAATTAAACGTCCTCGCGGCAAAAATACCCGCTGGAGCATTTCAGCTTTGCTTTGCAGTGTGATTATTTTAAATTATTTTGATCGGGTTGCGATTTCGGTTGCGGCGCCAGAAGTACAGAAAAGCTTTGAGCTTAGCGCATTTGAATTAGGGCTTGTTTTTTCCATTTATACATATTCCTACACGTTTATGCAGCTGCCGATTGGCGGGCTGCTTGACAGGTGGGGAGTCGGATGGATCACTAGAATCAGTATGGTGATTTGGAGTGTGTTGTCTCTTCTGTTTGCATTTGTTCATGGAAAGCTGTTTTTATATGCATTAAGGCTCATGACAGGTGCTGCAAGTGCATCTGCTTTCCCAGCTGCATCCAAAGCGACGGCGAATTGGTTTCCAAATCATGAACGCGGTCTGGCAAATGCGCTGTTTGATTCATCTGCGAAGCTTTCAAATGTGATTGGAGCACCGCTTGTCGCGATTATGATAACTGTGTTTGATTGGAGAACTGCCATTTTTGCAATCGGAGTGCTAAATGTCATCTTTACGATTGTATTTTGGAGATATTATGATGAGCCTGAACGGCATAAAAGAATTTCAGATGAGGAAATTAATTATTTACAGGCATACGGTGCAGGTACAACACATCCGCATCCATATGATACGAAGAATATGCTGAAACAGCTTTTCTTGAATAGAAAGGTATGGGGGCTAACCATTGGGTTTACTGGTTACGGGTACACATTTAATCTGCTGTTGACGTGGCTTCCTACCTTTTTTAAAACGGAATTCGAATTAGACTTGCTGCAATCTGGATTGTATACCGCAATTCCGTGGCTTATTGCGGCACTTGTCGGTATTTTTGTAGGAGGATGGCTTGTCGATTATCTAATTGGGAAAGGACATGAAAAAACAAAGGTGTACCGTTATGTCATTCTGTTTGGAATGACAATCGGGTTAACGTTCATAGGCTCTATTTTTACGGAAGATGCTGTGCTGTCAATTGTATTCATTTCGATTGGTCTGGCTGGCATCTCAGCAACAGCTCCTGTTGGATGGACCATTTCTGCTTTAATTGCACCGCCAGGCACAACGGCAATTATGAGTTCAATCGTAAATTTTGCGAACAACTTGTTTGGCGGCATTATTGCAGCTCTATTAACAGGGTATATTGTGGATGTCACAGGATCATTTGATTTAGCATTTATCATTGCAGCTGTGGTTTTAGTTATTGGATTGTTTTTTTACATCGTGGTACTGGGTGATATCAGGCAAATTGAACTGAATGAAAACCAAGAAGGGAAGCAGACCTAATCATTATTTTCCGCAAATAAGATATCTGTTAACAGGTCTGCCTACTCCGCCATATTGAATATCGATTTCTAATTGGCCATCTCTTTCAAGATGTTCCAGATATCTTCTGGCAGTGACTCTCGCTATCCCTACGTTTAGAGCGACATCTTCTGCAGAAACAGCTTCAGGCTGATCTGAGAGGAAGGAAAGGATTTTAGTAAGTGTCACCTCGTGCAATCCTTTTGGGAGTTCTTTTTTTTCTTTTGGTTCCTCTTTGGAAAAACGGATTGTATCAAGTTCTTTTTGGGTGAGCTGTGATTTATCCTTAAGTTTGCTGCGGTATGCTGAATAGTTTTCCAATGATTGTTTCAGCCGTTCGAATTTGAATGGCTTCATTAAATAATCGGCTGCTCCATGCAGTAAAACATTTCGAACCGTTTCCATATCACTTGCAGCCGTTATTGCTATAATATCAGAAGAATGACCCTCAGCCCGAATAGCCTGAATCGTCTCAAGCCCATTCATTTTCGGCATATACATATCGATGAGAATCAGATCAGGTGCAAGCTCTCTCACCATATTTAAGCCATCTACCCCATTTGCTGCGATTCCAATTACTTCGAAACCGTCAATCTTTTCTATAAACCCCCGGTTCACTTCCTGAACCATCAAGTCATCTTCGATAAGAAGCACGGATACTGGATGAATTGACATCATATCTCCTCCTTAAAAAAAGTAATCGTAAAGCTTGTTCCGGCACCTGCTTCAGAATCAACTGAAATCGAGCCGTTTGCCTGCTGGATTAATTGGTTTACTAAATATAATCCGATTCCGCGTTCATGTCCTCCCTTCGTAGAGAAGCCATGTTCAAAAATTCGCATGCAATCGGATTCTTTTATTCCGCAGCCATTATCTTCAACCAATATCGTTAAAATCTCCGCATCCTGTTCAATACTTATGAAAATATGCTGATTTGGGCCAGTATGGTTTTTGAAAGAATCAAAAGCATTTTCAATTAAGTTTCCAAGGATGAGAACAAAGTCATGATGATCAAGCTTTTTAGGGAACGTAAGAAATTTGCTGTTGCGGTCTATATCAACGGTGATTCCTAATTCTTTTCCGCGCCGGATTTTACTAAGGAGCAAACCTGCAATGCTTTCATCATGTATGTTTTTACTTAAAAATTGAATGAATTCTTCTTGTTCTTCAGTTGACTGAAAAACGTACTGAAGCGCTTTTTCATGATTGCCAAGCTGAATAAGGCCTGCAATCGTATGAAGCTTATTATTGTATTCATGATTTTGCACACGTAAAGCGTTTACAAAGGCGCGTACTCCGGTCAGTTCCTCAGCCATTTTTTTCACTTCAGTCCGGTCTTGAAAAATAGCAACTGCCCCGACAGTCCGATTTTTCACTTTAATTGGAACCCGGTTGCTTAATATGTTTAAATTCCTCACGTTAAGTTCTTTGCTGTAAATGGCGCGGTCGAGCTGAAGAATTTCAGGCAAGGCAGTATCAGGAATAACTTCTCTAATGGACTTCCCAATAACCTCACCTTCAATTTGCATCATATTCATGGCTTTTTTATTAAAAATGGTTATTTTTTCATTCGTATCAATCGCAATTACACCTTCGTGCATGGCATTAAACGTTTCGGTACGCTCAACAAGCAGTCTTGCGATTTCATGGGGTTCAAGCTGAAACATTTGCCTTTTAATCTGCCGTGCCAGTATCCAGGCGCCCCAGCCTCCAAATAGCAGCGACAGACTGGATGTTATGAAAATCTCAAATGAAAGACTGTACAGGACTTCAAGAAAGGTTGGTATTTTATATCCGGTAAGCACGACTCCGATTTGCTCGTGGTCATCATTCATGACGGGTACAAATGCACGCATGACGTTTCCGTTTTCTCCATTAGCCTTTGATGTATAAGAGTGTTCAGCAAAGGCTGGTCCTTCATCGCTTCCCTTGGAACGTATTCCGATCATTTCATTGACTGGGTGTGTCAATCTTTCCCGGTTCATGTTCAAAACAACGATGTAAGCCGCATTGTTAATGGTTCTTATTCGGTCTACAACCTTGTTCAGGTCGTTTTTATTGTGGTCCAGCGCCTCTTTCACTTCCGGAAGTTCGGCGACTGTTTGTGATGTAACGAAAGAGCGTGCCGTTAATTCCTCTTCTTTTCCGCTGATAAAATTGCCTATTAAAACAATTCCTGCGAGAAAAAGAGAAAAGCCTAATATAAAAAAGATCAAACCTGCAATTTTCCATAAGATTGAGATGCGGTTCATATAGGTTCCTCATTATTCTGAAGAATAAAATATCTTTCATTGTAACATGCATTAAAATGTCATGATACAATGAATCTACTAAAAAACTGATTGAAATGGTGAAAAAAATGAAATGGTTCATTAGCTCAAGTCTATTAACTGTGCTATTAATAATTGCAGTATTTTCGCATGATCCTATGTCTGAAATAGAAGACGATGATGAACAGCAAGGATTAAACGATCAAATCGTGATTAAGTTCAGCCATGTAGTTGCTGAAAATACGCCGAAAGGGTTAGCTGCCGAAAAATTTGCCGAAATCATTGCAGACAGGACAGATGGGAAAATAAAAGTTGAGGTTTTTCCGAATGAGATTCTGTATTCGGATGAAAAAGAGCTTAAGGCACTAAAACGCGGCGATGTTCAAATGATTGCGCCTTCTTATTCAAAAATGACAGAGGTCATCCCTGAATGGCAGGTGCTTGATTTGCCTTTTATTTTCCGAGATGTGGAGCATGTGAAGAATGTTTATACAGGTGAAGTCGGGGAACGATTATTAAGCAAATTAGAAAAAGAAAACATAAAGGGCCTCGCTTTATGGGGGAATGGCTTCAAGCAAATGACGAGCAGCAATGGTGCATTGATTGCACCTGAGGACTTTTCTGGCCAGCGTTTTAGAATCATGCCCAGTGATTTAATCGCAAAGCAATTTGAATTGCTGCATGCGATTCCAAAAGCTGCAGAATTCAATGATGTTTACATTGCTTTGGAGGGAAATGAATTTGACGGGCAGGAAAACACGATTTCAAATATCTACTCAAAAGGATTTTATCGTCTGCAAAAGGATATGACTGTTTCAAATCACGGCTATTTGGGGTATTCTGTCTTAATGAATGAAGAATTTTGGAATTCATTAGAACCTGAACTGCAAACTCATATTCAAGAAGCAATGGATGAAACAACTATCTGGATGCTGCATGAATCAAAAGAGATGAATGACACTCAATTCAGCAGAATGAAAGAAACCTCGAACATGAAAATATATGAGCTGAATGAAAAAGAAAAAGAGAAATGGAGAAAGGTTTTTATGCCTCTCTATGAAACATATGCTGCTAAATACGGTGATACTTGGATTAAAGATATTCAAAATCTGCAATAGAACGGGCTGCTGCACAAGATGCGGCAGCTTTTCGTTTTTGTCCTAATGAAAACAAGCTGTGAGTGCAAACAGATTAATAGACTTCTGATAAGTACATGACAGGGTTAATCGAACTGTTTTCAGAATTTGGCCGGAAGAAGTTCGAGAGTTGGCCGGAATATTGAGGTTATCGGCCGGAAAAAGTTGAGAGTTGGCCGGAATATTGAGGATATCCTTTTTGGCCCCCTTATTCATTTGGACACGAAACCTATATGATTTAAAATGGATATAGGTTATCAAATGGGGAGGAAAGGGATATGGCCAAAAAGAAGATAGATGTTATTGAAGATGTAAAAAAGAAATACGTTCGGATGGCACTTGAAACGGGGAACTTAGCTTCTATTGCCAGGAAGGCTGGTATTTCTTCGGATACTTTAAGAAGCTGGATGAAAATCTACCAAGATGAGGTCCAGGAAGCAATGGAAAAAGATGATGTTACCCCCCTTTCTGATCATCCATCTAAGGATGAATTAATGGAAAAATATGAACAGGTAATGAAACTCCTTGGTGAAAAAGAGCTAGAAGTGGCGATGTTAAAGAATCTTCTTAAAAAAAACTGATTTCGACACAGGACCGCTTAAAAGAAGCTCAGCTATGGTTAAAAGAAGGATTTTCAGTAAAAGCCGTTTTAAAGGCTGTGGGGGTGCAGCGATCTTTGCATTATTATCATCAGAAGGATAAGGAAGAAAAGACGGAAAAAGTAGGTCGTCCTGTTCCAGGATATTCGTATAATACGTCTTATGAAATGGTTCCAGATGAACAGATTGAAGAGTATCTAATGGAAGCCATTGAAGGAGAAGAAGGCATATACGGATATAAGAAATTAACTCATTATTTACGCGTAAAACACAACCTGGTTATTAACCCTAAAAAGGTTCATCGGCTATGCGGAAAGTTAGATATATTACTGCCACGAAGATTTAAGTCCCGTTACCCAAAAAGGCTGGCAAAACAGCATGTGGTGACTGAACCTAACCAGTTATGGCAAGTTGATATTAAATATGGAACAATCGAAAATAGTGGGCGATTCTTCTTTCTAGCCAGTGCCATTGATGTGTTTGACCGTTGTATAGTGGGCTATTATAAAGGCTCGACATGTAAGGCTAAAGCCATTACAGGAATGGTTCAAGAAGCATTAATCAGACGCCAGGTCATAATCCCTGAAGATGAAGAAGGAACAAGTATCATTATTAGAAGCGACAACGGTCCTCAGTTCGTCAGTGAGGTGTTCGGAAAGTTCTGTGAGACGAATAAAGTCTATCATGAACGCATACCACCTAAGACGCCTGATCTAAACGCATATATTGAATCGTTCCACAGTATCATTGAGCGAGAGTGTTACAAGAGGTACACGTTTGAGTGTTTCGAGGAAGCCTATTACAGGATCGATGAGTTTATGGACTTTTATAATAATCGAAGATTTCATGGTAGCTTAAACTACCTGACACCAAAAAAGTTTCATAAGCTTTATAAAGATAGTGGGTATCCAAAAGATATGGCAGTAAGCTTATAAAACAGGATTTCACATCATCAGCATGTGTTCAAACTGAAGATGTGAAACAAAAAAATGAAAAACTAAGATAGAAAGAAAAAAACAAAGTTTGTGTCTAAAAAATAGGGGGTCAAGCCGGAGGGTTGGCCCCAAATATCGAGGATATCAACCACAATACGTCTTGAATCGGAGCAGGGAATTTTACCCTTCGTTTAGGTGATGACCAAAAAGAACAAAAAGACCATTATTACCAAAACAATCGTGATTTCTAAATTATCAGTTAATATGAAGATATTCTTGTAAGCGTTATCAATAATAGAACGGAGGATATCATGAAAATTAACTTTAAAAATCTGACTGTTCAAGTAATCATCGGTATTATTTTAGGTATTGCGGTTGGCTTTTTGTTTCCGGCATTTGGGATTGAACTGAAGGTTTTGGCAGATGTCTTTATTAAAATGATCAAAATGGTCATTGCGCCAATCATCTTTTTTACGGTAGTGATTGGAATTGGAAGCATGGGAGATTTGAAGAAGGTTGGCCGAATCGGAGGCAAGGCACTTCTTTACTTTGAAATTGTAACAACCTTTGCACTTGCCATTGGAATTATTGTAGTTGGAATTGTTAAGCCTGGAGACGGCTTTAACACAGAATCCGTTGAAGGCGGAGATGTATCACAATATACAAAGGGGGCAGAAGAAACAAGCCATGGATTTGTTGATTTTGTCGTCAGCATTATTCCTGAAAATGTAGTAGGTGCGATGGCTGGGGGAGAATTGCTCCCGATCTTATTCTTTGCTGTTTTGTTTGGAATCTCAATGGCGGCGATCGGAGAAAAAGCAAAGCCGGTTGTAGTTTTATTTGAAAGGCTCACAGATATTTTCTTTGGTGTTGTAAATATGATCATGAAAGTTTCACCATTTGCTGCCTTTGGCGCGATGGCCTACACAATTGGACAATTTGGCTTAGGCTCACTTGTTGCTCTTGGAAAATTGATGGGATCAGTTTATATTACAATGTTCCTTTTTATCATATTAATTCTTGGTGCGATTGCAAAATATTATGGATTCAGCATAATAAAATTCATCGCATTTATTAAAGAAGAAATCCTGCTTGTCCTTGGAACGTCATCATCTGAGTCTGCATTGCCGAAAATGATGGAGAAAATGGAGAAATACGGTTGTTCAAAATCAGTTGTGGGGCTCGTCATTCCAACAGGATACTCATTTAATTTAGATGGCACATCCATTTACTTATCAATGGCCGCGATGTTTATTGCGCAAGCATATGGTATAGACCTTAGTATTTGGCAGCAGCTGACTTTACTTGGAATTCTAATGTTAACCTCTAAAGGAGCAGCAGGAGTAACAGGTTCAGGATTTATTACATTGGCTGCAACACTTGCGGCATTCCCGATGATCCCAGTTGAAGGAATCGCTCTGCTGCTCGGTGTCGATCGTTTTATGTCTGAAGCACGTGCGATTACAAATCTGATAGGAAACGGTGTGGCAACAGTAGTTGTATCTAAAATGGAAGATGAGTTTCATCCTCCAGCAGAACAGTCGGAGACGGCAAAAATCTCAATTGCAAAGTAGAACTTGGAAAAAGCGGATTATTCCCGCTTTTTTTTTGTTGATTTTCTATTTCCGATCGGATAATAAAACACAGATTTCGGATAGTAACTCCTGGTTTCCGGATAATTAAATGGCTCCAGCGGATAGTATACCGAGCGTCCTGGATCATAAGGCGAAAAACATAGTAATCAGGTCTGCTGCCAAGCAAGAAAATGTGTGCTTTCTCTTGTAAGTGTAAATGCAAGTGCTTGCTTTTTGTGGTCTAATCTAGGGGCTCGGTATGAATAATTACTGAAGTTATTAACCGGTGAAAACAGTAATTTAAGGGCATCTAATAGAAAATTAAATTCGTATTGGATTTCTATACCATAGAAATATTTTACTTATATTAATAGTTTGTAAAGAAATTGTTAAAATTAACGACAAAGTCTTTTCGGATTCGACATTAGCGTATATACTTTTTAAGTTGCAAATATAGAGAAAAAGAAAAAATATATGGCTCCTTGGAGGAATAATAATGGCTATCAAAAGAAGAAAAGATAAGTTTTCTGAAATGTTAAGTCAAATTTCTGAAAATCTAAAAGAAACAGGGCAGTATTTTGTTGATTACAAAATCAATAATGCCAATGATCTTAAAGTGTTCTCAGAAACAATTAAGGATTATGAGTCAAAAGGCGACACTTTTGTTCATACCATTATCATGGAATTGAATAAAGCTTTCATAACTCCTATCGAACGTGAAGATATTCTTCAGCTTGCGATGATTATGGACGATGTATTGGATGGCATCGAGCATTCCGCAGCCTTGTTTGAAATGTACTCTGTAACAAAACCAACTGACTACATGGTAAAATTCGTTGACACAATTAATGAGTGTACGATCGAAATTGCCAAATCAATTGACTTGCTTTCAAACAAGAAATTAAGCGATATTCGCACACATGCTATTCGTTTAAAGGAACTTGAGTCAAACTGTGATAATTACTTGCGTACAGCTGTGAAAAATTTATTTGCAATCGAAAAAGACCCGATTAAAATCATTCAATATAAAGAGATTTACGAAACGCTAGAAGAAATTGCTGATAGCTGTCAGGGTGTTGCGAATACACTTGAAACTATCATCATGAAGAACGCGTAAGAGGCCATTTATTATGGATACTATTTTAATACTCACCATTCTAATCGTATTTTTCGCTTTAGCGTTTGACTTTATTAATGGATTTCATGATACAGCAAATTCAATCGCAACATCCGTATCAACTAAGGCACTTAAACCAAGACAAGCCATCATCTTGGCATCTGTCATGAACTTTGTAGGAGCAATGACATTTACGGGGGTAGCGAAGACGATCACAAAGGACATTGTTGATCCGTTTACATTAGAAAATGGATCTGTGGTTATCTTGGCTGCACTGATTGCTGCAATTGCTTGGAATTTAATTACTTGGTATTACGGAATTCCGAGCAGTTCTTCCCATGCGATTATCGGTTCGATTGCTGGCGCTGCTATTGCTGCAGCTGGATTTAGTTCGTTAAATTACACAGGATTTCTAAAAATTCTTCAAGCTCTTATCATTTCCCCGATTTTGGCGTTTGTTGTCGGTTATATTGTCTACAGTATTTTTAAAATCATCTTTAAAAACAATAACCTGACAAAAACAAATAGAAATTTCCGTGCTATTCAGGTTGCAACAGCTGCGCTTCAATCTTATACTCATGGTACAAATGATGCCCAAAAAGCAATGGGTATTATTACTATGGCGCTGATTGCCGGCAATCTTCAAAGCACGACAGATATTCAGACTTGGGTTCAAGTTTCATGTGCGGTTGCGATGGGGCTTGGAACAAGTGTCGGCGGCTGGAAAATCATTAAAACTGTTGGCGGAAAGATTATGAAAATCCGTCCCGTTAATGGTGTTGCAGCTGATTTAACCGGTGCAGCTGTAATCTTCGGTGCATCTGTTATTCACTTGCCTGTCAGTACAACCCATGTTATTTCATCTTCTATTCTTGGGGTAGGTTCTGCTCATAGAATTAAAGGTGTTAAATGGGGAACGGCTAAAACAATGATAATTACATGGTTTATTACATTGCCGATCTCTGCTACGCTGGCAGCTATTTCATACTTTATCTTGAATTTATTCTTCTAAGAAGACGGCCCTCCATTTATTGGAGGGTTTTTTGTATGTCTGCTGCATTTGACGAACGAAAAACACAGTGCTACTATTTAAAACAGATGATAGTGAAAATCGTTATCAATTAAAAAGTTCGGAGGAAGTAAAATGATACAGCAACAATCAATCGCAGCTGTTATACGTGAAAGAACGTCAATTAAATCAAATTACCTGCCAAACGAGGTTAAGGAAGAGGATGTCGTAACATTGCTGAATGATGCTGTCTGGGCTCCTAACCATGGTTTGAGGGAGCCTTGGCGCTTTTTATTTGTGAGCGGAGAACGTAAGGGAGCGTTTATGCAAACTGTTCTTTCCTGCTATGAAGCAAAAGCTCATGAAAAAATCATTTCGAAATTGTCAGATGTTCCAGCTTTTTTAATTGCGATTATGCCTGAAGATCCCCGCCAGAAAATTTGGGAAGAGGACTTTGCGGCCATTTGCACACTCATTCAAAATCTGCAGCTATTAGGCTGGGAAAAACAGCTGGGGATGGTATGGAAAACGCCTAACCATATGTACGATCCTAAATTCCGCCGTGCGATCGGTGTTCAAAATGGCGAGAAAGTCGTCGGAATTCTTCAATTGGGATATTTTGATCCAAACATGAATAAGAAAGAAAGAAAACGCACGTATGCAAAGAACAAGCTGACTGCTTTTTGAACTTTTTTAGATCTCAAGAAAAGCATGGATCTTCGGGAAAGCAAATGGATTAAATGAAAGAACAAAAAAGCTGAGCTCCTATCATAATATTTCCATTCTCTGTGAAGAATAGTAAAAAAGTCATTTTAGGAGAATGAAATGAACGTATTAATGATATATGCTCACCCTAACCCGGAAAGTTTTAACTCAGCTATATGCAATGCTGTAGAAGAAGAGTTTACAAGCAAGAATTTTCAGATCAGAAAAAGAGATCTCTATCAGCTGAAGTTTAATCCAATCCTGACAGAAGACGGCTATTCAGCCTTTTATCAAGATAAAATACCAGCAGACATTCAAACGGAGCAGGCAGAACTTATTTGGGCGGATATTCTGGTCTTTATTTATCCGACATGGTGGAATGGAATGCCCGCAATATTGAAGGGCTATTTTGACAGGGTCTTCACAAATGGTTTTGCATTCCGTTATGCAGAGGATGGCCCAGAAGGCTTGCTGAACAAAAAAAAAGCACTTATCTTCCAGACGACAGGGCAGCCGGAAAAATTTCTAAAACCTCTGCAATTAACGATGGCTATGCAGGCCGTATTTGATATCGGCATCATGAATTTTTGCGGAATCGAAACCCTTGCACATAAGTTTTTATATTCAGTGGCTTATGTTGATGACGAGACAAGAGAATCCATGCTGAATGAAGTCAAAGAAGTCGTTGAAATGATAGGGAATAAGCATTAATAGGAAATCTTCCTTTTTTATAAGGGAGATTTTTTTGCGTTGGACTAAAGAAAGAAAGGTTTCTGTGAGAAGCTGAGGCTCCTGACTTTGAGTATATTTCACGAGCAGCCTGAACTGCCATTATTAATAATTAATGAATTAGTCGATTTTTGTAGAACTTTCGAAGAACCCATTGTCAAAGAGTGAAGACTAAACGTGTCTTAAGACTCATGCGCATTTTTGCAAACAGTGGCAAGAGAACAATTTATATGTGAGAAACCCTTTTCATTATTTGATTATTATTTTAAAAAATAAAGGTCTTTTTCCCAATACAAAGTATTCATATCCATATGGTAGATTAGTAGAGTATAGTAGAAAAAGGAAGCAATAAAAAAATCTGCTATTATATGAAATTACAGGGAGCTGGTAGTTTTGGGAAAAGGCGTTAAGTTGACAGCTTTAATGACAACACTTTGTTTAGCGGGAAGCGTTGTATTTATGCCGAATATTCAAGCTGAGGCTGCACCGCAAAAGCTGCAGGAATTGAAGCTCGCGCAATTTGGAAAGACATCTTTCAGCGGTCAAAATCGCACAGGCGGCAAAGCAATGTTTAAAATGGAGAGCTATGTCAGCAAGCTTCCGAAGAATGTGCTGAAAAAGCTTGAACAGACCAGTCTGAAAAACTCTCTTTATATTGTTCAGCTTGATGGACCTGTCTCTGAGGCAGATCGATTGCTCATCACTGGTACCGGAGCTGAAATTATTGAGTATGTTCCAGATTATGCTTTTGTCGTGAAGGCTGAGAAAAAAGCAATAAACTCATTAAAAAAAGGCAAGGGGATTACGTCCGTTAAAACATACCTGCCTTTGTATAAATTAGATCCTGCTCTTTTTCAATCAGGCTACACCCAGCTTTTTGACGTAGAATTAAAACATGTAAATAAATCAAAGAAAAAGCTGGTAAAGAAAAATCTCGAGGAGCTTATTGAATACGCAAATCAGGAAGATACTTTGTTCATCGCAAAAGAAAATACGTTTAAGCTTCACAACGATGTGGCTGCAGGAATCATGAAGGTAAATACAGCCAGCAGCACATATGGATTGACAGGTGCAGGTCAGACAGTTGCAGTTGCAGATACCGGCCTTGATACGGGAAGAAATGACAGTTCGATGCATGAAGCCTTTAAGGGCGGAAAAATTAAAGCATTATATGCTTTAGGGCGTACGAACAATTCAAGTGATCCAAATGGACATGGAACACATGTGGCAGGTTCAGTGCTTGGGGATGCTCAGTTCAAAGGAATGGCTCCTAAAGCAGGTCTTGTCTTTCAATCTATCATGGATGCAAATGGAGGACTTGGAGGTTTGCCTAGTAACCTCAACTCACTTTTCTCTCAAGCGTACAGTGCCGGTGCAAGGGTTCATACCAATTCTTGGGGGGCACCTGTAGGAGGGGCATATACACTTGAGTCTAAACAAGTAGATGAATATGTCTATAATAATGATGATATGACTGTGTTATTTGCTGCCGGCAATGAGGGGCCAGGTTCAAAAACGATCAGCACGCCAGGTACAGCTAAAAATGCAATTACGGTTGGAGCTTCAGAAAATAACCGTCCGTCATTTGGATCGTATGCAGATAATATCAATCAAATTGCTTCTTTCTCTTCTCGGGGTCTTACCTCTGATGGAAGAGTAAAGCCGGATATCGTTGCACCTGGCACATTTATTTTATCGACTCGCTCATCTTTAGCACCTGACGCATCTTTCTGGGCAAATTATAACAGCAAATATGCTTATATGGGCGGAACTTCAATGGCAACCCCGCTTGTTGCTGGAAACGTTGCTCTTCTGCGTGAGCACTTTATAAAAAATAAAGGTGTCACTCCAAAACCATCCCTTATTAAAGCAGCTTTAATTGCGGGAGCGAAAGACCTTGGCCTTGGCTACCCAAGCGGAAATCAAGGTTGGGGAAGGGTCTCACTTGATAAATCAGTAAATGTTGCTTATACAAATGAATCTAAAGCACTTAGAACGAATGAAAAAGCGGCCTATTCATTTAAGGCAGTGAGCGGAAAACCGTTAAGAATTGCACTTGCTTGGACAGACTATCCAGGTAATCCATCAGCCTCTGTTTCATTAGTCAATGATTTGGATTTGGTTATTAAATCCCCAAGCGGAAAAACGTATGCAGGAAACGATTTTACAGCACCTTACAACAATAGCTGGGATGGCAGAAATAATGTGGAAACCGTTATTTTGCCAAGTGCAGAAGCTGGGACATACACGATTGAAGTGCAAGCTTACAATGTTCCATCAGGCACTCAGGATTTCTCATTTGCTGTTGTCCAATAAAAATAATGTTAGGCTGAGCCGCTTCTAGATGAAGCGGTTTTATTGTTGTTTAGGAAACTATAAATACATAATAGAAAAAAGTGCATTAAAACGAGTGATTGGAGCAGAAAAATAATCACGGCACAAAAAAGTCGAAAAATTGACTTTAAGAATTGGACCTTTTTTAATTGGATCCATTTTGTGTTTAGTTGTGTACTTTGTTAGGTCCTATTTTATGGTTTAATAGCTCCTTTTTTGTTATCACCCATAAACACTTCTGCATAGCTTCACTTTAAAAATGAAGTGTTGACATTTTAAATACATCGGCATATAATTACTTTGAATTCAAGATATATTAATTAAAAGTATTTTTTCGGCAAAGCCTGCATATAGAGTAAAGAAGCAAAATTTTTTTAAGTAAATATCTCGAATTAAAAATAATCGAAAGAAGGATGATTCAGTATGTTATTAGATTTAGGACTTTTAATTATTCGTTTAGTGATTGGACTATCGTTCATGGCTCATGGAGCACAGAAACTGTTTGGTTCATTTGGAGGGCATGGCATTAAAGGAACAGGAGGTTTCTTTGAATCAATCGGCATTAAGCCGGGTGTTGCGATGGCCGTGATTGCGGGTTTAGCTGAGTTTGCAGGCGGGGCATTTTTTGCGGCAGGATTTCTTACTCCTCTTGCTGGAGCTGCTTTAGCTGGTACAATGCTTGTTGCCATTGTTAAAGTTCATGCACCAAACGGATTTTGGGCTGCACAAAATGGATATGAATTCAATTTGACTCTTCTTGCAGTAGCAATCGGTGTTGCTTTGACAGGCGCAGGTGCTTATTCACTTGATGCATTATTTTTCTAATATGAAAAAAGAAGGAACTCATCCTTGAGTTCCTTCTTCTAGTTTAAGATTGGAGTCGGTCTCTAACCTTTCTAGAATCCGTCTTTTTTGGTATAGCATGATGCCTGTCTCTGCGATATCTTTCACCATTGATCGATTCGTATATGCCCCGAAAATCATGCCTGCTACAGGTACCATCTGCAATAATTTTTTTAGTCCAAAATGGTCACGGTATGTATAAACAACTTCCCGCCACCCCTGAAGCTTTGACATCATTTCGGCAGGTGCCATGCTGCGGTTATAATAGCCTGACAATTCATTTAGTATCGCTTGCTTTCCAACAATATCAGCTGATGCAAACTGCAGGCACTTCACGATGAAAATTCGCTCTTCCCGATCAGTCGGATCATAGCCGTACGCAATCGCAATTTCTTGAAGTGTTTTTAATGATAGACCCAATAAAACAGGGATATCAACTGCAAGAGTAAAAATCCCTCCGAATCCAGTTGTCGCGCCTTGAACGGTGGCAACTTTTCCGCGGTTTTTCTTTAAATCCTCACCTACTAGGTTCATCACATTTATTGGAACTTTTTTCATATCATCAATACTGCTCACAGTCTCATTTGGAACATGATGCTGCACTTTTTTTAAAATGCCATTTTTTTGTGTTAAATACTTTCCGCCGCTCTGAATAAAACTGCCGAGTTCATCAAGCAGGATGCCGATTTTCTTTTGAATAAAAGCTGGTGTCAGTTTATCTAGTATTTTAAAAGGAATTCGTCCGATTTTCTCCCAGAAAAATAACCCTTTCTGGTCATCTTCCCATTTTTCGATCTCTTTTAAATGACCGAGAAGCTGTTCTTTTGTTTCCATGATCTAAACCGTCCCTTTCTTTTTACTATCTTCTTCCATTTTACCAAAAAGTAAGCAAAATGAGAAAGACATGAGGCATATCTTTTGGATTTTGCTGAAAGTTATCAGATAATGAAGGTATTCTGAATAGCTGAAAGGGGATTATTATCATGGCAAAAAACCTGCAGGATGTTACAGTCTTACATAATGGAGTGAAAATGCCTTGGTTTGGGCTGGGCGTTTTCAAAGTAGAAGATGGCGATGAAGTTGTCAATTCAGTAAAATGGGCAATTGAAGCAGGTTATAAAAGCATTGATACAGCTGCTGCCTATAAAAATGAAGAAGGCGTAGGACAAGCTTTAAAAGAAAGCGGTGTACCGCGCGAAGAGCTATTCATCACTACAAAAGTGTGGAATGCCGATCAAGGATATGAATCCACATTAAAAGCATTTAATGACAGCATGACGAAGCTTGGATTAGAATATTTAGATTTATATCTTGTTCACTGGCCGGTAAAAGGCAAGTATAAGGAAACATGGAAAGCATTAGAGACGCTCTATAAAGAAGGAAAAGTGAAAGCGATCGGCGTAAGCAACTTCCAGATTCATCACCTTGAAGATGTTATCGCTGATGCTGAAATTGTTCCGATGGTGAACCAGGTTGAATATCATCCGCGTTTGACTCAAAAGGAACTTCAAGCATTCTGCAAGCAGCATAACATTCAGCTTGAAGCATGGTCACCGCTCATGCAGGGCAAACTGCTTGATGATAAAACATTAAGTGAAATTGCAGAAAAGCACGGCAAGTCAGTCGCCCAAGTTATCCTTCGCTGGGATCTGCAAAATGAAGTAGTAACCATACCGAAATCTGTGAAGGAGCACCGCATTTATGACAATGCAGCTATCTTCAATTTCGAATTATCACAGAAAGAGATGGAGTCTATCGACGGACTTAACCGTGACGAACGTGTAGGGCCGGATCCGGATAATTTTGATTTTTAATACTAAAGCTTGATAAACAGGCGGTCCACTGCGGACGGCCTGTTTTTTTTGGCTGAAAAAGCTATGTACAAAATAAAATAGGGTAATTACCCTGATTTTATAAAAAGAAATCCGGCAAAATCTACTAATATTTTCTTGTTTTTATAGAATTTTACAATTAAATCGGCAAAGTACGCAATATGGAAGCTGAGAAGTCAATAACAGTCACGATTGAAAGAAACAAAAGAAATCGACTTAAATCATGTTAAATCACTTATTCAAAATTCAGATGCTAAAAAGGGTACAAAAGCTGTACTTCAACTGCATATCTTGTGAGCAGAAGTTCATTTTGAACTCAACAAAATTTTTCCTTCTTTAAGCTCTTATTTTGAAAACAAAGGCTACACGATTCTAAAGGATGTAAAAAGTGATGTAAAACGATATCCGAATTCTGTGATGAGTACAAAAGACAAAAAAGAAATTGTATCAGCCCTGCAATTTGTCATTGAAAAAAGAACAGAGACCAACTAGTATTTGTACAATTCTGTCAATGTTGGTATAATCTAAGTAATTAAAAGTGCGGATTTAAATTGTTGAAGGAGAAGTGCCAACTATATGACAAAATTCAAATTCTTTTCCCTCCTATTAATTATAGGGGGGCTTATTTTTACAGGATATGGTGTATGGCAAATCGTTGAGACTAACGTAAAAACGAATCAAACTTTGGCAGATGCGCAAGCTGCCATCCGATCAGCAGAAGATAAGGAATTGCCTCCTTCAGGAGAAAGGTATGAACCTGAGGTTGGAGATGCAGTAGGGATTCTTAAAATTGATCGATTAAAGGCTGAACTTCCGATTGTTGAAGGGACAGATCCTGATGATTTAGAAAAAGGGGTCGGCCATTACAAAGGCAGCTATTATCCAAATGAAAATGGCCAGATTGTTTTGTCGGGGCACAGGGATACAGTGTTTCGCAAAGCGGGAGACCTGGAAAATGGCGATTCCCTAAAGATTCTTTTGCCGCAGGGTGAATTTGAGTACATAATCAAGTCAACTAAAATAGTAGATGCAGATGATACAAGCATCATTACGCTGCAAAATGAAAGGGAAGAACTTATTTTAACGACGTGTTATCCTTTCAGTTTTGTCGGCAATGCACCTGAGCGCTATATTATATATGCTGAAAAAGTGAATTAAAAGACTAGGGGGATGTTACGTGATTACAATTCAAGAAATCTTGGAGGAAGAAGACTTAAAAAAAGCATATTCCGTTATGGCTCAACTGCGGACACAGTTAAGTGAGGAAGACTATTTTAGATTATTTGGAACAATGAAAGAGCAAGGATATCGATTAATCTGCCTTTATGAAGACGGCCAAGTAAAAGCGTTAGCGGGAATCATTCAATTGACGAATTTCTATAACGACAAACATATTTATGTGTATGATTTAATAACAGATCAAGCTTCAAGGTCGCGCGGATTTGGAGAGAAGCTGTTAAATTATGTAGAAGATCTTGCGAAAGACGCAGGATGCAGTATGATGACACTCACATCAGGGAATCAACGGATTGATGCACACCGTTTTTATGAAGAAAAGATGGGATTTGAACGTGTCAGCCATGTGTTTAATAAGAAATTCTGAAAGAAAGCCCCGAAAATGGGGCTTTTTCATATGGGCAAGATTCAGTTTGCACCAGGGTGGGTGGCCTGAAACTTGTCTCTAAATTGGGAGGTAAATGGAAAAAAGAAAGTATGCTGCTCAAAACGGAAAGTATTTTCCATGTTTTCGGGAAGTAATAACAACATTCCGGAAAGTAAAAGTCTCATATGGGAAAGTAAATCGAATTTGACTAAGATAAATCAAATCAGAGCCGCTGCTTCAATGCCTGATCAATGTTGAAAACTCATACATTTCCATCAGCTTTTTCATATCCTCTGGAAATGGAGCGAAAACCGTAATGTTTTCATTTGAAAATGGATGCAGCACGGTAATTTCGGATGCGTGCAGTGCCTGCCTTTTCAAAAGCTTTGTATTTCCTCCATATAGTTCATCTCCGACAATCGGGTAGCCAATATGGCTTAAATGGACCCGGATCTGGTGAGTCCGGCCAGTGTCGAGCTGCAGCTTAATAAGGGATACATCGAAGACCATGTTCGTATCTTCTGTTTTGAAACGAGTTAGTGCGGTTTGACCATTTGGGGATACTCTGCGCCGAGTTGGGTGGTGGCGGTCTTTGCCGATTGGATGCTCAATCTTTCCCTTTTTCTGCTTCAGTTTTCCTTGCACAATGGCAGTGTACGTTCTTTTTATTTTCCTGGCTTCAAGATATCGATCCAGAATGGCGTGTGAAAGGGCATGCTTCGCAAAGATGATTGCACCTGATGTATCGTGATCAAGCCTATGTATATGCCGTACTTTTCTGGAAAGTCCCTGCATTTGAAAGTGAAAAGCTACTGCATTTGCCAATGTGCCGGTTTGGCCGGGTTCATTGGGATGTGTATCCATGCCTGCCGGTTTATTGACAATGATGAGATGCTCATCTTCAAATAAGAGATCCAGTTCCATGTATTCAGGTATTAAATCAAAATCTTCATCTTGAAATAACCGGATGATAAGCAAGTCTCCTTCTGTTAATGGTGCCGTCCAATTAGGTTTTTCGTCATTTACTTTTACATCATTGTCCATACGCCATTTATGAATGAGCGCTTTTGGCGCATTTAATTTATCTTTCAGCAATTGCTGCAGAGGAATCCCTTTCCAGTCTTCCTTTACAGGTAACTCCATCCATTCTCCTTTGATTTTCATCGCGATCACCTATCTATCATTAGTCTTTCAAGTATACTAAAGTTTCTTACTGGATGTCCAAGCTAGAAACGGAAACACTTACCTCTCCTTTAGGATAGAGAGCTATGTTATTCTAGACCTAAGACACTGGCACGAACGGAGCAAAGAGGTGAATAACTTGAGAATTGTTTTTGCATCAACAGAGGAACAAGAGCAATATATTGAAGAATTGATTGAATATATGTATGAAGATATCTTTCCACAGTATTTTTCAGATGAAACGATCGATCAGCTTGATGACCTTGCTGTCTTAAAGCCTCATGCTGAAAAATTAAAGTATAATGGCACACTGAGAGAAGCCTTTCAAATTATATCCAGTCTCCAGGCATTGACAGCATTGCTTAATCATTTGGATGAGCATTCTGAAGCTGAACAAAGAGAGCTTTACAATCGGAATATTAAAATTTTAAAACAATATGGCTATCAATTTCCACTTACGTTTGACAACTTTTTGTCTTCAAAAGAGAAGGAAGAGCAGGTAAGCAAGTATGGCAAGCCTGCAAATAAGTGGATTGTATAGAAAAAGGGTACACGGCTGTGATGTGACCCCCAAAAGTTAAAGTTTTATATTATGCTGCTAATTGGCTGGTGTGGATACGGTATTGAACCGGACTCATGCCTGCCAATTTCTGCTTTATACGTTTGTTATTATAATAAATAATATATTCTTCAATCTTCTTTTTTAAATCTTCAAATGAACATCGGACCTCACCGTGATACATCTCTTGTTTTAACAGGCCAAAAAAGTTCTCCATAGGCGAATTATCAATACAGTTTCCTTTTCTCGACATACTCTGAAATACCTTGTTTTCTCTCAGTGTCTTTACCCATTTTATATGTTGATAGTGCCAACCCTGATCAGAATGTATAGTTGTCCTGTATTTTGAGTCTTTTACGATTTCAAGGGCTTCCTCGAGAGGTTTTAACGCAAGTTCTAAGCTTGGGCGCATACTAATCCCATACGAAAGAATTTCACCATTAAACATATCCATGATTGGATTTAGATACAATTTAACACTATCTAAACACTTAAATTCTGTGATATCTGTTGTTAATTTTTGATGGCTTACATTTGTGTGAAAACGACGATTAATACGATTCTTCGCAATTGCTCCAACCGTTCCTTTATATGAACTATACTTGCGTGATTTTCGCCTGAACTTTTCACCTTTGAGTCCAAGTTTCTTCATAATACGTTGAACCTTTTTATGATTTACCTTTAAACCTCGGTTTCCTAATTCCAAATGGACACGACGATAACCATAATTGCCGTGGTTTTCTTCAAAAATTAATTGAATGCATGCTTCTAGTTCTTCATCAGGATTCTTCTTCTTCTTCATCATTTTTATGTGATAGTGAAAAGTAGATTCTGGAATACCAACTATCTGTAAAACATCTTTTAATTGGAATTTTTCTTTGAGTTCGAATGATAGCGCTGCTTGTGCTTTTCGAGATAGCCTTCCGGATCCATCTGAAAAGCTCGCAACTTTTTTAAGTATTCTACCTCTAAACGAAGAAGTTCATTTTCTCTTTCCAACTTTTGTTCGTAAGTCATTTTCGTTTCTTCTGTTGGTTTGTTCTGTCTTTTCTTATTCTTATCAGACATAGGCGGCCGTCCTTTTGGTCTTTCCAGAAATTCAGCACCACCCTCCAAAAAAGCTTTTTTCCAAGAAGCGATCATAGGAGGATTTGTTAACCCGAATTGAAGAGCTGTTTCCGTTTCTGAAGAACCTGTTCTTTTCATAAAGCTTAATACATCAAGTTTGAATTGAACAGAATAAGTTTCTCTATGCTGCTTTTTTGTTAATCCCTTTGCTCCAAACTTCTCGTATATATCTATCCATCTCTGAACTTGTGAATATGACTTTATACCATGTTTCTTAGCTAAAAGCTTGTGTCCAAGTTTTCCTTCTTGATACTCTCTTACAACCATAAGTTTAAATTCATCACTATACTTAGCCATAAAATAAAAACACCCCAAAAGTCAGATTTCACTCTAACTTTTGGGGTGCAGTACCCTGGGTACCCTTTTTTGTCGTTTAGAATATTACAAAAGGTAAAAGGTTGTGGATAATGAAATAAAGTTATCTTCGGCAAGCTCCGGCGCCTAGCTCACTGTGAAAAAGACAATTGCTCAGGAGAAGGCAAAAAGGGCCTTCTTCGGTTAAATGACACTTGATTCTCAGGTGCGTCATTTAACCCAGGTCAATTTCTATTTTCTTCGCGAGCTGACCAAGACGCCTGCGCTTTTGTTCTTGATTTTTATGATTTCCATTTATTCAATAAGTCTGTAAAGTAAGCCTTATCGTTATATCCTTCAACACGATCAACTTCTTTTCCATCTTCGTATTTGACTAGGGTCGGAGTGTGTGTGATGCCATATTTTCTCCAGCCGTCTTCAAATTCAAGCAGGTTAAATTGGCCGATTTCAACTCCAGTTTCTTCAGCAACTGGCATTAAAACAGGTGTTGTTCTTTGGCAATGCTCACACGTAGGGCTGAAGTAATAAACGACAAAATCCTCTTTTTTACCGATTTTTTCGTCTACTTCTTCAGGAAGGATAATGTCTTGATAATTTGGATCATCCAGCTGGTCAACAGTTGCTGCATCAAGATTGTCCTTTCCATATGGATTGCCTTCTGCTTTTTCTTTCTGCTGATAGCTTGTGACAAATGCCAGGGCACCGAATAATACGATAAAAACTGCTGCGAAAATCATAACCTTTTTCATCTTAACGACCGCCTTTCATTTTTCTGTAACTATTTAAGCTAGTGATGAAAATAATCGTAAATCCAATAAGTGCAAGAAACGGAATCGTAATAAATCCAAGCCAATTAATGTATTCGCCTGTGCATGGAACAATGCCGCAGGATGCAGAATGTGTGCCAACAAAATCGATCTTTTGTACGGCATAGTGATAAATGGAGATGGTTCCGCCTATCGCTGATAAAATCATCGAATAAAAGGCAATCTGATAGTCTTTTCTGTAAATCGCCATGCCTAAAATCACGACTAGAGGATACATTAAGATTCGCTGATACCAGCAAAGATCACATGGGATGAAATCCATGATTTCAGAAAAATATAAGCTTCCCAGCATGGATACGAATGATGCTGCCCATGCGATAAATAATTGATTCTCTATGTACTTTTTTGTTTCCTCTGACACGTTATCGCCTCTCAATTCAGAAGTTTACACTACATATTATAGTCCTAGGGCAAGTTCTTGTAAATCAAAGTTAATAATTTTAAAAACATCTTTTGATTCTCATTCTTTTCCTGTTAATCCATAAAAGAATAAATGCAAAAACTCTTTCGTCATTTTGTTGCGATCCTCATATTCCACTATAAATTGCGGGTGCTTGTATACTTCGGATGCGAACATGTTGAAATAAAACCTAATTGTTTCAAATGATAAATCATCCCTGATATGGCCTTTTTCTTTTCCGCTGTCAATTAAACGTTTTAAAAGAGGAATCGAGTGATGAACCGTAAACTCGTTCATAATGTGTTTGATTTCACCTTCGTATGACATGATATATTCTAATAGCTCAGATCCTATTGCGGCAGAATCAGCAATTTTTCTTACAACAAGCCGTTCCATTTTTTCCTGAAAAGGGATGTTCAAATCCAATAATTCTGTGTAAAAATCAAGCTGCTCCTGTAAAAATGCTTTGATGACTTCAACCGCTAAAGCATCTTTGCTGCCATAATAATTATAGATTGTGACCTGAGACACATTTGCACTGGCGGCAATTTCCTGGATATTTACTTTATTAACACCGTATTGTGAAAAAAGATGAAATGCCGCTTTTTGAATCTGCTCCATTTTAGATTGCTTTCTTCTTTCAAACCCGTTCATCCGCACCACCTCTTCCTTATCTTAAATAAAATAGATAGTGAATACAAATACCAAATATCACATCAAAGGCAATGTTAATGTCAGTGAAAAAAGGTCACATTTTCTAGGAAGAAAAAGCTGCTGCTTTGAACATAATAAAATCTGAAAGGAGCTGTTTAATTTGAATTCATCAATTAGAGAAAGTATGTCGAAAGATCTTGTAACAATTACATCTACACAAAGCATACAGGAAGCTGCAGAGCTTATGAGCAGCCAGAATGTAGGATCGATTCCTGTCGTTGACGGGGGACAGGTGAAAGGCATCATTACAGATCGGGATATCACGCTTCGTTCAACAGCAGAAGGCAAGACAAGCGATACAAAAGTAGCTGATGTTATGTCTTCAAACCTTGTTACTGGGACACCAGATATGAGCAGCGAGGAAGCAGCACAGCTGATGGCATCAAATCAGATTCGCCGCTTGCCAATCGTTGAGAATAATCAGCTGGTAGGCTATGTTGCTCTAGGGGATCTTGCTACTAATCAAATGTCTGATGAAGCGGCCGGTCATGCACTGACCAACATTTCAGAACAGCATTAATAGTCGAAGTGCACCTGCTTTAGCGAGCAGGTGCTTTCTTAATTCTTAAAGATGAAAACAATAGGACACGAATGAAGTCCAAAAACAGCAGTTCGGTACTTTTGAAGACCCCAACTATCACTATGATTTAATTACCCTTTTCTGCAAGTTCCTAATTGTTCTTCTATTTTCTTTTTCCGTTATATAATGGATATATTAATGACGAGGGGGAAGCTATATGATAAAAGCAATTATCTTTGACTTTGACGGATTGATTCTTGACACTGAAACACACGAGTATGAGGTCTTGGAGGAAATTTTTAAAGAGCATGGCAGTGAGCTTCCTCTTTCAGTATGGGGCAATGTCATAGGGACTTCATCTGATTTTCATCCCTTCACATTCTTAGAAGAACAGCTGCAGAAGAAGCTGAATCATGAGGATTTAACGAAAATTCAGGAAGACAAGTTTCAAAAACGGATGGCAGCTGAGATTGCCCGTCCTGGAGTGGAAGCTTATTTGAAGGCTGCGAAAGAGCTTGGATTAAAGATTGGATTAGCGTCAAGCTCAAGCTATGAGTGGGTAAGTACATACCTGAAAAGCTTACATTTATTTGATTATTTTGAGTGTATCAGGACATCGGATCATGTTGAAAAAGTAAAACCTGATCCTGCATTATACATCGAAGCTGCAAAGTGCCTGAACGTAAATCCAGAAGAATGCCTGGCATTTGAGGATTCAGTAAATGGAGCGAGTGCCGCCAAAAAAGCAGGTATGTTCTGCACCATCGTTCCAAATAGCGTTACAAAGAATATGGAGTTTGGTGAGATTGACCACCGTTTGGAGTCAATGGCTGAGATGGAACTTGAAAAAGTTATCTCACTTATTGAGTCCGGCAAGTAGATATGTTTCAATGAGCGCTTTTCAGGGAATAAATTGCTGTTACCATGTAAAGGAGCTGTTCTTGTGACTGATACAATTGATTTGTCTAAATTTGAGAAAAAAATGATCATCAGAAATATTGAAAGTAAAGACATAGATGAAATATTAGCCATGCAGGCATTATGCTTTCCTGGCATGGTCCCTTGGGAAAGAGAGCATTTAGAAAGTCATTTGGAGCATTTTCCAGAAGGTCAGTTTTGTGCTGAATTTGAAGGGAAGATTATCGGATCATGCTCAAGCCTGATCATTAACTTTGATGAATATGATGACCGTCATACGTGGGACGATATTACAGATAATGGCTATATTTCAAACCATAATCCTGACGGCTATAATATGTATGGGATAGAAGTGATGGTCCATCCTGAATACCGCCGCATGAAGATCGGTCACAGGCTCTATGAAGCAAGAAAAGATTTAGCAAGACGTTTGAATCTTAAAAGCATCATAATAGGCGGAAGAATCCCGAATTATCATAAGTTTGAAAATGAAATGTCTCCCCGCCAATATGTTCAAGAGGTTATCCATCATAAAATTTATGATCCCGTTCTATCATTCCAGCTGCTGAACGGATTCACGCTAATGAGGATTAACCCTAACTATTTGCCTGATGATCGTGCATCAGGAAAGTACGCGACATTAATGGAGTGGAATAATGTCGATTACATGCCTAACACAAAACGTTACTATAAAACAGCTTTGCCTGTGAGGATATGTGTTGTACAGTACCAAATGAAACAAATTAACTCCTTTGAAGAGTTTGCGACACAGGTTGAATATTATACAGATGTAGCATCCGATGCATCTGCAGATTTTGCAGTATTCCCAGAACTCCTGACAGCCCAGCTCATGTCCTTTTTAGATGAAAAGTCACCGAGCAGAGCGATCCGCAGGCTGACAGAGTATACAGAGGAGTACATTAGTCTCTTTACAGAGCTTGCCGTTAAATATAACGTCAACATCGTCGGCGGTTCACACTTTGTCGAAGAGGATAACGGCAAGATATTTAATGTTGCTTACCTTTTCCGCAGAGATGGAACCATTGAAAAGCAATATAAGATTCACATCACTCCAAATGAGCGTAAATGGTGGGGCATCAGCAGGGGGGATGATGTAAAAGTATTTGACACCGATTGCGGCAGGGTTGCCATTCAAATCTGCTATGATATTGAATTCCCTGAGCTTGCACGCATTGCGACTGAAAAAGGAGCAAAAATCATTTTTACGCCATTTTGTACAGAAGACCGTCAAGGCTATTTGCGTGTTCGTTATTGTTCGCAGTCAAGAGCAGTGGAAAATCAAATTTATACGGTTATTTCAGGAACAGTCGGAAATCTTCCGCAGACGGAAAACATGGATATCCAGTATGCTCAATCTGCGATTTTTGCACCTTCTGATTTTGAATTTGCAAGAGACGGAATTGTCGGAGAGTGCAACCCTAACATTGAAATGGTTGTCATCGGAGATGTTGATCTGGAAATCCTCCGCAGACAGCGTCAATCAGGCACAGTCAGACAATTAAAAGACCGCAGACATGACGTTTACGGAATCAGATATAAAAAGAACTAGGCAGAGATTATCCAATCTTTGTCTTTTTTTCTATTTTAATGAAAATAATGGACTTGAGTTTATGTAAGCTTATGTAGTACATTCCTTGTAAGCATTTATAAATAGATAATCAATTTAATAAAAAGGGAGGTGCAGAATATGAGTTTTGAAAGTCAGCAGATTTTGCCCGCAATCCGCAATATGAAACAGTTAGAGCGTTTTTTAGAAAGCCCCTACGAATACGGTGTTCTTCTGGATACTCATCTCGGTCAGGTTCGGAATATTGTCCGGCTGGCATCCGCATCCAATAAGAAAATTCTCATTCATATCGATTTAATTCAAGGTCTGAAGCACGATGAATATGCAGCTGAATTTATCTGTCAGGAAGTGAAGCCCGCTGGCTTAATTTCAACGAGATCCAACGTCATTACAAAAGCTAAACAAAGAGGAATTTATGCGATTCAGCGTCTGTTTCTGCTAGATTCAAGTGCATTGGAGAAAAGCTTAGAACTTATTGCAAGAAATAAACCGGATTATATAGAAGTTCTCCCAGGCCTTGTACCAAGCTTAATTGAAGAGGTGAAAAGAAAAACAGGAATCCCCATCCTTGCAGGAGGCTTCGTAAAAACCTCAGAGGAAGTGCATAAAGCATTAAAAGCTGGTGCGACAGCCGTCACATCATCAGAGATGTCATTATGGAAAAATTATCAAAATATATAAAATATATCTGTTGACAACGCTTTCAAAAGAATGTACGATGAGAGCAAGTTAATAAATGTGATGGAGAAACGGAGATCCACAACAAATCTTTACTTGGGTAAAGGAATTTGTTGTGGATTTTTTTTCTTCTAATCTATGAGAATCACATTTATAGATAGGGGGATTTAGAGATGACAGCTTTTTGGGGTGAAGTAATTGGTACGATGATTTTAATCGTGTTTGGCGGAGGTGTATGTGCTGGAGTCAGCTTAAAGAAATCATTTGCACATGAATCCGGCTGGATTGTTATTACAATGGGCTGGGGTTTCGGTGTAGCTATGGCTGTTTATGCAGTAGGGGGAATAAGCGGAGCGCATTTGAATCCAGCTGTTACATTTGCACTTGCATTTGCCGGTTCATTTGATTGGAACCAGGTGCCATCCTATCTTTTAGCTCAAATGATTGGAGCATTTTTAGGAGCTGTGCTTGTTTATCTGCAATATTTGCCGCACTGGAAAGAAACAGAAGATCCAGGTGCAAAGCTTGGAGTATTCTCAACAAGTCCAGCGATTCCAAATCATTTTGCAAACTTTATCAGTGAAGCGCTTGGAACATTTATCTTTGTGCTGACGTTGCTTGCGATTGGAGCGAATACATTTACAGAGGGCTTAAATCCCCTGATTGTAGGTTTCCTCGTCGTTGCAATTGGCTTATCATTAGGCGGAACAACAGGGTATGCCATCAACCCGGCACGCGATCTTGGACCAAGACTTGCCCATTTTGTATTGCCGATTGCAGGCAAGGGAAGTTCTAACTGGAAATATGCGTGGATTCCGGTTGTAGCTCCTCTAGTAGGGGGATCATTTGCAGCCGTCTTTTACAATTACGTATTTAAGGGTAATATCGATACTATGTTCTGGTATGTCGCAGCTGTCCTTGTGATCATGCTTGGAATTGTATACGCTCTTACAAAAAAACAAACAAATTCTTCTAGCACAGCATCATATTGAAAATTACTGAGGGGGATTTATTATGGAAAAGTATATTTTGTCATTAGACCAAGGAACAACAAGTTCAAGAGCCATCTTATTTAACAAACAAGGTGAAATCGTTCATATTGCACAAAAAGAATTTAAACAGTATTTCCCTAAGCCAGGCTGGGTAGAGCATAATGCAAATGAGATATGGGGTTCCATTTTGGCTGTTATTGCTTCTTGTTTATCAGAATCAAATGTGAAGCCTGAGCAAATTGCAGGCATCGGGATTACGAATCAGCGTGAAACAGCAGTTGTCTGGGATAAAAACTCATCACAGCCTATTTATAACGCTATTGTGTGGCAATCCAGACAGACTGCAGGTATTTGCGAAGAGTTAAAAGAAAAAGGCTACAATGATACATTTAGAGAAAAAACAGGATTATTAATTGATGCTTATTTTTCAGGAACAAAAGTGAAATGGATTTTAGATAATGTTGAAGGTGCGAGAGAAAAAGCTGAAAAAGGCGATCTTCTCTTCGGAACAATTGATACATGGCTGATCTGGAAGCTATCAGGCGGCAAAGCGCATGTTACTGATTATTCAAATGCTTCCCGTACATTAATGTACAACATTCATGAGTTAAAATGGGATGATGAACTGCTTGAATATTTAACAGTTCCTAAATCGATGCTGCCTGAAGTAAAGCCATCTTCAGAAGTTTATGCTAATACAGTGGAATATCACTTCTTCGGTCATTCCGTGCCAATCGCAGGAGCTGCCGGAGATCAGCAGTCAGCATTATTTGGCCAGGCATGCTTTGAAGAAGGAATGGCTAAAAATACGTATGGCACAGGCTGCTTCATGCTGATGAACACAGGAGAAAAAGCGATTCGTTCTGAAAATGGCCTGTTAACCACCATCGCATGGGGTGTGGACGGCAAAGTAGAATATGCGCTTGAAGGAAGTATCTTCGTAGCCGGTTCTGCGATTCAATGGCTGCGTGACGGTCTCCGCATGTTTAAAGATGCCAAAGACAGTGAGCGCTATGCTGATCGTGTCGAGTCAACTGATGGCGTTTATGTTGTTCCTGCGTTTGTAGGACTTGGTACACCTTATTGGGACAGTGATGTTAGAGGATCTGTTTTCGGATTGACTCGAGGCACTACAAAAGAGCACTTTGTCCGTGCAACACTGGAATCCCTTGCATATCAAACAAAAGATGTGCTGACAGCGATGGAAGCAGATTCTGGCATTTCTTTAAAAACATTGCGTGTTGACGGCGGCGCGGTAAAAAATAATTTCTTAATGGAGTTCCAGAGCAACATGCTTGGTGTACCGGTTGAGCGTCCTGAAGTAAATGAAACAACAGCACTTGGAGCAGCTTATCTTGCGGGTCTTGCTGTTGGATTCTGGGAAGATAAATCAAATATCACAACACAATGGAAATTAGACAAACAGTTCGAACCTGAAATGGAAGATGAAGTACGTGATGAACTGTACGGAGGATGGAAAAAAGCAGTAAAAGCAGCTCAGGCTTTTAAATAATTGCAGCATGTGATATACTAACATTAAGTTAATAGAACGGTTGGAGATATGGAGAGGCCACAACACTAGGGCAGGCATTGATTGCTGCACTAGATTGTTGTGGTCTCTTTTTCATCTCTTGCTGGAAAATATTAGGAGGAATTTAAATGGCTTTTTCAAGTGAAAAAAGAGATGAAATCCTAAATAAAATGACAAAGGAAACATACGATGTATTCGTAATTGGAGGCGGCATTACAGGGTCAGGCATTGCGCTTGATGCAGCGTCACGCGGAATGAAAATCGGTGTCGTTGAAATGCAGGATTTTGCAGCCGGCACTTCCAGCAGATCAACGAAACTGGTCCATGGCGGTTTGCGCTATTTAAAACAATTTGAAGTGAAGATGGTAGCAGAAGTCGGAAAAGAAAGAGCCATTGTTTACGAAAATGGCCCTCATGTTACAACACCTGAATGGATGCTCCTCCCGATGCATAAGGGCGGGACATTCGGTCCTTTCTCAACTTCCATCGGCTTGCGTGTATACGATTACCTTGCTGCCGTCAAGCGCGGTGAAAGAAGGAAAATGCTAAGTGCAAAGGAAACCCTGGCGAAAGAACCGCTTGTTAAAAAACAAGGTTTAAAAGGCGGCGGCTATTATGTAGAATACCGGACAGATGATGCCAGACTGACAATTGAAGTCATAAAAGAAGCTGTCCGCTTTGGCGCTGATGCAGTCAATTATGCAAAAGCCGAAGGATTCATTTACGACAAAGGAAAAGTAGTCGGCGTTCATATTTTAGATACGATTTCAGGCGAGAAATATGATGTATACGCTAAGAAAATCATCAATGCTGCAGGCCCTTGGGTTGATCAGCTGAGAGAAATGGATCATTCGAAAAAAGGCAAATCTCTGCAAATGACAAAAGGGATCCACTTAGTTTTTGATCAAAGCAAATTTCCTCTAAAACAGGCTATTTACTTTGATACACCGGATAAACGGATGGTATTTGCCATTCCGCGCGATGGGAAAACATATGTGGGAACAACAGATACCGTTTACAAAGAAGACCCTAAAAATCCGCGGATGACTGTTCGCGACCGGGACTATGTCATCGAATCAATCAATTACATGTTCCCCGAACTAACAATCACCGCAAAAGATGTTGAATCAAGCTGGTCAGGCATTCGTCCTCTTATACATGAGGACGGAAAAGACCCGTCTGAAATATCAAGAAAAGATGAAATTTGGACATCTGAATCAGGGCTGATCACGATAGCTGGAGGAAAGCTGACTGGTTATAGAAAAATGGCAGAGCATATTATTGATGTGATTGTAAAAGACTTTAAGGATGAAGGTTTAGAGGACTTTGGTATATGCAAAACAAAGAATATGCCGATTTCAGGCGGTCATGTTGGCGGTTCTTCATGCTTAGAAGCATTTGTGAAAACGAAAACAGAACAAGGGATGGAGCTTGGTTTAACAGAAATGCAGGCTAAGCATCTTGCAAGACGCTACGGTTCAAATGCTGACGCCTTACTTGAAAGAGTACAGTCGTTAAATTCGCTTGCTGAAGCATATGGGTTGCCTATTCATATACTTGCAGAAATTGATTATGCGATAACGGAAGAAATGGCAGCAGCTCCAGCTGATTTCTTTGTCAGAAGAACAGGATCCGTGTATTTCGACATCAATTGGGCTAAAACCTACAATGAGCCTGTTACAAATTATATGGCTGAAAAGCTGAAATGGAGTCCTGAGCAAAAACAGCGTCACATTGAAAAACTCCAGGCTCATCTGAATGAGGCAGTTGTCCCTGATGAGGTCAGAAAAGCAAATTAATAGAAAGAATAGGCTGCAGCATTTGTGATTTCCACTCATGATACGCTGCAGTTTTTCTTTAATTTTAGTATTCTAATGTAAAATTTTTTAACAAAATTAAAATATCTGAAAGTCCCATTTTGTGTTAAAATAGGCGATGGAAATGATTGATTTCTATGATTTACATAAGAATTAATGCAGGAATTTTCCTGACGAAAGAAGAAATAATTACTAAAATCTATTACATAAAATCATCGGAGGTACGTTATGAGCTTTGAACAGAGGTATAAGCGCTGGAATGACAAAACGGATTTGAATACTGAGTTAAGACTGCTTTTATCAGATTTAGAGCATAACGATAAAGTTCGTGAGGATTCTTTTTATAAAAATCTCGAATTCGGTACTGGAGGTATGCGCGGTGAAATTGGAGCAGGAACAAACCGCATGAACCTTTATACAGTCCGCAAAGCATCAGAGGGCTTGGCGAGGTACATAGAATCCTTCGGGGAAGAAGCAAAAAAACGCGGAGTTGCTATTGCATATGATTCACGTCATAAATCTCCTGAATTTGCAATGGAATCAGCAAAAACACTTGCAAGCCATGGCATTCAAACGTATGTATTTGAGGAACTGCGCCCAACACCTGAATTATCATTTGCAGTGCGATATTTGAATGCGTTCTCTGGTATTGTTATCACAGCAAGCCACAATCCGCCAGAATATAACGGCTACAAGGTATATGGAGAAGATGGCGGGCAATTGCCTCCGGCTGCAGCCGATGAAGTCATCGCAAGAGTTAATGAAATCGAGGACGAATTAAGCATTGAAGTAAAGGATGAAGCAGCTTTAAAAGCAGACGGGCTTATCAAAATGATCGGCGAAGAGATTGACTCTGCTTATACTGACAAACTGGTCACAATTTCTGTGAATCCCTCTCTTTCTGAAGAAGTTGATTTGAAAATCGTGTTCACTCCACTGCATGGTACAGCTAACAAGCCGGTACGCCGCGGACTTGAAGCACTTGGCTATAAAAATGTAACCGTTGTTAAAGAGCAGGAGCTGCCTGATCCTAACTTCAGCACAGTCAAATCTCCAAATCCTGAGGAGCATGCAGCATTTGAGTATGCGATTCGCGATGGACAGCAAGGAGATGCAGATTTATTGATTGCAACAGACCCGGATGCTGATCGTTTAGGAGTTGCTGTGAAAAATCTGGAAGGCGAATATGTGGTTTTGACCGGCAACCAGACCGGTGCCATTCTTCTGCATTATTTACTATCACAGAAAAAAGAAAAGGGCATCCTGCCTGAAAATGGTGTTGTATTAAAAACCATTGTAACGTCTGAAATTGGAAGAGCTGTAGCAGAATCCTTCGGCTTAGATACAATCGATACGCTAACAGGCTTTAAATTCATTGGAGAAAAAATCAATGAATACGAACGTACTGGCAAGTACAGCTTCCAATTCGGCTACGAAGAAAGCTATGGCTACCTGATTGGAGACTTTGCACGTGATAAAGATGCTGTTCAAGCTGCTCTTTTATCGGTTGAAGTAGCAGCTTATTACAAAAAACAAGGGAAAACACTTTATCAGGGCTTGCTTGATATTTTTGAACAGTATGGCTTCTATCGTGAAGGATTAGAATCACTTACGCTTAAGGGCAAAGAAGGTGCTGAGCAAATTCAAAGCATCTTAGCTTCCTTCCGCAGCAACCCTCCTGAAATGATGGGGGATAAAAAAATCGTTACGATCGAAGATTATAAAGCGGGGACTCGTTATTACACTGAAACGAAAACGACTGAAGAAATAACGCTCCCTTCATCTAACGTGTTAAAATATTACCTTGAAGACGGATCATGGTTCTGCCTTCGTCCATCTGGCACAGAACCGAAAGCGAAGTTCTATTTCGGCGTAAAAGGTGACACACTTGCTGAGAGTGAGCAGAAGCTTAGCGAAGTCACTGCGGCACTTATGAAAAAAGTAAATGAATTGATTTAATGATACAGCAGCTGGAGAAGGTAAGCCTTTTTCAGCTGTTTTAATGGAAAAGAGGGAAAAGAGGATGTTAAAAAATAAAACAGCAATCGTTACAGGTGCATCCAGGGGTATCGGGAAGGAAATCGCGGTTCAGTTATCCAATCAGGGAATGAAGCTTGCCATTATCGGAAGCTCAGAAGAAATTTTCCAAACAGCGAAGGAACTTGCTGAAGCAGGAAATGAGCATATAAAAGCATTTCAGGCAGATGTCGCGAATGAAGAGCACTTGTCAGAAGTAGTAAAAGAAACACTTTCTGCGTTTCAAACAATTGATGTTCTTGTTAACAATGCAGGAATTGGTTTTTTCAAAACAGTGGATGAAACATCCCTTGATGAGTGGAAAAAAGTGTTTGAAGTTAATGTACAAGGTGTGTTTGTAGCAAGTAAAGCGGTATTATCACATATGAAAGAGCGCAATGCTGGAACGATTATTACAATCTCATCAGATGTAGGGAAATACACGATTGCAAATGGTTCAGCGTATACAGCGACGAAGTATGCTGTTCAAGGATTTTCTGGGTCCCTTGCCCAGGAAGTGCGCGAATACGGCATCCGCGTTGGAACAATCAATCCAGGTATGGTCGATTCCTATTTCGCAAATGGAGAACAAGGGGTCGAAGAAAAGAAAGACTGGCTAAAAGCAAAAGACATAGCAGATGCTGTTGTTTATATGGCAAGTGCACCGAAGCATATGATCATCGATGAAATTGTCGTGCATCCGCTGATTCAGCAATATCCGATTTCATAAAATCCGCTATCTTAGCGGGTTTTTTTGTATAGGTTTTAGAGGAGTACATCTCGGCTGGCAGGTCATAGTGCATGGATTATTGGTTTGGATTTCAGTTTTATATGTAGGATTTGAGCACGCGGATTATAAAACAGCCATTTCGATTGATAAGAGTGGATTTTCGGATTATAAAAGGGGTCGTCCAGATAATAAGGTGCGCTTTTTTGATAATGAGGCATGAAATTCTTATTCTGGAGAACTTCATTTGGATTGAAGTCTATTATCTCCATCAAAAGTCGCAGAAAAAATCAGTCACATTGAGAAGGCAGCAAAGACTGGAACGTTGCTATAATAATAATATAAACGGTGTGAGGGAGAGATATATGTCAAAGGATGAAAAAAGGATACTGGAACTGCAGACGCTAAAAACGATAGCGGAAACGCTGAATCAGGCCAATGACCTTGAGCGAATGCTTGATGAAGTGCTGAGTAAGCTGCTTCACTTAACAGGTCTTGAGACAGGGTGGATTTTTCTCATTGATTCTGAAAAACAATACCGTTTAGTTGCAGATCATAAACTTCCCGCTGCGCTTGTAATAGATCATAAAAAGGCGATGTGTTCAGGAAACTGCTGGTGCATTGATCAGTTTTCAGATGGCCGATTGAACAAGGCTGCAAATATCATAAACTGCAAACGACTGAAAGATGCTGAAACATTTAAATGCGGCGATACGAATGATATCACCCATCATGCTACAGTGCCGCTCCGAACAGGAGATGAGAAGATTGGCCTGTTAAATGTAGCATCGCCGAATAAACGTCATTTTTCAGCTGAAGAACTTGCTTTATTAGAAGCAGTTGCCTATCAAATTGGAACAGCGATGAAGCGGATGAAGCTTGTTGAAAATGAACAGCATCTTGCTTTAATTGCCGAGCGGAATCGTTTGGCGCAGGATATGCACGATTCCGTCAATCAGCTTCTTTTTTCAATTATGCTGACAGCAAGAGGAACAAAAGAAATGACAGAGGATGCCCAGATGAAAGAGATGCTTTCGTATGTTCAAGATCTGTCACAGGAAGCTCTCTCTGAGATGAGAGCATTAATCTGGCAGCTGAGGCCTCAAGGACTGGAAAACGGGATTGCATCTGCGCTGATGAATTATGCAAAAGTGCTTGGCCTGGAACTTGAAGCTGACATTATTGGCATTCAGACTCTTCCATGCGAAGTGGAGGAAGCTTTATGGAGAATCGGTCAAGAAGCATTAAATAACTGTAAAAAACACGCTCAGATTAAAAACGCTTCAATTAAGATTTCACGGGCGAAAAACGAGGTCTCCATGATCATAAAAGATCAAGGCGCCGGTTTTTCTTACAACGAAACAGTACCGCTGCCTTCTCTTGGTCTTCAAGGTATGAAAAATCGCGCCAAAAAACTGAATGGAACATTCAGTTTATTATCTGAAATAAATAAAGGCACTGAAATACAAATTAATATTCCGATTTAAGGAGGGCTGAAGATGGGAATACGCCTGTTAATTGCTGATGATCATAAAGTCGTCCGAAGAGGGCTTCACTTTTTCTTAACCACACAAAAGGACATAGAAATTGTCGGGGAAGCGGTCAACGGAGAAGAAGCTGTACAGATGGTGAAAAATCTGAACCCGGACGTCATCTTAATGGATCTGTCGATGCCTGTCATGAACGGGGTCGATGCTACTAAAGAAATCCGCTCATTTAATGAGCTTGTGAAAATCATTATTTTGACAAGCTATGCAGATCAGGATCATGTCATTCCCGCTATACAGGCTGGTGCATCTGGATATCAGCTAAAAGATGTGGAACCGGATGAACTCGTTCATACGATCAGGGAAGTATTAAGAGGGGAAAGCAAGCTTCATCCAAAAGTCACATCGCATGTCATGTCCCACCTCATGCAAAAGAATCAAATAGATGAAAAAGGATTGACACCACTTACAAATCGGGAAAATGATGTATTAAAGGAAATTGCAAAAGGCAAAAGCAATAAAGAAATTGCGGCTTCTCTATACATCACTGAAAAAACGGTAAAGACTCATGTTTCAAATATACTCTCCAAGTTATCGCTTGCTGATCGCACGCAGGTTGCATTATATGCCGTCAAGAATGGCTTGGACAAATAAGAGAGGAAGAATGGAAATGAAATTAACAGTTGTTAACGGAAGTCCAAGAAAAAAAGGAAGAACTCGCCTGGCATCCGCATTTATTGCTGAAAAATATAACGCAGACTACATTGATTTAAGCGTTCTTAACCTCCCTTTATTTAATGGGGAAGAAGAACAGGAGAGTCTCGAAGCAGTGCAAAAATTAAAAAAGGCAATGAAAACTGCAGATGGTGTTATTTTATTATCTCCTGAATATCACAGCGGCATGAGCGGAGCATTAAAAAACGCGCTCGATTTTTTAGGAAGTTCTTATTTTGCCCATAAGCCAGTAGCTTTGATTGCTGTTGCAGGAGGCGGAAAAGGCGGGATTAATGCTCTTAATAATATGCGTATTGTGATGAGAGGCGTATATGCAAATGCCATTCCGAAGCAGCTGGTGCTTGATCCCATTTGCTTTGATTATGAAAACAAAAAACTGCTTGAAGATTCTGAAGTACTTGTTCAGCAGCTGATGGAAGAGCTCAAAATGTATACACACTTTTATATGCAAAAGCAAAATTAAAATGGAGGAATGATTCCTCCATTTTTTATCGTTTAGGAAATTATAAAAGGTAAAAGGTTGTGGATAATGAAATAAAGTGATCTACGTCCAGCTCCGGCGCCTAGCTCACTGTGAAAAAGACAATTGCCCAAAGAAGGCAAAAAGCGCCTTCTCCGGTCAATTCCTATTTTCTTCGCGAGCTGACCAAGGCGCCTGCGCTTTTGTTCTTTCCAATCGCTTTTCTATGTTAAATATTCATATTCATTTTCAGCCTCATACCCAGCTTCAACTGCGTGATCAATATAACGAAGCAAAGAATATAATTTCTTCTCGATTTCCCTGTAGTTGTTTTCGAAATTATAAGCGTGCAGGAACTGCTCAATTCGTTTTGAAAGCATGTCATCTTTAGTACGCACCATCAATATTAGAAGGTTATCCCATTGTGATCTGTGTGTATAATACAATGCTTTGTCGTAATCGACTGTCTCCACAAACATTCCTCCCTTGAAGGAGATATGTTTATTTTGTGTGAAACTGACGAAGATTTGCTGTGTAAAAGTTGGAGAACCACCATCCATCAGCTTGGAAGTGTTTCCCCGACATAATTGACTTGAAAATAGCTCATATCCAGTACGATTTAGGAGAAGATATTCAATAAACACCTGTTTGGGAAGTGAAAAGAATGGATTTTTTTCATGGCCAGGAAACTCTAACATCCATTCAATGGGCGTTAAGAGCTGTCATTACCTTTTTCTTTTTGGCATTGATTGCAAAAATTATGGGCCAGAGATCAATCGCCCAGCTTCGGCTGCTTGATTTTATTATGGCACTAATCATTGGCAATATAATGGCTCATCCACTTTCAGATGAGAGCTTAGGACTTAAAGGTTCGATGATCACGATGAGCGTTCTGGTTATTTTATATATTACCGGAATTTTTATTAGCCTGAAGTGGCACTCGTTCCGCATGTTACTTGATCCGCCTGCGTTTCCGTTGATTAAAAACGGAGAGATTTATTATAAATCCTTGGCAAAAGCAAGAATAACAATTGAAGATCTGCTCTCAGAACTCCGCAAGCAGCAGATTGATGATCCTGAAAAAGTGGCGCTTGCTCTTTTCGAATCAGACGGCAAGATTTCATTTTTTTTAAAAGCGGACCATCAAACGGTTACAAACCTTGATTTAAACGTATCTGTCAGTCCATTTGAACTGCCTGTAACCATAATTAGGGAAGGCAGCATCAACAAAACAGAACTTCATCGATTAGGGAAGGACGAAGAATGGTTAACCTCCCAATTAACCAACGTACATCAGAAAAAAGTGAAAGAAATACTGCTTGGCACAATGGATAAGCAAGGAAAACTTCAATTGTTTTTCTATTCATAACATCCCCTGAACTACTTTAAGAATGTAGCACTTTTAAAACACTGAATATTTAAAAAACATTAATATACCCATAAAAATCCATTAGGTTTTATTCATAATGTGTAACCGGTTACATATAGTTGGTAGTGGAAGAAAGCCTTGTTAATAAAGGCATATTCAGGGGGATGTAATGAGCAATGAAATCAAGATCCTGTCACCATGCGGAATGCTCGGATATGGTTTTCCAATAGAATCTCTCCAGGCTGGCATGAAAAAAAAGCCCAATGCTATCGTGGTAGATGCAGGTTCGACAGACGCAGGACCTCATAAATTAGGAGCTGGTGTGGGTATTGTTTCAAAACGGGCAGTGAAGAGAGATTTAGGACTCCTCATTGAGGCAAGTTTAAACAATAAAGTTCCGCTCATTATTGGTTCAGCTGGAGGAGCTGGTGCCAGGCCTCATGTGGAATGGACATTGGACATTATTCATGAATTCCTGTCAGAAAAAAAAGCAAAGCCGAAAATGGCCGTAATCTGGGCAGATTTTGAAAAAGATAGCGTCAAAATAGCCTTAAAAGATGGAAGGATTGTAAAAATGAGTCCGAACGTTCCAGAATTAAGTGTCAGTTCCATTTCTGAGACTCATTCTATCGTGGCTCAAATGGGTCATGAGCAAATAGTAGAAGCCTTGCAGCAGCAATGTGAGATTATTGTATGCGGCAGAGCCTTTGATCCATCTCCATTTGCGGCAGTCGGTATTTACCACGGAATGGATGCCGGCCTCTCCTATCACTTAGGGAAAATATTAGAATGCGGTGCTTTATGTGCAGAGCCAGGAACGACGAAAGATTGTATTATTGGAACAATTAAAAAAGACTCCTTTACAGTTCAGGCAACGAATCCTCAAAGAAAGTGCAGCACAATAAGTGTAGCTGCACACACGTTTTATGAAAAGGATCATCCATATCTTCTTCAGGGACCGGGATTTTTACTGGATTTATCACAATGTGAATTCATAGAAGCCGATGAAGGAGTTGTTGAAGTATCAAAGAGTAAATTCATTCCTTCAAATGACTATTATGTAAAGCTGGAAGGAGCAAGAAAAACAGCATACAGAACAATTGTGATTGCAGGTATCCGCGACCCAGTCCTGATTAAAAGCATCGAAGATATTGAAGAGATAGTGAAAGAAGAAGTAATCCTGCATTACAATGATATCTCAAAGGATTCCTACAAAATCAATTTTTATAACTATGGCAAAAATGGAGTTTTAGGAGAAAAAGAGACAGAATTCTTTTCAGGCTACGAAATCGGACTTGTTTTTGAGGTTGTTGCCGACACTCAGGAAATAGCCAGCAGCATATGTGCTTCGGTGCGTTCTACTTTTTTGCATTACGGTTATGAGGGAAGAAAGTCTACAGCGGGAAATCTGGCCTTTCCTTTTGCTCCAAGCGATATTGATTTTGGTCCCGTCTATGAATTCTCAATCTATCATCTTATGAAACTGAATAAAGGTGAAATGCCGTTTCATTTGGAGGTTATATGACGTCTTTAGGAGAATATTCAAAGGTCCTTAGAAGCAAGAATTCGGGTCCATTTGAGATTACATTAGATGTTCTTTTCAGCTGCAGAGAGCACTATTTTCACGTGAAAAATTCAAATAAAATTAATGAATCCAGTATTTGCAGACTTTATAATCTTCGGGCAGAACAGCTGAAGCATATCGTTTTTTTTGATCAGGCATTAGGGTTTAAGGTGACCTTTTACAGAAGCATTTCTTCTGGTGCAGTTTTCGACCGGGATGTATATGGCGCACAGCAGCATGCGCCCTTAATGAACCTTGAAATCGATTAAGGAGAGAGCCGGAAAATGAATAAGATAGCAGTTGTCGGCAGTTTAAATATCGATCTTGTTGCAGTAACAGATGTCTCTCCAAAAATGGGAGAAACGGTCATTGGCAAGGATTTTTCCATGTACCCGGGAGGAAAGGGCGCAAACCAGGCAGTAGCAGGAGCGAGATTAGGAGGGGACATCGAGATTTTTGGCACAATCGGTGACGATCAGCATGGACATATGCTGGAGAGGCAATTGAAAAATGATAGGGTCAGCACATTCAGTCTGCAAAAGCGTTCAGACGTTCCTACAGGCTGCGCATTAATTGAAATCTGCAATGCCCATAACCGAATTATTGTCGTACCCGGGGCTAACGAAAAAACAGATGAAGCCTATTTGAAATCTAGCATGAATGCTATATTAAATGCGGATGTCATCTTACTTTCAATGGAAATACCCTTACCTTCAATAGAATACTTGGTTGAAGAACTATATGAACATAACAAAACAATTGTATTAAATCCTGCTCCAGCCGTTCACTTATGTGAAGAGCTGATAAGCAAGGTGACCTATCTGCTTCCAAATGAATATGAGGCGGAAATTATTTTCGGAGGTACATTATCAGAAGATGCAGCCTTAAAACGATATCCAAATAAGCTGCTGATTACAAAAGGTGAAAAAGGCGTGACTTTTTTTAACGGGGAAGAGATTGAAACAATCCCATCTATTATTGTGAATCCTGTTGATACCACTGGCGCAGGAGATACGTTCGCTGGTGCATTTTCTTACGCCATTTCTGATGGCTTGCCAGTAAAAGAAGCGATCCGATTTGCAGCTATAGCAGCAGGGCTAAGTGTAGAAAAAAAGGGAGCGCAAAGCGGCATGCCGACCTTAGCAGAGTGTAATGAATACAGAAAAAAGGTATCTGATGATGAAGCTTAAACACAATATTGCCCTCATGCGAAAGGAATGGGTTTTATACTTCATGATTTTGCCGGCTTTCCTGTATTTCGGCATCTTTCACATCGTTCCTCTTATCGGCATGAAACTTGCCTTTCAGGATTACCGCATCATCGGGGACAATGTATGGGTCGGATTAAAGCATTTTGAGGTATTGTTTGATTCACCAGCGTTCTTCTCTGTGCTGAAAAATACAATCATCATCAGTTCGATGAAAATTATTTTCGTTTTTCCGATTCCAATCCTCCTTTCCTTGCTCATCCACGAAGTAAGAAATCATCATTACCGGAAATATGTTCAATCCATTGTTTACCTGCCTCATTTCCTATCGTGGGTCGTGATTGCAGGAATATGGATCAGTCTTCTGAGTCCAATAGACGGAGGTGTGAATGTCATCCGGAATTTTTTCCAGCTTCCTTCTTTGGATTACATGACAAGCAAAGATCAAATACGCTGGGTTTTAGTCTTTTCAGAGATGTGGAGAAGCGCCGGCTGGGATTCAATCATTTATTTGGCAGCCATTATGAAAATCAGCCCTTCGTTGTATGAAGCGGCAAGGATGGACGGAGCTTCAGGTCTGCAGCAAATGAGATATATCACTTTGCCTGAAATGAGCAGCACCATCATCACGGTATTTATCTTGAATTTAGGTTTCTTTATGAATGCCGGCTTTGATCAAGTGATTAACTTTATGAATGATTCTGTCATCAGTGTTGTTGATATTCTGGATACGTACGTTTACCGGATCGGGATCTTAAACGGGCAATATGCATATGCAACGGCAGCAAGCCTTTTTAAAGGGGCAATCGGGGTCGTCCTGATTTTCGGGACACATTTGCTTGCAAAACGATTAACTGGAAAAGGTGTATGGTGAGGAGGATTCTATGAAAACGTTCAAATTAACTAAAATCCTGCTCTATACAGGTCTATTTTTGATAACGCTTACAATGATAATCCCAATTCTTAACCTGCTCGCGCTTTCCCTTACTGCACCTGAAAATGCTCACAAGATGAATGGGCTCTCTCTCATTCCTAAAGGATTTTCTCTGATAAATTATCAGATTCTGCTTTCCAATCCGCTGATTGTAAAAAGCTTATTCAACTCTATCTTTATTACTGTTATTGGGACATTGCTGAATCTGCTGCTGACAGCGCTTGCTGCCTATGTTTTGACAAGAAAAAGATTAGTCGGCAGAAGATTCTTTATGGTCATTCTGATTATCATCATGGTGTTTGAACCAGGACTTATTCCAGAATATTTAGTTGTGAAGGATCTTGGTTTATTGGATTCCTATTTATCTCTCATTCTCTATAAAGCGGTCAATGTTTATTACTTATTTATTATGATGAGGTTTTTTGAAGATGTGCCTGAGAGCATTCTGGAGGCAGCCCGTATTGACGGGGCCGGCCATTTAAACATCTTTTTCAGAATCATGCTGCCGCTGTCCAAACCGTCGCTTGCAACTTTAGGTTTGTTTTATGCCGTTTTTCATTGGAATGAGTTTTTCAGAGCGTCTATTTACTTAACAGACCCAGGAAAGTGGCCGCTGCAGCTCGTTCTGAGGCAATTCGTTGTTGAGCGTGATAACGCCTCATTAGTGGGCGTACAAACGCTTTTAGAGTATAAAAGTGTAGCAAGTCTTGATTTTGCATCATTACAGGCAGGAACAATCATGCTTGCCATTGTACCGCTCTTAATCATGTATCCTTTCATTCTCAGGTTTTATGCGAAAGGGGCGCTTGAGGGCGGAGTCAAGGATTAGATCTTTTAAGGAGGATTTCCATGAAGAAAATCATGCTGGTGATGATCGCAAGTCTATTCGCATTTTCTGCAGGCTGCTCAGAAAAAACAGAAACGACAGAAAAGAACAAGGATGGATCGACAACCATTCGCATCGTCATGAAGGATGAAAATCCGTCAAACCCAGCTTCAGTTGCTTACTTTGATGCCCTTGAAAAGGGGTTAAAAGCAGATGAAAAACTGAATGTGAACTTTGAATTGGTTGAAATGCCGCAGGGAAACTATGCTGAGAAGCTGAACTTATTGCTGCTTAGCGGGGACATTCCGGACATCATTTATTTTCAAGGCGGTGATCAGCAGATTGCAGATCAGGATTTGCTTGAAGATTTAACTCCACATATTGAAAAATCAAAGTATTTGAAGCACAGTCTGGAACCATGGAATAAAAAACGATTAGAAAACTATCCATTTTTGCTCTGGGTTAAGCCTCTTTCACAGAAAACACCTGTTATCAGAGGCGATTGGTTTGAAAAAATGGAAACATCTGAAGCTTTGGCGGCAGATCCGACAATCGAAAATTACTATAATTTCTTTAAAGAATTAAAAACCAATCCTCCTGGCGGTACGGGGAAACCGGGGTATGCTTTTACCGCAGCAGGAGATCTTGAAGAACTGAATGCGATTTTTAACATGTCTTTTGGAATTACTTCTTCATGGCTGAACAACGACAGCAAATTTGAGTATTACAAAGTCTCGAATCAGGAAAAGGAGAAGCTTGCATTCTATCAAAAATTATATAAGGAAGGATTGCTTGACCCAGCTTATATTACGAAAGAATGGGATACTAAAGAAAAAGCTTTTTATGACGGTGAAGCCGGCGTGATTGTTGGAACTGCAGGCAAAGTCGTAGATATATACAACGGGAAAATGATGCAGACAAATGGAGATCATACTGGAGTAAAGGTTTTGCCGCCAGCTAAAGGAGAAGGTCAAGGATTTGGCGTGACAGATATAACGAAAGAATCAAGAGGGGTTGCCCTTTCTTCTCAATCAGAGAAAAAGGAGCTTGCGTTCAAAATTCTTGATTATCTGGCAAGCCCTAAAGGACAAATGATTGACCGTCTTGGGTTTGAAGGAGAGCATTATAAGGTAACGGATGGACAGATCGATCTTACGAATACGTATTATGACCAATGGTTTGCAAGATTCTGGGAGCCATCTGAATTTGAACCTGAAAAGCCGCTGAAAAAACCGCTTCTTGGGGAAGCTGCAGAAGAATCGTTAAGGTTAGTGAGTGAATTCTACCAAGAGGATAATCTCTTCATTTTGCCTGAGGAGTATATTGCCAATTGGGACGCAATAGAAAATCTTTATAAAGAATATGCAACGGACATTATTACAGGGAAACGTCCAATTGATGATTTTGAAGCATTCGTAAAAGAATGGAATGCTGCGGGAGGGAAAGAGATTACAGAATACGCCAATAAAAAATTAAACTAGTAAAAGAGAGAGATTCTGATTTCTGGGTCTCTCTTTTTTAAAAAGATAGAATGATAGCCGATCTCCAGACGTAAGTTAGAAAGAACAACAGGAGCTGCAGCGAAACTGAAATGGAGAGGGGAATTGCATTTGATCCCTAAAGACTATCTTGAGCGGGTGTATGCCGGGTTTCTTGGGATGAATATTGGAATAAGGCTCGGTGCGCCAATTGAGCCTTTGGAATGGACGTTTGAGAGAATTGAAGAAGTCTATGGAGATGTGAGAGGGTACCTCAAGGAGTATAAAACATTTTCAGCTGATGATGATGCAAATGGTCCTGCCTTTTTTATACGTGCCCTTTACGATGATGCAAAGAGCCGGGAATTGACAGCTGAAGATGTCGGCCGTGCCTGGCTGAATTACACTCGATTTGGAATCGGCATGTTTTGGTGGGGCGGAGAGGGAATCAGCACGGAACATACGGCATATATGAACTTGCAGAGAGGTATTCTTCCGCCGCATTCGGGTTCTGCAGAAAAAAATGGATTAACATTGGCTGAGCAAATTGGCGGACAGATTTTTGTTGATACATGGGGGCTGCTTTTCCCCGGAAATCCTGAAAGTGCTGCTGATTATGCTGCCAGAGCAGCAAGCGTATCACATGATAAAAACGGGATATATGGCGCTAGATTTATTGCAGCCTGCATAGCTGAAGCGTTTCAAGCAGAGAGCGTCATGGACGTTATTGTGAACGGTTTAAAAACAATTCCATCTGATAGCACGTACGCAAAAATAGTCAATGAAGTGATTGATTATCATTGGGAGCATCCTGAGGATTTCAGAGCCTGCAGAAATTTTTTAGAGGAGAATTGGGGATATGACAAATATCCTGGTGTCTGCCACATTATTCCTAATGCAGGTGTTTGTATTCTTGCTCTTTTATACGGAAAAGGAAACTTTGAGAGAACAATTGAGATCGCGGCAATGTGCGGATGGGATACAGATTGCAATGCAGGAAAGATAGGAACGATTGTTGGTGTGTGGAATGGGATCGGAAAAATTCCGCAGCACTACAGGCAGCCAATCAATGATTTTATTGTGTTATCGAGTGTATCTGGCTATTTAAATATCATGGATATTCCGACTTTTTCAAAAGAGCTTGCGCTGCTCGGCTGCAGGCTTTCAAAACAGCCGCCTCCAAACGGACTGATCAGCAGCTTTAAAGAAAATCAAATCTATTTTGACTTTACGCTGCCAGGATCCACACATGGGTTTCAGACTGATTTCCCTTTCAAAACCTTCATCAGGCATAACAGAGATAAAGGATATCAAACGAGGGGATCACTCGAAGTTTTTATTGATCGGATGGTAGAGGGCGAGGCAAGCAAAGTATTTTATAAACCTTTTCATAGAAGGAAAGATTTTAATGATGAAAAATATAAGCCATCGTTTGCCCCAAAAGCATGCAGCGGTCAAACGGTCAGCATGCAGCTCTTTTTAGATAAATGGCAGGGAGAAGAATTTCTCGTAACTCCTTATGTCCGAAACACCTTTAATGAGATGGATATTAAACTGGAGTCTCTTCCACTTCATAATCAGGCATGGAACAAGATAGAGTTTACGATTCCAGACACAGATGGAGCAATTATTGATGAAGTTGGCTTTATTATCGAAAGTCCATCACCGCTCTTAAACCGTGCCTTTGGAAAATTGTATTTAGATGAGTTTCAAATTTACGGCAAATCAAGCTATAAAATTGACTTCAGCAAGCAGGCCGTTGAGTTTCAGTCTGTCACACCATTTGCCCATCATATGGGGAGTGTGAGTCTCGAACAAGGGGAAATGAGGTGTTTCTCTGATACGGAGTGCTCTTCTTTTACAGGAAACTATTATTCAAAAAACTATAAGTACTCAGCAACTATAAAGCCGCTAAGCGGTGAACACCATTCACTGATTTTCAGGGCGGAAGGAATTTATCGCCATTACAAAGCGGGTTTTGACGGGAAAAATAATGTTTCACTGTTAGTAAATGATTTTGGATTAACAAGGCTGATTGAAGTGCCTTTCACATGGAGGTACGGAGAAGAATATCGTTTTGAGGTGATCTGCAGCGAAAATCTCATCCGGTTTTTAATAGATGGAAAACAGATTTTCTCTATGGAAGATGATCGCTATCAACGAGGTATGTTCGGGTTCTCGGTATTGGGAAAAGGAGAAGCTCTTCTGGCAAAGGCTGAAATTGAAGAACTATAGGAAGCAGCAGGGGGAAAATCATTGAGAGACAAGAAAGCTACAATTCGAGATGTAGCAAAGGAAGCTGGGGTGTCTGTCGCTACCATCTCCAGATATCTGAATAAAAAAGGATACGTCAGTCTAGAAACGGAAAAAAGGATTCAGTTCGTGATGGAGACATTGAAGTATAAACCAAATGAAATTGCGAGAGGTCTTGCAAGGCAAAAAACAAATACAATCGCACTGTTCATTCCGGACATTATCAATCCCTTTTTTCCTGAACTCGTCAGTGCGATTGAAAGAGAAGCAAACAGCAAGGGATACAAAATGATTCTCGTACATGCTGATTTTGAGGAAATGACTGAGCCATACATGTGGGAAGGCTTCGAAAATATGTATATAGACGGATTTATTTTTGCTTCCTACCAGCTTAAGCCAACATCCATTCAGCGATTGCAGTATAAAGAGATTCCTTTTGTAATTGTCGATCGTGCAGCAAATGTGACCTTGAAAAACTCGGTCACAATCGATAACTATAAAGGTGCAAAGCTTGCAGTCAGGCATCTTTACTCAGTCGGATGCAGAAAGATTATTCATATTAGCGGACCCATTCATCTTGTGCCGTCTCAAGAAAGGCTGAGAGGTTATATGGAAACCGTAAAGCAATATTCGCTGGACTTTATCCACTATGAAGCAGATTTCAGTCTGGAAAGCGGCATTTCATTAACTAAAAAAGCCATGGCCGAACATCCAGATGCTGATGGCTTTTTTCTCGGAAATGACTTAATGGCGATTGGCTGCTTAAAAATGCTGAAGTATCTTCAGAAAAGGGTGCCGGAAGAAATTGCGATTGCAGGCTTCGACGGGATTGCCCTTACAACAATGGTAGAACCTGAAATTACGACTGTTGTGCAGCCAATCTCAGAAATAGGGATTGCTGCAGCGAACAAGCTGCTCCTTTTAATCAATGGAATACAGGATAAACAGGAGAGCTTGCCTGAACTAAATGTGACTCTGGCAGCAAGAGCTTCAACGCTCGGATTTAAGGGAGGAGCAAATAGAAAAAAGGAGGCTTGAGAATGCTTGGAAAAATAGAAGGGGTTCTTTATGGAGGCGCGATAGGGGATGCGATGGGATCTCCAACAGAAGGTTTAACTCCTGAAATGATTATGTCAAAATTCGGCACAGTCACAACGTTTAGGGAACCAGCAAGCGACGCATGGAAGGAACCGGGTAATATGAGGCCGCTCGAAAAAGGAAATGGCCATATAACGGATGATACGTTAATGGTTGAGGCGATGCTTAAAGTATATGCTAAAAAACAAAGCCATTTAACGGCTTATGATATAGCAGAGGCCCTAATTGAAGAAATAGCCGAGAAAAATGTGTATATTCCAGAGCTTCGAAAAGAAGCGTCAGTAATTTCTAGACTTTATTATCCAGAGCAGTACTTATTTTTGCGTCACAGACTCGCAAATGTAGATCCGCGTGAAGCGGGGCAGGGCAATATGGTGAACTGCGGAGCAGCAATGTACATGAGTCCAGTTGGAATCATGAATGCAGGTGATCCTGAGCGTGCCTACCAAGAAGCAATTGACATTGCCGGTGCTCATCAAACAAGCTATGGACGGGAGGCTGCGGGAATCATGGCAGCTGCAGTAGCAGAAGCACTAAGTAAAGATGCAACCGTACAAAGTATATTAAGTGTTGCAAGGTCACTTGCTAAAGACGGAACAAAGCTAGCGATTGAATCTGTACTTGATGCAGCAGCAGTCCATCTGGAATGGGAAACGGCACGGGAAGATCTCCGCAAAGCCATGGAACCGTTCGATACTGTTAAAAACTTCTCCGATCGAAAAAAAACAGGCAAAGGAAACGCCAATACACCAAGCAGAATTCATTCAATTGAAGAATTGCCCATCGCCCTCGCCATGTTCAGCATCGCAGGAGGAGACACGATGAAGACTATTATCGGCGGTGTAAACTATGGTCATGATGCAGACTCTATTGCAAGTATGGGAGGTGCAATAGCGGGTGCTTTAAATGGGGAATTATCCTTGCCAAACGAATTCAAAAAGGAAGTGGATTTTGTTAATAAACGCTCATTTAAAGCATTGTCTCAAGTAGCGTATACGACTATGGCATTGATCCTGAAAAATGATAAAGTTAAATTTGAGAGCAGAATAAATAGAATTGATTTTTGAGTGATGAACTGCAGCTGAATAAGAAGCTGCGGTTTTTTTATTCATTTGCTTTAATCGTGCACGAACACAGTTATGAGGGAATTGGAAGAGTGGACAGAAATAAGATTTTGATCAAGTTAGGCGGTTCACCCTGTTTAGGGAAGCAGAGTTCGTTATAACAGGACAGTGTCCAATGCTGTGAAAGACTCCCTAAATTGTTTCTGAAATTAGTGTTGAATATTAGGAGATGAATGGAAAAAAGAAAGGAAACGCTGTAAATGAAAAGTATTTTATGCATTTTTTCAAGTAAATATGGACATTTGGAAAGGATTCGATTTTTTTTTGGAAAGTAAAGCTTATTCCAATTTGAAATATTGTAACAGGGAAAATTCCGATCAGTGAAAAGACATAAATATTGATTAGGTTAGTCTTTTGCGGAAAAAGAGCTAACTAGAAGTAAATTTCACTATATAAGGACGAGGATTAGATTAATGATAGAAAGGGTAAGAAAGAATATCCTTGATTTAATTATACAAATATTGGATGTGAATAAATGTGTAGACTTTATAACAAGGGGGTAAAGATTAATACAAACTTATGGAAAGAGGTACAGCGATGAGGAAGCCGACCATATACTTTTTGTCATACTACAACTCATGCAGAAGCTTAATCGCAGTAGCTTGGGCAAAAAAACTGTTCTCAAGCAAATGGCAAATTGAAAGTGCCGGTCTTGCTAAAAAACAAGTTAATCCTGCCTGCGTGAGAGCAATGAGAGAAGTAAATGTGTTTATAGATGATTACGATTCGGGAAAAATTGATCTTAAAACACTAAACGAAGCTTCATATGTTGTTCAAATGTATGACTTCAAACATGAAAAAACCCCGCCAGTTGAAGAAGGGAACAATGTCATGTCCTGGAATTTGCCGAATCTGTCTTTGTATTCTTTTGACAGTGATGAGGAAGAGTTTGCCTATTATCAAGAGCTGTGTGATGAAATTGCAATGAAAGTGAAGTATCTATATGAAAGAATAGATGGTACGAAACAAAATTATACAGCCTGGGTCATGTAAGACAAATAAAAAAGCTTGGCAGCAGCCAAGCATACATATGTTAATTAATTTAAAACATGTTCGACCCTTGATTTCCCTGCATTCATAAAGCTTAAACTCATTTCTGCTCTAAATCCAGTAAGAATAAGCTTTACTCCAATCAATCCCAAAGAACTAACTTTTCCTAACTGTCCACAACGATTTCATCAACCTTATAAACTCCTGAAAAGTCGATAATCAGCGCACTTAGCTGCAGCTGTGAAGATCGAGTTAATGACTGCTCGATTAAATCCAATATGGATGTTTATCCTCTGTCTGAATATATTCTCCTGCATAGTTCATCAGCTGCGTTAGGATGTCTGATACTTGCTGCTGTATTTGCTGATTTCTTTATACTGCAGAATCTTCATCAAATACCTCTTCAATCATGGAAGATGTCCGAGCGGGGGAGTGTCTGATTATCTTTTTTCCAAATACACCATAGGGATCATCGAAATCCGCTATGTCCATCTTGCGTTCTCCTTTTCATTCCTTAAGCAGTTCTCCTTTATTTTAGGTCTTATTTGCTGATTTCAGTAGAAAGATTAGGAGAAAGGTAACTAAATAGAACTGCGGCAAAGATGTGCACATTTCTTCTTTTGATTAATGAGCAGATCGAAGTCCATTTTCGAACATATAAAGCAATCCTTGTTCAAATCCGGCAGCCCAAACTGACATACCGTGTCCTCCGTTCAGGATGCGAAGTTCTGCCGGACTTCCAGGTACAGGTTCCCATTTTTCAAAGGGACGATTAAAGACGTTTGATCGATGAATAAATTGATAGGAAGTGACGGCTTGAACTTCCATATTATATTTATAAGAGTCTTCTGGAAGATCTTCTTTTTCACTTACATGATTCCAATCATCATCTCCTGCGATAATAAACATAGGTACTTCAAAAGATTGCCGGCCGTATGCGGCGAGTGCCTGCGGGTAGTTAAACGCTTCCCATATATCAGGATCAAAAGGTTCTCCAAATGAACCTCTGCTGACAGCTCCTGAAGTTGCAGGCGCTTCGTCATGCTGAATGGCCGGACTTAACAAGGATGTTCCGGCAAACAGATGCGGATAGACAAGAGAATAGCGCAATGCTCCGTATCCGCCCATCGAATACCCGATGAGCCCGCGTCCGTTTCTCTCTGAGATGGTGTTATAATCTTCATCTATTTTTCCGATTAAATCGTTGATAACGGCTGATTCTGCATTTCCGTATTTCATCGAATTCACCCAATAGCTGTTTCCGGTGACAGGGGCAACAGCAATCACAGGTCCAATCTTCTTCTTTTCAATCATTTCATCTAAAATCGGCCAGAATTTATCCCAGCTCCTTTCATCACCGTAGGAGCCGTGAAGCAAATAGAGAACTGGATACTTTATTACAGCATTTTGGTCATACCCATGAGGTGTATAGACGACATATTTAAGTTCGTCCTGACCGTCTGTTTCATCGGTAAATAAGCTTGGAGCTCTGAATGTTGAAATGCTGACCGTTCCTTTTTTTTCTGAAAGATAGGTGTCAGGATTGTAGATCGGTGACATTTCAGTGCTTTCTGTTTTTCCAAACATATACTTTAATCCTTCTTGAAATCCCTTAATCCACACATCCATTCCATGACCGCCATTAATAATCCGCAGTTCAGCGGGACTTGCAGGAACCTCTTCCCATTTTGGAAAGTTTGCTCCAAAAAGATTTTTTCTGTGCAGCTCTTGATACAGCTGAACAGCTTGAACTTCCATATTATATTTATACGCATCTGCAGGGAGGTCTTCCTTTTCGCTGAGATGATTCCAGTCATCATCTCCTGTCACGATATAGATAGGTACCCGGTTAGGCTGGTTTACATAGCTTTCAATGGCAGTCGGATAATTATTGGCATTCCAAAGGGCGGGGTCATATGGTTCTCCAAAGCTTCCGCGTTCAACAGCTCCAGATGTAGCCGGAGGTTCTCCATTTTGAATAGCTGGACTTAAAAGAGTTGCTGCTGCAAACAAATCAGGATAAACCATTGAATATCTGAGGGCCCCATATCCTCCCATCGAATAACCGGAAATGTATCTTCCTCCGCGATCTGAAATCGAATTGTATTTTTTATCAATATGCGGAATTAAATCTTCAATAATAGCACTTTCAAAGTGGCCGTACTTTGCAGAATTTACCCAATAAGAATTTCCAGTGGAAGGGACCACGGCTATAAGCGGCTCAATTTCTTTTTTCTCAATCATGTCATCCAGTTTCCCAAAAAAATCATCCCAGCTGTTTTCATTACCGAAGCTGCCATGAAGCAAATAGATGACTGGATAGCCTTCTGATCGTTTTTTATCATATCCTTTTGGAAGGTATATTTTATAGGTGAGTTTATGATGTTTGGGACGGCTATCTTTTTGCAATGCCTTTGAGTGAATGGTTTCAACAGCGGTGGTGCTGGATGATGCATGTTGTTTTTTTGCGAAAGAAGAAGACGGATCGGTAAAATTGATCATCAAAAAGACGATGAGAAGCAAGAGCCATATTTTTTTATTCCCCAATTTAGGAACCTCCTTTTTTTTTATGTATACTCTTATAGTTTATTAGAAAACGGCCTGATTGATTATTAAGGATTTACAAAAAAAAGCTGCCAGTTCGGCAGCATTGGATTACTTGTTATTTAATAATTGAACTAACAGGGGTTTATTTTTTACCAAGTCAGCAAGTGTAAACCCATCAAGCACCTCAAAATAAGCCTGCAGAGCTTTACTGAGTACGCCTCTTAACGTGCATACAGGAGAGATGGCGCAGGTATTGCGTTCTGGGTCAAAGCATTCGACTAGATTAAAATCGTCTTCTGTCTGTCTGACAATATATCCGATATTAATGTCAGCAGGATCTTTAGCCAAACGGATTCCGCCATTGCGTCCTCTGATCGTTTCTATCACATTCAGTTTCCCAAGTTCATATGTCACTTTCATTAAGTGATTTTTGGAAATTTGGTATGCATCCGCTATTTCTTTTATATTTGAAAGCTCCTTTTTTTTCTTAGAAGCCAAGTAAATCAGCACTCTTAGTGAATAATCCGTATAGTTTGTTAATCTCATTAAAGTACATCGCCCCATTGCATGAAGTATACCTATCTTATCACAGCATAAAGACCTTTAGAAAAAGATTGAGATGAAATGTGACAGGTTTCTTAAAGATGTATTTGAAATATTGCTTTAAATCACTTCTCGCTCTAAGATAAAGATGTATTTAAAATACTACTTTAAAATAAAGGAGCACATCCGCATGCTGGCTCAAAAAACAATTGAAATCATTCAGTCAACTGTACCTGTTTTAGAAGAAAAAGGTGTAGAAATTACTTCTCGCTTTTACAAAAATCTTTTTGAAAGCCACCCAGAGCTATTAAATATTTTCAATCATGCCAATCAGCAAAAGGGGAGACAGCAAACTGCACTTGCAAATACGGTTTACGCAGCAGCGAAAAACATTCACCAGCTTCACATGATTTTGCCTGTTGTGAAACAAATTGCTCATAAACACCGCAGTCTCGGTGTTAAACCAGAGCATTATTCGATTGTCGGGGAACACTTGCTGCAAGCAATCAATCAAGTGCTTGGAGACGCTGCAACACCTGAGATTTTACAAGCTTGGGGAAATGCATATGGCGTCATTGCCGGTATTTTTATCGACGCAGAAAAGGATTTATATAATGAAGCAGGATGGGAAGGGTTCAAGCCATTCAAGGTTGTCCGCATTGAGAAAGAAAGCGAATTTATCTCTTCTTTCTATTTAGATTCATCAGAAGGGATACCGGCTTTTCAGTCAGGTCAATACATTTCGCTTCGGATCAGCATTCCTTCAGAAACGTATGCGATGAATAGACAATATAGTTTGTCAGGCAGCAAGGATATGCCATATTTAAGAATTTCCGTGAAACGGGAAGGCGGAACCGAATCTGAAGCAGGCAAAGTATCCAATTACCTTCATGATCATGTATCAGTCGGAGATATGGTAGAAATCAGTGCTCCTGCAGGTGAATTTGTCTTAAGTGATTCAGCTGAAACCCCTGTAACGTTTATTAGCGGAGGAGTAGGAATCACCCCATTTATGAGCATGCTTCATACTCTTGCAAAAGATCAGGCGGAACGCGAAGTGACCTTTATTCATGCAACACAGAATAGCAGCACACATGCTTTTTCAAAAGAAACTGCTGAATTATGTGCTAAATTGCCGGACAGCCGTACATTTGCATTTTACAGCAAACCTTCTGCTCAAGACTGCATCGATCAATGTTTTTACAAAGAAGGCATAATCGGCAAGAATGACTTAGAAAAAATTCTGGACAATAAAGAAGGGGAATTTTATATTTGCGGTCCTGCTTCATTTATGAAAGCAATGATTCAAAATCTGATCGATCTAGGAGTTAAACAGGAAAAGATCCATTACGAATTCTTTGGTCCTGCTATGGACTTAAAAGCAGAACCTGCAGCGGTTTCATGATCACATAAAAAACTCCAATCCTTTCTCGTTGACAGATGATCCCCAACAACTTAACATGGTTAAGTATTTAAAAAAATAAAATGTCTGATGCAGCAGTTTATTATAGGAAGAGGGGCTGTCATTTTGTCAGCAGAACAAAAGAAAAAAATGTTTATATTAATGATCAACATGTTTATTGCGATTGGAAGTTTTGGGATTATCATTCCGATTCTGCCGGCATATTTGGAATCCATTAACCAGGGCGGTACAGCAGCTGGTTTAATGATTGCCATATTTGCAGGCGCACAGCTCATTTTTTCTCCGATAGCGGGAAAATGGGCAGACCAATATGGCCGCAGAAAAATGATTATCTACGGTTTAATAGGGTTAACACTCTCGATGTTTGTGTTTTACGCATTTGATTCGATTTGGTGGCTATATGCTTCCCGTGTCATTGGGGGAATTGGAGCAGCTTTATTAGTTCCGGCAATCTTTGCATATGTTGCAGATATCACTTCAATGGACCAGCGTGCAAAAGGAAACAGCTTCGTTTCAGCTGCGATGTCACTTGGTATAGTCGTTGGACCAGGAATCGGCGGCTTTCTTGCAGACTTTGGCTTGAAAATGCCGTTCTTAATCTCAGCAATCGTTTCACTGGCAGCTGTCATTTTCTCAATCCTTGTTCTTGAAGAAAGCGAAACGAAGGATGCCACTGCAATGACTATGCCAAAAGATAATGAATCAATGGCTAAAAAGATGGTACGTTCAATCAGCATGCCATACTTCGTGCCGCTTGTAATCACGCTCGTAATGAGCTTCGGTTTGATGGCGTACGAGTCCGTTCTTGGGTTATTTGTAGACAATCAATTCGATGCAACACCTCAGCAAATCGCTCTTATGATTACTTCTACTGGAATCATTAGTGTCATTGTTCAGCTATTTGTAGTGGATCGCGTTGTAAGACGCTACGGCGAAGGGATGGTTTTGAACATTTTCCTTGCTGTGGCAGCAATCGGATTTTTATTATCGCTATTTGCTTCAAGCTACATTCTATTCTTTGGTGTCACATTACTGATTTTCCTTGCCACATCAATCCTGCGTCCTGTACTGAATACGCTCATCTCGAAAATGGCTGGTGATGAACAGGGCTTTGCAATGGGTATGAACAATGCATACATGAGCATCGGCAATATTCTTGGACCAACACTCGCAGGCATGCTGTATGATGTTCAAATCTTGTATCCGTTTGTTTTAGGGCTCGCGTTCCTAGTGGTTACACTGATTATGACTATCTTTTGGCAAAAACGCACATTAAAGCAAACTGTATCTGTTGAGAGAGTATAAGCAGAAAAACGTTCGGTGAAGCAGCCGAACGTTTTATTTTTATTCTTCGTTGATTTCTTCCATTTTTTCTTTCGTGCTATCACTTTTAACTGCTGTTACCGACGTATCTTTCACGCTGCTGATGGCGAACCAAAATCGTTTGCCGTCTTCAACCTTGATAATTTTGGCTAATGCATCTCCCGCATAAACTTCAGATACCGATTCATCTGTTATAGCACCTGAATAAATGTATGGTTTTTCATGCATGGCAGACCATTGTACTCGAGAATCCAATTCCGCTCCTCTTGTCCGGATCCAGTTCCATATTCCATTTTTTTTTTCAAAGTATGCTATGAATAGCTGTTCTCTATTATTCTTTTGCTCTTTGAAAACAGCAATAGCATCATCAGGGTGTACAATATTGTATTCCTTGTGTAAGAGAGAATACGAGTAATCAACCTCATTTCCCCACTCTTTCTTTGTTGCCTCCATTTTTGTATGGAAAAAATCTTCAAACGTCTGTTCTTTTGAACACCCGGTAAGAATGGCTATAGATATTATGATTGCTAAAATGATTGGATGTTTCATGCGCCGTCCCCTTAGTGCTTTATTTTATCTGAAATGTCCTTTTTCTAGTTGCCTTTGGCCATTTAAAGCCCTGGCAAACATGGAAATGCACTCATTTTCAAGCGTGGCAGTATCTCTGACTGCTGCGGAGTCTGTCTTAATCACTGAAATGAGAGTTAAAACGGTGTATGTACAATTCTATCTGTGTAAATTCAGGTTTTATCAGTGAAACCTTTTTGGCCCCCTTATTCATTTGGACACGAAACCTATATGATTTAAAATGGATATAGGTTATCAAATGGGGAGGAAAGGGATATGGCCAAAAAGAAGATAGATGTTATTGAAGATGTAAAAAAGAAATACGTTCGGATGGCACTTGAAACGGGGAACTTAGCTTCTATTGCCAGGAAGGCTGGTATTTCTTCGGATACTTTAAGAAGCTGGATGAAAATCTACCAAGATGAGGTCCAGGAAGCAATGGAAAAAGATGATGTTACCCCCCTTTCTGATCATCCATCTAAGGATGAATTAATGGAAAAATATGAACAGGCAATGAAACTCCTTGGTGAAAAAGAGCTGGAAGTGGCGATGTTAAAGAATCTTCTTAAAAAAAACTGATTTCGACACAGGACCGCTTAAAAGAAGCTCAGCTATGGTTAAAAGAAGGATTTTCAGTAAAAGCCGTTTTAAAGGCTGTGGGGGTGCAGCGATCTTTGCATTATTATCATCAGAAGGATAAGGAAGAAAAGACGGAAAAAGTAGGTCGTCCTGTTCCAGGATATTCGTATAATACGTCTTATGAAATGGTTCCAGATGAACAGATTGAAGAGTATCTAATGGAAGCCATTGAAGGAGAAGAAGGCATATACGGATATAAGAAATTAACTCATTATTTACGCGTAAAACACAACCTGGTTATTAACCCTAAAAAGGTTCATCGGCTATGCGGAAAGTTAGATATATTACTGCCACGAAGATTTAAGTCCCGTTACCCAAAAAGGCTGGCAAAACAGCATGTGGTGACTGAACCTAACCAGTTATGGCAAGTTGATATTAAATATGGAACAATCGAAAATAGTGGGCGATTCTTCTTTCTAGCCAGTGCCATTGATGTGTTTGACCGTTGTATAGTGGGCTATTATAAAGGCTCGACATGTAAGGCTAAAGCCATTACAGGAATGGTTCAAGAAGCATTAATCAGACGCCAGGTCATAATCCCTGAAGATGAAGAAGGAACAAGTATCATTATTAGAAGCGACAACGGTCCTCAGTTCGTCAGTGAGGTGTTCGGAAAGTTCTGTGAGACGAATAAAGTCTATCATGAACGCATACCACCTAAGACGCCTGATCTAAACGCATATATTGAATCGTTCCACAGTATCATTGAGCGAGAGTGTTACAAGAGGTACACGTTTGAGTGTTTCGAGGAAGCCTATTACAGGATCGATGAGTTTATGGACTTTTATAATAATCGAAGATTTCATGGTAGCTTAAACTACCTGACACCAAAAAAGTTTCATAAGCTTTATAAAGATAGTGGGTATCCAAAAGATATGGCAGTAAGCTTATAAAACAGGATTTCACATCATCAGCATGTGTTCAAACTGAAGATGTGAAACAAAAAAATGAAAAACTAAGATAGAAAGAAAAAAACAAAGTTTGTGTCTAAAAAATAGGGGGTCAAGCCGAAACTTCAGTTTTATCAGTGTAAATCCGAGTTTTTATCAATGAAATCCGCAGTTTTATCAGTCTAAATAGTGATTTTATCAGTATTTCCAATAAAATACATTGATCCTGTACTCGCACTATCAATAACAATACAATAGCCAAAGGTTCCATTCAATACTATGTTCAAGGGAATCTCTTTAAAATCAAACTTCAGCCTGCTAAGCTTTTTTTCATCTTTTCGGACTCCGATTCATACATTGTCTTAAAGAGGAGATAGGGGGAAAACGCGTGAACGAAGCTTACCGGAAATCACTTGAATATGCCATTGCAGAAATTACGGAAATTGCAGATGGATTTGGGCTGGACTATTATCCGATGCGGTATGAAATTTGTCCGGCTGATATCATTTATACATTTGGTGCCTACGGAATGCCGACCCGTTTTTCACATTGGAGCTTTGGAAAACAATTTTATAAAATGAAGCTTCACTACGATCTGGGCTTAAGCAAAATTTATGAATTGGTTATTAATTCTGATCCATGCTATGCCTTTTTGCTTGATACTAATTCACTTATTCAAAATAAATTAATTGTCGCACACGTTCTTGCCCATTGTGATTTTTTCAAGAACAACAGCCGGTTTCAAAATACAAAACGGGACATGGTGGAAAGCATGGCGGCAACTGCGGAGCGGATCAAACAATATGAAATTGATCATGGCAGAGCAGAAGTAGAAACATTCTTAGACGCTGTTCTTGCCATTCAAGAGCATATCGATCCGTCGTTAATGCGACCAAAATTATCATGGACAATGGGGGATGAGGAAGAAGAAGATGTCAAAAAAACCTCACCTTATGATGACTTGTGGGGACTGGATGACAAACAAAAGCCTAAAGCGGCACCTTCAAAAAAGAAAAAGCAATTTCCGCCATCGCCTGAAAAGGACATCCTGCTGTTCATTGAAGAATACAGCCGAGACCTTGAAGAATGGCAGCGTGACATTTTAACCATGATGCGCGAGGAAATGCTCTATTTCTGGCCTCAGCTCGAGACAAAAATCATGAACGAAGGCTGGGCTTCCTTCTGGCATCAGCGTATCCTGCGGGAGCTTGATCTCACTTCAGACGAGGCAATTGAGTTTGCAAAACTGAATGCAGGAGTCGTTCAGCCTTCACGTACTGGCATTAATCCATACTATTTGGGACTTAAAATCTTTGAAGATATCGAAGAGCGTTACAATAACCCGACAGAAGATATGATCAAACTTGGGGTTGAACGAGGATCAGGACGGGAAAAAATGTTTGAAGTAAGAGAAGTTGAATCTGATTTATCCTTTATCCGAAATTACATGACAAAAGATCTAGTCACCAGGGAAGATATGTATCTTTTCCAAAAGCAAGGCAGAGATTATAAGGTCGTTGATAAAGAATGGGAACATGTCCGCGATCAGTTAATCAACATGCGTGTAAACGGAGGGTTCCCGTACATTACAGTGAACGATGGGGATTACCTGAAAAATAATGAACTGTATTTGAAGCATTGGTATGAAGATATTGAACTCGACTTGAAATATCTCGAAAAAGTGCTTCCGTATATTCACCAGCTTTGGGGACGCGCGGTGCATATGGAGTCGATTTTGGAAGGGAAGCCTGTATTGTTTACGTATGACGGGAAAGCGATTCATCGGAAGTATTTGTAAAAATAGCAGCTTATGCTGCTTTTTTTTGTGAACAAATTTTTTGCATGTATATGAACATATGTATATATATTAAATTTTTATCTCCATATCCTTTCTTATTTAAAAACGTTTCCTTTCTAACGAGAAAAAGAAATAATATTCAAAAGATTGTTTGACTATAGTGGATCACCTGCATATACTAATAATCAAACGAATGTTTGAATGTAGGGGTGAGTATATGAAAATCCAAGATGTATGTGAAGTACCCTGTGTTGATAGTAAAAAGGTACAACGGGTAAAAGAGCAGCTGGACAAACAAGAAACATCACCTGTTGCCAAAATTTATAAAGCATTATCTGATGATACAAGATTGAAGATTGCCTACGCTCTTTCTTTAGAAGAAGAATTATGTGTATGCGATGCAGCAAATATAGTAGGTGCAACAATGGCGACAGCCTCTCACCATTTAAGGCTTCTTAATAACTTAGGTCTAGCAAAATATCGAAAAGAGGGAAAGCTTGTTTTTTATTCATTAGATGATGACCATGTGAAACAGCTTATACAAATAGCTTTTGCTCATCAAAGGGAGTTGAGTGTTCGTGGCAGCTGAAGGTTTGGAACAAATCGGGGAAAAGAATGTATACCGCGTTCAAGGCTTCACATGTGCTGGCTGTGCAGGGAAATTTGAACGAAATGTAAAAGAACTGAATGGTGTACAAGATGCAAAAGTGAATTTCGGTGCAGCGAAATTGACGGTAGTAGGAAACCCGAGTATTAAAGAGCTGGAAAAGGCAGGGGCTTTTGAAAATCTAAAACTAACACCTGAAAAAGAGAAGATTCAGGCAGTCAAAGAACCTTTCATGAAAAAGTATGGCACTCTCATAACTTCCGGATTGTTCATAGCAATCGGTTATTTTTCAATGATGATGTATGGAGAGGAAAGTATTCAATCCATTCTTGCCTTTTTAGTGGCCATCATCATTGGGGGTTACTCATTATTTGTTGTCGGATTCAAGAATTTGATTCGTTTTGAATTTGATATGAAAACCTTAATGACAATTGCCATTATTGGAGCGGCTATTATTGGGGAGTGGAGCGAAGGTGCGATTGTCGTTATCTTGTTCGCCATCAGCGAAGCGTTAGAATCTTATTCGATGGATAAAGCACGGCAATCGATTCGTTCCTTAATGAATATTGCCCCAAAAGAAGCTCTCATACGACGCAATGGCACAGAAAGCATGATTTCAGTTGAGGATATTCAAGTCGGAGACATTATGCTCGTTAAGCCAGGTCAGAAAATCGCAATGGATGGTATGGTTGTAAAAGGAAATTCATCCATCAACCAAGCAGCGATAACTGGAGAATCTGTTCCTGTTGAAAAAGGAATTGATGATGAGGTTTTTGCAGGAACATTAAATACAGAAGGTTTATTAGAAGTTAAAGTAACAAAGCACGTAGATGATACAACCATTGCAAAGATCATCCATCTTGTGGATTGAAGCTCAAGCAGAACGTGCTCCTTCCCAAGCGTTTGTTGATAAATTCGCGAAATGGTATACACCAGCTATTATGGTCGTGGCATTCCTTGTCGCGGTTTTGCCTCCCCTTTTCTTTGAAGCAAGCTGGGATACTTGGATTTATCAAGGGTTAGCAGTATTAGTTGTTGGCTGTCCGTGTGCATTAGTCATTTCAACCCCAGTATCCATCGTCACTGCAATTGGGAACGCAGCGAAAAACGGAGTCTTAATCAAAGGCGGTATTTATTTAGAAGAAATGGGTGAGTTAAAGGCAATCGCCTTTGATAAAACAGGCACGTTAACTAAAGGTATCCCAGTTGTCACTGACTTTGAAATGGTAAACCTTAATGGGAACGAAAATGAATTGTTCTCGATCATTACTGCTTTGGAATATGGTTCCCAGCATCCTCTTGCGTCAGCCATTATGAAAAAAGCAGAAGATAAAGGAATTGCCTATAAACACTTACAAGTAGAAAATTTTTCATCAATTACCGGCAAGGGAATTGAAGGGATCGTTGATGGAGATCATTATTTCATTGGCAGCCCTAAGTTATTTGAAGAAAAGCTTCCAGTTCACATGAATTCTGAAATGAAAGATCGCATTTTATCCTTGCAAAATCAAGGTAAAACCGTAATGGTGATTGGTACGAATGAAACCCTTCTCGCAATTTTAGCTGTAGCTGATCAGGTTCGCGAAAGCTCAAAGTATGTTGTGAAAAGATTGCACGATCTAGGCATTAAAAAGACAATCATGCTTACTGGCGATAATAATGGTACCGCACGTGCCATTGGCAATGAGGTAGGCGTTTCTGATTTTCAAGCTGAATTGCACCCTCAGGATAAGCTAAACACGGTAAAGAAATTGAGAGATGAATATGGTCAAGTGGCAATGGTCGGAGACGGTATCAATGATGCACCGGCACTAGCATCTGCAACAGTAGGCATTGCGATGGGCGGGGCTGGAACCGACACTGCTCTTGAAACAGCAGACGTGGCATTAATGGGAGATGATTTAAAGAAACTTCCTTTCACAATTGAACTTAGCCGCAAAGCCCTGACGATTATTAAACAGAATATTACGTTCGCTTTAGGAATTAAGCTGCTTGCTTTATTACTGGTCATCCCAGGATGGCTAACCCTATGGATTGCCATCTTTGCGGACATGGGAGCTACATTGATTGTAACTTTAAATGGTTTAAGGCTTCTGAGAGTAAAAGATAAGTAAGTAAAAGGCTTTCCGATTTTCTTGGAAAGCCTTTTATACGCTGTTCTCACTTTTATGTTAGTAGTAAGTCTTAGACACATTCTAAAAAAAATGGACAAAGAAGGTGATTTTTCAGGAGGCGATTTAAATTAATATGAATTATCACTTGCAAAATGCAAATAATAAGTGTATAACTATCTTATGAGGTGAATTAGCATGGAAAACACAAGAGAATTATTTCAAATCATGACCAGGCGCTTCGGGTTACTTAATAAAAACTGCTGTACAGCAGGAGGAATTGATATTTCATTAATTCAGAGTCATATTCTTTATGAAATTGACCATATGCATCAGCCTTCCATCCAACAAGTAGCAGATACTCTTGGTACGGATATAACGACGTTCAGCCGCCAAGTTCAGTCTTTAATCAAGCTGAACTTAATCAAAAAGACGCCTCATCCAGACGATAGAAGAGTTTATGTTCTTTCTCTGACAGCTGAAGGAAAGTATGTTGCCGCAACGATCGATCACCAGATGAATGCTTACTTAGATGAGGTTTTCTCTCATATGAATGAATTTGAAAAGGAAACCGTCATTCGCTCCATTAAGCTATTAAATGCCTCGATGGCAAAATCCAGCGTATGCTGCACTCCGTTGGGGTGATTTTTTCAATTAATACTTGCATTATGCAAATATTATATTAGAATTTCATTTTCATTTTATTACTAAGGAGGATCTTTATGAATGATTTGAATATCTCACTGAAATTAAATGGGTGCTGTGTATCAGCAAACCAAGTTACAGCAGCAAATCCTGGTGGTGAACAAGTAACTGAATTGCCAGTTGCCATCATCGGTGCCGGTCCTGTAGGTCTTGCGGCTGCTGCTCATTTAGAAAGCAGAGAAGAATCCTTTTTCTTATTAGAAGCTGGAAATCAAGTTGGCACAAACATTTTATCATGGGGCCATGTCCGGTTATTTTCGCCATGGCGATATAACATTGATAAAGCAGCTTCAAAGTTACTAAATAAGCATGAATGGAATCAGCCGGATCTAGATGCTTTACCAACAGGAAAGGAACTCGTTGAGCAATATTTGTATCCACTTTCCAATCTTCCTGAAATTCAGCCCTTTATACACCTGAATACAAAGGTTTTATCCATTGGTAAAAAAGATACCGATAAAATGAAAACGGCAAATCGTGACAATGTACCATTTATTATCTATGCAGAAAAAGATGGAGAGTTTCAAACGTTTGAGGCAAGAGCTGTGTTAGATGCTACTGGTACATGGGGAAATCCAAGTCCATCAAATTCAAATGGAATATGGGTGAAAGACGAAATAGCTCTTAAAGATCAAATCTTTTACGGGATACCTGACATTTTAGGAAAACAAAAAGAACGGTATGCCAATAAACGTGTAGTAGTTGTAGGAGGTGGTCATTCAGCTATTAACGCATTATTGGAACTTGCAACGCTGAAAGAATCTTATCCTGAGACCGTGATCATTTGGGTTATGAGAAGACAAAAAGTTCAAGATGCATACGGCGGTGAAGAAAAAGACGCACTTGCTGCCAGGGGAGCTCTTGGAAGCCGTATTCATCAGCTGGTTGATGCAAATATGATTACCGTTGAAACACCTTTTCTTATCCAATACCTTAAAAAATCTAATATGGGAATCGATATGATAGGTATGCAATTTGGGAAACAGCGAACTCTTTCTGGGATAGAAGAAGTCATTGTCAATGCAGGGAGCCGCCCAGATCTTGCGATGATAAGTGAAATACGTACATCCATCGATTCTGCTACCGAAAGTGTCGAAGCATTATCACCCTTGATTGACCCGAATCTTCACAGCTGCGGTACGGTTCGTCCGCATGGGGAAAAAGAACTTCGTCAGCCCGAACAGAATTTTTATATTGTGGGTGCAAAGAGTTATGGCCGAGCGCCTACATTCTTGATGGCAACTGGATATGAACAAGTCAGATCAATAACTGCACATCTGAGCGGAGACCGTGAAGCAGCTGAAAAAGTAGAATTAGATCTTCCAGAAACTGGCGTGTGCAGTGTAAACTTAAACTCAAAAAATGCATCTGAGGACTCTATTTCTTGCTGTTGAAACATGCAGTAATAATTAGATTCAAATCTTTATCAGAAAGATGTGGAATAAATTATGGTGATTAACCATTCAGGACCGTTTTAGAAAAGATAAATTAATTATGAATGAATTTGAATGTTCGACGGAACAGGCACGTGATGTAACATTTGAACGCTTGTTTCAAATTAAAGGAAGATTATTTAGACCATGAAAGCTATCAGCAGTTCCTTCAGGCTTATGAAGAAATAAAACGATAGGAATATTGAAAGCAGGTGATATGCTGCATGGATGATTCAATAAGGAAACATAAGAATCAAAAAGTGATTGTAATGGCTGCAATCATTACAGCCCTAAGTTTATTGGGGGATTCCATGCTTTATATTGCCTTGCCAATCTTCTGGAGGGAAGCTGGGCTGGACTCCATTTGGCAAGTGGGAATTCTTCTTTCCATTAATCGGTTTATTCGATTGCCTATTAATCCTATAGTAGGCTGGATTTATAAAAAAATCTCATTAAAAACTGGATTAATCATTGCGATCATCATTGGTGGATTCACCACATTGGGATATGGTTTATTTAAGGGATTTATCGCTTGGATAATCTTACGTGGTTTATGGGGGATTGCATGGTCGTTTTTTCGAATTGGCGGACTTTCAAGTGTGGCAATGTATGCAGATGAAAACCATCGTGGTGAAGCGATGGGATTATACAATGGCATCTACCGTTTAGGGAGTTTATTTGGCATGCTGCTTGGAGGACTATTGGTACCAATTTTTGGTTTGAGTGTTATCTCTGTAGCATTTGGCTGTCTTACACTGCTTGGTCTGCCATTCATAATGTATTACTTTGTGACAGATTCACATCTTCAGGGTGAAAAGAAAATAAACTCTCGTCGGCTCTTTGATTTTTCATTCGTTTTTAAAAGGAAACTCCTAATCATTATTAGCGGTTTTTTTATAACGTTATTATTTCAAGGCGTACTTACTTCAACTTTGAGCTCACTTATTGAACAGAATTATGGTCAGCAAATCGGACTCTTTGGACTAATTGTCAGCGTGACTTTTTTATCCGGTCTCATCCAATCTGTAAGGTGGATGTGGGAACCATTTTTAGGCAGAAAAATTGGCATCTGGTCGGATGGACCAAATGGAAGGATTCCCATTTTCATAATTTCACTCGTTTTTACGGCTGTTTCATTTGGAATCATTTCAAGTTACTTACCGTTAAGCTTATGGATCTTTACTGTCTTGTTAGTAATGATCGGAGCTACGGCTATATCTACACTTACCGATGCCATTGCAATTGATGCGGCTAGGAGTGCAAATGTTGTTTCTTTTCTTACTTTATACTCCATAGTTCAAGATGTTGGGGCGGCACTGGGACCATTTTTAGGTTACATGTTAATTGGACTTGAACAAGGATTTACATATCTTTATTGGGGTGGAGCGGGCATCTTTATTATGTTGGCATCGTTATGGCTGCTCTTTTACTTTCAAGAAAAAGCATCAGCATTAAATTCTGCAGAGTCAAGAGAATCAATTTCGTAATTTATTTTAAGGATCACAAAAAGCTTGAGGGAGGTTTTTCCCTCAGGCTTTAAAGGTATAGATACCGAGTTTTGTTACTTACGACAGCATGCTATCGAAAAGCATTTAAATGTTTACATTAAATTTACAATACTTTCATAAACCCTAAACATAAGCATTCTATTATATAAGTGTAATATTATATAATAATATAGGAGGGTGGTTATGCTTAATAAACCATGCAAAGAATTTGGAGAATTTATTTATTTTAACAGAGAAAGAAGCTATATTTCTGAGGAGAATTTCGCGTTAATGCTTCATACATCTATTTCATTCGTTAAGCGATTGGAACGCGATGAGGTTCATCCAACTGATACATTAATTACTGAGATTTCAAAAATACTTACTATACCGTGCGATGATATGAAAGGGAAAATATGGTGTGATCCTCCAACTGATCCTTGTCCAGCAGAATAAATGAGACCCTCAAAATCGCAAATGAGCAAAATTAGGGCGTCAAAGAGCCCGAATGAGACCCTCAAAATCGCAAATGAGCAAAATTAGGGTGTCAAAGAGCCCGAATGAGACCCTCAAAATCGCAAATGAGGAAAATAAGGGTATCAAAGAGCCTGAATGAGGCCCTCAAAATCGCAAATAAGCAAAATAGGTCATTCTTGCAAGACGTGATACAATTTTATAAATTATATTTTACTAATATAAGCAAATTATTATATAATGATTATCGACATGGAGGTGTTGGTAATTTGGAAGCGACTTCAACGCTTGATATTCAGAAAGTGTCCCAAATACTTAAATTGCTAGGAGATAAAACGCGTCTCACGATTATGAAATTACTTGAGACAAATGAATGCTGTGTGTGTGAATTTGTTGCAATCTTCAATACAAGCCAGCCTGCGATCAGTCAGCATTTGCGTAAACTTCGTGATGCGGGTTTGGTAAAAGAAAACCGCAAAGGTCAATGGATTTTTTATTCAACAAATAAAGAAAATGAATATTATCCATTTATAAAAGAATTATTAGGCTATTTACCTGCACAAGATAACTTAATAACAGATTTAGAAGCACAAGGATTGCGTATTTCATGTGAATAGAGAGGGGAAGAAAGATTGACTTCAGTAATTTTAGCCTCATTGATTTTTCTTTTAACTCTCATCTTGGTCATTTGGCAGCCTAAAAATCTCTCCATCGGCTGGTCAGCCTGTGGAGGAGCTATCGCTGCTTTATTAGTTGGAGTAGTTGATTTTGGTGATGTCATTGATGTGACGTCAATTGTCTGGAATGCAACTCTTGCGTTTATAGCAATTATTATCATCTCTTTGATCTTAGATGAGATTGGTTTCTTTGAATGGTCTGCACTGCATATGGCAAGAGCAGCAAGAGGAAACGGCGTTAGAATGTTTGTATATGTATCAATTTTAGGGGCATTAGTTGCTGCCTTCTTTGCAAATGATGGTACAGCTCTTATTTTAACTCCTATTGTACTTGCGATGGTGAGAAACCTGAATTTTGAAGAGAAAATGGTGTTTCCATTTATCATGGCAAGCGGGTTTATCGCCGATACAACCTCATTGCCGCTGGTGGTCAGTAACTTAGTTAATATTGTCTCTGCTGATTACTTTGACATTGGCTTTATTGAATATGCTTCACGGATGATTGTTCCTAACTTCTTTGCTTTAGGTGCAAGTATTCTTGTTTTATACCTGTTTTTCCGTAAAAGCATTCCAAGAAATTATGATCTTGCAAATTTGAAAACTCCTAAAGAAGCAATTAAAGATGAGAAAATGTTCCGCCTATCATGGGCGGTGCTAGGTATCCTGTTAATTGGATACTTTATTAGTGAGTTCTTGCACATTCCAGTATCATTTGTTGCAGGTGTCGTTGCCATCTTCTTCTTAGCTATGGCGAGACGAAGCCCGGCCGTTCATACGAAAAAAGTTCTTAAAGGAGCTCCATGGGCGATCGTTTTCTTCTCAATTGGGATGTATGTCGTTGTGTATGGTCTTCGTAATGCAGGATTAACAGCTGTTTTAGCTGATGTGATTCAAGTGGCAGCTGATCAGGGATTATTTGTCGCAACGATTTCAATGGGCTTCATTGCTGCTATTTTATCTTCAGTAATGAACAACATGCCGACCGTCATGATAGATGCTTTAGCCATTGCCGATACAGACACGGCAGGCACTATAAGAGAAGCATTGATTTATGCAAATGTAATTGGTTCTGATTTAGGACCTAAAATTACCCCAATTGGTTCTCTTGCCACCTTATTATGGCTCCATGTTTTGAGCTTAAAAGGCGTCAAGATATCTTGGGGCACGTACTTTAAAACAGGCATTATTCTAACAATTCCAACTTTGTTTATAACACTTGTTGGACTCTATCTGTGGCTGCTGATTATATAAAACAACTTAAAAGGAGACAACTATATGTCTAAAAAAACAATCTACTTCTTATGTACGGGAAACTCTTGCAGAAGCCAAATGGCAGAAGGCTGGGCGAAAAAACATCTTGGTGAAGAGTGGGATGTGAAAAGTGCCGGACTTGAAGCACATGGTTTAAATCCTAACGCTGTTAAGGCAATGAAAGAAACAGGAATCGATATCTCAAACCAAACATCAGATGTGATTGATCCTGAAATCTTAAACAATGCAGATTTGATTGTCACACTTTGCGGACATGCTGCTGACAATTGCCCTGTAACACCTCCGCATATTAAACGAGTGCATTGGGGATTTGATGACCCTGCGAAAGCAGAAGGAACGGAAGAAGAAAAATGGGCGTTCTTCCAACGCGTACGTGATGAGATTGGTGAAAGAATTGAGCGTTTTGCCAAGACTGGCGAATAGTCTAAAAGAAAGCCGTGAGATCTTCTCACGGCTTTCTTTTAGATATCAATCAAAAGTGAATCACTCTATTATAATGAAGGAGATTCTATTGCGAGGAAAGTTGAAGTTTTTCACTGAGCATTGTTCTGTTCAACTACAACTTGATATTATTAAGGAATATAAATAGATAAACCATTAAGTGATGGAGGGTGTGCATGATGGATTTTAAGATAGAAAAAATGCTTGATAGTGACTGGGACCAGGTCAAATGGATCTATCTTGATGGAATTGCAACCGGCAATGCTACATTCGAAACCGACGCACCTTCATGGGAAAGCTGGGATGAAAGCCATTCTAATACATGTCGGCTAGTTGCTAAAGGTGAAAATGAAGTACTTGGCTGGGCTGCATTAAGTCCCGTTTCAGAAAGATGCGTATACGCTGGTGTAGCAGATATAAGCATTTATATTAGTCAAACATCCAAAGGTCAGGGAATTGGAACTGCCCTGCTGCGCTCAATCATAGATTTAAGTGAAAAAGAAGGATTTTGGACACTTCAAGCAGGTATTTTTCCTGAAAACACCCCAAGCTTGAAATTACATAAAAAAGCTGGGTTTAGAGAAGTTGGGATTAGAGAACGGATTGGTAAAATGAATGGTGTGTGGAGAGATGTTGTCTTTTTAGAAAGAAGATCAATATAGTAAATGTAATCTTATATGTATAATTAATCATCAGTTAAATAAGCACATCCTTTTTTAACGAACATTCAGGCTGGAAGAGCAGAAGCCCTCGCTGAATAAAGTTTAACTTCAATCATATAGGGAAAAGTAAGGTTATATTACAAAACCCTTTTGAGAAAGAAGGAAAAGAAGATGTTATGGACCATTATAGGAGTATTGCTTTTACTTTGGGTACTGGGATTGATTTTCAATGTAGTAGGCGGCATTATTCATTTTCTTCTAGTCATTGCAGCCGCAGTATTAATTTATAAGTTTGTATCCGGCAGAGTTCGAAATAAGGCTTGAAAATAAGTTTGCACACTCCGTAAGATAGGGAGTGTGCTTCTTTTTTTTGGCTCTTTTCGTAAACTTTGTTGCTTTTAGACTAAATGTTTAAAACCTTAGGGGATTGTAGTGGAGAGCACTTGACTCGTGCGGAAAGGAACGGGTACCAATCTGAATACAACTCTCCAACTATCCACCCAATTGTCCATAACAGACAAATACAAGGCTAAATTCTTGTTTTTTTAGAACGTTGTGAAAATTGTCGAATAAACGTAAAATTACATTGTGAACTATAACTTTTTAGGGGGTGCCTTAATAATGGAAGCGATTACAAGGGACTTTTTCTTGTTTTTATCTAAAAATAATTTACTTAATAATATCGCAAAGAAACGCGGCGGAAGTTTTGCAGCTGGAAAAATTATCGGGGGAACGGATTTCCAAAGTTCCATCAAATTCATTAAACAGCTTAATCAAAGCGGTTTGCTGGTGACAGTTGACCATCTTGGTGAATTCGTAGATTCAGAGGAAGTGACCCGTGAAAGAACAGCAGAATGCATTGAAACGATAAAAATGATCAGCAGAGAAAAACTGGATTCGCAGGTTTCTCTAAAGATGACATCATTAGGACTTGATATTGATCATAAGCTTGTTATCGAAAATATGACAAAAATTCTTGATACAGCAGAAAAACACAATGTCATGGTCACGATTGACATGGAAGATGAAGTCCGCTGTCAGGCTACTCTTGATATTTTCAGACAGTTCAAAGAAAAATACAGCTGCATCAGCACAGTATTACAGGCCTATTTATATCGTACAGAGAAGGATTTAAGCGATTTCGCACAGTATAAGCCATTCCTGAGACTCGTTAAGGGAGCATACAAAGAATCACCAGAGGTCGCTTTTCCTGAGAAAAAAGATGTGGATGAAAACTATAAAAAACTGATTGAGCAAAGCATGCTTAACGGTAATTATACGGCGGTCGCGTCTCATGATGACCAAATCATCGAGTATACTAAAATGCTGGCTAAAATGCATAACATTCCGAATTCCATGTTCGAATTCCAAATGCTTTATGGAATGAGAAACAAAACACAATTGGAACTGGTAAAGCAAGGCTATAAAATGCGAGTTTATGTACCATATGGTCTTGATTGGTATGGATATTTCATGAGAAGACTTGCAGAAAGACCATCTAATATTGCCTTTGCATTCAAAGGCATGGTGAAAAGTTAATTTTTAATCAGATATAAAAATATTCTATGAAGAGGTGCAATATCAATGATTCCATATAAACACGAACCATTTGTTGATTTTTCTAAAGAAGAAAACAAGAAAGACTATCTGGAAGCACTTCAAACAGTTGAAGGCTACTTAGGGCAAGACTATCCTCTATATATCGGAGCAGAAAAAGTGACAACGGATGATAAAATTGTCTCTTATAATCCTGCAGATAAGCAAGAAGTCATTGGCCGTGTATCAAAAGCGAACCAAGAGCTTGCAGAAAAAGCAATGCAGGAAGCTGCTGCTGCATTTGAAAGCTGGAAAAAAGTGAAGCCGGAAATCCGTGCAGACGTCCTATTCAAAGCAGCTGCGATTATTCGCCGCCGCAAGCATGAATTTTCTGCCCTGCTGACAAAAGAAGCAGGTAAACCTTGGAACGAGGCTGATGCAGATACAGCTGAAGCGATTGACTTCCTTGAATTCTACGCACGCCAAATGCTGAAGCTTAAAAATGGTGTACCTGTTGAAAGCCGTCCAGGTGAATATAATCGTTATGATTACATTCCATTAGGCGTCGGGATCATCATCTCACCTTGGAACTTCCCATTTGCAATCATGGCAGGAACAGCTGTTGCAGCTATCGTAACAGGCAATACGATTCTATTAAAACCGGCTTCAACGACACCAATTGTTGCTGCCAAATTTGTAGAAGTAATGTTGGAAGCAGGACTTCCAGCAGGTGTGTTAAACTTTGTACCAGGCAGTGGAGCAGAAGTAGGAGACTACCTGGTAGACCATCCAAAAACTCGATTTATATCATTTACAGGTTCACGTGATGTGGGACTTCGCATTTTCAAGCGTGCTTCTGAATTAAACGACGGCCAAATATGGCTGAAGCGTGTCATTGCTGAAATGGGCGGAAAAGATACGATCGTAGTGGACAAAGAAGCAGATCTAGAACTAGCGGCTCAATCAATCGTTAAATCGGCATTTGGCTTCTCTGGACAAAAATGTTCGGCTTGTTCCCGTGTTGTTATCGTTGAAGATGTGTATGATCAAGTTTTAGATCGCGCTGTTGAATTAACAAAGCAATTGACAGTCGGCAACCCTGTGGAGAATCATTTCATGGGACCGGTAATCGATCAGGCTGCCTTTGACAAAATCATGAGCTATGTTGAAATTGGCAAAGAAGAGGGACGCATTCTTACTGGCGGAGAGGGAGATAGCTCTATAGGCTACTTCGTTCAGCCGACAATCGTTGCTGATGTTGATCCGCAAGCCCGTTTAATGCAGGAAGAAATCTTCGGACCAATCGTTGCATTTACAAAAGCAAAAAGCTTTGAAGAGGCGCTTGATATTGCAAACAACACAGAGTATGGGTTGACAGGTGCTGTCATTACGACAAATCGCACGAATATGGAAAAAGCGCGTGAAGATTTCCATGTAGGAAACTTATATTTTAACCGCGGCTGCACAGGCGCAATCGTAGGCTATCAGCCTTTCGGAGGATTCAACATGTCTGGAACTGATTCCAAGGCAGGAGGACCAGATTACTTGCAGCTTCATATGCAAGCTAAGACAACTTCTGAAACTTTTTAATAGAGGAATAGAAGTGTGATTTAGATATATAGATTGATAATGACAACTATTAATAGGTATAAATCTAGTTAAATCCGGCTTTATTGAGGAAGTAACAAAAAAGTTGCTTCCTCTTTTTATAAAAAGTAAAAGAAGGACCATCACATTTTGCAAGAGTATGTTTCGGCTTAAATGTCTAATAATTCACATTTAACAATTAATTGAAACCCTTTGCAAAAAAGTGTCCTTGGAAAATGCTCTATACCTATCATTTTAGATTTGAAAGGAGTTACTCTATGATTGATTATGCACTAATACTATCTATAAGTATTTATATGGCAGGTATGCTGATTATTGGATACTTCGCCTACAAAAGAACTTCTAATTTAAATGATTACATGCTGGGCGATCGCGGGCTTGGCCCGGCTGTTACAGCATTAAGTGCCGGTGCTGCAGACATGAGCGGCTGGCTCTTAATGGGACTGCCTGGTGCTATGTTTGCAACTGGACTTAGCTCTATGTGGATTGTAATCGGTCTGACACTGGGTGCCTACGCGAACTGGCTGTACGTTGCCCCAAGATTAAGAACCTATACAGAAGTAGCGAATAATTCAATTACCATTCCAGCTTTTCTGGAAAACCGATTCGCTGATGGATCACGTATTCTGCGACTTATTTCGGCTTTAGTTATCTTAATATTCTTTACGTTTTATGTTTCATCAGGTATGGTATCCGGCGGTGTTTTATTCCAAAGTACGTTTGGCCTTGATTATCATACTGGGTTATGGATTTTAACAGGTGTTGTTGTCGCCTATACTTTATTCGGCGGATTCCTGGCTGTGAGCTGGACGGACTTTGTTCAGGGGATTATCATGTTTATTGCCTTGATCCTTGTGCCTATCGTGACTCTCATCCATGTTGGCGGTTTCGGTCCGACTATAGATACAGCACGATCCATTGATCCTGCCCTTTTAAATATTTTTACTGGAACAAGCTTTTTAGGAGTTATTTCTTTATTTGCCTGGGGGCTTGGATATTTTGGACAGCCTCATATCATTGTCCGCTTTATGGCGATCAATTCTGTAAAGGAAATTAAGAAAGCCCGCAATATCGGGATGGGATGGATGATTTTCTCAAGTATCGGTGCCATGCTGACGGGATTCATCGGAATCACTTATTTTTCTCAAAATGATATGAAGCTTGATGACCCTGAAACAGTTTTCATCGTCTTAGGTGAAGTATTATTTCACCCATTCATCACTGGATTCTTAATTTCAGCTATACTGGCTGCCATCATGAGTACAATCTCTTCTCAGCTTCTAGTTACAGCCAGCTCATTAACAGAGGATTTATATAAAACCTTCTTCCGCCGTTCAGCGTCTGATAAAGAGCTTGTCTTTTTAGGCAGACTATCAGTACTGATCATTTCCGTTATCGCGCTTATTCTCTCTTGGGAGAAAAACGACACAATTCTTGGTCTTGTGGGGTATGCATGGGCAGGATTCGGCTCTTCATTCGGTCCATTGATTCTGCTCAGCCTCTTCTGGAAACGCATGACGAAATGGGGTGCGTTAGCAGGGATGATCGTTGGAGCCGCTACCGTTATTTTCTGGTCAATGGCAGGACTATCGGATACGCTTTACGAAATGATCCCTGGATTTGCTGCAAGCTTACTTGCGATCCTCGTTGTCAGCTTGCTTACAGCCCAGCCTTCTAGAGAAGTAGAATCGAAATTCGAGGAATTCGAGAAAACATTAAAAGAATAAGGATACACCTAGGACCGGGATATGAAAAGTTTTTCATATCCCGGTCCTTCTTTCTTTCAGCCCCTATTCACTTCCTTCTTATAAAAGTATTATAATTAGATTCATCATTAGAAGCAGGGGGCCATATATGTTACTGGAAAAAATTCTGACTCAAACAAATATTAACGATATTACAGATATGGTCAGCACGTATTTAAAAAAACCAGTCGTTATTGAAAATGATCAATTCTCATTGCTGGCATACAGCTCCTATTATATAGAACACTTCGATCAAGCCAATCAGCAAACCATCTTCACAAAGCATTGGCCGATTCCAATCCTGGAGAAATTTATGGACGAAGGCATTGTAGAACAGTTAAAAACCGTACCTCATCCGTTTCGAGTTAAACAAATCGAGGAAATTGGCTTAAATCAGCGAGTCGTTGTTAGCGCCATCCATAAGGAACAAGTTTTTGGATATATATGGGTCCAGGAAACGGAAAAAATGACGGACTCGGATCTGCAATTTTTACATGAGGTATCTCACCATATCGGAAAGCTTCTTTATCAAAAAAACCAGGTGAATCTGAGGAAAAATGAAGAAAAAAATGAGTTTTATAAAAAGATCATCGATGAAATCTTTCAAACTGAAAACCAAATCAAGTGGGAAGCTGCAAATGTAAATATCCTCATTCCGGAAACGTTTATTGTAAATATTTTTACAATAGCCCGGAGTGATGAGGAGCTATTTGCTGAAGTAACGGAAACCGTCCGGTTATTTGCAAACGCTTTGAACCATTTCTCCCATGTCTTTACCGATCAATTAAAGATTGTTGTTATAATCGGCAGCAATATTCAAGGTACAGACCAGCTTTCTGATAGCGCAGAGGAATTGACGAATACCGTTCTTTCACAATTCAGCAAAAATGTATACTCAGGAATCGGAAATGAATATTCCTCGATTCTGCAATTAAGAAAGTCTTATTTTGAAGCGCTGGAAGTGATCAATGCAGCCAAATTTATCGGCTCTCCTGACCAGCTTCCATTCAAATATGAAAAGCTTGGGATATTTCGTTACCTTGAAACGATTTCCAAGCACCATAGTAAGACGGATTATATCAATAAAAATTTAGAGATTCTGCTCAAAAAGGATTTAGAAAGCCAAACCAAATTACTTCAAACACTGGAAATTTATCTGCTGAACAATTGTCGAATCAAACCGACAGCGGAACAGCTATTTATTCACACCAATACGTTAAAATACAGAATTAACCAGATGGCTGAACTCACCACGATTGATTTTGATGACTTTTATACGCGAATTCAGCTGTATATTGATTTACAGTTAATGAAGCAGAAAAGATAGTGATAGCTACTTGAAAATATTTCTATTTATTTCTATTGGAAAAGCTAGTTTCCTTTTTAAGTACCGCCCTCATTCAGAAGAAAAAGCTATGTTAGCGGTTTATGTTAGTGAAAATGAGGATTTTAGTGAGGTGTTTTTGTCATAATTACGATTATTTTTTTATTCCTGCTGGCAGGACTTGCCGAAATTGGAGGAGGATATTTAATTTGGCTTTGGCTTCGTGAAGGGAAGCCAGTATATTGGGGTATTTTTGGTGGTTTATCTTTAGCCATATACGGAGTTATTGCAGCTCTGCAGACGTTTCCTTCTTTTGGAAGGGTGTATGCAGCCTATGGAGGAATATTTATAGTTCTTTCCGTTTTATGGGGATGGGGTGTGGATAAAAAAGCGCCTGACCTATTTGATCTGTTAGGAGCAGGGATTTGTATAATTGGAGTTTCGATTATGCTGTTTGCACCAAGACATTAAAAGCACCAAGCAAGATGTGCCTGGTGCTTTAGCTTAATTATTATAAAATTTTCGCGTCTACGTCTGAGGTATCAACATGATCTCCAAACCACTCGATAAGTTTTGCTCTTGCCTGATCCTTAATATCCTGGTCGATATACATGGCCACCTGCAATAAAGCGAGCCCTAGTGCTCCAAGGTCATCTGTGAAGCCGACTCCAATGGCTAAGTCAGGGATTAAATCTAACGGCAAAATAAAGTATCCTAATGCTCCGATTATGATACCCTTCGTTTTCTTTGGTACTTCAGGCTTTTGCAGTGTGAAATATAAAAGCAGCACTGCGTATACAACAGATGAGCCTGCTTTTTTACCATACTTCTTTAACTTACTCCAAAATTTTGTGTCTGAGTAATGCTTTTCAGACTCATTCAATTGATCCAGCGTATCCTGTTCCTGCTGTGATGTCATATCTACACCTTCTTTTCCCTAAAGACTGTACCATTATTTTACTACATTTTCGGAAGTTCATGTTAAGACTTCATTGTTTATTAGATGTTGCATCAGGTAATAGTAAAGGATAGGTCAATTATTTACATTGTTCGTACACACCATAACGTTCTACTGTATCAGGGGATATGATAATAGGAAGAAAATTTCAAAGGTAAGAATAATCGGAGAGCGGGAGGAATCAACACATGTTTTTTCATCCAATGGATTTTTTGGTATTTGCTGCATTTGGATTAGCGCTATGGGCACAGTTTAAAGTGAAAAGTAATTTTAATAAATGGTCAAAGGTTCAAGGATCATCAGGGATGACAGGAATGGAAACAGCAAGGCGCATTTTGGATCATCATGGTTTGCATCAAGTGCCTGTAGAAGCTGTAAGAGGTACACTGACAGACCATTATGATCCCACAAAAAAAGTTGTTCGTTTATCTGAACCCGTTTATCATGGGAATTCAATCGCTGCTATTTCAATTGCCTCACATGAAGTAGGGCATGCCGTCCAGCATAAAGAGTCATATGGTGCTTTAACACTGAGACATAAAATGTTTCCTGTCGTAAACATTACCTCCGGGATTGCGCCGTTCCTTCTTATTGGCGGTTTTTTATTAGGGTCATTTAACTTGATTGGAATCGGAATTATTTTTTTCTCTGCAGCGGTGGCTTTTCAGCTAGTTACGCTTCCTGTTGAATTTAACGCAAGCTCTAGAGCAAAAGATTACATTGTTTCTGAAGGAATCATCCGCAATGAAGAAGAGCGCGGTGTGAATAAAGTACTTGGTGCTGCAGCATTAACGTATGTAGCGGGTGCTCTTATGGCGTTATTTGAATTAATTAAGTTCATCATGATTTTTAATCAAGGCAATGATGAATAGAATATGGAACATGCTAAAAGGCCACTTTTATTTGGTCTTTTTTAATGGCTGTTTTCGCATTGATTGTTGTTTTTGGTTATTAATTGTACTTGTGGATTATCGCTGCAGGCACTTGCTTTCCGCGGAGAGCCTCCTCGGCTATCCCTGTGGGCTCTCCCATTTCCCTCTATTTCCCGCAGGAGTCATGTGGCTTCCGCTACAATCCACTAAAGGTTTTAACCATTTCTCTATAAGCAACAAACTTTACGAAAATGAAAAAAGAAGCCGGTTCAAATAATCAGTGAACCAGACTACTTTTTAGTTATTTTATGTTTCTAATGTTTAATGATGTTGACCTGTATTCCCTTTTTCCTGTTCAGCAGCCTCTTCAGCAGCCTTTATTTCTTCTTCAGATACTTCGCCAATCACAAATTGCTGCTTTGGCATCACGTGCATATCCCGGGCCGTTACATGTGTTTGAATAAAATATACACCGTCTTCTATAAAGCTTTTCGCAGCACTGTATATTCCGTTCTTTTCATGAACAGCTTCGATCTTCTCACCCTTTTCTTTTTCGTCAGCTTTCCAAATTTCAAATACAACCTCGTCAGCATCTTCAACTGCTTCATTTCCTTGCGTTACTTCTGCTCTAAAAATATTTTCCTGATTCAAAGTAAGTGAATCAGGTAATTGAATGTCAACTTCCACTACTTTTGGTGTTTCATTTTCAGCGGCTTGATCCGTATTTGCTGCACAGGCAGTTAGAATAAAAATTGAAAACAGCATCCATGGTAATTTTCTCTTCATCGTTTCATCATCCTATCCAAGTTTTCAGCGGCTTGATTCGTACAAAAATAAAACGGTCAAAAATAAAGACAACGATAATGGAGATACCAGCCAAGGGCATTATTATTCCAAGTGCCAGCATGATGATGAAAACTCCCCGGGTAACCTTTTTATTCTGTGGTTTAGCTGGTGCACCTGATTTCCCATTAGGTTTGCGTTTTCTCCACATAAAAAATGAACTAAGGACTAATCCAATTAATCCTAAACAAACAATTAATCCAATCATTTGATTGGCAAGTCCAAATAACGAGCCTTCATGCAGGGCGATACCGAGTGATATCCCTTTTGCCATGATTCCATAATCATGAAAACGTACATTTGCTTAAAACTGAACCGCTGTATTGATTAACGTGTAAGGTTGCATCACTGCTGGGATTTGCATGTGATGCAGAAATGGTGTAAACTCCTTTTTCATCTTGGGGAAATGAAATGGTATATGGTTTTTTGACCTGTTCATTCTCAGCTATATATTGAACATCTTCTAGTGAAATGGATACATACTTTGCACTAGAAGATGCAGGAACTGGAAGGTTCTCTGTTGCCCAAGGAACTTCCGGAGCAACATCCTGAGTTCGGATTAGTGACTCAGGTTTTTCATCCCAGACATTGGCAAATGGCGGAGTTCCGGTGTTTGTAGCTGTAGCCAGTCTATTGATTTGTTCCCCCATCACGCCAGACCAAGGCAGTCCTGTAGCAATTAATATTAAAATAGCAACTGAGAACCAGAAAGCTGGAACTGCATGCATATCACGCCAAAACGTCCTTCCTTTATTTCTGAATCTCGGTAATAGGGTTCCCCAAATAGATGCTTTAGTTCTTGGAAACCATATATATAAGCCGGTTATGAGCAGTATTACCGCCCAGCATGCGGCAAGTTCGACTAACCTGTTGGCAATTGTTCCTCCAACAAGCAGCTCACTGTGAAGTTTTACAAAGATTTCCGTGAATTTATCCTCGGCCTTTAAACTTCCTTGAATGTCTCCATTATAAGGATTAACAAAGACAGAGGTCATTTGATCTTTTTTAAGTAAACCGATTTCCGTAGTACGCTGCGGGTCGTCATAAAATTTAATGGAGGTTACAGATCCATCAGGATATATCTCTTTTACTTTTTCAGCCTGAGCCGATGGAGACAGGGTACTTGAACCATCTTCTTGTACAAAGTACATATCCTTATAAAGATAATTTTCAATTTGCGGCTTAAAAAGATACACTCCGCCGCTAAAAGCTAAAATAATTAGAAAGGGAGCAAATATGAGTCCCGCATAAAAGTGCCATCTCCAAACAGCTTGATAAATTGAAGTTTTTGTCCTTTTTTGGCTTGCAGATTCACGGGCTTGCAATACTAGATCCTCTTGAACGTTTCTCTCACTATTAAACATGCTGGTTCTCCTCTGGTTTCTACAGTTGTTTTTTTACATCAGCTATGATTTTTTCAAAGCCGTCTCCTTGGGTAAAGCTATAATCATTTACAATTTCACCATTTTGATTAATTAAATAAAAATTAGTCCCGTGTATGACCTGATCTGAAGATTCAGGTTTTTGAATCAGGGTTTGAAATTCATCTCTTGCAAACTCTTCTATTTCCTGCTGGGAATAGCCAGTCAGCATATTCCAATTAGAATCATCCTCTGTAAACTTACCCATAAAAGATTTGAGTTTATCTGGTGTATCAACCGCTGGATCGACGCTCATAGAAACGAACTCTACTGGAATGTCTTCAGATTTAAATTTTTTCTGCAAAGATGCCATATTAGCCGTCATTGGCGGACAGACTGTCTCACAGCTAGTAAAAATAAAATCTGCAATCCATACTTTTCCATTCAAATCTTCAACTCCAAAGTCCTGTCCTTTTTGATTAATAAAAGTAAACGATTTCATTTGATAAGACTCATTGCCATTTAAATTGCACGCAGAAAGAAATCCCAATGATAAAACTATGAATAGGCTTAATGCATTTTTCAATTTGCACCTCATTTCTCTAGTCATTTATAGACAGATAATAGATTTGTATAACAAGAATAAACGATGATTGTGAAATATATGTGAGAAAAGATTAGCAATAATTCAACAAATAAAACTGAAAAATTGGCTGAATGAATTCAGGAGACAGGTGAACTATGTTCATTTTTGTTATAGTAATAATAATTAGGTGTAAGGAACTCTGATTTTCGAGGGAGAAAGAGGAATGAAAAAGAGATATATCTTATTTTTGATGATGCTTTTATTGTTGGCTGTGTCTGGATGTACAGCAATTCAGAAACAAGAAGCTCCTGACAAAAAGGTGGAATTGACGATCTCAGCAGCAGCCAGTTTGCAAGATGCATTGAAAGGCATAAAAACGGCCTTTGAAAAGGAACACCCTCATATAAAAGTAGTTTTTAACTTTGGAGCCTCAGGTGCGCTTCAACAGCAAATCACTCAAGGGGCGCCAGTCGATCTCTTTTTCTCTGCTGCTGAAGACAAATTTGATCAATTAGTGCATGAAGGATTCATTGAAAAGAAAAAAAGTGCAGATCTTGTTGGTAATGAACTTGTTTTAGTGGTTCCAAAGGATTCGAATATTGATATTAATGGATTTGATGACCTAACCAAAACAGAGAAAATTTCCATTGGCACCCCTGAGACTGTACCGGCAGGGCAGTATGCTAAAGAAACATTAGAACACTTAAATATTTGGAAAATAATTGAAGGAAAAGTGGTATACGCTAAAGATGTCCGCCAGGTTCTTACATATGTAGAATTGAATAATGTTGACGCAGGAATGGTGTATAAAACAGATGCGCTTAGTTCTCCAAAAGTTGAGATAGCAGAGATTGCGAAGGAAAATACTCATGAACCCATTATTTATCCTGCGGGTGTGATAAAAAATAGTTCCCATCCAAAAGAAGCCAAACAATTCTATGATTATCTTCAAAATGAAGCATCTATGAAGATTTTAGAAATGTATGGATTTAAAGGACTGAATGAATCAAAATGACAGCTGATTTCTGGTCTCCAGTCAGACTCTCCATTGAGATCGCGTCTGTATCTGGAATAATAGTTATTATATTAGGGTTATTCTTTGGGAAGATAATGGCTGGGAAGAGGTTCAAAGGGAAAGTTATCATCGAAACGATCTTCCTTTTGCCATTAGTATTACCTCCTACTGTCGTGGGGTTTTTGCTGATTTTCTTTTTTGGCAGGAACAGTCCAGCAGGGGAATTGATTGAATGGCTGTTTAACCAGCCGATTATGTTTACATGGTGGGCAGCTGTTATTGCTTCTGTTGTAGTTGCCTTTCCCCTTATGTACCAATCCGCTAAAACCGGGTTTGAATCGATAGATAAAGAAATTGAGGACGCAGCCCGTGTAGATGGTGCGAATGAATATAGCCTATTTATTTATGTTTCCATTCCTCTTACACTTAAATCTATCATTTCAGGAGGAATCTTGAGTTTTACAAGAGCGCTTGGTGAATTTGGAGCAACGTTAATGTTCGCGGGCAACATTCCAGGAAAAACACAAACGACTTCTACAGCCATCTATATTGCCATTGATTCCGGCAATATGGAAATGGCTTGGTTATGGGTCATGAGCATGATTGGTATTTCATTTTTAATGTTAGTATGTGTGCAGCTTGTAAAATCAAATTAGCAAAAAAGAAAGTACAAATTAGACATTGTACTTTCTTTTTTTGTATATCCCACCGTCACAGCAGAAGAGGCAGTATGATCGAAACGGTTGTCCCATTTGTTGTATGGCTGCTTAGTGAAAACGAGCCCCCATGAAGCCTTACAATTTCTTTTACAATTGATATACCTAAACCAGTTCCGCCTGTAGATCTGCTTCTCGCTTTATCTGTACGGAAAAAGCGCTCCCCGATATGTCCAATATCGGTTTCAGATATTTCATTACCTTTGTTGTTAACTTGAAACAACAATTTTTTTTTGTTTTCTTCAATCAGGTTCACTTTGATTATGCTTTTTTCTGCAGAATATTTTATGGCATTATCTAAAAGGTTGTAGAAAACCTGCTGCATCCGTTTGGGATCACCATTGACAATGAGATCTTCCTGAATGTCTAATTCGATGTTTAATTGCTTTTCGTTAATGCGGATATCAAAAAGAGCAAGTGTATCTAAAAATAGCTGGGCAATCGCCATTGGTTCTTCATTCAGAATGTACATATTTTCTTGAAGATGGTCCAGTTCAATCACATCATGAATCAGTTTCTTAAGACGGTTTGTTTCATTTTCAATGGTTTTCAAATAGTGCTGAGCTTCTTCGGGTGATGTATAGATTTGCTGTTTTAATGCTTGAGTATAGCCGCCGATATATGTTAAGGGTGTTCTCAGTTCGTGAACCACATTTGATAAAAACTCTTTTTTTCGGGTCTCTTGTTCCTCTAACGACTGGCTCATCGAATTGAAGGCAAGAGCCAATTGACCGATCTCGTCGTTATTCTTATTAAGTAAGCGATTTGAATAATTGCCTTTTGAAACCTCTTTTGAAAATGCTTCAATCTCGTTCAGAGGCTGAAAAAGGGAACTTTGGATCTTATTAACCACTAGAAAGAGAATAATGAAAAATATGGACCCGACAAGGACTAAGATAGGGAGACTTCCTTTAAACACTTCCTGAAGATCAGCCAAAGGTACATAAATATATATAAATCCAATAAGACCAGCTTCTCCCATTATTGGGAAAACAGCTCCGACAATTTCACGGTTAAACTCCTTCACATAACCGTCTTTCATAACAAAGTTTCCTTTTTCAAGCTGTTTGCGATCCTGGTTATTAATCAGCGCTTCATAGTTCACTTCATAAGGAAAATATGTTGTTAATTCTTCAATACGATCAAATACGATCACTTCATATTCAGAAACAACATTGTACCAATGGATTTTTTCGATGATTTCATCGCTCAGAGATCCGTAGTGATAATGAGAAGCAGTCCTTTCTCCTTGGTATATGACGGATTCTTTAATGCTGTTAATGTATAGCTCTTTATATAAAAAATGAAGAAAGAAAAAAGAGAAAAGAATACTGAATAAAATACAGACTCCAATAAGAAATAAGATTTTCTGACTTAGTTTCAGCCTTTTGATTTTCAAAGATTACACCTCAAATTTATAGCCGATGCCCCATGCTGTTTGAATGAGATATGCATGATCTTTTAATTTTAGCCGCAGCGTTTTAATATGTGTATCTACTGTACGTCCAGTGCCGTTGTAGTCAGTTCCCCATACAGATTCCAACAGCTGATCCCTTGTGAAAACGGTCCCTTTATTCCTTGCGAGCAATGAAAGCATCTCAAATTCTTTCAATGTTAGTGAAAGAGGCTGATCATCTATCAGCGCTTTGTAAGCAAGTGAATCAAGAACGAGAGGACCTATGATGAATCTAGTATGCGGTTTTGGAATCTGCCTTGTTCTTCTTAAGACAGATTCAATTCTTGCCAACAGCTCTCCAGGGTGAAATGGTTTCACGATGTAATCGTCTCCGCCGAGCTTAAGTCCTTGAACTTTATCCCACTCTTCTCCTCTTGCGGATAAAAAGATGAGAGGAATATCGTGATTCTTTTTCAATTCACCAGCAAATGAAAATCCGTCCATATAAGGCATCATGACATCTGCCAATAAAAGATCAGGTGTATTATTCTGCAAAAGCGCAAGAGCGTCCATACCGTTAGCGGCTTCAATAACAGAATACCCTTCCTGGATTAAAAAAGTTTTTACTAATGCCCTCATTGTTTCTTCATCATCTATGACCATCACAGTTATTCTCTTCACGATGCAAACCTCGCTTTATAATTTCATATAACAGAAGTATAATACCAATTTTATTAAAATGATGTGAAGTTTTTGTGAGATCGCATTTTAAGTTTTATTTATTTCATCTGCGGATTATAAAGGACAATAACAGAAAAAAATGACAAAAATCCTTTATAGTAAATTTCACAGGATATGATAAATTAAAAGGCTCTTTTCGTAAACCTTGTGGCTATTAGAATAGAAATGTTTAAAGCCATAAGTGGATCTACGCTGCAGGCACTTGACTCCTGCGGGAAAATAGAGGGAAATGGGAGACCCCACAGGCAAAGCCGAGGAGGCTCCCAGCCGGACTGCGGAAAGCAAGTGACTGGAGCGGAAAGGAACGGACAACATTTATAATCAAAAACAACAATCTATGCGAAAACATCCAATTAAAAAGATTAACTGACTATAAAAGGAAATGGAAACAAGTGAATATGCCATGAAGCTATTGGCTTATATGGGCTATAATAATAGTAAATATGGATTCAAGCAAAAAACTAGTTTGCAAGAGTGTGTTAAAGACATATTTATCACTTTAATGTAAGGGTTTTCTTTTTAGGCGGGGGGACTATATGTTTTTTTCTTTGCGAAATCGTTTATTTATTATTTTCACTATATTGTTAACGATTCCATTCCTTCTTTTATCCATTATTATTCCGAACTGGTTTACATCTATTATGGAAGAACAAACGAAGGATTCAACGGTAGAAATGATGGATCAGTACTCGCTTTATATTGATTCCATTACTGCACAGGCTGAGGATCTCGGAAAACAAGTTCTCGTGAATCAAACGACTCAACAGTGGATGCAATTAGAAAAAGAGGATGAGGATACGACAAATAATCAGCTTTTATTAATGAAAAATCAGCTTAAAATGCAGTTATCATCAATGATGATCAATAACTCAAATGCAATGTCAATTTCCATGTTTCTAAATGACGGCACGGGAACTTGGGGGAATAATCCATCGCTAAAGAAAACGGAGTGGTACAAAGGGTATTCAGAAAATGATCAGCGGTGGGTGAAAACACATATCGATTCATTTCAACAGTATCAAGACATGCGTGAGAGAAAGGTAAATAGTTATCTTATCCCCCTGTTTGATATATATACCTTTGAAATATCTGGAATTATAAAGATTAATTTTCCGACAGCATTGCTTGAAACGGCATTAAGCAAAATCAAACTCGGTGAAAATGGACGAGTGTATTTATTAGATAGTGAGGCATCGAATGTATTATCGGGGGAGGTCCAGACACCCAAATATGTATTAAATCAAAGCTTAGATAAAATAACGAATCACAGGCAAAATACAGGCTTAATAGAAACGGACCATAATGGGGAGGAATACCTCGTATTCTTTCAAAAGTTAAAAATCGGTGATTGGATCCTTTTCAGTGAGATTACAAAGACGGAATTGTTCTCGGAAATTGAACAGCTGCAAAAAAACTTGTTCTTTACAAGTGCATTCATTTTCATTTTAACAATCATTGCTTCCTATTTATTATCCACCAATATCGTAAGTCCGCTGGGACAGCTTGCTAAAGCAATGAGATTTATTGAAAAAGGAGACTTCTCTGGAGCCAAACGATTTATGCCTTCAATCAAATCTTATAACGATGAAGTTGGTTATTTAATTAAAGTTTTCGGTCAAACAATTGATCGATTGAATCACTTAATAGAAATTGAGTATGAGGCAAATATCCGCAGAAAAGATGCAGAATACAAAGCCTTGTTACTGCAAATCAATCCTCATTTTATGAATAATACTCTCGAAATTATAGGAGGATTAGCTGTTCAAGGTAAAAATCGAGAGGTAATGAATGTCAGCATATATTTAGGACGTATGATGAGGTATTCCCTGAATACTCATAGTGATGTCGTGAAATTAGGTGAAGAAATAAATTATATACGAAATTTCACTGATATCTTAAAAGTAAGATATGAAGATGATATCTCGATTGAAATTGAGGAGGAGCCAGAAACAAAGTCTTTGCCGATCATTAAATTTATCATACAGCCGCTTGTAGAAAATGCAGTAAAATATAGTTTTATAGAAAACACAAATGCTGTTCTGAAAATCCAAACCAAAAAGAGCGGAGATCAACTATTTATCATAGTAGAAGATAATGGAGTGGGTATGTCTGATGAGGTTATTTCAGAACTAATGAATACTGAAAAAAATAATGTGCTCGAAAGTAAAGGGAAAAGCATTGGGTTCAAAAATGTGATTGGCCGATTAAAGTTATTTTATGGTCAAAACTTCTCATATGAAATTCAATCAAAAATGAATGCAGGCACGAGGATTACATTGTGCATTAAGGATGATGGGGGGGAGATTCATGATGAAGGTCATAATCACCGATGATGAAATTCAAATTCGTAAAGGGCTGCGAATGAAAGTTGAGTGGGAAAATGAAGGCTTCCATATCGTCGGAGAAGCTTCAAATGGGAAAGAAACACTGGAAAAATTAAGAAAAATTGATGCAGACATTGTCATTACAGATGTGAGAATGCCAATCATGGATGGCATCGAATTTGTTAAGCAATGTCATCTTGAACACCCCAATGTAAAGGTGATCGTTTTATCTGGATATTCGGATTTTGAGTATGTAAGGTCTTCAATGATTGAAGGAGTAAAAGATTATCTATTAAAACCTGTTGATCCAGATGAATTAACAGAAGCTTTAAGAAGGATTCGAATAGAAGCAGAGGAAGAGAAGAGAATTCAAATCGAATCAGATCGTATGAGCAGGCTTGTTCACAGCCAGTTAGAAGAAATGCGGGAACAGTATTTGCTGCATTTAGTTAAAGAGGAATGGTCAGAACTAAATATGGCAGTAGAGAGACTGCATCAGCTGCAGTTAAGTGTTTTTACGAATGAAAACGTACAGGTTCAATTTGTTACAGTGGAGATTCGAGGGTCTGATCACTATCCAAATATAATAAAGGAACTATGGCTTCCTTTTAGAATGCTATGCAGGGAAATAGCTCAATCGCATGAAGGGACTTATTCCTTTTATGACGCAAGCTATGCAAATACAATTCACTTTATCCATCGAATAGATTCAGAACCGTTCACTCACACATCCAGTTTTATAAAATCAGTGCAGCGATCAGTAAAGGAATTCTTAAATCTAGAAACAGTAATTGGTATTGGAACCGTTATTACTGGTCTTACAGAATTTAAAACAGGCTATATTTCAGCTTTGCTTTCTTGGAGTCAAAGTCAGTTAGGCTCACAATCACAGGTTATAGAAGGCACAATTAATAAAGAGATGTTTCATTTTTCACCTGATATTGAAAAGAAATTAATAAATGCGATTGAAAATGTAAACTATGAAGCTTTTAAGAATAATCTTTATTCAATTTTGGGAGGAACGAATAACCGCTCGATGATGTCCTTTTCTTTTGTTGCCAATCGAATTTTATTTTTGTTAGGTTCACTTGCAAGAAAATACGATATAGATACGAATGAAATAAATAAAACGATATGGAAATGCCAGCAGAGTATATGGGAGCTAAATTCTCAAAGCAGGGTTATCGAACACCTCATTCATCTGGCTCATTCCATTATTGAGCAGGTGCATGCAGCCCGTAATTCTTCAAATGGAATGGCAATCGTAGATAATGTCCGCCGTTATTTGGACAAACATTATGCAAATGAAATTTCGCTTTCGTCATTATCAGAACAATTTCATATCAACAGTGCTTACTTATCTGAAATCTTCAAAAATCATATCGGTCAAAACTTCAGTGATTATTTGAATAACTTGCGAATGGAAAGTGCCAAGCTATTTTTAAAAGATAAGCAGCTTAAAATAATTGACGTAGCTCATTTGGTGGGTTTTTCAAACTCAGGTTATTTTAGTACAGTATTTAAAAAACATTTTGGTCAAACGCCGGCTGAATTCCGTAAGTCACTTTATAGTTAATGAAAGAAAGGGAATAGGATGAAAAAAAAGGCGATTTTCATTATTTGTTCGATCATTTTAATTATTATGGCTGGATTTACACTATCATTTTTCGATAGGTTCTCAAGCGGAGAAAAAAACCAAGCTGAGATTGAAAATGATGATAAGGACAAAATTCAGCTCACATTTTGGCGAAATGGCGGGACGAATTTAGAGAATAAAGCTTATAAGGAGATCATTTCTGCTTTTGAGTCAGCACACCCTGATATTAAAATTAATATGGTTTCTGTTCCATATGGTGACTATGAATTGAGGCTGCGGACGGAAATTGCTGCAGGAAATCAACCTGATGTTATGTCAATAGACAGTCCGAATCTGGCTTTATATGCAGATTCTGGCTGGCTCTTATCAATAGACAGTTACATGAGATCCGAAGGGAATTTAGAAGATATCCCATCAGCTACTCTTGAGGGATTGATCTATGAAGATGAAATTTATCTTTCTCCTATCGTCGAGTCAGGAGTAGCCCTATTTTATAATAAGCATCTATTCAAAAAAGCCGGACTTCCTTTCCCGTCAGAGGATCCTGATAATCCTATGACTTGGGATGAGGTCTTAGAGATTGCGAAAAAAATAAATAATCCTTCAGAAAATGTATTTGGAATTGATCCAGCCCAGGGATTCAGCGATGGTGAATCTCCAGCCTATTTTAAAATGCCGCTCCTTTGGCAATTCGGAGCCGATGTGTTAAGTCCTGATGCGACAACAGCAGATGGATATTTAAATTCTAATGAAGCATTGGAAGCTTTGCAATTTTATCAAGACCTTTATCAGAAGCATAAAGTAGCTGCGGTTGAATTGCCCCCAGATCCTTTTATTACCGGAAAGCTTGCTATGACTGTAATGGGTTCTTGGTCATTAGCAGACTTCGAAAAAAACGTTCCGGAATTTAAATTTGGGGAAGACTTTGGGATTGCACCTTTGCCAAAGGATAAAAACCAGGTAGTTCCAAACGGAGGATGGTCACTTGGAATTTCGCAAAAGTCTAAATATCCAGATGAAGCATGGGAATTTATACAATATGCTACAAGTTACGAAGGATCAAAAAAGTATGTAGAATTAACAGGTGATATACCTGCACGATACTCAGTATCTAAAGAATTTCCTGAACTTCAAACCTATCCGAAAAATATTTTTGTGCAACAGGCCCAAAAATATTCTGAAAACCGCCCGGTGACGCCAGCCTATCCTGTTGTTAGTGAAGCGATTAAAAAACTGTTTGAGGATATAGGGATAGGAGGAGAAAATGTAGAGTCTGCAGCGGCCAAAGCTGTCGAAAAAATTAATAAGGGTCTTAAAGAAAAGCAGAATCCGTAAGACTGCTGATGTCATCCTGTAGCTAAATAGCTAGGGGATTTTTTTCACCAGAATTGATAAGCTGTTTCATAGTAGTATTTGAGGTTATATAGAATTGAAACGGAGAAAAATAATCATAGAGGTGCAGCTTCTGGAATTGGATATGCAGTGCTTAAGTGCGGGTGCTTCAGTATTGCATGCGATATTAATGAGCATTCCTTAAATGATTTAAAATGTTACCCGAAGAAGAGACAATGGTGCATTTTGCCGATGAAAGCGCCCAAGCTGGCTGCAGTGCTTCTTTACGCTTGTTCCGAATTCAATGGACAGAACGTTAATTACGAATTGCTAGTGAAGATAATTTAATTTAATATCAAGGATAAGGCTGAGAATTCAAATTTTTGGCAGAAATTAGCATACTATCGAAGGAGGAAGACATGGAAGTTTTTGCGAAATATTTAGCAGGTATCGATAATCCCGACCACCGCGAACGAACAGAGGAAATTTTCGCGTGGGTTGCTAATAAATTCCCAAATTTGGAACCGCAAATCAAGTGGAATACGCCAATGTTTTCCGATCACGGTACATTTATCATCGGTTTTTCAACAGCGAAGCATCATTTGAGCGTTTCACCTGAAGAAGCAGGCATTACGCACTTTGCCGATGACATTGCACAAGCTGGCTACAGTGCTACCAAAGGCTTGTTTCGAATTCCGTGGAATGAGCCGGTAAAATACGAATTGCTTGAGAAAATGATTGAATTTAATATTCAGGATAAAGCAGAATATACGATTTTTTGGCGGAAATAATACATCACGCCTTATCAAAAAACGCATGACACTAAAAAATGTCATGCGTTTTTGCAAAACAATTAAGGCGCCAACAGCTCAATAGCAGCATATGCGAACGCCTGTCAAAATACTTCTCCAGCACCGGTCAAGTGGAAGATGAAAGTTTTCTATATACTATCAATTAGATGTTAGCAAGTATGAAGAGGTTTCTAACTTTTTTCATATATATAGAGAGATAAAACATCATTGAAGAATTTATATTGGAAATGAAAAGCTTGTTAGAGGTGAAGTGAAGGGTTTTCTCTAGGAAAAGGAAAGATAATCCATAATATCTTGTTAAACGGGCGCTTACCTTTTACTAGGCAACGCCTTTTGTGAGTATTATTGTTAAAATGAGGTAGATCATTCTTGCGTAGATTTTTTAGGTATTGAAGTTTATGGGAACAACCCCCATTATCAAGAATATTTAAGTTTAAAATAGAGTTCTTATTCATCAGGGGCGTTAATCCAAAAAGGATTGTTACTTGCAAATAACGCTTTTTGAAAAGAAAGACGGTTCCAGTTTCATCCTCAGAAGCACTAGAACCGTCCTCTTTCTGCTATTAGATTTTTTTATCAAGCATTTCCCTTAGTTCTTTGAGTTCTTCTTTCGTTAAGGTTTCATCTTCGATAAATTGAACCAGCAAGGATTTGGTAGTACCTCCATAGATGCGTTCGATGAAGGATTGGGTTTCCGCACGCTGGCATTCGTGTTCAGAGTAGAGCGGGGTGAAGGTGTAGACACGCAGGTCTTTGTTAGCTGCGACGACTTTCTTTTTGGTAAGTCGGTCAAGCAATGTGCGGATTGTTTTTGGTTTCCAATCTTCATACTCCTGGATAGCGGTACAGATTTCATTTGCTGTTAAGGGAGACTCCTTCCAGAGAACTTTCATCAATTCCCATTCCGCTTCGGTGATGCTGGGCATTTCCTTCGACATATTTATACCTCCTCAGCAAGCAGTGCCCATTCGGACACCTAATTTCAATACAATCCTTTATCCTTTAATATTGACAATGTGATTTTAGCCGCTTTACTGCCATTGGCAGTGTCATTATCTTGTATGTTCGTCGCGAAGAACCAGGTGTCGTTATTAGTCTCAACAAATCCGATGAACCATCCGTTCACCATTTCTCCGTTGATGATGCCCGTACCAGTCTTACCATACAGCAGCGATTCTCCATTTTTTTCAAGGGTGATGGCTGATTTCACTGTTTCGACGTTCACAGGATTGAAATGCTGTTCATTTAAATAGAAGGTGCGCAGCAATTCAACCTGTTCCACAGGTGAAATCTTCAAGGACGACTCAAGCCAGTAATTGCCTGCCCCTCCTGAAAGGTCCTTGTTTCCATAATTTAGCCGTTCTAGGTAAGCAGTGAGCGTATCTTCTCCTATTTTTCTGTCAAGGTCCTGGAAGTACCAGTTAACGGAGTCCTTCATGGCCGTATCCAATGTCTGATCCCGATTCCACTCTTTATATTCATTCTGTTTGCCATTCCACTTTATGGCCGAATCACCTGGAGTGATTACTTTTTCCTCGAGGCCAATCAGAGCGCTGTAAATTTTATAAGTTGAGTCAGGCGACACCCTCTGCATGCTCTTCTCCTCATTGTAAATACGGTAACGGTCTTCCTTCAAACTGAAAAGAACGAAGCTCCCTTCTGCTCCGGTAAAATAAGTGCTCAAATCCTCATGGAGAACCTGCCGATCTTTTAGGTCAATATGGTCCTCTTCAGCGGATGCAGCCGTGAAGAACGATATCTGGGTCAGAACCAGGATCGTTATGACTACATAGAGCATAATGCTCTTGATGATTCTGGAACGGGTATCTTTCTGGAATGATGTGATATGGATAATCCGTCTTTTAATCTGTTTTTTTGATCCTGAAAGCTGGTTTGTTAAGGCAGAAAAACCAAGCTGCTGCTTCCGCTCTATGAAATGAAGAATGGTATGGCCATATTCCTTATAAGAAACTGGATCGAGGGAGTGAAGGACTGCATCGTCACAAGCCAGCTCCCGGTCCACCCGCATCTCCCGCAAGGCTATCCAGACGAGCGGATTGAACCAGTAAAGGATTTGATAGAAGAGGAAAATATAATTCGCCTTCGTATGAAAACTCTTATCGTGCTGAAGTTCATGAAGGAGCAAATATTTTATCTCATTCAGGGAAAGGTGGACATCCATTTCTTTCGGCAACAGGATCGTGGTCCTGAAGAAACCAAACGTCATCGGAGAAGAGACGTCGGATGACTCCAAGAGAGCAATACTCTTCCTGATCCCAAGATCATTTTTGCACTCCTCAAAGAGGGAAAGGATCTCTGTGCCCCTTACCTTACTGGCAGTCGCTGAAAGACGGTTTAACTCCAGTTGTGAGCGGCATAGGAAGAAACAGAAAGTGAAGATTCCGACAAGCCAGATCACAAAGAAAACCGTATTAAGATGATCAAAATTGATCTGATTTACCGAAGTGCCGAAATCCTGCATCCAATTGCCTTCCATCCCGCTGTTTACCTGGTCACTCCCGGAAAAATTAATAGTGGAGAAGCTTCTGGCCCCGATGTCAGCCTTTTTTTCAAACGGGATCCAGCCCTTTGGCAGAAATGGCAGTGTCAACGCAGCGAGAAGCAGATACCACAGGTTATAGCGCCACGAGGCCGACAGCTGGAACCGCCTGACAAGAAAGATTGCGCCAATGGTAATTGTCGATATTCCAAATGTCATTATCACATGAAGCAAGAGCATCATCTTTTCCCTCCTTTTCAAATGTCTTCACGTAAATCTTTAAATTATTATACATTTTGAAATAAAAAAAAGAAATTGACTTCAAGTGATTACAAATGTAGTATATGATTACAAGTGTAATATATAATTGGTCTCAAGGCAAATTATATATTAAAAAAGAAATGGGGAGTATAGGTATGAATTTTTCAAAAATAAAGATAGCAGCGGGAGTGCTGACAATAGGAGCTTTACTTTTTGCCGGTTGTTCTAATTCTCAGAGCGCGGCACAGCCTACAAAGGAGGAGCCGGTGGATGCCGGTTTTAAAAATCTTGAGAAGGAATATGAGGCCCGCCTTGGAGTGTATGCCCTTGATACAGGGACCAATAAATCTGTATCTTACCGGGCTGATGAACGATTTATTTATGCATCGACTCACAAAGCTTTGGCAGTAGGTGCTCTGCTACAAAAGAAATCCATTGAAGACCTGGATGAAAGAACCACCTACACAGAAGAAGACCTCGTCAATTATAATCCCATTACTGAGAAGCATTTGAATAAGGGGATGACCCTAAAGGAACTAAGCGATGCCTCAATTCGCTACAGCGACAATACTGCAGGGAATCTTATCTTTGAGGCTATTGGAGGGCCTGCTGGCTTTAAGGAAGCCCTTAGAGGAATAGGGGACAAAGTGACAGAACCTGAACGAATTGAGCCGGACCTGAATAATGTGAAGCCAGGTGAAACAAGGGATACAAGCACGCCGAAAGCACTCGTCGAAAGCCTGCAGGCATTCACACTTGGTGACGCACTCCCAGCGGAGAAGCAAAATCTTCTTATTGACTGGCTGAAACGCAACACAACAGGCGATGCCCTGATTCGTGCAGGAGTACCGGAAGGGTGGATAGTAGGGGACAAAACCGGAGCAGGCTCCTATGGAACACGCAACGATATTGCCGTCATCTGGCCGCCAAAAGGTTCCCCCATCATCCTAGCTGTTCTCTCCAGTCGTGATGAAGCAGACGCAGAGTATGATGATGAACTAATCGCCAAAGCTACAGAAGAAGCGCTGAAACAGCTGCAGAAAAAATAGAGAAGGCAGATTTGATAGTAACTATTTCATCTTTGTGCATATAGTTATTGTTATTCGTACTTCTATTTGGAAAAATTGGTATTATGTTGTTAGGCAGTATACGGTGTTCTTATTTAGAAATGGTAATTTATCCATGAAAGCAAGATTGTGAAATATTGTACTTAAATTAAAGGGTGCGATGCCTCAACAAAAAGATCATCACCTTTCTTTATAGAGGGAGTTTAATTGAAGAATGGTTTAAACCTTTTTGATCAACAATCGGGCCATGTTATGGCATAACAAAGAGAGAAAAGGTACATATGATACCAGGTTGAAAAAGAGGATTCTATAGTTTTATAACGAAATAAGTTCAAAATTAAAGGGGGCGATTTTATGAAGAATAAAATTGAAGAAAAGTTTGGGACCAGAGTAAAAATTTATATGAAAAGGAGTTTTTCTATTGAAACAAGCTTTGATCGTTATTGATGCTCAACAAGAACTAATAGATGGAAGCGAAAAAGATAATCCAGTCCGTAACAAAGATGTATTATTGAATAACATTAATCTCGTCATTGAAAAAGCATTAGCACTAGGAATTGAACTTATCTTTATTAGGGATTTGGATGTTGCAGAGGGGAAGGGGGATGGATTTGAGGTTCATTCAGAGATTAAAGTTCCCCCATCTGCCAAGATCTTTGATAAAAGAGCTGCCAATGCGTTTTTTGGAACACCGCTCTTAAACGAATTAAAAGAAAATGAGATTAAACATATCATAATAATGGGGTGCAAAACAGAACATTGTATTGATACAGCTGTAAGAACGGGAACCGTTAATGGTTTGGATGTAACATTAGTTGGTGATGGACATTCTACAACAGATTCTGATGTACTGACCGCTGAACAAATCGTAAATCATCATAATAAAATTCTTCATGGCCACTACAATGTTGACCATTTTTCCGTTGTTCGGACTGCTCAAGAAGAGTTGTTTCAACCAATCCATGACAATTACAGATAAATTTAATTCATTTGGTCCCTTAGAGATTATTGCAGTTGTTACAGGTTCTACAGTTACAAGTTGTTTGATTGGTCAAGTATTATTTCACATTAATAAGTATTGGTTTATAAAGAAGTAGCTTAATTTGTGTTTAATAATATTCAATAATCGGGGGCTTATCTGGAAGATGGGTGTTGCAAGAAGATCATAGAACGATCTTCAATTAAAAGGCGAGAATGTGGAGCATTACAGGAAAAAATGATCAAATTTTTTTATGAAAGTATGACTCTATTAAATATTTTAAAGCTTGTTTTGATTAATCTTTTTTCAAAACAAGCTTTTTCTTTTTGTTCATTTATCGAAGTTATTTGGATCAATTTAATCAAACTTTATATTAAAGCAACAGTAGTGCTGTCTTTTTTGGATGAAAATTGCGTACAGCAGAGATGCCGTAATAAACATCCAAAAATATTAAAACCTTTAAACCAAAGAAAGTGAAATATTCCCTGTCATGAATTTGTTATATTAAAAATCATTAAAGGATAAAAAACGAGAGGGAACATTTAGGTGTATGGAAGGATCATTATATATCACTTAAATATGAAAACGTTCTCACATCGTTGGAATTCTTTTTCGTGGCAGTACATTTTCATATAAGGAGGTTAATAGTTTGCAAGAAATCGTTAAAAAAGAGACAAATGTTCAGTTAATTAGTGAAAAAAAGACAAGAACGAATTTTAAAAGCCATATCGAGTATATCAAAAAGAATTACTTTCTTTATTTGCTTATTGCTCCTGCTGTTATCCTTACAATCGTTTTTAAGTATATTCCCATGTATGGAGCAATTATAGCTTTTAAAGACTTCAGCCCAATAAAAGGAATCATGGGAAGTGAGTGGGCAGGACTAAAGCATTTTGACAAGTTTATAACATCACCAAACTTTGAACTGCTCTTTATGAGTACGCTTAAACTTAGTTTATTTGGTTTATTGCTGGGTTTTCCAATTCCAATCATATTGGCTTTAATGCTGAATCAATTAAGAAGAACAGCTATCAAGAAAAATATCCAGCTTATCTTATATGCTCCAAATTTTATATCTGTAGTCGTTATTGTCGGTATGCTGTTTATCTTTCTATCCCCGACAGGACCAATCAATAGCTTACTGGCATTTATTACAGGAAAGCCTGTCATGTTTATGTCAGAACCCGAATATTTCAGGTCGATCTATATATTATCCGGAATATGGCAAGCAGCGGGCTGGGCATCGATTGTCTATGTCGCAGCTTTGGCAAATGTAGACCCTGAACTGCATAATGCAGCAACAATTGATGGAGCAAATATCATTCAGCGAATGATTCATATCGATTTACCAACAATAAAACCGCTGATGGCTATTATCTTTATCTTGGGCGCAGGCGGGATTATGGCAATCGGGTTTGAAAAAGCATATTTAATGCAGACATCAATGAATTTACCAACCTCTGAGATCTTGCCGACGTATGTGTACAAAATAGGTTTGCAGGCAGGAGATTATGCTTATTCCACAGCTGTTGGCCTGTTTAATTCTGTGATCAACGTCATCTTGCTGGTTGTTGTGAATTTCGTCGTTAAGAAATTAAATGAAGGTGAAGGTTTATATTAATGGAAAGGAGTCTCCCGCATGAATATTAAGCACACCCGGATAGATCGAATTATTTTAGCTGCTAATAATGTCTTCTTATGTTTAGCGGTCTTAATTGTATTAGTTCCCTTAGTTTATGTTGTAATCGCTTCCATCATGGATCCAACGGTGTTATTAAATCAAGGAATTTCATTCAAATTCTCAGACTGGAGTCTCGAAGGCTATAAGATGATCTTATCAAATGATGCGATGGTACGCGGTTTTATCAATGCCATTCTCTATTCTGCAGGTTTTGCATTCATCACGGTTATTGTTTCTATTTTTGCAGCCTATCCATTATCTATAAAAGGTTTTGTCGGGAAGAATTTATTCATGACACTTTTTATCATTACGATGTTTTTTAGCGGCGGTTTAATTCCCACATACTTAGTCGTTAAAGAATTAGGGATGTTGAACACAGTATGGGCCATTTTGCTTCCTGGGGCTGTAAGTGTCTGGAATATTATTTTAGCAAGAACTTATTTTAAAGGCATTCCAATTGAATTGCATGAAGCGGCAAAAGTTGATGGCGCCTCCGATTTACTGATCTTTTTCAAGATTGTCATACCGCTTTCAAAACCGATCATTTTCGTCTTGGCATTGTATGCATTTGTAGGCCAGTGGAATTCATATTTTGACGCAATGATTTACTTGGAGGACCCTAATTTGCACCCGCTGCAGTTAGTCTTAAGGTCCATATTAATCCAAAATCAAGCAGATCCGGGTATGATCAGTGATCAATTAGCTATGGCAGAACTGGCAAGGATCTCTGAAATGATAAAATATTCAGCCATTGTTATTTCGAGTCTTCCGTTAATTGTGATGTATCCTTTCTTCCAAAAATATTTTGAAAAAGGTGTCATGGTAGGTTCATTGAAATAATGGCCAAATTAGACATAGATTTGTAAATGCTTACAAAAACCGAGGGGGTAAATGTATGAAAAATGTTAAAAAAGCAATGTTTTCTTCTGTTGCAGCATTAGTGCTAGCTGCAGGCTGCAGCAACAATAGTGAAACGGCATCTAAAGACTACGAACTGACTGAAGTTTCATTTCCGTTAAAGGAAGAGGTTTCTTTGAAATTTATGACACAAAGCTCACCGCTGGCGCCTAAAGACCCGAATGAAAAATTAATCTATAAGCGTTTAGAGGAAAAAACAGGTGTTCATATTGATTGGAAAAACTATACAAACGATTCTTTTGTTGAAAAAAGGAATCTTGCTATCGCCAGCGGAGATCTGCCTGATGCAATATTGGATGCGGGCTACAGTGACTATGACTTACTAAAACTAGCAAAAGATGAAGCGATTGTGCCTGTAGAAGAATTAATCGAAAAATATATGCCTAACTTGCAAAAAGTACTTGAGGATGCACCAGAGTATAAGGCAATGATGACAGCTCCAGATGGTCATATTTATTCGTTTCCATGGATCGAGGAGCTGGGGTCTGGTAAAGAAAGTATTCATTCAGTTGATACTTTTCCTTGGATAAATGTTGAGTGGTTAAACAAATTAGGGCTGAAAATGCCGACTACAACAGAAGAACTAAAAGAAGTATTGATTGCATTTAAAACACAAGATCCAAATGGAAATGGGAAAGCGGATGAAATTCCGATGTCCTTTATTACCAATCACGGCGGAGAAGATTTATCTTTCCTGTTTGGATCGTTTGGTTTAGGCGACAACTGGGATCACACTGTTGTAAGCAACGAGGGAAAAGTAACTTTTACTGCAGCGGAAGATGGATACAAAGAAGCGATTACATTCTTTAATGAATTACACAAAGAAGGTTTAATCGATATTGAAGCATTTGAACAGGATTGGAATACGTACCTTGCAAAAGGAAAAGATGAAAGGTACGGCCTCTATTTCACATGGGATAAAGCAAATATTACAGGTATGAACGATAAATATGATCTTATGAAGCCTCTTGCAGGTCCGGACGGCCACGTTAATGTAGCCAGAACAAACGGAATGGGGTTTGATAGAGGCAGAATGGTTATTACAAGCGCCAACCAAAACCTGGAGCTGACTGCAAAATGGATTGATCAATTATATGACCCGCTTCAATCTGTGCAAAACAACTGGGGTACGTATGGTGATAAAAAACAGCAAAATATATTTGAATTTGACGAAGCTGCCGGTATGTTAAAGCATTTACCTTTAGAAGGAGCAGCACCCGTTGAATTAAGACAAAAAACGAATATAGGCGGACCGTTAGCCATTTTAGACGAATATTACGGAAAAGTGACAACGAAACCAGATGATGCTGCTTGGAGATTAAACTTAATGAAAGATGTTATGGTGCCTCACATGACTGCAGAAAATATTTATCCAAAAGTATTTTTCTCGATAGAGGAACTGGATAAACTTTCTACCATAGAAACAGATTTATTTGCTTATGTGAACAGGAAAAAAGCAGAATGGGTCACAAATGGAAAAGCAGAAGCTGAATGGGACGAATATTTAAAAGAATTAGATCGTCTAGGCTTGGAGGAATGGCTGGAAATTAAACAAACAGGATTTGAAAGAAATCAAAAATAAGAGATTATTTAGACTTAGGCTGTACATGATGTACAGCCTAATAGATTAATAGTGTTTGATCGTTTAAATTTATAGGAACGTGATTCCCTAAAAAAGGAGAACAGAAAAATGACACAAAAATTAAAAGAAAAATATCGTCCTCAATTTCATTTTTCACCAGAAAAAAATTGGATGAACGACCCTAATGGGATGGTGTTTTTTAACGATGAATATCATTTGTTTTACCAGTGCCATCCTTTTGATGCGATATGGGGTCCTATGCATTGGGGGCATGCAGTCAGTAAAGATTTAATCCATTGGGAGCATCTTCCTGTTGCGCTGTCTCCAGATAAGCACGGAACCATTTTTTCAGGAAGTGCAGTCGTTGACTGGGATAATACTTCTGGATTTTTCGACGATAAACCAGGATTGGTTGCGATTTATACGAGTCATGATATGTATCCTGGTTCTGACCGCCCTCGCCAGCGTCAAAGCCTAGCGTACAGTAAAGATGATGGAAGAACTTGGGTAAAATTTGAAGGTAATCCAGTCCTTTCAGATGTTAATATTACAGATTTCCGTGATCCTAAAGTATTTTGGCATAGTGAAACGAATAAATGGATCATGGTGTTAGCTACTGGACAATCCATCACATTTTATACATCTCCAAATTTAAAAGAATGGGAATTTGCAAGTGAATTTGGAAATCATGCAGGCTCACATGATGGAGTTTGGGAATGCCCGGATCTATTTCAATTACCAGTTGATCAGAATACGGATAATCAAAAATGGGTTTTGCTGGTTAGTATAGGAGATAACCCGGATTTAAAGGAAGGATCAAGAACACAATATTTTACCGGCAGTTTTGATGGATTGACCTTTGTAAATGATAACTATGATGAAACGGTTCTATGGCTGGATTATGGAAGGGATAATTATGCAGGTGTAAGCTGGTCTGACATTCCTTCTCATGATGGAAGAAGAATTTATATTGGCTGGATGAGCAACTGGCGTTATGCAAATCATCTTCCAACAAAAGAATGGAGAAGCGCGATGACACTTCCAAGAGTGTTATCTTTAACTTCTAGTGATAATGGAGCTCGCTTAGTTCAAAAACCTGTATCAGAAATGAGTACACTGAGAAAAGGCATCCATTCATACCATGATCTTTCAATTGAATCAAATGAACTCCAATCATTTAGTTTGAACCATCATTCAATGGAGATAAATATTGAGTTTGATAAAGGAAGTTCAAATACATTTGGTGTGATCATCAAGCATTCTGAAACAGAAAAAACAGTCATAAGTTATGACTGCTTGAAGGAAATACTCTTAGCAGACCGGACCAATTCTGGAGAAAATAGTTTTTCGTCATCCTTTCCTGCTGTACAAAAAGCTCCTTTGAAGATGAAAAACAATCGAATAAACCTTCAGCTGTTTATTGATGCTTCATCAATTGAAATATTTGCTAATGACGGTGAAGTTGCGGTTACTAGCTTAATATTCCCAAGTGAGGCATGCAAAGACCTTATTTTCTTTTCAAATGAAGGAAAAACAAATGTACCGGAATTAAAGGTAATTGAATTGAACTCAATATGGAACAGATAAAGGTTAATCGTTGTTTCCTTTAGCTCTAATCGAGTATTTGTGATTAGAGCTTTTTTAACAGGATTGTACATATTTGCGAAATTGTATTAAGAGGATGTGTGTTTAAATGAGTTCATCAGTCATTTGCATTGGAGAATTGCTTATCGATTTTTTCTGTACGGATTTGGATATTGACTTAGTTGATGGTAAGAATTTTGAAAAACAAGCAGGTGGAGCACCTGCAAATGTGTGTGCAGCAATTGTAAAGCTTGGAGGAAGTGCTGCGTTCTGCGGTAAAGTTGGAGATGATCCGTTCGGTCATTTCTTAAGGAAAACACTTGAAGGATTGAATGTTGATACATCGACGATTGTGCTGGATAAGGAACATCCAACAACGTTAGCTTTCGTATCATTAAAAGGAAATGGGGAAAGAGATTTTGTTTTTAATCGTGGTGCAGATGCATTTTTATCTGAAGAAGAACTTGATAAAGACAAACTAAAGCAATTTAATATGCTTCATTTCGGTTCAGCTACTGCTCTATTAGACGATCCGTTTCAATCTGCCTATTTAAATGCAATGAGAACAGCGAAGGAAGCTGGAAAATTCATTTCCTTCGACCCTAACTTTAGAAAAGATTTATGGGCAGGCAGAAACCAAACCTTTGTTGATTTGGTGAAAAAAGGAATGTCTTTATCAGATTTTGTAAAAGTAAGTGATGATGAATTAAAAATCATAACAGGTATGAACGATGTTACGAAGGGTGTCTCATCTCTTCATGAAATGGGTGTAAGAGCTGTAGCCGTTACTCTTGGAAAAAAAGGAACGTTCGTTTCAAATGGGCAAAACCAAGATATTGTTAAAAGCATTAAAGTTCATTCAATTGATTCTACAGGTGCTGGTGATGCCTTCGTAGGAGCAATGCTTTTCCAGCTGGGAAAAGAGGAAGATCCTAGAAGAGTGTTATCGGACTTTGAATATCTAAAAAAAATTACCTTCTTTAGTAATAAAGTAGGCGCTATGGTTTGTACAAAGGTAGGGGCAATTTCTGCGATACCAAACCTATTTGAAGCAGTTGCTGCTGAATGAAATTGATAATTCTGATATTTTGATAATGCATTGTTCTGCTGAACCAATTCATATATACTTTTGTTAACTATTTTAAATTTTTATATTCTTGTATAATTTCAGTCAAGATGGTCTGATCGTTTCTACCTGGCAGCCGCTAAAATGCCAGACTACAAGAAGGTATGAACAACTTAGATGAGAAGATGCAGATTGTATGATATGCTAATCATCGATTATCCTGCTTAGTAAAAAGGATTATCTTTGAATATAGTAATACAGCGATCGCGTATGCAGGCTCTTATTTTTTCATGCTTTCTGTCTTGCGGCTGAAGGTGCGAAAGAATAAGGGCTTTTTGGATATTATTGTAAAAGAATGAATGCCGATTAAATTCTTAACAGCCAGAGGAGAGAGACAGATGGAATTGGTAAAAGGAACAGCGCTATTATTAATAGTACTTGGATTATTTTCTTTATTCAGCTACAAAGCACCTAAGGGAATGAAGGCGATGGGAGCTCTCGCCAATGCTGCAGTTGCTGCATTTCTTGTTGAAGCCTTTCAGCGGTTTGTCGGAGGAGATCTTCTGAAGATTGAATTCCTTGGCGAAGTCGGGGATGCTGCAGGAAGCATGGGCGGTGTAGCCGCTGCTGCATTAGTTGCGCTAGCACTAGGTGTTTCACCGGTTTACGCCTTGCTGCTGGGTGTTTCATGTTCTGGACTCGGATTGCTTCCAGGTTTTTTTGCAGGTTATCTGGTGTCCTTCTTAGTAAAAATAATTGAGAAAAAAACGCCTGCGGGTTTAGATTTAATTGTGACAATTATCGTAGCTGCACCGCTTGTCCGCTTTATCGGTGAATCTGTCACTCCATTAGTGGATGCCACTTTGCTTAATATTGGCGGTATCATTACAGAAACAGCCAACAGCAATCCCATCTTGATGGGCATTATTCTTGGCGGAGTGATCACTGTTGTTGCAACTGCCCCTTTAAGTTCAATGGCTCTGACTGCGATGCTCGGATTAACAGGACTTCCAATGGCAATTGGCGCACTGGCTGTATTCGGATCTTCCTTTATGAATTATGTTCTTTTTCATCGTTTAAAATTAGGAGATAAAAGAACAAATATTGCTGTCGCAATTGAACCATTAACACAAGCTGATATTATTACGGCCAACCCAATCCCCGTTTATGTGACAAACTTTTTTGGCGGCGCAGCAGCTGGAGTAGTCGTTTCAATGTTTGGATTAGTGAACAACGCGACAGGCACAGCCACTCCTATTGCTGGATTAGCTGTTATGTATGGTTTCAATGATCCATTCAAGGTAACCATTACAGCTTTAATATGTGCACTGGCTGGAGCGATTGCAGGCTACTTGGGATCGCTGGTGTTTAAGAATTATAAAATCAAAACAGTCTCAGAAATCAGAAATGATAATGACCTTCGAAAAATAGCTTAAGGTTAAAAAATACAAGCAGAGCTTGGGGTTTATTCCCCAAGCTCTTTTCATTCTTCAATCACAATCCCCCATTTTTTGATCCGATATTGAAGACTTTGACGGCTGATGCCTACTATTTTTGCAGTTTTTGAAATGTTGAAGTGATTCTTTTTTAATGCTTCTTTAATGAAATGTATTTCAGACATTTCCATATGTTCTTTTAGGTTCATGTCAGAAATCGGTCTGTCTTGAAAAAGCGGATTGATTGTGGATTCGGCTGATACGGAGTGCTTGACCCTTGAACGGTATGGATAAGGCAAATGAATGAAACGAATCATCTCTTCATCCATGATTAGATTCATAGCTCCTTCTATCATGTGCTCCAATTCTCGAATATTTCCAGGCCAGTCATAGGCGAGGAAGGATTGAAGCACATCATCGTCCACTAGTTGTACATCCATTTGAAATAAATGATTATATTTGTCTATAAAACTTTGAACGAGAAGCGGAATATCTTCTGCTCGATCCCTTAGAGGGGGAACGAAGATTGTAACTACACTTAGCCGATAATATAAATCCTTCCTCATCCGCTGGTTTGCTATGGCATCAATTGGATCTTCATTTATAGTTGCAATGATGCGTACATCAATTGGAGTGTCTTTTGTATCCCCGATGCGCCGGATCGTTTTTTCCTGCAGGGCACGCAGCAGCTTTGACTGCAAGTTTGGGTTTAATGAGTTAATCTCATCGAGCAATAATGTTCCGCCTTCTGCTTGTTCAAATAAACCGGGGTGATCAATTGCTCCTGAAAATGCCCCTTTTTTCGTTCCGAATAAAAGACTTTCAATCAGGTTATCCGGTAAAGCTGCACAGTTTTGAGAAATAAATGGTGCAGCAGAACGGCTGCTTCCATTGTGGATGCTTTGGGCAAACAGTTCTTTTCCAGTACCTGTTTCACCAACAATGAGAACAGATGATGATGTGCGTGTTGCTCTTTTTGCATTTTCAATCACTTCTTTTATAGAAAGGCTTTCCCCGATAATGCTTTCAAATGTATACTTCGTGTTTCCTTTTCTCTTTATATTGTCTTTAATAAGCCTTTCAAGTTTTGTTATATCTTTTGCGATCTCAACAGCACCGATAATCTTACCTTGATCTTTGATAGGAAAGGTGTTGTTGATCGTTGTGATTTCCTTCCCTTTATTGTTGAAATACGTTTGCTTGACGTTTTTTGTTTCAGTACCTTTTTGCAAAGCTTGAACTAGCGTGCTGTCTTGATCTTTTGTAAACATGAAAACATCCAGCAGATTTTTATCCAGTACGTCTTGAATATCCATTGACTCAATTTGCATCATTTTATTGTTATATAAGATGGTGTGGCCCTTATCATCAATCACATGCAAACCCACATCTATTTCATCTATGATTGCTTTAAAAAATAAGTGAAGATCCTTTTTTTCCAGTTTCATATCCTATCCCCGATTCGGTTTCATTTACTCTTATTTTATTGGAAATTCAGAGAGTGTGCAAAAATATTTTGCGTTGTTGGTGCAAAAAAAAAATCAGTGCAATGAGAATTTGCAGAAGATACCTAGAATCCCCCAGCAATTGCTTAAGAAATGATTGGCACGAAACTTGCATTCAAGAATAGTGAAGAAAAAAATAGAAGAATCGACATGACCATTCTATATAAGCATGAACAGTTTACTGATATATCAAGGAAAGAGAAATCAAACATCTATTAGAGGAGGAACGAGTATGGCAACTTTGACTAAATCTCAAGAAATGATCGAAAAAACATCTAAATATGGAGCGAATAACTATCATCCGCTTCCAATTGTGATTTCGGAAGCAGAAGGTGTTTGGGTGAAAGATCCTGAAGGCAACAAATACATGGATATGTTAAGTGCTTATTCAGCTGTGAATCAAGGACATAGACATCCGAAGATTATTAAAGCATTAAAAGATCAGGCTGATAAGATTACCCTTACATCACGGGCCTTTCATAACGACCAGCTTGCCCCATTTTATGAAAGTGTTGCAAGAATAACCGGCAAAGATATGATTTTGCCGATGAATACAGGTGCTGAAGCAGTTGAAACCGCAATTAAGGCTGCTCGACGCTGGGCTTATGATGTTAAAGGCGCTGCTTCTGATCAAGCAGAAATTATTGCGTGTATTGGGAATTTTCACGGTCGTACAATGTCAGCTGTATCCCTTTCATCAGAAGAAGAGTACAAACGCGGATTTGGCCCGATGCTGCCAGGTATTAAATTGATTCCATATGGAGATATCGAAGCCTTAAAAACAGCAATAACACCTAATACGGCAGCATTTCTAATTGAACCGATTCAAGGGGAAGCAGGGATCATCATACCGCCGGCAGGTTTCTTAAAACAAGCAGCAGAGGTTTGCAAAGAGAATCATGTTTTATTCATTGCAGATGAAATTCAATCTGGTTTAGGTCGTTCTGGAAAAACATTTGCGTGCGATTGGGAAGAAGTGAAGCCGGATATGTACATTCTTGGCAAGGCACTTGGAGGAGGCGTATTCCCGATTTCATGTGTTGCTGCAAATAAGGATATCCTTGCAGTATTCAATCCGGGATCACACGGTTCAACATTTGGAGGAAATCCGCTTGCGTGTGCGGTTTCAGTCGCTGCACTCGAAGTTCTGGAAGAAGAGGATTTAGCGGAACGATCTTTAAAGCTTGGAACGTATTTTATGGAAAAACTCTCTGAAATCAAGAATCCATTGATTAAAGAAGTGCGCGGAAGAGGGTTATTCATTGGTGTTGAACTGACGGAGGCAGCCCGTCCTTATTGTGAAAAATTAAAAGAAGAAGGGCTTTTATGCAAAGAAACACATGAAACAGTCATTCGATTTGCGCCTCCGCTTGTTATTTCAGAAGAAGATCTTGATTGGGCGATCGGCAAAATCACTCGTGTCCTGTCAAACTGAAAAATGAATCACTATTAAAACCAATTCGGGCACTTTCAGGATTAATTCAAAGGATTTGGGAAATTATTAGGTCTCGTATCAAAATAATTCGCGTGCTTTCAAAAAAATTCAACATATATGTGAACAAGTACAGTTCACAAGAAAATAGTTTTAACAATTACACACGTTAAATCACTTGAATAGCATCAATATCTAATAAAAGAGCTTGGAGGCACTCCAAGCTCTTTTATATCTTTACTTTAAACTTCAAGGCTACAATACATATGACAAGCCACGCGCCTCCTGCAGCAAATCCGGCAATCACGTCGCTTGGATAATGAACACCTAAATAAATTCTGCTGAGACCGATTAAAAACACAATGATAAGAAATGAAACCATAATGAGAAGCTTCAGGGCATTATGTTTGACCATGATCGTTAATAAGTATGCAAGAATTCCTATGAATGAAAATGAAACCATAGAGTGTCCGCTTGGAAAGCTATATCCGTCTTCTACTATAAGAGGATTTAGAGTAGGGCGATCTCTTTTAAACATCCATTTTAAAAAATAATTTAAAAGGGATGCTCCTGATACAGTCACTATTAAAAACAGCCCTTCCCGCCATTTTCGATTTATGTACAGTAAAATAAGAGCGATAGACATTCCTATCATAATCCCGGTTATTGAACCGATGGAAGTAATAGCAGACATGAATTGTCCAAGCATAGGTGTACGCAAGCCGTGGATATAATGTATGATCGGGGTGTCAAATGAGCGCAGTTCCATCTCTATGACTTCATCCGCAAATTCAATGAAAATAAAGCTAAAGGCACCAATCATTAAGATTGAATACATAATAAAGGTTTTCGAAATGGTTTCCTGTTCTTCTTTATTCATTGCAAATCTCCTAATGTATTTATTGAGAAAATACCACTATCGCTCTTAAGCCAAACATTGTCGATTGTTTTAGGTTTTAAGAAGCAGATTTTAGGAAAAAGAATATTACAATCGGAGGTGTCGCATTTGATAAAAGAACTTATGAAAAGAATTAAACTTCATGAAACAGGAGATCAGGCAGCAGTTCTGTCCCACTTCTTTTTACTTTCCTTATTTCCGCTTCTGATTTTTTTAGTTGCATTGCTGCCATACTTTAATATTGAATCAAGTACTATGGTTGATATGATTAACCAATATGCGCCGGCAGAAGTAGGCGGGATGCTGTCTGAACATTTAACAGGGTTAATCAGCGAACCTAATGGCGGGTTATTATCATTTGGTATTCTGGCAACCATTTGGTCAGCTTCGAATGCAACAAATGCACTTATCAGGTCATTAAATAAAGCATTTATTGTAGAAGAGACTCGTCCATTCTGGAAAATTCGGCTTCAGGCCGTTATCATGACAATCGGTCTTGTCATTACATTTGCCCTTACGTTGGTGCTTCCTGTGTTCGGCAGTGCTATCATAGGGTTTGTAGGGGATTATTTCTCATTTGTAAGTGAAAATGTAATCATCTTAAATGTGATGAGGTTTCTGCTATCATTTCTTATGATGTGTGCAGTGCTGATGGTTCTGTATTATTTAGCGCCTAATGAAGAAATGAGAATGAAAGATGTTTATTTTGGAGCAATTATTGCAACCATCCTCTGGCAAATTATATCACTTGGATTTGCTTTCTATGTATCACAGTTTGGGAATTTTAATGCTACATATGGAAGTCTTGGCGGGGTTATCGTCCTTATTACCTGGCTTTATTTATCAGGCTTTGCGATTTTGATTGGCGGCGAAATCAATGCATTAAAAGTTTGCGAGAGCAACGGGAAGAAGTGTGTATAACAGTGATCGAACGAAGCATTTCTTGCTGTCAAAATATTTTTAAGAAAAAACTATTGACATTAAATGTTGATTGGTGTTAAAATTAAAAATTTGATATATTTACCTCCGTGTGGTATACTGTAAAGAGATACCATATGGAGGTGGATTTTTTGTTCAAAATAGGCGACAAAATTATGTACCCAATGCATGGAGCAGGTGTAATAGAATCTATAAAAGAGATGGAGATTCAAGGGAAAAAACAGGATTACTTTGTTATTAAGCTATCAATTGGCGATCTTCAGATTATGATACCTCATCAAAAATTGAATAAGCTTGGAATTCGAGCTGTAGAAGATCGATTAAAGCTTGAAGAAGTATTGGTTGTCTTTCATGATGGAGAAACAGATGAGCTCTTGCCTTGGAAGGAACGTTATAAAACCAATATGGAAAAAATAAAATCAGGAGAAATCCAGCAGGGTGCTGAAGTAGTGCGCGACCTTATGCGAAAAAGCAATGAAAAAACATTAAACACAAGCGAGAAGCAAATGCTGAACAATGCCCGGAATATTTTTATCAGTGAACTAATTTTGATTGAAGGCTGTACGGAAAATCAGGCCAATGAGATGCTGATAACCAGTAAAATATCATAAAAACAGGTTTCCAAAATAGTGAAAGCTATTTTTTTTTTGCTTTTATTCTGTTGCAATTGAAATAGACAATGCTAAAGTTCTGCCATATGCCTTCTTTGATACTGAAATTGCTGATCGCTTCTTCTCTCCAGCTTCATATCAATACATGACACGTTCATCCAACAGCTGTAAAAGGAGCATGAGCGTGCTCCCTTTTCCTAATTCACGCCAGGGAGAGCTAATTATTTTAAACTTCACAGATGAGTGACTAACGATTATTGAGCAGAAAAAAAGAGCAGTTAGATAAACTGCTCCCTCTATTAATCATTCACTTACTTCTTACAGCTTGGTCTGAACAAGCTGCAAAGTTCTTTGGAAAGAAGGTGATTAAGTTCATTCGTGTGAAAGGAATAGTAACTCCAGGTCCCTTTTGTTTCTTTCAAAATAAGGTCTGCATCTAATAAAATTTTAAGATGATAAGATAATTTAGATTGAGGCATCTTCATCATTTCACTCAAGTCGCAGACGCATATAGATTCGTTCTGGCAGATAAGGTGGAGAATCTCTAGCCGTTTTTGGTCAGCTAATGCTTTGAATTTTTTTTCATAGAGAAGAAAGGTACTCTCCATTGATCTATATTTAAGTGACTGTTCCATAATATTCACCTTTCACCAAGGTATTCTGATATACGCCAAGTATATTCCGTTTTTTAATATTTGACAACTATTAATCAATAAAAATTGATTAATAGTATGAAGCTTGCTGAGAGACTGGATTTTCCTTTGAGCACAAAGTTAGAATGCAGGGAAAATTCTAGAAAAAAACGTTTATCGAGTTATAAACGTTTTTTTCTATTCCCAGCGGACAAATGCCTCAAGGAGAATCGAAAGAAGGATTCCCATCATAAGTCCGTTGGATAAAAGAGGGGAAATATAGACAGATAAGCTTTCAAAAATAGCTGGATCTGTGTTCATAATGCTGACCCCAAGCAAAAGGGGCGCTGCAATGCGAAAAATGGTCTTAGAATCAAAAGCGGTTCCTTGGATGCTTTTCAATGCTGTCCCAAAAAGCTGCAAGTAAGCTACAAATAGCACAGCGTTTCCGACTGTTATCGGCAAAGTGACAAGGATGGAAACAAGGGGAGGGAAAATTCCCAGTATCGTTATCAATGCTCCGCCAATGAGAAATGGTTTGCGCTTGAAAATCTGTGTGCTTTCTAAAAATCCGATTGTGGAAGTAAACGGTGCATAGGAAACAAGTCCCAGCAAAGCTGCACCGGCAGAATACGAACCTGTTAAAAAAAAGGATCTTCGAAAAGCGGAAGGATCGGGTTCTTCTTTATATAACTTAGCCGCTGCCTGAATAGAAGCAATGGTATTGCTCAGATTCATCATACCCCCAAGAAACGCAATCAGAATAATCCCCCATTCGAGATTCGGTTTTCCAAGCGGAAAGATAATGGATCCTTCTCCTGTTACAGCTTGCGCGGAACCTGCTGCAGGGAATAAAAGGAGGTATAGAATCCACCCAACGACTATCCCGAGCAGAATCGAGAAGTTTCCTAAAAAGGCATTTCCTTTTATTTTCAGAAAGCTGACAAAGAAGACAAGGGCGACAGAAAATAAGCTGACAGCAACATTCAATGTTCCATCAGGTTCAATTTTCAGCATGCCTTTAAAGAATGTAAGAATCAATTGAAACGCTAATAAGAAAAGATATACGCTAGAAACCATTGGGGTAAAGATTTTCTGTACAAACGAAGTGAGATTGAATACCGCAAGCATCATGGTCACAATTCCTGCGAGGAGAATCCCTGTTGCAATCCCCCCGCCAATTTGTTCAAAGCTCATTCCAAGAGAAGAGGCAGACATCCCAAGATTTAAAATCAGCCCCCAGATAATCCCTGAATGACCCTCCATAATAGGATACCTATGGCCAATCCAACCTTGCAGAAAACAAGCCGCACCTGTGAAAAGAAGTGAACTTCTTAAGGTGACAGCAATTTGATCCGGTGTTAATTCAAAGGCAGCTCCAATTGAAATCGGTACGACAATGGTATTTGCAAAAATAAAGAACAGCCACTGTGTCGAAGCAAGCGGCGTTGTTAAACGGGTTAGTTTTATCATTTTTTCACCTTTCTCAAATGTTCAGAATCTGCTGCTGATGTACGTCACCACCTATGGCAGAAGTGATTAAGTTATTCGGCACTAACGTTTCCTCTTCATTTATACCTAAAACGATTAGAAGCAATATAATAAACAGCACAACTGTAAATAATAGGGTTTTATGTAACAATGGGTTTCTCTCCGTTTTCTTTCGTATTCTATTATGGTATCATACGTTTAAGTATATGAAAAATATTTATATTATGAATAAATCATACTTTTTTCATATATAGGGAGTGGAAATACATATGGATATAAGACAATTAAAATATTTTATTGCAATTGCTGAAGAGGGGCAAATAACAGCAGCAGCCAATAGGCTTAGAATGGCACAGCCGCCGTTAAGTCAGCAGCTGAAGGCTATGGAGACGGAGCTTGGGTTTCTTTTGGCTGAAAGAAAGGGGAAATCACTTGAACTCACGGATGCTGGTCAGAAGCTTTATCAGCATGCATTGAGAATAACAGATGCAATGGAAGAGGCAGTGCTTGAGGTAAAAGAAGCGGGTACAGGAAAAAAAGGTAAGCTTTCAATCGGTGTAAATACTTTATCGAACTATGATTTGCCAAGACTCTTACGCACATTTCAAAAAAGATTCCCGGATGTGTCCTATAAAATTCAGCAAAATGAATCAGCACAGCTGTGCAAGCTTTTAAAGGAACGAGTCATTGATTTGGCGATTGTGAGATTGCCGCTTGAACTGAACGAATTTGATATCATTCCGTTAAAGCCGGAGCCATTTTATTTTGTAACAGCTGAGCTGTTTCATTCGAAATCATCTGCTATTACGCTGGAAGAAATTTCAGAACTTCCACTCATTATTCCCAGTACGGAAGGATTAGGTTTGTTTAACAAAATTAATACTGCCTTTATTAATAGAGGGCTTAAACCTGACATTATGTGCGAGTGTTCAGATATCTCCATTCTCTTTGATCTAGTTTCCTCCAAATTCGGATCGACAATAGTACCTGAGACGGTTGTGAAATTAAATGCGCTCTCTAATTTACAGGTTTATCTTATAAAAGACACAGAAGAGCTTGGGGAATCAGGGATCATTTCCCTGAAAAATCATTACTTGCCTAAAACGGCTCAGCATTTCATTGATCTGATTCATGAAAGGTAAAAGCTGTTATCGCAAAGCTTGTTGTTATTCGTAAGGGCTCTTTTCGTAAAGTTTGCTGCCTTTAGAGAACGGGTTAAAACCTTTAGTGGATTGCAGCGGAAATCCCCGGGTGAAATTTATTAACCACTAACATCTCAGAAAAAGCCAAGGTGAAAAATCTTAAAGGCGGAGGGATCATGATGAAAGAAATTTGGGTGAAAAATGTCGTACTTGAAACTGGGTACATTTTTGATGAACAGCAAACGGTAACAGGGACAGAAACAGGGGAATTTCATCTATGTTTAGCAAATGGAAAAATAAAAGAAATCATAACGGCAGGAAGTAAAATTGAGAATGGCGCAGAGGTATTCGATGCTAACCATACCCTTGCTTTGCCTGCATTTGCTGAAATGCATATCCATCTCGATAAAACGTACTATGGCGGGAAATGGAAAGCCCCAATACTTGCAGAAAACATTTTTTCCCGCATTGAAGAAGAACAGACACTGCTGCTCGAACAGCTTCCGTATGTAAGAGAGCGTGCAGAAAAAATTCTTGAGCTCGAGCTGATGTATGGAACTACATTTGTAAGATCACACTGTAATGTTGATCAGATAATTGGCAGTCAGCATATAGAACGCCTTCAGCAAGTATTTGAATCTTATAAGCATAAGCTTGAAGGTGAAATTGTTGCGTTCCCTCAGCATGGATTATTGCGGAGCGAAAGTGTTCAGCTTGTCAAAGAAGCCATGAGAAATGGAGCCAATTTAGTTGGGGGCGTCGATCCTGCAACAGTTGATGAAGATATCGAGAAATCTTTATCTGTTATGGTGGATATCGCAGTACAATTCAATGCAGGAATTGATCTTCATTTGCATGACAGAGGACATTTAGGCATTTTCACGATGAAACGTCTCGCCGATATGGTTGAAGATGCAAACTTGCATAAGAAAGTAACAATCAGCCATGGGTTTGGGCTTGCTGCCTTATCTGAAGGAGAAGCACTTGAGATTGCGAGCAGATTTAGCGGACTTGGAATAGATATTGCTTCAACAGCGCCGCTTGATTTTCAAATGCCGCTTTCTTTACTGAAATCACAAGGGGTGGATGTCTATCTGGGCAATGATAGCATTACAGATCATTGGGATCCATTCGGAACAGGGGACATGCTCGAAAAGGCCAATACGCTTGCACAGAGAAACCGCTGGAAAGATGAACATCGTTTAAGTCAGGCAATTGGCTATATTACAAGAGGGATTACACCGCTTTCCAAAGAAGGCATTCAAGCGTGGCCAAAGCGGGGAGTCGAAGCAAGCTTTGTCTTGGCTGATGCATCTTGTACAGCAGAAGCAGTTGCCAGAAGGTCAAAACGCAAGGCTGTATTCTATAAAGGAAATGTTGTACATGAGACATTTTCTTGCCAATGCTAAATGAAGATAATTTTATGTAAGCGTCTTGCATCTATCTGGCTTTTCAATTATTGTTTTGTGTGTACTCAAGTAAGTAAACAATTGGATTACTTCCAAAAGGAGATGCTGTAAGGAATGAATGGTATATTAGCACCTTTGTTTTTACTGGCTGGAGCGCTTTTTATGACGGCGTGTACTGCAGACTCAGGCAAAAACACTGCAGAAGGATCGTTGATGGTTAACGCCGATATTCAATTACCTTCTGAAATCAGCAAAAATGAAGAAGAAACATTTGCTGTCGCCGTCACACAGGGGAAGGAAGCCGTAGAAGACGCGTCAGGTGTTGAATTTGAAATATGGAAAGCCAAGAGCAAAGAAGACAGTGAAATGATTAAAGCTGTGCATAAAGGCAAAGGCGTCTACGAAATTAATAAAACATTCAATGAAGATGGGGTATATTTTGTTCAAACACATGTGACAGCCCGAGACCTTCACGTCATGCCGAAAAAAGAATTTATCGTAGGGGAAGTTACTGAAGAAGAGCTTAAGAAAGCAGATGAGCCAGTTAAAACTGAAGATTCCAGTAATGAACATAGTCATCATTAATAGATTGGAGCTTATCGCTCTGGTCTTTTTTTGTATTTTATTCTCTGCCATTTAGTTATTATTCAAGATAGTTGTATTAATCAAAATCGGAAAATGATAATGAAACAGAGGTTTCCGCAAATAAGAGCTGATTTTTGATAATTAAGAAGCTGAATTTGATAGTTGGAACAGGGAATTTGATAGTTGAATTAATCAAAATCGGAAATTGATAATGAAACAGAGGTTTCCGCAAATAAGAGCTGATTTTTGATAATTAAGAAGCTGAATTTGATAGTTGGAACAGGGAATTTGATAGTTGAATTAATCAAAATCGGAAATTGATAATGAAACAGAGGTTTCCGCAAATAAGAACTGATTTTTGATAATTAAGAAGCTGAATTTAATAGTTGGAACTCAGAGCTAGATAACAAACCTAATCAAAATCAAAAGCAGTAAATCCCTAATCTTTACATAGGATTAATAATTCTCAGTTACAATATTGCAAGACAATATCTAAAGTCGATATTAAGGATGTACACTTGAAAAAAATTCATCTGTGTTGCCATCTAAATACATATACACTATCGTGCGAAAAGGGAGCCTATTTACGGATCTTTTATGATTGCGGAACTGCGGAGCAAAGGTTATGAAATTGGACCAGGAACATTATATCCTTATTTGCACAATCTCGAAAAGGTGGCTTTCTTACTAAAGAAGATATTAAAGAAAATGGGAGGATCCGCAAGTATTATAGCATAGAGAAGCAGCGCTGGAAAAATCAAAATCAAAGTTAAGGGAGCATGCAAAAGAAGTCTAAAGGAGGAGATGTTAGGAAATGTTTAAGACATGGATTGAGATATTGCTGGTCTCAACAAAGCTTGGACTGACTTCATTTGGAGGTCCGATTGCCCATTTAGGTTACTTTAGAGATGAATATGTAAAGAAGAGGAATTGGCTTGATGAACGGAGCTATGCAGATTTAGTCGCGTTGTGCCAGTTTCTTCCTGGTCCTGCAAGCAGTCAGGTAGGAATTTCAATTGGGATTGTGCGCGGGGGAATGGTTGGAGGCTTTTTATCATGGTTTGGGTTTACGATGCCATCTGTAATCGCCCTTATTTTGTTTGCTTATTTCGTGACTGGCTTTCAAGCAGAAGATGCAGGATGGATTAATGGGCTGAAGATTGTTGCCGTGGCTGTTGTTGCACAAGCAATCCTTGGAATGGGAAAAAATTTGACTCCGGATCGGCCGCGGATTTCAATTGCGGTGATCGCTGCCATTTGGGCCCTTTTTATACCAAGTGCGCTCGGACAAATCGCAATTATAGTAATAGCAGGAGCTGCAGGATACATATTGTACAAAGAACGAGAGGTTCCAAAGGCTGAAAAGCTAAATCTTTCGGTTAGCCTCAGAACAGGGATCATTGCCTGGATTCTCTTTTTTGGACTGCTGATTGTTCTTCCTTTGATCAGACAAGTGTTTCCAAATATGTGGACAGCGATGTTTGATACGTTTTACCGTGTCGGTTCGATTGTATTTGGCGGTGGGCATGTGGTTCTGCCAATGATGGAACGGGAAGTTGTTCCGTCAGGATGGATCAGCGAAGAAGTTTTCCTTGCCGGATATGGAGCCGTGCAGGCAGTACCAGGACCGCTGTTCACATTTGCAAGCTATCTTGGCGCTTCAATAAATGGTGTGCAAGGCGCCATTCTTGCTACAGCTGCGATGTTTTTGCCGTCATTTCTGCTTGTGTTAGCGATGCTGCCATTTTGGAATACACTTCGAGAAAAAAGAAGCGTACAAGCCTCATTAATGGGTGTAAATGCTGCAGTAGTCGGAATTTTGCTTGCGGCCTTTTATAATCCTGTTTGGACGAGTGCAATTAAAACGACGGGAGATTTTGCGCTCGCTCTGACGGCATTTGCTATGCTCGTTTACTGGAAACTGCCTCCGTGGATTGTTGTGCTGGGAACCGCAGTTGGAGGAATCCTCATTCAGTATGTGGAATAATGAATAGATTATAAAGGGAGGTAATTTTTAATGGATGATTTGCGCTATCCAATCGGTTTGTTTCAAGCTCCGGAGAAAATTGAAAGGCATCATCTTGAGGTATGGCTTGAGGAATTATCTGCAGCCCCAGTAAGGTTAAGGGATGCAATATCGGGTTTAACCGGTTCACAATTAGATACACCATATCGTCCGGATGGATGGACAGTTCGACAAGTCGTGCACCATATACCGGATAGCCATATGAATGCTTACATCAGATTTAAACTTGCTTTGACGGAAGAGAACCCTGTCATTCGGCCGTATGATGAAAAGGGATGGGCTGAATTGCATGATTCAAAGGATGGTAATGTTGAAGTGTCCATGAAGCTATTAGTATCTCTTCATCAGCGTTTTGTTAACCTTGCTGCATCTCTTTCTGAATCTGACCTAAATAGAACGTTTTATCATCCTGCGAATCAGACATCGCAGACTCTTAAAGAAACAATAGGGATGTATGCCTGGCATGGAAATCATCATATCGCCCATATAGCAGGCCTTAGAAAAAGAAATGGATGGTAGGAAAAAACAGGAGATCTTCATAGGAAGGCCTCCTGGTTTAAATTACGCTCCAGGGTCCATTTCAACTGCTTCATTTACCACTTCTTCAGGGATTGAAACTCCCTCAAGTTCATTCATTTGAGAGAAAGCAGAAGAGATGCTTTGCTGCATTTCGACCTTTTCTTCGTTTTCCGTGATGAACATTTTAATGTCCATTTTCAGTGCTTTAGGGAAGTGTGTTTCTTTGTCCAAAGTGTAAGTGTAATCAATTTGCTCAATTTCCATTTGCTTCATTGCAGCCTGCATATTAGGATCAGATCCCATCAAATCTCCAGTAAGCCCCATTAATTTTTCGCCATTGCCTTTTACATTTAAAATGTATTCTGTATCGGTTTCTTCCAGTTCAATATCATCAGCAATTTGTTCCAATTGCTTAATCTGTTCAGCAGGAGTCATGGTTTTCTGCTGATTCATCATTTCGCCCATACCAGCGCCTGCCTGTGACATTTTTATCCAGCCGCCAGACTGAATATCTTTCATGTAAATGTATGCCTCGTCCATATACATTTCAACCGCAGTCGTTTGCCCTTCAGCTTTCATTTCCATTGTTTGCTGCATAACAAGCGGCTCTACATTGGTTTTCGTCTGCATATCAGCGTTTGTCTCAATGGTTTCTTCTCCAACTTTCATGACCATGTTCATTGTGCCATCCATAGCGAAATTTTTAAGTTCAGCTGATTTTTCGGAAGCGGCTCCTAAAACTTCCTTCGCTGTTGCTTCTTTGTCAGCTTCACTTGTTTCTTTGGTTTCAGCTTCCTTCGCTGTTGCTTCTTTGTCAGCTTCACTTGTTTCTTTGGTTTCAGCTTCCTGAGCAGTTGAGTCTTTTTCTTCATTTTTCTCTGTAGTAGCAGCACTTTGACCGCATCCAGCTATAAGCAATGCAAACAATAAGCTGATTATCAATCCTAATTTTTTCAAAATAAACGAGCTCCTCTCAAATTTAGTCGAACTAGATGTACACTTTCATTAACGATTGAAACGTAATAAAGTTTCACTTTTTTCTTTAACCCTCTGCTTTTTTGGAAAATTTTTGAACTTTTCCCTATCGCACCCATTTCAAAACACAGTTTATTAAAAATATAAAAAGACCATTCGAAAATGGTCTTTCATGTCTATTCTCCGTTATTTTTTTTCCACGTTTCAATCCCATCAGATTCGAAAATTCCGAGGGTAACGTCAGCGATATCCGGATCGGAATACAAGTGATCTTTAACCCGCATTTTAATATCATCCGCTACTGCAAGCGTCAATCCCGGTTTAAGTTCCAGATAGCTTTCCACATGGTATTTACGTCCTTCCTGAAGAATACGTAAATTTTTAATATCTTCTACATCAGGATCTGAGAGAATCATATCGGCAATCCGGTTTTCAACATCTTTAGGTGCCGCAACACCGATAAGTCCAATTGTATTCTCATATCCGATTTTGATGGCAATGCCGATAAGAAGCAATCCAATTAACAGTGTTCCTACACCATCTAAAAAGTACAAGCCTGTGTAATAAGAGACAACAATGGATACAAGTGCCAATAAAGCTCCAAATGTCGCAATGATATCTTCGTAAAATACAAGTCTAGTTGGAGGGGAAGCTAGACTTACATTCTTAAAAGCATTGGAGGCAATCGCAAATCCCTTTGCTTCCGTTCTTGTCTCATGAGCAATTTCTTTCATTGCCTTAATTAATATGAGACCATCAATAATAACGGCTATAACAAGAATTCCTGCATTTAATAATAAATTTGTACTCGCTTTTGGATGCTGAATTAACTCCCACCCTTTATGGAGGGTTTCATAAGCCATAATGGAAATCACAATAACGGCAACGAGTACAAATAAATTCACCACCCGGCCAAATCCAGTCGGGAATCGTTTTGTCGGCTCTTTTTCAGCAAGTGCACTTCCGATAAAAACAAAGCCTTGATTAATAGCGTCTGCTGCTGAATGCAGAGTGGTCGCAAACATGGTTCCATTTCCGCTGATAAAAGCAGCAATTCCTTTGATAATGGTTAAGGCCGTATTACCAAGAGCAGCAATCCCGGATGATTTATTCCCCTTTTTTAATAGCTGAAAAAATGTCATAAGTTCACCTGCCAACTGTTTAATGGTTATCTTCTTTTACTATCCTTCAAATAGGCAAAAATTAATCAATATCTATCTCGATATCCGTATTGCGTATAGGATCTTTTCTTTCTTTCCGGAGAAGGTAAAGGCGATACGTATGGCTGCAAATAACCCGCAAAATGGCGTAGGTTGGAACGGCAAGAAGCATTCCAAGCAAGCCTCCCATGCTTCCGGCAACAATCAGAAGGAGTATGATTGTTAATGGGTGAATATCAAGTCTTTTGCCCATGATCAGCGGGGAAGAGACGTTGCCATCAATCTGCTGAACGATGATGACAACAATGAGAACTTGGATGACCATGAATGGAGAATCCAAAAAGCCTACAATGACAGCTGGAATGACGGCAATAAAAGGTCCAAGAAAAGGAATGACGTTTGTAAGCATTGCAAACATCGCAAGCAGAATCGAATAATCAAGACCAATAATTAAATACCCGATGTACATCATCACACCTACAACAAGACTGACAAGAGCCTGTCCTTGAATATAAGAACTAAGAGCATTGTCCATATCTTTCAAGATCAGTCTTGCTTCATTTGCTTTCGTGTAAGGCAGAAAGCGCAAAACCTGATTTGGTGCATAATCTCCATCTTTCAGCAAATAAAAAACAATGAATGGCACAGTCACAAAGATTGTAGCAATACTTGTAATAATTCCAATCAGGTTAGAAATTCTGCTCCCGATATTGCTTATATTTGATTGGAAATAATCCGTAATTGAAGCAGTCGCTTTTTCTAATGTTAAAAATTGATTTTCTTCAAAACGGGCAAACCATTTATTTTCCCTTAGAGCTAAAATATTATCTTGCAGGGATTGAACAATCTGAGGGAAATTATTAACCAGCTCTTGAAACTGCTTTTGAATGACTGGACCGAGGAAAAAGACAACTAATGTTCCGAGTCCAATGACAAGCAAATAAATAATGATGATTGATAACAAGTTTGGTACACCTTTTCTATTAGAAAAGCGTACGATTGGACGCAATAAATAGTAGATAATCCCTGAGACTAAAAATGGAAAAAATAAGGTTGTGAAAATAACTTCAAGCGGTCTGAAAATGAAATCTACTTTTGTTGAGAGCAGAATAATCGTTAAAAAAATAATAATTCCATATCCAATTTTAAAAATGCGGTCTTTCGGCAAATAGATGCACCACCTTTTGCTGTTTTTCTCATAGTCATGAGTTTGCGGAGATTTGCCATATGTAGCTTTTCCCATAAGAGGAAAAGGTGAAACAAAATTATTTAGGAAACACGGTTAATGAATCAGCATTTTTCACCCACAAGTGAGCTTCAGATCCGTCTGGATTAGAAATCCATACATCTCTATGGCCGGTAAGGCTTATCGATTTATACCAGGCGAGTTTAGCAGCTGAACGGATGTAAAACGGATCGTAATTTCCGCCAGAAGCTGTCAGCCTTTTCTGAACAGTATTGGCTGTGGAAACAAGATAAAGCTGTGGAAGCGGCTGTTTCATTATATCATTTGACCACTCGGTTTCGCGCACTCTGGATACGGCAAGTTTATCGTCGCTTATCCATGTGAAAGCAAGCTCTGCGTAATTCTTACTGTTGGGAAGATAAGCTGCTGTTCAGTTTAATTTTATACAGCACAGGATTTGTCCATCCGGATGGAAGCAGATTTGCTGAAGAGGATAGAATAAAACCAGTGCCATTTGGAAGCCATGCATAATCGTCAACCCCGAATGTTACATTATAAAAGTCCTTTAAATCTGAAACATTTAATGAGCCTTGATCGACATAGGCAATCAAATGAGAAGAAGGAGACCATTTTGGGTTCTCTCCGTTTTCTGCTATTTTCTTATGCGAGTGCGTTTTAAGGTCATATACCCAGACTTCGTGTTTTGTCTCATAAGAAGATCCTTTTTGGTACAGGAGCCTCCTGCCGTCAAAAGACCATTGGGGAGAAGATATATTACCGATGTTTGTGAGCCTCTCCTCTGATTGATTTGCCTTTATCCACAAATTATCATCCCTAATAAAAGCAGTATTTAATGGCTTAAGGGTTTGTTGTGCATGAAAAAGCTGAGGGGCAGAAAAGAAGCATGCCAGAATCATTATGAGTTTAATTTTCATCTAGATCACCGCCTTATCTTATATGAAAGACGGTTCTATCTTTTCCTGCACGCTGATTATTATGCTATTCCCACAATTTGTAGTGCTTTTCAATTTCGTCTAGTGAAAGTAAGTTTTTTTGCAAGGGTGCAGGACATGCCCGGTTGTACTTCAGAATTTCTTGATTAATTCGTTCAGCTTCTTCTATACGTTGTTCAACATTATTAAGTTTCATTAACTTTTCGATACGAAGCTTAATGTCCTTCTGAATTTTAATCCATGCAGGGACGTAGCCGGCATTTTTCACGATTTTTGTGAAAATATCACCTTGGAGCGCACTTTTGGGGAGCGGCTTTCCCATCCCAGGCAGCTTTTCATATCCCCCATTTTTTTCGTAATCCTTGTAAATCGAACCCATTAAATCCCTGGCATCTGAATCATCTTTATTATCCTTCATGAATATCCCTCCCAAAGTTTCGGATAAGGGTAATTTCTCTTTTTGGATGGAAATTCCTATAAGGAAATCTATCTATTTTGTGAAATTTAAAAACCTATCATGTAATACAGACAGAGCTGCAGTGTTCTCAGGATAAGCCAAATTCTAGACGATATACAGAATGTTAAGATAAAATAGACTTATTACTCTCTAAAAAATTTCTGAAATATTTTTTCAAATATAATGAACTGCGAGGTGATGCACCATTGGCGTTTTCCGTTGATTCAATCATATTAATTTTAGCTGTTCTTCTTACAATTGGTGTCCTGACCGCAAAGTTTTCTTCGAGGCTTGGTCTGCCTTCCCTCGTATTTTTTATCGCAGTTGGTATGGTTCTTAGCCATTATATCTATTTTGATAATGCAAAACTTGCACAGCTTTTTGGTATTCTTGCCTTGATTATTATCATCTTCGATGGGGGCCTTCAGACAAAATGGGCGGATGTCAAAAAAATTCTCGTGCCATCTTCCACACTTGCAACAGCGGGGGTTTTTATCACCACGCTCATCATCGGTGTTTTCGCAAAATTCATTCTCGATTTAACATGGCTTGAAGGATTGCTGTTTGGAGCAATCGTAGGATCTACCGATGCAGCTGCTGTATTTGCTGTACTAGGCAATAAAAACATCAGAAAGAAGCTGACCTCAACTCTGGAAGCTGAATCTGGTTCGAATGATCCAATGGCTTTATTTTTGACTGTTTCGATCATTCACCTGATTGGGGAGCCAGATACAAGTTTTATTGAACTTATCTTAAAATTCTTTTGGGAGATGGGCTTTGGCGTGGTTGCCGGATTGCTGTTTGGAAAGCTGACTGTTTGGTCCATCAACAAAATTAATTTGGATTCATCTGGACTTTATCCGGTTTTGTCACTTGCATTTGCCATCTTAACCTATGGGGCAACGACCTTTGCACATGCCAGCGGTCTTTTGGCTGTTTACGTAATGGCAGTGATTGTAGGGAATTCAGATTTAACTTTCCGACATTCCATCATCCGCTTTAATGAAGGATTCGCATGGATGATGCAGATTTTAATGTTTATATTACTTGGATTGCTGGTATTCCCTAATCAGCTGCTGGATATTATTTGGGAGGGATTGCTGCTGTCTGTCATCCTGATGATTGTGGCAAGGCCAATAGGCGTATTCATAAGTATGATTGCTTCAAAATTTTCGGCGAAAGAAAAGCTGTTTATTTCTTGGGCAGGATTAAGGGGAGCAGTTCCAATTGTACTTGCCACTTATCCAATGCTTGCAGGGCTTGAAAATAGTCAGATGATCTTTAATGTCGTTTTCTTCGTCGTGCTGACATCTGCGCTGCTGCAAGGTGCAACACTTACCCCTCTTGCCAATAAACTGAACTTGTCAGAGGGCAAAAAGAACTCAGTTCCGCATACGCTTGAATTAATATCAATCGGCAAAACAAATAATGAAATGATCGAGCTTATGGTTGGAGAAGGTGCTCTTGTATCCGGAAAAGAACTAAAAGACATCGACTTGCCGAATGATGCATTAATCACCGCGGTTATAAGAGATGATAAACTGCATACTCCTAGAGGAGATACAAACATTTTTTCAGGGGATACTTTATACATTCTCGTTTCAAAGAAAAATCGGGAAAAGATTAAAAGTATCTTCCAAGGAGAAAATGTTGAAAGTGCAAGTGCGTCTGAACAGTTTAACTAGTTGAAAAAGGCGAGATTAGCCTACATAGCTGTCTCGTCTTTTTTATTTCGTATTAGATTCTTTTTTTACAAAATTCGATCTTTTCTACTACATTTTGTAACTTATGATATATAATGAAATTGAAAAAATAATAAAATTAAGATTTATCTGTTAATTTATTTGTGTGTTGTCAATTAGAGGGAGTGAATATGAGATGAAGAAAATGTTTGGATGTCTATTGGCTATTATCCTATTTACCGTTTTTACAGCAAGTCCTGCAGTGTTTGCAAGCAATATTGATCCATCCGATGCTGAATCAGTTATGGCCCTCATTGAGAAAACTAACGGAGAAATTGATGACTTAATTGAACAAGCAGCTGCAGAGGCAGATAAACTTGAGAAAAAATATACAGAAGACACAAACAAGACTCAGAAGGAAGCGGAATCTCTGGAATTAGAGATTGAAGTGTTAAATTCAGAGCTTTCAGATGCAGATCCTAAAGAGTATGAGAAGATCGCTAATAAAATTGAAAAACTCACCGATAAACGAAGTAAAGAAAGTGAAAAGCTTGCTCGCATACAAGACAAGTTTGATAGAGAACTGGATGAGCTGATTGAAAGCTTGCTGACCATTACAAATGAGATGTCAGCAGAAACAATTGCAAAAGCAGCTGAAAAGGGAGTCATCGTGGAATGCACTTGGGTTTTAGTTGAACTTGGCGGGAGAATGGTCTGGGTCGATCCTCTTAAGGTCGTTGGACCATAAATAGAGAAAGCAGTTCTATATTTAATAGAGCTGTTTTATTCGTTTTGGGGGTGTTCATATGGAGGGGTTACATATCTTTAAAAAGGGAAGTTACATCAATACAGTTAAACAGCAGTCTGCTGAATTAAGCTTGCTAACTAAGAATGAAGGAACTGAGATTTTGTTTCAGAGCATATCAAAAGATAGAATGTTTTACATTTATCCAAGTGACAAGAAAGAATCCTTTGAATTCTATTATATTATAAGCGGGGAAGTCCTTTTTGAAGAAAATAACAGCAGTAAGGTATTAAAGGAAAAGGATTATTTTTATGTTCAGGATTTAAAAAATCCGATCTATTTTAAAGCTTTAAGTGATATAGAATTACTTTGGTTTATTACTGAATCTACGTTTGATATTTTAAGTGATGAAATTGAAAAATGGACTAGTATGGTTCAGAAGGTAGAACAAAAGGATCGCTACACTTACAATCATAGTATGAGAGTCCAGGAATATTCAATAAAGATTGCAAAAGAGCTGGGCCTTAATAAGGAAAGACTTGAGAATCTTTATATTGCATCTTTGCTGCACGATATTGGGAAGATTCATGTTGAAGCATCTATATTAAATAAACCAGATAAACTGACTGATGACGAGTTTGCAATTATTAAGAAGCACCCTATTGATGGAGCTGAAATCTTAAAACATCAAAAAGGTGTACACGATATTGTCCTTCAGCATCATGAAAAATTAGACGGATCAGGCTATCCATACGGACTGAAATCAGAAGAAATCCTCATTGAATCTAAAATTGTAACCGTCAGCGATACGTATGATGCGATGACCCAGGATCGCGTCTACCGCAATGCGCTGTCTGCTTCGCAGGCTATTCAGGAGCTGCAAAGATGGAGCGGTATTCATTTTGATGAGAGAATAGTAAATACGCTTATTGTGATTTTGAAAAAGGAAGGGAAGATTGAATAAGACATCTTTATTTCCTAACTGTTATTATCTTAGTATAATGGACGAGATATGAAGATGAAAGTTGTGAAGAGATGGAGATTTCAGATATTCTGGTTTTTATAGATGAATACGGATATATAGCTTTGTTTATCATGCTTTCTGCAGGAACTTTCTTTATTCCGCTTCCAAATGAAGTGCTTGTTATGAGCGGAGGGTTTGCCTCATCACATGGGATTTTGCACCCTATTCTTGCATTTATCTCTTCTTATTTAGGAATTATAACAGCTGTTACCTTCTGGTTTTTTATAGGGAAGAGCTTTGGAGAACTCGCCCTATCCTTTTTGGTGAGGAAAGAACGGGCAAAACGCAAATTCATTAAATTTCAAACTGCATTTGAAAAACATGGAGACTATACACTTGGAATGACTTACTTCTTTCCGCTTCTGCGTCATTTAGGTCCTGTTCTTGCAGGAATGAATAAAATGAGATTTTGGAAGTTTGCACTTTTCGCTTATAGTTCATCCTTTATCTGGACCGTTCTATTTTTCAGCTTAGGAAATAAATTTGGGTCATCTATTGATGCAGTAAACGTGTATCTTTCTAAATTCAGCCCTTATTTTATTGGGGGTGGATGCATAATTTTCACAGCCATTATCCTTCTCAGGTATTACACCAGAAAGAAATATGATCGAAATGAATAAAGGAGACATAATAATGGGTACTGAAGCAACAGCGGCAATGAATGATGAATGATGCCGAACGATTTCAAAAATCTTCCAAGCCGCTCACGTGATTTTATTGCGCGAGTTTTTTTTTGTAGGATATTATCTAAACCATTGTTGCTTTTTAACCTTTATTTTAGGGGAAGTTTCGTGACCTAATAATAGACGTGAATTTGTCTGACTGTTTAAACGAACACAGCATTTTGTATGAAAAAACATCCAAAACTCAGATTATAACGCAAGCTCTGAACAAACGCTTTTAGAAGACACTAAATTGTTTAGAAAACTGTTGAATTTCCACGAATGGACAGTTAATTAGACATGTTAAGATGAAAAGAGCAGAAATTAATGAAAGGTATGATGAAATGAAAAAAATTACATTTATTATTGGAATGCTTGTTTTGCTTATTTGGCCGAATGCAGCATTTGCGCATACGCATATGACTTCTTCTAATCCTGAAGAAGGCTCAACAGTAGAAGAACCTATTAAAGAAGTTTTATTAACATTCGATACAAAAATCGAGTCATTAAGTACGATCACATTAAAGAAAGAAGGATCAGAGATTCCATTGGAAGTTGCGGCTGAAGGGGATACACTAAAAGGAACGGCATCAAATGACCTTGAAAATGGAGCGTACACAGCTGATTGGAAAATCGTTGGAGAAGATGGACATGAGATGGAAGGCACACTTTCTTTTAAAGTTCAGCAAGAGGTAGAGGAAGAAGAGCCTCAAACAACGAATGAAAATGAGGCAGCAGAAAATAACGATTCCAACGATCAGTCAGCATCTGAAGAAGACAAAAAGACTGAACAAACAGATGAGCAATCAGAAAGTACGGAAACAGAGAAGTCGAACAATAATTCCGCAATGACAATTACTCTTGTTGCGATTGGTGTTTTAGCGGCTGCAGGTATTTTATTTTTGATGAAAAAGAAAGGCTGATTGCTTTGAACAGTCTGATTCCGATTGGAGAAGGGATAACATACATTCTCTTCTCCTTTGTAATAGGTCATGTTGTTTTGCAGTTCGTGAAAAATGGTCATAAACCAGAAGGAACGATACCGAAATTACTTTTGCTGATATCTGTGCTCTTCATCGTACTCCTTTCTTTTTTACCGGTACTGCATATTATTCTGAGCTTTTATGAAGTTGCCGGACTAAGTCAAACCATTCAATCTGTATTAGTTGATTTTCAGGCAGGGCAATCTTGGCTATTGATTGCTGTATCAGCTGCATGTCTATGGATTTCCATTTATCTCGATGGATCTAAGTATATTCAAGGATTCTTTGTACTAACCATGATTTTGTCGTTTGGAATTGCAAGCCATGCTGCATCTTTATCATTTTGGTCCGGAATTGCATCACACAGCGTTCATTTTCTTGCTGGAACATTATGGAGCGGTGTTTTGCTGCATGTGGCCTGGTTTTCAAAAGGGAAGAATTGGAAGCCGTTCTTGAAATGGTTCACTCCATTTGCTATAGGTTGTATGACAGTCCTAATTGCCAGCGGATTCATTGTTATGACATTTGCTGTCGATTTTGACGATTATGTCGATGCGTGGAGTTTATCGTACGGACAAATCATTCTATTAAAGCACATCAGTATTGTGCCATTGCTGCTTTTTGCATTCCTTAATGGCTTCATCGGGAAAAGAATCAATCAATTGCAGACCCTCACCTGGATGAGGGCGGAGAGCATTGTTTTGGTCATTGTCTTCTTTTTAACAGGAATATTGGGCACACAGGCACCTCCTCATGATGTTAATACGACCCTTCGTACAGATGGTGCTTCTACGTTATTTGAATTTATTAAAGGAATGAAAATAGAACCGCCAATAGAAGCACGGTTTGTTATTTCTTTGCAAGGTATTCTGCTATTTGGTTTTGCCGCTCTTTTTCTTGGAATGATTGTCATCAGCTTTATCAAAAAAAGAAATGCCTATCTTGCATGTGCATTTGCTTTTTTATTCATTGTATCTGCCTATCTTGCATTCATGATAAACATTGCTGTCATTTAAGATGAAGCGGATTTTGAGACAACTCTTTGGCTATCATTTATTATAAAGAAAGGCTGTTTTCGCATTTATTGTTGTTATTGGCTATTAATTGTACCCGTGGATTTCCGCTGCAGGCACTTGCTTTCCGCTGTGAGGGATGTGAGCCTCCTCGGCTATGCCTGTGGGGTCTCCCATTCCCCTCTATTCCCGCAGGAGTCAAGTGCCTTCCGCTACAATCCACTAAAGGTTTTAACCATTTTTTCTAAAAGCAACAAACTCTACGAAAAGAGCCTGAAGAAAAAAGGGGGGATTACTATGCCTGAACATTCTTTTCATTTAAAGGCTCATTGGCCAGGTTTAAGAAACGGTATTGGCGTCATTGAAAGCGGGAATTTAAAGACACAGGTTTCCATTCCGCCTGAGATGGAAGGTCCGGGAATTGGAACAAATCCTGATGAAATGCTGCTCGGGGCAGCAGCAACATGCTATATTATTACACTTGCAGCCATGATGGAAAGAAGCCGTTTGGAAAAAGAAGATCTGACGATGGAATCTGAAGGAATCGTCGATGTGACAAACGGTGTGATAACTTATAAAAAAATTATTCATCGTCCTTCCATTGTCTTAAAAAGCACAGCAACTGAAAAAGAGGAACAGCTTGCACTGAAACTTGCAGAACGGGCAGAAAGTTCCTGTATGATCAGCCGTGCGCTTAAAGGGAATGTTGAAATCGCTCTTGATGTGAGATTAAGCAAAAAACCAGTTATCGATTGAGATGACTGGTTTTGTTTTAAAGTGTTAAATTAAATTAAATTAACAAATGGAGAGATTCAAATCGAATTTTATTTGGATCTTTTTATTTTGTTGACAAATTCTCAGGTCAGCTCAACATGATATATGCAAGGATCGAAACGTACAAAAATCCGTTTCGATTTTGAAGGTTAATGAAAGCGGAGCGACGAAACTTTAATCATTATGGATCGGAGTCAATAGAAGGACCGTATGCGATTTACAACGTGTGGAATACATATGAACATTCTGATGCAAAATTTACTCTTTGCAAAATGATAAATTGGGCAACCTGTATAATGGTCACTTTATGCTACTACATGCTAGCCGAATTCTTTTTAGGAAAAAAGGGAGGAAATCATGAAAAACAAAATCCAAAAAATCACAACAAACTTGTAGTTCGATACACAAGCCGAAGAGGCGGCGAAGTTTTACGCTTCTATATTTAAAAATTCCAAGATCGGGAGAATTGCTCGCTATGGTAAAGAAAGGCATGAAATCAACGGGATATCAGATGGAGCAGTAATGACTGTGGAATTTCAACTTGAAGGACAGGATTTCGTAGCATTAAATGGCGGTCCGCAATTCAAATTCACAGAGGCAATATCATTTATCGTCAATTGCGAGTCACAAGAAGAATTGGACTATTATTGGGAAAAACTCTCCGAAGGCGGAGATGAGAAAGCTCAAGTGTGCGGTTGGCTGAAAGATAAGTACGGTGTGTCGTGGCAAATTATTCCTGACATCCTAACCGATCTGGTAAGAGACCCCGATCCAGAAAAATCAGAAAGAGTTATGAAAGCATTGCTGCAAATGAAGAAAAAAATTGACATTAATACTTTAAAGCAAGCGTATGAGGGATAGGATTACAATAAAACAGAGAAGTAGAAGAAATCGCCTTAATCTAGGCAGTCTGGCTGAAAAAAATGAATAAACAATCATATAAAGTTTCATTCTATATACAGAATGAAAGAATGATATAAAGGAGATTACATAGTGAAGACATATGAAATAAATAACATGATTATTGATGACGATTTTGATGGAGAAGAATCAGTGACAGCTGATTTTACTTACAATAATAAAGAATATAGCATTACTTTTAAAAAATCAGACCTTGAAATAATTAATACCTGGGTTTTTGAGGATGATACATCTATTCCTGCAAATTTATCAGACAATATGATTGAATCAATAAGAGAAGATATTAAAAAAAGGATCTAGTCACATTGAAATGTACAGCTAATAATGGGTGGTTTATAATAGAGACCTATATAGCCAGTAAATGACCCTGTACGAAGCTGAGTTCGTTTTGGATGGGAATTTAAGTTATTGCAGGAATTGTATACGTTCTTTTTACAGAAAAAGAGGACTAAACAGATACTGTTTAGTCCTCTAATTTCTTCTCTTACACATGCAATTTTTTATGCTTTAATGCTGTAATAATGCTATAGGAAACTTCTTTCCATAACGATTCGTCTTCTTTGTAAGCGTTCGTCAGCTTTTGAATCATTTCATTTTGCTTTTCTTTGAAATCGGGATGTTCTTTATCTGGGAGCGGTTTTCTTAAACGGTCAACAAGCTGCTGAATTTTAGGAGCCCTTGGACCCCAAACAGCTTTTTCATTTCCGTCGTTATCAATAAATATGAAAATGGGAATGGCACGGGATGTACCGTTTGTTAAATATTGATCCATAAGCTCCAAGTTTGAGTCGCGAAGCAAAAAGCGGATATCCATCCCTGCTTCTTCAGCAATTTTTAATAAAATAGGAATGTTCAGCATGGCATCTCCACACCAGTCTTCTGTTAAAACAAGGACACGAAGCGATTGATTGCGGATGCTTTCTAGAATGGAAATATCGTCTTCATCCAGAGCAAATCGGTCATAGATAGACTTCATTTCATCCTTGTTCACATTCATTCCATTCATATACTCCTGTGCGGTTAATCCTTTTGCAAACCATGTGTTTAATGACATGACACAGACCTCTCTCTGAAATGATTTTATGATAACGTTATCAGAATCTCTTGCAAAAATCCAGAAAGATGAACTGGCTTTCTAGATTAAAGATGCCGATTTATATTTTAGTTCAGATTCATGTACAAGAATCACACGGGAATAACCGTTCGTTTTCATAATCTCACAATAACCGCTGTCATATTTATGAAAGAGAGTATAGTCTTCATTCTTATAAACAACCATGCAATTCATCGCTTCCCCACCTATCTGGTATGCTTTTCCTACCATGTTGACGACCGGAATGCCCCTAAAGTTACCAGCATTTATAAAAAATAGGGACCAAAAGACGATGAGCTTTTCGAAGAGTTTAGTATAATAGTATTCTGTGTATACATAAGGTATATGAGGTAAGGAGAGAATTTAATGTTAGAAAAATATACGACAACTGATAATTTAATTGAAATAGCGGTAAGCATCGGTATTTTCCTGCTGTTTATGGTCCTTCGCAAGCTATTTACTAAGTATGTATTCAAAATGATTATAAAAATCAGCAATAAAACGCCGACTGATATTTTTACTCATGTGCTTGTAGCGTTTGAAAAACCGCTGCGCATGTTTTTTATTCTGATAGGATTATATATGGCTATTCTTTATTCGCCTTTTTTAGATAATCATAGGGAAATATTGAGCCAATTTTATCGCTCTTCCATTGTACTTACATTGGCATGGGGTCTTTATAACTTAACGGCATCTTCGTCTCTTTTATTTGATAAAGTGAATCGCCGTTTTGAGCTTGATATGGATGATATTTTAGGCCCTTTCTTATCTAAGGTAATGCGCTTCATTGTTTTGGCGCTGACCTTCAGCATTATTGCTCAGGAATTTCATTATGATGTAAATGGATTTGTTGCAGGTTTAGGACTTGGAGGACTAGCATTTGCCCTTGCTGCGAAAGAAACGCTCAGCAACTTTTTCGGGGGTATCATCATTATTACAGAAAAGCCGTTTACACTTGGAGATTGGGTGAAAACGCCAAGTGTTGAAGGAGTAGTCGAAGATATCACATTTCGAAGCACGAAAATCCGTACGTTTCCTCAGGCACTTGTGACAGTACCTAACTCAACTCTTGCCAATGAACCCATTACAAACTGGACGAAAATGGGGAAGAGACAAATTCAATTCACGATTGGTGTTACTTACGGAACAACAGAAGCTCAGCTGAAAACATGCGTGAAAAGAATTGAACATATGCTGTACGAACACGATGGCATTCATGATGACACGATTAATGTCATTTTTAATGCATTCGGGGACAGCAGCCTCGACATCTTTTTAAACTTCTTTACGAAAACTACAGCCTATGCGGATCATTTAAGTGTAAAGCAGGATATTAATTATAAAATCATGGCGATTCTTGAAGAAGAAGGAGTTGGATTTGCGTTCCCGAGCAGAACCATTTATGTAGAAGGCGCGAATCAGGATAAGTTTGAAAAAACAAAGCAGTATAGCTGAGGACCGGTGATCTGCTGCCGGTTTTTTTGTTTGGATAAATTTGATAAGATAACGTTAGAAAAATGAAGAGAGGAAGTATTTTTTTGAAAAAGAGTACAATGTTATTTATTGGGGCCGGCCGTATGGCAGAATCGATTATATCAGGACTAGTAAAGTCTCCAGATGATAAGGATATCTATGTATCGAATCATAGAAATAAGGAAAAACTTCTTTACCTTCAAAAAACGTATCAAATCATACCATCTTTTAACTGGAAGGAAGATATCGATAAGGCTGACATGATTGTCCTTGCGATGCCTCCAGAAGTGCATCTCGGTTTATTGGAAGAAATGAAGCCATTTGTTAAAGATCAATTTATAGTGACTATCGCTGCTGGAATGGGACCTTCAATCTTGGAAAAACATCTGCCGGAGAAAACTCCAGTTGCATGGGTGATGCCTAATACTGCATCAGAAATAGGTGAATCGATGTCTCTTGTGGCATATGGGAAAGCTGCTGCTGAAAACCATAAAACCATGCTTCAGCAAGTGCTGGATGCTGTAGGAGAGGCAGAGGTATGCACAGAAGAACAGGTTCATCAATTAACAGCGATTACTGGAAGTGCCCCGGCATTCTTATATGCTTTTTCAGAGAGTTTAATTGATCAGGCCAGGACATATGGGGTATCGGATGATACGGCAGTAAAGCTTGTCTCGCAAATGATTGCCGGTTCTTCCTTAATGCTGAAAGCAAAGCAATCGCCGAAAGAATTAAGAGAGCAGGTGACAACACCAGGAGGCGCTACAGCTGAAGGGATAAAAACACTTCAAACAGGCGGCTTTGACAGCTTGATTAAAAAAGCGGTCATTGCAACCAATAATAAAGCGATGAACAAATGGCAGGAATAAAACTGCAATAAAAGGGCTTTTTCGCTATCCGCCCTTAATGATTAAAACGAATTTTTGAAAGTGCTAAATAAAAAGAGGGAAGGGTTAAGCGCGCTTTGAATTTTTTATCGTCGATTCACGCTTTCCCGTCCCCTTGCAGGATGGACAGACTTTTTTAAAAAAGGGAAGCTTTGAACGGATTTTTCCTTTTCCATTACATTTTACACAAATATTAATCATTTTCATTCGCATCACCGTCTGAATTTTCTTACTATTAATTTTAGCATAGAACTGCAGCATAGAGTTAGTCACAAGCACCCTGAATAAGGGTGTTTTTTTTTGAAATCAGTCATTTCGGTCTCATTCTATACCTATATTTTAATATATAGATGTAATTGCAAAAAAGTGACTAAAAGGAGGAGGATAAATGGAGATCCATCATGCTGCTGAGGTCAAACAGCATAAAAAATTGCCAAAGGCTGAAGTTGGCAAACGAACGGTGCTGATTTGTTTCGGTGCAGTCTTGATGGCAATTGGTTTGGAAATTTTTCTCGTCCCCAATCATGTCATTGATGGAGGAATTGTAGGAATATCCATCATTCTTTCTCATGCAACAAATGTAAAAATTGGTATTTACCTCTTCTTTCTGAATGTACCCTTTTTCTTTATTGGCTACAACCAGATTGGAAAGACGTTTGCTCTGTCCACCTTGCTTGGAGTAGTGGTCATGTCATTCTCAACTGCGCTGCTGCACCCTGTTCCTGTTATGACAGAAGATTTATTGCTCGCATCAGTTTTTGGCGGGATCATTCTTGGAATTGGTGTTGGAATTGTGATCAGGTACGGGGGATCACTGGATGGAACAGAAATCCTCGCCATTTTATTCTATAAGCAATCACCCTTTTCTGTTGGGGAAATCATTATGTTCTTTAATCTTTTTATATTGGGAAGTGCAGGATTTGTTTTTGGATGGGATCGTGCCATGTATTCTCTCATTGCTTATTTTATTGCCTATAAAACGATTGATGTCGTTATTCAGGGGCTCGATGAATCAAAATCGGCATGGATCATAAGCGAGAATCCAGATGAAGTGGGTCAGGCCATTTTAGCCCGTTTAGGCCGAGGAGTCACATACTTAAATGGGGAGGGCGCATACACCGGCGATGATAAAAAGGTCATTTTCTGTGTTATCACCCGGCTTGAAGAAGCTAAATTAAAATCAATTGTTGAAGAATTGGATCCGTCGGCTTTTTTAGCTGTTGCAAATATTACAGAAGTAAGGGGTGGGCGATTTAAAAAACGGAGTATCCATTAAGAGACATCATTTTAATATATTCTTCAAAAAAACAAAAAAAGTTACAAACTCCGCTAAGCAAAAAGACCCTGTTTCTGAATTGATTGTTAGATCCTGTCGCAGCCGGATTTTGGACATATTTCTATTCAAAAACTAACAGAAAAGAAGGATGTAATTGTTCATTTTAAAGACCGCTATTCAAAAAAAAGTCAAATAAATAGGGCAAAATCATTATTTACTAAATTTTCAGATTAATTATGATATCATTAAAGGAGGAGATAAAATGGGTAAAGGAAGAATTCGTGTGGAAGAGAGTATTAAAGTGCAAACGGATGAAGAAATGTACGAAGCAACTTTAATTGAAAAAGCGGACGAGGAAGAAGTTAAGCAGTAATCAGCCGTTTAAAAAACACCGTGTGAATCCTTAATAATTTTGTCTCGAGTCATGATAGCAGATCAACCGGAATATGGATATGACGTAACGAAACTAAAGAATCGAGGTACGTGATATGCCGCTTTGGGCTTGGCTGCTTGTCGGTTTCCTTGTATTGGTCCTGATTGGCTGGATCAGCGATTTAAGAACAAAGCGAAGAAGAAAGTTAAATGTTTATCACTCCGATTCTAAAATTGAAGCAATGAGAGCAGAACAGCAGATTCATAATCACAATAGAGATATGAACAATTTTCATGGACAATAATGGAGAGGCCATCTTAGTGATGGTCTCTTTCTATTTGTGAAAATGAAAACCCAAGGCTAAGCATAGGGTTCCAAAAAGCTTTCAGTGAGGGCTAAAAAACTCTTCCGAGGCGCTAAAATGATATTTGGTTCGCCAACCAATATCTTTCTTCAACCAGCTTCTTAGCTTAGTAGGAACAGCTGCCTTTGATGGCAAGTTCTTACCCGCTGGCTCATGGAAACACTGTTTAAATCATTTGCTTAATAGAATCTGCGTCTTCTTCTTTCGAACTCAAAACGTCTTCTTCTTTCGAAAGGGAAAAATTCTCTTTAGAAAGGGAAAAACCTTCTTCTTCTAAAGTCGTCACGAAAAAATCGTTCTCTTCGTTCAGATCCAAAAAATGGCATTAAATTCCTCCTCCTTCATTTCAGAAATCTATATGATAAAAAGTCAAATTACCCCAACTACAGGGTGCATGCGAAAAAGCAGCAAAAACTCGATGATTAATTTAAATGTAGCCTCTTGTAAGGACACATCATAATCTAAACACCTTATTTTCTAACCCGAGGCGTAGATGTCGTGAGAGTTTTATATCAAGATATATTTGCCTATTGATGTAGTTTTCGTAGAATAAATACAAAATTTTCACTGTACCCCTAATAGTACGAAGTTTTAAATAAAGGACAGATCACTGGAATCTGTCCTTTACATTCAGGATTTTTGTCGGTGGAATTAGTACCCTCCGCATGAACATCCTACAATAACAAGTAGAACGAAAATAACCACTACAAACGCAAACACTCTTCCAGAGCCATAACCTTCAGACATGTTCTGCACCTCCTTTGTACTTGTTTAAAATACCTGTTTTAAATATATATTTGGCTTTATTATTTAAAAACAGAATGCTGCACCTACGATAATTAAAAGAATGAACAACACAATGATCAACGCAAAACCGCCGCCGTAACCGCCGCCGTAGCCTCCGCCACAACCTCCGCCGTATCCGTACATGTTCTCACCTCTCTTTTTTGTTTAGAGCTTATTCGCTCTCTCTAATAATGTATGTATTAAGAAGAAGTTGGCTTAGACAAACGTTCAATTTAATAGAAATTGGATGTATGTCTATGAGAGTTATTGATCACTATAATATAAATGCCTATATTTAGAGATATTGTTGCAACAAACGACAGCATTCATCTATAAAAATACGGGCAAAAATCAGCATTCAACAAATTGTACATGATTTTTCTTTTCAACAAAGCGAACAAAATAGATAAAAGCGTATGTATCAAACATACGCTTTTACCTCTGAAAGTGAAAAAGCGCTCCGCGGTCAGAACGGATCTGACATAAAAGTCAAAACCGGACTTTTTTGCAAGGCCTTATCTGCCTGTCAGAACTGATCAAGCCGCTTGCGCTTTTCATCCTATATAGAATAACGAAACAAAGTCGATTTTGTATCACTTTTCACTGAAAAAAGTGCAAAAAAAAACCGCCTGAAATAGACGGTTCATTCTTTGCTTATAGGTCATCAAAGCCGTTATCGATAGAATTTACTTTTGTATACTGTCTTGATTTTTGTTCAAAGAAATCGGATTTTCCGAGATCCACTTCCTCATATGCTTTAATCCATTTCAACGGGTTTGTGCGGTTTTCTTCGAAAGGGCGATCGAACCCAAGCTGGTTGCATCTGACGTTTGCATAAAATTTAATATAATCTTCAACATCTTTCATATGAATGCCGTCAATTTTGCTGCCGATAATAAATCGGCCCCATTCAATTTCAAGATGGGCAGCTTCTATGAAGGTATCTCTAACAAATGCTGCGAGTTCCTCAGTATGGTACTCAGGATACTCACGGAGAATCTCTTTAAAAATTTTCACAAACAAATCAACATGAATTTGCTCATCTCGATTAATGTAATTGATCATTGTACTCGTTGCGACCATTTTTTGATTGCGGGCAAGGTTATAAAAGTATGCAAATCCTGAGTAGAAGAATAACCCTTCAAGAATGACATCGTATACGATGGATTTCAGCAGGCTTTCGACATTCGGATTTTCAGCAAAAGTCTGATAGCCGTTTGTTACAAATTCATTCCGTTTTCTTAAAGTAGGCTCACTTCTCCAATATTCAAACACTTCATCCTGTACGTGCTTAGGAACGATACTTGATAAAACATAGGAATAAGAGTGGTTATGGATGACTTCTTGCTGTGCTAGCATGATCATTAATGCGTTAACGCTTGAATCCGTAATATAATCAGCTACTTTACCCGCATAGTCTGTCTGTATGCTGTCAAGCAGGGCAAGCAATCCGATAATCTTCAGGAATGCATCTTTTTCATCCTCTGATAATTGAGGGAATTGTTTAATGTCACCGGACATATTAATTTCAAACGGCGTCCAGAAGTTTGCCAGCATTTTTTTATATTTTGCGTAAGCCCAAGGATAAGACACATCGTCCCAATTTAACACATTTGAGCTGCTGCCGTTAATGATGGCAGTGGAACGATTTGGCGCCTCTGCATCCATGATTGCGCGTACTTTTAATGAGTGTGTCATCTATTTATCTCTCCTTTTAGCTTGCACAAGATTCACAGTCTTCAATGGCGCTTGAAGTGGAACGGACATAGTAAGTCGTTTTTAAACCAGCTTTCCATGCCGATAAATGCAGGTTCAGCAAATCCTTGGCTTTTATCGTGTTTTGTACATAAAAGTTAAATGAAACGGATTGATCGATATGTTTCTGTCTGGCAGCATTTTGTTTAATGCTCCACATTTGATCAATGAAATAGGCTGATTTATAGAACCAGGTTGTTTCAGCGTTTAGATCTGGTGCCGTAACTGGTATTTTATAATCCTTTTTCTCTTCTGCGTACATTTTTTGGAAAATCGGATCGATGCTTGCTGTACTGCCCGCAAGAATAGAAGTAGAAGCATTCGGAGCAACTGCCATTAAATAGCCATTGCGAAGCCCATTTTCCATGACTTGCTGCTTTAATTCATCCCACGGCAAATTTCCTGATGAATAATTTCTGCTTTCAAAATACTCGCCGCTATGCCATTTTGAACCTTCGAATACTGGATAGGATCCTTTTTCTGCAGCAAGGTTCATGCTTGCCTGGATGGTATAGAATGCGATCTCTTCATATAATTTGTCCGCATAGCGAACAGCTTCATCGTCTTCCCATTTCAAGCGTTTTAAAGCAAGCAGGTGATGCCAGCCGAATGTTCCCAGTCCAACTGCACGGTATTTTTGATTTGTCAGTTTAGCCTGCATAACAGGGATGTCATTTAAATCAATGACATTATCGAGCATTCTGACCTGTATGGCAATGAGACGCTCTAAGACTTCATCTGTGGCTGCTCTTGCCAGGTTAATAGATGATAAGTTGCAGACAACAAAGTCTCCAGGTGTTTTAACTGTGATGATTTTGCCGTCTTCTGTATATTGTTCATCCATCGTTGTTGCACTTTGATTTTGGGTAATTTCCGTACAAAGGTTGCTGCAATAAACCATGCCTTTATGGGAATTGGGATTGCTGCGGTTGACCTCATCACGATAGAACATGAACGGCGTACCTGATTCAAGCTGGCCTTTCATGATGCCTTTCATAATATCGATGGCCGGGACCGTTTCTTTTGATAGATCAGGATGGTTGACGCATTCCCAATATTTTTCGCGGAATGAACCAAAACCTTTCCCTTCATCGTAGAAATCTTCTAATGAAAAGCCCATTACTTTTCGGACTTCATGCGGGTCGAATAAATGCCATTCGCCTCGGTTTTCAGCCTGTTCCATGAAAAGATCAGGTAAGCATACTCCCGTAAATAAATCGTGTGTTCTTAAGCGTTCATCTCCATTGTTCAGCTTAGAATCAAGGAATGAGAAAATATCTTTATGCCAAACGTCCAAGTAGACGGCAATAGCTCCTTTCCTTTGGCCAAGCTGATCAACACTGACGGCTGTGTTGTTAAGCTGCTTCATCCATGGAATGACTCCGGAGGACACCCCTTTAAAGCCTTTAATATCACTTCCGCGGCTGCGGATTTTTCCTAAGTAAACTCCGATGCCGCCGCCTGATTTAGACAGATTGGCAATATCTGTATTGCTGTCAAAAATGCCTTGCAGACTATCATCTACTGTATCTATAAAACAGCTTGATAGCTGTCCAACAGGCTTTCCGGCATTTGACAATGTTGGTGTGGCAACCGTCATATAAAGATTGCTGAGTGCCCAGTAGGCTTCTTTAACAAGATGCAGGCGGTGCTCTGTTTTTTCTTTTGCCATTAGTGTCATGGCAATGACAAGATAGCGTTCCTGAGGCAATTCGTATATTTTTTTATCAAAATCTCTTGCTAAATAGCGATCAGACAAGGTGCGAAGGCCAATGTATGTAAAAAGCCTGTCTTTTTCAGGCTGAATGATTGCAGACAGATTTTCAATTTCCTCGGCGGAATATGCTTGCAGCAGGAGAGAGCTATAAATTCCTTTTTTCGACAAGGTTTCTACTAAATTTAAAAATGATCCATATCCTTCTGACTGTCCGCGATTGACTGCTGCTTCCCTATATAGCTTTCTTAAATAAATACGCGCACAAAAGTAAGTCCATTGCGGCTCGTGTTCGCTAATATTGGAAAGTCCCTCTAAGATTAGAAGATTAGTAATTTGAGCAGTGGCATAAGTGTCGCGTCCTTCTATGCTCTGTATAATTCTAGTGCTGTAAGCATCCAGGTCAAGCTCTGGAAAGTCTTGTCCGATTTCATCTATGAAATCTTTTAATCGTTGTTCAGAAAATGGAGCTTGTTCAAGAGTCAGTTCATTAAAAATAACAGTTGCCGTTTTGGTTGCCATGTGACATCCTCCTCACAAAATAAGAAAAAGCGGAAAGCCGCTGAATTTCTGTAAAAAAAAATCCGCTCAGGGACATGAGCGGATCAAACGATAGAATAAAAGGGTGTATTCCTATTATTAACCATCGTTTCATTTCCTCAATCCCCGAAGAATTCGAAACTAAAGCAAGTAATTGGCAGGTCTCCTGACTTGTGATCATTCTGTGCTGAGTCCTTCCCATACTTAAATCTCGTATAGTGGTATTCCCAGTTCGTCACACTTACAGTTGCGGGGACAGTTCCGGATTCTCACCGGATTCCCTTTTAAGCCATAAAAATGGCACCTTCGCTTGCTGTTGTTTTTCAATATGTAGTATGTTTGTTTTTTATTAATATCAATATGTTGTGTTGTTGGCTATTATTATCATAATGGACAGCTAAAGAAATTTCAACAGAAATTTTTTAGAACTTTAAATAAAAATTGAAAATTGTTTTACAGACCAACGTGTTTCATCATAACATAAAGAGAGGAAGTTTATCATTAATTAACAAAGGAGCCTTTAACATGTACATACTTTTAAACGGTGAATTCAAGCAGAAAAATGAAGTTTCCATTGATTTTGAAGACAGAGGCTATCAGTTTGGTGACGGTGTGTACGAGGTGATTCGAGTATACAATGGCACATTTTTTGCTATGAAAGAGCATATGGAACGATTCGTGAGAAGTGCAAACGAAATTAAGATCGCACTTCCACTGTCAGAAGAAGAGCTTTCAGTGAAGTTAAATGAGCTCCTTTTGAAAAATCAGGTGCAAGATGGAGCAGTCTACATGCAAATTACTCGAGGCGTAACAGGGAGGAAGCACCTTTTCCCAGGAAAAGACGTTAAGCCTCAAATTGTGGCTTATCCCATTCCTTGTTCAAAGCCTGTATCAGAGCAGGAAAAAGGAATTAAATTGCATTTGATGGAGGATGTCCGCTGGCTCCGATGCGACATAAAAAGTTTGAATTTACTTGGGAATGTTCTTGCCAAGCAGGAAGCATTTGAAAAAGGGGCATATGAAGCGCTGCTGCACCGGAGTGAGCATATAACGGAAGGATCTTCATCCAATTTTTACGGAATAAGGGACGGAGTAGTTTATACTCATCCTGCTAATAACTTGATCTTGAATGGCATCACACGAATGAAAGTCGTTGAGCTGTGTGAAAAAAACGGTTTAAAGCTTATCGAAGAAATGATCAAAGTAGAAGATCTTGTAAATCTTGATGAAGCTTTTATTACTTCAACAACAAGTGAAGTCATTCCTGTTATTGAGGTTGACTCAACGAAAGTCGGTAAGGGAGTACCTGGGCCGGTAACGAGGGAGCTTCAGCGGCTGTTTGAGGATATGATAATAAATGAAGAGAAAGTATTTGGAAAAGGCATTTAGGTATTTATTTTCCAATTAGAAAAACCGCTTGAAAACGTTCAAGCGGTTTTTTCTGATTTTATCGTATAGGAAATTATAAAAGGTATTAGTTGTGGATAATGAAATAAAGTTATCTGCTTCCAGCTCCGTCGCCTAACTCACTGTGAAAAAGACATTTGCTCAGGAGAAGGCAAAAGTGCAATTCCTATTTTCTTCGCGAGCTGACCAAGTCGCCTCCGCTTTTGTGCTTAGGCTGCCATTATTTGTTCAGCCTTTCTTCTATCAGGAAGAAACCCGAACAATATGCTGAACAAAGGTGAAAGATATAAGAAAAAGGCAAATGGGATGTACTGGATAACGTCAACACCAAGAGTCTGAGCGAAAAAGGCTCCGCTTACTCCCCATGGAATTAAAGGGTTAACGAGTGTGCCTCCATCCTCAAGAGATCTAGATAGATATTTTTTATTAATATTGTATTTTTCATAAACTCCCTTGAAGGATTGACCGGGAATGAAGATGGATAGGTATTGCTCACCTGTAACCAAATTGACTCCTACCGAAGAAGACACTGTTGCAAGGATAAGCTGACCTTTTGTTTTTATCCGCTGTATCAATCCGTTCAAAAGTGTTTGAATCAGCTGCAGCGTGTCCATTAACCCTCCTAAAGCAAAGGCAATCATGATAAGGGAGATGGACCACATCATTGATTGTAGTCCGCCGCGATTCAGCATATTTTGAACCGTTTCTTGTTCGATGCTGAACGCTGTACCGTTTTGCAGCACGTTCAAGAATTGGGCAAAAGTAGCTTGATCTTGAAATAACAGTCCAGTGGCGCCGGCTGTTGCAATGCCAACTGCAAGTGCAGGAATGACAGGAACTCTTGTCATTGCAAGAACTATGACAATAATGGGTGAGATTAACGTCCAGGCACTAATTTGAACATGCTGCTGCATCACTGAAATAATTTCTTCAATATTAGCCAGCGTTGCCGCATTTACGGTTAAAGTGGTTCCTAAGTACCAAAAAAGAAATGCTGTAATCAAAAAGGCAGGAATTGTTGTTTTTGACATATGCTGAATGTGAGTGAAAATATTGACTGATGCTACACCGGATGAAAAGTTTGTAGTATCAGACATTGGTGACATTTTATCTCCGAAGCACGCTCCGCAAATAACGGCTCCCGCGGCCCATTCAACTGGAATACCTGCTGCAATGGCGACTCCCATGAGAGCGACTCCAACAGTACTTACTGTTGTAAAGCTGCTTCCGACCAATGAAGAAATAATGGTACAGCAAATGAGCGAGAGGATGAGCAGCGAACCTGGTTCAATGAGGTTTAACGCATAAACCATGACTGTGGGAATGGTTCCGCTGAACATCCAGGCGCCAATTAAAATTCCTATTAACGCTAGAATGATAATAGGCTGAACACCAGACTGGACTCCTTTTACAAGTCCTGCTTCGATCTCTTTCCAGGAAAACTTGTAAATGAGAGCAATTCCGCTTAATAGGACGAGACAAAGCATAAGCGGCAAATGCGGCTCAGTTTTTAAATAAAATAAACTGATTAATATAATGGCAATCATAGATATAAATATCATGACAGAAGCTGCAAATGAAACAGTTTTAGGATGATTCATGATTTGTAATTCCTTCCTTTTGTGCTTAAACGCTTTTATGCTTTTGTGCATAAAAGTATTATATCAATCTATTAATTATTGTCAACTGGTGAAAATAGTTAATGGAAGAGAAGTGACAGTTCTTTGATTGTAAATAGAGAGAGTTTTGAGATAAACTGATTCTAGGGTGACCGGCTTTTGATAGTTTCTTAAAAAAATAAAAGAACCCTGTTCAAAAGATAAACAGGGTTCTTGGCAATTAAATATTTTTCGAAAGCATTTCAAGGCTTTCAGCTGTATCGTTTATTTGGGAAATGGAATTCGTAACTTCATCTATAACAGCAGTGAAGTTTACTAGTTCAGTCTGTGTTTTTTCACTTTGCATTTTATTGTTATTCATAATGTGAACGACAGAATCAAAAAACTGGTTCATTTTATTTGTTTGCTCCGCACCTTTTGAAGTTAGACGGGCAACTTCATCAACTGATCCTGATATGCTGTCAATTTGCGAATGGATTTCAGATATTAAGCTTGAAACTCCCTGAACGGAATTCTTTGTTTCCTCCGCAAGCTTTCTGACTTCACTGGCCACAACTGCAAAGCCTTTGCCATATTCACCGGCACGTGCAGATTCAATTGCAGCATTTAATGCAAGAAGGTTCGTCTGTTCTGCAATCGAGGTTACGATAGAAACAACGTGATTAATTTTCTCTGAAGTTTGTTCAAGTGACTTCATTTTGTGTGAAATGTTTTCTGTGCTTGTTTCAATGAATGTCATTAATTCATGCTGTTTTTCAAGGTCCTTTTTACCGTGTGTTGCTTCGGTTTCTGCAGCAGCCGCAACTTCCAGGCTTCCGCTTGCAAATAAGGCAATTTCTTTAGACTGGGCATTGATTTCCTGAACAGAAGCATTGGTGTTATCTGTAATACTGGCAAGCATCTGCGCTGTATCGCTTAGCTCTAATCTAATGGCTTCCTTCTCCTGCTCGCTTTTTTGACGTAGCTGCTCATACTCTTTATCATAGGCTTCTATGACAAGCTGTTGTTCAAAGCTGATCATCTTTGTAATGGCTTGCACAATCATCAGCAAATCTTCTTTAGTTTGAGCTTTTTCGCTAGATATTTGAATGAGTGATTTTGTTAATGTTTGGAGAGCGGACATATACCATTTTGCTTCCAGACCTATTTTTACATGGATGTGGGCAATGCGCTGAATGCTTTCGACCCTGCTCTTATCTAGTATTCCATTAAACATGGCTAATATATGACCTTGAAGTGTCTGTTTTAGTTTTTCAATTGAACTGTACTGATTAATGATTTCAATCAGTGATTTTTCTAACGCTATTACTGAATAAAAATCATCAACGATTTCAACGATTTTTTCTGTTATTTGAGGCTGCAGGACGGATAAGACACCTAAATCTTTTTTTGTAAGGGAAATCATCTCAAGTTGCTTTGATAAATCATTGTCATAGGATAGATCCAGCTTCAGAGTTTTTTCTGAACCTATTTCATTTATAAAACCTGTCTTTTCTTTTACGCTTTTGCGTTTAAACAATCCCATTTGTAAGGCTCCTTTAAGTTTAATAACTTTTCTACTCTTATTATCGGAAGGAACCTCTTAAACGTTAAATGACGTCAAAAAAAACGAATGCACATGGCATTCGTCCATCAATCATTTATTTTGCAATGAAAACCGGAATCGTTGAGTTATGAGATACTTTCTCGCTTACGCTTCCAAATATTAATTTTTTTAGTCCGCTCGTATCTCTGCTGCCCATAACGATTAAATCAGCATTTTTTTCCTCAGCGAAATGCAGGATTGCATCTGATGGAGAGCCTGATAAAATTTCAATTTCCCCTGCCACTTGATTTTTATCCAATTTCATTCTGATTTGCGAGACAATTTCATCTGAATTGTCATAATAAGGGGTTTGATTATGATTATCTTCAAACTGCTGTGATGGGTCAGGAGCAATTGGATAATTTTGCAGATTATCCGCCAGATATCCATTTGATGGTGTTGCCGGGATAACAGGCGGGACTCCTTTTGGACGCTCTTGCTCAAATACGTGAACAACTGTCAGGCGGGAATCTAATTGTTTGCACAAATCAATACCTGTTTTTAGTGCCTCCTGGCTATCACCGTGTCCATCAAACGCAATGACTATATGCTTAAAGGTTTTCATGGTTATCATATCCTCTCAAAATAGATTAATAAATAAATACCCCTTTTCAGGAAAAAATAATCCATTTTCAAGAAATGATATCCCTTACATTTGGAATGAAGAAGTGATTGTAGACATAGTTTCAAAATTGGGGCGTATTTCTTTGAAAAGTAGGGTAAGTATTATTAGGATTTATTCTTTGTATATTGCAGGAGGTTTTTCATGATTAAGTCATTATTTTCAAGTAAGGGTGTTTTAACGAAGCTCATTATCTTCGTTTTATTATCATTTATCCTTCTATTTATGGTTCATAACGTGGTAATCGCGTCACAGGACGTAAGCAAATTAGAAGAAAGAGCAAATGCGCCTACTATTATTTACGATCAGAATGGCGAGATTGCAAGTAAGATTTCCGGCTCTAAAAATGAGTGGGTTGATTATGAAGATGTTCCGGAGCACTTTTACGAGGCTCTTCAAGCGACTGAAGATCAAAATTTCTACAGTCACGGAGGAATTGATTATTACGGAATCATCCGCGCTGCCTTTAAGAATGTAATGGCAGGCGGGGTCGTAGAAGGTGGGAGCACACTCACCCAGCAGCTTGCAAAAAACACATTGCTTACTCACGATCAGACGTTCAAACGGAAATTTGATGAATATTTTATTGCGAAAAAGGTAGAACAGGAATATTCGAAAGAAGAGATTCTCGAACTCTATGTGAATAAAATTTATTTTGGTGAAGGGGCATGGGGACTAAAAAGAGCAGCAAAAGTTTATTTTGGAAAAGAAGCGTCACAACTTACAGTTAGTGAGTCTGCCATTTTAGTAGGACTCATAAAAGCGCCAACTCATTATTCCCCAGTCAAGAATCTTGAGAAATCATTAGACCGCAGAGATGTTGTATTAAGTTTAATGAAAAAAGAAAAATTCATCACTGATTCACAACTAAATGAAGCGAAAAATCAAAAAATTGTCCTTGAAAGAAAAGAACTTGATGAGTATAAGGGCCGCTACCCATTTTATGTGGATCATGTCATTGAAGAAGCCATACAAAAATACGGTTTGACTCAAAATGAGATTTTGGCTGGCGGATATGAAATTCATACGGAATTGCGGCAGGATATGCAATCTTCTATAGAAGAGGTATATAAGGATGATTCAAATTTTCCAGAAAGCCAATCGGACCAGCTTGTGCAAAGCGGGGCAGTCCTAGTACATCCTGAAACAGGAGGAGTTCAGGCGTTAGTTGGGGGAAGAGGAGAGCATTCATTCAGACAGTTTAACAGGGCAACCCAGTTAAAGAGACAGCCTGGTTCAACTATGAAGCCAATTTCAGTCTATACACCTGCCTTGGAAAACGGTATGGACATGCATTCTAAATTAAAAGATGAACCGCTTGATATAGGCGGATATTCACCTGAAAACTTTGACGGCTCCTATCATGGAGAAGTAACAATGTATGAGGCTTTGATTAACTCCTACAATGTTCCGGCAGTATGGACATTAAATGAAATCGGAGTTGGAGCAGGAGTAGATGCGACAGAGCGTTTCGGGCTGCCAATTACTGAGAATGACCGTAACTTAAGTTTAGGACTGGGCGGTCTTGATGAAGGTGTAGCACCTCTGAATATGGCAGAAGCATATACTGCATTTGCAAATGAAGGAACCAGGGTTGAAGCACATGCCATTACAAAAATTGTGGATGTGCAAGGAAATACAATTGCAGAATGGAAAAAGAAAGAAACGAAAGTAACCACTAAAGAAATTGCCCAAAAGATGACGCATATGATGCTTGGAGTAGTAAAAGAAGGCACAGGAAAAAAAGCACAGCTTGAAAACCATGAGATGGCAGGAAAAACGGGATCTACGCAGCTGGACTATGACGGAATGGATGGCGTAAAAGATCAATGGTTTGTAGGTTATACCCCGAATGTAGTAGGTGCAATGTGGCTAGGCTATGATCAGACAGATCAAGATAATTACCTAGCAACCTCAAGCAGTGCAACAGCTGCACCTTTGTTTAAAATTATAATGGATGCAGCTTTGAAAAATGAAGAACCTGAGGACTTTAACCTGCCTCCGATGAAGAAAACAGAAAGCAAGTCAGTTAAAAAGGAAAAAGAACGCAGCCAAAAGAAAGAAGATGAAATGAAAAAGAAACAAGAAGAAGATAAAAAAGCCAAACAAGAGGAACAAGCGAGAAAAGCAGAAGAGGAGCGCTTAAAACAGGAAGAAAAAGCAAAAGCAGAAGAGGAAAAGCGCAAAGCAGATGATCAGAAGCGCAAAGAAGAAGAGGAACAGGCAAAACAAGAAGAGGAACGCAGGAAGGAAGAAGAACGTAAAAAAGAAGAAAAGAAAAAGCAAGAAGAACAAAAACCTGAAGAACCGTCTGAACCAGAAGAACCGGCTGAACCTGAAGAGCCGGAACCAGCAGAACCCGAACAGCCGGCAGAACCGGAGGAGCCGGCTGAGCCGCCAGCAGATGGCGGAGGTTCAGGCGATGGAGGTACTGCCGGAAATTAAAAAAAGCGAAAGCTCCCGATTAGCGCAGGCATGACAGAAAAGAATCGAGCAGTCCGGGTTAGACTTTTTTGACGGATTTACTCTGGCCGATGGATCTAGACATCAATACGTAATTTCTTCTTATCTCTTGGCCCTTTTCGTAAAGATTGTTGCTTTTAGAAAAAATGGGTAAAACCTTGAGTGATCTACGCTGCAGGCACTAGACTCCTGCGGGAAATAGAGGGGAATGAGAGACCCCGCAGGCATAGCCCTAGGAGGCTCCCATCCCTCCCCGCGGAAAGCAAGTGCCTGCAGCGGAAACAATCAATCTGAAAAAAGCCTATCTCTTAAAAAAAAGCTGAACAAGGTCATACTTGTTCAGCTTTTTTGTGGTGTAGGAACCTCTAATATTTATTGATTGAGGAAATAGGAAAATGTCATTTCAGAGCTACGCCATCGCCTAGCTCTAGGATTAACCGATATTTAATCTTATTCTAAAATAGTCTATCTGAAAAAAGGTCACTAATTATCCGAAAACTTTTTTTCAAGATCCGAAATGGCATTCTTACTATCCAAGCCAAAACTCGCTCGGTATGAACAGCAGAATCTACGATAAAAATAAAAACACACTCCATAAAAGAGTGTGCACTTTAAACTATATTAGTTCAATTACTGTTAAAACATTGGTAAAATATAAGTAATCAAAAACCAGATAATGCCGAAGAATATAACCAAATATGCCGCATATTTAATAAAAGTAGCTCCAAGAAGACTATTATTTGTTTTATGCTCTTCTTTTCTTTCAACATTTACTTGCTTATGTTCAGACATAAGGTTCCTCTCCCTTGGTTTATCTTTATAGAATTACATTCAATAACCATCCAATAACAACAATTGCTCCGATAACGATTAAAATAGTTCTGATCATAGTAAAATCTCCTTTTCTCTGTTGTAATATAAGTAAGTCATGCTATCTTATCATTTGTATGGGATTGCCAATTTTATACCTTTACCTTTTCAGCTGTATTCAAAATATTTGAGGTAAACCTGGATTCTGTTGAGCAAATGGCATCCATTTCAGCGAGGATTGCACCTGGATTTTTTCCATCGATCAACACTTTGATTTGTTTAGAACCTGTTGACATTAGAAAGAAGGTAATTAATGAAGGAAACTTTGAAACATCCACGATGTTTCGTTTTCCAGATAAGAAATATACCTTTCCTTCATAGTTTTTTGCGAGCTGATTCAAGCTGATAATCTGATCCATTCTAAATTGATCTTGGGTACTTAGACTTGTCGAAACTAACTGGCTCATTGTATTCCTCCTCCAATTTTCCTTATCTTCTGTCGTTTGATATAATACTTTACCTTGTATTCAAGTATTTGAAACATTTACAGAATGAATTTGAATATAAATACCTATTCATCAAGTTTTTTATGGAATTTAATTCCGCTTATTTAGTTGAAAAGGCTTACTTACAGAACGCAAAGCGCTCTGCAGAGCTGAGCTGTTATCCAGGATCATTAAGTATAGTAAAGCTGCTTATATGGAAAATCTTTAACTGAATTTTGAAAAATAATGAAAAATCCCAATTGACAAAATAATGAAAAAGATGGTAATCTATCTAGGTGATAAAACAAAAATTGGTAAAGGAGGGGTTCGACATGAAAAAATTAATTGTGATTGCGTTTGATCGTAAAATATTTGCTTGTGCGGCCCCGCCATACCTTCATTCAATTTAGAGCATGAGTCTCTAAATATAGAGAAGGAAAGGCATAGGGGTATGCTGCTTTGTATACTCCTGTGCCTTTTTATGTGTTGTAAAAAGGCAGACTTCCACGAGCGAGGTTTGCCTTTTTCTATATATATTAAACAATTTAAGGAGGAAGAAAGAATGTATCTATTTATGATGAAATCAGAAAAAATGGTGATCCAGGGGGATCCAGAGAGCGGTTAGCAAACGAGGGATTGAAGTGACAAAGGAGATGACGATATGTTTTCAGTTTTAGTGAAACTAGGATGGTTCTTTAAAAAGTATTGGAAAAGGTATACAGCTGCAATTGTATTGCTTTTAATTGTAAATGTACTTGAGATAATTCCTCCAAAACTGCTGGGGAATGCAATTGATGATATACAAGTTGGACGTTTTTCGAGTGAATTGCTCGTTCAATATATTGTATTGTTCATTGGACTTGGTGTACTTGTCTATTTTTTATCTTACTTTTGGATGTACAATTTATTTGGCGGAGCACATCTGGCTGAGAGAATTTTAAGATCCAAATTAATGGGTCAGTTTTTAGTGATGACTCCAAGGTTTTATGAAAAAAACAGAACCGGAGATTTAATGGCCCGTGCTACGAATGACTTAAAGGCAATCTCGACAACAGCAGGATTTGGTATTTTAACATTAGTTGATTCCAGCATGTTCATGCTGACGATTCTTTTGACAATGGGGATACTGATCAGCTGGAAGCTTACCTTTGCTGCTATATTGCCTCTTCCGATTATGGCCATCGCGATGGGGATCTACGGGAAGAAAATACATGCAAGATTCATGGCTGCACAGGACTCTTTTGGTGACATGAATGATCAAGTGCTTGAGTCGGTTGCCGGAGTTCGGGTGATTCGTGCATATGTACAGGAAAAAGCAGATGTGAACCGATTTAACAGCTTAACAGATGATGTTTTTAAGAAAAATGTCAGTGTTGCGAAGATTGATGCCTTATTTGAACCAACAATGAAATTGCTTGTCGGAATCAGTTATTTGATTGGACTTGGGTATGGAGCTTACTTAGTGTTTCACAATGAAATAACACTTGGCGAGCTTGTATCTTTTAACGTGTACTTAGGAATGATGATCTGGCCGATGTTTGCGATTGGCGAACTAATCAATATCATGCAGCGCGGCAACGCCTCACTTGATCGAATCAATGAAACATTAAACTATGAAGCTGACGTGAAAAATGATGCTCAGCCAAAAAACATTGATTCTCCTAAGAAAATCGAATTTAAAGATGTTTCGTTTAAGTATCCATCTTCAGAAGTTGAAAACCTGAACCATATCAGTTTTTCAGTTAATAGAGGGGACACAATCGGAATTGTCGGCAAAACCGGAAGCGGCAAGACCACAATTGTGAAACAGCTGCTCAGACAATACCCGGTTGGAAGCGGTCAAATTACGATGTCTGGCGTTTCAATTGAAAAAATAGCATTGGAAACATTGCAGCGCTTTATTGGTTATGTCCCGCAAGATCACGTTTTGTTTTCAAGAACGGTGAAAGAAAATATTTTATTCGGAAAGAAAAATGGGTCGGATGATGAACTGAATAAAGCGATTGATCTTGCATTTTTCAGAAAAGATCTTGAAATGCTGCCGGACGGACTGAATACTTTAGTAGGGGAAAAGGGCGTTGCTTTATCAGGCGGCCAAAAACAGCGGATTTCCATTGCACGCGCATTGCTGATCAATCCAGAAATTCTGATATTGGATGATTCATTATCTGCTGTTGATGCAAAAACGGAAACAGCTATTATTTCTAATATAAGAAGAGAACGTGCGGGGAAAACAACTTTCATTACAACACATCGTTTATCAGCAGTAGAACATGCTGATTGGATCCTTGTGCTTGATGAAGGAAAAATTATTGAAGAAGGCAGGCACGAAACGCTGCTTGCAAATAACGGCTGGTATAAAGAGCAGTATGAACGCCAGCAAATAGAAGCTCAAAATGAAGGCGGGGTGGGAGCATGAATACTGGAAAAAGACTTTTCCGATATGCAGCCCTCTATAAAAGAACATTAATTCTAGCTCTGATCATGCTCGCTGTGGCAGTCGGTGCAGAGCTGACAGGACCATTTATCGCAAAGAAAATGATTGATGACCACATTTTGGGGATTGAAAGAAAGTGGCATGAGACGATTGAAGGAGAAAATGCTGTTCAATATGAAGGCTCATGGTATAAGCGGGAGGATTACTTTGAAGCAGGCGAAGAAAAGGGCAGTGAAGCTCATATTCTTCAAGTGCAGCGTGATTATTACTTTATTCCAGGTGAAATCGAATTCGACGGCGACAGGAGAGCTGATGGTAATGCGGTGATTATTGAGAGGGGAACAGAATCTGCTTCCTACGCAGGAAGCAAGCTTTCATCAGAGCAGCTGTTTACCTTTTATCAGCCTGAAATCAAAGGGCTGATCACTTTGATTGCAATTTATTTTGGCTTGCTTGTGTTTGCGTCATTCTTCCACTATGGACAAAGATATTTTCTGCAAATTACATCGAACAGAATCATTCAAAAGATGCGTCAAGACGTATTCGAGCATATTCAGCGTTTGCCGGTGGTGTATTTTGATAACCTTCCAGCCGGTAAAGTGGTTGCCAGAATTACGAATGACACTGAGGCTATCAGGGAACTGTTTGTAGCTGTCCTTTCTACTTTCTTTACAAGTGCCATTTACATTACAGGTATATTTATTGCGCTATTTTTGCTGGATGTAAAACTTGCATTAATCTGTACAATTATTCTTCCTATTCTTGTGATCTGGAGTATTGTGTACCGTAAATACGCGTCAACGTATAACCACAAAATTCGTTCCCTTGTCAGCGATATCAATGGAACAATCAACGAATCGATCCAAGGAATGACTATCATTCAGGCTTTCCGCAGACAAGAAGAAACAAAAGCGGAGTTTGAAGAATTGAATGCTTCACATTTTCATTATCAAAATAAGCTTCTGAGCCTGAACTCTTTGCTGTCTCATAATATGGTAGGGTTTATCCGCAATTGTGCGTTCGTGGCGCTCATATGGTATTTTGGCGGTGCATCTCTAGGTGTAGGTTCAATGGTTTCCATAGGTGTGCTTTATGCATTTGTTGATTATTTGAACAGACTTTTCCAGCCAATCACTGGGATTGTGAATCAGTTTGCACAGCTTGAAACCGCACGTGTTGCTTCTGAGAGAGTATTCAGCCTGCTTGATGAAAAAGGAACAGATGTCATTGAACAAAAAGAGCCTCGATACAAAGGAAATGTTGCCTTTGAAAATGTTTGGTTCGGCTATAAAGAAGGCGAATATGTATTAAAAAATATTAATTTTGAAGCGAAGCAGGGGGAAACTGTTGCACTTGTCGGACACACCGGATCTGGAAAAAGTTCCATCATGAATTTACTATTCCGTTTTTATGATATAAAAGAAGGTAAAATCACAATCGATGGAAAAGACATTCTATCCATGCCCCGTCAATCTGTAAGAGAGCATATGGGGATCGTGCTGCAGGATCCGTTTCTATTTACAGGTACCATTGCTTCGAATGTTAGCTTGGATAATCCTGAAATATCAAGAGAGCAGGTTGAGAAAGCTCTGAAAGATGTTGGGGCGGATCAGCTTTTAAAGCATTTGCCTCAAGGTTTTGATGAACCGGTTATTGAAAAAGGAAGCACGCTTTCCTCAGGACAGCGCCAGCTCATCTCGTTTGCAAGAGCTCTTGCGTATGATCCGGCAATTTTAATTTTAGATGAAGCTACTGCGAGCATTGATACAGAAACAGAAGCCGTTATTCAAGATGCCTTAGAAGTTCTCAAAAAAGGAAGAACAACATTCATTATTGCACACCGACTCTCTACAATAAAAAATGCAGATCAAATCCTTGTGCTTGATCGTGGAGAAATAGCGGAAAGCGGTAATCATGATGAATTAATGAAGCAAAAAGGGAAGTATTATCAAATGTATGAATTGCAGCAGGGGAAACAAAATTCACTTGCGGGATAAAGAAAAGCACATGCTTGGATTTCAGGCATGTGCTTTTCATTAGTTCCTTGCCATGTCTGCTGACTCATTTTAATAAGCTATGCCCACTCGTTTGCAGATAAAATCATTTTTGATAAGGATCTGATAAGCAAAAAAACCTGTATCCTCTGCTGAGATTTGTTGACCGCCCTCAGGCAGAAAATCTGCTTCAAATCGAAATTTCATTGTTAATTCTCCGTCAGGCAAATAAGTGGGACATACTACGTTCCATTCAAGATTTGATGCTTTAAGTGTTTCATAGGCCTTTAAATGTTCATTTGCTGCTCTCGTCAATGTGCGTTTTGATTCATTGGATTGGAATCTGTACAATTCTGGGTTTTGCCTGGCTTGTAAAATACCAGCCGTTCCAATTGTTATAATGCGGCTTATACCTTCTGACTGCATAGCCTCTGCAATTTTCGGCATCACATACGAAAGGGTATCATCTCCGTCTGTGCTTAGACAGCTAACGACTGCATCGCAATCTTTAATGGTTTTATTGATGAAATGAGGATCTCGGGCGTTTCCAGCCAGTATTTCTATTTTATTATTCAGGTGTTCAATCTTTGAAGGATCCCTTACAAGCACTTTGACCAAATGATCATTGTTTAATGCATGCTTTAAAAAGGAGCTTCCAACTCTTCCTGTTCCCCCGAATAATGCGATTTTCATTTAAATCACTCCAGTCATGTTCCTCTTATTTTACTCCATTTATATAGTGAGAGAAAAACATATAAAAAACTGAACTGGTTAAACTAATGAAAATAAAACAAATGAATTGACAATAAGACAGTTGGAAGGTAATATTCTATCGTACTTAAAATAAAATCCGATAAGTTTAGTGGGGGTTAAACTAATGAAAAGATATTTTGGTCTATTTGCACTTCTATCGGCATTTATGCTGATTTTATCTGCTTGCGGAACAGGCGGAGATAAAAAGAATGATGGGGATCAAGCAGGTTCAGGCGGCGAAGCTGAACTGTATGATAAAGTGAAAGAAGAAGGTGTTCTTGTAATTGGAACGGAAGGTACATACCCGCCTTTCACTTTCCATGATGACAAAGATAAGTTAACTGGATTTGATGTGGAAATTGCAGAAGAAGTTGCAAAACGTCTCGGCGTTAAAGCTGAATTTAAAGAAACACAATGGGATGCCATGTTTGCAGGGCTTGATGCAAAGCGTTTTGACATGATTGCCAATCAAGTTGGAATTAAGCCTGAACGCACAGAAAAATATGATTTTTCAGAACCATATATTTCATCAGCAGCTGTACTGGTGACACATAAAGACAACAAAGACATTCAATCATTTGAAGATTTAAAAGGAAAGAAAGCAGCTCAATCCCTGACAAGTAATTACGGGCAAATTGCGAAGGAAAATGGTGCAGAGCTTGTTGGTGTAGAAGGATTTACTCAAGCAATAGATTTAATTAATTCCAAACGTGCAGATGCTACAATCAATGACAAGCTATCTGTATTAGACTTCCAAAATCAGCGAGGCAATGCAGCCATTCAAATCGTTGATGAAAGCGAAGATGCAGCACAAAGCGGATTAATGTTCCGCAAAGACAGCGGCAAATTAGTTGAAGAAGTGAACAAAGCATTAGCTGAAATGAAAGAAGACGGCACATACAAAAAAATCTCTGAGAAATGGTTTGGCGAAGATGTATCTGAATAACATTTTTGCAGACCCTGAACGGTTAGAACGCTTGGCCAATATCGCACAAAGTTCCCTTCTCCCTTTGGTGAAGGGAGCTTTGTATTATACTCTTCCCTTAACGCTGATTACGTTTGTAATTGGAATTATTCTGGCTGTTCTAACAGCTTTGGCGAGGATATCAACGATCAAGCCTATCCAGATTATTGCCAGAATTTATGTATCAATCATCAGAGGAACACCTTTGCTTGTTCAATTATTCATTATTTTCTACGGCCTTCCAAGTGTAGGAGTAACAATCAGCCCATTTATTTCTGCAATCATTGGTTTTTCCCTTAATGTAGGAGCTTATGCATCAGAAATCATTCGGGCTGCCATCTTATCAACGCCAAAAGGGCAATGGGAAGCGGGCTATTCGATCGGAATGAGTTATTCGCAGACATTGAAGCGCATCATTTTGCCTCAGGCGACACGAGTATCTATTCCGCCGCTGTCCAACACCTTTATCAGTTTGGTAAAAGATACGTCACTCGCATCATTAATTCTTGTAACAGAGATGTTCAGAAAAGCACAGGAAATTGCATCAACCAACTATGAATTCCTGCTGCTTTATTCGCAGGCAGGTCTCCTATACTGGATAATCTGTTTTATTCTCTCTGTCATACAGCAGCGGATCGAAGGGAAATTGGATCGCTATGTTGCAAGGTAATAAAGGAGCCAATATATGATTTCAATTAAAGGATTGCATAAGAGCTTTGGTGAACTAGAAGTATTAAAAGGCATTGATCTAGAGATTGGCAAAGGAAAAGTAGTCGTTGTAATCGGGCCATCAGGTTCAGGGAAAACGACTTTTCTCAGATGTCTGAATGTCCTTGAAATCCCAACAAATGGCGTCATTAAGCTTGATGAACAAACACTTGATTTCTCAGGAAGCGTGCCTAAAAAAACAATCACTGAATTTAGAAGCAATACAGGCATGGTTTTTCAAAGCTATAATCTCTTCCCTCATAAAACAGCAATTGAAAACGTCATTGAGGGTCCTGTAATCGTTAAAAAAGCAGACAAAGAAACGGCCCTTAAAAAGGCGAATGCACTGCTTGAAAAGGTAGGACTTGGCGATAAAAAGGATTTCTATCCTTTTCAGCTTTCAGGCGGTCAGCAGCAGCGCGTCGGCATTGCAAGAGCACTAGCGATGGAACCTAAAGTAATGCTGTTTGATGAACCTACTTCAGCACTTGATCCTGAGCTGATTGGAGACGTGCTGAATGTGATGAAGGATTTAGCTTCAGAAGGAATGACAATGGTCGTTGTTACTCACGAAATGAGATTTGCTAAAGAAGTAGCAGATGAAGTCATTTTTATGGACAACGGTGTGGTAGTAGAGCGCGGAGCTCCTGCTGAAGTCTTTGATCATCCAAAAGAAGAACGGACAAAACGATTTTTAAGAAAACTTGAAGAGTAGTTTCGAGCAGGTGCAAGTTGCCTGCTCTTTTTTTATAGATATAAGAAGGAATTGTGGGCGATCCATTTATTAGAGTGATGAAACTCGATTGTAACCAGTTGAAATCATCTGGAAAAAAAGGAAAATCAAAGAGAATAAGACGCAGAAAATAGATCGTAAGGTGCAGCCCAGCGAGTAAGAGGCGAGAATCCGCTAGTATGCATCTGGGTTCGGCGAGTAAAACTGGGAAATCTGTAAGTAAGAAGCATAAATTAGATAGTAAGAAACTTGCAGCTCAGATGTTTATATCGTGTGAATATTTCAATTAAAACAGTTCAATCTTCGTATAAACGTAACCATTTTTGACAAGCCGCCAGGTATTATCACTCAAAGATTACTTTGCATCCTTTATCAGCTGCTTTTTTTCCTGTTCAAAATAATACACTTGGGGCAAGTTAAAATGAACAATCATTTCATGTGCGAGGCTAAAACAAACGAACGTGACGGCTCTCCAATCAATGGTTTCAAACATATGCATTCTCCTTCATGGCGTATTACTCATGTATATGGAGAGGTCAGCTTGTTTGATACTAAGATCAAATTAGAAAACCGCAATAGCCTTGGTCAGAGCAGGCAAAAACGTGATAACCGGGAGAGCCTGTTTTTATCAGTCAAATACGGTGATTTATCAGTCAAATACCAAGATTTATCAGTCAAATACTGAGTTATTCCAGTAAAAAAGTTTTTAGCGGCCAAACTGAAAATTTATAGTTGTTTGCTCTAAGAACATCATCCAATGAGAAAAGACCCCGGCGAGATGCCAAGGTCCTTAAGCCATGTTATGAAGTTGTCTTATTTAGAAAATCCGCTCATGTTTGATTGAGCATATGAAACTAAACGTTTTGTAATTTCTCCACCAACAGATCCGTTAGCACGAGAAGTTGTTTCAGCACCTAAGTTTACTCCAAACTCACTAGCAATTTCATATTTCATTTGGTCAATTGCTTGTTGTGCACCTGGTACCAACAATTGGTTATTGTTGCTTCCACTATTGTTTGCCATGTAAAAACACTCCTTGATGTAATATAGTTTTTGGGTAAGCTGGAGTTGCACCAGTGCATGAATCTTGAAGATTCATGGCCTTGCTCGGCTAACCCATCATATAAGATGCGGTGGGTTGTTCAACTGTTGTTACTACGTATTATGGATTTAACCAGAGAATATATGCACATGTGAAAATGGTAAATATTATGGAAATGATGCAGTTACATAAAGTGAAAGATAGTAAGGGAAGATATAAGAGGAAGTAAGTATATACATGCAGGTGATAAAAATGTACATGTGTCATTTATGTAATGGGTTTCAGTCTAATACGTATGCGAGCTGTCCAAATTGTAAAACAATCATGATGGATCATGGGAAAATAACTGACTACTTGGATGCATATAGCGCATATATGGAAATTGAAACAATGAAGCTTTTTGATGGAGCAATTGACTCACTTGAAGTCCATCATTGTGTTCATTTGTTCTCATGCAGCAATTGTATGCATGAAGAGATGATAGAGATTCAGGAATAAAAAAGCTGTCTGAAAAGTATCTCAGACAGCTTTTACCCGAATATTTTATTTTTCGCTTGCAGGACGAATACGAGATTCTGAATCTTTGTCGAAGAAGTGAGCTTTATTCATATCAAGAGCAAGCTGAATGATTTGATCAGGCTTCACATCTGTACGGGAATCAACACGAGCGATAAAGTCCTGTCCGTCAATTTTTGAGTAGAGCATCGTTTCAGCACCCATAAGCTCAGATACTTCAATTTTAGCTTCAACTTTTGATCCATGAGAAGATTCAATGAAAACTGGCTCATCATGAATATCTTCAGGACGCACGCCCATGATAAGTTCTTTTCCTACGTATCCTTGCTCACGCAAATATTTCATTTTGCCTTCAGGAACAACAATGGATTGCGTTCCGATTGAGAACTTGCCTTCTGTTAATGTGCCTGTGAAGAAGTTCATGGATGGTGAACCGATAAATCCGCCTACGAAAAGGTTTTCCGGCTTTTCATATACTTCTTTCGGAGCTCCAACCTGCTGAATGATTCCGTCTTTCATAACAACAAGGCGTGTTGCCATTGTCATTGCTTCTGTCTGGTCATGTGTTACGTAAATTGTAGTTGTTTGCAGACGGTGATGAAGCTTGGAAATTTCAGCACGCATTTGCACACGTAATTTAGCATCCAGGTTTGATAATGGCTCATCCATTAAGAATACTTTTGCATCCCGAACGATTGCACGTCCAAGTGCAACACGCTGGCGCTGACCGCCGGATAGTGCCTTAGGTTTGCGGTCTAAATATTGATCAAGGCCTAAAATGCGTGAAGCATCTTTTACGCGGCGATCGATTTCTTCTTTAGGGAACTTGCGAAGCTTAAGTCCGAATGCCATGTTGTCATATACGGACATATGTGGGTAAAGTGCATAGTTCTGGAATACCATTGCAATGTCACGGTCTTTTGGTGCAACGTCATTCATGCGTTTGCCGTCGATTGAGAAATCGCCTTTTGAAATCTCTTCAAGACCTGCAATCATACGAAGAGTCGTTGATTTACCGCAGCCTGATGGACCAACAAATACGATAAATTCCTTGTCTTGAATGTGAAGGTTAAAATCTTCTACCGCTGTTACTTTGTTATCATACATTTTATAAATATTATTTAGTTTAAGCTCAGCCATTTGGAGTCCTCCTCAGAAAATGAAAACGTTTTATTTATAGATTCAGTGTAATTCATTTCTGAAGATAAGCCTATGGACAGGTTGCACAAAAAAATGTAAGGGTTTTCGTGCAAGATGAACAGCGTCCAATTTTTAGCAGTGTCCTTTATATTGAAGCGCCAGAAAAGCAGCTACTGCTTCATGAAAATGTTTAATATCCATACCTGTTTTTTCAATGAATTTTTCAATTCGATATTGTACGCTATTCCGATGCATGTAGAGTTTTTTTGCTGTAAGGGAAACATTCAAGTTGCATTCAAAAAAAACGTTCAGCGTCTGAACAAGCTCTCCATCCTCAAGTGATTCTGCAAGAAACTCAGAAAAGGAATGCTCGGTAATCAGATTTTCTTTATCAAAATTCAGAATCGGCAGTGCTTCATAGAAGGTCATGCATTTTCTGCGGCTGTATGATTTATATATTGTCTCAAAGCAACGCTGCTCTGCCATTATTTTTAATTTTAAAGATTCGTTCATTTTTTGAAGCTGTCCAATGTAAACATGCAGTTCGATGAAAAAATCACTCGTAAAGGTATCAATCCACTGATTGAAACTTTCTTTATCGATAATAGGTTCAGAATTTTCTTCAATAATAATACCTTTATGAAGGCTAATCCAAAGAATGGTTGAGGTTGGAATCGATCCCTGCATCGCTTCTTCAAAATTCTGTTTGTCTATGATTTGGTGTTTGCTGTAAAAGTAATAACACCGGATGCTGTTTGATGATGGTATAAAGGGCGGATCGTTTTCTCCATATAAATAGTTCAGCCATCTCTCAGCGCTGCTGCTATTCTCCCGAAATCCTGTATCTGTATCGTATGATGCATATAGAGCAGAAAGCAAGCAATCCTCTTGCTCTGTAAGTTTATTTTTTTTTATGCCGAACAATTGACCCTCGTCTGTTTTAAACCATTTGTAATCCTTATGATCCTGAGCATAGGCAAGAGAGAAGGCTTCCCTATAATGAGCTGCTAATTTGTCGATCATGATATTCTATCTCCTTTCCCTGCCCTTCTATTATATAAAAAAAAGAGAGCTTGGCGATAGCCTAGCTCTCATGATTTAAGGGAGGTTCTTCTTGTTCAAGGTCGCGTGCCTCTTCAATATTGGCTGAATCGTAGCGCATATGAACTGAACCGCCTGACAGCCCTTCGTTTATCATCCGGTCGATATCAAGATAAGCTTTATCCCTGCCTTCATACTCCGTATCTTTTCTTTCATTCGTATCCTTGTTTTTCATCATGCACCCTCCTTCATTATGTACCTTTATTTTGCGAAGAAGGAACCGATTTTAACCATCATAAACATGAAAAAGCATTAACTCATGGATATGAGAACGAATGATTTCTTCATCCTCGGATGCAGGTGAGGTTGTTCCCCACTCGATTTCGCCGTTTTTATGGTAGATCGCATCAAAATGAGTTCCTTTAAAATAAAAGGAGACCCTCCATCCAGGCAAATTCGTTTGTTTGAATAAAGGTTTCCATTGAAAATGTGTAATCATCTCATTCATCGCTCCTTTATAATTTCATCTTAAAGGATATTGAGATCGAAGTGAAGATGTACCTTTTGATAACTGCAGAAAGAGGGAAACGAGCTGATTGATGCGGTGTTCTTGAATATGGACCTCATCAAAACTCATTGGTTTGCTGTTCACTTCATAAATAATTGGTCCTTTGGATGTGAGTCCGATATCCATAGAAAATTCTCCGATCAGTCCAAAAGCAGAAGCTAAGGCATGGCCTGCGCTGTTTGCAAGGATTTGCATCTCCTTAAGATTAACACGATCTGCTATCAACTCAAATGGAAGAATAAATCCTCCATTTGGAACGTGGGTTGTCAGCTGATAATTGTTGCCTGCCAGACGAATGCCTATCCCTGAAATAAGAAAATCATTTTTATTTAACAAAGCAATCACACGCAAATCATACTTTCTGCCATAAAGCGTATCTGCAGCAATCTCTTCTTGTATCATATAATCATTAAAAAAAGGTGCCATTTTTTCTGCTGAATGCTGAATGTGAAATCGTTCAGAAATTCCGTCAAGTGAAGTGAGATCAAGGAAAGTTCCGTGAGATTGTATTCGGTAAATTCCATTACCTTGGCTGTTTTTGACAGGCTTTAAGTAGGCTTTTGGATGGTTAGAAAGGAAATCAGAAAGGTTTGCTGCAGTATCCATTTTTTGAGATTCTGGAAGGTATGCTGATAGTTCCCTGGACAGTACTTGATGAACGTTCCACTTATCAAAAAAGAAAGGATTAAAGAATGGAATATTTGAAGCCATTATTCGCTCTTTAAACTTCTGAAAGAGTGGTGATCCTTCCTCCTTACGAGTGGAAAGCCGATTATAGATGAGATCAGGATAAGGGCATGCAATTTTTGCCCATTGCTGTTTGTTTCTGCTGTAAATCAGCCCTTCAATCTGATCGGGTTTCACACCATTCAGGGTGAATACATAACAAAAACTGCCTGCTTCTCTTGCTTTATGCTGTATGGCTTTGAAGAACTGTCCATCTCCGTTGAAAATTTTCCCGCTGCCGCCTTCACCTGTCAAAATACCAACAATAGGCTTTGCGTTAATCAGACTCATTCGTATAAAGACTCAGGATCTTGAATGGTTTTTTTTGAAAGGTAAGTTGCGTACTGCAATGAAAGCTGACGTGAAAGGAGATCAGCTTCTTTTAACAATGGATGGGAAAAGATTGATCTCCCGGGCTTCGAGTTCGCTTCAAAAAGCCATACCTTTTTGCAGGAGTCTATGCCTAAATCGAAACCGATCTCACCAATAAATCCCTTGATTTCCCTATCAATTGTTTCACTGATCAAGGTTGCTGCAGCGGTCAGAGAATGAAAGGCAAAACGGCGTTCATCTTCATTTTTAAAAAGCTCCTTTAATGTTTTAACCATTCCTCCATTATCTAAATGGGTTGTCATACTGCCTTTTCCAGCAATTTTGGCAGCAATTGCAGTAACATTCCAAATACCTGCAGAGTCTTTATTTGTATGAACGCGAAAGTCAACCTGCTGACCATTTATCTTCATTAGCTTTACTCTTTCCTGAAGAAGGTAATCGTCAAACACCTGATTTCCAAATGAGTGTTTCAAGAAAAGATCAAGAGTCTTATATTTCCGAAGAATGTTATCTTCATCTTTCGAACGATATCTGCAGTAATAGACGTTTTCACTTTGTGAAAAAATTAACTGGAATACGCCATGTCCCATGCTTCCGTTTCTCGGTTTTAAATAGACACTTTTATAAATCTGCAGCATTTCTTCTATGTCTTCTAAGGTTGGAGCAAGCTTTGTGTCCGGAAGATATTGTGATGATTCAGCGTACGGTAAAAGCAGCTGATGAATGGTCCATTTATCAAAGAAGCCTGGATTGAACCAAGGAATTCCATACTCTGTTGTTAGTCGATCCTTTACGATCTTTAAGGCACGGTGATCTTCCATTCTGCGATTTGGCAAGCGGTCATACACAGCATTTGGGAGGGGAACTTCAATTTGCCGCCAGCCATCGTCATCAAATATATAACCGTTCACACTGCCCGTCTCCCAATTAATCAAGTGAGCGCCAAAGACAAAAGCAAACATCCCCAAAGACTTTTGTGCAGTCAAATATTTTGCGAAAAATAAAGAGCGATCTCCAATTGGACGCAGAATAGAATCAGTAAAACCAGCCGTGAAAATACCGATAAGAGGGCCAAGGTAGACTGCATTCCGATGAAAAAATATTTTGGTTTTCCCGTAAGAAAGTTTCAGGTTATCAGCTAAGTCTCTAGCAATCTCAATCGAATTGCCGTTTTCTTTAAAAGTGACATGGCAAGGGGAACATGCTGTACCAAATATGACTTGAGTGATATCTTCGCTGATCTCATGTGCGGCTAGAGCCGGCAGAATTATTGTTTTTGAAGTGATTGGAGAGATGATGATGTCATATGAATGATTCAATGAAACACCTCCTGATTCTTTAATTTGCTTTAATACATTGATAATTTAGGATCATGATTATCTTTTTGAAAATTGCAGAGAAACAAGCAGTAATCAATGATCGCGCGAGCGGATGGTCTTGCTGCCTTTGTATTGCGTTCTTCTGCGTTTTTAGAAGGCTTTGTATTGACTTCAATGATCCAAGGATGTCCGCTTGAATCAATGGCAAGGTCTATTCCAAATTCACCGTAATGTCCGCTGGCATATAAGCTCAGAGCCTCAGCAGTTTCAATGGAAAGTTCATTAAGAAGCTTTCGAATATGGGCGGCTTCTGACCGTTCGAATGAAGAAGAGAGCGCATCCTTAATGGAAAATAGCGATCCGCCTCGTGCTAAATTGGCAACGAACTGATTTTCTGCTGAAACACGGGCCACTGCAGAAGAAATTTTCCACTGGTGAAAATTTTGTTTATGACATAAAAACCGAAAGTCCATCGGCCTGTTTTCATAAGTTAGAAGATCAATTCCCTCTTGAACGATAAACCCCTCTTTCCTGATTCTGGGCAGCAGGCTTTGGAAAAGATCGTGAAATGAGAGATAGTCTCTGAGAAGATGTCCTGAAAAAGTAGAATAATCAAGTTCAAAACCTTCAACTGAATGGCAGATTTTAAAAATACGTTTGCCCTGGCTGCCATTAATCGGTTTTAGAAACACAGATGGATAGAGCTCAAGCATGTTTTCAAGAACGATCCTTGATTCCAGCAGTTCTGTTCTGGGAATAAACGGAGCAAGGTGTGGAGCTGCGTTTAATATTTGGTGGACTTCCCATTTATTGAGGAATCTGTCATTAAAATATGGAACTTTAAACTGAATAAAATCTGCTGTTATTTCTAGAAACCTATGTGAATGTTCAAGTTTTCGGGAGTGAATGCGGTTATGAACAACACTTGGATATGGAACAGCACATTGCTGCCATTCATTATTTTCAAGAATGAACCCTTTCATATTTTCGTTTTGATAATCAGATAGGGAAAAAACATAAAAGAAGAATCCTTTTTCAGTGCAGCAGGATGCAAGTTCTCTGCAAAACGAATCAATGCTCCCCAATGAAAGAGGCTGCACATGATGATTAAACTCAGTTAATACAGCAATAACAGGTCCAAGTTCAAGAGTTTTTTTCTGATCATTGTAGCTCATGCTGAACGTAAATGAGTGGATGGGAAGCGACAATTCCTTTAACAAATCTTCGTGAATAGCAGCATGTGAACGTTCTTCGTTAATACATACGATTTTCGCAAAAATACTATTCCTTCCGCAGATAACTTTTACCGGTTCATCACTCAATGGTATTCTAAGCTTTTCTTTTAAAGCATAACTGATTTGAATGCATTTCCCATATTGAGGTGAAAGTGCGGATGAAACAGCTATTTTTTCTATATTCATAGGAAACCCTCATTTGCTCACGGTTCTTGCAAGCATTATAATAAGCTTATAGGCAGATGCTGATATGAGCATCGTATGTAAAATGATTCAATCGGTGAGATTTTGGAAGATAAATGGATATGACAGGACATACATTGATTTTTTTTATAGCTGCAATAGGGGCCAGACCACATTGCCATCAAAATGCTCTTTAAACTCACAATCCTAAATTTCCCTTTACACCAAAACTGATTCCGAAATGGCGGGAAGCATTCGCAGAACAAATAGGGAAAATGTTTGTTGATTAGGTTCGAAATGAAAAACTCGGAATAGTTTGTTATAGTTGTAAGGTGCTAAATGGCAAGCGCGAAAAGATGTTAGGAGGAATTTTTATGGCAGTAAATGTATATGATTTAGGCTATGATCTTGAAAAAGCACTTCGTGAAAGTGATGATTTTAAAACACTGAAGAAACTTTATGATGAAGTGAATGCGGACGAATCAGCAAGAACTTTATTTGAAAGCTTCAGAGATATCCAATTAAATCTTCAGCAAAAACAGATGTCAGGACAAGAAATTTCCCCAGAAGAAATTGAACAGGCTCAAAAATCTGTAGCACTTGTTCAGCAGCATGGCAAAATTTCAAAGCTGATGGAAGCAGAACAGCGCATGAGCATGACGATTGCCGAATTGAATAAAATTATTATGAAGCCGCTTGAAGAGCTTTATGGTAGTCTTCAGCAGTAAAATAATCAACGGAGTGAATAAATTATTCGCTCTGTTTTTTTTTCAGAATAGAACAAATTATAAAACGCTTACATTTTTTTAGGGAAATCTCTTGTCAAATAGATAAGAACTTGCAATAATATATGTAAGCGTTTTAATTTATTTATTCAATAATGGCAAACGATTATGGGGATAATCGCTTAGCCATTTATTTAAAGGAATCTGCGGGTAACAGATTCTTAAGCAGTGGTTGGGAGAAAAACAAATACTGGGGTTTTATCTATAAAACAGTTCTGCGAATTATTTCGCGGAACTGTTTTCATTATACAGAGTGCCATTTCCATAGCATAAGGTTGCGCTGTTCTATTTCTATTGGCAGGGACATATTCTCATAATAGAGTTTAGACATCAGCTGAAGGGGGATTCACAGTGATCTACCGACTACTTGCGTTAAACATTGATGGAACGCTGCTTCGTTCCAACGGCCGACTTCAACCTTCTACAAGGGAAGCGATCGATTTTGTGCAAAAAAAGGGAGTCTATGTCACTCTCGTTACAAGCCGGCACTTTCAGACGGCAAAAAAGCTTGCAAAAGCGCTCAAAATAAACAATATTTTGATTACGCATAGCGGTGCGTTTATATCTGATAAGGTTGACAGATCACTCTATGAAAATAGAATATCCGAAGAAAAAACATTTAACCTTGTTCAAGTTCTCGAAACCTTTGACTGCAACGTTCGCATTGTCCATGAACGTTTTTCTCTCGGAAACCGCAAGAAAGTATCTTCCAATATCGTAGGCAAAACATTGTTAAGCCCGACGGATCCATTGTTCTATCCAGTGCAATTCGTCGATTCCCTTGGAGAAAACTTAAGAGATGAGCCGCTTGCAGCGCCGAAAATTGAAGTGTATTTTTCGGGGAAAGACTTGTGCACAGAGGCAGAGAAAGTCCTTTCTGATGCATTTGAAGGCATTGTGACACGGTCGAAAAGCGGTAATGTCCTTGAAATTACTGCAAAAGGAGTTTCAAAAGGAAACGGCTTAAGATGGCTCGGTCAGCATTTGAAAGTTGCGCCTGAGGAAATGGTCGCCATCGGAGATTCAGACGATGATAAAGAGATGATTGAAATGGCTGGACTTGGAGTTGCAATGGGCAACGCACCTTTTGAGGTAAAAAAAGCGGCAGATTGGATCACCCGAAATAACGATGATCAAGGAGTTTCTTATATGATAAAAGAACACTTCAGAATGCAGCAGCGAATTGAGTTTCTGGATAAACTGAAGGTTGATCGATAAAACCTCTCCACAGTGTTAGAAGCTGTGGAGTTTTTTATTTGCTTAGGAAATTGTTTTCCTTGTTAATTGACCCTAAATAAATCGCTATACCCTGTAAAAAAGTGTGATGAATGGAGCAAGAAAAAGCGGCCCACTGGAGAAAAAGTTGCGTCAAAGAGGGGATTGGAGCATAAAAAAGTACCTTAGACTAGAAAAAGGTGCTTCAAAGCGGTGAATAGAGGAAAAAATCTGATTTATTCCTGAAAAAAGCACTTCATAGAATTTTAAAATAGATTTTTCCGTTCCATACTTAATGAAAATTTCAGTGTCCACGGATCATTCGCCTGAAACAATTAATAAGGTCAGGGCAGTTCTCAATCTCTCTTTTATTAGCCATTTGTAAATTCTTTGTTAAACTGTATCCTTTCTTAAAGGATATCTATAGATTAATAAGAAGTTATAATGATGCTAAATAAGGGGGGCACATCATGATAAATAAAGCATCTGTTCGTAAGCCGTTTTTTATGAAATTGTGGGAGCATTACCCGAAGATTTGGAAAGGGTTAATTGACCTTGGAATCTTAATGAAATACAAAACGCTGGATATTAATAAAATTCCAAATAAAATTGTGCTGCCTTCCACAACAATCCTTTATGTTAATTCTGAGGAGAACCGCGGCAGAGCTTTGCTTATCAGCAATGGAGTTACTCAGAAGAGACTTCTTCATTTTTGGCGGCAAGCTGTAGAAAAATACAGACCAGATACAATTATCGATATCGGTGTAAATTATGGCGAATGCATTTTTTCAGCAGCCTATCCTGCCCATACGAAGATTTATGGAATCGAAGCAAATCAAAATTTGCTTACATATATAAATCGTTCGAGAGATGCACATCCTAATAAATCGCAAATCACGATTGTTCATGCGTTTGCCTCTGATAAAGACGGAGAAGATAAGGTGTTTTTTGTAGATAATCATTGGTCAGGAACATCCTCAGCTTCGTACATGCCAACTCATCAGATGGTTGAAAAGGTGTCAGTAAAATCAATAACTGTTGATTCGTTATTTAACAAGGACATGGCAGATGAAACAGTTCTATTTAAAGTCGATGTAGAAGGATATGAAGCTTTTGTCTTAAAAGGAATGACCTCTCTATTTGAAAAAAGCGCTTCTGTCATCGGATTCATCGAATTTAACAGTGAGTATTTTGATAAAACCGGTTTTGATGCAGACGAATTCTTTTCATTTTTAACGAAATATTTTACCATTTTCATCTATAAGGAAAACGACGAGTTAATTATGGCTGAGCAATTAAAAATGGAAGATCTGCATGAGATGTTTGGTTCGGACTATATCCATACGGACTTCATTTTAGCAACGGATGATCGGGCTCCAGAATTGCTGGATCTTATATAGAAGAGGAGAGAGAAAATGGGCTGAACAAGACAGCTCATTTTTTTATTGCAAAAGAACGAAGGGATTTTCGATTTCATTTAGAAATAATAAAGAGAAATCATTTTTTAATTTCTTGGCAAGATTATCGTTACTAACTACAGAAAGAAGGTATAGGGATGAAAGGGGACTTTTTTTCAAATTACGAAAAATTTATTATATTGCCTACGGATGAACAGAAAACAAGTCAAGAATTTAATGCCGGCGAGTATGCATCTCATTTTATCCTGACCCTGTCTCTTTATGACTCATTGATAGTAAGCTGGAGCGAAGCGAGCAAATTTGAAATAGAAATCGAAATGAGTCTTCAAAAGGTGCTGAATGATTTTAATCGGAAACAGGGAGATTGTTATCACATGCAGCTGCTTGAACTAGATCCAGAGAAATCATACTTTGTCATGGCACTTTCTTGTAAAAATAACATTGAAAATGAAGAAGCGAATGATCGGATTTCTTATGTTTTAGAAATTTTACTCTCTAATCAATTTTATGTTGGACAAAGCTGGTACAGGCTCATAGGTGACAAGGGGAGAATTAAACGCAAGCTGTTCACTTATTCATTTAAAGAGTACATGGCACTGGAGTCTGTTGAAGCCAACTAGACAAGATACATGATGGTGTATTCAGCTTGATTTAGGGATGTCTCTTTGGTATATCCAGCAGGAAAATGGTATCCTATGTAAAGGGTCAACAAGATACAGGAGGAATTACATATGGATATAAAACTCATAGCCTTGGATATGGATGGAACGCTGCTGAATGAAGAAAAAGAAATTTCAGCAGCAAACAGACAAGCCATTAAAGACGCTGAGGCAAAAGGAATACATGTTGTCATCAGTACAGGAAGAAGCATGGCAACACTCAGAGATCTGGCAAAATCGCTAAGTTTATCATCTTATTTAGTAACCGTAAACGGAAGTGAAATCTGGGACGAACATGGTGAACTGGTGGAACGGAATATTGTCCACAATGACCTGATGACGTGGATGTATGACTTATCAAAAACACATAAGACAGGATATTGGGCAACTAGTACGGAAAGAGTTTTCTTTGATGAAATGCCAGAGGATCTGAGTGCATATCAGTGGCTGAAGTTTGGATATGAAATTAAGGATGACAAGGTGAGGGAAACGATTCTAAATGAACTTCGCAGCAGAGAGGCATTTGAGATAACAAATTCCAGTCCGACAAACATTGAAGTAAACGCGATTGGAATCAACAAAGCAAAAGGAATTGAGAAAGTGTGCAGCCTGCTTAGCATTTCAATGGAAAATGTAATGGCTTGCGGGGACAGCATGAATGATATCGCGATGATTAAAGAAGCCGGACTCGGTATTGCAATGGGGAATGCCCAGGATATCGTAAAAGAAGCAGCAGACTGGGTGACTGCATCAAACGATGAAGATGGAGTGGCTGCAGCGATAAAAAAATGGGTGCTGTAAGACCGGCTTCAAAAGAAAAGCGGACTTGGCCGTTTAGCTCCGACAGACAGAAAAGAATCCGGCAGAAAAGTCCGGGTTTGACTTTTCCTGCGGATTTGTTCTGGCCGAGGAGTAGGGCGATGAAGTTAGACATCATTGCGCAAAATTTTATACTTATATCATAAAGAGTAACAGATGGCGTCTAAAATAAGCCATCTGTTTTTCTATGTCTATCATTGACCATATCCTTTCTGTTTTGTACACTTAAGGAAGTTTTGAATCTAAAAGAAGATAAAGGTGAGAGTCTTGCGTTTTAATATAAATGGCATAAACGATGACCGTTTTCATCGGCCGCTTCAGTTAATTTCCAACTTGTTTTATGAAGAAACTGAGCTTCTGTTCGAGGAAGCTGCAGCAGATGTAAGTGTTGCTTTTAAAATAGACGTAAGCAATGACAAAGTAATGATTCACGGAACGCTGAAAGATCAGCATGGAAAAGAAAATCATGCCAAGCATGAGAAAGTCATCTCTGCTGAATTGAGTGATAAAGAAAAATTCAAGGTAGTTAAGCATACACTTGTGTTCGTGTATCTAAACATGCTTCAGGATTACACAGGCATGATTCAGCAATGGGGAATCTTAACGGGCATTCGGCCAACCAAACTTCTTCATAAAAAATTGCGTGAAGGCATGACCAAAGAGGAAGCGCATCGAATGCTTTCAGAAGAGTATTTGATCTCAGATGAAAAAATTCAGCTCATGCAGCGGATCGTTGATCGTCAATTGAGTGTTGTTCCTGATTTATATGATCTTTCACATGAAGTAAGCATCTATATAGGGATTCCGTTCTGCCCTACAAAATGTGCATATTGTACGTTCCCTGCTTACGCAATCGGCGGCAGACAGGGCTCTGTCGATTCTTTTCTTGGCGGATTGCATTATGAAATACGTGAGATGGGAAAATGGCTGAAAGAGAAAAAAATCAAAATCACAACGGTTTATTATGGCGGCGGTACTCCAACAAGCATTACTGCAGAAGAAATGGATATGCTGTATGAGGAAATGTTTAAGGCTTTTCCAGGTGTTGATAACATCCGCGAACTGACAGTGGAAGCAGGACGCCCTGATACCATTACAGAAGATAAGCTTAACGTTTTAAAAAAATGGAACATTGATCGGATCAGCATTAATCCGCAATCCTATATTGATGAAACCCTGAAAGCAATAGGCCGGCATCATTCTGTCCAGGAAACGATTGATAAATTCCACTTAGCCCGTCTGATGGGCATGAACAACATTAACATGGATTTGATTATCGGTCTGCCTGGTGAAGGAGTAAAGGAATTTGATTACACCCTCTCAGAAACAAAAAAACTGATGCCAGAATCACTGACCGTCCATACATTATCGTTTAAGCGCGCTTCTGAAATGACTAGGAATAAACAAAAATACAAAGTAGCGGGCCGTGAGGAAATTGAAGAAATGATGGACCATGCCGTAATATGGACGGATGAGCATGGATACGCCCCTTATTACCTGTACCGTCAAAAAAACATACTTGGCAATCTGGAAAACGTAGGCTATGCGCTTGAAGGGCAGGACAGCATCTACAACATTATGATAATGGAAGAACAGCAATCCATTATCGGTCTTGGGTGCGGTGCTGCAAGCAAATTTGTGGATCCTAAGACAGGAAAAATTACACAATTTGCAAATCCAAAGGATCCAAAATCCTATAACGATAGCTTCCAGCACTATACTGAAGCGAAAATTAAAATTCTAGACGAAATGTTTGGCTGATTTTTTAGGGTGAGAGGCTTTCCTATGTATTGGGAAAGCCTCTTTTTTAGTAAGAACTTTTTGTACATGTAGAAAAGGCGAGTAAAAGTGTTGTATTAAAATAAAAAAATTTTGTGTATATTCTTTTTGCTATTTAGTAATTAATGGATAATAATATTGATGGGTAAGTGTTTTCCTGAAAAAAACATTTGTGTTTTTTAGGGAAGTTTATTATCATAAAATAAGTATTTTGGCGATTAAGATCATTATTTTTTTTCTAACTAGAATGAATTAAGAGATGCCTGCTTTATCATTTCGATACCGAATAGTGAGAGTTTTAACATTTTTGGCTTCAAATTTGGGTGATTAGTAGTGCAAGGGGAGGAAATGGAATGGCAAACAAAGAATTAACGAGAGGCTTGGAATCCCGTCATATTCAGATGATTGCTTTGGGCGGTACGATTGGTGTTGGTTTATTTATGGGATCATCCAGCACCATTCAATGGACGGGTCCGTCTGTACTGCTTGCTTATGCAATCTGCGGAATATTTATCTTTTTTATTATGCGTGCAATGGGAGAAATGTTGTATTTAGAGCCAAGTACAGGTTCATTTGCAACGTTTGGCCATAAGTACATACATCCATTAGCAGGTTATTTAACTGCATGGAGTAACTGGTTTCAGTGGATTGTCGTAGGGATGTCAGAAATTATTGCGGTTGGAGCGTATATGAAGTACTGGTTCCCGGATTTGCCTGCATGGATACCAGGTATCATCGCAATGGTGATTCTTGGTGCAGCAAACTTAATTTCTGTTAAATCATTTGGTGAATTTGAATTTTGGTTTGCGATGATTAAAATTGTAACAATTGTATTGATGATTATTGCAGGGATTGGTCTTATTTTCTTCGGATTTGGAAACGCAGGAGACGCAACCGGATTATCTAACCTTTGGGCACATGGCGGCTTTTTTACAGGTGGCTGGTCAGGATTTTTCTTTGCACTATCTCTTGTTATTGCCGCTTATCAAGGGGTCGAACTCATCGGAATTACAGCTGGAGAAGCGAAAAATCCGCAAAAAACGTTAACAAGCGCGATCCAAAGTATTATTTGGCGTATATTAATCTTCTATATTGGTGCTATTTTTGTAATTGTCACTGTTTTTCCGTGGGATCAGCTTGATACTCTTGGAAGCCCATTTGTATCAACATTCGCGAAAATTGGGATTACGGCAGCAGCCGGCATTATTAACTTTGTCGTAATTACAGCAGCGATGTCTGGCTGTAATAGCGGTATTTTCAGTGCTGGCCGAATGCTTTATACATTGGGAGTGAATGGTCAAGCGCCAAAATTCTTTACGAAGATTTCTCGTAATGGTGTGCCTTTATATGGAACAATAGCAGTACTTATTGGTTTAGCAATTGGTGTTGTTTTAAACTATATTGCGCCTCCAAAGATATTTGTGTACGTATACAGTGCAAGTGTGCTGCCGGGTATGATCCCATGGTTTGTCATCCTTATTAGTCAAATTCGATTCAGAAGAGAAAAAGGTGCTGAAATGGACAAACATCCATTCAAAATGCCATTTGCTCCTGTTACAAACTATTTGACGATTGCCTTCTTAATGATGGTATTAATTGGTATGTGGTTTAATGATGAAACACGTATTTCGCTTATTGTAGGGATTGTTTTCCTGGGCATCGTGATTATTAGTTATTACGCTTTGGGAATAAGCAAGCGTGTTCCATTAGATGTACAAACAGATGATGAAGTGACTAACCGATAATTCACTTGGATTAGCTGCAGAGTAAGCAATAGAAAATCAATAAAGTTATTTTATTTTTGGTTCAAGGCGTGCGAAATTTCAGTTTTGCACGCCTTTTCATTAATTAAATATAGAAAATAGGTATCTCCGAAAATATGCATTTTATCAGTGAATAAGTAGAGTTTTGAATACATTACGGAGATGCTTACCACACTTTATCCTAAACAAATATTTGAGGAAGCTAGCGCAGTATGTGAAACAAGCCATCAACTATCATTGCTTGGCTTGTCATGAGGAAGAGGAAATTCCTTATGATGCCGTACGAGATTTTGACATCATGGATGGAGGAGATCCGACATTCCCGCCACAATTTAACTGTGAAAAATGTAGAGCAGAAATGTATCCAGAATACTTCAATGGCATTCATGCCAGGAATACAAACTTTCGGATGTCCTCTCATCATGACAAAGGACCGGGCGGGTTATGCCTGGTTTTTCTTAATACTCTCTAACCCATTCGTCATCATATCTTTTCCGGCTGCTATGGCACCACTCCTCAGGGTAGAAGCGATTTTTCCCAATAGGACTTTGGGAGACTGATTTTCATCACTCACCGATTCACTCACCGCATCATTCATTTCATTGCTGACCCGGGTAGCACCGGTAATCAAAGCAGTTGCAATGATAGGCACGGATTGTTCCCCTATTTTTTTAACGGTCTTCTTAAGAGCATCTTTTGACATGCGTGTCACCTCCTTTCAAAAGTAGCTTTCCCTCCCTATGGCCAGTTGCAGCATGGACTAGCGCCTTTTTTTCTGATTGAGTTTGCGAGGAGTTTCTTCTTTCTTTTGCTGCTCCGCCCAGCTTAGGATCTCACTCCCGGCGGCACGAACGGTCCTTCTTAGCAAATTTGATGTGAGGCTCTCGGGGATCAATATATGCTCAACAGCTGGTTTTCCTTCCAAAGACTTAAGCTTTAGCTTGAGGAGATGCAGAAAATGAGGATCCTGCGTTTCGTTCATCAGCCTTTTCCAGCACATTGCCGCAGCCTGATTTCGACCGATCCGGCAGTATACCTCGCCAAGTTCGTAGATAAGCTGCAAGTAATTTTCGGTCTCAAGGAAGCCTTCTTCATGCATTTCCCGATCGATGAGAAAGGTGTAATCTTCAATCACCGTTTGGGCCAGTTGGAAATGCTGTTCAGGCAACCTATATGAGGCCCTGCCTCGCAGGAGCCGGATCCTGCTATCCTGAGGGGCGGCACTTACCGCTTCATCAAGAATCTTTAGTCCTGCTTTCGCCCCCCTCAATCTTCCCAACGGTGATGTCTTATCACGAGCGATCAACATCATGGTGATGCCATTGTATGCCTCCACAAGCGGGTGTTCCGGATAGTCGGATCTCGCCCGTTCCACCAACTGCTTCATGTCTTGAACGGCTTTTTTATTGCCTCCCACGGCATCCTTGTGTAGCGGAACAACCTGCTCCAGAAAAATCTCGATATCCTTCTCGCTTCCATTCTCCACTTGTCTATTCAACTGGGGTGTTCGTTGCAATACTTCATTCGCTTCGCTGAATTTTCCTGCATTTTGGTAAGCAGTACTTAGATCCTCCTTAATTTTCCTGACTTGCTCATTAGTAAGGTAACTGGGATTTTCTTTATTACGATCCAGCAGGAAGGAGAGATCTTCGATCGCTGTCTGTGAGCAATGGAAGAAGGACTCTGGAAGTCGCAGACATACTTTCGCACGCAACAACCGAATTTCCTTCTGGTTGGGATCCATAGCAATTGCTTGATTCAATGAATCTAGTCCTTCTTGCGCTTTATCTGCTTTTTCCAGAGGCTGAACAGCATCTCGTGCTAATAGCGCAAGTGTGCTGCCGTAATAGGCTTCAATAAGAGCATTGTCGGGCTCGGTTTTGCGAAGTTCTAAAAAAATCTCATAGGCGATTTTCACCGCATTTTTATCTCCGTCTGCGCCTTTCATAAGAACCCTTTTTCCTTCCTCGAATTGCTCCATATGGGTGTCGTTTTTTTTCTCTTGAACGGCAGCCTTTTCATTTCCTTCCACGGGGTCCTTGTGTAGTGGAATAACTTGCTTAAGTAAAATCTCGATATCCTTCTCACTTACATTCTCCAATTGTCTATTCAACTGGGTTAATCGTTGCAATACTTCATTCGCTTCGCTCAATTTTCCTGCATTTTGGTAAGCAGCACCTAGATCCTCCATAATTCCCCTGACTTGCTCATTAGTAAGGAAACTGGGATCTTCTTTATAACGATCCAGCAGGAAGGAGAAGTCTTCGATCGCCGTCTGTGAGCAATGGAAGAAGGCCTCTGGCAGGCGCAGACATACTTTCGCACGCATCAGCCGAATTTCCGTCTGGTTCGGGTCCATGGAAATTGCTTGATTCAATGAATCCAGTCCTTCTTGCGCTTTATCCGCTTTTTCCAGAGGCTGAACAGCATCTCGTCCTAATAGCACAAGAGCGCTGCCGTAATAGGCTTCAATAAGTGCATTGTCGGGCTCGGCTTCGCGAAGCTTTAAGAAAATCTCAAATGCGATTTTCACTGCATTTTTATCTCCGTCTATGGCCATCATAAGAATTCTTTTTCCTTCCTCGAATTGCTTCATATGAGTGTCGTTTTTTTCCATTTCAATTTCCTCCTCCCATCGAAAAATCCGGCTTCTCCAAAGCGTTATTGTTAAAGTCTAATAAAAATAGTCCACCCTGATCTGAACCACTGGCTGGACAGCTTATTAGAAGACGTGTATTGAGATATTCAAAATCTTGATCATTCTCCAATCCGAATAACAACACGGATCAACCCCCTCCTTAAAAAACCGATTTGTTCTAGTTACGATATGTATGGTTTTTATGAACGGTTTGGGTGGAATACTCACATTTTTAAAAATGTGTTTTTGTCCGAATCAAGTCTGACTTTCCGTGCATTTCATAAAGAGTATAGGAAGGAGTGGAGAACATGAATGATGGAAAGCTAAATAAAGAAGAGAAAAAAGCAGAAAAAACAAAAAAAAGAGAAGAGAAGGTTGGCAAAAAAAAGAGAAGAGAAGCTGGCAAAAAAAAAATGGAAGAGAAGCAGGTTAAAGATAAACGGAAACGCAGCAAAAAAGATTGAAGCAAGAAATTAATAGAGATGGATCAAAACTGTCCAAGGAAACAATTCGCAGTATATCTGAGGTTGCAAAGTTGTTTATAGATGCGGGATTGGTTACGCCTTTTCGCACGGACCGTGCCCTCACTCGTTCTTTACTTATTGAAGATGATTTTATAAAAATTTATGTGACGTGTTCGCTCTGCGAATGCGAAAGACGCGAATCTAAAGGTCTTTAAAAAAGGTCAAATCAGGTGAAATCCTTGGAATTTACCGGTATATCCTATCCTTATGAATCCTAATCCACAAGAGACCGTTATAGAAACCGATAAGCAAGCGGTAGGAGATTTCGTTGCGCAGATCCTGTACTGCTTTACATTTCTATAACTCCAAGAGACACAATGAAAGTTATCCGTTGGGACCGCCACAATCGATATTAGGCTTCAGGTGGCTGTAGGATGTTGTACTATCTCATTGCCATTGGTACATGCAGTTTAGACCGCGTAGATTCTAAGAGTACTAAGAATACATGGAATGGAGGATTTAGATGAAGTTTCAAACTCATAAGATGACAGTTTCCATTGACGAACATTCATCCCATCTAGAACAATTCAAGGAATTTTATAAGCAATTGGATGATGAAGGAAAAACCATTGAAATCCTTCCTCATCAAAAAAAAGCAGATTATCAGTTAAAAGCTGTTAACGCTACTCTTGCTCATGTGTGGAACCGAAATAAATACTACCGTTCGACGCTGGAAGAGGCAGGCTTCACAGAGCCTAAAATCGATAGTCTAGAACAATTAGCTTCCGTACCGATGCTGAAGAAAGATGTCATTAGAGGTGATAAGCAAAAAATATTATGCGTCGATTCAAAAGAAATAGGCCAAGTGCACCTAACTAGCGGCACATCAGGTAAGCCAATATATACCTCTTACACATTAGCTGATCAATATGTATACGATCTGCTGCCGAAGTATTTGGAGCTGTTTAAGGAGTCGGACGATGATGTCGCGGCAATTGCGCTGCCTTATGAATTTGCGCTGCCCGGCCTTGGATTTCAGCGATTATTTCAATTTGCGTTTGGTACGGCGGTTCTATCGCTTGGCAAAGGCGGTTACATGGCTCCGATCGATAAGTCGTTGGAATTAATGAAGGAATTTCAAGCCACGGTCCTTACTACAACCCCTTCTTACGCAGCACTTCTAGCAGAAGAAAGCGAGAAGTTCGGTATAAAAATTGGTGAAGATATTCGCCTGAAGAAAATTTGGCTTACCGGCGAAGGATGCTCCTCCACCTTCCGCGAACGGCTGGAAAAGTGGTGGGGATGCGAAGTCTCGTTCTTCTACGGCTCAACCGAGTGCGGAGGTGTCGGTGTAGAATGCAGTAAGCATAAAGGGTATCACGTCATGGAAGGGCATGTGAAAGTCGAAATCATTGATCCGGTTTCAGAGGAAGTGCTTCCATACGGCCGGACGGGGGAAATCGTTGTGACGACGCTGCTGCGTGAAGGAATGCCGATGGTACGCTACCGGACCGGGGATCTTGGCAACTTGCAAAAATCCAAATGCGATTGCGGAATCACAATGGACGTTTTGCAGCTGAGAGGCCGAATGGAGCACATGCTGCGCCTCGGCACCGAAGACTATTCTCCATTCTTGATCGAGCACTTTCTCATGGAGATTCCCGAAGTAGGTTTATGGTATCATCTTAAGCTGGATCAAGGAGAGCTCACAATCGAAGCCGAGAAGTTTCGGACGAAGCTAAGTGACGAGCAATTGGCGGCAAAAATTCAAAAGCATATGGCTGATCGGATTGGGATACATTGCGAAGTCGTAATCAGACACGATATTCCTCGAACGTTCGGCAAAGCGACCAGAGTATTCAATTAGCTATAAATAAAAAACGAGAGAGGAGGTTGCCTTAATGAGCGACATCGATAAAGAGAGGGCGCGAAAGTTTCAGGAGATGTATGTGCGTATTCTAAAATCTCCTCTTTACAAGAGTAAATTATCGGACTTTGCTTTAGTCGGTATTGGATTGAATCACATCCAGACACTTCCGTTAACGACAAAGGGAGATCTGCGGAAAGCCGGCATCTTCGGGCACCTCGCAGTCGATATGAAGGAAATCGCTCAATACCACGAATCGACCGGCACAACCGGGGAGCCATCTGCTGCCTGGTTTACGCAAAAAGATTTGATCATTGGCGGAAGACAATTGAAGGAATGCGGTGTGCATTTGACGTCTGAAGATCTGGTGCTGATCCGCTTTCCTTACGCAATGTCACTGCCTGCATTCTTAATGCAGCATGCAGCTTGGCAGACAGGAGCCGGGGTCGTTCCCGCAAGCGGACGTACTGTAGTTACCCCTTACCCCAGAGTGTTAAGTCTGATGAAACATCTTTCTGCCACTGTGCTAGCGGGACTTCCGCGTGAGATGGAACTGCTGGCCGAAGCGGCTCGTCTCGGCGGTTCTGAGCCGAGCAAGGACTTTCCGGCTCTGCGCGCGATATGCGTCGCAGGTGAACTAATGAGCGACAAGCGCAGGGAGCATATAGAAAAGCTGTGGAGCGTGCCTGTATTTAATATGTACGGTTCGACGGAAACTGCCAATATCGCTACAATGTGCGAGCATGGCACAATGCATATCGTAGAGCAAGATTTTGTCGTAGAAGTACTGAATGAGGATGGTTCAAGCCCCGTCGCTTATGGAGAAAGAGGGTTTGCGGCAATCACGACGCTTTCCCATCAGGGTTCTCCTCTGCTGCGATACTTTAATGAAGACATTATCTCTGTAGAGCCCTGTTTATGCGATTGCGGCCGGGCTGGAGCCAAGCTGGTTCATTACGGCAGAAGCAAGGATCGAATCCGTTTTGGAAACACCGTCCTAGACGCAATGGATATTCAGGAAGCCGTATATTCGTTGTCTCCTGCTCCTGATGCTTGGAAGGTGCTAGAGCAGGAGGAGGGGCTGCACTTTTTACTAGATTCGCATGATTCCGGGAAATGGTCGGAGGAAAATGTCCGTTCTCGATTATCTTCTCAACTTCAAGTGCCGGTCACCGTTGAAATCACAACGTTGCTCGATCGTGCAGATCTCATGAGTAACATTCCATCGATAAAGCCTGTATATATCAAAAAGCGAAGTAATGGCGAATAGAAAGCATAACGATAATTGGATAGGAAGATTCCAATTAATTTGACTGAAAGAAAGGATTGTTCATCATGAGCGATAAATTGCAACAAGAGAAATCTCCACTTCTCGTAAGCCGCCACAATAAAAGCGAGGATACGATTATTAATATTAAGCAATCGGAAATCGGTGGTTCTTCGCATATGCTGATCGCAGGTCCCTGCTCGGTCGAATCGAGAGATCAGCTCGTAACGGTTGCTTCCGCTTTAAAGAAAGCCGGCTTAACGGTCTTACGCGGAGGGGCATTCAAACCGAGAACTTCTCCTTACGATTTTCAAGGGCTCGGTGAAGAGGGATTAAAAATTATGAAGGATGTGGCGGATGAATTCGGATTAGTGACTATCAGCGAAATTATGAGTCCCACTCAAATCGATACAGCCGCCCGTTATATCGATATCTTTCAAATAGGCGCGCGCAACATGCAGAACTTCGAACTGCTGAAAGCTGTCGGGCAAACGAAGAAGCCTATACTGCTGAAACGCGGCCTATCAGCTACTTTGGAGGAGTTTATTCTCGCAGCAGAATATATTCTGCATCATGGGAATGACCAGGTCATGTTAATGGAACGCGGTATACGCACTTTCGAGAAAGCGACTCGCAATACGCTTGATATTTCCGCTATTCCAATCTTAAAGCAGGAGACCCATCTTCCAGTTCTAGTGGATGTCACTCATTCTACCGGGCGGAAAGATATTCTGCTGCCTTGTGCAAAGGCAGCGCTTGCCGCTGGCGCCGACGGGATTATGGTTGAGGTACACCCGAATCCCCCGGCCGCTCTCTCCGACGCGAAGCAGCAAGTCAACATTGATGAGTTTCATACGTTCTGGAAGGGGCTCTGCGCTTCCGGTTTGTATCATTAACAATTTTCAGGTAACTGTTGAAGAGAGTCGCGCACAATTGTCTGATGGAGGTGAGAGTATGATAGACTCGCAGTTTGAGCGAAAGGCGTCGGATGTTTTACAAGGATTGATATTCGACTTTCTATTAGTAACGGATGGGCGGACAACGGATTTGCTAGAAATGCTGTTGAACGAGAAAATGATTGTACATGTGATCCGGCAAGAACAAATAGGTGGAGAGGATGCAAACCTGATGGGTGAATTCTCGGGAGGTCCGTACTATATTCGAGAATCGGTTTTGATCGGCGAGAAAAGTCGATTTGTCGTGTCACATAACATTGCACTTGTAAATTCTAAGCATGTACCTCCCGCTTTGTTCGAGAAAATTGCGCATCGACAAGAGGGAATTGGAAAAGCAATAAGCTCACTCGGAATGCGTACATTCCGAAAGGTGGCCGACTCCGGATTCATGAACGAAGCGGAAACGGTCGATCTTTTCGGGCGGCCGATCAAGATCCACTTTCCTAATCTGCAAAATAAGGTGCCTTACAAAAGATACTTCATTTATTTCGGACATAATCCGGGGATTCAGATGCTCGAATATTTCCATCCGAGCATCATCGGACACCGTTTACAGCAAGGGATGACGAAAGAGCAATCGAACAAAGAAGAATAAGGTTCTAAAAAGAAGTGTAACTGATCAATGGCTGGCTCTTCAGAAAGAAACGCATCCCTTAGAGTCAGCCATTGCTTTTATGCAGGCCTCAGCAGTGAATAATATGCTGGCTGCTTCCTTATTTTTTTCTCGATTTTGCTTTCATTTGTTCGAAGATATCGAATCCGGCAACGACCATTTGTTCACCAGCAGATTGTACACCCTTCTTTAGGGCAACGAATAATTTTCCTGCAACGATATCGAGGGGTTGATCACGATCTTCTACAGCTTCAATGATTTCTTGCTCGGCTACGTCTGCTCCGTTTTTGACCGCCGTCGTATAATTAGCGACAAAGTATCTAAATCCCCGATTGATTTCGCGAAAAAATCTCGAAAACTCTTGATTTTCCCTAAACAACTGTTTCACCTCCTTACGATACTGCATTTAGCCATTCTCAACTCTTTCCTCGTTCAACATACTACTGCAATACTCCGCTCCTGAAAACGATCGACCCGTTATACGCTTCACCAAGTTCGTAGATCATTCTATAATAAGTGTCTTTATCAAGACTGCCCGGTTGACGTAGTTCCCACTCAAGTAAGGATGGATTTAGTCTTCACTGGCTGTTACCACAGGAAACAAGGATCGATCGGGTAAAAGGGAAGCTGCGGAATTGCGGAGCATACGGACGCAGTATCCTGGGGTGAAGCGGTTTGCTTTCCAAATGGAGTCTGCATTTCCTTCTGCCATTTCATCATGAAACTGAATCGCTTTCAGCCAGCCTTTCCTCGTCTGATTCGGCTTTCAAAGCGATCGCAACCTCGTCATCCTGCATCGGAACGGAATCAATCGTTCCCGTTCGTTTCTTGCCGTCCCTAGATGTAAACAATGCAACGATAACGCCCACCACTAGTACGAAAACAAACACGCCGCAAAAAGTCATACCCAGAATGAATAAAATTTTATCCCCAAAATCCGTGTTACTTGTTTTCATTCTCCTTTCACTCCTTCCTTATAAGAATAGTTCAGAATAGTTCAGTATATGAATAAATATCCCAGATCATATGGGTAATGGACTATAATTCGGTGAATTCCGCTTCAGCCCAATCCAGATTCGGTAACTCACATAAACATATAAAGTGTCATCAAATAGAGAGTCATCAAACATATAAAAGGAGGTTCCCAATCAATGGATTATATTCCGAGGAAATCTGATTCTAATCCGGCCGCAGATGAAGAAGCACTTTCGTCAGTTGCGGAACAGGTGGGCGATTTGGAGTGGAAGCGGTTTATCCAAAAAGAGTTAGAGAAACCAGAAAATCAGGTAAAGGATGAAGGGAAAGAAGATCAGAGGAAAACTGATTCTAATCCGGTCGCAGATGAAGAAGCACTTTCGACAGTTGCAAATCAGGAGGGCGATTTGGAGTGGAAACGGTATATCCAAAAAGAGTTAGAGAAACTAGAAAATCAGGATAAGGATGAAGGGAAAGAAGACTCGGAGAAGACCTCGCCGGCTAAGACGGAGTTTAATCTCAGTTCCCTTACCGAGCATATACCTCTAGAACGAATGATCGGTTCGGCAATACAAATTATTAAAAAGAAGACAGAACCGGAAAAAACAGACGACAAATCAAAAAAGGTATCTAATATAAAAAAGGAAGAAGATAAAAAGAAAAAAGAATCTAATAAAGAAAAGGAAGAAGATAAAAAGAAAAAAGAATCTAATAAAGAAAAGGAAGAAGATAAAAAGAAAAAAGAATCTAATAAAGAAAAGGAAGAAGATAAAAAGAAAAAAGAATCTAATAAAGAAAAGGAAGAAGATAAAAAGAAAAAAGAATCTAATAAAGAAAAGGAAGAAGATAAAAAGAAAAAAGAATCTAATAAAGATAAAAAGATAAAAAAGGAGAAGCAAGAAAAAGAAACGAAAGAACGAAATCAATTGAAAGAGGAAAAACGACAAATAGAAGAAAGTAAAAATAACTACCATGAAGAGAAGAAAAAGAAAAAAGAATCTAATAAAGATATAAAGATAAAAAAGGAGAAACAAGAAAAAGAAACGAAAGAACGAAATCAATTGAAAGAGGAAAAACGACAAATAGAAGAAAGTAAAAATAACTACCATGAAGAGAAGAAAAAGAAAAAAGAATCTAAAAAGCATGATTATGATAAATATGAAGATGATCAGGAAGAAGGAACATTATTAATCATCCGTTCTAGAAGAAGATAATAGATTTGTTCAATAAATAAAAATAGACCCCATTATCAGAGGACTCAAGTCAAATCATTCACCTAATTCAATAAAATAAGGATTCCCGCCCAAATTTTTTCTCATTTCGTCTGGGATTTACAATGGTTCAGATGCCGGAAAAAACAGAACTGGAAAAAGAGAAAGGCCAAAGAGGTGCCGAACAAAAGTATATTAGAGAAACCAATAGAACGAACCGTGGAGTTAAAAAGGGTAAGCACTACATGACAAAAGTATCTAACCATGTCCCTTCTGTTTTGGTTGAAGGTGGATTTATGGCGAATAAAAAAGCAGCAGCACTCTTAAAATCTGATGCTTATCGTTAGAAAGCAGCTATTGCAATCGTGAAAGGTCTTGTGGATACTTTCAAACTAAAATTAAAACCAAATACATTATTATCAAATGAAGGAAGTCTTGATGTGAATCTTAAACGCGGTGATAAAGGATAACAAGTAAAGGTCCTCATCAATTAGCTTCTTTGGGCTATACATCATGGGACAATAGAGAAGAAGATGAATTCAAACTGTTTACAGAAAATGCTCTTAAACGATTTCAAGCCGATTAAGAGATTTATGGTAACAAGGAACCGACTGGTGTGTATGATTTAGTCTACATTTTAGTTATTCCATTAAAGTCCTTAAATTTAGGGTCTTTTTTCTTTGGTCAATTATCATCAATGACATTTTACATAATCTTCTAATGAAAGATTTCAGATGAGATGAAGGAATTTTCAGAAAAATGATGAATGTTTATAAAGGATTCATTTAAAAGGTAAGACTATCATCTTATTTTTTTGTAAACGCTTTCTATCTAAAGGAGGAGTTTCTGTGTATTTAACAATTGGAAAGACTTTTGATTTGGCTGCTGAGAAATACCCATCAAAAGAAGCTATTTACGATGTCCGCAGGGGGATTCGCTTATCATATGCCGATTGGCAGAAGGAAGTGAATAAGCTTGCAAATGCTTTTTTAGAAGCGGGCATAAAAAAAGGAGACCGCATTTCAACGTATCTTTTTAATACGATTGAGCTCGCAACCGCTTATTTTGCAAGTGCCAAAATCGGTGCAGTCATCAATCCAATCAACTTCAGGCTGAAAGCACAGGAGGTCGCTTATATTTTAAATGATGCCAAGCCTTCCATCGTCCTTTTCGAACGGGTGCTTGAGCCTCAAATAAGTGAAATTCAATTCCAATTTGATCAGATCTCCTTCTGGTTTATAGACAGTGAACCGCCTTCATACGCATCAAGCTATCATGATAATGTGAAGCATATGAAAAATAAACTTGAAGAAATTGAAGTAACTGAAAATGATTTATATGCCATCATGTATACGAGCGGTACGACTGGAAGGCCTAAAGGAGTTCTTCATCGTCACCGCGATATGATTGAGCAAAATCATGTTTGTATTGCTTCAAAAAGGCTGACAAAGGATGACCGGGGATTGGTAGCTGCTCCAATGTTTCACTGTGCTGAGCTTCATTGCTGTTTCCTTCCGCGTGTTCAGGTCGGCGGGAGCAATGTCATCCTGCATCACTTTGAGCCGGAGCTTGTTCTTCAGCTAATTGAAGAGGAAAAAATTACGGTTTTCTTCGGAGCGCCAACGATGTGGAACATGATGCTTCAAGAAAAAATAGAAAACTATAATCTGACATCCTTGCGTTTAGGGTTATATGGGGCAGCGCCAATGGCATCGGCTCTTGTCAAACTGTGCAAAGAAAAGCTTGGAACAGATCTTATTCAGGCATATGGGATGACTGAGATGGGTCCTGCTGTAACGTTTTTGTCAGAGGATGAGCAGCTGACAAAGGTAGGCTCTGCTGGGAAAGTATGCTACGGGCATGAGCTGCGGATTGTAAAGCCTAATGAAGACGGACCATCGGAGCCTGATGATATTTTGCCGCCTGGTCAGGTTGGAGAAATTATTGTAAAAGGGCCATGTATGATGGCAGGTTATTTCAACATGAAAGAAGCGTCTGAAAAAGCGCTGTACAAGGGCTGGTACCATTCAGGCGATTTAGGATACCTGGACAATGACGGCTTTTTATATGTTGCAGACCGTGTAGATGACATGATCATAAGCGGCGGAGAAAATGTGTATCCGCGAGAAGTAGAGGATGTTTTATTTGAGCATTCAGGGGTTTTGGATGCTGCTGTTTTAGGACAGCCGCACGAGAAATGGGGAGAGTGCGTAACAGCATTTATTGTAAGAAAGGATTTGAATTTAACGGAAGAAGACCTTGAGGAATTCTGTAAAACGAGTGATAAGCTTGCTCCTTATAAAAGACCTCGAACGTATCACTTTGTTGATGCATTGCCTAGAAACGCAAGCGGAAAAATACAGAAATTTTTATTGAGGGAAAAACTCGCAGAACAGCCAAGCGCATAAAAAGGGGGCCAGAATTATATGCCTGCAGCATACTTGCAAGATGAGCACCAGATATTTCGTGAAGCACTAAGAAAATTTCTTCAAAAAGAAGCAGTACCATACTACGATCAGTGGGAAAAAGCCGGAATGATTCCGCGGGAGCTGTGGATCAAAATGGGAGAGCAAGGCTTTCTCTGCCCATGGACTGATGAAAAATATGGCGGATCAGGAGTAGACTTTGCATATTCCGTCATTATAAACGAAGAACTTGAAAAAGTGGGCTCAAGTTTAATAGGCATAAGCCTTCATAATGATATTGTAGTGCCGTATTTTGATTCTTATGGCTCGGAAGAATTGAAACAGAGATTTTTGCCGACTTGTGTAACGGGAGAAACGATTACAGCTATCGCAATGACTGAGCCTGGTGCGGGCTCAGATCTCTCTGCCATTAAAACAACAGCTATTAAACAAGGAGACTACTATGTGCTAAACGGGGAGAAAACGTTCATTACGAACGGAATCTCCTCTGACTTAATTGTAGTCGTATGCAAAACCGATCCAAAGGCACAGCCGGCACATAAGGGGATCAGCCTGATAGTTGTTGAAAGGGACACACCAGGTTTTAAGAGAGGAAGAAAGCTTGAAAAAGTTGGCCTGCATGCTCAGGATACAGCAGAGCTTATTTTTGAGGATGCAAAAGTGCCTGCTGCCAATCTATTAGGAGAAGAAGGAAAAGGGTTCTATTATTTAATGGATAAGCTGCAGCAGGAACGCTTGCTCGTTGCGATTGGAGCACAGACTTCTGCAGAAAGAATGCTTAAGATTGCCAAACAATATACAAAGCAAAGGAAAGCTTTTGGAAAATCAATCAGCGATTTTCAAACCGTCCAGTTCCGATTAGCAGAAATGGCAACGGAAATTGAGATTGGCCGGACATTTTTAGACTCTGTCATTACCGAGCATATGTCAGGGAAAAACGCTGTGACACGCGTTTCCATGGCTAAATATTGGATTACGGATATGGCAAAAAAGGTCGCATCTGAGGTCATGCAGCTGCATGGCGGTTATGGCTATATGGAAGAATTCGAGATAGCCAGACGATATCGTGATATTCCGGTTTCAGCCATTTACGCCGGCACAAATGAAATCATGAAAACGATAATTGTGAAAAACTTAGATCTTGCATAATGAGGAGGAACCCTTTAATGACTATTCATAAAATAGCCGTGATCGGTTCTGGGTTAATGGGCAGCGGCATCGCCCAAACTTTTGCGGCCGCAGGAAAAACTGTTTTTCTATACGATGTTTCGGAAAAGGCTTTGGAGAAGGCACAATACGGGATTGATAAGAGTTTGTCCAGATTTGTAAAAGCCGGTCATTTATCTGAAGAAGCAAAATCAAAAGCGGCAGCTAACATTCATACCTATACGGATCTTTCTGAAGCCGTTCAGTCAGCTGGACTTGTCGTTGAGGCCATTCCTGAAAACTTAGAGTTGAAGAAGAAGATGTTTCAAGAACTTGATGAACTGACAGGAAAAGAAGTGATTCTGGCTACAAACACGTCTGAACTAAGTGTAACAGCCATTGCTGCAGCAACATCAAGGCCAGATCAGGTGATTGGCATGCACTGGTTTAATCCAGCCCCTGTTATGAAGCTGATTGAAATCGTGAAGGGAATTGATACGTCTGATCAAACAATAGAAGCAATCAGGCTGTTATCAGAAGAAATCGGAAAAGAGACGGTTTTAGTAAAAGATGCTCAAGGTTTCGTTACGACAAGAGCACTGTCAGCCCATATGCTCGAATGTATCCGCATATACGAAGAAGGAATAGCAAGTGCAAAGGATATCGACAAAGCGGTGAAGCTTGGCCTGAATTACCCAATGGGGCCTCTGGAGCTTGCAGACTTAGTCGGACTCGATACAATGCTGTTTGTGAGCAATGGCATGGCAGAAGCATATGGAGACCGCTTCTTGCCACCGCAGTTATTAAGAAAGCTTGTTGAGGCTGGACATTATGGGAGAAAAACAGGAAAAGGATTCTACACATATGAAGGAGAGAGAAAATGACACGTGAGGTAGTAATCGTTGAAGCTGTAAGAACCGCTGTCGGAAAAAGAAAGGGGGCTTTTAGAGAATCGCATCCCGTTCATTTGGCTGCTGCGGTGCTGGATGAGGTTGTGACAAGAGCTGGTTTATCAAAGGAGCTCGTGGAAGATGTTGTCATGGGCTGTGTTTCCCCAATTGCGGAGCAGGGCTTCAATATTGGAAGGCTTGCTGTCCTTGAAGCAGGTTTTCCGGTCAGCGTACCTGGCGTTCAAATTAACCGAATGTGCGGATCAGGTCAGCAGGCCATTCATTTTGCATGCCAGGAGATCAAGTCCGGAGATATGGACATCGTGATTGCAGCAGGGGTAGAAAGCATGACAAAGATTCCTATTTTAAGCGATGGAAACGAAGAAACGATTCCAGCAAGCTTACATGAAAAATATAACTTTGTTCATCAAGGCATTTCAGCTGAAATGATTGCAGAAAAACATCAGATTACAAGACAGGAGCTTGATGAGTTCGCCCTTCGAAGCCATCAGCGTGCATTAGCTGCCATTCAGAAAGGAATCTATCAATCTGAAATTCTTCCGTTAAAAGGGTTGAATAAAGATGGCATAGAAATCATGTTTGATCAGGATGAAGGGCCTCGTGCTGACACATCGCTAGAAGCACTCGCAAAATTAAAAACGGTTTTTAAGGAAGATGGGGTCGTCACTGCTGGGAATGCAAGCCAAATGAGTGATGGCGCAGCGGCTGTGCTCTTAATGGATGCAAACAAGGCCAAGGAGCTTAGCTTGAAGGCAAAAGCCAGAATTGTAGCGCAAACAGTTGTAGGCTCTGATCCTACATATATGCTTGAAGGCGTCATTCCTGCAACTCAAAAGGTACTGGAAAAAAGCGGTCTGACAGTCAATGATATTGATCTTTTTGAAATTAATGAAGCCTTTGCTCCGGTTGTTCTTGCCTGGCAAAAAGAGGTAGGTGCTGATTTAGAAAAAGTCAACGTGAATGGGGGAGCTATCGCACTCGGTCATCCTTTAGGCGCTACAGGAGCAAAGCTGATGACTAGTTTAGTGAATGAGCTTGAGCGCCGCAGTGCCAGATACGGGCTGCTTACCATATGTATTGGTCATGGAATGGCAACAGCAACAATCGTTGAGCGAGTTGAATAAGTTATCTGAAAATAATATCAATTCTGGACCAGACAAGCTATAATAAATACGAGGATGGATATTAAATCAATAAGGGGGATGGGTATGGAAACTGTTACATATGCGGTACACGGAAGATATGCAACGATTGAAATGAATCGTCCGGATGTACTTAATGCGATGAACGAACAAATGCTGAAAGAATTGCTTCAGGCACTTAAGCAGGCAGGAGAAAGTGAAGCGGATATTGTGGTGCTATCGGGGAGCGGAAGAGGCTTTTCAGCAGGCGGGGATATTAAAACAATGCTGAACTCAATGGATAACTCAGGCTTTGCAGGGGTTATGGATCTTATTTCAGAGGTGATCACCGCTCTTTATACCCTGCCTAAGATAACAGTCAGCGCAATTCACGGACCAGCGGCAGGTTTAGGCTTCAGCCTTGCTCTAGCTGCAGATTACGTTGTGGCTCATTCAAGCGCGGTGCTTGCGATGAATTTTATTGGCATTGGACTTGTTCCTGATGGGGGCGGACACTTTTTCATGGAAAAACGCCTTGGAGAAGCAAAAGCGAAGCAGTTAATCTGGAGCGGTGAAAAACTAAGCGCTGACGATGCTTACAAACTTGGTCTTGTAGACTTAGTATGCGACGTTGACTTGACAGATGGGGTCCAATCGCTCGTCAGCGAATGGCTGCAGAAGCCTGTAAAAGCAATGATTGCAAGTAAAAATATTTATACAGCTGTTAAAAAATCAGAACTTGAACAAATTCTGTCTCTTGAAAAAGAAACCCAATATAACATGAGACAATCTGAGGATCACCAAGAAGGGATCAATGCGTTTTTAGAAAAAAGAAAACCGCAGTTTACAGGAAAATAAAGAAGTGCGGTTACAATTTTTGTAACCGCTTTTTTATTTTGGCTCTTCTCGTAAAATTTGTTGCTTTTAGAGAAATGGTTAAAACCTTTAGTGGATTGTAGCGGAAGGCACTTGACTCCTGAGCGGGAAATAGAGGGGAATCCCCACAGGCATAGCCGAGGAGGCTCCCAACCCTCACAGCGGAAAGCAAGTGCCTGCAGCGGAAATCCACGGGTGAAATTTATAACCAAAAAATAACAATCAATGCGAAAACGCCTTTATTTTTAATAGAAATAGGAGGCGTGTGGAAAAAGAAAAATCAAAATTAAAATAAAAGGACATTCCACAAAAGAAATGCCCTCTTTCACATTATTATCTTTCAAATAAAATCAATTTCCCGCTTTCAGACGTGCAGCGGTGCGTTTTTTTTAGGTAATTTTTCTCTTCAAGCTTTTGCTCTCCAACTTTTTTTGCTTCTTGATCATTGGCAGCTTCAAAGCTTTCATCCATTAGTTTTTCCCCATCTTTATTAAATGCTGTTAAATAATAAACACCCATTTAATAGCCCCCTTTGCATATAAAGTTTCGTTTTTTAATAGGCTTATAACTAGTAATTCTCAAAAACTTGTCTTTTTCCTGCAATGAATGAAACATTTGCATTGCGAAATTCGTACATTAAGTGGACAGGAGGAATCAGGATGACATTAAAACTAGAAGGAATTACGAAACGATTTGGGTCGCATACCGCAGTAGATCAGCTCTCATTAACGATACCTGAGAGTGAGATGTTTGGACTGCTGGGTGCCAATGGTGCCGGAAAAACAACGACATTTCGCATGATTTTAGGGCTGTTAAATCCATCGGACGGGCAAATTTCATGGGACGGGAAACCAATTGGATATGATGCGACTGATGCAATCGGTTATTTGCCTGAAGAAAGAGGTCTTTATCCTAAAGTAAAAGTACGTGATCAGCTCATATACCTTGGTCGTTTAAAAGGAATGGAGAAACAGGCTGTATTAAAGGAAATGAATGATTGGCTTGAACGCTTTAAGATCCCTGAATACGCAAATAAGAAGGTAGAGGATCTTTCAAAAGGAAATCAGCAAAAGATTCAATTCATTACGGCTGTGCTTCATCGTCCAAAGCTTCTGATTCTCGATGAACCATTCAGCGGATTGGATCCAGTCAATGTAGAGCTTTTAAAAGAAGCAGTATTAGACTTGAAAAATCGAGGTACGTCCATTGTGTTTTCAAGCCATAGAATGGAGCATGTTGAAGAGCTGTGTCAGCATTTGTGCATCATGCACAGAGGAAAGCCGGTCGTTCATGGAGCTTTAAAGGATATTAAACGTTCCTTTGGAAAGAAAAACGTGATTGTTCATGCTGATTTTGATCTGTCTTATTTACAAGAACTTGATGGAGTCACAAAATATAAGCACACTTCTGAAGGCATTGAATTGCAGGTAATAGGGGAAGAAGTTTCCCAGCAAATCATGGATTCTCTTCATGGCAGAGGATTTGTCCGCAAATTTGAACTTGCAGAGCCATCACTGAATGATATCTTTATTGAAAAGGTGGGCGCGGCATATGAATAAATTTTGGATTATCTTTTGGCATACATATATGAGCAAATTAAAGACAAAATCATTCTTAATTACAACAGGGATTACCCTCTTATTAATTTTCGGCCTGACAAATCTTCAAAATGTAATTGAGTTCTTCAATGGCGGAGATGAAGAAACGACAAAGGTTGCAGTTATGAATCAAACTGGTGATGAAAATGTTTATACGTTCTTTGAACAAAATGCTACAGCCATTGATGACAAGCTGCAGCTAAAAAAGTCAAAGGAAACGGAAGAACAGCTGAAAAAGGATGTCCTTGCTGAGGACTTGGAAGGTTATCTTATTTTGACTAATGATGAGGATGGACTTCCGCAAGCCGCCTATCATGCAAGCTCCATTGCCAACTCAAGTGTATCAGGGACGCTCGAGCAGGCGCTTCAGCAGACAAAAGTGGCTATAGGAACAGCGAATCTAGGCATAAATAGTGAACAGCTGAATCAGTTATTTTCACCTGCAGAGCTTAAGAAGATTGCACTTGAGGAAAATGCCAAATCAGAAGAAGAGCTGAATCAGGCCAGGGGCCTCGTTTATGTTTTGCTGTTCATTATCTATTTTTCAGTTATCTTATATGCGAGCATGATTGCAATGGAAGTAGCCGTTGAAAAATCATCAAGGGTCATGGAAATTTTGATCAGCAGCGTTTCTCCAATCAAGCAAATGTTTGCCAAATTGCTTGGAATAGGACTGCTGAGCTTAACTCAGTTTGGACTTATTATACTAGTGGGATATAGCTCCATCAAAGGAAATATAGAAAATCTCGCTGCGATGGGAGACGGATTTTTAAATTTTTCAGAAGTACCGGTGGCTACACTTGTTTATGCAGTTGTTTTCTTTATCCTCGGCTATTTCATTTTTGCAACACTTGCTGCTTTTCTGGGCTCGCTTGTCAGCAGAATTGAAGATGTACAGCAAATGATTGCTCCGCTGACGTTTATTATTGCAGGAGCTTTTGTTATCGCAATGTTCGGACTAGGAAATCCTGAAGCGCCTTTTATTACCGTTACATCCTTTATTCCCATTTTTTCGCCGATGATTATGTTCTTAAGAGTTGGAATGCTAAGCGTACCAGCTTGGGAAATTGGACTATCGATTGGTATTTTAGTGATTACAATTATCTTACTTGCAGTAATAGGTGCAAAAGTTTATAAAGGCGGTGTTCTGATGTACGGGAAATCGTCCTCATTCAAAGATGTCAAAAAAGCATTGCAAATGTCAAAGGATCAGTAATATTGAGGGAAACAGAGTTGAAATCTAACTCTGTTTTTTACGTTTATTTATCTAATTTTTCAAGAGCCGACCCGAATTTTTAGCTTTTTTACAGCAGAACGTGCATTCGCCTTTTTGTGGTGTTACAATGAAGAGAAAGAGAGAAGTAAAGGAAGGAAGACGAATGGAACCTATTACATTCATTCATGCAGCGGATTTACATATAGACAGCCCTTTTGCAGGAATGCAGCAGCTGCCTGGCCCTATTTTTGAAAGGCTGAAAGAAAGCACATTTGCAGCTCTGGAAAATTTGGTGCAGCTGGCGGTCCGGGAAAAGGTTGATTTTGTATTATTAGCTGGGGATTTATTCGACGGTGAGAACCGGAGTCTGAAAGCCCAGCTGAAGCTTAAAAAAGCATTTGAACAGCTTGAGTTTCATTGTATTCAAGTATATGTCATCCATGGAAATCATGATCATATGAGCGGAAAATGGCTGGATCTTAAATGGCCAGAAAACGTTCACGTCTTTTCTGATAAGAAAGTGGAGTGTAAAACGTTTTGGAAGAACGAATCAACAGCTGTTCATTTATATGGGTACAGCTATCCGCAGCGTGCTGTTCATGAAAATATGACACCAAATTACTTCAAGCAAGTGAAGGAGGGGTATCATATTGGTCTGCTTCATGGTTCTGTAGCAGGAAATCATGACCATGATGTGTACTCTCCGTTTCAAATCAGTGAGCTGCTGGAAAAGCAGTTTGATTATTGGGCTCTAGGCCATATCCATAAACAGCAAATCTTGCATGAAAATGAGCCGCCCATTCTTTATTCAGGCAATATTCAGGGCAGAAACAGAAAAGAAACAGGTGATAAAGGCTGCTTCGTTGTATCGATCAGCGATGCTGGTGCGTCTTACCAGTTTAAGTCTTTGCAAGATGTAAAATGGGATGAGCTTGAAGTCGAGATTAAAGGTGAGTTTCAAGAGTGGATAGACAATCTGCATCAGCAATTAGAGCTAATGAGAAGGGAGAATGATCCGCTTGTCTTAACGATTCGCTTATCGGGAACAAGTGAGCTTTATCATACGCTTCAGGAAGAGAATGTTCTTTCTGATTTAATGGACCAATGGAATGAAGATGAAGCAGACCGCAGGAATTTTGTATGGATCTCATCCATTTTGAATGAATCAGTTCCGGCAATCAGCAAAGATTCTCTGCAGCTTGACTCTCATTTTCTTTCGGATTTAGCGGACATCATTAAATCCTTTGAGAATTTGGATGACACAATTCAGCCGCTTAAGCAGCATGCCGTTTTTAGAAAACACATTCCTTCTTTTAATGAAGATGAGAAGCAGCAAATTGTTAAAGAAGCAGAGTACCTCTTGTTTCAAGAACTCTTGAAGCACAGAAGGCTGTGAGGTGAACAAAATTGAAAATACTAGAATTGAATATATATGGCTATGGCCAGTTCCATCATAGGAATTTCACGCTGAAATCGGCTTCGATTCAAGTTATTTATGGGAAAAATGAAGCTGGAAAATCGACAATTATGTCATTTATTCAAAGTATTCTGTTTGGGTTTCCTGCAAAGATTCAAAATGCAAACAGGTACGAACCAAAACAAGTAAACACTTATGGCGGAGCGCTTCTCGTTGAAACGGATCAATATGGAAAGATCAAAATCGAAAGACTGCCTGGAAAAGCAGCAGGTGAAGTAACACTGTACCTTGAAAATGGTGAGACAGGGAACAAAGAGATGCTTGATCTGATCCTTGAGCATTTTGACAAATCTATGTATCAGTCCATTTTTTCATTTGATATTCACGGAATACAGCAGGTGAGTAATGTAAGTGCAGATGAGCTTGGAAGATTTTTGCTGTCTTCTGGCATGCTTGGCACAGACGCGTTATTTCAGACAGAAAGCATTCTTTTGAAAAAACAAGATTTGCTCTATAAACCAAATGGAAAAAAACCTGAGATTAATGAAGCTTTAAACAGGCTGAAGACCATTCATTCAGAAATGTTAAAAGCAAGAGACTACATTGAGCCTTTTGAAGCTCTTGTAAAAGAAAAGGAACTGATAGAAAGTCAGCTGAGTGAGAAAGAAGTACGAAAGCTAAAGCTTGAAGCACGTTCAAGATGGCTTGCTGAAGTAATAGATGCTCTCCCATTATGGCTGGATGAAGACGCGTGTCTGAACGAATTGGCTCAGACAAAAGAGGTAAAGGAATTTCCAGCTGATGGTTTAAAGCGTATGGATGAAATATTAGCAAAGATGCAGCCGCTTCAAGCAGAAAAGAATGCTCTTATTCACACGATTCAGGAGCATAAACAAATTGTGCAGCAGATAAATATTAATGAGCAAATTCTAAGGCATCAAAGTGAAATTGAACAGCTAAGGGAAACGTATTCAGCTTATGAAACGAAAAAAGAACAGCATGAACAGCTATTTCAGCAGTATAAGGACCTTTCAAGGCAGATAACGGAAGAGAAAAAGAAACGATTTAATGAAGAGTTAGATAATGAAGCCGTTCTTTCAATTAATACTTCAGTAACAGCAAAAGAAGAAATTAGAGAAATTGTGTCTGCCTATCAGCAATCTCAGCAGAAGAAACAGATGCTGGATCAGCAATTTGAACCGGCAAAAGAAAATTTGGAAGAAAGCGAACATAAATTAACAGAATATCTAAACGGCATGCTGGAAGAAGAAGAGAGGAAGATCCTGGAGAAAAAGCTCAAGAAGCACGAAGAGATTCAGCGCAAAGGACTTGATGCAAAAAGTTTACAGGAAGAATATGCACGGAACGAAAAGAAAATCGGCGAACTGACTGAAGGAAATCAAACGAAGAATAAACAAAATAAAATGGTGAAGGTCATAACTGCTTTACTGCTAGTATTGTGTGCAGGGTGGGTGATATATCAGCAGCAATGGTTCATTTTGCCGTTTCTTCTTGGAATAGCTGTTCTTTTCTTCCTGTTTCTTTTTCAAAAATCCAAAAGTGATGATGCATTTATAAAGCATTTACGAGAAAAGCAGAAGGAATTAAACGATCAAATAGAGCAAGCTTCTGTCAACGGCAATGAAGATACAGACATTGAAGAGCTCAAGGGTATCCTTTGGAAAAATGAACAGTTTAGACGTTCATATGAAATGGAAAAAATTTCATTCGGACAAACAGAAAGAGCGTATCACCGTATCGTTAATGGTTTCGATGAATGGGAAAAAGAAATGTATCATTTAGAACAAAGAGTGAAGAACGTTTATCATAGCCTGCGAATGAGCAGTGATTTTTCACCTCTAGCTCTGCCTGATCTTATTCAGACATTGATTCACCTTCAGAAGAATGTATGGGATTGCAGTCAAATTGAAAAGAAAATGACAAATTTAAAGGCATCACTGGATTCTTATGAAAATCAGCTTGCCGATGTTAGCGGCAATTGCGGAATCGAAAAAAAGGATCATTTGAATGAAACACTGAGAAATTTAACTTCTAATCTTCATGACGCTTTAGATAAGAAACGCAAACAGCTTATGCAAGCAGAGAAGATATCTGATGCTCAAAGTCGTTTAGCGAAAACAGAAGCAGAACTTACTCTTATGGATGAAAAAAAACAAGAGCTTCTTAACTTGTCTAAAACATCTGATGCAGAAGAGTTCCGGGCAAAGGCAGAAGCGGAAAATCAACGGAAATCAACTGAACAAAAATTAAAATGGATTCAGCAGCAGCTCCAGGCAAAACAGCATCTCCTAAAGGAAGGAAAGCTGGATTTCACTGTGGATTATAAAGAAGAAAAGCTCTTATGTGATAAGCAGCTTAAAGAAGAAATAGAGCAAGGGAGCATCTTGCAAAGACGCCTTACTGAGCTGAACGTTTCACTTGCGAATCTCGAGCAATCCGGGCTTTACTCTGAATTGAAGCAAAAGTACGAGCTTGAAAAAATGGCAGTAAAACAGCTTGCTCACAAGTGGGCTGTGTTTGCCGCGGCGAAAGATATGCTGAATAAGACGATTGAGTATAATCGCTCTGTACGGCTTCCAAATGTATTAAAACAAGCAGAATCCTTTTTCACATTATTGACAAGTAACAACTATACTAAAATTTTTCTGCCGGATGCTGAGCAAACATTAATTGTGGAAAGAAAAGATGGAAGCCGCTTTATTGCAAACGAGCTTTCTCAGGCAACAGCAGAACAATTGTATATTTCATTAAGACTCGCTCTTGCCCGTCACTTAAGCAGTAAAAAGGGACTCCCGATCATAATTGATGATGGTTTTGTTAATTTTGATTTTGAGCGGACAAAACAGGTACTCTCATTGCTTGATGAATTCTCGAAAAGCCATCAAGTCATTTTCTTTACCTGCCAGGATCATCTATTGCCATTGTTTGAAAAAGAGCAAATTCTTTCCTTAAAAGAAACAGAACATGCTGCAAAACAAGTATCTATTGGGCAGAGATTATTGTAAAATGAACTGACGAAAGAGGTACCTGAAAGGAAGTACATGATGCAGCAAGATAAAAATACGAAAAAGCCATATGGCACGCCGCTTTTTTTACTGAGTTTTAACTTATTCATTATTATGGTAGGCATCGGTTTAGTGATTCCTATCCTGCCTTTTTATGTAGAGAAATTTGGGGCTGACGCGACAACGCTTGGATTTTTAGTAGCAATTTTTGCGTTTATGCAGTTTATATTTGCTCCAATCTGGGGTCGTTTATCTGATCGGATTGGACGTAAGCCTCTCATAACCCTTGGTTTGTTTGGATTTGCATTAGCTGAATTTATTTTTGCTTTTGCAACCGGCTTATGGATGCTGTTCTTATCAAGAATAATAGCTGGTGTTTTTGGGGCAGCCATTATGCCGAGTGCAATGGCCTATGTTTCAGATGTAACAACTCCTGAGAAACGCGGACAGGGAATGGGCTATTTAGGAGCGGCTATGGGTTTTGGAATTGTAGTCGGCCCTGGAATTGGCGGCTGGCTCGCTGAATTCAGCCTCTCCTTTCCATTTCTATTCGCAGGAATTGCCGCTTCATTAGCGGGCCTTGTATCCATTTTTGTTCTGCCTGAATCGTTATCCAAAGAAGCTATGCAGAAAACAATAGATGACAATGAAAAAAGAGACAATCAATTTGTCTTAATAAAAAAAGCACTGAACAGTCCTGTTGGTTTCTTGCTGATTCTTGTTTTTATGATGAGCTTTGCCTTAACTATTTTTCAAGCCATCTTTGGTTTTTATGCACTTGAGCGTTTCGGCTATGGACCACAAGAAGTCGGTCTCATTATCCTGCTTACCGGAATAGTTGGTACAGTAACGCAGGGAGCTGCTGTCGGCAGACTTGTTGCTAAATTTGGGGATGAACGTGTCGTCACCTCAGCTCTTTTATTAAGTGCATTCGGATTTGTCATCATGACATTCGCAAACTCTTTTGCTACAGTATTGCTTACAACTTCCATATTCTTTTTAGGAAATTCGATATTAAGACCGTCTTTAAATACTTTTATCTCTAAACTGGCTGGAAGCAAACAGGGTATGATTATGGGGCTGAATAACTCTTTTATGAGTCTTGGAAATGTGGCCGGACCGATTTTAGCAGGATACGTGTTTGAATATCACATTAATTTGCCATATTATATTGGGGCCATCTTAATGCTCACTGCATTAACCTCTACAAAAATTTGGATTTCCAAAAGACAGCACACAAACGTTTCAGCGTAGCTGCATAAGGGGAAAAATACATTAAATTTATGCTATACTCAGGGTACTGAGGCAATTGGGAGGGACCGTTTACATGATAAAAGGAATCAATCATTACGAGGTTGGCGAGCAAGCAGATGTTTTCCTTCTCGTTAAAACATCGACTAAGGGAATCGCCAGCAATGGCAAACCATTTTTAACATTAATACTTCAGGATCAATCTGGAGAAATTGAAGCAAAGCTTTGGGATGCAGGACCTGAAGATGAAGTTTCTTATAGCTCGCAAAACATTGTAAAGATTTACGGGGATATCCATCATTACAGAGGAAGAAATCAGCTGAAGATCCGTAATATCCGCACGGCATCAAATACGGACAACGTAAAAATTTCTGATTTTCTTGAAACGGCTCCTATTGGACAAGAAGAAATGATGGAAAAAGTAACACAATATATTTTTGAAATGAAAAACCCTAATATACAGCGCATTACCCGATACTTAATGAAAAAACACCAAAGCGAGTTCTTGGAGTACCCGGCTGCAACGAAAAATCATCATGAGTTTGTATCAGGCCTGGCGTATCACGTTGTATCAATGCTTGATTTAGCAAAATCAATAGCAAATCTGTATCCAAGCTTAGATACAGATTTGCTTTACGCAGGAGTGATTCTGCATGACCTTGGAAAAGTAACTGAATTATCAGGACCAATTGGCACAACCTATACAGTTGAAGGCAACCTTATTGGACATATCAGTATTATGGTGAATGAAATAGCAAAAGCTGCAGAACATCTTGGTATTGAAGGTGAAGAAGTTGTGATTCTTCAGCATCTGGTTCTCAGCCATCATGGGAAAGCAGAGTGGGGAAGTCCAAAACCCCCGATGATAAAAGAAGCTGAAATTCTTCACTATATCGATAATCTTGATGCAAAAATGAACATGCTTGATCGTGCACTTGAACGCGTAAAACCTGGAGAATATACTGAGCGTGTATTTGCACTGGATAATCGCTCATTTTATAAACCAACTTTTCATAACTAATTATATGAGAGCCTTTCTTTGAAGATGAAGTTCTTCAAGGGAGGGCTTTTTCTATATTTACAGTTTGGCAGATGAAATCTTGAAATAGGTGGATAAAAATAAAAAACAGAGATAAAAAATACCATCTGAAAATAAAGGTATAAACCCCTAAAGAAACTCATATAGTGCATTAAAGGCTTGTCATAATAAAGGGGGAAGCGGGAATGATTTTGCTGCCGTGGTGGATTTACCTCTGCATACTTGGGATACTATACAGCGGATACATGGCTTTTTCAACGACGCGAAAAGAAAAGATTGTTGAAGAAGCATATATAGAAAAAGAGGGAAACATTTATATCGAGAGAATGCTGAAAGAACGTGAGATTCGCAAAAACAAACAGGACAACGAGGAGATTTAAAACACAAGCCCACCATTCTGATGAGTGGGGGGCTTGTGTTTTCTTATTGTTTAGGAAATTATAAAAGGTAATAGGTTGTGGATAATAAAATAAAATTATATGCGACAGCTACGGCGCCTAACTCCTCGGTCAGAACGGATCTGCCATGCCCGCGCTTTTGTTCTATTATTGTCCTTCAGCAGGCGCTGCTGGCTCAGCAGGTGCTTTGAATGTATCTTTTAATTCTTCATCTTCAACCTTTACGTCTGCTTCTTTAAGAGCTTTGTCGAGTGCTCCTTGAACAGCATCTGGCTGGCTTGTTTTTTGTGTTTTTACTTCTTTTTCAAGCTCTTTTTTCATTTCTTCATATGGCTTCACGGTTTTTGTAACCTTGATGATGTGGTAGCCGAATTCAGATTTAACAGGTTCGCTTACTTCGCCTTCTTTTAGAGCGAATGCTGCTTTTTCGAACTCAGGAACCATTTGTCCTTCGCCGAACCAGCCTAAGTCTCCGCCATTTTGTCCAGATGGATCTTTAGACGCTTCTTTTGCTAAATCCTCAAATTTTTCACCTTTATCAAGACGTGATTTAATTTCTTTTGCTGTTTTTTCATCTTCAACAAGAATGTGGCTTGCTTGGACTTTGCCTTTTAGGCTTTCATAATATTGTTTTGTATCTTCTTCCGTTACTTTTACTTCTTGTTCTGCTGCTTTTTTGCGGAGAAGATCAACCTTTACCATATCTTTAACAGTCTTTTCGCCTTGCTGCTGAATGACTGCTTCAAATTGAGGGCCATACTGCTGTGTTAAATTCTCAATTTCTTTGTTTACCTCTTCGTCAGATACTTTGTATTCTTTGCTTAACACTTTTTCATGTACAAGCTCAGTAAGAACATCTTTTCCGAAGCGGTCCTTCATTGCTTCATAAAATTCATCCTTTGTTACGTTGCCTGCTTTTGTTTCTGCAATGACCTCGGAACCGCTGTCATTATTGCATGCGCCGAGCGCCAAAACACTTGATGCTGCTGCTAATGCAAGAACAAATCTTTTCATCTGATACAACTCCTACTTCTATTTAATTTAAGGACTGCCTAAGAATTGGACACTATACCACATTGTGCCATGAACTAAAAACTTTTGCAATAGGACAGGGGCAATCATTGGGCATTCGTCTAGTCAAAATGGGAAACCGTCCATATGATGTATGGAACGCCGATAAGGGAGGTTTTAACATGAGTGGAGGATATTCAAACGGTTTTGCATTACTTGTGGTTCTGTTTATTTTGTTGATCATTATTGGTGCTTCTTACCTGTGTTAGGAAGCAACAGGATGACCTTTAGACCAGGAAATTAAATGTGATTGCTTACAAAAGATGATAGGTGCCTATTCGTTTCATGATGATCGTGCATAGAATAACTTACCGATGCATAAAGGAGGTGTCATTATGGGAGGATACGCTGGAGGCTTCGCGTTAATCGTAGTTTTGTTCATCTTATTAATCATTGTTGGTGCTGCTTGGCTATAAGCCAAATAAACATAGCTGACAAACTGTCAGCTATGTTTATATAAGCTGTGTGCTTTTATATTTTGCATACAGCTTTTTATTATGGGTGAAATCTAAGTAAATAAGATTTCTATGTAAGAAGAAACTAATAAAATTGTAATCAGAACGTTAATCGTCCGGAATACTTTTGTTTGTCGGTCTTCAGGAATCTCTCTCACCAAGCATAGTGTATTCGTCAATTTATTAATATAGAACAAAATGAACACGGCAAACAAAATGAAAAAAGCTATCATATGAGATTCCCCCTTCCCTCACTGATACATATTACATTACCAAAAAAATTATGAAAAAGATAGCGCGGACTCCTAATAAATAGCAAAACAAAAGCATCCTGTCTGCAGAATGCTTTTGTTATCACAGACATGCAAAAGCACAGTGCGGAAGATTGCTTCTGCAGTTCTATTTTTGAAATAAAATTTCGAAGCTTTCGTCTGCTTCTTCAATGACACACGTTTTTGGCGCTTTAACCAGCTGCTTCAAAAAAATGAAATCCGTTACGCAAAGGCCTGTATGAAAGGCAATTCCTAAACAAAAATAATGCAGATATGATGGGTTAGTCACTAGTCCCGCAATCATGAGTGCAGTTACGGTTAAAAAGGGTGTGATAAGTGACAAAATCATATTGGTCTTATTTACGTTGCAATTTGTTTTAATATATATGACAGGCATGTATGTCTGCAGTTTTATTTTTAAGGAAACGCGGTATCCTGACATCCATAAAGGAACAGCATGAAGCAGCTTATGACATGGCACTACAGCAGCTATAAAAAGCAAAAACAATAAAAAATGTCCTTCTTTTAATTGCACAGAAGGAAAAGCAACGACAAGAGGCAAATATATGCTAATGAAGGTAAACATCATTGTTAATACAGAGACTATAAAAAGTCTGTGGAATCCATAATCTTTTGAAAGATTAATGGTTTTCCAGCAATTCATTCCAATCACCATCCGAATATATTAAATATAATTTTGCTCAATTCCTTACATACTTTACGATGTTCAATTGGAAAATGCAATATGAATTTTTCTATGTAAACGATTAACTTGAAAATAAGTTTTGATAAGATAACTTTCGAAATAAGGAAATATGATTTAAAATGGATAAACGAAGAAGAATGAAAGAAGTGAACATAAGTGGAATCATTGGAAAAAAGAATTGCAAAATTGGAATACTACCAAACTTTGCTGCAAAAAATGGTGGATCCAGACAAATATCCTTTTTATGTTTCTGTCATGAACAGCGGTTTATCCGCTGAGGAAATTGAGGAGATCTATCGCATCTGCGACGAACTGAGTCATCTGCTTGCCGAACAAAAAGAGCAAGGACTCCTCAATTATATGAGTCTCCTTACTCGTTTCGCAGGTCAGCTGAATTATAAGCTTTCTGTAGATGACACCATTGTATCCCTGCATAATCAGGGAATGTACGTCCCGCTTATGACGGAATTTTTAACCCTTATTCAGAAATAGCTGAAGCAGGTTCTGCAGGCTCTTCTCTCTTTTTTAGCTTCCGGTTTTCCTCGACAAATTCCTTCTCTATATTTGTAAAGGAATGTTCGAAGATTTCCATAAAGTCATCCCCGTAAATATTTCGAATGATGCACATCATCTCCATAATTTCAGGGAATTTTCCATATAAATTCTGAAGCGGCAAAGCACCCTTAAAAACATCGTTTCTGCTCGGATCGTAATCTTCAAGCAGCTTTAGTAAAATTTCTTCCCCTTTTTCCGTAAGCTGAATGTACGTATTGCGCTTATCATTCTGTTTTTTCGAAAACTCAAGATAGCCTCTTTCTTCAAGCTTCTTTGAAAAGTTAAATGCTGTTGAAACATGCATGACCCCAAATTTAGCAATCTCTGAAATGGAAGCTCCTTTTAAATGATAGGCAATCCATAAAATATGGTGCTCATTAATATTCAAATCATAAGGTTTAATCCATTGCTGCCAGTCTTTTTCGATGGACTTCCACAATGCTTTGCTAAGCTGAGCGATCCTTTGACTGAATAATAGTGCTTCTTTTATGGAATAATCTTCGTTTCGTTTCATCCCCAGTCACCTACTTTTTCTCTTTTGCTCTTATATTCTATTATGCCAATAAAATAAAGATTAATAAAGATTAAATTTACAAAATTTTTAAATAAATCGTAAAAGCTTTGTAAAGCGCTGTTTTATAAATGAAAAAAAAAGAGCGACATGTGAGAGAATATGCCGCTCGTTCAGATTTTTTGGTTTGTCTACAAAAATATTCTATTTGTTTAGTGTCTGTTCTAATTCTTTAATTTTCTGCTCAATATCATTAATTTCTTTTTGCAGTTCATTTTTATGCGGCTCAATTTCTTCTTGCCATGTTTGAATTGATTTTTGCAGATCTGCTGTTACATCCTTTAAAACAACAGCGCTTTCTTGAGCAGTTTTAACAACTTGATCTTTAAGAGATATGCTGTCATCTTTGAGCTGAACTAAAATATCTTCAAGCTTTTGCTTATTTTGTTTTAATTGGTTGCGCATATCTTTTCCAGAAGAGGGAGCAGAGAGGATGGCTGCGATTCCTCCTATAATGCTGCCTGCAATAAAACCAGCTGCTAATGATTTTCCATTTGCCATAGGTATCACTCCATTAAATGAAATTAGTTGTATGTACTTCTTCAACAGTAAGCTGGAAAGTCCTTCTTTTTGGCTTTGTTCGCAAAGATTGCTGTTTTCCATAGTTAGAATGTTCATGCCGATTCATAGAATATCATGCTAATAAAATTGATCGAAGCTTCCCAAAAATAAAACTATATACTATTGAAAATCACCAAGTTTTAGAAGGGATGTTTTCGCATTGATTGTTGTTTTTGGATATAATTTGTAACCATGGATTTCCGCTGCAGGCACTTGCTTTCCGCGGGGAGGAATGCGAGCCTCTATTTCCCGCAGGAGTCAAGTGCCTTCCGCTACAATCCACTATAGGTTATAACCATTTTTTCTAATAGCAGCAAACTTTACGAAAAGAACCTTCTTCTTTTATAAATACCCCTTGCTTAAATTGATAAACGCCGTTTTATTCATAGAAGATTCCATTCGGACATACACATGAATAAAAGGGGGGAGGAGCTTGGCTGGCGTCATTTTCCTGTTTTTTCTTATTAGTTTGCTGTTTTTCCTAGGTGCTTTTCATTATGTCAAATTAGCACAGCAATCAGCATCCTACCCGCCAAAACGGGTCGTGCATCAGAAAGCCGTTGTTTTGGCAGGCGGAGGTGCCATCTCCTTGCTGATCGGTATATCATTTTATTATTTCCTCTAGGTTCCATTTTCATAAATGGTCAAAACAAAAGTGAAGGCGGAAGTTATCTTTGGCAGTTAAATCCGTTTTGATCGAGGAGTTAGGCGCCGGAGCAGGATGCAGATAACCTTGAACACTATTCTACAATTAAAATAACTAAAAACCCGATCGCAGAGGATCGGGTTTTCTTTCTATTTCGTTTGAAGAACGATCTTTGAGCGCTTCAAAATGGTCTGAACGATTGGATAAATGAAAACCATTGCGATTGTATTTAAAACGATTGTCGGTAAAACAACTGTGATAAATAGTGCTGTAAAGCCTGCTCCGCCTGGAAGTCCGACAATAAACAATGCGGCTGTCAGGAAAACAGTTCCTGAGACAAGGGTTCCGACTGCTGTAAGAATTCCTGCTCCAATTGTAGATGAAGCGTATTTTCTTATGGCAAAGACTAATAGATAAAAGACAAATGCTGTTACAAACTTATCCATAATATTTGGCAGAAGTCCGCCTGGAAAACTTGTTGTTAAACCGGATAAGATACCTGTAACCGTCCCAAGTAAAAACACATTTCGTATGTGCGGGAACAAAAGAATGCCTAAAAACATCATTGTCAGCATCATATCTGGCTTCATTCCGTGAAATAATGGCGGGATAATCCCGTGCAATGCTAATCCCATTGCGACAAATAAAGATAAAACAACTAAAACTTTTGTATTCATTTCTCAGGCTCTCCTCGGACTATGCTCTTATTTTTTGAACTCCCCAATAATGACCTGTGTCTTATTGCGGGAGAACTTAACAATTATTATAACAGGTATGACTGACCTTGTAAAAAGGATTACGCGTGCTTTTTCTGAAAGTTTGCCATGAAATCAGCAAGCGCTTGACATGCTTCTATTGGGACTGCATTATAGATTGACGCTCTGCAGCCGCCGATGGAACGATGTCCGCCAAGACCTGAGAATCCACTTTCAATTGATTCTTTAATAAAAGCTTTTGTCAGTTCTTCGTTTTTAAGGGTGAACGTTACATTCATAGCTGAGCGACTTGTTTTTTCAGCATGACCGCTGTAGAAGCCTCCACTTTGATCGATGCAATCATAAAGCAGGCTCGCTTTTTTATTATTAAGTGCTTCTATTGCCGCTAATCCTCCTTGCTCCTGAATCCATTCCAGGACAAGGGAAAGCATGTAAATCGCAAATGTTGGCGGCGTATTATATAAAGAGTTTTGTTTTGAATGTGTGCTGTATTTCAGGATCGCTGGAATCTGTTCATTTGTCTCTGCAAGCATGTCTTTTTTTACAATGACAACTGTTACGCCTGAAGGACCGAGATTCTTTTGTGCTCCTGCATAAATAAGCGAAAAACGGCTGACATCGAATTCTCTGCTCATAATATCACTTGACATGTCTGCAATTAATGGCAGTTTCGTAATGGGGAAATCCTGCCATTGTGTACCGTAAATCGTATTATTGGAGGTTAAATGAATATAGCTTCCTTCTGCAGGATCTTCAAAGGTTTCAGGAATATATGTATATCGATCATCTTTACTAGAAGCAAGTATGTTTGTATTCCCGATTTTGCTTGCCTCCGATTGAGCTTTTTCAGACCAAACGCCAGACATGATGAAATGTGCATCAGTTTCGCTTTTTAAAAAGTTCATCGGAATCATTGCAAATTGAAGACTTGCTCCGCCTTGAAGGAAGAGAACCTCGTATTCTTCAGGGATACCCATCAGTTCTTTTAATAAAGCGGAAGCCCGATTGTGTACTTCCTCATAAGGCTTGCTTCTGTGGCTCAGTTCCATAACCGACATGCCTGTTCCATTAAAATCGACAAGCTCGCTCTGCGCTTTTTCCAAAACAGCAAGTGGAATGGCGGCTGGTCCTGCATTAAAGTTATACGTTCTTTTCATGGGAAAATGACACTCCTTACTTTGTCGCGTTGCTTGATTAAAATTCTTTTTCCTATCCTAACATGAAAAAGAGGATTAGAGTCGGAATTTTTCAAAAATAATTCTAATTAATAAGAAACCCCGCATGTGCGAGGTTTAAAGAAGGCCTTCCTGTATGGATGATGCGATCTGCTGCAGATCTTCAGGCGAATATTCTTCAGTATGAGTTTTCCATACTGCGCCAAATCCGTCGCCTTTTCCGTAGCGGGGGATGAGATGAATATGATAGTGAAACACAGATTGTCCAGCTTTTTCGCCGTTATTATTAAGGACATTCAATCCAATCGGTTCAAATTGTTTTTTGATGGAGTTTGCGATTTTTGGAACGACCTCAAATACATTCCTGGCGATATCAGGTGTAAGTTCATAAATGTTTTCTTTATGTACTTTCGGAATAACCAATGTATGTCCTTTTGTTACTTGACTGATATCAAGAAATGCAACGACATGTTCATTTTCAAACACTTTAGCGCTTGGGATTTCTCCATTTACAATTTTACAAAAAATACATCCGCTCATCGTGTTTCACCCTTTCTCAATATAAACTGCTTCATGACCGTATTTTACCATAAACCAGAGAGGGATAAAATCACACAAAAAAGAAACAGGATGATCGTAATGATCACCCTGTCCTGGAAAGGAAAACAACTGCCGCAGCTTAAACGTAAGGCACACAATTCTCTTTGTCATACACCTCATATGCTTAGAAATGAAGGATAATAAAGAGTGAATGTTGATTGTTAAACATTGTTCAAAGCAACCATCCCCTAGTTAAGATCATCATGGAAGAAAAATTCTTAACAAATCAGTAAACGGTCTTTGACGAACACCTCATTCGCAAAATGAATTCTTATATGAGCTTCTATTACAAAAAGTAACGGCCCGTAGACACCTCATCTCGAAATGGAAATAGATCATCATTATATTTATCAATGTTAACTTTCTTACTATAAACTGTCTTTAACACACACCTCATTTGAACTGAATGTTTGTGACAGCTGCTTTCCTTTACACTCATTATGATGTCCGAAACTGGATTGTTTATGTATTGTAAAATAATTGTAAATTAGCAAAAGTATCCCGTGTTTTGTTAAGATAGAAGAAAAGGGGAAGGGAAGTTAACATGAGCTTATTAAATGTAAATCACCTGACAGGCGGGTATACACGCAATCCTGTCCTGAAAGATATCTCGTTTGAAATTGAAAAACATCAAATCGTCGGGTTAATTGGACTGAATGGTGCAGGGAAGAGCACAACCATTCGCCATGTGATTGGATTGATGGAGCCTCATAAAGGTGACATCACCATCAATGGCATTTCTTTTCAGGAAAAACCGACAGACTATCGCAGCCAGTTCACCTTTATCCCTGAAACGCCGATTCTCTACGAGGAATTAACTCTATATGAGCACTTAGAGCTGACCGCAATGGCATATGGATTAAGCCAGGAAACATTTAAGCAGCGCCTGCAGCCATTATTAACAGAATTTAGAATGGAAAAAAGGCTGAAATGGTTTCCAAGTCATTTTTCAAAAGGCATGAAGCAAAAAGTTATGATTATGTGTGCTTTCTTAGTCGAGCCTGAACTGTATATTATTGATGAACCTTTTGTAGGATTGGATCCGCTTGCGATTAATGCACTGCTCGATATGATGAACAAAGCTAAACAGGACGGAGCAGGCATTTTAATGTCTACTCATATTTTGGCAACAGCTGAGCGCTATTGTGATGCATTTATTATTTTACATAATGGCAAGATTAGAGCAAAAGGAACTCTTGAGGAATTAAGAACAGAATTTGGAATGAGGGATGCAGCGCTCGATGATTTGTATATTCAGCTGACGAAGGAAGATCAAAATGAATAACGTTGATGCGATTTGGAAAGGACGCTTAGCGGCTCACCTGAAAGAAGTGCAATCTTATACAAAATATATGTTTAATGACCACCTGATTTTTGTCCTCGTGTTTTTGGGGGCAGGCGGTGCTCTTTCTTACCAGGAATGGCTGAAAACGATGCCTGATGATTTTCCGGCACTTTTCATTTTGACAATTGTTTTTGCTTTGATTATTACATCATCAAGTGTTCGGACTCTTTTAAAAGAACCTGATTTAGTCTTTTTATTGCCGCTTGAAGAAAAAATGGCAGCTTATTTTCAAAAAGCGCATATATACAGTTTTTTTAGCCAAATGTATGTATTTTTAATAGCGGCATTAGTATTAGCCCCAATGCTTTTTAGAGCTGAATCCTTAACGGGGACAGACTATTTGCTGATTTGCATTCAGATTCTGATTGTAAAAGGGTGGAATCTAATGCTCAATTTCAGAATATCTTTTTATACTGAACCTTCAGTAAAAATATATGATTTTATCGTCCGTTTGGCCATTAATGGGCTGACGATTTTCTTTTTGCTTTCAAATGCATATGGCTATGTGTTCATTATGTATGGGTTAATGATTCTACTGTACATCTATTTTCAAAAAGCAACAAAAACAAAAGGGGTTAAATGGGAAAAACTGATTGATGCTGAATTGCAGAAAAAGCAATCCTTTTATAGAATAGCCAACTTGTTTACAGATGTTCCAAAGCTAAAAAGAAAAGCAAAACGAAGAAAATATTTAGATGGACTGCTTGCGTTCGTAAAATACAAGCAGGAAAGCATGTACAGTTACTTATATACAAGAGCGTTTTTCCGATCCAATGATTATCTGGGCATTTTTGCAAGGCTGACTATAATTGGAGGAATTGTTCTCTATGTTATCCCTACAAATCAGTATAGTGTCCTGATCATTGCGATTTTGGTGCTTTATTTGACAGGCATCCAGATGATTGGCTTATACATGCATTACGATATGCTGTCTTTGCCGGACCTATACCCTGTTCATAAGGAATATAAAAAAGCAAAATTCCTTAAATTACTTTTTGCTGTAATTGCAGTCCAGCATGTGATTTTAACGATCATTTCTATACTGGCAGGAAATATCATTCCTTCATTGATTCTTTTCATTGCCGGATTTATCTTTGTTTACAGTTTTGTTTATCTTTACGTGAAATCACGATTGGCCAAAATGGATGCAAGCGTACTTTAAAGTAAAGGCAGCTGATAATTATGACTTACGAACAGCAGCTTCAAGAGGATCTATTTCAATGGAAAAAGAAATTGTTAAGAAAATCTTCGATGTTAGAGCGTGTTTCTAAAAAAACACAAACGAAGATCAATGATCGGATCCCTGAAAAAGTCCACACTGTGATTACGGAGAGCATTAAGAAGATGGTGCAGGCGACACTCGCTGGATCAAACTTAACGACAAGCGCAAAGAAACTTGAAGGAAAGACACTTGAAGACAAAGAAAAACTAGTGAAGCAAACGATCGTGGCCTTTCAAAAAACAGCTGCAGTAGAAGGTGCAGGAACAGGAGCCGGAGGAATTTTCGGATCTGTTGCCGACTTCCCTTTGCTGCTTGGCATAAAAATGAAATGTTTATTTGAAATTGCCAGTTTATATGGCTTTGATCCGAAGCAGTATGAAGAGAGATTGTTTTTGCTTTATGTCTTTCAATTAGCCTACTCAAGTGATGAACATCGGAGAAATACGTTTGAAATCATTGAAAATTGGGAGACGAAAAAAAAGGACCTGAAAGAGATGGATTGGAAAGTATTCCAGCAGGAGTACAGAGATCATATTGATCTTGTCAAGCTTCTGCAAATTATGCCTGGAATCGGTGCTGTAGTAGGCGGGGTTGCAAATTATCACTTGGTTCGGCATTTAGGTGAAACAGCAATGAATTGCTATCGAATCAGGTCTTTGAAGTAAAGAGGGGAGTGCGATCATGGATTGCACTCTTTTTTTGATTCAAGTAAAGGATCCCAAAATAGCTGAAATCCCTAAAAGGGGTACACAAAAGTACGCATTAAAGCCTGTAAACAGAAAAAATCAAAAAAAGCGAACTCGAAAGCATGCATTGAAGCCCGGAAACGGCTGAAATCGAAAAAAAGGTCTTCAAAAGCATGCTGTTCATATCGTTTATTCCTTTGAATCACGCTAAAACAAAAAACGGTGCATCAACACCGTTTTTTCAAAAAGCTCTTCATTTTTCAACTGCGACCGCAGAATGTTCAGTTTGACTTTGCAATATAGCCAAGCTGAATGTTTTAGCAGCAATCAGCATCGCTTTCTCATCGATATCAAACTTAGGATGATGATGAGGATAAGATGTTTCTGAGTATGTTGGCTTTGCACCAGTGAAAAAGAAAGTTCCCTTAACGTGCTGCAAATAATAGGCAAAGTCTTCACCGCCCATTTGCATTGGACTTTCTTCAACAATTTGTACTTCAGGTACTTTTTCTGCAAGTTTTGCGAGCTGTTCTGTTTCTTCGAGATGGTTCACTACAGCAGGGTAACCTCTTTCAAATGAATATTCGTAGGATGCATCATATAGTCCGCATGAGGCCTTTACCACACGATCAATTTCTTCTTCGATCAATGTGCGGACTTCTTCATCAAATGTGCGGACAGTTCCAATCAGGACGGCAGAATCTGCAATTACATTAAAAGGATTTTCCGCAACGAAGGATCCGACAGATACAACGGCAGCGTGAACAGGATCAACTTTTCTGCTGACGATTTGCTGAAGATTAAGAACGAGCTGTGACCCGATGACAACGGCATCTTTTGTTTTATGAGGCTGTGCGCCATGTCCGCCTTTTCCTTGAATGGTAATTTGGAAGCGATCCGCTGCAGCCATTATTGGTCCAACACGATATTGGATTTTACCTGCAGGTTCGCCTGCCCATAAATGTGTGCCAAATATAACATCTACACCGTCTAAGCAGCCATCTTCAATCATCGAAACGGCTCCGCCTGGGGCATATTCTTCTGCATGCTGGTGAATGAAAACCACGCTGCCCTCAAGATTGCTCCGATGTTTATGTAAAACCTTAGCAAGAACCAGTAATGTTGCTGTATGTCCGTCATGACCGCATGCATGCGTTACACCAGGAACAGTTGATTTATAAGGGACATCCTTTTCATCTTGGATAGGAAGCGCGTCAAAATCAGCACGAAGAGCGACCGTTTTTCCTGGCTTATCGCCTTTAATTACAGCGACAACTCCGTTTCCGCCAACACCAGTTCTAGCCTCAATTCCAAGCTTTTGATAATATTCTGCAATGTATGCAGCCGTTTTAAATTCCTGAAATGAAACCTCAGGATGCATATGAAGATAACGTCTGATCTCCACCATTTCTTCAAAACCTGCATCTAATTCCGAACATAATTCATCGTACAAAATTCTTCATCCTTTCTTTTTATAGACTTATATTCACGAAAACATTAATAAGTTAAAATAAATATTGGAAAATCATATTAGTATAAATTTTAGATAAGTTTTTAGAAAATTACAAGAATTAAGTTTGGAAGGGGATTTTAAATGAATAGATTATCCTTGATTGCTATTTTGGTAATTATGACATTTGGAATTATCTTTGCATTGGAAACACCGTTTAATGAACAAGCTGATGCCGCAGCCCGTGGAGCCGCAGCATGGTTTCATAACTCAGAGACAGTGCTTGCTGCTGTGTATGGCATCGGTCTTCTAGCATCCAAAAAAGGAATCATCAGTTTACTGGCTATTGCAATTATTCTATTAGGGATCTTGTACAAAAAGATCTTGCAGCCGCTCATGCTCGTACTAGCTGTTTATCTTGGCGACCTGCTGAACAAAGCTTTAAAAGAATTCTTCGGGAGAGAACGCCCTCTTGAACCCCTTCATTTTGAAGAAGGCTTCAGCTTCCCAAGCGGACACGCTATGGTTGGTGTCATTTTTTATGGTTTTTTCATTTATTTGATTGCCGGCAAACTTTCATCTGCTTCAGCAAGAATGGGGCTCTATGGAGCTGTGTGCCTTCTTATGTTATTGATTGGCATGAATCGGATTGTGATGAATGCACATTTTCTATCTGATGTGGCCGGAGGCTATTTCATTGGATTGATTTGTTTAACGATGGTAATTTCAATCTATGAAAAAATAAATCCCCTTCGAACTGAAGCTGGAAATCATAAAAGCAGCGTTTCAGTTTAAGAAACGCTGCTATTTTAATAGATAAGGAAGAATAAGATTTTGAGCATTGATGGCGAACGGAATCACCCAGCTGCTCGACCAGAACAAATCCGGCAAAAAAGTCAAAACCGGGCTTTTCTGCCAGCTTCTTATCTGTTATGCCTGCGCTTTTCTTATTATATTAGAAACATCGCCACAATCGTAGTCACAATTAACCCAATCGTCACAGGCAGGATATTTCTTCTTGCCAATTCAAACGGATCAACACCGCAAATTGCTGCAGCAGGAATCAGGGCCCATGGAATAATGGTTCCTCCGCCAACCCAGATGGCTGTAATTTGTCCTAGTGCAGTAAGCACGGCAGCACCTTTACCGATTGCTGCGGCAAATAGATTAGCGATCGACCCCGCTAATGAAATACCCGAAAATCCTGAACCGTCAAGTCCGGTCAAAACTCCAACTCCTGTAAGAGTAATCGCCCCGATTTCCTTTGTTAATGGAACAATTGAAGCAAGCGCTACCCCCAAATCGTTTACAATTCCATGAGAAGCTTTCGGCAAATAGTCACCGACAATCTTTGTAAATCCTGCATCTCCTAAATAAAAGAATGCAGCAATCGGAATGACGGGTCCAAACACTTTAAAGCCAAATTGAAAGCCTTCGATCATATATCCCGTGGTTTTTTCAAGACTTTCATTCCGGTGTGCCAATAGACAAACAGCAAGCAATATCACAAGTGCTGTACCGCCTATTAAGGCAGTTGCATCTCCGCCTTGTAATTTCAGCTGAATCATCAAGACAATATCGATGACAAATAAAATTGGGATAAACAGGGCCATGAATAATTTCATTTCGGCTGTAAGCAGCTGGGTTTTCTGCTCATTAGGCTGTGGCATGGAGAGAGAAGGAAATGGCTTACCGAGTTTCATATCTCTCATTAAGAAAAAATAAGCAGTGATTGTTGTCACGGCACCCATCACAATAACAAGCGGAATGGAGGCGCTTATGACATCTCCAATTGGAAGCCCTGCAGCATCTGAAGTCAGTTTTGGAGCTGCTTGAATGACAAAGTCACCTGAAAGTGCAATCCCATGGCCGAATAAGTTCATTGCCATTGCGACTCCGAGTGCAGGAAGTCCGGCTTTAATAGCAACTGGCAATAAAACAGCACCAATTAGCGCGACTGCTGGAGAAGGCCAGAAAAACCAGGAGATCGTCATCATTAATAGCCCAATCGTCCAATATGCAAGAGTGGGATTTCGGATGATTTTAGTAAAAGGAGAAACCATCGACTCATTTATTCCAGTTACCTCTAAAATTTTGCTCATGGAAACAATGATTGAAATGACAAGGATTGTCGGCAGCAGCTCAGTTATCGCATAGATAAAGCTGTTAAAGACACTTGTTATCGAATGGCTGATGGAATGGCTGGCAACGAATGAAATCACTATAATCCCGACAATGCTGATCATTGTCGTGTCTCTCCTGAAAAGCATGAACCCGATAATACTTATAATGAAAAACACATAAAACCAATGAATGAGCGTTAACGATAACTCAGCCACCATATGAATCACTCCTGTATATGCCTATATTCTAATTGTGTAATACAGGTTATGTGAGGGGGATAAGGGTGTGATTGTTATTTTAAAAGAAATAAGGGGCAGTAGTTGATTTCAGCAGTGAAGAATGCTGTCATTTCCAAGGAAATATTGTCTATAATATAAAAAAACCTCCGCTTATAGCGTAGGTTCAATTCAATTCTATTTTATTCGACTTCTTCAGTTTTTTTCGACAGCATGATATGTTGTAACAAAGGAAGGTCTTGGGAAAATTGACTTTTGATCTACGCCTTCACTTGTTCCCCGTTTCTTGTGGGCCTGATCATAAGCTTTAGACTCCTGCCAGTTTTTAAAGGATTTTTCATCATCCCATAAAGTAAGGATGACGTATGTATCATCATTTTTGGGTCTTAATACACGAATGGCAACAAATCCTGGTTCGCCTTCAATCATACGTGCACGCTCTTTAAAACGCTGTTCAAACAATGGTTTACCCTCGTCACTTACAGGAATGTTATTCAGCACCGCATAGCTTCCGTTCTGGAAATTTCCTGTTCCATCAAGAACTTCATACTTTTTTGGTTCTTTAAAAACAGAAGACGTTTCGGTCTCGTGAAAAAGAATTCCTTTATCTTCGTTTTGCATCAGCAGCATCTTTTCATCTTTATTTTCAGCTGCTGTTTTTGATAAATAGTCTGCAGATCCAAATGTGACATAAAAATTCATTTTACATTCACCTCTTTTTGTTTCATTATAACAATGATTATATAAATATGGCTATTTTCAACCCAAGTAATACATATTCATTCCTTTATTTAACAATAATAAATAGTAATAGTGAAAGTCCATGTGACGACAAATATTGAATCAATTTTTTCTATATAACACGAAGAAACGGGAGGTGACGACATGTGGAAAAAAGTCATTATTTCAGCTCTGGTTGCACTTTCAACAGCACTTATTGCTCTTGGTGTCTATCTAATTATCTTATTGATTGGAGATTATTCCATTGATGAGAAAAAGCTTGTTATGGATTCAACAACAACGTTAGTGGACTTGCAAGGCAAAAAAGTTACAGACCTGTATTTACAGAACCGCGAACCTGTCACGATAAAAGAAATTCCGGTTCATGTTCGCAATGCATTTATTGCTGTGGAAGATCAGAGGTATTATGAACATAACGGGATTGATATGAAATCCATCTCAAGAGCTATATATAAAGATTTGCTTGCAGGTGAAAAGGTGGAAGGAGGAAGTACGATTACCCAGCAGCTTGCGAAAAATACCTTCCTCTCAAATGAAAAATCTTTTTTTAGAAAAATGAAAGAAGCAGCAATCGCAATGAGCCTAGAAAACAAATACAGTAAAAACAAATTGCTTGAGCTGTATTTGAATCAAGTTTATTTTGGTCATGGTGCTTACGGAATTCAAAGTGCTGCTCTCTATTATTTCAACAAAGATGTCTCGGATTTGACGGTTGAAGAAGGGGCGATGCTTGCAGGAATTCCTAAAGCTCCGTCAAATTATTCGCCGCTTCTGCATCCTGAGCGAAGCAAAGAACGCCGCGATACCATTTTAAGCCTCATGGGGGACCAAAATTATTTAACGTCTGAGGAAGTGGTCCGGGCACAAGGTCGGACCCTTGGATTAAACATATCAGAAGAATCGGAAACTCCTTGGCTGACAACATACATTGATATGGTAATGGATGAAGCGAAAGAAAGGTATGCATTATCCAATGAAGAATTAATGCGCGGAGGATATACAGTGACAGTTCCTCTGAATATGGAAATGCAGGAAAAAGCGTATGAGTTATTTAAAAAAGAAGAGTATTTTCCTGGAACAGACAAAAATTCAGAAGGGGCATTTGTCCTTCTTGATAATAAATCAGGCGGGGTTTTAGCTGCAATAGGGGGAAGAAATTACGCACAGAAAGGCAATAATCGCGTGAATACAAAAAGACAGCCAGGTTCAACATTTAAGCCGCTTGCTGTCTATGCGCCAGCGATGGAAGAAGATGAATTTGGCCCATATTCTCTGCTTGAAGATAAACCAGTATCGTACGCAGGATATCAGCCGAAAAATAATGATCAGCAGTATGACGAAGAGGTGACAATGTATGATGCCATTGCTGTTTCTAAAAATGCACCTGCTGTTTGGGCATTGAATGAAATAGGCATTTCCAAGAGCAAGCGGTATTTGGAGAAAGCAGGTCTGCAAATAGAAGATAACGGATTGGCTATTGCTCTCGGAGGATTAAAGGAAGGGGTTTCTCCTTTGCAGCTTGCTAATGCATACAGATCGTTTGCAGATCATGGTACTTATAGTGAACCATTTGTCATCCGGAAAATAGAAGATCGTGATTCTAACTTGATCGGTGAAATGAAACAGGAGAAAGAACGGATATTCTCAGCTCAGACAGCATGGAATATGACGAGAATGCTGCAGGAGGTTGTGGAAGATGGGACAGGAAAAACGGGTGCATTCGAAGGGGATCTTGCCGGCAAAACCGGAACAACCTCGTATCCTGAGAAGAAAGGTGCTGTCAAGGATGCGTGGTTTGTAGGCTATACACCTGAAGTTTCTGGAGCTCTTTGGATGGGATATGACATTACAAATAAAAAACAGCATCTTGTTTCTGGCAGCTCATATCCAACAAAGCTGTTTAAGGATATATTAAGTGATTCTTCTCTAGATCAAAATGTTGCCTTCAATCTTCCAAAAGGCATAGAGGACCTGGAAGAACCAATCAGGCTGAAAAACCTTGAGGATGTAGATGCAAAATTTTCGTTTAAGCCGCTCGGTTTATTTACGGTTACGCTGAACTGGGCAGCTCAAAAAGATGAACGTGTTATATACAGAATCTATGAAACAAGCGGTGGCAAAGAGAAGCTTGTGGGGTATGTTAAAGGCAAGAATTCCTATGAAATACCATACTCTAACCTATTTTCAGAGGCTTCATATAAAGTTGTTCCATATAATGAGCAAACTGACCAAGAAGGGGAAGGCTCAAAACCAGTTAAACCAAAACTCTTTACTTCTGCACCTTAATAAATCAAGCAGAATGCCTGGATTTTATCCTGCATGCTGCTTGATTACGTCAATTTTTTGACATTTATTTGTGAAATCTATACTTCTTTGAATGAAACAGTTATAGTGTAAGAAGCAAAAAACATAGGATAACGTGTTTGTTTTAGGCACTTTTCTAAGAAATTGTTGTACTTCCGCACAAAATAGCGTGAAAGGGTGTATTTTAATAGATTTTATTAGAATAGAGCAAGAAACGCTTGGAATTTGCAGGAATTAGTAAATCAACGAAAAACAACAATTTTTGCGAAAGCAGCCTTGTTTTACATAGAAAGGTGGATATGAAGGTTTATGACGGATACAAAGCAATTCAATGATACATTCTTGAAAGCGTGCAGGGGTGAAAAAACAGACCATGTTCCAGTATGGTATATGAGACAAGCAGGCAGATCTCAGCCCGAATATCGTGCAATTAAGGAAAAATACAGTCTGTTTGAAATCACGCATCAGCCTGAGCTATGTGCGTATGTCACACGATTGCCTGTTGAGCAGTATGGTGTAGATGCGGCTATTTTATATAAAGATATCATGACACCGCTTCCATCGATTGGTGTAGATGTCGAAATCAAGTCTGGTATTGGTCCCGTCATTGACAATCCGATTCGTTCTCTTCAGGATGTTCTGAATTTGGGAGAGATCGATCCTGAAAGTGACATTCCATATGTTCTGGATACAATCAAATTACTGACGACTGAACAATTGAATGTCCCTTTGATCGGGTTTGCGGGAGCGCCATTTACAATGGCTAGTTATATGATTGAAGGCGGTCCTTCGAAAAATTACAACAAAACAAAAGCATTCATGTATGCAGAGCCTAAAGCGTGGTTTGCATTAATGGACAAACTTGCGGATATGACAATTATTTACCTGAAGGCTCAAATTCATGCAGGGGCAAAAGCGATTCAAATTTTTGATTCATGGGTCGGCGCTTTAAATGAATCAGATTATCGTTTCTATATCAAACCTGTAATGGAAAGAATTTTCACTTCCATGAAAGAAGAGAATGTCCCAATGATCATGTTCGGAGTCGGAGCAAGCCACCTTGCACATGTTTGGCATGATCTTCCTCTTGATGTTGTAGGGCTAGATTGGAGGCTGCAAGTGGAACAAGCGCGTGATATGGGCATGACGAAAACGTTAATGGGGAACCTTGATCCAGCTATTTTGCTTGCTCCTTGGGATGTTATCGAAGAGCGTGCAAAGGCCATTCTTGATCAAGGAATGAAGCAGGATGGTTATATCTTTAATCTTGGACATGGTGTTTTTCCTTCTGTAAATCCGGATGTTCTTAGACGATTAACAGCATTTATCCATGAATATACAAAAACTTCCAAGCGTGCTCAGAGCATCTGATTTGGAAACTTGAATAAGTAATGGCAAAATAAGTTTCAGTTCATGATTTTATACAGATTTATGCAGCTCCGGCGCGTAGCTCACTGTGAAATCTTCGTGAGCTGACCAAGGTGTCTGCGCTTTCGTTCAGAGATAAGAAAGGATAAAGTTTTTCGCATTGATGTCTAGCTCCATCGCCCAACTCCTCGGTCAGAATGGCTCTGCCATGCCTGAGCTAAACGGACGATTCCGCTATTCTATTGTAAGACTAACCAATGAGGTGTATGAAAATGACAAAGAAAAAAATGGGGCTTCTCGTCATGGCCTACGGAACTCCATACAAAGAAGAAGATATTGAACGGTATTACACGCATATTAGACACGGGCGCACACCAGCACCTGAAATGCTGCAAGATTTAAAAGACCGCTACGAGGCAATTGGAGGCATTTCTCCTCTGGCTAAAACCACTTTGGATCAGGCAAAATCACTAGAAGAACATTTAAATGCGATTCAGGATGAAGTTGATTTCAAAATGTACTTAGGACTTAAGCATATTGAGCCATTCGTAGAAGATGCAGTTAAACAAATGAAAGAAGATGGAATTGAACAAGCAGTCAGCATCGTTCTTGCTCCTCATTTCTCAACTTTCAGCGTTAAATCATATAACGGACGGGCAAAGCAGGAAGCAGAGAATCTGGGCGGATTAAAGATCACTTCTGTTGAGAGCTGGTATAAGGAGCCTAAATTTATTGATTATTGGACGAAAAAAGTGAAAGAAACGTATGCAGCAATGACAGCGGAAGAAAGAGAGAAAGCTGTATTAATTGTCTCTGCACACAGTCTGCCCGAAAAAATTATTGCAGCTGGAGATCCATATCCAAATCAGCTTCAGGAAACGGCAGATCTGATTGCTGAAGCTGCAGGCATTGAAAACTATGAGATTGGCTGGCAAAGTGCAGGCAATACTCCCGAACCGTGGCTAGGACCTGATGTACAGGACTTAACAAGAGATCTTTATGAAGAAAAAGGATATCGTACATTTGTCTATATTCCAGTCGGGTTTGTTGCAGACCATCTTGAGGTTCTGTACGATAATGATTATGAATGTAAGGTCGTAACAGACGAACTTGGCGCCAAGTATTTCAGACCGGAAATGCCAAACGCTAAGGATGAGTTCATAGATTGCTTAGCGACAGTAGTGCTAAAAGAGCTATCAATGAAAAAGTAAACAAAAAAGAAGGCGATAAACAATGACTGACAAAAAACAGAAAGTTGTCATCATTGGCGGAGGGATAACGGGGTTATCCGCGGCATTTTATTTGCAAAAAGAAATGATAGATCATGATCTTCAAATAGAATCAATCTTGATAGAAGCGAGTCCAAGGCTAGGCGGAAAAATTCAAACCGTTCACAAAGATGGATTCATTATTGAACGGGGTCCAGACTCGTTTCTTGAAAGAAAAGCAAGCGCACCGCAATTTGTAAAAGATGTAGGACTGCAAACGGAACTTGTAAATAATGCAACGGGGAGATCTTTTGTTCTGGTGGGAGATCGGCTTCATCCGATCCCGGCTGGTGCCGTTATGGGTATTCCTACACAAGTTCTCCCTTTCGTCACTACGGGGCTATTTTCTATTTTGGGGAAGGCAAGAGCTGCTGGAGACTATATTCTTCCTGCTGGAAGAGAGTCAGGCGATCAATCGCTTGGGCATTTTTTCAGAAGGCGACTCGGAAATGAAGTCGTTGAAAATTTAATAGAGCCTTTGCTTTCAGGCATTTATGCCGGAGATATTGACAAGCTGAGCCTAATGTCAACTTTTCCACAGTTTCACAGAGTGGAACAGGACCACCGCAGTTTGATTTTGGGGATGAAAAAAGGGCTGCCGAGAGCAAACCAAAAACATGACCCTGCACGGAAAAAAGGAATTTTCCAAACGGTTAAAGGCGGCTTGCAAACACTCGTGGATGCTGCTGAAAGCAAACTTACAAATACGAAAATTTTAAAAGGTGTTAAAGTAGAAAGCATTACTAAAAAAGTTGTCGGGTATGTACTGAAATTAAGTAATGGCGATGTGATTGAAGCAGATACATTAATCGTGACAACTCCTCATCAGCAAACAGCAAATATGCTTCCAGACAAAGAAAACTATCATTATTTGCAAGAAATGCCGTCAACATCAGTTGCAACTGTTGCTATGGCTTTTCCTGAAGAGGCCATTGATATAGAAGGTAATGGGACAGGGTTTGTTATTTCTCGAAACGGTGATTATACGATTACCGCCTGTACATGGACCCACCGCAAATGGCCGCATACAGTTCCGGCAGGCAAAGCGTTAATCAGAGCTTATGTTGGAAAAGCAGGCGACCAGGCGATTGTCGAACAGCCCGATCATGAAATCATTGCAGCTGTACTTGAAGACTTGAACAAAATTATGAAGATCGAACAAAAGCCTGATTTCACAGTGGTGTCGAGATGGAAAGAAGCGATGCCGCAATACAATGTCGGACATCTAGAGCAAATCCAAGAAATAGAGGAAAAAATCATAAGTTCCTATCCAGGGGTGTTTTTAGCTGGAGCCTCATATGCAGGTGTTGGAATCCCAGATTGTATCGATCAAGGGAAAATAGCTGTTGCAAATGCATTGGACTATCTTAAGAAGGCAACTCTTTAATAGAGAGTTGTTTTTTTGTTCTTGATAACTGCTGAATCATATGATATATTATTTTTTGTACTCACTGACTGATTTTCTCATTCGGTCATTTTATTGGAGGTTAGTGTGTTGAGCATTGATCGAAAACATTTAATTGTGGAAGCTGCCACAAGATCGTTTACTCATTTCGGATATAAAGCGACAACGATGGATTCAGTTGCAAAGCTTGCCAATGTTGGAAAAGGAACGATTTATACGTTCTTTAAAAACAAAGAAGAGCTCTTCGATGAAATCGTCTCTACGCTCCTTGCCGAAATGCGCAAGGAAGCCGAAAAAGTGATTGATGAAGACTTGCCTTTTTTTGAAAATGTTCATCGTGCACTTTACAGCATCCTTGAATTTAGGAAAAAGCATCAATTCACCATCAAAATTTTTCAAGAAAGCACGGATGTAGGCACTCCTGCTGTAAAAGAGGTTGTTCAGCGTCTTGAGAAAATGATTTTGCAGTTCATTGCTGTAAAAATAGAAGCAGCAGTTGCTAAAGGCGAGCTTAAAGAATGCAATCCTGAAGTAACAGCATTTGTCATGATGAAGCTGTATATTTCCCTGATTTTTGATTGGGAGAGACATCATGAACCGCTGGAAAAAGCAGAAATTGCCAAGCTGTTTGAGCTTTACCTATTAAAAGGATTGTCGAAATAGATAGTCCTCTCTTTTTTTCACCAATATGACTAAATGAACAAAATGGTCAATGTGTATATTTATAGGAGGAGATTTTTTAATGAGTTTACTTGCGAAAGAATGGAAGGCTCTTGTTTCTAACAGAAAGGTACTGGTTCCAGTGCTTGCGGTCTTATTTATTCCGCTTATGTACGCAGGGATGTTCCTTTGGGCATTTTGGGATCCATATGAACAATTAGATCAGCTGCCTGTTGCCGTTGTGAATGAAGACAGCGGAGCAGATTATGAAGGCACGGATTTGAAAATTGGATCTGAACTCGTAGATAATTTAAAGGATAATCCAAAATTTAAATGGGATTTTGTTTCAAAGAATGAAGCCCAAAAAGGGCTTGAAAATGAACAATACTATATGATGATTGAAATTCCTGAAAATTTTTCAAAAAATGCTACAACCTTAATGGATGAAAAGCCGCAATCATTGGAATTGAAATACGTTCCGAATGAAGGCTACAACTTTTTATCAGGGCAAATCGGCGGAACAGCAGTTGCCCAAATCAAAGAGGAAGTATCAAATACACTGACAAAAACGTACGCAGAAAGCATCTTTGAAAATATCGATAAGCTTGCAGACGGAATTGGCGAAGCAAGTGATGGTGCAAGTAAAATTAACAACGGTGTTGGCGACTTAAAAGAAGGTTCATTCAAACTGAAGGAAAATCTTCAGGTTTTAGCAGAAAAATCGATTACGTTTAAAGACGGGCTAAATGACGCATCTGCAGGCTCTAAAGAGCTGACAAGCGGTTTAACTAGCTTAGACAGCGGACTTGGTCAATTGCAAGAGGGCGGAGAAAGGCTTTACAGCGGTTCTGTTCAAGCTGAACAAGGGACCGTAAAGCTGAACGAAGGACTGTCAGCATCTCTTGCAGGCATGAAGCAGCTGCAGGAATCAGCTCCGCAATTAACGGATGGCTCAGCACAGCTTAGCTCAGGTGCGGAGCAGCTATCTAACAAGTTAAATGAGCTTTCAAAAGGAAACGAAGCAGCAGCAGCAGGTGCAGCTGAACTTTCAGCGGGTTTATCTAGTCTGAATGAACAGCTGGCAGTAATGCTTCCTCAAATTGAGAAACTGCCATTGCCGGATGCAGAAAAACAGAAACTAAAAGAAGCAGCACTTGGTGTAAGTCAATTATCTGAAGGAAGCAAGCAGCTTGAAGGCAGTCTCGGGCAGCTATCTGCCGGTGCCTCAGAGCTTGGAAAGGGTGCGGCAACTCTTTCAGAAAAATCCGGGCAGCTTGCCGCAGGACAAACAAAATCTGAAGGCGCAGTCAATCAATTGGTTTCAGGTCAAGAAGCCCTATACGATGGTTCAACACAGATTATGAAAGGTCAGCAGCAGCTTTCAGGCGGATTAAAAACGTTTGGCGAAAAGCTTGCTGAAGCAAAAGAAGGATCTGCACAGCTAGCTGCAGGCGGCGGAGAACTTAACTCAGGAATTGCTAAACTTGCAGATGGTTCATCTTCACTTCAAGACGGCACGAATCAGCTTGCAGTTGGAGCGGGTCAGCTTGATGGTGGAGCCCAAGAGCTTTCAGAAGGAACTGGTGAGCTCTCATCCAAACTTGGAGATGCAGCTGATGAAACGAAAGATACAGGCGGTTCGGATGATGTTTATGAAATGATTTCAGATCCTGTGAAAGTGAAAGACGAAAAAGTGAATGCTGTTCCTAACTACGGTACAGGGTTTGCTCCTTATTTCTTATCACTAGGATTATTTGTCGGAGCCCTGCTGCTGTCCATTGTTTTCCCATTGAGACAGTCAGCTGATGTTCCAAAAAGCGGACTAGGCTGGTTTATGAGCAAATTTGGCATTCTCGCCGTCATTGGCGTGATCCAGGCATTGCTTGCAGATGCTGTTCTGCTTTACGGATTAAACATAGAAGTCCAAAGTGTCCCTTACTTCATCTTGTTCAGTATCATAACAAGTCTAACATTTATTACACTTGTCCAATTCCTGGTAACTTCATTAGGAGACCCGGGAAGATTTGTAGCCATTATTATCCTGATTTTGCAGCTCACAACAAGCGCAGGCACATTCCCGCTTGAACTAATACCAAATGCACTGCAGATCTTTAATGCTTGGCTGCCGATGACATACTCAGTCTCGGGTTTTAAAGCGGTCATCTCTTCTGGCGACTTTGAATTCATGTGGCAGCAGGCAGGAATTCTTGCCATTTTTATCGGAGCCATGATGATTGGCACGATTGCTTACTTCTCCTTTGCTATAAGAAAGAATAAGAGTGATGAAATGGAAGAAGCTGCTGTTTAAAAGGAAACGTCTAAAGCATTTTGCTTTAGGCGTTTTTTTATGTGCAGTAAAAAAGATAATATCTCACAAATATTCTTCCTGTATAATAAAAAGCAGCAAATCATAATTCAATAATCTATCAATCTATTGTTGTAAGCCCTTACATTTTGAAATATAATGGGAAATGAGAACGATTTCATGTTACAGCGTGATGTCGTGCGTTCGCGCGGTGAGGGGGAAAGCAAGTGTCTACAATTGAAGATGTCGCCAGACTTGCAGGGCTGTCAAGAACAACTGTATCAAGAGTCATCAATAACCATCCGTATGTATCTGAATCTAAAAAAAGGGTCGTATTAGAAGCGATGGAAGACCTAGGCTATGTGCCTAATTCTTCTGCCAGAAGTCTTCGCAATCAAAAAACTGAAATTATTGCTGTATTCATTCCAAGAGTCTTAAATCCTTTTTTCAGCCAATTCATTGAGTCATTGGAAATGGCTTCTTCTGAACGCAACTATCAATTAATAGTCTGTCAAACACAGTATTCGCCAGAAAAAGAACTTAAGTATTTGAATCTTCTAAAAACGAAACAGGTTGATGGCGTGATTCTCGCTTCACTTGAGAATGAGTGGAGCAAAATTGAGCCGTTTTCGGAATATGGACCAATTGTTTTGTGCAATGAATTTGAGGAAAGTGCCAACGTACCAATGGTCAGACTGGACCAAGAGTATGGCGGATACATAGCAACGAAACATCTAATTGAACAAGGGCACAGGCAAATTGCTTATTGCTGCGGCGGCCATAGAAGCAATGTGGCAAGAGCGAGAGAGAAGGGATTTAGACAAGCTATGTCCGAAGCCGGATATCTTTTTGTCGAAAATATGGCTTATAGGGATGCCTTTAACATTGAAGACGGAAAAAGAGTGTTCCGTGAAATAAGGGAACTCGATCAGAAGCCGACAGCCGTTTTTACAGGTGCTGACGAAGTTGCTGCTGGCATTATTTCCGAAGCTAAAAAAAGCGGGTGGCACATTCCGGCTGATTTGGCAGTGGTGGGCTTTGACAATCAGGCTATAGCTGAGCTGCTGGATCCAATGATCACAACTGTACAGCAGCCAGTCAAAGAGATGGCTAAAAAAGCAATGGATGTCATGATCGATAAAATTAATAGTAAAACACATCAATCTCATGAAATCTATCAGTTTCCGTTAAAGCTTATTGTAAGAGATTCGACTGTTTTAAATACAATTCAGAGCATTTAAACAAAAAAAACTCATGAATATATATGGAAATGCTGATCTATGAGATGTCTTTTTAGCATCTGCCTAGATCAGCACTTTTTATTGCGATTAACGAAACTTAACAGTCAAGCTATCATCAACTTTGGCATGCTTATTAGAACGAACTATTAATCGGTTATTGGTTCTCTCGACATTGTACTCATCACTATCCAGGATTTCTTTGTCTGTTTCAAATGTAATGATGTCTTTAGGCTGTGTCAGACGGAAGGTTATTTGATTCCTTTCCAAATTCACAATTTCTGCTGTAGAATAAACAATTTTCACTTCGTCAAATGTCATATTCAGAGGCAGCATTACACCATCCTTGCTTTGGAGAAGGATTTTACGCCCATTAAATAACTTTTCATCCTGATCATAAATATGAAATTCCTTATCCAATCCATCTAAATTTAGAAGGTGCAGCATGCGTTCTCCATGCTGGTTAGCAGCAGAGGTCATAAAAATTCCATGATGTTTAAAGTCATGAACAAGCTTTGCCTTTGCACCCAGTTTTTCTAATGCTTGTTTAAATAAATCTACATCACAGCTATAAGCTGTAGCAATTACAATTGCCCTTCCAGTGCCAACCTTTGAATCAAAACCGCAAGATTCTTCAGTTCCATAGATTGAGAGTATAGAATCAGCGTTATTGCCCAGTTTAAATGTTTGAGAGAAATTTGAGCGCACTTCAGGGCGCGGAGCAGCCCATCCTTCTGCACAAACTGAGAGATAATAATTCTCGGAAGACTTTCGGCTTCCAGCAGGTTTGACATCTAAAACCTCTGACATAACACTGCAAGGTTTCCCTTCCATATCATATTGCGGAACTTCTCCAAAAAGCAGCATCTTCCCTCCATCCAGAAGATATGAAGCTAGCTTTTGTTGAATTTCACGGCTCATATATCGTGCAGAAGGTATGGCCAGTACAGGAGTTTTCTTTGGATCTAAAGGCTGGTTCTGGATATCCGCCGCCCCAAATCGATACCCTGAGATCAACATAGCCCGAGCCATGATTTCCCATGCGCCATATGCCCGGTTTGCTTCTATATTTGTAAGTATTTCCTTCATTTTCTCGCTGTTTGGATAACGATATTCGGTCATGTAATAATCAGGAATAAAAGCAAATGAAACATCATCGTGCTCTTCATTCATAGCAGCAAGCTTTTTGGATACGGCCATAACGGTTTTCGTGACACGTTTCATTCGCGGGTACGTATAATTCAATTCTCCTTCTGGACTGACAGGTGCAGCAAATCCGTGTCTTTCACCTGTAAAAGCAACGCGGTCATTTCCATCATTACGCATGGTATCTAAACGATAATTATAGCCGCCGGTAAATAAGTAATAATTAATCAATCTGTTCCCTTGTGCAAGACACATGCGAATCTTAAAATCAGCTGCCGATGGATCGTACCTGCCGCCAAAGGTTGAACCGAAATTTCCATCACCGCAATTAAATTCAACAGAAGTTAATGGCTGATCAGGAGTGTGAACGGCGTCCATAAACCCATTTATCAGATAAAGATCTTGAAAATTATTCATTGTTAAATCTTCAAAATAGATATCAGAACCGGATAGATATCCAGGGGCTTGCGTATAGGATTCATAAAGCTGGCTTATTCCGATCGGATAAGTAAAACCTCTTCCGCCGCTTGTACCATGGATGTTAACAACGAAAGGTATATCCTTTATGCCAAATTCCTCTGAATAGGAGCGCAGCTCGTCAATATATCGAGCAAAGCGATTTCTCATAAAATATCCAAGATCTTTATGTAGCGCTGCAGTATAGTCTTCTTTAGGAGATCGGATATGCGAATTTCTGATTTCCGGGCTGTTCAAGTTGAAAGGATATCTTTGTGTAAGCTCTTCAGTGCTGTATTGATTATTTAACCAAGCTGTGAAGTCATCTAAAAGAAAGTCTGTCAGGTCTGGGCTGTTGCTGACCCATGATAGCATTCCAATTTCATTGTCCAGCTGCACTCCAATAATATTTCCCCCGTTTGTGATTAGGCGAGGTTCTATAACCGACATTACTGCTTTGTACCAATTCCGTGCTGCTTTTAGAAAATTAGGTGCTAGGTAATCAATTGTAGATGTTGGAACTTTTTTGTTATCCCATGCTACAGGAATAATTTCAGGATGCTTTTCGTATACCCAGTAAGGAATGCCCTCGTTTTTCATTTCTGCCATAATAAAAGGTCCAGGCCGAACAAAGAAATAGAGATCATTTTCATGACAAAGATCAATGAACGCCCCTAAATCAAGCTCTGGTCTAGTGCTGCCATCTAAATCAAATTTTCCTTCATCTGGTTCATGGCACAGCCAAGGAACATAGGATGCAACAGCGTTACAGCCGGCATCCACCAATTTAGTAATCCGATCCTGCCAGTCTTTTCGATCAAGCCGATAATAGTGAATTTCTCCGCACATAATAATGGCTGGCTCACCATCGATAACGATTTGCTTATTTTTTATTTCAATTGCAGATCCCATCCCCATCCCCCTATTCATTAAAAATATACTTTATTTTCTAAAAATTGAAACGTTTCAATTAGCATTATAAAAGAAAGGGCTTACATTATCAATCGCAAAAAATATGCTTTTTTTAACTGAAGAATAATTCAGACTCACAGATTATAGCCTCATTTTGTGAAAAAAGGTGCATGAAATCACCCTTGGACATTGTTTTAGTCTGTTTATGCAATTTAATAGAAATCCTATTATAAGAAATAAAATAAGAATTCAGTTTATTCATAAACACATATATTAAGTGAAACGCTTTCATGGTAGAATTAATCATATTGAAACGTTTCAAATAACGTTTATTAAGTTCATTCAAATATGACAAGTTGAAAATCAGCCGCAAAAAGCTAAAACTTTAGAGGGAAAGGATACGTGAATGATGACATCTACTAAACTAATTCCGCTATTGCAGGTGTGCAATTGGATAATGAGAATAGCATACTTAAATATTCTTTGGATCCTATTTACCGTATCTGGGCTTGTCGTTGCTGGTATTTTCCCGGCAACAACCGCAAGCTTTGCTATTTTTAGAAAATGGCTTCAGGAAGAAGAAGAGTTTCCGGTTTTTAAAACATTTCGGAAGGAATTCAAACAAAATTTTTGGATGTCTCAAATGAACGGAATCATCATGATAGCTGCTTTTATTATTCTCTATTTAGATATTCTTTATTTCTCAGCCAATAACTCTGCCATATTTTTTTTCTTCAGATCATTCTCTGTTTTGTTAGCTATTGTTTTTTCTCTTACAGCCATCATTTTTTTCCCTGTCTTTGCTCATTACAGGCTTAGCAGTCTGGAGTATTGGAAATACTCGTTTGCTTTAGTCTTTATTCGGCCGTTTCAATTAATTTTTATAATGGCAGGAATCGCAACACTTGTCATTATCAACGTAAATATCCCAACCTTGATTCCGTTCTTTGGTGTAAGCGGAATAGTTGCCTGGACGAGCTGGAGAACACAAAATCTATTTCATAAGATTGAAAAGATGAAAGAGGAAAAAGCCTCGTGAACACCATTCTTATTAAGAGGTCTGCCAGAAAAGCGTAAAAAATCTGAAAATTTTACAAATACTGATTGATTTTAAGCGCTTTCATTTGCTAGAATGGAAATAAATAAAAACGTTTCAAAAGAAAACATACTGTTGTTCTAAGCAAAATTGGATGTAAAACTATATTTTTTAGCTTTTTATTGAAACGTTTCAAGAGTGATAGTGTTTGATATGGAGGATGTAATGACTACAATAAAAGATGTCGCAAAATTAGCTGGAGTTGCTGTCTCAACAGCATCATATGCGTTAAACAATAGCTCGAAAGTAACTCCTGAAACAACAAGGAAGATAATAGAGGCTGCGAAAACGCTGAATTATAGGAGAAACGGAATTGCAAGAGATTTAAAACTCAATAAAACAGAAACAATTGGCCTTATACTAAATGATTTATCAGGATCATTTTGGTCTGAGGTTATCAGAGGAGTTCAAGAAACATTAACTGCAAATGATTATGGGTTAATTGCCTGCAGTTCCATTGAAGGGAAAACATCAACAGTAACTAAATTTTTACAAGAACGCAGAGTAGATGGAGTCATTATGCTGGCATCAAATATTTCGGACGAAATGATAAACCAGTCAGTCCGTGACGACTTTCCTATTGTATTACTTGATCGGGAACCTGCAGATCAGAAGATTATGAGTGTACTGGTTGATAATGAAAGAGGGGGATACGAAGCAACAGACCATTTAATTAAATTAGGTCATCGGGAAATAGCCTTTATGAGCGGTCCTCAAGAAAATCGGGACAATGCAGAGCGGTTTCTAGGCTTTCAAAGAAGTATGATGGAACATAATCTTGCATTGAAATCTCATTGGACCCTGCAGGGGAAATTCACAAGAGAGGGAGGATATTTGTCTGCAAAGATGCTTATTCTGCAAGGTAATATACCGACAGCAATCTTCTGTGCGAATGATGAAATGGCAATCGGCGCACTTCGTGCATTTAAGGAGGCAAACTTAAAAATCCCTGAAGATGTGTCAATTGTAGGCTTCGATGATATCGAAATTTCACAATATGTACATCCGCCTTTAACGACTGTCAGTCAATCCAAATTTGAAATTGGATCATTGGCTGCGCATCTTGTCTGCCAATCACTTACTGAGGAAGTAAATAAACGAAATTTTATAATGCCTACTGAATTGGTCGTTCGAAAAACAACAGGTGTTCCACGAAAATCATTGATTGCACATTAGAGGGGGTGAGCAGCTTAAAAAAGCCAATTCAATTATCAGGAGGAGAAGTGAGTGAGTGTCGTTTCAAAAGAAGGGAAATTTATCATCAATGGTAAAGAAGTCTTCTTATTCGGTGGCGAATGTCACTACTACCGAGTACCGAAAGAGGAGTGGGCAAATAGACTGGATTCGTTGATTGAAGCCGGCTGCAACTTAGTTAGTACATATGTGCCCTGGGTATGGCATGAATTCGAAGAAGGAATCTTTGATTTTACAGGAGATACAAGACCTGAAAGAGATTTGAAGTCCTTCCTTCAGCTGGTAAAAGAAAAGAAATTGTATTGCATTGTCCGTCCTGGACCATATGTTATGGCAGAAGTTAGATACGAAGGAATTCCGCCATGGCTGCTATCTGATTATCCAGACGTCATTGCCAAACAGCGAAACGGCCTTGAACATCCGACAAAAGTCGTATCATATCAGCACCCGATCTTTCTGGAAAAAGTACAGAAATGGTATGAACAAGTGAACACTATCATTGCCCCAATGCAGCTTGAATTTGAAGGGCCAATCATTATGTACCAATTATGCAATGAGATTGGAATGCTGCATTGGGTAACAAATACATCCGATTTTAATGCGCCAACATTAAAACAATTTGAAATGTATATGCTTGATAAGTATAAAACTGTCGATTCTATTAATCAAGTTTACGGCATCGAAGAGCACTCTATTAAATCTTTTGTCGATTCATTTTCAAAAGATTCGAATGTGGATGCTGCTTCCCTCCACTATGAATGGGGAGAGTTTTGGAGAGTTTATATTAAGGACTATGTAGGACATTTAAGGCAGTTTGCAAAGAATACAGGAATATCAGTTCCTTTTATAATTAACGTTCATGGTTTTAAAGATTATTCGATTTATAGCCGTGGAGTTGATTATCCAATCGGTCTTTCACAGCTTTACAAGACAGCTGAATTTGATGATGTGATCCTTGCAGGGGATTTTTATCCAGGTCGTATTGGATACGATAATTATCATGATTTAGTCCTTGCATCAGCATATACGAAAGCAATTTCCAATCAAGATCAGCCATTATTCTCAGCTGAATTTCAGTCTGGCAGATTAGCAGACAGGCCAAGATTATATCCGCAGGACTTAGACTTAAACACACGTACTTGTGTTGCTCATGGTATGAATGCTTTGAACTATTATATGTTCGTTGCAGGTGAAAACTATGAAAATATTGGACTATTTGGCACTCGTCATGAATGGCAGGCACCGATCGATTCACAGGGAAATCCTCGTCCCAGTTATTTTAAAGCAAAGCATTTAGGCAAAATGTTTGAAACGGTTGGAGAAAAGTTGGTTCATGCAAAAAAACAAATTCACACATTTGTAGGATTTAACCCCGATGATTATATGACTGAAACAATCGATGAGAGAGATCGCCATCTTGTTGATGAAATTGCCGGTAAAAGAGAGAATTATTCATTTGATGGGATTGTTCGATTGCTTGTTGCAGCAAATATTCAATTTGAAGCAATTGATTTATTGAAAGCGCTTAATCCTGGGGTAATCCCTTCTATTTGGGTCTTTTCAACTCAATATATGAAGAAAGATTTGCAGGAAAAGCTGGTTCACTATGTAAAAAATGGTGGAAAGCTTATTCTGTATCCTCAGATTCCAATCAAGGATTTAACGGGAAAACCATGCACGATTTTATGTGATGAATTGGAATTAGGGGAATGGGATGTTCACGAAGGTGTTACTGCTTTGGATGTACTGACGATTCCATCTGTCATGGCGAGACAACGGTTAAGTTTCTCCAAATTTAATGGTGAACCTATCGCTTACTATAATGGTGAAACTGCTGCATATAAGAAAAAAGCAGGCAACGGTGAAATCCTCGTTTTTGGATTAGGCATTGGACATGATTATCAGTACAAATTAGAGGTTATATTAGCAGTTGCAAACCAAATAGGCGTTACTCGTCATTTGTCGTCAGATAACTCGGACTTATCGCTCGTAGAACGTAAGAATAATCAGGAATCATTTGTTTTTATCTCGAATTATGATGACATCGAGCAGCATGGTGCGGTTTTCAGTCATGATCATGCTTTGTTTGACGGTAAAGTGGTCAAGCTTCCGCCGAGATCAAGTTTACTCGCATTACAAAATTATCAAGTGCATGAAGATGTTACGATCGTGTATAGCACACTGGAACTGATTTCCTTGAAAAACAGCGGCGGTACCACTGAAATAAGACTGGTTCCAATTGGGAAAGATGCCTTTATTAAGGTACAGCTGCAAGGCAAGACTGTTATTGAATATAAAGGATCTATTTACAATGAGAAATTTATTGAGCTGGATCATTTAAATGAAGAAGTCTTACTTCTTTTAAAAAATGAAAATGCTTTAGTGAAAAATTAGCACATTCACATGTATTTACAAGGGAAAAGCATCATGTTTGGGAGATTTCGAAACGTTTCAATTAATAAAGGGGGATTATGAATGAAAAGGTTGATTAGTATCTTTTTTGTCATCATGCTAAGTTTTGCAGCCGTATTAGCGGGATGTTCCAGCACTAGTGAAAAAACTTCTGGTCAAACAGAAGGAAAAACGGAAGAAAAGAACGGAGAAGCCGGGAAAGATGAAAAAGTTACGATAACTTATGCAAGCTGGACTGAACCTGAAATTGAAGAAAAGCGTATTGCTGCTTTCGAGAAATCTCATCCGAATATTGAAGTTAAACGGGACGAGTCGATTACTTGGCCATGGGATGAAAAATTAGCCGCTTCTGCAGCTGCTGGTAAGCTGCCCGATGTATTCTTCGTATTCAGCGTGCCGCCAAGTATTGCAAATGGCTGGGTTGAAGATTTAACACCATTCTTAGAAAAAGACAAAGAATTTAATAAAGAGAATATTTTTGGAAACTTAACATCAACAGCTGAGTACAACGGCAAGCAATTTGCCTTGCCGCATAGCATGTATGCTCAAGGAATCATGATAAATAAAGATCTTTTTAAAAAGGAAAATGTGGAAATTCCTTCTCCAGATTGGACAATCCAGGATATGAGAGATACCGCTCTAAAGCTTACTAAGGTGAATGAACAGCAATTTGGATTTGGCGGAGTAGGCGGTCTGCGCGAAGTCATTATTCCGCAGCTTGATCCAAGCCAAGGCTGGTTAACATGGGATGGAGAAAAATATAACTTTGATAAACCTGCTTTTATTCAAGCTAACCAGCTTGTAAGAGAAATGAAGTATAACGATAAAGTATCACCTGAAATTTATACAGATGAAGATCGTAAAAAATGGTTCGGCAAAGATGGAGATGCATGGAAAGCTGGAAAATTGGCTATGCGTGTAGGCGGAACTGCAGACTTTTCATGGCAAAGATCTGAAATCGGCTTCGAATGGGATTTATTGCCGATTCCTAAAGATAAAGGCCAGCGCGTACCAATCGTAACAGATTATATTGGCATGTCAAAAACGTCAGATCAAAAAGAAGCTGCTTTCGAATTTATTAAATGGATGACCTATTCTAAAGACGGCTGGATGGATCGTATTGATGCAGAAGCACCGATATCAAGCTTGCCATTAATCAATGATGAAGAGGTTTGGGATAAGTACTTGAACAGTGAACATGTTCCTGAAAGTGTGAAAAACATTGTACCTATGATTTCAGATGGATTTGTGGATGGCTGGAAATGGTTACCTGGATATCAAGAAGTTATGACTAACATTGTAGGTCCGAATTATGAAAAGTTTGATAAAGGGGAAGTAAAACCAGAAGATTTCGCGAATGATTTCCAAACCCGTTCAAATCAGGCATATGAAGATGCTATGAAAAAAATGGAGGAATCCTCTAAATAAAAGTTCAATCAATTGGGGCCGGTTTTAGAAAGTGGCCCCAATATGATTGTTGCGAAAATGATCTTCACAAGGTTGCTGCTTTTTGTACCTGCAACCATTCGTAAAGGAGTTAAAACAATGAGATCTAAGTGCTTTCTGCTAATCGTTGCATGCCTATTGATCTTTCAGACTTTTATCTATACAAATCCTGTTTTTGCTGAAGAAAAAAAAGATTCAAAAGGCGTTTTGGATCAATTGTTTAATAATAAACAGAATGTTGTAGATAAGAAAAAGAATGAGTCTGCTGGAAAGAAAGAAAATTTAGATGAAAACCTGACTTCGAACGTTGTAGAGAGTTCATATCTCGACGTGCTATCAAAATGGAAAAAAGAAGGGGCAAAGGAATCAGAAAAAACAAAAATCATTGTTTCCCCTGTAAATTATATTAAATCAGATACACATATCCAGAAAGACACTCAATATGGAAAACAAGTCGTGTTATCTGATGAAAAACTGAAGGAAATTCAAATACCAGTTAATGTCCCTGAATCAGGTTTATACCAGATCTCATTCGATTATTACCCTATTAAAAGTAAAATGAATCCTATTGAACGCGGAATCAAGATAAATGGAAAATATCCTTATTTCGAATCTAGAAGGATTGTCTTTGACCGAAAATGGAAAAACAAATCGGAAACGTTCCCGCATGACGAAAAAGGAAATGAGTATCCCCCAGACTCAGAAGAAGTACTAGAGTGGCAAAACACCTATGCGATGGATGCCAGTTATTTTGAAGATGAACCCTTGCTGTATTTCTTAAATGAAGGCGAAAATACGATTAGCTTAGAATTCCTGAGTGATCCAATGCTTCTCGGAGATATGACGATTTCATCGCCAAAACAGGCAAAAACCTATGAGGACTACAAAGCTGAGCTTCCAGCTGCAAGTAAAGCAAAAGACACGATTGAAATAGAAGCTGAGCATCTTTCCAATAAAAATATCCCCTATATTCAACCGATTGCTTCACAGGATCCTGGTGTTACCCCTTTTAAAGTTGAAAAGCGATTGCTAAACACTTTAGGAACTCAGGGTGACCAAACGAATCAGCTTGGAGGACAAAAAATCACTTGGGATTTCAATGTGAAAGAAACAGGTTTTTATCGGCTTTCATTCAAGTATTTACAAGACAAGAAAGTGAATATGCCGGTTTTTCGAACCGTACTCATAGATAATGAACTGCCTTTTGAAAATTTAAAAGCTTACCCTTTCACGTTCTCTAAAACATGGCAAAATGAGACGTTAAATGATGGTGAAGGGACACCCTATGAATTTTATTTAGAAGAAGGAAAACATAGCATCTCCCTTATTGTAAATGGTCAGCCGATTCAAAGGACAGTGAAGACAATAAAGGATGTTATGAGCAATATAAAGGAGCTTGCTATTAAAGTTAAGATGGCTACAGGCAATAATGCAGATCGAAATCGTGATTGGAAAATTGAAGCTCAGATCCCGGAATTAAAAGAAGAATTAACACGGAATGCTAAGCTTCTAAGAGAAGAGTACAAATATCTTCAGAACTTATCTGGAAAAAAGCCGGATGAAGCAAGGAATATCAGCATGGCTGCAGAGCAGCTGGAAGAATTGGCAAGTAACCCAGACGAAGTACCGGTTAAGATTGGGATGCTTGATCAAGGATCAGGCTCTGCTTCTCAAAAACTGGGGGATTTACTTGCAAAGTTTCCTAATCAGCAGCTTCAGCTGGATAAATTATATTTGTCAAACGAAGAATTGCCACAAGCTAATGCATCATGGTGGGCGAAAGTACAAACGCAAACATCGAAGTTTTTCCTTTCGTTTGGAGATGACTATTCATTAGCAAACAATAAAAATAGTGAAGAAGAGCTAACGGTATGGGTCAATCGCTCGCAGCAGTATGTGAACATGATGCAGCAATTGGCGGATCAGCAATTCACTGCAGAAACAGGCATTAAAGTAAAGTTTTCAATTATGCCTGATGAGCAGAAGCTTGTGCTTGCAAATGCAGCTGATAAAACACCAGATGTTGCACTTGGTGTAAGTAATCATCTCCCTTATAACCTTGCACTGCGCGGGACAGTTTATGACTTGTCACAGTTCTCTGACTATGAGGAAATATCGAAACGTTTCTCTTCAGGAGCATTACTTCCATTTTACTTTAACAAAGGTGTCTATGGGATTCCAGAAACACAAAACTTCTGGGTGATGTTTTATCGAAAAGATATATTAGATTCTTTAAATCTGGAAGTTCCGCAAACATGGGATGAGGTATTAACGACTTTACCGGAATTGCAAAGGTATGGAATGAATTTTTTTACGCCGCTTTCTCAAACAGGCGGCAATAAACCGTTTCATCTAACTGTGCCATATCTTTATCAATTTGGAGGAGACCTTTTTTCAGAAGATGGAATGAGTGCAGGAATAGGAACAGAGCAGGCGCTGAAGGGCTTCGAGCTCATGACAAAAAGCTTCTCCATCTACAGCATGCCTCTGCAGGTTCCTAATTTTTACAACCATTTTAGAGAAGGATCTTTGCCAATCGGCATATCGGACTTGGCTACATATATCCAATTAACTTCTGCTGCCCCTGAGCTTGCCGGCTGGTGGAAAATAGCTCCTTTTCCAGGTGTGAAGCAAGAAGATGGAACAATTGCAAGATGGGCGCCTGGTACAGGACAATCAGCGCTTATTTTTAAAAAGACGGAAAAGAAGGATCAATCATGGGAATTTATTAAATGGTGGACATCAAAAGAAACGCAGCAGGAATATGGGTTTAAGATGGAAGCAAATTACGGGCCTACGTATAAATGGAATACTTCTAATCTTGCAGCCTTTAATGAGCTTGCCTGGCCAAAAGAAGATATTGAGGTCATACAAACACAATGGAAGTGGTTAAAAGATGTTCCGCATGTTCCTGGTGATTACATGCTTGAGCGTGAAATAAGCAATGCCTGGAACAAAATTGTCTTCGATGGCGAAAATCCCCGTAAAGCGCTAGAGGATGCCATCGTCATTTCAAATCGGGAAATCAAGAAAAAATTAGAGGAATTCGGCTATATAAAAGATGGAAAAGTTGTAAAAGAAATAGAGATGCCGGCATTTCCTGAAGATAAGAGGTGATAGTGTATGGGTTCACCATTAAAAAGCGAAGCAAGACTGGAGCCTTTTCAGCCGATAAAGAAAGATGCTTCTGCAGAAAAAAAACGCAAGCCTGCATTTTTTCAAAACCGAAAGGTGAAAAATGAATTAATTTCTTTCACCTTTATCGGTCCGTTCTTGCTTTTGTTTATATTCTTTATTGTGGTGCCTGTTCTAGCTGCAATTGGTTTGTCATTCACTTATTTTAATACCGTTGAAGCGCCAAAATTCATCGGACTTCAAAATTATGTAAATCTTTTAACTCAGGATAATGTGTTCATGATGTATGTTCTGCCTAATACTATTAAATTTTCATTGATAGTAGGGCCAATCGGCTATGCCCTTTCCTTTTGGCTCGCCTGGCTGCTTGCGCAAATTCCGAAAAAGTCGCGAACGGTCTTGACGCTGATTATTTATTCTCCTTCGATGACAGCGGCTGTCGCAATGGCTGTTGTATGGCTTGTCATTTTTAGTGGAGACCGTGCAGGCTATTTAAATAGTATTCTCATAAACTTAGGAATTATTTATGAACCGATTCAATGGACACAGTCTCCAGATTTCTTAATGCCAATCATGATTGCTGTCTCTTTGTGGGGAAGTATGGGTGTAGGTTTTCTTGCAATGCTCGCAGGAATATTAAATGTAGATCAAGAGCTTTATGAAGCTGCTTATATTGACGGTCTTAGCAATCGGCTGCAGGAAGTGTTTTATATCACCATTCCATCCATGAAGCCGCAAATGCTTTTTGGGGCAGTAATGGCTGTTGTTGGGACCTTTCAGGCTGGTGCCATAGGTGTTCAATTATCCGGAGCCAATCCAACACCTCAATATGCCGGACAGCTTATTATCAATCACATTGATGATTTTGGATTCATCCGGTATGAAATGGGGTATGCTTCAGCAATCTCTGTTATCCTGCTAATCATTGTTTATGGTTTTTCAAAGCTTTGCTGGAGGCTGTTCGGTGAAAAAGACTAATGCCTCTTTGATGAAGGAGCTGAGTGAGTATGTCATTTAAATCTACAAAAATTAATCCGGATGGTTTTCACATCAGTCAATGGAAGTTTTACACCATTTTGTCAGCACTGAGTGTATTTATGGTTCTGCCGATTATCTTTATGTTTTCACAGGCATTAAAACCAATTGATGAGTTATTTTTATACCCGCCTCGATTTTTAGTTGACAAACCAACCATGCAGAACTTTACAGATCTAGTTGCTCAAACGTCTAAAACGCTTGTGCCCATGTCAAAATACTTGTTTAATAGTGTGATCGTAACAGGGAGCGTCGTCCTGTTAACCTGCTTAATCAGCGGAATGGCTGGATACGCCCTCTCAAAAAAAGAGTTTATGATGAAAAAAGCTGTGTTTGAAGCCAATATCATTGCGATGATGTTTGTTCCTGCAGCGGTAACCATTCCAAGATATTTTATCATCGATAAACTAGGGTTAACAGATCATATGCTTGGTCATATCTTACCGCTTTTAGCATTGCCGGTGAGCGTATTCTTGGTGAAGCAATTCGTGGATCAAATCCCAGATTCCTTAATCGATGCCGCTTCTATTGATGGTGCAAATGATTTTATTCTTTTTAAAAGCATTATTTTGCCGATGATCAAGCCGGCATTGGCGACAGTTGCCATCCTTTCTTTCCAGATGGCTTGGAACAATGTCGAAACATCCGTCATTTATATGAACGATGAGAACATAAAGACGTTTGCTTTTTATATGAGCACACTTGTCTCTCAAATTGAAAATAACATTGCTGGTCAAGGGATGGCAGCAGCTGCAGCCTTGTTTATGTTTATTCCTAACTTAATCATCTTCATCTTTATGCAAAGTAAAGTAATCAATACAATGGCTCATTCTGGGCTTAAGTAGGGGGAGGACACAGTGAAAAGAATAATAGTACTCTTAAGTGTTTTCATCGTCCTCATGCTTCCTGCAAATGTGCTTGCCAAATCTCCGTATGTTACTTGGACTATTGGTTCAGATGGAAATTGGACGATTACACAAGACGGATACTTGCCGACTGGAACCATGAACGGTTTATCTGCGCTTGGAGATGTTGAAAATCAAGGGCAGCTGAGGAATGATTTGCCTCTTTCGCAGCCAGATGATCTTTACATTGATAAAAAGGATCAAATGTATATTGCAGATACCGGGAATGCAAGAATTGCCGTCTTAAGTCCAGATGGTGTTTTTCTAAAAAGCATTGGAGAAGGTACTCTATCTCAGCCAACTGGAGTATTTGTTCATGAAAATGAACATATCTTCGTTGCCGATTATGGCAATCAAATGATTTATGAATTTGATCAGCAGGGGAAGAAGATAAATGAGTATGGAAAACCAAGCTCTGTTTTATTTGGCGAAAAAACCGATTTCACCCCGAAAAAAGTAATTGTGGATAAAAGAGGCAATATTTATGCCGTACTTGAAGGTGCAACAGAAGGACTGGCACAAATTAGCTCAAAGGGTGAATTCCTCGGTTACTTTGGTGCGAACCAAACCGGGTTTGATATGACAAGAGCCGTCCAAAAAATCTTCTACTCACAAGAACAATTGAAAAAGCTTCAAAGCAAGCTTCCGCCATCTGCTACAAACCTGGCGATTGATGATGAGGGCCTTATTTATACAAGTACGAATGGCGTTAAAGAAAATGGATTAAAGAAATTAAATATATCTGGATCGAATTTAATACCTTCTACTTGGACAACTAGAAATATTTCAGATATCACCGTTGATTTTATGGGGAATATTTTTGCTGTTGATTCAGCTGATGGGAGTGTTTATGAATACGACTCGAATGGAAATATGGTCTTTTCATTTAGCGGGACGGATCTTGGAAATCAGCGTTTAGGTTTAACGAAAGCCCCATCTTCTATTGCTGTGAATACAAAAGGAAGAATATTTATCTTAGATAAGCAGAGGGGAGTCATCCAAGGCTTTAAACCCACAGAATATGCAAACCTTGTTCATATGGCAATGTCTTTTTATGCAGAAGGAAAATATGAAGAGAGTGAAACCTACTGGAAGGAAGTGCTGAAATACAATAGTATGTTCGGTCTTGCTCATCTCGGACTTGGAATGGCAGCCTTTAAAAAGGGAGAGTATGAGGAAGCGCTGAATAAATTTGTTATTTCAAATGATGTTGAAGGGTACTCTAATGCTTATTGGGAAATCAGAAGGCAATGGATGATTGACAATATATCTTCCATTTTATTAATAAGTGCAGGTGTTATTCTATTCGTTTACCTTCTTCGCTACCTATATCGCAAAAAGGGCTTTGGACAAGAAGCAGTTCGGATCTATCAGTCGTTTAAAAATAGAAAATATGCAAGTCAATTTTTTCATAATTTTAGAATTATGAGGCATCCAATTGACGGCTATTATGAGCTGGTACACCTAAAAAAAGGTTCTGTACTGGTAGCTTCCATCTTATATATATTGCTATTCATCGTTTATATCTTTGATTTACACTATACAAACTTTTTGTTCAGCGGTGTGGACACAAGGAAAGTAAATATAATGAACGAATTTTACAAGATTTTCGTTTCAATTACAGCTTGGATCACAGCTAATTATTTGGTAAGCACGATTAATGATGGAAAAGGAAAGTTCAAACATGTATATATGGGTACGGCGTATGCTCTAAGTCCTTATATCCTGCTTGGAATTCCTATTGCTGTCATGTCAAATGGTCTTACGCTGATGGAGACAGTTATATACGATATTGCGAAAAATGGTACCGCGTTGTGGAGTGTTATTCTTATGTTTTTAATGGTCAAAGAGGTTCATCACTTTGAACTTGGCCAGACAGTCAAGAACATCATGTTAACATTTTCGGGAATGCTGGTCATGGGATTTTTTGCCTTTATTATGTTCGGTCTATCAAATCAAGTCATTGATTTTGTTTATGCCATCTTCCAAGAGGTGAGGGCGCGTGTTTAAGACGAAACGGTTCAAATACACAATCTTAATGTTTGTCATAATTGGCAGCATTTTTTCAACAGCCATGTTAGGTGAGACAAGCCTGTTTACGGCTAAAAAAGAAGTCCCAGTTCAAAAAACATTAAAAGAGCAAAAAGAAACTTCAACGGTAGAGCTTACGACAAATCGCTACACACAGCCGGATCAGCAAGAGAAAAACAACCAAAAAATAGACATTCCTGCTGATTTTGAAAAGGCGGCAAAAACAGAGGAGCTGGAGCTCTATTTTAATAAAGACACGTTAAGTTTCTTCGTGAAGGATTTGCGTTCTGGCTATGTCTGGTCTTCAAAGCCAACTGATCAAATGCTGGAAAAAGAATCTCTGAATGAAGATTGGAGTCAAATAATTCAATCGCCGGTGATGGTTGAGTTTTTCAATAGTAAGTCTGGTCTTGAAAGAGGAAGCTTTTCCTCCTTAGACGGCAAAGTTAAAAAGATCGAATCAATAGAAAATGGCATACGCTATACGATCATCTTAGCAAAGCTGCAAACAGAATTTTCAATCGAAATTCAATTGGATCATCATCAAGTGACAATTAGTGTTCCAGAGGAAAGCTGGATTGAAAAACAGGGGAAAATTGGTCACCTTTATGTTTATCCATTTCTGGGAAGCACAAGAGTTGATGATGTTCCAGGGTATATGATGATACCTGATGGAAGCGGAGCACTGATCCGCTTTAAACAGCCAACAATGACCTATGAACAGCCTTATGTTGGAAGAATTTACGGTGATGATTTGTCTGTAAAAACCTCTGATAATTTATTCGCTTCAGTGGCAGCTGAACGTGTGTCAATGCCAGTGTTTGGACTTGTACACGGAGAACGGCAAAATGCAATGCTCGGTGAGGTGAAAGAAGGGAAATTCAGCGCAGAGATCGTAGCCTTTCCAAGCGGGGTAAACACGAATTTTAATTGGACAGCTGCTCGATTTATTGTGAGAAATTCATATTTTCAGCCAACGAGTAAAAGCATGGGCGGCTTTAACACGTATCAAAAGAAGCGGATTGAACAGGATTTTAAAGTAAGCTATACGTTCCTGGAAAATCAAGATGCTACTTATGTAGGGATGGCAAAAGCTTATCGTGATGCACTGGTTGAAGAAGGTGTTCTTAAAAAACTAGAATCAAAGAAAACGGTTCCAATGCAAGTTGACTTTCTAGGCGGTGAAATGGAACCTGGAATGTTTTGGAATAAATATGTGAAAATGACGTCCTTTGAGGAAATCGGGCAAATTGTTTCCCTTCTAAAAGAAAAAGGTATTTCCGATTTAAACGTTAATGTAGCCGGTTGGGAGAATGGCGGTCTTACTGGAAAAAATCCTGATAAATTTCCTGCTGCAAAAGAACTTGGCGGAGCAGATGCTATACGGAATCTTGCAGAAAAATTAAAACAGGATGCAGTCAGCTTATCATTGCAGGCAGATTATACGTATGGATACAAAGATTCAAATCGTTTTAATGAGAAAACAGAGGCTGCCAGAAAAATCACAAATGGGGTACTGGAACAATCTGTTGGATATGAGAGGTTAAATGAAGATTTTCTTGATTTAAGCCGTTATTATATAAACCCTGCAAAGGCAGTCAATCTTTTAAAAGAGGATATAAAAGAGTTTGAGAAATTAAATGTTGCGAATATCGCATTAATAAATACAAGCACTCTCTTATTCTCTGATTTCAAAAAGGGATCTCCGATAAGCAGAGAAGAGGCAGCGGAACATTATCTTGAGATTGGCAAGCTGCTGAGTGACAGCATGCAAGAAGTTTCCATGTACAAGCCGAATGATTATTTGCTGCCATTTGCCGATAAAATTTATGATCTTGGAATGGAATCATCTCAGTACATGTACGCAACAGATACCATTCCGTTTACCCAAATGGTTTTACACGGCTATGTTGATTACTATATGCCGCCTTTGAATTTTTCTTCAAATTCAGAGGAGGATATTCTGCAAATGATCGAAATAGGCGCAATACCATCGTTTTATTTTACAAAGGAACAGGCACATTTATTAAATCATGGTCCTTCTAATCATATTTACGCTTCTTATTATAAAGATTGGACGAAAGAGGTTAAACAAGTCTATGACAAAATACAAGAACCGCTGAAAGCCATTTCTGGTGAAGCGATTGTTGACAGAGTTGTTCATAGCCCTGGTGTTGTTGAAGTGAAATATTCAAATCATGTATCGATCATCGTTAATTATCAATCCAATAAAGCAGCTGTTGCAGGTCAAGCTATCGCACCCCGCAGCTTTGTTGTACTAAAGGAGGGGAAGAAACTTGAATAGCCGATTTTCATTGACGAATAAGCGAAAAGATACGTTTATCGGTTTGCTGTTTATTAGTCCATGGATTATAGGTTTCCTGCTATTTATGGCCTATCCAATCTACTCCTCCTTTAAGATGAGTTTCGAAAAGGTTTTTGTTACACCTGAGGGGATTCGTTCTGAATTTATTAAATTTGAAAACTATCATTATGCTTTCTTTAAGGATCCGTATTTCCTTGAGGAACTGGTTAATTTTTTGAAAACAGTTGTATTTATGGTTCCCATAGTAGTTATTTTCTCTCTTATTGTTGCTTTATTAATCAATCAGCCCATTAAGATGAAGGGGATGTTCCGGGCAATCTTCTTCTTGCCTGTCGTAATCTCAAGCGGTGCTGTCATTAATGAATTGTTTTTGCAGGGTGCTGGCACGATCCCAATCGTTGAAAAATATGGAATTGTAAATGTTATAAAGGATAGTTTGAGTCCTTCTATCGCTGATCCCATTATCGAGATCATTCAAAAATTCATTCTCATTCTTTGGTTCTCAGGAGTTCAAATCCTCATCTTTCTTGCCGGTATGCAAAAGATTGATCGCAGTGTATATGAAGCTGCAGCCATTGATGGGGCTTCGCCATGGGAAACATTTTGGAAAATTACACTGCCAGGGATTAAACCGTTTATTCTTGTTAACTTAATCTATACGACTGAAGATTTGTTTACAAACTCAGTTAATGAAATTATCCAAATGATTAAGGACAATATGTTTAAAATCGAAACAGGGTTTGGCTATGCAACAGCCCTTTCCTGGATTTATCAGGCCTTGATCTTAGTTTTCCTTTTAATCATTTTCTTCTTTTTTCGAAACAAAGAGGATAAGAGGAAACAAAAGTTGAACATACCGTTTTTGAAAAGGAGGAAAGCAGCATGAAACCAGTTATTAACGAAGAGAAGGTTTCGTATAAACACTCCATTCTCAAAAACAGTGAATCTATTCTAGAACGGGGATTGCCGAGAGCAAAACGCATTTTGCTTGGTAAACAGGGAAATGACGGGATCATATTTAAGTTTTTTCTTTATTTCTTAATCATAAGCATAGGATTTGTTTACTTGTATCCCATCCTTTTTATTGTTTCACAAAGCTTTAAAAGCATTGATGATTTGCTGGATCCGACCGTGCAATGGATTCCAAGAAGCTTCTACTTCGAGAACTATATTCAGGCATGGCGAGTATTGGACTTTCCCAAAACACTGAGTTCAACGCTATTAAACTCAGTGCTGCCTGCAGCTGGTCAAACGATTTCTTGTGCATTAGTAGGATATGGATTTGCAAAGTTCCATTTTCCAGGTAAGTCCATATTGTTCGTTCTTATGATGCTGACGTTTATCATTCCTTCTCAAGTGGTTATGATTCCGCTTTTCTTATTATTTGAGCAATACGGGATGCTCGGTTCCCCGTTGCCGTTTATCATACCTGCATTCTTTGCGATGGGGCTGAAAAGTGCATTGTTCATCTTGATTTACACACAATTTTTCAGGTCAATTCCGGTTGCCTTAGAGGAAGCTGCTCAAATTGATGGGGCAAGCCGCCTCTCGATTTTCTTTCGAATTGTCCTGCCGATTTCAATACCTGCAATGGTTGTTGTCTTCCTCTTCTCATTCGTTTGGCATTGGAATGAAACCTATACCGCTTCGCTCTATTTAGGAGATGCGATGTCGACTCTCCCTTTAAAGCTGCAGCAGTTTAATGATGCATTTATGAGTATGTATGGAAGTCAAAGTACGACAGGAGAAAGTGCAGATATTAATGAATCAATCAAACTTGCAGGAACAATGCTTGTTATCTTACCCCTGCTTGTTTTGTACTTCTTTGCTCAAAAATGGTTTGTTGAGGTTACTGATAAAACAGGAATATCTGGTGAGTAACAGACTAAAGTAAAACAGAGAAAGACGCTCCGTAAAATTTACTGGAGCGTCTTTTCTTTTGGCTGTTTTCGCATTGATTGTTGTTTTTGGTTATTCATTGTACCCGTGGATTTCCGCTGCAGGCACTTGCTTTTCTCGGGGAGCCTCTATTTCCCGAAGGAGTCAAGTGCCTACCGCTACAATCCACTAAAGGTATTAACCATTTTTTCTAAAAGCAGCTAACTTTACGAAAAGAGCCTTTCTTTTAACAATTCCGGATGAGTGAAGGGGCTGTACCCATCCATTTTTTGAACATGCGATTGAAATAGGCTTGATCACAATAACCGAGATACTCGGAAACCTCGCCTACTGTCATATCAGTATTTTCAAATAAGTTAACAGCCGTGTTAATGCGAGTTTGATGCAAATACTGAATAGGGGTGCTCCCAAGCACTTCTTTAAAAATGACTGTTACATAGTTAGAACTTATACCTGCTAATTCAGACAGTTCATCAATTGTGATATTTTTTCGGAAATTATGCAAAATGAATGATTGAATTTTTCTTGCCATTTGCTCTTTTGCAGGAGAGGATGACTGTGATTCAGCATGCTCTTGAGCAATGAGGGTTAACAATTCATATAAGATATGCTGAGACATTTGTTCGTAAAATGGTCTTTTCCCAAGCCATTGGATAAACAAAAAGGCAAATCTTTGCTCATAATAAGCAGAATTGCGCAATTTTAAACGAATAATCTTGTCCGATTTAACAAATGGGAGAGGATTCAGTTTTTCAGTTTGAGTAAACACTGCTGTATATTTATGATGGCCGTCAATTTGGTGACTTTGCCAAGCACGATTTAACATCGATGGGATGAATAATACTTCTCCTTTTTCAACCTCCATTTTGTGATCCTCAATAAAATAAAAAAGCTTTCCTTCTGTTACAAATACAACCGTATCACAGCCGCCGCTTTTTCCTATGCTCCACGTTGGATTTACATCATGGTAAATGCCTTTAATATTAAGCAAAATTCACACTCCTGAAAAAATAATTGATGAAATATTCAAATAGTTTGTTTTTGTTAATTTTATCATTTTCTGCAAGCAAATATAATGAAAATATGAAAAATGAAGGAGGGATTCCTTATTATTTGTATCTGGTAAACCTTCTAATCCCTTTTTACTGTGAGAGATTAATAGAAAAATACGAAAAAATCTACTTGTTTCATGAATGATCACTCAGTCACAGTCTGAAAAAAAATACCGCTAATTGAAAACGTTGTCAGTATTTATCGAAATCAAGTTGTTATTGTTTTACACAAACTAAAAAATCTAACTTTGCAGGAGGATGAAAATGAAATATTCAATTGCTTCCTATTCTTTTAATGGACTTTTCAACCAGGGGAAAATCGATATTTTCGGATACTTAGAAAGTGTAAAATATCGCTATCACTTAAACAATGCCGATATTTGGAATATGATGTTAGCCAGTTTTGAGGAAGATTACTTGAAAAAAGTAAGGGAAGCCATGGATGAAAAGGAGCTGTATCTAGCAAATCTATGTGTAGACTGTGCGGAGGTATGGGATCCAAATCCTGAGGCTAAGAAAAATTGGTATGAAAATGCTTTGAAAAATTTGAAGGCAGCTGAAATCTTAGGAGCAAGAACTGTTCGAATTGATATGGGCGGCAGGGACCTGGAAATGAGCGAAGAACAATTTGACTATACAGTTAAGCGATATAAAGAATACGCACATATAGCCCATAATTGCGGATTTATGGTAGGTCCTGAAAATCATTGGGGAGCTTCCAGAGTACCGGAAAATATAAGGAAAGTATATGAAGCAGTGGATCATCCTTCTTTTGGAATTCTTCTGCATTTTGAAAACTGGGATGTTGATAAAGAAAATGGGGATCAGCTTTGTGCAAAATATGCGTTTCATACTCATTTAGCTGCTTGGGTCATACCAGCTTGTGAGGAAAAACTGAAACTCATGCAGGATACAGGCTATAAAGGACATATTGGAATTGAACATCACTCTGGAAAAAATGAATACAGTCAAGTAGCGTGGCAGCTTGCAACCGCTCAAAACACATGGAATGCACTTGAAGCAAAGAAATTAAGCGAAGGATGTGCAGTCTCTTGAAAAAAATAAGAATCGGAATCATCGGGGTAGGAATCATCGGTAAGGTCCACTTAGATCAATATGCGAAATTGGATGGAGCGGAAGTGGTGGCAGCCTGTGATCTAAATGAAATTGAGCTGCAGGCTACTGCTGAAAAGTATAACATCCCATATACATACAGGGATTTTCGTGAAATGCTGAAACGCGATGATCTAGATGCAATCGATGTGTGTCTTCATAATAATCTCCACGCTCAAGTGACTATTGAAGCATTAAAAGCGGGGAAACATGTTTATTGTGAAAAACCAATTGCCGGATCGTATAAAGATGGCAGGAAGATGCTGGATATGGCGATTGAATGCGGTAAGCACCTGCATGTTCAGCTGAGCTTCCTGTACTCCTTTGATACAAAAGCAGCTAAACTATTAATAGATGAAGGAAAACTCGGGAAGTTATACCACGCGCGATCTACAGGCTTCAGAAGGAGAGGGCGTCCTTTTGTAGATGGATATGGCACAAGCGAATTTAATCAAAAGAAAATCGCTTCAGGCGGAGCTCTCTTTGATATGGGAGTGTATCGCATTTCTCAGCTTCTGTACTTAATGAATATGCCTCAGGTAAAAACAATCACGGGCAAAACGTATCAGGAAATGGATATGGACGAGGTTCGAAAACAAGTAAGCGGTTTTGACGTTGAGGAGCTTGGAGTAGGTTTTGTTAGATTTGAGGATGGCCTGACATTGGACATTATTGAATCATGGGCGATTCATTTAAATCATTTTGAAGGTAGTTCTATTGTTGGAAAACAAGGCGGGATCAGGTTTCCAAGCCATTCAAATGGAGCACACGTACCTTTCAGCTACCACACAACGTTCTGTGATATGGATATGGACAGCACCTTTGATTTAGGAGCAGCTGATTACCGATTCCATCAGTTAAGAGAAAATATGGATGCCTATGATTCTTCACAGCATCACTGGATTGCTGCACTTCAAGGAAGAGTGGAGCTGCTTCCAACCGCAGAGATTGCTCTTCAAACGATATTGATTAGTGAAGGGATCTATCTGTCTAATCAACTCGAGAGAGAAGTGACTGCTGAGGAAGTCATAAGTATGTCTAAAGACCTCGCGTTAAAAGTGTGAGATGAAAGCTATGAGTGTCAGTTTTGAAATAACAGCTGTTGGGCTAGCCCAACAGCTGTTTAAATTTCTATGAATCTTTTAGATGCTCTTTTTTATAAATCCTGCCATCTTTAAGCCTTTTTGAACATACTCATTTTTCATGAAATATTTCCATACAAGGCCGGTTCGATAATTCTCAAGCATAAGCAATGAAATCCCTTTATCTATACCAATAACATCCTTCCCGTACCAAGCTGGTTCTACATCGAGATTATAAGCATCCTGAAAACCGTACTTGCCCCATAGTTTAGGTTGTTCATTATAATAGTATTGCATAGCATCAAGTACCTCGTCCGGCGTGAAAACAATCGAACCAATTGCTCCAGCCGGAGGAACTGTTCCATCTGGTTTGTGCTGATCGTTTGCACTGTTTTTTCCAGATGGCGGAGCTCCGTAATTCCCCCGGTACCCAAATGGCCCGTCGCATGCAGTTAATCCCCAAGAGCGGGCTCCAAATGTTTTAAAATTCTTTGATTCATCTATACAATATTGACGGTGTGTTCTTGTAGCCGTAATCGAGTTTTCCCACCAGTCCACATTTTCCAGATCCACCTTGTTTCGGAGATCAAACCAAGCGTGTGAAAACTGAAAGGTAAACAATGAACCAACCCATGTATAGATAAATGGAGGCAAGCCGCCATAGGAACCTGTCTGACGTTTAAAATCATAAAAAATCTCTTTATTAACAGGATGCGTGGGTGAAGCTATGGCTAAAAAGTACATCATAAATTGTTCTGCATACATATCCCAAGATGCCCAATGTCCTCTTTCAGGTGTATATCCCATATAAAATTGGTTGGTTTCAGGATTACGGTACCATTCCCAATTTACCCGCTCATAGAGCTTGTGTGCAGCTTCTTTAATTTCTGCACCAAAATATTCTCCTATGGTTATCGCACCACAAATAGCTATTGCTGTATCAATAACAGATACCTCTGATTGATGAGCCCGTTTAGCTGTTTCCATATCGATAAAGTGATAAAAAAATCCATTAATGTGTTCAGCATTATACAGCAAAGTATGTAATGTGCCGAGCGCCCTTTCTTTTGCATGACTCTTTGAAATCCAGCCTCTTTCAGCAGCAATCACCAATCCCGTTAAGCCATACCCGACAGAAGCAATTGAACATATATCTTGACCTCCAGGTGCGCGATCACGGATAAGACCGTACCCGGGACTTTCCGGATTTATGTTTGCTTCTTCCCAAAAAAACATGAAGGACAGCCTGCTTTCTAATTCCAGCAAATCTTCGTTTGAAATGGTTGCCATGGTTCGATACACCCCTTTGTATAAGTGAAAGTGCTTACATAGTGAAAGTTTATCATATGTAAAGGGTCGTTCATATATTTGTATTTGTTAACCTGCAAATAGATCTTTATTTAATAGTTTCATTTCATGTAAGGGAGTGTTAAACAAAACGGGTTTCATTTTCGGAATTATGTGGTAATTCTTTAAGTGTGTATAAAAAAGAACGGAAGGAATGAATCGAATGGACAAGCATACAAAAAACAGCAAGGATGAACAGTTAGATGCGTACCGGGTTGATGATAAAGGAAAAAAGCTGACGACAAATCAGGGTCTGCGTGTTTCAGATGATGAACATTCATTAAAAGCGGGTGAGCGCGGTCCTACGCTGATGGAGGATTTTCATTTCAGGGAAAAGATGACTCATTTTGACCATGAACGCATTCCTGAGAGGATTGTGCACGCCAGGGGCTATGGGGCTCATGGATATTTTCAGGTGTATGAATCGATGAAAGAGTTTACTAAGGCTAAATTTCTTCAAGATCCGACTGTTCAAACACCTGTTTTTGTGCGATTTTCAACTGTTGCCGGGTCTAGAGGATCTGGGGATACTGTTCGCGATGTCAGGGGATTTGCAACAAAATTTTACACGGAAGAAGGAAACTATGATTTAGTCGGAAATAACATCCCTGTTTTCTTTATTCAGGATGCGATTAAGTTTCCAGATTTGGTTCATGCTTTAAAACCGGAGCCGCACAATGAAATGCCGCAGGCTGCATCAGCTCATGATACGTTTTGGGATTTTATTGCAAATAATCAGGAATCTGCACATATGGTGATGTGGGCAATGTCAGACAGGGCGATACCGCGAAGCTACCGGATGATGGAAGGGTTTGGCGTACATACCTTTAGATTTGTGAACGAAGAAGGAAAAGGACGTTTTGTGAAATTCCACTGGAAGCCGAAGCTTGGAGTTCATTCTCTTGTATGGGATGAAGCCCAAAAGCTTGCAGGAAAGGATCCGGATTTTCATAGAAGAGATCTTTATGAATCTATTGAAAAGGGAGATTTTCCTGAGTACGAGCTAGGTGTTCAGATAATAGAAGAAGAAGATGAATTTAATTTTGATTTTGATATTCTCGATCCGACAAAATTATGGCCGGAGGAAATCGTTCCGGTAAAATTGATCGGAAAAATGACACTTGACCGCAATCAGGATAATGTTTTCGCTGAAACCGAACAGGTGGCGTTCCATCCGGGAAGTGTTGTGCCGGGTATAGATTTTTCAAATGACCCATTGCTGCAAGGGCGTTTATTTTCATATACAGATACACAGCTCTCAAGACTTGGAGGTCCAAACTTTCATGAGCTTCCTATCAATCGTCCTGTTTGTCCGTTTCATAACAATCAGAGAGACGGCATGCACCGTATGACGATTAATCGAGGGCAAACGGCTTATCACAAAAATTCACTTTCCCAAAATGATCCTCGGCCCGCAAGTGAGGAAGAAGGCGGCTATGTTCATTATCAGGAAAAGGTCGATGGGCGCAAAATCCGTCAGCGCAGTGAGAGCTTTAAGGATCACTTCTCACAGGCTAAGCTGTTCTGGAACAGCATGACAGTGGTTGAAAAGCAGCATATTATCTCAGCTTTCCGATTTGAGCTCGGAAAAGTGAAGAGCAAAGATGTTCAGCAGCAGGTTGTCAGTATGATCAGCAGCATTGATAATAAACTTGCGGAAGAGGTGGCAGCCGGAATAGGAGCTGAAGTTTCTAAGTACAGCACAGATTCAGGTGTTACGAATTCATCAGATGCCCTAAGCCAGGAAAAAACAATCAAGATTCCAGATACCCGCAAAGTGGCTGTTCTTGCTGAAAATGGCTATAATGCATCTGAATTGAATCCGTTATTAAGCTCTTTAGAGGAAGCAGGTATGATTCCAGAGGTGGTCAGTCACACCTTGAGCCCGCTTAAAAGTGAGGACGGTCAGGAACTGAAAGTGGATCATACATTCCTCTCAAGTGATTCGGTCTTATTTGATGCCATTTATGTAGCAGGCGGCAAAAAATGCAAAGAACTATTACTCCAGAATAAAGAATCAATTAAATTCCTAAAAGAGGGATTCAGCCACTTTAAAGCGGTTGGGGCAGCATATGAAGCTGCGGAAATTCTTGAGGCTGCGGAAATTGGGAATGGTCCGGGCGTTATCGTTGCTGAAGATGCACAGGAATTGACTATTTTCTCTGATGCATTTATAGGCGCAGCAGCTGAGCATCGCAACTGGGACAGAGATATTTAGAACAGCGGAGAAGAAGGCACTGGAAATCAGTGTCTTTTTTTGCAGTAAAAGCCTAAAAAAAATGAAAGAATGAAGTGTTCTTTCTCCAATAGGTATTGTTAGGATGGATAAAATAAGATTTATGCATTTATCGCATGAATTGTCGCTTTTCTTCAATTATGTCCCCTCACTTCAAGCGATTTTTTAGAAGCAGCTGTACTATTTCTCCTAAAAAGAAGTAGAATGATAATAAGTTAATTAAATGAATTAATTTATTTAAAGAGCTTTGAAAAGAATATTCTTTACGCGTTTCTTGTTGTTAGGGTGAAAAAACACAAAAATACTAGTTTAAGGGGATATCATCGTGTTAAAAAGTAAATTTGCAGTACAATTGTTCTCTTTACGTGCAGAATTGGATCAAGACTTTAAAGGAACATTACAGCGTGTAAAGAAAATCGGCTATAATGCCGTGCAGCTGGGTAATTTTCATGGTTATCATGCTGAAGAGATTTCAGTCATGCTAAAGGATTTAGACTTAAAAACAGCAGGACTGCATGCAAGTATCGATCGTCTCCGAACAGATTTAGGCCAGGTAGTAAAAGAGGCAGAAATCTTACAAACAAGAGACATTATCTGTCCTTACTTACCTGAAGAACTGAGAAATGCTAAAAGCTATATAAGAATCAAAAATGATCTCAATAACATTGCAAATACATTAATGGATAAGGGTTTTCGAATCAGCTATCATAATCATGCTTTTGAATTTCAGACAGAGATTAATGATATGAATGCGTTAGACTATATTCTGGATCCTTCAGAAGAAAATCATATTTTAGCAGAGATTGATGTATATTGGATCAAAATTGGAGGACATGATCCGCTGACTTATATTGAAAGGTTTTCAAATAGAATGCCAATTATTCACTTAAAGGATGTCGGAAAAGATGAAAATCATTCTTTTGCCGAGGTTGGTACAGGAATCCTGGATTTTCCCTCCATTTTACAGTGGGGAGAAGTAAACGGAATCGAGTGGTATGTTGTCGAACAAGATGTTTGTCCGAGAAATCCTTTGCATTGTCTTGAATTAAGCTTGAGGAATTTACACGAAATGGCAGATAGGATGCAGTCCCATTAAATGCTGATTTCAATTATTAGAAAATAGTATAAAAATCTATTGATATTTAAATGATTTTTAAATAAAATTAAGTTAATTAATTGAATTAATTAATTATCAACCTAATAAGGCGGTGACATAATGAAAAAAACAATCGGGATCGTTGGTACTGGAAGAACAATTGGAATAGCTAATGATCATCTTGCGGGCATTCAGTCCGTTAGCAATTGGAGGTTAACAGCTGTTTTTGATCTGTTCCGCGAAAACTCTGAAAGCTTTGTTAAACGTCACAATCTTTCAGATTCGCTGATTTGCTCAAGCTTGAAAGAGTTATTGGAACGAGTTGAGGCAGTCGTTATTTGTACGGATAATGGTTCGCATGCCGAGATTGCTAAAGCTGCATTTGCCGAAAATGTTCATGTTCTATGTGAAAAGCCATTATCTACAAACTATAAAGCAGCGAAAGAGCTTGCTGTAATAGCTGAAAAATCGGGTTTAGTTCATTATATGGGAATGCAATACCGTTATCATCCATATGCGCAATTGATAAAAGAAGCAATAGATTCAAAGGAAATCGGAGACCTTGTTTTTTACCGTCATCGCATTGGCGGCTGGAGAATCGGCAGTAAAGAGGTAGGCTTGGAGTGGAGAATGCAAAAAGAAGCATCTGGTGCAGGAGCTGTTGCGGATTTTGGTGTCCACCAAATCGATCTTCTTTATTATTTTTTTCAAAAGCAAGCCGGCAGCTTTCAGCATATTCAGACTGAGTTAGGAACGTATATAGATTTACGAAAGAAAATCGGTGAAGCAGGGCATGGGCTAGTAAGTAATGATGATGTTGGAACAATCATTGGTAAATTAGAAAATGGAGCAATTGTGAATTTTACAAGTTCACGAATATTGCCTCCGGATGGCCACGGACTTGAAATCGTTGGGACAAAGGCCTCTATTTGGATGGATGGAATGGAAAATGTTTATATACGTAAGCGTAATGATGATGGCCAATGGGAGAATGAAAAGCAAAGTTTGCATCCAGAAGAACATCATCACTTTACAGGCGCAGCCAGGGGAAAGCAATATGAGGAATTTCTTGATATTATCCAAAATCAAAAGGGCAATGAGCTTGACTTTCATTATGGAGCAGAAACACTTAGGGTGATTGATGCGGCAGTAAAATCGAGTGAAGAAGGCCGAAGAGTTTCGATTAATGAAATTACTTGCAAAAAGCAGGAACACAATAAGGGGGAAATGTTATGAATACAAAAAATCAATTGATTGAAGAGAGGTTTTCATTAGCACCATTATTTCATCCAGAAAAAGGAAAGGCAGTCATTCAGCCAACTGGTAATAGTACAGGCTTTTGGGCAGGAGCTCCAACTGTATTATTTGATGAAAAGGATCAAACCTTTTATTTATATTACCGGGTAAGACAGCCACGCGGGTATGGGGATGACGAGAGAGGCTTTGAAGTTAGAATTGCCAAAAGCCTGGATGGAGAACATTTTTCCGATGTGTGGGTTCTGCATAAAAATGAACTAAACTCAAGCTCAATTGAACGATCTGCTTTAGTAAAAGTAAATGATGATCAGTATCGCCTCTATATTAGCTATGTTGATCCTGAAGATAACAGATGGAGAATCGACGTAATTGAAGCAAAAACACCAACATCGTTTGAAGCGAAAAATCGTAAAAAAGTCATAACAGCGGGAGACAAGAAAGGAGTAGAAGGTGTTAAGGATCCATATGTAATAAAGGCCGGCAATCAATATTATATGTATTTTGTCTATGCCCAAGGAGTTAATGGTGTGTCAATAGAAAAAATGCATGAAACAGGGGATATTCATAATACTGGATTGGCAGTGGCACCAACAGGCCTTGCAGTAAGTGAAGATGGACTGCATTTTGAGTGGATCGATAAAGTCCTGCCTGTTGGCTCAAAGGGCTGGGATCAGTATCAATCACGTTTAACAACAATAATTCCTTATCAGGGTGCATATACAGTTCTGTGGGATGGCAGTGTAGGGGTAGAGCAAAATTATGAAGAAAAAGGTGCCAGAGCCATTACCTTTGATTTAAAGACTTTCTCAAAAGTAGATCATAAAGGTCCGGCCTTAGAAACAAGTTCCAAGAAAGCCGTTCGCTATACAGATGCAATCATACATAATGGGCAAATATGGTACTATTACGAATATACAAGAGAAGACGGAGCACATGAATTGCGTTTATGTAAGGTTGATATTTAACGTACTGAACCTGCTCCTCTGGATTATACAAAATAAAGGAGCAAAATCATGGGCTTAATCGGTCAAAATACATCAAGAACGAAAAAAACGAATCGATCACTTGTATTGCAGGCTATAGTCAGGTTTGGACCTACCTCAAGACAAAAGATCGCAGCATTTACGCAATTAACACCCGCAACCATTACGAATATTACTTCTGAATTAATAAATGATGGTCTTGTGAAAGAGCTTGGGGATGTTGAAGAGAAGGAAAAACGGGCTGGCCGCAGGTTTAAAGCTCTAGATCTTAATGGAGATTCAGTCCATGTCATAGGTGTTCATATTCGCAGTGATAAAGTGGAATTAGGGATAGTGAATTTTAAAGGTCATGTCATTGATCTCGATATGTTTAAATACTCAAATGAAATGAATCAGCAAGCATTTTTAGCTCTCTTAATTAAGGAACTGACTCTTTTTATAAAACGCAATGAGATATACACCATTACTGCGATTGGAATAGGAACAGTAGGTCTCGTTAATTTTGAGCAAGGAAAAATCATCAATGTACAGCAAATAGGATGGAAGGAAGTAAACATCGTTTCATCCTTAACTAATGAATTCAGTATCCCAGTTTTTGTTGATCACAATGTAAGAGGCATGACTCTTGCTGAAAAGATGTATGGCTCATGTAAGGAAATATCAGATTTTTTATGTATTTACATTGGTCAAGGGATTGGGTCTGGATTATATTTACAGGAGAAATTGTATCGGAGCGATCAGACAGGTGCTTTAGAATTTGGACATATGACTTACGAGCCAGGCGGGATTCCATGTTGGTGCGGAAATTCTGGATGTATAGAAAGGTATGCTTCAGAGCAAGCGATACTCTCTAAATTAGATATGCTTTCTATTGAACAAGTAATGGAAAATGCTGAAAATCAGGATGAGATAGCTATACAAACTGTAAAAACAGCCGGGAGCCAAATTGGAGTTGTATTGACATCATTTTCGAATATGTTTCATGTCCAAAAAATAATCATTGGAGGCAAATTGGCGACTGAAGATCTGCCTCTCATCCAAAAAATCCGTGATCATGTGAATACGCATTCGTTCCTGGCAAAGCAAAGAAACATTGGTATTGAAGGTTCTGTATTAAAAGATCAAATAGGAATAGTAGGAGCAGCCAGTATAGCTATTTTGTTTGGCGTTATCCAAAATAATGATAGCTGAATTGTAAATTCAGAGTGTCAACAAAGGATGAGGAACGTGAAATTTGGATTTTTAACAAACGCTTTAGTAAATAATGGACATACAGATATTCATTCCATCATCGAATGGGCGAAGCAGGAAGGCTTTGACACGTTAGAAGCAGGACCATCTATCCACTTGCTGGATTTAGAAAGTGCTTTAGAAGCAACAGGAATGAATGTATCAGCTTTAACCTATTGTCGAAATTTTCTTTCTGAAGATCTTGAAATGAGGGAAATGCACCAGAAAGAGCTGTTTTCAAGAATTGAAGCTGCAGGTCGGCTTGGAATTCCTTTAGTTGTGACGTCGACAGGGATCAATTCTTCTTCGTTGGCTGATTCTTATGATGCGTATGATGCTATTCGTTCAAAACCGGCCAATAGTTTGAAAGATATCGTTTCTTTTTTTTCATATGCAGGAGAGCTTGCAGAAAAGGCAAATGTCAAAATTGCATTTGAAAATTGTCCCCTTATGGGAAATACGGCTATTTCTCCTGAAATATGGAGCCGATTATTTGATCAGCTTGATTCTTCTTGTTTTGGACTTGCATATGATCCTTCACATCTAATTTGGCAAGGAATCGATCCGTACATTCCGGTGAATGAGTTTGCTGATCGCATTTTCCATGTTCATGCAAAAGATACTGAGATTGATTACGATAGATTAAACAGAACAGGAATTTTGACTGATTTTTCATGGTGGCGCTATCGATTACCGGGATTGGGTGACTTAGATTGGTCTAAGTTTATTCAGGAATTAATCAAAATCGGCTATAATGGAGCTGTAAGTATAGAACATGAAGACCCTGTCTGGGAGGGGAGCCTTCAAAAAATCAAAGACGGACTTCTGCTTGGGAAAGACCATATCAAAACATCTTTATCTGCTGCACTCACAAAATAATGGCTGAAGCTAAAAGACCAAATTCTATTGGTCTTTTTTCATGCTCTTTTTAAGATAATTGTTGTTTTTAATTTTAATATTGAAATGGCAAATTCTAATTCTCGCAGTAGAAAAGAACATGTAGTACTTTAAATGTAAATCTATTAGGTATTTCAAGTATCTGTGCAAAATAAACAAAAAAAAGAGAAAGAACGAGTGGTTCTTTCTCCAATTAATAGGTATTGGTAGGATGGACAGTGGTTAAATGTGATTGATTTTCATGCATTTATCGCATGTATTGCCATAACACTCATGCTGTTCTTCAATTTTGTCCCCGCACTCCAAGCATTTCTTTGCAGGCAGGTTTTTGAAAAATTCAGTCATTTTAACTAACATTGGTATCCCCTCCAAGTTGTTGTTAATGTCATTGTATTATAACAGGTAGCACTATGTCAACATCTGTTTTGTAACAACATCATAAAACATGCAATTTTTTATAAATATGGGTATATTGAAAGATAGGAAATGCAGAAGAGGGAGGAAGCACATGAAGATTACGGTTGTTGGTTTTTGGGGCGGTTTTCCCGCTGTCAATGAAGCTTCTTCGGGTTACTTAATTGAGTCTGAGGGATTCCGCCTGCTGGTTGATTGCGGAAGTGCTGTTCTATCACAGATGCAAAATTATATAAAGCCTGAGGAATTAGATGCTGTTGTGCTTTCCCATTATCACCACGATCATGTCGCTGATATCGGTCCGCTTCAATTTGCAAGGCTGATTGCATCATATCTTAAGAAGACGGATCGTGTATTGCCCATCTATGGACATGCATTTGATCAGATTGAATTCGCAGGACTTACATATAAAGATGTAACAAAGGGAATTGCCTATAATCCGAATCAGCCGATTCAACTCGGTCCTTTTACAATCCGATTCTTAAAAACGAAGCACCCGGTCCCATGCTTTGCGATGAAAATTTCTGACGGAGCTTCAACCGTTGTGTATACAGCTGATTCTAGTTATTTGGAGGAATTCATTCCTTTTTCTCAAAATGCGGACTTGCTCATATGCGAGTGCAACTTTTACGGAGAGATGGACGGATCTGGTGCAGGTCATATGAATAGTTATGATGCAGCTAACATTGCGAACCGTGCTTGTGTAAAGGAACTGATGCTGACTCATTTACCGCATTTCGGAAATCATCAAGATTTACTTGCAGAAGCTCAGTCAATTTATAAAGGACCTGTCCGCCTTGCTGCTTCTGGTTTAGAATGGACACAGGATAATTAGGAGGAACGAAAGATGCTATTTATCGATAATAAAGGAATTACAGATCCAAGAATCAATCTTGCAATAGAAGAATATTGCCTTAAAAATTTAGACCCTGAACAAACTTACTTGCTTTTCTATATTAATGAACCTTCCATCATCATCGGAAAAAATCAAAATACAATCGAGGAAATTAATACGAAATATGTAGAAGATAAAGGACTTCACGTTGTGCGCAGGCTATCTGGCGGGGGAGCTGTTTATCATGACTTGGGCAATTTGAATTTTAGTTTTATCACGAAGGATGACGGTGACAGCTTTCACAACTTTAAAAAATTCACTGAGCCGGTTACACGTGCATTGAAACGCCTTAATATTGATGCAGAGCTGAGCGGCAGAAATGATATTTTAGCGGAAGGAAGAAAAATATCAGGCAATGCACAGTTCTCAACGAGAGGCAGAATGTTCAGCCACGGCACGCTGCTGTTTGATTCAGAAATGGAAAATATCGTTTCTGCATTAAACGTTAAAAAAGATAAGATTGAATCCAAAGGCATAAAATCGATCCGCAGCCGTGTGGCAAACATTAGCGAGTTTCTTGAAGAAAAAATGACGATTGAACAATTCAGAGAGATGCTGCTTCGCTATATTTTTGATACAGAAGGCGAGGTACCTCAGTATAATTTGACAGAAGCTGATTGGGAAAAAATCAATCAGTTATCTAAAGAGCGCTATCAAAACTGGAACTGGAATTACGGCAAATCGCCAACCTTTAACCTTCAGCATTCACACCGCTTCCCTATTGGCCAAATTGATGTCCGTTTGGAGGTTCATAAAGGAATCATTGACAACTGTAAAATCTTCGGTGACTTCTTCGGTGTTGGAGATGTTGCAGAAATTGAAAACCGTTTACAAGGGCTGCAGTATGATCGCACGACGATTGAAATAGCACTCAGAGACCTTGATATTAAGCATTATTTTGGGAATGTGGAAAAAGAACAATTTATTGATCTGCTGTACTAAGAAAGCGATTGGATTTTTTCCAATTGCTTTTTTTTGAGAATATTTCATATTTAGGAGCCAGCCAATGATAGAAAATAGAAAATCACAAAACACAGTATTATGTCTAACTGGGGTACAGACAACATTTCGGAAATTTTGTACGTTAGCACTTCCCAATAAGGGACAAGGACTCTAATTTTGGCACTTTCTTATTGGGAATGAGTTTTGGTGCTAATTTTAGTGGTATTTAAGGTATGAACCTTTGTAGAAAATAAAGAACCGAAAAGGGTCGTTTATGGGGCTATCCCTAGCAGCGGTTGGTCATACGTTAATCATGAATCCAGACTGGGTAGAAAAGGTTCAGAATGGAAAAGAAGCTAGAATTGAGACAACAATTAAGACTTCAAAAGTAAGCGAGCTTGAGCTTCCAGAAAAACTTTGGAATATAATTCAAGATTCAGGTCCGTGGTTTAAGATCGAAGAATAAATCGTAATAGAAAAGTTTACGGTTCTTTTAACGGAATAAGGCATTGTCAATAATAACTTGAACAATTATCTGAATAGCGAAACTTAAAGTTTAATTCTCCGTATAAACATTAAAGATGTTCCTTTGAAGGAGGTATGGATGTATTGAGTGAAATTACAAAAGTAACAACATTGCTAATGGGCGTAGACTCTGTTAGACATGGGAGGGTTGACCTCCATGAGACATGTGGACCTCCACCAGTGCAACCATACTTTTACTATGTAACCACTTTTTGGAAAGGGTTGGTTAGGCAGTTATAGTACGAAGTTTTAAATAAAGGACAGATCACTGGAATCTGTCCTTTACATTCAGGATTTTTGTCGTGGAATTAGTACCCTCCGCTATACGAACATCCTACAATAACAAGTAGAACGAAAATAACCACTACAAACGCAAACACTCTTCCAGAGCCATAACCTTCAGACATGTTCTGCACCTCCTTTGTACTTGTTTAAAATACCTGTTTTAAATATATATTTGGCGTTATTATTTAAAAACAGAATGCTGCACCTACGATAATTAAAAGAATGAACAACACAATGATCAACGCAAAACCGCCGCCGTAGCCTCCGCCACAACCTCCGCCGTATCCGTACATGTTCTCACCTCTCTTTTTTGTTTAGAGCTTATTCGCTTTCTCTAATAATGTATGTATTAAGAAGAAGTTGGCTTAGACAAATGTTCAATTTAAAAGAAATTGTATGGTTGTCTATGAGAGTTATTTATCACTATGATATTAATGCCTATATTTAGAGATATTGTTGCAACAAACGACAGCATTCATCTATAAAAATACAGTCAAAAATCAACGTTCAACAAAAATTATATGATTTTTCTGTTATAATACCTCACTACAAAGCGAATAAAATAGATAAAAGCATATGTATCAAACATATGCTTTTACCTTTGTAAGTGAAAAAGAGGTTCATTATGAGTTACGGAGGAACCATAGATACTTGCGTTGGCTTACTATAAAATACGGCATAAAACTAAAAAGGATTGGACGATTATTGAGGAAATAGCGGATATTTGAAAAGATAAGCAGAGTTAATCAAGAACATATAACTATAAATTATCTAGACTTATTCTGGGTTCCAAAATAAGGTAAGGATGTTTCGGTTTTACAATATATGTTAAATTCCATTGGTATCTAAACTGGTTATAATACGTCATATAACTTCTTATTTCCTTACCTTATGGTTTCGCCTTGCCTCCTTATTCTTTGAGCTTGGGTTGTCCCTTTTAAAGCAGAAGCGCTGATGCTCCCCATTTGCAAGGAGAAGAAAAACACGTATAGGCAATCGGTCACGAGGATTTCCTAAATTGAATGGCAGCTAGCCAAGAAAAAGAGAGAAAAAAGAAAAAGGAACATTCAAAATCACAAAATGGAAAATGGAATTAGAAGCCATTTTTGAAGTCGTACGAAACATCTCCCATTCATGTATTTCGATTATATATATAGCAAAGGAACATTGGTATTCGCTTTTTTGTTTTTAGAGGTTTCAGTACTGTTAATTGTTTTTTCGTGTATTCCCTTTTCATCATTTGCCTGCATTCCTTTATATAATGCCAAAAGTGCAGGCAAATTACGGACAAGAGGTGCATATTGCTGAATTGTTGGAGCAAATTGTTTAGCTTTTTCTAATGCGTTTTGAGAATTGGTAAGGAAAAAAGAAATGGCATCTGGGTCCTTAAAGGATGAAAAAATAGAACCATTATCATTCAATTTTCCCATTTTAGTATCGTTATTTTTCATTAAGTTAGGAAAAATACCGCTATTTGATCTTTGTTCTATATGCTTTCTACTTCCGAAAAGGTTTAACCCTTTACCCTGTATTACACCTGTATGGTTTAATCTACGCACGTTATTTAAACACCTCCTGTTTCCAAAGAAATTCTTCATGAATTTCTTGGCCTCACTTAACCTTACTGCCTAGATATATTTAGGATTGTTTTATCATACTTGAAGATTTAAGTTTATAATTCTTTTCACTATTTTGCTTTTTTGCTACCTTCCTTGGCCTTAAACTTATTAACTACTTGTTTAACTAATGGTGAAATGTCATTTATTATCGGTTTATATATATTAACTGTTTCAATCAAAGTATCAATGGTTGCCATGAGCTCAATAACATTCTTATTGCTCATAATATCTCCAACAGGATTGGGGGAGATCTCATTACGCTCAGCATCGTTACTAAATAAATCATGATTCAATTTGGTATCTAAAGATTCATGATTCGTAATTAACTTCTGTGAATCATTCACTTCTTCCGTTTTGGTCTTACTGCTCTTAGAATTCCCAAACATGAATTGTGAGAACTTGTCAATATCCCCATCATCATTCTGTTTCAGAATACGATCACTATTTCTTCTTCTGTTGAAAAACCAATCATTATTCCGATTTGAATTGCCACTCGGTAAGGAACCTTCTGTTGTTGTGCTACCTTGGGAAGTTTCATTAAAGTCAATATTATCTTCCACTATTATCCTCCCTTTCTTTTTAGTGTATCCTATGATTTTTCATGTTGCCAAGTTTGGACATTTCAAAGTTTTGATTAGTTTTTTTTAGATTTCAATAATTGGTGATATCCTCAGTACAACATAGGCACTTGTGCCAGCCTTAAGAAATAGGCCATTTGTGGAAGTTAAGCATTTCATTTGGTCATATTAAGAAAACTATACACTCTGATTGTATTAAAAAAGGCAGAAAGTAATGGTACCCCTTTGTTGCATAAGAAGTAGCAAAGTAAAAGGCAAATAGCTCTAATCAAATTGAAGTAACGTATGACCAGCAAACCGATCTCGAATGTCATCAAATATAAGAGATTTACAGGATTAGAAATAATTTAGATCGACCGTCTGACATTGCGACTGTTGCAAGCAAGAGATGAAATGATGCTCCTTCCGACAAATAGTCTTACACCTGATATGGTAAGAATCACATCTTTTTGGAAATACAAGAACATGGTTTGTAATGATTTTTAACGTGAACACTACTCCAGGTATTCAATATACGGTGCTGCCATGCTTTGTTACCTAGAAGGTAGAATGGGATAATTTCTATTATATAAGAGTTGTATTGGGTGTTTTTAATAGACAAAAACTTTAGACCTGAATAAGATAGCTATATAATTAGCGGAAGAGGAATGAGACTATGCCTTCAATTTTAGGTACTATTAATATCAATCATGTATCTGGCGGGGTTATGAATTTTGGAGATTCTTTTAATATCTCCCCTAAAAATGTGTCTAAAACGATTTCTGGTTCCGGCGGAGGTAATTCAGGAAATCTTATTTTAGTTAGTAATGGTATTAGCAAAACCAATAGTGTAGATCCTGATGTGAATGATCAGAACGCAGCAGTAAGTATTTAATATTTTAAACATCACGAATTTCTAATAATCCGAAATGATAAACGCTATTAAAAACGATATCAGAACTAATATCATATAAAGATCCTTCGAGAAGTTTTGGACTAAATTGAAACAATAGACCGGATCCTTATATTCGGTTTTTTAATTTTTCGAAAAACTAAATAGAGCCGTTTGTTGAGAAATTTTCATCCATAAAATATAATAGACTTATAGTTTTAAATTTTTTGAAAATGAATGGCTATTCATTCATTTTCTACAAGGGGTGGGAGAATGAATTTATCTTCACAGCTGTCTTTATCCGCAAAAACGTATAGAGACAAGCCGGCATTTATCTTTGAGGGGAAAGAAACATCCTATGGGGAACTGGATGTTTTAATCAACAAGTTTGCAGATAGTCTTCAGCAGCTTGGAGTGAAAAAAGGAGATCACCTTGCATTAGTGCTTGGAAATTCACCTTATTTTGTTATAGCACTATATGGAGCGATGCGGGCTGGCGCTACTGTCATTCCTGTCAATCCAATATACACACCGGATGAAATCGGGTATATTTTGAACAATGGTGATGTAAATACAATCGTGACATTTGATTTGCTGCTGCCGTTAATTGAAAAAATGAATCCTGCTTTGCCTGGAGTGGAGCATATTATTTCATGCGAGACGCCTGAATCTAAATTAGATGCTTCAGCACTTTCAATCAGCACAAAATTGAAATCGTTTACAAATTTAATTTCATCTTCTGTTTCCGAGCCAGTGCCGGTTGAATTGGACGAGGAAGATGTAGCCGTTATTTTATATACTTCCGGTACTACCGGAAAACCTAAGGGCGCAATGCTCACTCACAAAAACCTTTTCAGCAATGCGAGTGATGTAGGTTCTTATTTGAAAATGAATAATACGGATAAAGTGGTTGCTACTTTACCGATGTTCCATGTTTTCTGTTTAACAGTTTCATTAAATGCTCCATTAATCAGCGGGGCAACGCTTTTAATCGTGCCGCGCTTTAGTCCTGCGGAAATTTTTAAGCTGGTCAAAACTTATGAAGCTACTTTATTTGCCGGAGTGCCGACGATGTACAATTTCCTCCTTCAGCATGAGGGGGGGAATGTAGAGGACCTGGAATCTCTCAGACTTTGCATTTCAGGCGGAGCTTCAATGCCAGTTGCTTTATTAAAAGGGTTTGAGCAGAAGTTCCAGGTTGTTGTTTCAGAGGGATACGGGTTATCTGAAGCTTCTCCTGTTACAAGCTTCAATCCGCTTGATCGTCCGCGTAAAGCTGGATCAATCGGCACTAACATTCTTAACGTTGAAAATAAAGTTGTTAATGAACTTGGAGAAGAGGTTCCGTGCGGACAAGTTGGCGAGCTGATTGTAAAAGGGCCAAATGTGATGAAAGGGTATTATAAAATGCCAGAGGAAACGGCCCACACGATTCGGGACGGCTGGCTTTATACAGGAGATTTAGCGACGATGGATGAGGAAGGCTACTTTACGATTGTTGACCGCAAAAAAGACATGGTCATTGTCGGCGGCTACAATGTTTATCCGCGCGAAGTCGAGGAAGTGCTTTACAATCATCCTGGTGTTGTTGAAGTTGCAGTTGTAGGGGTTCCGGATCCAAACCAGGGAGAAGCTGTGAAATGTTTTGTTGTTTTGAAAGATCAATCACTGACAGAAGAAGGATTAAAAGAATACTGCCGCGAACATTTAGCTAAGTACAAGGTTCCAAGTACGATTGAGTTTTTGGAAGAGCTCCCTAAAAATACAACAGGGAAAATTTTGCGCAGAGCCTTAAAAGATCAAGTCCTTCAAAAATAGTCAGGAGGAATTTTGTTTTGAACAGCATTTTATACACAGTGGAAAAGAATCTGGCGGTTGTCACGATAAATCGCCCGGAAGTGTTTAACTGCTTTAACTATGAAACACTGCTTGAACTTGAAGCAGCAGTTGAAGACATTCGTACGAACAGGGAAGTGCGAGCGGTTATTTTTACAGGTGCAGGAGAAAAAGCATTTTGCGCAGGGGCCGACTTAAAAGAGAGAAAGACACTTACAGATGAACAGGTAAAGCGTAATCTTTATAAAATCGGAGAGGTGTTCACAAAGATAGACACCCTCCCGCAGCCGACGATTGCAGCGATAAATGGATATGCATTCGGAGGAGGCATGGAGCTTGCTTTGTCTTGTGATTTTCGGCTGATTGCTGAAGGAACGTCAGTGGGATTGACGGAAACCGGACTTGGGATTATTCCAGGTGCTGGCGGAACACAGCGTCTTCCCCGTATCATAGGCGAGGCAAAAGCAATGGAGCTTATTTTAACTGCGCGTAAAGTCACATCTCAGCAAGCACTTGAGTATGGACTTGTTTCGAACGTAGTCCATGATGTGATGGAAGCTGCAGCAGGACTGGCAGAAGAAATGCTGCAAAATGGTCCAATCGCCCTTCAGCAGGCGAAATTTGCCATAAAACAAGGTATGAACGCAGACCTTCAAACCGGCCTGCATATTGAGCGGAAGGCATATGAAGTCACGATTCCGACTGAGGATCGCGTAGAAGCTTTAACAGCCTTCGGCGAAAAACGAAAACCTGTTTTTAAAGGGAAATGATGAAAAGCGGCCTAAACGGGCCGCTTTTTCTATGGTCTTTTATCCCATGGCTCTACAATGCCAACCACTGCTTTTTCGGAATCTTGCTTGATGCTTTCAATGACTCCTTCACAAATTTCTTTATGTGTAAGCCACCTTGCTTGGCCTCCTTCTATCAAATACCCCAAAATGATAGACCGGTATAAGCAGTTTGCTCCTATTGGAAAATATAATTCTCTAGAATTGCTGCTTCCTTGAATATGGAAGAGCCGCCAGAGAGGAGCTGCCTTTGAGACTTCTTCATCAATAATTGTTAATGTGTAAGATGCATGGGAATGAATCCAGCTGACAACAAGAGTAATGGGGCCGTATTGTTCAATTGCTTTCATCATTTGCTTTCTTAACTCATTGCCATCTTTATAATCGAATATCAGACTGTTAACATTTTTCATCCTAGCATTAAGTTTATTATGCCGATTTTCCTGTCTTCCTATAACAGATACCATGTCGGCATGCTGTCCAAGCCAGACAGATACATCCGCAAGCATGCCTGTGCCCCCAACAACTAATACATGAGAATTCATGTTCATTTAAAGCACCCCTTTCATAATTGTACTCTTCTTTAAAAACGAAAAAATCATGATATTGAATGAGTATCTCTTGGGCTTTAGTCTTAGAAATATTAAAATTTTCATATTGTTCAAAATATAATACAAATGTATACTATATAAAACAAATAAAAGGGAGGACCTATGAAATCATTACAGGAACAAATCGGGATGAATTTAAAGAACGTTCGTAAAATGCGGCAATACAGCCTTGATCAGCTGTCAGCTGTTACCGGAGTCAGCAAGGGAATGCTTGCGCAAATTGAAAAAGGCCAATCAAGTCCAACAGTCAATACGCTATGGAAAATAGCAAATGGACTAGGGGTATCTTTTTCTTCCCTAGTAGAAGAAGAGCAAACGAGTGTTTCGATTGTACGCAGGACAGATAAGACGGCTGTATCAGACCTTAACGAATTATATAATGTCTTTTCTTACTTTCCTTATGATCAGCAAAAAAGGTTTGAAATTTTTCTGCTTGAGCTGCTGCCTGGATGCAGGCATGTTTCCGAACAGCATCTCAGCGGGGTAGAAGAGTATTTATTTGTGAATGAAGGAGAGATGGCTGTATCTATCGGTGCAGAGCATTATGAATTAAAGAAAGGAGATTCCATCAAATTTGTTGCCAATCGCGAGCATGTGTATGAAAACAAAGCTGATCAGGCAGCAACTTGTTTTTTGCTGATTTATTATCCGTAATGAGAAAGGGGCCAAGTGGATGGCAACGACAGCATTTTTGAATAAGCAGTCACATTTTTCAGGAGGAATGGCAGCTGGCCTTAGCATTGCTATTGGGTATATGCCTGTTGCTCTTACATTTGGTCTGCTTGCAAATGATACCGGTCTTACTCTTTCAGAAACGGTATTAATGAGTATTTTCGTTTTTGCAGGTGCAGCCCAATACATATCGCTCAGTCTCATCGCAGCAGGCACGGGAGCTTTTGAAATTGTGTTTACCACCTTTATCGTAAATATAAGGCATTTTCTAATGTCAGCTTCTTTGAATGAAAAGGTTGAAGAAGACAGCCTGTGGAAAAAAGCACTGTATTCATTTGGGATTACAGACGAAACATTTTCGGTTGCTTCTGTAAAAGAAGGGCATGTTTCTGCTGGATATATGTTTGGCCTTATTTTTATTTCCTATTCAAGCTGGGTTGTGTTTTCAGGAGTAGGGCATCTTATAGGAGCCAATTTGCCTGAAACGCTGCAGGAAAGCATGTCTGTTGCTTTATATGCGATGTTTATCGGTCTTTTAGTTCCTTCCATGAAAAAACAGCGAAAAGTTGTATTCTTAGCAGGTGCTGCTGCTATTTTTAATTCCTTATTTTACTTAACGGGACTGCTTTCGACAGGCTGGTCAATCGTTTTGGCAACCTTGTTGTCAGCTGTTTTAATTGAGTTTGTGTATGCAAAGGAGGAAAAGCGGAATGTTCAGTAATACGATGATGATGATCATCGGCATGGCTGCCGTCACTTATTTGCCGAGAATGATTCCTCTTGTTGCTCTAAGCGGAATTGAATTGCCTGTTTTTGTTCAAAATGTATTAAGAAATGTTCCATATGCGACACTTGGGGCTTTGATCGTTCCTGGCGTTTTTTTCATTCAAGAGGATATTTGGTTCGGAATCATCGGTGCAATCGCCGCATTTGCCGTCGCTTATTTAGGGTTGAATGTCATTGTTGTTGTGATGGGTTCCATCCTTACGCTGCTCGGTTACGGTCTCTTATTTTAACTTGAATTTCATGTTCTATCTCTCTTTGTTTAGAACTAAACTAATACAAAGAGCTTGTTCGAGGGGGCATCATCATGCGCAAATGGCTTACTGTATCAGTCCTGATTTACTTTTTATATGGCCTGTTCGTTTATTGGTACATCTATATGGGTGCCGATTCTACTCTGCCTGCCCAGTTTCAGGGAGGCTCAGCAGATCCCAATACGTTTATGAACAGCCGGGAGCTTAGGCTTACGGGAGAATATTCGCAGCTTCGGGATTTTTTCTTTTTTATTACCGCTCCGTTTGAATGGTTTTTATTTTTCATCATTCTTGTGATTGGCTTTTCAAAAAAAATTCAGCATTGGTCTGAAGGCATTTCCCGTTATTTTATCATTCAGACAGCTGTTTATGTGTTCTGGCTGTCTTTTATTGTCACCCTGTTTTCTTTTCCGATTGAATGGCTGCGTTATAGAATTTCGCTTTCTTATCATATTACAACGCAAACCTTTGGGAGCTGGATGAAAGACCAATTGATCGATTTCTGGGTCAATTATGCATTCATGATCTTAATTGTAGCTGTTATCTATTGGCTCATCCGCAAGTTTTCAAAAAAGTGGTGGCTTTATGCCTGGGTGCTGTCCATTCCGTTCAGCCTGTTCTTAATGTTTATTCAGCCTGTTTTAATAGATCCTCTGTATAATGATTTCACACCGCTTAAAAACAAGGAGCTCGAGACGAAAATTCTCGCGATAGCCGAGAAAGCAAACATTCCTGCCGAGCATGTATTTGAAGTGAATATGTCTGAAAAAACAAATGCTTTAAATGCATATGTAACAGGTATTGGTGAAAACTCCAGAATCGTTCTCTGGGATACAACCTTAAACAAGCTTAGCGAAGAAGAAATCCTGTTTATTATGGCACATGAAATGGGACATTACGTTATGAAGCATATCTATGTCGGAATTGCAGGCTATCTCGTCCTGACACTGCTCGGTTTATATTTAATCAATCGATTAATGAATTTTTCAATCAGACGTTTTGGCAACATTTTGAATATCAGCGAAAAACAGCAGCTTGCATCATTGCCATTGTTCCTGATGCTCCTTGGAATGCTGACCTTTGCTTCAGATCCCTTTTCAAATATCATATCGCGCCATCAGGAAAAAGATGCTGATATCTATGCGATCGAAATGACAGAAAACCAGGAAGCTGCTGTCCATACGTTTCAAGAACTGGCGAAAGCAGGCTTAAGCCAGGTGAATCCGCCAGGCCTGGTGAAAATTTTCAGATACAGCCATCCGACCATGCTCGAGAGAATCACCTATCTTGAGGAATGGGGCAACGGGGAGGAGCCTGAAAACTAAGCGCAATTAAACGGCTAAAGGCAGCTGGAAAAGAGACATTTTTCCGTTTCTAGTATGAATGCAATTGTTTGTTTTATTAACTTAAACAGGGTTTTTGCCATTCAGATAGGCAGAAGCTCATTTCCGATTAAAAAGCACTGGTTCCAGATAATAAGATGGCACAGAGAGAGGCCAATTTTCGATAGAAAACTAAGAAACAGCGCTGCTTCCTTATGGAGCAGCGCTGTTTTATATGTTTCAGCACAGAGGTTTCCTGCAAAAAGTGATTTACTTTCCAAAATGAATCTGTTGCTTTCCAGATTGCCTCGCTTACTTGCAAAAACCATACAATTACTTCTGTTTTACTCAAAATACTTTCTTTTTTTCAAATAAATCCAAGTCCAAAGTAAACTTTTTTAAATTAGACCAACCAAAAACCCTCATCTATCAGGCATCTAACCTCCTAATCTAAAAATATTCAAAAAATTTAAAAGAAAAAGATTCCATTTTCAATTAATCTGTTATATATTAATACTATAAAATTCAATCTGTATTATAACAAATAATACAAACCACTGGAGGGATAAGGAAATGAGTAATGAAAGAGTGCAAAAATTAGAAGAAAGCTGGGCAATGGATCCAAGATGGAATGGAGTTGAACGTCCGTATTCAGCTGAGGAAGTCATTCGTTTACGCGGATCAATTGATATTGAACATACTCTTGCACGCAGAGGATCGGAGAAATTCTGGAACCTGCTGCAGACAGAAGATTTTATACATGCACTGGGTGCACTTACAGGAAACCAAGCTGTTCAGCAAGTAAAGGCAGGATTGAAAGCGATTTATTTAAGCGGATGGCAAGTAGCAGCAGATGCGAATCTTTCCGGACATATGTACCCGGATCAAAGTCTGTATCCGGCAAACAGCGTTCCTGCAGTAGTGAAACGCATCAACCAGGCGCTTCAGCGTGCCGATCAAATTCAGCATCTTGAAGGAGAAGGAAACATCGACTGGTTCGCCCCGATTATCGCAGATGCAGAAGCTGGCTTCGGCGGACAGCTGAATGTATTTGAACTTATGAAAGGCATGATCGAAGCTGGAGCAGCAGCAGTCCATTTCGAAGATCAATTATCTTCTGAAAAAAAATGCGGACACCTTGGAGGAAAGGTATTGCTTCCAACCCAAACAGCTGTTAAAAACTTAATCTCTGCTCGTCTTGCAGCTGACGTAATGGGAGTGCCAACATTAATCATTGCTAGAACAGATGCAGATGCAGCTGATTTAATTACAAGTGATGTAGATCCGTCAGATCAGGCATTTATCACAGGTGAGCGTACACCGGAAGGATTCTTCCGCACTGCAGCAGGAATTGATCAGGCAATCGCACGAGGTTTAGCCTATGCTCCTTATGCAGACTTAGTATGGTGTGAAACATCCGAACCAAACTTAGAGCAAGCAAAGAAATTCGCTGAAGCTATTCATGCTAAATTCCCTGGCAAGCTGCTTGCTTACAACTGTTCGCCATCTTTCAACTGGAAGAAAAAATTAGATGAAAGCACGATTGCCCAGTTCCAAAGAGAAATTGCAAAAATGGGCTACAAATTCCAATTCGTTACACTTGCAGGCTTCCATGCACTAAACTACGGCATGTTCGAGCTAGCCAGAAAATATCGTGACCATGGCATGGCTGCATACTCAGAGCTTCAGCAGGCTGAATTCGCAAGCGAACAATATGGCTACACAGCAACAAGACATCAGCGTGAAGTCGGCACTGGCTACTTTGATGAAGTTTCACAAATTATCACAGGCGGAACTTCTTCTACAACCGCTTTAAAAGGATCAACAGAAGCAGAACAATTTACTGCTAATCATTAATTGTAAAAAGCCACCGCATAAAACGGTGGCTTTTTAATGGGCACTTAAAACATAAAAGCAAGCCCTTTTTAAGGAGGGCTTGCTTTTAAATGATTAAACGCAATTCAGCATATTCTTTGGCTAACTTTAAAAATAACGGTTTGTCGTTTCGGTCCAAGGACTCATCGATCTTTTCCTGAAGGAGGGACAGTTTCCGGGTTAACACAGCTTCATCCAACACCATTTGAATGTAAATATCAAGTACGGTTTCCTGCTTCTTTTCCATCTTGAATGTGTTGCGGGACTTCATGATCTCGGTATACGTTTTCCTGTTTTTCACGAAAGATCACCCCTGATGCCTTTTTTTAATTATATGGATAAAAGGCCTTTAAATCAACTAAATTATTTAAATTTTTAGAAAATTAATTTCTGCAAATTCTGCACCCTTTTAATCACGCCTGCAAGAGGTAATATGTTGATCTATTAAGGCAACAAATGCCCGAATATTCTCGGACTTATGGTAAGAATGCGGCGTGATAGGATAAAACCGGTTATTTGATGTTCATTCCAAGTTTCCGTTTTGCCACTATATAATTTATCAATGAATTAATGAGTTTTATCAGTGTAAAAAGCAAATTTATCAGTATTAACAAAAAAATGAAACAGAGTTGATGGCTGCGCCTATCTTTACTATCGCTCCACTTTCAATAGTTATATCTGGCTGCGTTGATTGATTCCAGCGGCTGATTGCCAATAGACTAACGGACAGTAAAACCCCGCTTATTGAAGTTTCACTTTATTATTTTCAAGTTGTTAAAATATTGTAAAATTGTAGAAAAATAAGGATAAATATGCTAGATTTAATATGGTTCTATATTCCTATTAAACTAAAGAGGTGAATTGTTTGGGAACTGATTATGGAGATTTTTTAGATCATTATGTGGCTAATCGCTTTACGATGGCGATCTTGCCTCTAGTAAAGAATGGGAAGCTGTTTTCCAGGGTCATTGAAGCTGAGAAAGAAGTGATTGTGAAGCTAAGCCCTCAGGAAGTTGTGAACCGCAGCTGTTCTTATTTTGGATCAAGCTATGAAGGCAGAAAAGCAGGGACGCGGGATTTGATGGGGATTACGCATAAGCCGCCAATTGTTGTTGATCCGGGTAATTATATGTTTTTCTTTCCTACGGCATCTTCCACGCGGCAGCAGTGTGCATGGATTTCACATGCTTATATTCAGCAATATTCAGCTGCTGATTTTGATAATACGGAGGTAATGTTCACAAGCGGTAAATGTGAAACGATTCCCGTTTCTGCAACCTCTTTTGAAAACCAGCTGTATCGGACTGCTCAGCTTCGGACAATTATTTCTGCGAGGATTGAAGAAGAGCATCGAAAAATGAATTTGCTGCTGTTTCCAAAGGAAAAGCAGACAAACCTCATCTACGAGCAAATTATCCGGGAACTGGGCAAACATTAATTTTTCATCACCTTAAATAAATATTCTTCCATCAGCTCGCAAACTTTATTGCGTATCCTCGGATTGAAATAATTATGCTGTTCCTCATAGCCTTTAAAGATAAAAGAATACATGGTGAATGCCTCATCTCTTTGTACCTGACTGACTTTGATGCTGTTTTTTTTCAGTTCGCGGCGAACGACAGTCAGATCCTTCTGGGCAAGCTTTAATGATTCTTCCACAATGTGAAGGTAAGGCTGCTTCAGCTTGAATGGACTTTGTTCAATGATTGATAAATCACGGTTGAAAATAGAAATGGTCATCGGCAGGTAAATGGACATTTCAATTGCATCTCGAAGATCTGATGGAATTCTCGTCATCAAAAAAACCTCGCTTTAACATAATGAAAAGAACGTATGTTCGATTTTTATTTTACTTTATCAGTATATGAATTGCAAGCCTGCTTTATGTATGCTCCTGCAAAATGTCCCGATGTTTAAAGTTATAGCACAAACGTGTAAAATAATAGCATAGATAAAGATATTAAGGAGCTTACCGCATGGAACTCGAGGCATTTCTGGATTATTTTACAATTGAAAGAATGATGGAATTTTTTAAAGATTACCGCTCGTTTGGTCCGCTGCTCGGCATAGGACTGCCTCTGCTTGAAGCGTTTCTGCCATTTTTGCCATTAGTTGTTTTTGTTGTAGCAAACGCCAATTCATATGGTTTATGGTTCGGATTTATCTATTCATGGATTGGAAGCAGTCTTGGCGCAATTATTCTTTTCCTGCTCATTCGAAAGTACGGGCAAGAGAGGTTCTTCAGGGTTTTCAGCCGAAATGCTACTGTGCAAAGAATGATGGGCTGGATTGAGAGGCACGGATTTGGACCGCTGTTCTTATTGCTCTGTTTTCCATTTACGCCATCTGCCGCTGTAAATGTAGTTGCAGGTTTATCAAAAGTCAGCATTTGGCAGTTCTGTTTGGCTGTACTGTCCGGAAAGCTTGTGATGATCTTTTTAATCAGTTTTATCGGCTATGATTTGCGCGCGATGATAACCCAGCCTGAGAGAACTGTCATTGCAGTGGTCGTCATCTTTTTACTATGGTTGATAGGCAAGCAATTGGAGAAGCGATTAAATGTTAAAATGCTTGAAAAGAAAAGGGATCATTAGACAGATGGAGGAGTCAGGATGAGAAAAAGATACTGGTTTTTTACAACTGTGTTCACGTTCTTGCTCATTATTTCCATTAAAAATCTGATATTTGTTGATTACAGGGTAGAAGGCGGTTCGATGCAGCCTACGCTTGAAGAAGGACATGAGCTTTCTATTAATAAGGTCAATCATTTTCTTTTTGACATAAAGCGTTTTGATATTGTTGTATTTAATGGGCCAGGGGGTAAGGACGCTTATATTAAAAGAGTCATCGGTTTGCCCGGAGACGAGCTCTACTATAAAAATGATCAGCTTTTCATTAACGGTAAGGCTATTGATGAGCCGTATTTAAAAACCTTGAAAAAGGCTGTTCCTTTTGGAAGATTAACAGGTGATTTTACATTGAAGGAAACGACTGGGAAGGAGACAATTCCGAAAGATTTCCTCTTTGTCATTGGCGACAATCGCCGGGTAAGCCATGACAGCCGCCATTTTGGTCTAATCCACAAAGATGATGTAATTGGAAGAGTGAAAGAGTGAAGCTATTTCCTGACGGTAAATAGTACGGCCATGCTGTAAAAGGCTGAGAACAGCAGCAGGATTTCATGAAATGATAAAATGTTGGCGATTATAGGCCCTGCGCTTGCCCCAGCTAAAAGCAAGAATGAATAGAGAGAAATGGCAGTTGCTCTTTCACGGCCAGCGTATTCTCCGATTAATGAAATGACCGCTGGGATGCAAATGGAAAGCGATGCAGTGAAAAGCAAAGAAAGACCTGTTGCAAAGTACAGATTATGGCTCAAAAATGAGACAAGAAAAGAAGTGATAATTCCGAGGATGGCGTACCTGACGGTGGTTTTTTTGCCATATTTCAAAATCCACTTCACGCTGATGAATGAAAATAGTGTCCCTGCTAATCCGCAAGCTTTGCTCCAGAACAGTGCCTCGTCAGAAGCAGCTCCTCCGAACTCTCTGTGAAAACCATCATAGTAAGCAGTAAATGACATAAGCATAATGAATGTTAGCAAGTAACAAATGAGCAAGTTTTTATTTTGAACAATTGACTGGACAGAATAGAAGAGTGGATTCCTCTTTTTCTTCCTTTGTTTTTCCTCAATCAAAAATCCCATTCCAACCGTAAGAATCCCGTACATGCATGCAAAAAAATAAAACACAGCTTTCCAGTCGAAAGCTGAGATGATCACAGAACTGATCAGCTGGCCGAGAATACCTGACATAAGAAAGCCTGTATTGATGAGAGAAATAAGCCACGTTCTGGTTTTTTCATTGAAGGTTTCAAAGCAATAGGCATACGCGACAGGTGCAAAGCATCCTAAAAAGAATCCTTGAAGAGAGCGAAGCGGAAGAAATGTTATGGGCGAAGCAAATGAGAGCAAAACTGTGACAAGAATGGAGCAGCAGAATCCTCCTATAAGAATCTTCTTCCTGCCTGCTCTTTCGGTTAATGGTCCAAAGCATAATAGTCCAGCGGCATAGAAGAACGTAAAAAAACTGCTGCCAAGGACAGCTTCATCAAATGAAATCCCGATGCCGGCTGCTGTCTCGTGATAGATTGGGATAAGAATATAGATGTTGCTTGCGACCATGACAGCCGATAAGAAAAAAAAGAATGAAAGCAGATGGATTTTAGTCATATTCCTGCCCCCTTTCTTTAAAGTATGCAGCTGCCCAGTGTGCTGTTCGTTCGCTGATTCTGCAAAACTTGGAAGGGGTGCGGGAATGGTATTCCCATGTGTTTTCAAGTAAAATAAACATAGAGAATAAAAGAGAGATAGCAGAAAAATCAATTAATAAAAAGGCATATTGTTTCATATGTCTTTTTCTTTGTCATATATAGAAAGGGGCCTTGAAGTGTGGGAGTAAGATTTGTTTTAGGGAGATCCGGAAGCGGGAAAACACATCGGCTGTTAAATGAAATTCGCACAGAGCTGTTTCATCAGCCTGAGGGAGATCCGATCGTTTATTTGGTGCCTGATCAAATGACGTTTGGGATCGAATATGAGCTGATCAAAACACCTGATTTGAGCGGGATGATGCGGGCTCAAACGTTCAGCTTCAGCCGTTTGGCCTGGAGAATATTGCAGGAGACCGGCGGAATCAGCCGTTATCATATTTCTGGCACAGGCATTCAGATGATGCTGCGCAAACTTGTTGAACAGCATAAGCAGGAGTTTAAAATTTTTGCAAAAGCGAGCAGTAAAAGCGGATTTATTGAACACATTGAGGCGATGATTACAGAGCTAAAGAGATATTGTCTGACACCGCAGGAAATGGAAGATAAGCTTGAGAAGATGACAGTAAACGCAACCCGTCAGGAAAAGGCGCTTGCAGATAAGCTGCATGATGTTGTGCTGCTGTACAAGCAGCTTGAGCTAGAGCTAAGCGGGACTTATGTTGATTCCGAGGATTATCTACAGCTTTTGGCGAAAAAAATCCCAGAATCGTCATATATACAAAAAGCTGATATTTATATCGATGGATTTCACAGTTTTACACCGCAAGAGTATGAAGTGATCGCAGCATTTATGAATCATGCGAAAAGTGTAACCATTGCACTGACAGCAGACAAGCCGTTCCATGAGCATTTGCCTCACGAGCTGCATTTATTCAGAATGACCGGAATGACCTATCACAAGCTCTCAAAGCTTGCGGAAGAATCGAAGATGGAAGTGGATGACGTTCACGTTATAAACGAGATGCCGAGATTTATTGAACGGCCATCTCTTGCTCATTTGGAAAGATACCTTGAGTCACGTCCTGTAAAGCCATATGATGGCGAAACGAATGCTGTGATTGCACAAGCGTCCAATCGCCGGTCAGAGATTGAAGGGGTTGCCCGGAAAATTCGCGGGTTCGTGATGGATGGAGGGTATCGATACAAGGATCTTGCGGTTTTAATTCGAAATATCGGAGATTATCAGGACTTGATTGAGCAGGTATTCAGAGATTATAAGATTCCCTTTTTCATTGATCAGAAGCGTTCCATGCTGAATCACCCTGTCATTGAATTGATTCGCTCGGCATTAGAAGTCTTAAACGGAAATTGGCGCTATGAATCTGTTTTCCGCTGCATTAAAACAGAGCTTCTTTTTCCAATGGATGCAAACAAACAAGAGATGCGGGAGAAGATGGACCAGTTTGAGAATTATGTTCTTTCATATGGGATTCAAGGCAGCAAATGGACGAAGGACGAGCGCTGGGTTTACCGGAGATATTACTCATTGGATGATGAGTATGTCAGAACAGATGAAGAGAATGAAAAGGAAGAAATGGTGAATCAGCTGCGGGATCTTGCAGCAGGTCCTCTGAAGGCTTTAGCTAAGCGGATGAAACGCTCAGACAGCGGTGTCAGTATGGCAGAAGCATTATACTTGTTTCTCGAGGAGCTGGATATTCCTTTGAAGCTTGAACAGCTGCGTTTAGACGCTGAACAAGCAGGAAGACTTATCGAAGCAAGAGAGCATGCTCAAGTATGGAGCGCTGTGACCGGAATGCTTGATGAGTTTGCTGAGATGATAAATGACCATTCGATTTCACGTAAATTATTTTCTGAAATGATTGAAACAGGCCTGGAAGCTATGAAGTTTGCCCTGGTTCCGCCAGCGATTGATCAAGTCGTTATCGCCAGTTTAGAACGATCACGGCTTTTAAACGTCAAAATCTCGTTTGTTGTAGGGGCGAATGATGGGATTCTTCCGGCAAGACCTATGGAAAAAGGCGTGCTGACAGAGGAAGACCGGATGTCCCTGCATTATCAGGGGATTGAGCTGGCACCAACTGCACGGGAGCAGCTTTTAGACGAAAGCTTTGTCATTTATTTAGCATTATCAGCAGCTTCACATGAAGTGTATCTCTCTTATCCGCTTGCAGATGAAGAGGGGAAGTCCCTGCTTCCTTCTATACTTATAAAAAGATTAAAAGATATCTTTCCGGCAATCAAGACAGAAACCTTTATAAATGAACCCGAAGAACTGCCGGAAGATGAACAGCTATCCTTTATCGTAAATGAAGATGTCACTCTTTCGTATTTAACGTCACAGCTGCAGGCATGGAAAAGAAGCTATCCAATCAGCCCAATCTGGTGGGATACATATACGTATTTCACAGAGACCGATCAGAAAGAAACACTTTCAAAGGTTGTAGGCAGTCTCTTTTACCGAAATGAAGCTGAGCCGCTGCAAACCGGGATCAGCAGAGAGTTATACGGCGAGCACATTCAAGGCAGTGTTTCACGCATGGAAATGTTTAAAGCATGTGCCTTTTCACATTATGCAACACATGGTCTTAAACTAAAGGAACGTCAATATTTCCGTTTAGAAGCGCCTGATATCGGTCAAATGTTCCATTCCGCCTTAAAGCTGATTTCCGACAGGCTTCAGCAATTAAAGCTTGATTGGAAGGACTTGTCGCAAGACCAGTGCGCGCGTCTTTCCCATGATGCGGTTGAAACACTGGCACCAAGGCTTCAGCGTGAAATACTGCTTAGCTCAAATCGTCACCACTATTTAAAACGAAAGCTTATCAGCATTATTACAAGAGCTTCGTCAATATTAAGCGAGCATGCGAAAGCGAGCGGGTTTGCACCAGCAGGACTTGAGCTTGCCTTCGGAAAAGGCGGGCCATTGCCTCCAATCCGTTTTCAGCTGGAAAATGGCTGTACGATGGAGCTGATCGGAAGAATTGACAGAGTGGATAAAGCGGAGAGCTCTAAAGGGGTTCTGCTACGGATTGTTGATTTTAAATCAAGCGATAAAGCTCTTAATCTTTCAGAAGTGTATTACGGACTTGCACTGCAAATGCTGACTTATTTAGATGTCATTATTACACATTCAAAAAGCTGGCTTGGAGTGGAAGCTACTCCAGCAGGCGTCCTTTATTTCCATGTACATGATCCAATGATTCAGACTGCCTCTCAGCTGCCGCAGGATAAAATCGAAGAGGAAATTTTCAAGAAGTTCAAAATGAAAGGTCTCTTGCTCGGAGATGAGGAAGCTGTAAGGTTAATGGATCAGACATTGGACAGCGGACTTTCAAAAATTGTCTCAGCCGGCCTTAAAAAGGATGGCGGCTTCAGATCTGACTCGGCCATTGCAAGCGAAAGCGAATTTGACTTGCTCCGCGGACATGTGCGCAATGTGTTTCAAAGCATTGGGACAGATATTACAAATGGGGTCGTTGATATCGCCCCGTATAAAATGAAAGATAAAGTTCCTTGTACATTTTGTTCTTTTAAATCAGTGTGTCAATTTGATCAATCGTTAGCGGAAAATCAATATCGCATGCTGAAGGATGACAAAAATGATGCCATTCTCCAAAGATTACGACACGAAGCAGGGGGGGAAGAGAATGATCGAGAAACCGAGTGACAGCCAATGGACAGATGATCAATGGAAAGCGATCGTCTCAAGCGGACAGGATATTCTTGTAGCAGCAGCTGCAGGATCAGGAAAGACAGCGGTGCTTGTTGAGAGAATCATCCGTAAAATCATATCAAAAGAAAATCCGGTCGATGTCGATCGATTATTAGTCGCTACGTTTACAAATGCTTCTGCAGCAGAAATGAGAAACCGGATTGGTGAGGCGCTTGAAAAGGCATTAAAGGAAAATCCGTCTTCCCTGCATTTAAGACGACAGCTGTCGCTGTTAAATCGTGCAGCAATCTCTACTCTTCATTCCTTCTGCTTAAACGTTGTCCGAAAATATTATTACTTAATTGATTTGGATCCTGGTTTTCGAATTGCAGATGAAACAGAGGGCCAGCTTTTAATAGACGAGGTGCTCGATGATATTTTTGAAGAGCAATATAGTCTTGCAGATAATGATGCCTTCTTTGATTTAGTTGATCGCTATACAACGGATAGAAGTGATACAGATTTGCAGACGCTCGTTCGTGCGCTCTATCAATTTTCAAGATCGCATCCTAATCCTTTGAAATGGCTTGATGAGCTGTCTGTGATGTACGGTGAGGAAGAACGACTTGAGGATTTGCCGTTTTTCCCTTATTTGACTGCGGATATCTCGGTGCAGCTATCAAGCAGTCTGGAAAAGCTGCAGAGGGCGCTTGCATTAACTGAAAAACCAGGCGGACCTGCACCCCGGGCAGAAAATCTCGTTGATGATATTCGTCAAGTTCAGGAATTAATGGATGCTCAAGATTCATGGAAGGAATTAGGGAAAAGAATGGCCTTGACGTCGTTTTCCAGAGCCAAGGCATGCAAAGGTTCTGAATACAGCAAGGACTTGCTTGAACAGGCTACAGCACTGCGTAATTCAGCAAAAAAACAAATCGAACAGCTTCAAGAAGAGCTGTTTGCAAGATCCTATGAAAGTCACCTGCAGGATTTGCGTGAATTAAAGCCCGTAATCGAAACCCTGGTCTCTCTTGTAAAGATGTTTGGAGCACGTTTTGATGAAATGAAAAAACAAAAAGGGATCGTTGATTTCTCGGATTTGGAACATTATTGCCTTCAGATTCTTGGTTTAGAAGATGAAAAGGGAAATATACAGGCAACTGAAGCTGCTCTTGATTATCAGCACCAGTTTGCCGAGGTTCTTGTGGATGAGTATCAAGATACAAACCTCGTTCAAGAAACCATTCTTAAACTAGTAACCAAAAGCGAACCGGGAAATTTGTTCATGGTTGGCGATGTAAAGCAATCCATCTACAGATTCCGGCTTGCTGAACCGTTCTTATTTTTAAGCAAATATAAAACCTTTTCAAAAGATGGACAAGATACCGGACTCCGCATCGATTTATCAAAAAATTTCAGAAGCCGTTCAGAAGTGATTGATGGCACTAACTTTCTATTCAAACAGCTGATGGGAGAAAAGGTTGGGGAAGTCGCCTACGACAATGATGCCGAGCTGAAGCTTGGTGCCTCTTACCCTGATTCTGAAAAAATGAGGGCTGAACTTCTGATTGTCAATCGAGGCAAAGATGAGGAAGAGGACGAATCAGATGAACCGCAATTTAATCCTGAAGAATTGCAAACCGTCCAGCTTGAAGCGAGAGTGATGGCGAAGAAAATTCGCACAATGATTCAGGATAAATTCCAAATCTATGACCGGAAAATCGGCGGGACTCGAAATATCATGTATCGTGATGTTGTCATCCTGCTCCGCTCAATGCCCTGGGCGCCGCAGATTATCGAGGAATTCAAACAAGAAGGAATCCCTGTTTATGCGAATCTGTCAGGGGGATATTTTGAAGCAACAGAGGTAGCGATTATGATGTCGCTTTTGAAAATCATCGATAATCCATATCAGGATGTTCCGCTTGCAGCCGTTCTTAGATCTCCAATTGTCGGGCTTGATACGAACGAAATGGCCATCATCAGGACGTATTCGAAAAAAGGAACTTATTTTGAAGCGTTAAAACTATTTATGAGTGAAGCATCTGCGGAAGACGAGACGCTTAGTAAGAGATTGCAATCATTTTATAATCAGCTCCAAAATTGGAGAGAGCTTGCGCGGAAGGGATCTGTCTCTGAATTAATCTGGCAGCTGTACCGTGATACGAAATTTTTCAATTATGTCGGCGGAATGCCAGGCGGAAAACAGCGTCAGGCTAATTTGCGGGCGCTTTACGATCGGTCTCGTCAGTACGAAGCAACCACATTCCGCGGATTATTCCGTTTTCTCCGCTTTATTGAGCGCATGCAGGAGCGCGGAGATGACCTTGGAGCTGCAAGAGCACTTGGAGAGCAGGAAGACGTTGTCCGTTTAATGACGATTCACAGCTCAAAAGGACTTGAATTTCCGGTTGTATTTGTTGCAGGTCTTGCAAGACAGTTCAATATGATGGATATGAATAAAAAGTATTTATTAGATAAAGAGCTCGGCTTTGCAACAAAGCTGATTCAGCCGTCTCTCCGCATCAGCTATCCAACCTTGCCGCTTGCAGCAATGAAGAAAAAAATGAAGATTGAACTGCTTTCAGAAGAGCTTAGGGTTTTATATGTTGCTTTAACAAGAGCGAAGGAAAAACTCTTTTTAGTAGGTTCATTGAAAGATGCTGGAAAAACACTGTCCGATTGGCAAAATTCTATGACACATGAAAAATGGCTTTTGCCAGATTTTGAGCTGGCGCAGGCTAAATCTTATTTAGACTGGATCGGTCCTGCTTTAATTCGTCATCAGGATGCTGAGCGATTGCGGGAAAACAGTGAGGAAACAAGCCCGCATCTTTTAAGTCATCCCTCTAGATGGGAAGTCAGCGTAATTGGTGAAGAAGAGCTGTATGACATTCAAAAAGAGGAAAAAAAGTACGATCAGGATATGCTTTCTGCGTTGAAAAATCTGGAGCCTGTAGCGCCGCAATCAGACTATCAGGATCAAATTAGATCTCAGTTATCATGGACGTACAATCACGAGCTTGCTACGGTTTTCCGTTCAAAGCAGTCTGTGTCAGAAGTGAAACGGCAGCAGGAATTCAGAGATGATTATAGCGATGAAATAATCATCAGAAGTCAGAAAGAGAATTTCATGTATGACCGACCAAAGTTCATGCAGAAAAAGTCGCTTACTGCAGCGGAAAAAGGAACTGCGATGCATGCAGTGATGCAGCAGCTGAACGTAAGAGAACCTGTAACTGAAGAAAGCACCAGCCGTAAAGTACAGGAGCTTATTACAAAGGAAATCCTTACGAAAGAGCAGGCAGACAGCATTAACACCAAGTCAATCGTTCAATTTTTCCAAACGGACATAGGAAAAAGGATGCAAAAAGCGGATCGGATACAGCGCGAGGTTCCATTCAGCTATGCACTCCCTGCAGAGGAACTGTACGATGAGGCTAAAGGTGAGCAGGTACTGATTCAAGGAGTAATTGACTGCTTATTTGAAGATGAGGATGGCTATGTTTTGCTTGATTATAAAACAGATGCCATTCACGGCAAGTTTGCGGGCGGATTTAATCAGGCCAGATCTATTTTGGCGGAACGTTATCGAGTTCAGCTTGATCTTTATGGAAAGGCAATCGAAAAAATAACGAAAAAAACTCTTTCAAATAAAGTACTTTACTTCTTTGATGGGGGACATGTACTTGAAATCTAAGGGAGAAGAAGAGGCTGATGCTTCTTCTTTTTCTAAGCATTATCCTTCAATATGGATGCTTGTGCATATAAGCACGATGTCAAAATAAATACGAAGAGAGTCTGTATTCGAAAAACAGGCTTTTCATAAAGAAAGGCTGGGGAAAGTTCTATGAGGATTTTACACACTGCAGACTGGCATTTAGGCCGTTCGCTCGAAGGGAGGAGCCGTCTTAGTGAGCAAGCGCAATTCTTAGATGAACTATCACAAATCGTGATTGATGAAAAAATAGATGCAGTTATTATGGCGGGAGATGCCTTTGATACGGTTAATCCGCCGGCAGCTGCAGAACAGCTTTTTTACGAAAGTATCGCGAAGCTATCGAATGGCGGCAGCCGTCCTGTGATCGTGATAGCTGGAAACCATGATAATCCTGAACGGCTGCAGGCAGCTTCGCCCCTTGCTGACACACAAGGCATCCATCTGATCGGCTATCCAACCTCGCATGTCTTAAGTGTGAACGTACCTTCGGCAGAGCAGTCAATCATGATGGCGGCCCTTGCATATCCTTCAGAGGCAAGATTAAAAGAAGTGCTCTCAGAAAGTCATGATGAAATCCTTTTGCGTAATTCCTATGATGAAAGAATACGAGATTTATTCGCCCATATGGCAGGGCAGTTCAGAAGTGATACGGTTAATCTTGCTATGAGTCATATATACGTCGCAGGAGGCAGCTCTACTGATTCAGAACGGCCGATTGAAGTAGGAGGGGCATATACAGTTGCAGCCTCAAGCCTGCCGGAAAAAGCACAGTATGTGGCACTTGGGCATTTGCACCGCCCGCAGACATTAAAGCGTGCGAACACGATTGCAAGGTACTCGGGGTCTCCGCTTGCCTATAGCTTTTCAGAATCAGGCTATGCAAAATCGGTCTCGATTTTGGATATAGAGCCAGGCGGACAGGCACAAGTATCAGAGGTCTTGCTGTCAAGCGGAAGACCCCTGGTGAAATGGCGGGCACAGGAAGGCTTGCAGCAGGTGCATCAATGGCTTGATGATGGAAAAGACCAGCATGCCTGGATTGATTTAGAGGTTCATCTTACAGATACGTTGTCGCTTGAAGAGATTCATAGACTGCGAAATTCTCATCCGGGATTTGTGCATATACGGCCTGTCTTTGAAAAGAAGATGAACGAACAAAGCCGGGAAAGCAGAGCAAATCTGCCGATAGATGAGCTTTTCGCCAAATTTTATGAGCAGCAGACCGGGGGGGCGCAGCCGGACAGCGAAACAATGAAACTCTTTTTAGATATGATTCATGATGAGCCGGAAAGAGAGGAGGACGGAGAATGAAGCCGATATCACTAACGATTTCAGGATTGCATAGTTTTAGAGAAAAGCAAGTCATTGATTTCAGCTCTCTTTGTGAAGGCGGTGTGTTCGGGATTTTTGGTCCTACAGGCAGCGGAAAGTCCTCCATTCTCGATGCGATGACCCTTGCTTTGTATGGAAAAGTGGAACGTGCAGCCAATAACACTCAAGGGATATTAAATCACGCTGAGGATACAGTCCATGTATCCTTTACGTTTGAGCTTGAAAATGCAAGCAGCATGAAACGATACTCTGTTGAAAGAATGTTTAAACGCACAGATGAGCAGCGGGTCAAAACAGCCTTATGCCGAATCATAGAAAATACAGAAGAAACGATTGTTCTTGCTGACAAGGCAGCAGAAGTGAATGAAAAAGTTTACGCTCTTCTCGGTTTAACGATTGATGATTTCACGCGGGCTGTTGTGCTGCCTCAAGGAAAATTTGCTGAGTTTTTGTCCTTAAAGGGTGCTGAAAGAAGACAAATGCTGCAGCGCTTGTTCCATTTAGAACAATATGGGGATGAGCTCGTAAAAAAACTCAGAAAAAGACTTGCTCATGCAAAGGGACAGCAGAATGAACTGACGGCTGAGCAGGCAGGACTTGGGGATGCATCAGCTGAAGCAGTCGGGCTTGCTGATCAGGATTTGCAAGGCGCCAATCTTCTTTTGCAAAAGAGACAAAAAGAATACGATCAAACGCTAAAAGAGTATGATGAATGCGAAGAAGTGTGGCAGCTGCAGCTTGAAAAGTCGGAGTATAAAAACATCCAAGTAATACTCGATCAGAGGGAAACTGAAATCACTATGCTTCAGAATCGTCTAATGAAGGCTGAAAAAGCGGAATATGTAAAGCCTTATGCAGAGGCGCTTCAAACAGCAGAGCAAGAAAAAAAGGATAGCACCATTCAAAAAAATGATCTTCATAAAGAATGGCAGCATCATAAACAGCGATATGACGAGATCCTTAAGTCTTACGAGCAAATAAGGGAGATGAAAGCATCCGAAGAGCCTCAATTAATTGCAAAAAAAGAACGGCTTTCACAACTGAAAACACTGGAAGAGGAACTAAAAAAAGATCTTGCAGATATAAAAGAACTTACTGAAAAAGCAGAAGTAATCTCTAAGGAGCTGCAGCAGTGCCAGAACGAGAGCGGGAGGGCAAGTGAATTACTGAAAAAGGCTGCCGAAAAACAGAAGGTGCTTAAAGAGAACATTGAACAAAACACCGTGTCTGTTCAAGAACGGGAGAATACCCGAATGGCATCTGAACAAATGTTTGTCCTTGCTAATTTGGAATCAGCTGTTCTTGAACGGAAAAAAGCGGCCGAGAAAAAAGAAGCCATTCTTCAAAACGTCAAAGAACAGCTTAGTGAAGCAAAGCAGAAGCTTGAAATTGATGAAACAAAAATCAAGGAATGCTACGCAGATGTTCAGCGTTTTTATAATAGAAGCTGCGATCTGTTAAAAAAGCAACAGCAACAATCTGATTCACTGAAACTTAGACTTTCAGAGGAAAAAAGCAAAGCAGAAAAACAGCGTGATCAGAAAATGGCGGTACAGCTTGCCAAACACCTTTCAGGAGATAATCCTTGTCCGGTATGCGGTTCAATCCATCATCCAGCGCTTGCCAAGGAAGAGGAAACATTAAGTTCATCTGCTTCCATCATTGAGGAACTAGAACGGAAAACAGCAGAAGGTATGACAATCAGCGCCAATCTTCAGCATTTACAAGAAAAGTGGGAAGAGCTTTCAAAAGAAATGGTGGATTCTTACTCATTTTTATCAGGGGAAAGTATTTCTGAGAGTTTTGATGAACAAATCGAAGCGGAAATTGTAACAGAGTATAAGGCGCTGAAGCAGGATTTCCTGCAAACAAAGGAACGATTCCAAAAGCTGCAGAACAGCGCTAGATCCTTGCAAGAGCAAATCAATCAGCATTTATATACACAGAAAAACAATGAGGAAGAATATAAAGAACTGGTCGAAAAACATGGTTCAATCACCTCTGAATATCGCACAGCTCTTGATAAGTGGAAACTTCAATTTGGCGATCTTACGTTTCAGCAGGCAGAAGAAAAACAGAAGCAAATTAGAGAACAGGATGCATCACTTGAAGATTTAAAAGCGAGGGTGCAAAAAAGCATTGAATTCATTGAAGAAAAAGAACAGCAGCACAAACAGCTTGAGCAAGAAGCCGTTCAATTTAGAAACACTCAAATTGAACTGACAGCTTCCCTGCATAATAAAGAGCAGGCTGCTAATGAGAAGCAGGCAAGGCTAAATAAAGAAACGGGTAATAATGAAATCACATTTTTACTTAAGGAAACAGACCGTAAGCTGACAGAATTAATTCAGCAAGAGCAAATGCTGTATAAAGGCTGGCAGGAAGCAATGGCGGATGTTCAGAAGGCGGAAAGCGACTGCCATGCAGCTGAAAAGGCATTTGATCAGGCAGTCTTGCGCAGTGTGCAAGCCAAGGCAAAATGGGAAGAAGTAAAGCTTGAGACCCCATTTGCGGAAATCAAAGATGCAGTAAATGCGCTAGTACCGACCGTTGAAAAACAGAAAATGAAAGAAGAAATTGACACTTATCAGGATAAAAAGAAACAAGTGCTGGCTGACTTAAAACGTATAGATGCAAAATTAAAAGAGCGGAACGTAAGTCCTCTGAAATGGAAAGAAATTCAGCAGCTTAAATCAGAAGGCAAGGTGCTGATTGATCAGGCTGCTGAAGAAAGAGGAGCAGCAGCAAAAAACTTGCAGCTTCTAAAAGATAAGCATAAGCGCTATACGGAAATTGAAGAAATGCGTAAAGAGCTGGATGCCCTCACCGGCAGGCTTGAAAAGCTGCAGTCTGTGTTTAAAGGAAATGGATTTGTTGAGTTTTTAGCAGAAGAACAGCTTCATATCGTCAGTGAGGATGCTTCTGAACGATTAGGACTGCTGACAAGGCAGCGTTACGCAATAGAAGTCGATTCCGGCGGCGGCTTTATCATGAGGGATGATGCAAACGGAGGGGTAAGACGTCCTGTCACCAGCCTATCAGGCGGAGAAACGTTTTTAACTTCTCTGGCACTGGCATTATCACTATCGTCACAAATCCAGCTTAGAGGCGAATATCCTCTGCAGTTTTTCTTTCTGGATGAGGGATTCGGCACACTTGATGCAGAGCTGCTGGACACGGTTATTACTGCGCTTGAAAAATTGCAATCCAACAACCTTGCTGTTGGCGTCATCAGCCATGTTCATGAGCTTCGGGCACGATTGCCGCGCAAGCTGATTGTTTTGCCGGCAGAGCCTACCGGACAAGGAACAGTTGTTCAGCTTGAAGTGATGTAGTCTTTCGATATGGTAAATTTAGCAGATGTATTCGCTTTTTTTAAACTAATAGAACTTTTATAATTTCTATGTCTAGCTCCAGAGCCTGACTCCTCGGACCGAACAGAAATGAAATTGACGTGTTTACAAGTTATTGGAAAGAAAAAAGATTCATTTCCATGTCTAGCTCCATCGCCCAGCCCTTCGATCAGAAAGGATCCGCCAAAAAAGTCAAACCCGGTCTTTTCTGTCGGATCCTTATCTGCCTGTCAGGGCTAAACGGGCGCTTCTGCTTTTCTTGTAACACGTCATTTTAATTATTGGCTAACATATTTTGATCATTAATATCCGGGTCAATTGCATTGGTTGCACTTACAATGTTGTTGACGATGATAAAGTCCCCTGTATTAGCCCCGCCGGAACCTGATGCAGTCTTAGAGGAGCTCTTGGGCGAAAGGTAAAATGAGTCACCGAAGTTTACGACTCCGCCGCCAACAGAATTAATGCAGATTGGGCCTATAATAGCTGGCATGAACGAACATCCTTTGTCTTTCTGTCATACTCACAGTCTATGCGATTATACTATGATGGTTCACTCCTGCTTCGCAAATGCCTGATATGCTTGACTCTTGCTTCTGCTGAGATGGTATTTGTGGAACCGAATTGGACAACAGCAGACGAAGAAATCGCTATCACTTTAACGGCACCCACTCGTATCGTCGGATTTTCATGATAAAATTCGGTCTGAATATTTTCAGTGATAAGAGGCTTTGGGAGCGGTTCTTCATATATAGAATATTGCCTTAAATCTCCTTCATTGTCATAAAATATTTCTTCTTCCCTTTGAACCGCATAAACTTTTACCAGTGGAACAATATCAATGCTGTCACCAATCTGAAAAATAGAGCTGATCCCAACGGAGTTGACATACGCCTTGTCAACGATTGATAATCGATTCTGCATTTTATTCTGGAGCAAGAGGTACAAATGGACCGATAATCAATGATTCAGGCGGCGTATCAAAAACAGAAGATAATGTAATGCAGTTTGCATCACCTATAAGGAAAACACTGGAACTTGCAACACCTGTGACTCGAATGGTTCCAACGCAAATTTCTTTATTTACGACTGTGAATTTCATGGATTGGTGTCAACTCCTTCTGACGGCAGGGCATGGATAAAGTGTGAAATGGACCGTTCCACATCCTGCTTTACTTTAGAGGTATTTTCTTCGATTTGCTGGCTGATTGGCACGGCTTCACTGTATTCTCCCTGCTTTAAATAGTACCTGATACGGCTGTCAATTTGCTTGCGGATATCTTCAATGATAAATTCCTTATGCGCAACATCCAGCTCATAATTATGCTGTGAAGCAAGCTGTTCGATATATCGGACGCAATCTTCGTTCAGAAATGCCATTAGCCTTTCCTGGACGGCTTTGAAAATTTCTTCCTCGCGCTTTCTGTTGTTTACTTGAAGTTCTTGCTGCTCCACTTCAAAATTTTCTATTTGATCTGGAACTGTTGGATTCAGTCCGATATTTAACGTTCCTTCTAAAGTCTCTACTTTAAGCTGGTCAAACTTATATTCGATTCTTTCAATACTTGTAGAGGGTCGCTTTTTTAATTCTCCAATTTCAGCCATCATAGCGGAAATAGAGGATTCAAGCTCCTTTATTTTCTGATCCTGAGACTGAACGATGCAGTATAGGTTCTGCACATATTGCAGCATTGATTGATCATAGTACAATTTCATTCACCCCGCTTATAAAATCCCGTTCAAACGAATCTAGTTATATATATGCTCCGTTCTTAAGTTGGGTGAATGCCTATAAGATTAAATTGGAGCAAGAGGAACGAGAGGACCTTCCGGCGGTGTCTCAATCTGCCCTCCAGCCCCGACAGCTGCTGGGGCAGGTGTTGTAAATGCTCCAGTATTATAAAGATTTGAAAGAGGCTTAATAATACCTGCGCTTCCTATTTGAAGAACCGAAGAGTTGCTGACTGCTTCTATTTTCAAGTGATTAATTTGTATCGTTTGGTTAATGTAAAAATTCATGTTATTCACCTCTTTTATGCATTGCCGACTAATGGCTGGTCAACTACATCATTATCATACGTATTCGTCACACTATTTTGATTGTAAATATTCAAACCGTCCCCAGTGTTAAATGACCCAGCCCCGGCAAAGGTTTTTACCTCGCTGTATGGTGAAATGGTAATGACGTCCCCGACATGAACGATGCTGCTAGTACCGACGGAATTTACTTTAAATGCTCCAACAATGGCTGGCATATCAAACATCCTTTGCTTATTGCTAAGTGAAAAGTCAGAAAAGTGCACTACATTGTATTACCTTTAAATTATCGTATGAAAGAGAGGGAAACTTGTGATAAATGCGGATATATTTAGTGGGTTAAGATAGAAAAAAGACCGGCAATAATTGCTGGTCTCTTCTTAAAAGGTTAGAAAGTCTGTCTGCTGAGGCTTCTCCTTCTATTTCATGCCTGAAATCGTATAGCCTTCAATGATGTGCTTTTGAAATAAGATGAAAATGATAATTATTGGAACGACCATAAATGTGGATCCTGCCATTTGTAAGGCGAAGTTACCGCCATATTGGCCTTTTAATAAAGATAAGCCGACTGAGAGGGTGTACAGCGCTTCATCATTTGCAATAATCAATGGCCATAGGAAGCTGTTCCAGCCTGCAATAAATGTCAGGATACCTTGAACGGCAAGGATTGGTTTGGAAATAGGCAGGACGACTTGTACGAAGACGCGAAATTCGCTTGCCCCATCCAGTCTTGCCGCCTCAAGTAATTCATCTGGTATTGTGGACATAAATTGCCTGAACAGAAAAATGCTGAAGGCTCCAACAAGACCAGGCAAGACAATTCCTGCCATAGTATTTGTCAGCTGCAATTGATTTAAAATTAAATAAACAGGAATCATAGTGACTTGTCCAGGAATCATCATCGTAGCAAGCACCATATAAAAAATCTTTTCTCTTCCTTTAAAATTGAATTTTGCAAATGCATATCCCGCCATGGCATTTAAAAATAATCCGGCAAAAGAGAAGAGAACCACAATGACTGTATTTTTTAAGTACACGGTAAAATTCATATTCACAAACAAATTCACAAAGTTTTCTAACGTAAACTCACTTGGCCATAAGGTTGGCGGAATTTGCATGACTTCGCTTTCTGTTTTAAAAGCGGAGAGGATCATCCAAATAAATGGAATGGAAATAAAAAATCCGCCAATTGTTAAGGTGATGCCAAGGATCCATTGTTTATACCGTTCTTTTGCTGATAAGTAAACCGGCTGTTTTATCGTCTTTGTTTTCATCGTTTTCACCTCTTCATCCTCAATAATCGACATCTTTTTTCTGTAATTTGAATTGAATCATTGTCACAATGATGATGGCGATAAACAAGATAAACGATCCTGCAGCGGCATAGCCGAAGTTGCTGAGCTGAAACCCATTGCGGTAGATAAATAAGGCGACGGAGGTAGTGCTGTCAAGCGGTCCGCCCTTAGTCATAATAAAGGGCTCTTCAAAAAATTGCAGCCAGCCAATCATTGTTGTAATCGATACAAAGAATATTGCATATCGGAGCAGAGGGAGTGTTATTTTCGTTAACTGCTTCCAATCACTTGCCCCGTCAAGCTGGGCCGCTTCATAATAGGTTTTCGGAATACCTTGAAGAGCTGCCAGAAATATGATCATATTGATGCCGATTGCCCGCCATAAAGCTAAAGCAATTAAGGATACTTTAGCCATCACAGGATGCTGCAGCCATGGCACGGGAGGAATATGAAGAAGCTCCAGCATGTAGTTGAACAAGCCGAATTGAGGGTTATATAAATAACTCCATACGACTGCTACTGCCACAACATTTGTAATGGAAGGCATATAAAAAACGGCTCTGAATGCTTTGAAAATACGGGCTTTTCCATAATTAATCAGCAGGGCAATTCCGAGGGAGCAAACAATAACAAGCGGAACCCCAAACACTACATAAAAAAGGGTATTAAGGATGGACTTTATAAAGATCTCATCACTTAAAACAGCCGTATAATTTTGGAATCCAATAAAGTTTATCGTTGACCAATCTGCAAGGCCTGCTAAATCAATATCCGTGAAACTGATGATTAATGCCACTAAGATTGGCAGCAAAGAGAAAAAGAACAACAGAATAATCGCAGGCGCTATGAAGAAATATGGTGTTTTGTTGGTAATGATGCTTTTCAAGCGAATCCCTTCTTTCACTTTGGCCGAAATGATAGGCGAGAGCTGACATTCTGACTGTCAGCTCACCCGTTTTCACCTTATTTACTTAAAATTTCTTCAGAATTCTTGTTGAATTGATCTAATTCTTTTTCTACATCTTCACCGCCGCGATAAATCTTCTCAAAGCTCGTTAAATAGGCTTGTGCAATTTTTTCCCATTCTTTTATTACAGGCATAGGTTGAGAATTTTCCATTTGCTCTCCAAACGTTTTGTATAGAGGGTTGTCTTTTAAAGCTTCATCTTCCCAGGCTGCTTTTGTTGATGGCAGCGAGTTCGTCATTTCCATCCACTTTAGCTGAGTTTCAGGTTTATTCATGTAAGCTAAGAATTTTAATGAAGCGTCTTTATTTTTTGTATGTTCAAAGATTGAGAGATTTGAACCGCCTAGTGCAGAGATATTATTTTCTTTTGCAGGAAGAACAGCAGTCGCCCATTTTCCTTCGAGCTCTGGAGCCTGATCATTAATTAGTTTTATCATCCACGGACCGCTTATGAACATTGGAAGAATAGCGTCCTCGCGAAATCCTTGAATGATATCAATTCCGAGCTCATCTTTAGGAGCAGAGCCATCCTTGAAAAATTCATTTAAGTACTCAACAGCCTCTACAAATTCTGGTTCATTAAACAAAGGCTTATTTTGATCATCCAGCAAAGCTGACCCATTTTGTCTTGCAAACATGAATGATAAGCTTTGTTCCTTCGTATCAAGGCTTATTCCATACTTGCCTTCGCCGCGTTCAGCCAGTTTTTTTGCTGCATCACGAAGTTCTTCCCATGTTTTGGGAGCTTCGTCATAGCCTGCTTCTTTTAATAGATCTGTTCGATAATAGAGAACACGTGTATCAATGTACCATGGCAGACCAACTGTTTTATCCTCAAATTTTGTTGTCTCTACTGATCCTTCATAGTAATTTTGCGGATCAAGTTCTGGATAATCTTTGATGTAAGGTGTTAAGTCCATTAATGCATTTGCAGCTGCAAACTCAGGAATCCAGGTTGTCCCCATCTGCAGAACATCCGGCCCTTTTTTTGAAGCAACGGCTGTTAATAATTTATCATGAGCTGTCTCCCAAGGGATCGCTTGAACCTTTACGTCTATTTTCGGGTTTTCTTTTTCAAATTCAGCAGCAATCTTCGGAAGTGATTTTGCTTCTTCACCCATACCCCATACAGTAACTGTCGTTTTATCAGATGATGCTGAATCGCTTGAGCATCCGGCCAGAACTCCAGATACAAGTAATGTACCTAATACTGCTGTGCTAATCCATTTTTTACTCATTACTCTAAACGGCTTCTTCTTCATATCATTTCCCCCTGTCATCATTAAATCATTGTAAGTATCAATGGTCTCCCGTCTTGCAAAAACACTTGTGAATTATTAAACCTTTACGATGGAAAGATTTAAATCATCCTCCTTAATTGAAACGTTTCTATAGATTTAAAAAAATATAAATGAACGAGTATCCTGTAAATATTGAAACTGAGAAAATTGTAGAAACGTTTCGATAGGGTTATTATAATCAACAGTGTAATCGTTTTCAATACAAAAATTTTAGTTTTCTGTATTTTTTGTTAAGAAATAGTGTTATTTCCTATTGTTTTCTTATTGAAATTTATTTTTTTCAGCTGAAAAAAGGGTTTACTAGCGATTGACTCATAAAATGAAAGCGTTTATAATCCAGATAAACAAGGAAATCGAAACGTTTTTATTTCCGGTAGCCATGAAATTTTCTAATAATTGGAGGAAGAGAAATGGGGAAGCAGAAACTAAGGTCTATTATCCAAAAGATGACACTGGACGAGAAAATCGCCCAATTCATTCAGTTGGCCACTCCTTTTTATAAAGGGGCAAACAGTGAAGGGGAAATCACAGGTCCTATGGCTGAAATGGGGATTACCAAGGAAGTTGTTCAAAATAGCGGTTCCGTTTTAGGTGCTTCAGGTGCAAAAGAGATTATGGATATACAAAAAGAACATATGAAAGAAAATCGATTAGGAATTCCTCTTTTATTTATGTCAGATGTTGTTCATGGATTTAAAACCATTTTCCCTGTTCCTCTTGCTATTGGATGTTCTTGGGATACAGAATTAGCAGAAAGAAGTGCTGAGATCGCAGCTAAAGAGGCAGCTGTATCCGGTGTGCATGTAACTTTTGCACCAATGGTTGATTTAGTGCGAGACCCAAGATGGGGACGAGTAATGGAATCTACTGGGGAAGACCCATATCTAAATAGTCAATTTTCAAAAGCCTTTGTTCGGGGATTTCAAGGGCTTGATTTATCATCAGATCTTCTTCGTGTGGCTGCCTGTGTCAAACACTTTGCAGCATACGGTGCTCCTGAAGGGGGGCGGGATTACAATACAGTAGATATGTCTGAACGGATGCTGCGTGAGTATTACCTGCCTTCTTATAAGGCTGCACTTGACGCAGGATGTGAAATGGTTATGACTGCTTTTAATACGGTAGACGGCATTCCTGCAAGCGGAAATAAAAAGCTGGTGCGTGATCTGCTGAGAGACGAATGGGAATTTGACGGTGTCCTTATCTCGGATTGGGGGGCAGTCAAGGAACTGATTCCGCATGGTGTTGCAGCGGATGAATCAGAAGCAGCAATGAAAGCATTACAGGCAGGAGTCGATATTGAAATGATGACTCCGTGTTACGTGAACCATTTAAAACAGTTAATAGAAGATAGATTAATAGATGAAACAATTGTAGATGAAGCGGTTATGAGAATTTTGGAGCTGAAGCAAAAATTAGGCTTATTTGAAAATCCGTACCGCGGTGCAGATGAGCAGCTGGAAAAGGAACTCGTATTCTGTAAAGAGCATCGAGTGGCAGCCAGGGAGCTTGCCGCAAAGTCTTGTGTTCTGCTGAAAAATGACAATGTATTGCCGCTGCAGTCCAACCAGCGCATTGCGCTGATTGGTCCATTTGCAGACAGCGGGGATCTTTTAGGACCTTGGTCCTGGAAAGGTTCAAGAGATGATGCTGTAAAACTGAGTGATGGATTTCGAATGAAAATTGATTCCTCAAAGCTCCTGACTGCTAAAGGATGCGATATTGAAACTGGAACAGAAATCCAGCTTGAGGAAGCACTAAATGCTGCACAGAAAGCAGATGTAATCGTACTTGCTGTAGGCGAACATTCTGGAATGAGCGGAGAGGCATGCAGCCGTTCATCAATTTGTCTTCCTGAAATTCAGCTTGAATTAATTAAGAAGATAAAACAGCTTCATAAACCGATCGTAACGGTTCTCTTTAATGGCCGTCCACTCGATCTGCACGGAGTCATTGACCAATCGGATGCAGTCCTTGAAGCATGGTTTCCAGGAACCGAAGGCGGAGCAGCAATTGCTGATTTATTATACGGAGATGTTAATCCCTCAGGGCGACTCTCCATGTCATTTCCATATTCGGTCGGACAAGTGCCCGTCTATTACAATTCCTTTAATACCGGACGTCCTATAGGGGATGGAGAAGAACCATATGTTTCGAAATACCTGGATATACCTAATGAACCTCTTCTTCCTTTTGGATTCGGTTTAAGCTATACGAGTTTTGCTTATAGCGAAGCCAGTCTATCTGCAATAACCATGACAGAAAAAGAGACCTTGCAAGTATCCGTGAAGGTTACAAATACAGGTGAAGCACCAGGAGAAGAGACGGTGCAATTATACATTCAGGACCTTGCAGGAGAGGTCGTCCGTCCATTAAAAGAACTAAAGGATTTTCAAAAGGTTTCATTAATGCCAGGGAAAACAGCAGAAGTGACGTTTGAATTAACTGAAGCGATGCTCCGCTACCATCATGCAGACTTATCGCATAAAAGTGATGCAGGAATGTTTCATGTCTATTTAGGTTCAAACAGCCAGGATGTTATAGCTCTTGCGTTCGAATTAGTGAAAGAGGGGAAAAACCATGACAACGATGATTGATTCAACTTTTGAAATAAAAGCGGGAGATAGTTGTTTCAGCTTTTTAAATAGCGGTGATATTAGGGTAGCAACCCATAAAAGTACTATGATTAATCAATGGATTGCAAATCCATTAGACGGTTCATTAAATAACCTGTATTTACGATTGCATACAAAAGATGAAATACGGTTTTTCCCTATGATTGGTGTTCATTCAAAGAGCACAGTGTCATTTACAGATTCAAGGGTTATTTGGGAAGGCACAGCAGAAAACGTTTCGTTTCAAGTCACTTTTCGTTTAACTCGGAAAGGGATATGGTTTTGGGATATCGTTCTCGAGGGAAAAGACGTAACTGCAGATATTATTTACGGACAAGATTTAGGCATTGCAAACATGGGCGCTGTGCGTACAAACGAAGCATATTTATCCCAGTATATTGATCATCAGGTGTTTCATCATGAACGTTTTGGCTATGTACTCTGCTCACGTCAAAATCAGCCTCAGCACTCGGGTTTTCCGTATATTCAGCAGGGAGCCCTGACAAAAGCAGCTGGCTACTCAACTGATGGTTACCAATTTTATGGTTTAACTTATAAGGAAACAAACATTCCTGAAGCTTTATTGAAAGATTCTCTGGCAAATGAAGTCTATCAGTATGAATTTGCCTTTACAGCTCTTCAATCTGAAAAAGTGAAATTAGCGGGAAAATCACATTTTGTATTTTATGGGCTATTTAAAGAAAATCATCCTGACGCAATCACAGCGCTGGAATATGAAACAGAGATTATGGATGCATGGAATGAAAGCAAAGCGGTAACCATTCAGGATGCTCACGCTGTTGTTGAAAAGGTTTCAATCTCTTCTGGTATCGGTGCACCATTATATGCTGCATCCATGACGAAAGAAGAAATTGACATGTACTTTCCGGACAGGCATCAAGAAGAATGGGATGGAAACACACTTCTTTCCTTCTTTACTGATACACATGAGCATATTGTTTTAAAAGAAAAGGAGCTGCTTGTCGAACGTCCTCATGGACATATTTTGATGACAGGGAACAATGACCGGATATCTGATCCAATCATGACAACCTCGTCCTTTATGTACGGTGTTTTCAACTCACAGCTTGTGATTGGCAATACATCATTTAATAAAATGCTAACGAATGCCCGCAATGCTCTGAATGTAATGAAAACGTCAGGACAGCGTATATACATTGAAATAGAAGGTGTCTATCAGCTTTTGACGATGCCATCGATGTTTGAAATGGGCTTTAATTATGCACGCTGGTACTACAAACTTGAAAAAGATATGCTTGTTATTACTAATTTTACGACAGTCGATTCACCGGAAGTTCATTTGCATGTCCGTTCTGGAAATGGAATAGCCTATCGATTCCTCGTTACAAACCAGGTATCAATGAATAATAATGAATATGACGCCCCTTTCCATATGGTGAGAGATGGCCAAACACTTTCATTTTATGCTGATGCTGCTTCAGATAGTGGAGGCACTTATCCGGATTTAACCTACCGTCTTCATACCGATGGAGCGGAGATAACCTTAAAAGATGAAAGCATGCTTGTGAAAAATGCAGATCCGCGTTCAGCATCGCTGATTGTCCTCGAATTATCTGCATCGAGTGAATGGAACATGATTGTTACTGGTCATTTGTACGGAGAAGAAAGACCTTCATTCATCGTTGATGCAGAATCAGAAATCGAACGATATCGTGCGTTTTATATGAATGTGATGAATGGATTTCATCTATCATTAAGCAATGAAGGATCTGAGGAAGTTGAAAGGGTTAATGACCTTGCATGGTGGTATACACATAATATGCTTGTTCATTACTCAGTTCCCCATGGGCTTGAACAGTACGGAGGCGCAGCCTGGGGTACTCGTGATGTCTGCCAGGGACCTGCCGAATATTTTATGGCAACTCAAAAATATGATTCTGTACGGGAGATTCTAAAAACGGTTTATTCCCATCAATATGAAGATGATGGAAATTGGCCGCAATGGTTTATGTTTGATAACTACTTTAAGATTCAGCATGGGGAAAGCCACGGTGACATTATTGTCTGGCCGCTGAAAGTATTAGGAGATTATCTTGCTGTAACGAAGGACATTAGTATTTTAGATGAAAAGGTTCCATATACCATTCGGGGATCCTTTCAATTTACGGATGAAGAAAAAACAATTTTCGATCATGCAAAAAAGGAAATTGACTATATCAAACAGCATTTCTTGCATGATACCTTTTTGTCTTCCTATGGGGATGGGGACTGGGACGATACCCTTCAGCCTGCAAATGCCAATCTGAAAAAGTACATGGTGAGCAGCTGGACAGTTGCTTTAACCTATCAGGTTATCAGTCAATTTTCTAAAAGTTTATCAGAAGTGGATGGACAGGAGGCTGAAAGTCTTTTAGCTCTAGCTGAAGGAATAAAGGCCGATTTCAACAAATATATTCTGCAGTCTGATGTGATTCCTGGATTTATTTACATGGAAAAAAAGGGTAATGAAGAGCTCATGCTGCATCCAGACGATACAAAAACAGGCATCAGCTACCGGCTGCTTCCAATGACAAGAAGCATGATAAGTGAACTGCTTACACCGGAACAGGCAGAAGCACATTATCAGCTTATCAAACGAGAGCTTTACTGCCCTGACGGCGTAAGGTTAATGAACCGGCCTGCAAAGTATGCAGGCGGGGTCAGCACTCATTTTAAGCGTGCAGAGCAGGCAGCAAATTTTGGCCGTGAGGTAGGACTGCAATATGTCCATGCCCATATTCGATTCGTTGAAGCAATGGCTAAGCTTGGGAAGGTCGATGAGGTTTGGGACGGTCTATCAATCATCAACCCGGTTGGCATCAGACAAGTAGTTCCAAATGCTGAACGCCGTCAAAGCAACGCTTATTTCAGCAGTTCAGATGGAAAGTTCAATACACGTTATGAGGCTCAAGAGAGATTTAAGGAATTGCGTGATGGAACTGCCGCTGTAAAAGGCGGATGGAGAATCTATTCAAGCGGTCCTGGAATCTATATGAATCAATTAATATCTAACTGTCTGGGAATCCGTCAAAGCGGAGGTGACTTAGTGATCGATCCGGTCATTCCGATCCGGCTGGATGGTTTAAAATTCAAATTTGAATACATGAATCAGAACGTGACGTTTACGTATCATCTTAAAGGTGAAAGCACTATGCGTGTTCTGTTAAACGGGAATGAAATGGACTCAGAACCGCTTGGAAATCAATACCGGACAGGCGGAGTTCGCATTGCTAAAGCAGAACTTGAAAAAAGATTAAAGACTGGCTGCAATCAGATCGAAATCTTCATGTGAGGGAACAACGGCGGTTCGTTTTGACCGCCTTTTTGACTGTTGTATGGACAGGGATATAAGAATTTACCCAAAAAGATTGTATAATATATGTAATGTAGAAGGATGAGATTGGAGAGAGTTTCTTGGTCAGTATTAAAGATATTGCTAAACAAGCAGGTGTTTCCATTTCGACAGTTTCCTATGCCTTAAATGGAAGTCATAAGGTCACAGAAGAAACATCCGCAAAAATTTTAGCCATCGCCAAAGAATTGAATTATATTCCTAACGCTGCAGCGCGAAATCTTAAGAAAAGAGAGACGAAAGTTATCGGTGTTTATTTAACCGATTTCAGCGGCGCATTTTACGGACAATTATTGCAGGGGATTCTAGAATCGCTCAGCAGAAATGGATATGGGTTAATTGTGTGCAGCGGGGATCATTCCCACCGGTTTTTGCCTGAACGCATGATTGATGGTGCGATTATATTAGATTCAACTTTTTCAAGTGAAGAGCTGGTAAAATACGCTGATCGGGGACATAAGATCGTGATACTTGACCGGCAAATCGATCACCCTAATATTAATCAGGTTTTATTGGACAATAAAGCGGGAGCGACGCTTGCGATTGATCATATCATTGAAAAAGGGCATAGGAAACTGTATGTATTGACAGGTCCAAAAGATTCATTTGATTCCAGACAGAGGATGCAGGCAGTAAGACAAGCGGCTGAACGGTATCCACACATTGAATATATGGAAATTGAAGGTGATTTTAACAAGGAAACAGGAGAGCGTGCTGCTGAACAAATCATCAATGAGTATGATCAGACTGCTGCAGTTTTTTGTTTAAACGATGAAATGGCCATAGGCATGTACAATTACCTGGCTAAAACAGAATATAGAGTAGGAGAGCATATCCATATCATCGGATTTGATAATATCGAAGTGGCACACCATACACAGCCTCGATTATCCACCATTGACTATTCTAAGCGTAAATGGGGTGCATTAGCTTCTGAGCAATTACTGAAGCTGATTAAAGGTGTTCCCGTTGAAAGTGAACGAATTTATGTTACTTTGATTGAAGGAGAATCAATTGGTGAAGCTTAAAACCTTTGATGCGGTGAAATTAAATAAGAGGCGGGAATGGGAGAATCAGTCAGGATTCATACTATTCCCGCTCTTTTTATCGAACAAAATCGAATTTTCCGGGTTCAAAAATGGGGTAAAACCGGAAACCTAATACAGAAAAATCATTTTTGGTAGCTGATGTTCATTTCTTATATATTCCTTTTTCAAGGAAGATGTTTCATACTGTATATAGACTGTTTTTGCAGGAGAATAACGGCTCCCAATCTATAAAGTTTGAAAAGAGGTTTAATTCCAGCATGTCTCGAGTTTTAATATTAGCAGAAAAACCTGATCAAGGCCGCAAATTAGCTGCCCCATTTCCCTTTGTAAAGAAGGAAGGATATTTGGAGATACAAAAATGTTCAGTCTTTCCAGATGGTGCTAACGTCACTTGGGCGATCGGCCATTTAGTTGAGCTGAAAAATCCGGATGAATACAAGGACGAATGGAAAAAATGGAGGCTTGAAACGCTTCCGATCATACCAGATCAGTTTTTGTATAAGGTAAGTAAAGGAAAGGCAAAGCAATTCAAGATTGTAAAACAGTTATTGAAAGAAGCGGATGAAATCATCATTGGGACAGATCCAGCCCGGGAAGGCGAAAATATCGCACGGCTGCTGATTATGATGGCAGGTGCAAACAATAAGCCGGTGAAGCGTCTTTGGACTTCATCTTTAACCGAGAATGCCATCAAAAAAGGCTTTAGCGAATTATATGACGGAAGCAAAACGATTCATCTTTTTCATGAAGCACAAGCACGCCAAATCTCAGACTGGCTCGTTGGTCTGAATGCCAGCAGGCTGTATACGCTCCACCTCCAGAAAAAAGGGATAAGAGATGTATTCAGCGTCGGGCGTGTTCAGACTCCTGTATTAAAATTAATTTATGACCGCCAAAAGGAAATTGAGAATTTCAAACCAGAGCCCTTTTTCGAGCTGCAGGCATCATTTAAGGTTGATAAAGGCGAGTACAAAGGCAAGCTCAAAGGCCGTTTTAAAACTTCAGAAGAATTATTTGCAGCTGTGTCGCCTGATATTAACGAAAATCAAAAAACATATGATGCTCTCGTTAAAAGTGTAGACATTGCAGAAAAGCGTGTACCATCACCAAAGCTTCATAGTCTTTCCACACTCCAGGCCAAGCTGAATAAGCAGAGGAAAATGAGTCCGAGCCAAGTTTTAAAAACGGCTCAATCCCTCTATGAAAAAGGATACATTTCCTATCCGAGGACTGATTCGCAATACATTACAGATGAAGAGTTCAGTTACATCAAAGCAAACATCAGCCATTATCAGCAAGCTGTTTCGGTTTCCTTTAACCCTGTGCGTTTCACTCCTTCTAAGAGATATGTAGATTCTAAGCGGGTAAGTGATCATTATGCCATTGTTCCAACTGAAAAGAAGGTAAGCCCAGCAGTCTTTAACTCGTTCAGCTATGAGCAAAAATCAGCTTATGAAGAAATCGTCAAAACCACACTTGGCATGTTTATGGATGATTATGTTTATGATGAAACAACAATCACTACCTCAATCGGAAAAAATGATTTTATCAGCAAAGGCAAAACATTGAAAAATGCTGGATGGAAGTCACTGTATCAAAAAGAAGCAGAAGAAGCGGATGATAAAAAAGATGATCAGATGCTCCCAACGGTTGTGCAGGGAGAAGAAGCAAAAGCATCTGTGGGAGTGAAAGACGGCATGACGCAGGCGCCAAAGCCGTATACCCTGGGCCAGCTGATCACTCTTATGAAAACAGCTGGCAAACATGTGGAAGATAAAGAAATGAGAGAAGCGTTAAACAGCACAGAGGGACTTGGGACAGAGGCAACTCGTTCTGGAATAATTGATACTCTGTTAATGAGAAAGTTTATAGAGGTCAAAAAAAATGAAGTATTTGTCACAGATAAAGGTGTAATTCTCTGTGAGGCAGTAGAAGGCACCCTCCTTGCAAAGCCAGAAATGACAGCTAAGTGGGAGGTTTACTTAAAAGGAATCGGCAGCGGAGAAAAATCAAAGGATGTTTTCATAGAGACAGCGAAAAAATTCTGTTTTACGCTGCTTGATCAGGCTAGTGCCAGTATGGATAAATTAGATGTAAAAGCTCAGCCGGCAGTTGAAACAAGAGAGAAGATTTGTTTTTGTCCTGCCTGTAAAACAGGAGGCATTCTGGACCGCAAAACATTTTATGGCTGTTCAGATTACAAAAGCGGATGCAAACAGACATTTCCGAAAAAACTTCTCGGGAAAAGCATTTCTGCTTCTCAAATCAGGCAATTGTGCGAAAAAGGAAAAACAAACAAGCTAAAAGGTTTTAAAGGAAAGAAAACGTTTGATGCCAGTCTAGTTTTGAAGGAAGGGAAAATAGAGTTTTACTTTTCATAAAATTTGGTTTCGCATAATATGATCTTTTTCTTGGTAAGACGCAAAGTGTTGATAGAAGCAGGAAATCCAGTCTTAAAAAAGCCCATAAATGAGAAGGGATATTGTCCTGTTTCCAATTCAGTTCTAGACATGTGCAGGTAGCTACAATGTAAATGATAATCTTTCAAATGGATAGGCTCTAACCGTTAATCGCGGTGGGGCGTGTCCATTTTAGTTTGTGAAAATTAACTCTGCATATGTCTCTTTATTAAATAGCAACGATTTTAAATATTGGCGGAATTTCAGGTAAGAAAAAATCTGCTTGCCTTGTAAAACATAAAGATTTAATAAGCTGCAGGATTTTCAGTTAGTATATGAAGGTGACCGCAGTTCATATCTTATGAACCAACACAAAGAAATAGATCGGAAAAATTTAAACAGTAAAAGGAAAAGCAGCCGAGAGTTTCATTTAGATCCTATCTATTTAAATCCAGCAAAGCCTATTGCGAGTTGAAAATGAGTTTACTTGAATGCATTATTTATTGACGGTTTTTAATAAAAAAGGAGCACTTACGTTAGAGAAAAACAGTTCAAAAAGGCAGCCGTCTTACGTAACGGCTGCTTCATTCCCGCATATTCTTTATCTTGAACTAAGTTTTACAACTGAATCTATAATTTGGTCCCAGTCTTCACTATGAATCTCATGCCCTGATCCATCTAGAGGCACTAATTCAGCATGAGGGATAGCTTTCGCAAGTGCAAGCCCGTGCTCAAATGGAAGAGCTGGATCTTCCGTGCCGTGAATAATGAGCACAGGTACTTTGATCTCACTTATTCTATCAAAATAAGCGTCTCCGCCTTGCAGCATGGCATGATTAAATCTGCTTGGCAGCTGTATGGCACGGTCAGCCTCCCTTTCTGCCAGTTTATACATTCTTTCCTGCTCATTAGGTTTGGAACCGGCTAAAGTTTTCCATCCATCCGCTAGATAGGGAATGACCGCCTCTCGATTTGACCAATCTATGGAAGCGCTCTTTGCATGGTGATCCAGTATGCTCTGATCCATTGGAGGCAGTTTTTCCATCTCAGTCCCGAACACACTTGATGCAATTAGCGTAAGCGTCAATACGCGTTCCGGATATCTCAAGGCAAGTATCTGGCCGATCATGCCTCCCATTGACATTCCAGTAATATGAGCCTGCTCTATGGAATAAGCATCCAGGACACCTGCCGCATCATCAGCCAGGTCCGTTATTGTATAGTTGGAAGTACCAGGATCATAAATGGTCGATCGTCCCAGATCCCGATGATCGTACCGAATAACAAACCTCCCCTGGTCAGCGAGGCGGAGACAGAATTCCTCATCCCACCAATCTAATGAAGACATCGCTCCCATGATCAAAAGCACAGCGGGATCCAAAGAATTTCCAAAACTTTCTGTACATATATCTACATTGTTTATTTTCAGTATCTGTTCACTCATATTTTACCTCCGTATTATTTATTATCCATCGCCGTTACAAAGGCGCAGATCAATAAACTCTTTTAGGAGCATGATTGGCCTGCCCCTTTAATTATCGCAGTCGTACCCACTTGATAATCATGACGAGGCCTCCTTTTAAATGTTATTTAAAACGGGAATCATCCCTATATTTATTACTATAACATAGGGCATTTCCTCTAATACCAAAATTTTCTTGTATTTATTTATCTCATCATGCCGCAATGCAGTTAATCCTTTAAGTTTAGGTAGGTGAAAATAAAAATTTTAATATATAAATGCCTGTTTTTTGAATGGAAAGCTCCTTAATTTACATTATTTTCAATATACTGTAATTAAAAGTTAATATTTAGGTAATATATTAAAAATGTTGTTCAGTTATAAAAGTCTCTTTAGATGAAAGGTACTGTTATAGCAAAATCTCCTGCGACATGAGAAACGATCCATCTCTTAAAACTATATTTACATATGAGGCAGAAACTGTTCCAAATAAGGAGAGTGCTCTAAGGCCGATGAGAACCTTTGAAATTTTATTAATCAGCCTCGATGTACTGACACTTGTCATAACCCTGGGGAAAAGGGGAAAAGCAGGAAAGCTGCTCCTTGCAATGAGTGGAACAGCTCTGATTTTTTTAGTACTGCAGCTTACCGTTGAGCATTACCGCTGGTAAATGGTGCCTGCTTATACGCTAACGTTTTTTTTGCTTTTATGGTCTGCTTTGCAGTTGCGAAGTCACTCATACAGGTTACGGCATCCCGGCTTAAAGGTTACCGCTGTTATTCTTGGAACGATTTATATGGTTGTTGCAATTGGCCTGCCGGTGTTACTGCCTGTTTTTGAAATAGCTAAGCCAAGCGGTCCCTATGCGATTGGAACGGCCACCTACCATTGGATAGATGATAAAAGGGCGGAAAAGCTGACCGAAGATCCTTCCGACAAAAGACAGCTGATGGTGCAGATCTGGTATCCAGCAGAACCGTCCGGGGATGAAAAGATATCCTCCTACATTCCAGATTTGTCCGGATTGAAGACGGCTGTTCAACAAAAGTACGGGGTCCCTGGCTTCTTCCTAGACTACCTTCGCAGCGTAAACACTCACGCCAGCATCAAAGCGAAAATTTCCCACGCTCAGCCGAACTATCCGCTGCTGCTGTTTGCACACGGTTTTCCGGGAACCCGCTATACGAATACGTCACAGGTGGAGGAGCTAGTAAGTCACGGTTATATCGTTGCTTGTATCGACTATTCCTATCACTCTTTAGCGACTGTGCTTCCTAACAAAAAGCTTGTTTTATTGAGCGACAACGTACCAGAGCTGACCGATTGGGATAGTTGGGATCAACTCATCTCTGAAACTTGGGTGCCAGATTCAATCTTTGTTCTGGACCAATTGGAGCAGCTAAACACTAAAGATCCGAACGGCATTTTGAAGGGGAAAATCAATCTTGCAAGTGCGGGTATGTTCGGCCACTCCTTCGGTGGTGCGGCCACAGCACAAACGCTTCTAGCGGATTTGCGGTTTAAAGCGGGGATGAATATGGATGGAACGCTATTCGGAAAAGGGGATTTGAAGGACGGCCTTAAACAGCCGTTTCTCATGATGAATGTAAAAACTGCCGAAATTAACAGGGCCGATGAACCGAACAGAGAGGAGTTGCTGCAGATAGGGATGACCCGTGAGGATTTTGACTTTATAGCCAAAGAAATTCCGATGCGCAAAAACAATCTGCTCAAAAACGGTGGCTACAGTGTGATGATTGACCAGATAGATCATCTGAGTTTTACCGACCTGTATTTGCTGTCACCATTTTTTTCATGGAATCAACAAATGACTCCCCGTAAGGCGCACACAATCATCAATGACTATACACTAGCTTTTTTCGATAAACACTTAAAAGGAAAAAAAGACACCCTTTTTGACAGACCGTCTTCCCCTTTTCCTGAAGTAAAGGTATTTTTACCAGCTATAAAAGAAATAAAACGACCTTGAGCTATTAGTTTACCTTTAATAGACAGATTATTCATTAATTTCCATAATTCTTTGCTGCAATATATTTTAAAGGTATAGGAGACAAACTAATGAATCAGTTAGCTAGAACGTATTGGAATGAATATTGGGAGAGTCAAGGCAAAGAAAAGCCTAATTCTGTTAGTGCGTGGCCATTTGGAGCTAATCCTGATCATTTAGCACAATTAGTGATTGACGGGATAAAAACAGCTACATGTTCAGGACTTATTTTTTACGAAGAGGAAAATGTACAATTACCTTCAGTTGGGGATTATAGCGTCATTTTAAATAGTAAGGATCTGCCTGTTGCAATCATTAAAACAGTAGAAGTTGAAATTAAGCCGATGAACAAAGTTCCTGAAGATTTTGCTATTGCAGAAGGAGAAGGGGATAGAACATATCGTTATTGGAAGGAAGTTCATGAAGAATTTTTTAAAGAAGAGCTAAGTAAAATAGGCCGTGAATATACAGAAGATATGATGTTAGTTTGTGAGCGTTTTGAATTGATTGATAGTAAGAACTAATAAATTTTTATATATGACAAGTACCAATGTATTAATTAAACAAAACCAGTAGTTAGAAAGCCATCGTAATCTTAAACAATCGGGAGCGCTGCGTATATGAAGAGGTGTCTTTTTGTATTGGACGATTTAATGTCAGTCACCATATCTTTAACGAGCCGCCACTAACACCATATACCCACTGCCTGCCTAAAGAAAAACCTTTAAAAAACAGTCCAACCAGAAATAACTGATGACCTTTTAATATGAAAGGGCGCTTGTTGAACCAGAAACAAAAGGGCGATCCATATTATATATGAATAATATGGATCGCCCTTTATTTTTTATGAATTTTAACGATTTAGGTCTTGGGTTTTTTTGTACCTTGAAATATGTTTATTTAGTATCTGAAAGTGTAACGACAATATCAAGATGAAGAAACTTCAGACGCTTCTGTTCTCAGTTTCTTTTTAGATTTTATCGGTGAAAGGATTTTTTCAAGCCAGCCTAAGAGCACATCTGCGAGAACAGCCATGAGAGCAGTTGGTATAGCTCCTGCCAAAATGATCGCTGTGCCATTCGTGGCATTGGTTCCGCGGACAATAATATCACCCAAGCCTCCAGCACCTACAAAGGTTCCGATTGCTGTTATACCGATAGCGATAACCAGTGCCGTTCTAAGGCCTGCCATGATGACAGAAAGAGCAAGCGGCAATTCAACCATTGTCAGAATCTGAAGCTTCGTCATTCCCATAGCTTTTCCTGATTCTAAATAGGCGTGTTCAATGCTTACAATGCCAGTGTATGTGTTTCTGATAATAGGCAGAAGAGAATAAAGAAATAATGAAAGGATGACCGTATTGACTCCAAGGCCCATAACAAGCATTAAGACAGCGAGCATAGCAAGTGCAGGTATTGTTTGAATGACATTTGTTATAGAAAAAACCCACTTGCTGATCTTTCTATATCTTGCAATATAGATACCAATCGGGATGCCCGCTATTGCTGCAAATAATACTCCGTAGGCTGACATAAGAAAGTGACGGTAAAATTCAGTGAGCACGTATTCTCCATTCTGGGAATAATACATCAAAAGCTGCTCCAGAGTTTTCAAATCAAAGCACCTCCCATTCTACTCAAAATAATTGTTCTTTTTTAAATATTCTTCAGCTACTACTGACGGTTCTTTTAAGTTTCCGTCTACTTCATAATTTAGTTCCTGCATGGTTTCTGTGTCGATCTTGCCGATCAGTTTGCCTACGATCCCCTCAATTTCAGGATGTTCTTTCAATACTTTTTCCGGTATGACAGGAGAGCAGTCATACGGTGGAAAATATTTTTTATCATCTTCTAAAATTTTGAGGTCATAAGCCTTTATTCGTCCATCAGTTGAAAAAGCGAGGACGATATCCATTTTTTCGTTCTTAACTGCGTCATAGACAAGGCCAATCTGCATTGGGAACGTTTTTCCGAATTCAATGCCATATGTATCTACAAATCCCTCGTAGCCGTCGCCTTTTCTTTTCAGCCAAGCATTATCTACACCGAGCTTATAATTTTGAGCACTTTGTTTTAAGTCAGATACTTTTTCAAGCTGGTTCTCTTCAGCCAGCTCTTTTGTAACTGTAAACGCATAGGTATTATCAAAGCCATAAGAGTCGAACCATTTGTATCCAAATTCCTTTTCAAATTCGTCCTGAACAATTTTTAAGGCTTTCTCAGGATCTTTGACTGCGTCTTTTCCTAAAGTACTTGTGAGATCGGTACCAGAATAACGAGTGGCAGAAATATCAATATCCCCTCCAAGCATAGCCTGATGCTGGACATAGTTTGATCCGAGATTTTTAATCAGCTCTGTATTTAAATCGGTATTATGTTCGATCAATTGTGAAATCATATTTGCAAGAATCTCAGACTCAGTCAAGTTTTGAGCACCTATTTTTATAGTTGACTCTGATGCTCCGCTTAATCCTGGCAGGGAGCATCCGCTTATGAGGATAGAGAAGAGCAAAACCATTGCTATGATTAACTTATGTTTGTTTTTTTTCAAGACAGCCAACTCCTTATGAAACTTCCTTCATCCCTTTTATTCCGTTCGGTGTTACTTTCTCTTCAGCTATAGAAAGACCGTAATCAATTATAATAGCGAGTATTGTAACAGGCACTGCACCGCCAATGATGAATTCCGGCTGATATAAATTAAGACCAATGAAGATATAGTCTCCCAGGCCGCCTCCGCCGATAAAGGATGCGAGTGTCGCCCAGCCGATAAGATAAACGGTAGAAGTGCGGATTCCGGCCATGATAATCGGAATCGATAAAGGAATTTCAACGAGCCGGATTTGTTCCCATACAGTCATACCGACCCCTTTTCCTGACTCCAATAGGTTCTTGTTGACACCTCTTACCCCTGTGTAGGTGTTTCTTAAGATCGGCAGGACTGAATAGAAAAATAGTGCGACAATAGCTGGAACCTTGCCAACTCCAAGCAGCGGAATAAAAAAGGCTAAAATAGCGAGGCTCGGCAATGTCTGAATGATGCTCACAACGCCAATAATCACACCCGCTCCCTTTTTCATTCTTGTTAACGCAACGCCAAGCGGAACTGCGACAAGAATGCCCAAAATTACGGCAATTAGTGATATATATAAATGCTCCCATGTTTTGTAAAGCATTTCCCCGCCATTCGTTTGCAGGAATTCAATTATTTGATCCATTTGGACGCCTCCTCACATTAGGTTGTCGTAACGCTGATTTCATCTTCGCCCCAAATGGAGTCATACACAATATCAACAAGACTTGCTCTTGTTACAATTCCAACGAGACGTCCGTTCTCATCGACGACAGGCACATATTTCATTCCTCTTTTTAAGATTTTTCTTACAGTATCACGTAAAAGAGTATTTTTAAGTACCGTATATAATTCAGTATGTAAAACATCTCCGACTAAATTAGCTTTTTTACGATTAAGGTCAATCAATTCAACATCTATGTAGCCTTTTAAAACGTGGTTTTCATCTACAACCAGCAAGGAATCAACACGATGCTGCCTCATAATCTGAATCGCATCAGAAAGTGATTTATCGCTTGTCACTGTAATCGGATTAGGATTCATCATCTGCTCAACCCGTTCCAAGTTCGGTCTAGCCTGCAGCAGTCGCTCTTTTCCAATGAATTCCTCAACAAATTCGTTAGCCGGATTTCTTAAAATGTCATCTGGTGTACCAACTTGAACAATTTCGCCATCGCGAAGGATCACAATTCGGTCTGCAAGCTTTATAGCCTCATCCATATCATGTGTGACAAAGACGATTGTTTTGTCCAGAGTTCTTTGAAGATTTTTAAATTCTTCCTGCAGAGAATCGCGTGTAATTGGATCGAGGGCACCAAATGGCTCGTCCATCAGGATTAACGGGGGATCTGCTGCCAGCGCACGTAAAACTCCAATTCTTTGCTGCTGGCCTCCGCTTAACTCATATGGATACCTGTTTAAATATTCAGGACCCATATCAACCAGTTTAAGAAGTTCTTCTGCCCGGGCTCTCTTTTTATCTTCAGGCCATTTTAATAACCTTGGTACGAGCGTAATATTCTGCTGAATGGTCATATGCGGAAACAAGCCGATTTGCTGAATAACATAGCCGATTTCACGTCTGAGTTCCACTGGATCTTTATCGAGAATATTTTCCCCTTCGATAAAAATGCTCCCTTTTGACGGCTCTATCATGCGATTAATCATTTTCATTGTTGTTGTTTTACCGCATCCGCTCGGTCCGATAAAACAAATAAATTCACCTTTATCAATATGTAAGGTAATATCTTTTACCGCATGCTTTCCTCCCTTGTAAATCTTTGAAACCTTGTCTAATTTAAGCAAATGGAAACACCTCCGTGTAATGAATCAAAAAACTAGTATGAAGTCTTCACTCTCAACCAAGTATAGAAATATACCTATAAAATAAATAATCAAACGTCAATAAGTCGGTGTGAGAGGGAAAGTCCTATGAATTGAACTGAGCTAAAATGTTGTCTGCCTTTTTCTGGTCCTTAACCTGGCTCCGCTCCTTTTCCACAGAAAAAGCAGATGTTATAAAACAGAAAGTTTTCTAAGTATAGTAAAATTATAAAGTAAAGTTTGTAAAATATAAAGTTTACGAAATGCACAAATAACATAAAAATAATATACTGTATTAACTTCAGGTCAGTTTATCTCATGTTTATTAAAAAATGCTGGCTCTTACGGCAAATTCCTGTCCTTATCAGTATTACAACATAACTAAAAAATATGTTATTTTTACAGGGAAACTTGTGATTGAAGGGAAGAAAACCAATGAATGATAGTGCTCTGAATACAATTGAACATGTAAATGATCAATTCATTGAGAGAATCGCCGAGAATATGGCTGCTTTTGGGGTATCTGGAACAGTGGGAAGGGTGCTCGGCATTATTTATATGAACCGTCATCCTATGACATTAGATGAATTATCAAAAGCTACCGGAATGAGCAAAACGCGTATGAGTCAAGTTGTAAGGGAAATGCTTGATTTAAACATTGCTGAGAAAGTATTCGAAAAGGGCGTTCGCAGGGATTTATACAACGTAGAGCAAGATTACTATCAGACATTTATTTCATTATTTTCTGCTAACTGGAGTAAAGCAGTAACGAAAAACAAAATGGCAGAAAAAAAAATGCGTAAAGAATTGCTTGATGCATTAGAGAGTGAGGGACTTTCAGAAGAAGCAGAAACGAAGCTGAATTCTCTGCTTGCTGAAACAAAGCAATGGCTCGAGTATTATCAATGGATGGAAAATCTTATTGATTTTTTCGAAAGTGAAGAGATTTTTAAACATGTTCCAAAACCAATAAAATAGCTGAAAAAAAGATATCATAGATGAAGAGAAGCCGCTTATAAAATAGAGGCTTCTCTTTTCTGACTTTCATACAGGGATAAGATCAAAACTGTCGAACAATTAAAGGAGAAAGAATGGATAAGGAAGATATAAATAGGAGGTTCATATGGATGCATTTAAAGCTGTTGCTAAAAAAGACCGGCTTCATTCGCTGGATATCTTAAGAGGGTTTTCTCTCTTGGGGATTTTACTTGTGAATATGAAATCGTTTCACGAGCCAGTTTTATATGAAAGCAGTTTTGTAAGCAGTAAATATTGGTCTGACCGGCTAATTGAACAATTTATTAATCTATTTGCACAAGCTAGCTTTTATCCGCTTTTTTCGTTTCTTTTTGGGGCAGGGACTGTCATTTTTTATGAAAGGGCGAAGGAAAAAGGACAATCATTTAACCGTTATTACTCCAAGAGGCTGATTGGCCTGCTGATTATCGGGGCTATACATGCAGCATTCATTTGGCATGGAGATATCCTAACAAATTATGCTATCATCGGTTTTATCTTTATGATTTTTCTTAAATGGAGCACTGACCGTCTTTGGAAGTGGGCGCTGTGGATATTAATTTTGCCGAATGTATTGATGTCGCTGCTTCTATTCTTTGCATACGCAGGGGAACCTGCAAGTCTTAGCTTGAACGAAAACGGTTCACAGCAGTCCATTCAGCAATCACTGGAAGTCTATCAAACAGGCAGTTTTTTAGAAGTTACTCAGCAGCGCTTGACAGATTGGGCGTATGTTAACAATCCTGCAAATGGAATTTTTCTTGTATTGTCCATTCTTCCGCTTTTTATGCTTGGTGCTTCTGCTTATAAAAGAGGCTGGTTCCATCAGTCCAAGGTTCAGGAATGGAAACAGGCAGCACTGTTATCAGGGGCTGCAGCAGCTGTATTTAAAGGGCTTCCTTATTATTGGGAAGAAAATGTGCTTACCCAGCATCTTCAATTATCTATCGGCGGACCTGCCCTAACGCTTTGTTATGTATCAATCGGACTACTTGTCCTTGATAAATGGCAGCTTAAACTTTCACCCATTAGAGCAATCGGAAGAGGATCGCTAAGCAATTATCTGCTGCAATCTTTCATATGTACACTCCTATTTTATTCATACGGACTTGGCTTTTACGGGGAAATAACTGAACTGACAGGGCTGATTCTTGTTGTCATTATTTACGGTGTACAGGTAGCTTTAAGTCACATTTGGTTTAAGCGGTTTCCGTTTGGACCTGTCGAATGGCTGCTCCGGAAATGGATTTATTTTTCATTTCGGGCTTAAGCAGATTGTGAATGTCTAAGATCGCTAAGGTGCTTTTTCATTTGTTTGAGTATTAATGCATCTAGTTCTTGGCTGCAGCGTACGGTTTCTGAGGAGTTGAGTCCATGTTCTTTTGCAGCATCTAACAGCATTTGTCTGTGAATATCTATTTCATTCATTGCCATGATCATTTCTCCAACTTTCACTGTTTTTAGTGGCAACAATATAAAGGAAAGCGATTGCACTCGCTGTGAATCCCGAACCTCAAAAAGCATGTCTACAAGGTAATAAACCTATTATACACAGCGATATTTAAAATGGTTGACTTTCGCTAAAATAACAAAAAACATTACAGAATTCTACAAAATGCATTTATAAAAGGAGGTTGAGCATGATTGATTCACATCTGCATCTAGATCAATATGACCGAATCGGTGAAAAAATTGATAGATGGAGACAAGCTGGAATTACAGGGGTTGTTGCTGTTTCTACTGATCTTGAATCAAGCTATCGCATACTTTCCATCAAACAGAGATATCCTGACTTTATTTATGCTGCAATTGGCCATCACCCTGAAAAAAGGCTTCCTTCAGCTTTTGAACTGCAAGAACTGTCCAAATTAATAAAATTGGAGAGGAATCTGCTTTCGGCCATTGGTGAAATTGGCCTGCCGCATTATGAAAAAGAAAAACTTTCCATTCATCATCATGAAGAGGAATTTTACGATATTTTAGAGTCCTTTTTGCTGCTTGGAAATGAGCTGGATTTGCCTGTTGTTCTTCATGCTGTTCATGATGAGGCGGAAAAAGCACTGGCTCTTTTAAAAGGGCATGATGTAAAAAAGGCTCATTTTCATTGGCTAAAAGCAAAAAAGGCTACCGTTCTTGAAATTGTGAAAAGAAATTACGCAATCTCAGTAACACCGGAGATCTGTTACCGGGAAAGAGATCAGGAACTGGCAAAGCAGATTCCTCTTGAGCAGCTGCTGATTGAAACGGATGGGCCATGGCCGTATAGCGGATTATTTGCAGGAATTGAAACTTCGCCTGTTTTTTTAGAGGAAATATGTCATTGTTTAGCGAATATTTTACATATTCCAATCATTGAGATTAAAGAAAAAACAGTAAGGAATAGTCAAATGTTCTATCAAAGGCAAAATGGGGGAAAACTATGAAATTAGCTACAGCACAGCTTCACGGCCGAACATTCATCGGACTGATTATGGAAGAAGATAAAATCCTGGATATTCAAAGGGCAGAGAAAAAGTTATTCGAGATGGCTACAGCTCCCCAATCAATGATTGAGTGCATTGAAATGGGTGAGAAATTTATCAATCATTTAAAGCAGCTTGAGCTCTGGGTTAAAAAATCGGATGAGACTGAATCGTATCTCTATTCCATCTCCGAAGTGAAATGGCTTGCGCCTGTTCTGTATCCGCGGAAGAATATCTTCTGTGTCGGCAAAAATTATCGTGAACATGCAATGGAGCTTGGCAGTGAAGCAGATATCCCTGAAGATGTGATGCTCTTTTCTAAAGCTCCGACGACAGTCATCGGACATGAAGAAACGATTGATCCGCATTTGCATCTTACGAAGGAACTGGATTATGAAGGAGAACTCGCCGTTATTATCGGAAAAAAAGGAAAAATGATATCCGAAGAGGAAGCCATGGATTACGTATACGGGTATACAATACTTAACGATATAACCGCCAGAGATCTGCAATCACGCCATAAGCAGTTTTTGCTCGGCAAAAGTCTTGATACATCGTGTCCAATGGGTCCTTATATTGTACATAAATCAGCGATGGAAGATCCTTATGCGCTAAATGTGATCACAAAAGTAAATGGTGACGTGAGACAAAACGGACATACGAAAGACATGATTTTTTCTATTGAAAAAGTCATTTCAACCATCTCTCAAGGCACGACACTTGAGCCGGGAGATATCATTGCAACTGGGACACCTGCTGGAGTCGGTAAAGGATTTAAGCCGCCCAAATATTTAATGCCTGGTGATGTCGTTGAAATCTCGATTGATGGATTAGGAACGCTTACCAATAAGATTGGGGAATAAAAATTACACGCCAGCGTGATTAGCTGGTGTGTTTTTATATAAGGAGGATGGCAATAAGAGTTGGATTAGCTAGGAAACTGAGATTGAGAGATGCGATAATTCCTTTGAAAAGACTATCTTTCTTGTCAGCGATAGAAATAGATCTACCAGATCATGAATGGATAGATAAGATTTTGAATATGGTTATTTGGGAGGTGGATTGATGACATTTCAGGAAAAAGTAATTTTATTGGTGGTTCTTGTTGTCGTATTCACGATTGCAGAAAATATGATAAGGCGTAAATTAAAGCTTTCAAGGCAGCCGTTTTTTGCCATATATCGTCCCTTAAATAACTTCCATAAATGGATTGAGCTCGTCTTCCTCATCGGTTTGTTGATTTCCTTTATTATCGTTAATCAGGTGCTAATACCTTATTTATTAATCGCTTTTTTTATTTTACTTCAATTGTTCCGAATGGTCATGGAGTGGAAATATAACAGGAAAGAGAAAGAATATATCATGCATGGGGTCGGTGTCATTTTCTTTTCGTTTTTCATGGCAGTTATCGTAAATTTATAAATCCCCAGCTGTTTGACCAGCTGGGGATTAGTCTTAGGAAAGGACCTTTTTCACTTTTTCAATCGCCCAGTCAAGATCTTCTTTTGAGATGACTAGCGGCGGTGCAAAGCGGATAACGGTTTCGTGTGTTTCTTTGCAGAGCAATCCTTCTTCTTTCAGTTTTTCACAGTATGGGCGTGCAGATTCGGTCAGTTCTAAGCCGATGAATAAGCCTTTGCCGCGTACTTCTTTAATGATTGGATTGTCTATTTCACGCAGGCGGTCCTGCATGTAGCTTCCGAGTTCTAATGAACGTTCTGGCAGCTTTTCATCCACAAGCACATCCAATGCAGCTATGGAGACGGCGCATGCCAGCGGGTTCCCGCCAAAAGTAGAACCGTGTGAGCCTGGCTCAAAAACGCCTAATATATCTTTATTTGCAGCCACACATGAGATTGGGAATACACCTCCGCCTAGTGCTTTTCCGAGGATATACATGTCCGGTTTTACGTCTTCCCAGTCACATGCAAACAATTTGCCGGAGCGGCCCAGTCCTGCTTGGATTTCATCCGCTACATAAAGAACGTTGTTTTTTTTACAGATGTCATATGCAGCCTTCAGAAATCCTTCTTCAGGAATGTGAATGCCTGCTTCACCTTGAATCGGTTCGAAAATGAATGCAGCCGTATTTGGTGTAATAGCTTCTTTTAATGCGTTTAAATCGCCAAAAGGAATTACTTTAATGCCAGGAAGCATTGGGCCGAATCCACGTTTGTATTCATCACTTGAGCTCATTGAGACCGCTGTCATTGTACGGCCGTGGAAATTTTCTGCGCACACAATGATCTCAGCTTGATCAGCTTGTACACCTTTTACATCATATGCCCAGCGGCGCACAGTTTTAACTGCTGTTTCAACAGCTTCTGCACCAGTGTTCATTGGCAGAACCATTTCTTTTTCAGTCAGATTTGAGACTTTTTCGTACCACGGGCCTAATTGATCATTGTGGAACGCTCTTGAGGTTAAAGTAATTTTATCCGCCTGATCCTTCAGTGCGGCAATAATTTTAGGATGGCGATGCCCTTGGTTTACAGCAGAATAGGCACTCAGCATATCCATATACTTGTTGCCTTCCGGATCTTCTACCCAAACTCCTTCTGCCTTTGAAATCACGATTGGCAGCGGGTGATAATTGTTTGCTCCATATTTTTCAGTCAGGTTGATGATTTGTACTGATTTTGACACAATATCCCCTCCGAATACGATTAAGTCCGGAAATACTTGAACATAGGATTTCCTCATCTACTACAATAGCCTACCTTTTTTAAGAAAACAATAGACAAGTAGGTGCGCTTACATTTCATTTTTTATGGGTATTCATGATACTATAGGGATGGATTTTAAGAAAAAGAGGAGGATTTACCATTGGGAACACACTTACATATTACGACATGGGTTGTCGCACTTATTCTATTTTTTGTCGCGAACTCCCTCTTTAAGTCGGGGAAAGAAAAACCATTTAAAATTGTACACATGACATTGAGACTGTTTTACTTGTTAATTATCGGTTCAGGACTTCAGCTGCTGCTTAGCTTGGCTGTCATTAGCGGAGAGTACATTGGGAAAGCGATTCTTGGCATCTATGTCATCGGTATGATGGAAATGATTCTTGTTCGCTCTAAAAAGAACAAACCGACACGCATTTTCTGGATTCAATTTATTATTGTTGTGATTGTTGTGATTTTGCTTGGCTTCCGTTTGCCGCTCGGTTTTTAATTTGAATGAGCCCCTGCTTCGCGCAGGGGCTTTTATTTAGTTATAGGGGAATTTTCCGAGATTTGAAGCTTCGGATAATAAGATCTCCTTTTTGGATAGTAAAATCAGGTTTCCGGAGGATAAAACGGGTCGTGCGGAGAGTAAGAGCTGCTTTTCAGATCATAAGCCTGGAAATTCTGAATTGAGGGAGGCTGCCTAGCTTGAATATGTGCGCTTTTTATCGTGTGTTGGGATTAAAATGCCAAGGGCAGCTAGAAAAGCTCCATTTAGGGTTGAGATTTTAAGGTTTCTGGTAAATACCGTTCCTTTTGTAATTGTATATGAAAGGTGAACTATTACAGATTACCAACAAATGATTTGATAGAATCAGAAGGTAATTAAAGTAAACTTGAAACAAAAAAGCTGCCATCCCCAAAGGAGTCAGCAGCCGAATTAGTATTAGCCAGACTTCAAACATTATTCTTCTCAATAAATCAATAAATAAATAAATCACGTATGAATTTGTGTCAGCAGCGCTCTTTTCCCTGTACAAGTCGTAAATTCAAACCGGTCTTCTTGTTTACTGCCCCTAGAAAAATGATGCTGTAAGCCGCATATTGCCTCTTCATTATCAAATTGAAAGAAAGAAACTCCTATTTTATCATCTGCCTCCTCTTGAAAAACCATTTGATTATAGCAATAAATGCAATCATAAATAGAAAATGAGAAAGAGTTCAGTTTAGCTGTAAAGGCGAGAAATGAATCATCACTTAGTTCCTTCAGCATATATTCTAAAGCGTAAGGAACCTTTTTCTTAATACGGAGTGTATCTTCGGTTTTTAGCTGATGACTGCCCATAGGAATTAAAATCTGACCTTCTGTAAGATAGGTTCCGTCATACCAGCTGCCATGCAGAAGAATCTCGATGCGTTCGTTTTGATGTAATTGCAAGAGAGAAACGTCTTCATTAATATCATCATAAAATAAAATTTCGTTATCTTCACCTATTTCAATCATGCCAGTCACATGAGCACGTTCCTGACGTTCGAGCAGATGGTGTCTTTCTTTTGAAAGCATGACAAAGGCCTCCTTATTAGCATCGTTACTGTTCGTTTTTGCCAAATGAGAGGAAGTTTATGCAAATAAAACGTGATAAGGACAAATCAACACTTCATATGTTAAGCATAGGATAGGTACATCTTTTACTGTCTGAGTGAAAATCAGGCTGTTTAAATTGGGGAGATGGTAGACGATGTGTGGAATAACTGGCTGGGTCCATTACAAGAAAGATTTGCGGCAAGAAAAAAAGATGATGTCGAATATGGCAGAATGTTTATCTAAAAGAGGTCCCGATGATACAAATATTTGGGGCGAGCAGCACATCCTTTTTGGCCATAAACGTCTCGTAGTTGTCGATCCCGCGGGCGGAAGACAGCCGATGACCCGTAAAAAGGCAGAAAATTTGTTTACGATTTGCTATAACGGGGAGCTCTATAACACAGAAGATATACGGGTCGAATTATTGACTCGCGGATATACTTTTGCAGGACATTCTGATACAGAGGTGCTGCTCACTTCTTATATGGAGTGGGGAGAAGAGTGTGTTCATCATCTAAACGGAATTTTTGCTTTTGCCGTATGGGATTCTGAACAGGAAAAACTATTCATTGCCAGAGATCGGCTGGGTGTAAAGCCGCTTTTTTATTCAGAGCAGCAAGCCTCTCTTCTATTTGGATCTGAATTGAAGGCAATCCTTGCACATCCTGATCAAAAGGCAGTGCTTGATCGGGAAGGTTTAAGCGAAGTCTTTGGACTCGGACCTTCAAGAACTCCCGGAGTTGGAATATTTAAAGGAATAAATGAACTGCGTCCTGCTCATGCCATGACTTTTTCAAAAGAAGGACTGAAAGTATGGAGATATTGGAACGTGAAAAGCCAGCATCATCGGGACTCTTTTGAGGAGACTGTGGATCGTGTCGGATTTTTAGTGAAAGACGCAGTGACACGGCAGCTTGTATCAGATGTACCAGTTTGTACTTTTCTGTCAGGAGGCCTTGATTCGAGTGCGATAACCGCTATCGCTGCCAAGGCTTTTGAGAAAGAGGGAAAAGGTCCCCTGCATACGTTTTCGATTGATTATGAAGATAATGATAAGTTTTTTAAAGCGAATGAGTTTCAGCCGAATTCAGATGGTATGTGGATTCAGAAAATGACGGACACCTTTCAAACGGTTCATCATAGCTCCATAATCACGCAGCAGCAGCTGGTCGATTACTTGACTGAAGCTGTTGAGGTCAGGGACCTGCCTGGAATGGCGGATATTGATTCTTCTCTTTTATGGTTCTGCAAGGAAATTAAAAAGGACTTTGTCGTTGGGCTCTCTGGAGAATGTGCAGATGAAATATTTGGAGGATATCCATGGTTTCACCGTCCACAGGATTTGTCAGATGATGCGTTTCCGTGGATGCGCTCAACAGATGCCAGAATGAGTCTGCTGAGATCTGATTGGCAACATAAGCTGAATTTAAAAGAATACGTGAAAATGAGATACCAAGAAACCTTGAAAGAGACCCCTTTGCTGGATGGCGAGTCTGAAATAGAATCAAAGAGGCGCCAGCTTTTCTATCTCAATATTCTTTGGTTTATGACCACCCTGCTTGACCGTAAAGACCGCATGAGCATGGGGGCAAGTCTTGAGGTTCGAGTCCCGTTTGCCGATCACAGACTTGTCGAGTATGTCTGGAATATTCCATGGGATATGAAAATGCATGGAAACCGGGAAAAAGGAATCCTGCGTAGAGCACTAGAAGGTGTGCTTCCTGAGGAGGTACTGTACCGCAAAAAAAGCCCATATCCAAAAACGCATCATCCACACTATACGAAAGCCGTTAAGTCATGGCTTCAATCATTGACGAAAAATCAAGATTCAGCCCTGCACGTTTTCTTTGATAAAAATGCATTAATCGACATTATCGAATCAGAAGGCAATGCTTTTCAGGTGCCATGGTACGGTCAGCTAATGACTGGCCCGCAGCTTTTAGCCCATCTTGCACAAATTCATGTCTGGTTTGAAAAATACAGGATTAATATTGAAGAGTCATAAGAGTCAGCCATTCAGGCTGGCTTTTTAAATAGTTATCCATAATTTTCTATCTTAATATGCTAGAATTGATTTTGAGGTGGATATTATGCTTTTAAGAAAACTATTGATTGCTGCAGCTGTCTCTTTATTCATTAATATCATTTTTTTTATATCAGTCCTTATGCAATCTAATACCTTCCATGGGTTATTTAGTGAATTGACCTCCCTCTTTATATTTATTAGTATATTTATCTTTATGCTAGGTCTTCCTGTAAGCATTTTAGCTTACTTCATTGTACGCGACATGGAAGATAGCCGAATGGCGATAAACTTCGTAATCCATATTGGATCTTCAGTAATTATTGGCATCCTTTTATTTAAAATATTGTTTTTTTTCGTTATTTTAACATTTGTAGCGGGATTCCTGTTTTTCATTGGTGATGAAGTTTTCATATTCCAAAACGAACATACTCGCAAAACCAATAAATTATGGAGCGCTGTTTCAGTTCTGCTCCTTATTTTGGTTATTTCTGCACCGATTCTTTGGTTTTTCCCAAACCAAGATGCCAATCTAATTGAAGCAGATGCAATCGATAAAAACCTGCCTCCGGGACTGACCTTAATCTGGAATGAATCATCTATAAAAAACATCAGCCCTGTGCATTGTAAACAGGAAGAGAAGGAATGCCAGGCTGACCGTGCACCATATAAACTCCCGGAAGCAGGAGCAAATCTTGACATAGTAGACAGCTATTATGCAAACACAGTGGAGTTTGAAATTACTAACCGGATTGAAGAGCCCTCCTATGAGTTTTTCTATTTAGAAGGAGCAAAGGTTAAGAAAATTGGACTGGTTGATAATAAATTGGTCATTCCTTATGGTCTTAAAGCCCAAGTCATGAAAGGAAACCTGATATGGGAGGATGAAGTCTTAAGTTTTTCAATAGCTGTTAAGTAATGAATTAGAGTCTAGCGGATCATGCCAGGCTCTTTTTGCTGCACTCGGCTTGGAATGCAGCTGACCAATATCCCGCGAGATGCAGGAGAAGATCTTGGACGAGATCGTTTCTATTTGCCGATGGATGTTATGTCACGTTATCACTATCATGAGCGAGACTTAAAGCAGAGGCAAGTAACTTCAGAGTTTATTCGAGTATGGGAACATCTTGCTGCAGAAGCCGAAGGGAACTATGACAAAGCGATGAAAACAATAAATGAATACCCGCTTCATGCACGTGCTCCAGTAAAAGCAGCAGGCCACATTTACCGTGCGGTTTTCAGGAGAGATCAGCCAAAGAAGGGAATCTTATTTTTTTGAAGAAATATTTAAGTGGTGAGAAGCTACTAAAATCTTTTATCAGAGGTGAAAAATTATGAAAGTACAGCTAAAACTTGTTACCAGAGAAAATTGGGAGAAGGCTTTAAATCTAAAAGTAAAAGAAAATCAAAGTAATTTTGTTCCCACAGTTGCCGTGTCTCTTGCTAAGGTTTACATAAAACCAGACGGTGAAAATGTAGAATATCTTCCATTTGCTATATATGACCAGGAACAAATAGTTGGTTTCGTCATGCATGCTTATGAAGAAAAGACCAGTAACATGTTTTGGATAAATGGATTTATTATTGATGAAAAGCATCAAGGAAAAGGATATGGCAAGGCTGCACTTGCAGAGATTGTGAAGTGGATAAACAATAGATTTACTCAATGCAAAGAAATTCGTTTAACGGTTTATAAAGATAATCATAACGCAAAGGAATTATATAAGAGCTTTGGTTTTGTAGAAACTGGGGATTCTTATGGTGGGGAGGAGGTATTTTGCCTTTTTTTATGAACGATCATGTTTCTTGCTCAACAGGCGGCTTTTTCCATAAAGAAAAATGCTTTTAACGAAATAGCTGGATTTGTGGTTTATAATTGAAATTATGACGATTAAGAGTAGGTTGATAAATTGGATTACTTCACAGATAGAGTATTATTTATCTCAGTGTTCATTTTAATAATCCATTGTATTGAAACATTAGCATATGCTGTAAGACTTTCTGGAGCAAGAGTGAAAATGATAGCTTCTGCCCTTTCATTGTTCAATTTGATGGTGATCGTTTCAAGAATGGCAAATATGATGCAGCAGCCGTTTACAGGAAGTCTTGTTGATTTAGCGCCGCAGGAAAATACTCTTCTTTATGTGGAAAATCAATATAGAGTCCTAATTGCTTCATCGACAGCAGGAACCTTTCTCGGTATTCTATTTCTGCCAACTTTCATAGCCTTGTTTTCCAGAGCAATCATTCACTTATCTGAGGCTAGAGGTTCTATCCCGTTATTAGTAAAAAAAGGATTATCTTTTGAATATATTAAAAGAGGAATAAAGCATATTCATGTACCAAAAATGAGTTATTTTATGGCAATTAATCTTAAGAATATTCCAGTGAAGCTCTTCATTCTTAATATGATAATCACTTCTATTTATACAATAGGGGTTTTATCAGCTTTATATGCAGCTTTATTAGTGCCTGACCGATCATCAACGGCAATAATGGCATCTGGACTAATTAATGGAATAGCAACCATCCTTCTTGTCATTTTAATAGATCCCAAGATTTCAGTATTAGCTGATGATGTGGTAAATAATAAAGGGAGTTACTCGAGACTAAAAGGCATTTCATTAATGATGGTTACGTCTAGACTATTAGGGACGGTTCTTGCACAGCTTTTATTTATTCCAGGAGCGAATTATGTGGCTTGGCTAACCAAATTTATTGTTTAGGGTTGGTTGTATGGCAGGATGGATTAGGTGGTGTATTGTAGTGGGGGTGTTTTTTGAAAAAAGGGAAAGTCCAAGCACAAAACCATTTATCACGATCAGATATTTGATCCTGATCCTAATGGTCTTCATTCTAATAATAGGACTAACTAAGGGGTTCAATTTTTACTATTTGAATTTTTTATTTCTTGCATCAGGAATAGGTTCAATACTAGATGGAATTGAAAGTGTCATCAAAAGGGAAAATAAGAGGCGGATTCTATTAGATTTTGCTCTTGGATTTATATGGCTATTAACATTTTTATTATTTCTTGGCTAAAATTCGTTCATTTTCAGCGGGTTGCATTTCTTCAATCGATACCCGATTAATCCGCTTGAAATAGTAGTTGACAAAAACACAGGTTAGAAGATAAGATTGTTTTATTCTAAATTTAATAGTTTGCTTATCAAGAGTGACTGAGGGAACAGACCCTGTGAAGTCCGGCAACCTCCTTTAATGGGAACGGTGCTAAATCCTGCAGAATGACAATGAATTCATTCTGGAAGATAAGTCGTGATACATACGATTCCTCTTTCTGAATGAAAGAGGAATTTTTTGTGTTCACAGGAAAAATGGAGGAGAAACAGACATGAAAAAGACACTTTTAGCACTTATCGTACTTGCAATCGGAGTATTATCTGCTTGTGGTGCAGCAGAAACTTCCGGGGAAAAGAAGAGCATCAAAATTGGATCCTCAGCTGGTCCGTACACAGACATGGTTGAACTTGCAATTAAGCCGGGCCTTGAAAAAAAGGGATACGACGTTGAAGTGGTGCAATTCAATGATTATATTCAGCCAAATCAGGCTTTAGGAAATGGTGAACTTGATGCCAACCTTTTTCAGCATAAGATCTATATGGAAACGTTTGCGAAACAAAGTAAACTTGATTTATCTGAGGTCATTACCGTCCCTACTGCTCCAATGGGAATCTATTCAGACAAGGTGAAATCACTTGAGGAAGTGAAAGAAGGGGCAACTGTAGCAATTCCTAATGATCCAACAAACGCAGCCCGTGCACTTCAGATCTTGAAGGGTGCCGGATTAATAAAGCTGAATGAGAATGTAAAGGCCATTCAAGTGTCGGAAAAAGATGTAACAGATAATCCGCAAAATTTAAAATTTGTTCCTGTTGAAGCTGCTCAATTACCAAGAGCGGTGGAAGATACGGATTTATCTGCAGTGCCGGGGAACTTCGCCTTAGCTGCCAAAATGAATCTGGCGGATGCCGTCAAACTTGAAGATATGAACGATGTGCACCGCAACCGCGTGGTGATGAATACGAAAGATGTTAATTCAGAGCTTGCCAAAGATATTAAAGAGGTTGTTGAATCAGAAGAATTTGAGAAAACAATCGATGAAAAATTCGAAGGATTTGGAAAGCCTGAATGGATGGAGAATCAGAAATAGGCAGTAACTCTAGAAAACGCTTGGGTGATTTCAAGCGTTTTCTTATGCTGTAAAGGTCTCCTATTGGCACAATCGAATGATTCTCGTGTTCATCTTGAATCAAGCCATGTTTATTCTTTTAGCGCTTATTAGCAAGCTTTGGCTTCCAGTCATTACGACAGCAGCCTTAACGGCTTTTGGTTTTTTTCCTCGATTATATGGAACCTCCTATGAATTCACAAGAATCCATGCGCTTGCACAGCAAAAAGCACTGCAGGTGAATTCCGCAGTGCTTTTTCTAATATGGTAATATGGGCAGGCTTTCTTGGAAACTGCCGGAAAAAATATCGTACATAATTTCCAATGATTAGATCAAACCCGGGTATATCCGTTGGGAGCCAAGAGATTTTACCCTATTATGCTGTTGTTGTTGTTTTCTTGCCTGAGGTTTCCTCATTTAGGTGAGCAAATGATTCAGGATATCCATAGCTGCCGTGTTCACTCATATCAAGTCCCATCATTTCCTCTTCTTCCGTTACGCGGATGCTGCCCATCACTTGCTTCATGATCTTTAAAATAATGTAGGAAACGATGAATGCATAGGCTGCGCTGGAAACTATGCCAAGTGTCTGAACACCGAGCTGAGTGAAGCCGCCGCCGTAGAATAATCCCGCCAATCCGCCATTTCTCTCAGCTAACTCTGGGGTTGCAAAGAATCCTGTTGATAAAGTTCCCCAAATTCCTGCTGCTCCATGAACAGATAATGCAAAAATAGGATCATCAATTTTTAATTTATCAAAAAGCTTCATGCTGAAATAGACAAGGACTCCGCCAATGATGCCGATGACAACAGCTGCCCAAGGAGCAACAAATGCACAGGAAGCTGTAATCGCGACAAGTCCGGCAAGCGCACCATTTAAGGTTGTAGGAATATCTGCTTTTCCGGTCATCATTCTAACAATGATCATCGCCGCTACAGCCCCTGCAGCTGCAGCAAGCTGAGTATTCAAAGCTACATATCCGAAGAAACCGTCTCCAACTCCGAATGTGCTCCCTGCATTAAATCCGAACCATCCTACCCAAAGGATTAAGACACCCAGCGCAGTATATACTTGATTATGTCCCGATAACTGATTCATCGTTCCGTTTTTTCCATATTTTCCGAGTCTTGGTTTTAAAATGATTGTAGCTGCCAATGCCGCCATTGCCCCTGTCAAATGAACAACAGTAGATCCGGCAAAATCCTGTTTGCCGAAATCTTTCAGCCAGCCGCTCCCCCAAATCCAGTGTGCGACTACTGGGTAGACCAGTGCGGAGAATAACACTGCGAAAATAACGTAGGCAGATAATTTAGCCCGTTCAGCAAAGCCGCCAAACGCAATGGTTAACGCTATTGCTGCGAATGCCAGCTGGAAAAAGAAATCAACAGATGTTGTTAATCCATCCTCGGCAGGAGATGAATCACCGTAAAAGAAACTTGATAAGCCGATGAATTTATTTCCATCTCCATAAATAAATCCGTAACCGACAGCCCAGAAGACAAGAGAGGCAATGCCGATTGTAAAGATTGTTTTTCCGGCAATATGGCCAGCGTTCTTCATTCGTGTAGATCCTGCTTCCAGTAAAATAAATCCTCCTTGCATGAGCAGGACTAATATCCCTGCTATGATTACCCACAAATTGTCCATTAATACTAAAGCATCCATGAAAACACGCTCCCTCTTTCAAAATGGTAAATAAGAAACAAATAAGACCAAAACAAAGGAATAGATCAGAAATAATGTAAGGTAATATAACACTTGTTGTTATGTTTATTATCATATGGCATGATTATGCATAAATCAAGTATTTTTCTGAAAATTTAAATAAAAAATATAGTCCTTAATGACTATCTGAACATGAAGCGTTTTCAATTCGCGTTATTTTTTCTCACATAAAAAACCTGACTAATTAGTCAGGTTCATGAAACTGCTTTTGATTGTAAAATAAAACCTTTATTCACCCAAACCTTTGAACGCCAGCGGATTAACATCAGCACACCGCGAAGCCATTCATCGGCAATGAATGCCATCCATATTCCTGCGAGTCCAAGACCGAAGTGGATGCCGAGTATATATGCAAGTGGAACACTGATGCCCCACATAGACATAATTCCCATATACACAGGGAATTTCACATCACCAGTAGCTCTTAAAGCGCTTATAATAACAAGATTAAATGCTCTTCCGGGTTCAAGGAAGATCGTCAGCAAAAGCAGCGTAGCTCCAATCTGCAATATTTCCTGATTGCTTGTAAAAATTCTGAATAAGGAATCTGTGAAAATCCAGAATAGAATGGCAATTACAGTAGACATTCCAATTGCCCAATAAAGTGTTTGAATGCATCGTTTATAGGCACTGTCATAGTCTCTGGCGCCTGACATTTGTCCGATGAGGATTTGATTGCCCTGACTGATGGCTAAACTGAATAGAAAAATGAACATCATTAAGTTTTGGGTATACACTTTTGTTGTTAATGCTTCAGCACCAAGCATCGTAATAAAAATGGTAATGACAATCTGTGAACCATTATAAGATAAGTGCTCACCTGCTGAAGGAACACCAATTTTCAGCAAGTTTTTAAGGTGTGAGAATGGCAGCTGAAAAACATAACGCAATTTTGTTTCAAAAGAAATTCTTTTTACGAGAAGATAAGAAATGGCTATCAGTCCGATGAATCTGGACACAACGGTTGAAATAGCGACTCCTTCAACACCGAGCACCGGCAGCCCGAAAGGTCCATAAATAAAGATATAATTCCCGATGACATTCAGGATATTCATGCCGATTGTGATATACATCGTATCCTTTGTAAAGCCGTAGCTTTTTAAAACGGACCCAATCGTCATTATCAATGCCTGGCTGAAGCAAAATCCGCCAACTAGGCGAAGGTAAATATTTGCCTCTGGCTGGAGTGAATGAGGCAGATTCATCATATTTAGCAAGGGTTCGCTGAACATAATCACAATCAGTCCAATCACGATCCCGAGAATCAGATTGGCTGCGATAGAAACTTGAGCAATCTCAAGAGCGCTTTTGCGGTCATTTGCACCTACATTTTGTGTAATCAGAACGATGGTCCCGGTGGCAATAAATCCAAACATTACAATCAGTACATTTAAGATCTGATTAGCAACTCCGACAGCAGCAACGGAATTATCGGAGTATTGGCTGAGCATAAGAGTATCAGCGTTTCCCATCAGCATATGTAAAAATAATTCTATGAAAATAGGCCAGGTTAGTGCGAATAATGTCAATTTTCGATCTTTGATATTTTCAGACAAGCCAGACATCCCCTTTTGAAAAACACTTATAAAATCATTACTAGTTTACAGAGTATCTTATATAATAAAAAGAGATGATTTCGATCATTTTTGGAATTATACGACCTCGGGTAAAGGGAGAGTAAGATGACATATATCGGTTTTGGCATTCCGCCTTTTCCTACTTTTGTGAAAGGAGGAGATGCTATTTTTAAAAAAGGCTCAAAACACTCTAAACGGATTTTTTCAGTGTTTGATTTATTGTATGTTCAATCAGGTGAGCTGTATATGACTGAAAATGGCCAGCCTTTTACGATTAGTGAAGGACAATATCTACTTCTAATACCGGGATTTGAGCACTTTGGCCACAAAAGCTGCAGAGAGGATACGCGGGTCTATTGGACACATTTTATAATGGAAGATGGATTTGCGCTGCATGAAAACGGCAATGAAAACTGGTCTGATGTACAAGTTTTGGACGGAGATTTTGTTATTCCTTCCAAATTTTATTTTAAAATTCCTGCTTTTGGGGAATGCATACATAAGGACTTTGTAGAAAAGATTTTTGAAAATCTTGTGAGCATGAATCATCAGACTCCTGATTTTCCATTAAGACAGCAGATTTACTTTGAAGAACTGATATTGCAGCTGCAAAAAGAGTCTCTGCAAATTCCGAATGCTGCTGAAAAAGTAGTGGAGGAAACGCTGCGTTTTTTAAGAAAGCATTATCAGGAAGACATTAAAATGGTGGACTTTGCAAAGGTGCTCCACTTTCATCCGGATTACATTACCCGATGCATGCAAAAAACAATGGGGGTGACACCTATCCAATATTTAAATCAATACCGGATGGAGCAGGCAAAGAAGCTGATGTCAACGACAGATCACAAAATATCATCAATTGCTAAGGAAGTGGGTATCTTCGACGCTACGTATTTTACAAAAATCTTCAAACGAATAGAGGGTGTTGCCCCTCTTGAGTATCGGAAAATTGTTTCGAGAAAGAAATAATCATTCCCTGAAAGCTGATTAGAAATAACGATAAGAGGTCAGGATGTTACTATCCATAAGGAGGAGATTTAATGCCGACTGTACATGTTCCGGGAAAAGGATCATTTGAGGTTGAAAAAGGAAGAAAGCTTGTATTAGCACTTGAAGATAATGGAGTTGATATTCTGCACAGATGCGGCGGGAAAGCAAAATGTACAACGTGCCGTGTAGAAATTCTTGATGGTGAGTTTGAGGATCTATCGAACGTAGAAAAAAATGCATTCGCTGAAAAGGGCGTTGAGGATCATTTGCGGTTATCGTGTCAAATTCGTGTGAACGGAGATGTAACTGTAAGGCCGATTATGACAGTTGAAAGCAGGGGAATTGACGCAGGGCCGCGACCTGAGGAATGATAAAGGCTCTTTTTGTAAAGTTTGTTGCTTTTAGAAAAAAAGGTTAAAACCTTTAGTGGATTTGTAGCGGAAGGCACTTGACTCCTGCGGGAAATAGAGGGGAATGGGAGACCCCACAGGCATCGGGGAGGCTCCCATCCCTCACAGCGGAAAGCAAGTGCCTGCAGCGAAAATCCACGGGTACAATTAATAACCAATAACAACAATCAATGCGAAAACAGCCTCGATAAAAAATGAGACAAGATGATCTTCACCTTGTCTCCTTTTAAATTTAGCTGATTTTGTGCTGAGATACAGACTTATTGCTCTTCTTATGAAAACCTTTTCCGTAATAAATCGCAACAAGCAGAAGGATCCATGCAGGTCCTACAATTAATGCGATTCTAGTATCTGGGAAAATGGCCATTAACCCAACTACCAATGCCAGGAAAGCAAGTGATAAATATGATGTGAATGGGAATAAAGGCAGTCTGTATTTTAGTTTCTTCACTTCATCAGGCTTCATCGCTTTACGGAATTTAAGCTGAGAAAGCAAGATCATCGACCAAGTCCAAATCGCACCAAATGTCGAGATGCTTGTTACATACATAAATACTTTTTCAGGAACAAGATAGTTCAAAATAACACCGATTAATAGTGCTGCACCTGTTACCAAGATAGCAAATCCCGGAACGCCGCCTTTTGTCAGTTTTTCAAATGATTTAGGCGCCTCGCCCTGTTGAGCCAGATTAAACAGCATACGACCTGTGCTGAATATTCCTCCATTACAAGATGAAAGTGCAGCTGTTAAAACGACAAAGTTAATAATTCCTGCCGCTGCTGGAATCCCTATTTTTTCAAATGTTAATACGAATGGACTTCCTTGTGTACCAATCTGATCCCAAGGATAAATGGACATGATGACAAACAGCGCACCTACGTAGAAAATAAGAATTCTCCAAAAAACAGTATCAATTGCTTTTGTCAGTGTTTTTTCTGGATTTTTTACTTCTCCTGCAGTAACGCCGATCAGCTCGATGCCAAGGTAGGCAAACATAACCATTTGTAATGACATAAGCACTCCTGTAAAGCCGTTAGGAAAGAAACCGCCATTTTCCCATAAGTTGCTGATGCCTGTTGCAACGCCGCCGTTCCCGAATCCGAACAAAATCATTCCAAATCCAACAATAATCATAAAAATGATTGCAACAATTTTAATTAAAGCAAACCAAAACTCAAGTTCTCCGAAAAACTTTACAGCAAGGAAATTAACCGCTGTCATAATGGCAAGTGCAGCCAGAGCCCAGATCCATCGGTCCACATCTGGATACCAGAATTCCATATAGATGCCGACTGCAGTTATTTCAGCCATACATGTAATCACCCACAAGAACCAGTAGTTCCAGCCTGTTATATAACCAGCAAGAGGCCCTAAGTAGTTTCGTGCATATCTGCTGAATGAACCTGCTACAGGATTATGAACGGCCATCTCGCCGAGAGCTCTCATGATAAAGAACATAATCATTCCGCTAAACGCATACGCAAGCAGGATTCCGGGACCAGCCATCTGGATCGCTTTTGCTGAACCATAGAATAGCCCTACTCCAATTGCAGCTCCTAAAGACATAAGTGAGATATGTCTGGGCTCGAGCCCCCGCTGTAATTCTTGGTTGTTTTTGCTCATTTAATAATTCCTCCAAATCTTCTAAGCTGCAGAAAATGGTAACGCTTTCAAAAATGTAAAAATATTACTGGGAAAATAAAACTTAACGTAAATGTGAGAAGTTTACTCATTAAGTTAATAATTGATTAAATAATAGCAAAAGAAATGAATAAAATCAAATATATTAATATAATAAAAATAGCTCATTAATGTATAGTATTTCAATAGGAAAAGAGAATAAAAGCACAGAATGAGCTAGTCAGCTCCCAATTAAAAATAGGAATATATGAAACTTAATTGATGTAGTGAAAGCAAAATAAAAAGGGTAAAAATCATTATGATTTTTACCCGGGAAGTATATGAGATTAAACAGGTTGTTCAATCGAATAAAATGCCATTCCATAAGGCTTAACGGTTATTGTAAGTTGTTTTGCATGTGCAGCATATTCTTTTCCAGTCATCAGGTTCACTAATTTCGTATCCTGTAATTCAAACGGAAGGGCTGCAGTTAATTCGTTGGCAGAATTATTAAGGACTGCAATCATTTTTTCCTTTTTATTTTGCTTTGTAAAAATAACGTGATTTGTCTCATCATTTGCTTCAATATATGTGATATCTCCGCCATTTCCAAAGACAGGATATTGCTTTCTAAGACTAATCAGTTTTTTCACATAGCTGTATAACTCACGATCCTGCTTGTCCTCTTCCCAGATCATGCATTTGCGGCAGCCGGGATCCTGATCGCCATCCATTCCAATTTCGTCTCCGTAATATATACAAGGGGAGCCGATAAAGCTTAATTGGCAGGCGAAAAGAAGCTTAAGTTTTTCTTTTGAATGCTGGGCTGTATTTAAGATTCGCGGGGTATCGTGGCTGCCGAGCAGGTTGAAGGCTGCTTCATTTACATTTTTCGGATAAGAGTGAAGCACGCTCTCCATAATATTCACAAATTCTTCTGCACGCACTTTATCATTTGCAATGAAATTCATCGTGCCGGTAGTGAACGGATAATTCATGACGGCATCAAATTGATCGCCTTGAAGCCATGGCATAGCATCATGCCAGATTTCTCCCAAGATATAAACATCTTCTTTTTCAGCACGAACAGCCTGACGGAATTCGCGCCAAAATTGATGATCCACTTCATTGGCAACATCCAGTCTCCAGCCGTCAATGTCAAACTCGCGGACCCAATAGCGGCCAACTTCTAATAAATATTCTTTCACTTCAGGATTCTCTGTATTAAGTTTTGGCATGCTTTCTACAAAGGCAAAGGCATCGTAATTCAGGGAATCATCATCATTTTTCAGCGGGAAATCATGTATGTGGAACCAGTTCTTATATTTCGAGTCCATTCCATGCTGGAGCACATCTTGAAATTGCGGGAAAAAATAGCCGCTATGATTGAAAACAGCGTCAAGCATGATACGGATTCCGTTATCATGACATGTTTGAACGAGACGTTTGAACGTTTCTTTATCTCCGAATTGAGGATCAAGCTCCATATAATCAATCGTATCGTATTTATGGTTGGAAAATGCTTTAAATACAGGAGTGAAGTAAATACCGTTTATCCCTAAATCTTTAAGGTAATCAATATTCTGGATCACACCTTCAAAATCGCCTCCGAAGAAATTATCACTCTTTGGCTCTGTGCTGCCCCATGCTAATGTTCCTTCAGGATTAATAGAAGAATCTCCATTTGCAAAGCGTTCCGGGAAAATTTGATACCAGACCGTATCCTTCACCCATTCAGGAGCTTTAAAAACATCAATTTTATTTAAAAATGGAAATGCAAAATATGGCGCTGTATCATCTGTTGAAACCTCATTAATGAATCCTTTTTCCGTATAAACTAGTGTTTCTTCTTTAGATGAGAGTTCAAAGCCATACCTCAAGCGTCTATATTTTGGTTCTACAGCAGCAAACCAATAATCAAATAATTCATCTGAACCGCTTTTCTCCATTGCTGCTTTTTCGACCAGCCAATTTTTATCTTTCCAGAGATAAGGATCGCCGTGGACAAGACTCACAGAATCAACATCATTCTTTTTTGTTCGAAGACGAATATGTATTGTCTTTTGATCATATGCGTAGGCATATTGGTTTTTCGGGCGATGGTAAATGGCTTCTTTCAGCATGTTAATCACTCACTTTCTTAATTTTTAAAAAATAGATTAAGCGGACTCATATAGAATATGAGACAGGTATATACTGTTAGAAGGCTGAGACATTCTGCCTATTTCAATAATCACCTTAATTCGGCAAAATCCAGAACATGAACCCATTATAAATCATTGGGAAAACGTTTGCATATATTTCGAAAAATATATTGACTTTTAATTCTAGCAAAATTAAAATAAAAATTAGTTATTAGGGAAAACGTTTGCACAACGGGTTTGCCGGCTGTGCCTTTCTACAACTCAAAACGTTTTTCTAATTTTTTGAGATTAATAGGAAGCGTTTTCATTATTAAAAACGAGACTTTGGTTTCGGTTGTGCGGATTGCCTCTGGGTAATAAGTACAATGAAATAGATTACAACAAAAAAAGGTGGGGAAATGAATGAGAAAGATTTTATCTTTATCTTTAATTGCTTTGCTTATGTTTGCACTGGTTGCATGCAGCAAGCCCAGCAGCTCGGAGCCGGAAAAAACAGAAGGCGGCGACAAAGAGGGCGACAAAAAAACAGAAGAAGCAGTAGATTTAACACCTGAGGAAGGTGCAGAATTAGTACTTTGGGATAACGCTGATGCAGAAGCTGAATGGGCAACTTATGTAGCAGAAGAATTCACAAAGAAATATGACATACCTGTTGAAGTACAGGAAGTAAACCATGTTGACGCAGCTGGAAAGCTTGAAGTTGACGGTCCTGCTGGCCTTGGGGCGGACGTATTCCACGCACCGCACGACCATGTAGGTAACATGGTAAAAGCTGGTCTTATTTATGAAAACGTATTAGCAGAGGAATATAAAGAAACTTTCCTGCCTGCTGCTATCAGCGGTACATCTTACACTGAAGAAGGCGGCGAGTCTAAACTTTACGGATTCCCAATGGCAATTGAAACATACGCACTTTATTACAATAAAGATTTAGTTGACAAACCTGCAGAAACATTTGACGAAATTTTCGAACAATCTAAAAGCTTTGCTGGAGACGGCAAATACGGCTTCATGATGGAGCCTGCTAACTTCTACTTTGCACATGCATTCTTTGCGGGCTACGGCGGTTACATTTTCGGAAACGATAACACAGATGCTAAAGATCTAGGAATAAACAATGAAGGCGCTGTTGCTTCAGGTGAATTCATGCAGCGCATGAATAAAGAACTGCTTCCATTGAAAAAAGAAGATATTACTGGTGACTTAATCAGTTCATTCTTTAATGAGAATAAATTAATGTACCGTATTTCAGGTCCTTGGGATATTAAAAACCATGAAGAAGCTGGCATTAACTTCGGTATTGCACCGCTTCCTAAATTAGATAACGGCGAAACTCCAAAAAGTTTCTCTGGAATTAAAGCTTACTATGTAAACTCTTATTCTAAATATCCAAAAGCAGCTACTTTATTAGCACAATTTGCAACAAGCAAAGAGATGCTTCAAAAACGCTTTGAAATGACTGGTCAGCTTCCTCCGCAAACTGAATTGATTGAGAGCGATGCAATCCAAAATAACGAAATTGCATCTGCTTTCCTAGAGCAGGCAGAATCTGCATTACCAATGCCAAACATTCCTGAAATGCAATCTGTATGGGGTCCAATGGAAACAGCATACACAACAATGTGGAATGATGGCACAGAACCTAAAAAGGCACTTGACGCAGCACTTCAGCAAATTGAAGATGCAATCTCTTCACAAACGAAGTAATAGTCAGTTTGAGCCGATACCTATGGTATTGGCTCAAATTTTATCCTTTATTGGCAGGCAGCAGCCTCTACCTCTATGCTGATGGGAAGCGTGGAAAAGAGGTGCGGGTTAACTGCCCGTAAATGGGGACAGCAAAGGGGAACCGGGGAAAACACATGATGAATTTTCACAATATACACTACTTTCAAACAACGTGAGGAGGCCTGACATAATGCGCGGACCAGCTAGAATAGGTGCATTACTATCATTTTTACTAATGGGGCTTGGACAGATTTATCATCGTCAATATTTAAAAGGAATTTTATTTATCCTTTTGGAAGTTTACATTTTAGTGTTCTGGTCTTTGCCTTTCAGATATGCAATGTGGGGCTTAACAAGTCTTGGCGATACACCGCAGTCGCGAAAAGGATTTGAAGTTGTACAGGGAGATCATTCTATCTTTTTAATGATTGAAGGCATTATTTTCTTAATTTCCTTCTTATTATTCTTATGGGTGTACTACTTAAATATCCGGGATGCATATAAAGTCGGAAAACTTCGCGAGCGCGGCATTAAACCAAACTCAGCAAAAGAAACGTTAATGAATGTTTGGGAAAACGGTTTTCCTTACATTTTATTAACTCCATCCATTCTTTTCACGATGTTCTTAACAATCCTGCCGCTATTATTTGGGGTCATGATTGCATTTACAAATTACTCTGGTCCGAATCATTTGCCTCCTAAAGCTTTAGTTGACTGGGTTGGCTTTGATACATTTCTCAACCTTTTTCAGTTAAAAACATGGAGCACAACGTTCTATGGGGTATTTGGCTGGACAGTTGTATGGGCGATTTTATCTACAGCAACAACATTCTTTCTTGGTTTGATTTTTGCAGTATTAATCAATCACAAAGGAATTAAACTGAAACGCTTATGGCGCAGTATTTACATCTTGCCATGGGCTATTCCTCAATTTGTCAGTATTTTAATTATGAGAAATATCTTTAATGGTGAATTTGGACCGCTTAATCAATATTTAAGAGCAATTGGACTAGAAGCTATCCCTTGGCTTTCAGATCCGATGTGGGCAAAAGTCACACTGGTAACAGTTAACATGTGGTTTGGATTCCCATTCTGGATGGTTCTTATGAGCGGTGTTATGACTACAATTGATAAAGAAATGTTTGAAGCAGCGGATGTTGATGGTGCAACGCCTTGGAATAAATTCTGGAAGATTACGATGCCAATTGTGATGTTCTCAACAGCTCCATTGTTGATCATGAGCTTTGCAGGAAACTTCAACAATTTCAACATCATTTATTTATTAACTCAAGGTAATCCTGTTAACGTGAATTACAGCTATGCCGGTTCAACAGATATTTTAATCAGCTGGATTTATAAAATGACGCTTGAACAAAGTCAGTTTGCCACAGCTTCTGTTGTTTCGATTTTAATCTTTGTCGTTGTAGCAACTCTTTCTATCTGGAATTTCAGAAAAACTAAAGCATTTAAGGAAGAGGATATGATGTCATGATGAATAGAAAACTTACTGATAAACTCGTCGTTGGCATTATCTATGCCATTTTAGTCATAACAGCCATCTTAGTACTGTATCCGGTTTATTTCATCCTTATCGGATCATTAAATCCAGGGGATTCATTGTTTTCAACAAAGCTGATTCCTGAAGCATTAAGCATTGAACACTATCGTTATTTATTTGAGGAAACGAAATATTTAACATGGTATCAAAATACATTCAAAATTGCCTTTTTCAACATGATTATTTCAACATTCCTTGTGGTAACAGCTGCATATGCATTCTCGCGTTTCCGTTTTCCAGGGCGCAAACAAGGTTTAATGGCTATGCTTGTTCTGCAAATGTTCCCAAGCTTTATGGGGATGATCGCCATTTACATTCTACTTCTTCAAATTGGATTATTAGACAATCACTGGGGACTTATCCTTGTTTATGCTGGCGGATCGATTCCGTTTGGTGCCTGGCTTGTAAAAGGATATTTTGACGGACTCCCAAGAAGTTTAGAAGAAGCAGCGAAAATGGATGGGGCAAGTCATACTACGATTTTCTTCAAAATCATGATGCCCTTATCAAAGCCAATCTTAGTTTTTATTGCTGTAAATAATTTTATCGGACCTTGGATGGACTTTATTTTTGCCCGTCTGATCCTTCGTTCAAATGAGAACAAAACGCTTGCAGTCGGTCTTTTCGAATTCGTTACTGGGCGAACAAGTACCCAGTTTACTACTTTCGCAGCAGGGGCTGTACTTGTAGCCGTACCGATCACAATCCTATTCTTGATTTTCCAAAAATATATTGTTGAAGGCTTGACAGCTGGCGCGAATAAAGGATAAGAAATCAATTTCATATTGAAATAAATGCCGCAATTTAATAGTCTTATACGTAAAGCTGTCTAAAATTATCATATTTCCCCACAGTAGAGAAAGAGATGAAAAACAGCTAATACGCAGTAAGGGGGGCAGAGGGATGCTTAAGCGATTCGTACAAGTACTAATCATCCCTTTTTTCCTTCTCACATGTTATTCAGCAAACATTGCGAATGCAGAAGAGAAGGAAGATCGATCTTGGCAAGATGAAAGCATGTATTTTATTATGATTGACCGTTTTAACAATGGTGATGCAAGCAATGATTTTGAAGCAAATCCGAAAGATCCGAAAGCCTACCATGGGGGAGATCTTCAAGGAATTATTGATAAACTGGATTATATTCAGGAAATGGGGTTTACATCCATTTGGCTGACACCTGTTTTTGATAATGAAGAAGGCGGTTATCACGGCTATTGGATTCGTGACTTTAAAAAAGTGGATGAGAACTTCGGAACTCTTGATGATGTTAAAACGCTTGTAAAAGAAGCCCACAAACGGGACATAAAAGTTGTACTTGATTTCGTAGTAAATCATACCGGTTATCAGCATCCATGGCTGCAGGACCCTGAGAAAAAAGACTGGTTTCATGAAAAAAAGGATATTGCTAATTGGCAAAATCAAGAAGAAGTAGAAAATGGCTGGCTGTTTGGATTGCCTGATTTGAACACAGAAAATCCTGAAACGCGGGCATTTCTGATGGATGCAGCAAAGTGGTGGATCACCGAGACAGATATTGACGGATATCGATTAGATACTGTTCGGCATGTTCCGAAAGACTTTTGGGAAGAATTTTCGAAAGAAGTAAAATCAGTGAAGGAAGATTTTTTCCTGATGGGAGAGGTTTGGGATAAAGACCCCCGCTACGTAGCAGGTTATACGGAAACAGGAATTGATTCTGTCGTTGATTATCCTTTTTTTGAAGATGCTTCTGCCGTTTTTTCAGATGTCGGCGGTTCTCCCGGAATGCTTGCGAATGTGTTTAAGCGCAATAAAGTGCTTTACAAGGATCCTTATATTTTAGGGAATTTTATTGACAATCACGACAATGAACGATTTACAAGAAAAGCCATTTCTAATAATCAAAACCCGGTCACGCGATTAAAAATGGCATTGACTTACATGTATGCTGCACCTGGTATGCCAGTTGTGTATTATGGAACAGAAATTGCATTAGATGGCGGCAAAGATCCAGACAATCGAAGGATGATGAATTTCCGTGCAAATGATGAGCTGATTAAATATGTGTCAAAGCTCGGAGAAATTCGTTCGGAGTTTCCATCTTTAAGACGCGGTGATATGGAAGTTTTATATGATGACAAAGGAATGACGATCCTCAAGAGAACCTATGAGGAAGAAGTAACCGTAATAGCCCTGAATAATACAGATAAATCAAGAAATGCAATCCTGACAGCAGAAGTGCTGGATGAAAATAAAGAACTGCGCGGTTTGTTGACAGGTGATATTACAAAAGAAAAAAATGGCAAGTATGAAATCATACTCGACCGCGAAACATCTGAGCTTTACGAAGTGGGCGAAAAAACAGGACCTAATCTTCCGCTGATCAGTGTATTCGTTGTCGTACCGGCATTGTTTGCAGGATTTCTTTTTATGAACAGAAGAAAGAAGCAAGGATAAAATCAGTGATGCTAAGGTGAAATAAAGTTCTTGCCTTTAGCTTTAAGGTATTCTGATTCCCAATATTTGAATCCGTTTACAAGCTGTTCATAAAGAGAAAAAGATGATAAATTAGAATTTCAATATGGAATGCTGGAACTTGGCTCCAAGCATGTTGAAAGTAAGAGAGGGATGGGATTGTGGCAACAATAAAAGATGTCGCAAGGTTAGCGAATGTAGCTCCATCAACGGTTTCGAGAGTTATAGCTAATAACCCGCGTATAAGTGAGAAAACAAAAGAAAGAGTCAGGGAAGCGATGAATGAGCTTGGATATCATCCGAACTTTATCGCCCGCAGTTTGGCAAATCAATCAACCCAAGCGATTGGTATTATTATTCCAGGATCAGCTGATAAAGCGTTTTTGAATCCATTCTTTCCAGAAGTCATTCGCGGGATAAGCAAAGGAGCTCATCAAAAACATTATGCACTCCATATGTCAACAGGTGAGACGGATGCGGAAATCATGGAAGGCGTCGTGCAAATGGTAGAAGGCAAACGGGTAGATGGAATTATCCTATTGTATTCTCAGGTCGATGATAAACTGACTAAATATCTGCTGCTCAAAAATTTTCCATTTGTCATAGTCGGAAAACCATTCAAAGACGTTGAGCGCATTACGCACGTAGATAATGATAATTATCGTGCTGCAAAAGAAGTGACAGAGCACCTTATTGAGCTTGGCCATGAGCGCGTTGCCTTCATCGGCGGAAATCTAAAGCTTGTTGTGACAATCGAGCGGCTTTTAGGATATGAAAAAGCGATTCGAAATGCAGGTTTAAACTATCGTGATGACTATATCGTACACGCCCAATTCTTAAAAGAAGGCGGACAGGCAGCCGTTCAGGAACTGTTCAAACTGGATGAGCCGCCAACTGCTCTTGTCGTTGCTGATGACTTAATGGCGCTCGGTGTTTTGAATATGCTAGATGATATGGGAATCAATGTCCCAAATGACGTTTCCGTAGTATCGTTTAACAATGTAATGCTCTCAGAAGTATCGAGACCGCCGCTTACGACAGTGGATATCAACATTTTTCAGCTTGGCTACGAAGCGGCCAAACATGTCATACATCTTGTTGAAGATCCATTAGATCCAATCAAGAGGATTATCATCCCTCACAAACTTGTGAAACGACAATCGTGCAAAAATAATTCGACAGTAGAAAAGCTGCATCATGCCTGATGCAGCTTTTTTATTTTTGTAAAATTCATATAGATTTACTGCTTCATAAAGTGCGGAGCGGTACCCATGTTAATATAAATCGGCCAGAAAAGTGAGAAAATGGCCGGAAAATTTTTGTACAGACACACACATTTATGGTACGAGTAGAAAGAATAACACCGTAATTTATTCCTTCGGCAATAATGTTAATCCTTTTTCAGTTTGCTCAGCATGAATATCTGTCAAATGATAATTGCCGCTGATCCAATCATCAAGCTGATCATGATACCATTCACTTTTGACATGTCCTGATTGTCCAGGTCCGACGATATGATGGCCTTTGCTTATTTCGGCTGCATCGATTACAAAGCGCCAGGAAGCACCGTGATCGACGACTCCTTCGGCAGTATAGCTTGCTGCCCCAACTGTAATTTGGCTGCCCCCGACTGGCAACGGCTTTTCGTTATTAAACAGCCATTTCAATACAGGAGATGCTGATGAGAGAGGATGGCCAAAATAAAGCTGGTGATAGTCGCCCCAGTTCCAGTCCTCAGGGTTCTTGCCGTATTCTTCTATAAGGGAAGAAACTACATTCCTGAACGAAGTATGCAGAACTTGATCAAGACCCCCTTTTTCTGCAATCCATTCAGATTCATCACCATTTAAAGCACGTCTCAGCAGTTCATCAACAATACCTTGCTTTCCTTCAAATAGAGTATCCATATTTTTAGGAACAGCTTCTTTAAATAAGGTTACTGGAATTTCTTTCATTAACAAATGAAAGAGCAGAGGAGCTGTCATTTCTTTATCATCTTGAAGATTCCATTTACCTAAAAGATTAGCTGCAGCTTTTTCAGTATCATTCAGATCTGACGCGCTAATCCTTTCAAGCAGCGGGTGTAAAAATTCCTCCGCATACAAGTTTCGCTGGTCAATCTGCAGATTCTTCATATCATTTAAAGTGAGCTTTTTACTTGTCTCTAACACTTCTTTGATTCTCTTATACCTGTACGGCTGTGCCCAATGATGGCTAATATGGTAAGGATAACTTTCATCGATCACCTTGTTGTTGGCTGTTGCAACAAAGCCTTCTTCAGGGTTTATCACCCGCGGAAGCTCGTCATAAGGAATAAATCCCTTCCATTCATATTCGTCTGTCCAGCCTGGTACAGGGATCAGTCCGTCACCTTTTTTTCTGATTGGAATCTTTCCGTTTGCTTTATAGGCGATGGTTCCATCTGATCCGGCGAAAACGAAATTCTGTGTTGGAACGTGAAAGTCAGTGAGTGCATCTTCGAACTCATCCCAGTTTTTTGCTTTATTCATCGACAGCACAGCTTGAAATTCTGCAGAAGGCATAAGTGCCGTCCATTTCATCGCAAGTGCGGTATCTTTATGTTTATCAAATGCAAAATCTGACACGATAGGGCCATGACGCGTTTCAACGACCTCATAATCAAGCGTTTTAGCATCCTTTATCGCGATTGGCTCGCTATGTACTGTTGCATCTTCCCATTTATTGTTATATAAAAATTGATGCGGATTGTCTGGATTTCTTTTTTCAATATATAAATCCTGAACATCAGGGCCTGTATTTGTTACACCCCAGGCAATGTGATCGTTATGGCCAAGAATAATTCCTGGCACTCCTGCAAAAATAACTCCGCTCACATTCATTTCTTCTGCTTGTAAATGCATTTGATACCAAATGGATGGTGTGCCGAGTGACAGGTGAGGATCATCTGCAAGCAGAGGTTTTCCGCTTTTGCTTTTTTCACCGCTTACGACCCAATTGTTGCTTCCATTAAATTCAGGAGGGATGATCGCACTGGCAAAGCTTTTTTCAATTTCTAAATGTACATCTTTATAGGCCGTAAGAATTTCAGGTGCATCTTTAGGATAGGATGGGAATAAGTCATATGCTTTTTCCTCAGGGAACGTGTCGAGCGCCCAATAGCGAAAAGCTTGTCCAGACCAGTGTCCGCCTAAATCGAATGCCATGTATTTTCCAATTGTTAATGAGTCAATCGGTGTCCATCTCGCAGGCTCATAACCAAGAAGCTTAAATTCAGGCGGAAGAGTTCCATTCGCGCTAGCTTCTTCTATAAAGGCATTCACTCCATCTGCAAACCATTTCATAGCTTCCTTGGATTTTTGGTCATATTCAGGGTAGGAAGCTTCTGCTGCTCTTCTTAAGCCCAGTGTCCGGAAAAACTTGTCTCTATCAACGGCAGCTTCGCCAACAACCTCACTTAGCATTCCAGACGCCTGCCTGCGGCTTAAGTCCATTTGAAATAAGCGGTCCTGAGCCTGGACATAACCTTGTGCAATATATAAATCTTGTTCCGATTGAGCACTGATATGAGGAACACCATTTTTATCTCTCGTTACCTCAACTGCATTTTTGATACCGCTTACATTAATGTCTCCGCTGAGTTTAGGAAGACTTTTTTCGATGTAAAGGTTAATGAAAATGACCGCACCAATCATTAAAAATAATAATCCTCCAAAGCCAATCCAAACGGCTTTTCTCCGCATAGGTCTTACTTTTCGTACTGCTTGTGCTTCCATGACCTTCACTCTCCAAATATCAGATAAGTGAATATATTACACTTTTATCATCAAAATCCTTTTGGCTTAAAAAATTTAGCTTAATAAATAAAAAGGAGCCCATGGTGGTTTCCTTATTAATTATTCTGCTTCCTCAACTTCTCATAAGATTTGTCTATACCTTTTTCTTCTTTCTGGAGATTTCTTTTTAAATTCTGAAGACACTTAAAAGCACTTTCATTTTTGCATAACAAAAAGAATGATTATTAGAATGGAAGTTAATTTATGTCCATATAAATGAATAAAATAAATATCTTTTAGGTGGTTTTATGATGAGAAAAATTTTGCTTTTTGCTGATCCTGGGATTGATGATTCCCTTGCCATCATATATGCATTATTAAATCCGAAAATTGAGCTGCTCGGAATCGTAACGAGTTATGGAAATGTTTCGAAACAGCAGGCAACTGAAAATGCAGCCTATTTGCTTCAGCTTGCAGGAAGAGAGGATATCCCGGTCATAGTAGGCGCGACCTTTCCTCTTACCGGCGAGGTCTCGGTTTATTATCCGGAAATTCACGGTGAGGAAGGTTTAGGACCGATAAGACCGCCAGAGGGTATGAAAGTAAATGTGAAGGAGTTCAGTTATATTTTCACAATTATTGAACAGAACAAAGATCTAACAATCGTAGATACGGGACGAATGACTGCACTGGCAAATGCATTTAATTTAAACCTCGAAATAATGAAAGAAATCGAAGAAATCTATTTAATGGGAGGAGCCTTTTTCGTACCAGGAAATGTCACACCTTTAGCAGAAGCAAACTTTCACGGGGATCCAATCGCTGTAAACGTTGTTCTCAAATATTCCAAAAAAGTATACATTACTCCTCTTAATGTCACAAACAATGCAATTGTGACGAGACAAATAGCGGGTTACATATACTCCATTGCTTCAAACCCCTATAAGGATCTTATTCCATCCATTACAAACTACTATACGGATGCGTACGCTAAGCTAAGGCCAGAGGGAAGCGGCGCGTCTATCCATGATGTGTTCACATTGTACTTTATGCTGAACAAAGATAAGATTTATTCCGTCACAAAAAATGTAGAAGTAATTGTTTTGGAAAATGCCAGGGGTCTCAGCTATGCTGACTTTAGAAATAATCTGATGTCTCCTGGAGCCCGTCATACAATAGCACTGCACTTTCAATATCAGGACTTCATAAGTGATTTTATTAGTGTCATGTCATCAGATGTTAGACGGACTCATTAATGAGTTCGTCTTTTTTTTTGTAAAGAGCGCTCCTGATTGTGGAAATATATGTTCTGACCGCTCACATCCTGCTTTTGACCGCTCGTCCCTGAATTATGGCCGTTCAAATCGATTTCTGACCGCTCAGCACTGTTTAAGACTGTTCAGAAAATTGTTTCCAGATTCACAAACAATATCCATTGCTGAATCCCCTGCTTTCACCCGCAGATGCCTCTTTTTCTTTTGGTCAATTCACTCTCTAAAGCAGGGCTCGGAATTGCTCAAAAAAGTATGGCATGACTTCCCGCTTTTATGATTACAAATAAGCGAAAACAGAGTATATTTAAATGGAATGGCTTCATATTCTGAATAATCTGGCGAGGGGTAACTATGAAAATATCATACATAGAGGAAATGCTGAAAAAGCATGACTATTCTGCTGCAATCAGTCACTTTTTAGTAGAATATCGTGAAGTTGTGAAAGAGAAGAAACTTTCCCATTACCGCAGATTCATTCGGTCCTTTAAAGACGAAAAGCAGATAAAACTCTTATTGCAGGTTTTAGATGCTTCACTAATGGATCAGATGAGCGGGATCTTGATCAGAGACAGTTATCGCAGATTAAAAACATCGCAAACCGCCCTATGGTATTGCGAACAGTTAATTGATGAGAATCGATTGATTGAAGCGGAAGATTTGTTAAAGGAACTTGAAAATAAAGATCTCCCGGCTGAGTTGCGGGAAAAGCTCTATTTTAATATGGCTATTGCACTTATTCAAATGCGCCGCTTAAAGGCTGCTGATGCTTATTTAAAGAAGTGTGCAGAAGTGGCAGAAGATTCCATGGATACAAGATGGGCTTATTATTATCTCCAAAGCGGTGAATGGGACAAAGCCATAGAGCGATTAGAATTGGGGAAGAAAGATGAAAAAGAGGGTGTCATTGCCTATTCCCTTCTAGTTCAGCACTTTGCCCTTCAGGGAGAGATGGAAAAAACACAAACAGTATTAGATGATGCATTAAGGTCCTATCCGGATTTTCCAAAACTGATGGTCGAGAAAATAAGGCTATGCTCTAAACAGAAACGCTGGATGGAAATGGAGAAGATGATTTCTGAGTTAAATGATTTAACTCCGTTTCATGAATATAAGGACATGTGTGAATATTACACAGCTGATGCCTTATACGAACAGAAAGAATTTAAGAAACTTGAAGAATACCTAAAAGAACATAATGAATTTAAAACGGGGTCCCATTACAAAAAATTTAATGGCCGTGCAGATAAAAAACATAGAATGCTGAACTTTAAGCCGGTCGTTCAAAAATATAACTTTTGTGTACCTGCATGTGGAGAAATGATTTTCAGCATGTTCGGAAAAACATACAGCCAGGATGAGATTGCAGAATCTGTATATACGATTTCAGGTTCAAAATTAACAAAAGCAATTGAATACTTTGAAGAGAAAGAGTTTCTTTGCCGTTACTTTTTTGGCAATCAGGAATTATTCAAAACGTTAATCGATCGAAACGCTGCTGTAATGATTAATATCGATTATCCAACGACTTCCCATGTTCAATTGCTAGCAGGATATGATGACAATTTAATGGTATTTCATGTTCAGGATCCTAATCTGCGCGGCACTCATGAAGTAATGTATGAGGATCTAGAACGGGAATTCGGTAATAACGGGGTATTATCCATTGCAATAGTTCCCGAAAAAGATGCCGCGCAATTAGATGTTTTGTCTGAAAAAGAGCATGAAATAGCAGAGAGACTTTTTTCTTTAACGGAGGAAGATGACAGCAAGCTAAGCGTTGAAGATCAGGCTTTTCTTAAGGACCATTTGCAGCATATGGCTGTATCAGCCTATATCATCAAATATTTGCCGAACAAAGTGGATGAAGCCATTTTAGAAACAGCCAGCGGCTATGTTTTTGCTCATTCAGAGGAGTCAGAATATCGCAGTCTTTCAGCGGCGATGGGTTATTTTAGTATAAATAAAATAGAACGCTCAGAAGAATATCTTAAGCAAATCAAGTTCAAACATTATCTTTCAAATTATTGGTATTTAAAAGGGAGAATAAGCTACAGCTCAGATGACTATACAGGAGCGTTTGCATCTTTTAAAGAAGCTGTAAAAAATGAACCGGACGATCACATTCTATGGTCTTATTTAGCTCTGACCGAACTAAATCAGGACAATCTAAAAGAAGCAATAAAATATTCAGAGATTGCGATGGATATTAATGAAGAAGACGCATTCCCTCAAATAAACCACGGAATGATCTTAATGGAAATGGATAAATTTGATGAAGCCAGAGCTCTTTTTCACCGTATTCTCAACACAGATAAACACAATGGATATGCATGGTATCAAAGAGCAAAATGCGATAAGGAATTAGGAAGGTACCATCTTGCACTTAGAGGATTTCAGACAGCGATTTCGTTAGAGCCAGATGTCTCTTTAGGCTACCGGGAATTAGCAGGCCTATATGAATTTGTATATGAAGACACTGTTAAAGCAAAAGAGACCCTTCAAAAAGGGATAAATGAATGCGGGGAAAACGAGCTGCTCATCCAAGAACTTGGAGATCTATATGAACGAGCGGGAGATTATGCACAAGCACGAATTTGGTATGAAAAAGCAGCAGAACTGGATGCAGAAGATGTCTATTCCAGGATTTCACTTGCTTCCATTTTTAAAGAAGAAGGAAAACTCGAACAATGCTTCCAATCAATCAATTTATACTATGAAGATTTCCAGAAAAACAGTGAGTTTCTCGTAAATGCCGGAAAGCTTATGTGGGCTGCTGCTGAAGAAATGGAAGAAAAGGAATCTCATATAGAACTTGCGCTGTCGTATGTTGAAAAAGGGATATTATATGCTGGGGCCGATTTGGAAGAAGCGCTTGAGGTTTATGTCAATCTTGTTTCTGAGACGCCATTTTATCGACGCGGACTCAAATTCCTGGAAAGCTTAAGGAACGATAAAACACGAGAAGAATTTTTGCTGATCAGTTACATTGGCTGTTTATATGAAGCTCATGGCTATCTTGATAAAGCAAAAGAGTATTTTGATGGAGCAATTGCAATAAAGAATGATGATATTCTTCCGTTTTATCGTCTTGGAGAGATTGCATGTAAAATTGAAGACAATGACGAAGCTGAAAAATATTATAAAAAAGTGCTGGAGCTTGATTCCTCACATGAACAGGCTATGCTGGATCTTGCTTCCATTGCTAAGAGAAGAGAAGACAGAGAACAGGAATTAGATTACCTGCTTCGCGCATTTAATCTTAATCCTTATTGCATTCCGGTTGAAACAGTCCTTCAGGTGATGGAAAAACCATCAGAGATTGAAGAATTCAAAGGACATTTGTTAAGTCTTGAGAAAAAGGTGGAGCAGGCATTTTTTTATGATGCTCTTGCCCATGTGCACGGAAAGCTTGGCGATATAAAAGAGGAAGAAAATTGCCTGAGCAAAGCATATGAACTCGCACCTTCTCAATTTCAGATTCTCGTTCATCAAGTGAAGCTTTGGATGAAGCAGGGAAAAGTAAAACAAGCTAAAGCTCAGCTTCATACTTTGATAATGGAAAATAGTGAGAACAAAAGTCTTTACGACACGTGGATTGAACTAATGTTGAGCACGAGATCAATGCCTAAATTGGACAGTGAAATCAGAAAAATGAAGCTTTCCAATCAAGAGAAAAGCATGGTTTTTATGAATGCAGCAGCTGCTTATGAAAGACATTTACAGTCCATGCAAGATGCGGTAGAAGAAGTAGAGGAACAAAAAAGCTGGCTGAAGCGAATCAGAAATTTTTCAAAAGTAAGCTTGAATTTTGGGATTTTAATTGGACTTTACGAAGAATCAATTAAGCTTGACCGTGAAAATAGTGCAGCTGTATTTTGGTTTGTTGATTTTTATGAAAACTCTGGTTTATCTGAGGACGCCATCAAAGTTCTTGAGCAGTCCATTCGCCATAACTGGGATCCGGATATCGCATACAGGCTGGCGGGACTTTATGTGAATGAATACGGAACTGTCAGTGAGAAAAAGGCTGTAAAGTATTTATCAGAGGCATGCAATCTGCTGGAAACATTGTTAGAAGATAATGAGGATCCCGATTATTTTAATCTGTTTGGAGCTGCCTTGACTGAACTTGGTGATTATGAAGAAGCAGAGAATGCTCATTTGCGTGCAGTAGAGATCGAGCCGGCAGTTGAAAAAGGATATTTTCATTTGTCGAGAATCTATGAAGCAATGGAAAAATACAAAAAAGCAGAAAAAGCTATCGCTAAAGCTATCGATATTGATCCAAATGATCATGATAATTATAATCAGCTTGGATTGATCTATAAACATCAAAATAAAATGGAACAGGCACTAGGTGCGGTAGAAAAAGCCATTTCTATGGAACCAGAAGATTTAATCAGTTTATACAACAGAGCCTGCTATCTTTCCATTTTAGGAAGATTTAAAGAATCTGCAGATCAGCTGGAAACTCTTTATAAGCTTGATGAGGAATTTATTTTCACAGAGATGGCAGAAGATGATGAAGATTTAGAGCTTCTAAAGGAAGCAGGGTATTTTCCGTTAAATCCTCAGATGAAAAGGTGAATTTGATGTTAGTGAAAACATCAATTGAACTGGAAATGAATTCTAAACACATCCTCGGAGAAGGATCTGCTGCGGTTGTTTACTCGTACGAAAATGATAAGGCAGTAAAGGTCTGCCGATATGGTACAGCTGATTATGAGTTTCAGGTAAACCAATTATTAATGAAGAAGGGAATTCGAGTTCCCATAGCTTATGAGATTGTAAAACTAGATGGGAAAGATGGGATTGTCTTTGAAAAAATAGAAGGCACGTCATTGACTTCTACAATGATGAAGGGACCTCTTTCAATGCTTCAAAGTTTAAAACTAATGGCAAGACTGCAGGCGGACTTTCATACAAAGTCAGGGGTGTCGCTGAAAAGTCAGAGACATGGCCTCAAGCGGAATATTGATGAAGTGAATCTTAGGCGAACAGAGAAAGACATGATTCTTAAGGTTTTAGCGAAACTTCCAGAGGGAGACCTGCTTTGCCACGGTGATTTTCACCCAGATAATATTCTGTGCACAACACGTGGCCCAATCATCATTGATTGGGCTGATGCATCAGCAGGCCACCCTATTGCTGATCTTGCCCGGACACTTCTTCTTTTAAAATATGGAGGTATGAAGAAGCGAAGGGGCTCATTAGAAGTCATCCGCAATTGGATATCCATGGTTTACGCTTGTGAGTATAGAAAACATCATTCATTTTCACTGCAAGAACTAAAGAACTGGGAACTGCCAGTTGCGGCTGCCAGACTTACTGAATCGATCCCGCATTATGAAAAGGTCAGGCTGCTTTCAATCATAAGATCACACTTGAAAAAGTAGGCAGAACGGTTAAAATAGGATATAAATTGCTTTATACTTAAAATTGAGACAGTGAACAGCGTGATTTTCTGTTAAAATAAGAAAATATATGTACATTAATCCTACACCATATACAGCAAAGGAGTTTTTAACATGGAAAAAGTACTTATTTTTGGTCACAAGAATCCTGATACAGATACAATTTGCTCTGCCATTGCGTATGCAGATCTGAAAACAAAGCTTGGATTAAACGTTGAGCCAGTGCGTTTAGGTGAAATCAATGGTGAAACTCAATTCGCATTAGACACATTTGCGGTGAAAGTTCCCCGTTTTGTAGAAACCGTTGCAACTGAGGTAAATCAAGTGATCCTGGTTGATCATAACGAACGTCAGCAAAGTGTGAGCGATATTGATGATGTCCGTGTACTTGAAGTCATCGATCACCACCGCATTGCCAATTTCGAAACAAGTGATCCATTGTACTATCGTGCAGAGCCTGTCGGATGTACGGCAACCATTTTAAACAAATTGTACAAGGAGAATGGTGTAAGCATTCCTAAGGAAATTGCGGGTTTGATGCTTTCTGCTATCATCTCTGACTCTTTATTATTTAAATCGCCAACTTGCACAGAGCAGGATATTGCTGCAGCACGTGAATTAGCAGAAATTGCAGGAGTTGATCCTGAAGTTTATGGACTTGATATGCTAAAAGCCGGTGCTGATTTAAGTGACAAAACAGTTGCTGAACTTATCTCATTAGATGCGAAAGAATTCTCTATGGGCAATTACAAAGTAGAGATCGCACAAGTAAATGCTGTTGATCCGAATGATGTATTGGTTCATAAAGAAGAAATAGAAGCATTGATCTCTTCTGTCATTGCTGAAAAAGAATTGGATCTTTTCGTCTTTGTCGTAACAGACATCTTAATTAATGACTCAGTTGCTCTGGCACTTGGGCGCGAAACACGTGCTGTTGAACAGGCATACGGCGTTAAGCTTGCAGATAACATGGCTCTTTTAAAAGGCGTAGTCTCCCGCAAAAAACAAATCGTGCCTGTTATTACGGATATTTTAACTAGCACGGAAGTTTAATAAAGATAGCTAAATCATTATGAAACGCATGGATATTTTCAATCCATGCGTTTTTTTTTACATTAGCATTGTTGCCTTTTAATCGTTATTTCAGGGGATTGGAGCTCTGATAGTAAGATCTAATTTTCAGGTAGTTAGACCTGGTTTCCGGATAATAAGAGGGCTAGTGCAGATAGTTAGAGTCGCATTTAGGATAATAAGAAGGGATACAATTAGTTCAGGATTCATGTAAGATAGCGTTAAAATACCCAGTGCAGTTAGAAACATGCCGTTAGTGTTTTTATTCTAGAGGTTCAGGTATGTCTTTTGTATTTGTTATAAAAAAACGGCATAACCAGGAGGTTAGCCGTTTTAAGCAATCTTTAGCAGTAGCCGTCGTATCCAGCTCCACCAACAAAAGAAGCACCGATGATAATTAACAAAATAAACAATACGATGATTAACGCGAAACTGTTATTGTAGCCTCCGCCGCAATTTCCTTCTTTACTCATTATGAATTCCTCCTATTTAGCATTTATGAGCAAGTTAGCTCAAAGATAAGATATGCCAAGATTAAGATTATGTTAGCCTATTTCTATTGAGATAAGATAGGAATGAAAAGTGCATAAAAAAACCGGCGATTTTATTCACCGGTTATTACTTAGGATGCAGTAAGTTACTTATGGCCATGAAATAAATTTTTAAAGCCTTTAAGGATAAGAACTAAAGAAAAGACTAAAATAGCTATAACTCCAACAATTTTTACAAAAGGCGCTAAAAATGCTAAAAATCCTAAAAATCCTGCTACTTTAATTAATGCAAAGCCAGCGATAATGCCTGCTAAAAATAAGAAAATCAATCGATCCATGTGTTTCCCTCCTCTCTAATTCTATTGTATGTAACCGTTTGCTAATATGTATTAGTTAAAAACACATTTTCAAAGTCATTCCATAAAATTTTCATCAAAAAAACGCTTGAAATATTCTTCAAGCGTTTCGGGATTTGTTTCTAGCCATTGATAATCTTTCCGCCGTTCACATGGATCATCTGGCCGGTAATATAAGTTGAATCTTGGCTTGCAAGGAAGACATAGCTTGGTGCAAGTTCTTCCGGCTGACCTGGAAGTCCCATTGGAGTATCTGCCCCAAACTCAGAAACCTTTTCACCATCAAAAGTAGACGGGATTAGAGGTGTCCATATCGGTCCGGGAGCCACACCGTTTACTCGGATTCCTTTTTTGACCAGAGACATGGAAAGTGAGCGTGTAAAAGCTGTAATGGCTCCTTTCGTTGCAGAATAATCAATCAGCTGTTCATTTCCTGCATATGCCGTAATCGATGACGTATTAATGATGCTGCTTCCTTCCTTTAAATAAGGGAGAGCAGCTTTTGTTAGATAAAAGAATGAGAAGATATTGGTTTTAAATGTCCTTTCAAGCTGCTCTTTTGAAATTTCCTCAATTCCAGCCTGCGGATGCTGCTCAGCAGCGTTATTGACTAGAATATCGATTTTCCCTAGTTTAATAACGGTCTCGGAGACGATTTGCCTGCAATAAGGTTCCTCTCCAATATCGCCTGCCATCAGATGACATTGACGTCCTTCCTGCTCAACTAACCGCTTTGTTTCATTTGCATCCTCATGTTCATTCAAATAACAAACAACAACATCGGCGCCTTCCTTTGCATAATGAACAGCAACCGCACGCCCTATTCCTGAATCCCCTCCTGTGATGATGGCCACCTTATCAAGAAGTTTCCCGCTGCCTTTATAGTTAAGCGCATCAAACTGCGGCTGCGGATTCATTACATTTTCATGCCCTGGCTGAACATCCTGATGCTGTGCAGGCATCGTCTGCTTATTTAGGCTATCTTGACTCATCTTGCATCCCTCCATGTGTTATTCAGGCTTAGTATGGTGAAAAATCTGGATAAGTATGTTGAATATGTATGTTGTATTTATTCCCTGATTGAATGAGATGAAACATAAAATTCAATAAAAAAGGCTGTTTTCACATTGATTGTTGTTTTGGGATAAAAATTTCTACCATAGATTTCCGCTGCAGGCACTTGCTTTCCGCAGGGAGGGATAGGAGCCTCGGGGTCTCCCATTCCCTCTATTTCCCGCAGGAGTCAAGTGGCTGCAGCGTAGATCACTCAAGGTTTTAACCATTTTTCTAAAAGCAGCAAACTTTACGAAAAGGGCCATAAAAAAAGAACCAAAACCGAAGTTTTAGTTCAAAACATTAAAATACCTTGCTTCAGGGTGGGCAACGACAATAGCTGTAACAGAAGCTTCAGGCTCCATCATAAATCCTTCTGTGAGATTGATGCCAATGTCTTCTGGAGTAATAAGATCAAATAATTTAGCCTGATCATCTAAATTTGGACAGGCTGGGTAGCCGAATGAAAAGCGCTGACCTTGATATTTGGCTGAAAAGCGCTGATCCATTGTAAAATCAGGAGGATCAGGAAAGCCCCATTGATCGCGGATGAGCTGATGAGTCCGTTCTGCAAGCCCTTCTGCAAGCTCAAGCGCAAGTGCCTGTACGACATGGCTTTTCAAATACTCTCCTTGCTCTTTAAATTGATTTGCGATTTCCCTTACTTTTTTACCGGCTGTTACTGCAAAGAAGGAGACATAATCTCTTTGTGAACCTTCTTCTTTTGGGCGTATATAGTCCGAAATACTCCGATGCGGAAGCTTAGTTTGTCTAGGAAATTCAAATGTCTGCATAATTTTTTCTGTCTCAGGGTCTAGAATATGCAGCTTGTTTCCGTCAGATTCTGCCGGGAAAAATTGATAAACGGCAGCAGGCTGGAACCAATTTTCTATTTGTCCTTGTATGATTAACTCATCGATTGTTTCTTTTAAAGCAATTGCTTTTGGATCTTTGTTACGTATTAACTCTTTCACTTTTCCCTTTAATCCGAGATGATGGCCAATCAGCATTTGCATGTTGATATAAGGAATCAAATGGGTAAGCTCGATGTCTTTAAGGATGTGCCTCTTGCAATCCTCTGGCTGAAAATAAGGAGAAGGTGTGAGCTCGGCTCTTTTTTCGAGCAATTCTGTTACCGCCAGAGTTGTCTTCTTGATTGAAGCTCTGTCAGGCACAACTTCTTTTTTCTTGAATTGAGATGGATCCACTCTGATTCTGTTTGCCAGTGATAATCCATCCATCGCGTCTTTTGCATAAATAACGGGACCGTTATACTGTGGAGCAATTTTGCCATCAGCAAATTTTCTCGAAAGAGCCGCTCCGCCAACCATGATTGGCACAGAAATTTCAGCTTCCTTTAAATCCTGCGCGGTCAGAACCATTTGCTGTGCGGATTTAACGAGAAGGCCCGAAAGTCCAACGATATCCGGATTTTCTTTTTTAACTGCCAGTATCAGATCCTGAGGTGTCACTTTAATGCCTAAGTCTACGACCTTATAGCCATTGTTGCTCAAAATAATGTCGACAAGATTTTTCCCAATATCATGAACGTCTCCTTTAACGGTTGCAAGCAGAATCTTGCCTTTGCCGCTGTCATCCTTTTTCTCCATATACTTCTCTAAAAAGGAGACAGAAGCTTTCATAACTTCTGCGCTTTGGAGTACTTCGGCTACAATCAGCTGGTTTGTATTAAATAACTCCCCAACTTCTGCCATGCCTTTCATGAGTGGGCCGTTTATGATATCAAGAGGTGTGTTGTACTCTTTTAAGGCAATCTCAAGATCTGCAAGCAGGCCTTCTTTTGTTCCTTCAACGACGTATTGAGCAAGACGTTCTTCTAACGGCAAGGATTGAACCGGTTTTTTGGCGGTTTTCTTTTTTCCTCTATAGTGGTTCGTGAACGTTGCCAATGTTTCGTCATTTGTGCTGAAAAGCAGTGTTTCTGCCATTTCAATTTCCTCTTTAGGAATTGAAGCAAAACGCTCAAGTTTTTCAGTATTCACGATGGCATAATCTAGTCCTGCTTGTGTGCAATGGTATAAATACACGGCATTCAGGACTTCCCGGCCAACGGGGGGGAGGCCGAATGAAACATTGCTGACACCAAGAATGGTTAAGCAATGCGGCAATCGTTCTTTTATTAGCCGAATTCCATTTATTGTTTCTTCAGCTGAGCCAATATATTGTGCATCTCCAGTTCCAACTGGGAAAACGAGCGGATCAAATATGATATCAGATGGGTGTAAGCCATGCTTCTCTGTCAATAATTCAAAGGAACGGACGGCAATATCGACCTTTTGTTCAGCCGTCAGCGCCATTCCTTTTTCATCTATTGTTCCGACAACAACAGCTGCTCCGTATTTGTGAATGAGAGGGACTACTGCATCAAATCTCTCTTCACCGTCTTCTAGATTGATGGAATTGATGATCACTTTTCCTTGTGAATAAGCGAGCGCCTTTTCAATGACTTTTTCATCCGTTGAATCGATGACAAGCGGTGCTTTTACTTTTTTCGTGACTTCTTTCATAAATGCTTCCATATCTTCTAATTCTTCGCGATCTGGGTCTGCAAGACAGATATCAATGACATGGGCGCCATTTTTTACTTGGGCACGGGCTATTTCGGCAGCTTCTTCAAATTTCTGCTCGGCTATTAATCTCTTGAATTTTCTAGAGCCAATGACATTTGTCCGTTCTCCTACGAAGAGAGGACGCATGGAATCATCATAGATAAGCGGGTCTATTCCAGATACAGTATGGGCAGGGTCACGATCCGGCACTGACCTTGGCTGAAGCTCACTAACGGCATCCGATATTGCAGTGATGTGTGCAGGGGTTGTGCCGCAGCAGCCGCCGACAATGTTCAGCCAGCCCTGTTCCGCAAATCCCTTCACTTTTTGAGCAAGAGATCGCGGTGATTCGTGATAATTGCCTTCTTCATCAGGCAGACCGGCATTCGGATAACAGCTGACAGCTGTATGTGCCATACCTGATAACGTTCTGATGTGATCAGTCATAAACTCAGGCCCTGTTGCACAGTTAAGTCCTACAGATAATGGCTTCATATGCTCTAGGGAGATGAAAAAGGCCTCAATATCCTGACCTGCGAGTGTTGTTCCCATTGGCTCGATTGTTCCAGAAATCATCAGCGGAACTTCTTTTCCTGCATTATCAAAGGCTCGTTTGATTCCGAGAAAACCTGCTTTTACATTCAATAAATCCTGACTTGTTTCGAGCAAAAGCAAATCAACACCGCCGGCAAGCAGACCAAGCGTCTGTTCCTCGTAATTCTGAATCAGTTCTTCAAACGTAGCACCGCCGGTTACAGAGAGCGTTTTGGTCGTTGGTCCCATTGAGCCTGCAACATAACGCGGCCATTCTTCTGTTGAATATTTTTCTGCTGCTTTTTTTGCGATTTCTGCTGCTTTCTTATTTAATTCGAACGAGAGATGACCAAGATCATACTCATCAAGGACTATTTTGGTTGCTCCAAATGTATTGGTTTCAATAATATCTGCTTTTGCTTCCAGGTAAGCTTCATGAATTGATTCGATCACATTTGGTGCCGTTATTGTTAAGTATTCATTGCAGCCATCATATTCCTCACCGCCGAAATCATCTGCAGAAAGATTTGCATCTTGTATCATGGTGCCCATCGCTCCATCAAGAACGAGGATTTTTTTCTCTAGCTGCTTTTTTATATCAAACATGCGTAATCTTCCTTTCATTGACCTCAGATTGTTTCATATGGATGTAGTTTGTCAGTTCAACTGTTAATTCATAGTTTAGAAATGGTGTGATTAAGTAGATTCCGTTAAATAAGTCAAATGCAGCATCAATCAGCCTTTTAGCAATGGCTAATCCTTCCTGATAAGCTTTTGCGCGGTCATCACCTGCCTGAGCCATTGTTTCTCTGATGCTGTCTGATAATGTGATGCCGGGAATTTCATTATGAATAAACTCTGCATTCCGGCTGCTCGTAAGCGGCATGATGCCTATATATATTGGCACTTTAAGATGCTTCGTTTCTTCGTAAACATCGACCAGCTGTGATTCTGAATAAATTGGCTGGGAAATAAAATAGTCTGCTCCGCACGCGATTTTCTTCTCTAGTCTTTTCACGGCTTTATCAAGATATTTCACATTTGGATTAAAGGCTGCCGCAACAGAGAAATTTGTTTTTTCTCCAAGCGGTTTTCCTGAATAGGAAAGTCCGTCATTAAATTGTTTAATTAAGCTGATCAAATCAAACGATGAAAGATCATAAACTGATGTAGCTCCCGGAAAATCACCGATTTTCGATGGATCCCCTGTAATGGCAAGCACGTCTGTAAGACCTAACGTATGAAGACCCATTAAATGGGACTGCAGGCCGATTAGGTTACGGTCACGGCAGGTGATATGAATCAGTGAGCGAAGCCCTAGCGACTGCTGGACAATGGAGCCGACAGCAACGTTGCTTATACGCGGTGAGGCAAGTGAATTATCTGCAAGCGTTAAAGCATCAATACCGGCAGATTGCAGGGCTTTTGCCCCTTTTAAAAACTTATCGATTCCAAGTTTTTTTGGGGGATCAAGTTCTACAATCAAAGAACGTTTCTCTTTAACCATTTCCTGCAGCGGAGGATATTTCCGTTCAGCGGCAGAAGTAACAGAAATTTCTTCTTTCCGTATTTTTACCTTTTTTTCTGTGACAGGAGGAAGCCCTTTTAATGCTTTTGCCATTGCTCCAATATGTTTTGGTGTCGTGCCGCAGCATCCCCCAATCAGTCTTGCTCCTTGATTTCGAAAAGCGAGTGCACTTTCGGCGAAATATTTTTCCCCTGAGCCGTAGACAAGTCTGCCTTCTTCTAGAGTCGGCAAGCTGCTGTTCGGATAGACGGACAAATAAGCTTTATCAGGAAGCGGAATTTCTTCTAATGATGAAAGCATATGATAAGGGCCGAGTCTGCAATTCAGTCCAACAACATCTGCACCAAGTGCTTCTAGCTGAAGAAGGCCTTCATGAAGCGGGGTTCCATCCTGTAAAACACCAATTTCATGAAGTGAAATATTCGTGATTATTGGGATATTCGTTTCTTTTCTGGCAATCTCTAAAACTGTTTTTATTTCTTCTAGATCATAATAAGTTTCAAGCAATAGTCCTTCTACTTCTTCGTTCAATAAAAGGTAGAGCTGCTCTCGGAAGTTCCGTTTAATCTCCTCAAGTGAATGAGCGCTTTTTTTGAAGGCACGAACCCCTCCAATGGTTCCGAGAATATAAGCTTTCTTGTTCGCGGCTGCTTTTTTTGCGATCTGAACGGCCTGCCGATTGATGGCTCTCACGTCGTCTTCGAGTCCATATCTTGATAATTTAATATAATTGGCTCCGTAAGTGTTCGTTTGAATCACATCTGCGCCAGCTTCAATGTAAGCCTTATGAACATTTAATATTTCATCTGGCTTTGACAAGTTTAATTCCTCAAAACATCGATCTACTCCGTGTGAGTATAGGAGTGTTCCCATGGCTCCGTCGCCTATAAGGATCCTGTTCTTTAAATCTTCTAAAAGTGTCATGCTTCCAAGCCTCCTCTAAACAGTGAAAGAAAAACAAAAAAAGCCTTCCAAGAAGAAGACTTTTGAACGTTCAGGACTTCTTCTTATCGTTCGATGGTTGCATCGCTGGAATTAGCACCTTGGAATGAGCTCTCTGCTGATTACAGATCCTCTCATTATGCCAGGTTGCTGAAGCTTCAAAGGGCCAGTCCCTCAGCTTCTCTAGATAAGAATGTTGAAATATGAAATTTTGCATGTGAAAAGATATTATATCTAATTTACATGTTTTTTCGATGAGATTCAATACAAAAGTAAAAGTTTTCTGAATAGAAGGGGAATTTTAACGGAAATTTATGAATTGAACATCAATCGGCAAATCCGCTCCCCGAACAGCTGCAATCACTTGCTGAAGATCATCCTTATTTTTTCCGGTAACACGTACTTGATCGTCCTGGACTTGAGTTTTTACTTTCAATCCGGAGTTTTTAATAATGGCATTAATCTTTTTTGCATTATCTTTATCAATTCCTTGAACAAGCTTAGCACGCTGCCTGATCGTTCCGCCGGATGCACCTTCAATTTTCCCGTAATCAATATTTCTTGTTGCTACATTGCGCTTAATTAATTTAGAAATAAAGACATCCTTTAACTGATCCATTTTAAACTCATCATCAGAAATTAATACAAGCTCTTCTTTTTCCAAAGAAATGCTGCTTTTGCTGCCTTTGAAGTCATAGCGCGTGCCGATTTCCTTCATTGTCATCGTAATCGCATTTGTCACTTCAGGCATGTCTACCTTTGATACAATATCAAACGAACTATCTTTCGCCATAAGAATCCTCCCAAAAGTTTATATTATCTATAGATTATAGTAGAATAAACAGAGCATAACAACTAATGAAGTGCGGAATCGCCTGTTTAGCCCCGAAAGGCACAAAAGGGGCTGACGGAGAAGTCCGGTTTTGACTTCACCGTCAGCACCGTTGTGACAGAGGGGTTAGGCGATGGAGCCGGACAAAACGAAGTGCGGAATCGCCTGTTTAGCTCCGACAGGCACAAAAGGATCCGCCGGAAAAGTCCGGTTTTGACTTTTTTGGCGGAACCGTTGTGACCGAGGAGTTGGGCGATGGAGCCGGACAAGAAAAAGTACAAAAGCGCTTAAGTTGGAGTAGTTTACAGCATTGAGGATGAAATCCGGTTTTGACTTCACCGTCAGCACCGTTGTGACCGAGGGGTTAGGCGATGGAGCCGGACAAAACGAAGTACAGAATCGCCTGTTTAGCCAGACAGGCAAAGAAGGATTTGCCTGAGAAGTCCGGTTTTGCCTTTACCGGCAGCACAGTTGTGACCGAGGAGTTGGGCGATGGAGCCGGCCAATAATGAAGTGCGGAATGCCTGTTTAGCCAACGATTCGACTAAAAAGTCGATTTTAACTTCATTAATGGACCCGTTGTTACAAAGTAGTCTGGCGGTGTAGGACCGCTCAAATTTGTCGGCGCATAAAATGCCGCTGCATTTTCAAAATATAATTAGAAGCACCCTATAAAAGAAAGGAACGAATACCATTTGATGAATCCAGGAACGTTTATGACGCTTTCGATAGATGAAAAACTAGATTATGGCTATTATTTAACAGATGGGGAAAGCCGTGTGCTGCTGCACAAAACTGAAATCACCGAACCAATTGAAGGCAAGGATGAGGTTGAGGTATACTTAGTCGTTGACCATGAAGATCGTCTTGCCGCAACGATGAAAAAACCAAAAATCACTGAAGATCATTACGATTGGGTAGAGGTTGTTAGTGTCAGAGAGGACATGGGAGCGTTTGTTGATATTGGTTTATCAAAAGATGCGCTTGTGGCAAACGATATTCTGCCTGCCTTTTTAGAAGTGTGGCCAGAAGAAGGGGACATGCTCTATTGTTCTCTGAAAGTCACGAAAAATGGCAAGTTCTTCACAAAGCTTGCGACAGAAGATGTAATGCAGGAAAATATCGTATCTGCAGATCGAGCAGCCAACAATCAAAGCGTAACTGGCAGGGTCTACAGAATGATTATTGCAGGTTCTTATATCATTACAGCAGAGGGCTATAAAGGATTTATTCACTCTTCTCAGCGTAAAAGGGAGCCCCGTTTAGGAGAGCTGGTAACTGGCCGTGTGATTGATGTAAAGGAAGATGGCACAATTAATGTATCCCTGCTGCCGAGAAAGCACGAAGCATTGGACACAGATGCTCAGCAGCTCTATGATTACATGGAATCAAGAGGCGGAGCAATGCCATATTTTGATAAAAGCGATCCGGAAGATATTAAAGAACGCTTTAACATGAGCAAAGGTGCATTCAAACGGGCGATGGGAGCATTGATGAAGGCCGGAAAAGTCTATCAGGAAGACGGCTGGACATATTTTAAAAAGGAACAGTAAGCGATAAAATCGCTTGCTGTTTTTTTGTTTTGCAGCTTGCGGATTTGTGCGAATTTAGAGACGAGGATAGTTGGACTCCCATTTCGGCGAGTAGAAGTGACATACCGGCGAGTAAGCCTGATTTTTTTGAATTCTGGGGTTTAGCTGAGCAATAAAATGAGCAGGAAATTTGGTGGCGGAATAATAAAAAATCCCTAGTAACTCAAATTCATGCTCCAAACAATAAAGATTTTTCATTTTCTGTCGATATCACATGTGGAGATACTTTTGAAGGAGAGAGAACATCAATGAAAAGAACCCAAATAACAGTTTTGCTTTCATTTTGCCTCATCATCATGCTTGCTGGATGTGGACAAGCTCAAACTGCAAGTAAATCAGATGAAAAGATAAAGGTAGGCATCATGCTGTCAGACGTCGGACTGGGCGATCAGTCTTTTAGTGATTCAGCATTTAACGGATTAATCAAATCCCGCGAAGAACTTGGGATTTTGTTTGATTACAGAGAAATAAAAGATACAGAAACATATGAAAAAGGACTGACTGAATTAGCAGAGCAAGGCAACGATTTCGTTGTAGGACTAGGATTTATGGTTCAGGAAGATCTTGAGAAGGTTGCGAAAAAATATCCGAAACAGAAATTTATTTTAATAGATGCTGTTTCAGAGCTTGAGAATATAACGTCTATTACGTTTAAAGAGGATGAAGGAAGCTTTTTAGCGGGAGTTGTGGCCGCAATGACATCGAAGACAAATACAGTAGGATTTATTGGCGGTGCAGATGTTCCGCTTATTAATAAATTTGCAGATGGATTTGCAGAAGGTGCAAAGGCGATTAAACCGGATATCACGATTATTACCGAATATGCCAATGATTTTGGCAACGATAAGCTTGGCAGTGAAATGGCAAAAAAGATGATTGCCAATAAGGCAGATGTTTTGTATGCAGCTGCAGGGTTTACCGGAGTAGGCGCTCTGAAGGCAGCACAGGACAGCGGTGTTTACGCAATTGGTGTTGACAGCGATCAGTATTTTTACGCTGAAAAATCTGTCATTACCTCTATGCTGAAAAATGTCGATGTCGGAATCTATCAGCTGATTGAGGACTTTGTAAAAGAAAAAGAAGTTCCAAAAGGTCACGTAGAGTTAGGTTTAAAAGACAACGGTGTTCAGCTTGCACCGATTCGTGTCATCTCACTTACAGATGAACAGCAAAAAACGCTGGATGAATGGCAAAAGAAATTAGCAGAAGGCAACTAGGGAGGATTATAAGTGTCACTTAAAAAAAAGCTATTGCTGAATTCAATCAGCATCGTGCTGATGGCAACAATAATGATCGGTTTTATTATCGTTAATATGCTGTCCATACAGTCATCTAATCAAAATGAGGTTCCGGTTTTATTAAATATTGAAAAACTTCAAGGAGAGCTGACCGTTACAAAGCAAAGCTTAAATAACTTTGCCTTTTCACTCACTGATGCTCAAAAAGAAGAGGCTCTTCAATCTCTTGAGAGAAATAAGAAGCGTTTTTCGGAAATTAACAAAACGGTAAAGGATAAAAATACAGAATTAGCACTGCAAAAGGCGTTGGATAAATTCAGCAGTTTTCAAGAAGAGACTGTTAAAGCTTTGAATGAAAAAAATCAGGCTGAAGCGAAACGCCAATCTGTTCGAGTGGATGGAATATCAAACGATGTCTATTTGATGAACCTTTATGCTAATGAGCGCTATGATATGCTGCAGGTGAATTTGAAGAAACAAATTGAATTCGTCATTTTCTCAGCCTTAATTGGGACGGCGATATTAATTCTTGTCTCATCATATATTGTCATTCGAATGACAAACAGTATTACAAAGCCGCTAATAGGACTTTCAAGACAGGCAAGGGATATTGCAAATGGCAATTTGGCTGTGTCCTCTATTGTTTATAAAGGAAACGATGAAATAGCTGCTTTAAATGATTCATTTACTGCAATGACCCGCCAGCTTAAAGGGCTTCTTTTTTCAATTGACAGCGTAAGCAAGGAAGTAGAAGGATTCGCAAAAGATCTGGAAGGGGAAAACCGGGCGCTGACTGAAATAAGCAACCAGGTAGCCGTTTCTACAGATGAATTGTCAGCGGGATCTCAATCCATTTCTTCCGATCTTCAAGATGCCGTTACACTGATAGAAAGAATGGATCTTGATTTCAGCGAAAATGTAAATCGTTCTGAACAATCCGTTCTATATGGAAAAGAAACCATGCATTCGATCGCTTCAGGTCAAACCGCTATTAAAGCACAAAGAGCTCTTATTAATGAAAATATGAATACAACCCAGCAAATTGAGGATTCCACAAAAACGTTTGTCGGGTACATGACGAAGATTGAAGATATGGCTAAGGTCGTTTCAAATATTGCTGATCAGACAAATTTGCTGGCATTAAATGCTGCAATTGAAGCTGCACGCGCTGGAGATGCAGGTAAAGGCTTTGCTGTTGTCGCGGCTGAAGTCAGAAAGCTTGCAGAAGAATCAACTGGTGCCACAGCTCAAATTTTCGAAATGGTAAGTCTCATCCAATCAGGAATTTCAAGTATTTCAGAATCTGTAGTGAAAGGTGTTTCCATTGCACAAAAACAGCAGGATTCAATGGATCACACAACAAATGCATTTGAAGACATAGACAGGAAAGTAAATGGAATTACATCTGAACTGAATGACTTGAAATCAGGGATTATGAATTCTAAAAAACTTGGAGAGCAAGTGCTGCAAAATGTAGAAAGCATCAGTGCTGTTGTTGAAGAAACAGCAGCAGGAAGCGAACAAATATCTGCCTCGACTACAGAACAGCTTCTCGCGTTTGAAAAGATGGTTGAAAAAGTAGTTGAATTGAGACAGCTGACAGATGATTTAAATCAAACACTTTCTAAATTCACACTTAAATAAAATGAAAAACAGCAGCGATATCGCTGCTGTTTTTTTATTGATAAGAAGGTATAAAAATTTGAGTCGGAGCTTACCTGGCGTTTACGCTTTTCTTATTTATGATCCGTTTTTTTAGAATATTGTCTCTCGCCTTTTTGACGATTTTTTTCACGCATCATGTTTCTTTCGTGCTCTTTTGCATTATTGTCTTTGGCTTTTTTGTCATTATCGCTAGTATGCGGCATCATAAAACTCCCTTTTAAGAAAGATAAATTTATGTTGCCCTGTATAAAGAATATTATGAGATCGTTTTATTTAAAAAGAAAATAGCGATTGTGCCTGGACCGGAATGAGCACCGACTGAACAGCCTACTGTGTTGATATAAATTTCTTTTGGATGGAATTCAGCCTCAATCATTGATTTTATTTCAAGGGCCGTTTCCTCATCGTCCCCATGACTGATGGCGATCGTCTGATTTTCAAGAGCAATGCCGCGTTCTTTCATTAGTTCGATGACCCGGCGCAAGACTTTTTTCTTGCCTCTGATTTTCTCAAGGGGGATGAGCTTGCCGTCTTCAACATGAAGGAGCGGCTTGATGTTGAGAAGTCCGCCAACAAATGCAGATGCTTTACTGATTCGTCCTCCCCTTGCTAAATACTCAAGATTATCAACAGTAAAAATGTGTTCCGTATGTTCACAAAAATCCTTTACAGAAGCTTCAATTTCATGTAAAGTTTTCCCGTTATTGGCTAGCTGTACCGCATGCTTTACTGCTAGACCCAGCCCGAGGGAAGCGGATTTTGAATCAATAATAGCCAGTTCAAAGTCAGGGAATTCTTCCTTGACCTCATTTCCAATCATGACAGCCGTTTGATAGGTGCCTGAGAGTTCTGAAGAAAAAGCAACATATAAAGCTGGCATTTGCTTTTTTGCGAGTTCAGTAAATGTTTCTTTTACATCCAAAGGAGAAATCTGAGTCGTTTTGGCTACTTTTCCTTCACGCATGGCATCATACACTTCTTTAGGAGAAATGGTAACCAAATCTCGATAATCAGATTCTCCAATATGTACACCGAGAGGAAGAAGCGCAACTCCATTTTTTTCAAAGAAATCCAGCGGCAGATCGCTTGCACTGTCTGCAATGATTTTTACAGTCATCCTGACACCTCATTTCATCTTGTTATATGACATTTAGACCCGATGTGCGGGCAGTTAGACTCATGTATAGTTTTAAATTAGCACTTAGCTGAAAAGAAGTAAAGAAACACTATTTAAGCCCTAGAGACAATAATTGTATTGATCTGCAAGAAAAAAGGGTAAATCAGGAATACTATCATTATCTTATAGCCCGGGAGGATTTTCTGCAAATGGTTTATGAAGAAGTAAAAAAAGGTTTGGTTGTTATTATTGGAGCCTTGCTGAACGCTGTTGGCCTGAATTTATTCATGATACCTGCTGATGTTTATGCGAGCGGATTTACTGGCATCGCACAGCTGCTATCAAGCGTCATTGAGGAATATACACCTATTTACATTTCAACTGGAGTTTTGCTGCTCCTGCTTAATATTCCCGTAGCAATTCTAGGGTGGAAAAAAGTAGGGAAATCATTCACTCTTTATAGTGTATTGAGTGTAGCGGCTACAACGGTATTTTTGTCTATAGTTCCTTTATATCCACTATCAGAGGATATTTTGCTCAATGCCGTTTTCGGCGGTGTGATCGTTGCAATTGGTGTGGGAATAACGCTTAAGTATGGTGCTTCAACCGGAGGACTTGATATCGTTGCGATGATTCTTTCAAGAATGAAAGATAAACCTGTTGGCACTTATTTCTTTATTTTAAACGGGATCATTATTTTTACGGCCGGATTGCTGTACGGCTGGGAAAAGGCGCTTTACACGTTAGTCACTCTATATGCTTCGACACGTGTCATTGATGCGATTCATACAAGACATGAAAAGCTAACAGCAATGATCATTACAAAAAAAGCAGATGACTTAAAAAAGGCAATTCATGCTAAAATGGTAAGAGGTATTACGATGGTTCCTGCAAAGGGAGCTTTTACTAACGAACAAAAGGACATGCTGATGATTGTGATCACACGCTATGAGCTTTATGATTTAGAAAGAATCATTAAGGAAGTTGATCCCAAGGCATTTACCAATATTATTCAAACAACAGGAATCTTTGGGTTCTTTCGCAAAGAATAGGAGACGTGCAGATTATGAAAAAGATTGCAGCAATCATGTTCGGCTTGTTATTTCTTGTTGGCTGCGGCCAAAGTTCGGAGAAGGATGAATCGGAAGAGGTGTCTGGAAACGTGGAGACTAAAGAGGTTCAATTTACTGTTGATGTAAAAGAAAGCCAGGAAAATGTTCAATTTGAAATGACCCTCAGGAACAACACGGAAGAAGAAAAGAATTTTGAATTTCGCTCAGGTCAAAAATATGACATCATTGTTCTTGATAAAAATGGTGCGGAAGTGTACAAATATTCCAAAGGCAGAATGTTTACTCAAGCAATACAGTATGTCAATTTGCTTCCCGGAAAAAGTCAAACATGGCAAGAAACATGGGACTTGAAAAGCAATGGCAAAAAAGTTGACCCAGGGGAATATGATGTAACTGTTGTCTTAACTGGAAAAGCAGAAGGAGTAAAAACCTTGCAGGCAAAAGAAAAATTAACGGTTTCCGAATAAACAAGGCTGCGGAGAAAATCCGCAGCTTTTGTTTATTTCTTTAGTTCTTCCTGCAATTCACTAAGCTGTGCCTGTTCTGCAGGTGAGGCGTTAGCAAAAGCAGACATTAAAGCAGCTTCAGCTTTTTCTTTCGCAGCCTCATCGGAATGTTCATGCTGCTGTGAATACTGATTTTGCTGAGAATGCTGCTGATTATATTGATTCTGATGCTGCTGATCATGTTGATCATCATGCATCTTGCCGCTTAAAACCTCTCCAGCTCTATTAACGGCTTTACGTGCTGCCTGAAAAAGTTGGTTGCCCATTTAAAAGCCTCCTAAAGAGGTGTTTTCTGCCATTTGAGCTTTGCGATCTTCTGACTCAGCTAATGTTGTATGATAAGGGATTCTTTCATCATGTTTGGAAACGGAATCTTTACCTTGCTGTACAAAGCGTTTAGATTTATTACTGCTCATGCGAAATTCCCCCTAAAAGGATATTGGTGACGCTGCTGATGCGTCTTTTATATTCTGTCACAACAAGCGGACAGTTATCGATGGAAATCTTCACTAAAAAAACGCCTTACAGTGATAAGGCGTCTTTTAAATAAATGGCAATGCCATCCTCTTCATTTGTTTTTGTTTCTCTGTTTGCGACCTTTTTAAGCTCTGGAATCGCATTTCCCATTGCCACACCCTGACCTGCATATTTCAGCATTTCAAGATCATTATCCTCATCTCCGAACGCAATAATTCGATCAGCAGTTATGGAGTAAGAATCAGCAATTTTCTTTAATCCGATTGCTTTGTTCATTCCATGTTTGATAAGCTCAATGACATGCCAGGGAGCAGCCCAGCGTCTATGGTCAACGAACTCTGCATGAACATCTGATAAGTATTTGCGAATGTTATCTACTTCATCCTCAGAAGCATGAATAAGAATACTTGTGACATCATCGCCAAGGTTTTCGCGAAGGTCACCTATTTTCACTTCGGGATTTCCCATAGTGAACACATCTAAAAGTTTTTCATCATGATAATGGAAATAAACGCGATCCATAACTTCAGCAAGAATGTTATTCACATTATGCTTTTCGCAGACTTCAACGATTTCTTTCACGATATCTACAGAAAGAGTGGTATGAAAAGCACCCCACTGATCGTCTTTAGGATGGTGAACGAATGCTCCATTGAAGTTTACAATTGGTGTATCAAGCTCAAGCTCATCATAATAAACGGAGCTCGATCTGAATGGCCGGCCAGTTGATATACAGACAATATGACCTGCATCTTTTGCTTTTTTTATGATTTCTTTTGAATAGGAAGAAATCGTTTTATCATCTTTTAATAAAGTACCATCTAAATCCAGTGCAATTAAATAAGGGTTTGTCGTCATAGAAGCTCCTTTATTATCTGAAATAAAAATGTTGTGTAGACTTATTCACGTCAATCCATGTGAATTCCTGCTCTTTTTTAATAAAATACTCGAAACATTTAAGCATCAATGTTTAGACAAGCAAACAAAATTCTATATATAGTGTATCTTTTTTCCAAGATTATTGTCTACATGTTAAACTTAAGATAAATAAAAAAGAAGGAGGCATACCACATGATAACTGTTGAAAAATTGAATGCTGCCGGAATTCCTCTTCTACATGTCGTAAAGAGCTCTCTCCAAACTAAAAAAACACCATTCGTTATATTTGTTCATGGCTTTACAAGCGCGAAGGAGCACAATTTGCACTATGCCTACCTGCTTGCTGAAAAAGGAATACGTGTCGTTCTTCCAGATGCACTGCATCATGGGGAAAGAAGTGAAAATCTTGCTGGACTTGAGTTAAATTTGCAATTTTGGAGCATCGTAATAAATGAAATCAATGAATTGCAAATGATTAAAGACTATTTTGAAAAAGAAGAATTAATCGATCCCGAACAAATAGGTGTTGCGGGAACGTCCATGGGCGGTATTGTCACACTAGGAGCCTTGACACAATACGAGTGGATCAAAGCAGCTGCAAGCTTAATGGGAAGTCCTTATTATGAACAGTTTTCCCGTAAGCAAATAAAATATATACAAAAAATGGGCATAAAAGTACCGCTGACAGATGCAGAGCTTGAAAATCATTTTTTAAGTCTGCAAGCGTATGATTTAAGCATACATACGGAAAAGCTTGCTTCAAGACCGTTATTATTCTGGCACGGGAAAAAGGATCAAGTCGTACCATTCGATCCAACGTATACTTTTTTTGAAGAAATTAAATCATCTTATGAAGAGAAGCCGGAGTATCTCAAATTTATTGCAGATACGAATGCTGATCATAAGGTTTCAAGAGAAGGACTTATTGCAACAGTTGATTGGTTTGCAGATTTTCTCGTTAATAAATAAAAAACGTAAAAGCAAATAAGTTTAGAATATCTGCGCGTTTCGCTATACTTTAGGTAGAGGAGTGATAAGATGGATGAAGCACTTAAAGAAAATATATATGGCGCCTTGGAATTGGTCGTTGACCCTGAGCTTGGCGTAGATATCGTAAACCTTGGACTTGTATATGATGTAGCCCTTGAAGAGGATGGCACAGCTCTTGTAACAATGACATTAACTTCTATGGGATGCCCATTAGCCGGCACTATTATCGATCAAGTGAAAACAGCCTTGCGTGATATTCCTGAAATAAAAGAAACAGAAGTAAACATTGTCTGGAATCCGCCATGGACAAAAGATAGAATGAGCCGTATCGCCAAAATTGCATTAGGCGTTCAGTAAAAAAGGAGCCCCAGTTCTTTATAGAGAGCTGGGGTTTTTTATTATGAAATCAGTTCATTTTAAGGCTATATTTATCCCAAATTTACTGCCTCCGTATTTTTCACCAGGAATATTTCTTTTCCAGTAAAAGAACACTTCGCAATATATCATCAGTTCAAGAAATTAACTGAATGAAATCCAGACTAAAAAAACCGTTATTTTTTTGAAAATTCTCACATCTTCTTTTTAATTTTGAAACACTATTTAACCGGAAAGAATTATTTACAATTATTAATAAAAAAATATTAAATATACAATTGATTTTATTTTTATGCAGTATTATAATGAGTACTAATTCGAATCGCAGAACGATATAAATTAAAGGGTGATACTATTGAATGTTGGTATTGTTGGTGCAACTGGTTATGGAGGCAACGAGTTATATCGCTTGCTGACGAAGCATCCGAAAATTGAGAAATGTATTTTATATACATCTTCATCTTCAGGAGATGGTAAGGCTTATAGAGACTCGTATCCTCATTTAACAGAAATCAGTCAGGAATCACTTTCTATTATAGATGGAAAAAGGATCGAGGAAGAGGTTGAAACGCTTTTTCTTGCTTCTCCGCCGGGAGCTGCCGCTGAGCTTTTGCGAAAGATTAATAGTAATCAAGTCAAGATTATTGATTTATCAGGAGATTTGAGATTGAAAGATTCATCACTATACGAGCAGTGGTATAAGCGTCAGCCTGCTGATCAGAAAATTGTAGATCAGGCGGTATACGGCCTTGCAGAACTTAATAAACAAGAGATTAAAAACGCTGCCATTCTATCAAACCCAGGCTGCTTTCCAACAGCGTCCATTTTAGGTTTGGCTCCCGCTGCAGCGCAATCGCTTATCAAAGAATCCTCCATTATAATCGATGCAAAAACCGGTGTATCAGGTGCAGGACGAAAGCCAGGCGCTGCTGTACATTACGCTGAAATAAATGAGAATCTGAAAATATATAAAGTGAACGGACATCAGCATATTCCAGAAATAGAACAAGCGCTGCATCTCTTGAATGAAAATATTTCAACCATCACTTTTCAAACGCATTTAGTTCCTATGACAAGAGGAATTATGGCGACCATCTACGTTGATTTAAAGGAAGAAATGAGTTCAGAGCAATTGCTTGATTGCTATCAAACGTTTTACAGAGATTCCTATTTTGTAAGAGTGAGACCTCTTGGAGAGTTTCCATCCACAAAAGAGGTATACGGTTCAAATTATTGTGACATTGGTCTTTCTTATGATGAGCGAACAGGAAGGGCCACCATTGTTTCGGTGATCGATAATCTAATGAAGGGTGCTGCAGGTCAGGCTGTTCAAAACTTTAATATCATGAATGGATATGAAGAAACGCTTGGACTTGAACTTGCACCGATCTTTCCATAGGAGGTTGTTTTATGCTGAAAGTAAAAGAGGCTGTACAATTGCACAAAGTAGAGGAAGGTTCGATTACATCTCCGGCAGGATTTACATCAGACGGGGTACATATTGGACTGCGTTATGCCAAAAAGGATTTGGCCGTTTTGATCAGTGAGATTCCTGCAAGCTGTGCGGCCGTTTACACTCAAAGTCATTTTCAGGCAGCTCCGCTTAAGGTCACACAGGAGAGCATTGCAAAAGGCCAAAAGCTGCAGGCTCTTATCGTGAATAGTGCAATTGCGAATGCATGCACTGGAGAGCAAGGATTAAAAGATGCATATGAAATGAGAGACTTGTGTGCAAAATCCTTTGCATTGAAAGAAGAACATATAGCTGTCGCTTCGACAGGTGTCATTGGAGAATACTTGAAAATGGATTGCATTCGGACTGGGATAAAAGATGTTTCTCCTTCAAAGAATGGGGCTCATGCTTTTCAAGAAGCCATTTTAACAACAGATACAGTTACTAAGAAATCATGCTATGAAATGGTGATCGACGGCAGGAAAGTAACAATTGGAGGGACAGCAAAAGGCTCTGGAATGATTCATCCGAATATGGCCACAATGCTTGCATTTATTACGACTGATGCTGCAATTGAGAGTGAAATTCTTCAGCAGGCGCTGAGTGAAATAACAGATGTTTCATTTAATCAAATTACAGTTGATGGAGAAACCTCAACAAACGATATGGTGTTGATTATGGCGAATGGGTTAGCCGAAAATGAATCCCTGACACCTGAACATGAAGAGTGGGAAACGTTTAAACAAGGTCTTACCCTTATTTGCGAAGATCTTGCTAAAAGCATTGCAAAAGATGGAGAAGGCGCAACTAAGCTGATTGAAGTTACTGTTGAAGGCGCAGCCTCTAATTCTGAAGCAAGAATTGTTGCCAAAAAAGTAGTTGGCTCAAATCTCGTGAAAACAGCCGTTTATGGAGCAGATGCAAACTGGGGAAGAATTATTGGTGCAATCGGCCACAGCAGCGCTCTGGTCCATCCTGATAAAATCGGCATTTTCCTCGGCGATCAATGTTTATATCATAACGGCCAGCCTCAAGATTTTTCAGAGGAAAGGGCGAAAGAAGTCTTGGAGAAAAGTACAGTCAGCATTCACATCGACCTCCGTATCGGAAACGGAGAGGGAAAAGCATGGGGCTGCGACTTGACGTATGATTATGTCAAAATTAACGCCAGCTACAGAACGTAAGGAGAGAATCATGAACCAAGTAGTCGTGTTAAAATGCGGAGGAAGTATTGTTAATGAGCTATCAGAAGCATTTTTCGGAAGCCTGCACGAGCTGAAAAAACAAGGCTATCGTGTAGTAATCGTGCACGGAGGAGGCCCTGCAATCAACAGTGTTCTTGGCAGCATGAACATTAAAACCAAATTTATAAATGGACAGCGGAAGACGACAAAGAAGGTATTGGATGTTGCTGAAATGGTGCTGGCTGGCCAAATCAATAAGCAAATTGTAAGAGCTCTTCAGCAAAATAACCTGATGTCTGCTGGTATTGCAGGTTGCGATGGAGGAATGCTGACTGCTGAATATATAAATGAAAAAGAGCTTGGATATGTCGGGCAAATTGCAAATGTACACGTTCATCTCATAAAAACGCTGCTTGACAGTGATTATATTCCAGTCATAGCCCCTCTTGCCAGAACAGAAGATCATCAAACGCTTAATGTAAATGCAGATACGGCAGCTACAGCGATTGCAAGTGCGCTTGGTGCAAAAAAACTGCTGTTTGTAACAGACGTACCAGGAATATTAAAAGAAAAAAAATTAATTGATCATACGACCCCTGAAGAAATTGAAGAATTGATTGTGAGCGGGGTCATTAATGGCGGGATGATACCAAAGGTACAGGCTGCGATCAAGTCGTTATCCCAATCTTTAAAAGAAGTTATGATTGTCAGCGGCCAATCCATGTTTGTCGCAGAACAATCATTATTAGGGACGAAAATTACAATGAGCAAGGAGGCGACTGTAAAATGAGTCACGTATTTCCAACATATGCACGCTGGAATCTAGAGATAAAGGAAGCAAAAGGATCAATCGCCATTGATCAAAATGGAAAATCATATCTTGATTTCATATCAGGAATTGCTGTATGTAATCTTGGCCATGCAGACACGGACGTAAAGCAAGCTGTTCAAGACCAGCTTGACAAAGTCTGGCACGTGTCGAATTTGTTTCAAAGTTCGCTGCAGGAAGAAGTTGCTGAGATCCTCACCGCAAATAGCTGCGGAGATGCTGTTTTCTTTTGCAATAGCGGGGCTGAAGCGAATGAAGCAGCAATTAAGCTAGCTAGAAAGCATACTGGAAAATCGAAAATTGTTACATTTAAGCAATCGTTCCATGGACGAACGTTTGCGGCAATGTCAGCTACAGGGCAAGCGAAAATACATGAAGGCTTTGGGCCGTTATTGCCTGAATTCGAATATTTGCCTTTCAATGATATAGAAACATTGCAGCAGTTAACTGGAGACGGGTATGCAGCCATCATGCTTGAAATCATTCAAGGTGAAGGCGGTGTCGTACCTGCTGAAGCTCTATTTTTAGAAAAAATAAAAGAAACATGTAAACGTCTTGGGGCACTTCTGATTATTGACGAAGTTCAAACAGGCATAGGACGTACAGGAATGCCGTTTGCATATCAGCACCATCATTTAGAACCTGATATCATCACAGCAGCAAAAGGGCTGGGAAGCGGTTTTCCTGTCGGTGCGATGATTGGAAAAAAAGAGCTCATTCCATCTTTTCAGCCTGGGTCACACGGAACGACCTTTGGGGGGAACCCATTGGCTATGGCAGCAGCAAAGGCAACACTCGCTAAAATTTTTCAATCTGAATTTTTAGAGGCAGTTAAAGAGAAATCGGAGCAATTGACTGAAAAACTTCAAGCTGCATTGTCTGATTCTCCGGTTGTTCATGAACTTAGAGGTATGGGATTAATGATTGGAATGCAATTAGACCGAGAAGCAGCCCCAATCATAACAGAGCTGCGAACCAATGGATTATTGGCACTTTCAGCTGGTCCGAATGTGATTCGGCTGCTTCCGCCGCTTACCGTAACAGATGATGAAATAAATAAAGCCGCTGAGATACTTGAAAGTACGATTAAACAAGCTGCAGCTGCAGCAAGTCACTAACTTAAATTTTTTTGCAGAATAATGTATAAATATACTTTTAAATAAATAAAAATTCATTATGAGGTGAATAAAATGAGCGGTTACTTACTTCTCGAGGATGGCACCAGCTATCATGGGGAACTTCATGGGGATGACAGTGAGGGTGAAATCGTCTTTTACACAGGCATGACAGGCTATCAAGAGGTGCTGACAGACCCTTCTTATCAGAATCAGATTATCGTGTTTACGTATCCTTTGATTGGAAATTACGGCATAAACGCAGTTGACTTCGAAAGTGAAAGACCACAAATAAAAGGTGCCGTTTTTTATGAATGCTGTGAACATTTCTCTCACTATGAGGCCGCTTATAGTGTCAAAGAATACTTAAGTAAATGGAACATTCCATATATAAGCCATGTTGATACAAGGTCCATTGTCAAACAAATCCGCAAAAATGGGACGATGAAAGCAAGATTGTCAGCAGGATGCGGACAGGTGGAACAAGGGAAGCCCGCTGTAAACGAACTTCCAAAGATTGAACATGGGATTACCACATTAGGAGAAGGAACTATTCATGTTGCATTACTGGATTTTGGATTTAAGAAATCAATATTGCAATCTTTTCTAAAACGTAACTGTAAAGTGACAGTTATTCCATACACAGAAATGGATAAACTGGACCTTTTTCACCCTGATGCCGTTGTCATCTCCAATGGACCGGGAGATCCAAAATATCTTAAACAATATCTGCCTCAAATCAAGAAGATTGCTAAAAGCTATCCGACACTTGGAATTTGTCTCGGTCACCAGCTCATCGCATTAGCTTTTGGAGGAGACACGAAGAAGCTGCCTTTTGGCCATAGAGGTGCCAATCATCCAGTGATTGACCGCAATAGGGGGACTGTTTTTATGACTTCTCAAAATCACAGCTATGTAGTGACATCCAGTGATGAAAAGGAATTTTCAGTTCGATTTGAAAATGTGAATGATCAATCGGTTGAGGGCATGCTTCATCACATACTTCCGCTTTTATCGGTTCAGTTCCATCCAGAAGCACATCCTGGTCCGGCGGAGAGTGAATATATATTTGACGAATTTCTGGAAATGGTTCTAAAGACAAGGAGAGAAATGGTTTATGCCTAAACGTCAGGACATTAAAAGCATCTTAGTTATTGGTTCAGGACCAATTATTATCGGTCAGGCAGCAGAGTTCGATTATGCTGGGACACAAGGCTGCATCGCACTGAAAGAAGAAGGTTATAAGGTCATCCTTGTTAATAACAATCCGGCAACGATAATGACGGATCATGAATATGCAGATGAAGTATATTTTGAACCTTTAACTGTTAAAAGTTTAACTAAGATTATTGAAAAAGAAAGGCCTCATGGCTTGCTTGCATCGCTTGGAGGTCAAACAGGCCTGAATTTGGCCGTGAAGCTCCATGATGCAGGTGTCCTTCAAAAATTTGGCGTTCAAATGCTCGGCACATCTGTTGAATCTATCCAAATGGGTGAAGATAGAGAAAAGTTCAGAAAGCTGATGTATGATTTGAACCAGCCTGTGCCTGCAAGTGAAATTGTGACAGAGGCAAAAGAAGCATTATCATTCGCAAAAAAAATTGGCTATCCCATTATTGTCCGTCCTGCCTTTACTCTCGGAGGAAAGGGAGGCGGTATTGCAGAAAATGAAAAAGCTTTGAAAGAGTTGATGAAAAGCGGTTTAAGTGCAAGTCCGATTCATCAATGTCTCGTTGAAAAAAGCATTGCGGGGTTTAAAGAAGTTGAATATGAGGTCATGAGAGATTCAGCGGGTACGTGCATTACTGTGTGCAACATGGAAAACATTGATCCTGTCGGCATTCATACGGGTGATTCGATTGTAGTGGCACCATCACAGACGCTGACAGATCATGAATATCAAATGCTTAGAAGTGCTTCGTTAACGATTATTTCTGCGTTAAACGTAGTCGGCGGCTGCAATATTCAATTTGCCTTAGATCCTGCCAGTAAACAATATTATGTCATAGAGGTTAATCCTCGTGTAAGCCGGTCTTCGGCTCTTGCTTCTAAAGCGACAGGCTACCCAATTGCTAAAATTGCAGCAAAACTTGCAGTCGGCTATACATTAAGCGAGCTGAAAAATCCGCTAACACAATCAACATCTGCAAGCTTTGAACCAGCGCTCGACTATGTAGTTGTGAAATTTCCGAGATGGCCATTTGACAAATTTAAAAATGCGGATCGGACTCTTGGTACAAAGATGAAGGCTACTGGCGAAGTGATGGCTATTGAACGAAATCTTGAAGCTGCTATTCAAAAGGCTGTATCCTCACTTGAACTTGGGAATATTGGAATTTATTTTGATGAAATCTCAAATCTTTCTTCAATCGACCTTGTGAAAATGGTAAAAAAAGCAACAGATCAACGTTTTTTTGCCATCATTGAGCTATTGAGAAGAGGAGAAGATGTAACCGTCATTCATGAGACTACCGGGATAGATTACTATTTTTTAAATAGTTTTTACTCGCTGGTAACGTTAGAAAACCAGCTTAAATCAACAGCCTTGTCCGAAATTCCAAAGGAACTCTTTTCTTTTGCAAAGGAAAAGGGCTGTTCAGATCAATACTTGGCCTATTGCATGAATGAGAATGAATCGGACATTCGAAATGCAAGAAACTCGCTTGGAATAACAGCTAAATTTAAGCTTGTTGATACATGTGCTGCAGAATTTGAAGCGAGAACGAATTATTACTATTCAACATATTTCGGGGAATGTGAGCTGCTGGAAAAAACAGCAGCCAAGAGAAAAAAGGCATTAGTCATTGGCTCAGGTCCGATACGGATCGGTCAGGGGATTGAATTCGATTATAGTGCTGTACAAGGAATAAAAGCGCTTCAAAGATTAGGATACGACGCAATTATGATCAACAATAATCCAGAAACGGTGAGCACAGATTTTGAAACGGCTGATCGTCTCTACTTTGAACCGCTGACAATCGAACATGTATTAAATGTCATCGAAGCTGAACAAATAGACGTTGCGATTGTTCAGTTTGGCGGGCAGACAGCCATTAATCTGGCGGCAGGTTTAGAAGCAAACGGGGCCCGGCTTCTTGGAACAGATTCAGAAACACTCGATTTGCTTGAAGAACGCGAAAAATTTTATCTTCTATTGGATCAGCTGAATATCAATCATCTCCCTGGGTCAACAGCTAATTCCGCTGATGAAGCCATCATTCAAGCTGAAAAAATCGGGTATCCCGTCTTGATCAGACCTTCCTATGTAATTGGCGGAAAAGGAATGATTGTTCTTGAAACGAAAGAGCAGCTTCAGCAGCAATTAGAGAAATCTGAAACACATCCATTTCCCATTTTAATTGATCAATATGTTACTGGCCAAGAAGCGGAAATCGATCTTGTCGCAGACGGGGAGAACATACTAATCCCTGCGGTAATGGAACATATTGAACCTGCTGGTGTTCATTCAGGTGACAGCATGGCGATTATTCCTGCCATAAATATTAGCGAAGACATCAAATCCGCTATGCACCATGCAGCAGAGAAAATCGTTAAGGAGCTGGGGTTTACTGGGATTATGAATATTCAATTTCTCATCCAGGAAGAAACTCTATATGTGCTTGAGGTCAATCCAAGAGCAAGCCGGACTGCCCCAATCGTAAGCAAGGTTATGGATGTGCCAATGATTGAATTGGCAGCAGGCATGTTAAATGGTGAAAAATTAACGTATCAGTATATAGATGAAAAGAAGCCGTATGTTGCTGTTAAATATCCTGTATTTTCAAGTCACGCTCTTCATAATGTTGACCTTAAACTAAGTCCTGAAATGAGATCGACAGGAGAAGGAATGTGTCTTGCGCCTACATTAAAAGAAGCGCTTGGAAAAGTTTTTGATGAAGATGGCGATATGAAAAACAGCAGTGTTTTTATCGATGAAAAAGATTATACATTGCTTCAAAAAGCTGAAACAGCAGGACTGACATCGGAAACAGAGAACTTTGAGGAATGGGCAGAAACAGCAGTAAACGGTATTTTTGTCAGTCTGAAAGCCGATGAATCTAAGGAAAAACGGCTGCTTGCAATTGAGAAAGGAATAAAGGTATTTTCAAATGCTTCAACCTTCCTTGCCTATTTAAAAGCTGCATCTGAATATGACGTGTACTCAATCGGTGAATTAACAAGAACAGGAGTGAAAATGATATGAGTTCCATTAAATTAGCACAGGCTAAAACATCCTCATTATATGGAAAAGACTGCTTAACGCTGCTGGATTATACATCTGAGGAAATCCTGCATCTAGTTGAAGAAGGCTTGCAAATGAAAAAATTCCCGATCCAATCAATCTTGTCTGGAAAAATATTAGCGATGATTTTTGAAAAATCTTCTACACGGACACGAGTATCGTTCGAAGCCGGGATGCAGCAGCTTGGCGGCAATGCACTCTTTCTCAGCAGTCAAGACCTTCAAATCGGACGCGGTGAAAGCATTGCAGATACAGCAAAAGTACTGTCAGGCTATGTAGATGCCATCATGATCCGTACGTTTGAACACGAAAAAGTGGAAGAGCTTGCGCTTCATGCATCAGTTCCTGTCATTAACGGGCTTACGGATACGTTTCATCCTTGTCAGGCACTCGCTGATTTAATGACGATTCTGCAGCTGAAACAAACATTTAAAGGAACAAAGGTTGCGTATGTTGGTGATGGTAATAATGTTGCCCACTCTTTATTAATTGCGTGCGCAAAAGTAGGCATGGATGCTGTAATTGCTCATCCAGAAGGGTACGGTCCGGATCCGTCCGTAATGGAAAAAATAGCAGAAATATGTGAACTTACAGGTGCTGTTATTACATCCACATCGAATCCGGAAAAGGCTGTTCATGAAGCAGATATTGTATATTCTGACGTATGGACGAGCATGGGACAGGAAAAAGAAAATGAAATCCGGCTGACTGCTTTTCATGCTTATCAAATAAACGCAGAGTTGATGAGCGGCGCGAAAAAGGATTGTCATTTTCTTCATTGTCTGCCTGCACATCGAGGTGAAGAAGTTACAGCTGAAATCATTGATGGAAGCCATTCCGCAGTGTTTCAGCAGGCGGAAAATCGGCTGCATGTTCAAAAAGCGTTGTTAAAGGAATTGCTGATTGGTTAGTTGCATTAGGTTGAAAATAAAAAGCATGGATCACTGAATCCATGCTTTTTGCCTTGGTAAAGATAACGCAGTTGGTCAAGCAATAATACGATAATATACAAATAATTCCTATGATAATGAGTGAATTTCTCTTCTGATAGCATGTAATCTTCGGAAAATGCCATACTATTTAAAGAATCATACCTAAGGAGGGATCTAATTTTGGGGCAGCAGCATCGCTTTAAATCAGGTCAGAAAGCACCTAACAATGGGATTTATGTAGAAGTTGGAGAAACAGGATCTATGGTCAAAAATCCGCAGAAAATAAAGCTGCAGGCAGGAGATCAATTCCCTGAGACTTCAAATGATGACCGTCACTGGACATATCAAAGAAAACCATAAAAAATGAAATAGAAGCAAAAAACCCTACTATCAATAGTAGGGTTTTTTGCATGAAGAGTCGAAAATTAGGTATTAATGATGTCCTTCTGCAGATCGGTCAGGAACAACTTCCCCGATGATCAGGATGAGAACGGTTACAACGACAGCTAGGATAGAAGCAGTGCCAAAGTTATATGCAACACCTGTCATTGAAGATACAACATAAGCCATCATTTGCATTAATAAAAACGTCCAAAAAAATGTCCAAAAATAGCGCAATCTGTTCACCTCAATCTCCAAACAATTCTATGTCCATATTATCATACATAGATTGTGGAATAAAAGCATTATTTAGACGTAAAGTTGACTATTTCATGAACGTTCATTTGCTGAATAATTAGGTATACATCCATTCGCTTTTTCACCTCGAACATATCTTATATAGAGTGCTCAAAGTACGAATGAAAGGTGGTGGGCAAACGATGGGAATTACAGAACGCTTTTTTCAGCTTGAATCCGAATGGAACATCATTCATTATCCTTATAAACCAAATGGTTTTGGTGTCTTTATTTTCGGCGACAAAACACATTTTGTTGATGGGCAAACAAGTTTCTGGCTGCAGCACTACGGCAGAAATCAGCTGCTTTCAATCCTGCTTAATGAAGGCTACACGGTCTTTACTTCTAATTTGTATGGGGCCAATTGGGGAAGTCCGAAAGCACTGCAGCTGGCAATGAAGATCTATCATATTGTAATGAAGAAAGAAATATTAAATGAACGTGTTCACATTCTCTGCGAAGGAATGGGTGCGTTGGTTGCGAAAGAATTTATGAAGCTTTCGCAAGATAAAATCCGCTCTGTAGCAATGTTCAATCCATGCCTGAACCTCCAAGCCCACCTTGAAAAAGAAAGAGAAAACATGTTTTTTTATAAAAGACTGACAAAAGAAATCGCCAATGCGTATGAAATTGATTCAAAACGAATAAAGGATTACAGCTTTGAATCCAGTTTTGCCTGCGGAGCAATTCCTGTCCATATTTGGCAGAGAATGAACAGCATCACATATCCATATCAGGATCACAGTAAAATTTATGAAGAATTTAGAAGCAAGCAAGGGACAGATATCGAATTAACCTTTCACCTCTCAGATAACCTTTACAGGCTGAATCATTCTGTTGTGAAATTTTTCAAAGAAAATGAAAAAAATTTATGATCGAATCGTTCCTTGTGAAGCGGGAACGATTCTTTTGTGATAGCAGGTTGCATACGATACTATAACGCTTCCTAAAGGAGGAACGGAGCACATGAAAAAAGTATTTATTGCAGGAATCGGACAATTTGTTGGATTCGCCCTTTGCAATCATCTGCTGGAAGAGGGCGTCCAAGTTGCTGGATACATGAAAAAGCAAGAAGACAAACAAAAACAAAATATAGCTGAAGAAAAAATGATGCTGATCGGCAGGAATGCCTTATTTGAAAGATTGGAATCATTGAAAGAAAACAATGCATATGATGCTGTTTTTTACTGTATGACAGACCCTGCGGATCGGGTAAATGAAAATAACTCGTATTTTTTGAAGCAATGTACGAACCTTTCCATTCAACAAAACATTCCATTTATTCTTGTATCATCAACAGAAGTATTTGGGGATAAACAAACTGTAATTGAGAAAGAAACCGTCCCTGTTCCAACGACTGAAAATGGAAAGTCTCATTTCCGTCAAGAAGCTGAGGTACAGACACTTTTTGGGGAAACAAAGTTATACAGGATTGTACGGATCCCAGGACTTTATGGTCCATGGCAGCCTGTAAACATGTATGTTCATCAATGTATCATGTCATCTTTGACAGGTGTTAAATCGAACGAGATCAAAAGCGAAGAAACAAGAGACCTTATTTTTATTGATGATGCAGTCAGCAGTCTGCTTGATATTGTGAAGCTGAATTTATATGGGGGAACGGTTATTCATCTATCTTCTATGAAAAATCAATGGAATCAGGTAGCAGAATTATTTTCTGAAAAGCTTCCTGGAGATTCTGTTTTTTCATTATCGAAGGATATCATTCACGTTGTGAAAAATAGTGTTTCTCTAAAAGAAGGAATACAGATGCAAAAAGAATGGATCAAGCAAAACCTGTATATTTACCAATAATTTTAGATAAAATTCGAGTTTTATTTGTTATTGGGAGATATTTCCTTGTGCTGTGAATTGGTTACAGTCTAAAATATAGGTGTAAATCATGTAATTGCACAAGCCAAAAGGAGTTGCTTGTAATGATAAAGAAACGTTTTCTTTTCGCCATATGTCTTTTTTTTCTGGCGGCATGTGGACAGCCCCAGCAAGAAGAAATGAAAAAAGTGGGCTTGCTTGTTCCTGATACCATCAGTGATCAAGTATGGGGTACGAAAGGATACAAAGGTTTATTAAAAATACAATCTAGCTACGGTGTCGATGTTTTTTATAAAGAAGGCATGAATAATGAAGAGGTTGTTCGTGAAGCAGTGGAAGAATTATCTGGAAAAGGCGTCAATTTGATCTTTGGCCATGGCAGTGAATATGAACCATATTTTAATACATTAAATGAGGAATATGAAAATATCCATTTTGTGTTTTTTAATGGTGATGCAAAAGGAGATAATGTTACTAGCCTTAATTTTGACTCAAATGCAATGGGTTTTTTTGGCGGAATGATTGCAGGGGAAATGACAAAAACAAACAAAGTCGGTGTTTTGGCTGCTTATGAATGGCAGCCTGAAATCGATGGCTTTTATGAAGGAGCATACTATCAAAACCCTGAAGTTGAAGTGGAAATAAAATATGTACAGAGCTGGGATGATGTAACAACAGCGCTCAACTATACAGATCAAATGATAGCTGAAGGCGTTGATGTTGTATATCCTGCCGGTGACGGGTATAATGTACCTGTCATTGAGCGGATAAAAGAAGAGGGTCTTTATGCAATCGGATATGTTTCCGATCAATCAGATCTCGGTGAAACAACGGTCCTTACGAGCACGATCCAGCATGTTGATAAATTATATGAGCTTGTTGCCCAAAAGTATATAAATGGTGATCTAGATAGCGGTAACTTGTATTTTGATTTTAAAGACGAGGTCATTGATCTCGGCAAATACAGTCCAAAAGTGGACAAGGCATTTCAAGACGAAATGAAAGAACATATTGAAACATACAGGCAGACAGATAAGCTGCCAAATCAACTATAAGGGAGAATTCAGATGAACCAGGAACCTAAAACACTAGAATTTATGCAAATTGCCATGAAGCATCTTCCAGAAGCAAAAGCAAAACTTGATGAAGCAGGAATTGAAATTTCAGCAGAACACCTTCAGCCAATGATGGAACTTCTGACAAAAGTCATGAATGATGCATATGAATTAGGGAAAAATGAAGCAATAAATAAAGATTGAACGAACGCAGCCGATGAGCTGCTTTTTTTTATGAAAATGAAAACCCAAGGCCAGACCTTGGGTTCCAAAAAGCTTTCATCATCGAGGTGCTAAAAAAACTCTTGAGGTATTAAACATATTTGATACGCTAACCATTATCTTGGAAATCCCAGCCGAATGGTGCCCTAGAAATTAGAAATAGTGAAATCAAGGTACCCATACGATCTGAATGGTGCCCTGGAAACCGGAAAAAGTGAAAACCAGGTACCCATACGATTTGAATGGTGCCCTGGAAACAGGGAAAAGCGAAATCAAGGTACCCATACCATCCGAAAGGAAGCATATATCAAAGCAGAAGGCATTAAGGTCTTGTCATTAGTACAATTGGGAAACCGTTCAGTTGTCCTTCGGCGTCTGGTCAGTAACAAAGGCCTTCTGCACAGAGAAAACCATCCACGCAGGGCTTTTTTGAATCAAAAAAACCGGATTAAGCATCCGGCTTTGAAAGACTATCTCTTGCTGTCCTTTTTCTGCTCTTTTTTCTCTAAATAGTCAAGTTCCCTCTGCAGCTTTCGGTAACTTTGCAGTCTGGAGGATGATAGGGTTCCGTCTGAAATAGCCTGATTAATCGCGCATTTTGGTTCGTTATGATGGCCGCAGTCCCTAAAATAACATGCCGCAGAAAGAGACTCAATATCTTCAAAACTCTGTTCCAGGGAGTCTGAATCCCAGAGCTGTAATTCCCTCATTCCGGGTGTATCAATTAAAAGTCCTTTTTGCGGAACAGCCATTAATTCTCTGTAAGTTGTTGTATGACGTCCGCGGTCATCGCCTTCACGCACATCTTGGGTCAGCTGCTTTTCTTCTCCTATTAAGCTGTTAATCAGCGTAGATTTTCCAACACCTGATGATCCAACGAAAGCAGAGGTTTTTCCTTCAGCTAAATAAGGTGCAAGCTGGTCCATTCCGCTGCCTTCAAGTGCACATACAGGAAGAACTGGAACGCCGAATGCCACACTTTCTGCAGCCATCATCTTCTTTTCCAAATCGCTGCATAGGTCTGCTTTTGTCAAAAGAATGACGGGATTCGCGCCGCTTTCCCATGCCATGATCAGATACCTTTCCATTCTCCTAATGTTAAAGTCATGATTCAGGGCCATTACAAGAAAAAGTGTGTTAATATTTGCTGCAATTAATTGCTCTTCATTGCCAGTGCCAGCCGCTTTTCTTGAAAGTTTACTGAACCTTGGCAGCACATGATGAATAGTTGCCTTCTTGTCTTCTCTCGCTGAAAGAGCTACCCAATCCCCAACTGCTGGATAATCCTCAGTCTTTTCCGCATCGAATCGAAATTTTCCGGATAAAGATGCCAATACTTCTCCATTCTCAGTTAGAACACGGTATAGATGTTTGTGTTCTAATGAAACCCGTCCGAATAAAAGGGTGTGATAAGAATTGCTCAATTCTTGAAAATGTTCGTTCCATCCTAATTGATTGAGTGTATATTTATTATTCATTTTTTCCTCCTGAAATTGTTTTTAGGCATAAGAAAAACCATGTGCAGACACAGCCCATGGTTCTCTAAAGAACAATTCAGGTAAGAAGGGTCATCTTTCCGGCAGATGAACCAAGGGCTGTGTATATGAAATAAGCGGCATTAATACAATTAAATTTTCCATATAACATCCCTCGCTCTCTCGCAGTTAATAAAATGATCATATGTTATTTACACTCTTTTGTAAACGGTTTATTTTAATTTTTTCTTGATAAAATCAACAATTGGCGTGAATTCCTTCAATACTGGCTTTAACTCATTCAATGACCCCATAATCTCATCTATTTGCATGAAAAGCTGAAAAAAATCGTTGTCTGATTGAGGTTCTTGCCCATCTGCAGCGGGGCTGCTTTCAGTTTCTTCATCCACTTTGCTTCGCTCTTTTTTATTCCCAAACATCATGGATGAGAAGAAATCTCCAGATTCTTCAGACCTTTTATCTTCGCTCAACATAAACACCTCGCTTTTTATTCCTTATTAATACTGTATGTTTCTTTTTAACAGAAGAACGAGACAAAAGCACAGGATTTAGATTGAAATTTTAAAAAGGATAAGATAAAATTAGTACCAGGTAATAATAATTGATTCTAAAAGGAGTTGCGTATATGAGTGCAGGAATTATTGGAATCGGACGGTATAATCCAGAACGTATTGTAACAAACTCGGATTTGGAGAAAATCATGGATACGTCAGATGAATGGATACGCACAAGAACTGGTATTGAAGAAAGAAGACTTGCAAATGATGATACAGATACATCTGATATGGCTTATTACGCAGCCAAAAAAGCAATTGAGAACGCAGGCATAACAGCTGAGGATCTTGATATGATTTTAGTGGCTACTGTTACACCTGATCAGCCGTTTCCTTCAGTAGCTTGTATGCTGCAGGAGAAATTAGGGGCTAAAAAAGTCGCTGCGATGGATTTGAGTGCAGCATGTGCAGGATTTATGTACGGTTTAGTATCAGCAAATCAATTCATAGAAACTGGAGCCTATCAAAATGTTCTTGTTGTCGGTGTTGAAAAGCTATCAAAAATAACGGATTGGAATGATCGGAATACAGCAGTTCTCTTTGGAGATGGTGCTGGAGCAGCTGTAGTCAGTGCTGTCAGCGAAGGAAAGGGCATCCTTGCTTTTGAATTAGGTTCAGATGGCTCTGGCGGAAAACATTTGTATCAGGCAGATAAACTTGTGATGAATGGCAGAGAAGTCTTTAAATTTGCTGTCAGACAAATGGGTGAATCAAGTATTAATGTGATTGAAAAAGCAGGTCTGAAAAAAGAAGATGTCGACTACTTGATTCCGCATCAGGCTAACATCCGCATTATGGAAGCTGCCAGAGAGCGTTTAGAGCTTCCGGCAGAAAAAATGTCAAAAACGGTGCATAAGTATGGAAACACTTCAGCAGCATCGATCCCGATATCTCTTGTAGAAGAGTTGGAAGCAGGAACGATTAAAGATGGCGATATTATTGTAATGGTTGGCTTTGGCGGCGGTTTAACATGGGGAGCCATTGCAATGCGATGGGGCAGATAATGAATACACAAGTATGTGAAAGGTATGGTGTTTTATATGAGTAAAAGACGTGTTGTTGTAACGGGTATGGGGGCAATTACGCCAATTGGAAATGATGTTAACGCTACATGGGAAAGTGCAATTAATGGAAGAACTGGCGTAGGTCCGCTAACCCGCATTGATTCAGAAGATTATCCAGCGAAAGTGGCTGCAGAAATAAAAGATTTTGACGCAGAAAAATTCATGGACAAAAAAGAAGCCCGAAAAATGGACCGCTTTACACAATATGCGGTTGCCGCTTCTTTCATGGCTGTACGTGATGCAAACCTTGAGATTACAGATGAAATCGCACCTCGTGTAGGTGTATGGATCGGCTCTGGAATTGGCGGAATGGAAACATTTGAAAACCAATTTGAAACACTTCTGACTAAAGGCACAAGACGTGTCAGCCCATTCTTTGTTCCAATGATGATTCCTGATATGGCGGCAGGCCAAGTTTCAATCGCATTAGGAGCGAAAGGATTCAACTCATGTACTGTAACAGCTTGTGCAACAGGTACAAATTCAATTGGAGATGCTTATAAAGTCATTGAACGCGGCGATGCGGATGTGATGATTTCTGGAGGAACAGAAGCACCGATTACAAGAATGGCGTTTGCTGGTTTCTGTGCAAGCAAAGCTCTTTCGACAAATCCAGATCCAGCAACTGCAAGCAGACCATTCGATGCAAATCGGGATGGCTTTGTTATGGGTGAGGGAGCGGGAATTCTTGTATTAGAGGAGCTCGATCATGCGGTTGCACGGGGAGCCACAATCTATGCTGAAATCGTAGGATATGGCGCAACAGGTGATGCACATCACATTACTGCACCGGCTCCAGGCGGAGAAGGCGGAGTCCGTGCGATGAGGATGGCATTGGAAAACGGCGGATTGGTTCCTGAAGACATTGATTACGTCAATGCACATGGAACAAGCACATCGTATAATGATAAATTTGAAACACTTGCCATAAAAGAAGTATTTGGCGAACATGCATACAAACTTGCAGTTTCATCTACCAAATCGATGACTGGCCACTTGCTTGGCGCAGCCGGAGGTGTTGAGGCGATTCTTTCCATTCTTGCCATTAAAGAAGGTGTGATCCCGCCGACAATTAACTACACAACTCCAGATCCTGAGTGTGACCTGGATTATGTGCCAAACAATGCGAGAAAAGCTTCCGTCAATGTAGCTTTAAGCAACTCATTAGGCTTTGGCGGACATAACGCGACAATTATATTTAAGAAATATGAATAACAATTTGAAAAAAGTCAGCCTAGTGCTGGCTTTTTTGCATGTATATTTTTGCAGATATCCCATTTCTGAGCGCTAGTTAAATCGATGTCTAACAACTATTTTATTGATTAATCGTCATACAAAAACAAATCCAGACTCCAAATCACTTACACAAACACCCCAACATAAGATACGGCAGGAGGGAGTGTGGCGAATTCCATGACTGTCATGAATACAAATGAATGGCTCGATCAAACGGCAGATTATCTGAAAGTATGTGAACGTCTAGTACCATTTTTTAATAAAAATAAACCGGAAGAAATCAGCAAATATCTCCATGCATTCGGCATGTACAAAAGGGAAAGCACAGGAAAAGAAATCTTTGAAAAGCTTAAAAAGAAAAACGTATGGGAATTTGTAAAAAAAGATGAAGCAGTATTGAAAAAGAAATGGAACGGTCCGAATGTGCCGATTTTTATATTGCCTGCAGATGCTGAAAATCGAAAAATGAAGTATGAGTTTGGAGGCAAATCCGGACTTGCCTTTCATGATAAGTTATTTCTATTTTTATCTGAAAACAGCAATAAAGAAATACAAACGATATTAACTCATGAATATCATCACGTCTGCAGGCTCGCCAAGGATCCAAAGAAAGAAGAAGACTACACACTAATAGATGCAATAATTCTTGAAGGTCTGGCAGAGAACGCTGTAAGGGAGAGGATGGGAGAAGAGCTTGTCGGTTCCTGGACGAAGCGATATTCAAAAGAACAGATTCATCAATTATATAATAATATAATTGAACCTAATCAAGATCTGAAAAGTGACTCAAAGAAATTTTCCCAATTAATGTTCGGTACTGGATTTTATCCGAAAATGCTGGGTTATGCTGTAGGATATCAGTTGGTGAAATATTACATGGAGATTACAAATTCGAATATAAAAGATTTATTTTCAGTCCCAAGTGAAGAAATAGTGAAAAAGTCATCAATAAAACCCAATTAAGGGTTTTTTTATTGGTATTTTTTCCTATTAATGAAAGTATTTTTAATTTTAGATTACATTAATTTTAAAATTAGCTTGATTTTGTAAAAATATTGTAATAATATACAAATATATATTTTCTGATTATTCTATGTATACAGATGATTTATAAAATTAAGTTTATTAAAGTGGTTTATCTTTTACATCATAGGGCGGTGAAGGGTATTGTCAGTATTGTTAGAAGTTAAGAATCTAAAAACATATTTCTACAAGAAGAAACAGGCAGTTCCAGCAGTGGACGGCGTTGATTTAAAAATACATAAAGGCGAGACTGTAGCTTTAGTAGGTGAATCTGGTTCAGGTAAAAGTATCACATCTTTATCGATAATGGGACTTGTTCCCAGTCCAGGAGGAAAAATTGTAGACGGTGAGATTTTATTAAATGGAAAAGATCTGGTGAAGTTACCTGAAAAAGATTTGTGCAAAGTGCGCGGAAATGATATTTCGATGATATTCCAAGAGCCTATGACATCCCTTAATCCTGTACTGACAATTGGAGATCAGGTAACTGAGGTTCTTATGTATCACCAGAAACTCCCAAAAAATCAAGCTGTAAAAAAAGCAATTGAATTACTTAGATTAGTAGGTTTCTCACGGGCTGATGAAATTATAAATGATTATCCGCACAGATTATCAGGCGGGATGCGCCAGCGTGTTATGATCGCGATTGCGATGAGCTGCAATCCTAAGCTGCTTATTGCTGATGAGCCCACGACAGCTCTTGATGTAACAATACAGGCACAGATTCTTGATTTAATGAAAGATGTCAGCCGAAAATTTGATACTAGCATTCTATTAATCACTCATGACTTAGGTGTCGTATCTGAAATTGCTGAACGTGTTGTTGTTATGTACTGCGGGCAAGTTGTGGAAGAGGCTTCCGTGGATGACCTGTTTATTGAGCCGCTTCATCCCTATACACAAGGACTTATTGCTTCGATTCCGTCTATAGAAGGGGATATTGAAAAACTAAATTCAATACCAGGAAATGTTCCTGCACCGGATAATTTGCCGGTCGGCTGCCGATTTGCTCCAAGATGTCCAAAAGCATTTGACAGATGCTTCAGCGAGCAGCCAGATTTAACGTTAAAGTCAGCTCATCGCTCTGTTCGATGCTTTTTATATGATGATGAGGAGGCCGAGGTTCAATGAATGTAATAGACGCAGAAAGAAAAACAACCGGGCTGAAACAAGAGGAGACCATTCTGCAGCTCATAGATGTCCAAAAGCATTTCCCCATTAAAGCAGGAATTCTCCAGCGAACAGCCGGATATGTAAAGGCAGTAGACGGCATCAATTTATCTGTAAAAAAAGGTGAAACAATTGGGATTGTTGGAGAGTCAGGGTGCGGAAAATCTACAGCAGGGCGGACAATTATTCGACTTTATGAGCCGACAGGCGGAAAAATATTATTTGACGGACAAGATATTTCCCATTTACCTGAAAGTGAATTGCGAAAAACGGTAAGAAAAAATATTCAAATGATTTTTCAGGATCCTTTTGCATCGCTGAATCCAAGAAAAACACTCGGTTCCATTATTAAAGAACCAATGAATACACATGGAATTTATAAAGGGAAAGAAAGAACGGAAAGAGTGGAAGAGCTCCTTGAAAAAGTAGGTCTGAATGCTTCTTTCATTAATCGCTATCCTCATGAATTCTCAGGCGGACAGCGGCAAAGGATTGGGATTGCGAGAGCTATTGCACTAAATCCGCAGATGATTATTGCTGATGAAGCTGTTTCTGCACTTGATGTATCGATTCAGGCACAAATCATTAACTTGCTTGAAGAGATTCAGGATGAGTTTCATTTAACGTATATTTTCATTTCCCATGACTTAAGTGTAGTTAGACATATAAGCGACCGAGTCGGAGTCATGTACTTAGGGAAAATGATGGAACTTGCTGATAAAAACACCTTATATTCAGAACCTTTGCATCCTTATACGCAAGCGCTGCTGTCAGCGGTGCCGGTTCCAAGAAAAGCTGGAGCAGCAAGAAGAGAGCGGATTGTGCTTAAGGGGGAATTGCCAAGCCCTGCAAATCCTCCTCAAGGCTGTGTGTTCCATACGAGATGTCCAGCTGCGACAAGCGCATGCCGTGAAGCTGTTCCCCAGTTTAAAGAAGTACAAAAAAATCATTTTGTTGCTTGCCATCTTTACAATTAAAGGCTGGCAGGATCAGCATACATATCAACTGCTTGAAGGGAGGAGATGGACGAACAATACTTCTTTATGTTAAGCAAACTGAATATTCATAATCTAAAGGGGGAAATACGAAGTGAAACAACGTAAAAGTTTATTAACATTACTTAGTTTATTGTTAGTTTTCTCTTTGTTCTTAGCTGCTTGTAATAGCGGCGCGGGCGAAAAAACACCTGCTTCAGGTTCAGGCGGTAAAGAAGATGAAAAGCCTTCTGAAGATGCTGGAGAACCGCAAATGGGCGGAGATATCGTCGTTGGATCGATTGGAGCACCGACTTTATTCAACCCGCTTTATTCAACAGATGTTTCAAGTTCAGATATTGAAGATTTTATCTATGACGGCTTAGTAGATTCTGACACTGAGTTCAACCCTGTTTTGAATATAGCTGAAGATATTCAGACATCAGAAGATGGATTAACGTACACAGTCAAAATCAAAGAAGGCATTAAATTCCATGATGGCGAAGACTTAACAGCAGATGACGTTGTATTCACATATAGTATTCCGAAAAGCCCTGATTACGTTGGCGAGCGCGGATCAGCGTTTGAATCAATGGAATCAGTAACGAAAAAAGGCGATTATGAAGTTGAATTCAAGCTTTCAAAGAAAGATGCATCATTCTACCCTGTAACTCTAAGCTATGGAATTCTTCCTGAGCATATCCTTAAAGATGTTCCAGTCGGAGAGCTTGGCGAACATGAATTCAATACAAAATCTCCAATCGGTTCTGGTCCATTTAAATTTGTTGAGTGGAAAGATGGGGAGTATGTAAAAGTTGAGAAAAACCCTGATTATTTCCAAGGCGAGCCATACTTAGATTCGATCACGTACAAAATTGTTCCTGACCAAGATGCTTTATTGGCACAGCTTCAAGCTGGTGATGTTCACTTCACCGAAGTTCCTGGAACAGATATTGAAACAGTTAAAAGCACATTCAGCGGTGTGAAAGTGGAGTCTGGTCTCGGACTTTCTTACACGTATGTTGGATGGAATGAAAAGAATGAATTATTCAAAGATGTAAAAGTACGTCAAGCTTTAACGCAAGCAATTGACAGAAAAACTATCGTAGCACAAGTAATGAATGGTGATGGAGAAGTTGCTGACGTACCTGAAAGTCCATTATCTTTCGCTTACAGTGATGATGTAACAAAATTCGAATTCGATCCAGAAGCTGCAAAGGCTACTTTTAAAGAAGCAGGCTGGGAAGATACTGACGGAGACGGCATTTTAGACAAAGACGGCAAAAAATTCTCATTCACATTAAAGACGAACCAAGGTAACAAAATCCGTGAAGATATCGCAGTTGTCGTGCAACAGCAATTAAAAGAGGTTGGAATTGAAGTAAAACCTGAAATCGTTGAATGGTCTGCATTCATTGAGCAAGTTTCTGCGCCAAACTGGGATTATGAAGCGATGATCTTAGGATGGAGCTTGTCTACATTCCCAGATCAATATGACATTTTCCACTCAAGCCAGGCTGCTGAAGGCTTGAACATGATTCATTACAGCAACCCTGAAGTTGATAAATTGATTGATGAAGCGAAACAAATTCTTGATCAAGATGAGTATGCAGCTGCATATGGTGAGATTTATAAACTTCTTGCAGAAGATCAGCCTTACACGTTCTTGTACTATCCAAACGTTCACCGCGTAATGCCTGAGAATCTTCAAGGCTATGAATTTAATGCGAAGAGCGAATACTACAACATTCACAAATGGTGGTTAAAAAAATAAGCACTGAGTGATAAAACGGTCATCAAAGAGTTTTCAGAGGGAAGGGAATATTCCCTTCCCTCGTTTTTATGACATTGAATATTGAACGAGTCTATGAAAAAAGTGGACATGTTTTTATTTATAGAAAATTGAGAAGGGAAGGGGAGAACTAGCTGTGTTAACTTATATCGTCCGCCGTACATTAATGGCTATTCCCTTATTATTAGGCATCACCATTATATCCTTTGCAATCATTCGTTTGGCGCCTGGTGATCCGACAAGCCTGCTGATGGACCCATCGATAAGCCCAAGTGATAAAGCGAAATTTATGGAGAGATATGGACTGAATGATCCTGTACATATTCAGTATTTTAAATGGCTTGGCAATATGGCACAGGGGGATTTCGGAACATCCCTAATCCGAAAAGGCGTACCTGTAAGTGAAATGATTATGAACCGTTTGCCAAACACATTGCTGTTAATGGTTGTTTCTACTGTGTTAGCTCTATTGATTGCCATCCCGTTTGGAATCATTTCTGCAGCAAGACCTTACACAAAAGTTGATTACACAGTTTCGGTTACTTCCTTTTTAGGACTGGCTACTCCGAACTTTTTTCTCGGTCTGATTTTAATTATGGTATTTGCTGTACATCTTAACTGGTTCCCGACAGGAGGGACCTCCACCTTGAATGCGGAATTCAGTTTATGGGACAGAATCCATCATCTTATCCTGCCTGCGTTTGTATTGGCTTCAGCTGATATGGCAGGTTTAACGAGATATTCCAGATCCAGTATGTTTGACGTGCTGAAACAGGATTATATGAGAACGGCACGGGCGAAAGGGTTCAAGGAATCCAAAGTCATCATCAAGCATGGTGTACGCAATGGATTAATTCCAATCATTACAATCTTCGGTTTAATGATCCCTTCATTTATTGGAGGAGCGGTCGTTGTTGAGAAAATTTTTTCATGGCCTGGAATCGGTTTGCTGTTTTTTGATTCAGCCTTCCAGCGTGATTATCCGGTCATTATGGCTTTAACCGTCATATCAGCTGTCTTTGTAGTTGTCGGCAATTTAATTTCTGACATTCTATATGCCATTTTTGATCCGAGAATTGAGTATTAGGAAGGGGGAGCGGTATGTCACAAACAAATCTAACACCTGAAACTTCTGGTCAGCTGGCGGTCCATGGAAATATTAAAGCAAACCCTGATACATTAACGAAAATCTTTTTCAGGAAATTTATAAAGAACAAACTGGCAGTGATGGGAGCGATTTTCCTTTTTATCATTATTTCCGCTGCAATATTTGCACCAGTCATTGCTCCATATTCTCCAGAAAGTCAGGATTTATTAAAAAAATTAGTGCCTCCTGGCGGTGAGAACATTCTCGGTACAGACCGTTTTGGACGTGATATGCTAACACGCTTGTTATATGGTGCTCAAGTATCCTTGCTTGTAGGGTTTGCGTCTGTTATTGGTTCGATTACTATTGGAACGGTTGTTGGAGCCATTGCAGGATACTTTGGGGGAATTATTGATGCAATCTTAATGCGTTTTGTTGATATTATTCTCTCAATTCCTCAGTTGTTCTTACTCATCACACTTATCACAATTTTTAAGCCTGGTGTCGATAAGCTAATTATTATCTTTGCGGTTTTGGGATGGACAACAACAGCCCGTTTAGTGCGTGGAGAGTTTTTATCTCTTCGTACACGCGAGTTTGTTTTAGCATCAAAAACCATTGGCACGAAAAGCTTTACCATTATTTTTTCGCATATTTTGCCAAATGCATTTGGTCCTATTATCGTTTCGGCGACGTTATCGGTAGGAACTGTTATCTTGGCTGAATCAACGTTAAGTTATTTAGGATTAGGCATACAGCCGCCAGTTCCAAGCTGGGGAAATATGCTTCAGGATGCACAGAACTTTACAATTCTCTTAACTTCCCCATGGTATCCTTTATTACCGGGATTATTGATTCTCTTCACTGTCCTTGCTTTTAACTTTGTAGGGGACGGTCTGCGGGATGCACTTGATCCAAAGGTGAATGAGTAAGAAAATGCTTAGTCGAGAATTATATTCTTGGCTTTTTTTTGAAGATGTACGATATTAACGATAATCAAAAAACGATTAATGTGAAAAAACTTTTTAAAAGAAATCATCCATAATCTGTTCGGAATGGAATATATTTTCTTCTCACTGCCTATACTGAAAGACAAAAGCATCGGAAGTGAGGGGTAGTAAATGTTGTTTCTTCATGATGTATGGGTGAACTGGTTTGAAGGCGAAGAGAACGGGTACAATGTGTGTCATTTTCATGAATGGAGAAAAGATGACAGTGTCGAACTCTTAGACCAGGTTCCTCTATTTAAAGTAAACTCGGTATTATTCCATTATATTGAAAATGATTTGTCTGAATTGCCGCAGGGATTATTAAAAGATGCCTTTCAAAAAGCGTATATTCGCAAAAATCATGAGCGCATCCAGCTTGATTATTGTTTTGTCGTAACAGATGGAGAAGGGATCTTGGCTGTTGATACGATCGGCTACAGCATTCCAGTTCGTAAAAGCAGGTTAATTCCCCGTCAGGAACAGCTCGTTTATGAAATGATTAAAGATGTTGAATCAGAAGAATATTTGTTTGAAGTGGAAGAGTTGGAAAAGGAATTTCATATCCTTTCCCCAAATCCATTACATATGAGCGGGTTAACAAGAAAAGAACGTCAGTTAAAGCAGCTGCTGTTTATGGCTCTTGATCAGCTTCAATCAACAAAAAATGCGGCTGAGGTTAAGTACTGGTATACTGAGTGGAATCCGACCATGTATGTAACGATACAAGATTTGGGCTTTGAGGATGTATGGAGAAAGCTATACGAAGAAACACTAAGCGGCTGGAGTCAGAAACATATGACTTTATGCGAGAACTTGATTAAAGGACAGCCATTTTTCGAAAAACTTTGGGAAATGGAGCATGAATCTAAAGTGAATTAGGACAAGCACTATCATAAAGGAACCTGCTTCAATATTTAATGAGTCAAAAAGGGGTAGGTTTTGAACAAATATAAAAGAGCGTCGATATGCCGATGCTCTTTTTTGTGTTTTAGCTATAGGTTATGGCGCTGACATACGTGCCTCTGATCGTGATGTTATTTCTTTTTCCTCCCGAGCCCCATTGCACTTTCCATTTTCTTTATCATTTTATTTGCCGCTGCATTGGCTCTCTCTGCTCCCCGGTCCAAAATAAGATCTAATTCTTCTGATTCCAGCAGGGCATAATACTTTTCTTGTATTGGTTTTAATACTTCAATGACAGCAGCAGCTGTATCGCTCTTAAAATCTCCGTAGCCCTTGCCATCATATTTTTCCTCTAATTCAGCAATTGATGTACCAGAAAGAATCGAATAAATCGATAATAAATTAGAAACGCCAGGTTTGTTTTCTTTATCGTATTTTACGATTCCTTCAGAATCAGTAACAGCACTCTTGATTTTCTTTTCAATCGTTTTTGGATCATCTAATAGCGTAATGAACGATTTTAAGTTTGGATCAGATTTGCTCATTTTTTTCAGCGGATCAGCAAGGGACATGATTCTCGCCCCAACCTTGGGAATACGTACTTCTGGAATTGTAAAAATGTCATTGTACTTTTTGTTGAAACGCTCAGCTAAATCACGTGTCAGCTCTAAATGCTGTTTTTGATCTTCCCCAACAGGAACGATGTCAGTCTTATATAGTAGAATGTCGGCAGCCATAAGTGGAGGATAGGTTAATAATCCGGCAGAAACTGCTTCTTTTCCAGTGGATTTATCTTTGAATTGTGTCATTCTTTCGAGCTCACCGATGTATGCGACACATTGAAGCATCCATCCTGCCTGAGCGTGAGCTGGAACTTCTGATTGTACAAATAACGTTGCTTTCTCTGGGTCAATGCCAATTGCAAGATAGAGAGCAGCTAGCCCCCGAATGTTTTTGCGCAGCTGAAGACGATCCTGAGGTACAGTGATTGCATGCTGATCAACAATGCAAAAATAGCAGTCATAATCATGCTGCAAATCAATAAACTGCTTCAATGCTCCAATATAGTTTCCTAATGTAACTGAACCTGTGGGCTGTATGCCAGAAAAAATGGTTTTCATTTCTCTTCACTCCTACTAATAAAATGGTTGTCATTTGAAAATCGTGCTCTTTTCTAATAAAATACTTATCGCTTTATTAATTGAATGTTTTAGAAAAGAGCCTATAAAATACAAAAAAGCCCATTCGTCCCCTGCTGTACAGGGACGAATGGACCGCGGTGCCACCCTAATTATTTCTAAAAGAAATCTCTTAAAGTCTTATAACGCAAGACAAAACGGCTGATCCTACTAGTGTTCAGTCAGCTGCTCAAAAGTCCATTCCATCATGTTCATTACCCGCATCCCAGCAGCAGCAGGCTCTCTTAAAATGAATCCATCATGTACTACTCTTTATCATCGCTTCTCAAATAAGTATTTTTTTACATTATAAAAGCTTATAAGCAGATAAGCAACTTGATTTATAAATAATAAACAAATAAGCTTCCGAGCATAGTTGCGGCGAGGAGAAGGCCTGCCAAAAGGAACGGCATATATTCAATACTCAGCAGCTCAGAAAAAAGCTTCATCTCTTCAACTTCCTCTTTATCAAGGTCCTTGCCCTTAGACTGAAAGGTTCTCCTGAATCCCTGGGTAATTCCATCAAAAAAGCCGCCCTGAGATACTAATAAAAACAAACAAACAGCAAGAAGCACACCTGATATATAGAAAGAAATGTTTATATAGTGAAGGATCGTGATCTCTCTATAGAATAGGAGAGACAGCAGCAAGACCAGAACAAATGAACCAGTAAAAACAGTAGTAAACAATTTTAGCTTCATAAATTAACCTCTTTTTTAAAATTAATCATATCAGAAATGGAGAAAGTCAAATAGTAATTTTGTCTTCGTAAATACGAAGGAAACTATTTTAAGAAAATTTTAACTAATCAGAATCTTTTAATTATGCCCGCAAAATAGTTTATTAACTATTAGTGCATACTGTATACATTTTCTATTTTACACACAATTTAAAATCTTTACAAAGACTATAGGAATGGTATTTTCTATGTAATAAATTCGAAAAACCGGGACTAATATTGTCAGAAAATATAGGTATAAAGAACTATTTTTCATCAATAAAAGTCTTAATTTTATTGCATTTGTGTAAATTTTATTAAAAAAATGAATGTACAAAAATTCGAAAGCTTGTATAATAGTGTTTGTAAGAATTTTTTAAAAATAAAAGGGAGGGTTATTAATGAAAAAGTCAAAATTTTCATTGCTTTTAGTTCTTTCGCTTGTAATCAGCGTATTTTTATCAGCATGCTACGGCGGAGGCAACCAAGGTTCTTCTGATGGAGGAGACAAAGATAAAGACTCCAAAGAAGAAACAAATGTACCACAGGAGCTTAAAGTTCTTGAGCAATCTGAGATTCCATCAATGGACTCAGTGTTAGCTGAAGATACAATCAGCTTATCTCAATTGAACAATACAAATGAAGGATTATATCGTATTGATGAAAACCAAGAGCCAGTTCCTGGAATGGCTGATGGTGAGCCTGAAGCAAATGAAGAGGGCACAGAATATACAATTAAAATTAAAGAAGATGCTAAATGGTCAAACGGTGACCCTGTTACAGCTAACGACTTCGTATTTGCTTGGCAGCGTGCTCTTAATCCTGATACTGGATCTGCATATGGTCCATATATGATGATGGGCAAAATTAAAAATGCTGAAGCATTATATAATGGAAAAGCGAAACCAGAAGAATTAGGTGTCAAAGCTGAAGATGAAAAAACATTGGTTATTACATTAGAAAAACCAATTCCTTTCTTTAAATCATTAATGGCTTTCCCAACTTTCTATCCGCAAAACCAAAAGTTTGTTGAAGAACAAGCTGCAAACTTCGGTAAAAAATCAGAAAATTTAGTGTTCAATGGACCTTTCGCAATCAATGGCTGGGAAGGACCTGCTGATACTGAGTGGACTTTAGAGAAAAATGCTGAATACTGGGATGCAAAAAATGTAAGCCTTGAGAAAATCACGTTCAATGTTTCAAAAGATCCTCAGGCAGCAGCGAATGCATTTGAAGCTGGAGAAGCTGATGTTACTCCAAAACTTTCAACACCGGCAGTTATCGCTCAATATGATGGTGACGATCGTTTATTAAGATGGTTAGAGCCTACAATTTTCTGGCTTAAATTAAATCAGAAAAACGAAGCTCTTGCTAACGTAAATATCCGTAAAGCAATTGCAATGGCATTCAATAAAGAAGATTTAACGAATGAAATTTTAAACAATGGATCAATTCCTGCAAACTATGCTGTACCAAAAGAATTCGTAACAAACCCAGAGACTGGTGAAGATTTCCGTAAGGCTAATGGAGATTTATTAACGTACAACCTAGAAGAAGCTAAAAAGCTTTGGGCAAAAGGCTTAGAAGAGATTGGCCAAAAAGAAGTGAAATTAGTTTACCTTGGCGGAGACACAGAAACTTCTAAAACAATCGATTCTTACATGAAAGATCAGCTTCAAAACAACCTTGAAGGTTTAACAATTGATGTACAAAGTGTTCCTTTCAGTGTTCGTTTAGATCGCGACAAAACAATGGATTATGACATCCAGGCTGCTGGATGGGGTCCTGACTACCTTGATCCAATTTCTTTCTCAGATCTATGGATAACTGATGGCGGAAATAACAGAATGGCATATTCTAACGAAAAGTATGACAAATTATTAAAAGACGCTCAAACAACTTTAGCTAACGATCCTGCTAAACGTTTCGAAGCTTTACAAGAAGCTGAGAAAGTTGTATTAGAAGAAGATGCTGGTATTGCTCCAATTTACCAACGTGCATCAAACCTTTTAATCAACAAAAAGGTTGAAGGATTCACTTACCACCTTGTTGGTCCTGAATACAGCTACAAGTGGATTAAAATCACAGACGCTGAGTAATAACTATTTACAATTACAATGCGAATGATTAGAATCAAAAAGAATAAAAAGAGAGTATATGCGATATACTCTCTTTTTACCTGCTAAAGAATTGTCGAATTATGTAGATGATTCTGAATTTTTCATATAGTTCTAGGAGGTGCACACATGGTCAAATATTTAGGGCAACGTATGATTTATATGCTTATTACACTTATATTGATTGCTTCTTTTACTTTTTTCCTTATGAAAATGATCCCCGGTTCTCCATTTAATAGTGCTAAGCTATCTGATGCACAGATAGAGATCATGAAAGAGAAATATGGGTTAGATGAGCCTGTACCTGTACAGTATTTCACGTACATGACAAATCTTGTGAAAGGTGATTTTGGTGTATCTTTCCAATTTGACAACACTCCGGTATCAGAGCTGCTTGCTGCTCGTATCGCCCCATCGGCCATCCTCGGTTTTCAGGCAATGTTTGTAGGTACTATATTCGGAATATTACTTGGTATTTTAGGAGCGCTTCGTCAAAATACATGGGTTGATTATGGGTCAACATTTATTGCAGTTATCGGTAAATCGATCCCTTCTTTTGTATTTGCTGGATTAATGCAATATTACATCGGTGTAAAACTTGGATGGCTTCCTGTTGCATTTTGGCGCGGCCCTGAATACAGCATATTGCCTACAATTGCTTTAGCTATGTTCCCAATTGCAATTGCAGCACGTTTTATGAGAACAGAAATGATTGATGTTTTAAATTCTGACTATATTACACTTGCTAAAGCTAAAGGTGCAAGCTACTTTGAAATTGCATTTAAACATGCTTTGCGAAATGCATTAATTCCAGTTGTAACGGTTTTAGGACCGCTTGCAGTCGGATTAATGACTGGTTCCCTCGTAATCGAAAAGATTTTCTCGGTTCCAGGAATTGGAGAACAATTCGTAAAATCGATTACAGTTAATGATTACCCTGTCATTATGGGGACAACACTTTTATTTGCTTTCTTATTTGTATTAATTATTCTTGTTGTCGATATTCTCTACGGCATCATAGACCCACGAATTCGTTTAGCGGGAGGTAAAAAATAATGTCACAAAAAGAAATCAGCAAAGAATTATTCCAGCCCGCTAATATTGATTCTTCAAAGAGTGAAGAAATAAATAAACCGAGCCTCAATTATTGGCAGGATGCATGGCTTCGAGTAAGAAAAAATAAGGCTGCCGTTTTCAGTTTAATTGTGATTGTTCTGCTAACTCTATTAGCATTTATCGGACCTGCTGTAAGTGGCTATGATTCAGCTCGTCAAAAGGCAACTCATGCTAATTTGCCTCCTCGTATTCAAGGTCTTGAAAACATTAGCTGGCTGCCTTTTGATGGGACAAGAACCCTTAATAATGGAGAAGAAGTAAAGGTTTATGAACAAAAACAAATTAAAGAGTATTACTGGTTAGGAACGGATAATTTGGGCCGTGACCAATTTACACGTATTTGGAAAGGCACCCAAATTTCACTGTATATCGCGTTTTTAGCGGCTTTCATTGATATGATCATTGGAGTTGCATACGGGGCAATATCCGGTTATTTTGGCGGACGCATCGACAATGTCATGCAGCGAATTATTGAGGTTTTAATGGGTATACCAAATCTGGTTGTCGTTATCTTGATGATCTTAATTTTGAAACCTGGTATTATCTCGATTACAGTTGCATTAACGATCACCGGCTGGGTTGGTATGGCCAGGGTCGTTCGGGCACAAGTGCTTAAGCTTAAGAATCAGGAATTCGTGTTGGCATCGAGAACTCTTGGAGCAAGTCACAGTAAAATTATTTTTAAACATCTGATTCCAAATTTAGTTGGAGTTATTATTATAAATACAATGTTTACCATTCCAAATGCTATTTTCTTCGAAGCGTTCTTAAGCTTCATCGGTCTTGGATTACAGGATCCTCTGGCTTCTCTAGGAACGTTAATTGATGAAGGGTTTAAATCAATGAGAGCATTCCCTTATCAAATGATTTATCCGGCAATCGTAATCAGTGTCATTATGGTTGCATTCAATATGATTGCTGATGGATTGCGCGATGCGCTTGATCCTAAGATGAGAGACTAGAAATAAGGCAGGTGAATGATGTTGGAGAAAATTTTAGAAGTTAAAGACTTACACATTTCGTTTCACACGTTTGCAGGTGAAGTTCAAGCCATCAGAGGTGTGGACTTTGATTTGAAAAAAGGGGAAACTCTTGCAATTGTAGGAGAATCAGGATCTGGTAAATCTGTAACAACCAAATCGATCATGAGATTATTGCCTGAGAGCAACTCCGAAATCAAAAAAGGTGAGATTCTCTTTAATGGCAAGAACCTTGCGACACTATCTGATAAACAAATGCAGAAAATCCGAGGAAAAGATATTTCGATGATTTTCCAGGATCCAATGACTTCCTTGAATCCGACAATGATTGTTGGAAAACAAATTATGGAACCGATCATTAAACATCAAAATATGAGTAAAGCGCAAGCGAAAGAAAGAGCAATTGATCTCCTTCGACTTGTTGGTATTCCGAAACCTGAACTGCGATTTAAACAATATCCACATCAATTTTCAGGCGGGATGAGACAGAGGGTCGTAATTGCCATTGCCCTTGCATGCAACCCAAAGGTATTAATTGCTGATGAGCCAACGACAGCTCTTGATGTGACTATACAAGCACAGATTCTTGAGCTAATGAAAGACTTGCAAAAGAAAATTGATACATCAATCATCTTTATTACACATGATCTTGGCGTAGTAGCAAATGTCGCCGACCGGGTAGCTGTTATGTACGGAGGGAAAATTATCGAGATCGGGACAGTCGATGAAATTTTCTACAATCCGCAGCATCCATATACGTGGGGTCTGATCAGTTCAATGCCAAGTCTGGACTCTACTGATCAAGAACTTTATGCGATACCTGGAACTCCTCCGAACTTATTGCATCCGCCTAAAGGAGATGCTTTTGCACCGCGTAATGAATATGCAATGCAAATAGATTTAGAAGAGCAGCCTCCAATGTTTAAGGTGTCTGATACACATTATGCTGCAACATGGCTGCTTCATCCGGATGCACCTAAAGTTGAGCCGCCGGCAGCCGTTAAGCTTCGCCAGCGCAAATTCCCTGAAATGAAGGAGGGAAAGTAAAAGATGGAAAGAGAAAAATTACTTGAGGTTAAAAACTTAAAACAGCATTTTAATGTAGGAAAAGCAAATGAAGTGAAAGCTGTTGATAATATATCTTTTGATATCTATAAAGGTGAAACACTCGGTCTTGTTGGTGAGTCAGGGTGCGGAAAATCAACAACAGGCCGCTCAATCATCCGTCTTTACGATGCGACTGACGGTGAAGTGAAATTTAATGGTGTGAACGTTCATGGCAAAAAATCTAAAAGTGAGTTAAAAACATTTAACCGTAAAATGCAAATGATTTTCCAGGATCCGTATGCATCCTTGAATCCTCGTATGAAGGTTTCTGACGTTATTGCCGAAGGAATCGATATTCACGGATTGGCAAAATCAGATAAAGAGCGGATGGAAAGAGTGTATGAACTGCTTGAAACAGTTGGATTAAACCGTGAGCACGCTAACCGTTTTCCACATGAATTCAGCGGTGGACAGCGCCAGCGTATTGGTATTGCACGTGCACTTGCAGTAGACCCGGATTTCATAATTGCAGATGAACCAATCTCAGCACTTGATGTATCCATCCAGGCACAGGTAGTCAATTTAATGAAGCAGCTTCAAAAAGAAAAAGGATTGACATACCTCTTTATCGCCCATGATCTGTCAATGGTAAAATACATCAGTGACCGAATTGGAGTTATGTATTTTGGGAAGCTTGTAGAACTTGCTGATGCAGAAGAGCTTTATAACAACCCAATCCATCCATATACTCAAGCATTGTTATCTGCAATACCGCTTCCGGATCCTGATTATGAGCGCACTCGTATTAGAAAAAAATATGATCCCGCTCAGCATCAGTATACAGAAGGTGACGAGCCTCAGTTCCGTGAAGTAAAACCTGGACATTTTGTTATGTGTTCAGAAGCTGAATTTAAGCAATATCAAACTCTATATGCGAAGTAAAAGAAAGTGATCTCTTGATAGAGATCACTTTTTTAACGTCTAATCATGACCGATAAGTAAACGGAATATACTAGTTTATATAAGATTTTATACCTGTTGTTATTTTGTTGAAAAATGTCAAAATAAGTCCCAATACATGTATGAACATCCTATTTTTTCATTTATAATAAGGGTAAATCAGCAAATGGAGGGTGTTAAACGTGGCTTTCTTTCAAAAGGCTATACCTGTTTTCCTATTAGCAGGGGCATTAGCCATCACAGGATCGGGCACACAGACGCAGGCAAATACCGACTTAGCTGCAGCGGCACATAATAGTAAAACATTGGCATTTCAGAAGAAGGAATTGCCGGAATCAATGCCCCGCTTTGCTTTCGATTCAGGACTGAAATTTGAATATCCAGATGCGATCAGAGGAATATATGTAACAGGACATTCTGCAGGCGGCAGCAAATTTGAACAGCTGACTAACTTAATGGATACTACAGACTTAAATGCAATGGTCATTGATGTAAAAGATGATTTCGGAAATTTAACCTATCGGCCAGATAAGTCTTCTCCTTACTATGATATAAGTCATCAATACATAAAAGATCCGCGCGCAATGCTTAAGGAACTTGAGAAAAAGAAAATCTATCCAATTGCACGTGTTGTTGTTTTTAAAGATTCTGTTTTAGCAAATAAAAAGCCGGAATGGTCGTTTAAAGATGGAAACAGCGTTTGGAAGAATGGGCGCGGAGAGTCGTTTGTGAACCCTTTTGTTAAGGAAGTATGGGATTATAATGTTCAAATTGCGATTGAAGCTGCGAAGATGGGTTTCCAGGAAATTCAATTTGATTATGTCCGTTTTCCAGAGGGGTTTGAAAATAAAGATGCCACTCTAAAGTACAGCTCAGGAGATTATACAGATACAAAACAAGATAATATTCAAAAGCGAGTAACTGCCGTGACGGATTTTGTTCAATATGCCCGGGAAAAGCTAAAGCCATATGGGGTGAAAACATCGGTTGATATTTTTGGCTATTCCGCAACATTGCCGGAAGCACCCGGAATCGGTCAAAATTTCACAAAAATCGCAGACAACGTTGATGTCATCTCATCAATGATTTATCCAAGTCATTGGACAGCTTATTTCGGAATTGCAAAGCCGGATTTAAAACCATACGAGTTAATTACGGAATATGCAAAGCTTGAGAATAAGAAGCTGGATGAATTAAAAACACGGCCAGTATCCCGTCCATGGCTTCAAGATTTTACAGCATCTTGGCTAGGCAGCGGAAATTACAAGAAATATGGAAAAGAAGATGTAGAAGCACAAATCAAAGCATTGAATGAACAGGGAATTAATGAATATCTCTTATGGAATGCCGGCAATAACTATACAAAAGGCGTTGATTATACGCCTTGAATGATTAGCCCCCGTATCTTATACGGGGGCTGTTTTCAGTAAGAAAGGGGTTCTTGTGGGATCATAATACAGCTGTTCCGATAGTAAAACTTGGATCCCGGCTAATAAGATGTCTTGTGCGAATAATAAGTACAGCATTTCGGAAAATTAGTGGGGTAATAAGGGTGCGGAGCGCTTACACAAACTTATGTAAACGCTTTAAAATTGCAAAAAAATAAATACCCAAGTTCTGCTAGCAACAGGCGCTCAGGTGGCCATTATCTTTGTCTTCCCCCGACCTTTCTCCAGCCAGCCTGAGTTTTTAATGTATGCTCGACGTTTTGATTTTTCTTTTTTCCGCTAAAGATGGTTTCGCCGATTCCATTTGTGATTACACCCATTAAAGCTGTGATACCAATGACTAAAGCAGCAACAAGCAGAAAATCGAATGCATATTCAAGCAAAAAACCTCACCATCCCATTATTTACTTATTATTTAATATATCTTATGTTTAACACTAAGGAAAGAGGGTAAATCAATTTATAGAGGTACGAACGTTTAAAACAGCAAGGAGCGGATCGATGAACTGGTATGAAAAATTAAATCAATATTTTCCAATCGAAGAGATGAAGTCTAAAGAGCATATCGAAACTCTTTTAAAAGAGCGGGGTGATATTTATCATAAAGACGAAGGAGAATTTCATGTTCTGATGTATGCAGAGCTTGCAGATTTTATCTTTATCGATTACTTGTTTGTTTCAAAGAAGGCAAGAGGACAAGGCCTTGGACATAAGCTGATTTCTAATCTAAAGGAGCTTGGAAAACCAATTATTTTAGAGGTGGAACCCGTGGACGAAGATATTTTAGATACGGGCAAGCGATTGAAGTTTTATCAAAGAGAAGGTTTCAAGCATGCAAAAGCAATCGGTTACAGAAGAAAGTCGCTTGCTACAAACGAAATTAATGCAATGGAAATTCTCTATTGGTCGCCAGAAGACGCTTCAGAAGAATTAATCTATGAAGCAATGAAGAAGACATACTTAATGATTCACACTTATAAAGATAAAGAAATTTACGGCAAAGCATACCAGGATGTTCAGGAGGTCCTGTCAATGCAGGATCAGGATAATCAGAAAGACATTTTCGATGCCCTGGACTAATTGAGAATGGAATCATGGGATTTTATCATGTTATTTCCCATTACAGCCATTTGTTTCAACGAAAATGACTGTTTTTCGGAGCACTTTTTATGAATAATAGTAAAAGAAATATGCTATTCATTACGGAATTGTAATTGTTTTGTCAAACATTTGTTTTGAAAAAGTATATACTTACTTACTTTTCTATAGTATAATCTGTTATAGACATTACTTAATTATAGTAATTTCAATTTAAAAACATAATGTGATACTTATTACTAATATAAGCAGTCTGTTCATTTTACACAAAAAGGAGTGAAAGGTTTATGGTAACGTTATATACTTCACCAAGCTGTACTTCTTGTCGTAAAGCGAAAGCATGGTTAGAGGAACACGAAATTTCATATACAGAGCGTAATATTTTTTCTGAGCCATTGTCAGTTGATGAGATTAAAGAAATTCTGCGAATGACAGAAGATGGCACAGATGAAATTATTTCAACCCGTTCAAAGATATTTCAAAAGCTGAATGTAAATGTTGAAACAATGCCGCTTCAAGAACTTTATGATCTGATTCAAGAGCATCCTGGTCTTTTAAGACGTCCGATCATAATTGATGAGAAACGCTTGCAAGTTGGGTACAATGAGGATGAAATCAGACGATTCTTACCTCGTAAAGTACGCACGTATCAGCTTAGAGAAGCACAGCGTTTAGTGAATTAATGAGAGATGCGAAAACCTTCCTTGAATATCATGGAAGGTTTTCGTTTTTTTCGATTTTTTGATAGATGACACCTGCTGCAATCAAAAAGATAATCAGCAAATATGGAAGCATCACACTTATGCTTGGATGAGTATGGAAAATCGGTGCGAGCTTATGTTCATGGATAATCATTTTTCCTGCTGTATAAGCAAGCATTCCACCTCCAATATAAACAAGGGCCGGATACCGATCAAGTATTTTTAAAATGAGGTTGCTTCCCCAAATCATGATCGGAATGGAGATAAGAAGGCCAATGATGACAAGCATTGTTTGTCCATTTGCAGCCCCCGCAACTGCAATAACATTGTCCATCCCCATCAGCATGTCAGCAAATACAATTGTTTGAACAGCTTTTCTCAAGGATTGATGGCTTTGAATCTCTCCTTCACTTTCTGCTGTACCAACAATCAGGTGATACGCAATGTAAAGAAGCAATATTCCGCCAATTAGCTGCACAAATGGAATTTGAAATAAATAAACAGCGACTGATGTCAGCATAATGCGAACCACAATTGCTAAAACCGTTCCAATAATCACTGCTTTTTTCCTTTGTTTTGGGGGAAGATTGCGGCTTGCCATTGCAATAACGATTGCGTTATCGCCCCCAAGGAGCAAATCAATGCCGATAATCATAACCAAAGAGAGTAAAAATTCCTGTTCCATCATGAGTACCTCTTTCCCTGGAATATCAGAACTTAAATAATTTCTAGCATCCATGTCTAGCTCCAGCGCCTAACTCCTTGGGGCAGAACGGATCTGCCTGCCTGCGCTGCAAGGCGTTTGTGCTTTTTATGTGATAGACTGCTCGTACCATATATATGAAGTGAACTATGATTTATGAGCCATTCTGTATGGGTAAATAACTGTTTTTGTAAAATCAAGGTTTTTTTATTTCATTCGGAGAGGTTTTATCATAAAATAGGAGTACAAGAATATTGAAAGCCAAGTCCCTCTTTCAAGACAAGTTTTAACAGGCTTTTATTGCATTGCGCTGAGGATTAAAGAGCTGCAGAAAAGGGTAAAGTGTAAGAAAGTGCAACTTAAATTTAGGGGTTTAGTTGTCCCTTCAACATCATAAATAGAAGGGAAGGTTGTAAAGATGGAGATAGAACGTATTAATGAATATACCGTTAAGTTTTATATTTCATATCTTGATATAGAAGAACGCGGTTTTGACAGAGATGAAATCTGGTACAACCGCGAAAGAAGTGAAGAGCTTTTTTGGGAGATGATGGATGAAGTCCACGATGAAGAAGATTTCATGGTGGAGGGACCGCTGTGGATTCAGGTTCAGGCTCTTGATAAAGGACTTGAAGTCATCGTCACAAGAGCACAGCTGTCAAAAGACGGCCAAAAGATTGAGCTTCCATTGTCTGAAGATAAAGGTAAAGAACTGCCTGTTGATGGGAATATTGAATCCATTCTTGATCAGCACTTCAATGACAATATTGATGATAAAGCTGATGCTGCGCTAATAGAAGAAGAGCAGCAGCTGCAATTTTTAATAAAATTCAGTGATTTTGAACATGTAATTGCTTTAGCTGGCGTTCCAGTTGCTGGATTTACAAATGCCCTCTATTCACTTGATGACCAATATTATTTATATGTAGAGTTTGATGAGGAACAATTAGACGAAGACATTGAAAATATATTGAGCATTATACTCGAGTATGGACAAGAATCAAGAATGACCATTCACCGGGTTACTGAATACGGCAAAGAAATCATTAAGGAAGATGCTCTTGATGTTGTTAAGAAACATTTTAGTTAAGTAAGATAGAAAAAAGTGCCGATTTCATTTCGTTTGAAGTCGGCCTTTTTCATAAGGTAAAATGTTATCCCGAATACATAGCAAGGAGCAATGTCTGGCTCACTCAGGTTAACAGGCAGATCATGGCGCTTTTAGCTTTTCTTCAAAGATTACATAAAAAGTCAGGGGTACACTATGAAAAATACGGTTCGAGTGCTTTTATTTCTTCTTATAATTGGTTTTTTTATTTTCATCATTCAAAATTTTACAGGGATTGTATCACGGGAATGGCTCCTGACTGCTACAACGGTTCTTTTCATGTTTTCGATTATTTTTATTGGCTTTGTAATCTTTTTGGAAAATCGCAAGCCTACTCAAACCATTACATGGCTAGTAGTATTAGGAAGTTTCCCTTTAATTGGTTTTTTATTTTACCTCTTATTTGGACGCAATGTGAGAAAGAAAAAATTATTTGACCGAAAAGCACTTGTTGATGAAAAAATTATGCTTGAGATTGAAGGAAATCAATCAAATTATGAAGATAAAATCGACAAAATGGGCGACCATCAGCAAATGCTATTTAATCTTGCGCATCGCCTCGGTCATACACCGATTTCGTTTGCAACAAGGACGAAAGCTTTGACAAATGGAGAGGAAACGTTCAATCATATTTTTGCAGAACTTGAAAAGGCTGAACACCACATTCATCTTGAATATTATATCGTCAGACATGATGAGGTAGGCAAAAAGCTAAAGGATGCTTTGATTAAGAAAGCAAAAGAAGGCGTAAAGGTTCGCTTTTTATACGACTCTGTCGGCAGCTGGAAATTATCAAAGGCATACATAAAAGAAATGCAGCAGGCAGGTATTGACGTTGTTTCCTTTTTACCTGTACGAATGCCTTTTTTGAATAATAAAATTAATTTTCGCAATCACAGAAAAATTATTGTCATTGATGGAACAGTAGGCTTTGTTGGAGGATTAAATGTAGGGGATGAATATTTAGGAAAGAATGAATTTTTCGGTTTTTGGAGAGACACTCATTTAATGGTATGGGGCGAAGCTGTCCGTACGCTGCAGATGATTTTTCTTCAGGACTGGTATTACATGACCGGTGAAAACTTGGTGAAACAAGAATATATGACTCCTTCAATCGAGCTTGAAGAACATGAAGGCGGCGTTCAGATTATTGCAGGCGGTCCCGATAATAAATGGGAAATCATTAAGAATCTGTTTTTCTCGATGATCACATCAGCAAAAGATTCTATTTGGATAGCATCGCCTTATTTTGTGCCTGATGAAGATATTCTGTCGGCGCTCAAAATAGCGTCTTTAAGCGGAATCGATGTGAGACTGCTCGTCCCCAAAAATCCTGATAAAAAAATCGTATTCTACGCTTCAAGGTCTTATTTTCTTGAATTGCTTGAAGCAGGCGTGAAAATTTATGAGTACAAAGATGGATTTATGCACAGTAAAATTGTCATTGTCGACTACGAACTTGCATCGATTGGTACAGCAAATATGGATATGAGAAGCTTTCATCTTAACTTTGAAGTCAATGCCTTCCTTTACCGGACAACAAGTACACAAACTCTAGTCGATGAATTTGAGCGGGATATAAAAAAATCACATGAAATCATCATGGATGAATTCAATGAGCGCCCATTCAAGCAAAAAATGATTGAATCGATGTCAAGATTGCTCTCGCCATTATTATAAGCATAAGAAGACGTGCCGTTTGCGGCATGTCTTTTTTGGAAAGGAAATAATAAAAGATAAAAGGTTTTGGATACTGAAATAAAGATGGTGCCTAGCTTATCCTCACTTTGTTCACTGCTGATTGCTTTCACTACCTAAAATAAGGAAAAGCATTGTATAATATAGGCGAAGTAGTTCATGAATGGGAGATGATATAAAGTATGTTAGTAGCCAAGACCAGTAAAAACACGGTAATAAATCTTACGGAAAAGCAATGGACCTACGAAACGCTTTATCGTATAAGGAAAGAGGAGTCCTTCTATTGTCCTGTATGTGAAAATGAACTTGATCTGAAATTGGGCAAAATTAAAATTTATCATTTTTCACATCAAAAAAATAAGACATGCAGGATTGAACTGGAACAGGAAAGTGAATATCATTTAAAGGGCAAGTTAAAGCTCTATGAATGGATTAAATCTCAAAATATCCAGAGTCCTAAACTGGAACATTATTTACCGAGCATCTCACAACGTCCAGATATCTTCATTAAACAAGGCTCAGAATTTACTGCAATTGAATTTCAGTGTTCAACAATTCCATCTAGCCTCTTAACGAAAAGAACCAAGCAATATAAGCAATTCCGCATTGAACCCATTTGGATTTTAGGCGGAAAAAATGTATCCAGAACAAGCAGCCACACCTTTCGTATTTCACAATTCCAATGGCTGTTCACGAGGCCGGGTTCGGTTCCGCTTGATCCGCCATCTCTTCTCACATTTTGTCCTCAAGTCAACTCGTTTCTCTTTTTAGATCACCTCATTCCATTTTCAAAGCAGACATTCTTTGCCATTCCAGGCTATCAGCCTCTGAAAATGGTCATTTTATCAGATCTTCACTTTCGTAAGTCAGTTTCTATTCATCCATTTATCTCACAGTGGATCAAGCTAATTCGATCCCATCGGTTAAAACCTGCTATTCATCTTCCTCCTGAGTTAAAAAAACTGCAGAAAGATCTATATGAAAAAAACCTTACAAGCATTCCCCTTATCCCTTCAGAAGCTTTTCTTCCCCTAAAAACAAGCTATTTATTTTATTCACACATCTTCCTTTGGCAAACGAAAATTCTCCTTTTTATTCATCAAAAGAATCTCTTTGAGAAAATAATACTTGAAGAAACAGTAAATGAAATAAAAAATGATCCATCATTGGAGAGGAGAGATGTAACTTTATTAAATAACCTAACAATCGGCGCTGCTATTCTAGAGTATCTGCAAGCATTAACTTCAATAGGAGTGCTCCGCAATGTGCAAAAAAACACCTATATCAAACAGAGAGAAATAAACTGGCAGTGTTCTCTCTTAGAATTATTGAAAAATGACGAGATGATTATGAACAAATTCGTTTCTAAATGCGGACGTTAATAGGCGACTGGCAGGACTCCATAAAAGCTGAAATGATTCGTATGAACAGTGAGTGGATGTCACAACCTAAAGAGAGGACATTATGAAATGGAGGAATTAGTATGTTTTATAAGAAAAGAAAGAAATATAACTTTTTTGATATGACCTTAACCGCTGTTAGTACAGGTGCAATCGCGTATTTAATGACTAAATCGATGAGAGATGATGTAGACCGGCATGTCGACAGCCGTCAGGACTTGTCTGATTTACAAGGAAAATAGCAAGACTCTTAGATTGATTTGCAAGAAAATATAGAATATTATTGGGATAATCAGACTTAAAGGGGGATTTAGTTCATATGACAGAACAAACAGCCGTTAAAACATTGCCGAAGAGATCTGAAATCGCTGTAGAAGATACTTGGGGACTTGAAGATATTTTTGAAAATGATGAGGCATGGGAAGCTGAGTTTAAAGAAGTGAAAGCTGCGTTGCCTAAAATCAGTGAATATAAGGGCAAACTTGCAGATTCAGCAGAAGGATTTCTAGAAGCACTTACATATCAGGATGAAGTGATGGAGAGATTAGGAAAGCTTTATACATATGCACACATGAGATACGATCAAGATACAACAAATTCGCATTATCAGGGTTTGAATGACCGTGCGTCTAATCTGTATACACAAGCAAGCAGCGTTTCTTCTTATATTATCCCAGAGATTTTATCAATGGATGAAGCTTCAATTAAAAGCTTTTTAGAAGAAAAAGAAGAACTGAGAGTATATGAACATACGCTAGACGAAATTAATCGCCAGCGTCCTCATGTTTTATCTGCTGAGCAGGAAGCACTCTTAGCCCAGGCCTCTGATGTGCTTGGCTCATCAAGCAATACGTTTGGCATGCTGAATAATGCAGATCTTGAATTTCCTTCTATAAAGGATGAAGATGGGGAGGATGTAGAAGTTACACATGGCCGCTACATTCGCTTTTTAGAGAGCGAAGACCGCAAAGTAAGGGAGGATGCATTTAAAGCTGTTTACAGCACGTACGATAAGTATAAGAATACATTCGCAAGCACGCTTAGCGGTGCGGTAAAAAAAGATAACTTCTACGCAGCGGTCAGAAATTATGATTCAGCCCGTCAAGCTGCATTAAGCAATAACAATATTCCAGAAGAGGTGTACGATAACCTCATTAAAACAGTTAATGATAATCTGCACTTGCTCCATAAGTATCTTGATCTTCGCAAAAAAGTTCTGGGTCTTGAAGAACTTCATATGTATGATCTCTTCACACCGCTTGTAAAAGATGTAAAGATGAAGATTCCATATACAGAAGCAAAGGACTATTTATTAAAAGGCCTTGCTCCATTAGGCGAAGATTACTTAGCGATTCTGGACGAAGGATTTGAAAATCGCTGGGTAGATGTTCATGAAAACAAAGGAAAAAGAAGCGGTGCTTATTCTTCTGGCACATATGGCACAAATCCATATATTCTAATGAACTGGCAGGATAATGTAAATAATCTTTTCACACTGGCACATGAATTTGGCCATTCAGTTCACAGCTATTACACACGACAATCGCAGCCATATCAATATGGACACTATTCAATCTTTGTAGCTGAAGTGGCATCTACTTGCAATGAAGCATTACTAAACGATTATTTATTAAAAACGATCGATGATGAGAAAAAACAGCTTTTCTTGCTGAATCACTATCTCGAAGGATTCCGCGGGACTGTGTTCCGCCAAACAATGTTTGCCGAATATGAGCATACAATTCATAAAAAAGCACAAGAGGGAGAACCACTGACACCTGAACTATTAACAAAGCTTTATTATGATCTGAACAAGAAATATTTCGGAGAGAATGTTGCAATAGACGAGGAAATCGGCCTTGAATGGGCAAGAATTCCACATTTCTATTACAATTATTATGTGTATCAGTATGCAACAGGCTACAGTGCAGCAACTGCTCTCAGCAAGCAGATTTTAGAAGAAGGTGAGCCTGCTGTAAAACGCTATCTGGAGTTCCTTAAATCAGGAAGCTCTGATTATCCGATTGAAGTGCTGAAAAAAGCAGGAGTCGATATGACATCCCCGCAGCCGATTGAAGAAGCGCTGAAAGTCTTCGAAGAAAAGCTGAATGAAATGGAACAGCTTTTATCTAAATTCACATCATAAAAAGGAATGCAGTCCGTGCTGCATTCCTTTTTATGATGTGAATTTTAGTACTGTTTACTCAGTCCCTTTGGGGTAGGAACAAGTCAGATCCTGTTCTTATCAGTGAAAAACACCATTTTATCAGTGTAAATCCAGATTTTATCAGTTAAAACTCAAGTCTTATCAGTCAAAATCAGTAATTTATCAGTTGTCCCCATTTATATGTTAAAATCCCTTGAACGTTTTTCGGTGATTGACCAAATAAAGCATCACAAATATCGAGATAAATAAAAGCGGTGATGAAATCGATAGGGGAAACATCTCCATTAAGCCGAGTATATTTAAGAAAAAACTTATAATCAGCAGGATAATACTAATGATTAAAGGAATACTGATATTCACGCCGGAATCCTCCTTGTTTGTCCTTTATAAAAATTATGAGTCTTCGTTTAGAAATATGTTTGTGACAAATTTGTGAAATGAAGGTATATGGGTTGTCAAAAGTCGACAATATTTGATATATTATAGATGTGAAATTAATCACATACAAACATTTACCCCTTTGTTTGACCGTGAAAAATTTCTCCCATCCCCTTTGTTGTCGTTAAGACATACAGAAGGCTCCGTATTACCCGTGCGGAGTCTTTTTAAGATTGAGAATGCAAACGTTTTCAATTGCTGTAAGTAAAAATCCTGCATGATTCATGCAGGATTTTCTTAAAGCCTTGTTAATCGTATCTAACTAATATATCTCCAAAACGTTCCATGCTTGACTGGAACACGTTCCACTTTTTGAGCAAGCAAATACTTCTTCATCTCTTTTTCTGCCTCTTCCATTGAAATACTGTAAACAGCAGCAATTTCTGCAGTAGCTACAAACTTGAAGTACCTTAAAAAGATTTCAAGAGGTGGAACTTCAGTTGGCTTTGGCATATCGCCTAGCATTTCTGCCAATATGCCAACGTACATTTCATAAGGATAAAAGCCGCTGATTTTAAGACCTTCCAAATCTGCATTCTGATTAAAAAATGTAAGAGTCGGTATTTCCTGTACGTCCATTTCTGCGGTAATCTTTAAATCGCATTGCAGGGCTTTTGCAGAACTAGCTGAATGAAGATCTTTTAAAAACTCTTCTTCATCGAGACCCACTTCCCTTGCAATCTCAAGAAGTACTTTTTCCTCTGTTACATTCTGGGTTTGCAGAAATAAAACTTCCTGAAGCTTTCGCAAAAAACGAATTCCTGCCTTTCGTCCCTGCAATTCAGCTGATTTGATAGCAAGTGAAGCAGTAAATGGAGTCGAAATAGGATTTTTAGACCATAGCGTTCCATCACAGGACATGCCAGTTAAATTAGCCGTCTTTTCCCAGACTTGAGCAAGGCTGCTGGGATTTTTGCGTTTTGTATGGTTTAACGTTTTAATCTGTCCGCTGATAATATGCTTTAATGTAAAAAATCTTCCATATTGAATCTGCAGTTTCTTTATGACAGGTTCAAGTGCCCAGCATTCAGGGCATAATGGATCGATGAACATGTAGATTTCGAGCGGCTTTCTTGAATTGCCTTGACAGTGAGAGAAGAAAGGAGCCGATTTTTGATCCTCACTGTTCTGAAACATCATCGCACTGCACCTTCAGACAGATCTTCTTCCTCATGAGAGTTAACCATGTGCTGGGCTGTCAGCTGAAGCCGTTCAAAAAACCACTCCCGAAATTGTTCATCGAGTTTCACTTCGTCCATAGCTTCCTCCATGCACGAAAGCCACGCGTGCGCTCTTGCAGGTGTAATTTTAAAGGGCAAATGTCTAGCCCGGAGCATTGGATGCCCATGTTCTTCTGTATATAAAGACGGTCCGCCTAAGTATTGTGTTAAAAACTGCTTTTGCTTTCTAGCTGTTTCCGTCAAATCATCCGGAAAGATCGGAGAAAGCAGAGGGTGCTTATGCACTTTTTGATAGAAGGCATCAACCAGTTGCGAAAGTCCGTTTTCTCCAATCGCTTCATAAGGTGTTGCAAATTGATCAGCCATGCCTGAGAACTCCTTTGTGTGATAATGATATGTTTATTGTAACAATTGACCTAGCATAGCTCAAACAAACTGCTCTAAAAAACGGATCTCAAGATCAAAAATGGCTTTTTTCCAATGTTTAACTCTCTTTTTAAGCTGATGAAAATGATTCCGCTTTTCTTAGTATTGTGGAAGGCATTAAAATTTATTAACTGCGCCTGATCATGTTCATTAAATTGAAAAGCTCTTCTCGTAAAGTTTGTTGCTATTAGAGTAATGGTTAAAACCTTTAGTGGATTGTAGCGGAAGGCACTTGACTCCTGCGGGAAATAGAGGGGAATGGGAGACCCCACAGGCATAGCCGAGGAGGCTCCCATCCCTCACAGCGGAAAGCAAGTGCCTGCAGCGGAAATCCACGGGTGAAATTTATAACCAAAAACAACAATCAATGCAAAAACAGCCAAATGAAAAAAGAGCCGATTCAAAGCATCTGCGCCTTTGTATCAGCTCCTGAATGGTCTTTGTTTGTTAAAGGCTTTGCTCGCAGCGTATTGTGTTTACGTCTGTTGTTAGGGTAGCAATAATGGATTAAAAAAGAGCATTGTTTTAAGCAAAATAAGATGAGGTTATCTTTTGAACATAGTTTTGTGTTTCTTTAAATGGAGGAATCCCCCCATATTTATCTACATTTCCAGGACCGGCGTTGTAAGCAGCCAATGCAAGCGGAAGATCTCCATTGTATTTGCTTAGCATTTGTTTTAAGTATTTAGTCCCGCCTTCAATGTTTTGGGCTGGATCAAGCGGATTCATGACACTAAGATATTTGGCTGTGTTTGGCATAAGCTGCATCAGCCCCATCGCACCTGCATGGCTTTTTGCATCAGGATTAAAGTTTGATTCTTGTTTAATAACTGCCCTGATCAGCTTTTCATCCACATCATATTTCGCAGCCATTTCTGAAATAATCTCTTCAATGTTTTGAGTACCTGAGGATGATGATGAATTTATTTTAATTGGTGCATGTGCCATAGGCTGCGCAAGAGGGATAGCAGCTGATTTATACTGTGGCAGCTGTTCTTTAGGTGACGCAGCAGACTGTCCTTCAATAAAAGCCTGAAAGATGTCCTTGAACATGGAAGATTGGGATTCTGCAGCTGATTCACTTGACTCACCATGAGAAAGGTTACGCAAAGCCTGTAGCTGCATCAATGCCTTCAGATGATTAATTTCCATTAGTAAAGCTCCTTCTATTTAATGTATCAGAAAGTAGATGTCCAGCTTCAGCGCCTAGCTCACTGTGAAAAAGACAATTTCCCAGAGAAGGCAAAAAGCGCCTTCCCTGTGAAATTCCTATTTTCTTCGCGAGCTGACCAAGGCGCTTCCGCATTTCTTATTGTCCAGCTCCGGCGCCTAATTGCCCGGTGAAAATACCGCTCTGACAGTAAAGTCAAAACCGGACTTTTCTGTCAGAGCAGATTAAGGCGCTTTCGTTTTCCTAGTTGCATTTATATTTTTGATTATAAAACCGCTTGATTTTGTTTGGTGTTTCACGTATAGGAATGTGGAGGGCCGAGAGCAGCTCATGAAAGATCGCTAAGCCTGATTCTGCATTTGAAACCTCATATTCGATCTCATAATCCTCCCTGTTTAAATATCGGCTATGATCAAGAACAATTAACCCTTCTTTGTATTTTTTTTCTGAGCGATTTGTAGATAATGTTCCAAAGAAGGTGATGCTTTCACCGTCAATGCCAAGTGATTGTAAACGGTCCATAATTTGTCCTGCTGGAATGCAGGCAGCAGAAGACAGAATTTGATCTGCATGTTTCCTGTTTAATATCTGATGCGTTTCTAATAGTCCAACAGGTGCAGGTTCTTTTAATGTCAAAATATATTGATTGTTTTTATTCCGAATCCTCAATGCTGAACCCATTTCTTTTAATTGAAAGTCCGGTGTATCAAAGTAGTGATTCTCTTGGAGGCTGAAATCATCTTTTGTTATATGAAAGAAGCCGGCAAGTCGCAGAAATTCTTCTTCCGTCAGCAAATTTTTAAATTCTATTTCAATTTCTTGAGTCATTTTTTAAAAAATCCTTTCAGAATTACAAGATGGCTATTTATAATTTATTGGGCACCACGTTTCTTATTGTCCAGCTGCAGCACCTGGCTCACTGTGAAAAAGACAATTTCCCAGAGAAGGCAAAAAGCGCCTTCCCTGTGAAATTCCTATTTTCTTCGCGAGCTGACCGAGGCGCTTCCGCATTTCTTATTGTCCAACTGCAGCGCCTAGCTCACTGTGAAAAAGACAATTTCCCAGAGAAGGCAAAAAGCGCCTTCCCTGTGAAATTCCTATTTTCTTCGCGAGCTGACCGAGGCGCTTCCGCATTTCTTATTATCTCTTGTTAAAAAGCAGATTTCAATGTTTATCATGAAGCGATCTTATATGATAAAATAGACGGGGAATTGATTTGGAAGGAGCTTACTATGAAACGAAGAATTGAAGTAAAAGAAGCAGTACTTGAGAAGGGCCGCCTCATATTAAAAGCGCAGCCATTTGAAGATGACAATTTAAAAGACATACAAGCAAAGGGCCAAATGCTGGTAGATTCTGATCAGATGGCGTTTATTTACATAATGGATCTTAACGAAGATTTCGTATACACGAATTTGCCATCAGAAGTTTGGCCTCAGCTAAAAACTGGACTCGATAAGCAATTGCCAATCGATTTAAGTGTAAATGGCATAATAGTTGAACTAATTGATATTCATGATGAGCTTTCATATTTGCTTGAGAATATTAAAGATAACGCAAATTATGGCGAAGCAATGGAAAAGAAAGTCGTTGAGGCCTTTAACTTAAATGACTAATACATAATCATAAGTTTGTTTACGGACGGGGTGTAAGGCTATGATCGGCAGGAAGTGGGAAGTGTTTTTGGCCCCTTATCGGCAGGCAGTTGATGAGCTGAAAGTGAAGCTCAGAGGGACAAGGGCACAATACGAATTAGAAAATACACATTCTCCAATTGAATTTGTAACTGGAAGAGTAAAACCAATTGCAAGTATTCTTGATAAAGCAAGACGAAAAAATATTGCGCTCGATGCATTGGAAACAGAAATGCAAGACATCGCAGGAATTCGTATGATGTGTCAATTTGTTGATGATATTATGCTTGTGGTAGAAATGCTGAGACAGCGCAATGATTTCGAAATACTGGAAGAACGCGATTACATTACGCAAAAAAAAGCGAGCGGATACAGATCATATCATGTTGTTGCAAAATATCCGGTGCAAACGGTATCTGGTGAAAAAATCATTCTCGTAGAGATCCAAATTCGAACTTTGGCCATGAACTTTTGGGCAACAGTTGAACACTCGCTTAATTATAAATACAGCGGCAATTTCCCGGAAGACATTAAAATCAGGCTGAAGAGAGCAGCAGAAGCGGCTTTTCTTTTAGATGAAGAAATGTCACAGATACGCGGAGAAATCAGGGATGCACAAGTCATTTTTTCAAGGAAAACAGAAGCACAAGATAAATGATGAATAGAGGGGCATGCTGTTATGAAATTTGCGGTTACATCTAAAGGAGATACAGTTTCAAATACGTTAATGCACAAGATGAAGGCATATTTGATGGACTTTCAGCTGGAGTATGATGAGGATAAGCCGGATATCGTAATTTCTGTCGGAGGAGATGGAACGCTGTTATATGCATTCCATCGCTATCGCAGCAGACTTGATAAAACAGCGTTTGTAGGAGTGCATACAGGGCATCTTGGATTTTATGCAGACTGGGTGCCTGATGAAATCGAGAAGTTAGTGATTGCCATTGCAAAAACACCCTATCAAGTTGTTGAATATCCTTTGCTTGAAGTGATCATCAGACATAATCATGGAGGAAGGGAAGCGCGTTATCTTGCCTTGAATGAATGTACGGTTAAAGCGATTGAAGGTTCTCTTGTAATGGATGTTGAAATCAAAGGCCAAATTTTTGAAACGTTCCGAGGTGATGGCCTCTGCATGTCTACACCATCAGGCAGTACAGCTTATAACAAGGCTTTGGGCGGTGCGATTCTGCATCCCTCCATTCCAGCTATACAGGTTGCAGAAATGGCCTCCATCAATAACCGGGTATTTCGTACAGTCGGTTCACCGCTTGTTTTGCCAGACCATCATACGTGTTTGTTAAAACCTGTGAATGATGTTGATTTTCAGATCACAATCGATCACTTAACGTTACTGCATAAAGATGTAAAATCGATTCAATGCAGGGTTGCCAATGAAAAAATCAGATTTGCAAGATTCCGCCCATTTCCTTTTTGGAAGAGGGTTCGTGACTCTTTTATTGCCGAGTAGGTACGGGAACACTGAAAGGAAGATTGTGTTGAATGCATTTCAGCTGAAATGGGCAATTCTAGAAACAGAAGATGGGATGCTTTTACGTGATTTTCTTAAAGAAAAGAAAATTTCAAAACGGGCATTAACAGATATTAAATTTGGCGGCGGGCGTATTTTAGTAAATGATGAACATGCAACGGTCAGGTGCACATTAAAAACTGGAGACGCAGTTGTGGTTATCTTTCCTGCAGAAAAGCCAAGTGAAGGAATGCTTCCGCAAAAAATCGATTTAGAAATCGTATATGAGGATGACTGGTGTCTCGTCATCAATAAACCGCCTTTTATTCCAGTTATTCCGTCACGCGAGCATCCTGAAGGGACACTGGCAAATGGGCTGCTTGAGTATTATTTAGAAAAAGGGATTGCTGCAACAATACACATTGTCAATCGTTTGGACAAAGATACATCAGGATTGATGCTTGTTGCTAAGCACCGTTTTGCTCATTCTTTATTTTCAGCACTGCAAAAACAGAGTGGAATTCACCGCACTTACTATGCATTAGTTGAAGGAGCTGTAAATGAGCCGCAGGGAGTCATAAATGCACCAATAGGCAGGAAAGATGACAGCATTATTGAACGCACTGTCAGGGAAGATGGACAGATGGCAGTCACTCATTTTCATGTGGTTAAATCTTTTAAAGATAATACTCTTGTTTCTTTAAAGCTTGAAACAGGCAGAACCCATCAAATTCGTGTGCACATGGCTTATATCGGCCATCCTCTTTGCGGAGACAGTCTCTATGGAGGCAGTCACAAGCTGTTAAGCAGACAAGCCTTGCACAGTTCTGAGCTGTCTTTCGTGCATCCGTTTCTCGAAAAAGAAATGCATTTTGCCATTGCACTGCCGCCAGATATGAAATCAATCGTAGAAGAGTAAAACTCATGCTGTCACGCATGAGTTTTATTCAATTTCACGAAACCTTGATTCATCAAGAGGCATCGAAGATTTAACAGATACAATCTCTTTTTCAGGATATCTGAGTGCTGTTAAATGACCTCCGAAAACGGCTCCTGTATCAATATTAACTGTATTGCCGACAAAGCGGGCTTCACGCACAGGAGTATGTCCGTACACAATGAATGCTTTTCCGTTATAAAATTTGGCCCAATCGCGCCTTACCGGTGTTCCATCAGGATTTGTCTGGCCTGTTATATCTCCATACAACACAAATTCTTTCACCTTTTTATGGGTTTTTCCTATGTAATCTTCACGGATTCCAGCATGTGCAATCACAAGGCGGCCCTGATCGAGAACATGGTAAAGGGGAGATTGATCGTAAAGCTCCATGAAGCGTTCATAGAGGCGGCGGCGCTGATCTTCGTCTAATGATTCAAGTTCAGCAGCTGTCGTTTCTAATCCGTGTGCCACCTGCACCTTGTTTCCAAGCATGTAACGATAAAGTTTGTTGCAGTGATTGCCCGGGACATAGTAACCAGCTTTATTTTCGATGGTTTTAATAACTGCTTCAATGACTTTAATAGATTGTGGCCCGCGGTCAGCCAAGTCTCCAACAAAAGCAAGCTTCCGATTGCTGCGATGAATCGGATATCCGTTATGCCATTCATAATCGAGCTTCTGAGTTAAGTCATAAAATTCCTGAAAACAGCCGTGGATATCTCCTATAACATCAATTTTCATCATACTCGTCCTCATTTATCTCTTTTTATATGGCTATTTTCTAATACTTTGTTGTTTCTGCAATTGTAATTAGATCCTCTAATCGATATGCAAGGGTGCTTTTATTAGAAAAGAGCACGAAACCCTGATAACAAAAGTGTATGAGTTCTAATACGAAAAACAACAATGCGATCACAGCCTTTTATAAGATGATAGCAGAAATATCCTCAGAATCAAAAAGTTCAATTTTCCTTGTTTATATGTAGGATCGAATAGCGCTTATTTAGTAAAGCAGCTCTTTCATAGTTTTCCGGTTTTTAAATTGGGAGAGTGCTCAAAAAATGCACGAAAAAAACCGTTCACTTTTAAAGGAACGGTCTTTCTAATTTAGATAAGCGAGTATAAAACCTTGTGTATTGGTGTCTGGAGCTCCATTACCCAGAACAAATCTGTCATGCCTGAACTAGTGTTTGCGCTTTTCTTATCGTTTAGGAAAATATAAAAGGTAATAGGATGAAGATTATGAAATAAAGTTATCTACGGCAAGCTCCGGCGCCTAGCTCACTGTGAAAAAGACAATTGCTCAGGAGAAGGCAAAAAGCGCCTTCTCCGGTTAAATGACACTTGATTCTCAGGTGCGTCATTTAACCCAGGCCAATTCCTATTTTCTTCGCGAGCTGACCAAGGCGCCTGCCCTTTTGTTCTTAATCAAACATATATTTTCTTGTTCTAGACCTGACATTAAGGACAATTCCGATCGCAATCATATAGGTTGCAAGTGAACTACCTCCATAACTGATGAAAGGAAGAGGAAGGCCGGTAATCGGCAGTAATCCGACAGTCATGCCTACATTTTGAAATACCTGAAAAGTAATCATGCCAATGACTCCTGCACAAAGGAAGCTTCCAAATGGATCATTGCTTTCAAGGGCAATGTGAATCATTCGGTAAATAAGCAGGAAGAACAATGAAATAACAACACTTCCGCCTATAAAACCAAATTGTTCAGAAATGATGGCGAAGATAAAGTCGGTATGTCCCTCAGGCAAATAGACCTCAAGCTGCTGATATCCTTTTCCATAAAGCTCGCCTGATCCGATTGCCAAGAGTGATTTAATCAGCTGGAACCCTTGTTCACTTGAATACTCATATGGATTCAGCCAACCGTAAAAACGATCTAGCTTATATGAGGAAGAATCCATAATGTATTTGCTGAAGAAATCTGGAAATGCGAAAAAGGTAAATACGATTACCGACGCAGCCAGCAGTCCGCTTAGAACGAAACTCGCTATAATTTTCCATTTCACTCCTGATACAATGATAAGGGATCCGATAATGGCACAAAACACCATTGTCATTCCTGTATCAGGCTGTCTCAGCAGGAGGAGTATGGGAGGCGCCGAGGCTGCAAATACTTTACCTAGCAGGAAAAGATCGTCTCGAACTGTGTTATTTACATACTTTTCACGATGATCGGTTATGATTTTGCTTAGCACGATTATCATAAATATTTTCATAAGTTCTGATGGCTGGAAATTTCCGATTCCAGGCAGACTATACCAGCTTGTCGCACCCTTAATGGGTTCAACAATTGGCGGCGGAATGACCTCAAGTCCCAATAACAAAACCATTCCAAATCCATATAAATACCATGAGAGCTGCTTAAAACGGTCAAAATCAATGACCATTGTTCCAATAACCGCAATTATACCAATGATGTACCACCTTAGCTGGAGGAAGGCAAAGTTTATATTCTGCAATTTTTCGGGTAGAGTAGGTTGGGCGCTGCTTATCGCAATGGCACTGGTCAGCGCCATTAAAAACATGATAAAGATAAGTGTGTAGTCTAACTGCTGATGTGGGGATTTATCTGTATTCATTGTGTATCCCTTTCTATTAGAAAACTAAATGTGTAAACAAAATTCATCTTTATCAATCTTAGCGAAATTTGATGAATTTGCAAAGGATTCATTTGTAAATCAACGCAAAACATGCTACCTTATCACAAGGAAATTGTGAACAAATGCTATTCTAATGCATGTTTTTCGCATCTTATATAAAATGTATCACAATTTGATGACATTTTGATGACTGGAAGAAATTACAGTAACTTTCTTGGGGGAAGGAGGAGACTCAATGATAGATGAAAGAGAAAAAATAGAAATTGAAACAGAAAAGCTGTTAAATGCTTTAGAGAGAGAAGATTTCGACGAGTTTCGCTCCATGTTTTTGGAGCAGCATCCGTATGATCAGGCTAAAATCTTTGTGAAATTAGAACAAGAGGATCGAACGAAACTTTATCATTATTTGTCTCCTGAAGAGATGGCGGCTCTTTTTGAAAATATTGAAGACGATGAAGACAATTACGAAACATTTTTATCAGAAATGGATCCTCGCTTTGCATCACAAATGCTTGAGCAAATGTATGCGGACGATGCAGTAGACGTTCTGAATGAATTAGATAAAGATCAGGTGGCAAGCTACTTAACGATCATGAACGATGAAGCAGCGCAGGAAATCCGTGAGCTTCTCCACTATGAGGAATTCACGGCAGGAAGCATTATGACGACAGAGTTCATTGCGATCATTGCCAATCAAACTGTGAAGTCCGCCATGCATATTTTAAAACATGAGGCACCTGATGCTGAAACGATTTATTATCTTTATGTGATTGATGAAGAAAAGCAGCTGGTTGGCGTCATTTCGCTTCGCGATTTGATTGTGAGTGATGATGATCTGATGATTGGCGAAATCATGAGCGAAAGAGTCTTTTCCGTTTCCGTTAGTGAAGATCAGGAAGAGGTTGCAAGGAAAATGAGAGATTACAATTTCCTTGCCCTGCCTGTCGTTGATTTTCAAAATCACTTGCTTGGTATTATTACAGTTGATGATATTGTAGATGTTATCGATGAGGAAGCATCTGATGATTATTCAAAGCTTGCAGCGGTATCAGATGTAGATTCTATCGACAGGGGACCGTTGTCAGCAGCTAAAAAGAGATTGCCCTGGTTAGTCATTCTTCTCTTTCTTGGAATGATGACCGCGAGTTTAATAGGTCGTTTTGAAGAGACGCTTGATAAAGTGGCGATTCTTGCAGTATTTATTCCGCTGATTGCCGGAATGGCCGGGAATACAGGGACACAGGCTTTGGCTGTTGCTGTTAGAAGGATTGCAATGGGGGATCTGGAAGAAGGCGGAAACTGGAAAATTATCGTAAGAGAAGCGGGCACAGGCCTTATAAATGGAGCGGTCTGCGGTGTGTTAGTAACCGGTATTGTCTATTTTTGGCAGCATGATTTGTTTTTGGGGCTTCTAGTGGGTATTTCCGTTCTTGCAACGCTTACCGTTGCAACGATAGCAGGTGCTTTTGTTCCGCTTGTGATGCATCGTCTGAAGGTAGATCCTGCGGTTGCTTCAGGTCCATTTATCACCACAATTAACGACATTATTTCGATTCTTATTTACTTTGGAATGGCCACTTTATTCATGCAATATTTAATCTAGAATCAGAAATGGAGGAACTATTGTGCATGGAGCTTCCTTTTCATCACTTGTCATTGTTTTATTAGCAGCATTTATCACTCCGATCTTGCTTCATCGCCTGAAAATAAAAGTGATGCCAGTCGTAGTGGCAGAAATCATAATGGGAATTATTATTGGGAAAAGCGGGTTCAACCTTGTTCAGGAAGATATGTGGCTTGAAACGCTTTCCCTGTTAGGCTTTATCTTTCTCATGTTTTTAAGCGGTCTTGAAATTGATTTCACGGCTTTTATTGGGGGAAAGAAAAAAGAAATTCTCCCAAGCGGAAAAGAAGCTCCAAATACTTTTGTTGTTTCTTTTCTGATCTTTATAGGGATTTTCATTTTATCTTTGCTTCTTTCCTATTTGTTTGTGCAGTTAGGTTTTATCGAGAATGTGCTTTTAATGACCTTGATTATTTCCACCATCTCGCTCGGAGTTGTCGTTCCTACTCTAAAAGATGCAGGCATTATGAAATCGAATATTGGGCAAATCATCTTACTTGTCGCAGTTATTGCGGATTTGGTGACGATGATTCTGCTTGCTGTGTTTGCTTCAATTTATGGAGGAGAAAATACAAATACGTGGCTGTTGCTTCTATTATTCGGCGCTGGTGTATGCTTATATTTCCTAGGAAAAACATTCCAAAGCAGATCGTTTATTGAGACGATGTCCAAAGGGACGATCCAAATTGGGACAAGGGCTATATTTACATTAATCATCGTCTTAGTGGCGCTCTCAGAAACGATTGGCGCTGAAAATATATTAGGCGCATTTTTAGCGGGAGTTCTCGTATCTTTGTTATCTCCCAACAAGGAAATGGTTCAAAAAATGGATTCGTTTGGCTACGGCTTCTTGATTCCGATCTTCTTCGTTATGGTAGGAGTTGATCTCGATGTATGGTCGCTGTTTAAAGATCCGAAAATCTTAATGCTGATTCCATTGTTGTTTATTGCTCTGCTTATTTCAAAAATAGTGCCGATTTACTTGCTGAAAAGATGGTATGACACAAAAACGACTCTCGCTGCAGGTTTTCTTTTAACCTCAACACTCTCGCTTGTCATTGCTGCAGCAACCATTGGAGAAAGAGTCAATGTGATTGACGCCCAGATGTCTGGCGCTCTCATTTTGACTGCTGTCTTAACCAGTATTTTCACACCTATTGGGTTTAAGAAATTATTTCCTGAGCAGCTATCTTCGCAGAAGAAGCTAAAAGTGGCATTTATCGGTGCCAATCAGATGACGCTGCCTGTCACTCGTGAATTAAATACTAGGCTGTATGATACAACCGTGTATCATACGCATGTTGATAAAAATGAGCAGCAGATTGCCGAATCTCTGTTTCAAATACAGGAACTTGATGATTATTCACTTGATACGCTTCAGTCTAAGGGTGTATTTGAGGCAGACATCCTGATTGTTGCTACTGGAGACGAGGATACAAATGCCGAAATCGCATTATTTGCACAAGAGCTGGAAGTTGACCGTGTCATTGCGGCAATCTCTTCGCCGCTGTTAGATGAGCAGCTAAGGGCGAAGAATATCGATGTATTTTCAGTCCTGCTCTCTACAAAAACCATGCTCAGAGCACTAATAGAAGCACCAGGCATTATGAAAATACTGACGAACAACGATTCAGCGCTTTATCAGATAAAAATGAACAATAGGCGCTACGACGGCATGATGCTCCGCAGCTTTCCTTTCACAGGAGATGTCATCTTTGTGCGTATTTTCAGAGAAAATGAGTCGATCGTTCCTCATGGAGATACAGAGCTGAAAAGGGGAGACTTGCTGATATTGACTGGATCAGAAGAATATGTCGATGAACTTAGGCAAGAGCTGGAGTTTCATAAAAGCTGAAAATTGCGGCTTGAAAGATTTTCACAGCATGTTATGATAAAAGTGTAAAATTTAAAAAATTCATATTAATAACCGCTAGGGGAGCCCTTATAGAAGGGCTGAGATTGAAGTTTGCCTTCAAGACCCTCAGAACCTGATCTGGCTAAAACCAGCGTAGGGAAGTGGTGTACAGGTCTATTCATACACCACTTTTCTATGCGAAAAGTGGTTTTTTGCGTTTTGATTTTACTAAAAGGGAGGAAACAAACATGTCATTTTCAAAAGAATGCCGAGAATATGCAAACAAATGGTGGGAGGGAAGCTTTGAGCACCCTTTCGTAAAAGGTATTGGCGAAGGCAGTCTTTCAAAGGATAAATTTAAATATTATGTAATGCAGGATTCATATTATTTAACACACTTTGCAAAAGTGCAGTCTTTCGCAGGGGCAATGGCTCCTGATTTGCACACGACATACCGGATGGCCGTTCATTCGCAAGGGACATATGAAGCGGAACTTTCACTTCATCAGCAATTTTCGGTTATGCTCGGCATCACGGATGAGGAACGCAAGATGTTTAAGCCTGCTCCAACTGCCTATGCCTATACATCACACATGTACCGCTCTGTCGCAACTGGAAATATTGGTGAAGTCATTGCTGCATTACTGCCTTGTTATTGGCTTTACTATGAAGTTGGCGAGCATTTGAAAGAGTGCAAGCCAGGGGATGAAGTATATGAAAAATGGATTGCGACTTATCATGGTGACTGGTTTAAAGAACTGGTTGAGGAACAAATCAATCGACTGGATGAAATCGCTGCCCGTTCAAGTGAGCGCGAGAGAAAAATGATGAAAGAAAACTTCCTCATTAGCTCGATGTACGAATACCGTTTTTGGGAAATGGCAGAGACAATGGAGGCATGGGAACAAAACGAATCCATACTGATCCAAAAATGAAATTGCACCTCATAACTGATGGAGAAAAGAGCATTGCAGAGCTCGTTCGAGTGATTACGAATGTACATACAGCAGCTGATGCGATCCATATTAGAGAAAAAAAGAAAACGGCAGGGGAACTTGTCGTATTAATTGAAGAGCTGCATCAAAACGGAGTGCCCAAATCAAAGCTGATCATCAATGATCGTATTGACGCAGCCATTATGACGGGTGTGAATCAAGTCCAGCTTCCAGCCCATAGTTTTGATGTGAAGCTTGTTAAACAGCATTTCCCGGAGCTTGAAGTCGGCTGTTCCATTCATTCAGCAGCTGAAGCGGTAATTTGTGAAGAAAATGGAGCAGACCGCTTGCTGTACGGGCATGTGTTTCAAACGTCTTCAAAACCAGGCTTAAAAGCAAGGGGAGTTCAGGAAGCTTGGGAAATTGCAGGATCTGTGAGAATTCCTGTTTTTGTTATTGGAGGAATTGTTCCATCTTCTATCTCTGAAATAAGACATTTGAAAATATATGGAGTCGCTGTTATGTCATATGTATTTTCAGCAGAAGACCCGCTCCAGGCTGTACTGGAATTAACAAAACAGTTAAAAGGGGTGTAAGCTATGAAACCATTATATGACGCGGGAATTATCGGCGGAGGAGTGATTGGGCTTTCCACTGCCTACTATTTATCGAAGTCTGGTCTGAGGGTGGCCGTCTTTGAAAGCGGAAAGACTGGCAGCGGTTCATCAAGAGCGGCGGCTGGCATGCTGGGTGCTCATACAGAAACTGAAGAAAATGATGCTTTTTTTAAGTTTGCAAAAGAAAGTCAGGCCCTCTACCCAGAGTTAGCTCAAGATTTACTTTTGGAAAGCGGCATAGATATTCAGCTTCAATACAATGGGATGTACAAACTGGCGATGACAGCTGAGGAGGCGATGTCTTTGAAAAAAAGAGCAGAGCTGGAACCTGATGTTGAATGGCACTCCAAAGAATACGTGCTCAAAAATGAGCCTGATTTAAATGCAACCATTCATGGAGCTCTTAGGATTGATAAAGATGGCCAGGTTTCGCCTGTTTTATTATGTGAGGCTCTCAAACAAGCAATTCTGCAAATGAATGGAAAAATCTATGAAAATACACCTGTATACAAAATAAACCGTTTTAATATATCTAACTATGAAATTAAAACGGCTCAAGGTGATTATTTATGCGAATCTCTTGTTCTTGCAAATGGGGCTTGGAGCAGCTGCATTTTAGATGATTTCGCGCGAAATGCTGCTGTTCATCCTGTAAAAGGAGAGTGTCTTTCTGTTTCGTTGCAGGGAAGCAAGCTTTCATCTACTGTTTTTCATGAGTCCTGTTATCTTGTTCCAAAGCTTGATGGGAAAATCGTTATTGGCGCAACAATGGAAAATGGAAATTGGAATCAGGAGCCCACAATAAAAGGCATTTCGGCTCTCATGGAAAAAGCGAAAAAAATCATGCCTGTGATCGAACATGCCCATTTTCATAAAGCATGGGCTGGATTGAGACCTGGTTCCATTGATGGAAAACCGTATATTGGCAGACTTTCATCCATGCCGAATCTTTTTGTGGCTGCCGGGCATTATCGGAATGGCATTCTGCTTGCTCCAAGAACGGGTGTTATGATTCGAGATTTATTTTTAAATAGAACGATAGACTCCGAGTTTATCCATGCGTTTCAAATAAACCGTTCAGAGAGGTGAGACCTTGAGAGTAAAAGTGAATGGCAGCAGCATCGATATGCAGTCTTCTGTAAAAACAGTTGAAGACATGCTGGCTTTTTATGAAGTAAGCACCAAAATCGTCATCGTCGAGCGTAATTCTGAAATAATCGCTAAAGAAAATTACGGGAAAACAGCGATCTCAAATGGTGATGTTTTTGAGATTGTCCATTTTGTAGGAGGAGGCTGAAACATGTTAACAATTGCCGGAATATCATTTCAATCGAGACTGCTGCTTGGGACTGGCAAGTATCCTTCTTTTGAGATTCAAAAAGAAGCGGTACATGCTGCTGAAGCAGACATTTTGACATTTGCTGTGAGAAGGATGAATATTTTTGAACCCTCTTTGCCTAATTTTCTTGAGCAGCTTGATCTTGAACGCTACACATTGCTGCCAAATACAGCGGGAGCGAAAACGGCTGAAGAAGCAGTCAGAATTGCAAGGCTGGCTAAAGCTTCCGGGTTATGTGATATGATAAAAGTAGAAGTTATCGGATGCGCTAAAACGCTGCTTCCAGATCCTATTGAAACGTTAAAAGCAAGTGAGGAGCTTGTTAAGGAAGGATTCATTGTTCTTCCTTACACGTCTGATGATGTTGTGCTGGCAAGAAGACTTGAAGAAGCAGGGGTTCATGCCATCATGCCTGGTGCTTCACCGATTGGATCAGGACGAGGAATAATCAACCCTCTGAATCTCTCATTTATTATTGAACAAACAAATTTACCGGTTATTATCGATGCTGGAATCGGATCAGCTGCAGATGCAGCAAAAGCGATGGAGCTAGGTGCAGACGGCGTGCTGTTAAACACAGCTGTCTCATCAGCAGACAATCCGGTCAAAATGGCAGAGGCAATGAAGCTTGCAATAGAAGCAGGAAGACTAAGCTATGAAGCAGGCAGAATTCCAGTAAAAGCGTATGCTTCTGCAAGCAGCCCGGAAGAAGGAATGATCACATCCTAAATGGAACGCTACTCTAGACAAATTTTATTTTCTCCTATTGGAGAAGCTGGACAGAAGAAAATCCGGAATGGTCATGTATTAATTATCGGTGCTGGTGCTCTGGGGACCGCAAATGCAGAGATGCTCGTACGTGCTGGAGTTGGCACGCTGACAATTGTGGACCGTGATTACGTAGAATGGAGCAATTTGCAGCGTCAGCAGCTATACACTGAAGAAGATGCAAAACAGCGGCTGCCTAAAGCTGTTGCTTCGAAACAGAGACTTGGTGAAATTAATCACGAGGTTAAAGTGAACGCAATGATCGAAGATGTGACCGCTGAAAATATTTGCGATTTTTCAAAACTTGCAGACGTCATTGTTGACGCTACAGATAATTTTGAAACAAGGCTTGTTATAAATGATGCAGCACTTAAACAAAAGATTCCTTGGATATATGGGGCATGTGTCGGCAGCTACGGCCTGACTTATACTGTAATACCTGGACTGACGCCTTGTTTGAATTGTCTGCTGAAGCAAATTCCAATGGAAGGCCAAACGTGTGATACAGTTGGAATTATCAGTCCTGCGGTACAAATGGTAGCATCTTACCAAACAGGTGAAGTGCTCAAGCTGCTGACCGGGGCAGAGGATCAAGTACGGAAAGAACTGCTCTCTTTTGATATTTGGCGGAATCAATTTTCTCAAATAAAAGTCAATGCCTTAAAAAATACAGGCTGTCCATCATGCGGCGATCACCCAATCTATCCTTTTTTATCTCAGGACAATAGTGTTAAAACGTTGGTTCTTTGCGGCAGAGATACTGTTCAAATCAGGCCTGCTGTATCGAAGGAAATGAATTTTAAGGAGCTTGCTAAAACACTGGGCAGAGCTGTTGATGAGATTACAGCAAATCCGTATCTGCTCTCTTTTCAAACTGGCCATCACAGAATTGTTGTATTCCGGGACGGGCGCGCTTTGATTCATGGGACGAAAGATATGGCAGAAGCAAAGGGGATTTATCAGCGTTATTTGGGATAAAATACAGTAAATAAAACTGGCCGTGAAATCGGCCGGTTTTTTTCTGTGAAATAATTGGATTTATTTCTCTTTTTAGACTAGCATTAATAAAAAGAAACATATTTTTAAATTTAGAAAGATTGAGGGTTCGTCATGTCTAATAAATCAAAACATTTAGCTGGGATTTCACTTGCTGTTATGGGAACGGGGTTTGCAGCAACGATCCCTTTTCAAGGAACAATTGCCGGAGAATTTCTGCAAGGAGGATTTGAAGCAGGGCTTGTTGGGGGGTTGGCAGATTGGTTTGCCGTGACTGCGTTATTCAGACACCCATTTGGCATTCCTATTCCCCATACAGCTTTACTTCCTAAAAATCGGAGCAGAATGATAAAAGCTCTCGTTCATACAATAGAAAATGATTGGCTGTCAAAGGAGAGCATTCAAACAAAATTAACACAAATAAATATGACAGAAAAACTGATGCCTATACTAGAAAAAGAACTGCAGTCCGATTCTTTCAAAAAAACAATGAAATCGCTCATCATCCAAATGATCGAAAGTGTGGATTTGGAAAAACTGGCTCCTCTTATCCAGAAGCAGCTAAAAGGATATCTAACGGCTGATGAAATAATGAAACTGCTTCAAGCTCTCATTAAGCAAGTGCTTGAGCGAAAGTATGATGAAAAGAGCTTTGATTATCTGCTTGTTAAGATTGAGGAATGGGCATCAAGACATGATCAAAGAGAGGAATTTGGCAGATTCGCCATGCGGGCAATCGATAATGGCGAGGCAGATGGGTTTTTACAATTTGCGATAAAATCCTTTCGAAATATGATAAATGAAGAAAAACTTGGAAAGATTCTTCAAGATATTATTCTTAACGTTATTCGCGGTTTGCGAAGACCTGATAGTGAATATCGTCAGGCAATCCTTGGCCGCATTCGAAAAGAATTGCTCGGGATCCAGGAAAATCATGCTTTATTAGAGGAAATAGACCGCTTGATTTTAGAGTGGGACCCTTCTGAAAAACTCATGACAATCTTAAAGAAAACACAAGATAAAGCTTTAGCCTACGTTGAAGAAGGTACAGTTATTGATGATCATCTGATGCCTTTTGCCGCCAGGTTCCTTGAAAATATCAGGAGAGATCAGGAAAAAACAGATGCAATCGAGAATAAAATACAAGAACAAATTGCTCTTTTTATTGAAAAAAACCATTCGAAAATCGGAAAACTTGTAGAAGAGAATTTAAACAAGCTTGATGATGAAAAATTAATTGATATGATTGAAAATAATGTAGGGAAAGATTTACAGTGGATACGGGTGAATGGAGCCGTGTGCGGCTTTTTCATTGGTATCGTCTTAACTGGAGTTAAAATGCTCTTTTAATTTGCATGCAGCATACTTGAAAATGGGATGCAGTCTAGAAAAACAGAAAAGAGCGTGCTATAATTATAACCAGGTACTAATAACATGTATTAATTAGGAGGATTCCATATGAATTTATCATTAGCTGGGCGCAATGTAGTCGTGATGGGCGTCGCAAATAAACGAAGCATTGCCTGGGGAATAGCCCGTTCTCTTCATGATGCCGGAGCACGTCTTATATTTACATACGCAGGGGAACGTCTTGAAAAATCAGTCCGTGACCTAGTTGAAACGCTTGATCGCAATGATTCAATCGTTCTTCCTTGTGACGTAACAAATGATGTTGAAATCGATACTTGTTTTGAAGCCATTAAAAACGAAGTTGGCATCATTCATGGCGTTGCCCATTGCATCGCTTTTGCACATAAAGAAGAATTGAGCGGAGAGTACTTAAATACGACACGTGACGGATTCTTGCTAGCGCACAATATCAGCTCTTATTCACTGACAGCTGTCGCAAAAGCTGCAAGAGGATTAATGACAGAGGGCGGAAGCATTGTCACTCTTACGTATCTTGGCGGTGAAAGAGTTCTTCCGAATTACAATGTAATGGGTGTTGCAAAAGCTTCACTTGATGCAAGTGTCAGATATTTGGCAAGCGATTTAGGAAAAGACGGCATTCGGGTCAACTCTATTTCAGCAGGTCCGATTCGTACACTATCTGCTAAAGGAATCAGCGATTTCAACTCTATCTTAAAGGATATCGAAGAACGCGCACCGCTGCGCCGTACGACAACTCCTGAAGAAGTGGGAGATACAGCCTTATTCTTATTCAGCGATCTTGCAAGAGGAATGACTGGAGAGAATCTGCATGTGGACTCTGGATATCATATTTTAGGTTAAAAATGGATTGCCGGCTCTTAACCAGAGCCGTTTTTTTTATGAGGCCAGAAAATTTTTCTATTATGATAAATAGGTTTTGATTTTGATAAAATAAATACAAGCTCTTTTTTTGCTGCCAAACAGCAGAGCATAAAGATTGAAAGGGGATTGGAAGATGAGTGAATTTCAAGATCAAGTCACTGTAGATGTACCCATTCAAGAAGCGTTTCAATTTGCATCAACGGTAGAAAACGCACCTCTTTTTATGAAAAATGTGAAAAAGGTTGAGAAATTGACAGAAGGACCTGTAGGAGCTGGAACGAAATACAAGGAAACACGTGAGATTAGGGGAAGAGAGGCTTCAGCTGTTATTGAATTCATTGATTATGTACCAAATGCAAAATACTCTGTAAAAAGTGAAATGAAAGGAATGGAAGCCATTTATCATTATTCCTTTACATCCTCAGGGAGCCAGACAAATATCCATTTCGAATGCGAAATTATCGCTCATAAATTCTCAATGAAAATCATAAAACCTGTTTTTGTGAAAATCATGAAAAAGGAAGATGGCGATCATCTTCATCATATGAAGGAAGCTTTGGAAAAGCACGCTTCTTTGAACTCATAAATCTATTTTAAAGGGCATATACTTCCTTGTAGATATTTGATATGAGGAGGGACTTCTGTGAAAAAACATCAATCTGTCAAAAATCCTCCGCTGCTGTATATCGTTCAGCCGGATTTTGAACCTGTCTTAACGTCGATGCAGAAAACCTATATTGTGAGAAGAGATCAGTCCGCTCAAGCAGCAGCATTACCGGAAGAACCAGTTTTAAGCGAAGAGGTAAAGCAGGATTCCCTGCAAAAAGAACCGAAATTAACCAAACCGCTCCATTCATTCAATGATTTATCCATTCCTGAAAAAATTCAGCTCCTGTTGAATTTACCCGAGCGGCTCTCCAGTTTAAACTGCAGCATTTCTACCAATGTTAAAACGCACATTGGAAAAATAGCTGAATTTAAGGAAGATTGTATCACAATCAACGGTGAAAAAGTTCCGCTAAAAGAAATCCAGGCTATTTCATTAAAAGGCTTATGAAAAGTGTCCGTGAAGGGCACTTTTTTATTTAAATAAATACAGTAAACGATGTTAGGCTGCGCTGGTCACATTTACATCGAATTAAATTAGAATGACCGCATATTAAATTAGAAAGCTCGTCAATTTTTTCCATAAGGCCGCGAATTAAATTGATAAGCGCGCGGAGTATCTAAGAAACGAAAAAACCCATACACTGTATGAGTTTTCTCTAAATATTATTTGGATTTAATCATGGAATTTAATTTAGCTTCTTTGATTCTTTCATATTCAAACGCCTGTGCCAGTTCTTCGGCAAACATATCTGTTTTGCGGACAAATTTTTCGCGGGCGATATCATACATTTCATAAGGGAAGAGCATATCGATATACATCACTTCTTTTTGTTCTGGAGTTAATGGATTGATGCTTTCATACGAATTCATCATTAATTGGAATCTGGCTTCATCCCATTCTCCGGTTGTATCCAATAAAGGAATGATCATTTTGCGCAAATCACGGATCGGCAAGTCATATGAGACAGTATCTAAGTCAATGACCCATATCTTTCCATCGTTTCCGAGCACTGTATTTCCAGCCCCATAATCTTGATGACAAAGCGTAGGATTAGCAGACTGTGCTTCAACCCATGGTACATATTGCGATTGCATCAGCCGATCAAGCGTTTGCCGGCCCTGCTCAATAAAATAATCGATTTCCTGTAAATACAATTGGGAAAACGGGTTATCAGGTGTGCTTTGTGCTATAAGCTTCCAAGATTCCATTTGCTGACAGCGCTTTATATAGTGGTTAGGCCAGCGCCCCAATTTTTTGAAAACAGGAATTCCTTCTGGCGGATGATAGCCTTCAGACCAGAGGTGGAATTCCGCGAGCCCTTTCATGACAAATTCAAGATCTGGATCAACGGCTAAATCAAACACGCCCCCTTCAATCCAATCGTAGAGCACGAATAAAAAAGGCCCTTGTTTTGTAAATAGATCATTGTTTTTGTTTCGAAGAATTCCTGGTACTCTTCCGCCTTTTTCTGCTAAGTAATTTTGGGCATTGATGGAGAACAGAGCTTTCTTCTCAGGTCGGTGAATCCTTTTTAAGCAAACGGGCCCATTGTTTGTGTGTATTTTCCAGACGAGTGCCATTTGTCCGCCTTGAATGACTTCAATGCGTTCTACAGCAATATCCCAGCTAGTGATAATGTATTCAGCAAGCTTCACGAGCTTTGCTTCTTCTTCAGGTGTAAGCACAAATCCAATTTCTTCTTCATTATCTTCTTTAGCCTTTTTTTTAACTTTCTTTTTTTCTCTCAGAAAATCATATTTATTTGGTGTTTTCTGTTCCTTAAGTGCTGGGGTTTCAATAAATTCTGTTTCCATCTCGTCTGCAGAATCGAAGGAACTGAAGATTATTTTTCCGGCCAATATCGTCACCATCCCATCCTTTTTCTTCATAGATTATGAAAATAGGTTGTTTTTTGTCCTAGAATAATGCAAGTCGAGGGAAAAAAGATGACAATTAATGAATTCGCCTTTTTTTAAATAGTTTCTATAGTGAAAGCACACCATTCCGCTTTTTACCGTATTTTAAGTAAAGGCTTTATAGACGAATGGAGGTAACGTATGAAGATTGCATTAATAGCAACAGAAAAACTGCCTGTTCCCGCAATTAAAGGAGGAGCCATCCAAATTTATCTTGATTCAATTGCACCCCTTCTTGCACAAAAGCACGAAGTGACCATCCTCTCTATTCAGCATCCGGATCTCCCTGAGACAGAAACTCGGAATGGCGTTCATTATATTCGATTTGCAGTTAGCGACTATCTTTCACTATTGGCTGAGCATATAAAAAATACACAGTATGATGTGATTCACCTGTGCAACAGACCTGCATGGATTCCTCCTCTGCATGCACATTCTCCAAATTCAAGATGGATTTTGAGCGTTCATAATGAGATGTTCGCCAACGATAAAATGACGAATGAAGAGGGCAGAGCATGCATCGCAGCTGTGGCTCAGATCGTAACGGTCAGCGATTTTATCGGCCGAACCATTACTGACAGATTCCCTGAGGCACGCGATAAAGTGAGGACGGTTTATTCAGGTGTAGACCTGCAAACTTATTTTCCTGACTGGACTTCAGAGGGAAAACAGCTAAAAGAACGTGTACGTTCAGAGTTAAATTTAAAAAATCAAAAGGTTATTTTATTTGTTGGCCGTTTAAGTAAAGTGAAAGGCCCTCATATTCTCCTGCAGGCGATGCCTGAAATTCTGGAAAGACATCCTGATACAGTCATGGTTTTTATTGGGTCAAAATGGTTTGGGGACAATGAAGTCAACAACTATGTCAGACATTTATATACTCTTGGTGCGATGTATCCAGATAACGTTCAGTTCATTCAATTCGTTCAGCCGAAAAATATTCCTACGCTTTATGCCATGTCAGACATTTTCGTATGTTCATCACAATGGCAAGAACCTCTGGCACGTGTTCATTACGAAGCGATGGCTTGCGGGCTTCCGATTATCACAAGCAACCGCGGCGGAAATCCGGAAGTCATTGATGAGGGCAGAAATGGAAGAGTCATCAAAAATTTTGAAGATCCGCTTGCTTATGCGGAAGCCATCAACTCAATGCTTGACAGCTCAGGAAAACGAGAAGAAATGGGCAGATACGGAAGATCCAAAGCAGAGCGTGAATTCAGCTGGAATACTGTTGCCGGAAATCTGCTTAGAGTGTATGAAAATGGAAGATAGAGAGGGTGAAGCATTTTGGAAACAGAACTAAGACAGCATGAACTTCAGATGAATATTTTAAGCTTGTACCCATTTGATGTGCAGTCAATAACCCTTTTAACAAATAAAAGCGGAAGAACGACTTGGCGTGTAGAAACGGATCAAGGCGTAAAAATTTTAAAAAGAGTGGTTATGAAGCCTTCGAGAATGCTGCTGATTGCAGAAGGACATGAGCATTTGCAGGTAAACGGCCTGCCAATTGCAGACATTCATCGCACAAAATCAGGTGCAATTTGTGTGGGAGCTGATCACTCAGCCTATGTCTTGTATGATCTCCAAGAGGGAAAAGAAGTTCTCTACTATAATAAAAAGCAGCTGCTGCAGATTATGGAGTACATTGGTAAATTTCATCAGCTCTCAGCTGGGTATATGCCTGACGAAATGAGCAAAAAAAGAAGCCGTCTTGGCAAATGGCATAAATTATTCCGCTGGAAACTGCAGGAGCTTGAAGGAAATAAAATGCTTGCTTTGAAATCGGATAAAGAAAATAACCTGCCAGCTCCAGCTGTTATTGATCCCGATATTGAACCAACCTGGATGAAGGACCAATTTGCAAAAATGGTCATTGATTCGATTGATGAAATGATTCTCCGCGGAAAGCAAGCTTTGGCAGAATTAGATGAAGGGCATTATGAGAATTGGACACTTCAATGCCTGGACTCCAGAATGTTTTGTCAGCAGGACTTTACACTGGCACGTTTTATTGAGACTGAAGATGGGCTTGCTATGAAAGAGCTGCATTCCATTACATCCGATCTGCCTTCCAGGGATTTGAGGGTTATTTTAAATAAAGTGATGAAAAAAATGTCAGTCTGGGATAATGATCTTGTCATCGAACTTTTAAAGACTTATGACAAAACGAATCCTCTTACAAAAGATCAATACCGAGTTTTATGGACAGATTTGAAGTTTCCTCATCTATTTTGTTCGATCGTCCATAAATACTTTCTGGGCCAAAAAGTCTCATGGTCAGATGAAAAATACATTTGGGCATTACAAAACATTATTGAGGTAGAACAATCGAAGCAGAAATTTTTAACTGATTTTGAAGAGTTTTATTCTAAAATAAAAGGATAAGGGAGGGAGTACAAGATGAGTGAATCAAAAAAAGAATTTAATGAGATTCCTATTGTAAAGTTAACAAATTATTCTTTTTCTCCCCCTGGACCAATGGGGTGGAGCTCTGCAGAATATACGGCAATGCTTGAGGATCCTGAAGCTTTCCTGTCATCATACAAAATAAAGCATCCTGAACCACAGCTTGAAAACGTTACGCTGATTGAATTGCCTGTAAAAAACCGCCGTCATTTGGAAATGAATCAATCTGTAAAGAATGTTGTTAAAAGGGAAATTGCTGCAGAAGAAAAGAAACCTGTTGCAGAAGAAAAGAAACCTCTTTTAGAAGCCGCTCCAATTATGAGGGCTGAACTTGAGCCTGCTCCAATAGAAGCTGTCCAGGATGATCATTTTGAAGATAATTATGATAAATCGATGGATCATTTTCTTGATAGCGATGCTGATATACATGAAACAGATATTTTTATAGGGGGAAGAAAGAGGAAATCGGAAACGTATTCTTCAAAACGCTCAAACCGGGTTATTTTTTACTAGCTAATCATACTATTTTCGGAGACCACAGCTATTGCGGCTGTGGTTTTTTCGATGTCTGTATCCCGAGTGAGAGTGACCAATGTATTCGAAATCATTGAAAAGTCCGGCGTTATGCATCAGCCAGCCGGTCTTTTCAAGAGTTTAAATGGATGTGTTCAAGTGTCTTAGCAGTATTCAAGAATGAAAAGTTTTTTTCTGCATATCTTCTTCCTTGTCTTCCCAGCTTTGCAGCAAGGCTCTCATCTTGCAGAAGACGGATAATGTAGGCAATGAACACGTCTCTCTGATCATATTCTTTTATGACATAGCCATTTAGGTCATTAAAAATGACTTCAGCGTTTCCTCCTCGATCGGTGGTAAGGATGGGCAAACCTGCTGCCATGGCTTCGTAATGAATTCGGGCGAGCGGCTCATGCCATTGTGAACTGCAAACGAGAAGGTCCCCCATCAGCAGGATTTTTGGAATTTCAGGTGCAGGGATATATTTTGTGAATATGACTCTGTTTTTAAGGGGCTCTGCTGTATCGTACAGGTGTCTGACATAATCATTCAAACCGTCTTCACTGAACCATTTTCCCCCAACGATAACCAAAGTGGCATTTGGTTCGTGTTTGATGATATCGTGCATGGCTTTTATCAGCAGGTCAGGGCCTTTTGTTTTGCTTAACCTGCCAATAAAAAGAATGACTTTATTATGCTTCAATCCGTACTTTTCTTTCCACTGAGCTCTTATTTCCTGTCCCTTTGGTGACCAGATTGGGTGAAATTTAGTGAAGTCTACCCCAGAGTATAAGACGTGGGTTTTTGCTTCAGCTTGAGGATATCGTATGGTAACGGTGCGTTTAATGTATTCACTTACTGTTGTGATGCTATCGCAGCAATTAATGATTTCACAAGCTTCATCGCGGCTCAGCTTTCTCGTTGTAAACATATCATTGTGAAGACTTAAAATAATTTTGCTTTCAGGTGCAGCTTGTTTGTATCTGCATACTTCATTTGGACGATTGAAAATATGGATGTGAGTGAAAGATTTTTCCTTTATATCCATAGCGACGTTCTCTGAAAATCCAATTCTCGGAAAGCGGATGTAGGTAATTCCATTTTCTATGTTTCTCTCTGGCAGAATGGGATCGGTAATCGAATAGACGGTTACATGATGATTCCGGCTGAAGTAAGGAGAGATTCCATCAAGCATAAGCTGAATGGCTCCGCCTTTTACAGCAGGCGCCGGCAATTTTTCGGTGCAGATAAAAGCGAGATTCATATTGATTCTCCTTTTAGAATGACCTTCATATATTCAATCTCTTTTTTCAGTCCATCGTCAAGGGAGATGTCTGGTGAATAGCCTAACAGTTCCTGTGCAAGCGAAATATCAGCATGTGTATGCTTCGGTTCGCCAGTCGCTGCATCCAAGTAGTGAATTACGGCTTTCTTGCCTGTAAGCTGTTCAAGTTTTCTAATAATCTCATTGATGGCTGCTCTTTCTTTTCCGCCAATATTGAATACTTTCCCTGCCGTATTTTTTGCATGAATAACAGATGCCGTTCCCTTCACACAATCGTCTATATACGTAAAGTCACGGGATTGAGTGCCATCTCCAAACAAAGTAAGCGGCTGATCAAGAAGAATTTGTTTAATAAAACGGTGAAAAGCCATATCTGGCCTTTGTCTTGGACCATACACTGTAAAATAGCGCAAAATTGTGACAGGGACATCAAAATTTTTATGATAAACAGCGCATAAATGCTCCCCTGCAAGCTTTGTAACCCCATAAGGCGAAAGGGGTTCAGGCATAGCACCTTCTGAGACCATTCCGTGTTTATACCCATAAATTGAAGAAGTTGAAGCGTAAATAAATTTTGTTAATTTGGCAGATTTGGCTGCTTCCAGCAGACGCTGTGTTGCAAGAATATTATTCTCTGTATATGGGAGAAAATCCTTTCCCCAGCTTGCTCTGACGCCGGGTATGCCTGCGAGGTGGTATACGACATCTGCCTTTTGCAAAAGCTTTTCACAGTCCATATTCATTAAACTTTCCTGCAGCAGCTGAAAGCGGGGATGCTGAAGCAATTTTTTCAGGTTTTGCCTTTTTAATAAAGGAGAAGTTGGCCCGATAAAACAATCGACGCCGATGATTTCGTTTTCCTCCTGCTGCAATAATTTTTCACACAAATGAGAGCCAATAAAACCAGCACATCCTGTTACAATAATCCTCATAGTCGTCCAACCCCAATGTAATCCAAACCTGCGGTTCTAATTTTGTTTTGATCAAGGCAATTTCTTGCGTCAATCACAGTGCGCCCTCTCATGAGCCGGTGCACCTGACTCCAGTCCAGGTCAATCATTTCTTTCCAATCTGTTGTAATGATTGTTATATCTGCTTCAGTCAATGCATCATAAGGATTTTCAGACTGTTCGATCATTTCCAGCTCAGCTGGTAAAAATGCTTTTGGATCAAAAGCACGCATCGAACATCCGAAATCATTAAGTTTCTTAATTAAAGCAACTGCAGGAGATTCACGGATATCGTCTGTATTAGGTTTAAATGCAATGCCAAGCACTGCAATTTTCATAGATGATAGATTAGGAAATAGCGTTTTAATTTTTTCAAAATAGATGTCGATTTGTGAGGTGTTGACAGATTGCACAGCATCTAATAAGTGAGGCTTCAATCCTTTTTCTTTGGCTGAAAAACTTAGTGATTTTAAGTCTTTCGGAAAACATGATCCTCCGTATCCAAGCCCAGCCTGCAAAAATGCCTTCCCAATTCGCGAATCTGTTCCGATTCCCTTTGCAACATGAGTAATATCCGCATCGAAAAACTCACAGATACGTGCCATTTCATTAATAAAGCTGATTTTAGCTGCTAAAAAAGCATTTGAAGCGTATTTAATCAGCTCTGCACCTGCATAATTTGTCACGATAACAGGAGCTTCAATACCTCTGTATAATTCATTCAGTTTAATAAGCAATGCTTTATTTTCATTTTCTAGACCATACACGATGCGATCAGGGTGCTTCATATCATAAAGGGCTGATCCCTCCCGTAAAAATTCCGGATTTGAAACGAGATCAAATAAAGCAGGCGGATAACCCTTTTCCTTCAGCGATGCCAGGATAGCGCCATTTGTACCTGGTGGAACGGTACTTTTGACCACAATGATTTTATACGATGTAAGCAAATCCATTACATCTGATACCGCTTTATTAAGATAGCTCAAGTTCGAGCTTCCATCTGGCAAGGAAGGCGTGCCTACTGCCAAAATAATGATTTCTGCTGTATTTAAGCCTGAAGAAAGATCGTTTGTAAAGCGGAGCCTGCTTTTATTTTTAGTAATACAATCTTCCAAGTCAGGTTCGAAGATAGGAATAAAGCCGTTCTGCAGCGATTCAATTTTTTTTGTGTCCTGATCGATGCATGTAACGTGATGACCGATTTCTGAGAGGAATGCTGCAGTTGTTAAACCAACATAGCCAGCGCCAATCACGCAAACATTCATAGTGGAAACCCCTTTCTAACACCATCTCCCATAGCCTATTATGAAACAAGTCTGAAAGGTTACAGCTTTTGAAGAAAAACTGGGAAAAAGAACATTTTTCATGGACAAAATGCTTTTATTACATATGATGAATAGGCTAGTGCAGAGAAAATGAACTGATATCAGATGGGTTTTTGGAACCATATTTTATATAGAGGAGTGAATCTTCTCAGTGGAAACAATCGCACATTATTTAATGGAAGATGTAAAAGTAAATCAGCGGTTTATTTATAATCAAATGATTTATCAAGGCCTTTATCGTACAATTGTCATTGGTCCATTTCAAAAAAAATCAGATACTGATTTTCCTTTTGAATCGTTTTATAATATGAACGAAATTACAGACCTGGATGCCTTTTTTAAAGAGCAAAATGTCGCAGCAATCCATGCACATCACGGAAAGCATGCGATTGATATCTTTCCAATTGCTATGCAGCATAAAATTCCCTTTATTGTGAGCATTCGAGGTTCAGATGGATCCGCTCAAAGTGAAATCCTGTATAATAAGAATTTTTCCCGTTATCGGTCTATTGTGAATCATGAAAGCCTCTTTGTTCCAGTTTGTCACTTTTTAGGGAGCGAACTGTTAAAACTGGGAGTACCTAAAGAAAAGATCAGCGTCCTGCATGGAGGAATTGACTTAAACGTTTTCCCTTTTCAAGAGCGGCAAGCACCGCAAAATGGAGAGTGTGTCATCATATCAGTCGGCAGACTCGTTCAGAAAAAAGGACACGAAACACTGATTCATGCTTTTAAATCCGTACAAAAAAAGCATCCTGGAATTATGCTGAAAATCATTGGAGGCGGGAAAGAGAGGATCAATCTCCAAAGATTAATTGATGAGCTGGAACTCACGCATTCTGTTTTTTTATTAGGGAAGATGAGCTTGTTTGACATTGCAGAAGAACTGAAAAAAGCACATCTCTTTTGTTTGCCGAGCGAAACAGCGCAAAATGGAGATGTAGAAGGAATCCCAAATGCATTGAAAGAAGCGATGGCAATCGGGCTTCCTGTCATCTCAACCAGACATGCGGGCATCCCAGAGCTGATTACCCATTTACGCACAGGGTATTTAATTGAAGAAGGAAATATTCAGCAGCTGGAAGACGGCATAGAATCCTTTCTTCGTTCTCCAGAAGCATGGAGTGAGTTCTCACAAGCTGCAAGATATGTAATTGAAGACAAATTTGATCTGGAAAAGCAGCTGAGAAAGCAGCATGAGCTGTATGACAGGTTTGTAAAAAATCAGCTGAAAATAGGGCAATCGGAATAAAACGCAGAGCGGAGCCTGCGTTTTCTTAGGTTTTGTAGCTGTTTTTTTCCGGTTCATGGAAGCGAAACTTCGGTTTATTTACCTCTTTTTCAAAAGATTACTCTTTCTTTGATGGTGATAGACTTGATTCATTGGTTTGACCGCTCAGGCCCCGTTTCTGACCGCTTGGCCCCAATTTATGACCGTTCATTCGTGTTACTGACCGCACAACTACATTTGTGACCGGTCAGACAATTACTGTCAGATTTTCATACATTATTCAGTAATGTAGACAATCTTCCAACCACAAATACCTCGTTTTCTAGCAATATAGCACTCCTCATTTCACTGTGATAGCAGGAATTCATTGGTTTGACCCCTCAAGCCCCGTTTCTGACCGTTCAGACAATTATTGTCAGGTTTTTACGTTTTCAGCGCTGCATTCCCTTTTTCCAACCACAAATACCTCTTTTTCTAGCAAAAGAACACTCTATTCTATATTTGTTCGATTTAGCAATGTGTTTTTTCCTCTGATTTGGTGTCAGATATGCTTTCCTCTAAATTTGTGTTCGCTCAGTACTGTTCTGCGCAATCATCCAATTTTATGTGCGATCTTCTATTTCCTTTCCTATTCGCACCTGTTTATGCCTACTTAGTTATCACGGTTGACCATTTTAGAGCTTCTATCCCCGCTTCAAATCACAACGCGCCCTAATCAACGACTCAACAATCCGAAAACCAGCAATTCAAAAAGCACCTCAAAAGCTGCTGAGGTGCTGGTTGTTTGCATCGATCACTAGTTTAGGAAGTTCATGCAATCGGTCTCTTTTTAAAAATGCGAGTAATTTTTCTTTCTCTGCTTGTGTAACTTGCCAATCTTCAGGAATTTGCTTTAAGAGTAACCAAATCAGATCGGAACTGACATTCATGATTTTTTCACAGTACGTGTAGAGAGGATCAGGACCATCTAAGAGAGAACATGCCCATTTATAGACAGGCATGTCGACTCTGTAAACAGGTTCCTGTTCTAAAGTTTCAGCGTTCCACTCGTAGGTTCCTGGGAAGCATCTGCCGTGATCAATCATCCAAAAATAATACTTCCCGTCTTCTTTCTCTTCAAATAGGATATTTGTGCGGCTTCTGTCATTATTATTAATCCATTGATCGAACAAAAGCATACCTGCCAATTGTTCATGATTGATCAGACTGCTTTTTTCTAAAGGTTCATGAAGCTCCAAATAGGATTTCACATGTGGAAGAAAAGGTATGGCAAGATGTTTCCCGGATTTATAAGAAGAATTGCGATAGACGGGTATATCCGCGAGGGAAACATCTGGCATATAGACAATATTCGTGGTCAACGCAGGCAGTTCAAGCAGCCGGGCAAGATTGCCTGCAAGCCATTCGTTTACAACCTCGCGCTTACGGTATTTTCGGACACGCTGAAACTTTACTACATATTCTTTTCCATCATTGAATAAATACAGATGAGCATAATTTCCTTCTAGTGTTTTTAAGTATTGAATGGGTTTTATCTCTTTTTTTAACAACCATCGATTCCCCCTGTCATGCGCAAAAAGCTTGCTGAATCCGCTCTTTATTCCTCTTCTCCTTCAATGTTTTTTTCAGTAACCGGCAGATCAAGATCTGTTATTTCATCGAATGATAAGGTAATTTTTTTTCCGCCATGATTGTAAAACCGATCAATGATGAAGTCGGCTGTTCCTTTTTCGAAATCTGCTTTTTTAAAAGATGCTTCATAATAAATCTTTTCACCAACATGAACATTCACTTCCGTTTCCTTTGTCAGACGAGCCAGTTTTTCTTGGATAGGCTGGGATTGCCCATCATCAAAATATACCTTACTCATAATATCCTCCTTCATAATGTTTTAATAAACAGTATATGTAACAAAACGCTATAAAGTGATATTTGACCAGTAAATCAACTTCGGTCTTAAATACTGCATCCCGTCATAAGATATATCATGATTAACGAGAGAAGGAGATACATATGATTGGATGGATTGATTTTATCTTATTGTTTATAGCGAGTTTCAGACTTACAAGATTACTTGTTTATGATAAAATAACTGCTTTTATTAGGAGACCTTTCCATAGAGAGGCAGAGGAGGTTTTGCCTGACGGAAGTACTCTTTCATATATTGAAATAAAAGGCACTGGATTGCAGAAATGGATAGGAGAACTGCTGAGCTGCTATTGGTGCACTGGAATTTGGTGCTCTGGCTTTCTTTTTCTTATTTACGAGTATATGAATGAGCTGTCAGAACCGCTTATTCTTATTCTGGCAATTGCTGGATGTGCAGCGATCATAGAGGCGATTATTGAGAAATTGATCTTTTGAAAAGTATCCGGATTTCTATTTTAATGAAGTCTGGTAAATAGCTGCATCCGCTATGGTTTAGCGGGTGCGTTTTTCGTGTTCTGAAAGAATGGAAACAGTATTTATAAGGAGGCCGAACTGAATTCTATCAGTGAAAAAACATTTCTATCAGTTTCAATAGAAAAAACAGAAAGACTTCATAAAGTCTTTCCGCTTTTTTCATTGTATCGAGATGTGATTAAGTGAGGGAACACCTTTCGGCAGTTCTTTCGAATAGACAAATCCCTTTACCTGTATTGGACGTTTGTCGGGCTTAGGAAACGAGATTTCGAAACCGGAGAAAACAAGAAGCTCGTTTGGTTTTACCTCTGATTCATTTAAGGGCTGCAGCCAGTATCGATTTTCACTGCGGATTCTTTCGCGCCAATCCTCATAAACGTATTTCCAATGGTTGTTTGCCGCATCTTCGTATATTTTCGTGTCATCCATTTTCCGCTGCATGATAATTTTTCCGCTTAATGATCCAAAGAGCAGCGGAGAAATTTGAATGCAGATCATTGGCTCATGTAAAGGCTGATTTCCTGTATTTTTTATAATAAAGTCTCCAAAAACAGACAGGCTGTCATCTTCGGTTTGAGGAAGAAATATAGAGGCCTGGAAATGTGCGCCTAGTTGAAATAACGGTTCAATGACTGCCGGTTTTGCCTGCTCTTCCTGCATCAGCATTTTCTTTCGGAGTTCTGTAGTCCGTTTTTTTTCTTCTTCAAGTGCCACTTCAAGTTTAAGTACTTTTTTTTCGAGCTGAAACACTTCTTTTTCAAATTGTTCAGTATGAGTGTGAAGAGCTTCATTCAGTTTTTCCTGCAAATACTGATTACGGATGATTTCTTTTTTTACCTGATTTTCTGCATCATTTACCTGCTGCTGCATACGGCTTAGTTCAGAACGGTAATGCAGAATCTGCTGCTGAAGCTGAATGGATCGTTCACCGGAATTTGGACTTTCTTGCTTTTTCATCTTTTGCCGCTCCTTTCTGAACTCCCTAAAGCATATGTATGAGAAAATGCATGAAATCATTTCAACTGATTACCATAAAAAAACAAAAAAATAAGAGGCTGTTGTGGGCAACAGCCATCTTAGAGTCATTAGTGTACTGGGAAGATTTCCGGGCATTGCGGCGGGAAATTGTCGCTGTTATCGCAGCCAACATTGATTGCTTCTGTTAATTCATCACGAGGTTTGCAAATTTTAGCTTCCACTTCAAGCTTCACGTTTGCTTCCATTTGAACATCTAAGCAGAATGTAATGGATACATCTAATTGTGAGAAAACGTCTGTGCAAACTAAAGTTGCATCGCACTCAAAGAAGTTAATGTGGCAATCAAGTTCAGTTCCTTCTGGAGCACAAAGGATAAATGTTTGAGCTGTAGCGAATGGAATTGGCTTCGACTCACAAATGACATTGTCGTTCGCGTCTAATACTTCAACTGTGACAAAGCCTTTAACAAGAACTTTCACTTTTTGCAATGTAACTTCATCGCCATTTGGAAGATTAACGGTTACATCATGGCGTTGGTCAGCTGGTGAAATTTCTTGGCAAAGAAAAGATTTGCTTTTTGCGTTAGGATCGATTCTGCGGCCTTCTCTATCACTTAGGAAGCAGTTGACTGTTAAGTCGCCTGATTTCACCTTGTTTTTTAAGAATTTACAAAGATCGTCGTATTTATCTCCGCAGTCGAATAACATATCTAATTCTTTGTCATTAACGCTGATTAATGGCAGATCTACCGGACGAGTAACCCAGTCGTATACTTTACGCGTCTTAATACAGACTTTTTCTTTACGAGAATTTTGACTCACTGTTGTTTTCCTCCTATCTTGATTTCTCCCGTCCATTTTAATGAACAGATACATTAGGTGTCGGGACTAATGTATAGTATGTTTTTTCCCAATTTGTGTGCCGTGATATGAGCGGAATTTTAGGTGAATGTCAGTTTCCTGCATAAAAACCTGGGAGCATGAATTTCTTATTAGTAAGGGAATAATTTATTTATATGGATGGGAGCGATGAAGCGTGACAAATCAACAGACAGAGAGCGTAAAGACTCTTAAAGCACGACTTGCCTATTTGCAAAGAGAGCTTTCACATACGAAAGCACAGCTGCTGGATTATGAAGAAAATGGTTCTTACCATGAGCTAAGAAAAGAAAACAAACAATTAAGAGAAAAGCTCAGTCATCTGGAAGGGGAAAATCTCGTTCTATTTGAATTGCTTACAAAAAATAGCCCTGAGAAGGAAAAAGCAGAACCTATCCAGACCGCAGATAAGTTTGACTCATGGTTTATCAGCAATTTGAAAAATCAGGCTGCCAAAGATAGGGATAAACCAAAAGAATAGCGGCTGCAAAGCACAGATCCTTTTCTGCCATGCCTGGGCTAAACAGGCGATTCGGCTTTTCTGTTTGTGGCGTATAAAACTTATTGATTGTTGATATCGTAACTAGGTTAATTTCGTCCAGCTCCGGCGGCCTAGCTCACTGTGAAATTCCTATTCTCTTCGTGAGCTGACCAAGACGTCTGCGCTTTTGTAATCAAACTTAGTTCTTTCGCTGAGGCAAAGCCTTCTTTTTAAACATACATTATGAGGAGGAAAAGAAAGGGAGGATTAGCATGCAATTCAAAAAATCAACGAAATCTGCCAGTTCAAATTCAATGGTTGTGTTTGGCTCTTCCCATTATCAGCAGCAGGCTTCGGGCGGCATGAAGAAAACAGGTTGCGGGTGCGGAAAGAAAAAAATTTTCAAAGGCTAGGTACTCCATTATATAGTAGATGAAAATCCTCTTTTGATAAGAGGATTTTTATTTTTATGGCAAGTATAATGTTTTGCGCATTGAAGTCTGGCTCCAGTGCCTAACTTTTCGGTCAAAACGGCTTTGCCATGCCAGAACCAGCAATTTCGCTTTTCGTATAAACAAATGACTGGTGATGTGCATAAGCTATGGGGAGGTGAGTGTGATGGGGAAACTTTCTGGTGTATTTGAAAAATTCATGGAGAACCTGTATGACCGTCACGATGAGATACAGAGAAAACAATCAAAGTGGCTGAACGAAAAAGATAAAGAGCTTGGGATTTTGGAATCATCTGCTTCCAAATTTGAAAAACGCATGGACCAAATGGCTGAAGAAGCGGAGAATTGGATGGCTCAAAATGAAAGACATTTAAAGTGAAAATATCCGCAAGAGCCCATCCTTACTGTACAAACAATTCTGTTTCTTTGACATATGCTGTATAGACGAAAGATAGAAGGAGGTGGCTAAGATATGGGATACGGATATGGTTGCGGTGGCTATGGCGGAGGTTACGGCGGAGGCTACTATGGTTCAACATTTGTTTTAATCGTAGTATTGTTCATCTTATTGATCATCGTAGGTGCTTCTTTCTTTCACTAAGCATAACTGATGTGATGAGAAAGGAAGTACGGGCATTATTGTCCGTACTTTCCTTGTTTTAGGGTTTTTTCTAAAAAATTAAATCGTAATTATTATGAGACGATCTCCTAATGGAGATTGTGCAGATACAACAATCCATACGACCATTGCCTTTTTTAAGAAAGATAGGCACAACAGGTAAAGAGATTCATAGGATATATCATCGTAAAGGAGGCAACAAACATGGATAATCACTTATTTAAAAATATTGAAAAGAAAACCGGCGTGAATATGAAGGAAGTATTAGACCTCGCCAACTCCCTTCAAAATGCCAATTTCAAAGACGAAAAAACCGTACGCGGTGTAATCCGCCGCGTTTCCCAAATCGCCAACAAACCTGTTAATAAAGAAATGGAAGACAAAATCGTTAATAGTATCGTAAATGGCAAAGAAAAGCTGGACTTTAACACTATCTCCAAGATGATCAATAAGAAATAAAGAACAAAGCGGCCTCTCCTGATTTGGGGAGGCCGTTTCCATTGCTTATTATTAAACCATCAAACCTCGGATGAATCGTGAAGGAATCGCCTTTCTTCCTCTCCTGAACTGAGGAACAGAGACAGATAGGGATGATTTCGCCCTGGTCATGGCTACATACATTAAGCGGCGCTCTTCCTCAATCGGCTTCTCGTCTCCTTTTCGGAACGAATCGAGTGCAAAGTCATGAGGAAGTCCTCCGTCAACAGCTCCTAAAATGTAGACATGCTCATATTCCAGTCCTTTCGCACGATGGACAGTCATGAGCTGAACGGAATGAGGATCCCGCTGCTGCTTCCATTCTTTCGATTTCGCCGTCATATGATCGACGTGCTCGAGAAGTTCGGCAACTGTATCAAATTTATTGGCAAGCACGCGTAAGTCTTTTAAATCGTCAGAGCCTTTTTCAATCGCGTTGCCCTCGTTCCCGCGCTTTTTCAGGAAGTCCGAAAATCCCATATCTTTATCAATTAGGTCAATCGCGGCGGTTGGCTTCAATGTTTTCAGCTTTGCAAACATTGGAACAATTCGTTTAATCTTTGCCTTTTGAAAGGGCTGCAGAGATTCTAGTTTCGTGAGAGCTTCTACAAATGTACAATCATGTGTAATGGAAAAAGCCTTAAGGTCATTAAGAGCACTCTGTTTAATGAATAGGGCGGTCATCACATGCACAATAGCGGCTGAATCATCAGGATTCATTCCAAGCCTTAAGTAGGCAAGAACACCTTTGACCATTCTTCTTTCGTAAAAAGAAAGTCCCTCCTGTTCAATCGTAAAAGGAATACTTGATTGAGCGAGACGCTCGAAAATCGCGCGGCCTGCGGTATGGGTCCGATACAAAACAGCAAAATCAGCCGGTTTTGCTCCGTTTTTCAGCTTTTCTTTCATATCAGTTACAACTAATGTCGCTTCCTCTTCTTCATCATGCGGAAAAAAGAAAAGCGGAGGGGCTTCATTTTGATATTGTGCGTTCATCGCTTTTTGATGGCGCTGTTTATTTTTTGAAATAACCGAGTTCGCACTCGAAACAATTTCATGGCTGGACCTGTAGTTCTCGGCAAGTGTCACAATTTTAGCATCAGGAAAATCCTGCTTAAAATTCAGAATAAAAGATGGATCGCTTCCCCTGAATGCATAGATAGATTGATCATCGTCTCCAACTACACATAGCTGTTTCGTATGAGAGGAAAGCATTTTTAGAAGCTCATACTGAACCGGATTGATATCCTGAAATTCATCTACGAGAAAATAGTGAAACCGCTCTTGATATTGGGCAAGCAGCTTTGGATTTTCAAGAAGAAGTTCATAGCATTTTATCAGCATATCGTCGAAATCAAACTGATTCTGTGCATTCTTCATTTCTTCATATTTTTCATAAAGAAAAAGTGCTTTTTCTTCCCATTCCGTTTCAGGCTTTATTTCACGCTTGGAGAGAAATGTATTTTTCCAAAAACTAATTTGCTGCAGGGCCTGATCAAATGGAAATTCTTTTTCATCTAGACCGAGCTCACGTCCTGCAAATTTTATGTACTGCTCTTTCTGCCAGTCCCATTTAATTAAATGCTGTCCATTCCATCTTTCAGAATCACTGTGCATCAGAATTTTATAAAAGATACTGTGAAACGTTCCGCATACAAGTCTGCCTGCTGCTTGTGACGCTGCATACCCGCTTATCCGATTCTTCATTTCCTGTGCTGCTTTTGAGGTGAACGTGACAAGCATGATGGATCCGGGATTTATATTTTGCTCCTCCATCATGTAAAGAGCGCGTGTGGTCAGAACTCGTGTTTTTCCGCTGCCTGCCCCGGCAAGAACGAGCAAGGGTCCGTCAATTGTTGTTACCGCTTCAAGCTGTGTGTCATCAAGCTTGACTGTCAAAATACTCTTTGCTGCAGCTTTTTCTTTTGCACTCCATGAAGTGTGACCAAGCTTTGCGAGCTGGAATGACTTCCACGACGTTTCTTTTTGCGTCTGATCATCTGTTATTGCCCGCGATGATGGCATCCGAAAACCATTCATTTCTTTATATTCAACTTCTTTTGAAGCGGCAGCCTGCTGAATCGTTTCGCTGTATTGTTCACATTGATTATGAATGGCATGATCAGCGTGATAAAAATAAGGTTTTTGTTTTATGCTTAAGTATAGCTTTAATGGCTGATTGCAGCATGCGCATGTCACTTTTCCATGAAGACTTGCTTCATAGACATACTGATACCTCTCTCTGGCCAAATAAGGGAGCTGTATAAATTCATCTTTTAATTTTCCACAAATCAACGAAAGTCCTCCCATAATTTCTCAATAGGGTTCGTATCTTTTAAATAAAGACACAAACTCTATCTTATCAAAAGGAAGCAAAACAAAAAAGAGGAAGTAAGATTCGTTTTAGCGAAAGTATTTATGGGAATAGTCTACTAACAGGGGTGATATAGATGAGTTACGTAGCACCAGTTCAGTTAGATCAGTATGTGCAGTATGCCAATCGGACGGTCAGGCACAAGCAGGATTATGCAGAATTAACAAGTGTCGCGCGAATTGAACTTAACACCAAATCGTTAGAGGAAGAAAAGAAATTTTCTCACATGCTGGAAAAGGTAAAACGCAGCAAGCTGAATCAGGAACTTTATATGAAAAAAATGACTGGAAATGGCCAGCTTTTTAATGACTCTATTTAATTATAGGCTCTTTTCGTAAAGTTGTTGCTTTTGGAAAAAGGTTAAAACCTTTAGTGGATTGCAGCGAAAAAGCACTTGACTCCTGCGGGAAATAGAGGGGAATGGGAGACCCCACAGGCATAGCCGAGGAGGATCAAATCCCTCCCCGCGGAAAGCAAGTGCCTGCAGTGAAAATCCACGGGTACAATTAATAACCAATAACAACAATCGATGCGAAAACAGCCTAAAAAAGAGGTATCTCATGAAATTTATAAAATTAACGGAACAATGCTTCTATTTTCAAGCTGCCGTCAATATCGGCTATATCAAGAGCGGGAGACATGGGATGCTCATTGATGCCGGTCTTGATCAGCAAGCAGCAAAAAAAGTAAGTAAGCAATTAACCGAACACGACTGTCCTTTGACCCATTTATTCATCACCCATGCTCATGCCGATCATTATGGAGGGGCAGCATTTATTCAAGAAAAACATGATGTACATACATTTGCAGCAAAAGAAGAAGCAGCCATTCTTAGGAACCCAATATTGGAACCGCTATACTTATTCCAAGGCAACAAACCCTTACCTGAGCTGCGCAATAAATTTCTAGAAGGGACACCTATTTCCATCAATGAAGAGGTGAAGGAAGGGATTTATCAATGTGGTGATGTTTCGTTTGAATGCATTGCATTTCCAGGTCACAGTCTCATGCAGCTTGGCGTAAAGGCAGATGGAATTTTATTTGCTGCTGACTCGTACTTTGGAATGGAGCAGCTTAGAAAGCATAAAATTCCTTATATCATCGACGCTGATGATACGATAATTTCACTTGAGAAACTTTTGACTATTGATTGTAAGGGAGCAGTGCCCGGACATGGAATCTATGAAGAGACATTCCAAGAAACAGTGAGCCAAAATGTAAAATATCATCAGCATGTTCTCTCGGTTCTTTCCCAAATCATTTCTGAAGGACCTATAAGTCAAGAAAAATTAGTTCAAAAAATGTGCCGGCATTTTGACGTAAATCCCCAAACATTGTCCTCATGGCTTTTGTTCAGAACAGCCATTACTGCTTATGTAACCAAGCTTATTAAGGAAAAGAAAGCTCAAATCACAATTGAGGATGCTTCTCTATATTTTAAATGTTAATTCATTTTTTGCAGAAAAAGGCCGTACCCTTCAAGCCACTCAGCATATAAGACATCTTCGTAGCTCTTTATATTGTGTTTTCTAAGTTCTTGCTGCAGCCATTCCTCTGATAAACCTGCTTCACGAACGTTATCTAATAAAACCTCACCGTCAAGAATCATCGAAAAAGGCAGAATAGCGTGTTCCGGATTAAATTGAAAATCGCTTCGGGTTGGTGCTTCAAACATTGGTTTTTTTAGGATATTAACTGTACCATCAGTTTCTAATATGGCAAATGCTACCTCCCTGAGTGAAAAGGCGCCTTTTGCTCTGACAAGATGCTGAAGCTGATTAAGATCCAGCTTGCTTTTTCTCAGACTTTCACGGACTATCTTTCCCTGATGAATGATAATCGTTGGTCTGCCTTCTAAAAATCCTCGTGTTCCTTTCCATTTTTGCGTAATGATTTCTATGATGAAAATTAAGCTTCCCCACACAGATATAGCAAACAGAATTTTGAGGATGCCTGTATCATCATCAAATACAGCATTTCCCACGAGCTCTCCAAGTACTAGTGCAGAAATAAAATCAAAGGTCGTAATTTGTGTGATTTGTGTTTTCCCTAAAATCCGTGTTAAAAAAAATAAACCGAAAAATCCAATGACTAAATCGATGCCAGTATGTACATATTCCATATAAACGTCACCCGTCTCATAATAGATACTTCTAGCATGTGCAGGTTTGGCAGGAATTATCGCGAAAAGCGAAGGGAGAGAATGATATATGAATAAGCGCCCTAGAATTTCGTTGCCAATAACAAAAATGGAAAGAATATTTCAAAGCCTCTCGTTTGTGTTATTTAATCGTTGTGATCTTTATTGGGTCAGTTTGGAGCAAAATTCCCAATACAATACCGATTCATTTTAATGTCTAGGGAGAACCAGATGGATGGGGAAGGAAAGGAAACATTTGGTTATTGCCTGTGCTTAGTACATGTCTTCTTGTCATGTTATTCTTTTTGTCAAAGGTTCCTCATCTCTATAATTATCCAATGGAAATAACGGAAAAAAATGCAGAAGAAATGTATAGGTCAGCAAGGAAATTGCTTGCTGTAATCAGTTTTGAAGTTAGTTTCTTTTTAGCAATCGAATCCTGGGGTACCGTACGATCTGCCTTAGGGAAGGATGGACCTGGGTGGTGGTATGTTCCGTTGATCATCGCTTTATTCAGCACCATCTTATTCTATCTGTATAAGATGACGAAAATAAAAAGCAGCTATTAGCTGCTTTTTATTTCATTTCTTTTACCATAGTCACATGCGGAATACCGGCATCTAAAAATGTTTCTTTAGAAATGGTCGAATAGCCGAGCTTTGTATAAAATGGTTCTGCATGTGTTTGTGCGTTCAGCTTTAAGGTTTGCATCTCCTTTGACGCTGCAATTTCTTCAAGCTTTTCCATAATAATTTTACCTGCACCTTTTGATCGGTAATCAGGAAGGACACAAATGCGCTCTATTTTGCCGATGCCGTTCAGGATTCGGAAACGCCCTGCACCTACAGGCTTATCTCCGTCATACAAGACAACATGCGATGCTTCTCTTTCAAATTGATCAATTTCCTCTTCTTCAGGAACTTGCTGCTCTTCTACAAAAACTTTCGTGCGGACATCATATGCGTCCTGCAATTCTTCATCTGACTTTACAATTCTTGCGATCACTTAAAAACCTTCCTTTCCAAGCAGAAATGTTTCATATACGGTCCATGAGCCATTTTCAAGCTGATAAAGCAAATGGAAGCGGTCAATGGTTTCTTCATGCTGAAAGTCTGTCATTTTTAAGCTGCCAAGAACGTCTGAATGTTCATCATCCGATAGCTTTTGGCCAATTGTAATATGCGGCACAAATGCATATTCAGGTTCGATATCTGAAAAATATTCGTCATGGAGAGCTTCGTACAGCTTCATAATTTCCTCTGTTGGCTCAACTTTAAGATAAATGACATTATTCACTGGCGAAAAGGAACTGAACTTTTGTATGGAGATGGTTACCGGCTGCATCCGCTGCGCGATTTGACGAAGCTCTCTTGAAATGTCCCTAACTTGTTCATCCGTCGCTTCAAAAGGCTGTTTCAGCGTTAAATGAGGCGGAATCAAGGCATAATTGGGATCATAGCGCTTTCGATAAGAGTTAGCTGAATCCTGTAATTTTTTTGATGGAAAAATGGCAATTCCGTACTTCATAAGTGTTCCCTCCCATGTATAAAAATGTATTCATAGTATATCAAATTTCATTATTGAAGCATATAAGCCAATCAGAACATTGCTTTTAAGATCTTTTTTAAAGATGGCTGCCAAAATGTCCATTTGTGATCACCTTCAAATTCTTCATACACTGATGGAATTCCTTTTTTGGAAATAGCTTCTTTCAGTTCGCGGTTCGGATTGATGAAATTTTTCACTTCACCATCCGTCGTCTTTACTTCCGTTTCTTCAGTGCCGATTTGATGATAAACCGTTAAAAGGGCTGGCGAGGAAAATTCATCCACCATTTTCAGGACTTTTTCATCTGCATATGGTGATTGCATAATAACCTTGCCGAACGTATTCGGATAAGTCATTGCTGTCATGAAGGATACCGTACCTGCAAGTGAATCCCCAATTAAAGCACGTCCAGCTCCCATTTGGTAGGTTGGAAATTCCTTATCCAAATAGGGAACGACCTCATGAGCTAAAAATCGGATGTATGCTTTTTGCTTCGGTCCATCGGGATGATACTTATCACGGCGATCATGTACATCGCGATATGGAATGCCGACAATAATCACATTTTCAATTTCTCTTTCACTTAAAAGTTCTTCAGTCTGTCTTGAAATACGCCCAAGTCTGAAGTAATCCTGTCCATCCTGTGCAATGATCAGGCTGTACTTATAAAGTGGCGAGTAGTTCTTCGGCAAATAAATAAGGAGCGTTACTTCTTCTTCTAATTCCTTCGAATAAAGCAGCGTCTCTTTTACAATTCCTGCTTTCGCTGTCATCACAATTACCCCCAAAGATGATGGACGCTGTCACATCCACTAAAATGAATAAAAACGCTTCCATCCATTTTATCATGAAATGTGACAAAATTCTTGCATCACATATTATGCATGATTCAGTTTAGCTTTTTAACTGCTCCTGAAGCGGTATATTCCCATGCCAGACCTCATATTCCTTTTTAGAAGACAAGCCTAAAATTAAGCGATTGGAAGTGTGGGTCAATGAGGGTATCAATCAAAATGATCGCAAGTATCTATGCAGCTATCTCCATTTCCTTCTGGGGGATTTCCTTTGTTTCCACTAAAGCCGTGCTGGCTCAGCTTGATCCATTTACCTTGCTCTCAATCAGATTTGGAATTGCTTCTGTCTTTTTATTTTTCCTGCTGCTCATCCTCCGGCAAAATGTAAAAATGAAAATTCTTCACCTGCCACACGTATTCATCTTGGCAACACTGGGGATTTTTGTCCATCAGGTCGTACAGGCAGCCGCGCTTCAATCCATTCAGGCATCACAAGCCGGCTGGATTATTTCTTTTTCCCCTATTTTTACAGCCATCTTGGCATCTCTTTTTTTGAAAGAAGCATTTACCTTATTTAAGGCGATTGGAATGACAATGGCTATTGCAGGCGTTCTATTGATTACTTCTTATGGGCAGGGGGGATCTTTGACGTTTCATGCAAACATTGGATATCTTCTCATGATTTTAAGCACATTGAACTGGGCTGTCTATTCCATTCTTATAAAAAAATTAAGAATTCCCTATCCTGCTTTAACGGTCACTTTTTATACAAGCTTTATCGGATTTTTGATGACAGTGCCTTTCTTTTTAAGAAATAACGGATGGATAAAGATTGCAGCCCTTTCAAATGATACCTGGGCACACTTGCTGTTTCTCGGTATTTTTGTCTCTGCCATTGCCTACTGGTTTTGGGGCAAGGCCCTCGAAGTGATGGAGGCGACAAGAGTATCCTCTTTTTTATATTTCGAACCCCTGGCAACAGTGGCTGCAGCTGCTCTTTTATTGAATGAGCCGGTTTTAATAGCAAGTGCAGCAGGGGGATTGCTGATTATAGCTGGTGTGATGATCGTGAATCGCAATAAGCCATTTTTTTAGAAAACCCCTTGCAAATTATATGAGAATGAGATAAGGTTATAAAAACAATTCAAAAAGTTCATACTATTTATTCTTATCCAGAGAGATGGAGGGTTCTGGCCCTGTGAAATCTCAGCAACCGGAAAAGAATGGGGCATATCCTATTCGAACCAAGGTGCTAAATCCAGCAAGCGTACTATGATGCTTGGGAGATAAGGAGAAGCCAGCTTACGATATCAACGTCTTCTTCTTAATGAGGAAGACGTTTTTTATTTTTTTAAAGGCATTTTAAAAGAGTCTTCAGGAAAACAGCTTTTTGAAAAAACAATAGGACGGTGTTGGAAATGACAGAACGCATTGAAACAATCTTGGCGCAAATAGGCAATCGAAGTGAGAATACAACGGGAACAGTAAATCCACCCGTCTATTTTTCTACAGCATACCGGCATAATGGAATTGGGGAATCAACTGGATTTGATTACATCCGTACAGGGAATCCAACACGTGCCATCCTTGAAAAAGCGATAGCTGAACTTGAACACGGAGACCAGGGCTATGCCTTCAGTTCAGGCATGGCAGCTATCCAAACCATTATGGCGCTGTTTAAAAGCGGAGATGAGCTGATTGTCTCTTCTGATTTATATGGCGGAACCTATCGGTTATTTGAAAAAGAGTGGCGGAAATACGGGCTAGTTTTTCATTATGCAGATTTTAAAGACGAGGACTGTACGCAGAAGCTGATCAATGAACGCACAAAGGCTATTTTTCTGGAAACACCGACAAATCCTTTGATGCAGGAAACAGAGGTCAGCGATATTGGCAAAATAGCACGTGAAAATAATGTATTGCTGATTGTCGATAACACATTTTACACACCAATCCTGCAAACGCCGATAGTGGATGGAGCGGATATCGTGATCCATAGTGCCACCAAATATTTAGGCGGCCACAATGATGTACTGGCAGGCTTGGTAGTGGCAAAGGGAAAAGAGCTTTGTGAAGAACTCGCTCAGCATCACAACGCGATTGGAGGAGTGCTCGCTCCTTTTGATTCATGGCTGCTGATTCGCGGAATGAAAACATTGGCTTTGCGGATGAAACAGCATGAGTCCAATGCTCGAAAGCTCGCATCATTTCTTGAAAAGCAGACAGAGGTGTCAGATGTTCTTTATCCGGGCAAAGGAGGAATGCTGTCATTCCGATTGCAGAAGGAAGACTGGGTGAATCCGTTTCTGAAAGCCCTGCAGACGATTACATTTGCTGAAAGCTTAGGCGGAGTGGAAAGCTTTATCACATATCCGGCAACACAGACACATATGGATATTCCTGAAGAGATACGCACGAAGAATGGTGTTTGCAACCGATTATTGCGCTTTTCAGTAGGAATTGAATATGCCGGCGATTTGGAGAAAGACCTTACACAGGCATTTGAGCTAATGAAGGAGGCTGACAAAGTTGAGCAACGATGATTGGAAGTTCGAAACGAAACTGCTTCACAATCGTCAAAAGGTGCAAAAAGAAACGGGAGCGGTGAGCGTTCCAATCCATCATTCCTCTACTTTTCACCAATTTGACTTCGATGATTACGGAAAATTTGATTACAGCAGATCCGGAAACCCAACACGAGAGGCATTGGAAGAAACGATCGCCGAGCTCGAAGGCGGCACAAAAGGCTTTGCCTTTGCATCTGGAATGGCTGCAATCTCAACCTGTTTTCTGCTGCTCTCCAAGGGAGATCACGTCTTAATCACGGAAGACGTATACGGTGGAACGTACCGTATCATTACTGATGTATTGAGCCGATTCGGCATAGAATACAGCTTTGTCGACATGACCGATTTGCATGAAGTAGCATCTCACATCAAAGAGAATACGAAAGTGATTTATGTTGAGACTCCATCAAATCCGCTTTTGAAAATTACCGACATACAGGGTATTACGAAGCTGGCAAAAGCGAATAACTGTTTAACGTTTTTGGATAATACGTTCTTAACTCCGGTCTTGCAGCGACCGCTTGAGCTTGGAGTCGATATCGTGCTTCACAGCGCTACGAAGTTTTTGGCTGGACACAGCGATGTCCTGGCCGGTCTTGCTGTTGTGAAAGGTGATGAGCTCGCGGCCCAAGTTCAAAAGCTGCAAAATGCATTTGGTGCGGTACTCGGCGTACAAGACAGCTGGCTTGTCCTGCGGGGAATCAAGACATTGAACGTCAGACTTCAGCAGTCTTCAGCGTCCGCACGCAAACTCGCAGACTACTTATCTAAACATAAGGCCGTACGCAACGTTTATTACCCAGGTTTAACATTTCATCCTGGCCATTCCATTCAGCGATATCAAGCAGACGGACCAGGTGCTGTGCTATCATTCACATTAGCTGACGAAGACGCCGTCCGCACACTTGTAAAAAACGTAGAATTGCCCGTCTTCGCAGTAAGCCTGGGAGCAGTAGAATCCATTCTATCGTATCCCGCAAGAATGTCCCACGCCGCTATGCCAAAAGAAGAGCGGGAACGCCGCGGAATCTCAGATGGACTATTGCGCATCAGCGTAGGCCTTGAGGATGCAGATGACTTGATCAAAGATTTTGAGCAGGCATTGGCGAAGCTGCCGGCTCATGCTAATAATATGTTGAGAGCTTGATAGATTGAGCGATTCCTTTGTGGGGGGGTCGTTTTTTTTGTGGCTTTGGAAGTAATTGTCTGAACGGTCACAAACGAAGGTTGAGCGGTCAGAAAAAGGCTTGAACGGTCATAAATAAGGTCCGAGCGGTCAGAAACGATGCCTGAGCGGTCAAACCAATGAAACAAGTCTATCCTAGTCAAAGAAGGAGTGCTCTTTTGCTAGAAAAAGAGGTACTTGTGATTGGAAGATGGCGATCAGCACTGAATAACAAATAGAAATCTGACAGAAATTGTCTGAACGGTCACAAACGAAGTCGAGCGGTCAGAAACAGGATTGAACGGTCATAAATAAGGCCCGAGCGGTCAAACCAATGAAACAAGTCTATCCCAGTCAAAGAAGGAGTGCTCTTTTGCTAGAAAAAGAGGTATTTGTGTTTGGAAGATAGTGTTCTGCAACGAATAACGAATGGAAGTCTGACAGTAATTGTCTGAACGGTCACAAACGAAGTCGAGCGGTCAGAAACAGGATTGAACGGTCATAAATAAGGCCCGAGCGGTCAGAAACGATGCCTGAGCGGTCAAACCAATGAATCACGGCTAACCCAGACAAAGAAGGAGCGCTCTTTTGCTAGAAAAAGAGGTATTTGTGATTGGAAGATAGTGTTCTGCAACGAATAACGAATGGAAGTCTGACAGTAATTGTTTGAACGGTCACAAACGAAGTTGAGCGGTCAGAAACAGGATTGAACGGTCATAAATCAGTAACGAACGGTCAGATTCCAAGTATTTGCGGTCAAAACAATTGATTTCAAAATGAAAATTTACTTTTAAACTGACAATTGAAAATTCAATTTTCACTTCTTGCAGAAAAGTACACAGATGGTTAAACTATCATCAGAAAACTATTCAGCAAGGATGTGGTTCATTGATTAAAAAGGAAAGAAAAGCCCCAATTAAACTTCTGAAACTTGAGGCTATGATAAAAAGGCTGCCACAAAGTCACAGGATGAGAGCAAGTGCTAGCGAAGAGTTAGCTAAATTAAAGGCTGGATATAAGGGTGAGCAAGCGATAGATTACTATTTAAATGATTTGCCTGTTGATCAATATATCATTCTTCATGGGTTAAGGCTTGCTCATAGTAAGACAGAATTCTTTCAAATTGACACTTTACTATTAACTCAGCGTTGTTTTTTTATTTTGAAGTAAAAAATATTAGCGGAATACTGTATTTTGATCAGACTTTTAATCAGCTTATTCGTATTTCTGGAAAAAATGAAGAAGCTTTTCTGGATCCAATACAGCAAGTAAAAAGACAAAAATCCAAGTTGGAATTATTTCTTAAACAGTATCCATTCCCTCCTGTACCCATCCACTGTCTTGTTGTGATCAGTAATCCATCCTCGCTAATAAAAGCAAAGTTTGACTCAGTAAAAAATACTGTGATTCATGCAGGTTCGCTTCCAGAAAAATTGGAGTCATTTCATAATAGATATCATGAAGATCTGTTAACTATTAAAGATCTTAACAAGATTTCACACCTTTTACAGAAGCAGCATACTTCCCCTAAAATAAATATACTCTCACAGTATGATATTGAAAAATCAGAGTTAATATTTGGCGTGAAATGTCCTTCGTGTAGCAGATATCCGATGAACAGAATCAATCGTTCCTGGTTTTGTCCTTATTGCAGAAAAATGTGTAAAAAAGCTCACATAGAAGCCTTTTTTGACTATGTTTACCTCTTTGGTAATACTATGAAAAATAAGGAAATGAGAGAGTTCTTATGCATTTCATCAAGGCAAACAGTAACCCGCCTCCTAACCTCCCAAACCGCCACCCAAACCGGCAATCAAAAAAACAGAAAATACATTCTTCAGCTTCCAGATTAGTGGTATAGTTTTTAGTGAAAGGTGTGAGATTTTAGTGGGGTGTATAGGTTTTCTGTTTAGGGTCCTTTTTCTTACAGGAGCTTCAATGTTTGTGATTTTTACCGGAGCGGCGGCTGTTTTTGAATTTGTTACTCTTCCTTTTGACGGGACATTTTCTAAGTTTATAACGCTTTATTTGATTTGGCTTGTAAGCAGCTATAGTGTAGGGGGGTTTATTGAGGAGAAGATGAAGAATGATGAAATGGATACGACCGGCAGTTTTGTGCTTGATGCGTTGATCTGGTTTAATGTGCTGAATTATAAGTTCATTAACCGGTTCGTGTTTAGAAGGAAAAATAGAAATAGTAGGAATGCAGCCCGCTAGATTTGACCTAAAGGCAATCTTAAGCTATCGTTTTATACATAAGCTGATCGGAAAAACCGAAGGCCCTTAACATTCACTTGTTAGGGGCCTTTCCTATTTGGAGGGAATGTTCATGAACTATAGTTATCTATCACATTTGAGCTGTCCGAAATGCGAAGCTGTCTATTCTGCCGATAAGATTCAGCAGCTTTGTACATGCGGATCGCCTTTGTTGGTGAATTATCACTTGGATCAAATTAAGTCTGTTTTGACGAAAGAAGAGATAGGACAAAGAGAAAATAGTTTGTGGAAATACCATGAATTGCTTCCTGTAGTGAACCCGGAAAACATCGTATCGATGGGAGAAGGCATGACGCCGCTGCTTGAGATGACCAGAATGGGAGCAGAGATAGGCATTCCAAATCTTCTTATGAAGGATGAAGGACTTATTCCAACTGGATCGTTTAAAGCAAGAGGTGCCGCTGTCGGAATTTCAAAAGCAAAGGAACTGGGAGTGAAAACGTTCGCGATGCCGACGAATGGGAATGCGGGTGCGGCCTGGTCTTTATATGGCGCAAGAGCAGGAATGGAATCTTACATCATTATGCCTATAGATGCGCCTCTCATTACGAGAAAAGAAACAGCAATATCAGGTGCTAATTTGCATTTGATTGACGGATTGATCAGCGATGCTGGAAAAGTTGTCGCAAAGCTGGTAAGCGAACATGGTTTTTATGATGCATCTACGCTGAAAGAGCCTTATCGCATTGAAGGGAAAAAGACGATGGGGTATGAAATCGCAGAGCAATTAAATTGGGAGGTCCCTGATGTCATTTTGTATCCGACCGGCGGGGGAGTAGGCATTATCGGTATATATAAAGCTCTTCTGGAAATGCAGGAACTCGCATGGATTAAAAAGGACAAACTTCCTAGACTCGTTGCTGTGCAAGCAGTAGGGTGCGCTCCAATTGTGAAAGCCTTTGAAGAAGGTCAGAGCGAATCGGAATTCTGGGAAAACTCAAAAACAGATGCATTTGGAATAAATGTGCCAAAAGCAATTGGTGATTTTCTTGTTCTGCAAGGAATCTATGAAACGAATGGGTGTGCAATTGCCGTTACTGAAAAAGAGATCAGTGAAGAGCAGTCAAACGCTGCCAGATTGGAAGGCAGCTTCATTTGCCCAGAGGGTGCAGCGACTTTTGCAGCGGCCCGTCTTTTAAGAAAAAGAAATTGGATAAAAAAAGATGAAAAAGTGGTATGTCTGAATACAGGGCAGGGAATAAAATATCCCGAAACCGTCCGTGCAGAAGCACCGCTGCTTCATAAAGGTGAAATACTTCACCTCTAAGCTTCTACTCCATCAGGCCGGGTCATATAATCTAGCAATGTACAGCCTGTCTCGTACATAATCGGCCGTGGAGGTGCTTTATGTTAATTGAACTTAGTGCTGTCGGAGCTGCATTAGCCTTTATTTGTCTTGTCGGGTATTTGATCCAGACGCTTCGAAGAGGAATGGTTACACTTGAAGAAACGAATGAAACGCTTGCAGAGGTGAGAAAGGCTGTGCATGATTTGTCAGGTGAAGCTGAAGAGCTTATTCACTCTGCGAATCAAATAACAGTAGATGTAAAAAGCAAGATCAAAACAGTCGAGCCGCTGCTTGATTCAGCTCAAGATATGGGTGAGGTCATACATAGTGTGACAAATTCGGTTAAACAGGCAGCAACAGGGTATGGCTATGGACTTCCGCCGGTGAAAAATAACCCTGTCCCGAACCGTGAAGTGAAAATAAAGCTGAAATAAGATTTCCCCCTTAATGGGAATTTTTAAAAAGGTAAATAATTTTGGGTTATGCCACAACTTCTAGAGTTGTGGTATTTTTGATTTTTGATCAACATTAGGAAAAAATGAACGGAAGCTCTAAAAGTACGATCTAATGTGCTAAAATATTACAAATGGCAAAGGTTTATAGAGGGAGGTTGTCTAATGAAACCAAAAGTTAATATCATTACCCTTGCAGTTGATGATTTACAAAGGTCATTAGTGCTCCTTCTCCGTACTGAGTTTGATAAGGTAGCTAATCAATCGAACACAACACAAAGGTTTTCGGAAATTAGTTTAAGTCATAACGCTGATAGTAAAGAAGAAGTAGACACTATTTTAAAAAGCGCTAAAGCAGCTGGCGGGACACTGACTTCAGGCGCAAAGGAGTATGAATGGGGGTACTCAGGTCACTTTAAAGACCCAGATGGACATCTTTGGGAAATCGTGTATTTTTGTGTATAAAAAGTCTTTTGGCTTTAGTATATTTCTTCTCGAACAATCGTAATGATCTGTTACTTAATAATTGTTATTAAGGAGAATAAAAATGAATCATTCAAGAAAAATTGTTTTATTTATTGCCATCAGCATAGACGGATACATTGCCCGTCCAGACGGTGACATCAGCTGGCTCGATGAGGTTCAGGATGAAGGTGATAATGGCTACAGCGAGTTTATTCAATCTGTCGATACGGTCGTGATGGGTAAAAAAACGTATGATGATGTTCTGAAATTAACAAATAATCAGTACCCATATGAAGGGAAGACAAGCTATATTTTTACAAGAAAGGAAACAAGCACTAACTTAAATCTTGTTTTTACAAATGAAAACCCCGCAGCTTTTGCTGAAAAATTAAAATCAGAAGAAGGATCAGACATCTGGCTTGTTGGAGGGGCAGATCTTCTGGACAGCTTTATGAAAGAAAAATTGGTCGATGAGTACATCATCACGACTGCCCCGATTATTTTAGGTAACGGCATCCCGCTGTTTAAGGCTAATAATCCTGAGATCAAGCTCAATCTGAAGAGCACCAGACAATATGGGGAGTTTGTACAGTTTCATTATGTGAACGCCTGAAAAAACGCATGGATTTCCATGCGTTTTTGTTTTAAACAAACAGAATTTCATCCGTCATACGATATTCGCTGGGGGTTATGCTCACGTATTTTTTAAAAGTGGAACTGAAATAGTTTGGTGTATTAAATCCAAGTTCATCTGCAATTTGCTCGATTGTTTTATCTGTATGCCTAAGCATCCAAACGGCGCGCTGCAGCCGGACAAAGGTTACGTATTCAACAAAACTCCGGCCGGTTTCTTTTTTGAAAAGCTTGCAGAAGTAGGGAACACTTATATTGATTTGGTCTGCAACGGTTTTGGCGGTCAAATCATTCTGATAATGATTGGTTATGTATTTGGTGCATATGTTCATTTGCTGATTGACTGTAATTTCTTCAAAATACCGAAGGGAAAGTCTATTATAGTGCGGCGTTCGTCTTGCTTTGCGTGCTTCCCGGTAAGAATAGGAAAGCAGCAGAGGTTCTCTGTAAATGGATCCGACGCCTATGTATAGATGAATGTCATGTTCATTTTTCAGAATATCTATACATTCAAGCAATTTAGCTTCGCCAGTCTGCCAATTCTTGATGGAAGAATATCCTTGCGGGACCTGGATGAGCATGATTAAGTGCTTTTTGTATGCAAGAAAGGAGGGCTGCTGTTCAATTTCTGAATAGAGCTGTTTAAAGATCGTCTGAATTAAAAGAGGCGCAAATTCTGATTTTTCCCTGCTTTGATTATGAATAAATCCTTGAATAAAACAAACGGCATTTGGGACTGAGTAATCAGGCAGATAGGGACGTGCCTCAAAAAGCTCTTTTTCAGACTTCACTTCGGCACGAAGCAGTCTTCTTAGGAATGCTTCTTGAAAAGGCAAGAGACCAGCACTTGAATTCCGAACTAGTTCAAGCTGTTCTACCATCTTCCCATAGTTCGGAATGATTGCGCTTTCATTCCGAGGCGATTGCAGCACTTTTTTTAGGTTCTTAATAAATGTATGTTTTTTAACTGGTTTCACGAGCATTGATTGAAGCTTTAGTTCAATCGCGATTGGGGATGTTTTAAGCATAGCCGGATCCAGCAGCGGGAAAATGACGCAGTCTTTGTGCAGTTTTTGAAGACGGTGTATTTTCATCCAATCAAACAGCTTCGAAATCTCAACAACCGCAATATCAAGAGAGCTGTTGGTTTCATCGAGCTGCAAGGAGTCATCTAATTCTTCGTGTAACCATGTCATCATTTTTTCTTTTTCAGATTGCTCTTGAACCATGAGTTTAATGTTATACACGCCGATTCCTCGCTCCTTTGCCAGTATGTCTCTAGCACTAGTATACATGAAACGGAGAATATATTAAATATTTATACATTTCTGATAATTTATTGTAAGGTATGTGGTTTCCTTCTATTGTAAAATACAATCAAGCATAGCATTGCCGTGCTAAAGCAGAACAAAGGGGGAATGAATTTTGGCCGCTGAGTTTAAGGAATATGATTATGTAGAGGCAGGAACGGTTGATGTCCGTGAGCTTGAGCCGCTTGATGCAGAGACAACTCATTTGATGAAAAGTGAATTTAGTACTGGGTCGAAGCTTACACTCTTTTATTTTGCATTTATTTTTTCAATGCCGATCTTAAATTGGTTCGCACCTGGGTTTATGTTTTCAAATTTCTATGGCGGAATGACATACGCATGGTTTTTTACAGGTATTATTGCAATGGGAATGGCCTTTATAATTGCTTATATTCATACTGCGTTATATGAGAAGAGATTGAAAAAGAACATAAATACGGACAGCTCCATTCGTCCTTCAACTGGAAGGAGTGTAAACTAATGGCTGCTTTGCTTGAACCGAAGATGCTGCTGACGATATTATTGATGGGAACGATTGTGTATATTACTTATTTAACAAAACGGAATGCAACAGCTTCTGATTTTTTCGTAGGGGGCCGGAGCTTTGGCTGGTTTACCAATGGATCTGCCATCGGAGGAGATTACTTAAGTGCAGCAACATTTTTAGGGATTGCAGGTTTAACATTCCAGCTGGGCTATGATGGTGCTTATTATGCATTTTGCTTCTCAATTGGATTAACGCTGCTTGCAATTTTTGTGGCAGGACCGCTGCGCCGTTTTGGTGCCTACACAGTTGCAGACTTTCTGGGCTATCGTTTTCACAGTAAACGGGCAAGACTTGCTGCAGTTGCCGTCGTGCTTGCTATATCAGGATTTTATGCTGCACCGCAATTATTAGGAGCGGCGCAAATTTTAAGCATGTTCTTTGGGACTAGCTATGAATTTGGAATCATTTTTACATGCAGTGTCATGATTTTCTACGTCGGGATCGGCGGAATGAAAGGAACAACTCTGAATCAGGCGCTTGAACTGTGGATTCGACTTGGCGCATTTATTTTAATGGTAGTTGCTGCTGTTTACGGCGGATTGTACTATGAAAGAATACTAGCTTCAATCAGTGAATTTACCGGATCCATTGCAGGCACGTCTACGTTTGCCCTTGACGGAAAAGACGTCGTGCATGATGGTCAAACCTGGATTGGAACAGGAAACTACTTCCCGTCCTTCTGGCAGACAGTTTCTATGACAATTGGACTTGCGCTAGGTACAATTGGTCTTCCTCATATCTTATTGCGCTTTTACACCAATCCAAGTGCAAAGGCCGCACGTAAATCAGCCCTTATGGCGATCTTAATTGCAAGCGTTTTCTTTTTCTTCGCTGTCTATCTTGGAGCTGTTGGAAGATCGATTTTCTTAAGCGGTTCAGCTGATCCACAAGTAATGAAAGATCTTGTCGCTGGAGGAAATAACATGGTGATTCCTTCAACAGCTCAGGCTCTAGGTGGAGAATGGCTGCTTGGACTCGTTATTGCGGGTGCGTTTGCAGCCGTTTTCTCTAACCTTTCTGGCTTATTCATCGCAAGCTCAGGTGCATTGGCCCATGATTTATATGCTACTTTTTTAAGAAAAAACATAACAGAAAAAGAGCGTGTTATTGCAGGGAAGGTCTCAATTCTTATCTTAGGTGTTTTGTACGGAATGCTTGGACTGCTTGTAAAAGAAGCTTCAATCGGCCACCTTGTCGCACTTGCCTTTACAGTTGCAGCAAGTACATTTACACCAATCTTTATCCTTGGAATCTGGTGGAGAGGCATGACAGAAAAAGGAGCGATTGCAGGACTTGTCCTAGGCCTGCTTTCATCCATGTACATGATTTTCTTACCAACAACACTGCCTGAATTCCTTCAGTTCAGAATACCAGGACTTATTACTGTACCAATTGGATTTTTGTCGGTTTACATCGTATCAAAACTGGACCGTAAAGTACCGGCAGATGTAAATGATTTCATGAGAAAAGTCCATTCGAAGGAATCTGAAATTGCTTAATTTTGAATGAAGAGAAGGCCAGATTTGGTCTTCTTTTTTAGTGGAATTTTAAGAGATATCTTTAACTTAAGCGCTCAATATAAGTTTTACCCCTTATTTATGACCGTCTGGCTGTTTTTTAGCCAGCGCGATGAATGACTGCATCCCGGGGAAAAGGCAGTGGACGTAATATTGAATGAATAAGCAGAGAATCGCATGAGTCAATTCTGATGCAGGCAATTACCAATTAAAAGAGTAAGTGGAATGGATTCCATATACCGCCCATTCCACTTAAGCAATTCTAAAGATTTTCGATTAATCCTCTGTCACATTCACTTGTTTATTATTTAATACGTTTAAATCTGAAACGGGACTGTTTGAAAAGACACCATAACGCCCGTTTACGAAAACATTGTCAAAAATATTCAGGTCACGTGCCGCATGCTCTGCATTTGCAGAAGTGATCGCAATGATGGAAGAGTCCTTATAGTTCCCGCCATTTTTCAGATAATTGTCCGCTATTTTTATATGACTGGCACTTGCTACATCAATAATTCTTCCATAGTTCCCTATACCGTTGATTGTGTTGTCTTCAATGACTGTATGGTCGGCATAAACTGAAATGGCAGACCACATATCATGTGTTTTCTTTTCTGAATACGTTTGATAAAAGTTGTTATCATCAAAATTATTGTAGATTGTATTTCCTTTAATAAGGGCACCCGGTGATTGAATTTTAATGGCTCTTTTATAAATATAGGCAAATGAGTTATCGATAATTTCCAGATTCACGTTCTCATCAAACCCTTGGACAACAATGCCGTCACCATCATCTTTTGGTCCTATTTTCGAAAATTCCGTATTGCTGATTGTAATATTTTTGCTTACGCTTTGATTATTATAGGAAGGACTTATTAATATTCCCCTTGCCACATAATGGTCCCAGCCTTTTATCGGATTTCGCGACATGATATCGTGAATCTGATTATTATCAATGTTTATTTCGCTTGAGCCGCCTTTAATTCTAATTCCCGTAACAGTCAGACGGGAGAGATCAGGATCCTTGGGCTGTGTGAAATGCTGAATCGTATTATTAGAAATGTCCACATTGTGTGAGCCTTCCTCGATTGTCATGCCTCGCAGGGCTGTTTTATTTCCATTCATTATAAGGTTTTGAATGGATATGTTTTCGCCTTTAATTTCCATCATCGTTGCAAGATCAGAGGAAGCTTTTATCTCAGCATTTTTTCCAAATAAGGTTGTATGACCCCGAATTGGCAATTCGCCTGTTATTTTATACTCTCCTTCCGGAAAATAGATACGGCGATATTTACCATCATTCAATGCGCTTTTTATTGCTGCCGTATCGTCTGCTGCGCCGTCGCCAACTGCGCCGTAATCTTTCACATTTATTGTTGCCAGAGATTTAAGATAGGTACAATATGTGAAAATAATAGCCATTCCTAAGAAAATAGAGACTATTATTTTTTTAGAAGATGTCTTCATTAAAAGCCTCCAATTTATTTTAGAATTCCCTCACCAATATACCCGATAAACATGGTTGGAAAACAGGGTCGAATGGCATAAGGGACAATGGAGGATAGTTGAGAAAATAAAAAACACTCTGGTCCTGGGCATGAAAATAGTCTATAAAAAAATCATTGTACTGTATTTATCTTTTACAAATAGTATAATCAATCGTCAAAAAAGGAACCGAAAAGATCCACATTTTGTGCTTTGCTTTAAGCTCTCCATCTTTTATTTGCTCCACATGAAATACTTCTTCAATCGGGAGTTTGAACACCGCTTTTTTAAACGCTAAATAAACACCTGAATCTGATTCTGGTTTTTCTTTTCTGCTTGAGAGCTGCAGGGTTTGACCAAGCTGTTTGAGTTCTAAAATCCCAACCATAGCTGCAGAGGGGAGAGGCAGAGAGATATTCATATACCATTTTCCTTCAGACTGGTGTTTGGAATAAAGTGCGACAAATGCAGGATCACCATTCACTTTCCGCACCCATGCGCGCACTCGGTCTCTCCCATCAAGTTCTGCTTTGATAGGAACAATATCTCCTGTCATTTCAATCTGCCTGCTTGAAAGCGGCAAGTTGATTTGTTTGACATAACGGCTTATAACCCGATATGCAGCTGCAAATGGTTTGAACCAAGAGTGCCAATTAATTTCTGCAAATAAACGATATTGGTTTGTATTTTCATAAAAATCGACTATGGCAGGCGCCAACAATTTCGAAGTCACATCAGGTTCATATATGCCAATATCATCTATAAGCCCTGAAAATTGCCGGCCATTATTGTCCGTTATGTCATCAAGGATTTTTTCTCCAATCACTTTTTTACCTCTTATCTTGCTGATTGGAATTCTTCTGCTGTATTGTGATGAAGGGGTGAAAATCGACCAGCCAATTACACCAAATAAGGCAAACAGACCACAATTCAAAATGCCATGAAATTTAAGCATAAAATCGATGGAAATGGTGAAAAGTCCCCAAACATTACCAAGTGCGTAGGCAAAAGAAAAAAGGATAGTAATGCCAAGTGCGGAGAATGAAATCCGGATCAGCCATTTTGCCTCATGAATAGGTGCTTTAAACGAAAGATATATCAAACTATAGATGCCGAAGATATAAAAAATGACAGAAAGTAGTTCAAGCCAATTTGAAAAGGAGATTCCTAGTGCAACGATGATGGGAGAGAATAACAGAATGTTGCATGAAATCCTGTAAAACTGAGTTTTATAGATTCTCCCCAGAAATCCTGTGAAAATCGGCAGCAAAAAGGAGGCATAGTGAAAATGAATACCTGTAAGCCAGCGAATGATTGGAGAAAATCCTGTTTCAATATCAGCAATATGGGCAAAAAACCATGCTCCGCCAATCATTAAATAGAAAAGACCCATATCAATTGCAAACTCTTCTAACTTTATGAAGCCCCTGTTTATAAAACGTGTAAACCCGTAAGCAGCAACTGATATGGTAAAGATTAAATAGAGAGCTGCCAAGAAGATATCTCCCGGGGTCTCGTTTGTTATTTGTAATACCGCTACAGATAAATATGCAGGAATCGATAGATAAGGATAAATTGCATGAAACCAATCACCTCTTCTCATTACGAGCTGCAGAACGAGGGGGACATAGACCAGCTGAGCTGCTGTAAGCAATAAATAATACCAGGGGCCCGCATGAAAGATGGCCGTGAAGATAAATAAAAGAATATGAATCATGGCAATACTACGCAATCTCATCAGTTGTAAACTCTCCTTCATATGAAAAGACATTTCCGATTATTGGATTATATACGTCTACTTTAATTTGAAAGACATCTCTTTTTTCATTGTACGATTCTCTTACTGTGGCTAAGCCTTGAAGCCATTTTGGCATTGGGATTTCTAGCTTTCCAACTAAGAGCCGCTGTTTCTTGGATGTGATAATTAACTGACCTTGATCACCTGCTTTAAAGGAAAGGTCAGAGTAAAACAGCTTTGGTTCACCGAGGTAATCCTTAATCATCCCTTCTTTAGAATCCATACTCATTAAGGCGTTGAAATATCTTTTCTTGTTATTAAAATGAAAGACCCGCTCCCAATGAACCTGCTCTTCGCCATTTACACCTGTGCGCAGAGTGTTATGGATTGAAAATGGTATGTTTTCTCCATGTTCAGGAAAAAGAAGTTTAAAACGGACGCCTGCTAAAAAGAGTGGATAGAGCCACTTTGGTCCGCCATTAATGGTTTTCATCACTCCTGAAGCTTTAAAGGGAAATTCGTATCGCTTTTGAAGCATAGGATGAAGCAAGATAAACTGCTCTCCCAAAACAATTCTATAAATAGACATCGAAATCTCCTTATCTCTTTCTTTTACAGCTTTTCGCAGTCGGCAGATCCCTGCTTACTATATATCCAATGATTGAAAGGATGAATAAAGCTGCATTATAGGTTAATGGACTGAATGGATGAATCAGATTCGAAGGTTCTGCCAAAATTGCTGAAAACGTAAGCGGCGGAAATACCATGATTTGCAGGCCGAATAACCTTACTTTATTAAATGGCAGGAGCCAGAGCAGTCCGAACAGGATTTCAGCAATCCCTGTGATCGCAACGAGTGCAGAAGCCTGATTCATAGTCAATGACAGCAGGGATTTTGTCATAGATACTTCCTCCGGATGCATAAACAGTATTTTCGGGACTGCGCCATGATAGGTCCAAATAAAGAAGAAGAGGAAGGAAATGAGCCATGTACTAAAAAAACGTATGTATTGAAAGGCAGGCGCTTCCTCTTTTTCAAGCCATCTTTTAAGCACATCAAAGCTTAGTGCTGTTGCCCATCCAATTAACGGACGAAATAACACTGTGTCAAAAAAAACTCCTGCTTTCCCAAAATTCACTTTATAATCGTATTGCGTAAGAAAGGTGATCGCGTTTCGTTCAGGCTTATATTTCCAATAGCCCTTTCCTTCTTTAATGATGGACATTTTTTGATCTGTTCCGAAGTGTAAGGATGATGTTCTCGAGCCGTCATCAGAGTGAAAAGACCCAATACTTTTGCCCCAGCCTTGAACGTTAAGACCGAATCCAATATTCGTTTTATATAAAAAATGCTGTGGCTCGTTTTCTATTTTGGGAAGGTATGTAATCGATGAGAAACGGAGATCCCATTGTGAGTGTAATGCTGGAATTTGAGTGGCATCCCATAATTTATCCATGTCGGAATGGATTGATAGTTCCACATAAATTGGCTTATTTTTCATCGTATTCACCTCTCTTTTAGAGTATCATAATCTTAGATGGAAGAATTAGAGATTTATTGATTTTACTAGAAAGGATTGAAGCAAACATGACAAAACTGGGGATCGTCCGTCATGGTCGGACAGCATGGAATTTAGAGAGAAGAGCACAGGGAAGCTCAGATATTCCTCTTGATGAGTTTGGGATCGCAGAAGCAGAAAAGCTTGCAGAACGGCTTGGGGCAGAAGATTGGGACATGATATACGCCAGTCCATTGCTTAGAGCAAGACAAACTGCAGAATACATAGCAGCCAGATTAGGAAATCTTCCGATTCAATTTGATTCCAGAATCCGTGAAGTTTCCGGAGGGCAAATTGAAGGAACAACAGAAGCGGAAAGAATTGAGAAGTGGGGAGAACAATGGAGGGAGTTAGATCTTGGAATGGAGAAGGCAAATCTTGTGATCGAAAGAGGAATGTCTTTTTTTGAGGAAATCACAAGCAAACATCCGGGCAAAAACATCTTGATCGTCAGTCATGGTTCGTTTATCAAACATTGCCTGAAAAAATTGGTGCCCAAGCTGGAAATGGAAGAAGGACTGAAGAATACCTCCATTTCAACAATCGTCAAGGTCGAAAGTGTATGGAATTGTGATGTGTATAATTGTACAAGACATTTGGCAGAGCAGTCACAACAAAGCACAAAATGACAGGAGTTAATGGAATTCCATTGGTATGATGTAATCAAGGAGTGAGCAAAATGGCTTGGGTAGAATCAATACAGAAGGCGATCGATTTCATGGAAGAACATTTGCTGACAGATATCTCAATCAAACAGATTGCAAGAGAAGCGAACGCCTCAGCCTTTCATTTTCAGCGAACGTTCACCATCTTGACTGATATCTCAATTGGCGAATATCTTCGGAGACGACGTTTAACATTAGCGGCACAGGACCTTGCCAGTAACAGCTGCAAAGTGATTGACCTCGCTTATAAGTATGGTTACGACACTCCCGAATCGTTCACGAAAGCATTTCGCAGACAGCATGGAATATCACCGAGTGAAGTGAGAAAGAACACCGGTAAATTGAAATTCTATAGCCGCCTGATTATCCAGGTGAGTCTGAAAGGAGCAGAGCCAATGAAATACAATGTAATTGAAAGAAATGGGTTTGACGTCGTTGGAATTAAGCGTGAGTTTTCATGTGCAAATGAAGAGAATCTTATTGGGATTCCAAAGCTTTGGAATGAAGTGAACAGCGACGGCACGAACGATTTGCTCATGAAACTGAACAATGGAGAGATTAAAGGCGTTGTAGGTGTTTGTGTGGCAGACACGAATCAAATGATGGATTATTGGGTGGCAGCCGAGTATTCCGGAGAAACACCTGAAGGCTTATCGAAACTCACGATTCCAGCCTCTAAATGGGTTGTTTTTGAAGTGAATGGACCAATGCCGGACGCCATGCAGAATGCATGGAAGCAAATCTTTTCAGAATGGTTTCCGACAAGCGGCTACGAGCATGCCGGCACACCTGACTTAGAAGTGTATACAAATGAAGATCCGTACGGACCAGATTATTACTCGGAAATTTGGATTCCGGTAAAATCTTAAATCGGAAGCGGCACCCCTGAAATTGTATGGGGTGCTGTTTTAATTCACACGCAACAATTGGGCTTTTATGGTAAAATAGCCGTAGAAATACGGCCATATGAGTGCAGAGGAGCAGACGATGAATCTTGAAAGGTATCATAAAGAAGAGAAAATATTTACAATGGAAGAAATACAAAAGCCGATTTTGATTTTGACTTTAATCAGCACAATTATATTGGGTGCTGGTTATAGACTAATATGGGGGAATTCTGTATGGAATACCTGGGAGCCGTACGCATTGGTCATTATATTATATTTGGCTCTAATCCCAATCCATGAACTTATCCACGGCGGTTCATTTAAAATTTTTGGGAGGACATCCTGGTCAAATATCTCTTACGGAATCGATTGGAAAAATCTGATGCCGTATGCACATTGTAAAATTCCCATTTCAGCAGGTGCTTATAAAACAGCAGTCCTTCTGCCAATGATTATAACCGGTATTCTTCCTTTGGCCGCTGGTTTCATCATGGGGAATGGTTTTTTGACAGTTTTGGGAATCCTTTTGACCCAAGCCGGTTTTGGTGATGTTTTTATCTATTGGCATATTCGAAAATACGATAAACAGATTGTGATTAAAGACCATCCAGAGAAAATAGGCTGTGAGGTTTATAGTATGAAAAAGGCAGAAAAGATAGGCTGATAGAGGATGAAAAATAATAATTTGTTCGAAAAGGATCTATATAAACCAATTCAAAAATATTTTATTAAGCATGGATATGAAGTTTATGGCGAGGTTAAAGACTGTGATCTTGCTGCAGTAAAAGAGAATGAACTGATTTTAGTCGAACTGAAGCTGAGGTTAAATGTTGAACTGCTCATACAGGCCGCGAAGAGACAGCGCTTCACGGATCAGGTTTATATCGCGATTCCAAAGCCATCTTACAGTTTGCGTTCAAAGAAATGGAAGGATCTTTGTTATTTGGTGAGGCGCCTGGAACTCGGGCTGATCGTGGTATCTTTTCGGCAAGGCAAAGGATATGCCGAAATCAAGATGGAGCCTGATTCCTTTGACCGGGTAAAAAGCATGAAGCTGAGTCAAAGAAAAAGAGCTCAGATCTTGGCAGAAATAGAAGGCAGAAGCGGTGATCATAATGTAGGCGGAGTGAATAAAACGAAAATCATGACAGCCTATAAGGAACGATGTATTCATATTGCCTGCTGTCTTGAACACAGCGGTCCGCAAAGTCCTAAGAATCTCCGCGAAATGGGAACCGGAGACAAGACGTTATCCATTCTTAATAAAAATTACTATGGCTGGTTTGACCGGGTGAAGAGAGGGACTTACGCATTAAGTGAGGCTGGGAAAAAGGATTTGATGGTCCACGAAGAATTAAGAGCCTATTTTTATTCCAGCTTGGAACCGTTAAACCGATAAAACCGATATTTAGACTGATAAAAGATGGATTTAAACTGATAAATGCCCGGATTACACGGATAAAAGTCTAAATTAGACTGATAAAGAAGAACGGTACAGATAAATTCAATCTTTAAGCCGGTAAAAAGAATTGTATTTTTTTCGATTATATATAGTAAACTTATCCTGGACTTTTGACTTAAAAAAAAAGAAGATTTTCCTTACATTTTTGAAAGTTTTTATAAGACCGATAAATCCTTATCAGTTAAAGGAACAGGGCTCGGTTTATCCAGTGCAGATTACTGCACCAGGGGAGAATAGTCGTATATTCAAAAGCGGGTAGATTTGCTGTTGTTATTCCGAATAAAATCTGAAATGTTTGAGATAGTGGAAAATTTTTTTCATTAGAATTAAGATAAAGGGTTTGAGATTCTTAACGCATAGTACTATCCTTATAAATAGAACCTATTATTGAAAGGAGAACCATGCAGACAAAAAACAACTTAAATAAAACCCTTACGAAAATAAATAGATTGATTAAAGATCAAAAAGATAAGCTTCAATATGCAATTAAACAAGAAAAAAGCATTAAATATCCTAATATGATTGAGTCAAATCATACAGAGCTTGCAGCTTGGAGAGAAAAACTGATCAATATATACGCGGAGGCCATTCTGCTTGATAAACAGGAGTCGGTTGTCCTCTTGAATAATTGGGGAAGAGAAACAGCTGATTTGCTCGTCGCGATTCAAATTCCGTTAGATCTTGCAATAAAGGAAATCAGATTTTATCGGGATCAGATCGGAAGCATCATAAAGGAAGCAGCGAAAAGCGACAACCTGTCATTAGATGGATTTTACGAACTGCTATCATCATTAGATCATGCAGTTGATCACGCGATTCATCTCGTCAGCGTTTTCTATATGAAAAATTATTCAACAAATATACAATCTGCGAAAGATGCTCTGGATGAATTATCTGTTCCGATTGTGAATGTATCTGAAAAAATCGGTGTACTTCCATTAATTGGCGACCTTGATACACAGCGTGCTCAGATATTGATGGATGTTGCCTTAACACAAAGTGCTGAAAGCGGGTATGAGTATTTAATTATTGATTTATCAGGTGTACCTGTAATCGACACGATGGTTGCAAATCAAATTTTTAAAGTTCTAGATGCACTGAAAATGCTCGGCGTAGAAACAAAACTGAGCGGCATCCGTCCGGAAATTGCCCAAACAATGATTAGTTTAGGATTAGATTTTAAAGATACGAAGTCATTTTCAAGCCTTCACCTGGCATTGAAGTCTATTGGATTTGAACAAAAAGAAATCTTATAAAATAATACGGCATCTGAATAATTGGAGCCGGCGTTCTTTTTATTAGAAATGTAACAATCATTTCTGTCTTTTAAAAATACAATATTCAAGTTCTGTTTTTTATTAAAGCATGGCCATGAAGGAGTGGGGGCACTTGGAGAACTGGATTACTGATTTTATGGAACAATACGGCTACTTTGGGATCTTTCTAATGATCGCTTTAGAAAATATTTTCCCGCCTATTCCGTCAGAGGTTGTGTTGCCTTTCGGAGGGTTCATGACGACCACTTCAAATATGAATGTCATTGGTGTTATTTTAGCAGCTACAGCCGGATCAGTTGTGGGCGCAATTATTTTATATTGGATAGGCCTGCAGCTTGATGTTGAACGGCTAGAAAAGATCATTGATAAGTGGGGTCATATTCTTCGGGTGAAAAAAAAAGACATTCACCGTGCAGATGCCTGGTTTGATAAGTATGGCGTTTGGACTGTGTTTTTCTGCAGAATGGTTCCCTTGCTTCGCAGTTTAATTTCGATTCCGGCTGGGATGTCCAATATGAATTTCATGAAGTTTTTGCTATTTACTACTTTTGGTACATTAATATGGAACATAGCGCTTGTCATGCTTGGCGCATCCCTTGGAGAAGCATGGCCAAAGATAAATGACTATGTCGGAGTATACTCAACTATTATTTATGTTGTTCTTGGTATAGCTGCAGCAGGAGTAATTATTTGGTTTATTAGAAGAAGACAGCTGAACAATACAAAATAAAACGCAGGCTGTGTCTGCTTTGCAAAAAATGAAGTAAGATTGGTCCAAATCACTTATGATTTGGGCTTTTTATATTTTCATCTTAATTGTAGGCTGTTTTCGCATTGATTGTTTTTTGGTTATTACTTTGTACCCGTGGATTTCCGCTGCAGGCACTTGCTTTCCGCGGGGAGGGATGGGAGCCTCTATTTCCCGCAGGAGTCAAGTGCCTTTCGCTAATCCACTAAAGGTTTTATCCATTTTTTCTATAAGAAACAAACTTTACGAAAAGAGCCTAATTTTAATAGCACCAAAAATGGACAAAGAGAAGTACCTTTCAAATTTTTAATATTGCCTAAATAGTATTTTTATGCTAAATTTTTCCACTGATGAAAACGTTAAAAGCAGTGAGATTTCTTTGCGAAATCCACTGCTTTTATATTTGTTTTTATATATGATTTTTCCTATGCGGGTACCTCAAAAGAGAACAGTTTAATATGCTGTTAAGTCCTCTTTTTTCTATTTCTCTCTTCGTATGCTTTTTCTGTTTGGTAAATTCATGCTGCTTTTTGAATATTATAAGTCTCTTTAAATGTGTTCATCATTGATATATTTACGAGTACGCCAGCCGAGATAAACAGCAAAATCAATGAGGATCCTCCATAGCTGACAAACGGAAGCGTAACACCGGTAATCGGGAGAAGTCCAGCTACGGCACCTAGGTTAACAAGAGCCTGAATGCCAATCATCGAAGATATGCCAATTGCAAGAAGAGAGCCAAATGGATCCTGGCAGTTTTTACTGATTGTAAACCCTTTTAATACAATAAAACCAAGCAGTATGATGACAAAAAGGACACCGAATATGCCCAATTCTTCAGAGATGACAGCCATGATAAAATCGGTATGGCTTTCTGGCAAATAACCAAATTTCTGAACGCTGTTGCCGAGTCCAAGGCCAGTTATACCGCCGCCGCTAATTGCATAATAAGAACTGACAAGCTGATACCCTGAATCCGCAATGTTTTGAAATGGATCTAAAAATCCGGTAAATCTGGAGATTCTTTCAGAAGAAAATACGTCCGCTAATTTATTGGTGAGAAATAACAGCATTAATCCAAACATCGCAGCCAATGAAGTAAATACTGCTAGTTTTATACAGCTTTTTAAAGGGATGCCTGAACATAAAATGACAATGGCTGCATTTAATAAGATAATTAATGCCGTACCAAAATCAGGCTGCAGCAGGATTAAAATGAAAATAATGACAACAAAAATAACAGGAGGCAGAATAGCATGACTGAAATGTTCCATATAATTCTGCTTTTTCGCGAGTAAAGCAGCTAGATAAATAATGACAGAAATCTTCGCAAATTCAGCAGGCTGAATCGCTGCCCCCCCTAATTTTACCCAGCTTTGCGCATTTCCGGCTGTATGGCCAAATACAATAACAAATAGTAATGATCCAATGGATACGTAAAATAAAAGCTTTATGAACTTTTTTTGAAAAAATATTTTATATGGAAAAAAGGAGACCAAAACAAACATGATGAATCCTAATAGTAAAGAAATACTTTGTTTTTTGAAAAAATAGCTGCTTGTGACATCATATCTTAAGATAGATGTAATCATACTAGAGCTGTAAACCATAATGAGCCCGAATGTACTTAATAAAAAAATCGCCAGTATTAAAGAATAGTCGTAGGACTTAAGTATTTTAATGAACATGCTGTGACTCCCCGTCATGAAGTTGTTTGCAACATAGCATATGTACCCAGTTTGCTTACTTCTGTAACATTTTTCGTTCAGATATTAATATTGAATAATAGTAAATTAGAATATGAATAGAGGACTATAGTTGTAAACAATGTATCCTATTTAATTATCGGATTGAGAATCAATTATTTTACTGCAAGTTTAAAAGGAGCTGAAATCCAATGTAACAAACTGCTTACAACCTGAAAAAAGTGATGAGGAGGCAGTCCAATGTAAATAACCTACCCTTTACAAACCAATAAGAAAAAAGGGGTAGTGAACATGAACAATAAATCGTTTCGATTTCTTTGGCTCGGGCAGTCAATTGCCGGCGGCGGGGATGTCTTATATGTTGTAGGTATCATAACACTGCTGTATATGTATACTGGTTCTGCACTATTGATAGCTGCAGTACCCTTTACAGTCACTTTTGGCCTTTTCATCAGCGGATTCTTTGCTCCTGTTTTAATCGATGCACTTCCGCTCAAAAAATTGCTGGTCTACTCTCAGCTCGGTAAAACAGGGATGCTGTTTATTCTTGCATTGTTCAATCCAGTCTTCGCACAATCAGAGTCCATACTTATGATCTTTGTGCTGATCTTTGTCATTTCTTTTTTAGACGGATGGGCAGCACCAGCTGCAAATGCTATGCTGCCAAGGCTTGTCCCCACTTATGAATTGCTTAAAGCCAATAGCTTTGTTTCTGTTTTAGATCAGTCTGTTCAACTGGGCGGATGGGCCATTGGCGGGATATTGGCTGCGGCAATCGGCGGGAGCAATGTGATCTGGGTAACGTTAAGTTTATTCGTACTTTCAACCTTATTGATGGTTCAAATATCTGATCATCATCAGAATATAAATCATGATCATATGCCAAAAACGAAATGGGATTCTATAAAGGAAGGATGGGTTTTCATATGGAAAAATCCATCCATAAAAACAATCAGCATCATCGCTTTTATGGAATCTATAGCGAATGTCGTTTGGATTGCGGCTATTTTGTATATTTATGTGAAGGATCAGCTTGAGATGGAAGAGGTTTGGTGGGGATATGTCAATGCGAGCTTTTTTGTCGGTTTGATTCTCGGAGGATTTAGCGGATTAAATGCATCAGAAATCATCCGCAGGCAAATTAGTACTGTTGTGATAATTTCAGGATTTGGATTAAGCCTTTGTACCTTTTTGTTTGGACTTACATCCGTTCCATGGATTGCACTTTTTCTCTCCTTTGCATTTGGAGTAGGTGAACAGCTAAAATCTATTGTGATGCAGACTCTCCTGCAAAACAACGCTGCTGCAGAGCAGCTGCCCAAAATCTATTCGGCACAAAGTGCGCTGCTTTCCTTAACATTTGGATTCGCATCATTATTGGTCGGATATTTGACAGAACAGACAAATGTTCAAACTGTCTTTGCTGTATCCGCCTTGATATTATTGGGATCAGCAGGATATGCCTATATAAGGAGAGACAATCTGAAACTTAAAAGCTTTCAAAAAAAGTGATTAATTGTGAAAAGCCGATGCTGCAGTTTTAAATGCAGCACGGCTTTTTTAGTTTAGGCAGATCTAGTATTTTAGCCTTATTGAGGCTTAAACGCCTCTACATCATTTGAATATTTACTGCCACAAATGCAATGTACCTTCTTTCTTCTCGGAATTCAGTTTTCTATAATTTAAAGTTTTGAAGCGTTGTTATATAACACCATTTCCTCAGTGTGCTATAATAACATTGAAATATTTGAATATTTAGACTTAAAGGGGATGAAGAAATGAAGGTACCATTGCTGCTGCCTCAATTTTTGGATCGAGCTGTAACGTTATATGGCAAGAAAACAGCTGTGATTGATGATTCAAAGGAATTTACATACGCTGAAGTAAATGAGAGAGTGAACCAGCTTTCAAGGGGTCTCTCAGAGCTGGGGATTGAAAAAGGGGACCGGGTTGCATACCTGGCTCCAAATTCTTCTGAAATGTATGAGGGGTTTTACGGTGTTCTGCAGCTTGGAGCTGTGATCGTTCCGCTTAATACACGGCTGATACCGGATGATTATGTGTATATCTTAAATCATAGTGAAACAAAAGCGCTCTTTGTTGATCACGTGCTTTATTCCCAGATTGAACCTGTCCGAGATCAATTTAAGACTGTACAAACGATTATTGTTCATGGCTTAGAAGGAAGCGAAAATGGGGCTATAGCTTATGAAGAATGGCTAAGTCAGTATGGAAAACATCAGATTGAACGACCTGAGATGGATGAAAACGATCTGGCAACACTGCTTTACACGAGCGGGACGACAGGTAAACCAAAAGGGGTAATGCTTACGCATCGCAGCAATTATTTGCATGCGCTTAGCTCGATGCATCATTTGCGTGTATCGGATCGGGATGTTTTGCTTCACGTTCTTCCGATGTTCCATGTGAATGGGTGGGGTTCGCCTTTTTACTACACAGCGAATGGATCAACACAGGTGTGTCTTAGAAAAGTGCTGCCGGCTGACATTTTCAGAAAGATAAATGACCATGGTGTCACAGTGATGCATATGGCTCCGACTGTGCTAAACAGTTTGCTTCAATTTTCAGAATCTAATGGATATGCGAAGCAGCCTCAGGACATTCGCATTGTCATTGCAGGTTCTGCCCCGCCGCCTGCGTTTGTAAAACGAGTGGAAGAAGAATTAAAGTGGGAATTCATACAAGTTTATGGCATGACAGAGACTTCGCCGCTGATAACAACTTCTATTATTCGGGATACACAGCAGCATCTCTCGAATGAAGAAAAATATCGTTTGAAAGCAAAAGCTGGCTATCAATTTATTGGAAGTGAAGTAAGAGTTTTTAATGAGCTTGGTGAGGAAGTTAGGCACAATAGTCAAGAAATCGGAGAAATTGCTGTTCGCGGAAATGGTGTAATGGAAGGCTATTGGAACAATCAGGAAGGAACAGATGAAGTGATTCGGGGCGGCTGGTATTTTACTGGTGACATGGCTGTGGTAGATGAGGATGGGAATATTGAAATTGCTGACAGGAAGAAGGATATCATCATTAGCGGCGGAGAGAATATTTCTTCAATAGAAGTAGAAGGCGTTTTGTACGAACATCCTGCTGTCCAGGAAGCAGCCGTCATCTCTGTTCCGCATGAAAAGTGGGGAGAAACTCCGCAAGCTATAGTGGTGATAAAGGAAGGTCAGTTAACAAGCGAAGAAGAACTCATCGCCTTTGCACGCAGTAAGCTTGCCCATTTCAAAGCACCGACAATAGTAGTATTTACTGATGAATTGCCAAAAACAGCTTCAGGCAAAATTCAAAAAGTGCATCTGCGGAAGGAATTTTGGAAGGAAAAGGAGAAGTTTGTAAACTAAAATGAGCGCGCTTTCAAAATTAGATCAGGGAAACCTGGTTCTTTTTTAGGAGAAAAAGAGATGACCATCATTATCATATCTTTACTTGTATTTGCTTCAGCTGCCGCCTATATGGCCGCTATTTATCTCAAAAAAGCAAAGTGGATTTATGTATTAAAGCCAGGAACAATGCTTTTAATCATAGGAGTTGCATTGATAGACCTGCAAGGTGCAGGCAAATATGGAATCTTGATTGTGATTGGCTTGCTTTTTTCGCTAGCCGGAGATCTTTTTCTTATGCTGCCGACTGATCGTTTTTTAGAAGGATTAATTTCGTTTTTTATTGCCCATGTAATCTATGCTGCTGCTTTTATGGCTGAGGGGAGTCAAAAGCTGGATGATTTGAACGTGCTGATCTGGCTAATGCTTGCATTGCTCGCTCTTTTATTCTTCAGACTTCTTTTAAATGGTGTAAAAGAAAAAGGGGGACGTGCTATGGTAGTAGCAGTATCCTTATATATAACGGTCATTTCTGTGATGACAGGGATGTCTTTTTTAAGCAGTCAAGGTTTTGTTATCGCAGCAGCTTTATTCTTTTACTTGTCAGATGGAACGCTCGCATGGGATCGTTTTAAATCCTCTTTAAAATACAGGGATTATATGGTGATGAGCACTTATTTTCTGGCCCAATTTTTGTTCGCAGTCAGTGTGTATCTTTTTTAATCATTAAGAGGTGATTAGATTGCTTGCTTCAAATGCCATCTTATCTGTATGGAGAAATTTTGATGAATATCCAATGGAAACACTCACAAAAGGGTGGTATTTCAATAAAGCCGGTATAAAAAAACAACGGGAGCTTTCATTAATGAAAGAGCACCGGCAACAGTATGGAATAAGCGGAAATTGCTTTGACTTAACGATTTGGCTATTAGATGAATTTACAAAAGCGGGAATTGAGGCGTATCCGATTGGCCATGATTTAAAAACAGGCCGTGCGCATGTCGCAGCAATCGCATTGGATGAAATGGGAAAACGATATTTATGTGATTTAGGTGATCAATGGCTGAATCCGATATTAATTGATGGAGAGGCTGAAGATTTTACAAATGATAGACTAGAAGGGTTTTTCCCGGCTGCAGCAGTCGAAGTTGACCCATGCGACGATAACGTTAAAGTTACCTATCATCGACCAAATGGGAAAATGTCAAACCAAACCTATCAAACAGCACCTATTGAAATGACTGAGTTCTTAGCGGCAGCAGAATGTTCTCAAAACCTGATTAAATCGAAACCGCTTTTGGAGAAAAGAGTAAAGCGGGGAAATGAAACCGCTCATTGGGAGTTCTATAATTGGAAAAGCTTCCTAAGCACAAATAATGGTTTATATAATGATGCACCTGCAAATACAATAGAGGAATGGGCTGAACGTATCCATCAAAAGACGAAGTATGATATTGAATTTCTTGTTGATGCGTTAGGGTTTTATAGGAAGGTTGTGAATGAAAACAATCACATTTAAAGATTGAGAGGTCTGCAAAAAATGGAACAGGAGTTATTGCGTATTTTTGACGATAATCATAAACCTATTGGAATAGCTGCTCGAGAGGAAGTACATAAATTTGGCCATTGGCATGAAACGTTTCATTGCTGGTTTACAAGGATCGAAACCGGCACTTTATACCTCTATTTTCAGCTTCGCAGCAAAGAAAAAAAGGATTACCCAAGTCTTTTTGATATTACTGCTGCAGGTCATATATTGGCAGATGAATCAATTGAAGATGGAACGAGAGAAGTACAAGAGGAAATTGGCATTCACGTTGATTTTACAGAGCTAATCTTATTAGATGTTGTTAAATATTGTGTATCAAATAAGGACCTCTTAGATAATGAAATTGCACATGTCTTCTTATATCCTTCCACACAATCGTTTGACAATTTTATTCTTCAGGAAGAAGAAGTATCAGGGATTGTTCGAGCAGAATTGATCTTGTTTAGAGAGCTCCTTGCCGGCAAAAGAACGAGCCTCCAGGTGGATGGTTTTGAAATCAATCAGAACGGAGTTAGAAAAACAGTCCACATGAATGTGGATAAAAGCAGATTTGTGCCGCATGAAGATACATACTATGTCAGAGTTTTAGATCTAATTGAAGAATATTATAAAAAGTGATTGATAGAGAGATGGAACTTTAGCACTAGTAATATTCCAGATCAGTTCAATATAAAGATAATAAAACTGTATAAATCAGCTCTTTTTAATGAAAAAGCCCTTCATTTTGTAGGGCTTTTTTCATTGTTTAATGTTAAGTTTTGTAATTTATAGAACAATTTGTTTCTATAATTCGAATTTGGGGTTATAATACATATTTGTAATAACGAATGATAGGGGATTTTTAAAAATGTTGTATGCTATGTTTGCAAATATTGCGATCATTGGTTTTTTTATTTTCATAGGCGGCCATTTATTAAAAGATAAACAACTAACGATAGATTCAGATTTTCTGCTAAAAGCAACAATCGGAATGTTGACAGGTGCTTTAGGAATTATCCTTATGATTTACAGCGTTAGAATTGATAATGGATTAATTATAGATCTAAGATACATTGCGATTATATTGGCAACGATTACTACCGGACCCGTATCCGCCATTATTGCTTCCATCATTATTGTGATAGGTAGGCTTTCTATGTTTGGAATTAATTATTACTCTCTGAATGGAGTACTTAATGTGCTGTTGATTGGAGCTGGCTCAACAGCTATTTGGATTTACCTAAAGAAATCTTTTATCCAAAAATGGGTTTACTTAAATGTATTCTGTATCGGAGTTACTTCGATTTTTTTGATGTATTTACTAACAGACTGGACGGTAGCGATCTATTTTATCATCATCAGTTCCATTGCATCTCTATTCACCTTTTACTCGTATAGGTATGCTTATGAAACAAATGAGAGTTATCGCAAACTTAAAAGAGAAGCAATGAAAGATCCATTAACCGGATTAAATAACGTTAGAAAATTTGATCAGTTTTTTAACGAGCAAATTCAGCACTTCAAAGAGAAAAGAATAAATCATTTATCACTCCTTGTTATAGACATTGATTTTTTTAAGAAAATAAATGATGAGCACGGTCATTTAACCGGGGACAAGATTTTAAAAGAATTTGGAGACGTTTTAAGAAATGAACTCAGTCAGGAAGGGATTATTTCAAGAAATGGCGGAGAAGAATTTACCGTTTTGCTTCCAAATATTAAATTTGAGGATGCTCACACGATTGGTGAGGAGCTAAGAAAATCGGTTGAAAATCATTTGTTTTTAAAAGATACCGTTAAAAAGCAGATCACTTTTTCTGCCGGTGTAGCCTCCAATAATGAATTTTCGTGCGACATGTCCATGGACGAATTATACAGCAGGGCAGATGAAAAACTATATCAAGCTAAAAAAGCAGGACGAAATCGGGTATATCCTAAGGTTATTAAATATAGAGGCACAGGAAAAGGAAAGCAGGCACTATAATTAGTGTCTGCTTCATTTTTTATATTCTCTTTTATGAAACCTTTTCATCTAATTTTACGTTTATATATAAGAAGAGACTGCACTTATGATTCCTATATGGTGCAATGATCATTGTTTATTTTGCAGGGATAGTTGTGGTCAATTGATGAAATAAGGCTGATAACCTGGAAGTTCTTGTGGACTTTCAAACTGTGGTCAATACATCTCTCACATTAACTTGTAATAAATGGGGCACAAGACAGTATGATCAGCAGGATATCTGTACATAGTTAACGGCTGCCGATCCGCAGTCGTTTTTGGATTTTACTATAGGAGTGAATTGAAGGGATTTGCGGGATATGGAAAAAAATGAACATCCTTTTGACTTTAGTTTGGTTTTTATTCTTTTTTTATTTTCAATTATTAGTTTTATATCAATCAACACCGCACAAGATTTTGGACAGTATAATGAAAATTTTCTGGTTAAGCAGATTGCATGGTATATCGTGGGCTGCGGAATTATTCTGGCTGTAATGTATTTCGATATGGAGCAGATTGAAAGGATTCACTGGTTTGCCTATGGTTTTGCGATGCTGCTGCTTATCTTTTTGATTATCGCTCCTGAATCGATCGCAAGGCCAATAAACGGGGCGAAAAGCTGGTTTCAAATCCCTAAAATAGGCTCACTCCAGCCATCTGAACTGTCAAAAATTGCACTTATTCTAACCCTTAGCCACATTATTGCAAAACATCATATGAAATATGTGTTTAGAGATTTAAAGACAGATATTATTCTTTTAACTAAAATGGGGATGGCTACGTTAGCCCTCATTGCCATCATCATGCAGCAGCCGGATTTAGGAACGTCTTTAGTATTATTGGCAATCTTCGCAGGGCTGATGCTAGTTTCAGGAATATCGTGGAAAGTGATCTTGCCAATTTTTCTTTTGGCAGGTTCTATTGGAGGACTGCTTATTTATCTAATCGTGTTTCAGCCAGATCTCTTGAATATGATTGGGGTTAGGCAATATCAGCTTGGAAGAATCTATTCCTGGCTTAATCCTGAAGAATTTAAAGAGGGAGACGGGTACCATTTATATCAATCCATGCTTGCGATTGGATCTGGTTTGATTACTGGGAAAGAAGAAAGCTTAGGCAACGTTCATTTACCTGAGGGGCACACTGACTTTATTTTTAGCGTTATTGGTGAAAAATATGGTTTTGCCGGTGCGAGCTTTGTCATAAGTCTCTATTTTTTATTAATCTATCGCATCATCAGCCTTTCTCTTGATGTCAAAGATCCTTTTACTTCATACATTTGTACTGGCGTCGTTTCAATGATTGCCTTTCACGTGTTTCAAAATGCGGGAATGACGATTGGCCTGCTTCCGATAACAGGGATTCCTCTACCGTTTATTAGCTATGGAGGAAGCTCGATGATCAGCAATATGCTGGCAATAGGGCTGATTTTCAGCATCAGTTTCCGTAATAAAAAGTACATGTTTGATCGGGAGTGAATGGGGGATTACCAAGAGAATTAGTGAAAGCTTCCAAAATAGTTGGAGGCTTTTACATATTTTAGACAGGCCTTTGCATAATCCTCTGATAAGTCCTCTTATAAGAAGCTTTACTTATTTTTTCTCCTTGAAATAAATTCACTATATTCCCATGGCGGGAATTGCATTACTATCAAACAATTCTTCTTTATTTTTTGCAGGAAAGCAGATCCTTTTTGTAGAAATATAAAAGATTAAGTAAATTAATGTAAGGACTGAATCCATTTGAATAAGCGAAACCCATATCTTCTTCTCATTCTTGCGACTATTTTGTGGGGCGGAAATTTTGTCATTGGACGTGCAATTACAAGCAGTCTCCCTCCGTTTACGTTATCTTTTTTAAGATGGTGTACAGCACTTATCGTCTTTTTACCTTTTGCCTGGCCTCATTTGAAAAAAGAATACAGCATCTTAAAAAAGAATTGGCGTATCTTGCTTCTTATGGCTTTTACAGGGATTACGGGCTTTAACACCCTTCTTTATCTTGCACTGCATCATACTACATCCATTAATGCATCGTTAGTTAATACATCAACACCCATTGTCATTTATATGTTGTCTTTCTTAATACTTAGGGAAAGGCTGAATAGAAATCAGGCTGCAGGGACGGTTCTTTCACTTGCGGGTCTCTTATTCATTCTATCGAAAGGATCCTTTTCTGCGCTGATGAACTTCTCTTTTAATGTTGGAGATTTAATCGTTCTTGCAGCTGTGATCTGCTGGAGTATATATTCTATATTAATAAAACGATATACTGGTATATTACCGGGATACAGTACATTTTTTGTTTGTATAGCTGCGGGTATTTTGATATTATTTCCATTTTTTATTTATGAAATTGCCTATTTGAACACTCCTATCGTATGGTCTCTTTCTTCTATTTTAACGATATTATATACAGGGATTTTTGCGTCTATCGTCGCGTTTATCTCATGGAATACAGCAGTTGTTAATGTCGGGGCGAATAAAGCGGGTATTTTTCTTAATCTGATTCCCGTATTTGCATCTATCTTTGCCGTGTTATTTTTAGGTGAACAACTAATGTGGTATCAGACAGCCGGAGGCATCTTTGTCATTTTAGGTGTTTATCTTTCTGCTAAATCCGTTTCAGATAAGAGCGCAGCCCTGCAAAGAAAGGAATTTTTCGGATAAAAACGAGTGGCGATTCCATAGAGGAACCGCCATTTTTTTATACATAAAAGAATTTCAAATAGACAAGCATGATCCCTAAGTCTGCAAGAATATGACTGAGAACTGGAGCAAAAATTGAAACGTATTTAATGCGGAAACAGCTCCAAAGAATACCTGCAAAAAAGACAGGGAGAATCGCGAGAACATTTAATGGCCAGCTAAACATCGGAATTAGCGACAGCAAATGATAAAGACTGTAGAAGGATGAGGTGATCAGTACGGTTTTGAAAGAACCTAGTTTAAAGAAGAACTTTTGATGCATGTATTCCCGCCAGTAAAATTCTTCTAAAAAAGGATTAACGAGAAGCAAAACGAAGATAAGCGAAACAACATTGTCGCCTGTGAATTTCCAGTCTATTAATAACTGCTGAAGTCTGGGAATCTCAAAAAAAGATTCGGAAAATATAGAGACAATGCCAATGATTAAGACTAGAAAAATTGTCCCGCTTATGAAACCTGCCAAAATGGATTCTCTTGTGATAAATTTGTCCCAAACAGGTTTTGAATGATTTTTAAGCAAACTTACAGCTGGCACAAGCACCAGCCAGCCATAGAAAAGAAGAAAGGTTAATGGAACATTTTGAAAAACGAGCAGACCGAGCGTGATCATAAAGGTCGGACCTGTTAGTAGTATTAGGATTTTTAACATAAACCCTCCAGACTTATATTCTTTCTTCTCCTGTAATTCAATCAATAAAGCAGAATTCCTTCGAAATTTTGGAATTATCTTATAAACAATAATGAAGATTTTAAACCTCTTTTTATACACAAAATACTGACAAATTTCAGCAAAAAATACTATACTTTCGACAGGGATTTCATAAAACATGCAAGCTTTTCATTCTTTATGACTCTGATTGTAAGCAGGAGTCGATATTTGTGCATATCTTTAATCGTCTATCTGCGATATTATTATCATACTTCTTGTTGCTAGTTTTTGGAGTCGGTCAGTAATCATCATGAAATCTGCGGAGGGATCTGTATGAGTGTTACATTTGAAGTGAGGAAGGCTGAAAATTATGCTGATTTAGCGGATGAGGTTCTGCTTGAGCTTGTTCAAGAAGGAGACTCAGAATCAACTGATTTTTTAATCAGCAAATATCGTAATTTTGTCAGGGCAAAAGCCAGCAGGTATTTTCTTATCGGCGGAGAAAGAGAAGATATTGTTCAAGAAGGAATGATTGGCCTCTACAAAGCCATTCGTGATTTCAAAGCGGACAAGCAGTCATCTTTCAAGGCGTTTGCAGAACTTTGTATTACAAGACAAATTATCACAGCAATCAAAACAGCTACCCGTCAAAAGCACACCCCTCTTAATTCCTATGTTTCTTTGTACAAGCCTCTTTTTGAAGATGATAACCACACGCTATTAGACGTGATTCCCGGAACAAAAACTTTGGATCCGGCAACATTGATTATCAATCAGGAAAAAGCACTGGACATTGAACTGAAAATGGCTGAAATGCTAAGTGATTTAGAAAGAAAAGTACTCGCATTATACATGGACGGCCAATCTTATGTTGAAATTTCAGAAGAATTAAACAAGCATGTAAAATCAATCGATAATGCTCTCCAGCGAGTAAAAAGAAAGCTTGAGCGGTATATGGAGATGCGAGATTATAGCCTCGTGTAAGATAGAATGGAATAAAAAATGGCGGCATTACTTTAATTAGTGGTGCTTTTATTTTTTGGGAAATCTTCTGCATATCAGTATACAATGAAAGTGGCGGTTCCAATTGGAGCCGCCATTTTCATTGTATGGAAACATCTTACTCATTCCTCCTGTTTTCCTTCACATGTTTAAGCTCTGCCACAATCATAAAACTGACGATTAAAACAAAAGCCAGGAGCTGATTTTGCCGATATGGACAAGCTCCCAATTCTGCTGATCAAGATTTGTGTTACTAGACAAATTAGATAAATGAGATCATAGCGGGCAATATAAGGAACGTGAATAAATGTTGTCAGTGCAAGCGCGGGAAAAATAACGACCGGAAATACGCATGAGCGGGCTTATTCAAAGCCAAAATTAAAAAGGGAAGTCTATGTTAAATTAGAAAATTCTTTAGAAAACTACCTGTCTCTGCTTTTTATTAAATTGTTGCTTGACAATCTGAAATTACAAAAATATAATTACTTACATAAAGTAACTTACTTATTTTAATAAAGTTAAAATTTTTCTAATGGGGGAAAAATACATGGAATTTCATCGCCATCCACATACGTTTGTTGGTCAAGTCAGCATCAAGGTTCAAGATTTAAAACGCGCATTAGCGTTTTATCAAGAAGTAATTGGTTTTCAAATCCTTAATCAGACTGAAAGAAGCGCTAATCTGACAGCAGACGGCAAAACGGCTCTTCTGTCTCTTGAACAGCCAGAAAATGTTGTACCTAAACAACGCAATACGACAGGTTTGTATCATTTTGCGCTATTGCTGCCTAAGCGCTCAGATTTAGGAAGAGTGCTTCAGCACTTAATTAATATCAGCTATCCAATTGGAGCATCAGATCATTACGTTAGCGAAGCGCTTTATTTAAATGATCCTGATGGAAATGGGATTGAGATTTATGCAGATCGGAAAGCTTCAGAATGGACGTGGCAAAATGGCCAAGTGTCTATGGCCACCGAACCGCTTGACGCCCAAAGTGTTCTAGCTGAAGGAAAAGGTGAAGCATGGAGTGTTCTGCCTGCAGAAACGGTAATGGGACATATTCACCTGCACGTATCCCATCTGAAGAATACAGAAGAATTTTATGAAAAAGGACTTGGGTTTCAAGTAGTTACCCGATACGGTAAACAGGCACTCTTTATGTCAACAGGGGGCTATCATCACCATATTGGATTAAATACATGGGCAGGAGAGGGTGCACCTGCACCTGAAGTAAACAGCGTAGGATTAAGAAAGTTCACACTTGTCTTCCCAAGTGAGGAAGCAAGAGCTAAAGTCATCCAGCAATTGACGAAAATAGGTGCTCCTGTTAAAGAAAAAAACGGTGAGATTATAACCTCAGATCCTTCTGGAAACAATATACAACTGATAATCTAAAAAAATAAATTCAAAGTGGAGGTTCAACATGGGACTATTGCAAAAAATATTTGGAGAATCAACGAACGAGACGAACGGAATGACCCAAACGAAAGATTTTTATTCAGCAGTAGAAAGCAGACGATCCATTTACAGCATAAGCAATGAAGCGGTTGTTTCAGACGAACGAATCAAAGAAGTGATTGAGCATGCGGTTAAGCATACCCCTTCAGCATTTAATTCTCAAAGTGCACGGGTTGTTGTTCTAATGGGAGAAAATCATTCGAAATTTTGGGATATCACAACAGAAACGCTAAGAAAAATTGTGCCAGCTGATCAGTTTGGACCAACTCAAGAAAAAATGAATGCTTTTGGCAGCGGCTATGGAACCGTTCTTTTCTTCGAAGATCAAGCTGTAGTCGAATCGCTGCAGCAGCAATTTGCAGCTTATGCAGATAACTTTCCGCTCTGGTCACAGCAATCGAACGGCATGCTGCAATTTGTCATTTGGACTTCTTTAGAGCTAGAAGGCTTTGGAGCATCGCTGCAGCATTATAATCCATTAATTGACGAAGAAGTAAAAAGTGAATGGAATATTCCTCAAGGCTGGAAGCTATTTGCTCAAATGCCGTTTGGCAAACCGACTGCACCAGCAGGCGACAAAGAATTTAGTCCATTAGAAGAACGTGTTAAATTTCATAATTAAGTTGAAACGGTCTTATTGGCAGAATAGATGCCAATAAGGCCGTTTTTTAAACCTTCATACTTGTTTCAATACATATAATAAATTGTTATACCGACGGAGCTTCCATTTCAGCCCATTCTTCTTTTGAAGGCCCATATGCACCAGTGACAGGAAGACCAGCTTGACGCATCAGAACAGTCAGCTGTCCGCGATGATGAATTTCATGCTTGACGAAAATCGATAATGTCATCCCATTTTTCCACTGAAAACCAAACACTTCATTTGTTTCTTGAAGCTTTTCATCATTCCATTCTTGGACAGCTTCTAAAATGGATTGAACAGTCATCCGGTATTGTTCAGTGATCTCTGCTGCATTAGCTGGCTGTTCGCTGTTTTCAGCAGTTTTAATCTTCAATCCAATCGGTTCAAACATGCTTTCACTTGGAACAAGATGCCATGCCAATTCACCGAGTGACCGATATCCAGGGGCAGTCTCTTGCTTTAGTGACGCATCTGTTAATGTTTCAAGTAACTTTCCTGTGACAGCTGCTTCATTTTTATAATCCTCGATAAAGCCTTGCACCGTGTTATACATTTTTTTAGCTCCCATCCGATTTGGTTTTGATAGAACATACGTACTGTTCATGTATTAAATTCTAGAGCGGATATCAATATCCTTCAAAAAATAAAAATAAAAAAATATAAAATGTTGAAATGATATTTATTGGTTTTTTCAATTTAAAAAAGCAGGTATAGAATCGCCCTTAATGTTAAAAAATGAATGTGGAAATCCCCTCCATTTCATATATGACATTTATCATGTATTCAGCATGACACCTATGTCTGCACAATTGGATCGAACATCTCTATAATTTGAATTACCTTATGTAGAAGGGAATCAAAAACATGAGTAAAGAATTGCAAAGAAATTTACGAAAACAAGTAGCTCCATATGAAAAATCAAATACGAAAGCTAGTGTTATGCAGCTGATCAATACGATAGGACCATTTATTTTACTATGGTTCCTTGCGTATCAAAGTCTGTCGATTTCATATTTCCTGACACTTGGACTAACTGTCATCGCAGCAGGATTTTTAACAAGAATCTTCATTATATTTCATGATTGCTGTCATCACTCGTTCTTTAAAAACCGCAAAGCAAACAAAATTGTGGGAACGATCACTGGTGTTTTTACCTTATTCCCATACAGTCAATGGCAGCATGATCATTCCATTCACCATGCAACAAGCAGTAATTTAGATAAACGCGGCACTGGAGACATTTGGGTTCTTACGGTCGATGAATATTTGGCAGAACCTATGTGGCGCAGAATCGCTTATCGTCTATATCGAAATCCGCTTGTCATGTTTGGACTCGGACCAACTTATGTTTTTCTATTTAAAAATCGTTTTAATAAAAAAGGCGCAAAACCTGGTGAGCGTATGAACACATACCTTACGAATGTAATGATTGCAGCATTAGCAGGAGCACTCTGTTTGGCAATTGGATGGGAAGCGTTTCTTTTAGTACAAGTTCCAATCTTCTTAATCTCGGGATCTCTGGGAGTATGGCTTTTCTATGTACAGCATACATTTGAGGATTCTTATTTTGAAGAAGATGAAAACTGGGATTACGTGAAAGCAGCAGTTGAAGGAAGTTCTTTTTATAAACTTCCGAAGCCTCTGCAATGGCTGACAGGAAATATCGGCTACCACCATGTTCATCATTTGAGCCCGAGGGTTCCGAACTATCGATTGGAAGAGGCGCATAACAATACAGAACCTCTTCAGAACATACCGACCATTACACTTGCAACAAGCTTGCAGTCATTAAAGTTCCGTTTATGGGATGAACACAGCAAAAAGTTTGTCGGTTATAAAGAGATCAAAGCTCTTTCTAAAATGAGAAGCAGTCATCAAGTATAATAAATTGGAAAATACATGCAGTCTAATAGGCTGCATGTGTTTTATTATGATAAAATAAAACTAAGAAGATTACCTGAAAAAGAGGTTTCCATCATGATTAAAAGGTATATTAATAACGGGATTTCGCCTTATATATGGGCGGTTTTAAGCATTTTGCCCTTTTATTTTATTTTCCAATCTTCCTCAACGGCTGAAATCATTGTTGGCATTTCTTTAACCATTTTATTTTTCATAATTTTCCGGCTTGCTTTTATTTCAAAAGGCTGGCCCGTTTACCTTTGGACCTGTCTTTTAATCGCGATTTCATTCACTTCAATGTATTTGTTCACTTATATCTACTTTGCTTTTTATATTGCCTATCTAATAGGGAATGTCAGAGATCGCATTGCGTTTATTACTCTGTATGTTATCCATTTAGTCAGTACAACAGTTTCCATTAATTTCAGCATTATCATTCAGGAAGCGTCTTTCTTGGAACAGCTGCCATTTATTATTATAACGTGCATTAGTGTCATTCTTCTCCCGTTTAATATCTATAATAAAAAGGAGAGAGGGCAGCTGGAAGAAAAGCTGGAAGATGCGAACAAGAAGATATCGGAGCTTGTGAAGCTTGAAGAACGTCAGAGGATCGCCCGTGATTTGCATGATACGCTGGGACAAAAACTTTCTCTTATTGGGCTGAAAAGTGATTTGGCCAGAAAATTGATATACAAGGATCCTGAACAAGCCCGTGATGAATTAAAAGATGTGCAAGCTACTGCAAGAACGGCTTTAAATGAAGTAAGGAAAATGGTCTCGCAAATGCGCGGCATACGCCTGAAAGAGGAAATGATCCGTGTAAAACAAATATTAAAAGCAGCTGAAATCAATTTTGTGGTTGAGCAAGATGCAGCACTATCAAACGTATCTCTGCTGACTGAAAATATTTTAAGCATGTGTTTGAAAGAAGCGGTAAATAATGTTGTGAAGCATAGTGAGGCAAAAACGGTCTATTTCTCAGTTGAACAAACATGGGCAGGTATTGTTCTTACCGTTCGGGATGATGGAATCGGCAGTGTGACTGAAGGCGACTTTACAAAAGGAAATGGCTTGAATGGCATGAAAGAACGGCTGGAATTTGTCAACGGAAGCCTTGAAATCAGATCAGAAAAAGGGACAACATTAGTGATTAAAGTGCCAAATGACGTAAAACAGACAGATAAGGAGGAGCTCATATGATCCGAATAGTCATTGCGGAAGATCAGCAGATGCTTTTGGGAGCATTAGGGTCGCTGCTCAATTTGGAAGATGATATGGAAGTAGTAGGAAAAGCAGGCAACGGTGAAGAAGCCATTGCCCTTGTGAAGCAGCTGAATCCGGATGTATGCATTACAGATATTGAAATGCCGGGGATGAATGGACTTGAAGCAGCTGAGCAGCTGAAATCAGAAGGATGTAAAGTCATTATCTTAACAACCTTCTCCAGATCTGGTTATTTTCAGCGGGCAGTGAAAGCTGGAGTAAGCGCCTATCTATTAAAAGATAGTCCAAGTGAAGAGCTTGCAAGTTCCATCCGCAGTGTCATGGCTGGACGAAGAATCTATGCGCCGGAGCTGATGGACGATGTATACAGTGAGGAAAATCCTCTGACAGAACGCGAAAAAGAAGTTTTGGAACTCGTAGCAGATGGAATGAACACAAAAGAAATTGCTGAAGAATTAAGCATTAAAGCTGGAACAGTCCGGAATTATATTTCAACTATTTTTGAAAAGCTGGAAGTGAAAAATCGAATAGAAGCCATATCCCAATCGAAAGAAAAGGGATGGTTTAAATAAAACAAAAACCTTAATCCAGTGGGAACAACTGAATTGAGGTTTTTTTTGTTAGTTTTCAGCTCCGTATTAAGTAAGTGTTTGGGAAAAAGAAAGTATTTGCATCGAATTGGAAAAGTAAATGCTCTGAAATAGAAAGTAAAAAAGGGGTACTGGAAAGTTATTTTTATTGAAATAGAAAGTAAACCCAGAGGCAAAGGGGAAATTTTCGTAAAAGCTTTAATGAAGTTATCAAATCCGATTTATTTTGCCCAATTTAAAACGATAACGACAAACAGATATATTGAGAAACCTTGAAAACAATGGCATGATTATTTGAGAAGTTTTCCCTACAGTTCCTGTGAAAAAGGTGCAGACTTAAAAAAATGTCCTTCTTGCGATGGAGGGCTGAAATGGGAGAAGAGTCGATAAATATGTATTAAGGAGATAGTAATATGAGTTTTTTGCTTGGGCTTAAAACAGCCAATTTAGCCCTTCGCTTTATCCTCGAATTGTGCGCACTTGCAGCTGCAGGTTATTGGGGATTCAAAGCAGTAAATACATGGTTCCTAAAAGGCATACTGGGAATTGGCACACCTCTTGTAATTGCTGTTGTGTGGGGGTTATTTGGTTCTCCTAAAGCTGCAATTTTGCTTTCACCTGGACTTCATTTAATACTAGAGGTTATTGTATTTGGCCTTCCAATTATCTTTCTTTTGTTAGCTGGTAAAATAGGATTAGCGTGGATGTACGGAATTGCTGCAGTCATCAATAAAGTGCTCATGCATGTTTGGAATCAGTAAAAAAGGATGCATTATGGCATCCTTTTTTCTACTTTATTGCCCGGTAAATCCTTTTAATCGTCTCCATATGCATACCCTCATGATAAAAGCTGAAAAGGAATGTCTCGCCTACCGTATAGAAGGTTATGCCTGCACGGTTAGTGAATGGCGTTGCCAATTCTTTATGAAAATGATCAGGTATAAATGTATGCAATCTGTTTTTTTGGTCAATCAGCACTTCTGAAATTTCAGTGAATGATGGAGGTGTCCCCTCCCACTCAGCTGGTTTTGTTCCAGCACTAAAAAAATCCTTGAAATATCCAGGTATACCCGTTTTGGCACCTGCCAGTTCAAAGACAAGCTTTTCCTGTATGTAGGCAATATGCCCGAAGTTCCAGCGGATATTATTGTTGTAGCCTTGCGGAATAAGATCCGATTTTTCTTCTGGAATTCGATTAAGTGAACTTTCGGTAATTCCTCTTACAATCTCCATGTGCTTCATAATTGTTTGTTCCAAGATAATCCCTCCTATATATGACCTATTCTAGTTAATACCCTGTTTTCCTTCTCTTTTGACTTTTAAAAAGGAATTTCGTTCCCCCATACAGAATAGTAGACAGGAAATGAATAACTTTTGGAGGAACGAAATGTTAACGAGCAGCGAACAAATTGAGATACAAGAACTTCAGCGGGAATGCGAAGCCGCAGATTTAATAAAATTAAAACTGAATTGGGAGATGCTCCGAAACCGAAGAGGGAATGAAAGCAATGATTTCCTTCATTATGAAGATGGAAAGCTTGCAGCTTTTCTAGGTGTTTATCATTTTGGGAATAAAGTCGAAATATGCGGCATGGTAAAACCGGAGTACAGAAGAAAAGGAATTTTTTCAAATCTGATGAATGCCTCTCTTGCCTCCTGCAAGGAGAGAAAAGTCAGGGAAATACTATTAAATGCTCCTGCAAACTCTGAAGCAGCAAAGGGCTTTCTTAAAACAATTCCAAGTGAATTTTCCATTTCAGAATACCAAATGAAATGGTCGGAAACGGAAGCTGCATATGATGAAAGTGTCACGCTGAGACCGTCTGCACCTGAAGACCTTGCACTTGAAATTATGCTGGATGTAAAATGTTTTGGTTTACTGGAACAGGAAGCTGCAGACCATTATCAATCAATCAAACGAGAAGAAGATCAAGATTTTCATATGATAGAGTATAAAAACAAAACGGTCGGAAAAATGCGTGTTTCACATTCAAATCAAGAAGCTTGGATTTATGGTTTTGCAATCCTTCCAGAATATCAGGGGAAAGGGATTGGGAGAAAAGCTTTAAAGAATGTCATTAGGAAGGAACATGGCAATGGCTATTCGATTTTTCTAGAGGTTGAGGCTAAAAATGCCCATGCACTTAAGCTATATGAGTCTTGCGGATTTAAAGCTTTTCATGTTCAGGATTATTATCTTTATACAGGAAATTAAAGGGGAACGTCACCAGTTTGAGCTGGTGACGGTTTTTTCAGTATCAATTTAATATTAATTCAGAATTACGCAACTTTTAAAGAGGTTAAATCGTATGTAGTAGTGACACATACGAAGGGGAGTACATAAAAGTATGAAAAAGATTGGAGGAGGGGAATTAGTGAATTCAGAGCTATCTGAAAACGGATGATCTTTATCTGGATCAATTTTTTGGGGCTTTTGCCGGATGTGTACTTCTGATCTCTTCCCTGATATGGAGAATAAGAAATAAATCTTCTCATGCACAGTAATGTGTCACTTCAAAAATAGGCTATGAAAGAAAGAAAGGATGATGAAACATGAATAAACGGCCTGAACAAAACGAATATGCTCCATACTATTCTGACTACATCAGCTTAATACCAGAAGGAGATATCGAACAAATTCTAAAGCTGCAAATCATTGAAACAACGAAACTGCTTGCCAATCTGTCTGACCAAAGAGGACTTTTCAGGTACGAAACAGACAAATGGAGCATAAAAGAAGTGATAGGCCATATAGTTGATACGGAGAGGATAATGGGGTATAGGCTTTTAACGATTGCAAGGGGAGATTCCGTTGCAATGCCAGGTTACGATGAAAACGCGTATATACTTCAAGCAGACTTTAATCAGCAGCAAATGGAAGAACTGCTTGAGACCCTCTCTGCAGTCCGTCAGTCAACCCTGTATTTGCTAAAAGGGTTAAAAGAAGAAGATTGGGTGCGATGGGGGAATGCCAATGGTTTTGAAGTGACAGTAAGGGCGATCGCTTTTATTATCGCAGGGCATGAAATTCATCACCGCAAGATTCTTGCAGAACGGTATTTCGGTTCGAAGGACTTTCCATCTGCTTGAGGCTGACACGCTCCCTGACCCGAGAATGGAGGCAGGCCATCCTGAAAAGTTACATCAGCATGATTATTCTGTCTGTATCAGCAAGCATCATTCTTTTTTAACCGGAATGGGTGATTATCTGGATGGAATGATGATGGCTGTAGGGCCAGTGCTATCCTTGCAGATCAGCTTTATCATCTGTATCTTATTCTATCTAATTAAAATACTGAGAATGAAAGGTTACAAGAGATCATGATGATTTGTCTGCATGCTTAATAAAATGTAAAGGTGCTGTTGATATAGAAGCGGTAGCGTTTCTTTTCCCTCTATTCTTATACTTAGGTTTACTTTTACTTGGAGTCTTTGCAGTCATTTGTTTTTTAGACTCTTTTCGTAAAAAAACCTTTAGTGGATTGTAGCGGAAGGCACGTGACTCCTGCGGGAAATAGAGGCTCCCATCCCTCCCCGCGGATAGCAAGTGCCTGCAGCGGAAATCCACAGGTGCAATATATATCCAAAAACAACAATTAATGCGAAAACAGTTATTTTTTAAACTGACTTAAGAACGGAATCAATATTTAAAAGACAACAGGAATGAGCTTAAAAGGATGTGGGGGTAATGCATCTATTTATAAAAAAGATGGACAGGAGAATGGCTGCAGAAATACTTCTTTGGAGATATGAGCCTCCATATGATTTTTACAACAATGACCTTACGGGTGGGAATATTCATGAAATGCTTCATCGCTCCTATTATGCGGTTGTCGACATTTACGGCCGCTTGGTTGGCTTTTTTTGCTTAGGAGAATCAGCTCGAGTCCCGAATGGAACCTACTCAGAGGATATGATTGATATCGGGCTCGGACTTGAACCGGGCAGAACAGGAAAAGGAATGGGGTATTTTTTCTTTTCAAACATTCTGCATCACATTCAGCATGCTTTTCCTTTCACATCACTGCGGTTAACAGTTGCTTCCTTTAATGAAAGAGCCATTCGTCTTTATATTAAATCGGGATTTCAGGAGCACTCAAGATTTAATAATGGAGAGACAGTCTTCATCATCATGGTGAAACATAAGGCTCTATCAACTAATCGATAGAGCCGTTCTGTATTTATACCGCATTCTGATTAAGCACTTTTTCAATAAAGCCAAGCGTTTCGTCAATAATCAGCTGCTGATCATGATCAAGTGTTGCCACATGGTAGCTATTTTCTAGTGTGATCAGCTTTTTATCAGCTGAAGATATTTCTTCATAAATGATGCGGGAATTATCCGGCGGAACAACGTGATCCTCTGAGGAGACAAAAATTAAAGAAGGACACGAAATTTCATGCAGATTGTTTTTCACGATAGCCATCAGCTTAATGATCTCCCTCATAGACTGAACAGGTGTTTTTTCATAAGCAAGCTCAGTCACTGCAGGATCTTTAATGTCTGATCCGATGGCGTCAAGATATCTTGCCTGAACTTGCTGAGCGCCTGCCATTGTTGGTATTTCAATCGCTGCATTTATTGGAATGATTGCTTTAATTTCTGGATGCTTTTGCGCCATGTAAAGAGTAAGAGTACCACCCATGGAAAGACCCGTGACAAAGATGGTATCGCATCGCTCTTTTAGCCATTGATAACCCTCTTCCAAGGATGCAATCCAATCCTCATAAGTCGTTGCTTCCATTTCCTCATAATGTGTTCCGTGGCCTTTCAATCTTGGACCGCATACTGTGTAACCTGATTTTGCATAAGCTTCACCTAGGGGGCGCATGCTTTGAGTAGAACCAGTAAAGCCGTGTGAAATGAGAATGCCAACATGATTTCCCTCGAAATAAAATGGTTCTGCCCCTTCTAAAACCGGATATCTTTCTGCCATCAAAAAACCTCCCTGCCTTTTTGAAAAAACGTCATCATTCTTTCATTCGATATAAGTTTTGCAATCTCCTACTTAAGATTGAGATTGATCCTCCATTTTCAGGATTCTAAAAATTCTAAAATGTGGTAAAATTGCTTTTAGCAAAAGATGGAGGAACATAATATGAAACACTTAAAACAAATTCACCCGCTTGGATGGAACATCTTAGTAGGCACCATTTTTGGCAGAATGACGACCTCAATGAGCATCCCATTTTTAGCTATCTATTTAACTCAAGTAAAAGATGTATCTGCCGCAATGACAGGAACGATCATTGCAGTCAGCTCGCTTGCGGGAATACTATCAAGCTTTTATGGAGGCTATTTATCTGACAAACTGGGACGGAAAATAGTCCTGCTGACTTCCATTTTTGTTTGGGTTCTTGTTTTTATTGGATTTGGACTGGCGGACAGTGTCCTTGCGTTTTTTATCATGAATGCGCTGAACGGGGTGTGCAAATCTGTTTTTGAACCAACCTCAAGAGCGCTGTTATCAGACATTACCGAACCCGAAAATAAGATGATGATTTTTAACCTGCGCTATGCTGCTATTAATATAGGAGTTGTATTTGGACCAATCCTTGGTATATTCCTTGGATCAGCTAAAACGACTTCTCCCTTTTTTATTGCTGCAGCCATTTACTTTTTATACGGGATTTCACTTTTGCTTACATTTATGAAAAGAGACTTTTCCAATCAAGCAATTCAAACCAGCCGAATTGCATTTCGTGAAGCGTTTCATGTAACAAGAAGAGATAAGCTGCTCCTTTTATCTTTGATTGGAATTATCCTTTGTACAACAGGCTACTCTCAGCTTACCTCCACGTTGCCGCAGTATTTTGCCCTGTCACCTGAAATCGCAGATGGAGCAAAAACCTTTTCAATTCTTTTGTCACTAAACGCTGCGGTGGTGCTGATGATCCAGTATCCAATTATTCGAATCGCCAAGAAATATTTGCCTATCACATCTTTAATGGCCGGGAACCTTTTTATTGGACTAAGTCTGTTCAGTTTTGCATTTGTGAAGGGAATTTGGATGATAGGCTTCATTGTTGTTTTGTTTACGGTAGGTGAAGTTCTTCTTTTTGCGATGATGGACGTCGTGATTGATGATATTTCGAACCCTGATATGAAGGGAACGTATTTTGGAGCAATGGGATTCACCCAATTCGGAAATGTTCTCGGTCCTTGGATTGGCGGACTTTTACTGGATTCATACGGAGTCAGTCAGCCTTTCATTCTGTTTGGATGTCTCATGCTTGTCACGTTAAGCGGACTTCCTGTTCTGATGCTTGTGAAAAAAGAGATGGACAGAAAGGCAAAAGGAACGATAATAAAAGAACACGTTCATGTGTGAAAGAATAATTGTTTGAAAAAATGAAAACAATTCTGACTTCTTATACGTAATTCTATAATGAAGACAAATCTTGGATTTATCCTTTTGATAGTCCTGCCGCTAGTGGTAAGCACTTGTTCGCCTATGACATATTAGCAGTTCGTTTAATTTAGAATGCAGTGTATAGTGAAATAAGGAAAAAATAACCTCAAAAAATTGAGGTTATTTTTTATTTGCTTGACGTCCGCTTTTTTTTTGGCTATGTGAGCTTGTGTTACCAATTTGATTCATTTTCAAAGTCGATATCATTTCTTTTATCTTGTTTCTCGATTTGTTCTCTTGTTTGATTCTAATTTTGCATACCTTGTTTAGACATACTCTCACCCATCTCGCTTATTGGAGATATTCCAGTGTTGTTGCTAGTCAAATTAATATAAGTGTATGTTTTCCAAAGGTTTTTACTTTATACAAAAATTTAAATGGACTGTAGGGTAAATTCTAAAAAGAAATGAAAAAGAAAATTCTAGAAAGGTTATACGAGAAAAAACAATGATACCTTTCCTTAATGGATAATCGAACAAACAAAACTAATGATTGATGGGTAATAATTTCGATGTTCTTGGTGCTTCTGAGTCTAACTTGAATTTTCTTTGTGACATTTAAGTTATTGGTATTTGTTACCCATAATAAAAGTTTAAGACAGGGTCAAAATACAGAAGTAAATTTAATTAAGAATAAGGAGAGATTCGAATGACACAAAATAACCAGCAAATTGATGTTAATCAATTAAATCAAGCTAAAGCAAATGTTACCTTAACTCAAAATTTACTAAACCAAGCGATTGAGAAGTCTGCTTCGGACCCAACTTTAGCCCAAGAAGCAATCAAACAAGCTGCTAATGAAATTGCACAAGCTCAAACCATGCTCATTTCTTGCACAAGGAAATTAAGAGAGAAATTAAAAAGAAAGAGCGATTTACTCTTTCAGTTGGAAATTAAGAATTAGTATTATTAGATTTATCTAGTTTTTCAGATATATTTTTTAGAATAAGATTCTTTTCCTGTTGTATTTTTAGAAATTTTAAAAGAAACCAAATTGCAAATACAACTGGAGCTATATAAAACAGAATCGTTATAATCGGAAAAAAGGCAAATATTGCATCACCGTTCATTTTTAAACCTCCCTCTCATTTTGGATTATTATACCATATGAAATGATTAGTACACGTGAGCAAATTTAAAACAGTTCGAAATTAATCTGCATTAGCCAATGCCTTTGCTTTAGTATTTATGGGTGCATTTACTCATGCTTCTGGATCAACAACTATTTGCCCATCAGTCGAGCCAACGTCAGTAGAAACAATGAATGCAGATAGAATTTGGATCGAAGTTGTGTATAAATTCGTTAATTCACCGCCAGAGTACAGGTTTTACTCTACTACAATATATGGACATAAATACAGAGGATCTTTGAGCTATATAGGAACGAATAAATACTGGGGTTATATTTATCGAGCTCCTTTACCTATGTGATAAATGCTTGAATATCACCAATTGAGATCGCACGCTGCGTTGATTATTTTCAATAAATATATTATTATCAAAGTTGATAATAGAGTGTTGTGAAACATTTTTTTCATAAAACATTATCATTATTAATAATGATAATAATGTAAGCTGGAGGGTTTAATTTGAATAACGCAAAAATGAATTTGATTTTACATCCTGTAAGAATGAAAATTGTGCAATCTTTATTGAACCGAAAGGAGATGACGGTTCAGCAATTATCTGAACGAGCTAAAGATGTTCCTCAGGCGACGTTATACAGACATCTAAATAAACTTCTTGAAGCCAACATCATTCATGTTGTACAAGAAAATCCAATTAGAGGAACGGTTGAAAAAGTATATGCTCTTAATGAACCTGCAGTTCATTCTCAAGAAGATCTATTAAATTTATCTAAAGAGGAGCATCTGGAATTATTTATGAATTTTACAACCCAGCTTCTTGGGATGTATGAGACTTATTTAAAGCAGAAAGATGTGGATTTGGTCAAGGATGGTGTAAGCTTCAGTGTCGCCAATTTATACTTATCAGATTCCGAGTTTATGGATTTGATGAAAGGGATTGCCACAATTATTCAAAAAGCCATGATAAATGAACCTTCTCCTGAGCGAACAGGAAGAAACATAGCAACAATTGTGATTCCTGAGTCAAAAGGAGACGAGAGAAAGTGAGTTGAAAGAGGGGGAGCCAGATGAAAAATCATCGGATCAGATAAATTTTATTTCCGTTTATATATCGTGGGATTGAAAGAAAATACACCTGAATTCTCATGGCTGGATTGTTCGCAGGTGTGTTAGCGGGGGGAGTATTTAAGGAAACGCTGCTAAGGCTGTTCCTGGTTAGTTTGCTTGTGTGGATTTTTCAAAGAGTGTTCGGCAGAAAGAGTGAACAGATGCCTGATAGATATTACTGGATTACAATTGCCATTGCTTCACTTGTATTTGCTGCTGCTCATTTGCCGTTTACATCACTTGTTTTTGGGGATTTAACCGCAATGATCCTGGTTCGATGCTTCCTGCTGAATGGAATTGGGGGTCTGTTCTTCGGTTACCTCTACTGGAAAAAAGGATTTGAATATGCGGTACTGTCGCACATATTTGCACATATATCGCTGCAGCTGCTGTTTATTCCGTTATTTTATTAATGAAAGAGTATAGGGAGAGTAGACTGATGAAGATGATCGAAGTCACGGATGTTTCAAAAACGTTTGGAAATCAAACCGTATTAAAGAATGTAAATTTCAAAGCAGAACAAGGTAAAATTGTCGGACTTTTAGGACCTAATGGAGCAGGGAAAACGACATTTATCCGTATATTGAATGGGGTTATTAAATCGGATAGCGGTTCTATTTCGATACTGGGCCATGATCCAGTGACAGGTGGGGATGAGATTAGAAAGATTTCGGGCATTGTGACTGAAGGGGCAGGTCTGTACCATCAAATGAGCGGAGAAGAAAACTTAGCCTTTTTTGCAGATTTATATGGAGTTAAAGATAAAAAGCAAATTAGTAAACTATTAAAGCTATTCGATTTGAAAGAACATAAGGATAAACCAGTTGGTACGTATAGTACAGGAATGAAAAAAAGGCTTGCACTAGGGAAGGCGCTTCTGCACGATCCAAAATTGCTGTTCTTGGATGAACCGACTAATGGACTGGATCCCGACGGCATCAAAATGGTTCTCTCTTATTTGAAAACTTACAATGAAGAGACAGGAACGACGATTATCATTTGCTCTCACGTCTTGCATCAGTTAGAACCTATTTGCGATTCATTTGCATTTCTTGAAAATCAGACAATCGTAGAACAAGGGACTAAGAATGAACTGGAAAGAAAATATATAAAGGATGTAAGAGTAGAGATAAGCACGGATTTTAGAACTGCTGAAAAAGCAGTCTTGGGTTTTCCTTTTGAACATACGGGGCGAAATTCGCTTTCTTTCATTCTCCCTTCAAAAAATCATATTTCCATTCTGCTGAAGGAGATTCTTAAGAATCATAGTGTTTATTCTGTTGAGATTTTAAATAATGATCTTGAATCGATTTATTTCAATGTAAGGGAGAAATACAATGAATAACACAATTATGAAAGCTATGATCAAAAAGGATTTAATGGATATTTTCCGCAGTAAAAACCTGTTCGCTACCCTAATAATTATACCCATATTATTTTCAGTGATCCTGCCAGCAGCTGTTCTCGGAAGTGCTCTCTTTATGGATATTGAAAAACTGGCAGGGAATGATGCACGTAAATTGATTGATAGTTTTATAACTCACTTAAACAAGGAAAGCCTTTCTTTAGATACGCCTGAACAGCAATTTGTTTATTTGTTTATTAATAACATGCTTCCATCCTTGTTTTTACTAGTGCCGATCATTACAGCAAGTGTTGTTGCTGCGAACAGTTTTGTAGGGGAAAAGGAAAGGCGTACACTTGAAAGTCTTCTATTTTCGCCTGTCACCATTAAAACACTCTTCGTCAGCAAAGTACTGGGGTCATTTATTCCATCCTTGCTTGTATCTGCTTTTAGCTTTGTTCTTAGCGGAATTGTAATCAATGCACTGGGATACCGTTTGTTTGGACAAATGATTTTTCCATCAGCTAATTGGCTTGCATTAATCTTATGCCTGTCTCCAATGGTTTCTCTTATGACGGTTTTGCTTAACGTATTCATATCATCGCGGGTGAAAACGTTCCAAGAAGCTCAGAACATTGGCGGAGTTATTATTTTGCCTGTAGTTGGGATGATGGCTGGCCAGGCCAGCGGATTGTTTTTGGTAGGAGCGCAAGTAATATTGCTTATCTCATTAGGTATTTTTATTATTAATTTGATTTTGCTGCAAAGAATAACGAAGTACAACGATCGATACGTTCTTTTTGAAAAGCAGATTCATTAAGAAGCTGGCACAGAGGGTGGACATTGGTTTTTGGCCGAAAAATAGCGGGAATTGGCCGGAATATGCTGCTTTTTGGCCGGAATAATTATGAAACTGGCCGGATAAACTTAGTAATTGGCCGGAATATCGTTTTTTCCAAATTTGCGTTAAGAATCTTGTTTAACTGATAAATGAAATGAAAATCCCCTTGCCAATCTGGCAAAGGGGATTTTCAATAATTCTATTAAATCTTAATTTCAATCTTCGCATTTTTCTTCAATTCTTCAACTTGCTGAGCCAGTTTTTCCTGCTGCTTTTGCTGCTGAAGAGACTGTTCGATTTGAGGTTTTACTTCTTCTAGCTTAGGAACCTCTTGTCCGGTAGTCTTTCCTTGTTCAGCATATTGATCATATGCTTTTTGGATTTCTTCGTCTGTTACTTTATCAGCAGGTATTTCTTTTTCAACGTATTGTCTGAATTTAATATCGTCAGCAATTTGAGTTTCAAGTGTTTTCATATCCATGCCTGATTTTTTTAGAGCACTTTCGAATTCCTTTTCAGTTTTGAACTGTTTTTTCGTTTCGTCAAGCTGTTTTTTAATATCTTCATCTGAAGCTTTATATCCTTTTTTATCTGCCTCTTGGAGAAGAAGAGTTTGACCGACTAAGCTGTCAATCGTTTGTTTTTTTACTTGCTCTGCAGCTTCCTTAGAGGATGGATCTTGTCCCATTTGCTGCATTTGTCCCTGTGTAGATTGTAAGACGCTGTTATAGTCGCTTCCTACTATTTCTTTGTCGTTCACAATGGCAACTGTTTTCTTCTCATCTACTTGCTGTTCTTCTAATTTTTTTTGCATTTCTTCCATTTTCTTTTGCTGTTCTTTCTGCTGATCAGTTTCGGCAGTTTTAGCTTTATCTTCATTTTTAGCTTCTTTGCTTTCTTCATTTCCTCCGCATGCTGCTAAAACAACGGCCATCAGACCGGTTATTAATGTAAACATCATTTTTTTCATAATCGATCTCCTTCCTAAAGCTAGAAGTATAATTTTTCCCTAAAAAAAATCATCTAGTGCGCATTATAAAGGAAATTCAGTGAAAAAGAAACCTTATACACTGTTTCTGGAGATTTGTAACAGGATTGAAACGTTATGAAACAATATGAACTGGGTAAATAGGATCGCTTAACTGACGATTCATTATCCGGACCTCAAAATAGTAAGTCCTTAAATTTAGATTGAGCGGTAAAGATTAGAATAACAGGACACCCGTATGATGAAGCAGGCAAAGAAATCAGATACAATAGGATTAGAAAAAGAATAAAAAGGAGAATATCATGACGCATACACCTAACAGTAAACCTTGTTCAGAATCGAGAGTCTTTCAAACAAATCGAGTATTGCCGCCAGACACTAATAATCATCAAACTTTATTCGGAGGAAAGCTCATGGCATCAATTGATGTTGTAGCCTCGATTTCAGCTTCTAAGCATTGCAGAACTGAATGCGTCACTGCATCAATGGATTCAGTTGATTTCTTGCATCCAATTCGTCCGACTGATGCTGTGCATCTCGAATCATTCGTAACGTTTACAGGCAGATCTTCTATGGAAGTATTCGTAAAAGTAACAGCAGAAGATTTAATCAGCGGTGAATCAAAAGTTGCCGCGACAAGCTTTATCACATTTGTTTCGCTTGATGAGCAGGGTAAGCCAAAAGCAGTTCCAGGTGTTTACCCGGAAACGGAAGAGGAGAAAGATTTGTTTGACTCAGGCGAAGAACGCTCACTGATTCGAAAGTCGCGAAGAAAAGGGAGCATGGCCTTCTCTGAGAAAATAAAAAAATATTGATGGGTTTTCTAAAGATGAATACTTTATAGAACAGCGAGATGCACGAAAAAAGCAGGAGAACCTGATGAGGTCTTCCTGCTTTTTTGCTTAAACTGATAAACTTGCAGTTTTCACTGATAAATTAACGATTTACACTGATAAAATCCTAAATTACACTGATAAAGTTACGTTATAATGCTTCTTTTAGTTATGCACTCTCCTTGTCCACGTGCCGCTTCTTTTGCAGCTGCATGAATCGGCGACACGATTAATGCAAAGGACATAATCAACAATCCGAATGTTATTAAATGTTTTTTTACACCACATACCTCCTCGTATTAAGTGATTCAGATTTTCATTTAACGATATTTTCTTCTGCATTTATCAAATCTTTATCTTGTGCTTCATTTTGGTCATTTTCAAAACCATAAATCTCATTTATCTCTTTTGTAACTTCATCTAAAAACTCATCTGATAATAGCGGGATGTTTTCTTTAGGCATCAAAATCCTCCTGTCACTTGTATAAAAATAGTGTTTGCGCATGGGCACAATATCATACCTTTCATACTTTTTTGACCCCAAGCTTATTGGTTTAAAAAAGTCAAAGGATTTGTTGTTTTTATATTTACATCTCTTAAGGTTAGGAGTATGATAACCAACAGTTTGATATTTATAATTCGCTTAATCCTTGAGGAGCGGGGAACCCGATTTTGTGATATTTTTCGCAAAGGGGTGAATCCTATTAATGTAGGTAGGGATACTCTTTTGTCCCGAACCCGTCAGCTAACCCCGTAAGCGTTAGAAGAGAGGATGTGTAGCTGGTGAGACTGCGATTCTAATGTCCATTATGCTGTTTTTATTTTCTTGCGGAAATGTATCCTTTTTTCGCTTATTGAATTCATTACCTGCTTATATGATCTCATCAAGAGAGTCTTCAAAAGAAAATATTTGGTGGTGCAAAAATGTTATCGATGCTTAAAAGAATTATAATTGGAGCCCCCTTAAAGTCTACAGAATTAGGTGAGCAAAAATTAAATAAAAAGAAAGCACTGGCTATTCTTTCTTCAGATGCATTATCTTCTGTAGCGTATGGGCCAGAGCAGATCCTGCTTGTCTTGGTTACTGTAAGTGCTGTTGCGTTTTGGTACTCCATACCTATTGCAGTGGGTGTGCTATTTCTATTAACAGCCCTTATCTTGTCTTACCGGCAAATTATATATGCTTATCCCCATGGAGGCGGAGCATATGTCGTTTCAAAGGAAAACCTTGGTGAAAATGCAGGTTTAATTGCAGGCGGTTCGCTGTTAGTTGATTACATATTGACAGTTGCTGTAAGTGTATCTGCAGGAACAGATGCGATTACTTCTGCCTTACCAGGCTTACATGATTATAATGTCATGATTGCCAGTATTTTGGTTGTCTTTATTACCATTCTGAATCTAAGAGGAATAACAGAGTCAGCTTCGATTTTAGCCTACCCGGTTTATTTGTTTGTTTTAGCACTTTTTATCTTAATCGGGGTGGGAATATTCAAAATCATTACTGGGGATGTCTCACCTGATTTGCATGCGCCGATTGGCACTCCAGTTGCAGGCATTAGCTTGTTTTTACTGCTAAGAGCATTTGCTTCAGGGAGTTCAGCCTTAACTGGAGTCGAAGCGATTTCAAATGCGATTCCGAATTTTAAGGATCCTGGTCCTAAAAACGCGGTAAGAACTTTGATGGCGATGGGGTTATTGCTTGCCATTTTATTTTCTGGAATCGTATTTTTAGCCTATTACTTCGGGATAGCCCCAAAACATGAAGAAACAGTTGTTTCCCAAATTGCAGCTGAAACGTTTGGAAGAAACTTTATGTATTATTTTATCCAGGGAACAACTGCAATGATTCTTGTTCTCGCTGCAAATACGGGATACTCAGCTTTTCCTTTGCTTGCGTTCAACCTTGCAAAGGATAAATACATTGCAAGAATGTTTACTATGAGGGGAGATCGATTAGGGTATTCTAATGGGATCATTACTCTAGGAGTCACTTCTATTTTATTAATTGTCCTCTTTAAAGGGCAAACGGAACAGCTCATCCCCCTTTATGCAGTTGGTGTGTTTATACCATTTACATTATCCCAGACCGGGATGCTTGTGAAATGGCTGCGTGAGAAGCCTAAGGGCTGGGGAGTTAAACTTGCAATAAATTTAACTGGAGCACTTATCAGCTTTCTTGTCATGATGATGTTCTTCATTACAAAGTTCTCACAGGTTTGGGCAGTGCTGATCTTTTTGCCTCTTATCGTTTTAGGATTTCATCGAATTAAGAAGCACTATGTGGCCGTTGGAGATCAGTTGAGACTTACTACATGTGAGCCGATCAAGCCGATTGAAGGAAATGTCATTATCGTGCCGGTAGCCGGGATGACACACGTTGTAGAGAATTCTTTAAACTACGCAAAGTCTTTATCTGCTGATCAAATTATTGCTGTATACGTTTCTTTTGAGAGAGTGGATGAAAAAATCTTTGAAGATAAGTGGAACAAGTGGCAGCCTGATATTCGGCTAGTAACACTGCAGTCTTATTACCGAAGCATTATTCAGCCGCTGACTAAATTTATCGATACAGTTGAACACAAAGCAAGTGAATCTAATTACAGGGTGACCGTATTGATTCCGCAGTTTATTCCGAAGAAAAGCTGGCATAATATTCTTCATAACCAGTCGAGCATCTTGATTCGGACGTTTCTGCTCTATCGAAGAAATGTCATTGTAACTACAGTTCCGTATCATCTGAAAAAATAAAAAAGAATGTCCTGGAGCTCGTACATCGAGCTCCTTTTCTTATGGAATCATTTTCGGCATATAAAAAGCGAAACGTATTTATTGACTTTATTCAAAGAGGGTATTAAAGTTAAATCTGTTAATAGTTAAACAGTTGAACAGTTAAATAATAGAACAACTTGTACGAAATGAGGCGAAAAAATGTCAGGAGAAAACATTAAAGAGTTAGTTGATCGCTACATAGCGGTTTCCTATTCTGTAGCGAACAGAGGCGAGTGCCTTGTAAAAGAGCAAATTGGAAGTGATTTGACGAATGATCAGCACTATATGCTGAGATACATCAATCACGCAGATTCCTGTACATCTTCTGAATTAGCAGAGGTATTCAATGTGAAAAAAAGTGCGATTACTGCCATTATTACGCGTTTGTTTGAAAAAGGTCTGATTGAGCGTACGCGTGATGAAAATGATCGGCGAGTTGTTTACTTGACGCTGACGGATAAAGGAAAGGAGCTGTTTGAAAAAGCGGAAGACCGCATTCATAAGCTGGTTGAATCTTTTATTAATAAGTTCGATCCTTTGGAAATTAAACAATTCATTGAAACATATGAAAAGCTCAATCGAGTATTAATAGAGAGTAAAGAAGGGGAATAAATGTGAATACGATAATAAAGAGTAAGTGGCTGGTGCTGATCGCATGGATTGCCGTTGTGGCGGGATTATTAATGGCAGCCCCAAATATGGCAGATTTAGTCCGGGAAAAAGGACAAATTGACGTACCGGAAGGATATTCTTCTTCCTTTGCTTCTGAAATCATGGAAGAAGTGCAAAAGGATGAGGGCGGCGGAGATGAAACACAGGTGGGCCCTTGTTTTTCACAGCGAGAAAGAGCTTGCGAAAACGGAAATTGCCGAAGCGGAAAAAGCGATTCGTTTGCTTGAAGATGAAAAAAAATCATTAGGAATCACAGAAATCCTGACTCATTTTAATGAAGAAAGCTTAAAAGAACAGCTTGTCTCTAAAGATGGAAAGGCGATATTAGCTTCCGTCAAGGTTGCCTGGAATGATCGGGAACCGGGTGAGGTCAGCGATGCTTTATACAAAACAATTGAAGAAGTAAAGGTTGATCATGATTATACAGGCAACTGGATGATTAATGAAGATCTGATGAAAAGCTCTGAAGAGGGATTGAAGAAGACGGAAGGCATAACGGTTGTGTTTGTATTAGGTGTACTGCTTCTTGTGTTCCGGTCGATTGTTGCACCCATCATTCCGCTTCTGACAGTCGGATTTACTTATTTGGCTTCACAATCTATTGTATCCATGCTGGTTGAAGAGCTTAATTTTCCAATTTCGAATTACACTCAAATTTTCTTGGTTGCCATCTTGTTTGGTATTGGGACAGATTATTGTATTTTATTATTAAGCCGTTTTAAAGAAGAATTATCTCATAAAGAGACGGTAGCAGAAGCAATCATTGAAACGTACCGCAATGCAGGGCGTACGGTATTCTTTAGCGGTGTCGCTGTTATGATTGGATTTGCTGCAATTGGATTTTCTCAATTCAAACTCTATCAATCTGCTTCTGCCGTTGCAGTAGGTGTTGCGATTCTTCTAGTGGCGTTATTTACCATTGTGCCGTTCTTCATGGCTGTTTTAGGCGGAAAAATTTTCTGGCCATCTAAAAGCACGGCAGAGCATGGCGAGAGTAAATTATGGGGCGCTTTAGGAAGATTTTCTTTAGCACGTCCATTTCTGTCTCTATTGATTGTTGCTGCAATTTGTGTCCCATTTCTAGTAATCTATGAAGGAGAATTATCGTTCGATTCGTTAGAAGAAGTCAGTGGAGATGTTTCTTCAATCCGGGCATTTAATGCGATTGCTGACAGTTTTGGACCTGGCGAATCAATGCCGACTCAAATTGTTTTAAAAAATGATGAAAAAATGGATTCTGCAGAATATGTGGAATTGGCAGAAAAAATCAGCCAGGAAATCGAAAAAGTAGAATTGGTTGATAATGTGCGCTCTGTTACTCGTCCAGCAGGAGAGCAGGTTGAAGATTTTTTTGTCTCTAAACAAGCTGAAAGCCTTGGCGCCGGACTTGGTGAAGGAAAAGAAGGAATAGACGAAATCAGTCAAGGACTAAATGAAGCGGGAAGTGAACTTTCTAAATCTCAACCGGAATTAAATACCGCGACAAAAGGAATTAATGATTTAATTTCTGGTACTTCAGATCTTCAAACAGGATTAACAGAAGTCCAAACGAATTTAGCAAAACTTGAAGATGGAATAAGGCAAGGCTCAGCGGGTTCAAGTGAAATCAAAAAAGGGTTAGAGCAAGCAAAAGCAGGGACTGAAGAATTGCTTGCGGGCTATCAGGATCTATTAAAAGGATATAAAGAGATTCAAGGTAACTTGAGTAGTTTAAATACTAAATATGGTCAGATTGAGGATGGTTTAACTTCTCTTTCTGGAGCAGCTTCACAAATAAAGGAAGAGGACTTTGCCTATCTTGAGGGAACCTACGACGGCATTCAAAATGAAGAACAATATCAAAAAATAAAAGGAACGGTTGGAGCACTTCAAGAGCAGCTGCCTCCGCTTGCAGCTGGACTCGGTCAGCTGAATTCGGGGTTATCTCAAATTACAGCTGGAATTGATCAGGCGAATGCCGGATTTCGTAAAGCAAATGATGGACAGCAAAATGTTGCATCAGGACTGGACGCACTAGTAAAAGGCATCGATCAGCAGCTCTCTGGATTAAATCAGCTTGCTGACGGTCAGGGTCAAATCGTTGATAATATGCCAAAGCTCACGAATGGCTTGGGTGAAATTAATTCTGGTCAAAAGCAGCTGCTTGATGGATTTGGAGACCTTGGAGGACAATTGGGTCAGTTAACAGACGGACTTGGTCAAAGTGCCGAAGGTCTGGATCAAGTATCAGTTGGACTTGGTTCAGCTCAGGACTACTTATCAGGACTATCAAATTCATCTGGTACGAAGGGCTTCTACTTGCCTGAAGATGTGCTGAAGAGCAAGGACTTTGAGCAGGCTTTAGATGCTTACATGTCGGATGATCGCAAAACAATGACAATGGATGTTGTCCTTGAAGCAAGTCCATATTCAAATGAAGCAATAAAACAGGTACCAGAAATCAAGGAAGCTGTTGAAAGAGCAACAAAAGATACAAAGCTTGAGAACGCAGTAGTAGCTGTAGGCGGAATTACAAGTACGAATGCAGACTTAAGTACAGTATCAGGACAGGATTATTCCCGGACAGTGGTCTTGATGCTTGTTGGGATATCCATTATCTTAGTTTTCATGTTCCGTTCAATCATCATGCCAGTCTACATTATTGGTTCGTTGATTTTAGCTTACTATACTTCAATGGCTATCAATGAAGTAATATTTGTGGACATCTTAAACTATACAGGGATCAGCTGGGCCGTTCCATTCTTCGGTTTTGTTATCCTGGTAGCTCTTGGAGTGGATTATAGTATTTTCCTTATGGACCGGTTCAACGAATATAGAGATCTATCCATTGCGGAAGCAATGCTGATGGCGATGAAGAAGATGGGTACTGTCATCATTTCAGCTGCTGTCATTCTAGGCGGAACGTTTGCCGCTATGATGCCCGCTGGTATGCTATCACTCTTGCAAATTGCATCCATAATCTTAATCGGTTTATTCTTATACGCCCTTGTCATCCTGCCGCTGTTTATACCAGTTATGGTAAAAAGCTTTGGCCAGGCAAACTGGTGGCCATTTAAAAGAGCGTCGAATTAATATTAAGTAATAATTAAGTATTCTAATATCAAAAAAACCGTTCGAGTTTCCGAACGGTTTTTTTGTTGATGGTTCATTCTATTAAAATGTTACCTCATCCTGATTCTTTACAACTAATAAGGTCTTACCTTTGTCCAATTCTTCTTCAAGCTCTTCAGCTTTCGATTGCTCAAATCCGATTTCTTCCATTTTAGTTCTTAGTTTATCGCCTTTGCTTCTAAACACATTTTTTATCGCTGTGCCAACTCCGGTTACGTTTACCCCTATTTTATTGGCATCTGTTTCTTTTCTATCTCGCCGATCATGATCATTATCGTGGGCAAGAATATAAATATCTTCATCACGAATCCCATTGTTTCTAAGCTTATCAATTGATTCACTTAACGTTTCATCATTGTGGAATATCTTAAATTTAGGTTTCATAATTTATCGCCTCCATAGTATCAGATACCCGGTCAATAAAAGAGGTAAACAATCAATAAAAAGGGCTGGAAAAACCTTTGCAATAAGTAGAAAAAAAAAGAATCTATAATAATATGTAATATTTTACCTCTCACTGCTGTTATGATAAGAGAAACAGATAGGAAAGGGGGAGTTCAAAAATGTTAATGGATCCTTATGGGGAACTAAGAGGAATAAAGCGAACTCTGATTGCATTAGTCATAGTCACTTTATTTTCAGGAGGTGCTTCAAGAGTTGAAGTCAGTACGGATGAAAACACAGAAGGAACAAACCGTCAGCTGACCCAAATTGGAGAAAATACATTTGGAATGATTGATGAATGGGGGAACTTGAAGATTTTCGAGTATGATCAAGCAAAGAAAAGCGTCGTAACCGATCTCAATTTTGAGATCGGTTTTTTGGTGTTGCAGGAAATGATGACATTTAACATGATTGTAGATATCGCAATAAGGTTTGGACTGCGCTTTTGTTCTTTTTCCATAATGAGGGGAGGGATATTGGCTTTTTAGGAGAATTTACTTATTTAGTATTCTTAAATAATGACATAAAAAGGAGTTACATCATGACCAAAACAGTCTTAACAGAGCAAATCGCAACAAAAAGAAGTCGATCGAGATTGATTTGGCTGGGAGCTGCCATTTTTTTGATTTTGTTAACCTCAGCTGTTTCAATCTACCAGTATGTAAAACCATTGCCTCAAGGTGTTTCTTATGAAGGAGACGTTCATTCTGCCGATCAAATTGAGTTTTTATATGACTTAACATTTGAGAATAAGGGTCAAATCAATCATGATCAGGTAATTTTCGATCAAATCCATACGATGATTGAAGAGGCAGAGGACTTTATCTTAATCGATATGTTCTTATTTAATGATGAGTATGACCGTTCGGCCACATATCCCTCGGTATCAACGGATTTGATGCAAGCGTTACTAGATAAGAAGAAACAGAATGAACAAATCAGCATCACGGTTATAACAGACCGTATTAATACCTTCTATGGCTCATATCGTTCAGAGATTGCTGCAAAATTAGAAGAGCAGGGAATACAGGTTGTTTTCACTGATATGAAGCCGATGCGGGATTCAAATCCTGTTTATTCAGGAGCATACCGGACTTTCCTGCAATGGTTCGGAACAGAAGGCAGCGGCTGGATCCCAAATGCATTCAGTCCTGATTCACAAGATGTTACGTTAAGGTCTTATTTAGATCTCTTAAACTTCAAAGCCAATCACAGGAAAGTTGTCGTAACTGAAAAGGAAGGAATGGTGACCTCGGCTAACCCTCATGATGGGAGTTCACTGCATTCAAACATTGCTTTTGTTGTAAAAGGAGAGATCCTTCAGGAACTGGTGCAGACTGAAAAAACAGTAGCTCAGCTTTCTGGAGCAGATGTAAATCTGGCTGAGAATATGGCTGTCTCGGATATGACAGAAACCGGGGAGTATACTGTTCAGCTTCTGACGGAAGGGAAAATTAAAAAGCATCTTTTGAGTGAAATCACGAACTCAAAAGAAAATGAAAAAATCACAATCGGAGCCTTTTACTTATCTGACAGGGACATTGTAAAGCAACTGATTGCCGCATCAAAAAGAGGTGTTGAAGTTAAGCTGATTTTAGATGCAAACAAAGATGCATTTGGACGTGAGAAAAACGGAGTCCCAAACCGGCCTGTTGCTCACGAATTAGTAACGAGGTCTAATGATGAAATTCAAGTTCGCTGGTATAAAACAAATGGTGAGCAATATCATACGAAGCTTGCTTTTTTCGAAAGAGAAAAGGAAGACATCGTGATAGGCGGATCAGCCAATTTCACGAAAAGAAACCTTGGTGACTTTAATCTTGAAACAGATTTGAAAGTGACAGGTCCAGCTAATACAGGAATCATGTCTGAGGTTGAAGAGTACTTTGATACAATTTGGAATAACAAATCGGGGACATATACAGAAGATTACGAGATGTTTGAGGATGACTCTGTTATGATTCGTTTTCTCTATCGCTTTCAGGAGTGGAGCGGGATATCAAGCTTTTAGAAGAAAACGGCAGCTGATGAACTGCCGTTTTGTCCTTCAATAAACTTTATAGGTCTGCCCTGTTTGAGCCCCAAGAACACTCTTTTTATAGGCAAGTGCCACATCTGCAGCTGGAACCGCTTTAAAGCCGTGGAAAAAATCAGCATATTTGTCCATCGATTCTATCAGGACGTTTGGACTTACGTTATTAATACGGATTCCGCGCGGCATTTCAATCGCTGATGCTCTGACAAAAGCCTGAATCCCGCCATTTGCCATCGCTGCAGAGGCCCCCTTTAAAATAGGATCATCCATCATGACTCCGCTCGTCAGTGTAAAGCTTCCGCTGTCATTCACGCAGGGAATTCCAAGGAGAACGAGATTGATTTGTCCCTTGAGCTTGCTCATAATTCCGATTTCATTTAATTCAGGGGTTAGCTCTTCTAAAGGGGAGAATTGTGCTCTGCCTGCAGCGCTGATTACTGCATCTACTTTCCCGACGGATTCATACATTTCTTTGATGCTTTCTGATAAAGTGAAATCAACCTCGATATCTGCCCCATTGCGTCCAGCACGAATGATTTCATGAGCATTTCCAAATTCTTTTACAATCGCATTTCCAATGGTTCCACTTGCACCTACAAGCAAAAGTTTCATTTAGCTGCCTCCTCCAGTATATTTTGTAACCTATTATATCCTCTAATTTATCAAAGACGCCAATAATTTAAGCTGAAATTAATGTTTAGATTCAATTATGTATTTTATAATAAAAGGACAATCGAAAGTCCTTATATACTTACTTGAAAACTGCCTTTGAATCCTCTGAAAATTACAAGCTCTATTTCTTTCAGAAGGATTTGGAAGATTGGGCTTATCATCCTGAAAATACATTTGATAATGCTTATTTAACGGAAAAGTCACTCGTGTTTAAATTCAGCGAATACGAAGTGACAGCAGGTGCAGCTGGAATGCCTGAGATAGAGATTCCGCTTGAAAAAGCACAGCACCTATTGAAGGATGAATGGAAGAAAGAACTGGCTCAAGAAAGTGCTCGGCCTGAGGAAGAGAATCAGCCTGAGGAAAACAATGATTCAAAAGAAAATCAAAATGAAGAGAACAAACCTGAGAATAGTGCTGCACATAATAAAAAGCAAGTAGCTCTAACCTTTGATGACGGTCCACATCCCCACTATACTCAGCAGATTCTTGAAACTTTGAAAAAGCATCATGCAAAAGCAACCTTTTATGTCCTTGGAAGCAGGGTAGACTTTTATCCAAATCTTGCAAAACAAATTGTCCGGGAAGGCCATGAAATCGGAAATCATTCATGGAGCCATAAGGATCCACTTTACCTCCAGAAATGATCCAAGAAGAAGTGGATCAATCGAATGAAGCAATTGAAAAAGCAACTGGAAGTGCTCCAAAAACGGTTCGCCCTCCATTTGGTGCTTCCAATGAGGAAGTGATGGCTGCGATCGGGCTTCCGAGTATTCTTTGGACGGTCGATACAATGGATTGGAAAACAAAGAATGCTGACGACATTTTAAAGCAAGTGAAAGAGAATACGAGAGATGGATCGATCATCTTAATGCATGCCATTCATAAAGCAACAGCTGAATCGTTAAATCAGGTTTTATTTTTTCTTGATGAAGAAGGTTATGAACTTGTCACGGTTTCAGAGCTTATGAATGGATAGAGCAGCGGCTTTCTTTGAGAGCTGCTTTTTTTGTTGGCGAATATAGAAAGAAATAAGGAATATTGGAACGGGAACAAAAAAAGAAAAAAGGCACTTTTACTTGTGCCTTCTGTAAATATAAACTTATGAATCTATTGATTTCCCGAGATTTTGCTTGCGTTCTTGTTCTGCAATGATTTCGTCATCTTCAGCGTTATCTCTTGTTACCTTTTGCGTTAAAATCGCACCTACAGCTACCAAGATCATGACCGCAATATAATACCCTTTTTCATTCAGCTGCAGATTATCTGCATTGTAAAGTCCGATGCAAAACATGACGACCCCTGCAAAAAATGTGAAATAAGCCAGTACGGTGAAAGCAGGAGTATTTCTTCTTCTGTACCTTTGCATATTTCCAACCTCCTTGTATTAAAAGATATGTATGTAATGACTTAGATATCATACCATAATTTACCTTAAACGAAACCTTGTTACGATGTAAAATTTTTACCGATTGGGAAAGTTTATTTACCCTATTAATAAAGGTTTAATTCTTCATAGAACCAAACGGCATCATTGGCTATCATCAGGCAGTTGTTCTCCAGTTATTGCTCATCGGTAAATGGGGACATGTGAAAAGGGGTGACGCTGTTTTCTGGAAGAAGGATGAATGGCATGAATTCTCGAGCAGCGAAGGCATATCAGCGATTGACATTGAAAGTGAGATGCTGAATCCAGATTCTTTAATGACGAGGCTGTGAAAGTAGGAAGCGATTGGAAAAAAGAAAGTAAGCAGCTCGTATTGGCAAGTATTTTCCGTGTTTCGGAAAGTAAAGTGCTCAGATTAGAAAGTAAATATGTGATATTGGAAAGTAAACAAAAAAAGAACGATTAGATCAGGACATTTACAAATGATAAAAATAGCACCCTAATCCTTTACGGCTAGAGTGCTGTTTAAGAGAGACGGTAACTCAAATAATTGTACTTATTATTATTTCACATTTATATGAACTGGCCCCTTTATTCGGACTGGGGGTTCATTGACGGAAATTTCAGTGCGCGTTGACCGTTTTCCTCCGAATACAGCACCTACCTGCTTAATCGAGCTTGTCACATTATGAATCATTTCTCCAACATCATGTGCAGATTCAAGCAGTGGATCTACTGTTTTGATTTTTCCTTTCACGTCCACTGTAATCTGATTAGCTGTATGTATCAGCTGTTCAGCCTCTTCTGTCAAACCATTCACGGCATTTCTGACCTCTGCAAGTGTTTTATTTGTTTCATCCAGTGTAGTCATCCCTTTTTTCAACGTTACAATTAGATTAACCGCTAAACAGATAAAAGCCCCAGATGCTCCTGCTACACTCAACTTAATAAGCATGTTTTCACTCCTTTTTACTTCAACTTTATGTCTGGGAATGATCGTACATTCCTATATTTACATCTTTGAAGATAATGATATTGTTATGGTTATTTATGGTAATATAGATTTACAAGAGTCAGAAAAAGACAGCAGAGGTGAAAATGGTTGTACAAACCAAAATGGAGCAAATTGAAAAAGGAGTTAGAGGGATTCATTTGCGACTCTCTCAAAGATCGAGTAAGCTACTATGCAACAAATTATCGAAAGGCTCATGATCAGCTGGGAAGAGCTTATATAACAGTTGATAAAAAAGAAGTCTTTAATATGTGTACAATAAAATCAAATAGGATTCTTTTTAATAAAGAAAATGAACTGAGAAAACTGATAGACATTGATTACGATGTAGACAATGGAGCTGAAAACTATAGAATAAGCGTTCAGGCTCACGAGATCATCGAATCTGAAGGCACATTTGCTCAATACGACTTTTTTAATGCGGCAGAGCAATATTTGAATGCACCTATTGATCACTCATTGGAATCGAAGGATATGATCATAAAAATTTTCTCGCTGCTTGATCGAAGAATTGGTAAACGCACTTTGCTGAAAAGATATGAATCTATTCAAAATGATTTGGAAATCATTCAATATTTTTATCGTTTGCGATGTGAGGCAGAAGGATGGGAATTCAAGTAAGATGCCACGCGAAGAATCTATGGCAGACATTTTGACTAGAAGGGAATAAACCCCAATGACAGACATAAGACAAGAAAAAGCTGCAGACATCCTAGCGATTAAAGAAGTAAACGACTTGGCATTCGGTCAGGAAAATGAATCAAAACTTATTCAAGAAATCAGAGAATCTAAACACTTTGTTCCAGAGCTTTCCTTAGTTGCGGTAATTGATTCAGAAGAAGTAATCGGTCATATCCTGTTCAGTCAAATTACGATTGAAACAGAAAACGGTTCGATTCCTTCACTTGCTCTTGCGCCAATGGCGGTTAAGCCGGAATTTCAGAAACATGGCATCGGTTCCCTGCTCGTTAACGAAGGATTAATGCGCTGCAAGGCAAAGGGCAATGGTTCGGTTATTGTACTTGGCCATCCTGAATTTTATCCTAAGTTTGGCTTTGTACGTGCAAGCGGGAAAGGCATCAAACCCCCTTTTGAGGTTCCAGATGAAGTGTTTATGCTGATTGAACTTGAGAAAGATGCATTGGATCATTCTGAAGGTACGGTAAAATATCCGGCAGCATTTTTAAATGTCTGACCAAATAAAAAGGGATGCACAGCTTAAACTATTCAACTTTCAGAATTATGCTAATTAATCATTGACATAGACGCTGAATCCCTATATGATATGAGTATACAAATCGAATAGTTTTCTCCTAAAGGGGAGTAGCTTTTACAATAGAGTCGTCATTTCGAAGCATTTGCTTCCGGCCCTATTGGCAACCACTTACGTTGTTAGCAAGACCTTTACCATATCGGTAAAGGTCTTTTATTATTTTACAGAAAAAAACCTTTGCCGATTTGCAGGCAAAGGTTTTTTTTATACACAAATTAACTTGGAAGGTGTGAGTTACAAATGAAAAAAGTCAGAGGATCGATTGAACAGCTTATTCAAAAAAACAAAGAGGAGCTTTTGAAAGATAAAAGACAGCTCGAGAAAATTGAGAAACGAATTGATGAAAAGTATATGAAAATAAAAGCTTAATTGGAGGAGAATGAACAATGATATTGAGAAAGTATATGTCCATTTTAGGAATTGGATCGGCGCAAATTGACCTAATCTTGCCTAAGGAAGAGTTTCAGGCTGGAGAATGCATCAATGGTTATTTTTTAATTAAAGGCGGTGTGATTGAGCAGAAGCTGAAACGAATTGATTGTGATTTAGTGTTGGCTGATCATACGACTGATGAAGAAAGAATAATTGAAACAACCAATATTTTAACGTCGAAACAGATTGAATCAGAAGAACAGAACCGGATTGATTTTACATTCAGGCTGCCTTCAGACTTGATGGCTTCAACTGATGTAAGAACGTATCACTTTAACACGAGGCTTGTTTTTGATGAAGGTGTCATCAGCAAGGATCTGGATATTATTAGAATAATGGACTGAATTAAAAAAAGGGGGTTTACTAAATGGAATTAACAATGTTAATGGAATACGGATGGGTACTGCTGCTCTTAATCGCAATTGAGGGACTTTTGGCAGCGGATAACGCCCTGGTTTTAGCAATAATGGTCAAGCATCTTCCTGAAGAGGAAAGAAAGAAAGCTCTCTTTTATGGTCTTGCAGGGGCGTTTGTTTTACGATTTGGCTCATTGTTCGTGATATCCTTCCTCGTTGATGTTTGGCAGGTTCAGGCGATCGGTGCTCTCTACTTGTTATTCATTGCTTTGAATCATATTTTTCGGAAGGTGGTTTTCAAGAAAGCTGAGGAAAATGCGAACCCTGAAAAGAAAAAATCTGGGTTCTGGGGAACCGTTCTCAAAATTGAACTTGCAGATCTTGCATTTGCGGTAGACTCCATTCTCGCTGCAGTCGCTTTAGCTGTGACACTTCCAAATACAAATCTGCCTCAGATTGGCGGTTTGGATGGAGGCAAATTCCTTGTGATCTTTGCAGGAGGAATCATCGGACTCGTGATTATGCGCTTTGCAGCAAACTTCTTTGTGGAGCTGCTTCATAAGAGACCAGGTTTAGAAATTGCTGCCTTCACGATTGTGGGCTGGGTAGGGGTGAAGCTGTCTGTTTATACATTATCCCATCCAGAGCTTGCCATCTTGCCAGAAGGATTTGCGAAATCACCAGAATGGAAAATAACATTCTATGTCGTTCTCGTTCTTATTGCATTAGGCGGCTGGTTTTTATCAAAGGAGAAAAAAGAAGAAACATTGAAGGAAGAGGTAATTGGATAATATCAGTCAATCGGTATCTTTTAAGCTGGGAAACTGGCTTAGGAGGTGCCGATTTTTTGCGGGTCAGAATATTTTAGTAGTTTTTTCCATATGAATTGGTTTATAGTTAAGAAACAAACCATTAAATTCAGAACGGACGAATCAAATGATAAAAAAGAAACAGTTACGGTCCTTTATATTAATACTTTTATCTACAGGTCTTATTTACACAGGTTTTCTCCACTATAAAATCCATCAATACAGTTCAGCAGAACCGCCTCAAAATGCGGATTATATCATCGTGCTCGGTGCGCGGGTAAAAGGAACCGTTCCTTCACTCGCTTTGCAATATCGGGCGGATGCAGCGGCAGAATATCTAAAAAAAAATCCGAGAACAGTTGTGATTGCTTCAGGAGGCCAAGGACCTGGCGAGGATATGACCGAGGCAGAGGCCATTAGTGAGATTCTGCAAAATCATGGGATCGATGAATCTAGAATCATAAAAGAATCGAAGTCTACAAATACGATTGAAAATATCACATATTCCAAAGAGCTGCTTCCAGCTCATGCAAAGACTGGACTCATCGCTACAAATGACTTTCATGTTTATCGCTCATGCTTGATTGCAAGAAATCTTGGGCTCGATGCAAAAGGTCTGTCAGCAAAAACGCCAAAAGTTGCTGTCTTAAAATCCTTTGCAAGAGAATACCTGGCAATAACTAATTATTATGTGAAGAACCGTTAGGACGCAAAATAAAAAGAACCATTTTTTCCTTCGTCAGAGAAATGGTTCTTGTACTTTTGTTTATTCAGCTGTTCTTTTTTCGTTTTTGTTTGTCTTGTTCGCATGTCCCCGAAGACAAATGGACTTCTGCTTTCTTCAGGGTTTCTTTTTCCCTCACGCAAAAGCTTTAAGCGCTGTTTCTTGGCTTTTGATTGACTCACTTATAACACTCCTTAAATAGTATTCTTCCATAGTATACAGGAATGCGCAGCATTTTGTACAGAATTTGGTAATTTTGCTCTATTATCTAACTCGGGAGCTGATCTTGTTATGTTATAATATTCAGAAAAAAGGGGAGAAGAATGAATGGAGGAAAAAGCGGTTCATGCGATTCAGGATGATTATCCAGATGATTTTGCATGGTGTTATGGGTGTGGCCGTTTAAACAAAGATGGTCATCAGTTTAAAACAAGCTGGCAAGGGGGAAAAACAATGACAATTTATACACCCCGCCCAGAACATATGGCAATCCCGAATTTTGTTTATGGCGGTTTACTTGCATCCTTAATAGATTGTCATGGAACAGGTTCAGCCTCATTAGCCAAGCACAGAAAAAATGGAAATGAAGCCGGGGATGGCATTGAACCTCCCCGGTTTGTAACAGCCTCATTAAGAGTGGACTATGTAAAGCCAACCCCACAAGGTGTACCGTTAGTAGCGATTGGAACGATAAAGGAGATTCATCCTAAAAAATGGGGGATTACTACAGAGGTATTTGCAAATGATTTGCTTTGTGCCCGCGGTGAAGTTGTCGCTGTGGTGATGCCAAGTACTTTTACAAAAAAAGATAATCTCTGAGCATATGAAAGTGCAGTTTTATGTTTATATTGGAAACGCCGCAAATATACAAAAGTATTTGCGGCGTTTTTTTGAAGTGACAATTTATAGAAATGATGCAATCCAGGTTTTTTTTTTATCCACAATGGGAAATAAATAGTCACCAAGCAAGATTCAAAAGGGAGCGATAAAACATGGAGTATTCTGCTAAAGCAGGTGCTAAGCAAAAGGCAAACCAAGCTGGACATGAAACAAAGCCATGGATCAGGCGTTTAGGCAGATTCGGATATATGGCAAAAGGAACCGTTTATTTCCTAATTGGGATTCTGGCAGTAATGGCAGCACTTGGAGCGGGAGGGAAAACAACAGGAACGAGCGGTATGCTTCAAACTGTAGCAAGCAAACCGTTCGGGGAAATATTACTATGGCTGATTGGAATAGGCTTGATTGGCTATGTCATTTGGGAAATTATTAAAGTTATAAAGGACCCTGAGAACAAAGGAACAGATGCAAAAGGCATCATAACTAGAGCTGGCTATGCAGTAAGTGCAATCGTATATGGAGCGATCGCGTTTAAAGCTATCTCCGTTGCGATGCATGCAAGTTCAGGAGGCGGTGGCGGGTCTGAAAAGACAATCTCTGCAAAATTATTGGCACAGCCATTTGGACAATGGATCATCGGTTTAGTCGGAATCATCATCATAGGCTATGGATTGTATGAACTTTATACGGGATATACTGAAAAATTCATGAATAAATTTAAAGTCAGTGAAATGAATCAGCATGAGAAGAAGATTGCAAGAAAATCAGGAAAGGTGGGATTAATTGCACGCGGTGCGGTTCTTTCCATGATTGGCTATTTCTTTATTCAAACGGCGATCTCTGCAAACCCGGAACAATCGAAAGGAATTGATGGCGCACTTGCCGAACTTGCTTCGAAGCCATTTGGACAATGGCTGCTTGGTATTGTCGCCGCTGGTCTGATGCTTTATGGAATATATGAGGTTATTAGGGGAAGATATGAACATATGAGTTTTGGAAAATAGTATGATGGAGCATGAAATCCTTATGGGTTTTGTGCTTTTTTAAATGATAGGAAGTATAAAATCTTTATTTCTTATCTAATGATTCTTGATCAGATTTTCTGCATGCAGCAAACGTTATGTGAAAAGGACATCGCCTGCAATAGTATGGTGAATGCACCAAAAATAGAGTCTTTCGAACTTAAGAAAGTGCGACAAAACGGATTTTGCAGCACAAAGAAGGCTCTCCCACTGGTAGTAAGTGCGTCGAAACGGTGTTTGCAGCACAAAGTAGCCTATCCCACTGGTAGTAAGTGCGTTGAAACGGAGTTTGCAGCACAAAGTAGCCTATCCCACTGGTAGTAGGTGCGTCGAAACGGAGTTTGCAGCACAAAGAAGGCTCTCCCATTGGTAGAAAGTGCGACAAAATGGAGTTTGCAGCACAAAGAAGGCCCTCCCACTGGTAGAAAGTGCGTCGAAACGGAGTTTGCAGCACAAAGTAGCCTATCCCACTGGTAGTAAGTGCGACGAAACGGAGTTTGCATCACAAAGAAGGCTCTCCCACTGGTAGTAAGTGCGTCGAAACGGAGTTTGCAGCACAAAGTAGCCTATCCCACTGGTAGTAAGTGCGACGAAACGGAGTTTGCAGCACAAAGTAGCCTATCCCATTGGTAGAAAGTGCGACAAAACGGATTTTGCAGCACAAAGAAGGCTCTCCCACTGGTAGTAAGTGCGTCGAAACGGAGTTTGCAGCACAAAGTAGCCAATCCCACTGGTAGAAAGTGCGACAAAACGGAGTTTGCAGCACAAAGTAGCCTATCCCACTGGTAGTAAGTGCGTCGAAACAGAGTTTGCAGCACAAAGAAAGCCCTCCCACTGGTAGAAAGTGCGTCGAAACGGAGTTTGCAGCACAAAGTAGCCTATCCCACTGGTAGTAAGTGCGTCAAAAAGGAGTTTGCAGCGTCAAACGTAATGGATATCAGTAACACTTACTGAATTGAGTTCAACAATATTACAAATAGTATTTATATTTTTCAGCAAACAAGACACCTTAAGAATGTCTTGTTTTTTTGTACGGAAAAGGAGGAGGGGAGGACTTGTTTCCATTTTTCAAGAAAAATTCATCTCAAAATCAACAGCATAATGCTGAAGAAAAAAACAATGATATTCAGCTGGAAGAGCTGTTGAAACAGTGCAAGCAGTCATCAGACTTCACCTCTTATCGGTATTCACAAACTAGTCCATATTATATTCATTACTATAAAACCCTTATTGATATTGACATACTGCAGAAGCATATTCTGCCTTTTATTACTGAAGGGCAAAATCATATCAGTTTATTTGATTTAAAAGAAAATCTCCCGATAGATAATACAGAATTAATAAGTAATGTGAAAGAGATACAAGAAAAGATGATGACTGGCTATATTGCCATTCAATCAATTGCAAACCTAGAAGAGGTTCTTTTGATATCAGCTGTTTCCATAGAAAAAAGAGCCGTTAGTTTGCCTGAGGTTGAATACAGTGTTGTTGGACCAAAGGAAGCCTTTGTTGAATCATTGGATGCTAACTTAAATTTAATTAGAAAAAGATTGCCGATACCAGAACTTGTAACGCAGGAGATAAAAGTAGGGCGTCTGACAAAAACAAGAGTAGCTGTTATATATATAAAAGATATTGCGAATGAAGATAATATTAATACCGTTGTCCAAAGAATAAAGGATATAGATTATGACTCTATCCTTGATAGCTCAATGATTGCGCAAATCATATCAGATAATCATAATTCGCTGTTTCCTCAAATGATTGACACTGAAAGGCCAGACCGGGTGGCTGGAGTTTTATCTGAAGGGAAAATTACTGTATTAGTAGACGGCTCCCCTCATGCTTTGACAGGTCCGACGACGTTAGTAGAGTTTTTTTCTGCATTCGAAGATTACTTTTTATCCTGGCCAATCGCATCGATCTTTCGCCTTGTCCGTCTATTTGCCGTTTTCTTTTCCGTCATATCAACGGCTATGTATGTTGGGGTTCTTACGTATCATTACGAAATGATTCCGCAAAACCTGCTGAATCCGCTTGCCGCTTCTAGAAGCGGCGTTCCTTTTCCACCGATTTTAGAAGCTTTTATTTTAGAGTTAACGATTGAACTGTTAAGGGAAGCTGGTGCAAGATTGCCGACTAAAATCGGTCAAACAATTGGTATCGTTGGCGGGATTGTTATTGGTACTGCCGCTGTTCAAGCAGGACTTACGAGCAATGTTTTGCTTATCATAGTGGCTTTGGCGGCCCTCGCTTCCTTTACAACTCCTGTCTACCAAATGGGTAACGTGATCCGTTTAATCCGTTTTCCATTTCTCATATCTGCACAGCTTTTCGGACTTATTGGAATTGCGTTTTGTTTTGCGTATTTCATGGGGCATTTGCTTAAATTATCTTCTCTTGGAAGACCTTATCTCGCACCAGTCTATCCTTTAAGACTAAAGGATCTTAAGGATTCGCTTTTTAGACTGCCGATGTACATGCAAAACAAGAGACCGCTTCAAATAAGAACTCATACACCTGATCGATTTCAGCCAAAGCATCACAAAAAAATGAAACGGGATATTGAGGAGTAAAGGAGGTGACTGCATGTACCCGCTGCCGAAGGAAGATAAAAAGGTATCCAATTACTTTGTTTTTTATTTAATACACAAAATGCAAATTGGGGTGGGGATATTAGGATTTGAGCGATATATTGCCAAATCAGCAGGCCATAGTTCCTGGATCGCCATTATTACGTCCGCCATTACCGTACTTGGTTTAATCTGGATCTCATACTGTATTTTAAATAAAGGAAAGAATGACATTGTAGCCATACATGATCAAATTTTTGGAAAGTGGATTGGAGGATTTTTCAGCTTTTATTTCATAATCTACTATGCCGCGTTTGTGGTAGTGCTCCTCCGCACGTATGTCGAAGTTATACAAGTGTGGGTTTTCCCTGATGTTTATCATTGGGTGTTTATTTTCATTATTATATTAATTGCTTATTCATATGTAACTGGGGGCTTTAGGGTCGTTACAGGGATAGCATTTCTTGGTGTGATATATACAATACCATTATTATTTGTAAAATATTTTCCAATTAGAGAATCAAATATCGGAAACCTGCTTCCTATATTTGATTTATCTTTTAAAGAACTTCTGGCAGCAACGAAAGGAATGACCCTGAATTATCTGGGTTTTGAAGTGCTGTTTATGTTTTATCCGTTCATTAAAGATCCCCCTAAATCTCAAAAATGGGCACATTATGGTGTTCTTTTCAGTATGTTTATCTATCTTATAACCGCTTTAGTTTCATTCGCCTACTTTAATCAGGAACAATTAAAAACTACGATTTGGGCAACCTTAACTCTATGGAAAATCGTTGATTTAACAATTATTGAGCGATTTGAATATGTAGGCATTTCGATTTGGTTTTTTGTTGTTTTGCCAAACATTTGCATTGGATTATGGAGCGCAAGCAGGGGGATGCATCGTTTGTTCTCTGTATCACAACGAAATTCACTCAGAATTATTTGCGTCATCATCCTTATCTTTGCAATCTTTTTAAAAGATCGTGAACAGATTGAGATGCTCAATAACAAAATGTCAGAGATCGGTTTTTACACCATTTACGGCTATATTCCTTTACTGCTTGTTCTGCAGTTCATCATCATGAAGGTGAGGAATAAAAAATGAGATTAGGTAAGGTTACCTGGATCATTCTAAGTGCTGTTTTCATAAGCGGGTGTATCCCAAGTTCCAAAATACTTGAAGAAGTACAGCTTATTCAAGCGCTCGGATACGATTATGTAAGTGATGAAGATTTTGAAGTGACGGCAGGTTCAACCTATACTCCCCCTGGTGTCCAATCGGAACCGCAAAATGTCTCATTTTCTGCAGTGGGCAGTACAAGTAAACAAACAAGGCAGGAGCTGCAAGCTCAGTCTCCGAGGCCAATTGAGATAGGAAGAGTAGGTGTAATTATCTTTGATCAGGAAATGGCAAGAAACGGAATTGCTAATCTAATTGATAATATTCAAAGAGATCCTAATATCGGAAGAGACATCAGCTTAGTTGTGTCCCAGGGAAAATCAAAAGATATACTATCAGAAAAAAATGCTCAGGATGAATCCGTTTCGCAATATGTCATAAATATAATTAAACAAAATATGGAGAGGTCAATACCGGAAATCAATCTTCACCATTTCCTTTTTCAATATCGCGGAATAGGCTTAGATCCCTTTATGCCTCTTATTGAAAAAAAGGAAGATATTCTTGAAGTTACAGGTGTAGCACTGTTTGACGAAGATAAATTGATTGACACCATAGATCTTAAGGAAGGATATATCTTAAAAATATTATATGAAAAGATTCGAAAAGGTATATTTGAAGTAGATTTGAAAAAAGACAAGCATGTCAGTATTCAAAACCTTTCATCAAATACAAAATATAAACCTGAAAAAAGAGGAAGCGAATATAAAATCAAAGTCAGCATAACGATGGATGGACGAGTCATGGAAGGCGGAGAGCTGGATTTGACCAAAAAAAAGAATATCGAAAAAATCGAAAAAAAAGCCGAAAAAATGCTTGAATCAGAGGCATTGGATCTATTGGGAAAACTCCAGAAATTAAATGTCGATCCACTGGGTCTTGAAGAAAAATTGCGCCAAAAGGGATTTACTGATTGGAAGAAGAAATATGAAGAACTTCAGTTTGAGGTGAAAGCTGATGTCCATGTTATACAGGCTGGAATTATGGAATGAGAATTGCTGATGAAAAAAGTGTATATAAAATGTAAGAAATCAATTATGGATGACAAAAAGGTAAAATTCCTGTACAAGTTAACGAATAAATTTCCATTTAAGATACAGAATAGGTTTGTAAGTTTATATAGGGTGTAACACAGCTAATTAACTTCAATTACCATTATTAATATGTTCAAGAGAGGAATGAATGAAATGGATGTAAACAATGAGGTACATGAGAACATGCATACCGGAAACGTTCCAACACAATTAAATCATGGCGGCCATGAAATGTTTGATGTTTCTGAAATCCTATCAGGATCCATCAATACCTTAAATCTTTACACGATATTGAAACAGCATGTTCAAGATCCTGAGCTTTTGGATATGATGAATCGCCAAGAGCAATTTCTGATAACCGAATACAATACAATTGTTGAGTGTTTTCAAACAGGGATGAAACCATCTGTATCTACTGGTGTCTACAATATGACGCAGGGAAATGATTTTGTGTATGGCCTGAAGCAAACCCAGCCAATGAAGCCAATTCAAATGCCCCAGGAAATAAACGATCAGGTCGTATCAGATCTTTTGTTGGGTTCAGTCAAGTCTATTGCCTCATTAAAAGGGATGGCAACTACGGAAATAACCAATCCTGTTGTTAGACGTGTTTTGGCTGATACGATTCCTAATTGTATTGAGATGGCTTATGAGATTTCAATCTATCAAAATAAACATCATTATTATCAGGTACCGCAGCTGACGGCAGGAGACATGCAGCAGATGGTGTCTTCTTACGCTCCAGCTCAAATGAAGAATCTTCCGAATTAAGATCTAAGCAACAGTTGTCAATTCATTAAACAAGACCTCTCCTGGACGAGAGGTCTTGTTTTGAATATGGTGGTTTTGTATTTTAGCCTATAGGCAGCAAAATGTGCTCATGATTATTGGTCTTCTTAAAAAAGTTCATTTACTTTCTGTTTTTTCTTTCAACAATATCAAATCCATTCTCCCCAAGTGCATATTCTACACCGTGCTGCAAAGTAGAAAAGAAAGTGATGTCTTTCATTTCCACACCTGAATTGGTAATCTTCATGCTGAGAGAAGGCGAGATTCCGACTAGTATGCAGTTTCCTCCAAGGAGACGAATCGCCCGGATCAGCCGTTGCAATCCATGAATGGTCATTTCATCAAAGTCCTTAATGCCTGTTAAGTCGATGAGTAAATAAGCAGCTTTCTGTTTGGAAAATTCGTACATTGCTTTTAAAGTAAGCTCCTCAATTCGTTCATCAGTAAATGTTCCTATTAATGGGATCACCAGAATATCCTTCAATACTGGTATCACAGGAGTAGATAAGTCTTTTACAAGTTCCGTTAATTCCGCAGTCCTTTGTTCGACTTTATGTTCCAATTCATTGATGTAATGCTGTTCTTTTTGCCTTGCCAGTTTATGTATGTTTGTTGTTGGAGTTGTAGAAGATGCAAAAACTTCAATTTTATCATAATCATGACCGTCTAATTGGCTTTGAGTAATTTTGTACCACATGTTTTCTTCAAATAATTCAGTGAAAACCCCGGCCCAATGACTTGGCAAGAGCACACCTGCCTGAGTTTTGTCCATAGAATGAAAGATTCGATGCTCCCAGCTGTTCTTCAGATGGATCACTACTTTTTTTTCTTCAAAAGAGTAATAATCTATTTTGACCTTACCCCAGCCTGCATTTCTGTAGATATCACTATAATGATTAAGAATGTCTACAATATCATATTTATCTGTATAGTAAGAACTGACGAGCTGCCCCATGCGGAAGCCAGTTGATTCAAATACTGTTGAGGAAACATCACTTCCGGAGATTTCTTCAATCGTTTTCATAAATAATTCAATTGCAGAATCCCAAAACAGCAAAGCAGGAGCACCGTCAAATGTGAATATATCATTATCTTTATCCCATATAAACTCGTTTTGATTCACTTTTACACTTATGATTGGATTTTGCATATAGCTGCTCCCTTACAAGTTATGTAACATATGGATGTATACTAAAATCATATAATATATACCGCGGGCGGACAACTTTATTTTACGAAGCGGTTCTAAGAATAAGGGCGATATCTGCGTGGCAAAAATAATTTAAATAGGTCTGATTCTTTTACGGTAGAAATATGGAAAATATTACGTATAAAAAAAACTGAAAATACTTATATTCAACTCTCAATTTAGATATTATAATACTCTAGTAAATATAGAAATTTTTCACAGGGGGAAAGAAATGAAGCGTTTACTATCATTGGTGTTGGCTGTTGCACTACTTTTTGGAATTTTACCTTTATCGGCATTTGCCATTGAATCAAACGACCCGGATTTCGAAATGTTCTTAGACGAAATGAATTGGGACAAGCAAGAATATATTAAATACTTGGAAAGTAAAGAATGGTACTTAGAAGATTTTGAATCAGTCGATGAAATGGGAACACCTCTTTCAGAAGAATCTGTGCAGTCTGTTATGCAAGATTTTGAAATGAGCCGTGAGGAGTTAAATGAGCTTCTCATTGAAAACGGAGACATAGAAGATGGACAGGATGTTCTTGACGGTACGTTTATTATCTTTGAGGAAGAGCTTTCAGAATTTGTCGACTATTACTTGAATGGTTGGGAAGGCACACCTATTGACGATGAAAACCTTCAGGAATTACTGGAGTATTATGAATTTGAAACGAGAGAAGAATTAGAGAACTTTTTAAATGAAAATGACGATTCGATTAATAACTATGAATTCATTGAAGATCTGGATTCTGCTGTTGATATGTATGTAAACGGCGGAGAATACGCAGATGAGATTTCAAGCCTATTCACTGAACTTGGATTAACAGAAGAGGAACTAGAAAAATTATTTGATCATTTAATGACAGTGGATGTTGAAGATCCAGCTTTTGAAGAGAAGCTTATTAATCTTAGCGAAAGAATGATGGCGTTCGAAGATTTTGAAGCTGCTGAAGAACTCACAGCGGAACAAATTGCGGAATTACTTCATATTTTCAGTGAAATGCTTGACCTATTTAAAGTGGAAACAAAGTATTTCCTAGTAGTAGATGGCGAGAAACGACCTGTCTCGGTTGAAACATTAATGACGTTAGAAGCAGAAAAGGGCACGAGTTTATTAATGGAAATATTTAACACTCAAGGAGATTTTCTTGCAGATATATTACTGACATCTGATATGTTTGGATCAGATCTCATTCAAGAAACTGGAAAAGATATTGAGCAAGCAAAGGAAATAGTGACAGAAGCTCCAAAAGCAGCTGATCGTTCCCATGCACCTGTTAAAACAATAAAGGGAGGAAAGCTCCCAGATACAGCTGCAAATTATGCAGGTAACACATTAGCAGGGCTAGGACTTCTTTTAGCAGGAGTAGTATTATTTCGCCGTATAAGAGTAAAAGGTATTTAAGATGAGAAGTGCAGAGACAAGAAAAGTCAAAATCAAACGCAGAAAACGTCTGATTTTGCTTTCGCTTTCTGTTGTAATGGCTGCATGCGGACTTTGGTTCAGCAGCACGAATGCTTATACATTCTTAAAAGGATATCTAATCTTTGAAACAGGTCAGGCGGAAGCTGTACATTCTACAGAAATAAAGCTTTCTGATCCAGTTGAAGAGAAGGAACAGGGTCTAGAATTAATGTACCCTGAGCGTCCCAAAAAGGGAGAAAACATCGGCAGCCTCACCATTCCGAAACTTGAAGCAAAACTCCCAATTTACCATGGAACAGATGAAGAGGAATTGGAAAAAGGGGTAGGCCATTTCGCGAAAAGTGTTTTACCAGGGGAAAAAGATAATTCAGTTCTATCTGGTCACCGGGACACTGTTTTCCGAAGGTTAGGCGAAGTTGGAAAAGGGGATCTCCTTATCGCAGAAACGTCTGCAGGAAAGTTCACATACAAGGTAAAAAAAGTACGCATTGTGGATTCGGATGATCGGACCGTCATTGTACCAAAACCAAGAGCCATCCTAACGGTCTCTACCTGCTATCCATTTGATTTTATCGGGGCTTCGCCGCAACGTTACATTCTGGTTGCAGACCTAATTTCAACTGAATAAGAAATATGTAAAAGCAGGGTGTTTCTGGATGGAAACCACACTGCTTTTTTTCATTGAATCTTATTAAAATGGAACAGGAAAATTCAACAACAACCTATTGATTCAGGTCATTTAAACCAGGGCTATGCTCATTTGGCATTACCGGCAAGTCAGGGATTGGATATCCTTGTGGAGGATCTGATATCATTAATTCGCCGCTGTTTCGGCTCGGTGATTCGCCATTGAATATCTCGCCGATGCGCGTTGTATCCAAGCGGAAATTAAACTGGGCATTATGAAAACCCATTTCAACATACTTCCGGCACTCAGGATACTTATTTATGTCGTAATTTGGAATCGGGAAAATCTTCCCCCAGTTTACTCCTAATGTTTCAAGTGCTTTGGCAAACGCATTTTGATGAGCGTTGTCACGAACAATTAAGAAGGCAAGAGTTTCTCTGAATGTTTTATTCGAGCTCATTTCATAAATTCTTGATTTTTGAAGCACTCCAGTAGATTCGAGAATGATGTTATTCAGCAAATCACTGATTAAATTTCCATGGCTGTAAACCCATGATCCGTTCCAGGGATTTCCGCCTGCATCGACAGGCAATGAACTTTGTGCTCCCATAATATAATGATGCGGGTTAGCGTGTTTAACAGTGTCCTCTAGGGGGGCTTGATCAGGACCAGAGTTCCCTGCATCATTTACCTCGCCGGATTCATTTAATAGCTGATTAATAGTTGTTTGAACAAGTTCCACATGACTGATTTCTTCAAGAAAAACACCTCTGATTAAATCACGATACTGTTTATCTTTCCCTCTAAAGTTTGCACTTTGAAAGGAATACTGCATCATCGTCCGCATTTCTCCAAATTGTCCGCCTAATGTTTCCTGTAATACTTTTGCAGCAGCGGGATCTGGTTTGTCAGGGACAATCATATTAATTAAGTCTTCTTTATAAAAATACATCTAAGGCTCCTTAATAACAGAGGCAGTAATTAAATTACTGCCTCTGTTTTATTTATTTATTTATCCAGATGCAAAGGAGGAGGAATTAACCATCCTTTTTCTTTGTTCAATTGCAGGATTTTTCCGCCAAATTGAACTTTTTTAGCATGATGCTGAGTAAATAACAAGGCAATATCCTCACGTATGGACTGTCCAATCATTGTACTGTCTGCCACAAGTCCCTGAGCGATATCTTTAGAAATACTCATTGCAACTTCAGGATCTGAAATTCGCGCTCCAACAGGGATTTCTTCCAATTTTGCATTTGGTCTTTCTGGAGGAGTAGGAGGCAAGCCGACCTCACTCTTTTTCAAAAGAGCTTCAAGTTCTTCAATTGAAGGCTCTATACAATTTTTAATCATTTGATCAATGAATTTTTTTAAGTCTGAATCGCCAGTGTGATTATAGTAAACTTGGTAGCCTGCATGGGATGCTTTTGCCGCTGATAATGCGCTCCATACTCCAAATACCTCTCCATAATGCATCGGTTCATCTGTCGGATTACCGCTGAGAATACCCAAATTTTATCACTCCATTCCATATTTAAAAACTACATAACCTAGTTTGTACAGGATAACTATATTAATACAGCTTATATGTAAAAAATGAAGAATAAAATGTTTTCTTTAGAAGATACTAACAATGAACTGATACAAAAAGGAGGGATTATCTTGAAGAAAAATGCAATTTTGATGATATTTTCATTCATTTTTGCAGTTATGGTGTCTGGTGTTAACGTCCATGCGGAAAATAACAACAATGGCAGAGACGATAATATAGGCACTAGAAATGTTAACACAGGCACAACAGCAGCCGCAGAAGATGATAATATGGATTTTGGCTGGGTTGGTTTATTAGGTTTAGCTGGACTGTTAGGCCTTAGAAGAAAAGATAGAGATACTAGGTAATAGCAATGAAAAAACATGCCGCATACTTGCGGCATGTTTTTTTGGCATGTTCAGGTAAATTGGGGTTAAGGATTAATTTAAAATTGAAACAAGAGAGAGAACGAAAAAGAAGCCTGGAAAATTATAGTTCAGGCTCTTCCCCGCTTTATTAAGGCTTCAAAACCACCTTCACACACTCATCTTCATGATCATTAAAGATTTTATAGGCTTCACTTGCCTTGCTTAAAGGTACTCTGTGAGAGACAATTTCGGTTGGATCCAATTTTCCTGCTGTAATCATGTCAAACAGCATGGGCATGTAGTGAATAACCGGTGCCTGTCCCATTTTAAGATTGATGTTTCTTTCAAAGATATTGCCAAGGGGGAACATGTTATATTTTGATCCATATACTCCTGTCAGCTGGATCGTGCCAAACTTTCTGACGGAATTCATCGCAATTTCAAAAGGGCTCAGCGTTCCGCCCTGAAGTTTCAGCTTTTGTCCAATTTCTTCAAGAGCTGTTTTCTTACCGTCCATTCCGACACAATCAATTACGGCATCTGCACCACCGCTTGTGAGCTCTTTTATATGAGAACCTGTATCTTTAAAATCATCAAAATTTATAATCTCAACATTGTTCATTCTCTTAGCGCGTTCCAGTCTATATGGAAGATTATCAACAGCGATAACGCGTTTTGCCCCTTTCATCCACGCGAACTTTTGCGCCATTAAGCCAACAGGACCGCAGCCAAGCACAACAACAGTGTCATCACTTTTTACTCCTGCATTTTCAATACTCCAATATGCTGTCGGCAGCACATCAGACATAAACAGAAGCGCTTCATCTTCAAGCTCAACAGATTCTGGAATGACAAACGGCATGAAATTTCCAAAAGGAACTCTTAGGTACTCAGCCTGTCCGCCTGGATGGTTCCCATAACGTTCTGTAAATCCGAAATAACCGCCGGTGTCAATTTCCGGGTTTGGGTTCGAATTATCACATTGGCTTTCCAAATCGTGCTTGCAATAATAACAGCTGCCGCAAGAGATGTTAAATGGAATGACAACTCTGTCGCCTTTCTTTACCTTTGTTACTTCTGGCCCAACTTCTTCCACAATTCCCATTGGTTCATGGCCGACAACATAGTTTTTGTCTGCAGACAATGCTCCCTGATAAATATGTAAGTCTGAACCGCAAATAGCTGTAGAAGTAATCCGGACAATAATATCATCCTTCTTTTGAAGTACGGCATCTGGAACTTCTTTCACTTCCATGTTCTTCATTCCCTGAAAAGTTACGGCTTTCATTTAATTAGCCTCCTAGAATTTGTGATGCTTTTCATATACCCGAAGCAGAAAGAAATAAAAGTAATTATTAAAAAAATGAGACTTTTGAATGGTTATATTTTCAAAATGAAAGGGTCTAGTTCAGTATTTGATATTTTTTTTGAAAAATATCTATTTAATTGCAATAAAGAACACCGCTCCTATATGAATGAGCGGTGTTCTTATACCTGTTACTTATTATTCATCTCATTATCAGTTTGAATCATCTTCAAGCCGTTTTTATCAGGCTCTTCCACCAAATGTTTAAGCATCGATAGCTTGTTATTCCAAAATCGCTCGTAATAGGAAAGCCATTCTTTTAATTCTGACAAAGGTTCAGGGTGCAGGCGATAGCGCTTTTCTCTTCCTTCTTTTCTTCCGCTGACGAGTTCAGCTTCTGAGAGAATATGCAGATGTTTTGCTATAGCTGTACGTGTCATAGGAAAATGACTCGTTATTTCAGAAATCGGCATTTCTTTTTCTGCAAGCAATCGTAAAACTTCTCTTCGGGTTGGATCAGCGATTGCCTGAAATACATCATGCTTTTGTGCTGAAGACACTACATTTCAACAATCTTTCGAAGATTTCCAACAATTTGAGTCCAGCCGTGATCCATACGGCCGCGGATAATAGAACTTTTCTCATTTGCTTTTGGAAGGATCGTATCTGCCTCTTTCCAACCGCCATGGATGAGGGTGAACTCAGTTTTTCCGTCCAGTTCCTTTAAAATAAAAGTTACAAACCAGCCCTCTGTATCCCACTCAAATGACAGACGATGCGGGGGAACTAGTTCAATTACCTTGCATGGGGAAGGCCCGAATGGCGATTGTAAATGAAACTCATAGCCCATTTCCGGCTTAAAATCATTTGGCATAAACCAGGCTGCGATACCTTCTGAAGTAGAAACTGAATTCCATACTTTTTCAATTGGGGCATTGTATACAACTGTTTGTTTAATATCCTGCAATGTATTTTGGTTCATAATCATTCTCCTTATAACACCATTTAGTTTCATTTTAATAATATAACACCATTTGGTTCTACGTCAATAGTAAAACACGAATTCATGCCAATTTGAGCATCCTATTAAACGATTATGAACCCTCATATCATCTAGTTGAGCGGGCCATTTTAATTCCTATACTTAATAAATAGATACTTGGCAATTTCAAAAAGAATGAAACTTGCCAAAAAGGTCACCGCTACACCCTGCCAGTACAGATCTTCATGAAACATACTTACACAGCATTGCCGATTATATGTAAATGGAAGCGGAGGATCAATAGTTGAAGATGTAAGCTCTAAAAAAGGAACCGGAAATCCAATATAAAATGGAAGTGCCTCTTTTAATTCTTCCCCTGAATTTAATTCTTTACCATCAAAAAATACTGATATCCAAACAATTATGAGAGACCATATGAATAATAGAGCCGCTTTTATTACTTGTTTCATAGAAAAACTCCTTTAAAAATAATAGTTACATTATGCATTAAAATGAATATTATTCAAATTTTAAGAATAGATTGACAATTAACTTCAAACATATGGTAATATTAGAAAGTGGTTATATTACAATTAAATGACAAAGAGGGGGAAATTTACTAGTGAAAATACGTAAAAGCTTATTTGTTGTGATGATGCTTGTCCTTGCCATGATCATTTCTGCATGTGGAGAAAAAGAGGCGACGACAGGCTCAGGCGGAGGTTCCGGAGATTCCGGAGATTCTAAGCCAAAAACGCTGCGGATTTTAACTGGCGGAACGGGTGGTACTTATTACCCTCTTGGCGGATCATTTGGAGATATCATTTCCGATAACACGGATTATAAAGCCACTGTTCAATCTTCAGGAGCTTCCGTAGAAAACATGCAAACATTAAAAAGCGGTGACGCAGAAATTGCTTTCTCGCAAACGGATATCGCGACTTATGCTTTAAACGGAGAAAGTATGTTTAAAGATAATAAGATTGATAACGTCCTGGGTCTTGGTACTTTATATAACGAGACTGTTCAATTAATAACCACTGAAAAAAGCGGAATTAAATCGGTAGAAGATCTGAAAGGCAAAAAGGTTTCGGTTGGAGCAATCGGTTCAGGTGCTTACTTAAATGCAACTCAAGTGCTTGAGGTGCATGGTTTGACAGTAGAAGATATTCAAGCTCAAAACCTGTCATTTGATGAGTCTACTGAAGGGATTCAAGGTGGAAGCATTGATGCTGCATTTGTAACAGCGGGAACGCCGACAGCTGCTGTAGAAACACTTTCTGCTCAAAACGATGTAGTCGTAGTTCCGCTTGAAGCAGACAAAGTGAAAGAGCTGATCGAAAAATATCCTTTCTACTCTGAAGATGTTGTTCCAAGCGGCACGTACAAAATTGGTGAGGATGTAAACACAGTTGCTGTTAAAGCAATGCTTGTTGTTCAAGATGAGCTTGCAGAAGATCTTGTATACGACATTACAAAATCAATTTTTGAAAACACAGATAAAATTGCACATGCAAAAGGAAAACTTATCAAAGCTGAAACAGCACTGGAAGGAATCGGTGACTTAAAGCTGCATCCTGGTGCAGAGAAATACTTTAAAGAAAAAGGCGTTCTGAAATAATTGGCTGACGGATAGACCGCAGGGAAATCTGCGGTCTATCGCTTATTCATTTTGGAGGGAAATTGGATGAACAAATGGAAGGTATATGGACTCATCCTTTTCTTCGCACTCATCATAATTTTTTTTATCCCTTTTAAAGAGACCGTTGCTTTTCATTACGAAGACACACGTAATCTTTTAGCTTATCTTTCTGTAGAGGAAGAGGATACTTTTCAAATAAATTACACTCATTCTATTCATTTAACAGAAGTGATTGAAACGTATGAGCTTTCGAATAAGCAAATTAAACAAATCGAACTTTCTTATGATACCTTTGCTGTGGGGATGCCTTCTGGTCCTGAGGGAGATGAGGTTTTTGAAAGGGAAAATGGGAGGTACATCATTTCTAATATGAATCGGACGTTTCCTTTTATTGACCTTAGCATAGGACAGGTCGTTGCTAATCATCGGGCAGTATACATGGGCAAGGAATATGAATTAAAAACATTCATAAAACCCGGAACATGGGTCAGAATCAGCTATGAAACCATGAATCTTTTTCAGCTTTTGAGAGGAGTGAAAATGAATGAAGGATGAAGAAGTAAAGTTTTTATCACTTGAGGAACAGCAGGAAATTCTCGAAAAGTATGATCCTGAAGCTGCAACGAGAAAGCTGACAGGGATAATGGGGTGGATTGCCTTTCTTGGTTTGCTTTCATTTTCCCTTTTTCAATTGTACACAGCTATTTTTTCTGTGTTTACAGCTCAGATTCAGCGATCCGTCCATTTAGGATTTGCACTTGCGCTAATATTTCTATTATTTCCTTTAAGCAAGAAAAAGAAGGAAACCGGCAAGTGGCAAGTTGGCTGGTATGATATTGTGCTAGCTCTTCTCAGTATTGTCGTTGGTGCATATTGGCCGCTATTTATGGAAGATATCGCCATGCGTGTAGGAATCTTGACGACAACTGATTTTGCAGTAGGAGTTATAGCCATTCTGCTCGTTCTTGAAGCAACAAGAAGAGCGGTTGGTCTGCCGATTACAATTATTGCAGTCATTTTTATGCTTTACGGAATTTTTGGACAATATATGCCAGGATTTCTTCAGCATGGCGGACTGAGTCTTGAGAGATTGGTTCAAACCATGTTTTTCACAACTGAAGGTATACTAGGAACGCCGATTGGGGTTTCAGCAACATTTATCTTTTTATTTCTTTTATTCGGCTCTTTCTTAATTCAAACAGGGGTTGGCCAATATTTCAATGATTTATCAGCCGTAATCGCCGGGAAAAGGGTAGGCGGTCCGGCAAAAGTTGCCATTTTTTCAAGTGCCCTGCAAGGAACGATCAGCGGAAGCTCAGTTGCGAACGTTGTAACTTCAGGAGCATTTACCATTCCAATGATGAAAAAATTGGGATATAAAAAGGAATTCGCCGGTGCTGTCGAAGCAGCATCTTCTACAGGAGGCCAATTAATGCCCCCAATTATGGGAGCAGCCGCTTTCTTGATGGTCGAGTTTATTGGGAATGGCATTACATACTGGGATATTGCAAAAGCTGCAGCAATCCCGGCAATCCTTTACTTCACAGGGATCTGGATCATGACACATTTTGAAGCAAAACGATTAGGTTTACGTGGTTTAACTGAAGAAGAAATGCCTAACCGTAAAGAAGTAGCAAAGAAGATTTATCTATTGCTGCCCATTATAGCAATTATCGTCTTGCTTATGACAGGAATTCCAGTCATGCATGCTGCACTTTACTCTATTTTAATTGCGATTGTTGCAGGCTTTATCAATAAAGAAACAAGAATGGGTCCAAAAGCTATCATTTTAGCATTAGTAGATGGGGCAAGAACAGCTTTATCTGTAGCTGCAGCAACCGCAGCAGCTGGTATTATTGTTGGAATCGTCACAAAAACAGGTCTTGGCTTGACGCTTGCGAACGGGCTAATCGATCTGGCACAAGGCTACATTATTCCTACCCTTATTTTCACGATGATCGCGTCTCTGATTCTTGGGATGGGTTCGCCAACAACAGCAAACTATGTCATCACATCAACCATTGCTGCACCTGTTATCATTTTTATGGGATATCCTGATTTAGCCGCACATCTCTTTGTTTTCTATTTTGGAATTATCGCAGATATTACGCCGCCAGTTGCACTTGCAGCATTTGCAGCTGCTGGCGTATCAGGAGGAGAACCGATCCGTACAGGGATCCAATCGTCGAAGCTCGCAATCGCAGCATTTATTATCCCGTACATTTTTGTCCTTTCACCTGAAATGCTTCTAATAGACACGACAATTCCAGAAGTCATCTGGGTTGTGTTTACAGCAGTGACCGGCATGATTGCAATCGGAGCTGGAATTATAGGCTATTGGATGAGAACTATGAACTGGATTGAACGAGTACTGGCTATCGTTGCAGGATTGCTGTTAATCTATCCAGAAGGAATATCTGATATTTTTGGTTTAGTTATGTTTGCAGGCTTGTACGCTGCCCAATTCTTTATTAATCGAGATAGAGATAAAGGTCAAAAAATAGCGCAGCAGGCATAACAGGCAAGTTCATAACCATAACTTAACCTGAGACTGAGCATGAAAAGTATATTTATTTCATGCTCTTTTTTGTCCCTGAGACTCCATAGAAGAGTACCATAAGAAAGCCGATATGGTGATTTTGTATTTGTTTCTTTTCACCTATCTAGATTCTCATAACTATACATGATTGGACTCTGCTTTTTATGGATCTAAACGATTTTTAGTAGAAAGTGCTAAATCATTTGAAGAACATTTAAGAGAAGAATTATTGAAGATTGATAGCAGTGTATTGTTTAAAGAGGAAATAAATCTGTCAGTTAAGTTGGCTGTGAAAAACTAAATTAAGAAAGAACAGCTAATACGCTATTCTTTCTCAGTTTGATTTCTCTCTTAGCAGCTATCCGCAGAACAGCTGTCACCAATGATGGGTTTTTTCTTCACACCTTGATCCTTCAAAATCTGCACAAACGTTTCTTTTGAGTTTAATCCTTGAACAACTTGATCTCCGATAATAAATGTAGGAACCGCTTGAATCTGAGCATCTTGATAGGCATGTTTAATGGCGTCACGGTGAATGATTTGATACGTTCGGTCACGTAATGATTTTGCAAATGCTTCTGAATCTAAGCCGATTTCTTCAGCAAGCGCAGTTAGGACATCTATATTTCCAACATCTAGCCCTTTTTGCCAATATGCTTTAAAGGCAGCATCTACATATTCATCAGCTTTTCCATGATCTTTTGCAAATTGAAAGCCTTCATGCGTCAAATGAGTTGCAGGTACAGGATCTAAGTGAAACGGCATATCCATTTCCACGCCAAAACGTGCAGAAAGCGGTTTTACTGACTGCTCCCAAGCTTGTTTAATGTAGCTGCTTTGCGGAGACAATGGCTCAGTACCTTGTGGCCGAAGCTCAAATGGCATCCATTCCACTTCAACATCCTTGCCCTTAATGGCCTCTTTAAGTGGTGCTTCTCCAATAAAACAAAACGGACACACATAATCCGAATAAACTTTAATTTTTACAGACATCTTGAATCCTCCAGGGCATATGATAAGCCTATTTTACCAGACAAAAAGAACAGTTGGTGAGCTCGAAGAATTTTGTTGACTTTGACCTCAGAGCCTCATATAATAGAGTTTGTCAGCAACACTTACATACTGCGACTTGTTAGCTCAGTGGGAGAGCACTTCCTTGACAGGGAAGGGGTCGGGGGTTCGAATCCCTCACAGGTCATATAATCAATGGTATCAAGGGTTTGAGGCACTTACACCACACCTTAAAATATAGTGGTCGTGCTAGAAACTATTACAAAACCGATAAACCACTTCACTAATTACAGTGAGGTGGTTTTTTTATGTTATTGAAGTTTGGTTTACAAGAATTTTTAGATGACAGAGAGTTTAAAAATGTTACCCCTAATACGTTGACTAATTACAAAATCATGCTCAATCAATTCTTAGATTTCTGTATTGAAAATGAAATTGTAAATGTTCAAGATGTTACCCCCAATATTGTCAAAAAGTTTATTCTCCATTATCAGAAAAAGGGGAATAATGCTTCCTCGACCAATTCAAAGTTACAGCGTATTCGAGTTTTCTTTAATTACATGATTGAGATTGAAGTTATTGAGAAGAATCCTGCTAACAAAATCCAAAAAGCAAAAGAAGATGTAAGAATTGAAGTATTTACTGATTATCACATCAAACAAATGCTCAATTACTATCGAAGAATTAAACAACGTGAGAAAGCGTTTTGGGCTTATCGTGATCATACAATTATCGTTACACTTTTAGGGACTGGAATTAGATTATCTGAATTAACTGCTATGAAATGGACTGATATAGATTTTCAGAATCAAACATTATCAGTATTCGGAAAGAATCGTAAACGTGAAACTATGCCAGTTGCAGAAAAGGTAATGAAAGAATTATCTGCTTACAAAATTTACTGTGAACAGTTCTTTGACAATAACGTTAATACATTTGTTTTTACTGATAGGGATAATAAAGAATTAACTGCCAATGCGGTTAAATGTCTGTTTAAGAGATTGTCTAAAAACATGAACTTTCGTGATGTTCGTTTATCTGCTCATACTTTCAGACATTCATTTTGTCAGAGGTGTATTCATGCAGGTATGAGTACCTTTGCAATCCAACGTTTAATGAGACATTCATCTATAGCGGTAACTCAAACTTATGCAGCCATGTGGGGAAATGATTTGAAAGAGCAGAATGACAAATTCAATCCTTTAAACAACTTGGAGATATGACATGAAACACTTAGATCAAGAATGGTTGCAACTTATCTCCCAAGCAAAAGAACTAGGTATAACGATTGAGGATGTAAAAGAATTTCTAAATAATCACCCAAAAAAATAAAAAAAAGAGGTAGGGTGCTCGAACACCTTACCTCCAATGAATCACTTTTTTATCCCATAACTGAATATGGAATTTCCCTGCCTTCATTTTACGAAAAAAAACTCGTATATGCAAGGTCTAGTTTCATATTGTCTTTTTTAGGGATTTCCCTTGTGAGTAGCCGTTAAGCACAAGTAAATAAATTACGTCAGGTATTGATCCAGCCAACGCTTAAAAATGGAGATAGGTGACAATGAACATTCCCTATTATGTTTGTCACTGAAGGGTGAAGGCTACCATGAGTGCCGAACGAAGGATGGGTATAGCGTTTCTGACGCTGTAGGACAAGCCATAAGTAACTGAACGTACTTTTGCGTTGAGTGAAACCACAAGGGATACTTGCGTGTGTAGGCTTGTTTTGATGAATAATCAAAGACAATAGGGTTGAACAAACGGATACCATGACCGATATACAATCAAGTCTCCTACCTTTGTTTACTTGATATTTTTTATCTTGTGAACTTAGGTAGAAACTTTGTCAGCCATTTCCATTCCCTCAACCAATCAAGCAAAAGATCAAACCATAAAGCAAGAGAAAGTTTCAATGACTGTCAGACAGTGTATTAGCGTGGTGAAGAGGTTTTAAGTGTGAGGGAATAGGATAACACTCTGAGGAGTTAAAGACGCTCAAATCTAATCACACATTGAGAGTGGAAAAAAAACGTGGACAATTGGTAGCGGTTTGGAGGTGGCGCAAACCCTTGGTACGCCTACACTCTATAAAATAAGGAATTATCAAAAGTATCATAAACACAGTAATAGCAGCGTTTTTTACATGTTTTGATGGATACTCTATAAAGGAACAAAAAGATAAATAGCCATATACCCTATAGGGGTAGCGAGAAAATGAAAAAACTTTGAAAGCCTTGGTGCGACTGGATATTTATAATGTCTGTTTGAGTCAAAATGGTAAAGTTTTTACCTTTAAATCACTATATATCTCAATGATGGCAAGGATATTTGAAGGTGGGGGGTATTTGAAATTGCGTATTCTCTAAAGGGAGCGATAAAAATGAAAGGACTAAAACCCTTGCTAATAAAGGACACGTGCAAAACTCAACGTGACATAAAGCAGCGCAATCCCTTATGGCTCTAAGAGAGAATGTGGTTTTTAGATAATGGTCGTTAAAGGAACAAAATGAAAAATACCCTATATACCCATAGGGGGTAAAATAAAGTGTCACGGTTTGGGAATTGCTTTAACCATTGGTACAAGTGGATTCTTGAAAAGTTTGTAAGCCTATTTATTGAAAGGTAAACTCAATAACCCTTGATATCATTGGATTTAGGGGTATGTGGATTATTGAAAAGTTGGATATCCCCTAAAGGAAGAAAAAGAAAAAATGTTACGAAATAGAAACGTCTTGAACCCTTGATACATTAACATTCGTGTGAAATTTCAAAAATGAAAAATCTCTCAAACCCTTGTCACTACTAGATTTGTGACACTTTTTCATGAATACTCGTTAAAGGAAGAAAAGCGAGAAAAAAAAATAAACATCATGTAACGACCAAACGAACACACTATCAATTGAAATACATAGGTTTTTCTTATGTTTTCTGAATAGACGTTAAGCGCCTATATAGGAAGAGGTAGTAAACGACAATGACTTGATATTTTTCAGAATAGATAAGTGAAGTAGTTTTATGGTATTTATCAGAATAGATATAAAAACTAGCGGATTTATGGTATTTATCAGAGTGGATGAAAAACATCAAAAAACGTAAAAAATGACTCAAATGTTCCGACAGAGAATTTTCAATCCCTTATGGGAGTAAGGATAGAGCGATTAAAATGGTTCGGTAATAGGAAGGACTGAGAGTACTACCGGTTTTTAGGAAAAATGAAGTGCTCTAAAGTCAGTAATACCAATTACTTACTTTTCGGCAGTGAGGTTGAAGCATTGATAAACAAGCATTTTTAGAATAACCGTTAAAGGAAGAAAAACAAAATTAATCAAAACTAGCGGGTTTTTGGTATTTATCAGAGTGGATATGTTAGCAAATAGAACTTATTTATCAGAATAGATATGTGATAACTTTTAATCAGAGGTAGCGAATGTTTTTGGTATTTATCAGAGTGGATATGCAAGATAAAACAAAATGATGTTAAGAAAGGTTATAAACGCTAAAACCCTTGGTATCACGGTACTATTTCAATCACTTGTAAAACTGTTATATATGATAGAGAGTAATTTTCATTGGCTGCCGATTCAATCGACAACGAATGAAGGGTATTCCCTTCACTAATTTTACCAATCTAATTTCATTCATTTTTAACCTCCGTTTTATTTTTGGAGTAGTCTATATGGCTACTCTTTTTTTATTGCAAAAATATGAGTATTTATAAATTGTCTTGCATTGGAGGTGTTGACAATGGATTTAACTGCAATCCCGATAGAACAATTTGCTTCACAAGGGTTATTTGCGATTCTCTTTGTATGGTTACTTATAGATTCTCGTAAAGAATCTAAAATACGTGAAGAGAAAATGTACGCTCAAATTGATAAGCAGAATGAAGCACAGGAGAAAATCGTTCAGTCACTTGAACGTTTAGAAAGTCAAATTACACAATTGAGGGAGGTTAAATGATGGAAATTAATACACAAGGTTATCAAGCAATTAGAGATTACATTCAATCTAATTGGAAGTATATCGAGTTAAGAGATGGAACAAACGCAGCAATAGTAAGATTATCCCCTAGTGATAGTCGAGTTACTTGGACTCATACAGCAGGTGATCAAACTTTAAAATTACAAATTGTTGTTAAAGGGTCAGATGCTGATATTCCAGTACCCAAAACATTTGCATCAAGTGCTATTTATAATGTAGCAACAGGTGGAAATGCTTATTCAGTTGAATCATTTACCGCATTTACTATGGAATCAGATCAAGACGAATTAACTGTAATTCATTCTATCCAAGTACCGAAAGTTTAGGTGATGTTCCATGTTAGGTGCAGGAACACAAAGTAATCCATTCATTATTCAAACTCCAACAGATTTACACAATGTTAGAAATAATTTAACTGCTTATTACGAGTTAGGTAATGACATTGATATGGCTAGTTGGGGCTTATGGAATCCAATTTCTTTCTATGACAATGTTACTTGGGTAAATGGTTTTACAGGCAATTTTGATGGTAAAGGTTTCAAGATTAAGAATCTTACTATCTCAAAGAATAATGATGGAATTTACTTAGGTTTATTTGGTCAATTCTTCAATGGAGTATTACAAAATGTTGGACTAGAGAATGTAAATATCAATAACGGTGGAAATGGTAACAATCGTCTTGTAGGTGCTTTAGTCGGTTATACATACAATGCCACCATAAGAAATTGCTATGTGACAGGTGGAAGTATAAAAGCCCAAGATGAAACAGGTGGATTGATTGGTAAGGCGTGGGAATCTGATATTGAAAACTGTTTTGCAAGTATTGATGTAACCTTATCAACTTCTTATTATGGTGGAGGTTTCATGGGTACGGCTGATAGTAATTCAACTATCAGGAATTGCTATTCTACAGGTTTAGTTGATTATACTCAATCTTCACCTTGGGATGGAATCAGTGGTTTTGTTGGTTTTGTGCGTAACAATACAGATATTTTCTTTTACGATTGCTATTGGGATACTCAAACAAGCAGTCAAGCCAATTCACCAAAAATAAGTAATCCACCTTCTACAGTTGTAACAGGTGTTACTGGTAAAACTACTTCTCAAATGAAAACTCAATCAACTTTCACAGTTTGGGATTTTACAAATACTTGGAGTATTAATAGTAATTATCCTACTTTAAGAGCGTTTGGAGTACCTTTACCACCTGCAAAAATAGAAACTGTTTTAGTTTCATCATTTACTAATCCTATCTACTCAAATGTTAGTAAAAGTAATAAAGTAACAAAACAAACTAATACATACACAAATAACATTCTAAGCGGTTCTGAGCGTGATATAGCGACAATTAGAACTGTTGAGGGTTATCTATCACCAATTGAAACAAGCATTGAGAAACGCTCTAGGATTGTCAGAAGTAGTACTCAATCAGTTGTATCATTTCTTAATCCTATTTCAGCAGCCGTTGAAAGAAGTAGTAGAAAATTTAAAAGTTTACTATCACACGTAAGCCCTCTACAAGCCGATATAAGTGTCTTGTATCCACTGAATACTAAGGCAGTCAATGCTTACTTAACTGTGCTAGAAAATCCTTCTAGGGCTTATGCAGTAGTGAATATTAGTAATGTATCTCATATTGAAAATCCTTCTTTGTTGGAGGTGATGGAATGATTCTAAAAGGGGATACAGTTAGATTGAAATGTCACTTTAAGACGTTTGATGGTAGTTCAGTTGATCCTACTAATATTACTTTAACAATTTACGAAGATGCTGATATGCACTTAGAAACTATACAGATTACAGACACCAATCGTTTAGGATTAGGTGTTTTTTATTTTGACTATGTAACTGCCAGTGAATTGAACGAATTCATTTTCGAGTTTGCTGGCAGTCATAACAATAAACCAATTCTTGCAAGAGGAAAGGTTAAAATGCAATTCACTAAATAATCAGGGAGGTTAAAGTATGTCAGAAGAAATTAGTTTTACGCAAGAGCAGTTAGATGAGCAATTAACAACAGCAAGAACACAATGGGAAACAGATATCTTGAATCCTATTCAAACTGAAAGGGATGAACTATTACAGTTTAAACCTAAAGATTTATCAGATGGAGAAAAGGCAATTCAAACTAAACAACATGAGTTATTTGCTAAAGAAGTATCTCTTGAAGTGAAAGCAGCAGGACTTGAAAAGTTTGCAGAGTTTTTCAATGTGCAAAAGATTGAAGATTTACAGCCACAAATTGAGAAATTCAACTCTTTGCTTAATGAATTCAAAGTTGAAAATTCTTATGTTCCCAATGATCATAAGCCACAAGACAAATACTCGAAATTTGAATCTGAAAAAGACACAAAAGGCATGATTGGTACTAAATTAGCAAATTTATTTAAGTAATTGCGTTCAAGCGCAAATATTGGGTAGTGACCGACACTAAAGGAGAATAATAACTATGTTTAAATCTACTAATTTCACAAACGCAGAACAAATTTCACTATCTTCTGAGATTGCTTTAATCGGAGTTCAATCTACACCACTTACTTCTATGTTAATGGCTAAAGGTAACGTTGAGAAAGCACTTAGCACAGTATATTCTTGGAGAGAAAAGACTCTTGACCATACTAACGATTTATCAGCAGTTGAAGGTTCAGATGAAATTACATTCCATGAAACAGCAAGAGCAGAACTTAACAATATTTTAGAAATCTTCAAAAAGGGTGCAAGTGTATCTGGTACAGCGGTTGCTATGCAATCTAACCAACTAGCACAAGAAGTTAATGACCGTTTACTTGAATTAAAAATTAACATGGAAAAGAAGTTTATCAATGGTCTTAAAGCAGATGGTTCTGCCACTCCATTTAAACGTCAATTGTCAGGCCTTATCCAATTTGCAGATGCTTCTAACGCAGTAGCAGTTACTGGTGCTATTACAGAAGATGATGTTAAGAAAGTAATGCGTAACCTTTGGAATAAAGACCTTGCAGAAGGTACTTACTATGCGCTTGTTTCTGCTGATATTAAAGAAGATATTGATGCAATTTACAAAGATCGTTACGGTTACAATCATGTAACTACAAACTTCGGTTTACTTGTAGATTCTATCAGCACTAATTATGGAACAATTAACTTTGTACTATCTAAACATGTTCCAGCAGACAAAATGGTAGTATTCAACGATGCTTACGTTGACCTTGCGTATCTTCGTGCGCCACACTTTGAGCCATTGGCTAAGAGCGGTGATTCAGTAAAAGGACAAGTAATTGCTGAAGCAACAGTAAAAGTAGGTTCTAAGAAAGCAGTAGCAGTTGTAACAGTTACACCACAAGCATAATTTCATACATAACTAAGAAGGATGGCGCAAATATGCGCTGTCCTCTTTTTTATAAATTAGGAGAAAAAGGATGATTACTAAAAAGGAAGAGTATTTATTAAAACGCAGAACGAAGAAAATTAGAATGAAAGAATTAGCAAAATACATAGGTTGCAGCCAATCACTTATCAGCCGCTATGAGACTAATATATGCGGAATGAGTAAAGAACACATACAGAGATATAGAGAATACATAGATTCAAAAATATAATCGAAAGCGAAGGTGAAAAAATGAAAGAAATACGAATTCGTCATGACCACTCCTCCTTATAACGTCAGTATTATTAATTAAAACTAATTAATAAATTTTTACTGAGGATTACAAGGAGGATTCTGGAGCATAGTTATTGCTTACAGGTCATGATTTTAAGATTTTTACCAATATAAGAGGCAGTGGGAGAGTTTAAATCTTTCACTAAGTATGAAAAAACAATTAAAGGATAAGTTTCCAGAATGGTGTTCAGATTTTACGCAAGGATTAAATAATACAACTTTACAAGATGATTTTGACAGTTTCCTAAGCAGTTGTATTGAACGCCATATTAAAGGAAATGAAATTAATTACTTCTATGATTTTAATAAAATGTATGTGGCTGATAGATCAGATGACCGTAAAACTATAGGAATGGATTTAGCATTACATAAAGGAAAGTCCTGGTGTAATCATGTCGTTCGTATTCATGAAGATGATTATGTAAATCCACTCACAGCCAACATAAACGCATTATTAAAGGTTCATAAAGGTAATTACTTTAAGAAATATGCAATGAGTACCGCTTTAACAATGTGGAGTTATTATGGTTTACCTTTACCTAAAACTAAGGAAGGTAAGATGATTCTACTTTGTATTGATAGTGGGTATCTAGGACACTATGACGATAGATTTAAAGGTGTACATAACGCTTATTTAGAGTTAATGGGATTTACAGAATTAATTGATTTACTCAATGAAACAAGTAAATTTGAGTACGAAATGCTTCAAGGTAAATATAAAACTAAAGCAAGAATAAAACTGAATAATGATGGTTATTTACAAACTACTTTACCCCTTGCAGATTTGCAGGGGTTTTTTGATGTGAATTTAACTTTACCAACGCAACAATTTACATTAAGAAACCAATTTAGAACACTTCAAGGTGATACATACAGCACTAAATCAAAAGATGAACTAGGAAATATCATAAGTTTTGCATTAACAGGAACTAAGAAATTCAAATATACAGTTGCTTAAAGGTGAATGAAATATCATTTCCCTTTATTCTGGAATTTACCTATTTACGAACATTTAAGTGTGTGATATATTAATTAATACTTAAAACACGAACAATAGTTAAATATATTATATTTAAGTTCGTGTTTTAAGGAGAAAGGAGTATAATTTATGACTAAATCAGATTTTTTCTTTGTCTATAACAAAAAAGTATCAGATTTCCTTAAATCAAAAGGAATTCAATATATCTGTGTAGCAATCGAGCCGAAAAGTGGGAAATTATTTTCTCTTTACTTTATAAATGACCAGTTACAAGCAGCATTAGCAGAGTATAAGCAATCTAAATAATCAGTTTTACCATACATATATTCATATGAAAAAATCGGAGGAATCGAAATGACAGAAACTGCTAAAAAGAAATTATATGTGAAAGTACCAACAGGAATTGTAAGAAATGAAAAGGATTATTTATCTAATGATGAATTCTTAATGTATTCTCGACTATGCTTTTTATATTTTAGAAATTATCAAAACAAGGAAATTGAACTAGATCACAAAAGTTTTATGCAATTCTTAAAAATTTCAGATACAAGAACTTTTAAAAATAGATTGAAGAAGTTTTATAAACTTGGATTGATTGAAAATGAAATTATCAAACTTCCAACAAAAGGGAATCTAGTAATAGTATTTAATGAAAAAGTTTATGAAGAAGATAAACATTTCACAATGATGTCTACAGAATTGTTTTCTTATTGGAAGAATGACCAAATTAACGAATATGCGTTTAGACAGGTTTTTTATTATAAAAGTCATATTAATATGGATGATAAAGAGCGTGATAGAACATATTGCTTTGTGGGATTTGAAACATTGGTCAATAGATTAAAAATCTCTAAAACTAAAATTGTTGAAGCGAACGAACAATTAAAGAAGGCAAAATTAATTAAAGTGAAGATTCATCAGATACAAAACACAAATGAGTATGATGAAAGTGATGAATTAGTATTCACACGATACAACAATCATTACTATGTAGCAAACAACCTTCATTAAGAAACGTTGATTTAAAGCCATTTTCACCTAAGTACTCTTAATGCAGAGGTAGGTTCTGTAAATGCAGAGGTGGACATAGTAATGCAGAAGTAACTTTATAAATGCAGAGTCAAAGTACTCCTATTGCTAGCACTGGCGGTACAGTATATATAAAGCAATTAAAAATATAAAATACATAATAATATACAGTTTAAGATACAAGTTAAGATTCAGTATTTACAAATCGCAAAACAAGTTTGCAATTTGGGTCGAGTAATCATTTTTTGTATGAGTTGATTATTAGTTTGATTTCAAATACTCGTTTCTTATGTTTCTTCTTAACTTTTAATTTATCCCAAACATAATTAGCAATCAGAATTGTTACAACACCTGATATTAAAGTGTAGATATTAATAAAGTCCATTCAGCAGCCCTCCAAGAATTAATTTATCTCTATGTAAATTATATTAAATCAAAATTTGAGAGGTACTAGTAGGGCATGTGGAAATGTGGATAAGTAACACAAATAATTGGTAATATTCAGTTTTTAATGTTAATAAGGTGTTTGTAATTATCGGAGAAGAGACCAATTGAACCCTAAAAATAATCAGGAGGAATTTATAATGAAAAACCCAATTACAGAAATGCAGAAGAATGTTGATGAAATGATTAAAATTAATAAAGAGTACACTGAAAAATTAAATGAAAGTATCTATATCATGGAATATTTATTGGCAGGTATTAAGCGTATGGATGAGAGAGATTCAAAGCGAGGTAGTAAGTAAATGAATATTTATGAAGCGTTAAAACAAGTGTCATGGAAAAAACAAGAGTATTTCAAATGGAAGCATGATATTCGTTATGATCGTACAGTAAATCAAAAATCAGAAGAGGAATTCTTAAAATCTGTTGATTTAAAAACGTTAAATTCATTTATTGCATGGGAAAAATCGAGTGAATATAAACAACTTCTTACCCTTCATTTAGATAGTTGTATTGCAAATGATTTAGATGAAATTTATAAGAAGGTTGCTGAAGTGGCTAAAACTGGTGATCCTCAAAGTGTTAAATTGTTCTTGCAATTACAGAAGGATATTAATAGTTATGCAAAGTTGGCTGAGAAGGCATTTTCTAAAAAAGAAGATGAAATAGAAGAAGATGATGATTTAGAACTGTAAGGAGTGTCTCAATGGCACTCCTCTTTATATTGGGGGTGAATGAATGGCTTTAACTAGGAAACAGAAATTAGATATGATTATGTCAAACTTTGAATCATTCAGTAAGAATTTCATTTACATAATTGATAATAACAATGAAAAGGTTAAGTTTGAACTGAATACAGCACAGATTGAACTAGATAACTTAATGAAAGAGAATCGTTTTGTAATCATTTCAAAGGCTAGACAGGGAGGAATATCCACTTTCACACTTGCAAAGGCTTTATGGAGAGCATTAACAAACGAAAATGAAAATATTTTAATTGTTTCTTATAAATTAGATTCGAGTAAGGCTCTCTTTGAAAAGTTGAAATCTATGAATGAATGGCTGCCTAGAGAAAAGTATCCTACTCTTTTTCCTAAAGTAAGACGAGAGAACAGAGATGAAATATTCTTTGATAATGGCTCTAGGATTACATGCATTGTTGCAGGAAACAAGTCTATTGGGCGTGGTAGTACATACTCATATATTCATTTATCGGAGTTTGCATTTTACAGTAAACAAGATATGCAAATACTATCCGCTGAACAGTCATTAATGAAAGGCGATATTAGCCAATTAACAATTGAGACAACTTCAAATGGTATCGGAAATAAATATTATGAACTGTTTATGAGTGCATGGAAAGGTAATTCAAAGTACAAAGCAATGTTTATCCCTTTCTATCATGACTTATATAAGAAACAATTTAAAAATGACCATGATGAAGCAGAGAAATGGCATAAGGAAGATAACAAAGGTAAGCGATTGTCTGTTGCTGATTTAGAGCCAGATGAGAAGGTGCTGCATGATAACGGTGCAAACTTACGCTTTATTATGTGGAGAAGATATAAGTTACTTGATATGGATTTACAGGACTTTCAGCAAGAATATCCTTCTAATCCTATGGAAAGTTTCATATCAACCGGAAGAAGTGTATTTGATCAATCTAAAGTTTTAGAGCGATTAGGATATATTATTGAGCCGGTGGACAAAAGAGAAGTACTGGATGAAACTCCGACTATTTTACATAAATACATCAATCGAGGATTAACAATCTATCACTTACCTAAAAGTGGTGTTCGTTTCTATGGTGGAGTGGATGTTTCTGCTGGTGGTGGTGGTGATGATTCTACAATTTCATTATTTGATTCAGATGGTCAACAGGTACTTAGTTTTTATAACAATAAAGTGCCTGTTTATTTATTTGCTGAGATAGTCAATGAGATTGGCAGAATGTACAACTATGCTTATTTGTGTGTTGAGAGAAACAGTTATGGATTACCTTTACTTGAGAGATTGAGAAAAGATTATGAATACATGAATCTATACAAAATGAAAACATTTGATCAGCGTGGCAAGAAGAAGATGCAATTAGGTTTCATGACTACTGTTGCAAGTAAATCAATTCTTATATCAGATGGTAAAGAGCAATTTGAGACAGGATTAATCAATATTGAATGTAAAGAAACACTTCAACAAATGCAAATATTCCAGGAGTCAGATGGAAAGATGGGAAACAAAAAGGGCGAACATAATCATGATGATTTGGTTATTGCCTATTGTTTAGCGGTTGCTGGAATGAAAGCAGGTAAGTGGTATGTAGATATTGCAGGTTAGGGTTAGGTTCATCCAAGAACTTAGCCTTTTTTATTTTCTATTAAAGGGGGCAACATTATGAAAAGCGAGTTACAAGAGAAACTTGATAAGTATCTAGTAGAATATCATGATAATCGTTCAGAATGGTTTCTTGATGAAATAAGCATGGTTAATCAACAACTAAGAGTATCTAAGATAATGGATTTAAAAGAGTATTTAAACGGCTCTCATGCAATTATAAATAGACCAACGGAAATGTACGGTGGTAAGGAGTTCAAGCCTAGAAAGATTGTATTGCAGTATGCTAAGACGTTATTAAACTTCTCTACGGCTTATTTACTTCAACATAACATTACTCTTACAGGTAATGAGAAGGTTGTAAAGGAATATCAGAAGGTTAGTAAGAAAGGTAAATATGACCGTTTGAATGTACAGATACTTGACAAGGTAAATAAGTATGGGCAATGTGCAGAGTATATCTTTATGGATAAGGGAGTTATTAAATCTAAGTTGATTGATCCTGCATGTGCTTATCCTATTTATGATAATGAGAATACGCTTATTGCTTTCATTGAATCATACTTACAAGATGGAGTGGATTATCATACTGTATTTACTGATGAGGTTGTATATAAGTACAGTAATCTAGGCGGTAAGTTAAAGTTAATAGGACAGTATGCAAACCTATCAGGACTACCTATTGTCTATCATAATCAGAATGAATTGAGTGATACAGAAGGAAGAAGCGAGTTAGAGGATTACATATCTATCCTTGATGCAATGGAAGATTTGATTAGTAAGTTTACTGATGGTTTCTATAAGTTTATGAATCCTATACCAGTTGCAATAGGACAACAACTAAAAGGTGAAGGGTTATCTTCTAGTATTGTTGGTCAAGGCATACAGTTGGATGATGGCAGTGACTTTAAATTAGTTAGCAATGGATTAGATTATCAATCATTCAATACTATTTATAAGACGCTTGTTCAATCCTTACTTGATATATCGCAGACTCCTGCTGTATCAATGAATAAGACGGATATTAGTAACTTGTCAGAGGTTAGTATCAAGTTATTGTTCTCATTGGCCAATATCAAAGCAGGAATGAATGAACAGTTTATGAGAGAAGGTATTGAGCAGCGATTTGAGAAGATCAGAAAGTTATTGGAGTACAGGAATATTAAGTTTAGTGAAGATGAATATGAGAGTCTTGATATTGTATTCCAGTATGCTATGCCAAGTAATGACAGTGAGATTATAGAGAATCTTAAATCGTTAAATGAAATGGGAGCAATTAGTTTAGAATCGTTGCTTTCACACTCTCCTATGACAACTGATGTACAAATGGAGTTACAAAGGTTGAAGGAACAAGAAGGTAAAGTAGTGGATAAAGTGAATGAGGATACTGTCAAGTAAATATACTTTACAGAAGTGGTGAGGTTTAATGGAAACATTGATATGACAAGGATGAGAATTGAAAGGAATATGTTAAACTTTTCGTTCTTTGTTATACGGTGTGTGCCATAATAATTAACAAAAAGAGCCAAATGATTCCACGTAGAACCATTTCATTTTTTAAAATTAGCCTATATTTTATGCTTATTCTATATTCCTATAAAAGAAACGTTTTATACAGTTATTTTAGGAAATATCAAAGATAAGGTGCTTACAAACGTTGATATATCAAGGATGTATAAAATATTGTATATCGTATAAAAAGTGAAGTGCTATAAACGTTGATATATAAGGGTTTGTTGAAACTATCAACTTCCTATAACCACAATTATGTAAACTAGATTTGTATATATAATACATAAAATGTATAGAGAATGCTTATATAAATACCCCTAATCGAAAAAATGATGCCCTAGCATACCTAATTTTTCACACCGATAAAAATATCCATAATCTAACAAGGTGTTTCCCTCCTATGTGTCGAAAGTAGTAGATAGATGGGAGGGGGATAGAAATGGCAAAATGTCCAAAATGTGAAAATGATTCATTTAAAATAGTTAAAGATGAAAGTAATAAAATTTGCTTTGTGCAGTGTATTGAATGTGAAAGTGCTATAGGGGTTTTAGAAGATGTTGACTTTAAAGACTCTTATAAAACGATTAAAGAAAAATTAAACTTGATCACTAATAATCAAACAGGACTTGAAAGGGTAATTAATATTAGAACAAACGAAATAAAAAGTGAACTTAAAAAAGAACTTGGTGAGCAACATGATAAAATTAACTATATTTTAAATGTTGCTGAAAAATTAAATCAAAAACTTTAAATATTTAGCACTCACATTATTATTGTGGGTGTTTTTCTTTTTAAGGAACGATTCATGTTCTCTATAATGCACTTGGGTGGTAAAATATAACTAATTAATAAATTAGGGGATGATATATTGTCCAATAAGGAAAACAAAGAATTTTTAGGGGGATATGGTTGTTTAACAGGTATTGTATCTATTGGAGTAATATTTTTACTGTTTTTACTAATTCCTTCTTGTTCCACTATGTTTAAGGATGACTGTGATGTAGATTTAATGGATTTTAATTTTGATGGTGATATTGGGGTAAGTGATTATGACACTCAACAAGGTTATTGTGACTAAATATTGTATTAGGGGGAATCAGTATGAGAATTGCTTATTTCATTTTACTTTTATTAGTTTTAACTGGCTGTGGCAAAGTTTCAAATAATCAGAGTGTTGATGCAGAAAGTGTAAAAGAAGAATCTGTGGCTGATGAGCAAGTTGAAGAACAACGAGAATTAACAGAAGAGGATAAAAAGTATATAGATTTACTTATTAATGAGAATTATGATTCAGTCATTAATGAAACTATAAGTTTAAAAAAAGATAATCCTCTTAAAGATTATTACTTTCTTGCCGCTGCACTCAAAGGTGAATTTATACTCAGTAATTTAGAAAGAGTTAAAATTGTTCCTGAAGAATTAAAAGAACGTGTAAATAAATTAGAAGAACGTGCTATTGAAAGAAGTGAATTGGATAAAAAACAAAAGGTAAATGATCTTGCAGATAAAAGAACTGATGACCCAGGAAATGTTTCAATTGGAATGACAGCAGAAGAAGTATTAACTCAAGGTTGGGGCAGACCACAGGAAATTAATAAAACTACATCTGCAAGTGGTGTAAAGGAACAATGGGTATATCCTAATTTCAATTATCTTTACTTTGAAGATGGAATATTAGTAACAATACAAAACTAACACTAGACTTTTCTAGTGTTTTTTCTATTTTAAGGAGGTCTAACATGACAAATTTACAAAGGTTACTACTTGAAACGAAATCAATCAATCTATCACAAGATGAATTATCTGTTTACTTAATGGAATCTGATTTAAGTCCTCACACTGAATATGATGCTTCATCTGCTACAAATAAGCGTAATATCTTTCGTGCTGCATTAGGTATATTGGAATCCATTGCTAACAATCCAAGCACCATGAAAGCATACAAAGTTGATGATATGACTGTAAGTGATTTTGCTGATTCTATTCAATCTCGTATTGATCAGTTAGAGCGTAAAATTCGCACAATGAAAACGGATGAACAATTACAAGGAGATTCTAATTTCTTTATGTTGTTCAATTCTTAAATCAGCAATTGATTGCCGTTTTACAAGTTAAATTAGTAGACGTATACGAATTTAGAAGGGAGTGAACACTTTGTTTAATTATGATGATACAGATATTCAATTCCTTTTAGATCAAGCAGGGAGAGAAGTATTAGTTAATGATTCACCTAGACAAGCACTCATTACTAATCCTGCAATCAGTGAACAGGAAGAACGTTATATACATACGCTTGAGAGAGTGTGTAGGGGCGATACGGTAGAGTTTGACAACGTTGGCTATATTTGTATTACCGAGTCCATAACTAAGCGAAATGGAAAGTATAAAGCGTTAATACGTCACTGTAATTATCCATTAGAATTGCCTGGTGAGGAAGTTTGTGTAATCGTGGGCGAAAATGACTTTGGGGACCCGCTATACGAGTGTACAAATGGAGAATCTATATCTATACCTGCAATAGTAGATAATAAATCATTTTCAATTGATTTGGGTAACGCTATTAATGTACCTAATAATCAAATTATAGTTACGCTGCAAAACAATGAAACAAATAGTGATACTTTTACATTGAATTATCAGTTTGATGTAATGGAATCTAAATGGAAAGTAGTTAATAGAGACTTGAGTAAAAATGGACTATTAATATTAACTTGTGAGTTTGTGACTGCTTCATAGGATAAAATTAACAAAAACACTTTACATTTTCATCCAACCACTTTACAATGAGAGTGAGTAGACTCTATTAAGAAGTGGTCTATCGGATTAGTAATAGAATAAACGCTTGATACATAAGGCTTTGACTTCTTGTTCCTTGACAGGGAAGGGGTCGGGGGTTCGAATCCCTCACAGGTCATATACCTATAATCGTTATATAAAATGGGTTTCCCGAAAATGGGAGCCCCTTTTATTTTCTTTAAAAATAATTTATCCGGCCAAATGACTGCCCAATTTAATTTCAAACTTTTAAAAAGGATTTTTCAACGTCCGAATTCATCTTTTTTGTAACATGTGTATATAAGTTGATTGTGGTTCCAATATCTTTATGTACGATTCTGGAGTTGAACAAGTGTTTATTACTTTTTATTCCAATATTCAGCCTGTTTTAGGAAATTAAATTTTTATTGTAACCATTAACAAGCAGATTTAAACAATATGACTCCAGTTCAATACCGGAGTCATATTTTAAGGCAAATATATTCTTAATATCGACCTAAAAAGCTAGCACCAATAATGATTAGTAAAATAAACAGGACAACAATTAAAGCGAAGCCACCACCGTAGCCACCGCCGTAACCACCGCCGTAGCCACCACAGCAACCGCCGCCAAAACCACCATAGCCAAACATCTATATCACTCCTTTTTAGCCTTTTTTGGAGACTAAATCCTGGAAAATGATTTCCAATGATAAGAATCCCTAATTGTATACTATGCAAAGCATGTAATAATGATTGGGTTGGTAAAAAGTGAATAAACACATTTCATCTCATGTGTATCAATCCCATATGAAACTTATATAGTTGAAATTATTAATTAGAATTGCTGATATTAGAAATAGTAACTCTAATTAGGTTATAATTAAGTATTATTATTTAAAGGTGAGGACAAAAAATGACCACGATTTTGAATGTTAGCAAACACTTAATTGAAAATGCAGAATCTCTCGCAGCTGATGTCGTTGAAAATGTTCTTCACAGCATAAAAGCAGAAATACCTGAATGGGAAAAAACACAAGCAATCTCAATGTATATTGATTTAATAGGGTTTTTAGGGAAATCTATTATTGATGATAAAGATATCGTACCAGAAGACCTAATTGAGTGGAGTAAAAAGAATGGAGAACGGGAAGCAGCTTCTGGAGGAAGAATTTCAGAGATTGCTGTTCGTTATCCACCTACCCGAAACATTTTTATTGAAATTATGACCAGAATTAGTGTGGAGTTTGGACTTACCGTAGAAGAAAATTCTTTTATTATTAAGCGGATAAATTCAATTCTAGATATAAGCCTTAACGAAACTGTTTTTGCTTTTGAACGGCTTTCGGATAAAATTAAGGAAGAGACTCAAAGGGAAATGGCTGAATTATCAGCACCAATTGTACCCATTCGGGATGGTATTGCAGTTCTTCCCCTCATTGGTACTGTTGATTCTTATAGAGCAGCATATATCTTAGAAAAGGTTGTTCCAAAGATTGCTGAATTACAGACACAATATCTTATTGCGGATTTCTCAGGCATCTATAATATCGATATAGAAATTGCCTATTATCTATACCAAATTGAGAACGTTCTTAGTCTATTGGGCATTAATACAATTGTAACAGGTCTGCGCCCTGATTTAGCTAAAACTGTCGTGAATGGCGGCATCGATATGTCATCTATTAAGACATTTGCACATGTTAAACAAGCATTAGAAAGTATAGATTAAAATAACTTTGGAATTTTTTAACCAATTTATAAGTACCTTCTCTTAATGAACTATAACCCGAATAATGGACACTTATGAAAAAGTGCCTATGTTCGGGTTTTTGTGTGTAAGAATCAGAGAGAAACCCCAATATGTTTTACGAATTTCATACCGGCAATTACATACAATCCTAAAGTTCAAAGTTATTTGACTGAACAAACGACTGGCTCAATTTTAAATTCTAGATGCCTTTTTTAGAGGTTGTTAAAAGGTATAAGGACGAAGCCCCGAAGATGGCAGCCGGCTTTTTCAACACAAGTTCAGAGGCATAAGGATAAATGTTCTTTAATTCCTGTATAATATGGATGAATTATCATTAGCGGTTAAAAGATAGGAGAAAAAGTCATGCAGCTAGAAAAATTAATTGATCGAAGAAAAACACATTCGGTTAAATGGTACATAGAGGATCAAGATATGATTCCATTATGCATTGCTGATATGGATTTCCAGGTATCAGAAGAAATCGTACATGCTATTACTCAAAAAGCAACGCATGGAATATATGGCTATAGTACATTTTGTGAGCGTTATTATGATGCTATTCAGTATTGGTGGAAAACGCAGTACGATTGGGAGTTAAAACGGGAGTGGATTTCTTTTAGCCCTGGGATTATTCCCGGAATCAATTTATTAATACAAGCATTAACGCAGCCGGGTGATGCAGTTATTGTGCAGGATCCTGTCTATTATCCGTTCTTTTCTACGATTGAAACACAGGGCTGCACGATTTTAAATAATTCTCTTGTCTATTCAAATGGTTTATATGCAATGAATTTTGAAGATTTTGAGGAAAAAGCATCACGTCCGAATACAAAAATATTCATTTTGTGCAGCCCTCACAATCCAGTAGGAAGAGTTTGGACTCGTGAGGAATTGCGTAAAATTGGAGAGATTTGTGAGAAACATAATATTTTTGTCATTTCAGATGAAATGCATGGAGATTTAACTTACTCAGGCTATAAACATATACCATTTGCAACTGTTCATCCAAATCATTTAAAGTTTTCCATTACATGTGCTGCACCAAGTAAAACATTTAATATTGCAGGCATGCAAAGCTCTATTTTTCTTATTCCGAATCGGGATGTGAAAGAAAAATATGAAGCTCTATTAACAGGATACGGTTTAATGCGGCCAAATGCCTTTGCAGTGGAAGGAACGATTGCTGCCTACTATAAAGGATTGCCATGGCTTCAAAAAGTAAGGGGGTATTTAGAAGATAACCTGCAGTATGTATGTTCCTTTTTAAAAGAACATATTCCTTCTATTAAAGTGGTGAAACCTGAAGCAACCCATTTGATTTGGCTGGATTGCCGTGATCTTGGAATTCCGCTTGAAGAATTGCATAAATTCTTCTTAGAAAAGGCAAGAGTTCGCCTTGATGAAGGAATGAAGTTCGGTAATGGCGGGGAGGGGTTTGAACGTATAAACATTGCATGCCCCCGGGAGGTCCTAACTGAAGCTTTACTTAGAATGAAAGCTGCTGTAAAAGGTAGAGAAGAAACCTGCTAACGATTTTTGACGGCAGGTTTGTGTTTTCTTTTATAATAATAAAACAGATTTAGGAGGACAGGTCATGATGATCGAAGCCATCGCAGATTCACTTGAAGATGCAAAAACCGCACAAACAGCTGGTGCCAATCGAATCGAATTAGTCACTGGATTAATGGAAGGAGGGCTTACTCCTAGTTTTGGCTTAATTAGAAGTGTCTGCAGAGAATTAATGATTCCAGTGAATGTGATGATTCGCCCGCATAGCCGGAGCTTTTGTTATTCTGAAGCAGACTTGAATATTATGTTAGAAGATATTGAGATCTGCCGCAAATTAGGTGCAGCAGGAGTTGTGTTTGGTGCTCTTACAGATGAGAAGAAAATAGATGAGGAGAAGCTTGCTAAGTTAATTCAAGCATCCAAAGGGTTAGATATTACCTTTCATCGGGCGTTTGATGAGGTCGATCATCTTAACACTGCTTTAGGAGTTCTTCAAAAGTATCCTGAGATATCTAGAATTCTCACATCTGGCAGCAAACATAAAGCAATAGATGCGATAGAAGAGTTCAAGCAGCTGACAAATCTTTCGGCAGCTTCTGGTCTTTCCATTATGGCAGGTTCAGGGTTAACACCTCAAAATTTGCATGGGTTCTTAGAGAAAGTTAACGTGCGGGAAGTACACTTTGGTACAGGAATCCGTTTTGAATCTAGTTACAGCAAACCTATTGATCCCGATAAAATAAAAGAGATCAGGGAAATAGTATCATAAAAAGAAGGCAGGCATTTATAAAATGCCTGCCTTCTTTTTAATAGTTTATGATGTTTTTTTCATCGGAATAATTGTTTCAGATTGTTTTTTATTTTTGTTTCGATATACGACTTTGGACAATGTCACACTAAACTCATATAAAATGAATAGCGGTACGATTACCAATATATCCGAAATAAGATCAGGAGGAGTTATGAAAATAGCAACAAGAGTAAGTAAAAAATAAGAAATCTTTCTAGCTTTTGAAAGCAGCATCGGATTAATGACACCAATAGAGGTGAGAAACATGACAATGAGAGGTATTTCAAATAGAACTCCAAACGGGAGAGTTAAGTTTATCATGAATTTGAAATATTTTTCGGCAGTAAACATCGTTTCAAATTGTCCTTTAGATAAGGTTAATAAAAAGTTAAGAACAAGTGGATACACGACAAAATAACCAAATGATAGTCCTGTTATGAACAATGTAAACAATCCAGGAATGTAAGCTAATGTTGTTTTTCGTTCCTTTTCTGTTAGAGCCGGTTTTACAAATACCCACGTTTGATAAGCTGCTACTGGAATGGTCAGTGCGATTGCAATGATTCCTGAAATCATGAAATAAACCCAAAGGATTTCACTTGGTCCTAAGACGGCTAAGTCATGATCGAGGTCACGAATAAGCCACTCGTATATTTCCTGCACATAAATGAATGAACCAAATAAAAATAGGATAAAAGCAAGTAAAATTAAAATTAACCGTTTCCTTAATTCCCCAAGGTGATTAACAAATGATAACTCATTCTTGTTCATATAAGCGCCTCCCTTTTTAGAAATAAGAGGAAGATGTAAACTGGAAGTTTACATCTTCAGGCATTTTTACTTAGAGCTGCCGCTATCTTCTTTTTCGTCTGACATGATGTCTTTAGCTGAGCTTTTAAATTCTCTTAACGTATTCCCGAATGCACGGCCAATCTCTGGAAGCTTAGATGGTCCAAATACAATAAGAGCAATAATTAGAATAAGAATTAAACCAGGTACACCTATATTTTGCAGCATGTTATTCCCTCCATGATTATCTTTTTTTATGGCTGTTTTGCATTGATTGTTGTTTTTGGTTATTACTTGTACCCGTGGATTTCCGCTGCACTTGCTTTCCGCGGGGAGGGATGGGAGCCTCTATTTCCCGCAGGAGTCAAGTGCCTTCCGCTGCAATCCACTAAAGGTTTTATTTAACCATTTTTTCTGAAACTTTACGAAAAGCGCCTTTTATATTTACCTAGAAATTTAATTCTTTACAGTTTTTTCTTCACTTTTATTATTTAATGGAAGAGGATCCATACTTTGATCATTTGCTGTTAAGTCAATCCCATAGTCCTTTGCGAAAACCATATGTGTCTCAACAAGGACTCCCTCTTTATTTTCATCTAAATTGAATACTCTTGCACCGCGAAGTCTATTTCTATCAGAGCCTGAAAGACCATACGTACCGAAGCCAGTGTTTCCTGCATACCCAAGCAAAATTCCATAATAGTTGCCGCAATAGGTGTTTATATGATCATGTCCGCAGAATACCCCTTTAACGTCTCCTCTATCTAACATGGCTGAAAATAAACCGCTGTTAACCGGACCAGGGCATTCATCTTCATTTCTTTCTCCTACGATACTATGCCTTTTTACTGCAAGATCATGGTTTGCTTGTGATCTTACGTCTACACTTCCATGCCACATAAAACGATGCTCCCATAGTGGGATATGAATGAATACGAGTGAAGGTACTTTATAACCGTACTGCTTTTCAAGTTTTTTAGATTTTTCATAATACCAATTAACCTGATTAAAACGGAGCCAGTCCCAAGTAGGGTATCCTTTAAAATCCTGACCGGCGATTTGTGCTGGAGCGTATCTGCCGCTGTCAAGAAGCCAAAGGTTAAACGCAGCTTTATTACCTTTTGATTGGCGTATGATGAGGTTCATGTTTCCTGTACCGGTTAAACCCTTTTCGCCAGGTTCGTTCATATTATATTTGTACTTCATATAGAAATTCAGCATAGCAGTCTCATCCATTCCACTCTTGGAAGTGGAGTCTTCATCATGGTTCCCAAACGTAACCGCCCATTTAATTCCTCTTTTTTCCATTGGCTGAGCTACATTATTCAGGGCTTGTTTCATCTCCAATTCTGAATCACAGCCTCCTGTAATATTGTCACCATTTAGTACAACAAAATCCGGTTTTTCAGAGTCAAGAACTTTCTCCATAAGTTCAAGTGTCCTGCGATCAATACGTTCATCATCTTGAGTATCATTAAATTGGACGACCTTAAACTTTCCATCTGAGTTGAAGTGAAGCTTAGCGTCTGCATTTTTTTCAGCATGTACCGTGTTAGTAAATAAATCTCCCGGCAATCCAGTAGTAGCAAGAGTTAAAGCGAGTGTACTCATTCCTCCAATTTTAATAAAACTTCTTCTGTCTAATCCTTTATTTGAATCCTGATTACTCATAAAAAAACCTCCAGTTTTTTATAAATGATTGATTAGCTTAACAAAAGAAAAGAGTAATAGTAATGGAGAAAATTTATGTAATGTCTATTCAAACAGTCACTACTTAAATGAGATGGCGCCACCATTCCCGTTACCTACATTTCCATCATAGGATATTAATATTGATAGATTATTAATCAAGATAGCAATGTAAGTAAAAAAAGCAAAACAAAAAACAAAAAAACAAAAATAAAACGCATATATCGCCTTAAAAAGGAACTTAAGACGATAAAAGGTTCATAAATGGCTTGTTTTGATCTTTTGATATCGTTCTCATTTCTGTTTTATTTTACAAAAGTTAATATTTTCGCAGGTTATTATTTATATATCTTTTTTATAATGGATTAAACCAAAACAAATCAAAACAAAATGCAATTAAATAGGGAGGAAGGAAATGAAAAAGTCTTTAACTGCTGAAAGATATAAAGTAATTATCAGAGAATTAGAAATGAAAAATAAAATTGGTGTAGTAGAGTTAGCTATAAAATTAAACGTGACACCTGAAACAATCAGAAAAGATTTAAGTGCACTCGAAGAGAAAAAGAAATTACGCAGAATTCATGGGGGAGCTATCCAATATTTTGGTGTTATTAAAGAGCCTCATTTCAATAAAAAAGTTGGCATCTTTCATCTTCAAAAAAAAATGATTGGAGAAGCAGCAGCGACTTTTATTATGGATGGAGATTTAGTTGCACTTGATGTAGGTACAACAACTTTTCAAATTGCGAGTTCAATTAAAGACGTAAAGAATGTTACAATCGTGACCAATTCTTTGGCTGCAGCTGAACTATTAAATAATCGGATTGAAAACCGGTTATTTGATGGGAAAGTAATTGTACTTGGAGGAATCTCTAATCCCCTGCAGCGTTCAATCAGCGGTTCAATAACCAACAAGCTATTAGAACAATTTTATTTTGACAAAGCTTTTATTTCATGCGGCGGAATAAGCATGGATGGGATTTGTGATTTCAACGTGGATGAAGCATCTGCTTCTTCTATTATGATGAAGAGATCAAGACAAGTATATGTTGTAGCTGATTCTTCTAAACTGAATCAGCGGGCTCTCTTTAACATAGGGCCATTCTCAGCAATTGATTGTCTTATTACAGATCAGAAAATGCCAATTGATTGGTTAAAAGACCCTGTGCTTCGGGATGTAGATTGGGTAACAGTCGGTGACTTGAATGAGAGTTGATTACCATGTTCATCTTGAAGAAGGTCCGTATACCTATCGCTGGTTAGAAAAAACCTATCAAAACCTGCAAATGGGACAATCTTCATTAGAAAATAAATATTCCAAGCAATGGGTTAGCGACTCATTACAAAAGTTAGCTGAGAGAGTGACAAAAGGTGCTTACGATTCAATTTGGCTTGATTTATATCTGGAAAATGCGATAAGAAAAGGAATAAAAGAAGTTGGGATTGTTGATCATCTGTATCGCTTTACAGAATGCCGAACGTACTTTGAAAAGAACATGCTGCTGGATGAAACTCCTATTGGTACCTTGCAAAAACAATGGTTAGATCTAGTCATGACAGAAAGTATGGATCATTTTGCAGAATCCATTACAAGAAATAAAGAAAAATGGGCAAAGCAAGGAGTGCGGTTAAAAGTAGGAGTAGAAGCAGACTATTTTGAAGATGGTGAAGAAGATTTATCTGAATTGCTTAGCAAACATAATTGGGATTTTATTAATGGTTCTGTTCATTTTATTAATGGATGGGGGTTTGATAATCCTCAAACGATCGATGAATTTGAAAAATATGATGTAACTGCTTTATATGAAGACTTCTTTAGAATAGTAGAAAAAGCTGCTAGAAGCGGTTTATTTGACTTTATTTCCCACCTGGATAATATCAAAGTCTTCGGCTATCGTCCCCATGCAGATAGTTTGTTGCCTATGTATAAGAAAGTAATTAAAGCCTTAAAAGAAATGAATACTGCAACTGAGGTGAATGCAGGTTTATATTACCGTTTCCCTGTTAAAGAAATGTGCCCAAGTGAACCATTTCTAGATTTATTAATAGAGGGAAATATTCCCTTGCTCATTTCATCTGATGCACATTTTCCAGAGGATTTAGGTGCTTATATAAATGAAAATATAGAGATGCTGTATCAAAAAGGGGTAAGGCAAATAGCGACTTTCGAAAAAAGAAAACGTATCATGATGCCTCTTTCTTTAAAGTGAATTTGTTTAAAGTGAGAAGATGTTTGAGAAGAATGAATTCTAGATAAAAACAGAAAAAACACCTCTACAACGTTGTGCGATGCTTCGAGGTGTTTTTAATTATTCGATTCATATGTTACGTGTCGATTTCCGTATCATAATTTCAGGTTCCATCATTTGAGTAAGACTGATAGAACCAGGCTGAGCAATTAAGGAGAGCATGGATTCGACCATTTTGTCTGCAAGATGATCAATTGGTACCCCTACACTTGTCAGTTCTGTTTCTAGGCTTGCCATTTGCGGGATGTTATCATAAGAGATTAAAGAGAGGTCATCAGGAATGCGTAAGTTTAATTCCTTTACTGCCCTTAATATACCTACACTTATGTCATAGCTTCCGCTGATAAGGGCAGTCGGCAGCGGCTCTTTTTGGAGCAGCGTTTTTGCTGCAAGATATCCGTCATACCAGCTAAGTCCTTTTGTATTGGCAATGCTGCTTTCGCCTGGAATCAGGTTTGCTTCTTTCATTCCCCCATAAAATCCATCCAGTTTTTCAGCTTGACGCTTATCGATAGGCGAAAGGTCTCCAATATAGCTTATTTTCGTATGCCCTTGATTATACAAATGCAGAACTGCTTTGTGAATGGCTTTTTTATGATTTACGTCGATTATTGGAAGCAAACTGCTTCCTGAAACACCGTACGAAAGAATGGGGATTGAAGATGCTAATCCCGAATGAAGCTGCGTTTCTCCGCCTTCTTCAAAGATTATAACACCATCTACTTGAAAGCTTTTGAACATTTCTACAGCCGTATCTGCTGAATTCACAGAGAGAATCATAAAATAATTTTTACTTGTTACGATTTCGTTGATCTTTGAAACAAGAGCTGTAAGTGCAATTCGATCAATTGCTGGCCAGACAAGTCCAATCGTTCTGCTTTTTTTTGTGACAAGATTTTTTGCAGCAAAGTTTGGGGAATACCCTAAATTACGTGCTGCTTCTATTACTTTTTTCTTTGTATCAGGCTTGACGAGAGGACTGTCATTCAATGCCTTTGAGACAGTTGAATAGCTGACTCCGGATTCTCGGGCAATATCTTTTATGGTTACACTCATCAAAAAATCCTCCAAAAAATATAAAAATGAAATGTTGAAAATTTTCCGAATACAACTTATACTGTTAATAACAACGTTGTTACTCATAGTATAGTATAAAAGCTGAGGAAATACATGCTTTTTTACAATAAAATAACAACGTTGTTATTTTACAGTCATTAATAACAACGTTGTTATAAAGCAATCGATGATAGGAGGATTCCAAATGATTAAATATGAACGGCTATTAAAAATGACGGATGCAGGTGTTGTTGCAGTCATAAGAGCAGACCAGCCAGAAGAAGCGGTAAAAATCTCAGAAATGTGCATAAAAGGCGGGATCACTGCAATTGAAGTTGCTTTTACAACACCAGAAGCAGATAAAGTGATTGCATCATTAATTAAATCGGATATTTCAGAAGAAGTGATTATTGGTGCTGGTACTGTATTAGATAGCGAAACAGCCAAACTGGCTATTAATGCCGGTGCTAGTTTTATAGTCTCTCCAGCTTTCGATAAAGATGCAGCTAAATTATGTAACCGTTATCAAGTTCCATACATACCAGGCTGCATGACAATAAAAGAAATGGTTACAGCGATGGAATATGGTGCGTCGATCATTAAACTTTTTCCAGGAAATCATTTTTCAAGTGACATTGTTTCTGCTATTAAAGGTCCGCTGCCTCAATTAGAAATGATGCCAACTGGAGGTGTCAATTTAAATAATGTAGAAGAATGGATTTTAAGAGGCTGCATTGCCGTCGGAACGGGAAGCGATTTAACCTATCCTGCAAAAACTGGCGATTACGGAGAAATTTCTAAGATCGCAAGTCAATTTGTTCAAAAGGCTAAGGAAGCAAAAAGACGGGTGATGGTAAAATGAAAAAAGTTATTTCATTAGGAGAAATTATGCTAAGGCTGACACCCCCTGATTATCAAAAAATCGTTCAAACAGAAGCATTTGAAGCCTATTACGGCGGAAGCGAAGCAAATGTTGCAGTAAGTTTGGCATCCCTTGGCCATCATTCCGCGTTTGTTTCGAAATTACCAGCTAATTCATTAGGGGACGCTGCGATCGGACATTTAAGGAAATATGGTGTGAATGTGGAAGACGTTGTTCGGGGCGGAGACAGGCTTGGCATCTATTTTGCTGAAAATGGAATATCGAGAAGAGCTTCTCAGGTTTTATACGACCGGTTACACTCATCAATGGCAGAAGCGAGGTTAGAAGATTTCGACTTCCATCGTATACTTGAAGGAGCAGACTGGTTTCACGTTTCAGGAATTACGATGGCAATAGGGGAAAGCGGTGCAAGAATTACAGAAGCAGCTATGAAAATCGCGAAGGAAAAACAGATAACCATCAGTTTTGATTTTAATTATCGAAGCAAGCTTTGGACACTTGAGGAAGCAAAAGCTGCATATGAAAAGGTGCTGCCATATGTGGATGTTTGTTTTGCAGGCCACAAGGATGCAGCATACATTCTTGGTATTGAATCGAATCAGCTAAATGAAAATGAACCTGACACCATAAAGGAAATCATGATGAAAATGAAAGATCAGTACAGTCTGCCTATCATTGCTTCGACGATTCGCAGCGTACATTCAGCTTCTGTTAACAGCTTGTCCGGCTATGCATTGGATCAAAGCGGCTTTATCAATACAGCTAAATGTGAATTTCAAATCCTTGACAGGGTTGGAGGCGGAGACGCATATGTTGCGGCTTTCATCCATTCCATGTTAAAAGGGGAATCAATGAAGTCAAGTGTCTCCTTTGCGTTAGCCGCAAGTGTTTTGAAACATACGTTAAGAGGTGACTTCAGCATTCTATCAGCAGATGAAATAAATGCGTTTGAAGAAAATTCCATTCAAAGGTAACAATTGTTCATCGAATTCATGGGAGGAACCTGAATGAGAAAACTACTAACTATTATTATTGTATGCGCTTTAAGTTTAGGAACACTATCAGCTTGCAGCAGCAAGGCAGCTGGTGAGGATGAAACAATTACGATGCGGCTTGCACACAATCAAAGTGAAACTCATCCCGTACACAAATCATTAACAGAGTTTGCAAGATTAGTAGAAGAGAAAACGGATGGATCCGTTAAGATACAGCTTTATCCAAACGGTCAGCTTGGTGCAGAGCGTGAGGTAATTGAGTTAACCCAGACTGGGGCCGTTGATTTTGCCAAGGTAAGTGCAAGTGCTTTGGAAAGTTTTTCAGAGGTGTATTCTCTTTTTAGTCTGCCTTACTTATTTGACAGCAAAGAACATTATTATAGTGTCATGAACAGCAAGGTTGCACAAGAAATCTATCAATCAACAGAAGAAATCGGATTTATCGGGCTTTCTTTTTATGATGGAGGCTCACGGAACTTTTACACGAAAAATAAACCAATCAAACATCCAGACGATTTGAAGGGTTTAAAGATTCGTGTTCAGCCTAGCGCAACTTCAATTAAAATGATTGAACTAATGGGCGGAGCGCCTACTCCGATGTCCTTTGGAGAAGTATATACAGCTTTGCAGCAAGGTGTAATCGATGGTTCGGAAAATAATGAAACCGCTTTAACGGATAATAACCACGGAGAAGTCGCAAAGCAGTACTCATACAGTGAACATGCCATGGTTCCGGATATGCTGATTATGAACAATACAAAATGGCAGGAATTGAACGAAGATCAAAAACTGGCAATCTCTGAAGCTGCAAAGGAATCAACTGAGTTTCATAAAGAAGTTTGGGAAAAAGCAATTGCGAAATCAATTGAAGATGCGAAGAAAAAGAATGTTACTTTCAGCACGCCAGATAAGGAGCCATTCCGAAAAGCTGTACAGCCGCTGCATGAAGAGTTTGCAAAAAAAGAATCTACTGCAGAATACTACAAAGAAATTCGGGCTGCAGCAAAAGACTGAAATCTTTTAGGAGGGATAAAACATGCAAACCATTAGAAAAAGAGTGGATCAAACTCTTGCTTTTATAACATGTACAGTTTTGGGTTTTATGGTGATCATCGCAATCTGGCAAGTATTTACCAGATATGTTCTAAATTCACCAAGCTCGGTATCTGAGGAAATCCTAAGGTATTCATTGATCTGGGTCTCAATGCTTGGAGCAGCATATGCGTTCGGACAAAAAAAGCATATCGCGATCGAGTTTATAGTCGAAAAGCTTCCAAAAAACAAAGCTCTTTCTGCAAGCGTAATCATTGAAGTCCTTGTTCTTGCCTTTGCTTCAGTGGTGATGGTGATTGGAGGTTCTAAGACAGTTGCGATTACCATGGCACAATCTTCAGCTTCGCTTGGCATACCCATGGGATTCATCTATCTTTCACTTCCTGTAAGCGGAGTTCTTATTATCGGATATAGTCTTCTAACCATTTATGAGGCGATCGCAAAGAAGAAAGTAGATTTATATTCAGATGATTTAGAGGCTGCATCCAAATCTCAATTAGAAGGCTAGAAAAAGGAGTGAAGTGAATTGACATTAACAGCAGGAATTATTCTATTAAGTGTGTTTTTTGTTCTTTTATTAATAGGAGTTCCCATTGCCATCAGTATTGCCGGCGCCTCCATTTCAACTATGATCATTTTGTTTCCGTTTGATGTTGCCGTCTTTACATCCGCTCAAAAAATGGTGACAGGACTCGATAGTTTTGCTTTACTGGCTGTTCCATTTTTTGTTCTATCAGGCATCATCATGAACAACGGAGGAATTGCCATCCGGTTAATTAATCTGGCAAAATTGCTGGCCGGACGCATGCCGGGGTCATTGGCACACACAAACGTGTTAGGCAATATGCTTTTCGGGTCAATCTCCGGTTCTTCTGTTGCCTCAGCTGCTGCCATTGGCGGTGTCATGTCTCCCATGCAGGATAAGGAAGGGTATGAGCGGACATATTCGGCAGCGGTCAATATTGCTTCTGCACCAACTGGTTTGCTGATACCGCCGAGCGGTTTGCTGATTATCTACTCATTGGTAAGCGGAGGCACATCTGTAGCTGCGTTATTTATGGCGGGATACATTCCAGGAATCTTATGGGGAATCGCAACGATGGTTGTTGCCTTCTTTATTGCTAAAAAGAAGAATTATCCAATCTCACAAAAGATTACCTTCAGTCAGGGATTCAAGGTGTTTCTCGACGCGATTCCAAGTCTGATGCTGATTGTCATTGTTCTTGGCGGAATAATTGCAGGAATCTTTACGGCAACAGAAGGAGCTGCAATAGCGGTAGCATATTCTCTTATTCTATCCATCATTTATCGAACGTTCAGCTTTAAGAAGCTTCCAAAAATGCTCCTTGAAACGGTTGAAATGACAGCTGTCATCATGCTTCTGATCGGGACTTCGGCGATTTTGTCTCTGGTAATGTCCTTTACCGGCATACCTGAAGCAATCAGCAGCGGACTATTAGGGCTTACGGATAGCCCAATTCTTATATTGCTTATGATGAATCTCATTCTTTTAATAATTGGAACATTCATGGATATCACACCGGCTGTTTTAATTTTTACGCCAATCTTCCTTCCGGTTGTTTCCACATTCGGCATGGATCCGGTTCATTTTGGAATTATGATCGCATTCAACCTATGCATCGGGAATATTACACCTCCTGTAGGAAGTGCGCTTTTTGTTGGCTGCAGCATCGGAAAAGTGAAAATCGAACAAGTCGTAAAACCCCTGCTTCCATTTTACGGAGCGATCATTATTGTTTTGTTAGCCGTTACGTTTATACCTGAAATCAGCTTAAGCTTGCCTAAACTATTCGGACTATAAATACATCAGAGAGAAGGTTTGCAATATGAGTATTAAAGAAATGTACCCTTTTACATTAGTACAGGAAAACAGCAATGTCCTCCACTTTAAACTAGAAGATGGTAATGTCCATGCAAAGATCTTCATTCTGGAGAAGGATATCGTCCGCATTTTATTCTCTGAGGGAGAAACATTAAAACTCAATCGAACATGGAGTGTCGCACCTGGAATGGAAGATGTTCCAGTGGAAGGCCGAAACCGCTTTGATACAGACGGATTTTCATTGCCAGACTATGAAACTGGGCAAGCAGAAGATGTCTTTATTGTAGAAACAGAGAGTTTAAAGCTTCACATTAAACTGGACGGATTTAAGATCAGCTGGTTCTACCTGGAAAATGAAAATTGGATTCCTCTTGCAAATGATCGAAAGACACAATCATACAATTTTGACCAGTCGTTGGGGAATGGGCCTGTACATTATCTGCAGCGTGATTTAGACGAACAGTATTTCGGTCTTGGTGAAAAAACAGGGCCTGTAGATAAACATGGGAAACGTTATCGCATGCTGACGATTGATGCAATGGGCTATGACGCTGAATACACAGATCCGCTTTACAAGCATATCCCGTTCTATATTACGAGACAGAAGAAAACAGGGATTTCGTTTGGATTATTCTACGATAACTTATCAAGCTCTATTTTTGAAATGGGATCAGAGCTGGATAATTATCACGGTCTTTACCGATACTTTCAGGCTGAAAAAGGAGATTTGGATTACTATGTGATCGCGGGGCCGAAAGTTCGGGATGTTACTCAGAAATTTGCATGGATGACTGGGAAAACCATTTTGCCTCCTAAATGGAGCTTAGGGTATTCAGGTTCCACGATGAGCTATACAGATGCACCAGACGCGCAGGACCAGCTAAAGAAATTCGTACAGCTCTGTGAGGAACATGACATTTTGTGCGATTCCTTTCAGCTTTCATCCGGCTACACATCAATCGGTGACAAGAGATATGTATTTAATTGGAATGATTCAAAATTCCCATCACCAAAAGAAATGGTTAACGATTTTCATGAGAAAGACCTGAAATTGTGCGCAAACATTAAACCATGTTTATTAAATGATCATCCGGTTTTTAAAGAGTTAAAAGAAAAACAGATGTTCATTGCAAACAGCAAAACAAATGAACCTGAAATGGCTCAATTTTGGGATGAAACGGGTGCGTACTTAGATTTTACAAATAAAGATACGTACGACTGGTGGAAAGCTCAGGTAAAAGAGATGCTGCTGGAATATGGCATTGATTCGACGTGGAATGACAATAACGAATTTGAAATTTGGAGCAAAGACGCAGTTTGTCATTGGTTCGGAGAAAAAATAGACTTCGAAACCATTCGTGCCCTTCATCCGCTGCTTATGATGAAGGCGTCTTATGAAGCACAGAAAGAATTCAGTCCTGATCTGCGTCCTTATTTGATTTCACGTTCTGGCAGCCCTGGAATGCATCGTTATGTTCAAACTTGGACCGGCGACAATCGCACAAGCTGGAAAACGCTAAAGTACAACAACAAGATGGGAATCGGTTTGAGTTTATCAGGAATATACAACTTTGGGCATGATGTAGGAGGATTTTCAGGTCCTGCACCTGAGCCTGAACTGTTTGTAAGATGGGTGCAAAATGGAATTGTCCATCCTCGCTTTACGATTCATTCCTGGAATGATGACCAGACTGTAAACGAACCGTGGATGTATCCAGAGACTTTAGATTCAATCAGGGAATTAATTAAATTCAGAACGAAACTCATTCCTTATTTGTATACAGCTCTTTATGAGGCACATGAGAATCATATGCCGATTATTCGCCCTACTTTTTATGATTTTGAGCATGATCAGAACACATTTGAGGAAAATGATGATTTTATGCTTGGAGAAAATCTGCTTGTCGCATCGGTTGTGGAAAGCGGCAAGAGAGAACGCGAGGTTTACTTGCCAATGCATCCTGATGGGTGGTACGACCTTCATACAGGGAAATGGTTTGAAGGCGGTCAGCAAGTAATCATTCCGGCACCGCTGAATTATGTGCCTTTGCTTGCTAAAGGCGGATCGATTCTTCCGATCAACAAGGCTGAGGTGACATTTGAGACCAAACGTGAAGATGAAAGAGGCTTTTTATTATTTCCTTCTAAAGGAAATGGAAAATCCTCTTACAGATTATATGAAGATGATGGACTGACTACTGAGTATACGCATACTTCAGCGTTTCTGATTGTTGAAATGGAAGCGGATGGAAAAGAAATTCATATTGCAATGACTAAAGAAGGTTCCTATAACCTCCCGTACGATAAGGTCACGTTTAATTTGCCTGATGGTGAACAGAGACTTCTATTTGTCAATGGGAATCAAATAGTAAGCGGTAAACCAGTAGAATACAATTTTTAAAGGGAGGTCTTTTCTAATGAAAAAATTTTTGGATGACGATTTTCTATTAGATCATGAGAGTTCAAGAATACTCTATCATGAGTTTGCAAAAGAAATGCCAATCTATGACTATCATTGTCATTTGAGTCCTAAAGAGATTGCAGAAAACAAACAGTTTCAAAACTTGACGGAAATTTGGCTGAACGGTGATCACTATAAGTGGAGGGCGCTGCGCGCAAACGGAATAAGCGAAAGGCTGATTACCGGGAATGCAGATGATAAAGAAAAATTTGATGCATGGGCAAAAACGATGCCTTCCTGTGTCGGCAATCCCCTCTATCACTGGACACACTTGGAATTACAGCGGTATTTTAATATCGATCTAGCCTTAAGCGAAAAAACAGGGGATGAAATTTGGGAGCACTGCAGCACACTCTTAAAGCAGGAGAATTATTCAGCTCAAGCTATTATCAAAAAATCAAATGTTAAGGTGATTTGTACGACGGACGACCCAGCAGACACGCTCGAATTTCATAAAGAAATTAAGGAGAATGAAAACATTGAGGCAGCAGTGCTGCCGGCATTTCGTCCTGATAAAGGAATTGAAATTACGCAAGATGGATTTCTGCCTTTCGTGAACGGTTTATCGAATGCTGCAAACCTCGAAATCAATCAATATCCAGATTTTTTAAAGGCACTCGAAGATCGGGTGAAGTACTTTCATGATGCTGGGTGCAGAGTATCTGATCATGGATTTGAAAGGTTGTTCTATGAAAAGAGTACGCTTGAAGAAGCATCAGCCATTTTTGATAAAGCAGTAAATGGTCAAACGATTTCTCTGCTTGAGGAGAAAAAGTATAAAACATACACACTTTTGTTTTTAGGAAGGCTCTATCATGCACATGGCTGGGCTATGCAGCTTCACATTGGGGCAATCCGAAATAATAATACAAAAATGTTTAAAATGCTTGGTCCTGATACAGGGTTTGATTCTATGAACGATTTTGAATTGGCAAAACCATTAAATCAATTGTTAAATCAGTTAGATTTGAAAAATGAACTGCCTAAAACCATCTTATATAATTTAAATCCAATTCATAATCCCATCATTGCTTCAGCCATCGGGAATTTTCAAAATGAAGAAGCAAGAGGCAAGCTTCAATTTGGAACAGGCTGGTGGTTCAATGACCAAAAGGATGGAATGCTTCGTCAGATGACAGATCTCTCAAGCATCGGGCTGATCAGTAATTTCCTTGGCATGGTGACGGACTCCCGCAGTTTCCTCTCCTATACAAGACACGAATATTTCCGCCGGATTTTATGTAATATGCTCGGCGGATGGATCCATAAGGGAGAAGCACCTGATGATTATGAGCTGATGGGAAAAATGGTTCAAGATATTTGTTATAACAACGCGGAAAACTATTTTGAGATTACTAGATAAATAATTGGAGGGGGGTACCGACTATGCAAATGACGTTTCGATGGTACGGTGATAATGATCCTGTTACCTTACAAAAAATCCGCCAGATTCCGGGAGTGACAGGGATTGTTTCAGCCATCTACGATATTCCTGTTGGCGAAGCATGGCCATACGATAAAATTGTTGATTTGAAAAAAAGCATAGAAAAGAGCGGTTTACAACTAAGTGTCATCGAAAGTGTGCCCGTTCATGAAGATATCAAGCTCGGTCTTCCTTCAAAGGACCGATATATTGAAAACTACAAAACGACGATTCGAAATTTATCAAAAGCAGGAATCAAAATTGTGTGCTATAACTTCATGCCTGTATTCGACTGGACTCGCTCATCATTGGACTATGAGCTTGAAGATGGATCTACCGCTCTGATTTATGAAGAAGAAAAGGTAAAGCAAATGAATCCATTAAGCGGAGAATTGTCATTGCCAGGGTGGGATTCAAGCTATGAAGCCGAAGAATTAAAGAACCTGCTTGAACAATATCAGCATATATCAGAAGAGAAACTATGGGAAAACCTTTCGTACTTTATTAAAGAAATTATCCCTGTTGCAGAGGAAGAAGAAGTCAAAATGGCGATTCATCCAGATGATCCGCCATGGTCTATCTTCGGACTTCCGAGAATCATCACAAGCAAAGAGAATTTAGACAGGTTCGTCAATTTATTTGATAGTCCCTATAATGGACTGTGTTTATGCAGCGGTTCACTCGGAGCTAATCCAAACCACGATTTTCCTGAATTTGTCCGCTACTTTGGAAAAAAGGAAAAAATCAACTTCGTACATCTTAGAAATATAAAATGGATCGGCGAAAAGTCATTCCAGGAATCCGCTCACCGTTCGGAAGATGGCTCATTGGATATGTATGAAATTGTCCGTGCACTGAGAGAAGTTGATTTTTCTGGACCGGCACGGCCGGATCACGGCAGAATGATCTGGGGTGAAACAGGAAAGCCGGGTTACGGGCTGTACGACCGTGCACTTGGTGCGACCTATTTAAATGGAATGTGGGAAGCGGCAACAAAAGAAAAAAACAGAAAGTCTAAATAGAAACGAGGGACACACATGAAGATTCCTTTTCATATAGATTTAAACGATAAAGTAGCAGTCGTAACCGGAGGAAGCGGGGTTTTATGCAGTCAATTTGCCAAAGCCTTAGCTAAATGCGGAGCAAAAGTTGCTGTTATCAGCAGACGGCAGGAATCGGTTGATCGCGTGGCAGAAGAAATCCGTGCAGACGGGGGGATCGCACTGGCAGTTGCAGCAGATGTCCTTGATAAAGCCAGTCTTGAACGGGCGAAAGAAGAAGTGAATGAAAAATTAGGAACATGCAGCATTCTTATTAATGGAGCGGGCGGCAATCATCCAAAAGGAAATACCGATAAAGAATACTTTTACAAAGAGGATTTGGAAGACCCTGAAACGAATACATTTTTTGAATTAGATACAGAAGGAGTCAGATCAGTCTTTGATTTAAATTTTCTCGGTGCACTTCAGACCACACAAATATTCGCAAGAGATATGGGTCAAGGAGATGTCATTATTAATGTTTCCTCCATGAATGCCTACACACCATTAACAAAAATCCCTGCTTACAGCGGCGCAAAAGCGGCAGTAAGTAACTTTACCCAGTGGCTTGCTGTCCATATGTCTAAAGCAGGCATCAGAGTAAATGCCATTGCACCAGGCTTCTTTTTAACAGAGCAAAATAGAAACCTGTTAATGGATCCGGACGGAAATCCTACTGAGCGGGCAAAAAAAATTCTTAACCAGACACCGCTCGAGAGATTTGGAGAACCCGAGGATTTGAACGGAACCCTGTTATGGCTTGTCAGCAACGAAGCATCGCGGTTTGTCACGGGAACTGTGATTCCTGTTGATGGAGGGTTTTCGGCTTATTCGGGGGTTTAACTATTGATTGGCAGGTAGATAGATTTGGTGGATAAATACGGAAAAGTGGTTGATTCCTATTTAGGTGAAATGTAACAATAGTAAAATTCTAAACTCAGATTCGTACATGGACGTTCAACTCAGCAAGCGAGTGGGAAAAAGAATAAGGAAAAACAATCAAAAAGAACAGCTTAAATGCTGTTCTTTTTGATTGTTTTTGCAGCGAAACTGACCTTTTTTGCCAGGATCCAGCTGCAAAAAGCACCCATAACAAAAGGGATTATTGACCCTGTTGCTTCAACGCCTGTTGAAGATTCTTTATAGGATGAGACTTTAAGAAGCGGAACGTTAAAAACATACCCAATCAGCAACAGGGCCCCGCTGATTACAATGAATGTTGTTATGGAAACAAGTATGGTTTTCATTATGCAATATCTCATTGTGTAATTACGGCTGTTTAGCATGATTTTTATTAGATATGGTAAAAATTGTTGATTAAGTGACACGATAAATGTAATATATAAATTACATTATGTTTGATATATTTTGCTTTTATGAGGTGAAGACATGTGTTGAAAAACAGAGTAAAACTGGCACGAGTGGAAAACGGCTTAACTCAAGAACAGCTGGCAATGCGTGTGAAAGTAACGAGACAGACAATCGGACTTATTGAAAAAGGGCAGTATAACCCGAGTCTGCATCTATGTGTGTCCATTGCAAAAACATTAGACAAAACATTGGATGATTTATTTTGGGAGGTAAAGTAAATGGATAAATCTTGGTTATCAGTTTTTTTGCCTGACGATGAATACAAGAGAAGTACGATTGTCTACCTTCTAGCTGAAGCATCAATTATCCTTGTGATCATACTGGCAATTTTATTTGGAGTCAATGAATCAGGACAGGAACTAGATGTTAATGTAGTCGCAGGAATAGCGATCATCGTTTTTCTCTGCTATGTCGGCGGGAGATATATCCTCTCTGGCATTGAGTACACAATGATTTCTACAGAAATGGAATATAAAAAAGAGAGAAAGATCATTTTTTTGAAGGCAGCTGGATTTATTGCCATATCTTTAGCCGTATTTTCTATATTTATAGAAGTGCCGACTCGATTTGAGGAATGGATTGAGACGTTTGGCTTTCTGGTTTTAGCTGGCTTTTTCATGTTTTTCACAAGCTATATTTCTTTAAAAAGATCTTTTCAAAGAAATAAAAATTTACAAAATAACTCAAAATAAAATAAACAAAAAAGAGCATCATCCGCTGATGCTCTTTCCAGTATCAATAAATTTCTTTAATCCCCGAAAGCCGGATCGAAAAGATATTCTTATTCTCATCTTCAAGTGACAACGTTTGATCGCTTAAATCCAAGTTATGGACACGTCCTTTTAACGTTTGGATTGCACCGTCAATGTAGTAGTTAATTGTAACAAGCTTATTCCGCCTCAATGCTTTTAAAATCATGTTCATTTCTCCTTTCATGTGATGGTTTTTCATTTATATTTTGTTTAGTTAGTCTAAAAGAGTTGTTTTATATGAATATATTCCTATTATACTACAAGTTTGTGAAAGCGATTACATAAAGTTTGAACACTTTGTGAAAAAAAGCACATTGGCTGCATTTTAATAACAGTATTGAAACAATCAGAGCATAATGATAACTTTAGTTATAAGAAAAATCGGATATTAGCCAATTGGATGGGCTTGAAACAATCGAATTGGATGGTCAAATATAAACAGTTTTTCATTAAAATAAGCAGAAAAGAGCTTCTTTCTTTTCTAGGGGAAATGAGGACAAGGTAATGGGAAAAGGATTAGAAGGAAAGCGTATTGTGATTGCAGGCTCACGGAAAACAGATGAAATCAGCGCATTAATTGAAAGACAAGGCGGAATTCCGTTAGTCCGTTCCTTGCAAGGAACGGTTTTTCTTGCAGAGGAGCAGGTGGAACCAGATATTCGCACATTTATTAAGGAAGGTGCGGATTGGGTGATCTTTACAACGGGTATAGGTACAGAAACCTTGTTAAATCTTGCAAGAAAAATAGATGAAGAGCAGGCCTATCTTAGCGTTATAAATCGAGCACAAATTGCTTCAAGAGGATACAAAACCTTTGCTGCTTTAAAGAAACTTGGGCTCAAGCCTGTTGCAAAAGATGATGATGGAACAACCAGAGGGCTGATCCGCGCGCTGCAAGAACAAGACTTTAGCGGTAAGAAAGTAATGGTTCAGCTGCATGGGGAAACAGCGCCTGCTTTGATCAAGTTTCTTGAAGATAAGGGCGCAGCTGTTTTGCAGATTTTGCCTTATCAGCATATTGCGCCAGATCAAGAGGCAGTTCGTTTACTATGTAAAGAAATGCAGAATAGTGAAGTTGATGCCGTCTGCTTTACTTCTGCAATCCAAGTTCGAGAGCTGTTTGACTATGCAAAAAAGGCAGATTGTCTGCAAGACATTTTTCATGCATTCAAAACTCATGTTTTACCCGTTGCTGTTGGAAAAATCACCGCAGAAGCTTTAATAGAAGAAGGCATAGATAGCCCGCTTGCGCCGGAACTTGAAAGAATGGGTGCGATGATCATTGAGCTTGCAAAGTACTACGAAGAGTTAAAAATCAAATAAAGGAAGATGAATTATGCCAAAATGGCTGAACAATACCATTTATGTTTTCGTTCTAGTTATCAGCATGGGGTGCATTTCCCACGGATTTGAGTGGAAAAAGTAAGCAATTTTTTAAGCTTTTACATTCAAAATATAGCAGAAATCCATGTTTTTCTGTGAAAGTCATGCAGGAAGTTCTTGACATAAAGACGTTTACTCCGCATAATATATAAAAATCAGTGAACGTTGACGTGGGATTAGTATGCGGGTCTTTATGTGACAGAGAGCGGGGTTTATCAGCTGCAAGACCCTGCCGCAGCAAAGCCGCAGAACCTGCCCAGAGAGTCCTATGCTAAAATCATAGGCGCCATAAACCTGGCGTTATCAGGCAAAGCGGGATGCATTATGCATTCAACTAAGGTGGTACCACGGAAAAGCCAGCCCTTTTCGTCCTTTATCAGAGGATGAGAAGGGCTTTTTTTATTGAAAATAAATGATTTTCTGGCATCTTGCAAACCTGGAGTTAGACTGACAAACCCTGGATTTAGACTGATAAAACTTGGATTTAGACTGATAAGCCCAGGATTTAGACTGATAAGCCCAGGATTTAGACTGATAAGCCCAGGAGTTAGACTGATAAGCCCAGGAGTTAGACTGATAAGCCCAGGAGTTAGACTGATAAGCCCAGGAGTTAGACTGATAAGCCCAGGAGTTAGACTGATAAGCCCAGGAGTTAGACTGATAAACCCTGAATTTAGAATGATAAACCCTGAATTAAGACTGATAAAACCAGGGACTAGGCCGTTAAACCTCGGAGTTCAACCGATAACACCAAAAATCGTCATATAAAACATGCAACAAGACCGATAAAACGCAGTAATAGGCTGTGATTCCTATATGCACACCAGCCAAATCTAATAATTCAAATGAAAACATAGAAATGAGGTTCAATGATGAAGAAAAAACGAATCGTCATCAAAATTGGAAGCAGCTCCTTAACGAACCGAAAAGGAGAAATCGATCAGGAGAAGTTTACCGATCACATCTCAGCCATAGCTTCCTTAAGAAAAGAAGGCCACGAAGTTTTACTAGTCTCTTCAGGAGCAGTAGCTGCAGGTTTCAGAAAACTGGGCTATCCTGCGAGACCCCTCACGTTAAAAGGAAAACAGGCAGCTGCAGCGGTTGGACAAAGTTTGTTAATTCAATCTTATATGGAGCAGCTTGGAAGCTACGGAATCATTCCTGCTCAAATTCTGCTTACTCGAAATGATTTTTTGAAAAAGGATCGATACAAAAATGCGTTTGCTACAATTAGCGAGCTGCTGGACCGTGGAATCCTGCCCATCATCAACGAGAACGACACGGTTTCAGTCGAGGAATTGACTTTTGGCGACAATGACATGCTGTCCGCTCTTGTCAGCGGACTTGTTAAGGCAGAGCATCTGGTTATTTTAACTGACATTAATGGCCTATATGACTCCAACCCGCGAGAGAATCCCCTTGCCGTAAAATTCGATCAGCTTCTAGAGATTACAGAGGAAATGATGGCAGGTGCAGAAGGCACAGGGTCAAACGTTGGAACAGGCGGGATGAAATCCAAACTGATTGCAGCCAAAACAGCATTGTCCCTGGGTGTAAAAGTCTTCATAGGAATTGGAAAAGGGAAAGAGAAATTTATTGATATTTTAGAAGGAAAAGGCGACGGTACCTACATAGGAGGAGACATCAGGTTAACCTTCAGCAACAGCAAACAATGGATTGCCCTTCATTCGCCTGTTAAAGGGGAAATCTATGTTGATCAAGGTGCAGAACTTGCGCTCACATCAAATGGAAGAAGTCTTTTGCCGGCTGGCATCTATGATGTGAAAGGCACGTTTGAAGAAGGAGATGTCGTTGAAGTCTTCGGAACGAACGGACTGCTTGGAAAAGGGGAAGTTCTTTATTCCTCTGAAAGTCTAAAACAAGTCATTGGAAAACGAAGCTCTGATGTAAAAGAAGAATTTTTATTCACATCTATTGAAGTTATCCACCGAGACCGATGGGTTAAAGCATAATTAAGGGAGGGAAAGCACATGAGTGAAGTGCAAAGAAAAGGGAAGGCAGCAAAGTCAGCAAGCTATCAAATGATCAGCAAATCGACAGAGGAAAAAAATCATGCACTCGAAAAAATTGCACAGCAGCTAGAATCGGAACAGGAATATCTCATCATGGAAAACCAAAAGGACATAGCTCTTGGGAAAGAAAACGGTCTATCAAATTCCCTCCTGGATCGCATGCTGCTGGATAAAAAACGGATCGAAGAGATGTCACATGCCATTCATCTCCTAATCGGCCTGAAGGATCCTATTGGAGAAACGCTGGAAACCATCGAAAAAGAAAACGGATTGCTCATTCAGAAAAGGCGTGTACCGCTTGGTGTTATTGGCATGATTTACGAAGCAAGGCCAAACGTAACGATTGATGCGGCAACCCTTTCTTTAAAAACAGGGAATGCAGTCATTCTTAGAGGCAGTTCATCAGCCAGGCATTCAAATAAGGCGCTGGTTGAAACGATTCATAGGGCTCTTGAGCATACGAATATTCCGCTGGATGCCGTTCAGCTCATTGAAGACACGAGCAGAGATACAGCTAAAGAGCTTTTCAGCTTGAACGAGTACCTGGATGTCTTAATACCACGGGGCGGAAAAAATCTGATTGATACAGTTGTAAGAGAATCAACCGTTCCTGTACTGGAAACAGGCGCCGGGAATTGCCATATTTACATCGATGAATCTGCAGAACCAAACATGGCGGAACAGATCGTGCTAAATGGAAAAACACAGCGGCCATCTGTGTGCAATGCGATCGAGACAATCTTAATTCATGAAGAATGGCTTAAGGTCCATGGAGAACGGCTGTTTCAATTGCTCGACAATCAATCTGTTGAGATTTATGGGGATGAGCAAGTATGCAGTCTTTTTCCAAAAGCAAAACCTGCAGCAGAAGAAGACTGGAGCACAGAATACTTAGCTTTGACAGTCAGCATCAAAGCTGTGAAAGATATTGATGAAGCGATTAAGCATATCAATCAATACGGAACAAAGCATTCAGAAGCCATTATTAGTAAAGACGAGGGAAATGCTGCACAGTTTCAAACGCAAGTAGATGCGGCAGCCGTTTATCATAATGCTTCAACAAGATTTACAGATGGATTTGAATTTGGCTATGGGGCAGAAATAGGAATCAGTACGCAGAAGCTCCATGCAAGGGGACCAATGGGATTACCTGCCCTGACATCCAGCAAGCACTTTATTTATGGGAATGGACAGATTAGGGAATAGAGTGCAAAAAGCTGTTTTTAGAACCTCTCAATAATGGTTTGGAACCTAAAGTTCAATTCGCAAAACTTTTCTCAATTGAAAATATTCTTTGATACATTATTCTAACGAACGAATGTTCTTTAATCAATATAATTTTTTTATGAGTATCAGATTAGGCAGACTCTAATACTATCTTTAAACATTAAAACGAAAAGGATGATGAATGTGGAAACATCAATCAAATGGACAGGACAAATGAGCTTTTCGGGCACTACGCCATCAGGCCATGAAATCATAATGGATGCAGCAGAAGAATTCGGCGGACAGAACACTGGTGCAAGGCCAACAGAATTGCTCTTGCATGCAGTAGCCGGGTGCACAGGCATTGATATTATCTCTATTCTCCAAAAAATGCGGCTGAATCCTGTCTCATTTAACATGGAATTAAACGGAGCACGGGCAGATGAACATCCAAAACGATTCACAGCTATTCATATTCACTATTCATTAGAAGGGGATTTGCCTGAAGAGAAAGTCATTCGTGCCATCCAGTTATCCATGGATAAATATTGCTCTGTATCGAAATCATTGAATGCGGAAATAACAGCAGGGTATTCGATTAATGGGGTCAAGGGAAAACAGAACATCTAACGAGAGTGTCCCAGTAAAATGGGGCACTTTTTTCTGGTGTATTTAATTGATTTCCTCGACCATTTAATCTCTTTCCTCTTGGTATAGCGTACATTTTCATGCGTAGCAGGAGCCAGGAACAATTAGATTCCCACATTAGTATCCAAGAAGCATCTCTTATTCTCCGCATGATTCGGCTTATGATCCAAAAAACAGGTTTTATAATCGGCAATGCGAAACTTATGATCCGTTCGTAAATGGCTTGTTTCTACCACCGTAAAGTGCTTAAGATTATGCTTCTTTTAAAAACGTTCCCCAGTCATCGTGGACATGAATTTAGAAAAAAACTGATTGTAGTTTAGATCAAAGGCGATCCGGTGCTTTTTCTCCTTTTCTTTAAACTTCACATATGGTCTTATATCTGCAATACTGTGTCCTCTTTCCATGCCTTCTCTCGATTGAACGACATAAACGGGCAATGACCTGAAGGTGAGCATCTCAGGGTGAAGAGGTGCCATTAGCGTTAAAGCATCGTGCATTGGACTGCCGAGTGCATTCGGGTTTCTTTTTTTGTAAAAAGAATAATAGTAATCAAGAATCGGTTTAAGTAATTTTGCCTTTCCTTTTTTAGCAATGTAATCAACCATTTCCTGGCTTACAATGGCTCTTTCTGTCACATTTAAAGGGATGATGGTCAAGTTGTGGGCATGGGTTAGAACGACTTTAACAGCCACTGGGTCAGCATGAAAATTTGCCTCAGAGACAGGGGTTACGTTTCCCGGGACCCAAAAGGCTCCTCCCATTACATAATAAGCTTGTACGCTGCTCATTAATTTGCGGTAATGAATAAACATGGTGGCCAATGAAGTAAGCCTCCCAATACTGACGATGATTATTTCCTCACCATACGACTCAATAAAGCTTGCAATATCCATAAAGTTTTCTATCTGACCTTCAGCATTTACATCAGGAATGATGGAACCCAATCCATATTCCCCGTGTATCTCAGGGTAATAGGTAGGCTCTTCACCAGTCAGGGGCAGCTCAGCCCCGCTGAAAATAGGGATATCTTTTTGGTTATATAATTCGTGCAAATACTGAACACTTGCAAGAGCATTTTTTCTGGGAACATTTCCGTAGTCGGCCACAACTCCTACAATTTCAATCTCTTCATGCAAAGCACCGTAAATAAGCGCTACAATGTCGTCAATGCCGATATCGCCAAATAAGAGTACCTTTAATCCCATAAAAGAAGCCCCCTGTTTTTTATCTTGTTGGGATCACTGCATTCAACTGCTTAAATAAAACTTGTTCATTTTAATATGTATCCTCGAGTAAATGGAATAATAACCCTTTTATGGGTTGCGGATGTCATTTGGTTCTAATTCCCTATTAGTTTCCGGTTACACCATTGTCGTAAATTTAAAAAAGCGAAATCCCTTGTAGGAATTTCGCTTTTCCACATTTACTTATTCAAAATGCTCTCCTCAAGAACAGCAGATTTATCCCCATACACCTTCGTAATATGGTTTTCTCCCCAAGCACAGAGGGAATCTAAAATGGTTTGCAGGCTCCATCCATATTCACTGAGCTCATATTCTACTTTTGGCGGAATTTGATGATGGACAATTCGGTTGATGACACCGTCGTCTTCTAACTCGCGCAGCTGCTGAGTCAGCATTTTTTGCGTAATGTTCGGCATCAGGCGTTTCAATTCATTTGTCCGTTTTTTTCCGTGAGTCAGATGGCAAAGAATGACGCACTTCCATTTTCCGCCAATAACTTCGAGCGTCGCTTCAACGGATATATTATATTTCTTTGGCATGGAAATCCTCCTATCTAATAGGCACCAAAAAGTTCCTACCGAACTTTATAGTTCCTATAGCACTTAAAAGTACGTACTTTTCTTTATGATTGATATCTTTCATAATAACATTTGCCGGTTGATTTTTACCATACTCTATTTTTTAATAGTTATTCAAATATTTAGGAGGAGATACAAATGAGTTTAGATAAAAAAAGAAGTACGCTGGCGCTGCTGGCATTAGCAGTCAGTGCCTTTGCCATTGGTACAACAGAATTTATCAGTGTAGGGTTATTGCCGCTTATCGCTGAAGATTTGTCGATTCCGGTGACCACAGCGGGTTTGACCGTTTCTTTATATGCATTAGGAGTAACGTTTGGTGCACCGATCCTCACATCCTTGACATCAAATATGTCACGGAAGACTTTATTGCTTTGGATCATGATTGTGTTTATTCTTGGCAATAGTCTGGCTGCTGGTGCTTCAAGTATTGGTGTTTTATTAGCTGGGCGTGTGATTGCTGCCTTCTCACATGGAATTTTCATGTCCATCGGGTCAACGATTGCAGCTGATCTTGTTCCTGAAAACCGCAGGGCAAGCGCGATTTCAATTATGTTTACCGGACTTACAGTTGCAACTGTTACCGGCGTTCCGTTTGGGACTTTTATTGGACAGCAATTTGGGTGGAGACTTGCATTTATCGTCATTATTATCATCGGTCTCATTGCTTTAATCGCCAATAGTATTCTTGTGCCGGCTGATTTAAAAAAAGGCAAGCGGACCACGTTCAGCGATCAAGTGAAGCTCGTGAAAAATGGCCGTTTACTGCTAGTATTCAGTATTACTGCTTTAGGATACGGAGGGACATTTGTTGTCTTTACGTATTTATCTCCGCTCCTTCAGGATGTAACTGGATATAAAGAAGGAACGGTTGCAGTTATTTTGCTTGTATATGGAATTGCGATTGCAATCGGCAATATGATTGGCGGTAAATTATCGAATAAAAATCCGATTGTTGCCCTATTCTATATGTTTATTGTGCAAGCGATTGTGCTCTTTATCCTAACATTTACAGCACCATTCAAGATAGCTGGCTTAGTGACCATTTTAGTGATGGGATTATTTGCTTTTATGAATGTGCCAGGCTTGCAAGTATACGTAGTGATGCTGGCGGAACGCTTTGTGCCTAGTGCCGTTGATGTTGCTTCAGCTATTAATATTGCTGCGTTTAATGCAGGGATTGCGATCGGCGCATTCTTAGGAGGGATGATTACAGATTCCATAGGACTTATACACACTGCGTGGATCGGATCATTGATGGTTCTTGGAGCGGTCATTCTAACAGGATGGAGCCGGGCTTTGGAGCGTAAGGAGCAAAAAATAAAAGGACAAAAACTAGCTGGATAATAAAAAAATCAGGAGGTCATATAAAATGATGAAAAATTTACAAGATACAACAACTTTGCATAACGGTGTCAAAATGCCTTGGTTTGGGCTTGGAGTTTTTAAAGTAGAAGAAGGACCAGAGCTTGTAAATGCAGTGAGAACAGCGATCAAACTTGGTTATCGCAGCATTGATACAGCAGCTATATATGAAAATGAAGAGGGTGTCGGACAAGGAATCCGTGAAGGGATAGCTGAAGCTGGCATCTCAAGAGAAGACCTTTTTGTGACGTCAAAAGTCTGGAATGCTGATTTAGGATATGAATCAACAATCTCAGCTTATGAGACAAGCTTAGCTAAACTTGGTTTGGAATACTTGGATCTGTACCTCATTCATTGGCCTGTAGAAGACAAATACAAGGAAGCATGGCGAGCGCTGGAGGGTCTATATAAAGAAGGAAAAATAAAAGCGATTGGTGTAAGCAACTTCCAGATTCATCAGCTTAAGAACCTGATGAAAGACGCTGAGGTGAAACCAATGGTAAATCAGGTGGAATATCATCCGCGTCTGACCCAAAAAGAGCTCCAATCATTTTGCAGGGAGCAGGGAATTCAGCTCGAAGCCTGGTCACCATTAATGCAAGGCCAACTATTGGATCAGCCTCTGCTTAAAGAACTGGCTGATAAATACAATAAATCTATTGCACAGATCATTCTGCGCTGGGATCTGCAAAATGGAGTGATCACCATTCCAAAATCTACGAAAGAACACCGGATTGCTGAGAACGCATCGATCTTTGATTTTGAGTTAACAAAAGAAGATATGGAGCTTATTCATGGATTGAACCAAGACCACAGAGTCGGACCTGATCCAGACAATTTTGATTTTTAATAAAGGAAAGAAAGGAGCAGACGTAATCTGCTCCTTTTTTCAATTCACGCATAAATAAAAACGCCATTCTCTATGGAATAGCGATTAGAATATTATTTTTTAAAAGAAAACAATTGTAAAAACGGATTTTTCTTTTTATCTGTAATTTTAATTTCATCCATAAGAAGCTTATCTTGCCGATCGGCTATCCATTTATTTAATTCTTGTTTGTCCTGACAGTGGGTCAAGTAGGTTTCCCCGCCTTTTCCAATCGCGTTAATCACATATCTGCAAGAATTGTTTTTCATTTTTTCCACCTTTTTTCGTAATGAACAGTTAACTTCAATCCATTATAACAATTTATAAAAGATAGTCTACCCTAATTTTGATTTATTTTTTGTTTTAGAAAATGTATTGTTTTTCCACAGAACCAGCCACATATAATGCTGGAACATTTGAAATAGAGTCCATATAAGTAATATTAACTAATTTTTAACAAAAATTTACACCTAATTTCCAAATTATGTTGTATATTTATTGAGTATGTCTATTTCATTTCTTTGGGGGAAAAGCAAATGTCTATTTTTACTAAGTTCTCGTTAAAAAATCGGGCAGCCATTGTCATCATGGTGTTCTTGGTGACAGTGCTCGGCGTGTATTCGGGTTCGCGCCTTCCAATGGAGCTGCTGCCAAGCGTTGACGCACCGATGATTACGGTCACCACGTTTGGTGAGGGAATGGATGCTGAAACGGTGACGGAAGATGTGACGAAACCGCTTGAACGTCAATTGAAAAATGGTACTTACCTTGACAGCATGACCTCTTCTACAAGTGAAGGAATCTCCATGATTACGCTGAATTACACGTCAGAAGCTGACATGAAGGAGGCTGCTTCAGAGGCTGAAAAGCTGGTCAATCAAGTTCAGCTGCCGCAAAATACAGGAAAGCCGGTTGTGTCCCAGCTTAACTTCTCTATGATTCCGCTTGCCCAGGTGGCACTTGAATCTGAAGAAGGCTTTTCAAAAGCAGATGAAGATCGAATTGAAGAAGACATTAAAACGAAATTTGAAGACATAGATGGTGTATCAAGCGTCACTTTTTACGGAAAGTCCATTTCGGAGCTTTCGGTCAAAATCGATCCGGAAAAAATGAAAGAAAAGAAAGTGTCCGCCGATCAACTGATGATGGCACTTCAATCTCTAAATGCATCTGTTCCTGCAGGTGAAATCGCAGTGGACGGAAAAGCAAATGCCATCAGGGTGCTCGGAGAAGTAACAGACAAAACGCAAATTGAGAATGCGATACTTGCACCGGAAACAAAAATTAAAGATATTGCGGATGTTTCCATTCGTCAGTTTTACGAGGCAGATGCGAGACTAAATGGAAAAGAAGCACTTGTCTTAGTTATTTTTAAAGAAGCAAGTAAAAACGCTGTTGAAATAGGAAAAGAAGTCGACCGGAAAGCCGAAGAATTAAACGAGATCTATAAAGATGACTTCTCCATCCGCACGGTTCAAAATACAGCAGAGGATGTTGAAGGCGCCGTGCTTGGCATGGCAAAAGAAGTGGCCATTGGGGCAATCGCTGCAACGCTCATCATTCTGCTGTTTTTAAGAAACATCCGAACAACCTTAATCGCGGTAGTCAGTATTCCGCTGTCCATTTTAATTACACTGTTTTTACTTGATCAATCAAACATTACACTAAACATTTTAACCTTGGGAGGATTAGCGGTTGCAGTCGGGCGTTTGGTTGATGACAGCATCGTTGTCATTGAAAATATTTACCGCCGTATTCAGATTGAAAGATTATCAAAAGAAGTCATTTTGAGCGGAACGAAAGAGGTTTCCACTGCTATTACGTCTTCAACGCTTACGACAATCGCGGTCTTCTTGCCTATTGGCCTTGTTGGAGGTTCAATTGGAGAAATCATGACTCCGCTGATTTTGGCGGTCGTCTATTCAATCCTTGCATCTTTGCTTGTCGCATTAACAGTAGTACCGCTGTTAAGTTTTGTACTATTGAAGAAGGTGAAGCAGAAGGAACATCAGCCGTCTGCTAAGTATTTATCGATTTTGAAATGGTCACTGAATCATAAATGGATTGTTTTAGTCGCCGCGTTCATCATTTTTGTGGGATCCATTTTCACCTTCAATTCGATTCCGCAGGCCAGTGTTAACAGTCAGTCTGAATCATTCGTAAATGTTTCATTAACCTATCCGGCAGATTATGATTTAGAAGATGCCAAGGAAAAAGCAGGGGAATTTGAACAGGAATTATTAAAAGAAGATAAGCTCAAGGATTTATTTTTCCAGATGGGCTCTACAGCAGAAGATGCAAAATACGGTCAGGTTTTTTCTGAAAAACAAGCGAATTACTCGGTGATTTTTGATAAAGGAAAAGATGTTGAAGCTTTTTTAGAAAATCTTAAGGAAAAAAATGAAGAATATGCACCGGGGAAAATTGAAGGAACTCAGTTCTCATTTGGAAGCTTTGGCGGAGGAAACGGCATTCAGCTGAACGTGACAGCTTCCAATGAAGAAGACCTTGCAGAAGCAGGAAAGCTTGCTGCAGCAGAACTTGCGAAAATCGAGGGAATCGAAAAAGTCAAAAGCAATTACGAAGAATTCAAAAACGAATGGATTGTCAGTGTGGACCAGGAAAAAGCGGGGGCACTCGGTTTAAGTCCAGTACAAATCGGCCAGCAGGTCCGCGCCATGCTGAATAAAACACCGCTTGGCCAAATCAAAGTCGGCGAAGAGCAGCTTCAAGCTGTTATTGAATACGATGATGTCGACTTCTCAACAACAACACAAGTACTCAATACTTATGTTTCCTCTCCTGTTGCGGGACCTGTCCAACTAAAACAAGTAGCAAAGATTGAAGAACGGGACATCAAAACTCAGGTGTATCATCAGGACGGAAAAGAAACGATACAAATTTCAGGTGAAATCAGTGCAGAGGACTTAAAAACGGCAGGAATGAAAATCGATCAAATGACAAAAGAAATTGACCTCCCGGAAGGTGCATCTGTCTCCATTTCAGGCGCAACTGAATCGATGCAGGACGATTTCACAGATCTCTTTAAAATGATGGGAATCGCTGTATTAGTCGTGTATCTCATCATGGTCATCACCTTCGGCCAGGCAAGAGCGCCATTTGCGATTCTGTTTTCGCTGCCGCTTGCTGCTGTGGGAGGCATTCTGGGACTCGTCATCTCACAGACACCAGTTGACATCAATGCCTTGCTCGGAGCTTTAATGCTGATTGGCATCGTGGTAACAAACGCCATCGTGTTAATCGAACGCGTTCAGCAAAACCGCGAAAAAGGTTTTGACGCCAGAGAAGCGCTATTAGAAGCGGGATCCACACGTTTACGACCAATCATTATGACAGCCGTAACGACTATTGTAGCCTTAACTCCAATGATCTTCAGCGCAACTGAAGCTGCCAGCATGGTCTCAAGAAGTCTGGCTGTTGTCGTTATCGGAGGATTAGTTGTATCTACCGCGCTGACACTTGTCGTTGTGCCGGTTATGTATGAGCTCCTTGCGAAAATGGGAAGAAGACGGAAGAAGAAAAAGGATGTTGTGGAGGAAGTTGGAATTTAAGTATAAAAGAACGCAGAGGTGCGGACTTTTGAGGTGCCCTCTGTTTTTTACAATTGAGATAGAGGATTATTAATAGGAAGGGGAAATCACGATGGCATTAGAAATGAGAACTGCTTGTGAAAAATGTTCCGTAAATCTCCATAACAAATCAGAAGCTTACATCTGCTCGCATGAATGCACGTTCTGTCACACTTGTACGGAAGAAATGGAATTTGTCTGCCTAAACTGCGGGGGAGAACTTGTGAAGCGTCTGAGAAGCGGTAAAGCGGTTTTGAGCTGATTGAAAAACGATATAGAAAAAAACAAAGAACAGTCAATATCTCACTGTTCTTTGTTTTTGCTTGCTGGCATACAAATTGATCGCAAATGATAGTCCAGGGTTTTCATCATCTTCTCGTACGTAAAGAGAGAAGGATGAAGGAGATGATGAAGGGCTAGTCCGTCCACAAGTGAATGAAGGCGGTTTGTTTCAGCTTCCATCTCCAGTCCATCCTTTAACATGCCTAGTTTAAACAGCAGCTGCAGGACATGACCCAGTCCATCATGCATTTCGTGGTATACATTTTCACTTAAAGCCCTCAGCTTAGTATCGACGAGCATTTTTACAGAAAAAACGAGCCACACCTCCATTTCAATTCTTCTCTCGTCATCAGCGGGAAGCAGCTCAGAAATCGATTCTTTTACAATGTCCAGCGGATTCCCTTCATAAGACTTAGACAAGGCACGCTGCCTCACCCGTTCTGATACCAGTTTCATGGAAAAGGAAAGCAGCTCAGACTGTGTGGAAAAGTAGTGCCGTAAAGCTCCGACCGAAAGCCCGGCAACACTTGCAATTTTTCTTACCGTTGCCTGCTCAATACCTTCTTCGGCAATGACCTTCCAAGTGGATTCTGCAATTTGTATTTTACGTTTATCATGATCAATTAATTTTGGCATGTTTTTATTATAACACAGTTGTATTATTTAAAACATTTTGCTAATATATGTAATAGTACAGTTGTATTAAATAAGGGGGAGACAGTGTGATTGGCTGGTTAATTATAGGCTGTGAAATTGGATTTTGGGTCTTTGTTTTAGCGGGATTAGTCGCAAGGTATATATTGAAAAAGAAGAAGCTTGGAGCGTTCCTGCTGATTTGTACACCAGTAGTTGATTTGGTGCTGCTGGCGGCAACCGTGCTTGATTTAAAAAACGGCGCGACGGCGACAATGGTACATGGAATTGCAGCCATTTATATCGGAATCAGTATTGCTTTCGGCCATGGGATGATCAAATGGGCAGATCAGCATTTTGCCTACCGGTTTGCAAATGGAGAGAAACCGCCGAAGAAAATCAAATACGGAACCGAGCATGCACGACGAGAAAGAGAAGGATGGTTCCGCCACCTTCTTGCGTGGATAATTGGCGCATCTTTTCTAGGGGCCATTATTCTCTATATCAATAACGGACAGCAGACAGAACAGCTGCTTAAAACACTTCAGCTTTGGACCCTTGTCCTTGGAATTGATTTTCTCATCAGCTTCAGCTACACCTTATTTCCGAAAAAAGGACAGAACGCTGGAAGAGGCATGTAAATGAAAAACGGTCTGCTTTTCTCAAAAGATTAGAGGTATGAAGTATTGCGCTTCTATGTCTAGCTCCATCACTCAAACCCTCGGTCATAACGGCTCCGCCAAAAAAGTCAAACCCGGACTTTTCTGTCGGATCCTTTTATGCCTGGCGGGTCTAAACGGGTGATTCCGCTTTTCTTATTGTCTAGCTCCATCGCCTAACTCCTCGGCCAGAACAAAATCCCCCAAAAAGTCAAACCCGGACTTTTCGGGTGATTTCTTATCTGTCATGCATGCGCTAACCAGGCGATTCCGCTTTTCTTATTGTCCAGCTCCATCACCCAGACCCTCGGTCATAACGGCTCCGCAAAAAAAGTCAAACCCGGACTTTTCTGTCGGATCCTTTTATGCCTGTCGGGCCTAAACGGGTGATTCCGCTTTTCTTTATAGCATGATACAAAATGTCGCAAGCATAGGGATAAGAAAAAGCTTCTAAAAAGGGCTGATCAGTTTGAAGAGAAATCCTTATGTTCCCCTTATTGCAGGAATGAGTCTGATCTTTTTCGTTTTTGTGATTGTCAATACAATTAAGCATGTGAGAGTCTACCTTGTTTACAGCTCGGGTCTTGGTCCGTTTATTATTGGCGGGTTATTGCTTGCAGTGATTTTAGTTTTGATTGTGAAGGGGAGCAGTTATCGTTGAAACAGCAGATCATTAGTTCCTGACTACCTATACATGGGGTTTTTTTATTCGCACAGGTTAAATTAAAAAAGACATATCTATCATTTATTTGGAGGAGAAGGCTGATTTGTTAAAATATGCTGCAGGTTTAGACGCGTTTATACTTGCTCTCCTGTTTTTTTCGGTATTCATATATTGGATTTATATATCTGTTGTTAAAAAAAAATAATAATTAAGTCGATTTTCTAATGTTTTATAAAGAGAAGTATTGATATAGAAGGGATTCATCTTTTTTAAAGCGAATTACTATAAACGAGGATGCAAAAAAGAGATTAAGCAAGGGAGAACAATATGTTTCGAAAAGCTTCTGACAAAGAATTAGTCTATTTCGTAATAGTCATAGGTATATGTACAGGGTTTTATTCTGTCTCACAATGGACACCTTGGTTTTATATTATGGCAATATTCATTTTTTTAACGTGCTTTATTTTTAGAAAACAAACAAAAAAAGATATCTTATTAGACTCTCTTGGCCTTTTACTATTAGTTCTCATCATTACAGTAGGTGAATATGAGATTTGAATTAATAATTATGTTGTATTGTTTAATAAAGGGGAGGCTTTTCTTTTGTTCATAAAAAATCTTAGGGTGTGGTTCAATGTTTGAAACAGAAAGATGCCACGTTACTCTTTTTAAGAGATCGGATTTTGAAGAGGTTAAAGAAGTATTTTTAAATCATGATGTAAGGGTATATTTAGGCGGTATTGTTGAGGAAAAATCAATTGCAGCAGCATTAGATGGAATGAATAATCGCAGGGAAGAATTTTTATATTGGGTGGTTAGAGAAAAAGCTGCGAATCATTTCATGGGCTTGGTTTCTTTAGACCAGCATCATGACGGCGTTGATACAGAGATTTCCTATCAGTTTCTTCCAAAATGGTGGGGGGCTGGTTATGCAGCCGAAGTCGTTCAAGTGATTATCCACTATGCATTAACAGAATTAGGTCTTCCAAAAGTCATTGCTGAAACACAAACTGCTAATACCGCCTCATGCAGGTTATTAGAAAGATTAGGTATGAATTTAGAAAAAACAATCACTCGTTTTGGTGCTGAACAGGCAATTTATTCTATTAAAATAGAAGAAGACTCGACTTACTCAAAAACCTTTGAAAATAAGATTTAAACTAAAAATTAATACAAAAAATGTCAAGACAATGATAACTTCTACCGTGTGTTTTTTCTCTTTTCTCTGCAGTGTTTCTTTGTATATCCCCTGTACCTTTTTCATTTTCTTATCGAATTTCATAAGGATCATCCTCTAATTTCAACTTGTAATATCACAGTATATTCTATACCGATTATATAAGTCTTTTACAAAAGAGAATGATTATATAAAAAAAGACCTAAACAGGTCCAGATTGAAACGAGTTATTCAGATTTCTCATTTTTTGAATTTGAATGGTCCTGCTGTTTAGCGCCCTTACTCGTATAAGGCTTAAAGCTCTTCTTTTTATTGGCACCAGCCTGCCAGCGATTCCAGCCCTTTTTGCCTGTTCCGCCGCCTGTCCCGCCTTTACTGCTCTTCGTTTTAGCTTTGGCTTTACCCATATGATCACTCCATTATGATTGAACGCTAAGTTGCAGCGTGTTTATTTTAAGCATATTATTTATACACTACCACAAACATCAGCTTCTATGTAAAAACCAAAAATAGTTCTAATATTCGGTTTAAGTTTTGAGATTTAAAGCTTCGATCACTGCTCCAGCGTTTTCCCAAGAATCAATTGCAGCTCCTGACGCAAAGGGATGTCCTCCGCCCCCAAACCGCCGGGCGATGTCATCAATCGGAATATTCCTTGAACGAATCCTAACGCGAATTTCATTCGGATATTCAATAAAGAAAACCCAGATTCTAACTCGCGACATCGAAGACAGGACGTTCACAAGATTTGCCGCTTCCGCACGTTCCACCCCGTAAGCAGTCAGTTTCTCCTCCGTTAAATAAATATAGGCAACTCCTTGTTCCGTCAGCTTGAAAGTCCTTAAAATCGCCTCGCGTAACCGAGCAACACCGCTGCTTTTCTTATTCAGCTCATTATGAATCCGCTCAGGCTGAAAATGAAATTTCCTCAATGCCTTTACAGCCTTCAATGTACGCGGTGAAGCAGTGCCATTCAGCAAACGGCCAGTATCCCCAATAATCCCGGTATACAAAGCTCCGGCTGCTTCTTTGTTCATTTGGAAAACATCAGGATATTCCATAAATAAATCAACCAGCATCTCACTTGCAGAGCTATACGAAGGATCCACCCAAGAAAGATCACCATATGGTTCAAGATCAGGATGATGATCGATTTTTATAAGCATGGCACCTTTAGAAAATCGCTGGTCGCAAATACGTGAAGTTTCGGCCGTGTCACATACAATGACTAAAGCTTCTTTATATGCTTCATCTGGGATGAGGTCCATCTTATTGATGAAGAGAAGACTTTTTTCATCGGTGCCGGGTGCGTAAACGTTTTTGTCAGGGAAGGAATGCTTAAGCGTTCTTTGCAAACCTGCCTGAGATCCCATGGCGTCGAGATCTGGGTGGATGTGGCGGTGGATAATGATGGTGGAGTGCTTTAGTATAGCATTTACTATTCCTTTTTGTACTGTTACCAAGTCATCATCTCCTTTAAACCTTCATAAGCCCCTTACTTTTTTAATCCATCTCTTTCTTAATGGCATCCACATATTGTTTTGCACCAAGCAAAGACAAGCCCAAATCATCACGTACCGCTTTTACTGCACGAACATCTTTCCCTTCATGCAATAGCTTTCGTACATCATCATCTACTGGATTGACCTGCACATCTCCGTTAATGGAAAGCTGATCAATCTTAACTTTCATACTTTTAATCTGATTTTCAAGTGCTTTAATTCTGCTGGAAGTGACCATGTAGATGAAAAGCAAGATCAAAATGATTATGGCGTATTCCATTGATATCCCTCCTATATCATATATCCATATCTAATACTATTACTTCTTGGTATGGATTATCAAATTTAGTAAAGTCTATTTTTATTTTATTCCTAATATAGTAGAATTTTACTTAACTATTATTAATTCAGGTCGTCAGGAGATTTTATATGATCATCGAAGAAAAATTGATCGTTAACTCAGATAAAGGGAATTTATTAAATGAACTATCACGCTCCATTCTAGAATGTGAACGGTTTTATTTCAGTGTAGCATTTATCAATTTTAGCGGTCTCCAGCTTTTACTAGATTCTTTTAAAGAAGCAGAAAAGCGAGGAATTAAAGGGAAGATCATTACCTCTACATATCTCAATTTTACGGAAGCAAAGGCCCTTCGGAAAATAAAGGACTTTGAACATATCGATTTAAAGGTATTTGTGACAGACAAGGAAATCGGGTTTCATACGAAGGCTTATATTTTTGAATATGTTGATCATTATAAGGTATTCATTGGATCTTCTAACTTAACGCAAAGTGCATTAAAAAGTAATATTGAGTGGAATGTTAAAATCATGACAAAAGAGGATACTCTTTTTATTAAAGAGGTGCTAAGTGAATACAATCAGCTTTGGGAGAGAAGTGCGGAGGCAGATGAAGACTTTCTTAAAAGATATGAAGATTTTCTAAGTAAGCTGACTGCTATTACAACGAAACAGAATCTTATCTATGAAAATTCCGACTATATTATTCCGAATAGAATGCAGAAAAGAGCGATGGGAAATCTCGAAAGGTTACGTTCTTTTGGAGAAAGCAAAGCTTTAGTTATTGCCGCAACAGGTACAGGGAAAACGTATATGTCAGCTTTCGATGTGAAACATTTCAGACCTCGCAGGCTGCTTTTTATTGTACATAGAGAAGAAATTTTGAAAAAAGCAAAGGAAACGTTTGAAAAACTGATCGTGAATGAAGCGAAAACGTTTGGTTTGTTAACAGGAAATCACAAGCAGAAGGATGCAGATTATGTGTTTACAACCATTCAGACGCTTTCTAGGTGCTATCAAGAATTTAGAAAAGACGAATTCGACTACATTATTTTTGACGAAGCCCACCACGCAACAAGTCCAAGCTATGAGGCAGTCCTAAATTATTTCGAGCCAGACTTCACATTAGGAATGACTGCTACGCCTGAACGATGTGACAACCATAATGTCTTTGAATTATTTGATAATAATGTAGCAATTGAAGTGCGATTGCATGAAGCGTTAGATGATGAGCTGATTATCCCATTTCATTACTTTGGCATTACGGATATAGATGGAATTGATCTAAGTGATGTCGATATTGATAATATTGCTGAGGTTACGAAACGCTTAAAAGTAAATGAAAGAGTAGACTTCATTATTGAAAAAATGAATTTCTACGGCCACGATGGGAAAAAGAGAAAGTGTCTGGGCTTTTGTGCAAGCGTAGATCACGCACATTACATGGCGGAGGAATTTAATAAAAGAGGCTATAACAGTGTAGCATTGTCGGGAGAGAATTCCGTTGACCAGCGCTCATACTTTATGAAGCGATTAGAGGACGACGAAGATGCGTTAGAAATTATTTTCACCGTGGATATTTTTAATGAAGGTGTCGATATCCCATCGGTTAATTCCGTGTTAATGCTTCGACCTACAAACAGCCCGATTGTTTTCATACAACAACTCGGACGGGGATTGCGGAAACACGAAAGCAAGAGCTTCCTAACAGTTCTTGATTTTATCGGAAATCACAATAAAGCATTTTTAATTGCGCTTGCCTTAAACGGAAGCAGGTATTATGACAAAGAAAGTTTAAAGGTTGCAATTGCAACAGATTTTGCTAATATTCCTGGGTGTACTCATATTCAGATGGATCGGATTTCACAGGAACGGATTCTCGAACAGATCGATAACGAGAATTTTAACTCTATGAAATATTTGAAAGAAGAGTACTTCGAGTTTAAGAAAATGAACCAAGGTCATATTCCATATTTATTACTGGATTATTTAATGTTTGATGGGGCACCTGATCCGATTAAATTTATTCAAAAGGAAAAAACGTATTTAAAGTTCCTGAGTAAAGTTGAGAAGGATGATGATCTCAAGGGTTTGCTGAGTAATGAAGCATTCGAAAGTGCCTTAAAAGAACTATCTGATATGCTCCCATTAAAGAGAGTTTATGAATTTGTGATCATAAAATATTTAATGGAAAATGAGATGATTTCTATAGAACGTGCGAAGGTTGAGATATTAAAATATGTGACAGAGGTCCATGAAGATAGTGTCTATCATGCGTTTGAATGCATAAATCATGATTACTTTGACAGCGTTCAAAAAAAGAGTAAATTGAAACTGGGCGATTTAGAACAAGGAATACTTCGGAAAACAGTAGGTTTTTCAAGAGTGTTGAAAAATCCTGAGTACAAAAGATTTATAGAGGATATCGTGAATTATGGTATTTTCCGATATGAAAAGGAATTTAAGAATACAGACTATGGATTGCCACACTTTAAGCTTTATGAACAATATCAAATGATCGATGCAGCGCTCCTATCCAACTATCGAAAAATTCATAGCGCATTTAGAGGCTCAGGATTACTGACAAATGGGAACGATTATTTCCTCTTTATCGATTTACACAAAGAAGAGAATATCAAAGAAAGTATCAACTATCAGGATAAACTCATCAATGAATACACATTCCAATGGCAGACCCCAAACAGTACAAGCCAAAGCTCTGAACGTGGGAAGAATATAATATTCAATAAAGCTAGAGGTATTCAGCTTCATTTGTTCCTAAGAAAATATAAAGAAATTGATGGAAAAGTAGAACCCTATATTTATATAGGAAAGGGAGACGTATTTGAATACGAGGGAGAAAAACCAATAACCGTTCAAATTCAATTAGAACACGAACTTCCTGCATCTCTTTATACAGAATTCGTTGTAAAAGTATAGTCTTCTCAACCTGAGAAGACTATTTTTTCATTTATTAACGCTTCAACCGCTGGAATATCAGCTGGTGCCCAATTCAATGAAGCAAGATTTTCACGCTTTAGCCAAATCAATTTAGAATGCTCACTTGGTGCAGGAGATCCTTCTTTAATGCGAGCTTTAATACATAAAAGAGTAATAATAAATGTTTCATATTCATGTGTATGTTCATGAAATAAATAATCGGTAACAATCGTACATCCCAATTCCTCATCGATCTCTCGAATCAAAGCAGAATAGATATCTTCGTCCTTTTCTACCTTTCCTCCAGGGAACTCCCACATGTTCGGAATAGCCATCTCCGGAGATCTTAACGCGCAGAGGATTTCGTTTTGATCGTTTTCGATGATTGCTGCGACAACTTTTAGTGATTTTTTCAAGGTGGAATCCTCCCTAAATAATTTCAACTATATTTTATCATAGTGAGACAGTGGAAAAAGATTTTTCTCTTATTCTCTTATCCTGTAAAATAGGGATTAATTAGAAAAAACTATAATGAAGGAGTTTTCTCATGCCAACCTACAACAAACTAGTCCGAGATCGCATCCCGGAAGTAATTGAACGTACAGGAAAATCATTTCAAACAACAATCTTATCTCAAGAAGAATACATAAAAGAACTAAAAAAGAAAAGCTATGAAGAACTTGAAGAATATATGGAAGCTGAAAATAATGAAGAAGCTTTGGAGGAGCTTGCAGATCTGCTTGAGATTCTCCATGCATTCGCGGCTGTTCATGGTTCGTCGATTGATAAAGTAGAAGAAATTCGCAAGAAGAAAGCTGAAAAACGTGGGGGATTTCAGGAACGAATTTTCTTAGTAGATGTTGAAGATTGAGTAAGGTCCAGTTACTAACAAATCAACTTGTAGAGCGACTGATAGAAAAAATGGAAACGGCTGATACCATTTATATCTTAACATCATTTGTCATGAAATCTGGCGTCGATCTATTAGAGATCCCATTGCGGAAATCTGCTGAAAGGAACGCCGACATCAAAATCTGTACAGGAGACTATTTGTACATTACTCAACCTAAAGCCGTCGAGAAGCTTGCTGCAATCCATCCATCAATTGAAGTTCGGATGTGGAAAAGCAAAGGGGTTAGCTTTCATCCAAAAGCCTACTTATTTGAAGATGAGAGAAATGGTACATCTATAATTGGATCCTCTAATCTTTCAAGATCTGCATTAACAAAGGGATATGAATGGAACGTTGAAATAGATGAAGAGTCTGATGGGGACTTATTTTTAACCGCTGCGCAGACGTTTCTTGAAGTTTTCCATCATGAACAGACAATTGCTTTAAATGAAGTAACAGCAAAATTGTATAAGTCAGAATATGAAAACTTCCATGCGAAAACGACTCAACTCGTGAAAAAGTGGACTACATTAGAAGAGCAGGATATAATGTTTCCTGTTCCGGGGGCCAAAACAGATATTGTTAAGGATCCTCCTGCATTTTACGGAACAATTCAACCACGATTTGCACAAATTGAAGCATTGGAAGAATTAAATACTGCATATGAATCTGGATACGATTCTGCAATGGTGGTGATGGCCACTGGCTTGGGGAAAACATACTTAGCTGGATTTTTTGCAGAGAAGTTTCCAAGAATTTTATTTATTGCTCATTTAGAAGAAATTCTTTATCAGGCAAAGGAATCTTTTGAAAAGATTATACAAAATCGATCTCTTGGAATCTATAATGGCAAAATAAAAGATTCAAATGCTTCTATTGTTTTTGCTTCTATTCAGACTTTAAGCAGAAAAAAGCATTTGGAAGTGTTTGATGCGCATGATTTTGATTTGATCATTGTCGATGAATTTCATCATGCCGCTGCTGCTTCCTATCGAAAAGTGATCAATTATTTTAAGCCTGCTTTTTTACTCGGAATAACAGCAACTCCAAATCGCAATGATAATCGTGATGTGTACGATCTCTGTAAAGGAAATGTAGCGTATAAAATTGATTTTCTTGAAGCGATTGAAAAGAATTGGCTGTCTGCATTCAAGTATGTAGGTGTATACGATGATACAGATTACTCCAGGATTTCTTGGCTGGGTACAAGATATGATGAAGAAGAGCTTTTGGCCGCACAGCTCAGACAAGGGATGGCAGATAAAATAATAGAGGCCTGGGAGACTCATAAACAGTCTCGGACGATAGTCTTTTGTTCTTCTATTCGACAAGCTGACTTTTTATCACAGGCTTTTACAGATAGAGGCTACAGAACAGTAAGCTTGCATTCGCAGTATAAAGGACTGAATAGGAATTTCATCATAGAGCAACTTGATCGAGGGGAACTGGATGCGATTTTCACAGTGAACCTTTTCAATGAAGGGGTCGATATTCCGTCTGTAGACACTCTTTTATTTGTCAGACCGACAGAATCATTGACCGTGTTTACACAGCAAATAGGACGGGGACTAAGGCTTCATCCTGATAAAGAAAAATGTGTCATTATCGATTTAATCGGAAACTATCGAAATGCAGACCTTAAGCTTAGTTTGTTAAGGGTTCCTGTGGCAGATCAGAAAAAATCAGGTGTTTTGCCAACGTTGCCTGCAAATTGTGTGCTTGATTTAGAGATGAAAGTCATTGATTTGCTGAATGAAATGATTAAGAAAAAGCAGCCGCGAAAAGAGATGCTGCTGGCTAATTACAATAGGGTAAAAGAAGAACTTGGGAAAAGGCCTTTGTATTTGGAGCTTCATTTAAAGGGAGCAGAGCCAGCTTCGGCCTATAAAAGTGAATTTAAATCTTACCCAGCTTTTTTAAATTGGGCAGATGAGCTCCATGCAAATGAAAGAAGAGTTTTTGAAGCATATAAGGATTGGTTTGCTGAAGTTGAGAAGACAGGTATGACGAAGAGCTATAAAATGATCGTGCTTCTCTATATGCTTAACAAAGGTCCTGAAAACTGGCTGAAGCCAGTTACACCGGAAGAGGCGGCGCCATTTTTCTTTAAGTATATGACCGAAAAAGAGTATAGAAGAAACATTGATTTTTCAGGAAAAGCAGCCATGGAAATGTGGAACGGAGATTTGAATAAAGTAGCCAAACTCATAAGAGATATGCCGATGACTATGTGGAGCGGGAGTTCGAATGGTTTGGTTATCTTTAATGAAGGGGAATTCTCTTTTAATCTTTCAGTGAATGAAAAAGATGCGGTGCAATTGTATCGATGGACCAAAGAAATCTGTGAGTATCGTTTGCATCATTATTTTGAGAGAAAAGAGAATCAAATTGTAAAAAAAGGATAAATCTTTGGGATTTATCCTTTTTTGATAACTAAAATGGGGTAACCTTAGACCAGTCACATACTTCTATAGTAAATGTCTAGTGAAATAAATTAATTATATCTGGGAATAAGAAATTATCTTTGAGATGCTCTAAAACCAGCTTTTTCTGCTTCTTCTGGAGAACAGAACCACTGTATATCATCCTGTGTTTTATCATAGTAGGCACCACCAGGCATATGATAAATTTTAGAGTTCATATTTCCCTTTATTTGTCCTTTGCAAGATAAATTAGATTCTTTATCATCACTTGGGTCATTTACAAATGCTTCTCCATTACCACTTGTTCCAGTACTTTGTTTTGAGGTTTGAGTCTTTCGCTCGGCTTCTTGTTTGGCAGCAGCTTGCTCTTGAGCTTTTCGCTCAGCTTCTTGTTTGACAGCAGCTTGCTCTTGAGCTTTGCGTTCAGCTTCTTGTTTGGCAGCAGCTTGCTCTTGAGCTTTGCGTTCAGCTTCTTGTTTGGCAGCAGCTTGTTCTTGAGCTTTTCGCTCGGCTTCTTGTTTGGCAGCAGCTTGCTCTTGAGCTTCACGTTCAGCTTCTTTTTTATCTGCTTCTTCTTGAACTTTAAGTTTTTCGTCTTCTTTATCCTTTTCTACAAGGGCAATTTGTTTGTTCTTTTTATCTTCTGCCGCAGCAAGCATTTCTGTAGATTTTTCTTTCGTTTTTGTAGGTTCAGCAACTTGAGCTTCACCTAAAAATCCAACCATAAAGAAACAAATGAAAAATAAGTAGATGTATGTATATAGGACTTTTCTTCTTGTTTGGAAGTGAACCATAGGTAATACTAATCTTGGTTTAATCAGGCCGACAATTAGAGCAAGAATACTAATGAAAACTCCTGTCGCCGCTATATTAGATATTATTTCTGATTCAGGTAAGATAAAACTTAAAAGTAACAAAATTAGAAAAGTATAAAAAAGTGACGCAAGAAACATTTTCCATCCAGTTCTTGAACGGTAACCAATTATTTTTCTACCACGATTAATAATAAAACCCCCGATTTTTTATTGTAATAGTATTTCTTTTCCATCTCTCTTTATATAGAAAAAGAGTACAAATCACTTTTTTATTATAAAGGGAAAATCTTATTTTGTAACAGAAAATTCCTTTTTATATTTTTTTCGTGGTATAAAACAAATAAGGATATGAAATAACTTCATATCCAAAAGGTGATATTTTATTTGATACATTATTCAATCATCCGGATTCAAAATCGCCAATACCTCATGATCCTCCCACTTCCCATTAATCTTCACATTCTTTCTCGCAAGTCCTTCTTTATGAAATCCTGCTTTCTCAAGTACACGAATAGATCCAATGTTGTGAGGCATGACGCCGGCTTCGATGCGGTGGAGTTTGAGTTCTTCGAAGGCATACTTGACTATGAGTTTGACCGCTTGGGTTGTGTAGCCTTTTCCGTTGTGATCCTTATCCAGGAAGTAGCCTAGGACAGCACTTTGGAGAGAGTACCGCATGACTTGGAAGAGACTGATGGTGCCGAGTAAGCGATTGTCCTCATTCAGGAAGATGCCGAATTGATATTCGGTGTCTTCTTTGCTTTTTTGTTCGTATTCTTGGATCAAGCTGCGCTGAGTTTCCATGGTGTAGAAATCAGGTGTGCGGATCATGGAGAATTGTTCAAAGAACTCGCGGTTTTTGAGCTGGAGCTGAAGTCTTTCTTCTGCATCCTCCACTGTAAAAGGTCTTATATGTATGGTTTCATTTTTAATCATTTAATCATCCCCTTCCCTCTTAATTGTATCGAAATATAAAGGATATACAAGATAGAAGGTGGAATATGATGGATGGAAATCGTTTTAAAGGTTAGGAAGTGATTGACATAAATGTCGAGATAAGAAGACCAAGAATGGAAGACATAGAAGAACTGAATCAATTTTTCAGTAAAGTTATTAGGGATACGTTTGATAGGGAAGGATTATCGGGACTGCTTGATGATATAAAAGATGAAATTGAAAGCAAGAAACAATACTTAAAAACGGACTTGGATAGCAACGGGGAAAATCGGTATTTTTTAATCGCATTATATGAAAATGAGATAGTTGGTTCAATCGAATATGGTCCTGTTAGTGAACTGATTACTACTTGCACAGAGGGAGCGTATAGAGAAGATATCGAGGTAGGTACCGTTTTTGTTCATCCCGATTACCAAAGACGAGGTTTAGGGACTTTGCTTCTAAATTTAATGATTCTTACTTTGCAGAATAGAGGAATCAACGATTTTTGTCTGGATAGTGGATATAAAAATGCTCAGAACGTCTGGACGAAGAAGTTTGGAGAACCTGATTATTTGCTGAAGGATTATTGGTGTGCGGGAAGTGACCATATGATATGGAAAAGAACCACGAATGATAGATCCCTGTTATTTCATTTAAATGCCATTTCTTAGTCGGATTAATTTGTAGCAAATTTATAAAATCTTAACAAGGAAAATAGTGGACAAGCAAGAATAATAGGGAGGGAGGTGGCATCCATGAACTATTATTTTGAAACACATGAGCGAACGGAAATCCTGGACAGTTTAACAGAAGACCAGCGTTCGTATCTGCTTGATCAAATGAAACGCGGAAAACGGACTCTTTTTTCAAATGAGCTAGCCAGGAGCAAAGGGACCTATCGGGGTTCTGATCAAGAACTGGATCGGGAAATTCAGGAGTGGGAATTTATTGAACTCCTGGACGGTGGTCTTGGAAATCGTCCGTATCGGTGTGAGTGTGGAATGCCACTGAGGTATCAGTACATTGTGAAGAATACAGAGACAGGAGAAATCAAGAAGTTCGGAAAAGATCATTTTGAATTTCATACCGGAATTCCTGCATCTGTTGTGAAAGACATCATAAAGGGATTTACGCAGCTTGATTTTGAACTGGATGAGATTTTATATAAAGTTTTGAATGGCTGGGATTCTATGATCCTCACATTGGCCAAAGAATTTGAAATCGATCTTCCGCAGGAAATTCAAGATCATATTTTTCTAAAATTGCCATTGTTAGATAGGCAGATTAGCAGATTGTCCCGGATGGTTTATAAAGAAAAGCAAGAACTCAATAAGAAACGACAGCTGCAGCAGCTTGAGGAAATGAGAAGAAGTAAGCAGACAACAGGAATGGTCAAAACAAATGCTCCCGCTGTCAATACCATCCTTAGAGCAGAACCGAAAAAGATAAGTGTCATCCCTAATTTGCGTTCTCCTTTAGGAGATAAGGTTCATCAGTTCATCATTCAATTAATAGAAACTGCTGGAACGATAAGTGTGCTTGAGGTCTGTGAAGAAATGAATGAGATTAGCCATGATTTCAAAGGGTATTACGATTCTGGGAAACCGAAGGCATTTGGTTATGTCGCCATGGTGCTGGATCAGCTGGTTGATCAGGGAGCCTGCAGGTTAGACAGCAAGACGTTTGAGGATCGGTGGTATTCTGTTCGATAAGTGCTATGGTTTGGATAAAGGAAGCTTAAGAAAATTAAATGGGACAGGGTGACGAAAATGAACCAGCCACATGCGTTCGGGACGTTTCTTAAAAAGAAGAATCTTATTTTTCGCGAGTCTGCTTATCTGCAATGGGGAGAGAGTGAACAATCGATCGGCAGCTTTTTGCTTTTAAATCCGGGAAGTGCGAGTGATCAGGCTGTAAGCCAGTTGAATGATGGAGAAAAAGTGAAAACACAGATTTCCTTAGATCCTACGATGAGACAAGTGACCAAATTGATTGAAACCTTTTATGATGATGAGCAGCTAAACGGAAGAGTCAATTTGTATAACTTATTTACTTTGCAAAATACAAGAGACAGTGAAGCAATTGCTCAAATTGAGTATTGGGCTGGAAGAGGAATTGTTCTTCAATCTGATATGGAAGTTTCATTGAGTGAGCTGAAAAAGAATCCCTGGATTTGTATGGGGTGGGGAGTCAAAAATAATCATACATACAGTTTTTTGAAGCAGCTTAAAAGAAGCTGGCTTGATCAAATAAAACTAGCTGGCATTCCTTCATTTGGAAAGAAGAATAGTAATGGAGATTTTTATCATGTCTGCCCTCTTGTCAGTACGCAAAGAGAAAAAATGATAGAAGAACTTCATCAATTATACTTGCAGGAAATAAAAGTTTCTAATTCCTCTCCGAAAATTGAATTTACCGCGGCTGCTACTCGGCCCAACATCTATCTCGGCCCCTTTTATACTTATCGGGATGAGGATTATGGCTGGACGATTTCAAGGGATAATCCAGAACAGGTGATTCAAATTTTTTCACAGTTAAGTATACGAAAAGGCTTTAAACTAAGAGCCTATCAATATTCAGCTGGAGGAAATGGGAATTCTGTTGTGTGGGCCATTCCACATGAGCGAGAATTGCCGCCTCCAGAAGAATGTATGTATTCAGATGAGCAAAGTATGGAGCATCCTAAACCGGATTTTGCCTGTGAAAATGTCATGCATGCAGTGGATGGGGATTATTCGCCGCTTTCTTATTTGCAGGCAGCCATCGCGTACCATGAACTCGGTGAATTTGGAGCGATGTGGCATGGGTGCTATTGGAGTGCAGAGGATATATTGCCTTTAGATGAGTATGAATACAAAGAAGCGGAGAGTGTAAAAGACTATTTATATACACTAGACGATTGGAGCGAATTTAAAACAATCCCAACCTCGCTGCGTCCTGCTTTCTTCTATAAGAATGACAGACCGACAATCGTTTTTTATACAAAGAATGATATAGGCATGATTAAACTGAGCCGGTACACACATACATTTGAGAAAGAAAGCTATGTCCAAAAAGTAGATTGTGAGGATCTTGCTTTTGCCGGATTGGGGATTATATTTTAAGGCGAAAGGGACATGATGCAGTTTCATGTCTCTTATTTTATTTCAATAAATGATATGAATGGTACAAAGTGAAAGGAGATTATGTGAATTTCATACTATTAAAACTCTCTTTGTTGAAAAAACTGTGAAATTTGATTCATTCAAAATCATATTTCCTAGTGCTAAGATAGAATTGGAAATATATGAGAAGAGAGGAGCGGTTGTTTCTGAATGCAGTCTATGAAGCTGACACTCTGATTTCTGCGATGGAAAACCGTGCAAACCAATATAAAGATTTAAGAGAACAACTGCTGGTTTTAAAAAAGACGTTCAAGGGAATCGCGAATTCCGGCGATGAGTTTCAAGGAGAAGGCGCAAACGCGATAAAGAGTTTTTACGAAGAACAGGCGTCAATCGTTAATGAATGGCTCACATTCATTGACATGCAGATTGCGTTTTTGCGTGGAGTTGCAGCTGAAGCTGAGGAGTTTAAATTATCAGGTCATACATATGTGGACATGGATTTTTTGGAAAGTGATTTATTAAATGGGTATAGGAGATCAAAGGACTTGGTCTCTGATCAGAAACAGGACTTAGACAACATTTTGCGGAGCATTGATGACCTCGTCAGTCTCCAGCCTTTTCAAACTCACACATTCGATACCCACATAGACAAGGCAGAAAAAGAACGCAAGACAACGATTGACAAAGTCAATGAACTTACGGAAAAATTGACCTATGAATATCAGCAATCCGAAGCAGTACAAGAGCACATAAGAAACCGGTTCGAAGCATTGAACCATGCAACCAGTCGAGGCGGACAGGCATCTCCAATCTATTTTGATGCAAAAGCCTACTATAATAGCGCAGCTTATAAAATGAAAGACAGCGTGCAGCATCAGGCAAAATCCTATCTTTCTTTTAAAAAGGAACAGTCTGAAAGAAGGAATATCGAGAAGCTGCAGAAAGAGCTGGAGGCGCCGAATCTATCATTAGATGAGTATTTAAAGATAGCGGAGGATCTTGGGGAAGAGAATTTGACAGCTGAGCAGAGGGAGATAGTTGGTTTAATAAAAGCTAATAAACAGCAGGGCCAAATTTTAAAAGGTGTCGGAGCTGGTTTGTGGGATTTCACGAAGGACACAGCTACGGGATTATGGAATATTCTAATGACGCCTCCTGAAAAGGTTCTCTATGATATGGGATTAGCAGTCATTAACTATGATGAAACCTATGCTCAAATCAGTGGAGCGATAGCGAGTTCCTATGAACGTGATATGGTAAACGGAAACGATTTTACAAGAGCACGGTGGGTCACTTATGCTATTGCTACCGTTGGAACCTCTATCATCGGCACAAAAGGTGTTGAGAAAGTAGGCAAAGCTGGTTTTGCCGCTGGGAAAAACACTGTAATGAATGTGAAAGAGGCTGCTTCGAATAAGTTAAATCAGGTAAATAATACTAGCTCTTTTACACCTGGTTATGGGTTCGCTTGGGGATTTGAGGGAGTTCCTTATAATGTCGTTGATTCGTTGGGTTTGAGGGATCGGTTGATGGCAAAAGCTGCGGACACTTATAAATTGTTTAAGGGTTTAGATAATGCTAAACTAAGCCCATCAAATTATCCAAATCCAGACCCACCTATGTCTATACCACCTGTAAGATATGAACCAAAAACAATAGAAGAAGTCATTAGAATGCGTCAAGGAAAAGGACCAACAACTAAAATGACGCATGGTGATAAAAACATAGAAGCACACCATAGACTACAAGTCCCTGTTAAAAATGGTGGGATATTAGATGAATTAGAACAAAGAACTCATAGAGGTGGAGGAAATCATATACGTCATGATAAACCTTCCCAGTTAACTCCTTCTCAAAGAGCCAAGGAAATTAGAGAACACTATAAAGAAAGAGGAAAAGAATATATACTACCAGGAGAAGGGATTTAAAGGGAGGAAAAGTAAGTGACAAGAGATGAGATTGCAAATTTATTAGATGGTATATTAGATAAAGAATTAGGGAATTTAGATACTCCTTTGGCAAGTGATTGGGGAAAAATTGAAAAAAAGTTTGGATGTCAATTTCCATCGGAATTTAAATTTTTTATTGAATTAATGGCTGAATATTCGTTTCCAGGAGATATCTTAAATGTTTCCAATGGTAAAACAAATGGAAATGACACTATTGAATTTACCTATGACTTTGAAATGAAACAGGGGGGATGGAAGGAAGAATTAATCCCGTTTTATAGTATAGGTAATGGTGACTACTTTTGCCTTCTTTCTAATGAGTGTCCAAACACAGGAGTTTACTATTATTCACATGAAGAAACTAGTATAGATAAAGAAGCTAATAACTTTGAAGAATGGTTAAAACAGTTGCCGACTTTTTTGAGCTGATAAATAAAAAACTTTGATTGGCTAAATGCCTTTCAAGGTTTTTTTGTGATGGACTACCCAGTGCCGAATAAACTGAAATACTGGGGAATAACCAATAGAAGCCGTAAGCTATTATCTTTATAGAAGTAACGGGTGCTTACTTACAATAATTTAAGGAAAATGAAAGCTCAGACCTTTTATAAGGCTCTGAGCTTTTTGTGTGCTGATTTTTCTGCTAAATTACCTACTAATTTTGTGGTGATTTCTTTGTTATTTCCTTTGCGAAAATACTGCTAATTGCTATTTTGTACTTCAAAACCGAACCCATTACAGTTAACCTAGATGGTGTTTTTAATAGTTGTTTAATATCTCTGTATTGTGAATTACAACATTGCTTAAATCGAATAACAATAAAGTCGTTTAAAATTTAAGTCTCATTCCACAATTGCGCCCGATTGCTTAATATAACCTATTAATTATTATTGCTTTTTTAATAGCATTCTGTTCCCTTTTATGCTACTTTTCTAAGTAAAAATTTGTAAACCCTCTAAATCAAGATAGCGTTTACTCACCGCTGAGCGATAATCACTCTACACCGTTCTATTACTAAAAAAACGACTCGCAATATGATTTATTTTGTCCGGTTGTTCAACAACAGTCCAATGCCCGCAATTCTGAATTTCTATTAGCTCTGTATGTGGGATATATTTTATCAAGAGATCCCAAATATGGGCGGGTGTAATCATATCATGACTTCCTTGGGCAACAAGTACAGGGATATGAGATAACCGAAACAATTTCTCTATTAAATTATAGTGGTTCATCATATCATCACACAATATATGATTGACTTTATGATTGATTTTCGTATCTTGCTTACGAATTAATGCATTCTTTGAAAATAAATAATATGGATCAAGCACCTTTAACATCGAATCAATTGTAATGAGACCTGTCTTCATCCCAATATTAATAAAAAACACCTTTAGTTTATCTATTGTCGATAATCGTTTTAGTAATTCTTTTTCAAAAACAACGAGTCCTTCAGTCGTTGCACCTATCGCAGCTGTTAGAAAAAGTTTATTTACCCTATTTGGATAAGTTGTTGCGTATAACAAAGCAAGCATTGAACCCCATGATTCACCAAAAACGTTAATTTTGTCAAACCCTAATTCTTTTCGTAATGCTTCTAATGCCTCAACTTCAGCCTTCTTTGTGTATTTGTTGCCATCGGCTGGTGAAGATTTCCCACATCCTCTCTGATCGTAAAGAATTAGCTGAAATTCCCTCGCTAGTGGGAGCACATGTGGCAGGAAAAAGCGATGCTCAGTTCCAGGTCCACCGTGGAGAAAAACAATTGGATCGCCTTCACCGATGATATTTACATGTAATCTAGTATCTAATATTTTTATTAACTGACTTTGTTTATTTAACTACACATAAATAGCCTCCGAAATCTTTCTAATAGTAGTTATCTAACTGAATAGTTTTGGGTCCTCTATCAAGTATCCTACCTGATGATTGTCTGCAACTGATCCATCATAGGTTTGAATGGTTTGCGTTATAATCTTAATCAGGGTACTTTGCCAGCGCCGTTTCTTCCAATCAGACCAGCGATTTCTTCTCGGTTGAAATCTAAAGAGAGATCTTTTAAAACTACAGAGCCACTATATTTCTTATCCTCCCGTTTAGTTCTTTAGTTAAAAAAATCTTTTTTATATCGAACAGCTAGATAGATTCCTGAAGCGAGGAATGCAAGAGAATATTTAAATAAGATGAAAATTTGCCACATATATTCTTTCGGGAAAATCATGTCGCACAAAATTACTACCCATAACATAATGAGGGCACTTTTTAAGGATATTTGCATTGTTCTTTCGTCAGCTTTACCCATTTTTTTTTGAAATACGTATGTGAGAATCCCTCCGACTAAAAGCAATATAAAACCGCTACCAATGAGGATATTCCAATTTTCCGGAGATTGTTCAGCCCAGGACCTTAAAGAGTGAAAAATTGCGTCATGGATATCTGAGATAAAATTAATTTTCATTTTGATCATTTCCTTTCACATAAGTAAAAATATCGTTTACATCAACATTAAAAAATTCGGCAATTCGAAACGCTAACAGCAGAGTCGGAACATAATTTCCTTTTTCCATTACGAAGATGGTTTGTTTGGAAACCCCGACCTTCTCTGCTAATTCTTGCTGAGACATTCTGGCAAGTACACGATATTCATAAACCTTATTTGATATGGAATCACCAAAATCTTTCTTCACGACCATCACCTCTTGAATCAAATTATAAACTAAATTTTACAAAAAGCAAAGTAAACTTATACAAAATTATAAAATAACTTTGTTTTCGCTTAGATTAATTTGATTTAACAAGAGCCAGAATGCAGAAAGAACCTGACGAAATTCATGATTCCGTCAGGTTCACATATCGATCTGGTGTAATTTATGGTTTTTGGTGGTGCATTTTATGATATTCAGTGGTGCAAAAAACGGTTAGAGTGGTGCAGTCGGGTGATAATATTCAACTAATAGTATTTAATTTTAAAACTAAAACTTATCAAATAATTGTATTAAATTATTGAAAAGGTAGTCTGAATATTAAAATTGAAAGAAACCACATACAAAAAGACGATTCTCATTCAAAAAGAATGTTATCGTCTTGTTTAATGATTATAAAAAACTAGAGTCTGTCTTCCCTAATGATGAATACGTTCCTTTCAAAAGATTATGCAAAGTATAAGAATAATAATAGAGAAAGTTAGAAAATATACCTATAGGCATTGAGGATAACCGATTGTTGGTGTTCATTGAAATGAAAGTGGAAAGTATTCCGTACAATCATCCATTTTCAATCCAGCACTGTTTATCCCTCAACCAATGCTAAATAATATTTAACTTTACCGTTATCCTTAACAATAAGAATATCATCTCGTTCTTTAGCCGTGAAAATTTTTGAACCTTTTTGCAGCTTGGTAGCCATTCCATCTTTAAATTCATTTAAATGTTCTGAATAGCTTTCAGTAATCTCACCAAGTTGTTTTTCCTTCGACAATTTTAGGTCATTTACCCAATCCACATCTGTTTTATATACAATGTTATTCCATTGGAAAAGATCTGCGTTTTTTTCAAGTGCAAGTATTTCTGATGCATCTGGATTCTTAGAAGAGACAATCTTTGTTTCTGAATCTGCACAGCCTGATGCGTAAATCGAAAGTAATAACAATAGCATAATAAATAATTTCTTCATTTTTCACCTCCAATTAGTAAGTCGTTTTTGATTGGAATATAGTTACATATTTTAAGTGTGGTAAAAAAATAGGGCTGATGCACATCATGCATCAGCCCTATTTATAATGGAACCTACTTCACCTGTGCCTTCGTTTTCTCTTTCTTTTTCATAAACATATTCTGTCTTTTCTTCATCGACTTTGTCAAATATCCGCCTTTAAATGATCTGATCTCATAGGACATCATGAAAGCAGTTGGTTCTCTTTCTTGGATAATATCCAGCAGTTCCTCTTCACGTGACCGTTTTGAAACGATGTCTAAGCGGAAGCGGGTTGAGTTGATGCCTTGGCCTTCGAATGAAGTAACCCCAAACCCGGCATTGCGCAAGTCATTGACGAGCTCCGTATTTCTTTCTGGAATGTTTGCCTGATACGTAATATATCCGATGGCCAGTTTCTTTTCCAATAATCCGCCGAGCAGCAGTCCAACGCTGAACCCAACGACGTAAGCAATAATGTTATAAAAGTTTGATAGATCTTGAAAGACGATCCCTAAGCTGATGATGTAAATAATCGCTTCCAATAATCCAACACCAGCTGCTGACGTTGTTTGGTTTTTAACAAGAAGGATCGTTCTTATTGTAAGGACCGGTACATAAATAAGCTGCAATAAAAAGATTAGTAGCGCTTGAAGCAACATGGATAAAACTCCTTCTTCCCGACATAGGGAAAGTTTAACATATTTCGTATTTATTACGAAGTAATTCATGAATTTACCAAAGATAAAATATGATATATGATAAACTTGCAATAGAAACGACCAGAGAGGGAGCTAATATTACAAGCAAATCAGACAACCGTGCTGGTGTACTTTTGTATTTTGGGGATTCGTACTGCTTGTAAAATCGCTTTTTAAACTTCTGTTAAATAAACCATCTATATCAAGGTGATTATCTATTATGAAATAATCATATTAGAGAATAGAAAACGCAATCAATAAATGAAAATGAAGCTGCAAAACGGCCTATTAAACTTATATACTTACTAAAATATTGAAAAATGAAAATGATACAGAAGCAAAGGAGTGCACGTATTGTTTGAGAATATTGATGATCCAAATCTAAAACACGATATAAGTCGCAGCAATCTGCGTGCTGACTGCGAGAACTGCTTTGGCTTGTGTTGTGTTGCGCTGCCCTTCGCAGCTTCGGCAGATTTTGCAATCGATAAAGACGCCGCCAAGCCTTGTCCCAATCTGCAACCGGACTTCCGTTGCGGCATTCATAAAAGCCTTAGAGAGCAAGGTTTTAAAGGGTGTACTGTTTTTGAATGCTTCGGAGCAGGGCAAAAGGTTTCACAAGTCACTTTCGGAGGAGCCGACTGGCGTGAAGGCCCCGAAACAGCTAAGAAAATGTTCGATGTGTTTCCAGTGATGCAACAACTTCATGAGATGCTTTGGTATCTGACCGAAGCACTTACGCTGAAAGCGTCCCGTCCGATTCACAGAGAGCTTAGCTCCATGCATGGTGAGACGGAACGACTTACACAGCTTAGTCCAGATGCACTCATGCAGCTAGACGTTCCATCACACCGTGCTGATGTAAATGTTCTGCTTTTGAGGACAAGCGAACTGGTGCGGACCGAGTCACATCGCAAGCATAAATATTCCCAAAAAAGTAAGAGAATCGATCGTAGAGGAGCAGATCTTATAGGTACAAATCTTAAAGGAGCTGATCTCAGAGGAGCGAACTTAAGAGGAGCATACCTTATTGCTGCTGACCTCCGTGGCGCTGACTTGAGAGCTGCAGACCTAATCGGGGCAGATTTTCGTGATGCCGACCTTAAAGGGGCCGATCTCACAGGGAGTATCTTTCTCACCCAGGTTCAGGTTAATTCGGCAAAGGGTGATGCACATACAAAATTACCAGCCTTGCTTTCCCGCCCAGCACACTGGTCAGCGTTATAGCAAAAAATACTTACAAGAATCCCAATCTCACTCAGGTAGTATATGAGAGATTGGGATTTTTATTACACATCAAGCGTGCAAGGAACGCAGATAAGTGACAAAGTTTTTGAAGCCAGTGAAAGCTTGAAAGAGATTTTTGTTAGATTTTATCGGAACGGTAAAGAAATGAGTAAATAAATGAAAAATGAGGACTGTTACAGCGGGGAAGCGTCCGATAGGTGAGTTGAATCGGGATTTAATAAAGCATAAATAGATCTTGATGCCGGCGCACCCCTGAGCCGGCGTTTTAATTTGCGATAAGCAGAAAAAAATGAGGTTCTCATAGGAAAAAGTGGTGTAAAGGATGCATATGGAAATTTTTAAAAAAGGAAATAAGACCCAATTATAAAGTATCAGAAAATTTAGAAAACAGTAACAATTATCCATTTAATAAACCATGGCATCATGTGATAATGGAGTAGAATTTCACTTAATAAAAGCATTGGAAAAAGTAAGTATCAAAATTTCCCTCACCTAGATTGAAACTATCAATCCTTCGTCTATTCACTAAGTATTTTCATCATGAATTCACCAAGAACTTTCACATAAAATACCATAAGCATTTATTTCGTTCTCATTTTTACAATCTTATTAAAGTCAATGGAAAAAGTAAGTTATTTATCGGGGGTGTTTACCTGAATGCGCAGAACTGGGGATTTGAAACTAATTCAAGAACTCAATCGCTCTATTATTCTTGACATGATCCGTAAAGAAGCTCCAATCTCCAGGAGTGAAATCGCCAAACGAATTAATATTAGTCCAACAACTGTGACCTCTGCTGTAAATGAGCTGATGAATGAAGGGTTTGTCCGGGAGGATGGCATAGGTGTTTCGAATGGAGGGAGAAAACCAGTTTTGCTGAGGTTTGATCCGAACAGTCATTTTATTATAGGTGTTTCCATTTCAAATTCCTATATAAAGGTTGCTGAGATGAATCTGGACGCAGAAATACGGCGCAAGGCTGTTTACTCTACAAATCTGCATTTCGGGCAAGCTGTAATTGACCATATTTTAGAACTTATTAAACGGTTCCTTGAAAATACAGATAACATGGAGAAATGCGTTGGCATTTCAGTTATTACACCGGGAATTGTCGATGCGGATCGAGGCATCATCTCCTATAATACAAAATTAAATTTAAGACGTGTTCCCCTGAAGAAATTAATCGAGCAGCAATTTGGTCTTAAGACCTATTTAGACAATGACACGAATTCCTTTGTTCTTGCCGAAAAGCACTTTGGATCTTACAGCCAATATAAAGACGTAATTTACATTACGGTCGGGGATGGCGTTGGATCTGGTCTAATGATCAATGGTTCCATACACCGCGGTTATAGAGGAAGTTCCGGGGAACTTGGGCATACAACCGTCAATAGAGGAAGCGGCGTAAAATGTGAATGCGGCAATATCGGATGCTTGGAAAGCTATGTGAATTGGCCTGCGATTTATTCGAAAATCCTTACGGCAATTCTGACAAGAGGCCAGCAAACGAAAATACAGGAACTTGTGCCTGAGGATGTCAGCCAAATTACTCCAGAAATTTTCATAAAAGCATTAAATATGGGAGACGTGCTCTGCTTGAAAATTATGGATGAAGTTGTCTCCTATTTATCTGCAGGCATCGTAAATTATATCCATTTATTTAATCCGGAAGTAATTATTCTTGGAGGCAACATTGTCCAAGATAATCCAATGTTTATAGAAGCTATTCAAAAGGAGGTGTCAAGACACGTCATCCCAGTCCTAAAGGATGACATTCATATTCTCCCAACGACACTCGGATCTGAATTTGAAATGATGGGAGCAGCGGCTGTGCTTTTACAAGAAAAGTTTCGTTCACCGGTTTTTTAACTAAATAAATTTCTGAATATTTAAAAAGTGGAGGGATCAATATGCTGAAAGGTATTAATCAATGGTGTTATCCGGATGGAACATCACTTGAAAAAATATTTGAATACAGTTCTGAAGCTGGCTTTGAAGCAGTAGAACTAAATGTTTATGAAGAAGGCGGAATAGGGCTGACGATGGATACGGCTCCTCAAGAAGCGGCTGCTATCGTAAAAATGGCGGAGAAATATGGTCTAAAGCTGCCGAGTCTTTCGACGGGGTTATTATGGAAAGCTCCTCTTTCCTCACCTGATGAGAATGTAAGAGAAAAAGGCAGAGGCATTGTGGAGAAACAAATCGAGCTTGCTGAAGCCATGGGAATTGATACGGTATTGGTTGTTCCTGGGATTGTCAATGCAGAAACTTCTTATGCAGAGTGTTATGAGCGAAGTCAGAAAGAACTTCGCACGCTGGCTTCTTTTGCTGAAGAAAAAAAAGTGCACATTGGCATCGAAAATGTCTGGAATAAATTCCTGTTAAGCCCCCTGGAAATGGCAAGATACATTGATGAGATTAAATCTCAATATATAGGTGCTTATTTTGACGTAGGTAATGTTCTTCAATTTGGTTATCCAGAACAATGGATCCTGATCTTAAATGACAGGATTCGAAAGGTGCATGTAAAAGATTTTCGGACAAGCATAGGAAATATAACCGGTTTTGTCCCATTGTTGGCAGGGGATGTCAATTGGGCTGCAGTGATGGAGGCTCTGAACGAAATTAAGTATGACGATGTATTAACTGCAGAACTATCACCTTATTTGATTTCACCAAAAGAACTCGCAAATGATACAGCTCGACACATGGATGTTATTTTATCAAGCTCTACCACCGCTCAAAAAGTATAGGAGGGAAAATAAGATGGCAAAGGTAAAGGTTGGATTTATTGGAGTAGGCGGCATTGCATCAGTGCATTTAAAGAATTTGAGCTTAAATGAACATGCGGAGATTGCAGCCGTATGTGATCTATCAGAAGAGAGAGTAAAAGAAGCAAGTCAATTGTACGGAGCAAAAGGGTACACAGATATTGATTTAATGCTTGAAAAGGAAACAATGGATGCGCTGTTTATTTGTGTTCCGCCTTTCGCACATGGGTTTATTGAAGAGAAAGCAGCGTCTAAAGGGATTCATTTGATGGTTGAAAAACCACTGGGGCTTGAACTGGAAGGTGTTGCTGCGAAAGCAAAAGCGATTGAGCAAGCAGGGATTATCTGCGCATCCGGATATTGTTTGCGCTATCTGGACACTGTGCAAAAAGCAAAGGAATATTTGCAGGATAAGGAAATTGCTATGGTACGCGGTTATTATCTGACTTCTTTTGTTTTAACTCCATGGTATCGAAACATGGACAAATCGGGCGGGCAATTAGTCGAGCAATCAACACATACCCTGGATCTCATCCGTTACTTGGCTGGAGATGTAAGCACGGTTTATGCAAACATGTCGCTGCAGGTGATGAATGATGTACCTGAAATTGATATTCCGGATGTAACTTCTGTCAGCTTTACACTTGAAACAGGCGCAGTAGGTCATCTTGCCAGTTCGTTTATCCAGGCGGATCACAATTCAGGAGTTGAGCTTTATGGGCGGGACTTTAGAGTAGTTCTTGATAACACAACGCTTCACATTATTGAAAAAAATAAAACGGTCACTTACAAATCGAGCATTGATTTCTATGCTGAGCAGGATCGGGCATTTATTGAAGCCATTCGGTTAAAGAATAAAGCTTTTATTCTTGCACCATATGAAGAAGCATATAAAACGTTGGGTGTAACGCTTGCTGCCAATGAATCAAACAAATTGGGCCGGGCTATTCATTTAAAAGAATTTATGTCTGCTGCTGCAGGGGTTCACTAAAAACACTTTAACCAAAATGAGGTGAGAAAATGAGGAAAGTAGCGGTTGTCGGGACGGGAACTATGGGGAAGCTGCACCTTGAAGCATGGTCTAAATTTAACGACTGTGAAATTACAGCAATTATTGGACGCAATGAATCAAGGACGCTTCAGCTTGCTGAACAGTACGGAGTTAAAGGGTTTACAGATTTAGGTGATGCGCTTGAGCTAGTAGAGGCAGATATCGTGGATGTATGTGTGCCAACTCATCTTCACAAGGAAGTCGTTCTGACCGCAGCTAAGGCTGGAAAGTCCATCATTTGTGAAAAGCCTTTAGCTTCGAGCACGAATGAGGCTTTACTCATTTCAGAAGAATGCAAGAAACATAATGTTCCTTTATTTGTCGGACATGTTCTCCGTTTTTCGCCTGAATACATGGAAGCAAGGAAGCAGATAGAAAAGGGTGCAATCGGGAATCCGGGAATCATGAAGCTCTCGAGGGTTGGACCATATCCTCTGGGAAGAGATGATTGGTACGATGATGAATCCAAAAGCGGAGGAGTTGTCCTTGACCTGGGAATTCATGACTTTGATTGGCTGCGCTCTGTTTTTGGAGAGGTTCGGCGGGTGATGGCGAAAAGAATTAAACGTGAGAGACTTGAATACGCTTTGATCACCTTGCGATTCCAATCAGGAGTTATTGCGAATGTATCCCTGGCATGGGGGATGAAAAGCTTCACAAGTTCCTTTGAACTGGCTGGAAGTGAAGGTATGATCACGTATACAAGCTCTCACCATGAACCAGTAAAGGTCGAACTGTTTGGAGAGAGAGAAAAGAATCAAGAAAAGGTCAGCGTCCCGAGCTATCTTATCGTAAGGTCACCGCTGGAAAATCAGCTTCATCATTTTCTGGATTGTATTCAAAACAAAAGTGAATCCAACGTCTCCGTATGTGATGCAATCAAGGCGATTGAAATCGCAGAAGCTGCTTTGGAATCAATGAAAACAAATAAGCCTTATGAACTGATTAAAGGGGAGGTGATGAAATGAAAATCGGCATCATTAGTTTTGCCCACATGCATGCTGCCAGTTATGCAGAGCATTTAACCGCACATGCAGATATCGAGCTTACGGCCATTTGGGATGACAGTTTTGATCGAGGAAGCAAAATGGCTGAACGATTCAGCTGTGAGTATTATGCAGATCTTAAAAGCTTTTTGGAATTGGACCTTGCAGCAGTGGTCATTTGTTCAGAAAACGCAAACCATAAAGAGCATGTTATAGCCGCTGCTAAGGCTAAAAAACATATTTTATGTGAAAAGCCAATTTCAACGAACATAAAAGATGCAGAGGAAATGATTCGTGTATGCAAGCAAGAGGAGGTCATTCTTCAGATTGCGTTTCCTGTTCGTTTCGTACCGGCCATTCAGCGGGTGAGGGAAGTCATTCAAAGCGGAGCACTTGGTGAAATTGTTGCAATTGAGGCCACGAATCACGGTCAAATGCCAGGAGGCTGGTTTGTGCAAAAAGAATTGTCAGGCGGAGGCGCTGCCGTTGATCACATCGTCCATGTGATGGATTTAATCAGATGGATGACAAAAGAAGAAGTAAAGGAAGTATATGCTGAGCTTGATACACGCTTTTATGACATCGGTGTTGAAGATTGCGGCATCGTGACGCTTGAGCTGCAGTCAGGGGCAATCGTGACAATCGATCCAAGCTGGTCGAGACCTGGTTCATTCCCTGCATGGGGAGATGTCACAATGGAAATCGTCGGAACGAAGGGAAGAATAACACTTGACGCTTTCAAACAGCATCTTGTCTTTTTCAATGAACAGGCTAAAAAAATGCAGCATATCGGCTGGGGAGATGACATGGATCATGGTCTTGTCTTGGATTTTATTCAATGCGTAAAAGAAAAGCGGGCTCCATCGATTACAGGAGAGGACGGACTGCGCACGTTAGAGGTTGTTCAGGCAGCTTATGAATCTTATAAGAACAAAGCAATGATCACATTACTTAATGAATAGGAGGGGGAGATATGAGGAAACCATATTCAATTTTATTATGTGTGTGTTTATTGTTGATTATGACAGCCTGTAGCAGTTCCAATCAATCTTCTGCTGATGGGAGAGTTACATTGGAAGTTGCTCTTTGGGATCAAAACATTAGCGAAGTCGTTGACAAATCCATTGATCTATTTGAAAAGGAACATCCAAATGTAAAAGTCAATGTCACCTATATACCTTTTGGGGAATATTGGGCAAAGCTGAGAACGAGTGCAATGGGAGGAAGTGGGCCAGATATTTTTTGGATGAACGGTCCGAACTTTTATCAGTATGCTTCAAAGGGTTTAATAAAAGATCTTCAGCCGTTTATTGAAAAGGATCAGCTTGATACAAGTGTCTATACACCAGCACTTGTTGAACTTTATACGTACGAAGACGATTTGTATGGAATGCCTTATTTCTTGGATTCAGTTGGACTCTTTTATAATAAAAAGTTATTTGATGAAGCAGGTGTGCCTTATCCGGATGAAACATGGACATGGGCAGATATTGAAGAGGCAGGGATGAAATTAACGGATAAAAACAAGAAAGTTTTTGGCTACATTGCACGGTTTGATAATCAGCAGGGCTATTACAATTTGATCCATCAGGCAGGCGGCTTCATCATCAATGAAAAGAAAACGAAATCGGGATTTAGTACCCCGGAATCGAAGGATGCCCTGCTTTTTACAAAAAAATTGATGGACAAAGGAATTTCCCCTTCCGCGAAAACCCAGATCGAGACCAAGGCAGACCAGATCTTTGGATCAGGTAAAGCAGCCATGGTTCCTGCGATTTCCGTTATTGCCCCGACATATAAGGAAATGCTTGGGGATGATCTGGGGGTTGCCCCTCTGCCAAAAGGAAAACAGAAAGCAACAATCGTTCATGGATTGAGCTGGGCAATGAATGGAAAGACAAAGCATGAGGAGCTTGCCTGGGAATTAATGAAGAAACTTTCGGGCGAAAAAGCAGGCAAATATATGGGTGAATCAGGATTCTCCATTCCAGCTTATCAAGAAGCAGAAACAATCTGGATTGAATCCATTCCATCTTTAGATTTAAAAGTGTTTACGGACTCGCTTGCGTTTGGGGTTCCTTATCCAGTCTCAGAAAATACGCAAAAATGGCAAGATACCGAGGTTAAAGAGTTCAAAAATTACTTCTTAGGAAAAACGTCAATAGATGAAGCTGCTGAAAAAGTACAAAAAGAAATGGATAAAATTTTGGAAAGTGAAAAGTAAAGAATAAAAAATTGGCAACTGGATGGTCATATCTTTTCGCTATTCTAAATGAAGGGAGTGTATCGCATGAACTATCCTCCAACGATTAAGGCAGAAACAAGAGAGGTCCTTTCCATCCATCGAAAAAAGAAAAAATGGAATAAAGAAGCCATTGCAGCCTATTTATTTATTGCACCGGTTGTGCTTGGACTTTTTGCATTTTATATGATGCCTGCCATCGCCTCCTTCTATCTTTCCTTTACAGAATGGGATGGACTGACAGCACCTGTTTTTACTGGCTTAGAAAATGCAGTGACCCTGATGCAGGATGAAACCTTTCTGCTTTCAATGAGAAATACACTGTTCTTTACCTTTGTCTCTGTTCCGCTTTCCATCGGCCTGGCTGTGATCGTAGCAGTAATGCTGAATCAAAAGATTAAAGGGATGGTCATTTACAGAACCTTATACTTCTTGCCAGTTGTGACCATGCCGGTTGCCGTTGGGATGGTTTGGAAATGGCTGTACAACTCAGAATTTGGTTTAATCAACTTTGTTCTTGGGAAGCTCCATCTTCCTCAGCCCGAGTGGCTCTTTGATGAAAAAATAGCACTATTTTCAATCATTCTCGTAAGTGTCTGGATGGGCATTGGGCACAACATTGTACTATTGCTTGCAGGTCTTCAAGGAATTTCAGCATCTTATTATGAAGCTGCAAAGCTTGACGGGGCTTCGCGTTTGCATCAATTTTTTCATATCACCGTTCCATTGTTAACTCCGAGTATTTTTTTCGTTTTCATCATGTCGATGATCAGTGCTCTGCAAATGTTTGATTTGATTTTTATTATGGTCGGCAGTGAAACATCCATCCTTGATCCAATGCGAACAGTGGTATATGGCGTGTGGGAATCAGGATTTAAATATTTTGAGATGGGCTATGCATCAGCCAAAGCGTTCATCCTGTTCATTATCATTTTAATCATTACAATTATTCAAATGCGTCTGCAGAACAAATGGGTACATTACGATTCGTAAAGAAAGGGGAGAGTAAGATGAAAATTCAAAGAGTCTCCATACATGTCTTATTAATCTTCGGAGCTTTTATCATGATCATTCCATTCCTGTGATGCTTTCCACCTCTTTAAAGACATTTACAGAATCTATGCAGGTTCCGCCGTCTATTTTTCCGAAAGAATGGAAGTTCAGCAACTATGCAGAGGTTTTTACAACAGTCGATTATTTAAGATATTACTCCAACACCATTATTGTAACAGTCTGCAGGACGGCAGCTCAGCTTTTGCTGTGTTCATTGGCTGCATTCGCTTTCGCAAGATTGAATTTTCCATATAAAAATCTGATTTTTATTTTGCTCTTATCTGTTTTAATGGTCCCTGCACAGGTTGTCATGATTCCAAGCTTTGTCATCATGAGCAAGCTGGGCTGGATCAACACGTTTTATGCGCTGATTGTTCCCGGCATGTTCAGTGCTTTCGGAGTCTTCCTCTTGCGTCAATTTTTCATGTCCATCCCTAAAGAGCTTGATGAAGCAGCGAAAATGGACGGCTGCTCGCTGTTCGGAATTTATTGGAGAATTATTCTGCCTCTATCAAAGCCGGCGCTTGTCGCACTTGCTATCTTTACCATCCTTGCCTCGTGGAATGATTTCTTATGGCCATTAACGATGACCAATTCTGAGAGCATGCGGGTATTGTCTGTCGGAATAGCGAACTTCCAGGGACAGCACGCAACCAATTATCCATTGCTCATGGCGGGCGCCTTAATGGCAACTATCCCAATGATTCTGCTGTTCCTTTTCCTGCAGAAGTATTTAATAGAAGGAATTACATTGAGCGGAGTTCGGAAGTAAGCGCATTTAATTAAAATACTAAATGATATAAATGGTTTTAAAGTTGGATATTCATAGAGAAATGGGGGGATTATGTGCAAACAACAACTCAAACATCTCCAGGTAACTCTAGCAAACTGGTTCTAAACAGACGGAAGAAAATTTTTACAAAGCGAGATGCTGCTGGATATCTTTTTTCAGCACCTCTATTATTAGGAATCTTTGGATTTGCTGTTTATCCAATGATTGGTGCGCTTATCTTGAGTTTTAAAAAATCATCAAGCTCATTTGAAGGAAGCTGGGCAGGTTTCAGCAATTACAAATATGTTCTAACGGATTCATTGTTTTGGCAATCAATCTACAACACTCTTTATATGGGGGCTTTGACGGTTATATTGGGAGTTTCTTCTTCCTTTATTCTGGCAAGTTTGATTCATAATGTCGCTTCCTCCAAATGGAGAAATTTCTTTAAAGGTGTCTATTTTCTTCCTAATGTGGTTTCGCTGGTTGCAACAAGTATCTTATTCTCTTTGCTTTTCAGTCCTGGAAATGAAGGGCTTCTAAATTACGTTCTCGGCTTGATTGGAATGGAGCCGATCGGATGGTTTACTGATCCCTCCTATTCTCGTTTTAGTATTGTTTTGATGACGCTTTGGGGAATGCTCGGCTATAATACGATTATTTTTATAGCTGCTTTGACTAGCGTTCCAAGGGATTTATATGAAGCAGCTGAAGTTGACGGAGCGAACTGGTTTCAGAAATGGCTTTATATCACTGTTCCATATTTAAAGCCAATTATTATTTTTATGGTCATTATAGGAACGATTAATGCAATGAAGCGTTTTACGGATGTTTGGCTGATCGGGGGAACAGCCGGAAATCCTGCAGGATCTTTGATGACAGCTGTCCTTTATATTTATAGAAATGCCTTTTTGGCTTCTCAAATGGGAATTGCAACAGCGGCATCCTATATTCTCTTTATGATCATTCTTATCCTAACCATTATCATGCTGTACTCAAATAAAAAAAATAATCTGGATTAAAGGAGGAATATCATGAAAATTGTACCGGATCAAATCCAGCAGAAACACTCTGGAAGATTTAACCTTAAAGAAAAGGCCCCCAAAAAAAAGGTTCGATTTGGAGGACATCTGTTGACTGGAATTTTGTTTTTGGGCTCTCTCATCATGATTGTCCCCTTTATCTGGATGGTCACGACAAGCTTTGACTGGGGAGCAAGGCTGAATATTCCTTTTCCCCCAAGATTTTGGCCAGAGGAGCCTTCGCTTATGCCTTATGAGGCAGCATTTACAAATGTTCCAATGATCAAATACATGATTAATTCGCTTCTTGTAGCAATAGGTGTAATTTTAATCAGTTTAATGTCAGCCTTATTTTCCGGATATGCCATTTCCAAGCTTAAATTTAAAGGAGCAGGGATTGTTTTGGTTCTTGCACTCAGTACGATGATGATTCCATTTGAGATGACAATGATTCCTCAATATTTGCTTTTCGATAAACTGCAGCTTCTTGATACTTACTGGGCATTTTATCTTCCGGCTTTAAATTATGCATTTGGCACTTTTTTGGCAAAGGCATTTATTGATCAGCTTCCAGGGAGTCTGCGAGAAGCTGCAATCATAGATGGTGCGAATGAATTCACCGTTTTTTTGAGAATCTATCTTCCGCTATGCATTCCGATTCTTGCAACGATGGTCATCCTGCAATTTCTGGGTGTTTGGAATGATCTATTATGGCCGCTGCTCGCACTGAAAAGTCCCGATAAATATACCATTCAATTAGGGCTTGCTATGTTTACGTACAACAAAGATATTCCTCTGCCTTCTATTATATTGGCGGCAACAAGCGTAAGTCTTGTGCCAATCGTTGCTGTTTATTTATTTCTGCAAAAATATATCGTGGAAAGCATTGCTTTATCAGGAATTAAGCAATAATTGTCCTGCTTTGCCGGGATAAATTGCATAAAAAAGAAAAGAGGGGAACCAGAATGAAAAAACTCATGATCATGTTTCTTGCATTTCTTATGTTTTTTTCGCTGATCGCTTGCTCTTCAGAATCCGGCAGTACAAGTGTAAACAAAAATATCAAGGTGGTCTCAGAGGTAAAAGGAACGGTCAGGGTGGCTCTTGCAGGATGGCAGTTAGAGAATGGACTTGACCCAATCACAGGCATTCAGGCAACGGGATTAAAAGAATATGTGGAAAAAGAATTCAAACCGAGATATCCCAACATTAAATTAGAACTGTATCAAGTTCCATGGGAAAATGCTCAGGCGAAACAGACAGCTCTTCTGCAATCAAACGATGTTGATGTTCTTTATACTGGAGGCGCATTCGCTTCACAATGGATGGAAAAGGGATTGCTCCGTGGAATCGACGATTTAATCGAAAAGGATTCATCATTTGATTCAAGCATCTATTTAGATGGTATTTGGGAGAATTCGTACAGTACAAAATCGTTTAAAGGAGAGAGATACGGTCTTCCTGCAGTACTTGGAAGAAGGATAACCATCTACGATAAAAAAATCTTTGATGAATGGGGAGTAGATTATTTATCTGACAAGCCTACTCCAGAAGAGATCTTGGATAAAGCGAAAGAAATGACAGGTAAAAATCCGAAAACAGGCAAGCAAAACTACGGGTTATGGTGGAATGGAAATGCATTAAATGCTTCTACTTTTGTTGCATTGGCTCATGCTTATGGTGCTAAAGGGGCAGAAGGAAGCCTGGATGATGCCGCTAATATTAAATGGATGCTTAATACTCCAGAAATGGTAAAGGTTCTTGAATGGCTTGAAAAAGCTGCAAAGTATCCTCCGAAAGCATTTATTAATAATCAAGGAGCAGAAAACTTCGGACTGGAAAAAAATCGAATTGCCATTGCTTTAGATCATTCTGGAGCAGGCACAATGGGAGAATTCCAGGCAAATAAAGACGAAAAGCTTTTAGATCGATTTGAGACAAGCTTAAATCTTGGACCAAACGGCGAGGGCTGGGTGGCTGCAGATCCTTTTGTTATGGCAAAAGACGCAAATAATGTTGAGGCCTCGTGGGAGGTCATGAAATTTTTAACTGGCTATGAAACTCAAAAGCATAACTATGATAACTACAAATTTACGCCAACTTTAAAAGAATCTGACTTCGTGAACAAAAATGACAAATATATGAAACGGGCAATGGAGGTAGCGGATATCTCGAAATCGACGCTAATGGATGAGGCAAATCCGTTTTTCAGCAGTGAAATAGCTCCGGCTATTAATGGATTTATCAGTAAAGCAGCAAATAAACAGGCACCTGATATTCAAACATTTCTGGATGATCTGCAAAAACGAGCTGAGAGCTGGTCTGCCAGACAATAGAAAAGATATGAAGGCGCCTGATGTTACGACTCAATTAAGAGGTGGTTAAATATGAAAATTGGATTAAGTTCGTATAGTCTGGTTTCTGCACTGAAATCAAAAGAGATTGATATTTTAGAAGCGATCAGCTGGATTGCGGAACAAGGGGGAGAGCACATTGAAATTGTTCCCTTCGGATTTACACTTGATCACAATCCTGATTTAATCGAAGCAATTTGCCAAAAGGCCGAGAGCACCGGCATCGAGATATCTAATTATGCAATTGGAGCTAATTTCATTTCTTTAACAAGCGAAGAATTTGAGAAAGAAATCGATCGTGTTAAGGGACAAGTTGATATCGCCTCACAATTAGGAGTTAAGCTGATGCGCCATGATGTTGCCTCAAGGCCTCCGCATGATGCTTCCATCCAGCAATTTGAAAAAGATCTGCCGGAGATTGTTGAGGCGTGCCGCAGGATTGCTGATTATGCTGCTGAGCATGGAATTACAACGAGCATTGAAAATCATGGGTATTTTGTTCAGGCGAGTGACCGTGTTCAAACCGTTGTGAATCATGTGAATCGGCCTAATTTTAAAACAACGCTTGATGTGGGAAATTTCATGTGTGCGGATGAGGAATCTGTATCAGCGGTAAAAAAGAATATACCGATTGCTTCCATGGTTCATATTAAAGATTTTTATTTGCGTCCGTCGCATTTCAATCCTGGAGAGGGCTGGTTCCCGACAGCATCTGGAAACTATCTGCGGGGAGCAATTATTGGTCATGGCGATATCGCGATGAGGGAGGTTTTAAAAGTGATCAAACACTCAGGATATGACGGGTATCTGTCAGTAGAATTTGAAGGAATGGAAGAGTGTAAAACAGGCTCAAGAATCAGTATGGAAAATGTGCGCAGAATGTGGGAAGAAGTTTAAACTAATGTGGAAAATGGGAGGATTAAGCGATGAGTAAACTAAAGATCGGAGTCATTGGTGCTGGTTCTATTTCAGAGATGCATCTGCAGTCCTATGAAAATAATGATTTTGCAGAATTGTATGCGATCTGTGATTTGAATGAAGAAAGAGCACATGAAAAAGCAAAAAAGTACAATGCGTCAAAGGTTTATTATGATCATGAATCGTTACTTGCTGATCAGGAGATTGATGCTGTCAGCATATGTACTTGGAATAACTCTCATGCCGAAATTGCCATTGCTGCACTTGATGCAGGCAAACATGTATTAGTTGAAAAACCGCTTTGCACAACAGTAGCTGATGCATTGAAAATTGAAGAGGCGGTCAAACGAAGCGGTAAGCTCCTGCAAGTTGGTTTCGTCAGACGTTATGCATCAAATACTGCAATCATTCAAAAATTCGTGAATCAAAATCATTTTGGCGAAATCTATTACGCAAAAGCCTCTTGTTTGCGCCGTTTAGGAAATCCTGGAGGCTGGTTTGCGGATAAAGACAGATCAGGAGGAGGACCTCTCATTGATCTTGGAGTCCATGTCATAGACATTTGCTGGTACTTAATGGGGAAACCGAAAGTGAAATCGGTCAGCGGCAATACGTATTCAAAGCTCGGAAATCGGTCTAATGTTGAACATCTATCGTTTTATCAAGCGGCAGATTATGATCCTGATAAGAACACAGTGGAAGATCTGGCTAACGCCATTATCCGATTTGAAAATGGCGCTTCATTGATGGTGGATGTCAGCTTTACCCTTCATGGGAAAAAAGATGAATTATCAGTGAAATTGTATGGAGATAAGGGAGGATTTGAGCTTGAGCCCGAATTATCCATCGTTACTGAACATCATGATATTATTTTGAATGCAACGCCTCAGATCGATAAGCTTTCTTTCGATTTTATACAGGCTTTCCAAAATGAAATTGATCACTTTATTGCAGCATGTAAAGGAGAAAAAGAAACGCTGAGTCCGGTAGAAGATGGAATTGAAATGATGAAAATACTTTGTGCGATCTATGAATCCAGTGAAAAAGGTATGGAAATACAGTTCGGACAGAGCGTTGAAGTGTAATAGAATCTAAATTGTGTATGGAAAGGAGGAGAATCGTCTAATGAGTACCGGCTGGGTTACTGGAAATCTCTACAGACTATGCGATTGGTTTTACAGGCTCGCTTTCTTAAATTTAATATGGATTGCGTTTACTCTGGCCGGATTCATTCTATTTGGCATCTTTCCTTCCACGACAGCTGCATTTTCTGTCATACGAAAATGGTTAAGAGGAGAAAAAGATGTGCCGCTTGTCCGCACGTTCTGGCAATCCTACCGTAAGGAATTCATTCATTCTAATAAGCTTGGCATACTTTTTGGACTCACTGCCTGCATCCTATTAGTTGATTTGAAGTTTGTACAAACTTTGCATGGGGTGGCATTCATCTCTTTAACAAGCATTTTTAGCTTATTGATTATTTTGTTCGTATTTACTCTGATCTACATTTTTCCTGTATATGTTCATTATGAGCTGAGGACACTTTTATACATTCGGCAAGCTTTCTTTATTGCTATCGTAAATCCTATTCAGACCATTTTGCTGGTGCTTGCGTCAGTACTCTCCTTCTATGTCACTATGATGCTGTCAGGTCTCTTTCTTTTCTTTGGAATAAGCGGTATCTCGCTTTTGATTATGTGGTATTCATTACGAATCTTTATGAATATGGACATGGAAATGAAAAAGCATCTTGCACCAGAAAGTTAAGGTGAATAACTAAAAAATGATTTTTATTTTAAAAACCTTCTACTTTTGTTTCAGCTTAAGCGTAGGATCCCTTCAATTTCTTAATTTATACTATGGTGAGATTGGGCTTGCGAAAGGGCAGATTGGCATCCTGTTTGCAATCGGGCCGCTTGTGATGATTGTTGCTCAGCCTGTATGGGGTGTACTGACGGATTTATGGGACCGGCCCAAGGCAACGCTGCTATTGACTCTCTTTGGTTCAGCAGGGACAGCCGTCTTTTTTCCATTTGCATATGAGTTTCATCATTTCGTCGTTTTAAATCTTTTTTATTGGTTTTTTCAAAGCTCCATTAACCCAATTGCCGATAGTACAGCTCTTGCTTTGCTGGAAGATCGCAATGATTTTGGCAAAGTCCGTTTGTGGGGCTCGTTAGGGTATGCACTCGGTGTCATCAGTATAGGGAGAATTCTTGATTATATCGGGTTAGAATTCATGTTCTTGCTGCACAGTGCAGTGCTGCTTTTAACATTGCTTGTATTATTGAGACTGCCGATTCAAAAAGGCGAGAAGAAGCATTTTCGTATGAAGGAAGCGGCTGGCCTCCTTAAAAATCAAGCATTTGTGATGTTCTTGTTATTTAATTTTTTGCTGCAGCTGACGATCAATGCGAATAACTCGTTTTATGGCATTCATTTGCAGTCCCTTGGTGCCAGCATTACAATAGTAGGGTTTACGCTGCTTTTAAAATCAATTTTGGAAATTCCTTTTTTCGCGGTATCGGGCAAACTGATGAAGAGATTTTCTTATCCTATGCTTTTGTCATTTGCCGCTTTTAGTTATGCATGCAGGTGGAGTGTGCTGGGTTTCAGCGATCATTTGCAAGTGCTGATTTGGACTCAGATCTTGCTTAGTTTTTCTTTTAGTATTCACTATTTTGCATCTGTAGCCTATGTAGATGTATTGACACCGCAAAATTACCGGGCTACCGGTCAAACTCTTTATACAGCTGTAACCCTTGGATTGGGCGGAGTATCAGGCAATCTTTTAGGCGGCTGGGTTCTGAATCATTTTGCAGCAGACACAATGTACCAGCTCACGACTATCTTTGCACTTGCTGGCATTCCGTTTTTATGGATGAAAAAGAAAGGTCCCTCAATAAAGGCCAGCCAAATAAAAGATATCTAAAAAAGAATTTGTTCTTTTCCTGAATATAAATCTAGTAAGTCTCTCCCATAACAGGGAGGGGCTTTTTCTTTATTTTTGACCGTATTTTTAGCGAAAATGTAAAAATAGTATGAACTTAATGACGAATGATCCCGAATCTTTACACAAAACTAAAACTCTTTTACACTGCCTTAACCATGCCAACTTGTTGATAAGTTAGATTATAGATAGTAAGGGAAGAGGAAGGAGGAATCAGAATGAAAGTTCAGGATGAGGCGATCTTGCACTTGCAGATTGCAGAGTCGATTATTGAAAAAATTCGCAGCGGAGAGTATCTGGAAAGCGAAAAGATTCCTTCGGAAAATGAGCTTTGCCGTCAATTTCATGTGAATCGGCATGTGGTGAGGCAGGCGATTGCGAGAATGACCAATCTCGGGTGGGTCACACCTGTTCAGGGAAAGGGCTGCTATATTAATCGCATTATGAAACCCGTCCAGTACGTTCTGTCCTCTCAAACTCGGTTTTCAGAGAATATGTCAAATCAAGGCGTTCCGCATAAAAGCAAGCTTCTGCATTGGGAAATAGGCATGCCGTCAGAAGAGGAGCGAGTCCATCTGGAGCTTGAGGAAAGTGATACCATCTATCGTTTAGAGATTTTGAGATATGTAGATGAGACACCGATGTCCGTCACGACGACCGTTTTTCCAGTAATAGAGGTCCCTGGACTGGAAAACAAGTTTGAAGGGTTTCATTCCTTATATGGGCTGCTTGAAAAGCACTATCAGTTTCGTCCTGTGCGAAGCAAATCGATCTTTCATGCGAGTCTTCCATTTTTGAAGGATGCAAAAGTATTGCGTATTCCTGAGAGCGTGCCAATTGTGCAAATTGAAAGTCTGATGAACCATCCAGGCGGTTCACCAGTTGAATACAGTATTGCAAGAGTCAGAAGCGACATGCATCGATGTCTAATCGAATTTTAAGGGGGTGTTGTCTGCATTTATTTGGAGAGATTTTGTGTTTGCTGAAAATTCGATTTACACCACACTAAAACAATTTAAAAGGAGAATTTTCTATGAAAAAATGGTTTGTTCTTATGTTCCTCTTTACTTTTGCAGCAGTGATGTCAGCATGTTCAGCAGATGCTCAAAGCGGAGGCGGAGGCAGCGATGATACTTTAACGATTGCCTGGTATCCAAATGAGTCGGGTGCGGATTTAAAAGGTGCCCGTGAAGAGATTGGAAAAGTAATTGAAGAAGCAACAGGCAAGAAAGTCGAGCACAAAACGACGACAGATTACATCATTGCAATCGAATCAATTGCAAATGGAAATGCAGACATCGCATTTATGGGTGCGCAAGGATATATTGAAGCAAATGCTAAAAATGATAAAGTACAGCCTTTAGTCGTTCCAAGCGGAGCATCAGGCACAATTGATGACGCTGTTTATCACAGCTGGCTTGCGGTTCAAAAAGAGAATGCAGACTCTTATAAAGACGGAGAAGAGTTTAAGATTGATTCTATCGCAGATAAAAAGTTTTCTTTTGTTTCAAATAGTTCAACTTCAGGCTTTAAAGTACCATCTGACGGAATTGTTTCTTATTTCGGCAAAATGGACGAGTACAAGGATTTAAAAGCAGAGGATTTGTTAGAAGGCGGGAAGTTCTTCAGCGAGGTTCAATATGGCGGTTCTCACCAAGGATCAGCAGTGAATTTGCTGACAGGAAAATCGGATGCAGCAGCATTTTGTGATACATGTGTACAAAACTATGTAGAGCTTTCTGAAGGAGAACAGAATACTGCTGGTGCGGTTTACAAAGTGAAAGAGGATGCTGCAGAGCCATTTAATACAGTACCAGGAAAAGAATTCACGTTAATTTCTGTTACACCAGTATTGAATGCACCATTTACAGTCAATACAGAATCAGTCAGTGAAGAAGATATTAAATCTCTTAAAGAAGCGTTTACTTCTGATGAAATGGCAAGCAATGAGAACATTTTTGTTCCGGAAGATTCAGAGACTTCAGGCTTATTCTACAAGACGGATAAAGAGCGTTTCCTTGAGGTTGAAGATGCATGGTTTGATCCGATTCGCGAATTATCAAAATAAATAAATGAAGAAGAGGGAGATAACTATGACAACGTTGCTTCAATTAAACGGAGTATCTAAGCAGTATGGAAAAGATACGAAGGCGTTATCAGATGTTACCTTCTCTGTAAACGAAGGAGAGTTTGTTTCCATTATTGGTCCATCAGGAGCAGGGAAATCAACGCTCCTTCGTTGCATCAACAGGATGATTGATGCGACTGACGGAGAAATTATGTTTGATAATACGAATTTGCAGTCTTTAGGAAAACGGGAATTGAGACAAGCCAGAACGAAAATTGGCATGATCTTTCAGCACTATAATCTTGTGAATCGTTTAAGCGTGATTGAAAATGTGCTGCATGGAAGACTTGGCTATAAATCAGTTTTCGCCGGTATGCTTGGTATTTATAAGGAAGAAGAAAAACAGAATGCTTTGAAAATCCTTCAAGCATTAGGACTTGGCGATCAGATTTATAAGAGATGTGATCAGCTGAGCGGCGGACAAAAACAGCGTGTTGGCATTGCAAGAGCATTAATTCAAGATCCAAGGCTGCTGCTGTGTGATGAACCGATTGCTTCGCTTGATCCAAACGCTTCAAAAATTATTATGGATCATTTAAAGACTATCTCCACATCGATGGGAATTACGGTCCTTGTTAATTTGCATCAAGTGGATGTTGCATTAAAATATTCTGACCGCATTATTGGTGTCAGTAAGGGTGAGATTGTTTACGATGGCCCTCCGAAAAATTTAACAACAGATCAAATACACAGTATATATGGCTCAGAAGCGGGAGAATTGATTATGGATGCAGGTGGTCGCAATGCAGTCTAACTTCTTTATGAAAAAACGAATTCAATCTGCAGTGATCTTGGCCGTTCTTTTATCGGTCACATACGGGGCGATGATGATCACGCAATTTAGTTTGCAAGATGGGCTAGCCTCCATTCCAAAAGCGATTGTTTGGGGATTTTCAAATTTTTATCCAACTAGTGAATCTTTAGAAAATCTTCCTTCAATCTTTGAAAAGCTAATTGAAACATTGCTGATTTCCATTGCAGCAGCATCTATGGCATCTGTGCTTGCGGTTTTCTTTGCGATTGCCGGTTCGAAAACAACGAAAGTAAATGGTTTTTTTGCAGGTGTAAGCAGGGGAATTGCTACTCTATTTCGGAATATCGATGTTGCTGCCTGGGCCATGATTTTGCTTTTTTCCTTTGGACAAAGCTCTCTGACTGGATACTTTGCTTTATTCTTCGTATCCTTTGGCTTTCTGACAAGAGCATTCATGGAAACGATTGATGAAGTCGGTCATGGCGCAGTTGAGGCTTTGCAGGCAACAGGTGCCGGTTATTTTACGGTAATCATTCACTCTGTCATCCCTGCAAGCCTGCCGCAGATGATCAGCTGGGTGCTGTTCATGATTGAAACCAATATTAGAAGTGCAACGCTGGTTGGTATCTTGACAGGGACAGGAATCGGATTTTCTTTTGACCTTTATTATAAAAGTCTTAATTATTCTTCAGCGAGCCTGGTCGTTCTTCTTATTGTTGCTTCCATATTGCTCATTGAAACCATCTCAAATTATGTGAGGAGGGTGATTTTATAATGAAGACAGATGGCTTTTCCATACCTCCTAATGCTGAAGGAAAACGGATTAAAGTAAAGCCGTTTAATAAATCGTCATTTATCATACAGCTGACGATGATGGCCCTTGCTATTCTTACAGTTTATGGGTTTATAAGCTTTGATTATAAGGATGTTACTTTGCTCGGAGGTCTTGCGTCTACATTTGATAACTTTAAAGTCATGTTTACTGAGGCTCATTTCGTTCACTTCACCTTTTCAGAAGCGATTTATCAAGTGCTTATTACAGTTGGGCTCGCAGCTCTTACTACCTTGTTTGGAGCTGTGATTGCCTTGTTTCTTGGGCTGTTTGCAGCACGGAATTTATCGAATGAAAAGGTTTCAGCTGTGATTAAAGGCGCTGTTGCTTTTATTCGTGCAGTTCCAACAGTTCTCTGGGTATTAATTTTTGCCGTGGCTGCCGGACTTGGCAGTGTAGCTGCGGTTATCGGGATGACCTTTCATTCTGTCGGATATTTAATCAAGGCCTATTCCGAGTCCTTTGAAGAGATGGATGAAGGTGTGATTGAAGCTTTGCGGGGCAGCGGCGCAAGCTTCTGGCATATTGTATTTCAGGCCGTTATTCCTTCGACTATTACTTATCTTATTTCATGGACATTTTTAAGATTTGAAATTAACTTCGGTGTAGCTGTTGCAATGGGTGCAGCAGCAGGTGCAGGCGGAATTGGCTTTGATCTGTTCATGGCAAGCGGTTTTTACTTTGATCTCAGAGAAGTAGGTATGATCACTTACTTTATATTAACATTTGCGATATTACTTGAAATTTTAGCGATACGAATTAAATCAGGACTTCATGTCCGCTAAAGGAACGCCGAATGCTTCGGCGTTTTTTTTGTTGGATTTTTGTCTGCAGATCCACCTTCTCTAAATCCCGATACATTCTAAAGTAAAAAAACGACAATCTAGTCTTTAGCCCAAACATCTACTTCTCACTCAAAAAGAGTTCCGTTTTTCGTTGCTTTACTCATTCTTAACCTTTTTTTACATTCCCTTAACCTTTGAAACTTGGCGACAAGTTAGATTGTAAGTAAGGTAAATATCTTAAACATGATCTGAGAGGAGAACCTATGAAAAAATCAAGGTTATCAAAGATTTTAATCGAAGGAAATCCGCAGCTGCTTGAGAAATTGGCAGCACAAGTGCAAGAAACTCATACTGTGAATGTTAAGAGGTCACCAAGTACGGGTCTTGTCATGATGAAAACGCGTGACTCGGTATCAAGGCAGCCGTTTTATATGGGTGAAGTTCTCATAACAGAATGCACGGTCGAAATCGATGGCATTTTCGGAATGGGTGTGCTGATGGGTGAAGAGCCTGACCGTGCCTACTCAATCGCGCTTGTTGATGCAGCCTTTAATGCAAAGCTTCCAATTACAGACGTTTGGCTGACAGAACTTGAAGAGGAAGAAAGGAAAATAAATTCATATCAGCAAATAGAGATGTCAAAACTGGCAGGATCTAAAGTGAATTTTGACACCATGGAGGATTACAATGACAAAAGTTGACCTGATGTTTGATGCTGTGCATGATACACAGCAAATCTACCGCAAGCTATTAGATTGTATGGCCAGGCCAGGAAAATTGAATTCCATTGAGCCTTTCGTTCAAAGTCTTGAACAAGGTGATTTATTTCCAAAACCGCTGCTTAGTCTTGCCTATACCCTTGTTGATCGGGAAGTGAGCTTCCATGTCATTTCAGATCAAACGGAGAACATTCAAAAGAATATCCATTGGCAAACCTTTAGTCCGTATGCAGACCTGCATGAAGCAGACTATGTTTTTATCGGGAAGCAGCTGAGCAATGACGAAATCGGAGAACTTATGAAGAAGTTAATGATTGGAACACTTGAAGATCCTCACTTAAGCGCGACGGTCCTTATTGCAGTAAACGCATTGGCTGAAGTTCCTGGCGATGGATGGAAGCTGGGATTAACCGGACCTGGCATTCAAGGTGTAAAAGATATATATATTGATGGCCTGCCGAGTGCCTGGATTGCAGAAAGAAATAAGTTAACCAGTGAGTTTCCGTTAGGAATTGACATGATTTTAACAACCGATACTGGTGATATGATAGCCATTCCCCGTACAACGGTGATTGAAAGCGAGGCGATCTAGGGTGGGGTATGTTGCGGTGACTGGAGGCCAAAAAGCCATTCTGCATGCTGAGAGTCTTGTGAAATATTTTCGCCTGAGACAGGCAAAAGAAACGATCACAACGGATCAAATTGAGAGTCAAATGCGTTTGCTGATCGATCGGGTTATGGGGGAAGGCGGTCTTTACGCACCAGAATATGCGGCCCTCGCCCTAAAACAATCAGAGGGAGATCCAGCTGAAGCAGCCTTTTTATTAAGAGCATACCGTTCGACGCTTCCAAGAAACTACTATTCTCTAACCGTTGAACCAGGGGATATGAGAGTCATGAGAAGGATTTCTTCATCCTTTAAAGATATTCCAGGCGGACAGCTCCTTGGGCCAACCTATGATTATACCCATCGGCTGTTAAATTTTGATTTGAGAACTGAGGATGACGATGAGATTCAATCATTTTTGGAATCTATGAACCTTGAAGCTCATGATTTGGAGTCTGAGCATTCTTTTCAAAAAGTCGCAGACTTGTTAAGAGAGCAAGGGCTGCTTTCGAATCGGGAGAAAAATGATGAGGAGCCGTTTGATATTACTCGTGAAAAAATTACGTTTCCAGCTTCGCGTTCAGCCAGGCTTCAATCTTTAGCAAGAGGTGAAACAGGAGCCATGACAGCAATGGCCTACAGCAGCATGAGAGGATATGGAGTTGTCCATCCGACAATTGGGGAATTGCGTGTCGGACACTCAGATGTTCACATCCCATATCCGTTTGGAGATGCGGATGACAGTCTCTATATTGGTGAAGTCATGCTGACTGAAGTTGAAACGATCAACTCTTTTACTCAGAACGATCAAGGTGAAGTTGAATTTATGCTTGGCTATGGGCTGACTTTTGGTCAAAACGAAGTAAAGGCCATTGCGATGGCGATTTTGGAAAGAAGCCTTGAAACAAAAGGAACATCACCTGCACAGGATGAAGAGTTTGTCCTGCTGCATATTGACAGCATTGAATCAAACGGCTTTGTCTCTCACTTGAAACTGCCGCATTATATTACGTTTCAATCAACACTTGACCGAATTAGACAAGCGCAAACTGAATCTGCTTCTAAAAAGCCTCATTCTGAAAGAGAAGGATCATTCAGTCATACGTAATAAGAAGAGAAAGGAGTGCCTATTCATGAAACAGCAGCTGAAGCAATCGTATAATTATGCTTTTTTAGATGAAGGATCAAAAATGGAAATCCGCCGTTCCACATTGAAGGCCATTGCCATACCAGGTTATCAAGTGCCTTTTGCATCAAGAGAACTGCCAATCGGCAGAGGCTGGGGAACGGGCGGACTGCAGCTTACCTTATCACTGATTGGTGAAAATGATTGTGTAAAGGTCATCGATCAAGGCCATGATGACAGCGTGAATGCCGTCAGCATCAAGAAGCTGATTGAAAATTGTTCAAATGTCACAACAACCAATGATTCCAAGGAAGCAACCATCATTCAAACAAGGCACAGAGTTCCTGAGGTACCCCTGCGTGAGGATCAGATTTTAGTTCTTCAAGTTCCGCTGCCTGAACCGCTTAGAAGAGTGGAGGCAAAGGAACAGGAAACGAAAAAACTCCATGCTGAAATGGATTACAGTACGATGTGGCTCAGATTATACGAAGATATTGTTCACTACGGAAAAATTACGATTGGAGCAGACTACCCAAGCTTGGTGAATGGCCGCTACATTTTTAATCCAAGCCCCATTCCGCGCTATGATTTACTGAAGCTTCATCAAGCGGAAGGGCTCTATCTATTCGGAGCAGGAAGGGAAAAGAAGATTTACGCGATTCCGCCATATACGAACGTGGCTCCGCTTGAATTTGACGATTATCCATTTGAAGTTGAACAGTTTGAAGGCAAAAGATGTCATGCTTGCGGAAGTGAAGATACATTTCTAGATGAAATCTATAATAGTGAAACTGGTGAGAAAGTGCATCAATGTTCTGATACCGGCCACTGTGCACAAGTTCAGGCTGAAAGGGGATTAGAAGTATGATACAGCAGGCAGTGGAAATCCAGGAAGAATCCCCTCTTTTAAAAGTAAGAAACATGAACAAACGATTTGGAAAAGGATGCACTCAATGTGAAACACCTCAGGCACTTAAGGGCGAAGACAACCGCTGCCCGCATTGCGGAAGTGTCTGGGCCTGCATTGATGTGAATTTTGATTTGTACAAAGGAGAAATTCTGGGGATTGTCGGGGAAAGCGGATCAGGGAAAAGCTCCCTTGTTAAAAGCCTTTATTTTGATGATACGATTACATCGGGTATAGCAACAATCTCCACTTATAAAGATGGAAATACAGATATTTTCTCAGTATCAGCCCAGCAAAAGCGTTACATTCGCAATTATATGATGGGAATGGTTTATCAAAATCCATGGCTTGGTCTTAAAATGTCCTTTTCAAGCGGAGGGAACATTGCTGAAAAATTAATTGCCTCCGGGACATATCATGTTGGGAACATTCGTGAACGTGCATCAGAGCTGCTGGAACATGTGGAAATACCGATCAGCCGAATGGATGAGCTTCCTAAAAATTTCAGCGGAGGCATGCAGCAGCGCGTTCAGATTTCAAAAGCGATGGCGAATAATCCCCCCATTCTTCTGCTTGATGAGGTCACAACCGGACTTGATTTATCGGTTCAAGCGAAAGTATTGGATCTGATCCGCAAAATTCAGCGTGAGTTAGGCGTGTCCATGATTGTAGTTTCACATGACCTTGGAGTAATTCGAATGCTTGCCGATCGAACAATGGTAATGAAAAGCGGAAAAGTAGTCGAGCAAGGATTAACCGATCAAATTCTCGAAGATCCGCAGCATCCGTATACACAGCTGCTTGTGCATTCTCTTTTATAAATTCATTTTGATGAGGTGACCTATGAAAATTTATCATGCAAAAATTGTGACCCCTGAAAAAGTCATAGAGAATGGAACGATTGAAATTCTCGGCGAGAGAATCGTCTCGATTACAGAAGGCTATCCGGAATTGATTGATTTTGACGATATCGATGCTGAGGGAAAATGGGTACTTCCAGGATTGGTTGATTCTCATAGCGATGCGATTGAATTAGAGCTTGAGCCCCGTCCGAACAGTACATTTCCGATTGAAATCTCATTTTATGAGCTGGAAAAAAAGCTTGTTGGAGAAGGTATTACAACAATATATCATTCTTTATCGCTAATGGAAGAAAACGCGAAAAAATGGATCCGTCAAAACAATACGGTCCTGCAGGTGATCCATGATATTAAACGTTTGTCATCCGGAAGACAATTAATTCGCCACAAAACTCACTTAAGATATGAGATTACGAATACTGTTGCAGTCGAAAACGTGAAAAAAATGATGGAGGATGGAAAAATTGATCAGCTCTCCTTCATGGATCATACACCTGGACAAGGTCAATTTCGTGACCTCGAAGTTCATAAAAGGCTATTAATGGAGCACCGTCATTTTTCAGAGGAAGAAGCAAAGCTTGTCATTGAAGAAAGCAAGCTGATGCCAAAATTAGATGGTGAAATTTTAGCGGAGCTGTCAAAGCTCGCAGCTGAATACAAGATTCCCCTTGCCTCTCATGATGACGATACGCTTGAAAAAATTGAATTAGTGAAATCATGGAACGCTGTTATCAGCGAGTTTCCGATTGAACTGGAAGTAGCAGTGAAAGCGAAAGAAGAAGGGCTATATGTGGTAATGGGTGCACCAAATGCACTGCTCGGAAAATCACACAGCAACAATGTTTCGGCATTAGAAGCCGTTATGCATGGAGCTGTTGATATTCTATGCTCTGACTACTATCCTTCATCTCTTTTGCATGCAGCTTTTAAATTATATAAAGAGGGAATGCCAATCTATCAAGCTTTTAATATGGTGTCATTGAATCCTGCAAAAGCACTTGGCATTGAAAAGAGAGTAGGTTCAATTGAAAAAGGAAAGCTTGCAGATCTGATTCTGGTTAGTGAAGAAGAAATGAGTCCGGTCCTGCAAACGGTCATAGTGAACGGTCAGGTTGTCTGTCAGATGAATTATCACCGCCCGGCTGCAGTTCCAATCCCAATGTAAAGGAAATGAGTTCAGTGAAATTATCAGAAAAGCCAACCATTCACGAAGGTGCAAAGGTTTTTGAAAGTACACTTGGCGCTTGGACAGAAATTGGACCAAATTCGGTCATAGAGGAATCAGCAATTGGCGATTACACCTATACCGCAGGAGATGCTCAAATTACGTATTCTGTGATTGGAAAATATTGTTCGATTGCCTCTCACGTCAGGATCCATCCGGTCAATCATCCAATGTGGCGAGTGACGCAGCACCATATGACATACCGCAAAGTTCAATATGATTTAGGCGATCATGACGATATCGAATTTTTCGAGTGGAGAAAAGATCATAAAGTAACAGTTGGCCATGATGTCTGGATTGGTCATGGTGCTATCATTATGCCTGGTGTATCGATTGGTACGGGTGCTGTTATTGGTTCAGGGGCTGTTGTTACAAAAGACGTCCCGCCATATATGATTGCAGTTGGAGTGCCGGCAAAGCCTATAAAGGAGCGGTTTCCGAAAGAAATTGCAGAAAAACTGCTTGAAATTGCCTGGTGGGAATGGGACCGCGCTACATTAGAAGAACGCTTTGAAGAGCTGAACGATGTCCGGCAGTTTGTCGATAAATATGGGAAATAATCTCCAGCATGTGAAGGAGGAAGAAAATTGAACGAATTACTGAGAGTTGAAAACTTGCAAAAAACATTTAACATGCATCAGTTTAACGAAAAGCAGATTGTAGGCTGCAATGGAATCAGCTTTTCGTTAAAAGAAGGAGAATTCATCGGAATTACCGGTAAAAGCGGTTCAGGGAAATCAACTGTTCTTAAAAGCATTTACCGCACCTATACACCAACAGGCGGTGCCATTCATTACAGATCGGAGCTGTTTGGTTCCATTGATTTAGCGAAAGCAACAGAGCGTGAAATGATTGCTATTCGGAAAAATGAAATCGGCTATGTCTCTCAATTTTTAAATGTCATGCCAAGGGTCACTGCCATGGAGGTTGTTGAAGAAGCACTGATGGAAATGGGTGAAAAAAGCGAAGCTGCAATCGAGCAGGCAAAATCGATACTGGCTCATTTCAAACTGCCGTCTTCCTTGTGGGATTCTTATCCCCGCACGTTCAGCGGCGGTGAAAAATTGCGTCTTAATCTGGCACAGGCCATGGTAAAACGGCCTAAATTATTATTGCTTGATGAGCCGACAGCTTCCCTTGATGATGCATCAAAACTTTCCGTAAAAGAAATGATTCTGCAGCTGAAAAATGAGGGAACGAGCATGATCGGCATTTTCCATGACCTTGATTTCATGGAGACAGTTGTGGATCGGGAATACAGTCTAGCTCAAGGTGTATTAAAGGATGAAATGATCGTATAAGAATGGAGCTGAGATGAAAAATGATCGATTTGCATTGTCATACTAAGATTTCAGACTGCTCATATCCTACGGAAGAAGTCATTTCGATGGCTCAAGAAAAAGGTGTGAAGCATCTTGCGATCACGAATCATGATACTACTTATGGGTTAAATGAAGCAGTGGAAATTGGAAAATCACACGGTGTTGCTATTATACCAGGCATAGAAGTCTCAGCCTTTGACTACACTCGTGGAAATCGCGCCCATATTCTAGGACTGTATGTGACACCTGGACACCAAGCAATAACACAGTTATGTCAGCCATTAATAGAACAGCGGCATCGCGCATCACAGATCATGGTCAATACCTTGATAAAGGCAGGCTATGAAATATCCTGGGAAGAAGTCGAAGAACTTGCAGCAGGCGGAACAGGTGTCTATAAACAGCATATCATGCATGCTTTACTGAAAAAGGGATATACAAATTCCATCTATGGGCCACTCTACAAAAAGCTATTTTCAAAAGGAAGTGCGGACGAAGAAAAAGGTGTGGCTTACGTTCCTATTGAATACGTTCCAGCAGAGAATGCCATTCAAGCTATACGTGATGCAGGAGGAATTCCTATCCTTGCACACCCCGGTCAATTTAATAACTTTGATGCTGTTGAAGAATGGGCAAAGCTTGGCTTAGAGGGAATCGAAGTGAATCATCCGCTGCATAATGAGCATGATAGAGAAAAAGCCTTTTATTTTGCAGAGCGCTTAAACCTAATACAAACCGGGGGTTCTGATTTTCATGGTTTTTACAGTGATACACAATCTGAAATTGGAGCATTTACAGCCGATCAAGAGGAATTTGAAAAACTGATCGTGAGAAAAGAGCGAATGATGAAGATCTGATGGCAAGAAAAGATATCCAGCTGGGTATCTTTTTTTGAATTTTTTTGCGTGAGGCTAGTAAAGTTTCTGTTTCGGATTATAAAAACGGTTATTCAGATAATAAAAACGATCAATCAGATGGTAAGTGCGGCTTTCTGGATAATAAGGCTGGGAACTTGGTATTCTGTAGAACTGATTTTATTGAAGAGAATGTTTTCCATCTATATAATTAACCATATAATGGAGCAGATGTTTTCCTTTTGAGTATGGATTAGTATAAAAAACAGTAAAGATATCAGCAGAAAATTTCAAATACCCGTATCTTTTCATCCCCCTTCATCCGTTTAAAAAGCAGAGAGGGTTAAAAGGAGTGAGATCTATGCATGGCAACAGGCTGTCAGATATGAAAAAACAGGAATGGGCAACGTTTCAAATGGCTGAATATTATCCGAAATTGCAGCAATATTGCCAATTTCTTACCCAGAATAAATATGATGGAGAAGATGTGGCTCAGGAAGTCATGATAAAAGCAATTCAAAAGTATGAGCATAACCAGCTAAGTTCTGCCCTCTTGAATAAGATGGCCTATCATCAATGGGTAGATGTCATCCGCAAAAGGAAAAAGGAATTTCTTGGCGAGATGCCAGAATGCAGTGTGCAGGATCACGCATATCGAATGAATGAACTTATAGGATTGATCGATCATTTAACTTCAAAGTGCACTCCGAAGCAAGCTGTCCTTTTCCTGCTGAAAGAAGGATTTCAATTTCAGGCAAATGAGCTGGCAGAAATGCTCGATACATCCGAATCGTCGATTAAATCTGCTCTTTTTCGGGCTAAAAAGCGATTGGCTAAAGAGAAAGATGAAACAGATTCGTATTGGGAAGAGGAAGAACGAGAGCTTCTTTCTGATTTGATGTATACCTCTCTTCAGTTTCAGGATCCATCTCCATTACTAGAAGCATTGCCTGATATTCTTACATTTGACGGGACTGAACATCCAAAGCTTGTTCTTTCTTATGTGCGTCCGTTGCCGAGCTTCTCTTCTTCGACCTCTCTTCGCATGGCTGCATAGCCTGCTATAACGAAACGAGGAGGAACTTGGATGAGCACGATTCCATATGTAATTGAACAGTCAGGACGCGGAGAGCGTTCGTACGATATTTATTCCCGCCTTTTGAAGGATCGCATTATTATGATTGGTGATGAAATAAACGATCATGTTGCAAACGTGGTTGTTGCGCAGCTGTTGTTTTTAGCGGCAGAGGATAATGAAAAGGATATTTCAATCTATATAAATAGCCCTGGAGGTTCGACATCAGCAGGATTTGCCATTTTCGATACGATGCAATACATTAAACCGGATGTTCGTACGATTTGTACTGGAATGGCTGCTTCATTTGGAGCAATGCTGCTTTTAGCTGGAACAAAAGGAAAACGTTTTGCACTCCCGAACAGCGAAATCATGATTCATCAGCCGCTTGGCGGTGCCCGCGGACAGGCGACAGAAATTGAAATTTCTGCACGCCGGATTCTGAAACTCCGTGAACATATAAATGAAATTATTGCCGAGCGTACAGGTCAATCGGTTGAAAAGGTAGCAAGAGATTCTGACCGTGATTATTACATGAGTGCTGCTGAAGCGAAGGAATATGGGATTATTGATGAGATTATTGAGTCGAAATAAATGAAGAGATACACATTTGCCTTAATGGTAAATGTGTATCTCTTTTTTGATGGAATTTTCAGAAAAATATTTGACCGATTGTTTAAAGGGTGTTTTAATTAAGATAATTGGTTGGGCCACTGGGGTGTGCAAGCAAATTCTATATTTTAGACTATTTCAAAGGTAGAGGTGAATGTGGATGAAAATATTAATTACTGAAATGATTTGGGATGAAGGAATTAACGAATTGGAAGAGTTAGGATTTGAAGTAGATTATGAGGAAAGTTTGTGGAAAGAAAGAGAGCGCTTACTTATTAAGGTAAAAGAGTATGATGCGGTTATTGTAAGAAACCAGACGAATGTAAATCAAGAGCTTTTGAGCGCGGGCCATAAAGTAAAGGTCATTGGAAGATTGGGAGTAGGACTGGATAATATTGATCTCCATGCGGCAAAAGAGAAAGGAATCAAAGTTGTATTTGGACGTCATGCAAATGCTACTTCTGTAGCGGAATATGTGATGGCTGCTATTTTGACCGCAAATAGACCGCTCTATTTAGCTGATGCAGATATTCGAAAAGGCGGCTGGGATCGTAAACAATATACAGGAGAGGAAATATATCAGAAAACAATTGGCTTAATTGGAATGGGAGAAATTTCACACCGAGTTGCTAAAAGAGCAAAAGCCTTTGGCATGAAAGTTGTCGGATATGATCCGTTTGTGACAGAGTATGATCACATCGTATCAGAGACTGATGTTGACCAATTGGACTCCTTGCAGCAATTACTGCAAATCTCGGATGTGGTTTCTTTACATATTCCATTAAACTCAGCTACAAAACATCTCATTTCATTACGTGAACTTGAGACTATGAAAACAAGAGCTTGTCTAATTAATACATCCAGGGGCGGCATTATTGATGAGGAGGCTCTTGCTTATGCTTTGAAAAATCAGCTGATTGCGCAAGCGTATCTTGATGTTCTTGAGGTCGAACCTGTCTCTCCATCAAATCCTCTCCTATCATGTAAAAATGCCGTTCTTACTCCCCACATTGCCGGGCTGACAAATGAATCTCAAGTGAGAACCTCGCGGCTTGTTGCTAAAGAAGTAGGCAAGATCTTAAAAGGAAAAGTTTCACTATGCAATGTGTAACGTGCAGAAGAAAATATGAATTCAAAAGTTGTTAGAAAATTTTAATTATTATATTGACTGAACAATAGAAAGATGGTTTAATAAATTTAAAGATATTGGTTGGGTCACTCAACCAATAAATAAAAAGGAGGATAAATAATGAGTATTGAAGCTCAAACTAGTACACTCTCCGAACAGACTAAAAAAGTCAGCACCCACAAATTTTTAATCCATCATAAAGGTGATCATGTTGGAGTAGCTACAAGTCCTATCGAACAAGGAGAAAAAGTAATTGGAATCTACATGGATCATAATGAAGAAGTAGAAATTACTTCTCTGGGAGACATTCCTTTAGGGCATAAAATTTCATTAGTATCACTTAATGAAAATGAATCCGTAGTAAAGTATGGCGTGCAGATTGGATTAACTACACGTAAATGGGCAGTAGGAGACTATGTTCACACTCACAATATTAAAACGGCGAGGTGGTAAATATGGAACAACAGCTTTTTGGTTATCGCAGAGAAAATGGAAAAGTCGGAATTCGCAATCATGTTATTATCCTTCCAGTAGATGATATTTCCAATGCTGCATGTGAAGCAGTAGCAAAACAAATACAAGGAACAATGGCACTGCCCCATGCATATGGAAGACTTCAATACGGGCCGGATTTAGACCTGCATTTCCGTACGATGATCGGCACTGGATCGAACCCAAATGTTGCTGCTGTTATCGTCATTGGAATTGAAGAAAACTGGTCTAAGAAAATTGCTGATGGCATTGCTGAAACAGGAAAGCCTGTCGCCTATTTTTCCATTGAAGGAAATGGAGATTTAGAAACGATACGCCAGGCATCTTGGAAAGCAAAAGAGTATGTTCAATGGGCGTCTGAGCTTCAGAGAGAGCCAATTCAATTAAGTGAGCTAACCATAAGCATTAAATGCGGAGAATCAGATACAACTACAGGACTTGGTTCTTGCCCAACTGTTTCTCAGGCAGTTGATCGTTTAGTTGATGCAGGTGCGACCGTCTTTTTCGGAGAAACTTCTGAATTGACAGGAGGGGAACACATTATCCGTAATCGTATGGCAACCTCGGAACTCGAAGATAAATTTATGGCTATCTATGATAATTACGTAGGAGAAATTGAATCCAAAGGGGTAGACTTATTAGGTTCTCAGCCTACTCAAGGAAATATTGCTGGGGGCTTATCTACTATTGAAGAAAAGGCTTTAGGAAATATTGCAAAGACGGGTTCAAAACAAGTTATAGGTGTATTAGAACCAGCTGAGAAGCCTGAAAATGGAAATGGATTATATTTTATGGATACATCATCAGCTGCAGCTGAATGCATTACATTAATGGCTGCTGGAGGTGCGGTGCTTCATTTGTTCCCAACAGGACAAGGAAACATCATTGGAAATCCAATAGAACCGGTTGTCAAAATTACAGCAAATCCAATTACTGCTGGCACCATGAGTGAACATATTGATGTTGACGTTCAAGGGCTTTTATCCCGTCAAATTTCCCTTGAAGAGGCTGGAGATCAGCTAATGGAGGTTATCTGCAAAACCGTTAATGGAAGATTAACGAGTGCAGAAGCATTGGGCCACCGGGAATTTGTCATGACTAAATTATATCGAAGTGCTTAATTCAAATTCTCCCTGTGATGGATCAGCAGGGAGAATATTTTTTAGAAAAGGAGCCTGTTAAATGAAGCAATATGCAGAGGCTGATTTAAAGCGCTTTTGTGAAAGTGTGCTGATGAGGATTGGGATGAATCAAGACAATGCTTTGATTATTTCTGATTCGTTAATAAAAGCAAATTTAGAAGGAATTGATAGCCATGGAATCAGCAGGCTGCCGATCTATTCAAAACGCTTTAATGATAATCGTATAACCTTAAATCCGAAAATTCGGTTTGATGAACAGAGTTCATCCGCTCTCATAGTAGACGGTGATAATGGACTTGGTCATGTTGTTAGCTTCTTTTCCATCGAAAAAGGAATAAAAATGGCAAAGAAGTCAGGTGTTGCGGCCATCGCAATTCGCAATAGCAACCACTTTGGAGCAGCTTCTTACTTTTGTCAAATTGCCTGTGAACATAATGTCGCATGCATCGGATTTACGAATTCACCTCCTGGTATTGCACCATGGGGAGGGAAACACGCATTTTTTGGCACGAATCCAATCGCTTTCGGATTTCCTACTGGTGATGATAAGCCTGTCATTATTGATTTATCAACAAGTATTGCTGCTAGGGGGAAAATTATCATGGCTGCAAAACAGGGAGTGAAAATACCTGATGGCTGGGCAATAGATGAAGATGGATTGCCAACGAATGATCCAGAAGCTGCATTAAAGGGTTCTGTATTGCCCGTAGGAGGCGCAAAGGGTTCTGCTTTGGCCTTAGCTGTAGAAATCCTGACAGGTGTTTTATCTGGAGCTGCCTTTGGTCCCCATGTGAAGAATTTATATAACGATAACGAAAAAAATCATGCCAATGTAGGTCATTTTTTTATTTTGCTGGATATCGAAAAATTTATGAATATGGAGTTATTTTTCACTTCATTAAAGAATCTATTAAATGAAATGAAAATGGTTGACAAGAAACCAGAGATTGAAGAGATTCGCTATCCAGGAGAGCGAAGAAGAAGAGATGAAATTCAGCGCAGGCATAATGGGATACAGCTGTCACCCGAAGTAATAGAGGAATTGATTCTGCTTGGAAATCATTATCGTGTTGAATTTCCATCTCCAATAACCAATGAAATGGTTTTATAAACGGATGAAAGAATTCCTAATAGATAATGCCCATTCATAACAGATGATAGATTTATTCTTATCACAGATGAATAGGCATTTTTTTATTCTATTTAGTCTTTTGTTTCCGATAAGCTGTTGCTTGTAATCGATTTTTCCACACTGTCCAAATGTTCCTGCATGCATTGCTGTGCTAAAGCTATGTCTTTCTTTTTAATGGCTTCAAGAATTTTAATATGCTCCTGAACAGATTGATAAGCTCGCCCAGGTATTTGCACTGATTTCATACGTGATTCTGAAAGCAAATCGACCAGGTAATTCATAATTCGTATAAGTACAATGTTTTTAGAGTTGTCAGCTAATGTCAAATGAAACTTGTGATCAAGTTCTGCCAGACGAACAAAGTTATTTGGATCTTTAGCTGTTTCTATAGCCTCTTCAATTATTTTTTCGAGTTCATTAAACTGATCTGTATCTGAGTTTTCAATAGACCATCTTACTGTCCACTCTTCCATAATTTTTCGGACAGAAAAAAAATCTTTGATTTGATCGGAAGAAACAAAAAAAGCTTCTGTCATTTTTTGAATTTGATGTTCAGGAGTCGCTACGAAAACTCCTGTGCCATGTTTCGCAGTCAGATAGCCGTAAGCTTCCAGAATTTTATAAGCCTCACGAACTGTATTTCTGCTGACAGACAGCTCAATTGCCATATCTCGTTCACCAAGAATTTTATCGCCTGCTTTATATTCTCCATTTTGAATTTTCTTTTTTATATTATCTGCAACTTGCTCTGAGACACCTTTTCTATTAAATTCCATCGTATCGCCCCGATTCCTGCCTTAAATAAATTAAATAGTCCAGCCTGCAATTGGCCCAACCTTACCTTAATTAAATCATTACATAAAGCAGTTTTCAAATAATTATTAAAAAATGGCCGTCATGAAAGAGACAGCCAACTCCTTTAAAGATGTGTGAAGAGTATTCCGAGAATGACTAAAGCTGCAGTACCTAAAGCACCTGTAAATAGAACCTTGGTGCTTAGTTTTTTAAATTCCTTGAAATTAACTCCAAGTCCTAAACCAGCCATAGCCATAGATAATAATAAAATGCTTAAAGCAATTAGAAATTGTGTAAGAGGTTCTGACAAAATACCTATCGTATTGACGAGGCACATAGCCAAGAAACCGAAGATAAACCAGGGAATGGGCAAATCTTTGAATGTTTGTTTTTTTAGGGGCTGCTGATCCTTTTTCTTGAAGAATAACCCCAGAACAAATGCAACAGGAATCAATAGTGCAACTCTTCCTAATTTTACTAAAATAGCAGTATCACTGCTTACATCACCGCCTGGTGCGGCAGCTGCAATCACATGGGCTAATTCATGAAGAGTTGAACCTGTCAGAATTCCATAATTATATGGATCCAATCCAAGAAAAGGATATAGAAAAGTATAGAAGATGGTCACAATTGTTCCTATTATTGCGATAAATGCTACAGAAATAGCAGTTAATTCCTTTTTTGCTCCGATAAGGGGGGCAACGGCTACAATAGCGGCTGCTCCGCATACGGCAGTGCCTACTGCAATTAAAGCGGAAAGGTGACGGTCAATCGACAGCAGCTTTCCAATATACATCATCAAAGTCAAAGTAAACACAATAACAATAACGTCTATTAAAATAATAGAAAAGCCAGCAGAAAGAATTTGTTCAAAATTAAGTCTTAATCCCATTAATATAATGCCGGCACGAAGCAAAAACTTGCTTGTAAACGTAATGCCAATTGGAGAATCAGCTGGTACATCCATAATTCCTTTCCAGGCCATTCCTAAGATGATCGATATGATCATGACACCCATTACTGAGAAAAATGGCAATTTTCCAATCATTCCTGCCAACAACGCCAAAACTAAAGTTAACAGGATGCCTTTCACTAATCCTTTATGATGATTTGAAAATTTTGGTCTTGAATGAGAACGGAAGGACATTGGGGCATGATTTTTTACTTTTGCAGCACCTGAATGATTCAAAGTAATTCAATACCTCCTTCAAAATTGAATTCTCTATAAAATTACGAATCTGACACATGTTAATTGGTATAGTGACCCAACCACTTAATATTATTAAACCACTTTTTACAAACTGAATCAACATTATTTTAGAGAATGAACAGGACATTTTATGATTTGGTTTAATAAATAAAAAAAGAAATAAATCTTTAATTTGGATGTAAGAAGTTTTTTTAATTGCTTTTAGAGTTTTTATTAACTGAATATTTAAAATATAGTTGCATTTTAATTCAGTGTGTGTTTAACTTTAGTTAATATGGTTGGGTCACTCTACCACAAATGCGTCAAAAGTAGCAGGAGGAGTGTGAAAGAATGCAGGATCTATTTAAATGATCCTGCAAAATGGTTTTCATTTTAATATTTGCAATCAGCTATCCACCAATTTTATATCAGATTTACAACAGGAAACTATTTAAAATGAAAATCTCTGAATTATGGGGTTGGTTATTTTGTAAGTGCTTACATAATCATGAGGGGGGATTATTGTGAAAGGATTTTTTTATCTATTTCTTGTTATTGCTTTACTGACTGCCACCGGCTGTTCAAATGCTGCAGCAGGCAATAAACCGTCTGCAGAGTATGTCCTTAGACTGGGCCATTTACAGACAGAAACTCATCCATATCAAAAAGGTGCCCTAAAGTTTAAAGAATTAGTTGAAAAAAAATCTGAAGGCAGAATACAAATTGACATCTTTCCGAGCAGTCAGCTTGGAAATGGAAGAGATCAGATTGAAGGCGCCCAAATTGGATCTATTCACTTTCATATTGGATCTGTTGCACCAGTAACTAATTTTGCCCCGAAATTTAACATTTTGAATTTGCCCTATTTATTTGAAAGCCGAGAGCATGCATTCCGGGTTCTTGATGGTTCTATTGGCAAAGATATTGCGGATGATTTGCAAAGTAAAGGACTGATCAATTTAGGATATATGGAAAATGGCTGGAGGCATCTTACAAACAATAAGAAACCAATTAAAACGAGTGAGGATGCATCCAACATGAAACTGAGAGTGCAGGAGTCTCCGCCTTATATCTCATTTGTCAAATCTCTTGGATCGACACCTGTTCCAGTACCATTTGGAGAGCTGTACACAGCACTTGAGCAAAAAGTAGTTGATGGACAGGAGAACCCGCTTGCACAAATTTACTTGAATAAACTGCATGAGGTTCAAGGTTATCTGACACTAAGTGCGCATAATTATGATGCTGCCATATTCCTGATGAGTAAAACAACCTTCGATACATTACCGCCTGAACTTCAAACCATCATAGAAGAATCTTCACAAGAAGCGATTAAATATGAAAGAAAAGTAGCATTAGAGGAAGAAAGTGAATTATTGGATGAGCTTAGGAAAAGTGAGATGCAAATTGAAGAAAATCCTGATTTAGAATCGTTCAGAAATGCAGTTAAGCCTGTTTATAAAGAGTTTGAAGCCTCAATTGGAAAAGAATTATTCAAAGAAATTGATAAATTAAAATAAGAGGGGGTTAACAGGATGGAGGCATTAAAAGAACTAAGCCATAAAATTGATCAGATAAGCCGATTTATTATTATCTCGTTATTTGTAATAGCATTTGTTGCTACTGTATATCAAGTATTCTCGCGTTTTGTTCTGCAAAGTTCGTTTGTTAATAATTCTTTGCCGATGATCGACTTTTCTATTTTTAACCTAACTTGGATTGAAGAGCTGATTCGGTATCTATTTGTATGGATCGTTTTTCTTGGGATTGGAATTGTATATAAAAATAATGGCCATGCAAAAGTAGAGATTTTTTACAGTTACTTATCTGAAAAGTGGCGAATAAGATTATCAGGATTTGTAGAAATCGTAAACTCTTCTCTTTTTATCTTTTTAATGTTCTATGGTTCTAGCATTCTAAGATTTACCAGTCAGCAAATTTCTCCTTCTATGAGTCTTAATATGTCATTTATCTATGGCACTGTGTTAGTTTTCTCAGTAATATGTCTGGTGCATTCCGCAAACAATCTATGTGAAATTTTTGTTGCTAAATCAAGTAAAATCCATGTTACTGCTAAAGAGATTATGAAAGAGAACACAAACATTGTTTGAGAGAGGAGGAGGTCCTGAATGACAGTAGGTATTATCGTAATTGCGGTTTTGTTCTTCTTAATGATATTAGGTGTTCCAATTGCAATATCTTTAATATGGGCGTCCATTGCAGGATTTATATCTAGTGTTTATTATATACCTCTTGAAGTTGTACCGCAGCGCATGTTAACATCTGTAGATTCTTTCCCGCTTTTGGCCATTCCATTTTTCATGCTCACTGGAGAATTTATGATGTCAGGAAGCATGGGCAAAAGAATTGCGGGTTTTGCCTTTGCGACTGTTGGGTGGATTAGAGCAGGTTTAGCGCAAGTGTCTACATTAACAAGTATGTTCTTTGCAGGCATTTCTGGTTCAGGGGCAGCAGATACGGCAGCTGTTGGTAAAATGATGATTCCTATGATGGAAGAAAAAGGGTATGATAAAGGATTTGCCGCCGCTACTGTAGCCAGTGCCGGTACAATCGCAGTCGTTATTCCCCCTTCGATACCAATGATTGTTTATGGTGTAACAGCAGGAGTTTCAATTGGAGATCTTTTTACTGCTGGAATTATCCCAGGTATATTAATTGGTATTTCAATTATGATGTTAAACTACTGGATCACGAAAAAGAAAAGGTATTCTGAAGAAATGGGAAAATTTGAATTTACTTCTTTCCGGAAGGCTTTCATAGATGGAATATTAGCTTTAATGCTTCCTTTGATAATTATACTAGGTATTCGAGGAGGAATCTTTACACCGACTGAAGCAGGAGCTGTCGCAGCTGCTTATGCTTTTATTTTAAATAAGTTTGTGTATAAAGATATGGAATGGAAAGACGTACCGGAATCATTTCTGAATGCAGCAAAAATGACAGCTATGGTTGTGTTTATCATTGCAGCAGCCAATCTATTCGGCTGGCTGCTGACAGCTGAACAAATACCTCAGGTGCTTGCAGGGCTTGTTACAGCATTCTCTGAGAATAAGTACATCATTTTACTTCTATTTAACATCATATTCTTTATTGCAGGTTGTTTTTTGAATGCTTCAGCAGCCATCACGATCCTTACTCCTCTTTTATTGCCAATTGCTTTAGCAGTAGGAATTGATCCTATCTTTTTTGGAGTAGTTATGGTCGTAAATCTTTCAATAGGACTCATCACCCCCCCTGTTGGTTTAGATCTATTCATCGTTCAAGGGATTGCCAATGTATCGTATGATAAACTCATTCGTTCAATCGTTCCTTTTATCCTAATCATGGTGTTTGATTTGCTCCTTATTACTTATATTCCTGCTATTTCAATGTTTTTAACTACTTTGTAAAGAAAATTATCTGCTTTAATGGATCTATTATTATCAGCTTCTATTTATAAAAATATTTTGTTGAAAAGAATTGCTGCTGGCAATTCTTTTTTATTGAAGGAAAAAAGGGGATTAAAACAAATTAATATATAAAGGAGGCTAAAGCTTATATGAAATTAAAATTCCAAGAATTCCCCCTTCCTCACCCAGACTCAGGTCCTAATAGCATAACAGCCGGTCTGGACGGGTCTCTTTGGTTTACTGAAAATAAAGGAAATCGGATAGGGAGAGTTTCTGATGCAGGAGTAATTCAAGAGTTCGAAGTCCCAACGTCAGATGCTGGTCTTTCAGTCATCACAGCTGGATCAGATGGGCATTTATGGTTTACGGAATATAAAGCAGATAAAATTGCGAAATTGTCTATGGAAGGTGAGATAACGGAGTATTCATTGCCAAGCAGCCAATCAGGCCCATACGGTATAACAGAAGGACCTGATGGAGCCATTTGGTTCACTGAACTGACAGGCAACAAGATTAGCGGACTGTCAGCATCAGGAGATTTCAAAGAGGCTGCATTACCTTTTCCAGGAGCGTTTCCATCTTTTATTGTTGCGGGTTCAGATGGAGCCCTCTGGTTTACTGAAAATCAAGGAAATAAGATTGGAAGAATTACATTGGATGGCGAGATCACAGAATACGAGATACCAACTGCAAAAGCAGGTCCAGTGGGAATAACAAATGGTCCTGATGGTGCACTATGGTTTACTGAAATAACAGGAAACCAGATTGGCAGAATTACAGTCTCTGGAGATATAAAAGAATATAAACTACCAACAGAAAATGCAAAGCCTCATGCGATTACTGCTGGAAAAAATAACGATTTATGGTTCACTGAGTGGGGGAGCAATAAAATTGGGAGAATCACAACTGAAGGGATTATTGAAGAGTTTCAGATTCCGACTGACAATGCTGAGCCTCACGGAATTGTACTTGGAAAGGACGGTGCCATTTGGTTTGCAGAAGAATGCAATCAAATTGGAAAATTGATTAGAAAAGGCTGAACTTTGAGAGATAGCATTCTGCATTTTTATGAGAATGGTATCTCTCTTTTTTTGACTGTTTTTCACATATAGATTTCAGGTATTCGTCCTAAAGCATATTAATAACGTTGAACGCACCTTAGAAATGAGCCTTTTCTTTATAAAAACTTAATAAAAACTTTCCTTTTCATATGGAAGAACTTAGCATATAATTAACTGTACTAATCATATTAATACAGTAGATACGATTTTGAAAGAAGTTGGGAGGGCGGATATGTTTGATCTCGATCCAAGAAATAGAAAACCAATTTATGAACAGCTGGTGGAGAGGTTCGTTGAGCTGATTATCAGCGAGGTGCTGAGTGTGGATGAACAGCTTCCTTCTGTCAGGACACTTGCCCAGCAGCTGACAATTAATCCAAACACGATTCAAAGAGCCTATCGCGAGCTTGAAAGTCTAGGATATATATATTCGATCAAGGGTAAGGGCAGCTTTGTCAGCTTATCGAGTGAGCGGTCAAAATTAGAGAAGCTGAATAGTGTTATGGCTGAGCTTGAAAGGCTTGTAGCTGAAGCTATTTCTTTAGGAATGACAGTAGATGAGCTGCAGCAGTTTATTTTTACGATCAATCAGATAAGCGGAGGAGGGCATTCAAGTGATTCACCTAAGTAATGTTAAAAAAAGATTTAAGGATATTGAAGCAGTGGAGGATGTCACACTTCAGGTGAAAAAAGGATCCATTTATGGACTTCTTGGATCAAATGGTGCAGGGAAAACGACATTGCTGCGAATGATTGCAGGCATTCTAAAGCAGGACACAGGAGAAATTTCAATCAATGGCAATCATGTATATGAAAATCTAGAAATGAAAAATCGCCTGTTTTTTATTCCGGATTATCCGCACTTTTTCTCACAATATACAATTAAACAAATGGCTAAATTTTATCAGCATACGTATGAAAACTGGAATCAGGAACGGTTTACCCGTTTAGGGGACGTTTTTAAAATTGACGTCAATAAAAAGATTCAATCCTTTTCAAAAGGTATGCAAAGACAAGTTGCATTCTGGCTTGCAATGTCAACGATGCCAGATGTGCTTATTTTGGATGAACCAATTGATGGTCTTGATCCGGTGATGAGAAAAATTGTTAAGAATTTAATTATTCAAGACGTAGCAGAACGTGAAATGACGGTTTTAATATCTTCGCATAATTTAAGGGAAATTGAGGATTTGTGCGATCATATTGGTATTTTACATAGAGGAAGCCTGCTTCTTGAAAAAGAAATCGATGATCTTAAATCAGATCATCATAAAATTCAAGTTTCCTTCAGAAATGAATTACCTTCAAACTGGCTGGATGGTCTTGATGTTGTATACAAAGAAAAACGCGGAAGTGTCTTTTTATTTATTATCAGAGGAAAAGAAGAAGCGGTGTCAGCGCATATAAAAGAATTTCAGCCAATCATTTTTGATCTTTTGCCGCTTACTTTAGAAGAAATATTTATTTATGAAATGGGGGGTGCAGGCTATGATGTCAACAACATCCTTGTTTAATAGAGAATTGCTTACTCAAATTCTCAGGAGCAATGGCTGGATTGCGGCGCTGTATTTATTAGGATTATTTTTTGCCTTGCCGTTATCAATGATCATGATTTTTACCAGTGACCAGCAAAATGCAATCCCTGCTAGGCTGGATAATCTATTTTCTCTCTTGATTGAGGTGCAGATCATGCTGCTGATTGCTGTACCTGTTTTGTTGGGAGTGTTTCTATTCCGCTATTTTATGGTTAAGCAATCAGCTGATCTGATTCATAGTTTACCAGTGAAAAGGGAGAAGGTTTTTCATCATTATGTTGTTATGGGAATTGCTTTTCTGGTCATCCCTGTTTTATTGATAGCTTTATTTATGCTTGGACTGCATCTTCTATTCCATTTGGACATGTATTATAGTCTAGGAGATATTTTTTATTGGACAGGTGTGAGCATTCTATTTAATCTGCTATTCTTTTTTGCCACAGTCTTTATTGGAGTTCTAACGGGAATTTCGGCTGTGCAGGGAGTCTTAACGTATATTTTTCTATTATTTCCTGCGGGAATTATGTATCTCCTATTCTATCAGGTGAACTTTTTCTTGTATGGTTTTTCAAGGGATTATTCTTTGAAACTCAGTATAGAGAAAGCATCACCCATCACTTTTTTGATTAATATCAACCATGAAGTTTTATCAATTGTGCAAGTGTTAATTTACATTGCTGCGATCATCTTATTTTATGTATTATCCATTTATCTTTATAAAAACAGAAAGCTTGAGAGAGTATCAGAAGCATTTGTATTTAGCGGCGTAATCCCTGTTTTCAAATATGGAACAGCCTTCTGCTTCATGCTATTGGGCGGTACGTATTTTGGAGAAACACAGGGTCATTGGATATGGCGGATCTTTGGATATGCAGCGGGTTCCTTATTCGGCTACTTTATTGCCGAAATGGTGTTGCAAAAATCATGGAGAGTGTTCAAATCAATTAAAGGCTATTTTCTCTTCTCTGCTGTGATGATTGGAATATTTGGAGTGTTTCAGCTTGATGTAACTGGATTCGAAAAAAGATTGCCGCAGACAAGTGAAATAAAGAAAGTTTACTTTGGAGATAGCCCATATTCTTATATGGATGATCCAAACGTTCGTTTTTTTGAAGAGGAAGAAAACATTGAAACGGTTCAGAATCTTCACAAGGAAATCTTAGAAAATGATGAACGTAATCAGAGTGCATCTCGTTTTAGCCGTTCCGCATTTTTCATCTATGAATTGCATTCCGGGAAACAGATTGTAAGAGAATATTTGATTTCAAATATTGATGACTATGCATCATTGTACAAGCCGATTGTTGAATCGGAGGAATATAAAGAAATGCATAACGAGATCGTAACAATTGATCCTGATGATGTTGACAAGATTTCGATTTACTCACATAGAGATTCACTTCAAGATGGTGCATCAATAACTGACGAAAAAGACATTCAAGAAGCGATCAAGTTAATAAAAGATGATATTTATAGTGAAACATATGAAGAAACCGAAACTTCTTCTGCATTAGAATCTAGTATCGAAGTTCTGCTTGCGAATAATAAATCAATTCATCTGACATTAAAGAATTCATATAAAACAGTGAATCAATGGCTTAAAGATAAAAAATTATTTGACTTGGCGACAATAAATGCCGATGATGTTTCACATGTGTGGGTGATGAAAAATGATAGACACAATCAAGAGGATCTTCTCAATATGGATGTTGAAACTATCATTAGCACGATGGAAAGCAACGGGATAAAACTAGAAAATAAAAGTGAGATTCAGGAAAGCCTAGATGCTTTTCAATGGGATTCCGACGGCTTATACATGATTGCCGTTATTTATAAAGGAAATGACTTTCATGATATCGGAAGTTTTTCAGGAGATGCCGCTCCAGATTTTATCAGAACAAAACTAGATTAATTGAAAGATGGGTGAAAGATTATCATGCCCGCAGAAGCAGCACTGAAATACGAACAAATTTATTTTAATGATATTTACCAGTGCTATTATTCATCTGTTTATCGCATAGCCCTGCGTATAACGAGAGATCCTCATCTGTCTGAAGATATTGCCCAGGAAACCTTTCTAAAGGCTTTTCTGAAAATGGATACGTTATTCGAAAAAGAAAAGCTTAAGAATTGGCTATCTGCAATTGCAAGGAGAACAGCCATTGATTTATTTATAAGAAAAAAGAGAAATGAGGTTTCAATTGAAGATGACTATTTGACTCTGGCCGATCAAGGGGAGCGAATAGAGGATAGAATCGACTATTCCTTATTAAAAGAAAAAACGCAATATGTTATTAATACCCTTAAATCTGATTATCGTGAGATCATGATCTTAAAACTATTTTTTGAAATGAAAGATCATGAAATCGCTGATTTTCTTTCTTTGAACACATCAACTGTTAAAACAAAAATTCATCGGGCCAGAAAACAGATAAAAGCTGCATTTTAATGAAAGCACCTAGTTCCCATAGGTGTTTTTTCTTTACAAAACCAATACGAAAAAATTACAAAAATCTGATAGTTTCCGACATGGTTTTCACGCTACTCTAGTAAATAGGTCGTAAGAATAGCAGATGTCCATTAAACCATGTTCAGGAGGAAAAGGATGAAAAGCACAAGTTTGTTTCGTAAGTTAGGCACATTTTCGTTAGCTGGTGTTTTATTGCTGACCAGTAATCCGGCAAGTTTTGATTTGACAAGCGCTGAAACAACTGCTGAGACAAAGGTAATCATTAATGAAGTATATGGCGGCGGAGGAAAGACTTCAAAAGATGGTGCGGTCGAAGCTCCTTTTAAAAATGATTTTATTGAGCTGTATAATCCTACAAATGAAGATGTGGCATTGAATGGTTTTGTTCTTACTTACACAAACAGCAGCGGTGACACCGTTCAGACATATGAGTTTAACGAAAAACATGTTATTAAAGCAAATGATTATTTCCTCCTTCGGGGCGAGGCGACAATTGGAAATGAGGGAGACAAGGACTTCGGCGAAATATTCGAAGCAGATGTCTATTTTGATGCACCAGAAGCAGGTATTGGAATGAGTGATGAAAAAGGAAATGTGGAGCTGAAAAAAGAAGAATCCGTCATTGATGCTGTCAGTTATGGCGAGCCAAAAATCATAAAAGGCGAAGGATCTCCGATTAGCGGCTTGACCTTCGAAACGTCGGCACGAAGAATGGCGTTTGCAGATACAAATGAAAACAGTGCAGACTTTGAAGCTGTAAAGCCATCACCAACAATGTCTGGGAAAAAAGAAGGCGACGTGGCCTTGATTGAAATGATGAAGATTTCGGATATTAAGTCCGGAGAAAATCTTTCCGGTAAGCAGATTACTATGGAAGGAATCGTTTCAGCAGGAAGCATAAAAACAAGTGCAGAAGCTGCAATGCCTGTCACTTATGTACAAGATAGCAGCGGAGGAATAGCAGTAGCTGGGCTGGATGCTAAAAAAGGACAGCGTGTGCGTGTAACGGGTACGGTCCAAGACGTCAATGGCACCCGTACCCTGTTAACGCAGGAGACCATTGTTCTGGATGAAAAAGAAGCCGATGTTCCTGTTTTGTCAGTTCCTGCAAAAGATGCAGCAGCGAATGAAGGCTTTCTGGTCAGTGTGACTGGAGACATTACAGCAAAAACAGAAAATACATTGACAATTGATAATGCACTTACTGTGTATGTAGATGCTTCAATAGGTTCAACGAAGGATTATAAAACGGGAGATTTCATATCTGCATCAGGTGTCATTGCTTTAAATGAACAGAAACAGCCAATACTGGTCCTTAGCAGCTTAGGAAATATCGTTTTAAATGAAGCAAAATTGCCGAACACGCTTGAACTTGAAAAGATAGCAGGTTTCAGTACAGGTGTGACGGATGAAGAAGGCGGAGTGGCTGAGATTGTGAAATACAACTCAGATAACCGAAAGTTTTACGTAATTAACGGAAAGAGCCAAACCATTGATATTGTAAGCCTTAATGAATTAACATCCGATAAAGGGCAGAATCTTCAAAAAGAAAAATCCATTAATATCGCAGCTGCAGTCAATACAGCAGCTTTTCAATACGGGGATCTAACTAGCATTGAAATCAATACAAATCATAAAGTAATCACTGCAGCGGTTCAAGATGCCGACTATACAAAACAAGGCAAGATTGTTGTGATGGATTATGATGGAAAGATTCTAAAAACTTTTGATGCAGGCATTCAGCCTGATATGGTGAAAATGACAGACGATGGAAAATATATTTTGTCAGCCGATGAAGCTGAACCAAGAGAAGGACTAGAAAATGGAGTCGATCCTGAGGGATCGGTAACTATTGTAAACTATGAAACTGGTGAAGTAAAAAAAGTGAAATTTAATGATGCCAGTGTCATTGATAATAATGTCCATATCCGCAATAACGGAACGAAAACAGATGCAGTTCGGGACCTGGAACCAGAATACATTGCGCTTTCTAAGAATGGAAGCAAAGCGTATGTCACCCTGCAGGAAAACAATGCAATTGCTGCAATTGATGTTGCTGCAGGCAGCGTTTTATCAGTTAAATCACTGGGCTATAAAGATCATTCTCTCACAGGTAATGAGCTAGATGCCGCAAGAAACGGAAAAATAGAGATTGAGCAGCTGCCGATCCTTGGCGCCTATATGCCTGATTCAATTGTACAGGTGGAAATGGGCGGGGTGAGCTATCTGATTACTGCAAATGAAGGCGATGCAACAGAATGGGAAGAGTTTGAAAACATCGCTGAATTTGCTGATGTTAAAGACAGCATAACTCTTGATTCGTCCCTTCTTAAAGGGATGACTGGTAAGGAAGCAGATGCAGCTCTAGATAAAATGAAAAATTCTGGAGATTACGACAAGCTTGAAGTGCTGACAGACCGAGGAACAGATGCTATCTATACACTTGGCGGCAGATCATTCTCCATTTGGAAGGCAGACACGATGGAGCTTGTCTACGACAGCGGCAGCGATTTTGAAAAAATAACAGCTCAGCGTTACCCTGAAGTATTTAACTGGTCAAACGATGACACAGCATTTGAAAAACGAAGTGCAAAAAAAGGACCTGAGCCTGAAGATGTAAAAGTTGGAATGATTGGCGATGAAGTATTTGCATTTGTAGGCCTGGAAAGAATCGGCGGAGTCATGACGTATAACATTTCAAATCCTGAGAATTCTCAGTTTGCAAATTATATCAATACAAGAGATTTTTCAGCCGTGATTGCTGGTGATGTTGCGCCTGAAGGACTTGATTTTGTACCGGCGCAAATGAGTCCGACAGGCCGTCCGCTTGTACTTGCTGGAAATGAAGTGAGCGGGACGGTTGCAGTAAATGAAGTACAGGTTGAACCTATGAAAGAAATAGAAGGCATTAAGCTTGATCGTACGGAGGCAAGCCTGGAAATAGGGGAAACAATAGAGCTTAAAGCGTCGATTCAACCCCAAGACACGACTGAAAATAAAGCTTTAACATGGACTAGCTCAGATGAAAAAACTGCAAAAGTTAGTGGCGATGGAGTAGTCACGGCTTTAGCTGAAGGAAAAGCAGTTATCACTGTTCAGACTCATGACGGGGAACATACTGCAGAAGCATTGGTTACGGTAAATCAGCCAGCTGCTGTTCATGAGGAAGAAACGGAAGAAGAGGAAACCATTGATGAAGAAGATACAGTTGTAGAAGAAATTGAGAATGACACAAACTCGAATCAAGATTCAGATGAAACTGCCAGCAACACACTTCCAGAAACAGCAACTGCAAACTATCAATATATCCTATGGGGTTTGCTGCTTGCATCGGCTGGAGGAATTCTGTACTTGAACTACAGACGCAAAACCTCAAAAGAGTAAAATAAAAAAAGCAGGAACTCCGAACCGTTAGGCTGGAGTTTCTGCTTTTTTCTTTGGTTTTTTAACAGGAACTTGATTCATGCCAAGTTCTTTTGCTTCTTTTGTTAATGCCTTCATTAAGCTTATGGTCATCAGTGCCATGATGACAGAAAATGGCAAGGCTGCAATAATCATTGTGTTCTGCAGAGCCTGCAATCCGCCTGAATAAAGGAGGACAAGAGCGATCGCGGCCAAGAATACGCCCCAGATCACTTTTACGCTGCCGCTCGGATTTTGCGAGCCATTCGTTGTCATCATACCAAGGACGAATGTTCCAGAGTCTGCCGATGTAATGAAGAAGGTACCGACTAAAAGCATGGCAATAATAGAAAGAATGGTGCCCATTGGATAATTTTCAAATACACCAAAGAGTGACTCTTCTGTTGCTAATGCTGAAATTTTCGCGACTCCCTCATGTTCAAGCAGGAGAGCTGAACCGCCAAAAGTTGCAAACCAGATAAATCCGATAAGTGAAGGAATAAGCAAGACGAAAATAACAAACTCACGAATCGTTCTGCCTTTTGAAACACGTGCGATAAAGATGCCGACAAAAGGAGACCATGCAATCCACCATGCCCAATAGAAAATTGTCCAGCCATTGATCCAGCTGCGGTTTTCTTCATCAAGAGGAGAGATACGGAAGCTCATATTCATCAGGTTTTGCAGATACGTTCCGATCGTGTCTGTAAACAGATTAAGCGTAAATAAGGTTGGTCCAAAAATGAACATTAAAAGGAAAAGAGCAAATGCTAAAATCATATTGGCGTTACTGAGTATCTTTATTCCTTTGCCTAATCCGCTAAGCGCAGAAAGGACGAAAAGGATTGTAAATACGACAACAATAATGAATTGAACTGCCAAATTTGAAGGAATGTCATATAAGAAGGATAAACCTCCGTTAATTTGCACAGCTCCAAAACCAAGTGTTGTGGCTACGCCAATTACAGTTGCAATAACAGCGATGACGTCAATTGCTTTTCCGATCGGTCCATTTGCATGGTCACCGATAATAGGTTTCAGTGTCGCACTGATTAATCCAGGCTCGCCTTTTCTGAATGTAAAGTATGCCAGGACTAATGCAACAATTCCATAGATGGCCCAAGCATGGATCCCCCAATGGAAAAAGGTAAATCTCATTGAATTCCGAATCGCTTGATCTGTGCCGGTTTCACCAGTAGGAGAACTGATCGCATAATGACTGATCGGCTCAGCCGCTCCCCAGAATACCAGACCGATTCCCATTCCCGCACTAAAGAGCATTGCAAGCCAGGTTGGTCGTGAAAACTCAGGCTTATCCTCCTGTTTCCCAAGTTTAATCCGGCCAATCGGACTTACCAGCAGATACAAACAAACGAAAACAAATACCGTGACAATAATCAGATAATACCATCCAAGTTTATCTGTAATAAAACCTTGCATACTGCCTGTGACACTCTCAAGTGAAGATGGTGCAACTACACCAATCAAAACAAGAAGCGTCAAAATAGCAGCTGAAACATAAAAAACAGCTGAAACATTTTTCATATTAAAATAAAATCTCCCATCTTTGATAGATTCGCAGAGGGCTTTACTTCAATTGGAAAACACAAAAACATGCAAAACCAACAATTTCTACTTTTCTCTTTTTTTATGAAGCAATAGTAACTAACCCTTAAAGATTGCGTTAATAAAATACGTTAACTAATCATTTTCACTTAGCTATTATTTCCTCATGAACACTAAGCTGCCTGAACATTAATTCAGGCAATAACACCTTGTTTTTGGATGGATATTTGATTGTCTGTTTATTTTTCTGTCTCGCGGACAAACTGCTCGAATGCGGGGGAGTTATGGGTATTTTCCTAAAAGATACTTCAATAGTATATACTACTGAGCAGAAAATGTCTGTTCCTAAGGAGTCTTTTAACAAACTTGTAATCGGGAAATTAGAATGATTGTTTCGCAGATTTTTGTGTTTTGAAGCAAACCTATGAGAACAATTCCCTATATGATCGGGATACAAACCAAAAATGAACATTTATCCATCATCTATTATTTTTTCAATCAGAAGAAAAACTAAATATGGATCATTTTTCCTGAAAAATATGAAACTTTCTGTCTGGTGATTCGTACCTATAGTACGGTTCGAAAAGCTTAGGAGAATACATATTTTTTAAACGTCTTCCAATCTTTGCTCACGAATTGAATTTTAACATCCGATCAGGATGAAGATGACCAGGGGGAAATGAGAATGTCGATCGCTAAAGCCTATTCATGCAATGGAAGAAGTTCATGGACAGAAGATGTACGTACAGAAAATGAAGGGTATCAATGGATTGTAAATACGTCTGACAAGGGATATGTTCAATCTGGCACAGAAATATGCGGAGTTGTTCTAAGCAATACTACTATAGACTTTGGATCTGCGTACCTGGCCAAAAATGGCTATTCCGGTAACAAGGCTTCGTATGTAACGGGTATCCAAAGAACACTGTCATGTCTTGGGTATTCACCAGGTGCAGCTGATGGTATATTCGGAAGTCAAACGGAAAGAGCAGTCAAGGAGTTTCAGGCGGATAAAGGACTTGCTGCAGATGGTATTGTTGGAAAGGATACGTATTATTGTCTTTCAACTGCGAGAAGCTAGATGGAAAAACTGGTTCCTTAAGGAGGAATCAGTTTTTTTGTGAATTTAGGAGGTGAATGGTAGAAAGTATTTTACATGTTTTGGCAAGTAATTCAGGTGTTTTGAGAAGTGAATTTAACGAAAAGGAATGCACTTTTGAAGATTAGCCTTGCAAATTCATCATAAACCTATGAATAAAAAAGAAAGAAGCTCTGACAATTGTTAAATTGCCAGAACTTCCATGTTTAACGCTTATTTTTTGCCCATCCATACAATCTGCACAAATGATTTCTGCATCAATCCGCAATTTGGCTTTGATTTCATTAAATAAGATCCTGGCCTTTAATTCTTTCTTGCAGGTTGATCATTTTGTGCATTTTCAGACTTAATCATCAAGCTTTAGTATTCTCATTGGATCAAATTCAACTAGCTCCGCACCTTCTGGAGGACTTGTATCAAATAATTTATGACCTTTTTCTACTTCAATCACGTTGAATTCGAGAAGTTTTGGTCCATCATCATTGGGCAATCTTTCTCCATTTTCTAGCCTATACTCATTAATAATCCAGTTTGTTTCCTTGTCAAACCAGTATTCAACCATTGTTCCGTCACCAAAGTCAATTTCATACATATTGGCTTTACGCCCAACAATTGTCGTTTCTCCTAAATTTTTAATTTGATCAGGATCGAGATCCTGAAAGATGTCCTGTGTCATTTGCGAAACTGTACCGCTCAACTTTTCAGACGTATAAACATTTTCTTCTTTATAGTAGGTGATGAGCACGCTGCCATCTATAATTTCAAGATTTCCATTTTCGTACTCACGTCTGCTTTTAGAACCTGACTGATAAGAGATAAATTTATTTCCTTTAGGAGTTTCATGAACCGTATAAATGATCCTTTCTATATTCTTCTTCTTCTCTTTATCCTCACCCTTATGCTCGAGCGGTTTGTCCATTTCCAAAAACTTATTCCCGATTAATTCGTTCAGCGCTCTTTCAATCGCTGCTTTAACTGGGGGTGTGTTCCACGCGGCAAGGCATATAATGAATAGGGATGCACAAATGAGTGCTGCGCGTTTTAAATATTTATATGGATTTGGTTTCTTTACCATTTTTTGCGGAAGGATGGCGACTTCATCTTGAAGGATGACGTCCAGCGCTTCTTCTACTTGCAGAAATTGTTCAAAGGCTTCCGAACATTCATCGCATTCTCCAATATGTTCAAGTAAGGTATCTTGTTCAGCCTCTGATAGCTGATCAAAGATCAGAATCTTCTCTTGGCATTTCTCGCAGCTCATTTATAGCACCCCCTTACTTTTAAGAGCGTCCATTAATTTCTTGCGGCCCCGAAATACTCTTGTCTTCACTTTTGCAAGGGAAATTTTAAGTGCTGCAGCGATTTCTTCATATGAACGGCCTTGATTTCTTAAGACGAGGATATCTCTTGTTTCTTGATCAAGTGTTTGAAAGGCTTCTTTTACTTCCCCAATCATTTCTTTTGATAGAAAAGCTCTCTCAGGTGTTTCAGGTTCTACATTGACATGATGTTTATATTCTTCACTCACATGCTGAACCGTATCTTGATTGCGTTTCATTTTTCTTAGATGATCATAGGTTGTGTTTTTCGATAGTATTGTTATCCAAGCTTCGATATTTTCAGGAAATTCTCTCTCTTTTTCTGTAAAATACCGAAAGATTTTGATGGAAGCGTCTTGAAGGATGTCGTCAACAAGAGAAGGATTCTTGATTAATTTCCTGATTGTCTTCTCCATTCTTGGACGGTGCGTTTCAATCAGCTTTTCAACATTCACTGTATCCAATCTTCCCCACCCTTTTTGCTTACTGTAATGACGTCAATAAAATCAATAAGTTTCAAGAATATGTAAATTAGCTGATAAAAAATCCAAACCTATGTCATTATATCAAAGGAAAGCTTGTTCAAATTAAATAATTTTAAGATAATGGAAACTTTTTTCCTGCTGCTGCGTATTACAAATGAATACATAAATTGACAGAAAGAAATGAGGGACTAAAAACATGACGCAGTATGCACTTGAAGTGCAGTCTCTGACAAAGAGGATTGGTAAAAAAACGATTGTTGATGATGTCAGTTTTCAGGTTGAAAAAGGAGAAATATTCGGACTGCTCGGTCCAAATGGAGCAGGCAAAACAACCATCATTCGAATGATCGTAAGTCTTATCAATCGCACAGGCGGAAAGGTAATCATTAATGGCCACAATTTAGATGATTCTTTCAAGGAAGCAATGAGTGAAATCGGTGCGATCGTTGAGAATCCGGAATTCTATAAATATATGAGCGGATTAAAAAACATCCGTCATTATGAACGGATGGCTGTAAAAGAGATTTCAGAAGAACGCCGAAGCGAAGTCATCAAGCTGGTTGGTTTGGAAGATGCGATTCACCAAAAGGTAAAAACGTATTCTCTTGGAATGCGTCAGCGGTTAGGCGTTGCGCAATCATTGCTGCATAGTCCTTCTTTATTGATTTTAGACGAACCGACAAATGGACTTGATCCACAGGGGATTAGGGAATTCAGGGATTATTTGCGGGGACTTGCTAATCAGGGGATTTCAGTTTTAGTATCATCGCATCTACTCTCTGAAATGCAGCTGATGTGCGATCGTTTTGCCATAATTGAAAAAGGAAAATTAATCCACATTTCTTCAATCAACGAATCATTTGATGAAAATGAAAAAATAACGCGCGAGGTTCTATTTGAAGTGAGTGACTCTTCCAAGGCAGCGATTCTCATAAAAGAAAATGGTTTATATAAAGAGGCGATTGAAGTGAATGGTGAACAACTGAAGCTTCATATTGACAAGGAAACGACCATGGAAATCAATCAGCTCCTTGTTTCAAATGGAATTGGCGTTTATGGAATTGCAAGCCATAAAGCTACCCTCGAGGATCGTTTCTTAGAGCTGACGAACAAAGAGAAGAAGGAGCAAATGATATGATCGGGCTTATTCAAAATGAATTGATGAAGATATTTACGAAGGTGTCCAGCTGGGTCTATCTGGTTTTAATCGTTGTGATGGTGACAGGAGCTGGTTTGATTTATGACAGATTTACAGACGAGCCAAGTGAGGATTGGCGTCAGGATCTGCAAATGGAAATTGGTCAGCTAGAGAAGGATTTGACAGAAACACCTGCAGAAGAACAAGAATGGCTTCACATGCAAATCGCTGAAAAGCAAATGTATTTAGAAGAAGATATAAACCCTAATGCAGAGAGTGCTTGGCATTATCTTAATGATATCGTGTCTATGATGACAACCGTTGTAACATTATTTGCAGTTATTGTGTGCAGCGCAAACGTAGCATCCGAATTTTCTGACGGAACAATCAAACAGCTGCTGATTCGCCCCCATAGAAGGTGGGCCATTCTCCTTTCTAAATATATCTCAGTAACATTATATTCGCTGCTGTTGCTGGCAGTATTAATGATTATGGGTTATTTAGCAGGACTTGTGTTGTTTGGAGCAGGCAGCTTCAGCGAAAAAATGTTTGAGATGTCAATGGATGGACAAATGAATCCAGAAAACATCGTTGCGGTTGGGGATCAAGTTTTTCTGAAACTTCTTTATTTCTTGCCAAGTCTAGTTATCGTTACAGCAATTGCATTTATGCTGTCAACTCTATTCAAAAGCCAGGCACTTGCAGTTGGAATTGGAATCTTTGTTCTCTTTTTCTCATCGACAGTGGGGAATGTCATTCTCTTTGTAGCTGAAAAATACGCGTGGACAAAATTTTTGATTTTCCCGCATCTCGATCTTACGGTTTATGCGTATCAGGATAAGATTCTAGAAACGATTACGCTTCCAATTTCTTTAACCATTTTAGCTGTCTATTATGCGGTTTTTATGACAGTGACGTTTCTTTATTTCCAAAAAAGAGATATCAGTATATAATTTTCCTCCTTAAAAGAACCTATTTATTTGGTTCTTTTTTGAATTATAGAGTAAAATAGGTGAAAAAGAAAAGTGGAGTATTCAGGAGGAGAAACAACTTGCACAGAAATCAAAAGTTCTACAACTATTTACAGCAGCGGGCTCATCATTTGACAGAAGAATGGTATCAAACTCTTGATCAATCCAAAACTGGCGGTGTTTATGCATCCAATGATCCTGAAGTTATTCAGGCGCTTAAAGCGCAGAATCAGCAATTTCACCAGCAATTTATACAAGTCTTCGCAGAAGATGAGATCGATTTTCTCGAACTTTTTGAAGAGTGGGTCGTTAAAACGGCTCAGGATGGCGAACATTTAAGTACGCCGATTCAGTTCATTATAAAAGAATTTATGAGAACGAGAAGCCAATACTTAAATGAAGTGGCGACTTTCGTAAGCCTTCATCCTGATGAATATTCCCAAGGTCTGATCGATGCTTGGAAAGATATTATCGTCAGAGCGCACGATCAAGTCATTTATAAATTTGTTGAGGAAACTCAGAAAAGCTCAGAGTTACAATTAAGAGCACAGCAGGAAATGATCTATGAACTTAGCTCGCCTGTGATCAGACTTCAAGATGACACAGCATTGCTTCCGCTTGTAGGTGACATTGATACAGCAAGGGCTAAAATGATTCTTGAAAATACACTGAATCAATGTGCTGAAAAAGGAATTTCTCATTTGTATATCGATTTATCTGGTGTTGTAATGATTGATACGATGGTAGCACATCAGATTTTCCAGCTTATTGATGCATTGAATTTAATTGGCATTGAATCAACCCTATCTGGCATTCGCCCAGAAATTGCTCTGACTTCCATGCAATTAGGACTTACTTTTGATAAAATCTCCATTAAATCGACGCTTTCTCAGGCACTCGCTACTTATACAGCAGAATAATGTACAATCCTTTTATGCATACCAATTCATTAAGAATTGGTTCTTTTTTAACTTTGAAATAACAAGGTTTAACTGCATAATTAAAACAATTTATTACATGGATAAACAATAATAAAACTTCCATATGCTCTAGCTTTTAGGTAAAAAGGGGAAATGAACATTGGAAATGAAAATTCTGCAGCTGACTAAAGAATTGCAGCAATCAACAGGCGGCCACATCTTTTACTATTTTAATGATTTAGATCGATATATTGAAAATACAGTTTCCTATATTCGCTCAGGAATTGATCAGAAGGATCGCGTGATTGTCATAGAAAACGAAAGAGTATATTCATTAATATATAAGAAATTGGTGCTTCATTTAACAGAAGACGAGCTTACTAAGGTACACTATGTAAATAATTTTGATTTCTACTGTTTGAACGGTGATTTTCATGCTTCTACGATACTCAGCTATTTTTCTTTAATATTAGAGCCATACATAATAGAGAACACCCCGATTCGAACTTGGGCCCATGTAGAGTGGGGAAATGTAGAAGAAATTACAGAAGTGATCGGAGAATTTGAAAAACAAGCAAATAGAGCAGTGTCTTCAATGGGGCTAATTTCAGTTTGTGCTTATAATGCTGACAGAGTACCTGCATCGCTTAAGGCATCGTTAATGAGGTCCCATGGATTTTTAATGACGGATGATGACATCATTCCTTTATCAAATGAGCAAGAATAGCTTGTTTCTTGCTTTTTAAACTTAAGAAAAGAAGAGCGGGGAAAATCCTAACGGGTTCGGTTCAGAGGTGCAAAATATTAAAACAGCATAGTAAATAACACATCGTTTAACACACCAATTAGCAGAATAATTGGTGTGTTTCATTTTGCAAAATACCCTTTTTAACAGTGTATTTGTGATAAAATGGAAATAACAGTTATTCAGCAATCAGGCAGGATTGTTGAATAAGCAGGAATTAAATTAAAAGGCGTACACTATATTAATGGAAAGGCAAAACAACTGTTTCAATGTAAGGGGAGACGTTATGGGAAAGTACATTAGGATTTTCTTCTTAACCATAATGGTGAGTGTGGTTTTCTATTTTATATTTAGTTCTATATATACGGGCGGTGGCAATCCCGCAGAAGAAGCAGTTTACACATTTGGCACCATCATTATTATTTTTCTTTCATTTTTAATTTCACAAATTTACTGTTTAATTGATTTGATTAATAAAAGAAGGTAATTCTTGTTTCGCTAAAGGGCTTTAATGGAACAAGGGAACTCCAAGGAAATATGGAGTTCTCATTCTTTATTTTAAAAATCAACATTTCTTTAACATAGATTATTTATTAAAAATAAGCATTTACTAAACAATCGGGGGCAATAATTCAAGAAGGAAAAGGAACTCCATAAAAATCTGGAGTTTCTCATTTTTATATACGCACTTAAAATGGTATTAGAATTAGCAGTACAAATAAACGCACTCTGCTGACCGGCAGATGCTTGCTAAATCTTATGCTAATATGTTTGCACCCCGCAACCGAACACGTTAGGAAAATCCGTTCTTCTTTTTTGCAATGATAAAAAGTCAATTTGCTATTTTCGTTTTTATTTTGGCTAATATCGTTGTGATTTTGCCATTCAGCTCTTTTTCCTTTATGGGAATCACGCGCCACCCTTGTTTCTTAAGATATCTTCTTTTTTTGATATCTTCCACCTTGTTTCCTTCTGTATCACATCGCAAGGCGATTCTATAATAGGGAAGCACTAAATCTAATGTATAGGGTCCGCATTTTTCTTTAACTCTTACATAATAACCGTTGTTCCTAAGCGTATCATATAGTCTGCGTTCCATCCTATTTTCACATTTTTCATCTTGATTTTGAAAGAAATCAACCCTCTTTCCTTTATGAAAATAGATGAGTGCAATCAGTAAGGGCAGCCATAAAAAGAATAAAAATAAAAGCGTAATTTGTGTCACTTTATCACCTCTGCACATTAGCATTTGCCAGTTTCCGAGGAAACATTCTAGTTAGAATTAGTGGTAAATTATACAAACATTCATGATAAAATAAATGGGGGCAGTAACAATCTCAAATCGCTTCGCTTCTTTTTACTGCACTCTAACCTGTATAATGGTCATTATCAAAATCCAGAAAGAAGTGGAAGGCTTGAAGCTAAGTATTCTCGATCAATCGCCAATCGCAAATGGTGCCACACCGCAGGAAGCTTTGCAGGCATCCTTGAAGCTCGCGCCAGCTGAAAAATTAGGGTATACCAGATATTGGATCGCGGAACATCATGATATGCCTGGATTAGCCTGTTCAGCGCCAGAAGTGATGCTAAGCTATATCGGTGCTCAAACCGAAAAAATCCGCATTGGAGCCGGAGCCATTTTACTGCCGCACTATAAACCTTATAAAGTAGCTGAAACATTTCATATGCTATGCACACTTTTTCCCGGCAGAATAGACTTAGGTATTGGAAGGGCACCTGGAGGATCAGCGGAAGCGACGATGGCGTTATCTGATAATTTTCTCGGTAACGTGAAGATTATGCCTCAAAAATTGGATGAATTGCTTCATTTTTTACATAATGACTTTCCTAAAGAGAATATGTTCTCTAAAATTAAAGCTACACCCATTCCTAACGATTCACCTGAAGTGTGGATTTTAGGTACAAGTGATAAAAGTGCAAAGCTTGCTGGACAAACCGGATCAGCATATGCGTTCGGTCAGTTTATGAGTGACCGTGACGGAGAGGACCTGCTAAGTATGTACCATGATCATTTTCAGCAAAAAAATGGACTTCAGCACCCTAAATCTATTTTGACAGTGAATGCTATTTGTGCAGAAACAACAGAGCAAGCTGAAAACATCGCTCTTAGTTTACATCTTTGGCGAATTCTGCAGGCACAGGGGAAAACTACTGGTATTCCATCTATTCAAGAAGCAAAAGCTTATGAATTCAATACTGAGGAACTTGAAATGATTAAGGCTGCCAATGAAAAAATGTTCATTGGCAATCCGGCAAAAGTAAAGAAGCAGCTTGTGGAAATCAAGCAAAACTATGGCGCAGATGAACTAATGATCGTCACGATCACACACAGCTATGAAGACCGCTTAAAATCGTATCAATTACTTGCAAATGAAATGGGAGAGATGATCAAATGAAAAAAATAGGTTTTGTCATCATGACGATGTTTCTGCTTCTAATGGCAGCATGCGGAACGCAAACAGATAATTCAGGCTCTGCTGATAAACCGGCAAAAAAAGTTGAGAAAAATCCTATTGTAACGATTACAATGGAAAACGAGAAACAGATTAAAGTAGAATTGTATCCAGAAACAGCACCAAATACAGTTGCCAATTTCATTTCGCTTATTCATGATAAATTCTATGATGGCTTAATTTTTCATCGCGTCATTCCAGACTTTATGATACAAGGAGGAGACCCTGAAGGGGTTGGAACGGGTGGCCCCGGCTACTCCATAAAAGGTGAATTTACTTCAAATGGATTCGAAAATAAGCTCAAGCATGAACGCGGCGTGATTTCTATGGCACGGGCACAAGATCCTGACAGCGCCGGCTCACAGTTTTTCATCATGGTTGCTGACTCACCAAGCCTTGATGGCGAATATGCGTCTTTCGGGAAAGTAACCGAAGGCATGGAAGCAGTTGATGAAATTGTGAATACGGAAACAGAAGGTGAAAAACCGCTCAAGGATCAAAAAATTAAATCAGTCACTGTTGATACATTTGGCGAAGAATATGAGAAGCCGGAAACGGTGGAATAAGGAAAAGCAGCGGGAAACCGCTGCTTTTTGTTTTTATTTTCTTTTTCATCATCTTAAATAGATTTACACATTCAAAAACTTCACACACACCGGATCTGGAACTTTTACGTCTGATTGAAGCAGCTTCAGCGTTCCTGTTTCAGGGTTTCGTTCAAATAAGACAAGGTTGCTGCTTTCCTGGTTTGTTGCAATCAGGAATGTTTCAGTTGGGTCAAGGACGAAGTCACGAGGCCAGTTACCTTCTGTTGACGTGCGGTCGACAAATGTCAATTCTCCGTTGTCTTGATTGACACTGAATATCGCAATGCTATCATGTCCTCTGTTTGCTGCATATACAAATCGGCCATCTGATGAAATGTGAATGGCGCTGCCCTGGTTATTTTCAGTGAAATCATCCGGAATCGTAGAGATGTATTGTTTTTCAGTAAAGCTGCCATCTTCTTCATTATAATCAAGTACAACAACTTCATTGCTTAGCTCAGTCATTACATAAGCCACTTTACCATTCGGATGGAAGGTCAAATGCCGTGGTCCGCTGCCTGCATGTAAATGAAGGCTGTGGATTTCATTTAGTTCACCGTTATTTAATTTGTACGTATACAATTTATCCGTTCCCAAATCAATGGCGGCAACATATTTTTGGTCAGGAGTAAACCCCGCGTAGTGGGCATGAGGTCCATCCTGTCTGTCTTTATTCGGGCCAGAACCTTCGTGCTTTTTAATTGATAGAGCGGGGTAAAGGGTTTCGCTTTCAGCGTTCATTTCATAGGACTCAATGGTGCCGTTATGATAGTTGGCGGAAACAATGAAATGATTTTCACTGTCAACACTGACGTGGCAAGGTGAAGCGCCTTGAAGCAGCTGGCGATTTAATTCCTTTAAATCACCTGTTTCCTCGTCTCTGGAAAAGGCAGCCACGCCTCCTGCTTCACCTTCTTTTGCAACAGCATATACAAAGCGGTTATCCTTGCTGATCGTTAAATATGTAGGATTGTCGAGAGCTGCAGCGACGCTTGCTTCACTTAATTTTTTTGCTTCTGCATCAAGTGTAAACGTGTAGATACCTTTGCTGTCGCCTTTTGTGTATGTACCGATATAACCAGTAAACTTCATTTTAACTCCTCCTCGTATAATACGTCCTGAATTTATTTTAGCACATGAAGCATGTGAACTCTTCATTTAAGCGCTTCTCAATTATCTATACCCTAACTTCTGTATGAGAAAAACTCATTTTTTGTAAAAATATGCGGGGGCAAATCCCTCATTTTCGACACATTTTTCACGAATTTTCACTATGCTATAAGGTATTATAAAACATCTTTAATAGGAAGAAATGGAGGTCTATACCTTGAGTTTACATGAACTTTTTAGCCTGAAAAATAAAACTGCGATTGTAACAGGCGGGGGAAGGGGTCTTGGCGCAAGGATGGCGATGACACTTGCAGAAGCTGGAGCGAATATCGTCGTTTGCTCACGTGACTTGAAGAATTGTGAGCAATTTAGTGAAAAAATAAAGGAAAAAGGTGTTCAATCATTGGCCCTATCATGCGATGTTACAAATCAGCAGGATATTGAGAGAGTGATTGCTGAAACACTCAGCAAGTTTGGAACGATTGATATCTTAGTAAACAACAGCGGAACATCTTGGACGGCACCAGTGCTGGAACTTCCTGCTGATAAATGGGACAAAGTCATGAATGTAAATGTCAGAGGCTTGTTCTTGTTCAGTCAGGCTGCAGCAAAAGTGATGACGAAGCAAGGCAGTGGAAAGATTATAAATATCGCATCTGTAACCGGCATGGGAGGGACTCACCCTGAATTGCTGGATACAATAGCTTACAGTACGAGCAAGGGCGCAGTCCTGACATTTACAAAGGATTTAGCAGTTAAGCTTGCAAGATACAATATTCAGGTGAATGCTATTGCGCCAGGATTTTTTCCTACAAAAATGTCGCGCAGTGTTCTTGAAAAAGAAAATGCGATGATTCTAAAAGGAGTTCCGGCAAGACGGTTTGGACAAGAGCAGGATTTAGATGGTGCGATTCTTTTTTTATCAGGCAAAGCGTCTGATTATGTCATCGGGCACGTCTTAGTTGTTGATGGGGGAATAACGACATTAGTTTAATCGATTTTTTAAGGAGGAATCCGTTCAAATGGAACGCAGTTTTTATGACCTTTTGAGTGAAAAAGGAGGAGAGCTTGAACACCTTCTGAACAATAAGATTCATAGTAAAATCAATCAAAAGGAAGTGGTTGAGTTTGCCGGTATACTAGTGAGCTCAGGAATTGGGAAAATAAAGAGGGCAAAGGAACTTTCAGAAAAGCATTCAGAAAATCTTAATCTGGCGAAATCAGCAAAGCTGATGCTGCAAATGGATGAAAAAATAGCTCATATGTCAGCCTGGCCGAACGAGATGAAAAAAAATCCCGGTGCTTTAGTAGAGAAAGCGGAAGTTATGATTGATGAGCTTGAGGATAAAGCCGCATGCTTATGCAAAGCAGTGCAAGATTTGAAAAAAAATCATACATTTTCCTGCGCGGCAAAAAAGCTTGAAGCACATCTGGAATGTTTGCAAAAGTCAGTTTGCGAGCTGAAACACAAGCAAACGCATGAAAAAAAACGGAACTCTTCTGAGAGTTTGATTATTTCTAGTCAAAGAAAAAATGAGAATACAAAGAAGGGAAGAATTCTTTTTGACGATTGATTTGGATAATGAGATGGAGCGGTGGAAAAATTTCATCAGCAGTCTGAATGATAATGAAATACGAACAGGCTTTACACCAAGAGTAGCCGTGTGGAAAAAGAACAAAGCAACCTTATGGTGTTATCCTGCTTCAGAAAAGAAATATCGTACCCCTTTATTTATGGTGTATTCACTTGTGAACGAACCATACATTCTTGATTTGCAGCCAGGCATCAGTGCGATTGAATCCTTTGTCAACAATGGCTTTGATGTTTATTTATTGGATTTTGGAATTCCTGACTACGAAGATAAAGACTTATCAATTGCAGATTATATTTTAAGTTATATAAAAGAAGCAGCAAGGCAGACTCTAAAACATTCAGGTGCAGGAGATCTGACAGTGATTGGCTACTGTCTTGGAGGCACACTTGCTGCGATTTATGCTTCCTTGGCTGACGAACCAATCCGAAATCTGATTCTATATTCCGCTCCAATCGATTTTCGTCATTTTCCTTTATTTGATGAATGGACGAAAGCGCTCGGAAAAAATAAAATTGATTTTGATGAAGCCATAGATTTATACGGTCTGATTCCTGCAAGCCATGTCGAAGCAGGAATCAGACTCCTGACATCACCAATCTACTACAGCCCCTACCTCACCCTCCTTGCAAAATCCGACGATCAAGAGTATGTCATGAAATGGAGACGTTTCAACAAATGGACAAAGAGCTACGTTCCTTTTCCTGGTGCAGCTTTAAAGGATTTGATTCATGAACTTGTGAAGAAGAATAAGCTGGCAAAAGGAAAACTGCGGATCAATAATCAAAAAGCAGATCTAAAAAAAATCAAAGCAAGTGTTCTCGTGATTTCATCAGCATTTGATCGCTTAGTTCCGAAAGAGCAAAGCGAATCTATTATGAAGCTTATCTCAAGCAAAGATAAAGAATTTCGCCTCATACAAAATGGTCATGTTCCTCTGACTGTGAAAGATGGAATGCTGCCGGAAGTCCTTTCAGACTGGCTGCCGCAGCGTTCAAATCCAATTTTATGAAAGGTGGAAAAGAATGTATTCTTTCGAAGAAGCTATGAAACCCGAGCTTGCCCCAGTACTCGAATATTTCGGTTTTGCAGGCATTGTATATTATTACTTTTTAATAAATCTTACAAAATAAAGTGGATAAGCAGAAAGAGAATGCTGATGGTATTCTCTTTTTTTATATTTTCAAACTATTAGAAAAATTTATATTGAAAAAAGAACGGTCAACTAATATGATAGAAAAAAAGTGCATACATGTTAAGAAAGTTCACATTTCGTTATTTTATAGGAAAAAAGGAGGTGGAAAACGAAAGGATCGAACGAGCAAAACGTATGACAAACAATTAGAAATGGGGAAAATTCTATGAAAAACAACTGTAAACTTATATTTGTCTTATTATTTTCATTCGTTCTCATGTTATCAGGCTGCGGAAATAGCGAAAAAGCGAGTACTGGTGCTGCGTCAGAAGAGAAAAAAGTTCTTAAAGTTGGAACCGATGCAGCATTTGCTCCATTTGAATACATGGATAAAGATAAAATTGTCGGCTTTGATGTTGATTTTCTGGAAGCTGTTATGAAAGAAGCAGGCTATAAGCATGAACTCGAAAACATCGGATGGGATCCATTATTTGCATCTGTGCAAGGCAAACAAATTGATTTGGCTATCTCAGGGATAACAATTAATGACGACCGCAAACAAAGCTATGATTTTTCAACTCCTTATTTTGAATCGACACATATGATTGTTTTTAAAGAAGGTACTGATATTAAAAGCGCTGAAGATCTTAAAGGGAAGAAAATTGGCGTACAGAATGGAACAACCGGCCAGTCAGCAGCTGAAAAGGTAGTCGGAGCAAATAATAATATATCAAAATATGAAACTACAGCTGTTGCTTTTATGGCACTTGAAAACAATGACGTTGAAGTAGTTGTGACAGATAATGTTGTTGCAAGTGAATATGTAAAAAATAATCCAAACAGTAAAGTAGAAGCAATTGAAGATAAAAAGAGCTTCGAATCAGAATTTTACGGCTTAATGTTTCCGAAAGACAGCAAGCTGAAGGCGGAGTTTGATAAAGCAATTAAAGAGGTCATTGAAAGCGGGAAGTATGCAGAAATCTATGAAAAGTGGTTTGGCAAAGAGCCTAGTGTTGAGACTCTCTTAGATGCTGAATAAGCAGGGCTTTTCATTCGATTTACATTGCAAAGGAGACAACTATGGATTTCCGTTTTGATATCATACTTGATTATTTACCGCTCTTTTTAAAAGGCACTCTATGGACAATCGGCATCACATTTTTCGGAGTATTGTTCGGGGCAATCTTAGGTCTTTTTATTGGAATAGGAAAAATGCTGAATCATCCATTAGCTAAACTTCCTTTTGTCTGGTATGTCAATTTTTTCAGAGGGACACCTCTATTGGTGCAGATATTTATTATTCATTTTGGCGTGATGCCATTGTTCATGTCTACAGTGAATCCAATTATCTCAGGTGTTGTCTCTCTAGCTTTAAATGCAGCCGCCTACATAGCAGAGATATTCAGGGCTGGCATAAAATCAATTGACAGAGGACAGATGGAAGCAGCAAGATCTCTTGGAATGAACCATTTTCAAGCGATGAAAGAAGTAATCTTGCCGCAGGCTGTGAAACGAATGATACCGCCGCTTGGAAATGAATTTATTGTGCTGTTGAAAGATTCTTCGCTGATTTCGTTAATCTCAGTGCCTGAACTAATGTACTGGGGCAGGGCAGCAACGGGTCAATATTACCGGATTTGGGAACCGTACTTAACAGTCGCTTTCGTTTACTTAGTACTCACACTCAGCCTAACCTATTTACTAAATTACGTAGAAAGAAGGTTAGACACAGAATGATCTCGGTAAAAGCGCTGAAAAAATCTTTTGGAAAAAACGAAGTCTTAAAGGGAATTTCGATGGAAATACAGCCAAAGGAAGTTGTTGTCGTTATTGGACCCTCAGGCTCTGGTAAATCAACCTTGCTGCGGTGTATAAATTTATTAGAAACCATTACAGATGGACATGTGTATATCGAGGGAGTCGATTTGACTGCCCGATCAACCGACATTAATGCTGTCAGAAAAGATGTCGGAATGGTCTTTCAGCACTTTAATTTATTTCCGCACAAAACCGTACTTGAAAATCTGATGGTGTCTCCAATCATCGTGCGAAAATGGAGCAAGGAAAAAGCGAAGACAAAAGCACTTGAACTTCTAAAAAAAGTGGGATTGTCTGAAAAAGTAAATGTCTATCCTGATTCCTTATCAGGCGGTCAAAAGCAGCGTGTTGCCATCGCGAGGGCCCTTGCAATGGAACCGAAAATCATGCTATTTGACGAGCCTACCTCTGCTTTGGATCCAGAAATGGTCGGAGAAGTGCTGGAAGTCATGAAGCAGCTTGCTAAAGAAGGAATGACAATGATGATTGTCACCCATGAAATGGGATTTGCCCGAGAAGTGGGAGATCGTGTCATTTTTATCGATGAAGGATTGATTATCGAAGAGGATACTCCAAAGGAACTATTTGAGAATACGAAGCATGAACGAACGAAGAGTTTTCTTAGTAAGATTTTATAAAGAGATGAGAGAATGCCCAATTAGGCATTCTCTTTCAACCTGAAAAATGGCTGGAAATTAATCTCTATTCTTAATCCTCTCAATAATCTCCCCAAGTTCATCCGGCCGATGAAACTCAATTGGTGAAACACCCTTTTCAAACTGAATCGAGTCTGATTCAACTAAGAGCACATACCGTCCATTTATCTTTCCTAAATGAATACTATCTCCAAAATCAGCAAGCAATCCTTTTATAGATGTTTCACCAAGCTTCATTTTTAGCTCAGCTTCAGGCGTATGTTCTACAATCTGCGCAGCTGCTTCAATGACCTGATGCGTGTCAAGCCTTTCTTGTATCTCCCGTTTTTCACTTGCTTCCCAAATTTCCATGTCATGCTCGAACTGCTGGCGTTCCTGGCTGTTTTCCTCATATGTTTCGAGGACATGCTCCTGAACCATGCTCATGACTTGAGTTTTCATGATTTCCGGCATAGATTCTCCGTACTCCACGAATTTTAAGAAGTCCTCAAAGTAGCGGGCATGGGATGCCTGGTGAATTTTCAGTTCGCCCGGTTCGGTCATTCCTTCCTCTGGCATAAAGGGGTATTGAATGGATTTCATGTTTTTTGTAGTGATCGCCATTTGTACATTGCGGATCAAAGTAGATTCATCTGAGATAGAGGCAACTTTTGGCTCAAAATCACATTTTAGAATGAACAGAAATGTATCCTCAAAGTACTTTTCGGGAATTGCTGAAAGAACTAAAAAGGCTCCTCCCCGAACGGCACTGGCATCCAAATAGGCGTCGACAAATCGTTCGCTTGCTTCTTTAAAGGATTCCTTTGTATCAGCCGTCAGCGCTTTGTGGAAAAGGTTATAGTTCGGGTTTGAGTCTAGCTCATATCCTGGCTCTACGACAAAATAGCCAAGTTTTGTTGGAACTTGTTCGCTTCGCGGATGCTTTTCGACCTTGCGCTTGACGATTTTCTTTAATTCACCGTCTAAAAAGTCTTTCAGTGCATTCCCTTCGTATTCTTCACTCGTTAATGTTTGAAAGTGTTTGTATTGTTTATTGGCATTCTCGTCTTTTCCATCGACCTGGATGAGGTAAAAAGAGAGATAGTTGATCTTAAATTCCATAGGTTCACCTGCTTCTTTTTCAATTCCTCAAGTGTAAAAGATTGGACTATGTCCGTCAATCTAATAAAATGGAATTATCAAGTTTTGAACCCTAGTGGTTGATAAGCAGGAAAGTGAGATCAAAACAGAGATTAAGCCTTTCACTTTGGCAGATTTACCAGAAGGTGACGCCACAATTAAAGTTGCTTATTCCAGCATCCATTATAAAGATGGCTTAGCCACACTTCCTAAATCAATTGTTAAAAATGATCCGATGGTTCAAGGTATTGATTTAGCCGGGTCAGTTGTAGATTCTAGCAATGAATCTTTTAAAAATAGCGATGAAGTGATCGTTACAAGCTACGGGCGTCCGTTCTAAAGAAACGCTGGAAAAGCTGATTGAAGATGAATTTAAAAAGCAAAATCAGAAGAATATCTAAAAATATAGAATTTTCAATTAAATAATTGCGTTTTTATTCTGTTATGTGTATAATCCTCTTAAATAAACGTATTTCACGCCTATTGAGTTAGCCCTCTTGTGATCCGTGGAATAGGTTAATGACCAGCTTAATTAATAACTAATTCAAATCTGCTGATTTGTCTATGGAAGAGATTCTTTAACGTTGACATAAGCCAGCTGCCTTTATTGTGCAGCTGGCTTTTTTTGTTCAAAAAGCTGGAGTTTCCTAAATTCAAAAAGGGGATGGGATTGAATGATGAACTTTAATCTGTCAGAAGAGCAACATGCAGTGAGAAAAATGGTGCGCGATTTCGTAGACAAGGAGATCAATCCAAATATCGCAGAATGGGATGAGTTGGGGCATTTCGAACCTGCAATTTTGAAAAAGCTTGCCGAACTTGGGCTAATGGGGATTTGTATTCCTGAAGAGTACGGCGGGAGTGCAATGGATTACAATACGCTTGCGATTGTGTGCGAGGAACTTGAGCGCGGGGATACGGCGTATCGGACTGCGGTTTCTGTTCATACGGGTTTGAACAGTTTGACCTTGCTTCAATGGGGAAATGAGGAGCAGAAGCAGAAGTACTTGGTTCCTCAGGCGACAGGTGAAAAGGTTGGTGCATTTGGATTAACAGAGCCTAATGCCGGATCTGATGTAGCTGCGCTCCAGACAACAGCGGTCTTAGATGGGGATCATTACATACTGAATGGTCAGAAGACATGGATTTCATTGTGTGACTATGCTGATCATTTCCTTGTGTTTGCTTATACGGACAAGAGCAAAAAGCATCATGGCATATCCGCGTTTATTGTTGAACGGACGATGGAAGGATTCGATTCAAAAGCAATCAAAGGCAAGCTTGGGATACGCGCAGGAAACACGGGAGAAATCTTCTTCGATCATATTAAAGTTCCAAGAGAAAATTTGCTTGGCCAAGAGGGAGACGGATTTAAAATCGCGATGTCTGCTCTCGATAATGGCAGATTCACAGTGGCAGCAGGCGCATGCGGGTTAATCCAAGCATGTATCGAAGAAAGCGTGAACTACTGTCACGAAAGGAAAACGTTTGGGAAAGAAATCGGCAGGCATCAGCTTGTTCAGCAAATGATTGCAAAAATGGAAGCTGGCTATCACATGTCACGTCTGCTAGTCTTCCGTGCAGGCTGTTTAAAAAATGAAGGAAAACGAAATACGAAAGAAACGTCCCTTGCAAAATGGCAATCTTGTGATTTCGCAAACGAAGCGGCAAACGATGCCGTACAAATTCACGGTGCATATGGATATTCTAATGAATACCCCGTGGAACGCTTTTTGAGAAATTCCAAGGCTCCGGTTATTTATGAGGGAACAAGAGAAATTCACACGATTATGCAGGCTGAGTATGTTTTAGGCTACAGAGAAGATAAGGCGCTTTCGAGTATGCTGCCAAGCTGGCCGTTTGTGGATGCTAAGGAAAAAGTTGAAAGTTAATTGAATTAAACCCGCAGCCTTAAGCTGCGGGTTTTGATATGGTATTGAATTGAAGCAAATTATGAGTTGAAAATTGAATAATGTTTTTCTCCAGTAAAAAGCAATTTATGATAGTTAGATCACCGAAGTTGATAGTTGGCCCTTCAACTTGATAGTAAGCTAGCCAAAAGTAAGAAGATGAAAATAAAACTAAGGTTTTCGCTAGTAAAAGTCAATTTATGATAATTGAATCATCGAATATGATAGTTGGCACTCCAATCTTAATAGTAAGCTAGTCCAAATTAAGAAGATGAAAATAGAACAAAGGTTTTTGATAGTAAAAAGCAATTTATGATAGTTAGATCACCAAATTTGATAGTTGGCCCTGCGAACTTGATCGTAAGCTGGCCATAAGTAAGAAGTTGAAAATAGAACAATGGTTTTCGCTAGTAAAATGATAATTGGATCACGAAATTTAATAGTTGGCTGTTCATTTTTGAAAGTTGAAACTGGAAATGCCTGTCCATCCTTTAATATCACTATTAAATGCAGGAAATCCTCGGGTAAATAAAGAAGTAAGTCATAAACAAATTGAGGTTCTTGTCGAAAGGACGGGCTGCACGATGCATTCACAGACGATGTTTATTGCCGGTCATGCACGTTTGCCTGCAGGGATGGCTGCAAAAAACGTGTACGATATGTTGACTATCACAGTTGAAATTGATAAAAGATTCGCTGTCATTTTAGAGGCTTCCTGTACGCTGGCAACTGAACATGGCAGAGATTTTGTCGGACGCTTGCTGAGAGGCTATAGTCTGCAGAATGGCGTAGAAGAATTGATACAGCACGTAAAAGAAAATTACTGCGGCAAAGCAATACATGCAATTGTTGCTGCTTTATCTGATCTTCATTTTCAATATCAGCAATTAAAAATGGTGAGGTGACAGCCATGAATGCGAAGATCATCGAGAGCATTCCATTTCCATGTATTGTTACTGCAGGGAACAATGAAATTTTACATAGCAATGCGTTTGTTATGGAATTCACCAAACGCAGTTCTATCCAAAATATCAATGTGAAAGAGTTATTCGATGTATGGGAAGAACTGGAGGGCGGGAAGCTGATCCATGCGAGCTGCAGCGGTTCCAGCTGTATTTTTATCAAGACGAGGCTTGATGCCTCTAAAAGGAATCTCTATATTGGAACCGCTTCCACAAAGTTGATCTCCTTGATTAATGAGCTGAAGGAATCAAAACGGGTTAACCGGGAACTTGATGCAATTATTGAGAATTCCTATGATGGGATCTATATTACTGATAAAGACGGTGTGACGTTAAAGACGAATTCCGCTATTGAACGGATTACTGGAATTCCAAAACATTACTATATCGGGAAAAGTGTTAATGCATTGATTGATCGCGGTATTCTTGAAAATTCGGTTACGCACAAAGTGTTAGAAAAAAAACGCAGCGTTTCAGTCGTTCAGCTGAACCGGGCCGGAAAAGAAACGCTGCTGACGGGAAATCCGGTTTTTAATGATCATGGTGAAATTGAGAGTATCGTAACGAATATTCGTGATCTTTCTGAGCTGAACGACTTGCAGAGCGCACTTCGAAAAGCGACGAAACTGAACGACAGCTATAAAAAAGAAATTGAGCGCTTAAAAGGAAAGTCCAATGGAAGCCAGGATGTAGTCATTGAAAGTGAAGAGTTGAATGCGATTTATGAAACGGCGGACAGAGTTGTGAATGTGGATGCGACGATACTGATTTTAGGTGAAACAGGTGTCGGGAAGGATGTGCTTGCCCGATATATCTACAGTAAAAGTGTCCGTGCACGAAAAGGACAGTTTATTAAAGTGAATTGCGGGGCGATCCCGCCAGAATTGCTTGAATCGGAGCTTTTCGGTTATGAAGCAGGTGCCTTTACCGGAGCAAATAAACAGGGGAAACCAGGTATGTTTGAGATGGCCGACAAAGGCGTCTTATTTTTAGATGAAGTTGGCGAGCTTCCTTTAAGTTTGCAAGTGAAACTTTTACGAGTCATTCAAGAAAAAGAAATACAGCGTGTAGGCGGTACAGCTGCGAAAAAGGTGGATGTCAGAATTTTGGCTGCAACGAATAAAGATCTCAAAGATATGGTTCAAAGAGGTGAGTTTCGCGAGGATTTGTTTTATCGGTTAAATGTTGTTCCGATCCTTATTCCTGCCTTGCGTGACCGGAAAAGCGATATTTTGCCGTTAACAGCTCTTTTTTTAGAAAAAGCAAATAAAAAATACAAAAAACAAAAAGAAATGAATGCTGCACTAAAAAACTATTTTTACACCTTCAGCTGGCCGGGAAATGTACGGGAGCTTTCCAACTTAATTGAAAGACTAGTCTTAATAAATGAAGAGAACCTCTTAAAGATTGAACATTTGCCTGCTGAATATCAAAAGCCAGATCAATCTCCTCTGCAAGTGTCAAAGATTGTGACCTTAAAGGAAGCGGCAGAGCTGGCAGAAGAAAAAATATTGGCACTTGCGGTTAAAACGTATAAATCAACGTATGAAATTGCAGATGCTTTGGACAGCAGCCAGCCAACAATCGTGAGAAAGCTTAAGAAATATGGATTGAGTTTTGATTAAGCTGTCCATTTTTAAGCATCTGATCTTATAATTTTTGCGCAGATCCTTCATACAATTGTCGAATCTTAGCAGATAATCTCGTGGTACAATAGGAGATATTGAATCATGAGGAGAGAATACTATGGAAGAAACAGCTCGCTCAGGCAAGAATTATACAGCGATTATTGTGACACTTTCCCTGGTCGTAAATGCGATTATATTGGGTTTGTTCTTTTTACCGATAGGCTATGGCGGCGAAGTTAAGTTTGATATTCATATATTTCCGCGCATAAACGCCGTTCTAAACAGTTTTACATTTGTGTTTTTAGTGATCGCGCTCGTCTCGATTATCAAAAAAAATGTTAAGCTCCATAAAGGCTTTATTTTAGCCGCTTTTACAACAACTTTGCTTTTTTGTGTGTCATATCTGACGTATCACTACATGTCAGGGGAAACGACTCGTTTTGGAGGAGAAGGATTCATCCGCAATGTATACTTCTTTATCTTGATTACACACAGCTTCCTAGCTGCCATCATTGTGCCGCTGGCGTTGTTCTCCCTTGTATGGGGCTGGACAGGACAGCTTACAAAGCACCGTAAAATCGTGCGCTGGAGCATGCCAATCTGGCTTTATGTAAGTTTCACAGGTGTTATTGTTTACTTGATGATTTCTCCGTATTATTAAGAAAAAGCTCAGCCGCTGCTGAGCTTTTTCTATTCTTCCGTAGGTGTGTTGATAAATAGAGAGTCTTTTAGAGAGGTTACGCTTACTTGTTTGCCATTCTTTTCAAAAGCTCTTGTGCCGCCCATCCTCTCTGCTTTTTCCCATCCCCAAAGCCGAATGGCTGCGAGATAAGGCCATCCTCTTCTGAAGCGAGCGACCAGGTGTACTCCTCAAAGCTCCCGTCTTTTGACAACTTTAATAGGGTGGCGCTGACCGGTACAGGAAAATCGTCAACCGTTTGGGACGACTGATAATAACCGCAATAATAAAAAATGACTCCTGCTAGCATGAAAGACCAGGATTCCTGTAAATATCTTCTTTTTTTTCATTTATACAACGACCTCCATAAATAAAAAACCGCATACGCTTCCAATCCTTTCCATCCGGCAGAAAGCTTCAGAATTTCCTCTATTGAAGGTTTACGCTCTAAATCAAGCTGAGCTTTTATCGCATTGTGAAGTCCCACATCTGCAATCGGAAAAGCTGCTGGATCTTTCAAGCATTTCATCAATACGTAGTCAGCTGTCCAGCCTCCTATCCCTCTGATGCTTAATAGGAAAGCCCTGGCTTCTTCTTTTTCTAATAAAAGCAGCTGTTCTTTAGATAAGGTTCCATCAGATATCGAACGGGCGATTCCAAGAATATATTCTGCTTTTCTCGTTGTGAATTGAAGTTTTTGCAGATCCGAAACATGTAAGGCGGCAATGATTTCTGGCTTGGGAAAAATCCACATCGTTTTACCATCAAACTCGTAGTCCTCTCCATACACCTCAGTCAATCTTCTTTTTAACGTATAGGCGAAATTCAGGTTAATCTGCTGTCCTATAATGGCCCATGTTAACGCCTCGAACAAATCAGGAATTCCAATAATGCGGAGTCCATGATGTGTAGAGACGACTGTATTTAATAGTGCATCTTTTTCAGCAAGCTCATAAAAAGGCTTCATGTCACGATCTAAATCAAACAAGTTCCAAATGTATTTAGCTGCTTGTAATCGGCTGAACTTGTTTGGTAGAACATCAGGAAACTCAATTACTAGTTTTTCCTGCTTCATAGATACTTTTATCAAAATCTTTTTTTCTTTAATTTTTATACATTTAAAGAATGAGTTTTCATGAATGAGGTGAAGCACTTCAGCGTCAGATCTTCCTAAAAACACAAGACATTCTTGGAAGTTAAAATCACTTGGAGGCACGAGCTCTATATGATTTTTATGGTCAATCCATATGCCTGCCGGCAGATCAGGAAAACATTTTTTACATGCTCGGAAGTGATGTTTTTCAGCTTCATCTGCTGAATGGAAAAACACAACATTCTCAGGAAACGGTTTTTTTGCATAACAAGAAGGCAAACAATAGATTTTGGTGGTTTTCACTCCAGTGTAAAACAAACCATCAAAAGCTTTGTCACCTGAAAGCATCGCTTCGATCATCGTGCTGCGGGGTAAAACGGCCATTAGCAACAACCCCTTTCATATGAAAAAATGATACCACTTTTTTACAAGTTTTTGTATAATGACGTAGATTTTAATTTTTGAAACTTTTCTCATAAAGGATTCCTCTAACATGTGAAAGGAGAGGAAAGCGTGAATCATTTATATACGGTTAAAAAAGCAATAAAAGGGAATGAAGATGCATTTGAAGAGCTAATAAAAATAGAGAGTGCCAAACTATATAAAACGGCTTTTTTATATGTTCGAAATAAAGAAGATGCCCTCGATATTCTTCAGGATACAGTTTGCAAAGCATTTGTTTCAATAGGGAGCTTAAAGCAGCCTGAGTATTTCAGTACTTGGCTGACGAAAATATTAATCCGCACTGCTTATGAATTTCTGAAGAAGAAGAAAAAAGTCGTATTAATAGAAAGTGCATTTTTTGAAAATAAGGCGGCTGTGAATAAAGAAAGCGAGCTCGATCTCCCATATGCTATTTCTACCTTAAATCATCACTATCAAACCGTTATTATTTTATTCTATTACCATGATTTATCCATCCGCACGATCGCTGAAACCATGAAAAAACCTGAGGGAACGATCAAGACATATTTGCGCAGAGCAAAAGCAGAGCTGAAGCATGTGCTCGAAGGAGGGCATCAATATGGACAAAAAATGGTTTAATAGTCAATTAGCAGAAATTGAATTGCCTGAAGATGAAATTTTTTCTGCGATTGATTGCGGGATTAAGGCTGGGAAAGAACAAAAGCGTTTTAAGAGACGATTCACTGGAAAGTCAGCTGCTATTCTTTCAGCAGCGGCAGCATCAATCGTATTAGCATCTGGATTTGTTTTCGCTCCTGTAACGAATGTATTGGCAAGTGTTCCATTATTAGGTTCAATCTATGAAAACTTCTCTTTTTCTATTGGAAAAGAATTATCTGCAAGTAACTTAGTGACAGAACTGAATGAAAAAGCAACAAGCAATGGAGTAAGTGTTACACTGACCAGTGTCTTTTTTGACGGAAATGTCGTCGGTGTGACATTTAAGGCAGAAGGCGATTCTCTTCCTGAAAAATGGGTGGAAGGAGCAAACGATCCAGTAAGCGGCTACAGTCATTATCTCTTTGATGGCAGTGAATCAAAGCAATGGTCAGGGGGACACTCTGGAATTGTTAAAACGGAAAAGGGATACATTGGGTCGATGGAATTGCATAATCCGAGTAAGGATTTGCCGTCAGATTTCACATTGCCATTAACATTCTATTATATGGCAGGTCAAAAAGGAGAATGGAAATTCAATGTTCCAGTGAAACAAATCCCGCCTGAAACAATTGCTGTAATGGGTAAATCGGAAGTTGGGAATTACACTTTAAATATGAAATCAATCACTATGGGAAAAGCAACAACCATGCTCGAATATGAAACGATGTTTCCGCTATCTGGTGAAGATGATCAAATCACGATTCATGTTATCGATGATCAGGGAAGAGAGTTTTCACCGAGTCATGGAGATATTCTGCAGAAAGAGGAAAAAAATGGAATGCTGCTAGAACAAGTCCGCTATTTGTTTACAAATAAAATGTCAAATGAGAGTAAGTTCTTAATGATTTATCCAGAAGTAGAACGAGATGAACCACGGATCTTAGAATCGATAAAATCTGCACCATTTAAAGTGGAAAGTAAACGATTTGAGTATAAGATTGAGATAAATTCGATAGAAAAAAAAGGAACCGAGCTGATCCTTGATTATCGTGTGGAAAATGTGAAAGCGTCTGATTATAAGGAAGATATTTTAGTTAATTTTGCAGATTCAATCTCATTAGAAAAAGGCAAATCAATTATTTATGGAAACCAGGGGAAACTGATTGATAAGGAAAAAATGCAGTTTCAATCGAGGTTTAGTGTCCCGGATGATTTTAATAGCAGTGAGTTTTCCATATCCGTGCCTTTTGGAATCTTCAGCATAAATGCAGAGCCAATGAAGATGGAGCCGTTACGAGTGATGATAAATAATGATTAGGGAATAATTGGAACAATGCAAAGGAAAAGATTTTATCCGCACTGAATCAAAATAGATTGCAGCAATATGAAAAAATCTGTTGGATCAATGCTTATACACCTAAAACCGGTCAATTGCTGACCGGTTTTCTGCATTCTTAAGAACGTAATTCAATCCTGAATCCACTGATTCAAAAATGAATCACATAGCAACAGCAATCTAACCTCGGGCAATTCAAATTTGAATCACTCCATTTCATCAGGTTAACTGCTGCGCGAACCGCAAGCTTGGCACACTTCTTGCATCTACTATAGCAAGTATCATAAAAGGGGGATATACATATGCAAACAACGGTAACACAGGAAATCGAACAAATGAAAAAAATGGTGAAGAGTTTTGTGGAGAATGAGGTTGAGCCTTATGCTCAGCAGATTGAGGATGAGGACAGGATTCCAGATCATTTAGTTGAGCAGGCGAAGGACTTGGGGCTTTTCGGCATCAGCATTCCTGAAGAGTACGGAGGGATCGGACTGAATGCAGTTGGCAAAGCTGTCGTGCTTGAGCAGCTTGGACATACGCATAACGGGTTTGTCAGCTTAATCAGTGCACATACAGGAATCGGGAGCACAGGTTTGGTAAAGCTTGCTTCTGAGCAGCTGAAGCAAAAGTATTTGCCTGACATGGCTGCAGGAAAGAAAATCGCCGCTTTCGCTTTGTCTGAGCCAGGAGCTGGTTCAGATGCAACCAACTTGGCAACGCGTGCCGAGAAACGAGGAAATCAGTGGGTTCTAAACGGGACAAAACATTTTATTACGAATGCACCTGTTGCAGATGTGTTTACTGTTTTTGCGCTAACGGATAAGGAAAAAGGTGCGAAGGGCGGTATTACGGCATTTCTGGTAGAAAAAGATTTTCCGGGATTCATGGTTGGAAAAAAGGATAAAAAGATGGGGCTTCGAGGATCGCATACAGCTCAATTGATTTTTGAAGATTGTGCCTTGCCGGAGGAAAATGTTATTGGAGAAATTGGAATGGGCTATATGTCGGCTTTGAAAATCCTGAGTGAGGGCCGTGTCGGACTTGCTGCAAGAGCTGTTGGATCGTGCGACAAGTTGATAGCGCTTTCAGCAAATTATGCAAAAGAACGAATCCAATTCGGCAAACCGATCGCAGACAATCAGGCGATTCAATGGATGCTTGCGGACATGGCGACGGAAACGGAAGCTGCCAGAACACTTACCTATATGGCTGCTTCGATGATTGATGAAGGCAAAAAGGTGATAAAGGAAGCATCGATGGCTAAGCTATTTGCTTCAGATGTATTTAACCGGGTCGCAGACAAGGCGGTACAGATTCACGGCGGCATGGGCTATGTGTCGGATTATCCGGTTGAACGTTATTATCGGGATGCACGAATTACGAAAATTTATGAAGGCACAAATGAAATTCAGAGGCTGATTATCGCCAGAAGAGTACTTGAAGAAAATTGAGTCAGAGCGGATAGGGGGAGTTAGATGCGCTGGGTTGTGCTTGTTTTACTGTTTTTTGGGATGTTCATTAACTTTGCGGATAAGTCGATTACAGGGCTTGCAGCTGTTCCGATCATGAAGGAATTTAATCTTTCGTATGCAGATTGGGGTATTGTCGGCAGCAGCTATTATTGGCTGTATCCAGTGACAGGAATTTTCGGTGCAGCCTGGGCTGACCGGGTGGGCGCTAAAAAAGTTTTAGGATTCCTTATGCTTACATGGGCTGTTTTACAAATAGGCGTGCTCGCCATTGCCGGTCTGCCATTGCTGCTGCTTTACCGGTTTTTGCTTGGAGCATTCGAGGGTCCGTTTAGCCCAATTGCTTATAACCATGCAAATACGTGGTTTCCGCCAAAGCTTCGCGGGCTTGCAAATTCAGTTGTCGTATCAGGGGCTACATTAGGTGCGATGGTCGCAGCTCCCATTCTTGTAGCACTCATCCATATATTTGGCTGGCGGATGGCATTTGCATTTTTGGGAGTTGCGAGTATCGTCTGGTTCGTTCTGATTCAATTTACGAGAGATGTTCCAAAAGCAGAAGAACTGGAAGAAGACGAAATGCCAAAAAAGAAGCAGCTTGAGAAGCTTGATATTAAAGCATTTCTGCTGATGTTATCTAAGCCATCCGCTTTATTTACAACACTTGCTTATTTTTCAACGTACCTGCTTGTTGTCTGGTTTGCGGTTTGGCTTCCGGTTTACCTCGTTAAAATCGTAAACATGTCGAACATTGAGATGGGGTATGCTGTTTCTGGCATCGGGGTTGCATCAGTGGGAATCTATATAGGGGTTTCGGTACTATCTGACCGCATGTTTAAGCGCAATAAAGATTGGCGCATATCTAGAGTGTACGTTGTGGGACTAGCCATGATCGTTGGAGCTTTATTGCTTGCATCTACGGCAATCATTCAAAACGCAGTCTGGGTTATCATTGCCATGTGTTTTGCTAAGGGTCTAACGTATGCCATCTTAACGATCGGACCAACTATTATCATTCAATTACTTCCTGAACGCGGCGGTCTGATGACGAGTATTTTAACATCATCCGGCAATCTTGCAGGAATCGTTGGACCTTTGATTACAGGCTACATTGTCGGATCGTCTGGTGAAAATAGTACAGCAGGATTTGATTTGTCTATCATCTTCATGGCGGGGCTGATCACGTTATTTGGAATTTTGTTTACTGTTTTCGTAAGGCCTCAATCAACGATGCATTTTGAAGCCGAAAACAATTCAGCAATCGGAAAGTAAGGAGGAGGTTTCTTGGAGCGAACCATTCATCGCCCGTGGCATTCCTTTTACCAGCATCAGGATGTTCATATTCCTGAACAATCCATCTATTTATTTCTTGAGAAAACAGCTGAACGTTATGGAGATCAAACGGCGATTATATTTGAAAATGAGGAAACATCTTATGCGGAATTAAAGACAAAAGTAGATCATCTTGCTGGAAAATGGGACGAAATGGGCTTCAAAAAAGGGGAGCGTATCGGATTAATGCTTGCCAATCATCCTGATTATGTGATTTTCTACTATGCTGCCCATGCACTAGGATTGATTGTTGTTCAAATCAATCCTATGTACACAGCAAGGGAATTGCTGCAAATCGTTACAGACGCAGAAGTGTCCTATATTGCTGCCGACAGTCTTGGCAGAAGAACAATAAATGAAGTCAGCGATTTGTACGTTTTTAAACAAATGATGGCATCTCAAATGACAGAATCAGACGAGCGTTATCACAATCTGGAGGACCTGATAGCCTGCAAGATTCCTTTGAAAAGTCCCGCAGCAATCGATGCAAAAAAAGAGGTTGCCGTCATTCAGTACACAGGCGGCACGACGGGGAAAATGAAGGGCGCGATGCTGACACATTTCAATCTGACTGCGAACGTCTATCAAAGCTATTTAATGTACGGGGACTCTATGATTCAAGGAGAAGAAACGGTCTTAATCGCCACTCCGCTCTACCATGTGTACGCCATGACAAGCGGCATGAATCTTGGAATCTTCATCGGAGGGAGACTTCTTTTGTTCAGGAAGTTTGATATTGATGATGTGCTGAAAAAAGTGAAAACACATCGCCCTACTTTTTTCCCAGGGGTGCCTAAAATGTATATTGCATTCGTGAATCACCCGGAAATTGAGGAAGCAAAACTGAATTGTTTAAAACTGTGCTCATCAGGATCTGCTCCGCTTCCAGTAGAAATAATTCAGCGCTTTGAACAGCTCACAGGAACTCGGATTGGAGAAGGATTTGGGCTGTCAGAAGCTTCTCCTACAACACACCGCAATCCGCCGTTTGGGAAAAGAAAGATAGGCAGCATCGGAATCCCTGTTCCTGAAACAGATTGCATCATTATTGATGATGATAATCAGGAGCTTGGCCCTAAAAGTGTTGGGGAGCTTTTAATTAAGGGCCCACAGATTATGAAGGGCTATTGGAATAATGAAGTGGAAACACATGCATCTCTTAAAAATGGCTGGCTTTATACAGGTGATCTGGCAACGATGGATGAAGAAGGGTACTTCTACATCGTTGGCAGAAAAAAAGAAATGATCATTCTTGGCGGATTTAATATTTATCCCCAGGAGATTGAAGGTGTTTTGTATGAACACCCTGATGTAAAAGAAGCAGCAGTTGTCGGTCTTCCTGACGAGGAACATGGGGAAAGAGTGAAAGCGTATGTTGTTCCAAAGGATGGAAAGACCATTGATAAAGATGAGCTAAAGGGCTATTGCTATACGAAATTAACGCCATATAAAGTTCCAAAGCAGTTTGAAGTGAGAGACAGTCTTCCGCGAAATACGGTTGGCAAACTATTAAAACGATTGCTGATTAAAGAAGAATCAGAGAGAGGGGATTCTCAAAATGGAAATTAATAAAGTAGCTGTTATCGGAGCAGGAACGATGGGCTCGCAAATTGCAATGGTATGTTCTTTAGCCGGCTATCCTGTCACATTACAGGATGTTAGCGCGGAAAGTCTGGAAAAAGCAAAGGTTTTTTTGGACATGCAAATGGAGAAGCGGATTAAAAAGGGCAGGTTCACTGCTGGGGAAGTGGAATCCGCTTTTCAGAGAATCTCTTTTACCACATCCCTTGAAGAGTTAACAGAATCAGATATGGTTATCGAAGCAATCGTTGAAAAGCTCGATGTGAAAAGAGAGCTCTTTAAGAAGCTGGATGAAATGACAAAGCCGCATGCTATTTTAGCCACAAACAGCTCAACAATTGTCAGTTCAAAAATAGCGGATGTAACGGGACGTCCTGATAAGGTCTGCAACATTCATTTCTTCAATCCAGCGCTAGTCATGGAGCTTGTAGAGGTTGTGAAAGGTCCGCACACTTCTGAAGAAACAGCTCAAACGTCGATGGACTTTGTAAAAAAGATTAATAAGCTGCCCGTTTTATTGAATAAAGAAATTTCAGGATTTATTGCCAACCGCATATTAGGAAAGCTGATGGATGAAGCCGTGTACCTGCTTGAAAATGGCTATGCCAGCCATGAAGAAATTGATCTTGTATGTACAAAAGCGCTTAATCATCCGATTGGCCCCTTCGCCTTAATGGATCTGACCGGCGTTGATGTGAACTATTTTGTGAGAATGCAGCGCTATGAGGAAAGCGGAGATGAGAAGGATAAGCCTGCCAAGATCGTCCAGGAAAAAGTAGAAAAAGGGGAGCTCGGCAGAAAAACCGGCAAGGGTTTTTACACATATGAAAATCAAAATTCAGCAGTGAAATAGAGGTGATTTTGTGCAAAACGTAAGTGTTATTGGTGCAGGAACAATGGGGCGCGGGATTGCCTATGCATGTGCAGCTGCAGGTTTTTCTGTCGTAGTTCAGGACATTCATGAAGAGTCACTGGATAGGTGCCGCTCCTATGTGGCCAGACAATTCGAGAAGACAGGAAAATCAGAAGCAGGCGCACAAATCGTTTATACAACAGATCTAAAGCAGGCAGCAAAAGACGCAGATCTCATAATTGAAGCAGTGCTCGAAATTATGGAAATCAAGATAAATGTTTTCAAAGAGTTAGATCGCTATGCAAAGCCATCTGCCATATTGGCCACGAATACGTCAACGATGAGTCCAACTGAAATTGGTGCCCAAACGAGCCGTCCAAAGCAATGTATTGCGCTTCATTTTTTCAACCCTGTGCCAAAAATGAAGCTGATCGAAGTCATTTGCGGCTTGGAAACGTCAGAAGAAACGATTGATGCCTGCTTTCGATTTGGAGAAACAATTGGAAAAGAATGCGTAAAGATTAATGAGTTCCCAGGTTTTGCGGTCAGCCGCATGAATTGTCTGATCGGAAATGAGGCGATGACGATGATGATGGAAGGCGTGGGTTCTGTTCAGGATATCGATAAAGCGATGAAGCTAGGGTTGAATCATCCAATGGGGCCGCTCGAGCTTGCTGATTTAGTCGGGCTCGATACGAGGCTCCGGAATATGGAATATCTCTACAAAACACTTGGTGAGAAGTTCCGGCCCTGTCCGATTCTCGTAAAATATGTGAAAGCAGGCTGGCTTGGCAAAAAGAGCGGACGTGGATTTTATGAATACAGCTAGGAGGCAAGCGCATGAACTTTCATTTCGATGAAGATATTCAATTTTTAAAGCGGAATGTCCGTGATTTTGTACAGACCGAGGTTGAAGCAGCAGCGATGGAAATCGAGGAGTCAAACTCGATTCCTGAACGAATCATTCAAATGTCAAAGGAACTTGGTCTTTTCGGTTTAAGTATTCCTGAACAATACGGCGGACTTGGGATTGGAATGGTAGGCAAGTGTGCTTTATATGAAGAAATTGGTGCAACACATAATGGATATACGACACTGATTGGCGCGCATACAGGGATTGGAACGGTAGGCATCGTTGAAATGGGAAATGAAGAACAAAAGCAGAAATACCTCCCTGCGATGGCGAAAGGAGAAAAAATCGGTGCATTTGCCCTAACGGAGCCTAGTGCCGGCTCAAATGCGACCAATCTAAAAACGAAAGCTGTGAAAAAAGGGGATAAATACATTCTGAATGGGACGAAGCATTACATCACAAATGCAACCGAAGCAGATGTGTTTACTGTGATGGCAGTGACTGACCCTGAAAACGGAGCAAAAGGCATAACTTCTTTTATCGTAGAAAAGAATTTTCCAGGCTTTCAAGTGGGAGCTGTCGAGAAGAAAATGGGATTGCGAGGTTCACATTCAGCTGAAATTATTTTAGAAGATTGTGAGGTTCCGGCTGAAAATGTTCTTGGAGAAGAAGGACAGGGGTATGTAAATGCGCTGAAGATCCTGGCAAATGGACGTGCAGGTCTTGCTGCCCGCAATCTTGGATCATGTCAGAAGCTATTGGATTTATCGATGATTTATTCGCATGAACGGATTCAATTCAATGTTCCTATTTTTGAACATCAGGCAGTCTCTCATATGATTGCTGAAATGGCGATGGAAATTGAGGCATTGCGCTCATTTACCTATCGGGTCGCCTGGATGGTTGATGAAGGCATGAAGGTGATTAAAGAGGCAGCGATGCTGAAGCTGTTTGGTTCTGAAGTCTATAACCGGGTTGCGGATAAGGCGGTTCAAGTTCACGGCGGAATCGGATACATTGCTGACTATCCGATTGAGCGGTTTTTCCGGGATGCAAGGATTACAAGAATATATGAAGGTACTTCAGAGATTCAGAAAAACATCATTGCAGGTCAATTGAAAAAGCAATATCAATAAGAGGGGAGCTGAATGTAATGGAAAACATAGTGATCGCAAGTGCCGTCAGAACACCAATCGGCAGATACGGCGGAGCGCTTAAAGATGTTGAGGCGAGTTTTTTGGCCAGTTATGCAATAAAAGAAGCGCTTATTAGGGCAAATGTAAATGCAGAACAAGTGGATGAAGTCATTTTAGGAGAAGTCAGACAAACAACTCTTGCCTCAAATGTGGCCAGAGTTGCAGCGCTGCGGGCCGGGGTACCTGTAACGGTTCCTGCCTTTTCCATTAATCGGCTTTGTGCATCAGGCATGCAGGCCATTGCTTCTGCTGTTCAGCAAATTCAGTCAGGACAAGCGGAAATCGTTGTGGCCGGAGGAACTGAAAATATGAGTCTCTCTCCGATATATTTGCGTGGTTCCCGATTTGGAGGAGACGCTGCCCATTTAGTAGATTCCAATAAAGAAAATGGACAGCAGCCAAAGGAAACGTACGGCGAGCATCTGGGAATGGGAATGACCGCTGAAAATGTAGCAGAGAAATATCAAATTTCCCGGGAAGATCAAGATCAATTTGCTCTGGAAAGCCAAAAACGGACAGAACATGCGAATCAAAATCAGCTTTTTCAGGATGAAATTGTTCCAATCGAAGTTCCTCATAAAAAAGGCTCAACCATTTTTAATACAGATGAGCATCCTCGTCCGGATACAACCTATGAAAAGTTAGCACAATTAAAACCTGCTTTCAGGAAATCAGGAACCGTTACCGCCGGAAATGCATGCGGACGAAATGACGGGGCTGCAGCTCTAGTTCTGATGACTGAAAGCAAAGCGAATGAACTGAAGATTAAGCCGCTTGCAAGAGTAATAGACTGGGCAGCAGCTGGTGTTTCCCCTGAAGTGATGGGAATCGGTCCGGTACCTGCTGTAAAAAAACTGCTCGAAAGAACGAAGAAAAACATCGATGATATTGATCTCTTTGAATTGAATGAAGCTTTTGCATCTCAAGCATTAGCTGTGATCAGAGAATTGGGGCTTGATCAATCGAAGGTGAATGTAAATGGCGGGGCCATCGCACTTGGTCATCCGCTGGGGGCAACAGGTGCAAGAATTGTTACAACATTGCTCCATGAAATGAAGCGAAGCAAGCGACAAATAGGTGTTGCCGCGCTTTGTGTCGGTGGCGGACAGGGAATGGCGATGATGATTGAACTTTTATAAGAGCTAAAAGGGAGCGGGTCAGATGCTGGATATTATGCATTCTTCATTTTTTGAACATTTGTCCCTGCAGAGGGAGCAGAATCAAGGAGAAGAGATTATCATTTCCGCCCTGATCGAGAAGGAACATCTTGCTGATCCTCAAACGATTGGAAGCGGCATTTTTTATACGATGCTTGATATTGCCATGGGTACAGCTGCATCTAATGCTGGAGGTGCTCCGTCTGCAACAATTGTATTAAATACAACCATTTTTGATGCGGCTGTCAAGTCCTCTTTAATATGCAGGGCTAAAGTGACGAACTGTTTTGAGGGCATGGCATCTGCTGAAGGCTGGGTTTATGATGAAAACCAAACTTTGATTGCAAAAAGCCAGGCAGACTTTAAATTGCTAAAAAGGAGCTGAAGAAAGATGAACGCTTTTGCAAATATTGAGATCAGAAAATCAGATGGCCTTGCTTATCTTGTCATCAATCGCCCGGAGCTTCGAAATGCCTTAAACAAAGAAACGTTAAATGAAATAATGGAAGCTTTAGAAATCCTTGCAGCAGATAATGAGACCGGTTGTGTCGTCTTTACGGGAAGCGGCGATAAATCTTTCGCTGCAGGCGCTGATATCGGGCAGCTTCAATCAAGAACCGCACTGGATGTCCTTAACCGCGGGGGCATGCAGCAGGTTTATGATTACATAGAAGCATACGACAAACCAACAATCGCCATGGTGAATGGATTTGCACTTGGCGGAGGCTGCGAACTTGCGATGGCATGTGACATCCGGATTGCTTCGGAAAACGCTAAATTCGGACTGCCAGAGCTGAATTTATCCATCATACCAAGTGCCGGCGGAACACAGCGACTTGCAAGGCTAGTCGGAAAAGGCGTCGCAATGGACATGATTTTAAGAGGGAAAATCATTGATGCGAAGGAAGCGTACCGAATCGGACTGGTTTCAGAGATTGCAGGAGTCGGAGAATTGCAGGAAAAAACAAAGGAAGCAGCGAGACAAATTCTTTCAAAAGGTCCTCTTGCGGTAAAACTCGCCAAGCTTGCCGTCCATGCGGGATTTGATGCTGATCAAAAAACAGGACTTGTAATTGAAAAACTGGCCCAGGCTGTTCTTTTTTCAACGAATGATAAAAATGAAGGGACAGCTGCTTTTTTAGAAAAAAGAAAACCTCAGTTTACTTCCAAATAAGGAGTCCCTTTTCTAAAAGTTTGCTGCAATCTTTTAGAAAGGCTCTTTTCGTAAAGTTTGCTGCATTTTAGAAAAAAATGGTTAAAACCTTTAGTGGATTGTAGCGAAAAGCACTTGACTCCTGCTGGGTGGGGAATGGAAAGAACCCACAGATATAGCTGAGGAGGCTCCCATCCCTCCCTGCTGAAAGCAAGTGCCTGCAGCGGAAATCTACGGGTACGATTAATAACCAAAAACAACAATCAATTGCGAACACAGCCAATAAGAAAGGAAGAACGCATGTGGCCATTCTTGTTCAGGATATTCGGGAAAGCTTTGAAGTCAGTCCCTTTTTTAATCATATGGGAATTGAGATTCTGCATTTTGAGGAGAATGCCGTAAAAATTAAGCTCACAATCAAAGAGTACGTTCTGAATGCAAACGGAACCCTGCATGGAGGCGTGCATGCAACGATGCTCGATTATGCTCAGGGCATGCTCCTCCGTTCCATTACAAAAACTAAATGCATGACAGTAAATTTAAGCACGCAATACCTTGCCGGCATTTCAGAAGGTGATATTTTTGCGGAAGCAAAAGTGCTGCAGCTTGGTTATAAGCTTGCTTTTTTAGAAGGGGAAATCAATGATTCCACCGGTCGTTTATTAGCAAAAGGAACTGGGACGTTTAAAATAATTCGTGATGAAGAAATTATTTAGTTGACCGAAGCTTATGCATGATAAATAGGCAGGGAGTCTAAATAACTGTTTTCATTTAAATAAGAAATTGTAAAGGATTAACAAAGTAATTTCATCGGGATTTTGATATGGTTTTCATCTTACTCAAGTAACGCTTTAAATGTAATCCACTTAAAACCCTTTGTAAATAAAGGGTTTTTGCTCGTATTATGACTATTATTGTCAGTTTTTTCTCCTTGAAAAAGTCCTTCTATTACTCTATTAACCCACTTAGAAGACGGGATGATTTTCTTATTGTTAATTCAATATACAGGAATATTTAGGTCTTAATATCCATGTAAATATCAGTCAATCTATTCGGGTGTGTGTATTTTTATGTAAAAGTTATTGTAAAGTAATGATATTTAATTTATAATTTTAAGAAAATTAGAAATATAACAGGGGGAATTTGGGTGAAGGTATATGTCTCAGTAGACATGGAAGGAATCACTGGACTAGCAGATGAGACTCACGTGAATTCATCCAGGCATAATTATGAGCGGGGCCGTCAGATTATGACGGATGAAGCAAATTATGTGATTGAATCTGCTTTTCATCAAGGAGCTTCAGAAGTGATTGTCAATGACAGTCATTCAAAAATGAACAATCTGCTGATTGAAAGGCTCCATCCTGAAACCCAGCTTATAACTGGAGATGTTAAACCATATTCCATGGTTCAGGGACTTGATGACACATTTTATGGCGCAATATTTGTCGGGTATCATGCGCGTGCTTCGAAAATGGGTGTGATGTCACATACAATGATTTTTGGGGTTCGGGAGATCTGCATAAATGATGTTGCCGTAGGAGAACTAGGCTTTAATGCTTATGTGGCAGGATATCACGGGGTGCCAGTTTTGATGGTTGCCGGCGATGACAGAGCGGCTCTTGAAGCAGAAGCGTTAATTCCTAATGTGACAACTGCGGTAGTAAAAGAAACCATTTCACGCTCAACTGTTAAATCACTTACACCTGTAAAAGCAGGAGAGCTTCTAAGAGAGAAAACGGCTATTGCCATCAAAAATAAAGAACTTGTAAAACCGCTCACTCCACCAGATCATCCGCTGTTATCCATCGAGTTTGCCAACTATGGACAAGCTGAATGGGCAGCGTTAATGCCGGGAACAGAGCTTGTAGAGAACACCACGATTGTCAGCTTCCAGGCAAAAGACATTCTGGAAGCGTATCGGGCGATGCTTGTCATGACGGAACTGGCAATGAGAACGACATTCTGTTAGGAAGTGAGAAACGATGAATACATATCTATTTAAACGTCTGCTTTCCATGATATTAACGCTTTGGCTGATCATTACATTGACGTTTGTCCTAATGCATACAATTCCAGGTTCTCCTTTTAACGAAGAGCGCGGGACAAGCGAAGCGGTTCAGCGGAATCTTGAAGCCTTTTACCATTTAGATGAACCGCTGCCAGTGCAATACGCGATGTACATAAAATCACTTGTTACATTCGATTTTGGACCTTCAATTAAAAAGTCTTCACAAACTGTAAATGAATTGCTTGGACGCGGCTTTCCGGTTTCATTTGAGCTAGGAATCGTAACTCTTGCTGTCGCTGTTTTCTCAGGGATTACGCTTGGGGTCATTGCAGCACTCCGCCACAACGGATTCATTGATTATTTAGCAATGACTATCGCGGTGCTCGGCATTTCCGTTCCGAACTTTATCATGGCGACACTTTTAATTCAAAATCTGGCTGTCAATTTAAAAATTCTGCCTGCAGCGACTTGGTCGAGCCCGATGCATATGATACTGCCTACTTTGGCGCTTGCAACGGGGCCGATGGCGATCATTGCCCGTCTGACGCGTTCCAGCATGCTTGAAGTGCTGACTCAGGATTACATTCGGACAGCACGTGCAAAAGGACTTTCACCTGTGAAAATCGTGTTTAAGCATGCACTCAGAAACGCGCTGCTTCCAGTTGTCACCGTTCTTGGAACACTTGCAGCAAGCATCCTGACAGGTACCTTTGTGATTGAAAAAATCTTTGCCATACCGGGAATGGGCAAATATTTTATAGAGAGTATTGGTTCAAGGGATTACCCGGTCATAATGGGAACAACCGTTTTTTACAGCACGATCTTGATCATCATGCTGTTCCTGGTCGATATTGCATACGGAATTCTAGATCCGAGAATTCAATTACATAAAAGGGAGGGAAGATAATGGAGCTCCGAAAACAGCATGATCCAAATCCTTCCCGGGATATCCCAGACAATTGGTTTGCCCCGAAAAGCAGGGACAAGCAGGATGCCGAGGCCGTTGTCAGACCGAGTCTTTCTTACTGGCATGATGCCTGGAGAAGACTTCGTAAAAATAAGCTGGCAATGACTGGCTTGCTCTTTCTTATCTTTATTACGTTTATGGCCATTTTTGGTCCAATCATCTCACCCCACTCTGTCAGAACACAAGTCCTAACTGATCAAAATCTGCCTCCTTCAGCAAAATACTGGTTTGGAACAGATGAACTGGGCCGGGATGTTTTCACAAGAACATGGTATGGGGCTCGAATATCCCTTTTTGTAGCAGCCATTGCAGCTTTGATTGATTTTGTTATCGGGATTATCTATGGAGGAATTGCAGGCTATAAAGGAGGAAAAGTAGATCATTTCATGATGCGTGTCGTTGAAGTGCTGTACGGACTTCCGTATTTGCTTGTTGTTATATTGCTCATGGTAGTAATGGGTCCAGGCTTATTTACAATCATTGTCGCTTTGACTGTGACAGGCTGGATCGGCATGGCCCGGATTGTAAGGGGGCAGGTCCTCCAAATCAAAAACTATGAATTCGTCCATGCATCTAAGTCCTTTGGAACAAAGACATCCCGTATTATCCGGAAAAATTTAATTCCAAACACGATGGGACCAATTATTGTTCAGATCACATTAACTGTTCCATCCGCTATTTTTGCCGAAGCCTTTCTAAGTTTTTTAGGACTTGGAATACAGGCACCCTTTGCAAGCTGGGGTGTGATGGCAAGTGATGCCCTTTCAACGATTTTAACAGGACATTGGTGGCGCCTCTTTTTTCCTGCTCTTTGTATTTCTCTGACGATGTTTGCATTTAACGTTCTTGGAGACGGATTGCAGGATGCGCTTGATCCAAAGCTAAGGAGGTAATCATCATGGGGAAAGTACTTGAAGTAAAAGACCTTCACGTTTCCTTTCAAACGTATGGAGGAGAGGTAAAAGCAGTTCGGGGAGTATCCTTTGATCTGAATAAAGGTGAAACATTGGCGATCGTCGGCGAGTCTGGCTGCGGCAAAAGTGTGACGTCTCAGAGCATTATGCGGCTGATCCCTGAGCCTCCAGGTAAAATTGATTCCGGCTCCATTCTTTTTAAGGGGAAGGACGTTACAAAATTAAAAGAACCAGAGTTAAGAAAGCTGCGCGGAGCAGATATCTCCATGATTTTTCAGGATCCGATGACTGCATTGAACCCAACCCTTACAATTGGGGATCAAATTATGGAAGGCATACAGCAGCACGAAAAAGTATCAAAAGAAATAGCGAAACAAAAAGCGCTCGAGATGATGAACTTAGTTGGCATTCCAAGTCCCAAAGCCCGCTTGAAGCAGTATCCGCATCAATTCAGCGGAGGGATGAGACAGCGGATTGTCATTGCAATGGCGCTCGTTTGTGAACCGGAGGTACTGATTGCTGATGAACCTACAACCGCACTCGATGTGACCATTCAAGCGCAAATTCTCGATCTATTCAGAGACATTCAAAAGAAGACAAGCGTATCAATTATCTTAATAACTCATGATCTTGGAGTCGTCGCACAAGTAGCAGACAGGGTCGCGGTCATGTATGCGGGGAAAATTGTCGAGGCTGGCACAAGAAGAGAAATCTTCTATCGTCCTCAGCATCCTTATACAAAAGGGCTTTTACGATCCATTCCTCGTTTAGATATCGAAGAAGCAGAGCTCGTTCCAATTGCCGGATCTCCGCCTGACTTATTCTCGCCTCCAGTGGGATGCCCCTTTGCGGCAAGATGCGAGTATACAATGGAAGTGTGTGATCGTGTCTACCCGTATACAGCAGATTTAAGCAAAGAGCATCATGTGGACTGCTGGCTACAGGATAGCAGAGCCAAGTTAATGACAGCTTCAATGAAATAACAGATAGATTTCAGAATTAGAGGGGGAGAAGTATGAAAAAATTTATGGGAATATTCCTGACGGCCATGCTCGTATTTGTACTTGCGGCATGTACAGCGAATGAAAGTGCAGGAAGTGATACGAAGGACGATGGGGACAAATCAGAAGCTAAAGAGAAAATTTTACGCTTAAACAATGGAGCAGAGCCTACATCGTTTGATCCTGTTATTGGATTTGACGCCGTTTCATGGAATGCTTTGAACAACCTGATGGAAGGCCTGACCCGCTTAGGAAAAGATCATGAACCAGAGGCAGCTACTGCTGAGAAATGGGACATATCTGAAGATGGAAAAACATATACGTTCCATATTCGTGAAGATGCAAAATGGTCAAACGGTGATGATTTAACGGCAAATGATTTTGTTTTTGCATGGAAACGCCTATTAAATCCTGAAACAGGATCTGGCGCAGCTTTCTTAGGATATTTCATTGAGGGCGGAGAAGCTTATAACAGCGGAACAGGCTCAGCGGATGATGTGAAAGTAAAAGCAGTAGATGAGAAAACATTCGAGGTTACGTTAATTAGTCCTCAAGCATACTTCTTAAGTGTGATTGCAAACCCTGCTTTTTTTCCGGTTAATGAGAAGGTGGCAACAGAAACGCCTGACTGGTTTGCAGAAGCAGATACATTTGTCGGAAACGGACCCTTTTCATTAGAATCATGGGAACATGACAAAGAATTCGTCATGAAGAAAAACGATCAATATTGGGATGCAAAAAACGTCAAACTTGATGGCGTGCATTGGGCCATTGTAGAAGATACAAATACAGAATATCAGCTTTATCAAACAGGTGAATTAGATTCGTCTGATGTACCTGCAGACTTAAGTGAAAAGCTTTTTTCTGAAGGAAAAGCAAATGTTGAGGAACAGGCTGGCGATTATTTTTACAGAATGAATGTAACGCTTGAACCATTCCAAAATGTGAACATCCGCAAGGCATTTGCAATGGCCGTTGACCAAAAGCAAATCGTTGATTTTGTCACGAAAAATCAAGAAACACCTGCATATGGATTTGTTTCTCCAGGCTTTAAAGATCCGTCTGGAAAAGACTTCCGCGAAGCAAGCGGCGACTTAGTCAAAACAGATGCAGCCAAAGCAAAAGCGCTGCTTGAAAAAGGAATGAAAGAAGAAGGCTATGACAAGCTTCCTGAAGTAACCCTATCGTACAACACAGATGATACACATAAAAAAATTGCTGAAGCTCTTCAGCAAATGTTTAAAGATAACTTAGGTGTTGATGTGAAGCTTGCGAACCTTGAAGCGAATGTATTTGCAACAGATCAAAAAGCTTTAAAATTCCAGCTTTCAAAAAGCTCATTCTTGGCAGATTATGCTGATCCGGTTAACTTCCTTGAGAATTTCCAAACAGGACATTCCATGAACCGCACAGGCTGGACAAATGCTGAGTATGATCAATTAATTAAAGACTCTAAAAATGAATCGGATGAAGCAAAACGCTTTGAATTATTATACAAAGCTGAAAAGATTCTATTTGAAGAAGCACCAATCATTCCACTCCATTTCTACAACCAGGTATATTTGCAAAATGAAGATGTAACAGGCATTGTCCGTCACCCTGTCGGATATTTAGAATTGAAATGGGCAGATAAGAAGTAAGCCATGCAAAAGGGGTGTTCAGCTAGATTGAACATCCCTTTTCTATATAAAAGGAGATTCAGACGATGATTAAGCCTAATGCATTAAAAAAAGGAGACACAATAGGAATTATTTCCCCGGCAAGTCCGCCTAAAAAAGAGAATCTAAAGAGAGCCCTTTCTTTTATAGAAGAAATGGGATTAAACGTTAAATTCGGAAAGCACATTGAACGGGAACACGGTTATCTTGCAGGCACAGATCAGGAACGAGCTGATGATGTGAATACGATGTTTTTAGATCAAGACGTAAAAGCAATCATTTGTGCGTGCGGAGGGTTTGGCACAGCAAGAATGGCATCTCTATTGGACTATGATCTTATAAAGAAAAATCCGAAAATCTTCTGGGGATATAGTGATATCACTTTTTTACATACTGCCATCAGACAGAAAACAGGTTTGATAACGTTTCATGGTCCTATGCTAAGCTCCGATTTCGGAGAAGAGGGCGGGGTGCTTCCGTTAACAAAACACTATTTTCATCAACTATTTGATAAAAAAAATCTTATCTATGACGAATCTCTCACTCCGCTTGAAGTGATGATTGAAGGAACAGCAAGCGGAGAGCTGATCGGAGGCAATTTATCACTAATCGTTAGCTCGCTAGGAACAGCGTTTGAAATTGATACAAAGGATAAACTGCTCTTACTAGAAGATATTGATGAAGAGCCGTATGCTGTCGATCGAATGCTGAATCAGCTGTATATGGCAGGGAAACTAACAGATGCTGCCGGAATTTTAGTCGCTGATTTTCATAACTGTGTTCCTAAAAAACGAAAGAAATCCCTGTCTCTCGATGAAGTGCTGACTCATTATATACAGCTTGCAGGCAAACCTGCATTGAGTGGTTTTAAGATTGGACACTGTTCACCTAATATTTCTGTTCCGCTTGGGACAAGAGCAGATATGAATACATTTGAAAAAACGTTGTCGATTGAGAGCGGGATTTTGTAAGGGGATATTTTAAATCAGTAATCTGAAATTGATAGTTAGAAGCCTGAATTGATAGTTGGAGGCCGGAATTGATAGTTGGAAGCAGAAATTGATAGTTAGAAGCCTGAATTGATAGTTAGAAGCCTGAATTGATAGTTGGAAGCAGAAATTGATAGTTGGAAGCCGGAATTGATAGTTGGAAGCCGGAATTGATAGTTGGAGGCCGGAATTGGATAGGAATCAGCTGAAATTTGGATTATACCAGAACCCGGGCAGTAAGCAACCGATTTCAGATACCCAACCTATTTATTAATAGAATTTACATCAAAACAGCCTTCTTAAAAAGGATGGATACCAATGATTATTGAGAAAGTCGAAACATTCCGTGCAGCTGTACCGCTGATCAAGCCTTTTAAAACGGCATTGCGGACGGTTGTTACAGCGGAATCCGTGATTGTGAAGGTGACATGCGAAGGCGGAATGACAGGATGGGGAGAGGCTCCGCCGACTTTAGTGATTACGGGTGAAAGTCTATCAAGCATTGAATCTGGCATTGTGCATGTGTTAAAACCATTTTTAATTGGCAAAAATCTATTGAATTTCGAAGTTATTTTCCAGGGAATACAATCAATTTTAGTCGGCAATTCAAGTGCGAAGGCAGCGGTAGATATGGCGCTGTATGATTGTCTTGCACAGTACAGCAGATTGCCGTTATATCAGTATTTAGGCGGATACAAAAAAGAAATGGAAACCGATTTTACAGTAAGTGTGAATGATGTTAGTGAAATGGGAGAAGATGCGGTTTCATATATTGAAAAGGGATTTAATGTTTTAAAGGTGAAAGTAGGATTGGGAGACAGCAAATTGGATATTGACCGAATTCGAGAAATCAGGAGCCGTGTAGGTCCGGATATCAAAATTCGTTTAGATGCGAATCAAGGATGGAAGCCGAAAGAAGCGGTCTCTGTTATTGGGAAAATGGAAGACTTGAATTTGAACATTGAATTAGTCGAGCAGCCTGTGAAAGCTCATGATATAGAAGGGTTAAAACAGGTAACAGACTCTGTTGATACGCCGATCATGGCTGATGAAAGTGTGTTTACTCCGCAACAGGCATTTGATGTATTGAAAACAAGAAGCGCAGATATGATCAATATAAAATTGATGAAAGCAGGCGGAATCTATCAAGCTTCCATTATTAATCAGCTGGCAGAGGTTTGCGGTGTGGAATGTATGGTCGGCAGTATGATTGAAACACGAATTGGGATTACGGCAGCTGCTCACTTTGCTGCAGGCAAAAAGAACATTACAAGGTTTGATTTTGATGCCCCGCTCATGCTTGCAGATGAAATAGTAGAAGGCGGAGTAAGATATAACGGCAGAAAAATGTCATTTTCAGAAGGAAATGGATTAGGCATTGCGAATGTCCTTTTGAATGATGGGGAGGCTTTGGCAAAATGACGATTCAAAAAGGAAGAGTTGCCGTATCCGTTGCAACGGTATGGACTGCAGCGGATTCAGCCAGGAAGCTGGATGAAAAGGCAGTTGTGAATCCAGTCGAGATTGAGTCTTGGCTGGATGGCCTTACCTATGAAACAAAGCTTGAGCTGTGCAATGAAAACCGAGTGCAAACACAGGCCCTGTTTGGAGAAGAGGTTTGGATTGTAAGTGAAATAGAGGGCTGGGCAGAAATCATTGTCCCAAGTCAGTCATCCTCAAAAGATGAGCGCGGATATCCAGGCTGGATGCCGCTTTGTCAGATTGAGAGAGTTGAAGAATCCTGGCAGGGACCCATTGCTGTAATTCAAAGCAAGAAAGCGATGCTCTATTCAGCAGAGGAGACTCCACTATTTGAATTGTCCTTTCAAACACAATTCTCTGTTATCAAAAAGGATACAGAGTGGATTGAGGTGAAGACTCCACTTGGAAAAGGAAAAGTAAAACCAGCAGATGCACGTGTATTTGACACAATTGAAAATGTGCCAAAAGGCAGCGGGAAGGATATCGTTGCTGATGGTGAAACGTTTATTGGCCTTCCTTATCTTTGGGGAGGGATGAGCAGCTTCGGATTTGATTGCTCCGGCTTCAGCTACACGATGTGCAAAGCAAATGGATATGAGATTCCAAGAGATGCCCATGATCAGGCGGCATCAGGCAAGAAAGTGGAATTGGATGCGATTCAGCCAGGTGATTTATTGTTTTTCGCATACAAAGAAGGAAAAGGAAGGCTTCATCACGTTGGAATTTATCATGGAGACGGGAAACTGCTTCATTCACCAAATACAGGGAAGTCGATCGAAATATTAGAAATGGCAGGAACGGTTTACGAAAAGGAATTGTGTGCAGCTAGACGCTATTGGCATGAGACGGAGGGATAAGTATGGTGAATTTACTTGAAGTAAGGAATCTAAAGAAACATTTTTTTCTCGGAAAAGGAGAAATACTTAAAGCAGTTGATGGTGTTTCATTCTCTGTAAAAAAGGGAGAAACCTTCGGAATTGTAGGAGAATCCGGATGCGGGAAATCTACAGCAGGCCGCACGATCCTTGGTTTGTACAGCCAAACAGAGGGTGAAGTTATTTTTAACGGTAAAAACGTACATGATTTAAAAGGAAAAGAAAAATTTGCCTTTTACCGTCAAATGCAAATGATCTTCCAGGATCCATACGCTTCATTAAATCCGCGTTCTACTGTTCTTGAAATTATCTCTGAACCGATGGAGGTGCACGGCTTATATAAAAATAAAAAAGGGCGGACTGAACGTGTGCACCAGCTTCTCGAAGATGTAGGCCTTAATCGTGATCATGCCAACCGCTATCCCCACGAATTCAGCGGCGGACAAAGACAGCGGATCGGGATCGCCCGGGCGCTTTCCCTTGATCCCCAATTGATCATTGCAGATGAACCGATATCCGCACTTGACGTTTCCGTTCAGGCGCAGGTTGTAAATCTGATGAAGCGGCTGCAAAAGGAAAAAGGACTGACTTATTTATTCATTGCACATGATTTATCAATGGTAAAGCAAATCAGTGATCGCATCGCTGTCATGTATTTAGGTCATCTTGTTGAGCTTACTGTGAGCAGTGAGCTTTATAAGAAGCCGCTTCATCCTTATACACAGGCATTGCTGACAGCCATTCCCATTCCAGATCCGGATGTAGAGGATAAAAGGGAACGCATCATTTTAAAAGGGGAGCTTCCAAGTCCGATGAATCCGCCAAGCGGCTGTGTGTTCAGAACACGATGCGCCTACGCTATGGAAGCTTGTTCTGTAAAGAAACCGGCATGGCAGGAAGTCGAGGAAAACCATTTTGTTGCCTGTCATTTATATGACCGAAGCATAATGGGTGATCAGGATTTCTCGCAGATTGCAGCGACGAAATGACAGGTACCTTTAAGCTGAAGCTTCAGGAGCTGATTGATCGCTATCAGGGGAGGGTTGGATTATCTCTTGAACTTGATGGGGATTTATATGAGTGGAATAGCACCCAGGTCTTTCCGTCTGCAAGTTTAATCAAACTTCCGATTCTGCTGACGGCATTTCGGCAGAAAGAGCAAGGAATTCTTGACTTTGATGAGATCGTAACGATTGCTGAAATGAAAATGACCAGTGGTGCCGGAGTGCTGCAGGCTCTCTCTGAATCAGCAGTTTTATCCATTGCAGATATGGTTACGCTGATGATCATTGTTTCAGATAATATGGCGACAAATCTGTTAATCAATAAAATAGGAGTGTCTAAAGTGAGAGACTTTATGGATGAGCTGAATCTCTCAGGGACAGAGCTGAACCGTCAAATGATGGATTTTGCAGCAATCGATAAAGGGCTAAATAACTGGACGACTCCTTCTGATATGCTGAAATGCCTGAAAGCAATCGGACAAAACGGTTTTTTATCGGATGAAAGCAGAGGACAGATTGCTGCAATCTTGCAAAAACAGCAATTTACGGATAAGCTCTCTTTTTTAATGGATACCGAAAAAATAGTCATCGGCAGCAAAACGGGTGAGCTTCATGGAGTTGAACATGATTGTGCCATCATTCAATTCAAAGAGCGGACAGTCTATGCTGCCGTGTTAATGGATGAAATTGTAGATAAGAGATATGGCAGAAGTACGATTAATGAGATTGGCAGGCTTATTTATGAGGAGCTTGTCAGGTAAAAAAAGAGGGAGCGCCAATTATGAGCTTCCTCTTTTCTGCATGTTATTCTCGAATTGGAAACTCCAACTTAAAAACAGTTCCCTTTTCATCGCTGCTGGCAGTGATTGTGCCTTTATAATTCTCGACAATTTTTCTCGAAACAGATAAACCAAGACCTGTACCCTCATCCTTTGTTGAGAAAAACGGATCGAAAATATGATTCAAAATGGATGGGATCATTCCTTTTCCGTTATCGGCAAATATTATTTGAATGGTGTTTTCTAAACGTTTGGATTCAATTTTTATTTTAAGCGGGCTAGAGCCTTTAGCCTGAAATGAATTTTGAAAGAGATTTAGAAAAACTTGAAGCAGTTCGTCCTGGTTGCCATGAATTTGAATTTCATCTGCATTTGGATCCGTTTCGATTTGAAAGTCTATGGAATAAAGGAGAGACTCACTTTCTAGTATTCTGCCTAAATAGTTTATTAGGAATGAGTTTACTCCAAAGAGTTCAGAGCGAATTTCGGCCGGTTTGGCAATGCTCAGGAAATCGGTAATGATCTTGTTCGCACGATCGATTTCAGGGATTAGTATATTTCTGAATAAATTGGAAGTTTCATCATCTGAAGTGTTAGTAAGAACCTGCAGGAATCCTCTTACGGTTGTTAACGGATTTCGGATTTCATGAGCAATTCCTGCTGCGATTCTTCCGGCGATTGCTTGTTTTTCTGCTTCTTTTATTGCATTTAAAAAGTAGAAAGTGCCAATTACGCGGTTGATGGTACCATCTTCTCGCCATAGAATTCTTGTATTCAAAATTCCATAGTTTTTATCAAGCACTTCACGATCAAAAAATTCAATGCCTGTCCGGAGTGTTTCAAGGTTCAGCAGCTGCTCATCAGGAATTTTAACTAATTCTCTCAAATGTTTGCCGATGATTTCATCCCGATTCACGCCGTGATCTTTTGCTGCCTGAAGATTACACAGCGTAATGATCCCCTGATCGTCAATAAAGACGATATGATGGGCGACAAGATCAAAAATATCTGATAAAAAGGCTTCAGTATGATGAAATGAATCGTTAGCCGATGTTAAATAGAGGCGCTGATTTGGATGAGCCGTCTTTAGGCTGTCTGTTAATGGCAGAATGGATGGAGGATGTTGTTCTTTTTCTTTACAGACTGCAAGTTCCAGTTCGGGATTAACATATGTAAAAGAAACAGGCAATTTTGCTACTAGCTCTTTTAAAAGCTGGTTTTCTTTTTTAAGCCGTTCAAGTTCATTCTTATTTTCCATTTTTCATACCTCATGTGAGATAAATATAGTTTAATCTATAAAACTATATAACAATTATTGATCTTTGACAATTCCTAACAGCGGAATTCTGAAATTAGGCGGAAGATTATATGACAATTTAGTTTATCTTTCATGTTATTTAGGGAATAATCTCATAAAAGCATACTTTTGGGGGAATGATTGTGACCGCAATTAGAAAGCCAGTTCAAATTTTAGGCTGTTTCAGCGAATATGACAATTTAACAAGAGTGCTAGTATGTCAGCCTGATTTTATGAGAATCAGTGAAGTAATAAATGAAACGCAAAGATATTTTGCTGATGAAAACATTGATGTGGATCTTGCTGTTGTTCAGCATCAGAATTTTGTACGTACAATGGAAGAGAATGGGGCAGAAGTTATGATGCTGCAGCCATTTGAAACATATCCTGAACAAGTGTTTACACGTGACATTGGCTTTACATTAGGGCAAACTGTTTTCGTATCTGAAATGGGGCAGGACATAAGACAGGGTGAGGAAGAGGTATTACGAGAGTGGCTGGTAGTTCAAGGATACCCGATGCACTCTCTAAAAGGGCACCGCATAGAAGGCGGAGATGTCATCATCGACAGGAATACCATTTTTGTCGGCGTAAGTGACAGAACATGCAGGCATGCGATAGAACAGCTGCAGACACTCTTGCCGTCTTTCAATATCATCCCGATGCCGATCAATGAAAAATACTTGCACCTGGATTGCGTATTTAATGTCCTTTCGGAAACGGAGGCTCTCATTTTTCCTGAAGCCTTTGAGGAACAGGAATTAAAAATATTGAGCGAGAAATATCATTTAATAGAAGTAACGGAAGCTGAACAATTTACAATGGGCACGAACGTCCTATCCATTGGAAATCGAAAAATTATCAGCCTCCCAATTAATCAAGATGTAAACAGTCAGATGAGAAGAAGAGGGTATGAGGTATTAGAAGTTGATATTACTGAAATTATTAAGTCCGGCGGGTCGTTTCGTTGCTGCACGCTGCCAATTTTACGGACGATATAAATACTTTAGAAGACACACTTTAATGTGTGTGTTTTATTTTCGGAATTTGGAACTGGACTTCTAATCTGACAATCTGTATAGTTAACTTAAACGATTAAGTGAAAATGGTGAAAAGAATGAAAAAAGCAACGATGAAAGATATTGCGGCTGAAGCGAATGTGTCAGTTGCTACCGTTAGCTACGTTTTAAACAAGGCTGAAAATCAATCGATTCCAGCAGAAACGAAGGAACGGGTGCTTGAGATTGCAAAGAAACTGAATTATGTTCCAAATTTGGCTGCGAGATCTTTAGTCAAACAAAAAACGGGATTAATAGGAATTCTCTTAAACCGATCCGTGCATGAAGGAGTATGGAGGCGTTCGTATCATGCTGAGTTTATTTTTCAGCTTGAGCAGCTCCTGACAAAAAAGGGATACCATGTTGTGTTATCAAGCATTGATGTCGAAAAGCCAAACCTTGAGATTATTGCTGAACGCAAGCTTGATGGCGTGATTTTGATTGATGTTCGTGAAGATTTATTTTACAGCATTTCAAAAACAGTACCATCTGGGGTTCCGCTCGTTCTAGCAGATAGCGTTATTGATGATCCTCTGTTTTATAAAGTATTGTATGATTATCAAGGGGCTTTTTCAGCTGCAAAAAAGAAGCTTGAAGGGAAGCCTGCTTTTTTAATCATGGAGAAATTTCATAACACGGGTCTTTCCGATAGAATCATCAAAGAATCAGGACTTGAACGGCATAACGTATACGTGATGGAGAATGAAGATGGTCTTCCTGATTTTTTAGCAAGTAATAAAGATAAATCAGCGATCATAATAAATGAATTTTTAGCTGCTGCTGTTTCAAAGCGTCGTGATCTGAAGGATGATGTTGTCATTTGCACGTCGAACTCTCCTGAAATCCTGCCAGAGGGAACCAAAAGAGTTCAATTTAAAGATACAAAAGCATGCATTGCATTTATTGTTTTGTCAGATCTTATGAAAGATAATCGCGGGCTTCATTTAGAGAAATATACATATACTCAAGCAGATTAAGTTCTGCTTTTTTTTAAAACTAAAGCCGACAGGTAAAGAAGTTACAGGTGATTTCTTATAAAAAAAGGTGATGAACCGATTTTTCTTGGTGGAGAATCGGTTCTTTCGTTTGATCTTACATTGCAATAGGGAACAAGAAAAACTGATATAATAAAAAATAAACAAACAAAGGGGAGTCCATCTTGAAAGAAACTATGGAGCTGATCAAAGAGCTTGTATCGATTCCGAGCCCATCTGGGAATACAAATGAAGTGATTACATATGTTGAAAAATATTTAGCTGAATGTCAAATCGAAACAAAGCGCAATCGCAAAGGCGGCTTACTTGCAACGATACCCGGCACTGACAATCATCATCATCGCATGCTGACAGCGCACGTTGATACGCTTGGGGCGATAGTAAAAGAAATTAAAGCAAGCGGACGTTTAACCATTGATCTGATTGGCGGATTTAATTACAACTCTATTGAAGGTGAATATTGCAAAATTGAATCGTTATCAGGCAAAACCTTTACAGGAACCATTTTAATGCATCAGACTTCTGTTCACGTTTACAAAGATGCGGGTAAAGCGGAACGAAATCAGGCAAACATGGAGATCCGGCTTGATGAAGTTGTAAAAAATGCAGATGATGTGCGGGAACTTGGCATAGAAGTAGGCGACTTCGTTTCCTTCGATCCCCGAGTGGAAATCACGTCAAATGGTTTCATCAAATCTCGCCATTTAGATGATAAGGCCAGTGTTGCCCTTTTGCTTCAGCTGATGAAGCAAATCAAGGAAGAAAACATCACGCTTCCTTATACAACACATTTTTTAATTTCAAATAACGAAGAAATCGGCTACGGCGGAAATTCAAATATTACACCTGAAACTGTTGAATATTTAGCTGTGGATATGGGAGCAATGGGTGACGGTCAGTCAACTGATGAGTACACTGTTTCCATTTGTGTGAAGGATGGAAGCGGTCCTTATCATTATGAGCTGCGCAAAAGGTTAACCGCCCTGGCAATAGAAAATAAGATTGGGCATAAACTCGATATCTATCCATACTATGGATCCGATGCCTCTGCAGCAATCCGCTCCGGTCATGATATCGTTCATGGATTGATTGGACCTGGAATCGACTCCTCCCATGCATTTGAACGAACTCATAAAGATTCGCTTGAGAACACGGCGAAGCTGCTTTATCATTATGTGAAGTCTGAGATGGTACTGTGAAAAATTAAAAAAACATCAAAAAGAGCAGCAAGCATCATTTTTGCTGCTCTTTTTAATGCATATTAGTGCTTCAAAGAGCTTGATTGAAACACTTTTTTCAGCAAAGGGGCGTTATTAGTGCTTCAAAGAGCTTGAATAGACACTTTTAAAATTGAGCAATTTCAGTTATCACATTTTTCAGCACATCAATTGAACCTACTGAATCTTCTTCGATTTGAAGTCCGTGGTTAACTCCTGGAATAAGCACACATTCCACATTTGGATTTCCTTGGAGCTTCTGAAAGTTTTCTTCTGCAAAATAAGGATCCTTGTCACCAATGATACAAAGTGCTTTTTGTCTGGAACGGTAAATAGTACTGAAAACATCCTCTCGGTTCAGCAGCGGTGTTAACCATACCGTTTTTGCATCTGTAAAAGAAGTCCTGCCAAGTTCAGAACTCAATGCAATTGTCCCGAGCGATTTTCCTATTAAATAAAAAGCGTCATATTCGTGTTTGCTTAAAACAGCATCAATCACTTTTCGTACATCGCTTTTTAATGCCTTATCCATCTCTTCATTGCTGAATTTTTCATAGTTTTTTGAGTTGTATTGATAATTAATGTGCAGAACATCAAAATTCTTTTCGAGGAATAAGCCTGTCGTATAATGAAAAAGCGGCCCTTGTGTTGTGTAGCCGAGACCAGGAAACATAATGGCCAGATTATGGGTCTGCTGCGTGGTTCCCAGCAGAGTAAATGGAACTTCTGCTTGATTGAATCCAGTTATTGAGTCTGTTTTAGACTTTATCATTGGCTTTCACGCTCCCTTTTCTAGTATTATACAGTTAATTCCACTTGTGTTTAGAAGATTTTTAAAAAAAGATGAATATCTTATATTAGATTCGGGTATTAGATGGAAAAGGTATGTATATTCAGCCTGACAATAAAAGAGAAAAAGGTGAGCAGATGATCCGCTTTGAGAATGTGTCTAAGGAGTATCAGGATGGTACAAAAGCCGTAAATTCCTTAGATTTAACGATAGAAAAAGGGGAATTTTTTGTTTTTATCGGCCCAAGCGGCTGCGGAAAAACGACAACAATGAAAATGATTAATCGTTTGATTGATGCAACACATGGATCTGTCTTAATAAATGGAAAGAATGTCCATGACTATGAAATTCATGAGCTCAGATGGAATATCGGGTATGTGCTTCAGCAAATTGCCCTTTTCCCGCATATGACGATTGAGGAAAACATCGCGATTGTTCCTGAGCTTAGAAAGTGGAAGCCGGATAAAATCCGCAAACGGGTAGATGAATTGCTTGAAATGGTTGGTTTAGAACCCGATACATATCGAAAGCGAAAACCGAGTGAATTATCAGGAGGACAGCAGCAGAGAATTGGAGTGATTCGCGCGCTCGCAGCTGATCCGGATATCATTTTGATGGATGAACCGTTCAGTGCCCTTGATCCAATCAGCCGTGAAAAGCTTCAGGGTGACATGCTTGATTTACAGAAAAGAATCCATAAAACAATTGTTTTTGTCACACATGATATGCAAGAGGCGCTTGCTCTCGGGGATCGCATCTGTGTGATGAAAGATGGTGAAGCGGTTCAAATCGATACACCTTCAGCACTTGCAGCTAATCCTGCTAACGAATTTGTGAGGGAGTTTATCGGTAATCGTGCTCAGTCAACTATTTTGGAGGGTTCGATTGAAGGGTTTGTTCGTCCTCCTCAGGAAACAGATCCAATGAAAGTGCCGCTGTCCTATTCTGCAGATATCAAACAGGCTTTAGCCCGTCTTGGTGAAGAAGATAGCATTCCTGTTGAAAAGAACGGCCAAATAATCGGCACCATAACTAGAGAGTCTGCCGTACAGTTTCTATCAGGACGAACGGAAGAAAGAGGTTAATCTATGAATGCATTTATTGATGTTTTTAAAGAGAGACAAGGGGAGCTTGCATCTGCCTTGTTTGAGCATATCCAAATATCATTTATTGCTCTTTTGCTTGCGGTGGCCATATCCATACCTCTTGGAATCTATTTGACGAGAAAAGCCAGATATGCAGAAGGCATCATTGGAATATCAGCTGTGATGCAGACGATTCCTTCACTTGCTTTGCTTGGATTGCTGATCCCGCTTGTAGGAATTGGAGTCGTACCGGCCATTATCGCTTTAGTGATTTATGCACTCCTCCCGATTTTGCGAAATACATATACAGGAATTAAAGAAGTTGACCCTTCCCTGGTTGAAGCGGCAAGAGCTATGGGAATGAACAATTCGAAGCGTCTTTTTAAAGTAGAACTGCCGCTTGCTTTGCCCGTCATAATGGCAGGTATCAGGACTGCGATGGTGCTGATTGTGGGAACAACGACGCTCGCTGCATTAATAGGTGCAGGCGGATTAGGTAAACTGATTCTGCTCGGAATTGACCGAAATGATAATATGCTGATTTTGCTTGGCGCTATACCAGCAGCGTTACTTGCGATCCTATTCGACGGTCTGCTTCGCTTAGTTGAAAAAACATCTGCTAGACGATCAATGAAAGCAATTGGAATTGCCGGTTTAATAGCTGTCCTGATCGTTGCTGTGCCTATGGCATTTGGCACAGGGAAAAAAGACATCGTGATTGCCGGAAAACTAGGATCCGAACCTGAGATTTTAATCAATATGTATAAGCTATTAATAGAACAGGACACAGATTTAGAAGTGGAAGTAAAACCGGGGCTTGGAAAAACGTCCTTCGTTTTCAATGCGTTAGAGTCAGGGGATATTGATATTTATCCTGAGTTTACAGGTACTGCAATCACAACGTTCCTAAAAGAAGAGGCTGCAAGCACAGACAGGAAAGAGGTTTATGAACAGGCGAAAAAAGGAATGATGGAAGACTTCGACATGGCTTATCTGGAGCCAATGCAATTTAACAACACGTACACTTTAGCTGTACCGAAAGAAGCAGCTGATCAATATGGACTTGAAAAAATGTCAGATTTAAAACAAGTTGCAGGCAATATGAAAGCAGGGTTTACCCTTGAATTTTCAGATCGTGAAGATGGTTACCTCGGCATACAAAAACTATATGAAACAAAATTTCCTAATTTAAAAACAATGGAGCCAAAGCTTAGATATGAAGCAATTCAATCAGGTGAGATCAATATCATTGATGCCTATTCGACTGACAGTGAGCTTCAGCAATATAACTTGACGGTTTTAGAGGATGATAAAAACTTATTCCCTCCATATCAAGGTGCACCATTATTGAAAAAAGAGACACTTGAAGAGCATCCTGAACTTGAAGATGCCTTAAATAAACTGGCAGGAAAAATAACAGATGATGAAATGCGCAATATGAACTATCAGGTAAATGTAGAAGGAAGGTCACCTGCAGAAGTGGCGAAAGAGTATTTGCAAAAAGAAGGTTTATTGAAGTAGGAAATGATCAAAAGAGAGGTCCATTTTGGATTTAACGGGTTCGGTTCAGAGGTGCAAAACATTAAAACAGCATAATAAATAACACATCGTTTAACACACCAATTAGCAGCATAATTGGTGTGTTTTATCTTGCTTTTTAACGGTGTATTTGTGATAAAAATGGAAATAACAGTTATTCAGCAATCGGGCAGTTTAGTTGAAGAAGGGTTTGTTAATAAAAGCTCTGCTAAATATTATTGTTTATATTTACTCAAAACAAAAAGGACCCATTTAGGTCCTAAAATAGCCTTCTTCAACCAGCTTCTTAGCTTAATAAGAACAGCTGCCTTTGATGGCAGCTGTTCTTACCCGTTTGCTCATGGAAACACTGTTTAAATCATTTGCTTAATAGAATCTGCGTCTTCTTCTTTCGAACTCAAAACGTCTTCTTCTTTCGAAAGGGAAAAATTCTCTTTCGAAAGGGAAAAACCTTCTTCTTCTAAAGTCGTCACGAAAAAATCGTTCTCTTCGTTCAAATCCAAAAAATGGCATTAAATTCATCCTCCTTCATTTCAGAAATCTATATGATAAAAAGTCAAATTACCCCAACCACAGGGTGCATGCGAAAAAGCAGCAAAAACTCGATGATTAATTGATGAATTTAGCCTCCTGTAAGGACACATCATAATCTAAACACCTTATTTTCTAACCCGAGGCGAAGATTTCGTGAGAGTTTTATATCAAGATATTTTTGCCTATTGATGTAGTTTTCGGGGAATAAATACAAAATTTTTCTGTACCCCTAATAGTACGAAGTTTTAAATAAAGGACAGATCACTGGAATCTGTCCTTTACATTCAGGATTTTTGTGGGTGGAATTAGTACCCTCCGCATGAACATCCTACAATAACAAGTAGAACGAAAATAACCACTACAAACGCAAACACTCTTCCAGAGCCATAACCTTCAGACATATTCTGCACCTCCTTTGTACTTGTTTAAAATACCTGTTTTAAATAAATATTTGGCTTTATTATTTAGTAATCCAAGAATGCTGCACCTACGATAATTAAAAGAATGAACAACACAATGATCAACGCAAAACCGCCGCCGTAACCACCGCCGTAGCCTCCGCCATATCCGCCATATCCGTACATATGTTCTCACCTCTCTTTTTTGTTTAGAGCTTATTCGCTCTCTCTAATAATGTATGTATTAAGAAGAAGTTGGCTTAGACAAACGTTCAATTTAATAGAAAATGGATGTATGTCTATGAGAGTTATTGATCACTATAATATAAATGCCTATATTTAGAGATAATGTTGCAACAAACGATAACTTTCATCTATAAAAATACGGGCAAAAATCAATATTAACAAAAATTATAGGATTTTTCTGATATCATACCTCACAACAAACCGAACAAAATTAATAAAAGCATATGTCTCAAACATATGCTTTTACCTTTGAAAGTGAAAAAGAGGTTCAGTATGGGTTACGGAGGAACCTGAGATACTTGCGTTCTCTTACTATAAGATACGGCATAAAACTAAAAAGGATTGGACGATTATTAAGGTAATAGCGGATATTTGAAAAGATAAGCAGAATTAATCAAGAGCATATATCTATAAATTATCTAGACTTATTCTGGGTACCAAAATAACAAGGTAAGGACGTTTCAGTTTTACAACATATGTAAAAATTCACTTATTATAAAAAACAAACAGACGTTGGTGAATGATGATCCATACAACCTGCACTAAAGTCTCTCTTTTTCATTAAAGTCAGCACTACTTTAAAAGTAATCCTGCTTTTATATCTAATAGGAAGCTTTACTTATTATTTGAAAAATTAAATCGAAAAAATGAACCTCTAGGCTCTCTTTTGGTAATAAATAAGTGAAAGGAGGCATTATTGTTATTCAACAATCGGGGGCTTCGTATTATAAGGTCAGTCAGATTTATTTCTGGTTGACCTATTTTTTATAGGTGCTATTTATAATGCTAATTAATATGTTTGCACCCCGCAACCGAACCCGTTAATTTTGGATTCACTCTTTTTTTTATTTAAGGGATGATATGGCTCCTATTATTTGATTTAAAAACTGAACGATTACAAAACAAGATAAGTATTATTCCCGATAGATTTAAACCTGAAAGGGGAAAAATTCAGACTGAACTCTTTTACCTCCTGTACATCTTTCTTTCTAAATAAATTCCACTTCTTTTGTCCGTTTCCACTTATACAATATGGGAAGGGGTAGTGGCTTAAATCACTATTATGTTTAATAACATAAGGAATAATTATATTGTTTGAAGTTAACATTATGACTTGATTGCTAAAAAAGCTCTTTTCGTAAAGTTTGTTGCTTTTAGAAAAAAATGGTTAAAACCTTTAGTGGATTGTAGCGGAAAGCAAGTGCCTGCAGCGGAAATCCACGGGTACTAATTAATAACCAAAAACAACAATCAATGCGAAAACAGCCTAATAAAAAGAGAGGGGGCTTTACTATGAACAAACAACGTGCACAAGAGATTGCTGCATCGCCAGTTATGGCTAATGTAACCTATAACGATGTTCCAATCTATATTCAGAATGTGGTCGAAAATAATGAAACAGCTAGAATTTATCCTATTGATGAACCACAGAATGAACAAGTGGTTCCTTTGTCTAACTTAAAAGAACATTAATTCTTCAAAGCGACTTTATTCGATGTTAGGGTTGAAATCCATTCCCACATTGGAATGACTGCGTAAACCCCGATTTGGTTTGGAATCTGTATGAATTTTTCAAGATCGTACTATATTTGCGGCCGTAAAGAAATTATTATTTACCCTGAAAAACATTGCAAAGTATAAGGTTGATGAAAGGTAAAACGATTAAAGCACTCTTCGAGAAAATGAATTTTCCTCAAAGAGTGCTCTAATTTAACGAATCGATCAATGAGGTAAAATTGCATGAACACCTTTAACCCCATTTACAAACTGTGTAATTCGTAAATCAACGGCCACACTTGAAAATGCCATTGTTTCTACTTTTTCAAGTTCCGTAAAACTCTTGCATGAGATGTACCATTTCATCCGATACTGCTGTTGCTTCATTTAAATCCTCATGAAATCCAAATGTTACCCATCCTGATGGAGTATTTGCTCTAGGCATATTGATTTGCATATCACCTCTAACGATTAAAGTGACATCAACAAAGTCCATCGGACATTCAATAGCCGTTCCGGAAACCTCCCCATTTCCCTGTACGGCATGACCATCACCAATAGAAAATAAAGCTCCATCTACTATATTGGAAAAAGGATACTGCCTCTAACAAGTTCTTTGCAATCAATGCTCCCTCCACAATAACGTGGTGGTGATGTTGTGTGATTAAGGCTCTTTTCGTAAAGTTTGTTGCTTTTTGAGAAATGGTTAACCCTTAAGTGGATTGTAGCGGAAGGCACTTGACTCCTGCGGGAAATAGAGGCTCCCATCCCTCCTGCGGAAAGCAAGTGCCTGCAGCGGAAATCCACGGCACCTTTCTTTTCAATTCTTTTCGTTTCTTTCACAATCATTTCAGTGATATCAAAAACTATCTCTTTATCACTCATACTTTGAGAATGATACATGGCGATAGCCTGATATATTTTTGCTGCTAATCTTGGGTTTGTCCCATTCTGATAATATTGGGCGAAAGGAATCATTTGAACATAGAGAAAAGGAATTTTTATGAGAAACCTTGAATGTAGAGGGTGAGAGAAATTTAATCCTAAAGAGGTGAAAGAAATGAAAGCAGATGCCGTTTTTGAAGGCGGCGGAGTAAGGGGACTTGCTTTCACGGGAGCCATTTGTGCAATGGAAGATGAGCAGGTAGAGTGGGAAAGACTTGCAGGTACCTCGGCTGGTGCAGTTATAGCTGCACTTCTGGCCAGCGGTTACAGAAGTGCTGAAATTCTGGAGCTGCTGAAAGAGATGGATTTCTCAAAATTCAGAGGCAAATCATTTTTGAATTATATCCCGATTGTCGGCAGCTTGTTTGAGCTGATGATCCATTTAGGATTATATAATAATAAGTATTTAGAGGAATGGATGGACTCGATTCTTGCTGCTAAAGGCATCCGGACTTTTGCTGATCTTCCTGAAGATAAATTGAAGATTATCGCTTCAGATGTTTCGAATGGAGAAATCCTTATTATGCCTGATGATTTAAGTAAATACAGGATGACACCTGGAGATTTGAAAGTGTCAACAGCCGTCATGATGAGCGCTTCCCTTCCCTTTTTCTTTCGGCCAGTCATATGGAAATCAAAAGGGAGATATAAATCTTACATTTTAGATGGGGGACTTTTGAGCAACTTCCCTATCTGGATATTTGATTCAAAAGAAGAACCCCGTTTTCCGACGTTTGGCTTTCGGTTTGTGAAAGATGAGATTAAGATGGGAGCGGTAATCCCGACACCAGTCCATCTTTTTAAAAATATTTTTAAGACGATGCTGCAAGCACATGATCTTAGGCATCTGACGGAAGAGACAAAAGAACGCACGATACAAATTCCGACTGGAGGCATTAGCGCTACTGATTTTGAATTATCTGAGGAGGAAATGAAATTCCTTTATGAATCTGGGTATTCATCAGCAAAAGCATTTTTGGAAGGCTGGGATTTCGAAAAATACAAAGAAATGCGTAAAAAGAATAAAAAATTATAGTACTCGGGTATGAAGTATGAAATGTCAAAATCGAATGGTCATTATATCGGATTTTTTCGGTCATATATCGATCAATTTGGGTCATAAATACCGAGTGGTGTTCTGAGACAGGTCTATATCTAAGCACGCTAATCTGAAATCGTTTTTAAGCACTTGAATCACGAAAATCACAAATTCAGGGTACCATAGGGGCAGTATGTGCCCTCATTTCTCCAGGAAAAGAGCACATTTGCATGCGTAGCAGGTTCCACGAACAACAGGATTCCGGCTTTATTATCCGAGAAAGGCCACTCACTCTCCGCAGAATCTGTTTTATGATCCGAAAACCAGGTTTTATAATCTGAAATGCGCAGCTTATGATCCGAGCCGCAAACTCGATTGAAAATGGACCATTTTCCATAGCTCAATCTCACATTCCAACCCCAAAATGGCCCTTTTCTAGCTGCCCTTGGCCATTTAATGTAGTTACTGCAGGAAAAGAGCACATTTGCATGCGTAGCAGGATCCCGGAACAACAGGATTCTGGCTTTATTATCTGAGAAAAACCATAAACTCTTCGCAGGACCCGCTTTAAAACTGTACAACCTTACGCAATCATCTTGTACATAATTAAAGTAGCATTTATACCCTCGAATCACGAAAATCGCAAATCCAGGGTACCAATGAAGCCGTATGGTGCCCTTGAATTACGAAAATCGCAAACCCAGGGTACCATTAAAGCCGTATGATTCCCTTGAATCACGAAAATCATAAATCGAGGGTACCAATGAAGCTGTATGATTCCCTTAAATCACGAAAATCGCAAACCCAGGGTACCAATGAAGCCGTATGGTGCCCTTGAATTACGAAAATCGCAAACCCAGGGTACCAATGAAGCCGTATGGTGCCCTTGAATTATGAAAATCGCAAACCCAGGGTACCATTGAAGCCGTATGATTCCCTTAAATCACGAAAATCGCAAACCCAGGGTACCAATGAAGCCGTATGATTCCCTTAAATCACGAAAATCGCAAACCCAGGGTACCATTGAAGCCGTATGATTCCCTTGAATCAAGAAAATCGCAAATCCAGGGTACCATTAAAGCCGTATGGTGCCCTCGAATCACGAAAATCACAAATCCAGGGTACCATTAAAGCCATATGGTGCCCTCGAATCACGAAAATCGCAAATCGAGGGTACCAATGAAGCCGTATGATGCCCTTGAATCAAGAAAATCGTAAATCCAGGGTACCATTAAAGCCGTATGGTGCCCTCGAATACGAAAATCACAAATCCAGGGTACCATTGAACCCGTATGATGCCCTCGAATCACGAAAATTACAAATCCAGGGTACCAATGAAGCCGTATGGTGCCCTCGAATCATGAAAATCGCAGATTCAGGGTACCGTTGTGATCGTATGGTGCCTTCAATTTTTTTATCTGCATTCATTATCTCAGGTTATTTTGGATAAAAAATCCTGCAAAAGATAGAGAATAGATAAAATGCGGCACCGTCATGGGACATCCTTTCTAGGAGTCTTTCGATTATCGAAATAATTGATATATCTTTTGAACTAATTTACGCTTATTCATAAAAGTAGTGAAATTTTATGAGCAATTTAAACTATTCTTAATTTTTTGAAAATAATTATTTTTTCCTCTATCATAATAAGGACAATATAAAATGAGGAGGCACTCTATGAAAAAGGTACTTCAGAAAAGCTCGATTCCAGTATTACTGACAGCCAGTTTTTTATTCGCTCCAGCCGTTCAGGCCCAAACGCCTTATTACGGAAAGGAATACAGTCAGCCCGAACAGGTTAGGCCTTTATTTCCAGAAGTTGAGGTAACCGATGGCACACCAGCTTTTGTGAAAGGGGAAGAAGCATTTACAACCCAGGAGGAAATGCTTGCCTACATAGAAGAGCTGAAAGGGAAGAGTCCATATTTAACTGTTGAAAATATTGGAGCTTCACAGAATGGGCTTGAAATTCCGGCACTTTATTTTACTAAGGATCAAAAAATCAATCCAAGTTTCATGTCCCGCAAACCAACAGTCTGGATCCAAAGCCAGATCCATGGAAACGAGCCTGCCAGCGGCGAATCCGTCTTAGCAATTGCAAACCGCTTGACGGGGGAACTTGGTGAGGAAGTATTGGATAAAATTAATGTCATCGTCGTTCCGCGGGTTAATCCTGATGGATCCTATAATTTCAAGCGCCAGCTGCAAAATGGTCTTGATGGAAACCGCGATCATGTGAAATTGGAATCGCCGGAAGTACAGGCCATTCATCATGAATACAATCGATATACACCGGAAGTTGTCATTGATGCTCATGAGTATTCTCCATATACGAGTTCATTCGATCAATTTGGAGATGAGGGTTTATTGAAGTATCATGATATCCTGCTGTTATCTGGAAGAAACTTAAATATTCCTGAAAAGATTCGTACAATGTCTGACAGCTTATATGTTGATCCTACCTTGGACACTTTAGAACAAAACGGCTTTACGGGTGATCGTTACTATACAACAGGGGTAACAAATGGAGAAATTGATATTCTTGAAGGCGGCACAGAACCGAGAATCGGCCGCAACGCATTTGGCCTGCAGACGGCCTTCTCATTTTTAGTTGAAAGCCGTGGGATAGCGATTGGCAGAGAAGACTTTGGAAGACGGGTTGCTGCTCAGATTGCGACTCACGAGAATATTTTAAGACAAACTGCTGCGAATGCGAAAAAAGTAAAAACGACCGTAGCAGCCGAAAGAGCTAAGCTTATCAAAAAAGGTTTGGTTTCAAATGATAAAGATCCGATTTTTGTAAACAGCGAAGCAGCCGAAATAGAAAATCAGACACTTGAGATGGTTGATATCGCAACAGGAACCTTGAAAGATGTTCCAGTTAACTACTTCAGTGCAACAGAAGCAAAGCCAACTTTAACTAGAGAACGGCCAACTGCATATGTGTTAAACCCAGATCAGTCAGAAGTAGCAGCTAAGCTTCAGAATCAAGGCTTAAAAGGATTTAAGCTTCCGAAGCAGATGAAGCTTTCTGTTGAGGCATATGATGTAACATCAAAAGAAAATACTGAGAAATACGAAGGCAAACAGCTTGTAGAAGTAAAGACAGAGCTTGAGCGGAAAGACGTTCTATTCCCGAAAGGCACGTATGTATTCTTATCTGCTCAGCCGCAAAATAATCTGCTGTCGCTGTCCTTAGAGCCAGAATCGATCGACAGTTATGTAACGTTTGGATTTATTCCTTCAGAGGTTGGACAGGAACTGCCTGTTTATCGTTTTATGTTTGATGGGAAGAAGTTGAAATAAGCAGTAAAAAAAGCAGCCGGGGGATTGAGGTCCCGGCTGCTCTTCTTATTATAATACGATACTTACAATAATCGCAGATAAAATACTTACAAGCGTCGCACCGTAAAGCAATTTCAATCCAAAGCGGGCAACAACGTTACCTTGTTTTTCATGAAGACCCTTAACAGCACCAGCAATGATTCCGATGGAAGAGAAGTTTGCAAACGATACAAGGAATACCGAAATGATGCCAAGTGTACGTTCACTGAAGTTCTTAGACACGTTTGCCAAGTCCATCATTGCTACAAATTCATTTGTTACTAATTTTGTTGCCATGATACCGCCGGCAGCAACTGCTTCACTCATTGGTACACCCATGATGAACGCAACAGGCGCGAAAATATATCCTAAAATACCTTGGAATGTAATTCCGAAAATCATATCAAAAATATTGTTTACAGCAGCGATTAAAGCAACGAAACCGATAAGCATTGCACCTACGATAATGGCTACTTTAAATCCGTCCATGATATATTCGCCGAGCATTTCGAAGAAGGATTGTTTTTCTTCTTCTTGAATAACGAGAATATCTTCTTCCTCTGATACTGTATAAGGATTAATGATCGAAGCGATAATAAATCCCCCGAACAGGTTGATGACGATAGCCGTTACGACATATTTTGGCTCGACCATTGTCATGTAAGCACCTACGATTGACATGGATACAGTTGACATTGCCGAAGCACAAAGAGTATAAAGACGCTGTGATGATAATTGGCCTAGCTGTTTTTTTACAGTAATGAAAACTTCTGATTGTCCTACAATGGCAGATGCCACAGCGTTATAAGATTCCAATTTACCCATTCCATTGATCTTACTTAGAACAAGTCCGATTCCTTTCATAATAAAAGGAAGAATCTTGAGGTATTGCAAGATACCAATCAGTGCTGAGATAAAGACGATTGGAAGAAGAACATTTAAGAAGAATGGCATTTGTCCATCATTTGCAATTCCGCCGAAAACAAAGGAGATTCCTTCATTTGCATATCCAAGCAGTTTTCCAAATCCATTTGCAATGGCTGTAATCATTATTAGGCCAAATTTAGTATTCAGTAAAAGGAACGTTAATAGAATTTGAATCACAATCATTAATGCTACAGGTTTGAACTTGATTTTTTTACGATCGCTGCTTGCAAGCCATGCTAATCCTAAAACAACAGCAAGTCCAAGAAGGGCTATTAGATATTTCATTTTTTTCACCTCTATGATGTATTTAAAAGAACTTTTGGACAGAATCTGTATACGCTTTCATCTATTGCCAAAAAGTGAGTCAGCGTCATCTGATGTCTGACCTCTGACCTAATCAACTATAATAGATTTATAGGAACAAAGCAACCCTATTTTTAAAGAAATTTTATACCGTCATTTTTTTATTTATATGATAGTTTGCTGCTCATTTTAAATAATAAACCTTCAAATTTAGGGTAAAAATATTGAACAACAAAACCTAATGTCAGCGTGACAATAAAAGTTCCGATTCCAATGGCTCCTTGAAATAAGAAAGCTAGAAATAATGCAAATGCTTCACTGATGATTCTTGAATTTCTAAGATTTAATCCAAAGCGTGTGTGTATGGCTACCATAAGTGTGTCCATTGGGCTTGCAGGGAATTTTGCCTGTAAATAAATCGCTACTCCGACACCCATTGAAATGATGCCTGCTGCAAGAGCAGTTAGTTGGAAAAATAAAACTTCAGGAGAATAATGTTTTAAAACGACGAGAAGCCAAAAATCAATTAGGGCGCCAATTAGAAGAATACTGCCCGCTGCCATGATTTCAGGTTTTTTCTTAAGTAAAAACGCATTGATGAATATTAAAGCGATTCCATTTATGAAAATACAAGTGCCGACAGTAAGTCCGAATAAGTTTGATTCGCCTACTGCAAGAGCATCCCAAGAAGAGGCACCTAATCCCGATTTAATAATTAATGAAACACCTAGCGTCAGGATCAGTAATCCTGTAATAAAAAACAAAGCTCTTTCTTTCATTGAAAATCCCCTCTCAAGCTGTTATCTATTGTTAATTTTTGGATGTTAGTCATCAGACCTCTTAACCGTTTTCATCATACTGAATTCTTTTTGCAAAAGCAATATGAAATTTATTGAAGATGGGAAATAAAAAACGTGAGATATTGAAATCTCACGTCTCATATGGCTAATTTAATTGTGTCGTTTTTAGAAATTCCTTCGTTCGTTCTTCTTTTGGATTTGTAAAAAAATCTCTTGGATGTCCTCTTTCAATAATAGTTCCTTCATTCATATAAACAATCCAATCAGCAACTTCTCTGGCAAATTGCATCTCGTGGGTTACCACAACCATCGTCATGCCATCTTCAGCAAGTTCCTTCATTGCAGCTAAAACTTCTCCGACAAGTTCTGGATCAAGCGCTGAAGTTGGTTCATCAAAAAGCATGATTTCAGGCTTCATTGCAAGTGCACGTGCAATCGCAACCCGCTGCTTTTGTCCTCCAGATAATTTGTTTGGGTATATATCTGCTTTGTCTGAAAGTCCGACTTTTTCAAGGAGAGACCTGGCTTCAGCGATTGCCTGTTCTTTTGGCATTTTCTTAACCATTATTGGCGCTTCCGTGATGTTTTCAATCACTGTTTTGTGAGGAAACAGCTGAAAGTGCTGAAATACCATACCGACCTTTTGGCGAACCTCATTGATGTCATGTGTAGACTGTAGAATTTCTTCACCGTTTATTATTATTTTTCCGTTGTCTTTTTTCTCAAGAAAATTTAAACATCTAAGCAGGGTGCTTTTCCCTGAACCGCTGGAGCCGATTAAACAGACAACATCACTTTCATTTACTGTTAAATCAATATCCTTTAAAACATGCAGATTCCCGAATGATTTATTCAGCTTTTCAACTTTGATCATTTGTTTCGATTCCAAAAATGATTCCCTCCTTAGCGGTCACTAATTGACATTTTCTTTTCAAGTCCGTTGACAATCAGTGTTAATATTGCAACTAAAATTAAGTAGTAAACAGCGACAATTAATAAAAATGTCATCTCATCAAAATTATTTGACCCTAATGTGGTCGCAACGTTAAAGAGTTCGTTTATAGAGATAAAGGCTGCAAGAGATGAATCCTTCAGTCCAATAATCACCTGATTTCCGAGGGGAGGAAGAGCACGTCTGAAAGCCTGCGGCATAATGATTCGTCTCATTGTAAGGCCTCTTGTCATTCCTAGAGAACGTCCAGCTTCCATTTGGCCTTTATCTATGGATTGAATTGTCCCCCGGAAAATTTCAGCAATATAAGCACCATTATGAAAAGCAAGTGCAAGGGAAGCTGCCCAGAAATCAGGGATTAAAAAGAGTCCGCTGAAGCCGAAATACAAGATGAAAATCTGAACAATCAGCGGTGTGCCTCTAACTAAGTAAATGTAGGCATCCGAAATGATGCTGAGGACCTTTAGTTTAGATATTTTTAAAATGGCAAAAAAGAGACCGATTACAATCCCGATTAATATGGAGACAACCGTTAATTGAAGAGTAACAAGCATCGCGTCCAAAAATACGCCTTTATTGTCAATTAACGAATTCCAAAAATGTGAAAAACTAGGCAAAATGAACAACATCCTTTCTATACAAGTGGTGGTTACTCAGGTTTTGTCGTAATATCTTCTCCGAAATATTCGATGCTGATTTTCTTAAGCGTTCCGTCCTGTCTAAGATTGTCCAATGCTTCATTTACTCGTTTCAAAAGAACTGGATTATCCTTCGGAATAACAACAGCCTGTTCGCTTCGTTCAATCAGCTGCTGCCCGGCGATATCAAAACCGCCTTTAGCTGCACTTTTTCCTGTTACAAAATCAGTTATGACGGCATCATGCCGTCCTGTACTTAGCGCTTTTAGGGCTGTAATGTCACTATCATACATTTTTATGTTCTTTGTGTATTTCTCAGCAGTTGCAGCATATGTAGAGCCTTTTGCAACGGCAACTTCTTTCCCTTTTAAATCTTCAACTGTTTTGATGTCACTGTCTGGACGTGTGAAAATTTGAGGACCAGAATAGTAGTAGGGGGCAGAAAATGAAACATGCTTGGCGCGCTGATCATTAATCGTGTGGCTGGCAACTGCTGCATCTGCACGGCCAGTTTTGACTCCTTCTACAATTCCTTTGAATTTTATTCGTTTCTGAACAGGTTCGAGCCCGAGTTCCCTAGCGATGGCTTCACCTACGGCAATATCAAAACCAGTCATCGTCATATCGTCCTTGACATAGCTGAATGGTTTGAATTCTCCAGATGCCGTGAAAACAAACTGATCTTTATCAATCAGCTCTGTTCCATCTGACAATTTTTCTTTTTCTGCGCAAGCAGTAAGCATACTGACGAGAAAAAGGGCGGATAAATAGAAAATTGCTTTTTTTCTCATTGAAGTTTCATGGCTCCTTTCTTTTAGCGAAATAGCGCGATTATGGTAAACAGGAAAAAATGCCCTAATTGTTTATACCCGAATTTTAATTATTCTAATCTACGTATTTGGAATCATGGAAATAAAAGTGATTGGATAAAAAACGAAATTGGCTGATGAAAATCGGGATTCACCTGAAATGCTGCATTAAAATAAGTTCGTTTCGCAAATAAATGAGAAGGTAACCTGGTGCAATTCTTTAAGTATGAATTGCGGCTATTTTTTAGAATAAAAAAGAAAATTATGGAATTTACAAGGAGAAAAGTACATATAGAGAGAACATATTTAGTTATGTTTTGAAGTTAATTGTTTAAATGCACTAGAAGCAATTCATAGTGGTTTTATTAAAAAAGACATAAGAGTTGGAGAGATCGAAAACAGAGGACACATAGGAATGAATTTTGTTTTTTATGATTTAGATGGTAATTAATTTGATGTTTGGAGTGAATTAAGTCCAATTTTCAAAGAAAAAAATCTAATATCTGAATAGAAGAGGAGGGGAAAATGAAAAAAATAATTAGCATCAGACTTGCAAGTAATATAATCATCACCATTAATACTTTAGCGTTATTGATGCATGTCCTGATCCTTTTAAACCTTTTGCCGCATGATTTCGTATGGGGAGGACGATTAAAGAGTGAGGCAGATTTAATCATCTTCGAAAGTATATCAATCGTTGTGCAAATACTATTTATTTCAATTATTGCTGTAAAAGCAGAGTATGTGTTCAAAGGAAAGTTCAAAAGAACCGTGAATGTCGGAACATGGGTAATGTTTGGACTTATGGTGCTTAATACAATCGGCAATTTAGTCTCAAACTCTGGTTTGGAAACACTAGTAATGACTCCATTAACCTGCATGCTTGCACTTTTAGTATTCAGATTAGCAATTGAAAAATAAAATTACATAACGGCCGAAAAAAATATAAAAGCGAAATTAATTAATAGATAAGGCTACTAGAAAATAAGTAGGAGGAGTTTTTTTGAATAGTCCTATTTTAAATCAAATCGGAACGGTCTTTATTCCAGTAAGCAACATAGAAAAAGCTCGAGAGTGGTATTGTGACATTTTAGGTTTACAGCCAAATGGAGAAATACAGTTCGGTCATATTTATGTCTTACCTATGAATGGGACAGGGATTGTTTTAGATAGCAAGATTTTTTCAGAAGATAATATATTAAAAACCCCCTCCTTTCATTTTAATACAGAAGATATTGAAGAAGCCTATAAGTTTATGAAGAAAAAGAAGGTTCATTTAATAACTGAAATTGAACATAATCACTATTTTAATTTTAAAGATCCTGATGGAAATCATCTAATGATTTGTAAGTGTTAATTAAACAGTTTGAGCTAACTGGGCAATAATTGCTCTTTCTTTATGTAAAAGGGTTGAATATCCTAGCGTTTGGATAAGTTTTATAAATAAATATGTATACATTAACAGAAGCAGGAATCAAGAAGGTCGTGAATAAGATGAACTCAGCAAATGAACGTTTAATGGAAGATTGGAAAAAAAATATTATTCTCTTTTTGAGCAGTCAGACGATATCCCTTTTTGGTTCGTCCTTGGTTCAATATGCGATTATGTGGTATATCACACTTACTACGGAGTCTGGTGTGATGATGACGCTGTTTATCATTTGCGGCTTCATACCTACCTTTATTTTATCCCCAATTGCGGGTGTGTGGGCAGATCGCTACAATCGAAAAATGCTGATTATTTTATCAGATGGACTGATTGCGATTGCAACACTTATTCTCGCTATTGTATTTTTTATGGGACATGATGCGATTTGGCTGCTCTTTGTTATGGCTGCAGTCCGTGCAATCGGGACAGGCATTCAAACCCCGGCAGTAGGTGCCATTTTACCGCAAATTGTTCCAAAGGATAAGCTGACTAAAGTGAACGGAACAAACGGAAGTCTTCAAGCGATTATTATGTTCGTGTCTCCAATGGTTAGTGCAGCACTGTTGACAATGGCTTCCATCGAAATGATTTTTATTATCGATGTCATTACTGCAGCTATTGCGATTCTAACATTACTGGCGTTTTTTAATATTCCGGTGCATGAGAAGGCATCCGAAAAACAAACAACAAGCTATTATTACGACTTTAAAAAAGGATTAACGTACATTAATAATCATGATTTCCTTAATAAATTTTTTCTGTTTTTCGCTTTTTTCTTTGTCTTAATGGCACCTGCTGCATTTTTAACGCCACTGCAAGTTACACGGAGCTTCGGTGACGATGTATGGCGATTAACGGCTATCGAAATTGCTTTTTCGATTGGGATGATGGCGGGTGGAGGAATTATTGCTTCTTGGGGAGGTTTTCAAAATAAAGTTTATACGATGACCTTCGCAAGTCTTTTAATGGGAGTTTGTACGTTTGCTCTCGGGATTGTTCCTGTCTTTTGGATTTATTTAATTTGTATGGCTGTATTTGGAGTGGCTATTCCAATTTTTAATACGCCAACTATGGTTTTATTACAAGAGAGAGTAGAAGAAAATTATCTAGGGAGAATCTTTGGAGTATTTGGGATGATATCGACGTCGATGATGCCGATTGGGATGCTCATTTTCGGTCCAATCGCAGATATAATAAAAATTGAATGGCTGCTTATTGGAACAGGGTTACTTATTTTAATACTTGCAATCTTTTTAGGCAGAAACAAAGTATTACTTGAAACCGGAAAGCCAATTTTGAAGGAACATTCCAATTAGTTAGGGTTATCGTTATTCCATAAAAGGGCGCGCTTCTACAGGAAGGAGGCGTCTTTTTGTATAGGGCCATCTTGTTGAGGAACGCTAATTGAGATTCTGCAGGTTTACAATTAAACGAACGAGAGCAGTATTGTTCAAAAAGTGATATTTGTTTTCAAAAGCAGTATTAAAATGAATTTAAATAAAAAGAGTTCCTCCTCCTTCTTAGTCTATTTTATGAGTTTACTTTTGGGAAATTTGATGATTTATATATGTATTCAATCATATTTGTCAAAATTATTATATCTTAAGGGCGAGATTGTTTAAGGAACTAAAGATTGCATAAAATATATTAAACATTTTTATAACCCCCGTCCTAACTAAGAACGGGGGTTATTTGTGTTTGACTTGTATTGTCAATTTTCAGCTGATCAAATATGTTAATACATATCATTCCATTCAATTTTGCCTGCTTGCTTATCATAATTAATCCTTACTTTAAAGTCGTGCTTTTCATAAAAATGCACAAGACGGTCAACGTGATCCCAGTCTCTTTTGGCGATGTCGCCAGTGATATAGGGAATGTTTTGATCTTTCGCGAACTCTTTTAAATAATTCATGCAAATGGATCCATAGCCCTTATTTGCCGGGCCTTTAATATCTCCGATGTGGATCGCTTTATCGTCTTTGTATGTGGCATGAATGGAAAAATCCCATGTGCCCCGATAGGCAGATTCACAATCATTCAGCATCACCTTGCATGAATCACCGTCATTTTGTGCATAAACCACAACCCAATTATCCTCTTTCGTTTGATCAATTCCGACAACTTGCCATCTTTTTGCAATTTCTTTTAGATTATCCTGCATTCTAAAGAGCTGAAACTCAAGTTCCTCTGCGTCTTTTGGTGCATGATCGCTGCGTGTTAGTACAGAATTATACATACCTGACTCCTTCCGCTTTATTGGTTCGAACGTAAAACACAGTTTTCTATTTTACTAGAAACAGATGACAGAATCAATTGATTCGCTTTATTTGGAAGGAGTTGCAGAAATGTCTATTTTTATGTAATTGCGTGGAGGGGATAAATAAAACGGCACCTTCAATTGAGAAGGTGCCGTTTTTCAATCCTCTTCACTGTCATAAATGAGGTGTTCATAACTATTATTGTGAATTTGATTGAGTTCTTCGAGTTTGTATATTAAAAATTGATGATCATCGCCATATAGATCAAGTTTATTCGTTATTTTATATTCTTCTAAAGCTTTGCGTGCTTTTTTCTCTTCGGTAAAAATACCGACAATATTTGAAGCTTCTCCGCAATCAGAGCAGCCGATATCCACTACTACGAAATACATGCAATCACCTTCTAGTGTTTGTTCTTATTCTTTATTTTCTCATGCAGCTCTTGCGAAAACAAGAAATTGGCCCCATACAAAAACGGCAAGTCCTATGATTGCCGCTTCTGTACCATTTATAGTTCTAGAGTTTGAGGTGAATCATACTCGCTATTCATTAATCTTATTTTATTTGGCTTAATAGCTAAAACGACATATTCAGGATCATTAGGGCCTTCAAACCAATTTTTCAAATTTTCGTTCCATAATCTTTCCTTTATTTCTGCCGATTCATCGATGCTTGCTTTTCCTTCAAATTCAATGTAAGAATCTCCAAAACCTTCACCTTCATATCCAAGCAGTACATGAACGTTTGGGTTTTCTTCAATTTCTTCAGCTTTATGAGTGTTCTTATTTGTAGGGGTATAAAGCATAAGCTCATCATTGAAAAATGTCATATAGCGTGAGTGCGGCTTATTTTTTACGACAGTTGCAAGTGTTCCGACCTTATGTTTTTCCAATATATCTAATATTTCTTTATTTAGTTTCTGCTTATCCATGTAAAACATCTCCTTTTAGTTAGTGCTATTTTATTTATTCCTTTTTATAGCGAGGTTAAAACATTTTAAGTGGATCATGTTGCAAGTTAGAACTCCTGATTAGGAGGTATATGGAAAAAAGAAAGTAAAACGCTTCATTCGGAAAGTAGCGCATCCATATTCGCAAGTAAAAAGGTAAATCCGCAAGTAAAGGTCCAGTTTTTGAAAGTAAGACAAGATTCAGCAGTAATATATGGATATATCGTACATTAGCAAAGTGCATTTTCCAAAAGAGAACTCATTTTTTCTGTTTTTATAAAAAAATTCTCTAACTACCTTATTGTTAAAAATAACCACTAAGTGTAAAATGTAACTATAATACACATTTTTCTATTTGGTGGTGGTTCTGTGAAAAAAAGGTATATTCTTATTCTCGTATTCGGATTTATTTTTACTTTTACACTTTCAATGAAAGCTGCTTTTAAAGAAGAAAAAAATGATTCGCTCATGATGACAGATGTAAGCAGATTGATGCCTGTAAAGATTGATAAGATTGTGAAAGGAAAAGAAATCGAATCATTCAAACAGGCTATAAATGAAGCGAAAGCGTCAAATAAAAAGATTGCCATTGCAGGCAAACAGCACAGCCAGGGAGGGCACACCTATTACAAAGATGCGATTGTGCTTGATATGACCTCCTATAATGAAATTCTGGAATTTGATAAGAAGAAAAAAACGATTACGGTTCAAAGCGGGGCGACTTGGGATGATATTCAGCGTTTCGTCAATCCCCATGGACTTGCCGTGAAAGTGATGCAGTCCCAAAATATTTTCACCATTGGAGGATCTATGAGTGTAAATGTGCATGGACGGGATATCCGCCATGGATCTTTAATTGAGAGCATCAACTCGTTTCGTTTGCTGAAAGCAGATGGGGAAATTGTGAATGTAAGCAGAACGGAAAATGCAGAACTTTTTCCGCTTGTTATTGGAGGATATGGGTTGTTCGGCGTCATTTTAGATGCTGAAATCAGCTTGACGGATGATGAGCTCTACGTCATGAAATCGGAGTCTCTTGATTACAAAAAATATGCAGATTATTTTAAGCAGAAAGTAAAGGGCAATAAAAAGGTAAAGATGCATCTTGCCCGTTTATCAACGGCACCTGATACTTTTTTGAAAGAAATGTATGTGACGAACTATGAACTTGCAGGTGAACAAGGCGCCCGCACAGAATATGATGAACTAAGTGAGGAAAAGCTAGTCCCGCTCATGAAGTTCGCATTTGGATTATCAAGGAATTACGATTGGGGTAAAAATGCTTTCTGGAATGCCCAAAAGTCATATTTTGTGAGTGATGAAGATACTTATATTACTAGAAATAATGTGATGAGGTCGGCGTCAGAGTTTCTGGAATATGAGGATGACAAGAATACTGACATTCTTCAGGAATACTTCATACCGGTTGATATGTTTCCTGACTATGTGGATAGCCTGAGGGAGACACTGACAGAGGAAGAATTGAATCTGTTTAATATCACGATCCGGTATGTCGAGAAAAATGAAGATGCCGCTTTATCTTACAGCCGCGACGATATGTTTGCTTTTGTACTATTAATCAATCAGGGGTTATCTGAAGAGGAAATATATAAGACAAGGAGCGTGATTCAAAAAATGATTGATGTCACGCTTGCTTATAATGGAACTTATTATTTGCCTTATCAGCCTTATCCAACAAAGAAACAAATGGAGACTGCGTATCCGAAAGTGAATGAGTTTTTCGAATTGAAGCGTAAATATGACAAAGAAGAAATTTTTATGAATTACTTTTATGAGGAGTATGGCGGCGATGAATAATAGATCCTTCAGAAGATTCATTGCAGCTCAAAGCACGTTATTTTTCGCAAGTAATTTTATTTTTCCTTTTTATATCTTGTTTATCAATAATGTCGGGACATCTTTTTCTCAGTTTGGAATTTCGTATGGGTTGTTTGGACTTTCAGCAGCGCTTGTTCATCCGTTATTAGGGCACATTTCCGGAAAGATAAACGATAAAGTGATTTTAGCGGTTTCTTCAGTTGGCATGGCATTTCTTCTTTTATATTACCCGCATATTGGGACGATTTCAGAAGTTTATGTGTGTCAAATTTTGATGGGAATCATTGGCGCAATGCAAAAGCATGGAGAAAAAATGCTTCTTTCCCAGTGGACAAATGAGGAAAAAAGAGGCGTTCAGATTGCCAATTATCACTTTTGGACATCCCTTATGGCTGCCGCTGCTATCATAGGAGGGGGCTTCTTAGCTCAATACTTTACGATTACTTTGCTCTTTTTTATTGCTTCTGCAATCTACTTCGCAAGCGGCATCTTCGTTTTAAAAATAAAAGATTCATACTATGAAAAGGAACAGAAGGTGGCAGACCATGCTCATTCAGCTGCATCCCATAACGAAGCATAATTGGGAGACATGCATTTCCCTTAAGGTTGAAAAAGATCAAGAAAAGTTCGTTGCAAGTAATTTGTATTCTTTGGCAGAATCAAGGTTTGAAAACTCCTTTTTGCCGCTTGGCATTTATGCAGAAAATCAATGATCGGATTTGCGATGATTGGCAAAGATCCTGCAGATGGCGTCTACTGGATTGTAAGATTCATGATAGATAAAGACTATCAGGGGAGAGGATACGGGTGGGAAGCGCTGCAGATTATCCTCAGTTTCATGAAATCCCGTTATGATGTCAGCCCGTTTCTTTTACTTGGCGTTAATCCAGACAATTTACAGGCTAAGAGACTTTATCAAAAAGCGGGATTTCGGGATACAGGTAAAATAGCAGATCGAGAAGTGATTTATAGATATAACATTTATTAATGAATGAGTCGTGCATGATAAGATGACGGCACTTTTTAAGGTGTAGAAAGGTATGGATTCCTTTGGGCAAGCTCTCTAAAAAAAGCATCCTCATCTTTCGGCAAGGAAACTAGGGCAAATCTGGTTGATGACCCAGGCATTGCTCCCAAAGGTTTTGCATATACAATTTCAAGCCTTTTCAACGTCCATGCAGGGGCAGACAGCGGATTCTTTGAATACCTGATCTCTTTAATATCTTTAATATGTATTTCTTTTTTAATAAGGCCGAATACGATGATTAATTTTGCATCCTGAATGAGAAAATATGATTTTAGGAACGCGTGTGCTAAAAAAGCTGACAGCAAGAAAGGTATGATCATGGATGCAAGTGATTCTGACTCACTGAAAAGCAGGAAAAAGGGCAGAACGATTAAAAAAAGTACGATTAATACGAGTATGGGATTTCGTTTAATTTTAAAGATCATTTAAAGACCTCCTCGTTCAATTATTTTAGCATATTCATTATATGGTGCAATTTGTTAAAAAAAATTTAGATTAACTGGTATAGATAACTAGTTGAATACATGTTATATTAATATTGAAAACGAATACAAGGAGTCGTTTTTAAATACAATAAAGATCACTTATACCTCTTTATTATCTTATACTTTATTTTGGGGGAATGTAAAAAATGATGAAATATCTACAGAAAATCGGCCGTTCATTGATGCTGCCGGTAGCAGTATTACCTGCTGCAGCAATTCTGATGGGAATCGGTTATTGGATAGATCCTGCAGGCTGGGGATCTGGAAGTCCAATAGCAGCCTTCTTAATTAAAGCCGGATCATCCATTATTGATAATATGGCCATTCTGTTTGCAGTTGGTGTAGCATTGGGTATGTCGAAAGAAAAAGATGGTTCCGCCGCGCTGAGTGGTTTGGTGGCCTACCTGGTTATTACAACTCTGCTTTCAACAAACTCAGTGGCTATGCTTCAGGGAATTGACCCGGAAAATGTCAATGCTGCTTTTGCAAAAATAGGTAATCAATTTGTGGGGATTCTTTCAGGGATCGTAGCTTCCATTATGTACAATCGTTTTAGTCATGTACAATTGCCGGCTGCTTTATCTTTCTTTAGCGGAAAACGTTTAGTTCCTATTATGACAGCTGTTTCAATGCTGCTTGTTTCAGTCGTGCTTTTCTTCGCTTGGCCGGTAATCTTTACTGGATTAGTTGCTTTTGGGACATGGATCAGTAAATTAGGATTTATTGGTGCAGGATTATACGGATTCTTCAATAGGATCCTCATACCTACAGGCTTACACCATGCATTAAACTCGGTATTCTGGTTTGATGTAGCTGGTATTAATGATATTGGGAATTTCTGGGCAGGTACTGGAACAAAGGGAATAACAGGAATGTATCAAGCAGGATTCTTCCCTATTATGATGTTTGGTCTGCCAGCTGCAGCGTTAGCAATGTACCATACTGCAAAAACGAAAAGAAAAAAACAGGCGGCATCGTTGATGTTAGCTGCAGGTTTTGCTTCATTCTTTACTGGGGTCACAGAACCTCTTGAGTTTTCATTCATGTTTTTAGCTCCTGCACTTTATGTAGTTCATGCAGCATTAACAGGTCTTTCATTAGCTGTTGCAGCATTTTTCCATTGGACAGCAGGATTTGGTTTTAGTGCAGGATTTGTTGACTTTGTGCTAAGTTCTAGATTACCTTTAGCTAATCAGCCTTATATGTTACTTGTGCAAGGGCTTGTAGTAGCAGTCATTTATTATGTATTATTCCGATTCTTAATTACAAAATTTAATTTAGCAACTCCTGGAAGAGAAGATGATACAGATGAAATGATTGAAGAAGGGTCAAGCAGTGATCAATCTCACGCAAAAGGCTCTAAATTCGCAGTGATGGCTGCCAAGATCTATGATGGCCTAGGCGGAGATGCTAATGTGACTTCTGTCGATAACTGCGTTACGCGTTTAAGAATCGAAGTGAAAGATATGAATGCGGTCGATCAGAAAAAAATTAAAGATACAGGCGTACCGGGAATTAATATTGTCGGAAAAAACAGCATTCAAGTAATTGTGGGTACACAAGTACAGTTCGTAGCGGATGAAATAGAAAAAATCAGAAAATAAATTGGGTTTGATTGAAAAACTAAATTTTATTAATCAATAAACTAGAATTCCCTTCTTTGATGCAAATTAGCATATCATCAAAGGAGGGAATTTTTCCTTCACCTATACTGGTATAGACAACTAGCTGAATGGGTGTTATAGTAAGGGTGAGAATAGATGCAAGGAGCTGTAACCATGCCGAAAACCTATTTAATAAACGCAAAATTATATACGGGTGAAGTCGTTTTTCAAAACGGTTTTATCATCATTGAAAACAATAAAATTACTGGAATTGGTGACTTAGCGGAAATGCCGGAACCTGCAGCTGATGATAAGGTGTTTAATCTCAGAGGCAGTGCTTCCATTCTGCCGGGTTTTATTGACATTCATATCCACGGTGCAGCAGGTGCAGATGTGATGGATGCGACGAAAGAAGCGATTTTAACGATGAGCAGAGCTCTTCCGAAAGAAGGGACTACGAGTTATCTCGCAACAACGATGACAGCTGGTCAAGACCAGATTAAAGACGCGCTGAAGAATGCTGCTGATTATATTGCACGTGAAAATAATGAAGGAGCAGAAGTGCTTGGTATTCATTTAGAAGGACCTTTTTTGAATCCAAAACGGGCAGGTGCCCAGGCTCCAGGCAATATCATTGAACCGTCAATCGAAATTTTTAATAAATGGCTGAAAGATGCAAAAGATCATATTAAGCTGGTCACACTTGCACCAGAATGCAGGAATGGATACGAACTGGCCCGGCATTTAACATCTGCGGGCATAACAGCCTCAATTGGCCATAGTGATGCCGTCTATTCAGAAGTTGAAAAGGCTGTTGAAAGCGGCGTAAACCACGCCACACATCTTTTTAATGGAATGAGAGGCATTCACCACAGGGAACCAGGTGTAGCGGGTACTGTGCTTATGATCGATGAAGTGAAAACAGAAATGATTGTGGATGGTATTCACATTGCCCCTGAAATGGTGAAATTTGCTTATAAAGTAAAGGGCAGTGCGGGAACGATATTAATTACAGATGCCATGAGAGCTAAAGGTCTTGGAGCAGGCAAATATGACCTTGGCGGGCAAGAAGTTACAGTTGATGCTTCCCGGGCAACGCTTGCTGATGGAACTCTTGCAGGAAGTATTTTGACATTCAGAGATGCTGCAGTGAACATGATGAATTATACAGGATGTTCACTAGAAGAGATTGTGAAGATGTCATCTGTTAATCCTGCTAAACAAATTGGCGTTTATGACCGTAAAGGAAGTTTATCAATCGGAAAAGATGCTGACATCGTCGTCCTTGATGAAAATAGTGAAGTGCTGATGACGTTTTGCAGAGGCAAAATCTCTTTTACAGGAAGTGTTGAACAATGAAACTAATAGAAGCAAAAGATTATCATGAAATGAGTATGCTTGCAGCTGAGGTTATATTAGATCAGATCAAGGCAAAAACTGATTCTGTGCTTGGTTTGGCAACTGGCGGCACTGTGCTGGGAACATATCAGCAGCTGATTCTGGATCATAAGCAAAACAATACAAGCTACCGTAATATTAAAACATTCAATCTTGATGAATATGCCGGCTTATCAAAACAAGATGAAAACAGCTATCATGCTTATATGAAGAAACACTTTTTTGATGAGGTCAATATTCCTTCTTCTCAAACCTTTCTTCCAAATGGGGAAGCACATGATATGAAAGCGGAATGCGAGAATTATGATCAGAAAATTGAGGGATTAGGCGGAATTGATCTTCAGCTTCTAGGCATCGGCCAAAATGGGCATATCGGATTTAACGAACCGGGAAGTTCTTTTGAATCAAAAACCCATCTGGTTGCTTTGGAACAGTCAACCCGTCAGGCAAACGCACGCTACTTTGATTCCATTGAAGAAGTTCCGACGCATGCAGTAACAATGGGGATCGCTTCCATTATGAAAAGCAAAAAAGTGCTGCTTCTCGCTTCAGGATTGCAAAAATCAGCCATTTTATATGATCTGTTTCATTCAGATGTTACTAACTCTATTCCGGCGACAATTTTAAGAAATCATCCGGATACAATCATCATTGCAGATCAAGAAGCCTTGTCTAAATTGCATCATGATGAAAGGAAGATGTTTGCCAAATGATTCAAAAGAATTCTCCGCTCCCAATTTATTATCAGCTTGAAGAGGGAATAAAAGAAGCCATTCAACAACAAGAATTAAAGCCTGGTGAGATGATTCCTTCAGAAAGAGAATACGCTGAAAAGTATGGAATAAGCAGGATGACGGTGAGACAAGCTCTTTCGAATCTGGTGAATGACGGCTATTTATACAGGCAGCGCGGGAAAGGAACCTTCGTTGCTCATCAAAAAATTGAGCAGCCTCTGCAAGGCTTAACAAGCTTTTCTGAAGATATGCGGTCAAGAGGACTTGAACCGAGCACACGCGTCATCAGTTTTACAGAGGTGAAAGCAAGTATTGATCTTGCTGCGAAGCTTGAGGTTGAAGCAGGTGCTCCTCTTTTCGAACTGAAACGGGTAAGGCTAGCCGATCAGCTCCCAATGGCGTATGAAATGCTATATATTTCTAAAGAGCTTGCACAGGGTCTTACGAAAGACATAGCTGTGAATTCTATCTATGATTATGTTGAGAACAAGCTTGGCTTAAAAATACAGCATGGAAGACAAGTGCTCGAAGCCTCCTTTGCCAGAAAAACGGAGGCTGAGATGCTCCAGGTAGCTGAAGGTGCACCAGTCCTGCTGATTGAACGGCGGACAACGCTCGATACGAACAAACCGTTTGAGGTCGTCAGGTCCGTCTATCGCGCAGATCGCTATAAATTCACGATTGATATGGAGCGTTTATAATGGTGCGTAAACCAACTGAAGAGAGAAATGAGAGAACGGCGCGTATTGATGAAATGGATTCCTTTCAGATTGTGGAAATGATGCATAAAGAAGATTCAGCGATTTTGACAGCAGTAAATGAATCACTCCCGCAAATTTCCAAAGCTGTTGATGCAATCGTGAAACGATGGAACGATGGCGGCAGAGTCTTTGTCATCGGAGCGGGAACCAGCGGCAGAGTAGGCATGCTTGATGCTGTGGAACTTGGTCCGACCTTTTCAGTAGAAACCGGGAAATGGACTGCCATTGTATCAGGCGGAAATGAAGCGATGTGGCAGCCTCTTGAAGAGACGGAAGATGATGTAAGCGTTATTCGAAATGAATTACAATCCTATCAGTTAAATGCTTCTGATTGCGTGATCGGTCTTACGGCCAGCGGTTCTACACCGTTTGTGATAAGCGGACTGTCTTATGCAAAAGAGACAGGGTCTTGCACTATTTCGATCAGCAACAATACGAATACAACCGTTTCCGAAATAAGTGATGTGGCAATTGAATTGACAACAGGTCCTGAAGTCATTAGAGGTTCCACAAGACTGAAGGCAGGCACAGCCCAGAAAATGGCGCTTAATATGATATCAACTGCAGTCATGATCCAGCTCGGAAAAGTTTATCAAAATGAAATGGTCGATATGAAGCTCATTAATCTAAAGCTGAAAAAACGGGCTGAAACGATTTTAATGGATTTGACTGGCATGGAAGCTGAATCAGCTGAAACTGCCATGAATCAAACACAATACAATTTAAAAGAAGCCATTTTTATGACTGTTACTCAATCTTCACAAGAACAAGCTGCAGCTTATATTGAACAGGCAGAAGGGAAATTGAAACTGGCGATCCAGCGTTTTTTCGGTAAAGATAATAGGTAAGGGAAATACGCGGGGCAAAACATTGCAGCTTCCAAATTTCATATTGCCCGCAGCTGATTATAATAATAAACTTCCAGTCCATGACGGAGCAATCGGTCATTCTAAGGATGCCGCAGAATCTCTATACTTGCTGGTAAAAAATGCTAATAAAAAACGCTTGGTCTATAATTATAGTCCAAGCGTTTTTTTAGATAACAAGCTTTAATGAGTTTTTTTCTTTTATAAACTGAATCGCTGCTGTATTAAATTGTTCAGGCTGATCGATATTGCAGACGTGGCCTGAACTTTTTATGTAAATGGCTTTGACTTCTTTATGTGAAGCTTCAATTTCTTTAACTGCAGTCAAAAACAAGTGGTCTTCATCACCCATTATAAAGAGTGTCGCAATCCCGTGGAAATCCTTCTGCAGCTCAATTAAATAAGGACTCACGTAACGTGTTAAGGAGAACCATTGTATAAACTCCTTTTGACACATTTTCTTCGCCTGGGAAATAAACATAGAGCGGGCTTCTTTATGATGTGAATATGGCATGATAATCCATGCAAAGAAAGAATACAGCCATATATATGGCAAAATCCGTTTCCCGATATTTCCGAGGATCAGTAAAAACCGGGTGAAGGCATTCAGCTTCGTTATGGCTCCGCCTAACAGCATTGACGAAAGCAGGGATGGCTGCAGTCTTGCAATAGACTGGATGACGATTGTACCAAGCGAGATGCCGACAAAGTGAGAAGAACTTATTTTCAAATGAGTATATACATCAATGACTTCCTGGGCAATTTCTTCAAAGCCGTCACCCTTATTCCACATGCCTTTTTGTGATTTGCCATGCCCGCGAAGATCAATAAGCAAAATATTAAACTGGCTTTTAAACTCTCTAATTTGTTTGTACCATATTGCAGAACTTCCGCCTGCACCGTGGATAAACGTCACCCATGGCTTTTTTTCATGATTTCTCAGTGTCCGATAGTATAAGATAGTCCACACCTGCAATCTTCAAAAGATAGTTTTATAAAAGCGAGGGGTTATTGTAAATCTCAGAAAGAAAAGGTATTCCGGCCAATATCTTGATGAATTCGGCCAAAAGTCCAAATAATTCGGCCAATATCTGAATGAATTCGGCCAAATTCGAGGAAATTCCGGCCAAATGCCCAATTGATCCGGCCATTATCAGCTAAATGAAAAAATGTCGACAGACTGATTTCAATAGGAACCCACAAATAATGCATGAATCTCCATCTTAATATGTTTAGAGAGTAAATGGACAGCAGAATCAGAAATTGTAAGAAAAGCGACACATTTCTAAGAATTTGAAAAGGCAGCATGAAGCCTAAAAAAATATGAGAAACGGTTGCGGGACAACCTTGAATTTGGTATACTAAGAGTAATTATTTTTGTTCGTAATATGATTAAAAAGGCACTCGTCTTGAAGAATATTATGTAGAGCAGGGATAGTAATACAATTGTGCGGATTACGCACTAGGAGGATACACACATGTTACAAGGTAAAGTTAAATGGTTTAACGCAGAAAAAGGTTTCGGTTTCATCGAAGCAGAAGGTCAAGAAGACGTATTCGTACATTTCTCTGCTATTCAAGGCGAAGGCTTCAAAAGCTTAGAAGAAGGCCAAACAGTTACTTTCGAAATCGTTGAAGGCGCTCGTGGACCACAAGCAGCTAACGTTCAAAAGTAATTGAACGAAAGGACTCCCTTGCCGGGGGTCTTTTTTTGTGTCTAAATAAGTGTAATCTTGCCGGATCGTTATTTCTTTAGGCTCTTTTCGTAAAGTTTGTTGCTTTAAGAAAAAATGGTAAAAAAATTTAGTGGATTGTAGTGGAAGGCACTTGACTCCTGCGGGAAATAGAAGGGAATGGGAGACCCCACAGGCATACCCGAGGATGCTCCCATCCCTCCCAGCGGAAAGCAAGTGCCTGCAGCGGAAATCCACGGAAAAAGTTTATGATCCAAAAACAACAATTAATGCGAAAACAGCCTATCTTTAAGAAGACGTATGCGGTGAGAAAATTGCCCGTTCGGCAAATAATATGAATAACTTGACAAGAACGATTGGAGGAAAGAAATGATGAATGAATTACCAAATTGTCCAAAATGTCATTCGGAATATACGTACGAAGATGGAAGCCTTATTGTTTGCCCGGAGTGTGCTCATGAATGGGGAGCAGAATCAGAAACTGAGAAAGAAGATAAAAAAATCATCAAAGATGCAAATGGAAATGTCTTAAACGATGGCGATTCTGTAACAGTCATCAAAGACCTTAAAGTAAAAGGAACTTCATCTGTAATTAAAATAGGTACAAAAGTAAAAAGTATACGTTTAGTTGATGGAGATCATGATATTGATTGCAAAATTGATGGTTTTGGAGCTATGAAATTAAAATCCGAATTTGTTAAAAAGGTATAAATAAGGATTTAATAAGGGTATACATTTGCTGAAAAGATCCATTCCCCTATACATAATCAAAAGGACAAGTGGAACCTCTTGTCCTTTTTTCATGCCTATTGTAATTCAGCATCCAGCACCTTCAACGGTTTATCTGCAGGTCCTTCAATCACATCTCCGCTATATGAAAATCTGGATCCGTGGCAAGGGCAGTCCCATGTTCTGTCGCCGTTATTCCATTCGACCTCGCAGCCTAAATGAGTACAAGTTGTATCGACAAGATGAAGGACTCCTTTTTCATCTTTGTACGCCCCAGCCCGTTTTCCTTGAAACATAACCGGACTGCCTTCATTTGCTTTTAAGTCTTGGGGCCTTTTAGATGGAGGATTGATCTTCCCGGATATTAAGTGCTTGGCAACATCAGCATTTTGTTTTAAAAACTCTTTTACACTTGGATCTGATTGAAAGCGTGAAGGTGTAAAGAGATCAAGGTACAGTGATTCTTTTTTTACAATCAGGTCTCTCAGCATGAGGGCTGCAAATGTTCCATTTGTCATTCCCCATTTATGAAAGCCTGTTGCTGTATAAATGTTTTTATGGTTTGAAGTGAGGTTTCCAATGTATGGCACTTTATCAAGTGTGAATAAATCCTGAGCTGACCACTTATGTGTGATTTCATTTAGTCCGAAAACAGTTTCCCCAAAGGACTCAAGGTTTTCATAAAGCCTTGCAGTATCTTTGACTTGTCCTGTTTTATGTCCTTCGCCGCCGATAATCACAACGGTTTCCCCATTATCGGTTGCTGAACGAAGAGATCGTTTAGGCTCGTCGACACTTAAAAACATACCGCCAGGATAAGGCTTCGAAGTTTTTGCACTTACTACGTAAGAACGATCTGCATACATTCTCGCAAAATAAAATGCAGATCCATCAACAAAAGGAAAGTGTGATGCAGAGATGACATGCTGGCAGGTGATTTCAAATCCTTCATTCGTGATCAGCTTAGGTTCATCCTCGGTTCCTTTCATATCAATGATCACTGTTTTTTCAAAGATTTGAACACCAGCTTGAGACATTTCCTGAACCAGAGTATGTAAATATTTCAGCGGATGAAATTGAGCTTGATTTTTTACGATGAGTGCACCTTGCATTTCGATATCAAGCGGAATCTTATCTGTAAATTCAAAAGGAATGCCCAGTTTTTCGTATGCTTCTTTTTCTTTAATCAATTTTTTCATCGATTCATCAGACACAGCGTAAAGGATCGCATCTTCTGTCGTAAAGTCACACTCAATGTTTTTTTCGTTGACCGTTTTCCTGATAAATTCAAGGCCGCTCAAGTTCGCTTCATAGTAATGCTTAGCCTGCTCTGCTCCAAAGTGCTGAATGAGTTCATCATATATGATGTCATGCTGAACCGTTATTTTTGCAGTTGTATGACCAGTAGTCCCATTTAACAATACATCTGAATCAGCTAATGCTACGTTTAATCCTTCTTTTGAAAGCAAATAGGCAGCAGTTATGCCGGTTATTCCGCCTCCAACAATCGCCACATCCACGTTCAAATTCTTGGCAAGTTTTTGATGAGTTGGCAGCTGAACGGTATCTCTCCAGTATGGCTCTGGAATCTTGGGAAGCTTAGAGCTTTGATTTTTCAAAGTAAATCCCTCCTTTATGTCACATATATGTTTACCAAATAATACAAATAAATGTATTTGAAATAATTGATTGATAATTTTGACAGTCATCGGTTATACTAGATGTAACTAATGGGACGGAGGTGGATCAGAGATGAGTTTGAAAGTGTCGCACGGTAGAGTATTGTCATACCTTTATTTATGTCGTGCAATTTTTCATGCAATTGCGGTAAACGGGATACGTATGCCCTTTTTTACAAATTGCATAGACACAATCAAACGTTAAGAAGATTCTCTTATCCATTAATCAATAGGGATGATGCGGAGGGCGCTTATTAGCTCTCCGTTTTTTTGTCATATATGGCAGTACCGCCCAACTCTTAAGTATTTTGGAGCTGCAGGCGGTTCCGCTTTTCTGATTGACCAGGATAGGCAGGAAACTGCTTCGTTCTGGTCTTTTTTATAGTCTCTTTTCGTAAAAATGGTTGCTAGAGCTAGTCAGTAAAAAAGGGGTTTTGGATTTTTTACAGTATTTACTGGGTTCAAAATAGTCATGTATCTTGAAATAAGAGGAAAAGAGCACGACCGAGAACTTTGTGCGTGCGCAATAACTATACGCAATGCAACAATCAATGCGAACACAGCATTTTTATATTTGAAAGGGGTTTTTATTATGACAATTTGTTCAGTCCACCAAGTAGCAAAATCATATGGAAGTCAGCTTATTTTTGAAAATCTTTCGTTTGAAATAAATGAGAATGAAAAAATTGGATTTGTCGGACGAAACGGAACGGGGAAGACAACATTATTTAAATGCATATCAGGAATCGAGCATCCCGACGCAGGAACCATTTCGATACGAAAAGGAATGAAGGTTGGCTATCTTGCCCAGATCCCGATGTTTCCTTCAGGTACTGCAGTTGAACAGGTTTTAAGACAGGCATTTGCTGAGTTAATTGAATTATCAGCCGAGCTTGCCGTTCTTGAGAAAGAGATGTCTGAAACGGAGGATCAAATACTTCTTGAGAAAGCTGTTGAACGATATGGCATTTGTCAGGAGAACTATGAAAATCTTGGCGGGTATGAAATGGATGCAAAAATAAGTGCTGTCGCTAATGGTCTGCAGCTGCAGCCGCTATTGGATGCAGATTTTGAAACACTAAGTGGAGGCGAGAAAACAAAAGTATCACTCGGGTTAATGCTGCTCCAGGCACCAAACCTTCTTCTGCTTGATGAACCGACCAATCATCTAGATATCGCAGCTGTTGAGTGGCTGGAAAACTTTCTGAAGGAATATAAGGGGACAGTCGTGGTGATTTCGCATGATCGGGCATTTCTGGATGAAGTGGTTACAAAAATTATTGATCTGGAAGATGGTGAAGTCACAGTTTACCATCATAATTATTCAGGTTTCATTGCTGAAAAACAAAAGCGGCTGATGGCTGAGTTTCAGGCCTATCAGGATCAGCAAAAGAAAATGAAAAAAATGAGAGAAGCGATAAAAAGATTGAGGGAATGGGCAAACCAGGCTAATCCGCCGAACGAAGGTCTTCATAAGCGGGCACGAAATATGGAGCGTGCGCTTGAACGCATGGAGAAATTGAAAAAACCCATCCTTAACCACAGAAAGATGGATTTGCATTTTGAGGGGACGGACCGAAGCGGCAAAAAAGTTCTTACTCTAGAAAATGTCTCAAAAAGCTTTGGAAGCAAATCAGTCATTCATAATGTCAGCATGCAGCTTTCATACAAGGACAGGGCTGCCATTGTCGGGGAGAATGGATCTGGAAAATCAACGCTGTTAAGATTGGTGATGGGGGAGCAAGAGCCTGATGAAGCTGGGGTATGGCTTGGAAGCAATGTGAAAATAGGGTACCTCTCTCAGCAAATCATACTTCCAGACTCAGACCTCTCAATCATTGATTATTTCAGGGAAGATATTGTGGTGACAGAGGATGATGCCCGACATATTTTAGCGAGGTTTTTATTTTACGGCCCAGCCGTGTTCAAGAAGATGAAAAATACGAGCGGGGGAGAAAGAATGAGGATTCAGCTAGCTAAGCTGATGCAGAAGGATCTCAACTTTCTCATTCTGGATGAACCGACCAATCATTTGGATATCGACTCAAGGGAAGTCCTGGAGGAAGCGATTGAACAGTTTGACGGCACGATTCTCGCTGTTTCCCATGATCGTTATTTCCTGAATAAACTTTTCTCAAAAACGTATTGGATCTATCAAAAACAGCTTTATTCATTTAATGGTCATTATGCTTGGGCCCGGGAAAAGATGAAGCCGAACATGTCTGAAAAAGAGATTCCAAAGACATTGGTGCCTAAAAATGACTTAAAAAAACCAAACCAATCGAAGCATATTGCACCGCCGGATATAGAATCACAAATAGAACAGTTCGAAAACGAATTATTTAGCCTTGAAAATCAGATGCAGGCTTTATCTGATTTGGGAGAACTGATGGAGCTGAACAAACGCAAAGAAGAAAAAGAAAAGCAGATCGAGCGTTTATATGACCAGCTTGAATCCATTAGTTAGAAAAATCAAAGGTCCATTACCTTGTAATGGACCTTTTTTGCGAAATGAAAACTCTAAGCTAGGTCTAGGGTTTCAAAAGCTTTCAGCTAAAAAACTCTTCTTAGGTGCTTAAATATATTTGGTTCGCAAAGCAATATCTTAGCTATTCCATTCAAATGGTGCCCTAGAAACCGGATAAACTGAAATCCATGTACCATTTCCATCCGCATGTAAGCATATATAGATCCATTACCTGAAAAAAAGGATAGAAAAACAAAAGGAAATAAGCAGATGGCATTCAGTAAAAGACTTTCAGCCACAGAGGAAACCACCCGTTCTCTCACGGGTGGCTTTCATTTGAAATTTTTAATTTCATCAGGATTGTTAGAGTGATTATCCTCTAAAATCCCGTATTCTTCAATGTGACGTTTCGCTTCTTCATCCCCAAGCAAATAAATCATCGCAAAAATCTTCCTCAGCGTATCATCATAATCTTTGTTTTCCTGATCATGATGATATTCGCGAAATGGCACCTGTGCACGCTGAAAGGTTTGAAAATCAGCTGTACTGTTTTCGCTGTAAAAGGACTTTAGCTCATTCAGCTCAGATTGATTCGCAAGGATTTTAAAGCTGGGAATGGATTCTATTGGGTTTTCTAAGATTTCTCCACTGGCGATATTGACGAAATAGGTTCGTTTTTCTTGTTCCATCTTAGTCCATCTCCTTTAGGGTGTTTAGTATGCATTTACCACTAAAGGAAGGTAGTTAATCCTAATTCTTTTTAACTGAGCATTACCTTATCCGAAAGCGGTCCATTTCCTTTAATCTTACCAAACTCATTCAATAGTGAAGGAACAGTGAGTTTTTTCTTCTGCTCGCCTTCAGCTTCAAAAATGATGCGGCCATTGTCCATCATGATTAATCGATTGCCAAGATCGACTGCCTGCTGCATGTTGTGAGTAATCATCAAAGTTGTCAGACTTCCATTCGCAACAAGTTTCTTCGTGAGTTGTGTGATAAGCTCAGCCCTTGATGGATCGAGTGCTGCGGTATGTTCATCGAGCAGCAGAATGTCTGGATGTGTAAAAGTCGCCATCAGCAGGGAGAGAGCTTGCCTTTCGCCTCCAGATAGCAGACCTACTTTTGCAGACAATCTGTTTTCAAGGCCAAGTCCAAGTGATGTAAGCTGTTCTTTAAAAAATTCTCTTCTTTTCGCGGTAACGCCAGGTTTTAATGAACGTTTATGAACGCGAGAATAGGCAATAGCTAGATTTTCCTCAATGGTTAGTGTTGGAGACGTTCCAGCCATAGGATCCTGGAAAACACGTCCGATATATTTAGAGCGGTTATGTTCACGAACGAAGCTTACGTTTTTTTCTTTAATGATAACATCGCCGTCATCAGGATAAATCCTGCCTGAAATGACGTTCAGCAATGTCGATTTCCCGGCGCCATTGCTGCCGATCACAGTCACGAAGTCTCCTTTTTTAAGAGAAAGAGAGATGGAGTTGAGTGCCTTCTTTTCATCGGGAGAGCCTTCGTTAAATACTTTTTCAATCTGTTTCAGCTCAAGCAACTCGAACACCACTCTTTCTTCGCAAGGCTTTTTTCCGTTTTTCCTTTTGTTTGGCCAGCAGCTGCGGGACGACCAGCGCTGCAATGACGATTAAGGCAGTAATCATTTTCATGTCTCCGGTTTCAAGGAAATCAACTCTAAGGGCAAGGGCAATGATCATTCGGTAAAGAATGGCTCCGATAATGACAGCAAGTGTAGCCCGAATAATGGTTTTCGTTCCAACCAGCGCCTCTCCGATAATGACCGATGCAAGACCGATAATGATCATTCCGATACCCATGCCAACGTCACTGAAGCCGTTTAGCTGTGCAATGAATGCACCTGAAAAAGCAACAAGTGCATTTGAAATGCCAAGACCGATGACTTTTAATAAATCCGTGTTGGCTGAAAAACTCGAAATCATTTTTTCGTTATCCCCTACAGCACGGATGGCGATCCCAATTTCTGTTTTCAGGAAATAATCCAATACAAGCTTGATCAAAACAATAATAACCAGAGCAGCTGCAAGAACTGACCACGTTTTTGGAACAAAGCCAGAAAGACCTATGGATATGAATAATGAGTGCATAAATGAATCAATGCCGAGCTGATTCCAGCCATTCAGCAAAACTGTAAAGACCGTACTTTCCTGAAGAAGAGGGACATTTGACTGTCCCATGATCCGCAGATTAATAGAATACAAGGCGATCATCATTAAAATTCCTGCAAGCAATGGATTAATGTTTCCTTTTGTATGAAGGATTCCAGTCAAGCAGCCTGCAGCAAAACCGATAATCAATGCTGCAAGTGTAGCGAGAAATGGATTTACTCCGTTTATGATCAAAGCAGCACAGACGCTTGCTCCAGTTACAAAGCTTCCGTCAACAGTTAAGTCAGGAAAATTTAATATTCGAAAAGAAAGGTAAACACCAAGCGCCATTATGGCGTAGATAAGTCCGGATTCTACGGATGAGAAAAGTGCGGTAAACATGATGGATCCTCCTTAGTCTATAATTTCTGCATCGTCCCATTCTTCTTTGATTTCAACATTCATGGCTTCAGCAGCTTTCTTGCTGATTTGCAATTTAAGCTTTTGGGGGTAATCGACAGGAATCTCACTTACTTCTTTATCCCCTGTTAGAATGCTGACCGCTTTTAATCCTGCTTCATAGCCGATGTCTTTGTAATCAAATCCATATGCTGCAAATCCGCCTCTGGCCACAGAATCGAGCTCTCCAACAAATAAAGGGATATCTTCATCACCAGCTACAGATACAACTGACTCTAAAGCTGATACAACAGTGTTATCTGTAATGATATAGAACGAATCGACCTTTCCGACAAGCGATTCAGCAGCTTGTTTGACTTCTGCTGAGGTAGAGACAGAGGCTTCAACGATTTCCAAATCCGTATCTTTCATTGCTTTTTTGACCAGTTCGATTTGAGCGACTGAATTTTGTTCACCTGAGTTATAAATCATGCCGACCTTTTTACAATCAAGATTTTCATCAATGAATTTGATCGTACTTGGAATCGCATCAGGATGAGTATCTGTTGTGCCTGTAATGTTGCCGCCAGGCTCTTCAAAGCTTTTGACAAGTTTTGCACCAATTGGATCTGTAACAGAAGTAAACACAATCGGAATATCTTTCGTCGCATTTAATGCGCTCTGAGCACTTGGTGTAGAATTTGCGAAAATTAGATCAACGTCATCCCCGACAAAATTGCTTGCGATGGTTTGGTTGTTATTCTGATCGCCGGCTGCAATTTGAACATCATATTCGACGTTCAGTCCTTTTTCTTCAAGGGCTTTTTTAAATCCTTCAAGTGCTGCATCCAAGGAAGCGTGCTCCACAATTTGTGTGACCCCGATTTGATAAGTCTTTTCATTTCCTGAATCGCCTGCTGTTTCTTTTGAACCGCAGCCTGCAGAAATTAACAGTCCAGCAATTGCCATACTCATTCCAAACTTTGTTTTCCAGTTCATGATTATGCCCCCCGTTTTTATCATGCTTTTACGCTTTTATGCTTTTATTCATTAAATTATAACTCATGTTCCACTTTCTTCAATCATTATTTTCAGATTTACCTGAAATTTCTGTTCCTTTTTTATTTATGTTCAATATGAAGGGGAAGAAACCTCCTAAAAACTCACAAAAATATAACAAAATAATGATATCTATATTACAAAACAATAATATGAAACATTTGCACTAAGACAATATGTATACTTATCTGTAACAGATTGGATTAGGTGGCCAAATCATGAACATAAATGAGCAAGCATTATTGAATCTTACAAAACTATATTCGAAAATACTGGGCTATCTGCTTATGAAAAGAGACACAGATGGAAATGTGGAATATCAGATTCGTGAACTGTCAGTCGAGCTTGGTGTTTCAAAGCGATCTGCGCTGCAAAAAATGGAACAATTAGAACAGTATGGGGCAATCAAAACCAAACAAAACGGTGTATGCAGAATCATCAGTACACGCGTAGAAAATACGCCAATCAGTTTATGTTATCAATCACTTGCAGCTATCAAAAAAAGTCCTTCACTCGCTGACAATCCTGTAAAGCTTGCAAATGAAATGAATGTAAAAGAAAAGGATGCAAAAATGATTCTGCAGATGCTGACAAAATGACAAAGAGATTAAATACCCCGAATGAGGAAGTTTTATAACTTTCATTGTTCAGGGTATTTTTATGTTTCTGAAAAGTCCAAAGAAAAAATAGTTTGTTCAGTACCTTGCAAACAAAAGAAGAGTATTTGACAACTTACCTTGCTGAATCGACTGAAGGACCGCCTCGTAAATATTACTCACTGACTGAAAAAGGAAGAAGAAATATGAATTTGCTGGTTGAAGAATGGAAGCAGTTTTCATTTGCAGTTAATCAATTTATTGAGGAGGGTTCAAAACATGATCAATAATGAATTCTTAGAAACATTGAACTCGCTGCTCAGCAGAGTTCCAGAAAAAGAAAGGCAGGAAATGCTCTACGATTACCAGGAGCATTTCGAAATTGGCTGCGCCGATGGCAGAAGTGAAAAAGAGCTTGCAGAAGAGCTTGGCGATCCAAATGTGATTGCGAGAGAATTGCTTGCAGACTACTTAATCAGCAAGGCTGAAACCGATCAAACAGCCACAAACATGTTTCGGGCCATCTTTGCCGCAATCAGTTTAAGCTTTTTCAACATTGTGTTCATTGCCGGCCCTGTTGCAGCACTCTTGGGAAAGTATTTGGCACTATGTGTAACATCAATCGCGCTGACTCTTTCACCACTGGGAATTATAGCATCTTCATTAATGGGATACAGCACTGAAACCTTCGCGTTTAGCTTCTTTGTTTCTCTAACACTAGTAAGTTCAGGATTGTTAATGAGCATTGGGATGATTTACGTCGGCAAGTATTTTTACTATCTAATTTTGAGATACATTAAATTTAATTTGAGAATGGTTAAAGGGGATAAAGCGGGATGAAAAAACTTGTCTATGGTTTACTAATATTATTGGCAGCAGGAATTGCCGGAACAGTTGCCACAGCCGGCGCTGCAGGCGGATTTAATTTTAACGCCAAAGAAGTATTTGATGAAAAAGTAATTTCCAATAAAGAAATAAAAAACATCGAAGTGGCTCTATCATCTGCTGATCTTACTTTTCATCAAACATCCGATGAGGATATAAAAGTTGAGCTGAATGGAAAAGTAAACAAAAAATACAAAGATCGTTTACAATTAGAAGTGGAAGAAAAAGGGGATACCCCTGAAATCGCCCTATCTGGAGAAGACCGTTTGGAATTCAATTTTGGAATCAATATTGTAGACACAAATGTTGAGGTGTATTTACCTGAACGAGTATTTGACAAAATTCATGGAAAATCATCATCTGGAGATATTAAAGGAACTGACATGCAAGCGAAAGAAGAAGTTGTTCTGAATTCTAATTCAGGCGATGTTGCGCTGGAACATTCAAAATCGGCCGAACGCATGATGTTGAAAACTTCAAGCGGGGATATCAATCTCTAAAGAATTCTGCAGAGGATTTTGAATTAAAAACAAACAGCGGGGATCTAACAATTCGTGATCAGCAAGGAAAAGATACGGTACTAGATACCTCTTCTGGTGATATTACAATCAGCGAAGCTTTAGGCAATCTAAAGGCAGATTCTTCATCAGGAGACATATTAATAGAAAATAGTGAACTAACAGGAAACATTGATGCTGAGGCAACAAGCGGCGAGATTTCCATTGAATTTGATAAGGAGCCTTCATCCATGGAAATTGTTTTTAACGGCGGTTCAGGTGAAGGTACCGTTGAATTGGAAGGCTTGAGTTATGAAGAAAAATCTGAAGACGAAATTAAAGGGAAAATAGGCTCTGGAAAATATAAGCTGAAAGTGAGGACACATTCTGGAGATTTTGAATTAAGATAAAATGATGAGAGAGCCAGCACCTAAAATTCAGGTGCTGGCTCTTTTTTTCAATCGATAAGATTCTTTTTAATGACACTTTCTCTAAGCAAATCAGGAGCAGTCAAGTAGACGAGACCGTTTCCTTCCTGGGTTTTTGGATTGCCATATGGAATAGTTCTTCTTATTAATTGGGCGTAAACTTCTGCTTCAGTGAATTTTCTGTCAAATTCCTGCTGTTCAAACTGTTTAATTAATGCAATGGCTCCTGCGACGTGAGGTGTCGACATGGAAGTTCCGCTGAAAGCTGCATATTCGCCGCCGGGAATGGTTGAAACAATTTTTTCGCCTGGTGCGACAAGGTCAATTTCGTTATTGGAGTTTGAAAAGTAGGATGATTTTTTTTCGAATCCGACAGATCCGACAGAAATGACTTCATTATAAGAACCAGGGTAGGAAAACTCAGGTGTGCTGCTGTCATTGTCTCCTTCGTTTCCAGCGGCACAGACTACCGCTATCTGACTGGCAACGGCTTTTCGGACAGCTTTTCTAAGTTCCGAATGATCTGAAGGTCCGCCAAGTGACATTGAGATGACATCCACTTTCTGTTCAATCGCATACAAAATTCCATTCGTGATCCATGCATACTCTCCGCTTCCTGACTCACCTGCAAGTACCTTTACGACCAAAATCTTTGCTTGGGGTGCAACGCCTACATTTTTAGCCGCCGCAATCGTCCCTGATACGTGTGTACCATGACCGTGATAGTCTGTCAGACGATTAGGGTCTCCGTTATCATCAGTAGTAAAGTTCCGTCCTCCTGCAATTTTTCCGCGTAGATCAGGGTGAGTCACATCACAGCCAGTATCTAATACGGCAATCGTGATTCCTTTCCCTTGAATACCCTGTTCCCAAAGCTTAGGAGCACCTATCATAGCAACCCCTTCAGAAATAGCTTTTACACTTTTGACAATAGGTCCATATTTATGAGGCAGCAGCCGAACTTGTCCTTCCACATTACCGTCTCCTTTATTCGTAATGATTAAGGTATATGTTGAAACTGGAAAATCAATGATAAAAGATTGCTCTTTTTATGAGGACTATTCCGAGGTGAAACTTACAGCTTACAGCTTGAAGTCCGCTAGTTAACGGCTGAAGCATTCAAATTAAAGGGGACCAGCATTCAATTGAAAAAGCTGAAAAGAAGCCTGGATCAATTCAGACTCAAGAAAGCAATTGGAATCGGGATTTCAAGGTTCTTCAATACATCAAAATAAAAAAGGTGAGTCCGGTTACAACGGGCTCACCTTTTGTGCGTAAAATGCTCAATGTGCCGGCTGCTGCCGTTCTTTAGAAAGTGGCTGAAATGGTGCGAAGCAAGAAATAAACGGCCAATTCTCATGGCCGTTTTTCTTAGAAATATTCGCTAATCCCCACATGATAATTGCCGCAACGGGAATAAGAACCCATACGTTTTGCCCGAACGTACTGGGCTTTCGGTTCATTTTTGATTCGAGGCTATCAAGCTTTTTATTCAGTTCATCCAGCTTTTTTTCAAGATCATATTGCTGTGTTTTTTCATCAGTCATTGTCATCAGCCTTTCATTTGTTCTTCATATTATCTGTATTGGCGATTGACGGAAAATAGACTTTAAATCGAACAAAGCGGGCAGAACTTGTAATTATGTTAAAAGCAAAATGGCCAAGTGCGGCTAGAAACAGGCCATCACGGATTATATTAGGAGGTTTATGGAAAAAAGAAAGTATTCAGGATGATTTGGAAAGTATTCAGCAAGTTTGGAAGGTATTTTCCGCAGAATAGAAAGTATTTCTATGATATTGGAAAGTAAGCAGGAATCTCACGATGGAATAGAACTGCAAAAAAGCATATTTCATTATAAATTGTTACATTTCTTTTTATTAAATGTGCAATTGTGTCCAGCGTGGATAATACCAAATGGCCAAGTGCAGCTAGAAAAAGACCATTTTAGTCACTGCATACAAAAAAGTGCACGAAAATCAATCTTCGGGCACTTTGTCTTTTTAGCTTATTGCTTATTCTCATCGTACTGCATATATACAGCGTGTGTGACGGTAAAGTCTTCTATGCCATGTTTTCCATCTGCACCGCCGAGTCCTGATTTGCGGACACCGGCGTGATAGCCTTGAATCGCTTCAAAGTTTTCCCGATTGATGAAAGTTTCTCCGAATTTAAGTTCATTTGCAGCTCGCATCGCTTCATGGACGTTATCTGTATAGATAGAGGAAGATAGTCCATAATCGGAATCGTTAGCTAGTTCAATGGCTTCATCAAGAGTCTTATATGTCATGATTGGCAATACTGGTCCGAAAATCTCTTCTTGGATGATTTCAGAGCCCTGCTTAACGTTTGTAATAATAGTTGGTTCATAGAAGAAGCCGCTGGTCATGGAAGCTCTTTTGCCTCCTGTCAGCACTTTAGCTCCATTGTTAGCCGCATTTTGTACCATGTTATCCACAACATCCAAACGGTCTTGACTAACAAGGGGTCCCATTTCGGCATTCTTATCATTTGGCATGCCAAGCTTGGTATCTTTCATTGCTTGCGTCATTTTCTCAATGAATTCTTCTGCAACGTCTTCATGGACGTAAACACGTTCTGCATTTGTGCAGGCTTGTCCCGCATTGGTAATTCGTGATGTTTTGATGCTATTTACAGCTGTATCCAGATTGGCGTTTTTCGTCACAATGGCTGGTGCTTTCCCGCCAAGTTCAAGATTAACCTTTGTAATGTTTTTAGCGGCAGCTTCCATAACTTTTGTACCGGCTTTTACACTGCCGGTCATCGTCACAATCCCGACTTTCGGATGGGATGCCATCACTTTGCCGATCGTTGAGCCCTTGCCTGTGATGAAATTGTAGACGCCTGCTGGTATCTCCTTCATTTCATTAATGATTTTTGTAAATTCTGCCGCAGTATTCGGAGTTTGCTGGCTCGGTTTTAGGACAATTGTACATCCAGTAATGAGCGCGGTTGCCACTTTTCTGGCCAAAATAAAAACAGGGAAGTTCCAAGGCACAATTCCTGCTACAACTCCAATTGGCTTTCGGAACATCAGGATATTCTCGTTCGTGCGATCACTCGGAATAATTTCTCCCTCGATTCTGCGGGCCCATTCAGACATATAAGAAAAGTAATCAATGGCCGTATCAACCTCGCCGCTTGCTTGTTCATACGGCTTCCCTTGTTCTTCGCTAAGCAGTTCTATAAAAGTTTCACGTCTTTCTTTTAGCTTATCTCCAAGACTGCCGACGATTTTTCCTCTTTCAGCTGATGCAGTCTTTTCCCAGTTTTTCTCCGCTTCAAAAGCAGCTTCAATGGCCTTGTTTGCATCTTCTTCAGTGCCTGCTGGTATTTTTGAAATGACCTTTTCAGTGGCTGGATTGATGACATCAATTGTTTCATTAGATGTGGAATTTATATATTCACCGTTAATATACAATTTATGCTCTTGCATGGTTAGCCTCCTTAATTGATTGTACTTAACACGTTCCACTCTCGCTTTAATCTTAAACGTGGATTCCACTTTCAATGTGATCAAAAAAATCGGACAATCTTTCTTTTGAAACTTTTTTTTGATTAGATTCGTAGTACAATAGAAGCAGACTTCCTTTTTTGGAAAATATTAAACGAGGTGATGACATTGTCAATTTCTTTATCTAAGGGACAGCGTATTGATCTTACAAAAACGAATCCTGGTTTAACTAAGGTAATCATTGGACTTGGCTGGGATACGAATAAGTATTCAGGCGGGAAGGATTTTGACTTGGATGCTTCTGCTTTTCTTGCAGATGGGAGCGGTAAAGTTCAAAATGATTTAGAATTTGTTTTTTACAATAACTTAAAAAGCCCGAACGGAGCAGTTGAGCATACTGGAGACAACCGTACTGGAGAAGGGGACGGAGATGATGAGCAGATGATCATTGATTTTTCATTATTGCCTTCTCACGTCGAAAAGATCGGAATAACGGTAACAATCCATGATGCAAAAGGACGCCATCAAAACTTTGGACAAGTATCCAACGCTTTTGTGCGTGTCGTGAATGCAGATAACTCAGAAGAAGTTCTTCGCTACGATTTAGGTGAAGATTTCTCAGTTGAAACAGCAGTTGTTGTCTGTGAGTTATACAAACACGGACAAGACTGGAAATTCAATGCGATCGGAAGCGGATTTTCCGGAGGACTTGCTGCACTTTGCAGAAATTATGGATTGGATGTCTAAGAGGCTATCTTTCACTTAAAGGGGACTAAAAACAGTTGAGCTCTATCAATCTAATGAAAAAAACTGCCGGCATTGTTCTTGAGAAAAAGAAGCTGACCGGTGTTGTAGCCCGAGTGGGACTAGTTCTTGATATTTCGGGTTCGATGAGAAATCTCTATAAAAATGGATCTGTTCAAAAAGTGGTTGAACGGATTTTGGCAGTTGCCAGTCAGTTTGATGATGATGGGATTCTTGATATTTGGGTGTATGATAATGAATTTTCACGGCTTCCATCCGTTACGGAGAGAGATTTTGAAAACTACGTGAACTTGCGGATTTTAAAAAATGAAAGCATACATAAATTTGGCCGCAATGATGAACCGCCTGTGATGTACGATGTTATGAAGAAATATTTGCAGGAAGAGCCAAGTAAAGATCCTGCTTTTGTTGTTTTTATTAACGATGGGGGCTGCAAGCGAACGATCAAGAAGCCTGTTGTCTCCTCGTCAAACAAACCAATTTTCTGGCAGTTCGTCGGTGTGGGCAGCTCCAATTTTGAAGTGCTTGAAAACCTGGACACGATGGAAGGCAGATTTATTGATAATGCAAATTTCTTTCACGTTCAAGACATCGATGCCACGACTGATGAGCAGCTGTACGATCAGTTATTAAATGAATTTCCTGAATGGATTACAGAAGCAAAGCAGAAAAATGTTTTATAGAAAGCAGCAGCCTGGGATTTGGATCCTGGGCTGTTTTTCTTTTGGGTTTGCCGCTCGGTTAATAAAACCGGTATTTCGGATCATAAGAAACTGCTGACGGAGAATAAGGATCGTTTTTTCGATAATAAGCAGGACATTGTTTATTTGAGGTGCTGAGTTAAGCGCTTTCTCTCTGCGAGATGATGCCAATGGCCAAGTGCAAATAGAAATAGGGCTAGAAGGATGGTTTTTAATATATTATTACTCGAAACACTATACACAGAAAAAAACTATTTTTCATAAATTGAAAAAATCATTCTAATGAACTATTAATTCGGATTCCTGCCTGAAACAAAATGCCATATTAATTAATTGCAAACACATGTGATGAGAGTTTGTATGCCGAATGAACTGATTATTTGGATGTTCTTTTCCTGGTTTGCTGAATTTCCTCTTGCAGCATAGTCATAAAAGCGCTATCATTGTGCATATAATTTGAAACATAATTTCATTATTTAAAAGAATAAATTGAAATTATGTTTATAATATAATATACTGAAAATTGAGAATTCAATCATTAGGAGGCTTTACCCGTTTATGGAAAAACAACTGAGTTCATTAACGACAGAATTGCGAAATGAACAAACTATGAATATTGACAATGCAAACACACTCGAAATTCTTTCAATGATGAACAACGAAGATCTGAAAGTGGCGGTTGCTGTGCAGGAAGTGCTGCCGGAAATTAAGGCAGCGGTTGAATGTGCAGTTGAATCGCTGAAGAAGGGAGGAAGATTAATTTACATTGGTGCTGGAACAAGTGGAAGACTGGGTGTACTGGATGCTGTAGAATGTCCGCCAACGTTCAGCACCTCTCCTGAAACGGTCATCGGAATCATTGCAGGCGGTGAGAAAGCTTTTGTCCGTGCAGTAGAGGGAGCAGAGGATAAAGAAGAATCTGGAGCTGAAGATTTAAAAAATATTAATCTATCAGCTGATGACATGGTTGTTGGAATTGCCGCAAGCGGGCGAACTCCATATGTCATTGGTGCACTCAGGTACGCAAAAGAAAAAGGTGCTAAAGCAATTGCGCTCTCATGCAATAAAAATGCACGGATATCCGAAGCTGCAGATATTGGCATAGAGGTTGTCGTCGGTCCGGAGGTTGTAACAGGTTCGACTCGAATGAAAGCTGCAACGGCTCATAAAATGGTGCTCAATATGATTTCTACTGCAACAATGATCCGAATTGGAAAAGTATATGAAAATCTCATGGTGGATGTAAATGTCAGCAATTATAAGCTGAAGGAGCGAGCCGTCAGTATTATACAGACAGTCACTGGTGCTGAATATGAGCTTGCAAAGGAAACACTTGAAAAAGCCAGACTTAAAGTAAAACCCGCAATTGTGATGATAAAAGCGCAAATAGCGCTGGAACAGGCTGAAGAGCTATTAAATCGTGCGGATGGAGATGTCAGAAAAGCCATCGCACTTTATACGGATTAAGGAGAGAGAACAATGGCAACAGGCGGATTATCCATCATTCAAACGATGCTGAACAAACTTCCCCAGTCAGAACAAAAGCTTGCAGATTATATTTTGCAGCATCCGCATGAGGTCGTAGACAGTACTGTCAGTGAATTAAGCACATCAGCCCAGACGAGCGGGGCCGCCGTGATCAGACTGTGCAAGTCACTTGGATTAAAGGGATTTCAGGACTTGAAAATGAGAATTGCCGGTGACTTGATGAAGTCTGTTGAGCAGGGATACCGTGATATTGAACCTTCAGAATCCTTGTACAGAGTTGTTGAAAAAACAACGAGCAATACGATTCAAATCATCCGTGACACGGCGGAAATTATAGATCATGATAATCTCAAAATGGCAATCAGCATGCTGCTGAACGCAAAGAACGTTCATTTTTGCGGAGTTGGCGCTTCGAACATTGTTGCTGCTGACGCACAGCAAAAACTGATTCGGATTAATAAAGGGGCAACTGCTTTCACAGATATGCATTTAGTTGCCACTCTGATTGCTAATGCGGATAAAGATGACGTCCTATTCGCCATTTCATTTTCGGGTGAAACACAAGAGATCATCAATGTGCTGAAGCTTGCAAAAGAACGCGGAGTTAAGACAATCGGGCTTACTCATTTCGGACAAACGACAGTGTCATCGTTATGCGATGTATCGCTTCATACCTCTTTTTCTAATGAAGCGCCGTTCCGAAGTGCAGCTACGTCTTCCCGTCTTGCACAGCTTTATATGATTGACATTTTATTTTTAGGAATGGCAACTGAACGGTACGATGAGACCGTTCAATATATTGATAATACAAGATCGGCCATTAAATCAATGACAGAAAAATATAAATAGGCACTTACAAAGGGGGCTTTAAGATGGCAAAGGGGAGCAATCGAAACTTAATCATTGCGGAACAATTATTGGAGCATCTGGGAGGAGCAGCTAACGTTGCGACATCAGGACATTGCATGACAAGACTGCGTGTCACGCCGCAGGATCGTTCAAAGGTAAATATGGAAGCAATTAAAAAGACAGAAGGGGTTCTGGGTGTAGTAGAAGAAGAAACGATTCAAATCATCCTCGGACCAGGTGCAGTGAATAAAGTTTCTGCGGAATTTGATAAGCTGCTTGCAGCAGCAGACGATTTCGATTTAAAAGACACGGCTTCTAAGAATAAATCTGAAATTGATAAAAAGAATGCGAAACCTTTTAAACTATTTTTAAGAAGAATCGCAAGCATCTTTATTCCTCTGATTCCGGCTCTTGTAGCTTCAGGATTAATTACAGGTATTACAAAAGCGATCGTACAGGCAGGATGGCTTGCAGCAGATTCACAATTAGCTATTATTTTAACCGTTATCGGATCTGGACTGTTTGCTTACCTCGGTATTTTAGTCGGTACGAATGCGGCGAAAGAATTTGGAGGATCGCCTGCACTTGGCGCTCTTGCCGGAATCTTGGTCATTAATCCTGCAGTCGGCGATATTGCCTTGTTTGGTGAGAATCTTCTCCCGGGACGCGGCGGATTAATCGGGGTTCTGTTTGCAGCTATCTTTATCGCTTTAGTTGAAAAACAAGTTAGAAAATTTGTTCCGCAATCACTTGATATCATTGTCACGCCTACCATTGCTTTACTTATTACCGGTATCGTAACTTACATTGTTTTTATGCCTGTAGGCGGTTTTCTTTCAGACACAATCACGAAAGGCTTGCTGAGTGTGCTTGACGTCGGCGGTGTCGTAGCTGGATTTGTGCTTGGCGCAACATTCCTTCCGCTTGTTGTAACAGGACTGCATCAAGGGTTAACACCTGTTCATCTTGAATTGATTAACTCCATTGGAGACGATCCATTGCTTCCAATTCTTGCAATGGGCGGAGCAGGTCAAGTCGGTGCAGCATTTGCAATCTATTTTAAAACAAAAAAGAAAAGCTTAAAACGTGCAATTGGCGGGGGACTTCCTTCAGGAATGCTTGGAATCGGCGAACCTTTAATCTTTGGTGTTACGCTGCCGCTTGGGCGTCCGTTTTTAACTGCATGTTTAGGCGCAGGCGTAGGGGGAGCATTCCAGGCCCATTTTGATATCGCAACAATCGCAGTCGGAGTATCAGGCCTTCCTCTCACATTCTTAGTTCATACGAACCAAATTATTCTTTTCCTTGCTGGACTATTCATCTCTTACGCAGCTGGATTTATTTTCACTTACCTATTCGGATTTAAAGATGAAATGGCAGCTGAGTTCAAATGATCGGCATTTCATTTTATTTGCAGGATCAGGATGCTGAAAAACAAATTCTTCATGCAGCCAATTTAGGAGTGAAGCGAGCTTTTACCTCGCTTCACATCCCTGAAGAAAAAGGCGATCTCGTCCAAAGGATGTCTGGGCTATTAAAACTGGCAAATCGCCATGATATTGAAATTCATGCAGATGTGTCATTAAATACATTGAACCATCTTGGAATAAACAGATTTGAAGATTTATCATCATTTGGGATAAAAGGAATCCGGCTTGATGATGGATTTGACTATGAAACTATTCATGCATTAGCTGGCACCTTTTCTTTATCACTAAACGCAAGCACGCTTACTGAAAAAGAGCTGCAAACGATTCTTGGAAACGGCTTCTCTCCTGAAAGGATCATTGCCTGGCACAACTTTTATCCTCGGCGCGAAACAGGTTTAGACGAAGAATTCTTTCATAAGCAAAATCAGCTGTTTAAGAAATACGGTATCCCGATTGCTGCCTTTATTCCGGGAATGGGAACAAAGCGCGGTCCGCTTTATGACGGACTTCCGACGCTTGAAAAGCATAGATACATAGATTCTTATACAGCAGGAATTGAGATGCTGCAGCATGTGAAGGAGGTATTCATAGGGGATCCAGGTACAGACAATGAATTGCTGGAGAAGCTTTCTGCTTATGAAAATCAGAATATTCTTGTAATTAATGCTGAATCTACTAAGCTTTTAAGCGGCATTTATCAATTGCGCCCAGATTTATCAAGGGATGTCCATCGACTTGTTGATACAAGGACTTCTTCTGGGATTGAAGCGGATAACACCATTGCACGAAAAAAAGGAATGATTACGATGGACAATGATGGCTACGGACGTTATCGCGGTGAAATACAAATTTGCAGACGGGATCTGGATGCAGACAGCAGGGTTAATGTCATAGGTCAGGTTGCAGAAAAAGATCTTCCGCTTCTTGATCTGGCGCACCCTGGGCAAAAGATCAAGCTGATCGTTTCATAGTTTACCAAAATACGATTTTAAAGGGGAATCATGATGAAAAAATGGACAAGCTGTGCATTAAGTTCCGTTCTGGCATTCTCATTACTTGCACCTTCCGCATCTTTTGCTCAAACGAATGCAAATCCTGCTGATCATAAACCAGCAGTGACCCAGTATCCGATGTTAACAAAAGCAAAAAAGCCTGAAGAAGTCGGTTTTTCATCTGAAAAGCTTGAAAAGGTAGATCAGCTGATTGAAAAAGAAGTAGCTGCCGGATTCCCTGGAGCTGCCCTGATTGTCATAAAAGATGGGAAAATCGTTAAAAATGAGAGCTATGGCTATAAACAGAAATTTGTTGGGCATACACCGCTTAAGAAGTTTCTGAAGATGGAAAATGACACCTTGTTTGACCTTGCTTCTAACACGAAGATGTATGCAGCAAATTTTGCCTTACAGAAATTAGCCAGTGAAGGCAAGCTTGATATACATGCGAAAGTTCAGCAGTACATTCCTGAATTCAAAGATACAGAAGCAGATGTCATCAAAGGAAAAGATACAATGCGGATAATCGATGTTCTTCATCACACTGCCGGGTTTAAACCGGATCCGCAATACCATAATCCTAAGGTGTCAAAGGAGCTTTATTCACAGGAGCGCGAGAAAACGATTGCATTCATTAATAAAACTCCGCTCACTTATGAACCTGGAACTCAAAATGTCTACAGTGATGTCGACTATATGCTGCTCGGCGCCATTGTTGAAAAAATCACAGGACAGAAGCTGGACACATATGTTGAAAATGAATTGTACAAGCCGCTAAATTTGAAAAATACGAAGTTCAATCCGCTTCAAAAAGGGTTTAAGCCGAAGGATGCTGCCGCCACTGAGTTACTTGGCAATACACGTGATGGCGTAATTGATTTTCCAAACATTCGAACGTACACGCTTCAAGGGGAAGTGCACGATGAAAAAGCCTACTATTCAATGGGAGGCGTTTCAGGTCATGCCGGTCTTTTCTCAACAACAAGTGATCTCGCTGTCCTTCTTCAAGTGATGCTGAATGGCGGAGGATACGGAAAACATTCTTTGTTTGATCAGGAAACAATCAATGAGTTCGTTGCACCATCTGATATGAATCCGACTTACGGCCTTGGCTGGAGACGAAATGGAGATGCCAGCATGGAATGGATGTTCAGTCCATATGCAAGCGACAGTGCATATGGTCATACTGGATGGACTGGAACCGTTACGATTATTGATCCTGAAATTGACCTTGGCATTGTTCTGCTTACAAATAAAAAGCATTCGCCGCTCGTCAATCCTGCTGCCAATTCAAATCAGTTTTTCGGCGACCTTTTCAAAACAGGAAGCTATGGCAGTGTAGTGAGCGCTGTGTATGAAGCATTAGAATCAAATTAATCGGCTCTTTTCGTAAACATTGTTGCTATAGCTAGTCAGTAAAAAATCGGGTTTTGGATTTTTTACAGTTTTTACGGGGTCCAAAATAGTCTGTATCTGTGAAATTTGAGGAAAAGAGCCCGACCGAGACTTTTGTGAGTGTGCAATTACTATACGCAAAGCACCAATCAATACGAACACAGTCAATTAATTAAAGGGGGATGGGAAAATGAATAAAAAGAAATGGGTATCTGCCGGCTTAGCTGCTGTACTGGCCGTTTCCGCTTTTGCAGGCATGAAACCTGCTAAAGCTTCAGCTGAAACAACTGATGTGAAAGCGATTGTAGAAAACATGACGGTGGAAGAAAAAGTGGGTCAAATGCTTATGCCGGATTTTCGAAACTGGCAAAAACAGGGGGAAAGCAAAGCAACCGGTTTTACGGTCATGAATGAAGAAGTCGGAAGCATCATTGAAAAATATCATTTGGGAGGCGTCATTCTCTTTGCTGAAAATGTCGTTGGAACGGAGCAAACAGCCCGTTTGACGGACGGCCTGCAGAAGGCGAGCCCGGATCTTCCGCTTTTTATAACGATTGATCAGGAAGGCGGAATTGTCACACGCCTGCAAACAGGAACAAACCTACCCGGCAATATGGCACTTGGTGCAGCAAGAAATGAAAAATATGCCTATCAAACAGGAGAAATTATTGGAAAAGAACTATCTTCTCTAGGCATCAATGTAAACTTTGGCCCAGCTGTAGATGTGAATAACAACCCAGGGAATCCTGTTATTGGTGTCCGTTCATTCAGTTCAAACCCTGAGCTTGTCTCAAAGCTTGGCATTCAAACGATTAAAGGGTTGCAAAGCCAAAATATGGCTGCAACAACAAAGCATTTCCCGGGACATGGCGATACTGCTGTTGATAGTCATTACGGTCTCCCTCTAGTGTCACATGACAAGGAAAGATTGCGTTCGGTTGAGCTTGTTCCTTTTCAAAAGGCAATTGATGCTGGTGTTGATATGATGATGACTGCCCACGTTCAGTTTCCAGCATTTGATGATACAACTTATATCAGCAAAAAAGATGGACAGGAAATTATGGTTCCAGCTACACTTTCTAAAAAAGTATTAACGGGTCTGCTTCGCGAAGAAATGGGATTTGACGGTGTAATTGTAACAGATGCGCTCAACATGAAAGCGATCGCTGACAATTTTGGACAAGAAGAAGCTGTTGTCTTAGCTTTAAAATCGGGCGTTGATATCGCTTTAATGCCTGCACAAGTCAACTCTCTGCAAATGGAAGGGAATTTAAGTTCCGTATTTAATGCTGTTAAGGAAGCAATCGAAACAGGTGATCTTCCAATCGAACAAGTAAATGCTTCAGTTGAAAGAATTCTTGAACTCAAAGTGAAACGCGGAATCTTGACTCCTGACAACACGCCAATTGAAGAAAAAGTTGAAAATGCTTTAAACGTTGTCGGAAATAAAGATCATCTGAAAAAAGAAAAGAAAATGGCCGAAGATGCCGTGACTCTTTTGAAAAATGAGAACAATACATTGCCTTTTAAACCGAAGAAAAATGACAAAGTACTTGTGCTGGCTCCTTTTGCGGATCAAGTAGAAGCCATGACAAGAAGCATTCATGAATTAAGTGGCAAGAATAAAAAAATCTCTGTAACAGGGTATGCTTTTTCAGGAAAATCATTTAACGAAGAAGTGGCTGCCATGATTGACGAAGCCGATTATGTCATCACGGGATCTTACGTCGTAAAAAATGATCCAGCTGTAAATGATGGCGTCATCGATGATAGTGTTCAAGATTCAAGCAAATGGGCAACTGCCTTTCCAAGAGCCGTGATGAAAGATGCTCATAATAAGGATAAAGAGTTTGTCCTGATGAGCTTGCGCAACCCTTATGATGCGGCGAATTTTGAAGAAGCAGATGCTGTGCTTGCGGTATACGGATTTAAAGGTTATTCGAATGGAGCGTATAGACAGCCAAATATCCCGGCTGGAATTAGAACCATCTTTGGAGAATCAAAACCAAATGGGAAATTGCCGGTGGATATTCCATCTGTTATAAATCCAGATCAAATTCTTTATAAGTTTGGCCATGGGTTAGATATCCGTTCTGGCAAGCAGCTTAAATAACAAAATAAGGGGAGGAGTTATCTTGAAACGAATTCTATTGCTAATTACGATTCTGATGGTAGCATTCAGCGCAATTCCTGCAGAAAAAGATGTCGCTGCGCATAAAGAAAAGAAAAAGAATAAGGTGACACCCGGAGTTGAGGTTCTTTTAAAAGATCAAAAAGAGCTTTTAAAAGGAAAGAAGGTAGGGTTAATTACGAATCCAACCGGCATTGACTCAGGTTTAAACAGCATTGTTGACCTGCTGAATGATGACCCGGAAATCGAATTAACGGCATTATACGGTCCTGAACATGGCGTTCGCGGCGACGCACAAGCTGGCTCCAGCGTCGAATTTTATATCGATGAAAAAACAGGATTGCCTGTTTACAGCTTATATGGAAAAACGAAAAAACCAACACCTGAAATGCTTGCAAATGTAGACGTCCTTGTATTCGATATCCAAGACGTCGGAACCCGATATTACACGTACATTTATACAATGGCATATGCAATGGAAGCAGCAAAAGAAAATAATATTCCGTTTATCGTGCTTGACCGTCCAAATCCGCAGGGTGGACTTTCAGTAGATGGACCCGTTCTTGAACCTGAATTTTCATCCTTTGTAGGTTTGTATCCAATTCCGTTAAAGCACGGCATGACAGTAGGTGAGCTTGCTTCATTCTTCAATAAAGAGTTTGAAATCGGAGCAGATCTGACGGTTGTAAAAATGAATGGCTGGAAACGCTCAATGAATTTTGATGAAACAGGCTTGCCATTTGTGCTTGCATCACCAAACATGCCAACGGTTTCAACAACATTTGTCTATCCGGCAACTGGTTTAATCGAAGGGACGAATGTCTCAGAAGGAAGAGGAACAACTAAACCGTTTGAACTGATTGGAGCACCGTACATCAACAGTACAGACCTTGCTGAAAAACTGAACTCACTCAGCCTGCCGGGTGTAAAATTCAGAGCAGCTTCCTTTACGCCAACCTTCTCGAAGCATGCTGGAAAACTAAGTCATGGAGTCGAGATTTATGTGACAGACCGCGAAGAATTTGAAGCTGTTCCAACTGGCTTACACATTATTAAAACGATCCATGACATGTATCCGGATGACTTCCAGTTTTTAGCTGCGAACAACTTCAGTTTATTGATTGGGAACGACTGGGTCAGAACAATGATTTTAGAAGGAGCAACTGTTGCTGATATTATGAACGAGTATCAGGATGAACAGGATGAATTTAAGAAGGTTCGGAAAGAGTATTTGATTTATAAATAAAATGTTAGAGTCCAAGAAAATGAGTCCAGATCGCTTATGATCTGGACTCTTCTTTTTTAATGAAATAATAAGGCATAAATGATTAAAGCCCCGCATAATCGCAGGGCCTTAATAGCTAAGTATTTTTTCGCTGTTCTTGAATCCACCAGTCAATATGATCTAAATTAAACGCAATCATATTGTTGATAGGTCTGAGATGAGGTATGCCTTTACTTTGTATTAAATCATTGATTTTTTCTTCAGTAATTGGATAATTTACTGAATGAAGGTACTCAATCAAACTATTTATTCCAAAGACCTTTCTCATATAATCACCTCCCGCCAAGGTTTCTTTCATGGAAAGAAACCTTAGCGGTAGATATTAAGTGAGTCAGGTTTATATGTTTATACCCTTTTGAGCAATAATATAAGCATCTTCCATTGTATAGCTTTAAAATGAGCGCAAACGCCAATTAATCTAAGAGCAACAACATGATTGCAATCGAATGTTTGTTCGTATACTATTAGGCTATATAAGAGAAAAAACAGCATCTGAGTTTACTGATAACTATCAGAAGAAGAATTACTTACTAGTACACAAGATTTTCCGGAATTGAGGGTGTAACAATGGCAGAAGAACTAAGGCAAATATTTAATGAAACTTTTATTGAGAAATTAAGCTCAGCAATTAAAAGAGAATATGATTTATTTGATAAAGATGAATTTCGAACGCGAATTTTTCAAGATGACTGGAAGAGTTTAGCCTTAAAACAGCGGATGAGAAAAATGACTGTTTGCTTACATGAACAATTGCCTCAAGAATACGGGGAAGCTCTTAAAATTTTAGCAGGGGCTGCACCACAATTCACCGGACTCGGAGGTATCATATTTCCAGATTATGTCGAGCAGTATGGATTAGAAAAGTGGGACGAATCAATGTGTGCCCTGAAGTATTTCACAACGTTTTCTACATCCGAATTTGCAGTCCGGCCTTTTCTATTGAAAGATGGGAAAAAGATGCTAGATCAAATGCTCAAATGGTCCATTGATCCAGATGAACATGTCAGAAGATTAGCAAGTGAAGGCAGCAGACCAAGACTTCCTTGGGGTTTAGCAGTGCCTTTATTGAAACAAAATCCAGAACAAACCTTGCCAATTATTGCCAATCTAAAAGAGGATGGTTCTTTGTATGTACGCAAAAGTGTAGCGAATCATTTAAATGATATCTCCTACATAAATCCGGACATCGTTTTAAACATTGCAAAAGAATGGTATGGAAAAAACAAAAATACAGATTGGATAATCAGGCATGCTTGTCGATCGTTATTGAAAAAAGGAAATAAACAAGCGCTCTTATTGTTCGGATACATTGATGACACCGCTATAAAAATAGAGCAGCTGAACATTGAGCGAGATCCTATTTTTATTGGAGACAGTATTCAGTTTTCATTTATGATGGCATCAGAAAAATCACTTAAAGTTCGAGTGGAATATGGAATTGACTATGTGAAAGCCAGAGGTCAGCGAAACAGAAAAGTGTTTATGCTAAAAGGGATTGACATGAAAAAAGGGGATAAAACCTTAATAACTCGCAGGCATTCATTTCAAGATTTAACAACAAGGAAACATTATAAAGGAACACATACACTATCAATTATTGTGAATGGAGCAGTAAAAGCTTCGATCGATTTTAAGATTGAATGAGTCAATTAAATCCAAAATGTCTATAGAAGTGGCTTTTAATGAAAAAAGGACTAAACATATCCTGTTTAATCCTCTTAATGGTGCAGTTTTAAGCCGTAGCAGAAATTTGGTCTTCCTCTGAATCTGCTGCCTGACTTTCCCGCTCGAGCGGAGCTTTTTTATGATATCTGCCAAGAATGGCGGTCATGACAAAGATCGCCACTGCTGAATAGACAACTTGCATCATTCCGAACACAAGAAGAGCGGAACCGACGATCATTAAATCTGTGATGAGCATGGTTATGCCGGGATTGAATCCAAATTTTTTCTCTAAGAATAAACAGAGAATATTCATGCCTCCCAGTGAAGATCCGTTTCTAAAGAGAAAAATTAACCCGATTCCAATGGAAATTCCGCCAAGTATGGCAGCAATAATCGGATGAGGGAAATGGACAATAAAAACTTGCTGCAGAAATTCTGAGGTGATGGACAAGATGCTTACGCTGATAAACGTCCGAAGTGCAAAGGGAATGCCGAGCTGTGCAACAGCAAGTGCATAAAAAGGCAGATTAATAATAAAGAACAATGTTCCAAATGAATAGTTTGTCAGATGCTGTGATACAATGCCAAGGCCGGCTGTTCCGCCAATCACAAGTTCTGAGGATGATAGCAAATGAACGCCTAAGGCCACTGCAATGCAGCCAATTAAAATGCTGACCCAACGAATTACGAAATGCATAATTTGGACGACTCCTTCTCAGAATGGAATATGTATCAAAAATCCATTATACATGAAGAAATCACAAACCTATTTGTTATTGAAAAATGGAAATGTTAAGAAAATTAAATGGAAACCCATTCATAATTTGGCATTCTTAACAAGTCGAAGTATCGGTTAAATAATAATAGAATGGTAAAAAAGCTAGAATCACTGTGATTCTAGCTTTTTATATAGTCCGGATAATCCGTTGTTATCCCATCTAATTCTAATCGCATAAAGGCTTGCGCAGTTTTTCGGTCGCGGATCGTATAGGGGATAATTTTCATGTTTTGTTCGTGTATTCGAGATATCAGTTTTTTGGTAACCAGTCTTTTATTGGGATTTACATAGTCTGCATAGGATTTAAAATCTTTTAGCTGCGCATTTGATATTCCTCTTGGCGTAAATTTTACTAGGACACCTATTGGCATGGCAGGTGAGATCTGGCGAAAAAGTTTCATAGAATTCGTATCGAATGATTGGACGATCACGTTCGATTGCTGATTGGCAATAAGCCCTCTGCTTGCTAAAACATCTGCCACTTTCTGCTCGATGCCGGGATATAGCGCTGGGCTTTTCAGCTCTATGAGCAATCCGCATTTTTCGATATAACGATCAAGCACTTCATCAAAAGCCGGAATCTTTTCGCCTGAAAAGGATTCGTGAAACCAGCTGCCTGCATCCAGATTTCTGAGCTCCTGATAGGTAAGGTCTCGTATGTTGCCTTTTCCATTTGTCGTTCTTTCAACTGATTCATCATGAATAACCACTAATTGGCCATCTTTGCTCAATTGCAGGTCAATTTCAATAAAATCAGCCTTCAGTTCTATTGCTTTATCAAATGAGGCAATCGTATTTTCCGGTGCATAGCCTGATGCGCCTCTGTGAGCGACCGTCAGCATGGCACGTATGTTACCTTGTTTAGAATTCATCCTTCTTAGCAAATATAAAGCCATCAATAAACAAACTGCAATCAAAATGATGATCGTTTCTATACCAAACACCCCCGGGCAGCTTTTCTTTTCTTACACTAAAAGATTTAAAACTCCGTCTTCAATGTCCAGGCCCGCCGCCTGACTCTGAGAGCTAAACAGGCGGTGCCGCTTTTCTATCGTAACCCAGATTTTTATTCAATGCCAATAGGAAGGGAAAGTTTTTCCTTTTTATATGCTATACTGCTAGTAAAAAACCGAGTCAGGGAGGCCTTTATGGAAAAAGAGAAAATTCTGATTGTAGAAGATGAAGTGAAAATTGCCAGAGTTCTCAAGCTTGAGCTTGAATTCGAAGGGTACTCGGTTCATGGTGTTCATAATGGCTTAGAGGCACTTGAACAAATTCGCACATCAACCTGGAACCTGATCTTGCTTGATGTCATGCTGCCAGAATTAACAGGCATTGAAGTGCTTAGAAGACTAAGGTCAAATGATCAGGAAACACCGGTCATTCTCTTAACAGCAAGAGATTCTATCCCTGATAAAGTGAGCGGGCTCGATCAGGGAGCGAACGATTACATAACGAAACCCTTTCAAATTGAAGAATTGCTGGCCAGAATCCGAGTTTGTCTAAGACGGAATAAACCATCTCAGACATCTGCTGAGGAAGGCGTGTGGAAAGCCTCTGATTTATCTGTAAATGAAAAAACAAGAGAAGTCAGACGGGGAGCTTGCGAAATTGATTTGACTCCGCGGGAATTTGATTTGCTGGTCTTTTTAATGAGCCATAAAAATCAAGTATTGAACAGAGAGCAGATTTTGACTCATGTATGGGGATTTGACTATTTTGGCGACACAAACGTTGTCGACGTTTATATTCGATATTTGCGGAAAAAAATAGACAGTGATTTTGAGCATCCCCTGATTCAAACAATCAGAGGAGTCGGGTACTCCATCAAGGAGCCTTCTTCATGAAAATAAACTATAAAATTCAGCTGTTTTCAACGGTTTGGATGCTGATTATTGTACTTGCGATTAATGGTGCCATCTATTTTTTGTTTTTAACGATTACTCAAAACAGTGAGCTCGATCGATTAAAGCTGCAAGCTGAAACCATAGCCGGTGCAATCAAGCCTGATGAAAACCAGCCTGTTAATTCTTCCGATCTTTTAAGAGCCTACTTGCCTTCAAATGGAATGATCAGAATCATTAACGATGATTCGAAAGCAATTGCAGCTGTGTTTAAAAACTCAGACTACCCAGATATTTTAATTCCGCAATTTCTTTCTTCTGAAAAAAGCGAGGTCATTCATGCTGAAGGTGTTTCTTTTGCAAAGACTGTCATTCCGATTATCTGGAAGGATGGTCAAGTCGTACAGCTTGAAGTAACGGAAAACCTGGAGAAACTGAATGAAAATATGGATGTATTGAAAATCGTTTTAGCCATAGCGTCTCTATTCGTACTGATTCCTTCTTTTTTTGCAGGAAGAATGCTGAGCAGGATGATTCTGAAGCCAATACACTCTTTAATCGGCACGATGGAAGAAATCGAGAAAAAAGAAACATTTAAAAAAATTGAAAGGATCGGGAATTCTAAGGATGAACTTCATCAGATGGCAAATGCATTCAATAATATGATTGATCTGCTTCAGAAAAACTTTGAAAAACAGCAGCAATTCATTTCCGATGCATCGCACGAACTGAAAACGCCATTAACCATTATCGAAAGCTATGCGAAACTTTTAAAACGCTGGGGAACAAAAAAGCCGGAGGTTATGGAGGAGTCAGTAGATGCCATTTATTCAGAAGCGGTGCGAATGAAAGAAATGACGGCTCAGCTTCTTCAATTAGCAGAAAATGAATCTCACATGAGGCTGAACTTAGAAAAAATTGACTTGGTTTCCCTTTGTTTTCAGTCGGGACGGACAATTGAACAGGTGTATAAAAGACGTATTGACTTTCTTTTTGATGAAAAAGAACTGTTTATTGCGGCTGATGAGCTTAAGATGAAACAGCTCCTGTTTATTTTGTTCGATAATGCAATGAAGTACAGTTCGAGGGAAATCACATGTTCTGCAGTACTTCAAAATGAAAAAGTCCATATTGCAGTGAGAGACCAAGGCATCGGCATTCCAAAAGATGAAGTAAACCTCGTTTTTGACCGTTTTTTCAGAGTAGATAAGGCGCGCAGCAGGGAAACTGGAGGCACAGGTCTTGGCCTTTCGATCGCAAAAAAAATTGTTCAAGCTCATCAAGGAGAGATTTCTATTGAAAGCATAGAGAATGAGGGGACTACCGTTCATATTTATTTACCCAATAAGTGATTCTCATGAAGTTTTAATCTTTGTCAGCTAAAATACATATGCAGGAAAGGAGGAAACGATGAAACGAAAATGGATCTTTATCAGCATAGCTGCGATTGTCGGTGTGATTGGAATCATTGGTATTGCTTCAGCAATTAAAAAAGACCCTCTGTTATCAAAAGCAGAAGTGAGAAACCTTGTAAAAGAACAATATTCTGGGAGCATTACTGGAATTCATTTAGATCAATCAGAAGGGAAAGACAACTATAAAGTTGGATTAGAAGAAAAGACTGGATTATATGAGCTTGAAGTAGACGCAATTACAGGGAACATTAAAAACTTAGTGCAAGTGAAGAAATCAGAAAGTGAACAGACGAATGAACCTGCAATCAGCGAAGAAAAGGCAAAACAGCTTGCTGTCGATAAATACAGCGGGAACGTTCGATCACTATCTGCTGGAGAAGAGCAAGGGGAAAAAATTTATCATATCACGATAAGAACAAAGCAAGAAGAAATTAAATTGGTAATGAGTGCTAATAGCGGTGAAATTACTTCTGAAGACAAACGCAGCATTGAGAAAGATACACAGCAGGTGAAGCTGACAGAAGTGCAAGCTAGAAAAATTGCATTAGACGAAATTAACGGGAAAATTGAGGATATCGAGCTCGAAGAAGATGATGGCCATGTTTTTTATGAGGTAGAGATGGATGCAAAAGAGCAAGAAGCAGTTATCCAAATCGATGCATTTACAGGTGAAATCCTATCCGTTGTAATTGAAAATGAAGATGAGTGAGACACTTTTTTGAATCAATCAGGAAGTGTCTTTTTTGTATGAAGCGTAAAGCCGCCTGGATAATAAGCCCGGCATTTCAGCTCATAAAAATGGAATACCGGATAGTAAAATGCCTATTGTGGAGAGGAACGGCCGTATTTTCGATAATATGCAGGAATTAGAGGACGTAACGAAAGCTGCAAACAATAAAGTAATCGCTTTCTAATTATGTGATGATGAAAAATGGCCAAGTGCAGCTAGAAAAGGCCATTTTTGGATTAGATTTCGAAGATTATTTCAGATTTTCATCCTTCTCTCATCGTTTTCTAATGTTCTTATCTCTTTTTTATCATTTATGAGGACTAAGATAAGGATGTACAACAAAACAAGGAGGAATGAGAAGTGAAATTAACAGCTGCTTTATTAACATCAGCACTTGTACTTGGAGGAATAGGTGTGGGATCGCAGTTTATTGGACCAGCTGACCATGCCCAGGCTGAAAAGACAGCAAAAGAGCAAAATCTTAAAATTAGCTACGAGCAGGCAAAGGAAATTGTGCTGAAAGCTCAAAAAGGCAGCATATCAGAAATGGAACTTGAGAAAGAGTCAGGTGTATGGATGTATAAAATCGAAGTGAAATCAAGCGGCAGGGATTACGATTTTAAAGTAAATGCCGATACGGGAGAAATTACGAAAAAGAAAGAAGACGATGATCAAAGCGAAGATGACGGAGACGATTCAAATGTTGACTCCAAACAGGTGAAAGTGACATTAGAGGAAGCCAGCACGATCGCTTTAAAAGAGGCAAATGGAACAATTGAAGAAAGTGAGCTCGAAAATGAAGACGGTAAAGCCGTATACAGCTTTGAAATTCAAGGAGAAAATGGCAAGGAAGCAGAGGTGGAAGTTTCTGCTGAAACAGGTGACGTGCTGAAAACAGAATGGGAAGATGAAGATTAAAAACAGAAAACCTCAAATGTGAAGAGGCATTTGAGGTTTTTTATAAAATTCCACTCGCGTCCTATATCATTTCTTGTCTTTTTACATAGCTTGATAAAGTAAGTGACTAAGACATGAATGGAGGAAGAGCAATGTCTGGTGGAGGATACAACAACGGTTTCGCGCTAGTGGTCGTATTATTTATTCTTTTGATCATCGTAGGAGCATCATTCTATGGCGGCGGTTACGGAGGCTGCTAATAACAGCAAGGGAGCTGCTGATGATAAATCAACTCACTCCTTTTTACATAAGCTGGCTTTCATTTAAAGAATCTAGTTGGTACAGGGGGCATTATAATAACGAATTAGAAAATAAAAAAGGACATTCGTTGATTTTTGACAAAATGTGCGCTAACTTGTACAAATGACACATTCCTTATGAACACTTTCTGAATAGGATGTCTTATGAGAAAGAAAGTTTTCTCAGCTTGAATCATGTTTGTAAGACACCTCTTCCTGCTCGCGCATGCTGACAACAGCATGCGCTCTTTTTTCGCATCAGCTGAAGAATTACTCTTTGTTATCGAGGTTCCGGTTTTGGTATTGGGCAAGCTGATCAATGCTATGTTTTATATTGCCTTTTCCAGAGTAATTTTCAATCAGTTCTTTTATGTCAATGCCTGAGGATGCTTTTAAGCTTTCCTGCAGTGAGCTCATCAAATTTGTTGCATAGCTTGTGACTTTGCCCGCACCGCTGTTGTCGCCGCTGCCGCCAGTGTCGACAACTGTAATCTTATCGATATTAGAAAGTGGAGCTGCTACTTGCTTTGCATATTCAGGAAGCATTTTTACGACCATATCTAAAATAGCTGCCTGCCCATATTGTTCGAAAGCCTCAGCAATTTTTTCTTTTGCAACGGCTTCGGCAATCCCTTTTAAACGGATGACTTCTGCTTCTGTTTCCCCTTGTGCGCGCTGTGCTTCCGCTTTGGCTAAACCGTCCATGCGGATTCTTTCAGCTTCAGCTTTAGCAAGTGTTTCAATCCGGTATTGATTGGCATCTGCATCTGCCAGCTGTTTTGCCTTTTCTGCCGCTGCCGCCTGTTCAACTGAATAACGGTCAGCATCAGCCTTTTTCTTCACTTCAGAATCATATTGCAGTTCACGGCGCAGGATTTCTCGTTCTTCAAGCTCAATTTGCTTTTGGCGTTCAATAATTTTAACCTGCATTTCCTGCTCGGTTACTTGCTGCCTTGCTTTCGCTGTTTCTAGGTCATATGCCTGGTCGGCATTTGCTTTTGCCGTATCCTGATCTCTGCGGTATTCAGCCATTTTAAGCTGATTTAGTTTTTCAGCCTCTGCGATTTCAGTTGCCCGCTCAAGTTCGGATTTTTTTGCTTCTTTTGCGGCTTCAGCCCGCTTAATGCGTGTTTCTTTTTCTGCTTCCGCTGTTGCGATGTCGGCATCCCGTTTGACCTGTGCAATCCTCGGTTTACCTAATGAATCAAGGTATCCATTTTTATCCCGAACATCTTTAATCGTAAATGAAACAATGACAAGTCCCATTTTCGCGAGATCCTGTGAGGCCACACGCTGGACTTCCTGGGAAAATTTTTCACGATTTTTATAAATTTCTTCAACGGTCATTGAGCCTAAAATGGAACGAAGATGACCCTCTAATACTTCTCGTGCCTCTTGTTCGCGGTCTGACTTCGCTTTTCCTAGAAACTGTTCAGCAGCCGTTGCTATTTCGGTGATGGAGCCGCCAATCTTAATGATCGCTGTACCATCTGCCATGACCGGAACTCCTTGCTCGGTATATACCTCTGGTGTTGAAACGTCAAGTTTGCTTGAAAGAAGACTCAGCGGCTCTGCTTGCTGGAAAACCGGCAGTACAAAGGTTCCCCCGCCACGGACGATTTTGATTTTATTGCTGTTTTCATCTGTATGGACGTTTTTACTTCCAAGATAGCTGCCGGTTACAATTAATGCTTCATCAGGTCCTGCTGTCCGGTATTTAGTAATAAATACAGCAAGTAAAGCAATTAAAATAAAAAATACGATTCCAACAACAATAATAATAGGCATTGTCATAGAGTTCCTCCTAAAATATGTCTTCAAATTGCTGATATGGTGTAACAGAAACAACGCTATTTTTGCTTTCAATGACTAAAATCTTTGTTCCGCTCGGAATCGGCGCTTTATCAAAGCTTGCCGCAGTCTTTGAAATGGAACCTACAGTGCTTGTCAGCAGCACCTCGCCAAACCCGTCAGCAGGAATGGATGTAATGACATTTCCAACACGCCCCTTTAATTCTGACTCGTGATAGGAAAGGGATTCTTCGGCTGAAGAAAGCGGCACTAATACAAAGATGTGAAGCAGAATAACTAAAATGAGTGAACTGATGCTGGAAATGGCTAATGAAAAGAAAGTGGAAAAAATGGCGGAAACCTCAAGGATGTATCCGCATGCAGAAAAGAAAGTCAAAAATGCGAGCACTAAAGTCGGACTTAAAAAAGGAATGCTTTCCGTCATGCCATGAATGGCGTCACCAAAAAAGACAAGCAATAAAGTCAGACTTCCTGCAGCAATCAGTCCGATTAAGTAAATGGTTTCAATCGGGTAAACGAACATAACTATCACCCTCTAACTTTTTTTATCTTTCTATAAGTAGAGATCCTCCTCTCTTAGCCTTCTATTTACTAATACGATCGAATAGGCAGAAAGTTTCATTTATTTGGAAAAATCACTGTATTGCAGATTTAGCTTCAAATGATAAAATACAAGAAAATAAGCTCCAGCAGGTGAACGAAAATGAATGAAAAACTCGCAAAAGAAATAGTTTCCCGAACAATGTCCATCATTCCTTATAACGTGAATGTCATGGATAAAGACGGTATTATCATTGGATCTGGTGATGAAGTCAGGCTCGGAGATGAACATCATGGAGCTTTAAAAGTTCTTCAATCAGGGGGAAATGTTGTTTTTACAGAGCAGGACAGTAAAAAATATAAAAGAACAAAGCAGGGTGTCAATTTGCCGATTTTTTTTCATAAAGAATTGATTGGTGTCATTGGGATTACAGGGGATCCGGATGTTGTTGCGCCGTTTGGGGAGCTTGTCAAAATGGCGGCAGAGCTGACCATTGAGCAAGCCTATTTATTTGATCAAATGCGCTGGAACGAAACGTTGAGGCAAGAAACGCTTATTCAGCTTCTTAAAGGTGAAGCGATACATACTCAAGAATTTTCAGAACGGGCACAACGATTGAATATCAATCTGAACATAGAGAGGCAAGCTGTTATTTTTTATGTTCCAGAGGATACAGATCTTAAGGAGAGACAGCGATTCACAAAAGAGCTGGAGCATCTATCAGGAATAAATGACCTGTTGGTAACGACCTCTGCAACAGAGATTGTTTTATTAAAAGAAAGCAGGTTTTTGGATCCTTCTGCATTTTCTTCCCTGTTCAATCAGTTATTAAAAAAAATGAATCTCGGAATTTATGGAGCGCTTGGCTATCTCTTTGAAGGACTTTATGGAGCGTCTCTTTCTTATGAAAGCGCAAAAGAAACGCTTGCTGCTGCAAAAAAGCTTCAAAGTACAAAATGTTTTTTTTCTTACAATGAATGGGCGCTTCCGGTTTTGCTTATAGGTAAAAAAGATGAAAAAAAGCATGAGCACTTTAAAAAAATGATGATAACCCTCAAGCGTTCTGATCGCAGCGGAGAGCTGCTGCATACACTGCTTTCATTTATTAAACTGAATGGGGATATGAATAAAACAGCCGAAGAGCTATATATTCACAGAAACACATTAAGATACCGCCTTGATAAAATCGAGGAGATCACTCACTATGATCCGAGGAAAACACTTGATTTGATGACTTTGTATGCGGCGATTTTAATAGATGCGGATGATTAAATTGTGCAATTGCACAATTTTTTCTCTTTGCCTGAATTCCTTTTTTGTAAGGACAGACAATGATTCATTTACAGTAAGCGTTTACAATTGGATGAAGCTGAGCTTTACAAAGGGGGAAACAACAGTGGATATTCAGGTAAGCGCTTTCGGAGCGGTGATTGCACTAATCGTTGCCATCGTACTCATATTAAAGAAAGTTCCTCCAGCCTACGGAATGATGGCAGGAGCATTGGCAGGAGGCCTTTTAGGCGGAGTTAATCTAACTGAAACAATTGAATTGATGATAACAGGTGCAAAAGATATCACTCCAGCTGTACTGCGGATTTTAGCTGCAGGAGTTCTGGCAGGTGTGCTGATTGAATCAGGCTCTGCGTCAGTGATAGCAGATACGATCATTAAGAAAATTGGTGAGAAACGGTCGCTGCTCGCGCTCGTTATTGCAACCATGCTGTTAACGATGGTAGGAGTATTTATTGATGTTGCTGTTATAACGGTGGCACCAATTGCCCTTGCGATTGCACATCGGGCGAAGCTTTCTAAGCCTGCCATTTTGCTGGCCATGATTGGGGGCGGTAAGGCAGGGAATATCATGTCTCCGAATCCGAACACGATTGCTGCAGCAGATGCGTTCGATGTCCCGTTAACATCCGTTATGGCAGCTGGAATCATACCAGCAGTGTTTGGGGTAATTGTGACTTATTTTCTTGCAAGGAGGATGGTGTTAAAAGGGGAGCAGGTGAAAGCTGCTGAAATTACTTCACAAGGTGCTGGACAGCTGCCTTCATTTGCAGCTGCAATAAGCGGACCGCTTTCAGCTATTCTATTACTTGCTTTACGACCGATCTTTGATATCGCGATTGATCCAATTATTGCATTGCCTCTCGGCGGCATTGTCGGAGCGATTGCGACAAAAAATGTCTTAAAGTTAACAGATTTTGCAACTTCAGGCCTTGCAAAAATGTCCGGGGTTGCCATCATGCTGATAGGTACTGGTACGCTTGCGGGAATAATCGCGAATTCCGAATTAAAAGATGTCATTGTGACTGGACTGAATGCTTCTGGATTACCTCCATTCATTCTTGCTCCTGCATCAGGTATCTTAATGTCGATGGCTACTGCATCTACAACAGCAGGTACAGCAGTGGCAAGCAGTGTATTTGCACCGGCAATATTGGAGATCGGTATTTCATCTCTAGCAGGTGCTGCAATGGTTCATGCAGGTGCAACCGTGCTTGATCATCTCCCTCATGGAAGCTTTTTTCACGCAACGGGCGGCAGTGTGTTTATGGGAATGAAAGAAAGAATGAAGCTGATTCCCTATGAATCTTTAGTTGGACTAACGCTTGCCGTTATATCTACTTTACTTTTTGGTGTATTTAAATTGTTTGGATAGGAGTGAGAGAATTGAAGGTTGTTATTGCCCCAGATTCATTTAAAGAAAGTATGACGGCGCTTGAAGTTTGTGAAGCAATTGAGAGAGGATTAAAGCGGGCAATGCCCGATGTTCACATTGTGAAGGTTCCGATGGCAGACGGAGGAGAAGGGACGGTCCAGGCTTTAGTGGATGCAACGAACGGAACATTCACATCTCTATCCGTAACTGGACCTTTGGGGCTTCCAGTTGAAGCACAATATGGCTGGCTTGGAGATGGAAAAACAGCTGTCATAGAAATGGCGACTGCATCAGGTTTGCACTTAGTCCCGCCTGAACGAAGAAATCCGCTGCTGACAACTACAAAGGGTACAGGCGAGCTGATCAAGGATGCTGTGCAAAAAGGCGCACAACATTTGATCATTGGCATTGGAGGAAGTGCAACAAATGATGGGGGAATGGGCATGGCCCAGGCACTCGGAGTGAAATTTCTGGATGAACAAGGTGCTGAACTTGCTAATGGCGGCGGTGCATTATCGAAACTTGCAAAAATTGATGCATCAGGCATGATTCCGCAGTTATCAGGAGTTTCAATGGATGTAGCATGCGATGTAGACAATCCTTTAACTGGTCCAAACGGAGCTTCAGCCATATTTGGTCCTCAAAAAGGAGCAACAGCTGATACGATAAACGTGTTAGATCAAAACCTCTCTCATTATGCTTCATTAATAAAAAAGGAACTTGGCATCTGTATTGAACAAATGGAAGGAGCTGGTGCAGCGGGAGGCCTTGGGGCAGGATTGCTAGCCTTTTTAAATGCCACGCTCAAGCGAGGTGTTGATATTGTGCTTGAAACCGTTCAGCTTGAAAAACATTTGGAAGGTGCAGATTTAGTCATAACAGGAGAAGGAAAAATAGATGGACAAACCATTCATGGCAAAACACCAATTGGGGTTTCTAAAGCGGCTAAGAAAAAGAAAATTCCAGTCATTGCGATTGCCGGGTCGATTGGCGACGGCTATGAAAAGGTGTATGAAGAGGGGATTGGTTCAGTGTTTTCAATTGTACCCGGGATTGTGCCTTTAGAAGAAGCTTTGTTTAGAGGTCCGAAATATGTAGAGGATTTGCTGTTTAATCTAGGGCAAGTGATGAAGAAGAGAAGCTAGTCGAAGCAACTGAATAAGATAGAAAAGAGTGTCCAAAACTCTGCAATTGGACACTCTTTTTATTTTTTTCATACCTTGGAGTTATATATGCAGCAGGATGCAAGGATTGCACTGCTTTGCACATCACGCTCGAACCTTCGAGGCAATCAGCTCATGTTCATAGGGAAGACCCGCATTTTTTCATACTGAACTTATCAATGCTGATCTTCTATTCTAAATTTATTCTTTTCAGCAGCTTCCAACTTATGTAACATGTAAATTATAGGATATGGAGGTAGTATTTTCATGAATATATTATATATAGAAGATGATCTTGAAATTGGAAGCTGGGTTCAGAGGGAGCTGAGTGAAAAAGGATATACAGTCGATTGGCTGACTTCTGGCGTTTCTATTCCAAGTACAGGGCAATGGGACTTGCTGATTCTTGATGTGATGCTTCCTTGTCTTGATGGTTTTTCAGTTGGAAGGAGATTTAAGAAAGGGAGTCCCGATACTCCGATTATCATGCTGTCTGCAAGAACGTCAATCGATGATAAGCTTGCCGGTTTGGAGTTTGCTGATGATTATTTGACAAAACCGTTTCACCCTGAGGAATTAGCAAAACGGGTTGAAGTTCAGCTTAGAAGATATCAAAAAAATTCGCCAGGGAAAATAGTTATCAAGCACCTCGAAATTGATCAAGTGAATCGCTTCATTGGCAATCGTGAAACAGGTGAGGAAATCGTTTTAACAGGAAAGCAATTTCATATTTTCACTTGTTTCATTCAGCATTTAAATCAAATTTTAACAAAAGAACAGCTGTTTGAGCATGTATGGGGAGAACCTTTTTTAGACGGGGATAAGACTCTTATGGTACATATTCGCTACCTGCGTGAAAAAATTGAGAAAAATCCATCTGAGCCAGAAATAATCGAGACTGTCAGAGGAGTCGGATACAGGGTGAGAGGATGAATTGGCGGAAATCGCTGCAGTTTAAGTACCTTGCAATTGTTTTGGCTGCCGTTCTTTTTATCCCAATCTCTTTTTCATTTGCATCACTGGCAGTCTTTATGCCAGCGGTGTTTTTGGAAAAGGAACAAAATCATCCATATGATGGTTTTAATGAACTCACCGATATGTGGCATCATGAGGCAGAGCAGCTAAAAGGAGCATCAGATGAAGAAATTGCTGCAAGGCTTAAACAGTTAAATGAAAAATATACAGGTTCCCAGATGTTTTGGGTGGATGAAGAAGGAAAAAGCAGAGATGTTCTATCCTATCATGGAAAACTCCCCAAAGTATGGACTGCAGGCTATACAGTAACCTATATGAAAAAAAGCTTTGATGCGGATCCTTTTACGGTCGTTGCCTTCATTGGCGGCGATGAAAAAGAAGGGTTTATGGTTATTAAAGTAGACAGGTTAATGCTTGAGCCTCCTATTCAGAGACTTGGAGATCAATATAATTATATCTATTTTGTCGTGCTTGCTGTACTTATGCTCTCCTTTTTATTCCTCTCATGGTTCTTTTTCAGAGGTATACATAAAAGAATTTTGCGGCTCAAAAATGCGATGGAGGAAAAAGATGATTATGGGCTGCCGCTGCCGATTATTCTTTCAAAAATGGACGAAATTGGCGAGCTGGAAGTGAGTTTCAACGGAATGATCAGAGAACTCGAAGAAAGCAAAAAGCGGGAACTTCATGAAGAAAAAATCAGGAAGGATCTGATCGCAAATCTGTCTCATGATCTTCGAACACCGCTAACAACGATTCGTGCTCATCTATTTAGTGTAAAAAAGGAAATTGTCACTGCTGATGGCATGCATGCAATAGAGGCAATCGATGACAAAATTGATTTTTTAAGCACTCTGATTGATAATCTGCTTTCTTATACCTTGCTTTCTTCAGGAAAATATCATTGTGATCCAAAAGAAATAAATCTCAGCAGATTCATCCGAAAAAAAGTGGCTGAATGGTATCCTGTTTTTGAAGAACATGGATTTGATATGAAGGTTGATATACAGCAAGACTCCATTCTATGGCTTGCTGATCCTGAATGGCTAGAGAGGATGATGGACAATTTGCTGCAGAATACGCTGCGCCATGCTAGTGACGGAAAGTATATTTGTGTTTCTGTAGTTGAGACAGATGGAGTTCAGCAAATATTAATCCGCGATAAGGGCAAAGGCTTTCAGCATGACAGCGGGAAAAAAGGTGCCGGGATCGGCTTAACCATTGTGGAAATGATGACTAAGAAAATGGACCTTACCCTAAAAATTGACTCCTGCGGGGACGGTACGGTGATATCGATTATGAAAGAGATTTAATCGCTTGTGAATCAAGCTTTTTTTTAATGCTGTTAGTTTCTCGTCTATTTAATCAAAATTTAAACAAAAGCCGTCCCTCATTTTAACTCTGACCGTCTATTCTTATCCTTAGAGGTGATGAATAATGAGGGAAACGATGATTTCAACATCAAATTTGACGAAAATAATAAAGAAAAAAACAATCGTAAACAACTTGAACATGCACATTGAGAAAGGTGAAATCTACGGATTTTTAGGTCCTAATGGAGCAGGAAAAAACAACTACGATAAAGATGCTGCTTGGGTTAATGAAATCATCAAGCGGAACCATCGAACTTTTCGGGAAAAATGCAGCTGTTCACCAGCTGGAGTCATTAAGGAAAATTGGCTCTCTTGTTGAATCTCCGTCCTACTATGGACATTTAACAGCTCGGGAGAATTTAGAAGCAATCCGCAAGATTTTACAGGTGCCTAAAAACCGTATAGATGAAGTGTTATCAATCGTCAGACTGACTAATGACAGCAATCGTCCAGTTAGAGGATTTTCACTGGGGATGAAGCAAAGACTCGGAATCGCATCTGCCTTGCTTGGAAATCCCGAACTACTTATTTTAGATGAGCCGACGAATGGACTTGATCCATCCGGCATTCATGAGATGCGGGATTTAATTAAAAGCCTGCCAAATGAATATGGAATGACGGTATTACTTTCAAGTCATCTGCTCGGGGAAATCGATCAAATGGCAACGAAAGTAGGAATTATCCTGAATGGGACGATGATTTTTCAGGATTCGATCGGGATGTTAAAAAGCAAGGCGAAAGAACAAGTGATGATCCGCACAGAGAATACTCAAAAAGCAAAATCACTGCTCCTCTCCAATGGGTTTGTCACTGACCAAAAAGATGAATTTATAATATTAAGTGATGTGACAGATGAAACTACAGCGAACGTGATTTCATTGCTCGTCAAGGCGGGGATTGATATTTATCGTGTGGAAGAGAAACGAAAATCGCTGGAAGAGATTTTCCTCGATTTAACGAGTGAAGGAGGAAATCTTAATGCTTTCCATTCTAAAATCAGATCTTCTTAAAGTAAAAAGGAAATGGTTTTGGCTCCTGGTTTTTCTTGGTCCTTTTGGCGTCATTGCTTTGCAAATGGTGAATTATGGCGTCAGATATGACTATTTAATGAAACAGCAGCCAGATGTGTGGGCAGGGCTTCTCGAAAATATCAATATGTTCGTTGCCCCTGCACTGCTGCTCGGAATGACGATTCTTGCTTCTCAAATTGCGGCGCTTGAACATCAGCAAAGCTCTTGGAAGCAGCTGCTTAGCTTGCCTGTAAAGAGAAGAGAAGTATTTACATCAAAATGGATCATTGTTTGTATGATGATTTTCATTTCTTCAACGCTATTGTTTTTGGGAACCGTTCTATTTGGCATCAGTTTAAAATTTAGTGTGCACGACATTCCAATCTTCGCTGTCTTAAAGAATAGCTATTATCCTTTCTTTGCTGGAATCCCAGTATTATGTCTGCAAGTATGGATGTCGATCGTTTTTTCAAATCAGGCATATCCTCTTTCAGTCGGTATTTTTGGAGCTGTTTTCTCGCTGGCAGCATATGCAGCACCGGATTGGGTTCCATGGAAATGGCCATTGCTGATAGGAGCGTATGATCCATTATGGTACGTTATCGCAGGATTGATAACAGGCTCTATTCTTTTTCTTGCCGGTATGACCGATTTTGTCAGAAGAGAGGTGCTCTCATGATTCGACATCTTATATCTGCAGAGCTGCTGAAGCTTCGGAAAACTAAGATTCTGAGCCTGCTTTTTATCAGTCCGCTTTTTGCTGGATTACTTGGGTTTAAGTTAAGTGATATAGAAGATATTCCTAATGAGTGGCTGACACCGCTCCTCATTATGGTTCCTGCACACGCGCTTATTTTAATGCCTTTAATGATAGGCATCCTGGCAAGCTTTATTTGCCGATATGAGCATCAGAACGGAGGATGGAAACAGCTATTAAGCTTGCCTGTCAATAGAGTGCAAGTCTTTATGACAAAATGGCTGATCATCACCATGCTTCTTTTAATAAACCAATTGCTCTTTATGTTCAGCTGGGTTCTCGTTGGAATGTTAAAAGGGTTTTCTGATCAATTTCCATTAGAAATCTTCGTGAAATTATTGACAGGCGGCTTTCTGGCAGCTTTGCCGCTGGCAGCCCTGCTACTGTGGGTATCAATGGCCTGGGAAAGTTTCGCTGCACCTTTAGCACTCAATGTTATTTTCACACTTCCGAATATCATGATTATCAATTCCGAAACATTTGGACCATACTATCCCTGGGCACAGCCATTTTTAGCGATGATGGCGCAGGGAGATGGCTATTTCGTTTCAGAAATGTCATTTTTTATTGCAGTCGTCTGCGGATTTGTTTGTTTTTTTACAGGGGGATTTGTTTATATACGAAACAAGGCAGTATGAAAGGAGGCCGCTTTTCGGAAAGGCGGTCTTTTTTTGCATGTAATAAAGTTTGGAAGTTTTTGAGAAATAAATCAATTTAGTTGATAAATATTTGGATCAATTCCTTTCAATGGACAAAATAGTGTTTACATTTCCATTATGGAATAAAACAGTACCTGCACCTCTTTCAACTTACCTATCATATTTGACACAAGCTGGTAAAATGTTTAATTATACTGCAGAGGGCCCATTAGGTTATGCTGGTGATAAAGAAGTAATGCTATTAAATGCTAGAGGTGGAGATTATTCTTTAGAAGGAATGGCTTCACAAGAAATGGCTGTAAGCTTAATGAAAAATATTATTAATATTTGGGGCGTCAAAAATCCAGAAGAAGTAATTATCGAAGGGCATAATATGGATCCTGATCGTGCACAAGAAATCATTAGTACAGGATTAGAAAACGTTACAAAAGCTGCTTCCAAATTCTAATTAAGATAGTCAAATTAAAGGGGGTGTTCCATAAGTGGGTTTAACCGACTATGGAACAGCCTCTTTAAATACAAAAATATCAACATACCCATCAGTAATTTTGTGCTTTCACATGAGAGGATTAGCGGACTTTTTAAGATTATTCTTTATCCAAACGTATACTCCCTACACAGTTTGTACATGTTAAGAGAAAAACAAGGGAGGGATTTCAGTTGGAGTGGATTTTTGGTCTATATCTATTTAATGCACTCTTTATGTTATTCATAGCAATTTGGGAAGTTCGTCGGCCTGCAAAGGCTTTGAATTGGATAATAATCGTCCTTATTTTACCTGTCATTGGTTTCTTGCTATATCTTAGCATATCAAATCCTAAGCTTATTCATCGGAAAAGATTGACCTCTTCTCAAAATGAGTCTGACAAATTACCTGATACATATAGTGATTCAGCATCGGTAATCGCCGATGCTTTACGACATTTCACTGTACATGGGCTTCGATTCGGCCAAGTCCAAGTACTTAACAATGGAATAGAAAAGTATGAACAACTCATCGAATCCTTACAAAAAGCCCAAAAAACCATTGATCTGGAATATTACATCTATCGAAATGACCAAATTGGTAATTGCATCACAGAGCTGCTGATCGAAAAAGCAGTAAACGGAGTGCGGGTTCGTTTTATTAGAGATGGTTGGGGAAGTAAAAAATTTCCGCGTCAAAAAATCCTTCAGATGGTAGAAGCAGGGATAGAATGCCGGACAATATTTCCTTTACACTTTCCCTGGATATTGTCCAATTGGAATTATCGGGATCATTGTAAGATTGTCACGGTCGACGGAAAGAAAGCTTTTACTGGTGGCATGAACGTAGGATATGAATATACAGGATTGAAGCCTGACGTTGGCTTTTGGCGGGACACTCATTTGCAAATCATAGGAGAAGCATCAGTCGATTTACAGACTGTCTTTGACGTTCATTGGAATATTGCTGTGCCGGAACGAATAAAATCGAATCTGAAAACAAAATCTGATGTAACGAAAATCAATCCAATCGGAAAAGTATACCTTTCCAGATGGTCAGCCGAATTTGGGCAAGAGTTGAGCAACTTAGATGATAAAGAGATGGACATATACCCAAAGACAGGGACATTGCAAAAAGCGTACATCCATACGTTGGAAGGAAACCCTGGAATTCCTACTCCAGTTATTCGTCAAGCTTACTTTATATGTATAACACAGGCGACCAAGACTATTGATATAACAACACCCTACTTTATACCGGAAACAGATATTATCATGGCATTAAAGACAGCTGTGGCCCGTGGTGTGCACGTAAGATTGCTGGTTCCTTGCCACATTGATCAAAAAATCGTGGGCTTTGCAAGCCGTACCTATTACGGGGAACTTATAGAAGCTGGAGTCCAAATCTACCAGTACGACAAAGGAATGTTACATGCGAAGGTGATAATCATAGATGAGGAGATTGCAGAAGTAGGCTCAGCAAACTATGATATGAGAAGTTTTCGCCTGAATTATGAGGTGTGTCAAGTCTTGTACAGTGCTGATGTGGCGAGGGAACTCACAGAGCAGTTCGAACGCGATCTTACTGATTCTGTACCATTAAGAATTGAAGACTTGCTGCAACGATCCCTGACCGAGCGCATTGTTGAACAGGGTGCTCGCCTGCTTTCTCCATTATTATAAGTTGATGTATCCTGTTTTTATTGTTCTATCTTAAATCTAGATTTAAAAATTTCATTGGCTTTAATATATTTCTGATTTATTTGAAAAAAAGTCGAAAACCCGTGTTAGAAGAATTTCTATCGTGGGGTTTTTTTTATTTACGATGGTAATTCATTACTAAAAAACGGTAATCCTAAAAAGACAGCTCAAAGTGTTTGAATTCAAAAATATCTGTTACTTTTTAAATTTAAATATAAGGGAAGATAACAATAGATAATATATTTGAAAATTTTAAGGAAATACGTTTATTAGAGGATAAACTGTACCTTTTAGAATTAAATAATTAGCTAAAGAATGAATTTTTAACTTGTTAGTTGGTTTTTTAGTTGTGCTTTGGATTATATGGTCTAAACTCGTTAAACGAGACATTATTTTAGAAATTTTATTTGTTTGGTACCATAATTATCATACAACAACCTTATTAAATGTAGTTGGCTTACACTATAGGTTTTGGGATTATCCAATTGCATTTCTACCTATTATTCCCAGGGCTTTTCCCTTTGATTTTTCAATGATACCTGTAGCTTACATGTTGTTATATCAATATTTTAGAACATGGAAATTTTTTATAATCGCACAAATCACTATGGCACTCACATACGCCTTTATTGGTGAACCTTTTTCCGAGTGGGTCGAACTTGTTTATTATTTTGAGTGGAGATAGAGTTATTCATTCATATATTACATCATCTTTGGAATTGGAACTCGAGCTTTAATACTAAAACTAGCCTCTTTATCTAAACTTCAAGATCTTACAACTAAGTAAAATTTAAATTGGAGGAAAAAACTTTGGAAGAAGTTAATATTGGTTTACTGACCATCAAAGTCATAGTAGGTTTTGTCACCTTATTTTTTATTATTATCATAACAGGCAGAACATCCATCTCTGAGTTAACCCCGTTTCACTTAGTTTTTGTATTAGTACTTGGAGATTTTTTAGGAAATACCATTTATGAAGATAAGGTAAGGACTTTTCACTTTTTATATGCCATCGGATTGTGGACGCTTCTCATGTTAGGGATAGAGTTTATGACTCTAAAAAATAAATCGACACGTTCTCTCTTATTAGGCGATCCCAACATCATCATTCGGAATGGTGTCATGGATCAAAAGTTACTTAAAAAGAACAAATTGGATGTAAATCAAGTTTTGAGTATACTTCGACAAAATAATGTTTTTTCAGTTCGCGAAGTCAAATACGGTATATTGGAAACTAATGGGCAAATAAGTATATTATTAAAATCGAAGTATCAAAAACCAGACAAGCAAGATTTCAATCTTCCAGAAAGTCCAGTATACCTCCCAACATCGTTAATTCTAGATGGGGAAATTTTATGGGATAATTTACATGAACTCGGATTTGATCAACAGTGGTTAGATAACCAATTAACTACTAACGGATATGATAATGTAAAGCGAATATTCTACGCAGATTGGCGAGAGAGTGAAGGCATACATATAAGTCCAAAATAAAATTTGTTAGGATAGGAGCATATCAATTTTCTTGGTGAATATAATGTGGATTTAAAAATAAGATTCACCGTTTATAAAAAAGATGAACCAGAGAATCCGTTTCAAGAATTTATCTGATAAGGTGTTTGTTACTCTTTGGTCTTCCACAATCGGGCCAGATAATGGAATAAACTAAATGACAGTTAGATATGGTTCCTTTATCTCGCAACCATACAGTTGCTTACATTTGACGAGCAACCGTAAAGTTACATATACTTGTCAGATAACTGCAGGGTTGCTTATATTCAAGGAGGTAAAACATGGATTACATTACACCGAAACAAGCGGTGTTAAAGGTGAAACGGTGGCCTAAAGATACCATAGCGGCGGGTCGTCGTCATACCGTTGGGCTTAAATCGGACGGTACGGTGACGGCTGTGGGTGATAATAAATATGGCCAATGTGATGTAGGCGGCTGGCGCGATATAGTGGCGGTCGCGGCTGGTAATGTTCATATGGCAACGAACACGGGTAATGCTCATTCAATCGGTCTTAAATCTGACAGTACTGTGGCGGCTGTGGGTTGGAATAAGCATGACCAATGCGATGTATACGACTGGCGCGATATTGTAGCGGTTGCGGCTGGTTGGCGTCGTACCATTGGGCTTAAATCGGATGGCACGGTGGTAGCAGTGGGCCGAAATAATGAAGGTGAATGCAATGTAAGCGGCTGGCATGATATAGTGGCGGTCGCGGCGGGTGACTGGCATACCATCGGTCTTAAATTGGACGGCACGGTGACGGCTGTGGGTAATAATCGGCATCGCCAATGCAATGTAAGCGGCTGGCATGATATAGTGGCGGTCGCGGCGGGTTATCTTCATACAATCGGTCTTAAATCGGACGGTACGGTGACGGCTGTGGGTGATAATAAATATGGCCAATGTGATGTAAGCGGCTGGCGAGGTATTGTGGCGATAGCGGTGGGTAGTAATCATACCATCAGCCTTAAATCGGACGGTACTGTGGCGGCTGTGGGGTGGAATGAGTTTGGCCAATGTAATGTAAGTGATTGGCGCGATATTGTGGCGATTGCGGCAGGTTGTGCCCATACCGTCGGTCTTAAATCGGACGGCACGGTGGTTGCTGTGGGTGATAATGAATATGGCCAATGCGATGTAAGCGGCTGGCGCGGCATCCAACCATTAAAGCTGACTTGAAGGGAGGACCTTGAGTCAGCTTTTTTTATTTACATGTTAATCAATAGTTAAACCGATACTATCTTTTGAGGTGAAGAATATGTATAAACTGTTATCTCATAATGATCTCGATGGAGTTGGCTGCGGTATTTTAGCAAAACTTTCTTTTGGCGAGCAGGTCAAAGTACGCTACAATTCTATTTCAGGTCTTAATCGTGAAGTGGAATGGTTCTTAGAAAATGAGGGTAAGGATACGTTCTTATTTATTACAGATTTGTCCGTAAGTGAAGAAAATGAAAAAAGACTGGAAGAATTTTTTCAAGCAGGGGGAAAGGTTAAGTTGATTGATCACCATAAAACGGCTCTCCGTTATAATGATTATAAGTGGGGGCACGTTGTGGTGGAGGGTGAGGAAGGGAAGTTAACTTCAGCTACTTCCTTATTATATGAATACCTCATATCTCATCAACTAATGGAGCCATCAGACGCAATAGCGGAATTTGTTGAACTCGTAAGACAATACGATACGTGGGAGTGGGAGAAAAATGAAAACCACCATGCACAGCGACTGAATGCATTATTTTTTCTTCTCTCAATAGATCAATTTGAAGAAAAAATGATTTCCCGGCTGCAAACGAGTGATCATTTCTACTTTGATGAATTTGAAACAAAAATCCTTGATATGGAAGAAAATAAAATTGACAGATATATTCGCAGGAAAAGAAGGGAGCTCGTTCAAACAGAGGTTGGGGGACTTTTTGCGGGTGTGGTTTATGCGGAATCGTATCACTCAGAACTCGGGAATGAACTCGGTAAAGAAAACCCGCACCTAGATTATATAGCCATATTAAATATTGGCGGCAAACGAATGGGTTTTCGAACAATCCACGATCATATTGATGTGTCTGATGTTGCTGCACAATTCGGTGGCGGGGGACATGCAAAAGCATCCGGCTGCACCTTAACAGAAGATGCCTACAAGCAATTCGTAATTGATACCTATCATCTTGAACCGTTACCAGAAGATGCGAAAAGAAATCGATATAATGTAAAAGAATCCACTTTTGGTACCATGTATAAAAACATAAGTGACGAGATCTATCTTATATATCCTTTAGAAAATGGGGAATGGGGGATTGAAAAAAATAAAACAATAACGGAACAGACCCACCCAAGTTTTGAAGAAGCAGAAAAGTTCTTAAAAAGAAAATATTCAGCATGGCTTGTAAATGATGATAATTTCGTCAGAAACTTAATGGAAGAAGTAAAAATGGCTAAATAATTTTAAAAAAAGCGAACAGCGACAGTGTTCGCTTTTTTGAGATGCACACCATTTTATTAATTTATTTACGTATTCCTGAATCATTTCAACGGTAACATTTTGTTTGAGTGGAATATTACGTAAATTGAGTCTGTTTATCTTATTTGTCACTTCAATGATTTTATCTGTTGTAAAAGGTTTTCCATATTTACCATAACTCAGTCGCCTCGTCAATACATTTCTCACGCTGCTAGTATTCAACAATCGGGCGCGTTTGTGGAATAAATATAAAAAGGATCATACATATTAGCAGAACTAATATGTATGATCCTTTTTTCTATTCACGCAAAATAAGTATTAAAAAAGTGCAAAATAAATGCAAAAGTTACAATGCTACTACCGGATGATATTTCTTGTATCATTCTATGAGAAAGTCTATTTTGGAAGGAAGAAACAATTCTGCCTCTGCCGGAAATGAGAAAGGGGAGAAGGTTTGTTTTAATTTCGATCTAATAGGTTAAATGAAGAGAATAGAAGGATCAGTTTCAGCAAATCATTGGATCGGTCCAGCATACAAAATGATCAGAAGTAAAGATCAAAATGATCAGTTTCAGAGTACAAAATGATCAGACGAAATGATCAAAATGATCAGTTTCAGAGTACAAAATGATCAGACGAAATGATCAAAATGATCAAGTGAAGAGTACAAAATGATCAGGCAAAATGATCAAGTGCAGAGTACAAAATGATCAGCTATTTAATATATAGATTTAATAAAATAAGATTAAATAATAAAAAGATTATAATATCTTATTCTTCATTTCTTGAAAATCAAAATAGAGAAGAAGATGCTCATAACTTGTCATGAATGCGATATACTTATACAAGCAAAATACTTCACCGATGAAACTTTTCGTTTCCTCGTACGTAATACATTTATACACAAAAGAGAGGAAGATCTTAGGATGAGAACATCTAATCCAGCTTTAAAAGCTTTTACTAAGCGTGAAGGAGCATATTCCAGCAAACCGATGACGCTGATGGGAGCTATCAATAAATCGTTTTTATTGCTGTTTATATTAATTACTGCTGCAGGGGCAACGTGGTACTACAGTTCACAGGGTCAAGATGTATCGGCAATCATGATCGGAGGAGCCATTGGAGGATTGATCGTCGCTCTGATTGTCAGCTTCGTACCAAGAACAGCTCCGGTATTGGCACCAGTTTATGCTGTGCTAGAAGGCATGTTCGTTGGGGGCATTTCAGCATATTATGCATCCCTGTATGAAGGAATTGTTATGCAGGCTGTATTAATTACCGCAAGTGTTTTCTTGGCTTTGCTAGTTGCCTACCGTACACGGTTAATCAATGTTACACGTAATTTCCGATTAGGAGTTATAGCAGCAACAGGCGGAATTTTTATCATGTATTTATTATCATTTGTGCTTGGGTTCTTTGGAGTCAATATTCCGTTTTTGCACAATTCGTCTCCAATCGGAATCTTAATCTCTGTTGCCATCGTCATTGTTGCAGCACTGAATCTTGTCCTTGATTTTGACTTCATTGAAAATGGATCAAGAGCAGGCCTTCCAAAGCATATGGAATGGTATGCAGGTTTTGCATTGCTGGTTACACTTGTTTGGCTTTATCTTGAAATCCTGCGTTTGCTTGCTAAGCTGCGCCGGAATTAATGTCAATCGCACGTTCTTTTAGAAAAGTAGATCTAGAACGTGGAGAAATAACAGAAATAGCTTAGTGAATCGAGTATGAAATCCAAAGGTTTTATACTCGATTTTTTATTGTATTTACTACTGAAAAATCAGCATGCTTTAATAGGTTTACAATGCCTGCTATCGCACTTAGGAAATTTAAAGGTTATTCATGTCCTTACTTAAAAAAAGTGTAAGATTGTGGAATGATAAAAGAGGAAAATAGAGTAAAATTTGTATGAAAAGGAGTTTTTCTATTGAAACAAGCTTTGATCATTATTGATGCTCAACAAGAACTGATAGATGGCAGCGAAAAAGAAAATCCAGTCCGCAACAAAGATGCATTAATACTATTAATCTCGTCATTGAAAAAGCACTAGCGCTAGGAATAGAGCTTATCTTTATTAGGAATTCGGATGTTGCAGAGGGGAAGGGGATTGGATTTGAGGTTCATTCAGATATTCAAGTTCCGCCATCTGCCAAGATCTTTGATAAAAGAGCTGCCAATGCGTTTTTTGGAACACCGCTCTTAAACCAATTAAAAGATAATGAGATTAAACATATCGTAATAATGGGGTGCAAAACAGAACATTGCATGATACAGCTGTAAGAATGGGAACCGTTAATGGTTTGGATGTAACTTTAGTTGGTGACGGACATTCTACAACTGATTATGATGTACTGACCGCTGAACAAATTGTAAATCATCATAATAAAATTTTGCATGGCCACTACAATGTTGACCATTTTTCCGTTGTTCGGACTGCTCAAGAAGATTTGTTTCAACCCATCCATGACAATTACCGATAAATTTAATTCAAAAGCTCTTCATTCTTCAACAACCGGGCGCAATCCATTTACAAGGATTACGCCCGTTTTTTAGCTGATGTGACAAAAATAGTAAACAGTGACGTTTTATTTATCCATCATTGCCTCTTCTTACAATAAGTTCATCTATCCCCCCGCCAATCTTCTTAACACCTATATTGATTTGATGATCTTCTACCTGTGACACACTGAGCCGAATTCGATTTTCCTCCCGATAAGGAGGGAGGTACATATTCGTAGCATCCTGTACAAGCACATCTTTTTCTTAAGATGCTGTGCAAGGTGCGAAGCTTTCATTCGTCCTGGCAGTTTAATCGTTGAGTAGAAACCAGACTCTCCTCCAGTAAAAGAGGTACCTTGGGGAAGGTAATCCAGATAAGCCCGCTTTAGAATAATCCCCTTTTTTTTATATTGTTTTCTCAACTTATGAATGTGTGCGTTGTACATACCGCTTTCTAAATAGATTTCCAGAGCTCCCTGGGTAAGAACTGGCGTATGAACATCAGCTGCAAATTTGGCTTTTGTGAAGTCAGGGATCATCGCATCAGGCAAAACGGCAGCTCCGAGCCTTAACCCTGGAAGAAGAACCTTGGAAAAGCTTTTCGTATAGATAATTCTTCCAGAAGGATCATAGGCAAACATCGGATCTGCCTTTCTTCGTGTATCCAGGTCCCCCATATAATCATCTTCAATGATGTACACGTCATATTTCTGGGCCAGCTCAACGATTTTCTTTTTCTCTTGATTGGAATAGCTGTAACCGGTCGGATTTTGAAACCTCGAGACAGTGTAAAAAAATTTAATGCATCTATCTCGGAAATTCTCTTCCAGCTGCTCAAGGTTGATCCCGCGATCCGTCATTTCAAGTCCAACAGCCTTTATGCCTCTGGACGTAAGCGATTCAATAAAACTAAAATGCGTGGGCTGTTCTACGCAAATTTCTTCTTTTCCGTTTGGAAAGGGGAGAGAGACAAGGAGATCAAGCGCCTGTTGTGACCCTGATACCACAGCAATTCTTTCTGGAGGTGCAAACACTTGAAGATTCTGAAGCTGCTTAGAAAGCTGCTGTCGAAGTGTGAATAAACCAAGCGGATCGGAGTACTGAAACATTTCTTCTTTATAAAGCTCAATAGCCTGATTCATACAATGCTGATAATCACGATATGGCATTTTGCTTCGGTCGGGGCCGGCAGATGCAAAATCGATCAGATCAGATCGATTTTTGTGATGTGCAGGCGTGCTCCCAGCAAGAAAATAGCCGCTTTTTGGCACAGCGTACACTCTGTGTTCTTTCTCCAGCTCTGCATAAGCTTTAATAATGGAATTAATGCTGCAATGAAGTTCTTTTGAAAGGGTTCGGACAGATGGAAGTCTTTCGCCCGGTAAAAGGCGTCCATCTCCTATTCTCGTTTCGATTTCCTTTATGATCTCTCCATATTTCGTCAGCATAGGACGTTCTCTCCTTCTAATCTGTATGGGTACAGTCGTGAAAAACGAAGCTTTTCGTGATCTATTCTGTTGCTTATAGTATAAGGTATCAAAAGCGAGTATTACATCATGAGATATTCCTATTAAACAAGGAGGAGATCAAGATGATTAGAGCGGTAGTACTTCTATTCTTTTCATTCATATTGGTATTTTCGGGAGCAGGAGTGTCAGGAGCTCAGCAGAAACCAGAAGAACTGAAGATTCAAGAGCTTTTTAACGGAAAAGAGGGCACGATGTTGCTTGAAAATCTAAAAACTGATAAGACGTATGTGTATAACAAAGTAAGGAGCACGAAAAGATTTACTGCAGAATCGACTTTCAAAGTACCGAATGCGTTAATTGGTCTGCAAACAAAAGCAGTGGGAGATGAGTACGAGGTAAAGCGGTGGGATGGTGTCGTAAGGCAATTCGAAACCTGGAACCGCGACCACTCACTGGCGTCTGCGATGAGAGAATCCGCCATATGGTTTTATCAGGATATGGCAAGAGATGTCGGAGATACAAGAATGCGAGATTACATGAATAGAATGAAATATGGCAATCAGGACATATCAGGGGGAATTGATTCATTTTGGCTGGACAGTTCCCTGAAGATATCAGCTGTTGAACAAGTGGACTTTTTGGAAAAACTCGTAAAGGAAAAGCTGCCATTTGAAGAGAAACATCAAAAAACAGTGAAGAGGATAATGATTCAGGACGATCAGGATATCTATACCCTGCACGGGAAAACAGGGACAAGACTTTCCGATTTTGGACTGGGCTGGTATATAGGTTTTGTTGAGACAAAAAAGGGTACATGGCTCTTTGCAGTGAATATAAATGGAAGCGGAACTGAAGCTAAAACTATTGCAATTGAAACATTAAAACAACAAAACATTATTAAGTAAAGAAAATGTAATAGTATAATTTACGAGGTGCTTGAATGAAAGAATATATGTATACAAAGACATTAGGTATTATCGTGGGCATATTGGCCATCTTTGCAGGAATAGGATTTGGTATATTGTCATTAATAGGAAAAGGTTTGTCAAAAGCATGGAATACAGGAAATGCTGTTGACAGTTCGCCTATTATAATCCTAATAATTTTTCTTGTAATTGGTCTTATCACTTCGATTGGAGCATTCAAGCTAAAAAGAAAAGTTTTGAGTCATTTTTATATTGGATTTTGTATAATGCTCGGTATTGGTTTTTTAGCAGCCTTTTTGATTTCGTTTGGGTCGCTGGGATTTAAGAATGAGATTTTCATCTTATGTATTGGTATTATTTATTTAGGGCTGGGTTATTTAGCAAAAAAGAAAAAATAGCAATTTCATTTTTTTGTAATTCGATTGAGTTTAATTTTGAAGGAGATGCGGCAATAAAATCGAAAATAGTAAAGTGTTTAGTCCGCCGGTAAAGGGAATGCCAATCTGTTTAATTGGATATCAAGAAGAAGTAAAAGTGTTACTCGTCAATCAAAGGGTGATTGCTGCAATTTGTAATCGCTCCTTGCTTGTTGAAGACTTGCAAATGCTTTTTTAACTCATTTGAAAATTATACAATATAGAGATACCTATTATGTATCCTAAGAAAGGGGAAAAGGTTATGTCAGCCTCAAAAAAAACTATAAGGATATGCGAGAAAGGGCACAAATACTATAAGAGCAGTGATTGTCCAAGCTGCCCGGCGTGTGAGCAAGAACGTAAACCCGACTGCGGATTACTTTCACAGCTCTCATCACCTGCAAGAAGAGCTTTGGAACACAATGGAATAACAACAGTACAGCATCTATCAAAGTTTAGTGAAAAAGAGATTTTGCAATTTCATGGTATAGGGCCAGCATCTCTGCCTAAACTTAGAGCTTCTTTGAAAGAAAGTGGTTTATCATTTAAAAATTAGATCCTATTTAATATGAATTTTTCAAAATCATTAAATTGATCTCATATAAAATGGTTCCAATAACTATTCTCTTATAATCGGATGCGTTCATTTAAGATCAAGAGCCTAATTTCTCCTTTTATAATCGGAAATTCTGACCCTTTTTTACAGGGTACTAACTGTTAATATCTGTAAGTGATTTTCTGTGAATTCCGGTCTTTAATCGAGTAAGTCTGCCATATAAGAAAAAACTCAGAGTCTTTACACCCTGAGCTTTTTTGTGTACTGTTTCCTATCTGATTTCGCCTGAGAAATGTAATGTGTTTTGTCTGTTATTAAGACTTTATCCACAAAAACTGAACGATCTTTCTTGTAGAGAGGGCCTTTTTCTATTTAATCTTCACCTTCGTCTTTTTCTCAATCACTCTTGGATAATCAATAAACGTCATTGAAAGCGGACCTTTCGTTATTTTATCCCGTTCAAACTGGATAGCAAATCTTTTTTCGCCAGTATCACTATCAGTGTCTTCAGCAGAGGAACTCGAAGATAACTCCACTCCATTGGCATCTTTTACGCCACTTATTAAAAAACTCATGTTATCCCGCATGTCATAATAGGTAAAGGCAACCTCATTCTCCAGCACTTCAATCTTCCCAAATTCATCATCTTTAGGACTTTTTAATACAGTATTTGTCTCAGGATCAACAATCACTTCTAAATCAGCTTTCTTCATAGCACGTATCTTGCTGAACTCTAAGTATAGCTCCTTCGGCTCTTCGAAATAGCTGCTTTCCAGATAAATGATATCTTCTGTAGCACTGACCTCAGAACCCACAAGCCCATTCTGATAAATCGACCATGGTTCTCCTTTTTCATCAACAAGCTTAAGATCTTCAAATGCAAATAATTCCATCGTATTGCCTGCATCGTATTGAACATGAAGGGAAGCGGAGAGTGGCCGTATTTCTATTTTTTTGAACGTCACTTTTTGATCTTCAATGGTTACGGTTTGATTCATATCAATTACCTTCACTTTTTCCGCCACTAGATCTTGATCAAGCTGAAACAAGAATTGAAACGTATTTTCCTCTGTATTAGAATGGGACTGCGTTGATTTTACCGTCATTTCCAGCTGAAACTCTTCGTAATTCATTGGTTCCGCAAAGTCATACTCCATAGACCAATCTGAACTTTTATTTTTAGGGAGAACTTCCTCAATATGACCCGACGTAAAAGAAGCATTCTCGTTTAAATTCACATCACCGGATTTTAATTTCGGGAATTCGACTTCAATCTTTGTTTCATCAGCTTTATTATGAACGGTATAAAACAGTTTCAATTTCTTACTATCGACAATGGCTGAATTGATTGTTATTTGAATTCCATTATGTTCATCTGATACGCCAACTTCCTGTGCAAAACCATTTTCAACGGCAGACATCAGCCCTTTATTAAAGCGGATGATCTCGACCATTTTTTCCATTCCAGGAATTGAACTGACATATGATGCAAAAGCAGGTGAAACACGGATGAGTGTAATGAAAGTAAAAATGAAAACAGCTGCAGCAATAGATGCCCATTTGATAGAAGGTGTTCTTTTTCGTATTTTTGCTTTCTGATAACCCTTCAAAATAGCTTCATCCAGTAATTCATTTGGAATCGCCACAGAGTTCATTTTTTCTTTTAAAAGAGCAAGTTTTTTTTCCGTGCCGTCAGACATGGGAATTCCCTCCTTTTTCATCAAGCTGCTGTCTAAGCAGTGACAATCCCTTTGTCAGCCAGGTTTTTACGGTGCTTTCCGGGCATTTCATAAATTCTGCAATTTCTTTTATTTTTAAATCGTGCACATATTTCAGCGTAATAACTTTTTGATACTTTTCCTCAAGCCTGCTTAATGCCTCTTCAATTTCCATATATTCATAGGAATCAGATTTCGAAGCAGATGCCGCAAGCTCACCATTGATCATCGTTTTCTTTTGTCTCTTTACCTGGTCGTTGCAATAGTTCAGCATGATTCGGATAAGATACGTAGAAAAATAGGAGGGTTCCTTTAATTTCCTCATGGATCTGTATGCACGGAAAGTTACTTCTTGAACTGCTTCGACAGCATCTGCTTCATTTTTTAAGTATAGAAATGCTGTTCTGTAAAGCTGTTCCTTATGCTGCTTCATTAAAATCAGGAAGGCCCCATCATCACCTCTTATTGCTTTCTCTATAAGTTTGGGGTCAGTCAAAATGGATCCCTCCTTTTCGTTCTATTCATTAGACTTAGAAGTTTAGAAAAAGTTTTAAAGAAGCTTCATTTTTTTTCAGAATACACGAAAAATAAATTTATAGAGTAATATTTTTAAATTTTTATTTAATTAAAAGCGCTTTCATGTTAAAATGAGTTTGTCGAAACGTTTCACATGAGTTCCCTTTAAATTTATAAAGGAATTATTACATACATGATCGAAATGATGTGAAACGTTTCAAATAAATCGGAAATAACTCGGAGGTGGACAATGAGTACGATTGTTCGAGTTGGAATTATTGGGTGCGGAGGAATTGCTACTGCAAAGCATATGCCTGCTCTCGCACGATTGAAAAACGTTCAAATGGTTGCTTTCTTTGATCTTGTTGAAGAAAGAGCGATTGAAGCGAAAATGGAATATGGATCTGAGATGGCTGAGCATTATACAGATTTCAAGGAATTATTAGCAAATCCCGATGTAGATGTTGTTCATGTTTGTACGCCTAATGATTCTCATTCAGATATTTCAATTGCTGCACTTGAGGCAGGAAAACATGTCATGTGCGAAAAGCCAATGGCAACATCTGCAGCTGAAGCGCGAAAAATGCTTGATACAGCTAAACGCACAGGGAAAAAATTATCTGTCGCCTACCAAAACCGTTACCGTGCAGACAGCCTGCATCTCAAATCGCTCTGCGAAGAAGGCGAGCTCGGCGAGATTTATTTTGCAAAAGCACATGCGATCCGCAGACGGGCAGTTCCAACCTGGGGAGTGTTTTTGGATAAAGAGAAGCAGGGTGGAGGTCCGTTAATTGACATCGGCACTCATGCACTCGATCTGACGTTATGGATGATGGATAATTATGAGCCGAAAATGGTCGTAGGAAACGCGTTTCATAAACTTGGCACAAAAGAAAATGCTGCAAACGTATGGGGGCCTTGGGATCCAGAGAAATTTAATGTTGAGGATTCTGCATTCGGGTATATTACGATGCAAAATGGAGCAACGATTTTCCTTGAATCAAGCTGGGCATTAAATACAGTTAGTGTCGGCGAAAGCAAATGTACGTTAATGGGAACTGAAGGCGGAGCCGATATGGAAAATGGTCTTCGCATCAATGGTGAGCGCCACGGAAAGCTTTATACAACAAAGGTTGATTTAGATGAATCAGGTGCATCCGTTGTTGATGGAAAGCTTGAAAGTGAAGCAGATATTGAAGCAAGATTATGGATTGAAGCCATCATTGAGGATAAAGATCCAGTCGTAAAACCTGAACAAGCCCTTATCGTAACTGAAATTTTGGAAGCGATTTATAAATCATCTGAAACAGGCGAACCTGTTTATTTTGGAAAAAACGAATAGATTCCAGGCGATAGGAATCGATTTCATAAATATAACCTCAGGAGGAATTTGGAATGACAACTTTAAAAATTGGTGTAATTGGCTGCGGAAGCATTTCAAAGCATAGACATTTACCGGAGTATGCAGGCAATAAACATGTAGAAATCGTGGCAGTATGCGATATAAACGAGGACCGTGTAAAACTGACAGCACAGCAATATCATGCAAAAGCATTTACAGACTATAGAGAACTGCTTGCACTTGAGGAAATTGATGCTGTAAGCGTTTGTACTCCTAATGCGCTGCATGCCCCAATCTCGATTGACGCTTTAAATGCAGGGAAGCACGTTCTTTGCGAAAAGCCTATGGCTACTTCAAAAGAAGAAGCAGAAGCTATGATTGCAGCTGCAAAAGAAAACAACCGCAAATTAATGATTGGCCACAATCAGCGTTTCGTGCCATCACATGAAAAAGCTAGAGAACTTATTAAAAATGGCGAAATCGGAAAAGTATTTTCTTTCCGCACAGCATTTGGCCACGGCGGTCCTGAAGGATGGAGTGCTGACGGACGCGACAGCTGGTTCTTCAAAAAAGAAGACGCATTTATCGGAGCAATGGGAGACCTTGGTGTTCATAAAGCGGACTTAATGCGCTACATTCTTGGCGAAGAAGTAACTGAAGTTGCAGCTTTTGTTGATACAGTTGCTAAAGAAGGAGCAGATGTAGATGACAATGCCGTATGCGTATTAAGAACAGAAAGCGGCATAATGGGATCACTTGCAGCTAGCTGGTCATACAACAAAGAAGATAATGCAACAGTCATTTACGGAGAAAAAGGGGTTCTTCGTTTAGAAGATCATCCAGAGTACTCATTAATAGCACAATATAAAACAGGTGAAGTTGTAAACTATGAATTAGGCAAAATTCAATCAAATGATGAAGGCGGACAAACATCTTCAAAAGTAATTGATAAATTCGTAGAAAGCATCATCGGCAATACTGAGCCTGCCGTATCTGGAGAAGAAGGCTATAAATCGCTGAAAATCGTACTTGGTGCATTAGAGTCAAACGAAAGCAAAACAATCGTAAAACTTTAAGTCTCTTTTCTATAGGCCCTTTTCGTAAAGTTTGTTGTTTTAGAAAAAATGGTTAAAACCATTAGTGGATTGTAGCGGAAGGCACTTGACTCGTGCGGGAAATAGAGGTCCCATCCCTCCTCTCGGAAAGCAAGTGCCTGCAGCGGAAATCCACGGGTTATATATATAACCCAAAACAACAATCAATGCGAAAACAGCCTTTCTAAATCATTTCTGCTATCAATCGTATCTTTGTGTTCAATTGTTTTTAGTGGAAATTTGTATAAATGAGTCTTATTACGAAAAACAACAATTGATGCGGACACAGCCAACTTTAATAAGGGGGAAGAATCATGACGAAAAAAGGACTTCAGCTCTATACAATCAGAACGCTGCTCGAAAAGGATTTTTTTGGCACTTTGAAAAAAGTGGCAGACTTAGGGTACGAAGGGGTACAGTTTGCAGGTTATTTTGATACACCTGCAGACCGTCTGAATCAGGCATTGAAAGAGTATGGTCTGAAGGCCGCGGGGAGTCATGTACCTTATGACCAAATCACAGGAGATAGCTTGAAACAAGTGATTTCCTATAATCAGGAAATTGGGAATGACCTGATCATCATGCCTTATTTAACAGAAGAACAAAGAACGGATTTAGATGATTACAAGCGAATTGCAGAAGAGCTTAATAAAGCGGGAGCTGCCATTAAGCAAGAAGGGATGCAGCTTGCTTATCACAATCATGATTTTGAATTTCATGCATTTGGCGATCAAACGCCTTTCGGGGTTTTGCTGAGTGAAACAGATGCATCTTTAGTAAAATTTGAACTTGATTGTTATTGGGTTTCATATGCAGGACTTGACCCATTATCTTTAATTAAAGAGCAGCGCGAAAGAGTAGTAACACTCCATATTAAAGATATGAAAGAAGTAAACGGCGAGAAGCAAAGTACGGTCATCGGAACCGGTAAGCTTGATATGAAATCATTGCTGAACTTAGGAAAAGAGCTTGAGCTCCCATGGTTTATCGTTGAGCAAGAACATTTTGACGGCGAATTGATGGACGCAGTGGCTGAAAATTCCAAAAAGATGGATGAATTATTAAAAGCATAGAAAGGATGTTTACGATATGAAATTAGGTGTATTTACAGTATTATTTTCAGATAAAAATCTGGATGATATGTTAGATTACGTAAAAGCATCAGGAGTTGAAGCTGTTGAAATAGGCACAGGCTGCTATCCTGGAAATGCACATTGTTCTGTGGAAGAACTATTAGGCAATAAAGAAAAACAAAATGAGTATCTAGAAAAAGTGACGTCACGCGGTCTGACAATCAGCGCGTTCAGCTGCCATGGCAACCCGATTTCACCAGATACTGCTTTTGCTGCTGAATCACATGAGACATTAGTAAACACGATTAAACTTGCAAACGAAATGAACGTACCTGTTGTGAACTGTTTTTCAGGAACAGCCGGCGATCATGAAGGTGCAAAATACCCGAACTGGCCTGTCGCACCTTGGCCGAATGAATACAATGACGTTTTAAAATGGCAATGGGAACAAAAGCTGATTCCATATTGGAAAGAAGTTGGCGAGCTTGCCCGGAGCTTAAATGTGAAAATCGGTTTAGAGCTTCACGGCGGATTCCTGGTTCATACTCCGTATACTTTATTGAAATTAAGAGAAGAAACATGTGATGCAATCGGTGCAAATCTTGATCCAAGTCATTTATGGTGGCAGGGCATTGATCCTGTTGGAGCGATTAAAATTCTTGGTAAAGCAGGCGCGATTCATCATTTCCACGCGAAAGATACGTACCTTGATCAAGATAACATCAATATGTATGGCTTAACGGATATGCAGCCATATGGTGAAATCCAATCAAGAGCATGGAATTTCCGTTCTGTCGGCTGCGGACACAGCATGCAGGAATGGTCCGATATGATCAGTGCCCTTAGAACATACGGATATGATTATGTTGTCAGCATTGAGCATGAAGATCCAATCATGTCGATTGAAGAAGGCTTCTTGCGTGCAGTGACTAATCTAAAGAGTGTCTTAATTAAAGAACAGCCGACGAATATGTGGTGGGCGTAAGCTTATAAAAATGAAAAATGTGCAAAATAATAAATACGGTTTTATTACTCATTCAAATCGGTCAGGAAGTGACCGGTTTGAATGGGAATAGACCCGTAGAAAAAGATGTTCCTCTCACTATTAACTCACCGAAGCAGTCCCTCATTCTATTATCTCTTCTGGCAAGAAGAAGCAATTACAGTAAGGTGGAGAATTGTATGGCCACGATCAAAGATGTTGCAAAATTAGCAGGGGTAGCTGTTTCAACAGCATCCTATGCATTAAATAATAAATCAAGAGTGAATGCAGAAACGGCTAAGCGTGTATTAGAAGCTGCAAAAACGTTAAATTACCAAAAAAACGGGATTGCCAGAGACTTAAAGCGCAGCAAAACCGAAACAATCGGAATCATCGTTCAGGATCTCTCAGGTCCTTTTTATTCTGAATTAATGCGCGGGGTTCAGGATACGCTGCTGACACATAAATATGGTTTAATAGCGTGCAGCTCCATTGGAGGAAATGTGACAACGGCTTCAAAGTTTTTGCAGGAACGGAGAGTGGACGGCGTCATTATTTTGGCGGAAAGTCTCCCGGATGAGCTGATCCTTCAATCAGTCCGAGATGATTTTCCTATTATTGTTCTTGACCGGAAGCTTGAAAGTGATTCAATCATTCATGTCCTTGTTGACAATTTTTCTGGAGGATATCAGGCAGCAAAGCATTTGATTGATCTCGGTCACAATAAACTTGCTTATATTGGCGGTCCTTCATACAATCGTGATAATCAGCTGCGTTTTGAAGGATATAAACAGGCTTTGAAAGATTTCAATCTACCTTTGCATCCAAGCTGGATCCTGCAGGGGCAATATACAAGGGAGGGCGGATATTCTGCTGCCAAAATCTTAATGATGCAGGGCAACGAGCCTTCAGCTGTTTTTTGTGCAAATGACGAAATGGCAGTAGGCGCCATTAAGGCATTCAAGGAATCTGGCTTGAAGATCCCGGAAGACCTTTCCATTATCGGGTTTGATGATATAGAAATAACACAATATATTTCTCCTCCTCTGACAACGGTGAAACAATCCAATTATGAGATTGGCTCACTTGCAGCACACCTTATTTATCAGGCGCTTAATGAGGGAATTGAAGGAAAAGAGTATATTTTGCCGACAGAGCTCGTATTAAGAAAATCTACCAGTGCTGTTAAAAATAGAGAATAACCCTAAAGCAATCAGGATCTCTGATTGTTTTTCACATTTAACCAAATGATGGGGAATTGGCGGTTAATCATGATATAATAGTATGTATCTCTTGAAGGAATGGAGTGATATCTTTGAAAAAAGACCCATTTTTCGTAAAGATTTGGTCAAATGGACAAGTGATGATTCCTTCCTACATTCGAAAAAAACTAAACATACAAACAGGTGAACGGGTGGTTGTTCAAACCGATGGGAAAACCATTGACATGATCATGAATCATGAAAATTCATCTGAAATTGAAACAACGTTAAGCAGCAAAGGAACCGTTACAATTCCAAGTGAAATTAGAAAAATCTGTGAGATTAATGTCGGTGAAAAAATGAAAATTGAGTGGAATGAACAATGGGAAAAAGTCACATTTGTTCCGCATTGTCCGGACAGCTCAAAAAAAATATCAAGCTAAACCGGTCGATTGCGGGCCGGTTTAAGTTTGCCTTTTGATAAAGCTGTATCCGCTGACATGTGAAAAATGAGTAGTTTTATAGGGGGGATATCCAGTGAAAAACATATATAAAATCTTATTCATTTCCTTCATGATTCTTGCCCTTGCTGCTTGTAAAGACGAAGACGAGGGACGGGACCGGAGATTAGTAGTGGCAGAAGATATGCTTGAGGCTATACTTGAAGAAAATGAGAGGGGCATGAGGGATATTTATTTAGAAGGGGCCTACCATTCCCCAGAAAAACTGATTTCTCTAAAAAAGAAGTGGGACATAGATAAACTTGAATTAGCTGACTTTGAATTAAAGGAAGAAAGCTTTTATGTGTTCCGTGCCTATTATGACCAGGATAATAAGAAGGAAAGCAAAGCGATCGCTTTTCGTGTAATAGAAACAGATGATGATCGAATCATCGTAGATTACGTGGATCAAGTGGTTGAACGAAAAAAATAAACGGAAAAAAAGCTTGTATCATAGCGAATGCAAGCTTTTTTATATGCTTTTTTTCTTAAATCGTCGTATTTTACCTTGTTTTAACTGTTTATATACTTTTATTTAGCAGCAGTCAGCTTTTTAAGCAGGGTTCGGAATTCATCGTTTAATCTTCTGAAGTCTTCTCCTGATAAACCGCTGGATTTAAGCATATATTCAGGGACACGAAAAGCCTCATCTTTTAACTTATTACCGCGAACTGTTAGGCTGATTTCCACTTTCCGTTCATCTGTCTTAGAACGGATGCGCTCGACAAATCCAGCTTCTTCAAGCCTCTTTAAGAGAGGGGTCAATGTACCAGAATCCAAGAATAATTCGGTGCCTAAATCCTTCACGCTCATTTTTTCATGCTCCCATAAAACAAGCATAACTAAGTATTGAGGGTATGTCAGCCCAAGCTCCTGCAAAATGGGTCTGTACAATTTTGTCATTTCACGTGAACACGCATAAATCGAAAAACAAAGCTGGTGTTCAAGGCTAAGAGGATTTTTCTCTGATGGCATTGGTTACTGCTCCTGACATTTATTTATTGACAAATCCATTATAACCTTGCTATATTAGTTTTGCAAAAACAAATTGTGCACAATTAAATTTACTAAAATTAAAAAGGGGATAATGACATGCAAAAACTTTACACAGCTACTGCAACAGCCATAGGCGGAAGAGAAGGAAGAGTTTACACGAAAGACAAAGAATTAGACGTTGCTATTGATATGCCTAAAGCTCTAGGAGGAAAAGGAGGAGAAGGAACAAACCCTGAGCAATTATTTGCAGCTGGATATGCAGCCTGTTTTGACAGTGCATTAAATTTAGTAGCCAGAACGGAAAGAGAGAAAATCGGTCAAACAACTGTTACTTCACATGTTTCCATCGGGAAGGATGATACAGGCTTTGGATTATCTGTTATCCTTGAAGTCCACATTCCTGACGTATCGATGGAAAGAGCAGAAGACCTTGTTAAAAAAGCACATACCGTATGTCCGTATTCTAAAGCAACAAAAGGAAACATTGAGGTTGAATTGAAAGTAGTTTAATGAATAGGCTTCTTTTAGATATAATTGTTTTTTAATCAAATTTTAGAGGGGACCTTTCAATCGTTTTTTTAGCACGATTTCCTAATAATAGGTTTAAGCATACCTATTGAAAACGCCAATTTGTGCAAACAAGCCAAAAAATAAAAGCTCAAATCCTTTGTAGGATTTGAGCTTTTATTTATTTGAGATAAGAAAATTAGTCTCATAAATCACGATTTATCTTTCGAAGTTAAAAACTTTTTTTCTAAGTTGATAGATGAATGCGTGTCTTGTATTCAAAGAGCGCCATAGTGACCTATATTTCTATTTATGAGATTTATCCCATTAAACACAAAGTTCAATTAATAACTAAAATTTCCGCTTTCCCTTAATATTCTGTAAAAATAGCCGATGAAGTAAATATGAGCCTTATTTCTCATCAGTCGCTTTTCCGGTGTAAGGCTAAATATCTAATTTTAAAGCTTTATACATAAGAGTCTATTTTAGAGGGGGCACCTTGAATGAAAGGGTCTAAAAAAGTGAAAAAAAGAAAGATAAACTTTGGGAATTTTTCTTTAAAAGGAAAGCTGATGGCGAGTTTTTCAGTGATTATTGGTCTTAGTCTTTTCATGGCAGCTTTTAATATTATCGGGTTTAGTATGGTAAACAGCCAAACGAAGCAGATCGTAAAAGATGACATGCAGTCGCTTTTAACAGAGGGTAAGCTGCGGGACAATATTACACAGAGAGTTTCGTTGATAAGAGCGTATTTTATTTACGGAAACAATGAATATAAGGAGCAGTATTATGTGCTGACAGAGGAGAGTCAGGAGCTGCAGAAAAATCTGCTGTCACAAAGCAATAATTCTAAAAGCAAGGAATTAATGAACAAAAGTGCCGAATGGGAGAAAATCGTTGAAGAGGATGTGATCAAAAGCTTCGATTCTGGAATGCGCGTAACAGCCAATCAGTCCTTGCGCGGTGATGTTCAAGACTTGGCAGATGAGCTGACAGAAGGGTTTGATTCTCTTGCAAGCGATCGTGAAAAAGCGATCATTAAGGATGGAGATGCAATTATTAGCCAAGGACGCTTCATCAATATTTTAGGTATAGTCATTTCTGTAGTGATTGTTGCGATTGGCATTTACTTAACCATTCGTATTTCAAGTGCAATCACAAAACCGATACTTGCCATTGTCAGCCGAATGAAAGCGATTTCCGGGGGTCAGCTGAATCATGAACCATTGCTGTCTAAATCTGGAGATGAAATCGGTCAGCTTGTTCAGTCAGTCAATGAAATGAATCATCAGCTGAATGCAATTGTTAAGGATATTTTTCAGGCCGCTCTGTCCGTGTCTCAGCAAAGTGAGCAGCTTCAATCATCTTCTAAGGAATTGAAAGAGGGAAGCGAGCAAATTGCGTCAACTATGCAAGAGCTATCATCAGGAGCAGAAACACAGGCAAACTCAGCTTCAGATTTATCTGAAACAATGGGAGATCTGGTGAAATCAATCTATGTTGCAAATGAAAATGGACAGGCTGTTGCTGAAGCTTCAAATCAAGTGCTGAAGCAATCTCAAAAAGGCCACTCTTTAATGAGAGAATCAGTGAATCAGATGAATCGAATCAATGATCTTATGAAAAATACGGTATCAAAGGTCAAGCACCTTGATGAGCAATCAGGTCAAATCTCAAAACTTGTTGATGTGATCCAAAGCATCGCAGATCAAACAAACCTGCTCGCATTGAATGCAGCAATTGAAGCTGCGCGTGCGGGGGAACATGGCAGAGGGTTTGCTGTAGTGGCAGATGAAGTAAGAAAGCTTGCTGAACAAGTTTCCAGCTCCATTGTCGATATTAATAAAATTGTCGGTAATGTAAGAAAGGAAACAGAAGAAGTAGCAGAAAATCTTGATCAGGGATATGAGCAAATTGTCAAGGGTGCAAAGTCTGTTCATCAAACAGGAGAAAGTTTTTCAGAAATAAAAGCCCATATTGAACAAATGTCTGACAGAATCATAACCATTCAGTCTGATTTGAACAACATCATGAAAAACAGTGAAGTGATGAATGATACCATCTCTAGCATTGCGTCTGTTTCTGAGGAGGCAGCAGCCGGAATCGAACAAACTGCAGCCTCTGCTGAGCAGTCCAGTCAGTCGATGGAGGGAATCTCCTCCAATGCTGATAATCTGACAGGCTTATCTGACAAGCTGAACAAACTGGTCAATCGTTTTCAATTTTAGCCCAGTATATTCCGAAGTTAAAAAATGAGAGGCGCAAAAGCACCTCTCATTTTTTATTTCGGAAATGAAATTGAGCATTTATCTGGCCCTCACGCATTTTCTTGCGATAATCGGGGTTGCTGCGCTGCTCTTTTTTCCGCATTTCTTTAAGGATTTCATTCGTTTGTACGCCATCTTCACGCTTGTTTGCAATATCCATTAACCTTTCAACATCAGAAAACGAGTATTTTCTTGTTCCTCGTGTTGTCCGCTGGGGTGAAATTAAATGCCTTTCTTCATAATAGCGGATTTGTCTTAATGATAAACCTGTCAGCTCGCTGACTGTTCCAATTGAAATGACCTTTTTGTCTTTATATGAGTGGTCTTGTTGCTCCATTTTTCCACCCCGCACATTAGATTCTTTTTCCAAGTATACCGCACTCAAGAAGAGATAAGTGTATTCTTGTCAGATAATCTAACAGAAAATATAGAAAAATGAAAATAATATGTAAGGTTACATGACAGCTTTAATGATTAGTGGTTTTTTTTATACTAAACTAACAGTAAGAGTTTGAAGGAGGAGACAGCATGGATATAAAAAAGGCGGAGGAAATTGCCAGGAAAATTGTTGAGCTGGATGTAAGAAGAGATCAAATGCTTGAGGATCTCCTGCACGAAGCAGGAAAAGATGCACATGAATTATTGCGATTTATCCAAAATGGAGCTTTAAAAAAATCATCCTGAATTTTGATGGAAGGGGGAGGCTGCAAATGCTGTCTGACCTAGTAAAAAGGTAGCCAATTCAGTTAAATATTCCTCATTAAACATAGATGTTGCATCGCCAAAAAGATCCCGGCTCTTCTCGTAAGCGCACAGCAGCAGCAGGTTTCCATCTTGTTTTGAAACCCTGGCGAAGTAAAGCTGTTCTTGTTTTGGTTCAAGTGTGTTTAAAAAGAAAATGTCATCCCAGTACTGATGTCTGCGGAAGGCGGCAGGCCGAATGTGCTTCACTGTTTCATCATCCTTGTTATAAGATTCTGAAACTAGTTTGGTCAATTTACTCCTTTTTAACACGTGACAGAGAATTTTTACATTGGCTTAATTGCCAGATAACAATTAGCGGGTAAAGTGAAGAGAGAATAAAATGAAAGGGGCATATGAACATGAGTAAATTATTTCAAAAAGCATTGGAAGATCAACGAGCATTTTATTGCAAAAAGCTGACATCGCTTGGCATTTATAATCAAGACGTTTTAAGCAGTATGACGTTATCAGAATTGAAAAAGGAATACCATTATTTCTATAATAATATCCCTTTAATCAAGCTTTCGAATAAAAAAACCGTTTAATGACGATTAAGCGTGCTGAGAAAGAGAGAGTTCATTCTTTCTGTAAAATGGTCTTTGTCCAGTGATGGAGTTTCTGTGATTCTCGATTCAATCTTTTGGATGCTGTCTTCAATAAAATCATTTAAAAGTGAAACTCTTGGTTCAAAGTCGAGTTCATCTCCGGCTTTTTTTCTTGCCAGCAGCAAGGAAATCTCTCTTTTTATTTGTAAATCTTTCAGCATCCTATCTGCTAAAGTTTCAAATGAAAGCGGCGGGATAGAGTTGTGCTCCTGGAGCCATAAAGCTGCCAAAATAGGTCTAAGAACGTAAAAATACTTTTTTACTCTAACTTGGTCCTGCTGCAAATAATCCCGGTAATTGCCCTTCGCCATATGAAGATAATGAAAGGTGGAACGGATTGGTGAAAAGGCATCATCAGCTAAACCCTTAAAAGCCCTTGTAAACGTCTGATCCTCTTTATAAATAATTGGCGAATAAAGCCACTCCAGCAATGGAGGATTCGATTTCCGAAGCAGCTTCAGCGCTTTTTTAAGGTCCCAGCCATTTATGTCAAGTAGCTCACTGATCGGCTCCTCAATCACATCTCTGCCTTCATCAACCTGCAGATACCAGTCCTTTTTTCGCGTATAAATAAAACGAACATCATAATCACTGTCTTTAGAAGGAAATCCCCAGGCCCTGCTTCCTGATTCACAGGCATAATGAATGGTTATATCTTCCTTTTCGGCAATCGTATTCAATGCTGCGATGATTTTATCTTTCATTTCATCCTCCTTCTCCTTTTTTTCTATTATAAATGTGTGTTAAGATGATGAAAAGATAGGAAAGCAGGTACGATATGGGTACTAAACTTGCAGGCATTGTTCTCGCAGGCGGAAGATCCCGCAGATTCGGCAATGATAAAGCACTTTATATGTTTAATAATCGGACATTTTTAGATCATGCACTGTATCATTTGAAAGCGGTATCATACGTCACAGCTGTCATTGGACGAGCAAATCATAGAAATGAAGCTTCATTGTTTCTTGAAGATGAGGAAGTGTACAGAGAGAAGTGGCCGCTTGCAGGTCTCTATACAGCGATGAAAGAGGTTCAAGCTGACTGGTACCCTAGTTATTGCCTGCGATATGCCTCTGGTAGATCAAGAGATTCTCACAGCATTACTTTTAAATCGAAAACAAAATCATGAAGCTGTCATTCCGGTCATTCATGGGAAAATCCATCCAGTGACAGCGCTCTACAGACGAACCCTGCTGCCTGAAATTGAGAATCTATTAGCAAATGGGAATTTAAGAATGATGAGTTTACTGGAAAAAATCGATGCAGTCTACTTAAATAAATCTCATTTCAAGGATAGCAGCAGATTCGCAAATATTAATAAAATGGAAGATTTAAAGATCCTTAAAGGGTATGAATCTAAGTAAACAAAAAAGAAACTACTTCAAAAAAAACGGGTTTGATAGTAAACTAATAAATAGAACTGTGTGAATCTTAAGACATTTTAAGAATGTTAAAGTAAGAGGGCGATGAGAATGATGTCTTATACAGATGAAGAACTGGAACTTGCATTAAGTCTTTTTAAAACGTTTGCAAGAGCATTTAAAAGTGTTTCAGAACACTCAATCCGTGACAGCAAAGAACATGGATTTAATCCAACTGAATTTTCGGTACTTGAACTTCTTTACACAAAAGGTCCGCAAAAGCTTCAGCAAATTGGCTCAAGACTGCTGCTGGTGAGCGGAAATGTAACGTATGTCATTGATAAGCTTGAGAAGAATGAATACATTTACCGTGAACAAGATCCGAAAGATAAACGATCTGTTTATGCTAAACTGACTGAAAAAGGACAAGCATATTTGGATGAAATATACCCCATTCATACTGTTAGAATGGCACGTGCATTTTCAGGTTTATCAATTGAAGAACAGCAGCAGCTGATTGCTTTATTGAAAAAAGCCGGCGTTCATAGCCAGCACCTATTATTCCGTTAAAAAAATCCCGCTTAATTGGGATTTTTTTATATTGCAGCGTAGGATTAATGAGATGGCACAAAGCGCGTTCCCCGTGAATTCCTTTTTATACAAATGGCTGACCAAAGCACATGTTAATGGCGATTTATTTGAAAAGGAACAATTTGACCTAATTTAAATTAACCCTTTTGTTTTTCGATAAACTCCAGCACTTTGCCGATCACTTCGTCCTGAGGTGATGAGAAGTAATCATGAAATGGACAGTCAACTTCAATCCGCTTCAGGACATAGTCCATAGTAAACGCACTTACATGAAGCTCGGACGTAACTTCTTCCCAGCGAAGAGGAGCAGCAACATAGGCTCCTTCTGTATTTCCTCTTACAGAGTAGGGTGCAACGATGGTTTTACCTTCCGCATGCTGAATATAGTCAAAGTAAAGCCGATTTCCGCGATTTTTCTTGAGTCTTTCTATCGTAAAATCATCGGGAAATGCAGTAACCAGGTACGACGCAATAAATGATGTAAATTGCTTCGTCTGGTCGTATGTAAAACGATTTTTGCTAATGGGAATATGAATTTGAATTCCTTTGCTCCCAGATAATTTAGGAAAAGAAACAAGTCCGAACGAATCAAATAACTTCCTCATCTCTAATGCGGCTGAAACTGCCAAATGAAACGCATCTCTAGATGGGGGATCCAAATCAAAAACAATTTCATCAGGATAGGATGAATCAAACGTTTGAAAGGGTATGTGAAACTCAATTGCCAGCTGGTTTCCAAGCCAAATAAGAGTGGAGAGATGATTGCATAATATAAAATCAATCTCATCCTGACGGGCAGTCTCAACAAAATCAGGTGCATACTCAGGACAATTTTTCTGATAAAACCTTTCCCCGAAAGTACCATGAGGAAATCGAATAACAGTGAGAAGCTTGTTTTTTAAAAAAGGAAGCATATATTCTGAAACTTCTGCTAAATAAGCAAGATAATCTGTTTTTGTTATCACGGGATTTTCCCATAATGGTTTCTCTGGATGGGTAATCTGCACATCCTCATGCAAAGATACAGCATGTAGTTTCAGCTTTTCCCACGTGCATTCGCTTGGGGACTGATCAAAACGGAACGACTTAAAAGAAGGCTCACGAAGCTGATTCTTATAGAGTTCCAAAAATTGAAGCTCCACACAGATCGCTGGTTCAATATGAATCCACTGTGAATTCTCAGACACTTTATTATCTTTGATGACTTTTAATAATGAATCACGGTCCGCTCCCTCTAATCCGTGAGAAAAAACGCCAGCCTCTATTACTTTTTCATTTTTGAAAACACCGGCTTTATAATATCCATTTTTCTTGTCATATCCTATAATGAAAAACAAAGCGTTTTTATAATTTTTTACTTTAAGCCAAGATTTCGTGCGGACACCAGCCTCCCATTTGCCTTTTTTCTCTTTCGCGACCAACCCTTCACCATTAAAAATTTGAATGCCTTCCCATATATTCTCATATTGAGTGAAGGAAGGAACATATTGAAGAGGAACCTTGCACTTGCGTGGTTCAATCGGAAGATCACATTTGATGGCCGTGTTTTTTAATTTATTTTTCCGAGTAAGATAATCAAAGGAAACGGTTTTGTCGTTATTGCATTCAAGAATATCAAACATTAAATAAGTGCATGGTTTTTTTTCGGCTGATTCTCTGATTTTTTCTGGAGCCCTCATTCTGCCCCTCTGCTGAATCACCTCAAAGGATCCCTTATAAGGGTTTTTTAAGAAAACGATCTCTCCATCGAACATGCATGGCATAAAAGCTTCAAATCTGGATAAGCTGGAATGGATGTAGCTGATTATTTCAGGGAAAAGCGGTCCTAAATCTTTTCCATTTCGGCTTGTGAGAGTGATGGCTTCTTTTGAAATGAACAAAATTGCCCGGAACCCATCATATTTCACTTCATAATACCACTGATCCCCAGAAGGTATGCTGGCTGATAATGTCGGAAGCATTGGCTTTATATACATGGCAGACGTCCTTTATAAAAAAGATAAGAAAACATAATCTTCTCCGCATTTGTGTCTAGTGCGGCGCCTAACTCCTCGTTCAGATCCTTTTTTTGCCTGTCGGAACTGACGAAGGCGCTTGTGCTTTTCTTTTAATATGGCTTATTAGTATACATTTCATGAAAGGGGTGCTTTTGTTTGAAAAAAGCTGTTTTTCTTGATCGTGATGGAGTCATAAATGAAGTTTTGACTGACCGCGTCAAATTCGTAAATCATCCGTCACAGCTTTTTCTTTTAGAAGGAGTTGGAAAAGCTGTTAAACTGCTTTATGACAATGGGTTCACTATTTTTGTCGTCACCAATCAAGGTGGAGTAGGCCTTGGTTATATGAAGGAGGAAATGCTTCAGAGAATACATAATAAAATGCTTAAAGAAATTGAACAAGACGGAGGTCGCATTACAGAGGTTGCTTATTGCGCTCATGCACCATATGCTGGATGCAGCTGCAGAAAACCAGAACCTGAAATGATTACAAGTCTTGCTGCGAAATATGGAATTAGTCTAGAGCACAGCTATATGATTGGAGATCGTGATGTGGATATTCTTGCTGGCAAAGGCGCAGGCACAAAAACGATTTTAATCGGCTCGGACGATCATGGAGCTGACAAGAGTTTTGAAACTCTGCTGAGTGCTGCAAGCTGGATATGCAGCAAAGAAGAAAACCTCGTTTTTGAATGACGAGGTTTTGATAAGATTAGACGCATTGATGTATTGCTTTAACGCATTACTCTTCGGTCAGACGGATTTGCAAAAATTCTTTTGTGCCTGCCCTTTTTTGACAATTATGTTGATTAAGTTGGAAAGCGCGTAAATAGGATAGCGCGCAAATTAAATTTAAAGACCGGAATTAATTCGAATTAGCGGATTTTGCCCACTCTAAAAGTTCTTAACTTGGCTTATGCTTTTTTTCTGGCAGTTTTCGTCTTTTTCGTAGCTTTTTCTTGTGTTTTTGTTTTTGAATCAGGCTCTTTCTTGGCAGCTGGTTTCTCTTTTGAGCGATCAATGCTTGCCTGAAGCGCACTCATGAGGTCAACGACATTTTCGCGCGGAGCATCTGCAGGTGTTTTTCCTTCGTTTTTGCCTGCTTTCTTCTGAATGAGTCCGAGCAGTGCCTCTCTATAATCATCTTTGTACGTATCGGGATTAAAGCTCGTTGTTAATTGATCAATCAGCATAATAGCAGTATCAAGCTCTTTTTCTGCAATCTCTGTTTTTTCCGGTACGCTTGGAACATCTGCTGTCTGACGTACTTCATCCGGATAATGAATGGTTTCCATTACAATGGTGTTTTTAAACACACGAAGGACTGCAAGCTGCTGCTTTGACCGTATTGTCATTTCAGCTACGCCTATTTTTCCTGATTTAAGAAGTGCTTCTCGCAACAGGGAATACGCTTTTCCGCCATTTTCTCCAGGACCGACAAAATAGGAACGGTTAAAATAGATAGGATCAATCTCTTCTAGCTTTACAAAATCGATGATTTCCACAGATTTATCTTCATGCTCCTGTTTCAGCTGCTTTAATTCTTCATCATCCAAAATGACAAACTTGCCTTTTACATACTCATATCCTTTAACAATATCATCATTTTCCACTGTCTCATCACAGTTGGGACATTTCTTCTCATACTGAATTGGGGTATGGCATTTGCTGTGTAAATTTCTAAGCTTTACATCTTTATCTTCAGTTGCTGCATATAATTTTATGGGGATATTCACCAGCCCAAAGCTGATCGAGCCTTTCCACATCGTGTGCATGATTTCTTCTCCTGCTTTCTTGTCATGTTTATAGTTAGTTTTCGCAGGATAATGGTACACATGTGTAGTAAAACTTACATGTTTTTTATTCGAAGTGTTAGATTTTTTGATATTCGTCTAAAACGTATCAAATTTATCGGAATAAAGTCGATATACAAAAGTAGAGCCTATTTCATTACTGAAAAAGTTTATGAATTGGAAATATGGGAAAACCTTTAAAAACATGTAATGGGAGCTTTCAGCTTAAAACGGAGGGATGTATATGTCTCGAAATCAGTCTATGACTGTCCTTAATCCAGCAACGCTGAATGTTGCAGATCATATCGATGAAACCCCGATTTATCATATATCTAATATGTATGAACTTTCACAGGCAGCCTCATTAAAATGGAGGGAACAAAGCGTTAAGAAGAGATTGACATACATACAAGAACTAAAAAAAATCATGATGGACCGTCTAGATGATGTAGTTGAAGTGCTATCAGCCGATACAGGGAAAGTTAAGGTTGAGGCTGTGACAGCTGATGTGCTCCCAGTACTTGATGCCATTTCATTTTTAGAAAAGCATGCAGCCAGAACACTTGCCACTCATCGGGTTCATACGCCAGTGACCTTCTTTGGAAAGAAAAGCTATATTGAATACATGGCAAGGGGAACCGTGCTTGTCATTTCACCTTGGAATTATCCGCTTCAGCTCGCAATGGTGCCGATGATGAATGCACTTATTGCAGGAAATGCTGTCATCTTAAAACCTTCCGAAGTTACGCCTTTAGTAGGTAAGTGCATTGAGGAATTGTTTGAGCAGGCCAAATTTCCTAAGGGGCTCGTACAAGTAGCCCATGGAGGCAAGGAAGTAGGTGCCGCTCTCACTAAAGGAAAACCAGACTATATCTTTTTTACTGGCTCCGTTGCAACAGGGAAAAAAATTCAAGAGGAAGCAGCGAAGGCACTGATCCCTGTGACACTAGAGCTTGGCGGTAAAGATCCGATCATAGTGTGTGGAGATGCTAATCTTGACCGGGCAGCTAAAGGTGCTGCATGGGGAGCCTTCACGAACAGCGGTCAAGTTTGCATGAGCTCTGAGAGAATTTATGTGGAACAGAACGTTTATGACGAGTTTATTGAAAAGTTCAAAAATGAAACGTTAAAGCTAAAACAAGGAACAGATACAGATGATGACATAGGTTCAATGACCTTTCCGGGACAAATTGACATCATAAAGGGCCAGCTTGAAGAGGCGTTGGCGGGAGGCGCCCGTTTAATCACAGGTATCAAGCCTCATGAATGGGACTTATCGGAGGGACTCTTCTTGCCGCCAACTATTGTTGTTGGGGTACATCAGAAAATGAAGCTGATGCAGGAAGAAACGTTCGGTCCAGTCGCAGCTGTGATGCCATTCCAGACAGACGAAGAGGCAATTGAGCTTGCCAATGACTCTATTTACGGATTAAATGCAAGTGTATGGAGCAAAGATATAAAAAAGGCTAAACGAATTGTTTCGAAGCTTGTCACAGGAAATGCCGTTATCAACGATGTCATGATTTCTGCAGCAAACCAGCATCTTCCTTTTGGCGGTGTCAAGCAAAGCGGGATGGGAAAATATCATGGTAAGCAAGGTTTACGTGTTTTTTGCCATGAAAAATCTGTCATGCTTGATAATGGGAAGAAAAAGTCGGAGCTGCAATGGTATCCGTATCACAATAAATATCCAAAGATTCGCGCCTTCCTAAAGCGGATGTTTTGGAAAAAAATAAGTAAACTAGCCGATCCTCATAAAACTGAGAAGTAAATCGCAATTTACACTAAAACGCGCAGATTTTCTTTGCGGTTTTTATTACTGATTTCAAGTAAATAACACACCAACTCCGTTTCGGTTTGGTGTGCTATTTATGTTTTTATTAGATATTATTTCATGCGGGTTTACCTCAAAGTGTTTGAATGAATATCACTAACAATCCTAATACCCATACATAAATAGCAAATCCTTTTAAAGAATTGTTTTTCACATACCCGATCATCCATCTTACTGCGAGATAGCCAGTAAATGCTGCACTCAATGTTGCGAGAAAAAGAGGGACGAATCCAATCCTTGCCGCCTGACCTGAGAAAAGGTCTGCGAATTGAAAAACAATTGCTCCGAATATCGCAGGTATCGACAGCAAAAAAGAAAAGTAAGCCGCTGTTTCCTTGTCTATTCCCCGCATTAACGCACCTACAATCGTCATCCCGGATCTTGAAATGGCCGGAAAAATAGCCAGAGCCTGAAAAGTCCCAATAAATAAAGCGTCTCCAGACGTTAAATCATCGAGCTTCTTCGCACCTTTTTTTATCGAGTCTGCAAACCATAAAAAAACGCCTGTAATGAGAAATTCCCACCCGATTGTAACACCTGACTTAGAGATGCCATCAAAAAAATCACTGATGAAGATTCCAGCGAAAACCGCTGGCAGAGTCCCGATAAATAACAAAAAAGTCAGCTTTCGAAATGGATTCTTAAGAAGTTTTATTAAAATGTCTCTATAAAACACAATGAGAGCGATAAAAGTTCCGATATGAAGCATGGTATCAAGAAAAATTCCGCCATCTTTCATCCCGAACAGCTGTCTGCCTAAATAAAGATGACCTGTCGAACTGATGGGAAGGAACTCTGTTAATCCTTGAATGATTCCTAAAATGATTGCTTGCAGCCAATCCATTTTTCCACCTCATTTTTATCATTAAAAATATGTAAAGCTGTCCCTTTTTTATGGTATGTGTAGTATGATAGCTTGTAGAACTGAAAAGGAGTTTGGTAAGAAACATGGAACAATACATCTTAGCTTTTATTGATTACTTTAAAGATCTATCGTATTTCGGAGTCCTGCTTGCATTATGTTTTGAATTTGTGCCGGCAGAAATCGTGCTGCCCCTTGCAGGTTATTGGGTATACCAGGGAGATATGACATTGTGGGGAACCGTGCTTGCCGGAACAATTGGCGGAACAATTGGACCGCTCACACTGTATGCTCTCGGGCGATATGGCGGCAGACCTTTTCTTTTGAAATACGGCAAATATATGTTTATTAATGAAGAAAATCTAGCGAAGGCAGATGCTTTTTTTGCGAAAAATGGAGCAATGGTTGCTTTTACTGCACGATTTCTTCCGGGAGTAAGAACGCTGATCTCCATTCCATGCGGGATGGCAAAAATGAATGTATGGATCTTCTCAATCTATACCTTTGTCGCTATGCTGCCAATAACGTTTTTATATGTGTATCTTGGATTTAAATTAGGGGACAAATGGGAAGAAGTCGGCAGTATCGCAAATGAATATTTGCTTCCTGCAGGTATTGCGATCGTGATCATCTTCCTTTTGTACAAGTTTATGACGAGAAAAACGGTAAAAACTACTACAGTTGATCATAAGAATTAAAGAAGGTCTATCGTTTTAAAAGCCTTTGCCTAATCTTGGCAAAGGCTTTTTTATGATAAGTGAGAGAGGATATTGGGTATATAGTATTTATACACTAATAGGAGGAATGTAAAAATGGACGTAGCTCTTTTACTCGAATATGGATGGGTTCTGCTTGTCCTTATTGCACTTGAAGGAATTTTAGCAGCAGATAATGCACTAGTTATGGCTGTGATGGTTAAGCATTTGCCGGATGAGCAGCGGAAAAAAGCATTATTTTACGGTTTAGCAGGAGCTTTTATACTCAGGTTTGGTTCACTGTTCCTGATTTCATTTTTGGTGAACGTATGGCAGGTTCAGGCAATTGGAGCCATTTACTTACTGTTTATTTCCTTGAATCATATTCTGAAGAAATTTGTCTTTAAAAAGGATCCCCACGACCAAAAGGAACGAAAAGAATCAGGATTTTGGGGAACTGTCATCAAGGTTGAACTCGCTGATATCGCATTTGCAGTCGATTCCATTTTAGCTGCTGTGGCCCTTGCTGTTACCTTGCCAGCGACAAACCTGCCAAGCATTGGAGGTCTTGATGGCGGTCAGTTTTTAGTTATTCTCGCAGGAGGAATCATGGGACTGATCATTATGAGATTTGCGGCAAGCTTTTTTGTCGCTCTTCTTAAGAAGCGACCGAGCCTTGAAACAGCAGCATTTATGATTGTTGGCTGGGTGGGTGTTAAGCTTGCTCTTTACACCTTGGCACATCCTGATATCAATATCATCAATAAGCATTTTATTGAATCCGCTACCTGGAAGCTTATTTTTTGGATTGTTCTTGCAGGAATCACAGCAGCCGGATGGTTTTTGTCAAAAGAAGTAACAGAGACGCCCGAATCGGAAGAAGAAAAAATGATTGAAAAAGCCAAGTGGCATTAAGAAAGGAGCACCCAAATTTGATTTCGGTGCTTTTTTATATTGGGTGTTTTCGCATTGATTGTTGTTTTTGGTGATTAATTGTACCCGTGGATTTTCGCTGCAGGCTTTCCGCTGTGAGGGATGGGAGCCTTCTCGGCTATGCCTGTGGGGTCTCCCATTCCCCTCTATTTCCCGCAGGACTCAAGTGCCTTCCGCTTCAATCCACTAAAGGTATAAACCATTTTTTCTAAAAGCAACTATACGAAAAGAGCCTTTATATTTATTTGGATCAAAAGGACATTAATCCCATATTTTCTCTTATAAATAGATTTCACCTCCAAATTTCCCAAATTGTTCACATACTTTGTAATGAATTTGTAAAAAACTTTTTTGACACACCCTCAAACTCACGTCTCATTTCGTAGCTGTTTAATGAGTAAAAAAAATCTACAAGGAGGTTGCTTGATTTACCAAATACTAGAGCTAGTCACGTTCCATTTTTTCCGTCTTCGTTCTTCGTGTTTCACCAGGCAAAGTATAATTCCAATTTTCTTCCTTTGCGCTCTCCTTGCAAATTAGCTATGATATACGAAGTAATAAGGGAGAAACTGAGGTGAGAATCGGTGCTTAGCCTACTGTTTAAACTTGGCAAACAGAAACCAACTTTAGAAGAAACTGTCTTGATGATTCAAGATGGCGATAAGCAAATGCAAAACAAACTAATTGACCAATATAAACCTTTTGTGGCAAAAACCGTTTCTTCGGTTTGTAAAAGGTACATTGATGAACGGGACGATGAATTCAGTATTGGGCTTATCGCCTTCAATGAAGCCATTGAAAAGTATTCAACTGAAAAAGGGAGCTCATTGCTGGCTTTTGCCGAATTGATTATAAAGAGAAAAGTGATCGATTATATCCGGAAAGAAGCCAGAAATGCACAAACTGTTAATATTGATCTACAGGAGCATGAAGAAGGAGAGGCTTCACAAAGTAAAATTGAAGCAGATCTCTCAATCGAAGAACATCAGAAATTAATTGAGCAAGAGCAGCGCAGGGAAGAGATTGTCTATTTCCAAAAAGTGCTGCAGGAATTTGGTCTGTCTTTTTCAGAATTGATGGAACATTCTCCAAAGCATATGGATGCAAGACAAAATGCAATAAAAGTAGCTCAAATTCTTATTCAGCATGATGATCTCAAGCGCATCCTGTTTACAAAGAAACAGCTGCCGGTCAAACAGCTTGAGGTGCTTGTATCTGTCAGTCGCAAAACAATAGAGAGAAATAGAAAATATATTATTGCAATGGCGATTATTTTATCTGGGGATTACATTTATCTGAAAGACTATATAAGAGGGGTGCTTCAATCATGAAAAAAGGGATCGTCGTTGAACGAAATGATGATTACGTTACATTGCTTACCCCTGATGGACAGTTTTTAAAGGCGAATAAACAAAAACGTTCATACGAACTGGGTGAGGAAATAACTTTTTTTCAACTTTCAGATACAAGCGAAAAGGAAGCAAAGTCGATAAGCATTTTTAGTTTGAAAGGGATTAGAAACGGGTTTTTGGCTGTTATAGCTCTTATGATCATTTTATTTACTGTACTGCCCGTTTTTAACAACGACAAAGTGTATGCTTACATGACAATCGATATTAATCCAAGCTTTGAGTTAGGATTAAATGAGAAGCTTCAGGTTGTGCTGATAGAGCCGATGAATGAAGATGGCGAAAAGATGCTTAACGATCTAAAAGACTGGAAAAACCGCAAGTTATCAGAAGTCTTTACCAAAATAGTCGATAAAAGCAGCGATTTAGGATACATGAAAGAGGGTAAGGAGATTTTTGTTGCAACTGTTTTGACTGATCAGGAGCATGAAGCAGTTAAAAAGAAAATGCTTGAGGATGTTGAACAATTAAAAAACTCTTACCAAAAAAAGAACATGACTGTAAACGCTGTTGAATCTGATGCAGAGACGAGAAAAAAAGCAGCAGATCAAGGCATCTCAACTGGGAAATATATAAAATTAAATCCTCAGGTAAAAGAAGGGCAAACACCTGAAAACTCTGATCCTTCTCTTGAAGAAAAGGGCAAAGAAGAGGATACCGAAAAAAACATCGATGAGAAAACAGATTCGGGTGAACAAAAGCCTCCTATTAAGGAAGAAGAGAAGACAGTTCCACCTGCTTCTGAAAAACCGATTGAAAAAGAAAAGCCAGACGTAAATAAAGAGGAACAGAAAGTGCGTGTGCCGCAAAAACAGCCAAGCGTTCCTGAACCTCCAAAAGATCAGATATCATATAAAGAAATATGGAAAGAAGCTGAAAAGAGGAAAAAAGAAGAGGAAAAAAGATGGCGCGAAGAACAAAAGAAAAAATCTTCACGTGATGAAGACAGAGATGATGATGATGACGATGAAAGAGATCGTGATCGGAATGAAGATGATCGAAACAACGAAGACAGAGATGACGATGACAATGATGAAGATGATGATGATCGTGAGGGGTCAAGATCAGATCGTGATTAAATAGCTCCAGGGAACAGTCAAAGATTAGCGATCGTGAGCGGTTTTAAAGTGCTTTTCTGCAAAGACTGATTCTCAGCCAATTCAAATAAGTGCATGAACCATCTACATATCGAAAGAAAACCGCAGAATGCTCGTACTCTGCGGTTTTTTGCCATGTTATTCAGTTTTAGATTGTCCGCCGAGCCCAGCTTGTGCTTGCTGCACTAAACGTTTAGTTATTTCTCCGCCTACAGATCCATTTGAACGTGCTACTGTATCAGATCCAAGAGTTACTCCAAATTCCTGAGCGATTTCATATTTGATTTGGTCCAGTGCCTGTTCAATTCCTGGAACAAGTAATTTGTTGCTGCTTCGAGCCATTTGTTTTCAACTCCTTATAACAAATATCCAGCCGATGATGGCTGTTTCATTAGTTTTGTTTAAAAAGGAGAAAATATACTGGCAATTGTCACCGTATGTTTATGGTTGCAGCCGCTGAATGAATAGGAAATGAAAAGCAAATCCTACATTTAAAGGATTTTAAAGGCAGTGTTTTTTTTTGAGCGTGCAAGATGGGAGCATCAATCAAAACCTAATCCGTTCCAGAAATGTGCTGCTGAAAAAACAGGACAGTTCTTCTCTGAAGATGAGAAGAAATGACCGATAATACCGTTACCGTTAAAATGTTTTTCACCTTCAGCCAGGGATCGCCGGATATCTCCTTAAATAAGTCTCGTGAAGCATCAATTTCTTTTATTATTCTGGTCTCTACCTCATGATCTGATAAAGAAAAAAGGGTAAGGCTTTCGATGTTTTCAAGGATCTTCCCGTAGGCTGTATAGTAGGAGAGCGGTGAGATTAAGTCATCGCTTCGATCTGTTATTGTATTAAAAAGCGTCATCAATAAATGCCTGATTGTATCAAAATCAAAAACAGATTTTAAGTCGCGCACAATCAGCAAAATGGCTGCCTGCTCAATTGAATATTTTTTCCCGAGTTCAGGTGCACCGATTAATTCTTTTATATCACGTTTAATCCAGTTCTGGATGGAAGTAGATTTCAATGACGTAAGCTCACAAAGCTTAGCAAGAGCAACAATTTCATTTGTTGATAAACCTCTTGGAAATGGTTTATGATTTCGTAAAAAATCAGGAATGGTACTCTTCGAATCTTGATGGGGCACTCCAATCTCTTCAAGTAATTCCAGCGGATTCTGATCACTTTCACCTTTTAAAGAAAGCAGCAGTCTTCCCATATCTGAACGCCGAAGCTGTAATGATTTCATCTCACACCTCTTTTTAGGAAAGTCATAAGAGGACTAGGATAAGTTTTCCAAAGCCTTCTCGTTTGCATTTTTGACTGTTTCTTTTTTATAATAGTATTATAATACAAGTTCACTTGAACTCAAAATAATGGAGGTCAAAGATGGCTAAGCGTATTTTTCTTTTCATCTTAACAAATATTCTTGTTCTTACTACCATCGGGATTGTCCTGTCTGTTTTAGGCGTTGATCCCTATGCGAATACTGCAGGTGGAATCGATCTCATCAGTTTGCTTATATTTAGTGCTGTAGTCGGTTTTACAGGTTCATTTATATCACTTGCTATGTCTAAATGGATGGCAAAAATGATGATGGGCGTAAAGGTGTTAAAGCCTGATCAATCCTTATCTGCTTATGAGAGAGAGCTAGTCGAGCGCGTTCATCGACTTTCAAGAGCAGCAGGAATTAGAAAGATGCCTGAAGTCGGAGTCTATCAGTCACGTGAAGTTAACGCCTTTGCAACAGGTCCTTCAAAAAATAATTCACTAGTTGCAGTATCAACAGGCTTGCTTGAGGAAATGGATGATGCAGCAATAGAAGGTGTGCTTGCTCATGAGGTTGCACATATTTCAAACGGCGATATGGTCACGATGACTTTGCTTCAGGGTATTGTGAATACATTCGTAGTATTCCTTGCCAGAATTGCGGCATGGATTGCTTCAAGGTTTGTAAGAGAAGATATGGCGCCAATTGTTCACTTTATTGCTGTCCTCGTTTTCCAGATTCTCTTTTCCATTTTAGGAAGCTTAGTCGTTTTCGCTTATTCCCGCTATCGTGAATTCCACGCAGATAACGGCGGAGCAGATTTGGCAGGCAAGGATAAAATGGTTCATGCGCTTCGTTCATTAAAAGGCTATACACAGCGCATTAATGATGAACAATCCTCTGTAGCAACATTGAAAATCAGCGGTAAGCGCGGGCTGGCCCTATTTTCCACACATCCAGATCTAGATGAAAGAATACGTCGTTTAGAAGCGAAATAAACGGGTAAAAAAGCAGGAGAAGTCTTTCCTGCTTTTTATTTGTTTCCAATAGTTTTCTTTTCAATAGGCTGTTTTCGCATTGATTGTTGTTTTTGGTTATTCATTGTACCCATGGATTTCCGCTGCAGGCACCTGCTTTCCGCTGTGAGGGATGGGAGCCTCTATTTCCCGCAGGAGTCAAGTGCCTTCCGCTACAATCCACTGGCTCCTTTAATGCCTTCATCCTTTTTTATTTGATATTTTTCCAAAATGGAATCGTCATCTGGGATATGTTGTTTTCTTTATCTTACTCGTTAAATCTTAAGTAAGGTATGTTTTAATAGGTGCATGTTCACAATGAAGAAATAACTAAAAACAAATATTTTCGCATTTTCATCAATTTTTTTCAATTAATCTCTTTTCATCTTACCTGCTTTTCATTATGATAGAGACCATGCAGTTAATTGTTAAGCTAAGGAATGAACCATTTCATGAATCAATTTAAACTTTTTTTGCAATCATTAACCCCTTTTCAGCTTATTGTGGCTTATTATTTCATTGCTGTTTCTGCCTCTGTCGGATTATTAAGCCTCCCTGTTGCACATAAAGAAGGAGTAGACTGGACGTTTATGGACGGGCTTTTTACAGCTGTCAGTGCCGTAAGCGTGACCGGCTTAAGTGTTGTTTCAATTGTTGATACCTTTACTGTTCCAGGCATTTTTATTCTCATGTTTGTTCTGCAGTTCGGAGGAATCGGGGTTATGACTCTTGGAACATTTGTCTGGCTGATTGTCGGGAAAAGAATCGGTCTAAGGGAACGGCGGCTGATTATGGCCGACCAGAATCAATATGCACTCTCTGGGATCGTAAACTTGATGAAACAAATCTTATTTTTGATTTTATTCATCGAATTTTGCGGAGGTATGATTCTCGGTATTTATTTCTTTAAATATTATCCTACTTGGCAGGAGGCATTTTTGCATGGATTTTTCAATTCAGTCAGTGCAACCACAAATGGCGGTTTTGACATAACAGGCTCTTCCATGATTCCATATGCGGATGATTACTTCATACAGTTTGTCATAATTCTATTGATTACTCTTGGGGCCATAGGTTTTCCTGTTTTAATCGAAGTGAAAACATTTTTATTCAGTAAAAAAGGAAAGTACCGTTTTACGCTGTTTACGAAGTTAACGACAGTTACATATGCATTGCTTGTTGTAGGGGGCACCATCATGATAGCAATCCTTGAATATCAGTATTTTTTCAATGGGAAGGCATGGCATGAGACGTTTTTCTATTCATTGTTTCAATCTACTGCGACAAGGAGCGGAGGACTCGCAACAATGGATGTCAGCCTGTTCACCGAAGCAACTCTCCTGATTTTGTGTGCGTTAATGTTTATCGGTGCTTCTCCGAGCTCAGTCGGCGGAGGAATCCGAACCACTACATTTGCGCTGAACATACTGTCGATCTATCATTTTGCCAAAGGGAATAAAACGATTAAAATCTTTAAAAGAGAGCTTCATGAAGATGATGTGAAGAAATCTCTTGTCGTCACGCTGATGGCATTTGTTCTCTGTTTCACTTCTGTTTTTATCTTATCCATCACTGAGCCATTTCCATTTATAGCACTCCTATTCGAAGTGTGTTCAGCATTCGGAACAACCGGTCTGTCCATGGGAATTACACCTGATTTGAGCATTATCGGAAAATGCATCATTATGATCCTTATGTTCATAGGAAGAATCGGACTGGTCACTTTTATTTACATTATCGGTTCAAAAGAAGTAAAACCGAATTATCATTATCCGAAAGAACGGGTGATTATTGGATGATAAGCTGGCAAACGTGCCGGCTTTTTCTATGTAAAAATAGTCTTGATCTTCTGTAAAGCTATATGAAGATAGATATCCTGAAAGTTGATTCAGGAAAAAAATGCCTGATTTATGCTATACTTAATCTATTAATAAATGGGGGAGATAAAGTGAAAAAGGGTTATTTTTTAGTTGCGCTTGTGCTGCTTATTCTTGCAGCAGGCTGTTCAAAAGGGCCAACGCCTGAAGAACGTTTTCAGGAATATGTGAATCTCTGGAATGATCAAAAATTCAGTGAAATGTATGCCTACTTATCTGCAGATACGAAAGAAAAGATAGAGAAAAAAGAGTTTACAGAGCGTTATCAAAAAATCTATGACTCAATAGAAGTAAACGAGTTAAAAGTTACATACAAGAAATCAGAAGAAGAGGCCGTTCCAGATAAAGATGGGAATGTATCCTTTCCGTTCTCGATTGAAATGGAAACACTTGCCGGACCAATAAAATTTGAGCAGGAAGCAGTAGTTAAGCAAGAAAAAGCAGATAAAGAAGAGAATTGGTTTGTCGCATGGAATCCATCTATGATTTTTCCGCAGCTTAAGGAAGGGGATGCAATTGGAGTTTCTGAACTTAAGCCTAAGAGGGGCAGCATCTTTGATCAGAATGGCCAGGGAATTGCCATTCAGACAAAGATTCCTGAGGTTCAAATTGTTCCGGGAAAGCTTGGAGATGAGCCTGAGAAGGTAAAAGCAGAGGCAGCGAAGCTTTTAAATCTTTCAGTTGAGGATATTGAGGCAAAGTTATCTGCAAATTGGGTAAAACCCGATGTTTCTGTTCCTATTGTAAGAGTGGATCCTGCAAAAACGGATGTGCTTAAAGAAGTTACGTCTTTGCCGGGCTTACAAAAGGCGGATGTTGAATCAAGGTATTATCCTCAAGGGGAAAGTTCTGCTCATTTATCAGGATATACAGGAAGCATCACAGCAGAACAGTTGGGAGAATTAAAGGATAAAGGCTACACAAGCACCTCACAAGTAGGCAAAGCAGGCCTTGAATATGTGTACGAGGAACGGCTGAGAGGAAAATCAGGCTATAAAATCTTTTTAGAATCTTCGAAAGAAACGATTGCGGAGAAGCCGGCAGAAAATGGGGAAGACATAACGGTTACGATTGATGTCACTTTGCAAAAACAGCTTTATGATCAGCTGAAAAAGGACTCAGGCACAGCTGCTGCACTCCATCCGAAAACCGGGGAAACACTTGCATTGGTCAGCAGTCCTTCTTATAATCCGAATGATTTTATTTTTGGAATGTCAAGTGAAGCCTATCAAGCATTAAATACAAATCCGCAAAAACCGCTGTCTGCCAAATTCAACAAAACATTTTCACCAGGTTCTACATTTAAACCAATTACAGCAGCTGTTGGTTTGAAAACAGACAGCATTACACCTGAAACAACAAGGGAAATTAACGGTCTTACATGGCAAAAAGGCCCTGAATGGGGCAAGTATACAATTACAAGAGTGTCAGATACATTTTCATCAGTTAATCTCGAACGTGCTTTAGTTGTCTCTGATAATATATATTTTGCACAGACGGCTTTGGATATAGGAGCAGGAGAGTTTAAGAAAGGGCTTGAAGAGTTTGGATTTAATGAGGATATTGATTATGATTTTCCAATCAATGCTTCATCCGTTTCAAGTTCAGACCTGGCTTCAAATGAAGTACTGCTTGCAGACTCAGGCTATGGACAGGGTGAGGTATTAATGAGCCCATTTCATATCGCAGCAGCCTACACATCTTTTATGAACGACGGAAGCATGCTTAAGCCGTATCTAGAGAAAAAGGATCAGGCTGCACCTGAATTCTGGAAGGAAAACATAATCACATCAGAGCAGTCATCCATTATTTTGGATGATCTAATAAAGGTAGTTGAAGATCCAAACGGCACAGCTAATAAGCCAAAACTAAACAATATTAAGCTTGCCGGTAAAACAGGAACGGCCGAACTGAAAACGAGCAAAGGTGAAATCGGTCAGGAAAATGGCTGGTTTGTCGGAATGAATATTGAGAATCCGGAACTCCTCATTACGATGATGATTGAGGATGTTAAAGAACGCGGCGGCAGTCACTACGTCGTTCCGAAGGTTAAAAATGTATTTTCGAGCTATCTAAAGGAATCTGCACAATAAAAAACAAGCTATTGCAAACGCAATAGCTTGTTTTTTATGAATTCATAAATGATTTAATCGCTTCTCTATTTTCTTCAATATTCAAATCGAGAACAGCACCTGATCCATTATAGCGGGCATTTTCAAAACTGCCGTCAACTGGAACACGCATCGTTTTCAAATCAGACTTATTTGAGATAATATCTTTCGCGATAAAAATACCTGTTGATGTATCAAGGTTTGTATTAATATATGGAGTTATGACCCCAGCAAGCTTCGGCAGCTTCGCCACACCCTCAATGGTAAGCATATCTTTCATTAGGAGGTTCATTACTTCCTGCTGGCGTCTTACTCTGCCAAAATCACTTTCAGCATCGCCGCGATAACGGACATATCCTAAAAGATGTTCACCATCAAGCTTTTGCACACCTGGTTCAATCGTTACACCAATTTTGTGAGACATTTTATTCTCAACATCTACTTCTACTCCTTTTGGAAAGGCCGTATCAATCATGCTTTCGAAGCCTTTAAAGTCAACGATGGCATAATGCTGGATGTCTATATCAAAATTGTGCTTAATGGTTTCACGGAGCAAGTCAGGACCGCCTATAGCAAAGGCTGTATTTATTTTGTTTTGTCCATGTCCCGGAATTTCCACATAGGAATCACGCATAATGGAAATAAGCTTTGGCTTCTTTGATTTTTCATTGTATTGGGCAATCATGATTGTATCTGTTCTTGCTTGCTTTTCTCCTCTTGAATCACTTCCTAATACGAGGACATTTGTATTACCATTTTCATCTTTTTGACCATTAAATTCATATTCTGTTTTTTTAATGGTTGATTCTGCAGCCGTTTCATTCAAACCTGATAAAAATTGATCATAAACAAACCAGGCCACTCCGGCAAATAGTAGAGTAACAATGGTGAAAAAAACAAATAGTCTTCTTCTGCCTCTTTTTTTCTTTCTTAAATGTTTATCTGCACGCATAAATAACCCTCATTTCGTTTTGAACCCATTAGGGATGATTACAGTATACTTGCTTTTTTAGGAGATTAGGTATGTGAAATAATGGATATTACATTTTTAATGTAATCCTAATAATCTATTGTAAAGGAATAGGTGAAGGAATGAAAGAGGAAGTTGAAAGAAGTTTTTTGTAAAGTCTGCTGTTCGTATAGACCTATCAATTCTTAATGAAAATTAATAATCCTTTACCTCATCTTTAGATGGGCTTCATTCTGAAATGCTACGTTAGTAGTATCAAAAGGAGGGAAGCCGATTGAATCATACAGTGAAAATTGCATCCATTTTCTTTTTAATCTTATTTGTTCTGTTTCTTTCTTCTGTTTATGCTGGCAGTTCCGGACAGGCCGGTACAGGTGAAAATCAGCTTGCCGAAATTCATCTCCTCGGAATGAATGATTTCCATGGCCAGCTGACCACACATTCAACACTTTCGGGAAAAAAAGTTGGAGGTGCAGAATACCTTGCTGCACACATAAACAGGTTAAGGCAGGAACATGAAAACACCATGCTCGTACACGCCGGTGACATGGTTGGCGGAAGTCCCCCTATTTCTTCACTATTTCAAGATGAACCGACCGTACATTTTTTAAATCAGCTTCAAGTTGATGTCGGCACACCAGGCAATCATGAATTTGACCAGGGTGTCGATGAATTATCAAGACTCGTGCACGGCGGCTCCCATTTTAAAACAGGCTTTTTCAAAGGTACTCATTTTAATTATATTTCAGCTAATGTTATCAATAAAGAAACAGGCGAACCGCTATTTTCGCCTTATACAATAAAAGAGATTGATGGAATGAAGATTGGATTTATTGGTGTTGTCACAACGGAAACCAATCAATTTTTGCTTCCTGAAAATCGAAATCAAATCGAGATCATTGATGAAATAACTGCCATAAATCAATCCGTTAAACAATTACAGGAACAAGGCATCAAATCCATTGTCGTGCTTGCCCATGTTTCTGCAAAATCCGGCTCTAACGGAAAAAATCCAAGTGAAGACTTAATTGATATGGCACCAAAAATAGATGATGAGGTTGACCTCATATTTGGAGGACACAGCCATCAGCTTGCAAATACAGTTGTAGACAATAAGTTGATTGTCCAAAGCTATTCATACGGAAAAGCATTATCTGATGTTCAATTGACAGTTGACCGCAGAACAAGTGATATTGTTCAAAAAGAGGCTGCAATTGTGTTAACAGACCACCTAACCGTTAAGCCTGACGCAGATGCGCTCACACTGATCAAAAAATACACGGATAAGCTTGGAGACGAATACAGAAAATCAATAGGAACGACACAGCAGAATTTTTCAAGGAAAAAGGATGCGAAAGGCGATTCCCCGCTTGCAGAATTAATTGCTGAAGCCATGAGATCCGAATTAGACACAGAGATCGCGTTTGTACACCATGGCGGAATCCGTGAAAGCTTGGAAAAAGGAGATATTACAAAGCAGCAGCTATATGCGGCACTCCCTTTCAAACATCACGGCGTAAAAATGTCTTTAACCGGAAAAGAAATGAAGAGCGTTCTTGAACAGCAGTGGGCTTTGAAAAAAGAAAATTTGCTTCAGGTAAAAGGAGTCACGTTTTCTATTGACCGGAATGCCCCAAAAGGTGAGAGGATCAGCAATTTGAGAACGGAAGAAGGAAAGCAAATTCAAGAAAATGAATCCTACACGATTGCAGCAAGCAATTATCTTGCATCAGGAGGAGACGGGTTTTCAGAGTTCAAAAAAGCGGAGCTTATCAAAAAAGGTCCGGATATGACGGAGCTGCTCGCAGCTTATATTCAAACTGATAATTAATGAAAAAACTGGAAAATAAACTTATATGCAAACGGATTCGGTTCAGAGTTTCAAGACAGTTAAATTGCATTAGAAAAAACACACCATTTATCAGGTAAAATGGTGTGATTTTTCGTTGGATTATTACTCGTTAGCGCTTACGGCGACCGCGATGATGCCGAACTTCAAAACAGATTAAACGAATGGAAAAACTTTTTTTGGATGCAGGATACAAATCATCTAAATTAGACGAGATGGTAAACAAAGGCATTATAAAAATTTCTTTTATTCTTGAAAGTCAAATCGAACGGCTATTGATTCAAGTACATAATGAACTGATATTCTTTCAAAAAAACCTTCTCTTACTAGGACTTTAAAGAGTTTTATTATCCTGCTTAACTTTTGAATATTTTATTGTATTAGACACAAAATATGTGATGGGATTATATTTATCAAATAAAGGCGATGGTGTAAATGATTCGTATTTTTGCGGTTACGAACGATTTAAAACTTTTAAAGGATATACCAATGAATCGTTTATCTGATTCTGCTATTAAATGGTTTTGGGTGGATTTTGATGCCCCAACTGAAGAAGAAACAATACTTCTTAAAACACATTTTAACTTCCATCCTCTAGCAATTGAGGATTGTTTGCATTTTTTGCAGCGGCCAAAACTTGATTATTATGAAGGATATGATTTTTTTGTTCTGCATACTTTAAATAAAGACTCACTTTCACCTGAAGAAATAGATATTTTTGTAGGAAAGAATTCCATTATTTCTTTCCATTTATCCCCATCATCTGAAATAGAAATGGTTCAACAAAAATTAATGGGAGATAATAATATTCTAAATAAAGGGGCAATGTACATTTTTTATTCAATAATGGATAAAATCGTCGATGAGTTTTTCCCTACCATATATAAAATTGAAGATAGTATAAGTGAAATTGAGACCAAAGAAGCAAATCAAGATTTAATTGAAAGTGTATTTGAAATTAGGAACCAGTTACTGAAATTACGACGAATAATTTTCCCGATGAGAGAATTACTTTATAGAATTTTAAATTCAGAGAGAGTGATAATACCTAAAGAAGAACGTGTATACTTCATGGATATTTACGACCATTTGCTGAAACTTTCCGAAATGATTGAGTCGAATCGAGAAATGACGAATGATATACGAGACAGCTACATTTCCTTGAATTCAAACAGAATGAATAAAATTATGAAGACGCTAACCGTTATGACTTCCATTTTTATTCCTCTAACTTTCATTGCAAGCATTTACGGAATGAACTTTGAATATATGCCCGAACTTACCTGGCGATGGGGCTATTTTGGGGTTCTCGGGATTATGTTTGCGGTCGGCTCAGGCATGCTAATAGGTTTATGGATTAAAGGTTGGTTCAAATAAAATATATAAAAAAGCCGATGTTCCTAATGAAGAAACTTTATCAGTTATTCAATTAAAGGGGACTGTATTGAATAACATAATAATCGTACATTTTAGTGAGAATTGGGCTTTATTAGACCCTAACAAATTACAATGTATGAGCGAAAAATGATTGAACTAATACACTTCATAGAATCTCACTCTTAATCCATAAAAGGGGGTATAGCGTAAAGGATCAAAGGTCATCAGTAAAGTATTAGAAAAATCATTATATTCATTGACAATGAGGTTTTCAGCTTGTATAGTATAGCAATATATTAATTATGCACGACATTACATGATGAAAATAACGAACACTATGATTAGGAATAGTAGAAGATTGTCATGATGAGCAGAGAGCTGCGGGGTGGTGGAACGCAGTCACATGGCACTTTGAACTCGCCTAGGAGTGGTAGAGCCGAATAGGATGGTTATCTTAGGTTCTAACGATTAACCTACGTTACAAGGTTTAGCATTATATACTGTGCGCTAAGCTGGACTCTGTAAGAATAGGAGTCAATAAGAGTGGTACCGCGGTTGGCCTAAAGCCCATCGTCTCTTTTTAAGAGACGATGGGCTTTTTTGTATACTTACAACAAAGATTAGGAGACTAAATGTATGAATAACAATCAAGAGAGTTTAAAACGAACCATGACATCACGCCATATTGTGATGATGGCTCTGGGAGGAGCTATAGGTGCAGGGTTATTTAAAGGAAGCAGCACAGCCATCGATATGGCAGGGCCTGCAGTAATTATTGCGTATATGATTGGAGGAATCATATTGCTTTTAATTATGCAGGGCCTTGCTGAAATGGCAGTAAGAAACAAAGAGGCTAGAACATTTCGTGATTTAATTCAGCCGCTTTTAGGTGGTTATGCTGCGCACTTTCTTGACTGGATATATTGGAAAATGTGGGTGTTAAATATCGCAGCAGAATCAGTGGTAGCCGCTATTTTTCTGCAGTACTGGCTTCCGGACGTTCCGGTTTGGATACTGGCTTTAATGGTTTCTGCCATCGTTACCCTTGTAAACTTATTTTCAGTAAAGATATTTGCAGAAACTGAGTATTGGCTTGCCCTGTTAAAGATCAGTGCAATTGTATTATTTATCATCTTTGGCTTAATCATTTTATTAGTACCGTTTCAAGACCATGCCGCAACAGGATTTTCTAATCTTACAAAGCATGGCGGATTTTTCCCTAATGGTATACATGGATTGATTATGGCTATGCTGGTGGTGATTTATTCATACGGCGGTACTGAAATGATAGGTGTTACTTTGGCAGAGGTGAAAAATCCAGAAAAGGTTATACCAAAAGCTGTAAGAGGCACATTGACGCGAATTATTTCTTTTTATATTTTACCGTTTTTTGTTATTGTGAGCCTGATCCCCTGGAATCAAGTGAATGGCGTTCCGGAGAGCCCGTTTGTGACGGTGTTTAAAATGATAGGAATTCCATATGCGGATCACATTATGAACGCCATTATATTGTTAGCTATTATTTCTTCTATGAATTCCGGACTATATGCATCATCGCGTGTACTATATACACAAGCGGTGGATGGACGTGTTCCAAAACTTTTCGCAAAAGTGTCTAAAAGACAGGTGCCTGTTTATGCAATACTGGCTTGTACATCTTCGCTGTATGTAGGGGTGCTCATTTCACTATTTGCCGGGAGCAAGACTTTTAATTATTTAATGGGTTCTCTTGGATATACAGTTTTATGTATTTGGATTATTATTGCGATTGCTCACCTGAAATCTCGCAAAAATCAGACAAATCAAGTCAGCTACAATGTTCGCTTTTTTCCTTACACGACTTGGATAGCTCTATTGGCGCTGCTTGCTATATTGATTGGTGTAATTGCTACTACTTCCATTATTGTGACGACTATCACACTCTTAATTTATTTATTCATTGCAGCGGCTTACTTTGGTGTCGGTTCACGTTTTGCCAGAAGACAAGCTGCATGATTTTCCTTTTATTAAAGAGAGACACCGCTTATTAAAGAAGTGGTGTCTTTTATTTAAATTCAACAGAATGAATAAAATTATGAAGACGCTAACCGTTATGACTTCCATTTTTATTCCTCTAACTTTTCTTGCAAGCATTTACGGAATGAACTTTGAATATATGCCCGAACTTACCTGGCGTTGGGGCTATTTTGGGGTTCTAGGGATTATGTTTGCGGTCGATTCAGGCATGCTAATAGGGTTATATGTTCAAGGTTGGTTCAATTAAAATATATAAAAGCCGATGTTCCTAATGAAGAAGCATCGGCTACTGGCTTAATCGGGGGCTTTGCTTTAATAAGGTAGGTTGCTGAGGCAGCCATTTTTCTTCAACTAACGGAGCGTTATTTCAACAAGACATACAAACAAGATCGATTTTTATCTGTTTTTTTCTTTTAATTAAAAACAATACCAAAGTGTTAAAAAAGGTGCAGTGATTTTCTTTACCCTAATAACTTTAAAATGGTTGCCACATAATCGTTTTTGCTTTATTGAATCGTTTTTCCACTTCCCTCCAATTAACTATTTTCCACCACTTATCAACATATTTAGCTCGTTCGTTTTTATATTGCAGATAATAGGCGTGTTCCCAAACATCTAGAACAAGCAAAGGAATGACATCCCATTGTGTCAGATTCTGATGCTTTTCAGCTGTTAAAATCTCTAAACGATGGGCTCGAGGGGCCCAAACGAGAATAGCCCAGCCAACAGCTTCAACATTTTTTGCTGCTTCGGAGAATTGTTTTTTAAATTTTTCAAAGCTTCCAAATGTGTTATGTATCGTTCCGCTTAACTGATCTGATGGTTCACCCCCGCCTTGCGGACTCATAATAGTCCAAAAAATTGTGTGTAAATAGTGACCGGAACCGTGAAACGCTGCTTCTCTTTCCCAATGCTTTATCAAGCTGAAATTTCCGCTTTCACGGGCTTTTTGCATTTCTAATTCTGCTTTATTAAGTCCATCTACATAGCTTTGATGATGTTTATCATGATGTAATCTCATGATTTCTTCTGAGATGACAGGCTCTAAAGCATTATATGAATAAGGAAGAGGAGGTAATCGATGTCCCCCGATTGGGACAACTTGAATTCTTTCATTTTCGATATGTCCGGATAACAGTTCAGCTCGGTTTAAGAAGCCATTAAGCTTGTCATATAAGGAGGTTGCTTTCTTACTTAATTCATGATAATCATGTATGCGATTTTCCGTTTCTGCTTCATTTTTTAATGAAAAGAAAGTGTCTTCCCATTGCTGTAGAATAGGTTCGTCGACATTTGTTAAATGTTCTCGAACTGATTCCCAAGTTATTTCGATATCTTCACACCAATTCAATAATGACTCTAAATACGTTTTTTCATTTAATTGCAATGGTTTCGCCTCCTAGGTTAACCTTCACTAAAAAGATATGAGTTATTTGCGTAAAAATACACAGAGCAATACTTTAATAATAAGTAAAAATCAAAATGAAATTTGAACTCTTTTATTACTGCCTGGTTGTCAATGGCTGAAAACTAACGGTTTAAATTCGTTTACCAATAGCGAAGAAGTGAATTGTACCATTCACCAATCTATTCACTTCTTTAAAGAAAAAGAAGTAGTTATTAAATTACAAAAATATTTATAATGATTGTTCAGCAAAAAGGGGCTTTGAAGAAGGTTTTATAAGTGTCTTCAGCGAATATCTCTGGGTGTAATAAATCTAATTGGAAGGTATGTGCGGCAAATTGTTTCAGATGAACTGATGGGCATGTTGCGGGGTATTCTAGTTCCCTTTACTCAGTTCATCATTCTTCTCATTATTTTCGCTATACGTCTTAATGAAAAAACCTTCAGATTTTGACCATTCTGCATATAGAATATCTTGAGTGTTTGAATATCCTTCTTTTTCAAGCTCTTCAAATAGCCATTCCTTTGATTTCACTAAATAGTCTAGAATACTCTCATTAATTTTTCCTTCATCAATTAATAAAAAGTTCATCGGCTCGTCTTCAGGACTCATATTTAGCATTTTTGGCTTGATTGTATCTAATTTGGCATACTTCTTTAAGCTGATCGAACCACCTGGCTCCAAATATAAATCTTTTACTTCCTGCAACGAAAACACCCCTTGCTTGCGGAGCATAACACGGAGTTGTTCCATTTCCAAATGATTTTTGTTGAGTTCATTGACGTTCAGTTTACCGTCTTTGACTAAAATGGATGACTCGCCTTTAAACAGAATCCGAATTTTATCGTATTTCTTTGACAACTTCTCGATTATATAAAGGAGCCCTCCCCATACAGCCACCGCAAACCATACTTGGAGCAGAGATACTTTGTCGTCGTAGATACTCTCCTCTAATATGCCACCCAGTACAATGGAGTATATAAAATCAAAAGGTGTGAGTTGGGACAATTCCTTTTTTCCAAGTATCCTAGTCATGACAAGTAAGGCAATCAATCCAAAAAATAGTTTCCCTCCTATGTCAAGGTAAGTCATAGTTTCTATTCCTCCAGTCATTTTGTTTATGCTAGTCCATTTCCCTTTATTACAACCTTTAAATCAAATAAAGGAACAGGGATGAATGAATTAGGATGATCCTCAATTAATGGGCGCATATCCAGAACAAGGTTTACCCCTTATTTAATCCAATAGAGTATTGAGTAAATCGTCTGTTTTTGAAATAATTGGTAGTAAGCAATCACGCAGGATTGCTGAATAAGGAAAAAAATTAAAAAAGAATATAGGGAATGTGAAAGGGATTTGTAATTGGAGTAACCTATAAAGCAAAAGCAGAGAAATATGTTCACTTTAAAGAACGAATTTAACAAAAAGAAATATAGAAAATGACATTACCATACTTTTAAATTTAGACCCGTACCTGCAAACACCATCTTATAAACAAACGAGATTTCAGACTAAACCAGGATATTCTACATTTGCCTATGTACACCCTTCTTCAAGAACGGGGAAAAAGATTTAAATTGTGGACTGCTGACGAAAAACCATTTTCTAATTGTGCTAATGTAGCATTTTAGTTTAATAAAAATTTAAAAATAAAAATTAGATTGTTTGTGAATGGAGATTTTGAAATGGGTAAAAATGAACGAACACAAATAGAACAGATAATGAACGCTTTATCAAACTCTTGGTCATTAAGATCAAGTTCAAAATGGAGGAATGATAACCCTGCAAAAGGACAATGCGGGGTAACAACATTAGTGGTGAATGATATATTGGGTGGAGAAATACGGAAAACATACTTATCTGATGGATGGCATTTTTACAATATTATTAATGGTAAACGTTATGATCTAACTGCAGCTCAATTTAACGAAGATATAAAGTATATGGATATTCCTTCAAATAGAGAAGAGGCATATTCGGATACCAATGAAAAACAATATAATTACTTAAAACAAAGTGTACAAAACAATATACATAATGGTTAAATATAGTATTTTTTCTTTAAATTATTGAATAAACGGGTGCGATTCCAGCAGATGGTAATCGCATCTTTAGATAACAAAGTGTCGCTGCTTCTTATTTAGAATAAAGGGAAGTATTAGTGAAGACGCTTATTGTTATCGAAGACTTGGGCAGGATTGTTGAAGAAAAGTTTTTTCATTAGCGGTAAATTAATAGAGATAGGAGGGAAATTAATGGACATATTTTTCATCTTTACTACGCTTAGAAACATAATTTCTACTTTTTTTCAAAATGGCATTTGGGTGGTCGGCTTTTTTTACTTGTTAATTAAAGCGTTTGAAGGTGATAGACTTAAACAGTTTTCAAAATATGTTATAGCCATTATTTTAGTACTATTATTTGTTTATTCAGTACTTGGAAGTGTATAAATTTTTTACCTTTTTATCATTCCAATTAACGGGAGCGTTTCCCTCTTCATTTATAACTAACTTATCAACCTTTTTTTAAAGTTTTTTCAGTATTTTTCTTAATTCTCAAAATCAGATATTCAGTTTGCAGCTGGGACCAGACAAATCCTCCAATCATTAAGGCAATATATAATAACCTATCTTGCTTAAATTCTTTGTGCCTAATCCATAATACTGCTGCTATCGCAGTTAAAACGTGTGCTATTACTTGAAGAAGTGAATTCATAGAAAACAACACCTTTAAATTTTTTTTATAATCGAAGTTATGTAAGTGTTTCTTTTGGTACTTCTAAAAGAATCCACAATAAAGCGAAAAACAAAATTGAGATCATCCAAGCTAACAAGGGCCTATTAACGTGGATTCTTAAAACTGTAAACATAACTATATTGAAAAGGATAGACCAAGCAATATTCCACCCATGATGATGTTCAATTAAATTTAGATAGTTTAAATTTATGAATTCTATAAGACTGTACAGGAATACCCATACCATAATCCATAGTAATTGTTTAATCCTGTTCCTAGGGAAATTCCCTAAGTAAATAAGCAATGTAGAGGAATAAACCAAAACCATAATCATTATATCAATAATAAGGTGACCATATAGAATATTACTCCCAAAGATAGTTTCTTTATATGACCACAACCTATAATCGTGTAATACTGCATTTTTAAAAAAATCGCCACCTATAAAGAACAAGTAAGTGGGGTAATATTCACGCCAATTTTTCCAATCTCCCCATTTTATAGCAGCGATTACAAATAATAAGTTGAAAAAGAAATGCATAAAAACTCCTCTGTTCTATGTTTTTTATATTATTGCTTTGATATAAAAAATTATGTACTCTTAGAATTACTCCTTATATAAGAAAGAATCGATTAGGTTAGACATATTTCATTAATTGCACACTTCGAAGATAATATGCAATATAAGAGTAGCTTATTCAATAAAAGGGTGCGATTGCATTATAAGGTAATTGATCTAACCTAATTAAGTGCTGGTGCTGGATTGATTAAAAAGGATATTTAATATTAAGTAATAAACAGGGTAAATTAACCAAAAGAAATTGTAAGGGGTGCTTTATGTTCTTTATGAAAAAATTTGTATTGGTTATATCTCTTATCGCTGCTTTCTTTATTTATCCGTCTCAATCTAATGCTATTTCTATGCCTTGTAGTTTAACATTGGAGCCTGTTGATAAAAGTCTGAGAAATGCTAAGGGCGTAGCATTAATCTATAAAGTGCAATTATACCCGCCGAGTTTTGCACGAAAAAATATAAGTATTCTTGCCGTTCACCTTCCGGAACCATCCTCTTATGGAAATTATGATAGTTATGAAGGTTTTGCGTTTATACCAGAGGAAATAAGTTGGCGTTTTAGACTTTATCCTACCCCAGAAGATGATAGTCCAACTTGGGCTGGGAGATTTGATTTGATTTCAGCAGAAATGAAGAATGTTGAAGTTCAAGTACGGCTATCTAATTCACAAACTGAAAAGCTGGGGCCGAGTGTTTTAACAAAGAATATTAAATACTGTAAGTAATTTATTAAACTAAAGGTGGCGTTAATTTTAGAATTTAAAATTGGTTAGAGGTAAGTAATGAAAGGGGAATTGAAATATGAAAATGCTGCAAGCCATTCCAGCTTTACCAGTGAGAGATATTAAAAGAAGCATAGATTTTTATTGTGAAAAGCTTGGTTTTTCCCTTGGATACCATGAGGGTGGTTTCGCGGTCCTTCTTTATAATGACGTTCGCCTTATCCATCTTTGGGAGGCCAGTGATGAAAGCTGGCGGAGTCGCAGCAGCTTAACACCGGTCGTTTCAGGTGCAGAATCCTTTATAGCAGGAACTGCCAGTTGTAGAATAGAAGTAGAGGGTGTGGATGAACTGTATCAACACATACAGCCATTGGGTATTTTGCACCCAAATGCGAAACTTAGTGACCAGTGGTGGGGAGTACGTGATTTCGGTGTATGTGACCCCGACAATAACCTAATAGAATTTTTCGAAAATATAAAAATTGAAAAGTAATGCCTCTTGTTATTGAATTAACAGGTGCTTTACTATCAATATGGAGGATGCTGAGGCAGCCTTTTTCTTATTCAACTAAACGACAGTTTAACGGAGCAAGCGGATTCTGAAGTTCTTCTACATTAGGGACAGATATTTGAACAACTCGGTTACTCCACAAAAAGGATTAACGCTTTTTTTGTGGAACATATTGAACAGTATAGTTTAAGAAGGATGTTTGTACTATCTGCCGAATTATTAATTCAACTTAATATCGAGTTGAGTTGAATGGAAAAGTATCTTTTAAAATTCAATAACAAGATGAAGTAATACATATCCAGCTAATAAAAGTGAAAAAAAAGACTGTAATTTAAGGCGGACACATGTTGTATATCTATAATATGTGTCCGTTATTTTATTTTCAGAGATCAACGTGCCCAAAGAAAATATAGTTTTAGACTGGAAAATAAAGTGTAAGACTCACTGATGCAATTAAACTATCTGGCAGTAGAGCGGAATACGATAATGTAAGGTATTTCCTAAGATGAGATATAAAGTATTAGCAGATCTCTATCATCATTATCGTATCAAGAAAGGCTTTTTGACATGCTGGAGGAAGAGAAACAATTATGTTTTTCTTTATAATAGATAGATTATTTACAATTTTTTAACTTTAAAGAAAATAATCCATGTAATATCATTGCAAGTAGAGGCGTGTTCAATTTATTGCCTTTTCTCATTGAAAACTACTTAAAAATGACACAGATCACTAATTCTATGTCGCTTTTTAAAGAGGCCCTAAAAGTAATGAATCGTTCCCGTGCCCTATTTCGCTTTGGTTGCAATCTTTATCTTACTATTAACATCTCATTCACTAAAAATGAACATAGATGTTAGTAAATAAAAATTTACATATAGGAGGCATTTCTAATGCTGAAGAAATCGATGTTGTTTGTTTTTGCGTTGTTTCTGTCGTTTGCTGTTTTTCAATATGGCATGCCGACGGCCTCGGCGTTACCGCCCGGAACACCGTCCAAGTCCAGCGCCCAATCCCAGCTGAACTCGCTGACCGTGAAGTCCGAAGGCTCTATGACCGGCTACTCGCGCGACAAGTTCCCGCACTGGATAAGCCAAGGGGGTGGCTGCGACACCCGACAGGTGGTGCTCAAGCGTGACGCAGACTACTACAGCGGGAGCTGCCCCGTGACGTCCGGCAAGTGGTACAGCTACTTCGATGGCGTCACCGTGTACTCGCCGTCCGAAATCGACATCGATCACATCGTCCCATTGGCCGAGGCGTGGCGTTCCGGCGCCAGCAGCTGGACCACAGAAAAGCGCCAGAACTTTGCCAACGACCTCAACGGCCCGCAACTGATCGCAGTGACCGCCAGCGTCAACCGGTCCAAGGGGGACCAGGATCCGTCGACGTGGCAGCCACCGCGTTCTGGCGCCGGCTGCGCGTACGCGAAGTGGTGGATCAACACCAAGTACAGCTGGGGCCTGCACCTGCAGTCGTCGGAGAAATCCGCGCTGCAGAGCATGCTCAACACCTGCTCCTACTGAGTCCGTTACTACGTCTGCAAATACTACCAACCGACCGTTGGTAGTACTTGCAGCGTAATCATCCAACCCCAGAAGGGAGTCACTCGTATGGAAAAGAAATCGACAATCTTCACCGCAACCCATGGTGTAATGACAGCTGAGGTCGGCGTGATCAGCGGGGAGCTCGAACTACGTACCACCTGCGATGACGCCGGCGCCCTCACGCTCGCCATCACGTATGTCGGCGCCGAGGAGTGGTACACACTGCCGGGTGAAGACTACCGCCTGCACGATCCGCGTGACCACGAGGTCGTCCACCGCATGCTCGCCACCGTGCTAGAGCGCTCTTGAGGACTGACCTCGCCGCGCTCCCAAAATGCCTAGGAAGCCCAGCAGTTCTTGACAATATTAGCTAATATAAGCATCTTAGCTATTCAAGAAAAGGGCGCTATTATGGAGTAATAAAAAAGCCCAATTTCTCAATTTTAATACTGAGAAATTGGGCTTTTATTTGATGTAACAGTTAGATCTGCTTTTAAATCGTTTTGTTGTGTGCGAAACTCAAGCAATTTTAAGCATCGTTTATAAATATGAGCGCTTAGCTGGCCATGAACCTTGTAGTTTACGAAGTTGCACAATTTGTCCTGTATGATAAGCATCGTGCAAAAGGATATTCAGATATTGTTGCCAAACTGGTAGAGAAGGACTTGGTTGATCCAATTCTGCTTCTTGAAGGGATGTTAATGAGGATTGTAAGGCATCATGTACTTGAAGCGTTCGCTTCACTGTATCTTGCCAGGCATCTTCATCATTAGCTCCACCTTGGACAAACGTGTCATCATTATTTTGTGGAGCAACAAATGTGTCATCTTGTTGTAAGCGGGAAAGTAAGCGCTCTTTAAAGGTTAGTAAATGGTTTACATTTTCCCAAATCGTATTACCGGCCTTTCCTTCTGGTTGCCAACATGCTTGTGCAGCGGTAAGATTTTTTAACGCTTCTGATATCGGTGGGTACCATTCTTCTTCGTAAAAAGCTTGCTTGACTCCATTTTGCAAGATTTCTTTTTTACTCATTAGGATAGCCTCCTTGTTTGTAACTATCTAAATTAGGATTCATTAGTTACCACTAATTTATCAAATTTTCCGAAAAAGATAAAGAAATTCTATTTGAATGTGGTGTTTATGATTTTACTGGAGAGGAACTATTTCATTTTGGTTTTGTACGTCAGTTTACTTTTTATGAAGAAGACGAGTATTCTCATATGGAACAACTTCACTGTGAATTTTTTTTAAAACCAACAGATGAGTTAAGAAATTTAGAGGTATCAGAATGGTCAATGGATTATGAGGATATAGATGATTTTTTAAATCACATAGAAAACCTTCAGGAGTTTAAAATATCTTTGAATTTAAAGCCAATAAAATCAGAAATATATCAGGAAGAAGTTTAACCCATTTTTCACTTACTGGGCAATAGTGGAAGGTCATTATTATTGTCTTTTAAGATTATCTTGAAATCGAGTCTTCTGTTATAGGGCGCGATTCTGCAGTAAGGAATTGCGCTCTATCTTTATTTAAAGGGCCAGATTGTGGAATAACACTAAAAGGATAGTTGGGTATTTATGTTAAATTCTTATAAGATGATTGTGAAGAAATGTACTTATACTAATGGGGCAGTAGTGTGAAGAAGAAATGTTATAATTTGTATTGAGTTTTGAATTGTAATCATTTCTGGGGGGGTAAAATGATTCAAATACTGAATAAGAAAGAAAAACTGGTTATTGTAGTTCACGAAATTTATGGAATTAATCAATATATGGAGAGTTTTTGTAAAAGATTATCAGAAAATGACTTTGATATTATCTGTCCAAACTTACTAGAACGTGAACAACCTTTTGATTATTCTGAAGAAGAGATTGCCTATCGAAATTTCATGGAGAACATGGGGTTCGCTAAATCTTCACATAAAATAAAGGATATATTATTAGATGTTAAAAATGAATACAATAAAATATATATTGTTGGATTTAGTGTGGGGGCAACTGTTGCTTGGTTGTGTAGTGATCAAGATTGTCTCGCTGGGATAGTGGGATACTATGGTTCAAGAATTAGGAATTACAAAGAAATAGTGCCACTAAGTCCCACAATTTTATTCTTTCCGCAAGAAGAACATTCCTTTGACGTGGATGAGTTAATTTCAAATCTGGATAATAGAAATATCGAGTTACATAAATTTAAAGGAAAACACGGATTTAGTGACCCATACTCTCCTAAATATAATGCAAAATCAGCCCAGAACGCCTTCAATGAAATGCTTAACTTTTTACAAAACACTGATTGATAAACTAGGGTTATTAAGCTAAACGAGCGCGTTACTTCAACAAGACCTAGTATTTATGATCTTCCGCAATCGGGGGCTTATCTGGAACAAGATATGCTCTTTTTTTGTGAAATAAATGATTGAGATTACGGCATTGTTTTGAAATAATTGGTATTGAGTTTTTCGATAGGAACGAATTTTTTTAAATAGTCAATAGAGGACAAATTCAGTGTGAGATTTCAAGAAAAGAACTCTACTCACAAAGATATTATTAAAAAAAAGGATGGAATATATAAGAGGGGGCAAGGGAAGTGGATACAATCAAAACACCAGCACGTTGGAATTTGAATAACCTTCAGTATGGCTTAGACTTAGATAAATTAAAGAAACATTTGAGAAATATCAAAGAAAAGTTGACAGATATCGAGGCAAGGTCCGCATTAGGAATCCTTAAAGAAAATGATTTAGTAACCCTATCAAAAATAATTAAACAGATTGAATCAGCTGAATCGTTTTATTATTGTTTGGCAACAGAAAATATAGAAACTTCTTTTTTAACATCACTAAATGCGAGCATCTCGAAGCTAAAATCCCAAGTTCGGTGTATTATATCTGATTTGCAAGAAACACTGCATAATATGAGTGAAAAAGAAATTGTTGAATGGTCCAACAGTATTAGTCAAAAAAGGTTTATAGCGGAGATATTGAATGATAGGGCAAGGACGAGCAGTGAAGAAAAAAAAATATCAAGTTTTATCGGAGAAACATTAAGCTGTCTGGAAGACATATATAGGCAACTTCGTAATAATTTGAAAGTGAGAATTGAACTTGGAAATGGAGAAAATGAATTATCTTTTACTGACGCTGATAATTTTGCAATGTCTCACCCTGATCCAACAAAAAGGCATCTCGTATTTAAGGAATTAAACCACGCTCTTGAATTACAGGCCAACGTGTTTGCTTCTATTTATAATCAGATGGCTGGACTAAGGCTTAATGAGAACAGGATTAAAAATGTCGATTACCTTGATGAATCTTTAAAATTAAATGGTATATCTAAGACAACACTTAATGTTATGTGGGATGCAGTAGATTCCTACTCGAATAAATTTTCTGAGTATTTAAAAATCAGAGCGAAAGAAGCAGAGAAAGGAAAACTTTCGTGGCATGAATTAATGAGTTCCTCTCAGGACGTAACCCTTAAAATTACAATCTCACAAGCCATCGAGGGAATAACTAAGTCACTTGAAAACATTGACAGCAAAATATCCGAATACGTGAAGGATGTAATTTCAAAAGATTGGGTAGATGTAGAACAACGTAAAACAAAACCACATGGAGGTTTTTGTGCTCCATTTATTGCTGAAGGTGAGTCAAGAATTTCATTAAGCTATGACGATAGTATAGACAGTGCAAGAAGACTTGCACACGAATTAGGTCATGCTTGGCACTTCCAACAAATGAAAGATGTACTATCATTGCGATTTTCCGAAGAAACTTTCGAAATGACAATGGCAGAAACCTCTTCTATCTTTTTTGAAACTGCATTTATTAATTATGTAATTAAAGACACAAGAGATGTTTCAATCAAAAAAGCAATTCTTGGATGGAAGATTGAACGGAGTTTAAATTATTTAATGTCAATTAGAGGAGCTTTCTTATTTGAAAACAGTTTTTATGAGTACAGAAAAAATGAACAATTAGATGCAAAGCAGGTAGAAAAGCTTTCGTTACAATGTCAGGAAAAGGCTTTTGGTAATGGATTAAGTGAATATGAACCATATGTGTGGATTAAATATGGACAGTTCTATCAAGCTGATGTTCCTTTTTATAATTATCCATACTCTTTTGGTTTCTTGTTAAGTATTGGACTTTTAGAAATATCTAAAGGCAATGAACTTTTCCAAAAAAAGTTCCAAGAATTTTTAAGTGAAACTGGAATGCTGCCTCTCGAGCAGCTAATTAAAAAACATTTTAATTTAGATCTCACACAACATGAATTTTGGGAAAAATCGATCCAACGTTTGTTAGAAGATATAAACCAATATGAAAATTGTTAAAGTAAGTGTTGTTTATAAATTGCTCCTTAATTAAGGGGCTAATGCTAGAAACGAGACAATGCTTATTCCGAATCGGGAGCCTACCTGTAATAAGGTAAGTGTCCTTTTTATTAGAATAAAAGATTGAGTTAATCCTCTAATTTTGAAATAATTATCGGAAGTTTAGTTAATAACCAAAGTTTTAAATTATATGGATTAAATATTGAAGGGTGAGTACTTGTGAAGGGGAAATTTGATGTAGATGAAATGATAATTCGTAAATGTAATGGTTTACTCCTTTAGTGGTCATGATGTGCGGTGTAGCAGGTTCCGGAAAGACTGCATTCGCTCAACAATTAGAAAAGAAAGGTTTTGTACGTCTTTCTATAGACGAAGAAATTTGGTCGAGTAAGGGTCATTATTTTATTGACTATCCCGCCTGAAAAGTATGAGCAATACAAGGAAGATGCAGTAGTGAAATTACGCAATCAATTGGTAAAATTAATTCAACGAGGCCATCGTTTTGATGCAAATGCAGCTTTTCCTATAACAGAAGATATTTTAACTTCTTTTCTTATTGCTTTTGAAGTACCTAAAGGCGAGGGGGAAATTGTTATTGAGCACTAAAGGTGTAATGTTCTTGCTCGGATGGCATTTGAAGTAGAATATCGATCCCTCAAAAATCCGGTGCTTTAAAAGAACACTGAAGGAACTCCAAATTAAGTAGGAGTTCCCTTTTAATGTATTAGAAAAGCAAGTCAATTAATAAGATTCTGCTGCCGCAGCAGATTCCTGCTAACCTATTTCCAATATTGCTTATAATGAAATGTTGATGTGTTTACACCCTTCAAATGAACCTGTTTCTTAAATGCTGCTTTTCTTTAATCCTGTCCATAACTCACATCTTTATCAGGGTGGGAGAAAGGAAATCCATTTGGTTTTTTCTTACTTTCGATGAGCTCACGGTTCTCACTTGTATTCCAGCCGATATCATTTGTGGGGTGCACCCATTGATCACCTGCCATAATCTCAGGATCGACTTCATCGCTCCACTGATTTAATGGAGAGTGCTTCGAATCATAAAAACTATCGCCAATGACAACGCCTTGTTCATTGATAAACGGTTTTTGCATACTGATTCCTGTGCCTTTCCACGATGGTGCATTTGCTTGATGAGGCAGCGTTTCTTCTAAAGAAAAGCTGTCTTTTTCAGTCATCGACATCACCTCAAAGGTAGTATGTTCGTTTTTTAGTATTTTTATGAAAGGTTTGACTTATTTTCGGTAATGCTAATAAAAATGGCTGTTTCCGTTTGCGTGAAAAGACTAAATCCCTTAGATAATAAAGGTTTGCTGCTCTTTAAATGCGCAATGATTTAGAAATGAGCCTAAAAAAGGAGTGATCGCAATGAATCAGCAATTTCCAGTTGCAATGCTGCAGGAAGAATACTTGGAAAAAGTAAAGAAAATGGAGAAGGAGCTTCGTGAAGAAACTGGTGAAGAGATCGTTCTTATTGCCTACCAGCATCAGCATGAAAGAAATTGACTCGTTTTCCCTCTCATAAGATTCCGAAAAAGATTTACACTAAGAACAGTGAGTAGAGCTCACTATTTTCTTGCGAGGGGGATTTACTATGAAACGAAAAGCTGCAAGAGATCAAGCAATCAAGAATAATTTTACGCCTAAAGAAAGTTTGCCTGATACTGAGTTCTCGGCTGAAGCTGCATACAGTCAGGAAAATCCTATAAAGGGCGCAAACCGCAACAGTAAAAATGGAAGCAAAGGGCGTTCCGGAGGATCGTTCTCATGACAAAGAAAACGCTCAAAAGCAAGGATAGCGGACAGCATAAAAAGCCGATCGAACCGAGTCTTCTTGAGGAAGAGTTTGGCTCTGAAATGGGTGATTATAATTCCACGAAGATTTTAGATACACTTGCAGAGAAAAAAGAAAAGAAATGCAAAAAAAGCGAAAAGCGAGAGGATTAAGCCTCTCGCTTTTCGCTTTTTTAGAAGATATAAGAAAGAATAAAAATTTGCGCATTGATGGCGAGCGGAATCGCCCAACTCCTCGGCCATAACAAATCCGCAGGAAAAGTCAAACCCGGACTTTTCTGCCGGATTCTTTTCTGTCATGCCTGCACTAAACGGGCCATCCGCATTTCTAATCTCAGCTAACCTTATCTTCGAGCTTTTGCTCTGTCACTGCATAAGGAGTTGTTTTTAGCGAAATTGGATCGTAATGGACGAGTATAATACTTTCCCCCATGATCAGTTCACCGGTTTTTAAATAGGCGTCCAGCTGAAACGGCACTTTATCGAGCACGGTGTGCTTGTACAAATCTTTCTCAGCAAATTCCTTTTTTTCAAACTCATCGCCAAGCAGGCTTGGTTTAGAGAGAATACTTTGATAAAGTTTGCTTCTTTCCATTTTAGACAGCATATCATCCCACCAAGGTTTGCGCGGCTTATGTTTTTGAGAAACCAAATAATCAAATTTCATAAAGCCTTCTGCAACTGCTGCCTGCTCAACGTAATGAGCGGATAAGAATGTATGAAGCCGTTTAAACAAGTCTTCGAGCTGATGACCGATTCTGACCCAACCTTTTTCGTCCCAATACGTTCCGAACGCCTGGAAAAAGTCAAACGGTGTAGGAAAGACATGGTTGATTAAGTACTCGACCGTCGCATCCATCCGATGGTCGTTCCAATATTTCTCCAAAACATCTTCCACTTGTTTGATTTTCACAATGTCCTCAAACGGGAGCACGTTGTTTTTCAAAATTTCATATGGAGAGTGGTCCATATAAACGTAATCATGATCAGCAGCACGCAAACGAAGGCCTGTTCCTCGAAGCATTTTTAAGAAACCGAGCTGCATTTCTTCAGGACGCATCTCAAAGACGTCATTAAATGTTTTTCGGAAGGAAGTGTAATCTTCTTCTGGCAAACCAGCGATTAAATCAAGATGCTGATCAATTTTTCCGCCTTCTTTAACCATTGTTACAGTACGAGTTAATTTACTGAAGTTCTGACGTCTCATGACAAGATCATTTGTCGCATCATTAGTAGACTGAACCCCAATTTCAAAGCGGAACAATCCTTTAGGAGCGTTTTCGTTTAAAAATTGAATAACCTCCGGACGCATAATGTCAGCCGTAATTTCAAATTGAAAGACCGTTCCCGGAAGGTGTTCATCAATCAGGAATTGAAACATTTCCATTGCGTAGCTTCTGCTGATGTTGAATGTACGATCTACGAATTTAATCGTTTTTGCACCATTTTTCATTAAATAGCGGATATCATCTTTTACTTTTTCCCGATCAAAATAGCGAACGCCTACTTCTATTGATGAAAGACAGAATTGGCAGCTGAAAGGACAGCCTCTGCTTGTTTCAATATAGGTCACTCGTTTTGAAAGGTGGGGAATATCTTCCTCGAACCGGAAAGGCGACGCTAAATCAGCGAGATTCACTTTATTTCTTTGTGGAGTGATGATAATCGAGCCGTTTTCTCTGAATGCAATTCCGCTTACTTTTTTAAAGTCTTTTCCAGAATGCAGTTCTCCAAGGAATTCCTTAAATGTTTCTTCACCTTCGCCAATGACGATATGATCAACTTCAGGAATCTTCTCCATCCATTCACGTGTATCATACGTTACTTCAGGACCGCCAAGAACGATAATGAGTTCAGGATTAATTTTTTTCATCATTTTAATGATTTTGATTGTTTCTTCAATATTCCATATATAACAGCTAAATCCGACAACTTCGGGCTGCATGCGAAAAAGGTCTGTCACGACATTCATTGCAGGGTCTTTTATCGTATACTCAGCAAGCGTCACGTCAAAATCCGGCTGGGCATGTGCTTTTAAACAGCGCAGGGCAAGACTTGTATGGATGTATTTAGCATTTAATGTACTTAGTACAACTTTCATTTAAAACACCACTTCTACTTAATTTTTGAATCAATCTATTTTATCACATTTTAACCATAATAAACGAAGGGTAAAAACATGGAAAACCATCACCTGGCACGGTGATGGTTTTCTGTCTATCGATATTGAACCTTTTCTTCTCTGTTTTTAAAGTGCTTTTTCAAATTTGTTGCTTTTAATTCAATGATTGGCTGTGTCACTGTTTTAACAAAATTTGTCGATAATATAAATGTCAGCAGAACGGAAATGACAATAATCAGTGTGACGCTCTGATAATCCTTCAGCCATTCTAAAGCCTCACTGTTCCTGAATGATCTGACGATGAAGCCATGGAGGAGATAAACATAGAATGTTCTAGTTCCCCAATGCGTGAAGAAGTAGTTTCTCTTTGGAATTAATGAAAAGAAACTAAAGGTCAGGACAAATGTCAAACCATAAAATCCCAAACGGATCCATGCATTTTCCGCACCAACTTCACCGAATGCTGAGTAAGGCTTAGAGCCAAACAGCCATTCATAATCAAAGTCAAGATAGAAATAGGTGATAAACGTTACAATCAAAATGGCAATGGATGCAAAACGAACTTTAGATGTTGTTAGTTTTTTGAAATGAGATTTATCAAGATAGAATCCTGCTAAAAAGAGCGGGAAAAACACAAATGTTCTTGATACACTTAAGTAATTGCTTGCAGAATCTACATAGCCTATCGCTACCCCAAGTCCAATAGCAATCAGCATAGCCCATTTCTTATCCAATTTTGTATAGGCGAATAAGAATAGATTCCAGAAAAACAAACTCATCAGGAACCATAATGACCAGTGTGGATCTAATGGATCAACCGTAAGAGTGCTTTCTGATTCGACTAAGAAGTAATACACAGAGTAAATTCCCTGAAAGATTAAATAAGGAATGATCAGTTTTTTAAATATTTTCTGTACATAGCCTTTTTTATTGTAGCCTTTGGCAAAAAATCCAGAGATCAAAATAAAAGCTGGCATATGAAAGGTATATACAAATTTATAGACGTTCAGCATAAATTCATTATCATCAATAAAAGAGCGGATGACATGACCAAACACAACAAGGATGATCAAAATAAATTTCGCATTATCAAAGTAGCTCTCGCGATTTTTCACACTATCACCTATTTTCACAGAAGTCATAAGAGGCTTCACATTATTTTCCGACATGTTTTAGGTATTACTCTTTTACCCATCATAACAAGAGTTTAAAACAGAGAAATTGGAATTTAAGCTTTTTTAATGGGATTGTAAAGAACATGTAAGCTAACTGTAAAATGTTATAATATTGCGCTTTTTCTGTCAGAAATTAAATTATTATATAGGTCCTTTGGACTAAAAATGTCATTAAATAGAAAACGGTGAAGGACTATTCAGTAAATTGTAGAATTTAAAAAGGATGAAATTTTGCCCGGCGGCAAGGAGCGAAAAAGCATGAGTCATGTTATAAATAAGTGTGAATTAGCATCGTTGCAGGAGCAGATTGAGGGATTGAAAAAAGAAAACAAAAGCCTGAAGGAAAAAAGCCGTCAACATGAAATTGTCTTTGAAAGTGCAATGGAAGCGATCATCATTATCGATGAAAAGTTTCATTTTATAGATTGCAATCAATCAGCATGCCATCTTTTTCAATTAACAAAAAAAGAGCTTCAAAAGCGGAAGATGTGCGACTTCTTATCACTGGTTCCACATCAGCAGCTGCATAAACAAGTGGAAGAGCTTCGTGATCGCGACCAGGTTGCAGATGAGTTAATCATCAAACTTGATAATGGACAAGTGAAATTTATTGAAATTTCAATTCAGAAAAATGCGCTTGGCACGAGGCATTTAGCGTTAATGCGGGATATTTCCTCAAATAAAATGCTTGAAAGAGAACGGACAATTAATGAACAGCTATTTAAAGATCTTTTCCATCGCGCTGTCGATGGAATTGTGATTTTTGATGGGAGCGGACAATTCATTGATGCGAACGGATCATTTTGTTCTAATTTTGAGATTGATAAAAGTCAGCTGAGCACCTTTAAACTCCATGATTTTATAGAAGGGGAAAATCAATTTAAGCTTGATAAGCTGTGGTCCATCTTAAATGAAGGGGGACGTGCTAAAGGAGAAATGCCGGTCCTTCTTAAATCTGGCCGGAAAAAGGTATTTGAGTTTACTTCCACATCAAATGTCCTGAGCGGCTTTAATATGGCAATCATGAGAGATATTACTGAAAAGCGGAATATGGAAATGCAGCTTTTCAAAAGTGAAGAGCGATTCAGGGAGATTTTCGAAAATGCGATTGATGCTATCATTATTTGGAACAATGACGGCAGAATTATCTCTGCAAATCAGTCTGCAAGCCGTACGTTTGAATTGTCGGTTGAAAATTTAATCAGCAGCAGAATTTATGATTTTATTGATTTAAACGATTTGAAATTCAGAGCTGCCAGAAAAGAATATATACGCTCAGGTGCCATTCGGGAAGAATTATTATTTTATATGCCAAACGGACAATGCAAACAGCTTGAATTCACGTCAAAAATGGACGTAACGGATGGCCATCACTTAACCATTCTCAGAAATGTGAGCGACCGAAAAAGAATGGAAAAAGAGCTTCGTGAAAGCGAACAAAAATTCAGGAAAATATTTAATGGCGCTATGGACGGCATCGTTCTGCTTGATGATAGCTACAATATTATTGATGCAAATCCGACAGCAAGCTTCATTCTCGATATTCCGCTGGAACATATTCATAAATACAACCTCCATGAGCTTATTTCTTACGATAAGATGGAAAGCGGATCGATGCATTTCTTTGATGAAATGACAGAGGAAATACCGTTTAAGCTTCAAAACAATAAAGAGAAAATTCTTGAATTTTCGTTAAAGAGAAACATTATTGAAAACTTGAACCTTGCCATATTCCGAGACATTACTGAAAAGAAGGAATTGGAGGAACGTTTGCGCAAATCGGACACGCTGAGCGTGGTAGGAGAGCTTGCAGCAGGGATTGCACATGAAATCCGTAATCCTATGACAGCTTTAAAAGGCTTCATTCAGCTCCTTGAAGCGAATGTAAAAGAAGATTTCTCAATGTACTTTAATGTGATTACATCTGAATTAAGCAGAATTGAATCCATTATTACAGAGTTTCTGATTCTGGCGAAACCGCAGGCCATTTCGTATCAGGAAAAAGACGTTGTGACGATCATGAAAGAAACAATTGATCTTCTGAATGCCCAGGCTATTTTAGTCAATGTTCAAATTCAGCTGAACCATAACGGTTCCGTTCCGCTCGTTTATTGCGAGCCTAATCAGCTCAAACAGGTATTTATCAATATTTTGAAAAATGCAATCGAAGTCATGCCAAGCGGTGGAACCATTCAAGTCGATATTTTTATGAAAAATGAGAATGAGCTGAAAATCACCATTATTGATGAAGGTTCCGGCATACCGGAGGACAAAATAAAAAGGCTAGGCGAACCTTTTTATACAACAAAAGACAGAGGAACAGGCCTCGGTTTAATGGTAAGCTATAAAATTATTGAAGAGCATTGCGGCATCGTTGAAGTAGAAAGCAAAGTCGGAAACGGCACAGCCTTTCATATCACCTTGCCAATCAAACAAACGATGTGAAAGGAAATTATATGCATTTTTATACAACAGCAGACACACCGATTGGCACGCTGATCATATCAGCTTCTGATGACTTTATTACCAGGCTGTTTCTTACAGCTGGACAATTTGAAGAGCACCTGCAGCACAATCCGATGACACAATCTGATGATCATCCTTTGCTAATCGAAGCAAAAAAACAATTATTCGATTACTTTGAAGGCAAACGAACTCAATTTGAACTTCCATTCAGGCAGTCAGGCACATCCTTTCAAGAACAAGTGTGGAATGCGCTTGCGGAGATCCCTTATGGAGAATCATGGACGTATTTAGATGTAGCCGTGAAAATCGGAAATCCAAAAGCTGTCCGTGCAATCGGACAAGCAAACAAGTCAAATTCACTGCCTATTTTCATACCGTGCCACCGAGTCATTGGCACGAGCGGTAAGCTGACAGGATATGCAGGCACGAAAACAGATCTTAAGGCCGCTCTTCTTGACCTTGAAAAAATTTCGTATCGATTGTGATTTGCTTGTCACATACATACCCTTGCGACATAGTATTTAGTATAGTGAAAAAAGTTGCCTGATAGCAAAACGGGGTGAGTATGATGCGAATCTGGAAACGTCCAAGCAAACTTGCATTCTACGCTGATTTATTTTCAAAAATGAATGTGATTACAGAAGATCAAAAAAAGACCATTTTGACTAAAAATAAGAAGTTCAGCATTTGACTGAGCTTCTTTGCTGTGACGAGGGGGAATTTAAATGGGAGATCCGAAAGATGAAAAAGGAATATATACCGATTTTATAAATCGAATGACATACGGGGAATACTTGCATCTGGATACGCTGCTCAGCAGTCAAAAGCGATTGTCCGGACACCATGACGAAATGCTGTTTATCATCATACATCAAGTAAGCGAGCTATGGATGAAGCTGATTTTGCATGAATTGCAGGCAAGCATCGAAGCTATTGAAAAAGGAGATTTATCACCGGCATTCAAGATGCTGGCACGGGTATCAAAAATTCAGTCGCAAATCATTGAGGCATGGGATGTTCTATCAACCTTGACTCCATCTGAATATGTACAGTTTCGCGACAAGCTTGGACAGGCTTCCGGCTTTCAATCCCATCAGTACCGAATGATTGAATTTGCACTGGGGTACAAAACACGGCATGTCCTTGAAATTTATAAAAAAGATCCAAATTTGCATCAAGCATTATCTGAAGCTTTGAGCAAACCAAGCATCTATGATGTTTCCATAATAACACTGGCATCAGCGGGATTGCCCATTCCGGATGAGGCCCTGAACAGGGATGTCTCCGTGACATATGAAGGCAATCCCGCTGTTGAAGCTGCATGGCTTGAGGTATATCGCAACCCTGATGCGTACTGGGATTTGTATGAGCTGGCTGAAAAACTGATTGATATAGAAGATTGGCTGCAGCAGTGGCGTTTCAGACACATGAAAACTGTGGAACGCATTATTGGGTTTAAAAAAGGAACTGGAGGATCATCGGGTGTTACTTATTTGAAGAAAGTCTTGGATCATCGTTTTTTTCCAGAGCTATGGGATATCCGCACTAAATTATGAACACTTGCCTCAGCCTTAGGGTTCATTACTGCCATTTACGCAGTCTGGTAAATGAGAAGGAAAGAAGAGCAGCATTCCGAATGAGGGATGCTGCTCTTTTTTATGCTGTGATTTAATAAAAAACCAAATTGACAGAAGGATTCCAATTAGATTATCATCTAATTAGATAGTAATCTAATTGGAGGCGGTCTTTTGCAGCTGAATAAACTAGTCACATTTCATAAAGTCATGGGGGATGCAACGCGTATCCGTATTCTGGCTCTTCTTTCAAAAGGGCCTAAAAATGGCCAGGCGCTTGCAGGCATACTTGGATTGACTCCTCCAACCATTACACATCATTTAACAAAGCTTAGAGAAATCAGCATTATTTCTGAAAAAAGGGTGAAAAACACCATTTACTTTCAAGTGAATGAAAAGCTGCTTCAGCAGCTTTCACATGGAATGATGGATATCATAACAGGCAAAGGGGAGCTTGAGATGAATCAGGAGAAAACAGGCGAGCATACAAAAATACTAGGAAATTACTTAACAAAAGATGGAAAACTGAAAACAATCCCGCCTCAAAGGAAAAGAAGATTAATAGTCCTATATCATTTAGCAAAAGGCTTTGAAGCTGGAAAAAAATATCCTGAGAAAGAAATAAATGAATACATTAAACAATTTCACGAGGATTTTGCAACCATTCGCAGAGAATTTATCGTTAATCACATCATGTACCGTGAGGATGGAGTCTATGAGCTGAATCCAAAGGAACTTTGGGCGACAATTGATTAACATCGAAAATTAGCTGAAAGGATTATGTGAAAAAATGATTACATTCGAATTCAGACAGGATCGCCATTTGCCAATTGAATTGGAGATCATGAACTCCAACCCGGAATTCAATCAAATTTCAAATGGGAAGACTCATCTTAACCAAGAAGATTTAGATAAGGAACGGCAAGAAGGAAAAGCTGTACATGCGAAGCGATATGTAATCAAGAAGCATGAACAATATATCGGTATCATTGAATATTGCCCATTAAACCCAAATGATGGAAAGCCTTGGATTGGATTATTTGTGATGCATAAGGATTTCCAAGGGAAAGGTCTTGCAAAACTTGCTTATAAAAACGCAGAAGCACATCTTGCTGCAGAAGGTTTCAAGGAAATCAGACTCGGTGTTCTGACAAATAATGATCGGGGCATTAGGTTTTGGGAACGAATGGGGTATACAGCTTTTAAAGAAGGCATGCATGAGAATAAGCCGATTTTTCATTATCAGAAGAGAATAAAAGAGAGCGATAATATATAATGAAAAAGGAAAAGAGCTCTCTGGTGAGGGCTCTTACTCTATTAGAAACTAATTTATCAGTGTAAATAGAAGTTTTATCAGTTTAAGACTATTTTTCAGAATTGCAAGGGTCTAGATCAAGAATCCGTGTGCCCTTACCAAAGCAGCAGTCCGTCTGCTTATGCTTCTGCCCTGAATACATTCTGAATTTCATTGCTTAAATCTCCTGATAGAACTCCTCTTTCTGTAATGATTCCTGTAATCAGGTGATGTGGAGTCACGTCAAAGGCAGGATTGAATACTTTCACATTATCCGGGGCAATTTGCTGACCGCCGAAATGTGTAATTTCCTTAGGGTCCCTCTCTTCGATTGGGATGCCTGAACCATTTTTCGTTTCAATGTCAAACGTAGAAAGCGGTGCTGCCACATAAAACGGAATTTGAAAGGCATTTGCTAAAAGAGCAAGATTATAGGTTCCGATTTTATTGGCTGTATCACCATTAGCTGCAATTCGGTCTGCGCCAACGATAATGGCAGAAATTCCTTTAGAGAAAATAGTATGTGCCGCCATATTGTCAGTAATGAGCGTCACATCAATATCAGCCTGCATGAGCTCCCATGCTGTCAGCCGTGCCCCCTGCAAAACTGGGCGGGTTTCACACGCAAAAACAGAAAGATTAATTTCTTTTTCTTTTGCAAGGTAGAATGGGGCAAGAGCTGTGCCATAGCGAGCTGTTGCGATTGAGCCTGCATTGCATATGGTCATCACAGAATCACCGTCTTTGAAAAGGGGAAGAGCATGTTCCCCAATACTGCGGCATGTGGCCTCGTCCTCGACTTGGATTTGAATCGCTTCATGAATCAGGATCGTTTTCGCTTCATTCACTGAAACAGCTGCCTGCACACTTTTCAGCAATCTGCCGAGCGCCCAAAATAGATTAACAGCAGTAGGCCTTGAAGTGGCAAGGTAATCATGATCAAGGGAAAGCTGCTGATGAAATTCATCTAATGCTTCGGTTTCATACTGTTTTGCAGCGAGTGCAAGTCCAAATGCAGCAGTGATGCCGATTGCAGGAGCACCGCGCACTTTTAAGGCTTTGATGGCATCCCATACGTCTGATAAGGTGTGCAGATGGATGTATTCTGTCACGGCAGGCAGCTTTTGCTGATCAAGCAGTCGAATATAGGTTTCTTTCCACTCAACAGATCGGGGGATTATGGTGTTTGTATAAGACATGATGTTTTCTCCTTATCTGACAGGCACTTGTTTGAAATGTTCTGCAATGTCAGCTGTTGTTTTAATGGTTTCACGATTTTTAATAAGCTTGCTTCCAAGATGAAGGGCACGCTGCTTTGCCTCGATTTTTTGTTCAAGAGGTTCAATGGAATCAAGATCTGCAACGTGTGCAAGTCCGATTGTCCTCCGGATGATTTCGATTCCTGCAAAACCAATAGCATCTTCAAATGCTTTTTCTAAAATGAACGGGAGATAGCCTGGAACCTTAGTGAAAACTTCCAAACTGTCAATATTCCATGCTTTTGAAAATACTTCAGCAAACACATCCCAAACGGTCTCAATATGGTCTAGAAGTACTTGCTGTTTCTCTTCTTCTCTTGAGATCGCATTCATCAATAGATTAGCGATGAAATGGCCGATATCAAATCCAATCGGACCATAATATGCGAACTCAGGATCAATCACCTTTGTCTCAGTGTCACTGGCAAAAATACTGCCTGTATGAAGATCACCGTGTACAAGAGTCTCTGCCTCGGTTAAAAATTTATGTTTTAGTTTGGCTACTTCAAGCTTTAGGTGATGATCATTCCAGATTTGTTCAGCATCATGTCTCAGTTCTTCTTCAAAGCTGTTCGATTCTAAATCGAAAAACGGATCAGTAAACACAAAATCTTCTGTAATTTTGCAAAGCTCAGGGTTTGAGAACTGTTTCACCAGCTGCTTTTTCGTTTGCGGATTCAGAGCAAAATCAGAATGGTAGAAAAGTGTTTTTCCTAAAAATTCACCGATATGGCGGGATAAAAGAGGGAAGTCTTTTCCTTCAATCAAACCGGCTCTTGCAATCTGTAAATGAGAGAGGTCCTCCATAGCGGTTATGGCCAGCGTCTCATCAGAATAATAGATTTTTGGCACATATGAACTTGCAAATTCAGCTTGTTTAAGCAGTGCGCTGCTTTCAATCCGGGCACGGTCAAGCGTCAATGGCCAGCTTTCACCAAGAACTTTTGCATAAGGGAGCGCTTGTTTAATGATGATCCCTTTCTGATGTTCATTAACGATGTGAAAAACAAGATTCAAGTTGCCGTCTCCAATTTCCCTGCAAGTCAGAACGCTTTTCTCTTCGAATAATCCGAGTCTCAAGGCGAGAGCAATAGCGGCACTTTCCGTTAATGGTTCATAAGCAGCAAATCGATTTTTTGACATGGTATTTAACCCTCCAGTTTATTGATTAGAGGCTTTTCATGGCAAGAACAAAAGCGCAGGCGCTGCAGCTTACGCAGATAATTTTATTTCAATATCTGCAACTATTTGCCTTTTATATTTTCCTAAACCATAAGAAAAGCCTCTTTCCACAGTGAAAGAGGCTTGAAGGCATAGGCTTCGCACCTCTTATCTGCCAGAAAGAACTTCTTTCTGTTGGAATTAGCACCGTGCCTTGTAGGAGGACTCTCCTAGCGCATAAAATACTGCGCCCCATTTTACAATGGTTTTACGGTCGGTTGCTGGGCGTCATCGGGCCAAATCCCTCAGCCTACTCTTGATAAGAGATAGTATGAAATTGTTTTTTAATAAAAAATGTATATTCGGACTATTTTAAATATATCACTTGTTTTGAATCTTAACAGGTATAATAAAAAAAAGTCAATCCTTTTTTTAGACTCATTTCTTATAAATTTCTAGAACGACTAACAATAATAAAGTAAGGACCTTGAAACGAAAAAACACTTTTTTAAGAGTAAAAATGAGGAAGTCGGTCTTCAAAAATAGGAATTTGTTTCCTGATTTCCTTTACTTTCCCCATCTCAAGCATGGTTGTTAGAGAAGCTGGTTCTGTGCCAGCTTCAGCCAAAATCTCTCCCCAAGGGTCAATAATCATAGAATGGCCGGCGAATTCATTTTTTGGATCTCTGCCTGAACGGTTGCAGGCAACAATATAACATTGATTTTCAATGGCACGGCTGATCAGCATGGATCTCCAATGATGCACTCTCGGAAGAGGCCATTCAGCCACAACATACAGGACTTCTGCTCCTACGGTCGTATGAGCCCGGATCCATTCTGGAAAACGGATATCATAGCAAATGACCCCGGCACTTTGAATGCCGTCCAATGCAAAGAGTCCTTTTTCCGAACCGGCGTTTAAGTATAGATGCTCATCCATAAGTTTGAATAAATGCAGCTTGCTGTATTCATGTACAAGCTCCCCGTCTCTGTCGAAAATATACATCGTGTTCGTCACACCTGACTTTGTTTTTTTCGCGATGGAGCCGGCAACGATATTTACTTTATGAGCTTTCGCAAGGCTGCTGATCAATGTTTTTGTCTTATTGCCGTCATGATCCGCTATTTCGTCGAGACGTGTTAAATCATAGCCAGTAGTCCATAGTTCAGGGAGCACGATCACATCAGGTTTTTCAGTTTTTACGATTTTTTCAATTTCTTTTTTTACGGTTTCAGCATTTGCTTTTGGTTCTCCAAAGGCAAGGTCTATTTGCAGGCATGTCACTTTTGGATTCATAAAACGTCATCTCCGCCTTAAAATTTTTCTTTACAAGCTGACTCTAACAATATATTATTTTTGACTAGAATTTCAAGAATTTTTTGAGAAGGTGTAAAACATGAAAAACTTTAAACAATCACAGTTATTAAATAAGCTTCCAAAGCAATTTTTTGCAAGCTTGGTAGCGAGAGTAAATGCGAGTATAGAAGCGGGACATGATGTCATTAATTTAGGGCAGGGAAATCCAGATCAGCCGACTCCCCCTCATATCGTGAAGGCGCTTCAAGAGGCAGCTGAAAATCCAAACTATCACAAGTATTCACCGTTTCGCGGACAGAAATTTCTAAAAGAAGCCATCGTGCGATTTTACGAGAGGGAGTATGGTGTCAGCCTAGATCCAGACAAAGAGGTTGCCATTTTGTTTGGGGGAAAAGCAGGGCTTGTAGAAATTCCGCAATGTTTATTAGATCCAGATGATTTAGTGCTGGTGCCGGATCCCGGGTATCCCGATTATTGGTCTGGAGTAGAGCTTTCGCGGGCTAAGATGGAATTTATGCCCCTTTTGAAAGAAAACGAGTTTCTTCCGGATTACGGACAAATTTCAGCTGACATGAAACATCAGGCAAAGCTTATGTTTTTAAATTATCCGAACAATCCGACGGGTGCTGTTGCCACAAAGGAATTTTTTGATGAAACGGTTGCGTTTGCAAAAGAAAATGACATTTGTGTCGTTCACGATTTTGCCTATGGAGCCATTGGATTTGACGGAAAAAAACCTGTCAGCTATTTTGAAGCCGAAGGTGCTAAAGAGACAGGGATTGAGATCTACACACTCTCAAAAACGTATAATATGGCAGGCTGGAGAATTGGCTTTGCGATCGGAAATGAAAGTGTGATTGAAGCCATTAATCTGTTGCAGGATCATATGTTTGTCAGCGTATTCAGCGCCATTCAGGAAGCGGCTGCTGCTGCCCTCCTGGAATCACAAACTTGTGTAGAAGAATTAGTAGATCGTTACGAGAGCCGCCGTCGTGTTTTCATTACAGCATTAAACGAAATCGGCTGGAAGGTAGAAGCGCCGCCAGGATCGTTTTTTGCATGGCTGCCGGTTCCAGAAGGCTTTACTTCTGAATCCTTTGCTGATTACCTGCTTGAGCACGCACATGTTTGTGTGGCTCCAGGCATCGGGTTTGGGAGATTTGGAGAAGGGTACGTCAGGGCTGGTCTGTTAACGTCAGAAGACAGATTAAGAGAAGCAGCTGAAAGAATAAAATCGTTGAATCTATTTTAATTTAGAGTTGACAGTCAAAAAAAAAGCTGTCATAATCCAAATTAATTTCATGTAAAATTCAGAACATACAGGAAAAGTGGAAGCGCCATGGTCAGCGCAGGCATGGCAGATAAGGATCTGACGGAAAAGTCCAGGTTTGACTTTTTTGGCGGAGCCGTTCTGACCGAGGAGAAAGGCGCTGAAGCTTAACATCCATGTGAACTATTTTTACTATCAAAAATTACTTAAATAAGCCATTCTTATCAAGAGCAGGTGGAGGGACTAGCCCGATGAAGCCCGGCAACCGACTTAAACTTTGGTTTAAGCACGGTGCTAAATCTTGCAGCATTCGCTGATAGATAAGGATCTTAGCCATGTTAGATAAGGTCTCTTTTCAGTTAGCGGAAAAGGGGCCTTTTTATATTGTTATGGAAGGAAGGTACAGACATGAGCGGAATGACAGCGACATATCTAATCCATGATGAAAAAAATTTAGAAAAAAGAGCAGACGGAATTGCTCTCGGTTTAACGGTTGGGTCATGGACAGACCTTCCTAAACTGACACAAGTTCAATTGCAGCAGCATAAAGGAAGGGTCATCTCAGTTGAAGAAATTGAATCCGATGAAAAGACAGATGCCTACTTAGGCAAACGTGTTAAAAAAGGCTTGATTAAGATTTTTTATCCAGGTGTTAACTTTACGCATGATCTGCCGGCAATTCTCTCTACCGTATTCGGCAAGCTTTCTCTTGACGGTGAAGTGAAGCTCCTTGATTTAGATTTTTCAGATGATATTCTTTCTTCTTTTCAAGGGCCGAAATTTGGGATTAAAGGGATCCGGGAAAAGCTTGGAGTTTTTGACAGACCATTGCTGATGAGCATTTTTAAAGGTGTGATCGGACGTGATCTGAATTTCCTGAAGGATCAGCTTAGAGACCAGGTGCTTGGCGGAGTCGATTTGGTTAAGGATGATGAAATCCTTTTTGAAAATGAATTAACGCCATTTGAAGGCCGCATAACAGCCGGGAGAGAAGTTTTAAGAGAGGTCTTTGAGCAGACCGGTCATCGGTCGATGTATGCCGTACATTTATCCGGCAGAACGTATGAGTTAAAAGAAAAAGCGAAGCGTGCAGCAGACCTTGGAGCAGACGCGTTGCTGTTTAACGTATTTGCATACGGACTGGATGTACTTCAAAGCTTAGCCGAGGATAGAGACATTGGTATTCCAATTATGGCACATCCTGCTGTGAGCGGTGCCTTGGCATCATCAAATCTATATGGAATCTCGCATTCTCTTTTACTGGGAAAATTGCTGAGATACAGCGGGGCAGATTTTTCCTTGTTTCCTTCACCGTATGGAAGTGTTGCCCTTGACAGAGATGCTGCACTTGCGATTAGTGCTGCATGTAAAGGAAAAGAAGAGCTGAAAGAAACCTTCCCGGTGCCTTCTGCAGGAATCCATCCCGGACTTGTGCCCATCTTGATTCAGGATTTTGGGCTTGATAGCATCATCAACGCAGGCGGCGGTGTTCATGGCCATCCAAATGGGGCTGCCGGAGGAGGAAAAGCATTCCGTGCAGCAATTGATGCTGCCTTGCATGGAGTTTCTTTATCTGAAAAAGCAAAAACAGATACAGATTTGCAAATCGCATTGGATCTGTGGGGGCAGGTGGAGGTGAGCCGATGAACAAGCCTGTCATTATTTGCGATTTTGACGGAACGATTACGAATAATGACAATATCATCGCCCTTATGAAGAAGTTTGCTCCTTCTGAGTGGAACAGTCTTAAGGACGATGTGTTAAGTCAGCAGATTTCTGTAAGGGATGGAGTAGGGAAAATGTTTCAGCTGATTCCTTCTGAGCTGAAATACGAGATGATTCAATACCTGCTGTTTACCGCCCAAATTCGTGATGGATTTCGTGAATTTGTGCAATTTACGAAGGAAAAAGATATCCCTCTTTATATCGTAAGCGGAGGAATCGATTTTTTTGTTCATCCATTATTGAATGGGCTTGTTGATCATGATCGGGTATATTGCAATGAAGCTGATTTCAGCGGTGAAACGATTGAAATTTTATGGCCAAATTCATGCGATGCGCATTGCACCAATGATTGCGGCTGCTGTAAGCCTAGTTTGATCAGAAAGCTTGCTGACCCGCATCAAGAGGTGATCGTAATCGGTGACTCTGTTACAGATTTAGAAGCATCTAAACTCGCAGACTTTGTGTTTGCAAGGGATTTTCTTCTGGAAAAATGCAAGTCGCTGGAACTTCCTCATCAGGAATTTAAAACGTTTTTTGACGTCATAGAAGGATTGAAAGAAAGGCAGGTGGCGGTTTCATGAGTATTTTAAAACAGAGGTGGAGCGAGCTTGCTGCTGTCAAACGTGAGCTTTCACAGCGTGATTGGTTTCCGGGTACGAGCGGGAACTTAGCGATTAAAGTAAATGCCAAACCGCTCTCTTTTTTAGTAACATCCAGCGGAAAAGACAAGCGGATTGAAACAGATGATGATTTTTTGCTGGTAGACGGGGAAGGAGCTCCTCTTGAAGAAACCAATCAAAAGCCTTCTGCTGAAACACTTCTTCACGTGGAAATATATAACCGTACAAATGCTGGCTGCAGCCTTCATGTACATACAATCGACAACAATGTCATCTCCGAGCTTTACGGCGATGATGGAGGGATTACATTTAAAGGACAGGAAATCATTAAAGCGTTTGGACTGTGGGAAGAAGACGCGGAATGGCACATACCCATAATTGAGAATGCAGCGCATATCCCGACACTCGCAAATGATTTCGGACAGTACGTGAAGAAGGATTCAGGAGCTGTCCTAATTAGGAATCACGGCATTACCGCATGGGGAAAAGATGCATTTGAAGCAAAAAAAGTGCTCGAGGCTTGTGAATTTTTATTTTCCTATCATTTGAAATTATTATCTTTAAAGCAAGTCAAATCGCTCTCATTAAAAGCTTAAAAATAGGAGGAATTGGAATGGCAACGATTCGTTTACAAGGGACAAATGAAAGAATTTCAGATCAAAAAGAAGTAGCAGCTTTCCTGGAGTCGCAAGAGGTTATTTATGAACATTGGGATATTGAAAAGCTCCCAGAGAGTTTAAGAGAGAATTTCAAGCTTTCTGATGAACAAAAAGAAGAAATCCTGCAAGTATACAAAGATGAAATTGCTGATATCTCAGAACGCCGCGGCTATAAAGCGCAGGACGTGATCTCGTTGTCAGACAGCACTCCAAACCTTGATCAATTATTAAAAAACTTTCAGCAAGAGCATCATCATACAGATGATGAAGTCCGTTTCATCGTAAGCGGACATGGAATTTTCATTATTCAGGGAAAAGATGGCTCATTCTTTGATGTTGAACTAAATCCTGGCGATTTAATTTCAGTCCCGCCAAACATCCGCCACTACTTCACGCTGCAGGAAGACCGTAAAGTCGTTGCAGTCCGCATCTTTGTGACAGCTGAAGGCTGGGTGCCAATTTACGAAAAAGAAGAGCAGCAAGCTTAATGTTTGAAAATCCCCTTTGCCTGGATGGCAAAGGGGATTTATCCGTTAAAATTGGTGTTTTATCAGTAAAACAGATTTTTATATTATTTTATCGGGCTGAAATTCAACACGGCCGATTCCTGGATTATTCCGGCGGAAGACCAGCATAATCCGGCCGATTCTTCGATTATTCCGGCCGAAACCCAGCATAATCCGGCCAAACCTTTTTGGCCCCCTTATTCATTTGGACACGAAACCTATATGATTTAAAATGGATATAGGTTATCAAATGGGGAGGAAAGGGATATGGCCAAAAAGAAGATAGATGTTATTGAAGATGTAAAAAAGAAATACGTTCGGATGGCACTTGAAACGGGGAACTTAGCTTCTATTGCCAGGAAGGCTGGTATTTCTTCGGATACTTTAAGAAGCTGGATGAAAATCTACCAAGATGAGGTCCAGGAAGCAATGGAAAAAGATGATGTTACCCCCCTTTCTGATCATCCATCTAAGGATGAATTAATGGAAAAATATGAACAGGCAATGAAACTCCTTGGTGAAAAAGAGCTGGAAGTGGCGATGTTAAAGAATCTTCTTAAAAAAAACTGATTTCGACACAGGACCGCTTAAAAGAAGCTCAGCTATGGTTAAAAGAAGGATTTTCAGTAAAAGCCGTTTTAAAGGCTGTGGGGGTGCAGCGATCTTTGCATTATTATCATCAGAAGGATAAGGAAGAAAAGACGGAAAAAGTAGGTCGTCCTGTTCCAGGATATTCGTATAATACGTCTTATGAAATGGTTCCAGATGAACAGATTGAAGAGTATCTAATGGAAGCCATTGAAGGAGAAGAAGGCATATACGGATATAAGAAATTAACTCATTATTTACGCGTAAAACACAACCTGGTTATTAACCCTAAAAAGGTTCATCGGCTATGCGGAAAGTTAGATATATTACTGCCACGAAGATTTAAGTCCCGTTACCCAAAAAGGCTGGCAAAACAGCATGTGGTGACTGAACCTAACCAGTTATGGCAAGTTGATATTAAATATGGAACAATCGAAAATAGTGGGCGATTCTTCTTTCTAGCCAGTGCCATTGATGTGTTTGACCGTTGTATAGTGGGCTATTATAAAGGCTCGACATGTAAGGCTAAAGCCATTACAGGAATGGTTCAAGAAGCATTAATCAGACGCCAGGTCATAATCCCTGAAGATGAAGAAGGAACAAGTATCATTATTAGAAGCGACAACGGTCCTCAGTTCGTCAGTGAGGTGTTCGGAAAGTTCTGTGAGACGAATAAAGTCTATCATGAACGCATACCACCTAAGACGCCTGATCTAAACGCATATATTGAATCGTTCCACAGTATCATTGAGCGAGAGTGTTACAAGAGGTACACGTTTGAGTGTTTCGAGGAAGCCTATTACAGGATCGATGAGTTTATGGACTTTTATAATAATCGAAGATTTCATGGTAGCTTAAACTACCTGACACCAAAAAAGTTTCATAAGCTTTATAAAGATAGTGGGTATCCAAAAGATATGGCAGTAAGCTTATAAAACAGGATTTCACATCATCAGCATGTGTTCAAACTGAAGATGTGAAACAAAAAAATGAAAAACTAAGAGAGAAAGAAAAAAACAAAGTTTGTGTCTAAAAAATAGGGGGTCAAGCCGAAACTTCGGATTATTCCGGCCAAAACCCAGCATAATCCGGCCAATACTTCGATTATTCCGTCCGAAACCCATAATCCGGCCGATTCCTGGATTATTCCGGCCGAAACCCAGCATAATCCGGCCAAATTTCGGATTATTCCGGCCAAAAACCAGCATAATCCGGCCAAATTTCGGATTATTCCGGCCAAAAACCAGCATAATCCGGCCAATACTTCGATTATTCCGGCCGAAACTCATAATCCCGCCGATTCCTCAATTATTCCCGACGAATCCATAATCCGGCCAATCGACCAAATTTACCGGAAGTGAGACAAATCCTGGAAAGTTACTATCAATCCTGATACAACCTCATTTGCTACTTTTCTTCCGATAATTTTCCAATTTTTTATCTTTATTGAAACTTACGTTTAAAATCAAAATTATTTAAATTTTCTTTACTCTATGCGGATTGTATGGTAAATTTTCAACAATAAATAAGCAATTAAGGGAGGCTTGTAAAGATGAAGATTCGCTACAATTTCGTCAAGAAAGAGGATGTCAGGTATTGTAAGGCAGATAGCACAGTAAAAGAAGCATATGAGCTGCTGAAGGAGTCAGGATATCGGAGCATTCCTGTTTTAAAAGAGAATGGCACCGTATTTGCAGGTCTCATTTATAAAGTCGATCTGCTTGATCATTATGTGGAAAAGCAAGGAAAAGATGAAGATTCAATCGAAGATTTAATTCAAGATCAGGATGCGTTTATGTATGAAGAAGATTCATTTTTTAAGACGTTCCTTACAATCAGAAGACTTCCATTTTTAGCTGTCCTTAATGAGAAAGAGGAATTTTCAGGCATTATCACACATGGAAATGTCATGGATGTCCTTGAGGACTCATTCGGAATGAAAACAGGCGGCTACATCCTGACAGTTGGTACAAAAGAGCATAAAGGCGCCATCAAAGATCTTGTATCAACAATTAAAGATGTAAACATCGAAGGATTGCTTACATTGGATAATGGAGATACATATTTAAGAAGAATCATCATCAACCTTTCTCACGAAGTATCTAAGAAAAAACTGAACAAAATCATTAAAAAGCTGGAAGACAAAGAATTCCGGGTGACATCTGTAGATAAAGTAAACACGGGCAAAAAAGAGCCCGCAAAATAACATTTAGATAATGTTTCAAAAGCAGATCGAATCATTCGATCTGCTTTTTTTGTGGTAATGATAATTGTTTAGGCGTATTTATATTGGACATACAGCTGCCGATTAATGCTCCAAAAAAACGGGTCGCAACTAATCAGCAGGGCGGACAGATGGAATACAAAGTGGACATCGCATCAGGGCAGAATCCGCATGTCAATTACGAGCCCTCTGTATTGGGAGGATTAAAAGAAGCAGAGCAAGTCGGCAAGGTGCACGAACCTCATTATAATGAAAAATTAGTACGGGGAAAAATTGAACGCCCAAATGATACAGGACAGGCAGGAGACACGTATCGGTCCTTTGAAGAATGGGAAAAGGAAGAACTGATCTCAAATCTTACAGAGGCTCTTAAAGTTTGTCAGCCTCATATTCAGGAAAAAATGATTGAACATTTTACACACGCAGATAAGGATTATGGAAGACGTAAATCTGAAAGCCTATTTTAATGATTAACTTAAAATAGGGGTCTTTTTACATTTTTTATGAAAGTTAATAGCCATTTTTAGTTTTAATAGGGAAAAAAAGGGGTAAAAAGAGATAAATTACAATAAATTTAACAAAATTGTCATGAAATAAGGTAAAAAGAATGTCGAATATTGCTAATCTATTTACATGTTTAGAAGAATCTGTAATAATTTACGAGTATATTTATTCCCAATAATAGATACTCAAGATGATACGGAGGGAAGAAAATGACAACGGAAGTTAGCAAGTCCCAATTATTGGCAAGCATTGATTTGAAGCGCAAGGAAATGATTGACACCGCTAAAACTGGCGGATATACAAGTGTTGGCGCCGTACAGTGCAGTCAGGAATTGGACATGCTGTTAAATAAGTATCAGCAGCTTCTTTTTGAAGAGGAAAATAAGACAAATCCTGCTTTTCTGCAATTTATAGAGACAATGAAAAAGTGGACAGCAGGGGATGGACTAATTATATAAAAAGCAAAAACCCAATACAGCTCGGTATTGGGTTTTTTATTTGGACAGGAAGGCTCTTATTTAAATACTTTCAATTAATAGAATCATGAATAAAATCCCTATAATAAATGAATACGTTGCATTTCGCTCATTGCCATCTCCATGGCTTTCCGGAATCAGTTCTTTATAAATGATGAAAAGCATGGCACCTGCTGCGAAAGATAAACCGTAAGGGACAAGGTTTTCTATGTATGAAGTTAAATAATAACCAAGTATAGAAGTAATGATTTCGACTGCCCCGGTCAATGTAGCAATGAAAAGAGCTTTATATTTGCCTATATTTTGATTAATGAGGAAAAGGGCAACCAGAAAACCTTCAGGTGCGTTCTGCAGCCCAATTGCAAATGCGATTAAATTTCCAGTCTCGCTTTGGTCGGACGCATAGCTTACCCCGACAGATAATCCTTCGGGAAGATTATGAAGTGTAATCGCTGCAATAATAAGCAATGCTTTTTCATCAAATTCAATCCCATACCGCGAATGTTCAAGATCAATGTGGGGAATGTTTTTTTCAAGTGTTGTTAAAACGAGCACTCCGAGAAAAAGACCGATGCTCACTTCAAGGATACCGCCTTGCTTCAGCGCCTCTGGCAGCAGACTCATCATAGAAGCTGCCATCATAATTCCAGCTGTAAATGCAAGTAAAATGTCTCTCCACCTATGGGTGATCGTTTTTTGAAGAAATAGAATGGGCAGCGCTCCTAAACCCGTTGATAGGGCAGATAACGTACTGCCTGTTAAAACCTCGATCATAACGATACTCCTTTTCGTCCCACTTATTATGTATTAGGCATATTATAGCTGATTGGATAGTGAAAAAGATAGGGATTTGATACTCTCGTATTTATTTTCGTCAAATGAGGTCATATTTTTCAACATCTTTTCTATTTATCCCTGTTTATTAGCCTTAAATAAGGATTTAAGACTGTGAATGTCGAATTGTGTCGAAAGAAGTGACAGTCTCAATCTTTACGATATTTGAAATTTCTGATAAGTTTAAGACAGAGAATTTCATCACGTACAACAGGGGGGAATAGGGATGCATTATCGTCGTCTTGGACGTTCGGGGTTAAAGGTTAGCGAGATCAGTCTTGGAAGCTGGCTGACTTTTGGGAAAACAGTCGATGAGCAGTCAGCAACAGAGATTATTCATAAGGCGTATGAAGCTGGCATAAATTTTTTCGACAGTGCCAATGTGTATGAGCGGGGGAAAGCGGAAATCGTTATGTCAAGGGCTCTTAAATCTTTTCCGAGAGATTCGTATGTAATAACGACAAAAGCGTTCTGGCCAATGGGTGAGGGCCCTAATGATAAGGGACTTTCAAGAAAGCATATTATGGAACAGGTTCATGCAAGTTTAAAACGCATGGAGCTTGAGTATGTAGATATATTCTACTGTCACCGGTATGATCAGGAAACGCCGCTTGATGAAACATTAAGAGCAATTGATGATCTCATTCGTCAGGGGAAAATCTTGTATGCAGGCGTCAGTGAGTGGACAGCAGCTCAAATTCAAGAAGCAATGACTGTTTCTGATCGCTATTTGCTTGACCGCATTATTGTCAATCAGCCGCAATACAATATGCTTCATCGTGATATTGAGGAAGAAATCATCCCGATGTGTGAAAATGCTGGAGTGTCTCAGGTTGTTTGGTCGCCGCTTGCGCAAGGAATTCTAACGGGTAAGTATAAAGAGGGCTTAATTCCAAAAGGCAGCCGTGCATCAAGTGAAAACGTGAATTCATGGATGAAAAAAATTCTGAATGACATGGTCAACCGAAAAGTGGAATTATTGGATCAGCTTGCAAAAGAACACGATATTACACTTGCTCAGCTTGCATTGGCATGGACATTGAGACAGCATAATGTAGCCAGCACACTTGTTGGGGCATCTCATCCTGAACAAATCATCGAAAATGCAAAAGCATCAGACGTGGCTTTAGGCTACAATGCATTGCAAAAAATTGAAGAAATTTTGACGAGCTGATGATTTTGTACATAAAGAATCTTCATGATTCGGGTAGAATGAAAAAGAGAGAGTGGAAAGCTGCTGCTTCCCATTCTCTCTTTTTTTTAGACATATAAATAGATCAGTGATTAGCTTTGCTTAGCCAATGGAAGAGTAATCGTAACCTCTGTCCCTTTTTCCAGAACACTGTTAATAGAAATGGTTCCTTTGTACATTGAAATGATCCTTTGGCAGACGACAAGGCCCAGGCCAGTTCCGGTATCTTTCATTGTAAAAAACGGATGGAATATTTTCGAAATCAATTCCTCTGAGATTCCTTTTCCGGTGTCGATCACTTTTATGACAGCCATTTCGTCCTGCTTGGTCAGTTCAATTGTTAAAAAACCTTCGTTTTTCTCCATGGCTTCTAATGAATTTTTAGCTAAATTCAGCAGCACCTGCTTGATATGATCTTTTGTGCAGTGAATTGGAAGCGATCCATTATTGAATTTTATATCGAGTTCCACGTTATACAGATTGGCCTCAGACCCAAGAAGAGGAGACAGCTCAAGCACGATTTCGTTTAAATCGTGGTCTGCATGATGATGAGCGGTCGGTTTTCCGAGCAATAAAAATTCACTTACAATTTCATTGATTCGTTTGATTTCCTGATCGATGACTGAAAAATAGAATTGATCTTCAGAGTCTTTATATTTTTCCTTCAGCAGCTGAATGAAGCCTTTTATACCTGTCAGGGGGTTTCTAATTTCATGTGCTGTACTTGCTGCCAGTGTTCCCACAAGTTCAATTTTTTGAGCATCATTTTGGCTTTGTTCAATCAGCGCTTTTCTCTTTAAGAGGAAATTTTGAACAAGGATAAAAATGATGTTCATGACGCCAAAAGTAATAATCATATAGATCATAATATCCTTGACATCCTCTTGGCTTAAGATTGATTCTGGCAAGGCTTCAAGCTTCCAGCTGATTTGATCGAGATATACACGGACTGGTTCAATTTCAATTTCATATTCCTTGCCGGTAGTAAAGAGAAGATGATTGCTGTCATTAAAGACCTTTATTTGCAAATTAGGGCTAATCACGTTCATGATGTTCTCTAAGTAATCTACTTTAAGTGCTGCAACCAATAGATTTGTTACCTCTCCATTATCATTGAACATAGGTGTACATATCGAAACAATGTATCCTCCTGTAATGTTCCCATAGTAGGCATCAGAAACAGAGGATTGTTTTGTCGCAATCGCTCTTTGGAAAAATGCACGGTTTTCAATGTTCACATTTTTTGTTGTGTTTTTTGAACCGGTCGCAATCTCTCCATTTTTTCGGACAAAATAAAGGCCGGAAAAACGCGGTTCTAGGTCGTGAGTCTGCATGAGAATCTGCTGGATTTTTTCTTCATTTGTTTCTTCTCCAAGGACAAGTGCCATCGTTTCCAGTCTTGCTTTTGTATCCTTTATTAAATTATCAATTTGGTTTTTATGAATATTAATCATAAATGCAGATTCAGAGCGGTGAATTTCCATTGTTTTTTCTTTTTGATAAAAATAGATGAAGGTATTTATTAAAAGGGTAGGAATGAGTACTACTACTAAATAGAATAAAACTTTTTTTAGATTCTTTTGGCCTTTCATCAAAGTATATCGCCCCAAAGTTAGAGATTGCTCGATTAAGAGAGTGTACCTCTCCGCATTATAAACCATTTATTTGGAATGTACTAGGTTATAGGAAATTATGCTGAATCAGTTTGATAGTATTTTTGGTATAGCTCGGGTATAAACAGCAATATCTAATCAATCTATTAAGAAAACGAGTGGTTCAAACAGAGAGCGCGCGGGAATTCCCTGCTCTTTTCTTCTATTGTAGATATTCGTCAATTTATGTATGATGGAAAGAAAAGGGAGGGGTTTCAGATAGACAGGGTGGTGAGATTGACAATCTTGCAGACCAGTGATCTACATGGTCATGTTCTTCCGCTTGATTACAGCACAAATAAGCAGAAGAACCTTGGACTCGCAAAGATTTCCGCAATTATTAAGAAAGAGAGAAAAGAATCCGAGAATGTTTTATTGATTGATAACGGAGATTGCATTCAGGGAACACCGCTAACCTATCATCATGCGAAAAAAGCAGCAGATCAGAAAAATCCGGTCATTCTCGCAATGAATGCTCTTCGATATGATGCAGCAGTGGTTGGAAATCATGAGTTCAATTATGGCATTGACTTATTAAAAGAAGCTGCATTACAATCAAATTTTCCATGGCTTTCTGCCAATATATTAGAAGATGGCGAGCCGTTATTTGGGAAGCCTTATTTGATTAAAAAGCTGGGTAAAATAAAAATAGCGATACTAGGCGTGACGACACATTACATACCCAATTGGGAGGATCCCAAGCATATTGAAAAGCTGTCATTCGAAGATGCGTTTGAAACGGCCAAAAAGTGGGCTGGGTACATAAGAAACGTCGAAGCACCAGATCTATTCATTGTTTCCTATCATGGCGGATTTGAGCGTGATCTAGTAACAGGCGAACCAACAGAAGCACTGACAGGAGAAAATCAAGCCTATCAACTATGCTATGGAATAAATGGCATTGATGTATTGCTCACAGGCCATCAGCATCGCACGATTTCAGGTACTGTAAATGGAGTAACTGTTGTTCAGCCATCGTATAACGGACTTGCTTTAGGGAAAGTCCAGATTACGTTTTCTATAAATCAACATCAAATTACAATTCAGGACAAATCCTCTGAAATTATGTACCCTAATGAAATCGAAACTGACAGCAGCATGTATGAGCTTATTCAGCCATATGAACAGGAAACACAAAAATGGCTTGATCATCCAATTGGAAGAATCAGAGGAAATATGAGAATTGAAGAACCGCTTGCAGCCCGCATGAAGGAATCTGCTTTTATAGAGTTCATTAATAGGGTTCAGATGGAAGCATCAGGAGCGGATATTTCAAACACAGCCCTATTCAATAATTCATCAAGAGGTTTTCCTGAAAATCTGACAATGAGGGACATTGTTTCAAATTATATCTATCCGAATACATTAAAAGTCCTTTCCCTGACTGGGTATGATATTAAAGCTGCTCTTGAACGTTCAGCCTCTTACTTTATGTGCGGTGAAAATGGCGAAGTTATGGTGAATCCCAAATTCCAGGACCCTAAGCCTCAGCATTATAACTATGATATGTGGGAGGGAATTGAGTACGTTCTAGACATCTCCAAACCAATCGGAGAACGGGTGATCATGCTTAAAAAAGATCAAAAACCCCTTGATTTGGAGAAAGAATACGAGGTTGTCATGAATAATTACCGTGCATCTGGCGGTGGAGAGTATACGATGTTTAAAGGCAAAAATATTGTAAAGGAAGTACCTATTGATATGTCTGAGTTAATTGCCAATTATATGCTGGAGAAAAAAGAGGTAAAAGCTGCTGTAAACGATAATTGGAAGGTTATTTGTTCATAGCCTCTCTCTGACATTATTGACTTTTTTACACTTTTTTTGTATGATTAATATTTAGAATTCAAGATATTTAGTTATCGAAGGATTGATGAAAATGAAAGATAAAGAGCAAATCGAACAATCATTAAAATTATTCATTGTATTATCACGTGCACATCGTGCGATTAATGATCAAGTAAACAAACATATTGGAAGCTTCGGATTAAATCCAACAGAATTTGCTGTTCTTGAGCTGCTTTACCATAAAGGCGATCAGCCGCTTCAGCAAATCGGCGGAAAAATTCTTTTAGCAAGCGGGAGCATCACATATGTGGTTGACAAGCTAGAACAGAAAGAGCTGCTTGTCAGAAAAGCATGTGAAAATGATCGCCGTGTAACCTTTGCTCAAATTACGGACAAAGGAAAGCAATTGATTGAATCCATATTCCCATCTCATCAGGAGAGATTAGATGAAATTGTCGGGATTCTTTCAGAAGAAGAAAAGCAGACTGTTATCGAACTTATGAAAAAAGTTGGCTATCATGCAAGAGATCTTCAGGATTGAACACTTCTATTTGAGATAGAAGTGTTTTTTTGTTGTCAGGAAATAATAAAATGGTCGATTAACCGCTAATTATTCGATAAATGTTGGTATATAAATATGAGGAATGATAGTGCATGAAGTCTCTAGCGGTATTATAAAATAACAGATTGTTTTAGAACAAGTGACTTGTGCTATGTAAAGCGGTGAGTGGAGGAGAAAAAGTGCTGCACTGAAGAAAAAAGGGCAGCATGAATATCAACTTAACTAGTAGATTATTTATGCCCTGCTTTAAGAAATTCTTACTGAGAGTTTTGAGTGGATCTTTTGTTTTTTCATTTTGCCAAACCAACGAAAAAAGTCGCCATCCTTGTTTTACATCTGAAGGAATATAAAATTTCGAGTTGATATCTAGCTTAAACTCCCTAACTCCTCTGTCGGAGCATGCCTCGGCGCCGCTCTTTTGTTCTGCAAAAAAAGAGCCTTGATTCAGGCTCTTATTCATTTCGTTCAATTGGAAGAATCAGAATTTCTACACGGCGGTTTTTCTGCTGACCCTCTTTTGAATCATTGCTTGCGACTGGATTGTATTCCCCAAATCCTTTGGCACTAAAGGATCTTGGATCATGCTGCCTATTTTCAAGAAGAAGTTTCATGAAATTGACTGCACGCATTACGCTTAAATGCCAGTTTGATTCAAATTCAGCATTTTTTATTGGCACATTATCAGTATGGCCGCTTACGATAATGTTTCGCGGAGGATTCATAACCAATAGGTTAGAAATTTCCTTAGCGAGCTGTTCATCTTTATTGCGAATAGAGGCACTGCCGGAATCAAAAAAGATATCATTTAATATTGTGATGAGCAGGCCTTCATCTGTTAACGTTGTTTTTAATTGCGTTTCAAGACTGTTTGCCGCGATATATGCATTCACTTTTTCTTGGATTTCTTTTAATTTTTCTTGTTCAAGTGATTCTTGTTTTTCATCGTCAGTGTTCTTTTCTTTTTCTTGATCAAGCTGTTCCATATCCCCGTCAGGAATAGGGCTCGGATACTCTAGTACACCGGTGCCGCCAGTAAACGTGCTGTTAAAAGCTCGTGCAAGCATCTGGAACTTTTGAGCATCGACAGAACTCATGGCAAACAAGACGATGAATAGTGCCAGCAATAGTGTTAATAAATCTGCGTAAGGAAGGAGCCACGATTCATCAACATGCTCTTCCTCGTGCTTGCTTTTTTTCCTTCTAGCCATTTATGTTCTCTCCTTCCACGAAAAGCTGTTCTCTTTCGTGTGCAGGAAGATAGGTGGCCAATTTTTGTTCGATCGCTTTTGGAGCCTGTCCTTCGAGGACAGATAACACTCCTTCAATCATGACGTGTTTTACTTTCGCTTCTTGCTTTGATTTTCTCTTTAATTTGTTGGCAAATGGATGCCAAAGAACGTAACCAGTGAAAATACCCATCAATGTAGCGACAAAAGCAGCTCCAATTGCTTTGCCTAGTTCATCCGTATTATCCATGTGCGAAAGAGCCGCAATTAACCCGACTACCGCGCCCAATACCCCAAGTGTGGGAGCATATGTGCCTGCCTGTGAAAAAATAGATGCCCCGGCCATATGCCGCTCTTCCATTGCATCGATTTCTTCTGTCATGACATCACGGATAAATTCAGCATTTTGCCCGTCGACTGCCATGCTTAGACCATTTTTTAAAAAAGAATCATCCACTTCTGATATTTTAGCTTCAAGAGCAAGCAGGCCTTCTTTTCTTGCAACCTGTGCCCATTCTGAAAACATTGGGATCAGCTCTTGAATGCTGTGTGATTTTTGTTCTTTAAAGATAACGCCGAAAAGTTTAGGCACTCTTTTAATTTCGCTTGTCGGAAAGGCTGTAACGACAGTAGCGATGGTACCGGCAATAATGATCAGCAAGGCAGCTGGATTTAAAAGAACAGCGGGGCTGACACCCTTCATAAACATACCCACACCAACAGCAACCAACCCTAGAATCAATCCAATAAGTGACGTTTTATCCATTCTATCACCAAATCTTTCTGTCTTACTTTTTGTTACTTCTTATATCGTCAGGATTTCATATATTTTAAGAGTTTGATTTAAAAAACAAACAGAAAGGAATCCAGACTTTTTTCTCGAATAAGATGGAGTGGTTAAATTGATAGGAGAGTGGGGAACTACATATGAAATTTCAAGAGTACAAATACATTAGGCCTGTTAAAGAAGATGTAGAAGAATCTTTTTATGAGGCACTGGAAAAATTCAAAAGTGCTGAAAGCCTGGAAGAACAGGAAGCTGTTATTGATGAACTGAATGTCATTCGCGGAAATATTTCCACAGCTTTCAATCTTTGTTCAATTCGCCATACGATTGATACCAATGATGAATTTTATAAAGAAGAACAAGATTATCTTGATGAACTTGAGCCGCATTTTAAAGCGCTGGATACAGAGTTTTACAAAGCGCTTGTCAGCTCAGCATTCCGCAATGAATTGGAAGAGAAATATGGGAAGCAGCTGTTCGCACTTGCAGATGCTCAGTTGAAAACGTTTTCTCCTGAAGTGCTTGAGGATCTTCAGAAAGAAAACAAACTTGTTACTGAATACACAAAGCTTGTTGCTTCTGCAAAAATTGATTTTGACGGAAAAGAATACACGCTTGCACAGCTTGAACCCCTGCTTGAATCAAAAGAGCGCGACATTAGAAAACGTGCATCAGATGCTTATTTCGGATTTTATGCCGAAAATGGAGAAAAGTTTGATGAGATTTTTGACAAGCTTGTTAAAGTGCGGACTGGCATTGCAAAGAAATTAGGGTATGCCAATTTTGTGGAGCTGGGCTATGAAAGAATGCAGCGCATTGATTTTGATGCAGCCATGGTGAAAAATTTCCGTGATCAAATTAAGGAATCAATCGTACCAATGGCAACAAGATTACGGGAGCGTCAGCAAGAACGTTTAGGACTTGATACGCTTGCTTTTTCCGATGAAAAGCTCCAGTTTACATCAGGTAATGCAACGCCTAAAGGGGATGCAGAGTGGATTATTGAGAATGGGAAAAGGATGTACGAAGATCTTTCTCCTGAAACAAATGAATTCTTTGATTTCATGATTGAAAAAAACCTGATGGATCTGCTTGCGCAAAAAGGGAAAGCCGGCGGCGGGTATTGCACATATATCGAAGATTACAAAGCGCCGTATATTTTTGCGAATTTCAACGGAACAAGCGGTGATATAGATGTGCTGACACATGAAGCGGGACATGCGTTCCAAGTGTATATGAGCAGACATTTCAATTTATCAGAGTATCACTTCCCGACACATGAAGCGTGTGAAATTCATTCGATGAGCATGGAGTTTTTTACATGGCCATGGATGGAAAGGTTCTTTAAGGAAGATACAGAAAAGTATAAATTCAGCCATTTAAGCGGAGCGCTTCTATTTTTGCCTTATGGGGTAACAGTTGATGAATTTCAGCACTTTATCTATGAAAATCCAGACGCAACTCCAAAAGAACGCAAACAGGCATGGAGGAAAATTGAACAAAAATACTTGCCTCATCGCAACTATGAAGATAATTCGTTTTTAGAGGAAGGCGGCTTCTGGCAGCGGCAGGGACATATTTATAATTCTCCTTTTTATTATATTGACTATACGCTGGCACAAATCTGCGCCTTGCAATTTTGGAAAAAAATGCATGAAAATAAAGAAGAGGCATGGGCAGATTATCTGCATCTTTGTAAGCAGGGAGGCAGCAAGCCGTTCTTAGAACTGGTTCAAGAAGCAAACTTAATTTCACCGTTTGAAGACGGATGTGTACAATCTGTAACAGGTGATATTAGAGAGTGGCTTGAGAATGTAGAAGATCAGAAATTATAAAAAGTACATGCTGTCAGCTATGTGCTGGCGGTTTTTTCGTCATTAAGAGGGAGGTGTATTCAGTATAAAGACTGAAGTCAAATTGTCTTTGTCTTTCTATAATAGAAAGCAGAGAGAGGTGGAAAAAAATGAAAATCCTGCATGTATATCTTGAATGCAACGATTTGGAGAAAATGAAAGCATTCTATATCCGTTTTTTGAAGATGGAACTGGAAGAAGAAGATAGCGGCAGTTTTACAGTTAAGGCAGGACAAAGCAGGTTAACCTTTATTAAAAGTGAGAATCGGCCCTATTATCACGTTTGTTTTAGAACAAATGAACGATTTTTTGATTTGATGTTTGAAAAAATAGAAAGTTCATTGCTGCCTAATGAAAAAGGAGAGGTCAGCATGTTTTGGAAGGGAAAGCAGGCTTATTTTCATGATCCGGAAGGCAATGTTCTTGAGATGCTTGAAAGAAAGGATGTACCGGCTGATCTGTTAGACTGGTTTGATGTAATTGAGGTTGGTCTGCCTTGCGAAAATATCCATCACATGCAGAAAGAGTTATCATTTTTGAACGATCAGTTTTTGGCTGAATCAGACACCTTTGCATTTGTAGGTGATAATAATGGGGCAGCGGTTGTGGTAAAGGAGGGCAGGGATTGGTATCCGACAGCACGCGGTTCTGAGATTCATCCTATCGTCCTTGAAGTTGAAGGAGAAATGAATTTAGAATATCGCCATGCTGAATACCCGTATACAATTGTAGTTAAAAAAAGAAAAAAGAGTGCAAAACTTTTATAAGTTTTGCACTCTTTTCCTATATTATTTAGATTCTACAACAATTTCATCTTCAGCGAGCTTCACAATTATTTCTGTCATCTCAGTGCCGTCAAGCAGAATATCTGCAATTGAATCTTCTAATTTCTCTTGAATCACTCTGCGGAGAGGGCGTGCTCCGAATGCAGGGTGAAACCCAAGTTCAGCGAGTTTTTCTTTCGCTTCATCTGTGATGCTGAGCGTTAATTTTTGTTCTTGCAAATTCGCTTTTAAATCATCAAGCATGATCTCAACAATTTCAAGCAGATGCGGTTTTTCAAGTGATTTGAACTCAATGATGCTGTCAAAACGGTTCAGGAACTCCGGCTTAAAGAATGATCCGAGGGAGTCCAGCAGTGAACTTTCGTTTAATGCTTCATTGTCTCCGAATCCGACAGTGACTTTTTTATGCCCGATGCCGGCGTTGCTTGTCATGATAATGACTGTGTCTTTAAAGCTGACCGTTCTGCCCTGGCTGTCTGTCAGTCTGCCGTCTTCCATTACTTGAAGGAACATATGCTGGACATCTGGATGGGCTTTTTCGATTTCATCAAGCAATATGATACTGTAAGGGTTGCGGCGGACTTTTTCTGATAATTGTCCTGCTTCCTCGTGACCGACGTAGCCAGGAGGCGACCCGATAATCTTCGAAATCGAATGTTTCTCCATGTATTCGCTCATATCTAAACGAATGAGGGAGTCTCTTGTACCAAACATTTCAGATGCAAGCGTCTTTGTCAGTTCGGTTTTACCGACTCCGGTTGGACCGACAAACAAGAATGATCCGATTGGACGTTCTTTTGATTTTAAGCCAGCACGGCTGCGGCGAATGGCTTTTGCAACTTTCCGAACGGCATCTTCTTGACCAATGACTTTGCTTGATAATTTGTTCTCGAGATTTTTCATTTGAGCCTGCTCGTCTTCTTGAAGCTTACCAACTGGAATCCCCGTTTTCTTTTCAATAATTGCCTGAATGTCGGCAAGATCTACTACAGATTTTACTGGGGATTGCATTTGCTCAAGTTTCATCTCTTCATCTCTTATTTTGGCAGCAAGCTCGTAATTTTCTTCTTTCGCAGCTTGTGCTTTTTTCCTTGCAAGTTCTTCTAATTGACCGCTGATATCTGCTCCGCCCCCAGATAGAAGGTTCTTTTTCGATCCAGCTTCATCAAGCAAATCAATTGCTTTATCCGGCAAATATCGGTCCTGAATGTAACGGTGAGACAAAGTAACTGTTGCATTTATCGCTTCTTCTGTATAAGTTACTTCATGGTACTTTTCATATTTATCTTGAATACCCTTTAGGATTTCAATCGCCTTTTCAAGAGATGGTTCAGATACCATTACAGGCTGAAATCTGCGCTCAAGGGCGGCATCTTTCTCAATTTGACGGTACTCTTTTAATGTAGTTGCACCGACAACCTGTAATTCGCCCCGTGCCAAAGCAGGCTTCAGAATATTGCCGGCATCCATTGATCCTTCAGCAGAACCTGCTCCAACGAGAAGATGGATTTCATCAATAAATAGGATGATATTTTTCTTTTGCTGCAGCTCAGAAATCAGCTGCTTCATTCTTTCCTCAAATTGACCGCGAATGCCTGTATTTGCTACAAGAGAAGCAACATCAAGCAAATACACTTCCTTGTTTCTTAGCTTGGCTGGCACTTGACCTTCCGCGATTTTAAGAGCGAACCCTTCAACTACAGCTGTTTTACCTACACCTGGTTCACCAATCAAGACCGGGTTATTCTTATTTCTCCGGTTTAAAATTTCAATTAAACGTTCGACCTCTGCATCTCTGCCAATGACTGGATCAATCACGCCGGCTTTTGCTGCTCTTGTCAGATTGCGTCCTAATTGATCAAGAAGACCGTTTTTGCCTTGAGTTTTTTCGGTCTGGCCGTCATGGCTATTCGGTTGAAATGGATGAGAAGGTGAAACATTTCCAAATGATCCGCTAGGGACAGAGCTTCTATATTGAGCATAACAGTCTGAGCAGAGCAGCACTTGCTGACGCTCTTGGTTAATTTGCATTGTTAAGTGAACAGATGCTTTCTTTGCTTGACAATGTTGACATAGCATAATGAAAACCTCCTGGATTATATATATTGACTTTGACTAACTTTGACTAAATAATCTTTTAAAAAATCACCTCTTAGGATGACCTTGATTCATATTATAGTTTGACCTTTTTTGACTTTCAAGTATTTTGCTTAAAAAATTTCAAAATGAAATTATATTCGTTCTATCTCCAGCTTCACCCTTTGCTGCTCGCTCAAAATGGATCTGCTATTCTGAGCTGAAAGAAGAAGTTCCTCTTTTCTAAAGGCAGTTTTCGCATTGAATGTTGTTTTTGGTTTTAAATTTTACCCGTGGATTGCAGAAGGAGTCAAGTGCCTTCTTCTGCAATCCACTAAAGGTATTTACCATTTCTCAAAAAGCAATAAACTTTACGAAAAGAGCTTTTCAAAACAAATCGCACCCACTTCTTCTTTCTTAAGGACTTGTCTCATATATATAAAGAAAGGTCGTAGCTACAGTATTCATCGTAATGGAGGTAGAAGATGAAGAATCAATGGTTTCAGGTTGTTCAAATCGCAGCTGTATATGTCGGAACGGTTGTTGGAGCGGGCTTTGCAACTGGACGGGAAATTGTAGAGTTTTTTACTCAGTATGGAATATATGGAATACTCGGCATCTTAATTTGCGGATTCTTCTTTATTCATCTTGGTGCGAAGATGATGATTATCTCTAAGAAAATCCGTGCTAATTCCTATCAGGATTTAAATCTTTTTTTATTTGGAAAATCATTTGGGCCAGTCATTAATTTCTTTATGCTGGTTGTTTTATTTGGAGTCACATCAGTTATGCTCTCAGGGGCCGGAGCTATTTTTGAAGAGCAGCTTCAACTATCAAGGCAGCTGGGGGTCATCGTTACAATTGTGCTGACAATCATCGCTATGTCGTTCGGTTCAAAAGGATTATTCAGTGTTAATATAGTTGTTGTACCCCTATTAATTATATTTAGTTTGCTTATTGCTATTTCTTCTTTTGATGTACATAAATTCTCCGCTTTTCAGCACGAAAGTGGACCATCATTCAAATGGCTGATTTCAGCCATCTCTTATGCTGCATTTAATCTGGCAATGGCTGAAGCAGTGCTCGTTCCGCTCGCTCAGGAGGTTGAAGATGAAAGGGTTGTAAAATGGGGCGGAATTGTTGGAGGGGCAACACTTACCTTTATCTTATTAAGCAGTCATTTTGCCTTGACGACATTGCCGAATGTCGTGTCATTCGACATTCCGATGGCAGAGGTCATGAAAACGTCTGTTATCTCCTTTTATCTAATATTTATTATGGTGATTTATGGTGAGGTATTTACTTCTGTTATCGGAAACTTATTCGGTCTGGAGCGTCATCTTGTCAGAGTGGTATCCATTCCGAGAATGTACATTATATTATTTCTGCTTAGCGGAGCCTTTTTTGTGAGTCAAATCGGCTACAGCTCGCTGATATCATTTCTATATCCATTATTTGGCTATATGAGCATTGTCTTTCTTGTCTTATTGTTCATTAAAAAAGTGCCATAACATTAAAAATAGTTAAAAGTGAAAAAGTTAGAATAATCAATTAATTTGAACATAAAGGGTCGATATTCCACATAATTATGAAGAAAACTTGCGTACATCCTGTTTGACGGCTGCAGAGGTTCATATTATGATGTTTTTAACATTAGCAGAATTTTTTAAAAATACAGGCTTGACCCTAGGTTTCAATGGAGACCTCCGCGATCATGGAGGTGCTGCAAATGAAATCAAGACATGGCTTTTAACGCCAGCCTATTGCCTGAAGCTGGGCATGCTATTCCGCTTTTTCAGTATGAAATGAGGTGATGTGATGGGGTATTAACTTTTATGAAAGGTTTTTGCACCATCGCTCGCATAGGGTTTTAATATCTTGTCTTTTTTAAGAATAGATTGACTTTCCCAGGAGGTGACTCCTTTTTCGTCTTTGACGGAAAAAGGAAATTATTTGGACATAGTGAATTTGTTCATTATTGCGATTTTACTTGCTGCCACTGCTTTTTTCGTAGCATCAGAGTTCGCAATCGTAAAAATGCGCAGTTCCCGCATCAATCAGCTTATAGATGAAGGGAATGACATGGCACAATCCGCGAAAAAAGTAACTGAAAATTTAGATGAATATTTATCAGCCTGTCAACTGGGTATTACCATTACAGCGCTTGGCCTTGGGTGGCTTGGGGAGCCTGCAATAGGAGATCTCCTTCATCCCGTTTTTGAACAATTAGATATACCAGGCGCATCCGTTCAAGTCCTCTCCATCAGTTTAGCCTTTGCCATCATTACTTTTTTGCATGTAGTCATTGGAGAGCTTGCCCCTAAAACGGTCGCCATCCAAAAAGCAGAGCAGATTACACTCGCTTTTTCGAAGCCATTAATCTTGTTTTATCACCTGATGTTTCCATTTATTTGGGTTTTAAATGGTTCAGCACAGGTGCTTACCCGCTTTTTGGGAATGAAACAAGTGTCAGAACATGAGCTTGCACACAGCGAGGAAGAATTGAGAATTCTATTGTCTGAAAGCTATGAGAGCGGAGAAATTAATCAATCTGAATACAAATATGTGAATAAAATTTTTAAGTTTGATGATCGGATTGCAAAAGAAATCATGGTTCCAAGAACTCAGATTATTTCACTTGAAATCGAAAAATCGCTGCAGTCGCATTTGCACATCATTAAAAGCGAAAAATACACACGTTATCCCGTCGTTGATGGCGATAAAGATCATATTATCGGCATGGTGAATATCAAAGAAATTTTTACTGATTTATTTCAGTCTAAGCAGCTCGAATCGTTTTCTTTAAGATCGTATATTAGACCTGTTATTCAAGTGATTGACTCTGTGCCAATTCACGATTTGCTGTTAAAGATGCAAAAAGAGCACATTCATATGGCGATTCTCATTGATGAATATGGCGGTACTGCCGGACTTGTGACCGTTGAAGATATATTAGAGGAAATTGTCGGAGAGATCAGAGATGAATTTGATGCAGATGAGGTACCGCTTGTTCAGAAAATCAATGATGATACCTTCATTATTGATGGAAAAGTATTAATCAGTGAACTGAATGATTTGTTTGGCCTTGAAATTGAAGAAGGTGACGTCGATACAATCGGAGGCTGGATGCTTACCGAAAAGTATGATATTCAAAAGGGAGAGCTCGTTGAACTTGGCTCGTATACATTTAAAATTAAGGATATGGAAAATCATCATATCCGTTATCTTGAATTAACACGAAAAAAAAAGCAAAATAACCCAGCAGTTATTCAAGAGGGACTAACTGCAACATAAAGAGGTGCTGCTCTGCCTCTTTTTTCTATGCGACTGAAAGTACATGAATGTTTCTCTATTCACAGGATAAAATAATTCTGAAAGCAGATTTTCACAAAGGAGCAATAAAATGACTCAATCAAAAGGTCAAAAGCAGCGTCAATGGGATACGCGTAAAGAATCTCAAAATGAACATGGCAAGATTAAATCATTTAAAGAGCTTGAACAAGAAGGAACTGGGAAAAACAATAAATAAAAGCGGCAGCGTCTAATCATCTAACGTTCATAGGAGCAAAACAGTAAAACTCAAGTGTCATTAGCACACCATTTGGCAGTTAAAATGGTGTGCTTTTCTGTTTTTGATAAATTTGAGGAAGATTATTTGTACAATTACGATAGCCGATTGTTTGAGGAATTCAACTTTCTTTTGTTAAGAGCAAATCATATGAATAAGGCGGAATGTTTTATATTTAACTAAATAGTTGAATATCTGAGAGGAATCGGTTATATTTAACTACATGGTTAACCATAATAAAGATCATTTAAATGAAATTTTTCATGCTTTAGCTGATTCAACAAGAAGAGAAATGCTTCATATGATGGCTCAAAAAGAGAGGACAGTTTCTGAATTAGCAGAGCCATTTGATATGTCTTTGGCCGCCATTTCAAAGCATATAAAGGTTCTGGAGCGAGCAAACTTAGTTGATAGGAGTGTAAATGGAAGGATTCATACATGTCGCTTAAACACCGAATCATTAACTCAAGCAACAGAATGGCTGCGTTTTTATGAGAAGTTTTGGAGCAATCGTTTTGAACTTCTGGAGAATGAATTATTAAAAGCCAAAAAGAAAGAACACTAAATTACATACGAGGAGTACGAATATGAATAACTATTCAAACACCACTTTAAAAATGACAAGAAATTTTGATGTAGCACCTGAAAGAGTTTTTGATGCATGGCTGAACCCGGAGATGATGAGAAAATGGCTCTTTACATTGGAAGGGACAAATAAGGTGGCACAAAATAATCCTCAAGTAGGGGGCACTTGGGAAATTATTGATCATCGAGGTGGAAAGGATTATCGAGCGATAGGGGAGTATCTTGAAATTGATCCTCCAACAAAATTAGTGTTTACTTTTAAAATGCCACAGTTTAGCGAATTAGAAGATACGATTACAGTTGAACTAAAAGAAATTCAACAAGGTTGTGAAATGACATTTTCACATAACATCAACGTCCCTCATGAAGAAAAATGGTCGGAAGCTGATATTGAAAAAGCTCTTGGAGAGTCTCACGATGAAACTGAACATGGCTGGAATTTAATGTTTATGGGACTTAAGGAATTAGTTGAGACAGGGGAAATCAGCTATAAAGGATAATTATCAATTAGGTAATCAAAAGGTGTTTTAGCCGCCTCCATTATGATTAACAGGAGCAAATCACGGAAATAGTGGGTTGCTCCCGTTATTCGGGGAGGGAATTCCAAATCAGCAGCTTCCTCATTTCATAACAACACTTGCTCTTTATCTTCCATTCCACATACCTCAGCCAGCTTTTTAAGCTGTATGTTTAACAGCTTTTGATCAAGGCTCAGCCATTCCTCCTTCATCATTCCTTCAACTATATAAGCTGTAAAATCCCAGACCGCTTGTTTGATCTCACTTCTGTTTGTTTCTGCTATAAGGATTAATGCTTTAAGAATAGAAGCCATGACCGAAACATCTTCTTTTCCATAATGCCTGATTTGATAAAAGCTTTCATATAAGTAATCTGAAAAGGATGGTTTAGGAAGCACAACCCGTATCTTGCCATTGTTGTCACAGTGGTAGGGAGAAGGTGAGTGATTCTTGCCAATCTTCGTCAGAATTTGTGCAAGATGCTCAATACAGGCAATAGCAGTTTCAGGATCATTTTTCCCTGGCGCTATGCCTCTAAGTGCAATTTCAGCGATTTTTTGTATCCCGAATTCAATATCGTGCTTGGATTCTAAATCTTCATTAAATGTGATGTGTGTTAAAATGTCATCTTCTCCTGGATAATCATCTTCACTGTAAACAGTAAGCAAAGGTGTATCGACATTAACATAATCTCCCTGATTTTTATTAAACCTAATCCTAATATTCTTTCGTTCAGCAAGGGCGACTAATTTTTCAAGAGAGATATCCTGAAGGTATCCTTCTTTTTCACTTTTCATCTCAATCGCTTTCCATCCATCTAGTGAAAAGTTTTCATCTGATTGTGGCTCGTCTGTCCGTTTTTTATTTTCAATAGAAGAAAGTGTTTCTTTCGTAATATTTGAAATCAGGTTTCCGACTTTAATCCATTCAGTCATATGGTGAATTAAAAAAACAAACATTCCAACACAAATAAAGGCGACAATGATAGCAAGGCTGGGAACAATAAAGTCATTGTTAGTCTCATTCTCCCTAACTTGAATAAGCAGAACAAGTGAATAAATGTAGCCTCCAATAAAAATGCCGAGAACCCGCTGTATTTTTGAGTCAGCGTTAAAATTGTGCATCGTTCTTGGTGAAAAATTTGCAATAAAAGTAGTCAGCACAACCAGAACAGATGAAAAGGTAATGGTCGTCATCGTTAACAGGGAAGTCGATGTGGCACTAAGGATGGTATGCGATAGTTCTTTATCGGTTAAAAAAACGGAGGGGATATGTTTAAAATAATCTCTTTCAGCAAGATACCGATCAGCCATCATGCTAAGAACGGCAAGAAGAAAAAAGATGACTGCGTATAAAGCAGGTGTTAACCAAAAGTTCGAATTTATTTTTGCTGCAAAACGTTTAAATGCCAATTGATTCGTCCCCCTTAAGTAAAATAGATTGAAGTGTCTCCTCGTTCGTGGTATAGTATGAACGTTAAAATAATGATAAAATCCGCGCTATCATACGCGGGAGAGGTTCTAGCACAACCCTCTATAAAAAACTAAGTATGAACTATATCCTATAGGAATGGTTTTTTAGTTGGGGATTTACATGCTAGACACTTCTGAATCGATCAGGGTGTCTTTTCTTATGCCGATTTTTAAATCCAGGTTGTGAAAGAATGCTCTCTTCTATCCTGAGGAGGACATATAAATGAAAAATGATAAAGCGTTAGTTGTTTTCAGCGGCGGACAGGATAGTACAACATGTTTATTCTGGGCGATGAAGCAATTTAAGGAAGTTGAAGTTGTTACGTTCAACTACAACCAGCGGCACAAACTTGAAATAGATGTAGCTAAAGCTATTGCAAACGATCTTGGTGTAAAACAGCATCTATTAGACATGTCTCTATTAAATCAGCTTGCACCTAATGCGCTGACAAGAGATGACATTGAGATTGAACACAAGGAAGGGGAATTGCCTTCAACTTTTGTTCCGGGCAGAAATCTGCTTTTCCTGACGTTTGCATCTGTTCTTGCGAAGCAGATTGGTGCAAAACATATTGTAACAGGTGTATGTGAAACAGACTTCAGCGGATATCCCGATTGCCGTGATGTTTTCGTGAAATCATGCAATGTAACCATTAACTTAGCAATGGATGATCAGTTTGTCATTCATACACCGCTTATGTGGATTGATAAAGCTGATACATGGAAGCTTGCAGATGAACTTGGTGCACTTGAGTATGTAAGAGAAAAAACACTTACATGCTACAACGGTATTATCGCAGAAGGCTGCGGAGAATGTCCAGCATGTCTGCTGAGAAAAAAAGGACTTGATGACTATCTCGAATCAAAAGGAGGAGAGGCATAATGCTTCAGCAAATGTATCCTCAAACGCTGCATCCATTCTCATATGAGCTGAATAAAGATATGCAAATTTCAGCTGCACACTACGTACCGAATGATGAAGCGGGCAAGTGCAGACGTCTGCACGGGCACACGTATTTTATTAATGTAACCGTTGCAGGCGATGAGCTTGATAACTCAGGTTTTCTTATTAATTTTGCCTATATCAAACAGCTTGTTCATGACCGTTTTGATCATACGATTTTAAACGAGAATGAAGTGTTTGATGACAGCGATCCAAATAAATTTCCTACAACAGAAGTCGTTGCGCGCACTATTTATGAAATCATACAGCAGCATTTAGATACACTTGAACACAAGCCTAAATGTATCGGTGTTTTTGTTCGTGAAACTCCAACAAGCTATGTGATGTATCGCCCTAAGCAGGTGAAAAAGGGATGAGCAAGAAATTTCCTGTGTTAGAAATTTTCGGTCCGACCATCCAAGGAGAAGGAATGGTCATTGGTCAGAAAACAATGTTTGTCCGCACAGCAGGCTGCGATTATTCCTGCAGCTGGTGTGATTCTGCTTTTACGTGGGATGGATCGGCCAAAGACGATATTAAACAATTAACAGCAGATGAAATATGGTCACAGCTTTTTGAACTGGGAGGCAGCAATTTTTCCCATGTGACGATTTCAGGCGGAAACCCTGCACTGCTTGGCAGCCTGGGTGAGCTAATTGAGCTTCTTCATGAAAAAAAGATAAAAGTAGCGATTGAAACACAGGGAAGCAGACTTCAGCCATGGTTCGATCAAATCGATGATTTAACGATTTCTCCTAAGCCGCCAAGCTCAGGAATGAAGACGGATTTTACGAAATTAGACGAAATTGTCCAATATCTAACTGATAAAAACAGACTTCAAAACGTAAGTCTTAAAGTGGTTATCTTTGATGAACACGATTTAGAGTATGCTAAAAAGGTGCATCAAAAATACCTTCAAATTCCGTTTTATTTGCAGGTAGGAAACGATCAAGTATCAGAGCGTGATGATGAAAAATTAATTAAAAGGCTGCTCGAACGCTATGAATGGCTGATTGACCGAGCAATTTCAGAAGAAGAACTTAATCATGCACGCGTATTGCCGCAGCTGCACACGCTGGTCTGGGGCAATAAAAGAGGAGTATAAGAACAGGCGACGTCTATACCAGAATTAAATAAATACTGTCAAGATAAGAAAGGACGGCTGATTATGGCTGGAAGACAAGATTCAGAACTTAAAGATGTGACATTGCTTGGAAATCAAGGAACAAATTATTTATTTGAATATAGTCCTGATATTTTAGAATCATTTGACAATAAGCACGAAAATCGTGATTATTTTGTAAAATTTAATTGCCCTGAATTCACAAGTCTTTGTCCGAAAACAGGACAGCCTGATTTCGCAACAATTTATATCAGCTATATACCTGATAAAAAAATGGTAGAAAGCAAATCGCTGAAGCTTTATTTATTCAGCTTCCGCAACCACGGTGATTTTCATGAAGACTGCATGAACATCATTATGAACGATCTGATTGAATTAATGGATCCAAGATATATTGAAGTTTGGGGCAAATTTACGCCGCGCGGGGGCATCTCTATTGATCCATATACAAACTACGGCCGTCCTGGCACAAAGTATGAGCAAATGGCAGAGCATCGTATGATGAATCATGATATGTATCCGGAGAAAATTGATAATCGATAAAAAACTTTTCAGCAAAATTTGCATTTCATTAGATTATCTGTTATGTTTATTAAGAATTATTTTTGTTCGGTACGCAAGGAAAGAACAAGTTCAAAAACTTTTCACCTTTTGTTATCAATGAGAGCAAGGATAGTAACACAATGTATGCTAAAGCATACGAGGAGGCAACAACAATGGAACAAGGTACAGTAAAATGGTTTAACGCAGAAAAAGGTTTCGGATTCATCGAGCGCGAAGGCGGAGAAGACGTATTCGTTCATTTCTCAGCTATTCAAGGCGAAGGTTTCAAATCTTTAGACGAAGGCCAAGCAGTTACTTTTGACGTAGAGCAAGGTCAACGCGGACCTCAAGCAACTAACGTTCAAAAAGCATAATTTTAACTGACATATACAAAAAACAGCCTCTTTATAGAGGCTGTTTTTTTCTGTCCTTTTATAAAAAGATAACTAAAAAATAGGATCTCTTCGTAAAGTTTGCTGCTTTTAGAAAAAATGGTTAATACCTTTAGAGGATTGTAGCGGAAGGCACTTGACTCCTGCGGGAAATAGAGGCTCCCATCCCTCACAGCGGAAAGCAAGTGCCTGCATCGGTAATCCACGGGTACATTTAATAACCAAAAACAACATTCAATGCGAAAACAGCCAAAAAATAAAAACCCTGCTCATTGACTGAGCAGGGGGGAGGAATCATCTTACAAGCTTTGTTAAATGGTTGCTTTCATTTTAGCACAGTATAGATGGAATGCCTAATTTTATTTATCTGTCTGCTGTCTATGATTTGATACAGGCCCTTTGCTTGTTTTAGGTTTTAGATTCTTCAGCCTGCTTTTTATATAATCCTTAAGCATGTCACGTTTGCGTTTTTGGCGTTTATCTCGATTTTTCATGAAGTCACCATCCTAATTCATAAGAATTTGACCTAGTTCTATTATAACGCGAATACAGCCGGAACAACATGTCTTTACATAAATTCAAACTGATTTTCCTTATCTGATCGATTCGCTCTTCTGATATAAGAATAAAAGAGTTCCATCACTTCTGTCTTAAACGCTAGGGATAACTCCTTTGAAAAAAGAAGATCTGGATTGATTTCATAATGAGGTGCTATTATTTTCACTTCAGCCTGTTCGTTTTGAATGTAATGATGAGTTAAAAGATTTGAAGGTATTTTTATGGTTTTTGCCATGTTCATCACCCTTTCAATAAATAAATACATTTGTCATAAGTTTACCATAAAAGGCTGTTAGTCATGATAAAATGGAAGCTGAATCGATTTGCAGGAGGATACAGAATGGAGAGTTTTACTGATAGAGCCGTAAAAATAATAAAATCCATTCCGCCTGGTAAAGTGATGACCTACGGCCAGATTGCGAAGTTTTCTGGTCAGCCAAGAGGAGCGAGGCAGGTTGTACGCATACTTCATTCAATGAGCAGCAAACACCAGCTTCCATGGCATCGAGTGATCAATGCAAAAGGTGAAATCGGGTTAAAGAATGACGAAATGTACCGGGTTCAAAAAGAGTTATTGGAAGAGGAAGGCATCGAATTTACTGATCGAATAAATCTTGGAGTTTTTCTTCATCTCCCGGAGATAGACATTTACTAAAATATATTTCCCGCTGTGAGATTGCCGAGAGATAAAAAAGGCAATTGCTCATTTTCAAAAATGCCAAACATTGTATTTGACCATCACTGACAATTAAGGTATTATTACTATTACAAGCTGCATTGTTCGTAATGATAATTAAGTTTTAACCTTTAAGCTGTAATAGGGAGTTTTATATCGCAGATGAAATGTCATGCCTCCATTTGCAGAGGACGACAGGAAAGCTGCTGCAAACACCCACTTTGAGAAGTGGTGGTTTAAAACTTTCTTACGTGAGTTACGGCAATTGTGGCTTCTTTCTTTAAACATTAGAAACCAGTTCCTCCTCAGGGACTGGTTTTTTCATGCTGCAGGAAATATGATTGTTGATCTTGCCCTTTCTTGCATTTCAGCAAATCTCTCTGATTAAATGCACACCATTATTTTTAGGTGAATTGACTTCTGAGGAAACTTGAAATGCTTCCATTTGCTTTTCGTCAAATGGTTTTAGAAACTGATGAAGATAATCGGTATCAGAAATGGCAGGATTTAACCACGCTGCTTCATCTTCACGCTTCAAAATGACAGGCATTCTGTCATGAATGGTACTCATCAGCTTGTTTGGCTCTGTCGTAATAACCGTACAGGAATAAATGGTCTTTCCATGCGGAGATTTCCATGACTCCCATAGTCCAGCCATACCGAATGGTTCATTAGTTTTCATTTTGATTCTCATCGGGGTTTTAACCTCGTCATTCCGCTGCCACTCATAGAAAGAATCTGCAAGAATTAAACACCTTTTTTTCTTAAAAGCATTTCGAAAACTTGGTTTTTCTGCTAATGTTTCAGATCGTGCATTGATTGTTTTATAGCCGATCTTTTCATCTTTTGCCCAAGCAGGAATGAGACCCCACCGTAAAAATCCCATTCTATTTTGTTTTCCATCATTAATAACAGATAGAACTTCATGAGAAGGAGCAATATTGTAACTGTATATATATTCATCTTCTTCGATTGCAGAGCCAATTTGAAATCGCTCAACCAGTTCAGCGAACTCCGAAAACAACGTGTATCTTCCGCACACAGTCATTCTCCTTTCCGGTTACTTTTCTTTTTATGTAAGATCATACCGTTTTCATTCCCTTTAGACAACTGGAAAAGGGGTATCGTATAATAAAAGAAAAGCTTTATCGGCGTTTCATGGACCAATGCGCCAATGAAAAGGAGTCCTGACAGTGGTACATTTAAAAAGGCTTACATATACTCCTGGCAGAAATATAAACGAATATCCTTATGGACTGCCTTTGTTCAAAGAGCCGCTTTCTCTATCATTTAATGCTCCGGTAACAATTCTTGCTGGTGAGAATGGATCAGGAAAGTCAACATTGCTTGAAGCCATTGCACAAAACACAGGCATGATTCGAATTGCATCAGCAGAGGAAGAAGATATGAATGAAGAAATACGAAATTTTTCAAATAAATTTAAACTTGTTTGGAGTGCAAAAATAAATAAAGGATTCTACCTTAAAGCAGATGATTTTTTAACTTATGCCAGAAACGTGAAACGAATGAAAACTGAAGCAGCCAGAAGAATTGAAGAAGTTGAAGAGGAGTACAGAGGCAAATCTATTTTGGCACAGCAGCTTGCAGCCTCGCCGCATTACCGAACGTTAGGCGAATTAGAAGAACTGTATGGGAGAGGTCTTGATAATCGTTCACATGGAGAGAGATTTTTGGCCTTTTTTCAATCCAGATTTCGGCCCAATGGCTTTTATTTGCTGGATGAGCCAGAAGGTCCGCTGTCTCCGATGAAACAGCTTAGCTTGATCAGTATGCTACTTGAGATGATAAAAGAAGGATCTCAGTTTATCATAGCGACACATTCACCGATTTTGATGGCTTTTCCAGATGCAGCTATCTATTCACTTGATGAATTGCCTTTAAAAAGCGCTCAATATGACGATTTAGAGCATGTCAGAATTACTAAAGATTTTCTAAATTCACCAGATCGGTTCTTAAAACATCTATAAGACCTTTGTCGAAATACGCACTAATAATTAACAGTTTTATAGTTCTTCGGATTTGTTTTTTCCTCAATACACCAACAATCCCAACTTTTTCTCGTATAGTGTGATGTGTTACTAATACCTGAGGAGGGACAATATGAGGAAAAAGCTTATGGGGATGCTTGGCGCGTCTGTGCTGAGTGTGAGCGTGATCTTTCCGTTAAGCGGGGAAGCGGCATTAGGAGACAGGACGCTTTCTGAGGGAATGAGCCATGCAGATGTAAAAGAATTACAGGAATATCTATTATCTAAAAGTATGTATCCTTATTTTGAAGAGACAGGCAATTATGGACCTATCACGAAAGCGGCTGTGAAAGAATTCCAGGAAAAGAGCCGCATTCAAATAGATGGCATTGCAGGGCCAGAGACGAATCAAAAAATTAAAGTGTTGCGCTATGGCGATATGGGAAAACCAGTCATCAGCCTGCAGCGTCTGCTGCAGGAGTGGGGAGTATATACTGGTAAAGTTGATGGAATGTACGGAAATGGCACAAAAAGTGCTGTTGCCAACTTTCAGCAGCAAAATGGACTCAAACGAGATGGTATCGCTGGACCGCAAACCTTTAGTAAGCTCAATCAAAAGGCAAGTGACGTTTCGGGCTCGGTTAAAGAGTTAACGGTAGCAAGCACAGCTTATACGGCGTCTTGCGAAGGATGCTCAGGTGTGACAAAGATGGGTGTGGATCTAAATAAATACCCTGAAGCAAAAGTAATTGCTGTCGATCCCAACATTATTCCAATCGGGTCAACGGTCGAGGTTGAAGGATATGGAAAAGCAATCGCTGCCGATATCGGCGGTGCGATTACAGGCAACGAAATAGATGTTTTCCTCGCAGGTCAAGACAGTGCGATGAATTGGGGCAGAAAATCAGTTAAGGTGAAAGTTTATCAGTAATCATGTACTATTTTAAAAATCCGCTGAATACAGCGGGTTTTTTGCTTATGTAGCCAAAAAAATGCTCATCAGCAGAATAAAGTGTTTCAAAGGATATAAATGAAGCCAAAAAAATGCTCAATAGCAGAATAAAGTGTTTCAAAGGGTATCAATGAAGCCAAAAAAATGCTCAAAAGCAGAAAAAAGTGCTTCAAAGGATGCCAATGAAGCCAAAAAAATGCTCAAAAGCATAAATAAGAGCGTCAATAGTGATCAATGAAGCGTAAAAAACACGCGATTGAGGGGTTAAATGTCTATTGTTATGCGTTCAACAACTAGAGGTAAGAGGACAAAATAAAATGAGCATTCATTTTCCCTCGTTCGATTTTATTTGTGCGCGCTCAGGGGACGATTTTTGCACGAACAGAGGTAATTTCTATGCACTTCGCTATGATTTCTGCAATCAGTCCTGCCTTTTCTAAAGCGTAACTACCCTCTGCCCCAAGCTCTAGATCCATAAATCCTTGCATCTCACCTGTTAAGATCCAAAGCCATATATGCCTCATCCACATACCCGTCATCTAGCTTCAGCGCATTTTTATACTTGCCATAAGTATCAAAACCCAGTGATTCATACAGTGTAATGGCTTTGGCATTATCAATTGAAACGGCAAGGTCAACTCTTTCAATGGCTGTATTTTCATTTATTTTTGAAATAAGGGCAGTAAGCAGTTTTTTTCCTAGGCCGCGGCCGCGCATGGAGGGGGAAATATACATGCCAAGAATTTGACCGCGGTGTTTCATTTTTTCGAGCGGCTCTTGCTTAAATCCAGCAATACCAACAAGCAGCGTATCGTTAAAAGCACCCATAAAAAATGATGAAGCTGAAGGAGAGATCTCTTCTATTATTTCTTCAATTGATTTTTGCTTTTCAATCTCAAAGCTTGAAGCAAAATGAGCAGGCAGCTCGTGAAGTGCGTGAAGGCGCAATGCTCGGTAATTCTCAGAGTCATGATGTGTCAGCAGTCTGAAATTCATTTGTGGCACCTCTTTTCTTTGTTCCATTTTAGTATGGTTTAACTGGATAAAAGCATGTAAAAAACGCATCAGCCTAAGGAGATATCTCTTTAGACTGATGCGTTTTGTATTAATGAAGCGGTTCTTTTACAATTTTATAATTTTTATGATTGACGACCGTCCGTCTCTCAAGATCTAAATCTCGGAAATTTTCCATATACGTCAAGTCTACAATCACTGAATTTTCATTAACTTTTTCCACGATGCCACGTAAACCGTCTCTGAATTCAATCACATTGCCAACTTTAGCGATTTTCATTTCCTCTCTCCTTCTCTATATGTAGATCCCCCATTAGGACTATTTAACATTATTTTTATCGTTTAGTAAAGGCTTTCACTTAAAATTGTGTAAGAATTTTGAAAAAAGATTAAACAGAATAGGTGAAGTGTGGGAAATGTACATGTTATAGTGATATAAAATTGGTATTTTTCCTTAGATTGTTGTTTTTCTTAATAAAGCTTATTTACGAATATATTTAAGATAGCATGCTCTATTCTAATAAAATAGTTTATAAATTGAAGAGAGGGGCGAATACGCTTGGTTTCATCAGGACTTGTCCTCGAAGGCGGAGGAATGCGCGGATTATACACTGCAGGAGTATTAGAATTTTTCATGGAAAAGGACATTTATTTTCCATATGTTATTGGGGTTTCTGCTGGAGCCTGTATGGGAGCTTCGTATGTCTCAAGGCAAAAAGGCAGAAATCGCACGGTAAACATTAATTATGTTAATCATCCGAATTATTTATCATTTAGTAATTTTATCAGACATAAACAATTATTCGGAATGGATTTTATCTTTGATGAAATTCCGAATAAGCTCGTACCCTTTAACTTTGATGCATTTATGAAAAGCGATCAGAAGTTTTTGATAGGTACGACTGACTGTGAAACAGGAAAGCCCGTTTATTATAATAAAGATGAGGATGGCAGCGATATTTTGACGATTTTAAGAGCTTCCAGTTCACTTCCTTTTCTGGCTCCTATGATTGAATTCAATGGTAGGAAGCTGCTCGACGGAGGAATTGTTGATTCCATTCCAATAAAAAAAATCACAGGCAGACGGAAATGCCCGAAATGTGGTTGTATTAACCCGCAATGCAGGCTATAGAAAGAAAAAGGGCGGCATGGAATGGATGGTAAGACGTTCGTTTAGAGCGTTTCCGCTGCTTGCAGATGCAATGCTTGAACGCTATGAACAATATAATGAAACATTGGATTATATAGAAGAACAAGAAAAATTGGGGAACGTTTTTGTGATTCGTCCTACAAAGAAACTTGAAGTTGACCGGATCGAGAAAAACCCTGTGAAGCTTGAAAATCTTTATGAACAGGGAATCCAGGATGCCAAAGACAGCTTTAACGCTTTAAGCGACTGGCTTCAGCCGCACAACGTACTGAATTGAATGGTACAAGGACGTTTGAAGCAATATTCATGAGGGAACAGTACAAACATACTATTAAAAAGGTGTTGTTACTATGAATGTATTAATTGCTGGAGCTAATGGCAAAACAGGAAGATTGCTTATCGAACAAATAGCCAGAGGCGGCGAACATCGGGCTATAGCAATGGTTCGGGATCCTAAACAGGAGGAAGAATTGGAGAAGCTCGGTGCTCAAACTGTTGTTGGAGATTTAGAAGATGATGTTTCGCATGCGGTTCATTTGGCAGATGCCATTATTTTTGCAGCTGGATCAGGTTCAAAGACAGGTCCTGAAAAAACAATTTCGGTTGATCAGGAAGGTGCAAAGACACTGATTGATGCTGCTAAAAAACATCGCATTCATCACTTTGTCATGCTTAGCTCTATGGGTGCTGATCATCCATCAGAGGGGTCAGCTGAAATGGAACATTATTTCAAAGCGAAAGCAATTGCAGATGAATATCTGCGCGGATCAGAGCTATCCTACACAATTGTAAGACCTGGTGCATTGACTGACAATGCCGGAACAGGAAAGATTGAAGCTGCGCGGAAAATTGAAAACAAAGAGAACCGCAGCATATCCAGAGAAGATGTTGCAGCTGTGCTCATAGCGGCTCTTACTCAAGAAGAAACGAAAGGCAAAACGTTTGAAATTCTTTCTGGGGATACGGACATCGAAGAAGCTATGAAATTTATTTACTAATTCATGGACAAGCGGACTTCTCCTTAGTAAACTTGCTTATATGAAAAGATTTGGAGGAAGTCTGTTACATGGATAAGCAATTGGCAAATGAGATGCTTGATTCTTTAAAGAATGGCGAAATCAATGAATATCACGTTTCTAAAGAAGCGTTTCTGAACTTCAGAGAAGTTCTTGTAGAACGAGAGGACTTTAAGCATTTTCGAGGGATCGCCGAGCAGGGCGGCAGTATTGTTTACCGCTATTTGCAAGTTCCGAGAAGCTGAAAAAAATGGCTGTCACAGGTGACAGCCGTTTTTTTTTGTACTATCAGAATTTATACGCTTGCCTCTTACTTGCCATAATTAAGTTGGAAAGCGAGTGAATCAATTTGATTTATTGATATTTCGCACTTATATTTTATCTGAATTGTTTGAAGGAAAAGCTGATACTGCGGAAATCCATCATGAATTCCGTTCAAAAAAAGAAGAACTAGAAGAGCATATAAATAATCTAGGGTATGATGATTCCGAACGAGAGTATAAAGAATTCAAAAGAGATATGAAATAAAATAGTTTGTTCAATCTTTTTTATTATAAGCAGAATTAATTTCATGATTATCGGTATTTTTACAAAAGGATCAACTTTTCCAATTGATTGTCACTTGTCTTGAAAGCATAATAAAAACACCGTGAGAAACGGCGTTTTTGTTTAACTTGGATCGTTCTCATCGAGAGATAAAGTGGTTACTTCCGTGTAATCGCCTTTATCAATCTCTTCTTTAGTCGCATCTCTTTTCAATTCATCTTCTGTATTGATTCCTTCAGCAAATGTTGGATCAGCTTCTGAACGATTTTCTTTTTTCATAGGTACACCTCCTTCGATGTTAAATTGCCCGTGCATTATTTATTCAATACATCTTTTAAGCTACTAAATCAAGTATCACATTGAGTAATACAAATTAGTGGAAATAGGCACTTAAAGAAAATAGTTTAATTGTGAGAAAAATCAAAATAATTTCATTTTTTGTGCTATGTTATATATGGACTAATTACATAAGGGGCAATGAGATGAATTACACGGGACAGATTGTTTTAGTGATAATTTCAATTTTATTTACCAGCTACCAAAAGGTTGTGGGACAAGAACCTTTTTTTACGATAGACTTTTTTATTTTTACCCTTATTGCTTGGCTGGTTGGATGGCAATATGATACGGCTAAATACTATGGAAAAAAAGCACGTGCGAATGAGACAAGCTATAAACAAATGATTGATTCATTGCCTGAATCGGTTTTTATTCACCGGTATAATAAGATTGTTTATTTAAATAAAGCAGCCGTCAGCATGCTTGGAGCTGCAAGTAAAGATGAAATAATCGGGAGGGATTTTTTTGATTATATTGAACAGGAGTATAAAGCCCCTTTGTTAGAACGAATTAATCAGGTGAATAAAGAGAAGCGGCCATTAAACAATATTGAACATAAATTTAAACGTTCCGATGGATCGACATTTTTCTTTGAATTATCTTTATTGAATATTGTATTTGGTGAAAAAGAGGCTGTGCTTTCAATAGGTAAAGATATTACTGAAAGGAAAGAAAAAACGGAAGAGATGCTTCAAAAATCTGAGAAACTTGCTCTCTTGGGACAAATGGCAGCTGGTATTGCTCATGAAATTCGTAATCCGCTCACTTCTATAAAAGGATTTATTCAGCTGTTAAAATCCAACCATCCAAAAGAAGAATACTACACTATTATGTTATCTGAGCTAGATCGAATTAATGCAATTGTGAGTGAATTCCTAGTTCTTGCAAAACCGAATGCTGTCGTATTTGCAGAGCAAGATGTAAAAGTATTAATAAAAGATGTGGTCACCTTAATTAATACCCAGTCAATTCTAAAAAATGTTCAAATCTTCTCGGAATTTGAAAGGGACTTGCCAAATGTATTCTGTGCTGAAGGTCAATTAAAACAAGTGTTTTTAAATATTTTTAAGAACGCTATTGAAGCCATGCCAATGGGCGGCAATATTGATATTAAGGTTGAGCTAAAGGGAGATTATGAGATTTCTATCCAGATTATCGATCAGGGAATAGGAATTTCAAAAGAGCGGATATCTACACTTGGGGAACCATTTTATACAACAAAGGAAAAGGGAACAGGGCTCGGGCTAATGACCTGCTACAGGATTATAGAGAGTCATAATGGGACCTTATCATTTCAAAGTAAAGAAAATGAAGGAACAACTGTTGAGATCATTTTGCCTGCTGTTAGTAATAAGGAAAGCTATAAGAAAACAATTCGGGGAAATAGTTCTAGCTCAGGTGATAAATTATATCATGCACATAGCAACACCAAGGCCGAAGCTATAGCTCCCGGCAGGAATTCAAAAAGATAGGATTGGCTTTGAAAGAGTGAGCTAAGGTGAAGGTGTCAGCAGTAAAAATCTATGCTGACTATATTAGAAATAGTGCTGGATAGCCGATAAAGGCTATCCAGTTTTTTATGCAAGAATGACAGAGAAGCCTTGAGAGAGGTTTCCCTGCTTTATCTTAAGTTTTGGCTCTTTTCGTAAAGTTTGCTGCTTTAAAAAAAAAATGGTTAATACCTTTAGTGGATTGCAGCGGAAGGCACTTGACTCCTGCGGGAAAGAGAGGCTCTCATCCCTCCCCGCGGAAAGCAAGTGCCTGCAGCGGAAATCCACGGGTACAATTATAACCAAAAACAACAATCAACGAGAAAACAGCTTAAGTTTTTAATTCGTAATATGCTCTCAGCTTCTTAATCGTTTCTCGTCTCCACGATTTTACACTTGCCACCGTAACCTGCTCACTGGCTGCAATTTCAAGCGGTGTTTTATGGTCGAAGCAATAGCTAATCAGCCATTTTTGCTGCATCGGTGTAAGAACGTCACAATATGAATAAATCATTTGCTCAAAAATAACCTCATTCATTGGATCTTCTGTTATGGCCATTTCTTCATATTCAAGTAGCTCTTCATCGTTTTGATATTTTATTTGTTTGTTCAAAGCGGTGAGCAGCCTTCCTCTTAAGCATGAGTAAAGATAAGTGCTGAATGTCCCTTTTGAATTGTCGTACGTTTTTGAAGCATCCCATAGAGCGATTAAACCAATTTGATAGTACTCATCCTGATTTTGACGGATGTTTAATTTGTTGATGTGATAATAAATCATGTTGCTGTATCTCTTTGCGAGTTCTTCAAAGTTTTTTTCAGTATCCATTGTCTATTCCAATCAGGGGCGCTCCATTTAGTATTCCGCGGTACTTTTATCATAATGAAGGAAAGAATCCTGGTAAAAAGACAAAGGAGGGTATTTGTATGCTGAATGAGTAGTGAAATGTGCTGTTTCTATAAAGAAAATACTCATTTTCTACATGTTATCAACATGCGAATAACTGAAAACACTTATTTTTTGTAATATTCAATTGGGAAAGCTTCCAATTTTTAAGCAATGATTTAGAAAGGTAAAGCTGTTAGGCTATTACTTGTACTTCTTTACAAACGAAACCGATTATACTTCAGGAGGTTTACGAATGAAAAAAGCACTATTCACATTTGCAATTATATCTGCATTAACAGTCTCACTCTTTGGATTTGGTAAAGCAGAAGCGGCATCCAATCACGAGGTGAAATCAGGCGATACACTATGGCTGATCGGTAAAAAACATGGTGTTTCCATTAAAAATATTCAAGCCCTAAATCATAAAAGCGGTCATTTACTATATGTAGGGGAAAAATTACAGATTCCTCAATCCATTTCTGATGAAGATAAAGATTTATTAGCAAGAATCGTTCATGCTGAAGCTAAAGGTGAACCATATGCAGGCAAAGTTGCCGTTGCAACCGTTATTTTGAATCGTGTAAAAGATGAGCGATTCCCAGATACAATCAAAGATGTTATTTATCAAAAAGTTTCTGGAATTTATGCGTTCTCTCCCGTGCAAAACGGAACAATCAACGAACCGGCTGATGAAGAAGCAAAAGAAGCTGTTCAAGAGGCATTGGCTTACGAAGGAATGGGCAATGATTCCGTTTATTTTTATAATCCTAAAACAGCAGAGAGTGACTGGATTTTCACAAGAGAAGTAACAATGAACATCGGCAATCACACATTTGCAAAATAAGAAAAAGCTCCTTTCCATTCGGGAAGGAGCTTTTAACATTGGATCGTTAACTGTATAAGGCAAAAACACGAGCTCGTGCTTAGCTATCTCTTTTTTTAATGGTCTGAATAATTTACATGCCATGAAGGAAATATAAGGGAAAGTATGAGCATTAAGCGTGGTGAAAATAGTGAACGGCATGTATAAGGAGAATGGTAAACCAAAGCGTTCAATGGCTGAAGTGATTACTGGCTATAGAGTATCGTCCGATTTTGTCCAATATGAACACAATGCGAAAGAAGTGAAATTTTGGATATCCTACATACGGACAGTTATCGATCCGCAGATTTTACATGATAGCATTTTAGCTCCATTGCTGAGAGAAAAGTGGAATACTAATCAGCAATTGAAAGAGATTATACCGATTGAAGATATTATTGTCACAATTGACACGGATATTGTTTCTGAAAAATTGCTGGACGGTTATGTCATTATTTCCTTCTCTGAATATGGCAGTCCGTGTGCTTTAATCCGGGCGACTCTGAATAGAGGCAGGGATATCTCGCTGCCGGAAGTTGAATTCAGTGTTGTCGGCCCTAAAGAAGCTTTTGTAGAAGCTATAGAATTTAACATCAATCTTATTCGAAAAAGAATACAAGTTCCTACGCTGAGAGTGAAAGAATTGAAAATTGGAGATTTGTCCAAAACAAAAATTGCAGTTCTCTATATCGAGGACATAGCAAATGAAGAAAATGTTAATACGTTTATTCAGAGACTAAAGGATATTCATTTTGATCAAATTGGCGACAGCGGATACATCGCCCAATTTATTTCAGATAATCATGATTCACCGTTTCCGCAGGTCCTGGATTCTGAACGTCCCGACCGCGTGGCAGCTGTCCTTTCTGAAGGAAAGGTCGCTGTTGTGGTGGATGGATCTCCACAGGTCCTGATAGGTCCAACTACTCTAGTCGAATTTTTCACTTCATATGAAGATTACTATTTAAATTGGGTCTTGTCATCCTTTTTTAGGCTTATCAGGGTATTTGCCGTCGCCTTTTCTATTTTAGTGACTCCTGTGTACGTGGCAACGTTAACATTTCATTACGAGTTAATACCAAGAGATTTATTGAACACGCTTGTAACTTCAAGGCGGGAAATTCCGCTGCCGCCTATTTTAGAGGCGCTGTTTCTGGAGCTGACGATCGAATTGCTGCGGGAAGCTGGAGCAAGATTGCCGACCAAAGTCGGTCAGACAATTGGTATCGTTGGGGGGATTGTAATTGGGACAGCATCGGTAGAAGCTGGACTTACAAGTAATGTTCTCCTTATTATTGTTGCCCTTTCGGCCCTTGCTTCTTTTACAACACCTGTATACAAAATGGGTAATACGATCAGGCTTCTTCGCTTTCCATTTTTAATCTTCGCTCAAATGTATGGGCTGCTTGGCATTGTTTTATGTTTTTGTTTTTTAGCAACCCACCTTTTAAGGCTTACATCTATGGGCAGGCCTTTCTTGGAGCCGATCTATCCGCCTAGGAGCACAGATTTGAAAGACTCTCTTATCCGTATTCCCTTTTCAACTTTGAGTAAAAGACCAATGGCTTTAAGAACAAAAAAACCCGAAAAGTTTTCAGCAGAAAGAGCTAAACAGAAACATGACATTGACGAATAGCAGTCTGTGAGGTGTCCAGTTGAACAAGTTAGCAGAACGATATCAAGTCTCCCCGTTTCTTGTATTTTTTCTGATTCACTCCCTGCAGTTTGGTGTAGGGGTACTTGGTTTTCAGCGCATTATATCAATGGACTCTGGACATGATGCCTGGATAGCCATATTAGCCTCCGGAGTAATTGTTCATATTTCAATCTTCTTAATTTATCAGATTATGAAAGATCAAGAAGGAAACATATTAGACATTCACAAAAAACTTTTTGGTAAATGGATTGGAAGTCTGCTGAACGCCATTGTTATCCTATATTTTATAATCCTTGCGATTAATGTACTGCGGACTTTTATCGAGGTCATTCAGGTTTGGATGTTTCCAGATCTAAATGTATGGCTATACAGCTTTGTTTTTCTCGTTCTCGTTTATTACATTTTAAATGGAGGGTTTCGTGTCGTCACAGGAATCAGTTTTTTTGGAGTTATTCTTCCAAGCTATCTGATCTTTACGTTTTTTTTCACGTTGAAGTTTTCTAATTTTAATAATCTTCTGCCCGTTTTTGATCATTCCATAGCAGATCTGCTAAAAAGCACAAAAAAAATGTCGCTGTCAATTTTGGGTTTTGAGGCATTGTTAATGTATTATCCGTTTCTGAAAAATCCGTTAAAATCGCGGAAATGGGCTCATTTTGGAGCTTTATTAACAACTGTTGTGTATGTCATAATCATGCTGGTCAGCATCGTTTATTTCAGTGAAGAACAGCTTCAGAAAAACATATGGGCAACACTGACGATATGGAAAATAGTCGAAATGCCATTTGTTGAAAGGTTTGAATATATCGGGATTGCAAACTGGAATTTGGTGATTTTGCCGAATGTCTGTTTAAGCCTATGGTGTGCAAGCAGAGGAATGAAGCAGCTTGTGAAAATCAAACAGAAGTATACTATTTTAATTGTTCTAGCTGTTACGTATGGGGCGGTAAACTTCATAAAAAACCGTGAACAGATTAATTTATTGAATGATTTGATCGGCAAGGTAGCTTTCTTTATTTTTATAGCCTATATACCAGCATTATACTTACTTACTCTGATCTATCGGAAATGGAAGGGGGGTCAGAAGGTTGAAACATAAAATGATATTCTTTCTTTTCCCATTATTATTGACTGGCTGTGTAGAAAAAGAAATACTTGATGATGTCAATATCGTTACTGTAATTGGCTACGATATGGAAAACTCAGATCAAGTAAAAGGAACAGTAGTTATACCAGTATATAAGCAAGATGCTCCGGTAGAAAGTGAGATCATAGAAGCATCCTCCCCTTCTGAGGTAAGCAAAGACATATTAACACGTTTACAGCGAAAAGCATCTGACCCGCTTGTATTAGGGAAAATTTCAGTTGCTGTCTATTCAGAGGAAATTGCTAAAAAAGGACTTACGAGTTTAGTGGATACGCTGCAGAGGGATGCAAGCGTTGGGGAGAGAATTTACTTAACAGTTGGCAGAGAAAGTGCCAATACCATCTTGCAGGGGCAATATGGGTATAGGGGAACAGCTGCATATATATCAAATTTAATCAAGCATAACATTGAGAGCGCGGATATCCCTCAAACCAATCTTCATATTTTTCTATATGATTTGTATGCGAAAGACAGCGATCCGTATTTGCCGATTTTGAAAAAGGATAAATCGAACATAATAGAGATCGATGGTTTAGCTCTATTTAAAGGTGACCGGATGGTCAGTGAGATCGGAAATGACAAACTGATTTTTTTTAAGCTTATTTCTGATAAATATACAGAAGGCACCTATTCTCTTAAGCTGCCGGAGAATGAACAAGTAGCGATAAAAACCATAACCTCTAATCGGAAAATTGAAGTGAATAAGAAGGATCCGACAAAGCTAAAGATTAAAGTGAAACTAAGCGGCTTCGTTCAACAGTATACTGGGAAAATCATTACACCGAAAATCAAGAAGGAAATGGAAAAAGCATTTGAAAAAGTGATTGTAAATGAGTCTAAACAGATGATTGAGCAATTCAAGGAGCTTGATATAGATCCTTTGGGATTAGAAGATATTATGGAAAGTCGTATTAGGGGCTTTAGTAAAAAAGATTGGGATGAGACATATCCTAATTTGTCAGTGGACATTATTCCTGAGGTTGAAATTAATGAAACAGGTGTGATTGAGTAGAGAGATCCTGCAGGCTTTTCAAGGTGCAGAATGATTAAAGGCATCTTCTTTTTTTTCCATAATCAAAATAATTATACGACTTGTCTCATACCTTTATAGAAAGTTCTTCCCCAAGGAGTGAGACAGCATGAATTCCTTTTTTAAAGGAACCTTATTATTAATCGTGGCCGCTTTTTTTAGTGAATGCATTGAATTTTTTGTGAATATGATCTTAGCGCGAGAGCTTGGAGAAGAAGGAATGGGCAGATACATGTCCATATTGCCGGTCATTTTTTTAGTGGCTGTACTGGCAAGCTTAGAATTGCCGATTTCCATTTCGAAATATATTGCTGAAAATAAGAGGGTTCTGCATTACAGCATGCTGCGCCATGCCCTGAAGATGACAACGTTTGTTACTTTTTTCGTTTTAATCGCTTCAATTATTTTATTTTCAGCATCTTCTCTATTAGATGGTTTTCATCCTGTTATCAAATGGCTGATCATCGGCTTAATCCCAATCGCCTCATTCTCTTCAATTGCAAGAGGCTACTTTATGGGTGTTCAGCAAATGGGAAAAATTGCATTTTCAAATTTTTTGAGAAAAGCCGTTCAATTTGGAGTGCTTATTCTCATCTTTACCGTTTTTCAATTTGATCAAAACGCACTTCTGATTGCATTGTGCGCATTTATTGGAAGTGAACTGATTGTCTTTGTTTATTTAATCAGCATATTTATGATACATATGCACGCTCTTAAGTATGAGAACAATACCTTTACAACGGGCAAATACGCACGGGAAAAGCTGCTTGCTGTATCATTGCCGACAACAGGCCTTCGCATTTTTCATGCGATCACAAATGCGATACAGCCTTTTTTAATTCAGACAGCACTGATAGCCGCAGGATTTGGAACAGTTGCAGCAACTGAGCATTTCGGAATGCTGACAGGTGTAGCCATGACGATCGGCTTCTTTCCTGCCTTTATCGCACATTCCTTGATGATTATGCTGATCCCGAACGTATCTGATTCTTATGCGAAACAGGATTTAAAATCACTTCGTGTGCTGCTGCAGCAATCAATGTCATTTACAATGCTTTACGGGGTGCCTGCAGTATTTATTATTTATCTCTTTGCTGAACCGCTGACATCGCTGTTTTTTTCTTCAGATCAGGCTGCCTTTTATTTAAAGCTGCTATGGCCATACTTTTTGTTTCATTTTTTTGTGATACCGATGCAGGCTTATTTAATTGGGCTGGGGCTTGTAAAAGAAGCTTTTTTTCATACTGTTTGGTCACATGTCGTTTCATTTGCCATGATGTTTCTGCTTGGTTCTCAATCATCATTCAATATGGTTGGGATCATTCTTGGAATGAATACAGGCATTGTTCTATTAACCCTGATGCATTATGTAACGATCTGCCAAAAAATTGGGATTACACTATGGCTGACTGAACGAGGCGCTAATATTTATAGATGATTCAGAAAGTAAACAATACATTTGCTAGTTTGATAATGATAAAAAGGATTGATTAAGCACACTCGGCGCTGTACAATACGAAGATAACTTCATACGTTTTCCTTATATAATCATGGAGATATGGTCCATAAGTTTCTACCTGGCAGCCTTAAAGTGCCGGACTATGAGGAAGGTACGAACAGGTTGTCTGAAACGAGTCCATTGTTCAAGCTTTCTTTATAAGTTTGAACATGGTCTCTTTTTTTATCATTTTTAGTTGTCTGACTTCAGACCACATCTGATTATGTGAGGGAAACGGCTGAACAAGACTTGAAATGATGGGGGAATTAGATTGAATATTTTCTATGGAATTTTATCACTTGCCGGAATTTTATTTCTTGGCTGGCTCCTGAGCAGCAATCGCAAAAGCATTCCTTGGAAAACGATTGGAATTGGTTTATTGCTTGAAGGTGCCTTGATTTTATTCGTAATGAAAGTCAAAGCCGGAGAAATCATTCTTGAGAAAGCAGCATTTGCTGTACAAAAAATTATTGATTTCAGCAGCGAAGGAATTGAATTTGTTTTTGGCGGTTTTTATGAAGAAGGATCGAATATTACCTTTGTTTTTGCAATAAATGTCCTTGCTGTCATTATTTTTATATCTGCACTTATTTCAGCTCTATATTATTTAAGAATTATTCCATTCGTCGTTAGAATCATTGGATTATCCATTGGCAAACTATTAGGCACAACAAAAGTTGAAACGTTCAGTGCTGTCGGCAATTCATTTTTAGGATTAGTTGAAGCTCCTTTGCTCGTGCGTCCATACCTGAAAGATTTAACGAGGTCTGAACTATTTGCCGTCATGGTTGGAGGAACAGCTTCAGCCAGCGGTGCAATACTTGTCGGTTACTCGTTAATGGGAATTGACATGAAGTATCTGCTCATCTCGGTTTTTAGTGTCCCATTTGTATCCTTGATTATTGCAAAGCTTCTGGAGCCTGAAACAGAGGTTTCAAAAACAAATGATGATGTTGCAATGGAAAAAACGAAGCATGCTAATGTATTTGAAGCGATTGCTGAAGGAGCCGTAAGCGGTGTGACTCTTGCTCTAAACATCGGCGGTTTGCTGATTGCTTTTATCAGCATACTTGCTCTTATTAATGGCGGTCTCGGGTTGATTGGAACGGACCTATCAACGATTTTCGGATATGTGTTTTATCCATTTGCCATCATGATTGGCATACCAATTGAAGATGCTTTCAGAGCAGCTTCGATTATCGGGACCAAATTATCGGTAAACGAATTTGTTGCCTATCTTGACTTAAGCAAAATGATTGATGAGCTATCTCCTAAAACAGTGGCTATTTTATCGATTGCACTCTGTAACTTTGCAAACCTGTCTTCAATTGGCCAATTAATTGTTGGTTTAGGATCACTCGAGCCAACAAAACGTTCTCTTGTTTCCAAACTTGGGTTAAAAGCAATTGTTGGCGGAACTTTAGCCAGTTTTATAACAGCTGTATTAGTGGGAATGTTTATATAATGAAGTGGAAGCACCTGAATAAGGGTGCTTTTTCTTATGGTCTTTTTCTTGAAAGGAACGACAAAAGTAAGGGAGAGGATCTAACCTTTTTTAGGACATATTCTAAAAGAACTACATGAGAGCGTACATTAATATGTAACTCAATCAATTTTCATGTAGGGAGGTTTCTTAATGGGGATAAAATTGATTAAAATATCGGTTCTTTACTTGGCTGTCGGACTTTTGCTCGGACTTTATATGTCAATCGTTCATGATTATACGATGACACCGGTTCATGTTCACATTAATTTATTAGGGTGGACGACACTTACTATTGCAGGTATTTTATATTATTTATTTCCTGAATTAACGGATCATTTATTGGCAAAAACGCATTTTTGGCTGCACAATATCGGTTTGCCGATGATGATGATCGGCCTGGCATTTACTGTTGCAGGGAATAACAGTCTGCTGCTCCTTACAATCATTGGATCATTCGCCACTGTTATTGGATTATTGTTTTTTGTTTATAACGTTTTAGCCAATTTAAAATGACAATTGGCAAAGGAAGCATATTTAGTATGCTTCCTTTCAATTAATTAATTTTTATAAGTGAATTCATTATACTTTCCAGTTCCATTGCAGAGTAAGCATTTTTTAGATAGTGGAAACAAGGGATTTGATCTTATTTTTCCTGATCCGCTGCAATGCTTGCAAATAACGACAAGTGCCACTATGCATCCTCCTCTCAAAATAAACAAGCTGACATCCTTTTTCTATTTTGGAGAAAAAACTCAGTTTTCATACGGTGAATATTTTTAAGAAGGCTTCTTTCTAAGAATTGCGAAAGCAGCTTTTAAGAAAGTGCGATCCATTCCTCTCTCTGCATACCCATTATATTCGAGTCGTAAAATGTATCCTTGTAGTATCTGTATTTTCTGATTCTGCCCTCTTCTTTCATATCGGTCTTCTAAAGCGACCAGAATCATTCTGACCAAGTCGTTAAGCCGATTCGGATAAGGATTATATATATCAAACAAGTGTTGAATCCAGTGAGCTTTCAAGCCCCCTATGCCACTTTAACTGCTGCAAACCTTAAACCAGTTGGATAGCTGATGTTCCCAATTCACCATACGGAATGTTTTTAATCCAACTCCTTTCCTGCTATAGTCTCCTTCATTTGTAAGTGTTCCTTTCTTTATTTGGATATTTTTATGAGGAAAGCTAAAAGGACTGATAATAAAGTTCTAAAAGAGGCCGATTTATTAAATGATTGCAATATAATAGCTATTTCCGTTCATTTGGAGGAAGTCATTTAACCTGTCTTTACAAGATTGACATTCACTCTTAACAATCGTTTTATCTCATCTTAAAAAGCTCTTTTCAATCATGAATTATATTGAAAGAGAAGAAAAAAAACACTTAGGAGGAGAAATATAGAAATAAAAAACTTGAAATGGCTTGCACTTAGTCTGCTTCTTGTCTTTTTTGCTGTCGGTGGAATAATTGGGGGACAAGCACCTGAAAAAGCATCCGCATATTCAGGCTATGATGAGGTTTTATATTTTCCAATGGACCGATACCCTGAAACTGGAGATCATATTTTCGACGCCATTGCTGCAGGACATTCTGACGTTTGTACAATTGAACGTGATGGGGCAGAAGAAAGAAGAGAAGAAAGCTTGGCTGGCATTCCTGCAAAACCAGGATATGATCGTGATGAATGGCCGATGGCGATGTGTGAGGAAGGCGGAGCGGGTGCCTCAGTCAGATATGTAACTCCGTCTGACAATCGCGGAGCAGGTTCATGGGTAGGCAATCAGCTTGAAAATTACCCAGATGGCACGAAAGTTTTATTTATTGCAGACTAATCTGCCGGATGGAGTGTGAGGATATGGAGAAAATAAGGAATGAAAATGAACTTCTCGTTTCTTATCATCAAATAACAGTATCTCAGGCAGGAAAACCAGCACCTCATATGGAGTGGTCAAAACAGGATCTCGAAAAAGGGTACTCCGCAGAGGAACATGCCGTATCTTTTACGGCGATGTCTAATTCAACTGCAGAAATACAGGTTACACTTGAGGACATAAAGTTTAATAATACACCTGAAATTACATGCAGAGTTCCATTTCAAGTTTTGGATGGGAAAGTAGAAATTAAAAGTATATTATCCCGCTCATTATTCTATGAAGTACCCTCAGGAAACTATTATTTATCTTTTTATGGAATACCGGTTGAAGAAAAGCGCAGTAACGGGCTTTACAAAGTTAAATATATTCTCCAATTTACAGAGGCTGGTGCATAACCAGTCTTTTTTTCTTTTTTTAAGAGATAAGAAAGTATAAAATTTTCCGCATGGTGGCGAGCGGAATCGCCCAACTCCTCGGCCAGACCAAATCCGCAGGAAAAGTCAAAACCGGATTTTCTGCCGGATTCTTTTCTGTTATATCTGCGCTAAACGGGGGCTTTCTCTTTCTTATTGATAATAATTATTAAATAGAAATTATAATAATTTTTATTTGAGTTTCATGTACATTTTGGTATAATGATACATATACTGATAAGACACACTAGAAATATGGGCGATTGCTGCTGTTTTACAGCAGCATTTGATATTTAAAATGGAGATTGAAGATGATTATTTTTCTCAATTAGGGAGTGATTAGATGATAGTAAATGAAAATGTATTTCATCATGATATGAAAGAAGAGTCAAAGTTTGCTAGATTAAAAGAATACGGAGAATTGATTGCCGCTATCCTATCGGGAATCCTTATTTTAATAGGCTGGGCCATCCAATTAAATCAGGAAAACTCACCCGCAGCTGTTTTCTTTTTTATTACAGCTTTTCTTATCGGAGGATATGCAAAAGCGAAGGAAGGAATCGAAGAAACACTGGCAGAGAAAAAGCTGAATGTGGAATTATTAATGGTTTTTGCAGCTATTGGATCAGGGTTTATCGGTTATTGGATTGAAGGAGCGATATTGATTTTTATTTTTGCTTTAAGCGGCGCGCTGGAAACCTTTACGCTCAATAAAAGCCAGCGTGAACTCACCTCATTAATGGAATTGCAGCCAGAGGAAGCACTGCTGGTGAGTGATGGCAAGGAAGTAAGAGTTCATGTCTCTTCTTTGGAAATTGGTGATTTAGTTGCTGTGAAGCCCGGTGAAAGAATTCCAACTGATGGGGAGATTTTATCAGGTTTAACAAGCATCGATCAATCAGCGATTACAGGTGAATCCATCCCTGTTGAAAAGAAAACTGAGGATACGGTGTTTGCAGGAACAGTTAATATAAATGGATCCATCATAATGAAGGTAACAAAAAACAGTGATGAGACCCTTTTCCAAAAAATAATCAAACTTGTTCAATCAGCACAATCAGAATCGTCTCCTTCACAGCAATTTATTGAAAAGTTTGAAGGCACTTATGTTAAAGGAGTCTTGCTTGCTGTTGCCCTGATGATGGTTCTTCCGCATTACTTGCTCGGATGGAGCTTCAGTGAAAGCTTCTACCGAGCAATGGTGTTAATGGTTGTAGCTTCCCCATGCGCATTAGTCGCTTCAATTACACCTGCTACATTATCAGCGATTTCAAATGGAGCGAGAAATGGACTGCTGTTCAAGGGAGGAGTCCATTTAGAAAGATTAAGCCGCCTCAAAGTAATTGCTTTTGATAAAACAGGGACGCTTACAAAAGGAGAACCTGTTGTAACAGACGTGAAAATTAGTGAGCATGCAAATGAGTCGGATTTTTATACTGCGGTATTGTCCATTGAAAAACAATCCAATCATCCGCTGGCAAAAGCCATAGTCAGCTATATTCAAAAGGAGTTTCCGTCTATTCATCCTCATACGCTCTCTGTTCAAGAAAAATCAGGTTTTGGTGTAAGTGCAGACTGGAAGGGTGAATTGTGGAGTATTGGCAAACCTGTGATAGAAAATGATGAAAACAGCGATATGACTGCATTTGGATTGGAAAAATCACATGAGGGCAAAACCATCGTTTATGTAGAAAATGAGAGTGGAATTGCTGGCGTTCTTAGTTTGCAGGATGTTTTAAGACCGGAAGCCGTTCAGGCAATTGCAGACCTAAAAAAAGAAGGCATCTATACGGTCATGCTTACAGGGGATAACCATGCAACAGCACATGCGATTGCAAAAGAAGCAAAAGTTGACCAGTTCATTGCGGAGTGCCTGCCAGACGATAAAGTAAATCAAGTGAAATCTCTGAAAGAGAAATATGGGCACGCAGCAATGATTGGAGACGGAATCAATGATGCACCGGCACTGGCTGCAGCAAGCGTGGGGATAGCAATGGGAGAAGGGACCGATGTCGCACTGGAAACTGCAGATGTAGTCTTAATGAAAAACGAGTTAACTAAATTGAAAAAAGCGATTGAAGTCTCTAAGAAAATGGATCGAATTGTGAAACAGAATATTATCTTTTCAATGTCAGTCATCGCCCTGCTCATTTGTTCTAATTTTTTACAGGTCCTTGATTTGCCGCTAGGAGTCATCGGGCATGAAGGAAGTACAATTCTTGTCATACTGAATGGACTGAGACTGTTAAGGTAGAAAAAATGGACGAAAGATCAATTTCGTCCATTTTCTTATGTATTTATGTCGTTCTTTCCCCGGCTTTATCATCATCAGGCCGTTTGCTCACAATGACATATGCTGAAACAATACAAATGAATCCGATAATCCAGCCGATCAGTGAGCTATAATAAAACCAATCCGTTAATCGGATAAAAATAAAAGGTGATGCAAAACCGATAATACATAAGATGAGGACTATATTCCGTTTCATCATTTGCAGCAATGCTAACATCTCCTTACTAGGTAAAGAACGAATTCCCACATTAATTATACATAAAATGAAAACACATTGAAAATACAGATTTTCCTTTTATTCGAAGAATGAACAGAAATTGAATCAGAGCACTGCAAAAATGGAAACAAACTGTTTAGGTAATGTTTGGCATGGTGGAATCTCCTTTGATATTATATATTGTATTTGCTTTGTTTCGATCCTTCTAACATATTTTGTATGAGCGTTAAAATGATCAAAATCCCAGTTCCTGCTTTAAACAATCGGGACTCACATCTGGCAATGCGACATGAGTGAGGATTACCTAACAATAAGGATAAAAAATGGCTCTATCTAAGTTCAGCTTAGTTCCAGTGCTCATAAAATAGGGATAACTTCTCTAATTTTAAAGGGCATTAAAAATAGACTCTTTTCTTATACCTGATCATAAGGATTAGATATAAGACTAAGTCTAAAAATGATATGATAAAGCTAAATTTAATTTATCATTATTGAAGAAAGATTGGTGAAGATCATGGGGAAAATCATTCCGCTTGGATATGTCAGTGCCATCATTTTCATTTTATCAGGAATTATTTACTTTTTCGCCTCTAATTGGGGTGGTTTTGAACGATTAGAAAAGGTCGCTCTCTCGATAGGAATTATGATTTTATTTTACGGAGCGAGTTTTTTATCCGGAAAGCTGATTTCAAATCGTGAAGATTTGCCTAAATGGCTCCTCGTTTCGGGGGCGATCTCATTTGGAGCAGCTGTCGCCTTAATCGGCCAAATTTATAATTCCCATGCTGACAGCTATCTCTTATTTGTGATTTGGCTGCTGCCTTCCATTGCACTTGCGGTCATCACAAGGTATCAGCCTTTTGCGGTCTTGAGCTATGTGCTTCTGCTGCTGGCCTACTGGTTTTATATGTTTCCAACAAGCGTCTCAATCAATCGGTCTGACTTTGAAGAATGGCTGATTTATCTTGGCATGGTCCTGATTAATGCGATCATATTCGTCATCGCTTCTGGATTAAGGCTAAAGCTTCTTCAGTACGTATCATTTACACTTATCCATATCTTCTTAATTATTATGTCATTTTACGAAGTGTTTGAGCCATTTAGTTCATGGATGAACATCATATACGTGTTTGTAATCATTCTCAGCTATTACCTGTTCATGAAAAAAGACAGCTATCACGCGCTTACCATCATTACATTCGTGATGCTTGGAATCTTTGCGCTCTCGAAGTATGCAGAACTCAGCATAAGGCTTTCAGACAAAATCGGCCCGATGAGCTTTTATTTATTTTCTATTATTGGGACACTCGCCTTCTTAGGAGGAGGCATTTACCTTGTCATTCGGGTAACCAAAAGAGCGCCAGAAAATTCTCTAATGTATAAAGTGTTTAAAAATAGTTTGATTGTCATCATTACCTTTACTTCTTCATTATTGCTTACATTCAGTTTCGGTGGATTATTATTTCTTATTTTCGAATCTGAATATAGTCTTGTTGTCTTTAGCTTGCTTTTTCTTGCTGCGGCTGTATTTTGGAAAAAGCTTTACACCGCTGCAAGGTATACCTTGTTCATATCAGGTTTTTTATCAGGACTTGGCGGCATTTTTATGCTGGATGCCGGAGTGACCGCTCTTTATATCATTATCAGCGTGTTCGTCATTTGGTTTGAGAAAGAAAAATTTCTTCAATTTCTTGCCTATTCGTTCTTGCTGGCGAGTCTTATCAGTCTGTTTTCTGTACATCTGCAATGGTTTGAACATTTTCGCATCGTATTGGCCATTCTATCGATTGCACAGTTTTTGCTGCTGCTTATTCCGGCTGATCGAATCAGAAAGGTAAGCAGTTTCAGTGTTTTTTACGGATTTCTGCTTCTTTACCCATCAGCCTTTTGGGGCACAGATTGGCGGGAAACTCTCATCTATCAAATTCTTTATTTAATAATGGCTGCTGCAATGCTTAGTCTTTATCAAAAGAGAGAAAGCTCTGTTAAAACGAATATTGTATGGGTATATTTTATTCTTTTCTTTATTGGGCTTTATTATGATTTCGCATGGAAGCTGCTTCATAAATCTCTGACTTTCCTGCTGCTTGGATTGCTGATTTTTACAGCTGTAAAATATTTAGACAAAGAAAAACTTGCAAACGTTAAAATATTCTCAAATAAGACGTGGTCTATGATTGCCTGTATTCTCGTTCTTCAGCTTGCATTCACAGGATTTCAAAGCTATTCAAATGAAAAGGCCATAAATGAAGGCAAAGAGATCATCCTGCAGCTGGAGCCTGTTGATCCCAGATCCATGCTTCAAGGAGATTACGTGCAGCTGCGTTATGAAGCAGGCAGATATCAGCCAAAAGAAGCTGTAAAAACAGGAACAGTATTTACCTTAAAGGTGAAAAAAGATGATAAAGGAGTATACAGATCAACTGGTGAAGTATTTGCTGGAGGTATTTCTGAAACCGGCAAAAAGCCAGAAACAGATGAAGCATATCTCACTGGAAAATATAATGGCTATGACAGCCTCATATTTGGAATCGAATCCTTCTTTGTAGAAGAGGGTACCGGATTTGAACTTGAACGTCATGCTAAATATGCTAAAGTCATCGTATCAGACGAAGGAAATGCCTTGCTGGCAGATGTGAATGACAAAGCTTCTGAGTGGAATGAATGATAAAAATCCATCCCTGATTGCAAGGGATGGATTTTTCGGTTTTTGGAAGATTATTTTCGTTCAATTTCTAAAGAAATATGAAAGCAGAAAATTTTGCGCATTGATGTCTGGCTCCACCGCCAGAACAAATCCGCAGGAAAAGTCAAACCCGGACTTTTCTGCCGGATTCTTTTCTGTCATGCTTGCGCTAAACGGGCGCTTCCGCTCTTCTTACTAGTTCGCGTCGTTTGCGAGTTTTACGAGCATGTGTGCAAGAAAATGTCTTTCTTCATCATTCCCGACTTTCCAAAGCTCATTTAAAAGATTTTCTTCGCTATTGCGGGGCTCTACGTTATTTGCTAGATAGTTCGCAACTTTTTCTGCGCCTTTTGCCAGCATTTCATCGCTTAACCCCAAACGCTTACCAGCTTCTACCTTTTCGCCTAAATAGGACCTGAACTCATCAAAATCCCGCAAAATAGCTTCCATTTTCTCGTTGTTCATAGAATCTAGTTTCTTTTCAATTTTTTCGGTTTGAATCGAATCGTCTTTAATGTGATGATTTGACATTTCCCTTGCACCTCCTGTTAAAGTTAATGGTTACATTCCCGTTCTGACAGAGGGTAAACCTTTTCAATAGGATTGAATGTGTACATTTGCTTAAAAACTAAGAACCTATTATTGATACGTTCTACCTTTCCAGCTGTACCCCGTTTTTTGAAGGAGACAATCATAGAGGAGTAAGGCAAGATAAGAAAAGCTGCTGCAGAAAAAGTACGCCCTTGTATTTAACATGCCATTTATTATGATTCAGCGCTGCAATCGAATGAGAGTGCTGCGTGTTCTTCAAAAGCTAAAGTTAAAGATGAATGAAAAAGAGAATCTCAATCATCATGAAGTTCATCCATCTTCTTTAAGTTCGGATGATTTTGGCGTATGATAGAGAAGACATATGGAGATGAAGGAGAGAAATCTTATGCAAAAAGCAAGATTAAACAAGCTATCTGAGTGGTTAAAGCAGCAGGAAACAGATGTTGCCTTTATTTCATCAACAGAAAATATTTTCTACTTAACAAACTTTCACACAAATCCCCATGAACGATTATTGGGCTTATTTGTATTTAAAGAAGCAGAACCGTTTTTAATATGTCCTGGAATGGAAGTATCACAAGCTAGATCTGCCGGGTTTGATGGGGAGATTATCGGATATGCAGATCATGAAAACGCATGGGACAAGGTGCGGACAGCCATTAACAAAAGAGGGCAGGAACATGCCGAAAAAGCAGCTGTAGAGAAAGAACTGCTTTCATTCGCCCGTGCTGAACAGCTGCTTCAAATCTTAACTCAGGCAAATCTTGTTTCTGCAGAAGATATCATGAATCAGCTTCGCCTGATCAAGGATGAAAAAGAGCTCGATATTTTAAGACAGGCAGCAGAGCTTGCAGATTTCGGAGTTGAAGTAGGGGTTCAGGCTCTGCAATCAGGAATCAGTGAAATGGACGTACTTGCAAAAATCGAATATGAATTAAAAAGAAAAGGGATTCGCGAAATGTCCTTTTCTACGATGGTTCTCTTCGGTCAAAAATCAGGACAGCCGCATGGTAATCCAGGTTTAACTGCGCTGAAATCAGGTGACTTTGTTTTATTTGACTTAGGAGTCGTTCTCGATGGTTATTGTTCAGATATTACCAGAACGTTTGCATTTGAATCCATTAGCGAGAAACAAAATGAAATCTATCAGACTGTTCTTGATGCGCAGCTCAAAGCGCTTGCTGCAAGTATGCCGGGTACAAGAATTGGCGAACTTGATCAGATTGCCCGTGATGTGATTACAGATGCCGGCTATGGAGAATATTTCCCTCATCGCTTAGGACATGGACTTGGCATCAGTGTACATGAGTTCCCATCCATGAGCCACACAAACAATGATTTGCTTCAGGAAGGAATGGTTTATACAATTGAACCAGGCATTTACGTCCCTGAAATAGGCGGTGTCCGCATTGAAGATGACGTATATATAACAAGCAGCGGCAATGAGACACTGACGAAATTCCCTAAAGAACTGCAGATTATTAAGTAAAGATCAGATTTTCCGAATGATTTTGGATGACATCTAAATAAAGAAAGAACAAGTTCAGACCGTACATGATGAGATGTGCGGTCTGATTCTTGGATGAATAAAAAAGGGGATAGAGAAAATGAAAAAATGGCTGCTGCTCATAATGACAGCCTTAACGTTGACAGCATGTGCAAATTCAGTTCAGGATGAACCAATCAGTGAAAGTTCTACACAAGACAAAGTAGAGGAAAAAACGAATGAACAAGCAGCTTCTGCACCGCATGAAGACGTTGCGTCACCTTCAAATGCAGAAACTGAACCAGCTTCTCAGTCAAAAAACAGTGATTTTATTCCTGCCAAGGTAGTAAAAGTCATTGATGGTGATACAGTAAAGGTGATGGTTCAAGGAAAAGAAGAGACACTGCGCCTTTTGCTTGTCGACACGCCGGAGACCGTCCATCCCAGCAAGCCGGTACAGCCATTCGGCCCTGAAGCGAGTGCATTCGCAAAAAGCACGCTTTCTAATAAAGACGTTGAACTTGAGCTTGATGTAGGGGAGCGCGATAAGTATGGACGGCTGCTCGTCTATCTTCATGTTGATGGGAAAATGTTCAATAAGCTCCTGATTGAAACAGGACTAGCCCGTGTCGGTTACGTTTATGCCCCAAATACGAAACATGTTGATGAGTTTTATGAGCTTCAAAAAACTGCTCAGCAAAAAGAGCTTGGGATTTGGAGCATTGAAAATTATGCAACAGAGGATGAGGGATTCAATGAGTCTGCAGAAGCTGGGACCGAGCAGGAACATGACCAGCCTGCAGCAGCAGTTGAAACGTGCTCCATAAAAGGAAATATTTCTTCTTCTGGTGATAAAATATATCACCTTCCAGAAGGGCAGTACTATAAAGTGACTAAAGAAGAAGAAATGTTTTGCTCTGAAGAAGAAGCTGTAAATGCCGGATATCGTGCATCTAAAAGATAAAAGCGGAACAATACGAAGATAAGGTCGATTATTTAGATAATAAAAAGCACATTTACTCATGTAAGCAGATTAACTTAACTGAGTATATGTGCTTTTTTAACATTTATTTTAATTATATTTCGCATGTATGTATAGAGGAAAGAAGCAGCATGAGTAACTTAATTCAGTCCATCCGCCACACTTAAACAACGTAAGCCCTCCCTCTCAAACGTCCTTGCGGTTCCAAGCCCGCGCCAGTTAGAGTAAGTGAAAATCTTAGATGTATTGAATCATTGCCTCTAAGATTTAATTACCCGATTTATTATTCTTAAAAACGTATATGATTTTATTCTATTGATTTTGATATGTCTGAACTTTCATTATTATGAACCGCAAAAGAAAACCAGTTAATAACCCAGGTATTACAAACAGCATCGGGAGCCAGATCGGTCCAAATTGGAAACCGAAAAGTTTCAGTTTTGGCGAGTACATGAGTCCAACTGTCACAAAATAAGCTGCAAATGCAAAAGGAAGAAAGGAGAACGGAGGCGTGATGCCATCTGCATTTTTATATGCATCATACATAGCGTACATATAGATGCATGGATAAAACATCAGCCAGCCAAAGTTAACAGTTTCGAAGGCTTTATCAATTTCTCCCATAAAACTGAACATGATTGCTTGATTAAAATGACTGAAAGAATTAATGAGCACTTCAAGTGAAATAAAGAGAATGCCTTTAATTAACTGTCTGTTGAGCAGCTGACCAAACCCCGGAAATGCGATACTCCAAAATAGTACCTCTAGTTTACTTGTTTTCACATCTATACCTACCTGTCAGGATTCGTGTGATTCTTATATCTGTGCGTTCATAAAAACGAATCAACGTTATGTTATTTTTTGTAAAAAACTCAATAACATACTAAAAACTTCTTTAAAAAAATCCTTTTTCTATGCTACTGTACTCTTCTTTCAAATGTATAACGTTTATGAAAGGAGGTGATCAGCATGGCAGAAACAATCATACTTGATTCACAGCTTCGTCTCGTGTTTGAAGTGGGTGTGGATGAAAAAGGCGAGCCCGTTTTCAAATCTAAAAATTACAATAACATCAAAACATCAGCTACAGCAGAGCAGTTATTAGAAGCAGCAACCGCAATTACAGGATTGCAGACTCAATTACTTGCACATGTCGAACGCAACGACTCACACCAGGTAACAGCTTAATCAAATTGAAATCTTATAGAAGGGAGGGATAAGAATGCCGAAAATTTTAGAACTTCAGTTTTTAAATGCAGAAGGCAAACAAGTAAAGATCAATATTGATTCTCCAAAAGAACCACTTGCAGAGAGCGAGATTTCTAGTGCAATGGATATGATTTTATCCTCTAATGCATTTACATCTGCCGGCGGTGATTTCATCAGCAAAAAAGGTGCAAGAGTGGTTGAAAGAAATGTGACGGATCTTACAATCGGATAATGACGAAAAGGCCAGATCTCAGGTATGGTGAGATCTGGCCTTTAAACACTGAACAGATACTTTATTTGAAAAAAGAAGAAAAGAAACTCTAATAAAAAGGCTAACTGCGACGAACCAACAATCTATGCGAACACAGCTTTCATAATCAAGAAACATAAAAATTGGATAAGGAGGAATTATAAAATGGAGCAGTGGATCCAATTTGTGAGTGAAGTCGGTTTTCCAATTATGGTTACCTTATATTTGCTGCACAGAATTGAAAGCAAGCTGGACACGTTGAATTCTTCGATTCAAATGCTGCCTAAGCAATGGAATGAGTAAAGGTTTGTATTCATTGGTTCTAACTCACTTTTTTAGAAATTCTAAACTGATTTGAATGGGGAATTGAAAACATTGGACGTCTATCAAGATTTGAAAAAAGGAGAACGCGGTGCTTGGCTGAGCATCGCGGCTTACATAATTCTCGCAGCTTCTAAGCTGACGATCGGCTATCTGTATTCTTCCCAAGCCTTACTTGCAGATGGATTAAATAATGGAACAGATGTAATTGCATCTGCAGCCGTTTTAATTGGACTCAGAATTTCGCAAAAACCGCCTGACCATGATCATCATTATGGCCATTTTAAAGCAGAAGCTATTGCTGCGCTAGTTGCTTCATTTATTATTATGTCAGTGGGAATTCAGGTTTTGTTTGAAGGATTCAAATCGATTGCGGAGCCGAAAACGGAATCACCCCATGTAATCACGGCCTGGGCTGCCATTATCAGTGCAAGTATTATGTATGGAGTGTATCGCTACAATAAAGCTCTTGCTAAGAAAATAAATTCCAAAGCATTGATTGCGGCTGCTCATGACAATCGTTCAGATGCCCTAGTCAGTGTCGGGGCATTTGCAGGCATAATCGCTTCTCAGTTTGGTCTTGCCTGGTTTGATACAATTACAGCCATAACAATTGGATTTATTATTTGTAAAACTGCCTGGGATATTTTTAAAGAGACTGCACATTCGTTAACAGACGGTTTTGATGAACAAAAGCTGCTCGACTATAAACAAACAGTTGAAACAACTCCAGGTGTAGATCGCCTTAAAGACATTAAAGCGAGATATCTTGGCAGCAGTGTTCTTGTCGATGTCGTAATAGAGATTCATGCAAATTTAAATGTATCCGAAAGTCATGAAATAACGGATGAAGTAGAGAAAAGAATGGAGAAGGAACATCGGATTTCCCATGTACACGTTCACATAGAACCATCTTAGCAAGAAAAGCGGAATCGACTTAGTCAGGAACATCATAATTTAACAGTAAAAGAGTAAGGCTCTCAGCGCATGAGAGCCTTTTAACATACTTAAAGAAAACCTCCTTTATCTCGACAGAATCATACAAAGGGGATAAGCAGGTGCTGGTGAATACGTTATATATGAACAATAAAGGAGGATGAAATATGCCTGAGAAAGAAAAGGTCATAAAAATAAAAGGGTTGAGCGATGAGATCGTTCGAAAAGTTTTACATGATGGGTATACTCCAGATGCATCCTCATTAAAAAATGTGGTTGAACTGCTTTCACGATCTGTTTACGACTTATCAGAAATGTATTTAAATGATCAATGCAATCATGAGGAAACACTAAAGGGTACATTGGCAAAAATGAAAATAGCCTGTAATTCAATAGAGAATAACCATAAGAATCCTGCAAAATACATGTAGAACACTATACGTGTTCTTTTTTTATGTAAAAAATGGTACAAACAGTCAAGAAAGAAACGGCTTGTTATTAGGAGAATTGAACCAAAATACAAACGTATGTTCCTGTTTTGTTCGATAGATGATATAATGGACATGCAGCTCAATCTTTTATGGATCAGTGAGAACCCCTGGGAAAGGGGGGATGACAATTGACAATCTTTGAAAGTTTAGTTGTAATGGTTTCTTTTGCTACATTAGTTGTGGCAGTGCTGAGTTTCGGGCAAAAAAAATAGACCTCGAGGCATGAGGTCATCAAACACAATTTCTCAAGCAGCTGATCCATTGTTTGACTGCTCTGGCTGTAGATGTTGCACCATCTGCAGCTTTACGAAAATAGTATACCATAAAATGAAAAGCAAATCCTTTTCATACATGGGAAATTAATTAAAAACAATGAACTTATCCAAACCATTATGAGATACAAAACTCTTTGTTAAACACCCAAAAACAAAAAGACGGTTAAACAACCGTCTTTTTCAGCTTACTTTATGTAAACCTTATCTTTGTTTTTTATTTGCTTGTTTCTGATTCATCTCTTGAGCAAATTCAGTATCAGCCTGTTGGTTTTGCTGGGATTGATTTTGCTGCTGCTGTCTTTGCTGTTGCTGAGAACCATTATTTTGGTTGTTCTTATTCATCATTCATTCCTCCTTTTCGACAAATTCTCTTACGTTGCATAGTTTGCATCAAACGATGAAATTTTAAACATACGTTTTTTATTTTTTAAAGAAAATGAAGATTTCCCTTTAATATTTCAAAAATTGTTCGATATAAGAGATAAGGGGGGAATTTGTTTGTTTGACATGAATGCAGATCTTTTAATAGTTGTTTTCGTTCTTATACTGTCAGTCATCAGCTATCAATTGACACCTATATTTACAACTATTTATATCAGAAAAGCGATTCTGCACCCTCAATCGATCATATTGCTGCTATTAAGCATGGCTCTTGGATTATTGTTTTGGCTGACACACACACTTGCTATCCTATCCATTCATCTGCCAATTTCATTAAACCAGCCTATCTTTTACTTTCTGATAAATTATATCCTTTGCTGCTTAGTAGCATACTTTTCTATAAAAACAAGCAGCATTCAATCGATGACCTTAATGTCTTATTTTGCCACAGGGTTTGGCATGTCAATTGGTATCATTTTGATTGATTTCATCGGCTATGCCATTTTATTTCATGATGCGATAGAAATTAAGCCTTTATTGGTCCTTTTCGCTTTTTTCCTTTCAGTAACCTTCTCTTTTTCAGCACTTAGATTATTGCTTATCGCTCTGGAAGATGGATTGTTAAACCATCGCAGGGCAAGAGTTTATCGTACAGCCGGTAGCATCATCGGAGGAATTTCCTTAGCTGGCATTCCATATACAGTCATGACTTCTGTACTTGATTTTCAGTTCATCGATGGACTTGGCTATCAATATCTCTATCCATTTCTTTTTGTAGTTTCATTAAATATGATTCTCGCATTTATCCCGGATTTGTACAGTCAAACAATGATCATTGAACAATCCGAGAAGATCACTGAAAATGAAGAGCGTTTCAGGTCATTATTTCATCACAGCCCTGATGGAGTAATATCGACTGATCTTAATGGTACGATTACATCTGTCAACAAAGTGGCAAAAGAGCTGACACAGCTGGAAGAAAACGAACTGATCGGACTTAGTTTTTTAACATTATTAAATGACTCTGAACATAAAAAAGCTTTGATTTATTTTGCTGAAATCGTAAAAGGGGAATTCAGTGAAAATGAGTTATCGGTAGCGATCAGGAGAAAACATGGAGAGACACGAGATGTTTTGATAACGGCAGTCAGACAAATGGTTAATCATCGTGTTGAAGGTATTTACGGAGTTGTTAAAGATATTACTGAAAGTAAAAAAGCCCAGGATCGCATTAACTATTTGGCTTTTCATGATGAGCTGACTGGACTTTCAAACCGGCGCTTTTTTGTTCAGAAGCTATCAGAGCTAAAAGCCCAAAAAAAGCCATTTACAATTATGAATCTGGATTTTGACCGTTTTAAACGGCTGAATGATTTGTTTGGGCATGCTTTCGGGGATCTTGTTTTAGTCAAAATTGCTGAACGGCTGTCAGCGATTCTTCCTGAGAATTCAATCCTTTCCAGGCTGGGAGGGGATGAATTCAGCATTATTTTGCTTAATGAAAAAATTCATATCGCGAGTGAAATTGCAAATGATATCGTACACCATTTCAGATTTCCAATGAAAATCCGAGAGAATGATTGTCTCGTAACAACAAGCATAGGGATTGCAAACTACCCGCTGCATAGTCAGGATGAAGAAATGCTGATGAAATATGCAGATATTGCCATGTATGATGTGAAGATGAATGGATCTAATAGTTTTGGAATTTATAAACCTGAAATGAATGACAAGCTAATTGAAAAAATCAATTTGGAAAATGAATTGCGAAAAGCCATTCAATATCAGGAGTTAACGGTATATTTTCAGCCGAAATTCAAAGAGAATCTTTCTACAGTTATTGGTGCAGAGGCATTGGTCAGATGGAAACATCATGAATTTGGCTTTATTTCTCCAGCCGTATTTATTCCAATTGCAGAAGAGAGCGGTTTGATCTTTGAATTAGAACGATTCGTTTTATCTGTGGTAGCCAGACAGGTTCGAGCTTGGGAAGAAGAAAAATTACATTTTGGCAGAATTTCGATTAATATATCCCACCTTCACTTGTATCAAGAGGATCTCGTTAAGACGATTGACGATATTTTAACGACTTATCAGATACGTGCATCAAGTCTTGAAATTGAAATAACAGAGACCGCTATGATGGATAATGAACGGGAAGCCAACATGAAATTATCAAAACTGAGAACAATGGGCATTGAGATCAGCATGGATGATTTCGGAACCGGCTATAGCTCGCTCAGCTATTTGCATAAATTGAGCATTGACCGTTTAAAAATAGATCAGTCTTTTATCAGGGATATGGAGCAGCACAATGATAACGAAGCGATTGTCTCGATGATCATTTCAATGGCCAACCATCTTAATTTAAAAGTAATAGCTGAGGGAGTAGAAACGAAAATCCAAAAGGAATTGCTCGCAAAGCTTGGATGTCTTGAATTTCAGGGTTATTTAGGCGGTAAGCCAATCCCTGCAGAAGAATTTACGGAGATGTATCTAACAGGAAATCACGTGTCTAATTGACAGAACTTTAATGATAAGCAGAGTTTGTATTGTAAATAAATAAAAAGGGCGATATCCGCCCTTTTAAGCTTTTTTCTGAAGGTGACTGAAGTTAATCTCCAGCACCTTTTTTATGGCATCGTGTACAGATGATGCAACATAGGATGCTTCTTTTTTTACATCAGGATGTGCTTCTTCCATCGCAAAGCTGTGAGGAGTCATGTTGAACATTGGAATATCATTAAATGAATCACCAATACAAGCAACCTCGTCTGATTGAATGTTAAGATGTTCAATCAACATCATTAATGCATTTCCCTTGCTGATGTTTTTGGGCATAATGTCGAGGCACTGTTTATCAGATATGTATGTTTCTATTGTATCAGGGTGCTTGTCAATTAGTTTTTGCTGTAATTCAGCAAGGGCTTCGTATTCGCCTAGAACAGAAATTTTAGAAGCATTTACTGATTGTCCTAAAGAACTAATTAAGTCGATGTTCTCTACTATAGGTGAAAACATGCGTGATTCAATGCTTTTGATGATTTCATCACGTCGTTCGGTATAATTTTTGCTGTAATCCGCAATGATTGTGATAAAGTCTGTGGAGCGGACTTGTTCATAGACTTCCCTTGCAATTACGTCTTCAAATGTTAACGCATGAAGTGATTCATCATTGTTTGTATTGATAAATGCACCATTTTGGCTGATGCGGTGATAGCGTTCACCAACCATATTTAAGATCTCTCCAATTTCTATATCCATTCTTCCGGATGCTAAACATACATCAATTCTGTTTTCCTTAAGCTGTTTTAGAGCAAGAATATCCTGTTCTGAAACTTGTTTTTCCATGCTCAGCAAAGTTCCATCAAGATCACTTACAAATAGTTTTATCATTCCTGCATTCCTCCTTGATGAATGTTGCAATTAAACGTTGTATCCAATTATTATTCCTGACTTCTCTAATTATAGGGATAGAATCAGAGAGGTGCAATCATGAACATGGTTTTATATTAAGGATGTGTTCGCAACGTTTGTTGTTTATCGTATAAAGTCTGTCAGTAGCGTGTCTGGGATGCACTATATACGATTAAAAAGCAACGATGTTTAAGAAAAGGACTAAATAAAACTAGACTCCGTCATCATAGGACGAAGCCTGAATTTTAATGAAATTTTTGCTATTATTGAATGCCAAGTGCCTGAACAAGGTTTTTTGGATTATAGGTAACTTCAAAAAACAAAGGTTTATTTTCGTCTGTGAATAATATCAATCTGGTCGGTTCCTCTTTACTGTAAATAATCATCGCTTCAGATACTATTCCTTCAAACCATTTGTTTTTCACTTTTAATGAAGTTTGTGGCTGAACTAAGATCAAGTATCCTTTTTTAGGTAAAGGATTAACCTTTACAGTTATCCCTTTCATCGATTTAATCGCAGCTGTTAATTCATTTGTAAAGAAAGCTGTAGAAGGGACCGTTTTTATCACATCACCAGTTTCTACATCTATGACTTTGACTTCTTTTGTTTGTGCTTTCCCTTCATATACAGGGAGGATCAGCAAGATGATAAAAAAACTCAACAATATTTTTTTTATATTCATTTTGAACACCTCACTGTTACTCTTCCCAATACTTCTGTATTCAGCTCTGGTATAAATTTCATCCTTATATGAATAGGATAGTTTCCAAAAAATGAGCCTATGCTAATAAATAATCATCTTAAAGCGGAGGTGTTCTTTTGAAAGAAGTACTAATCGTACTTATGGCTGTTATTTGTTTGACTGGGTGTAAACAGCAAGATCAAACTTCCCCTAGAATCTTTTTAATACCTCATGGATACATCGGCTGGGTTACTGTTCATAATGATAAGGAAGCAGAGTCAAAGAGTGAATATACAGTAGACGAAAAAGGACATGCCACTGTGAATGAAAAGAATGTTCATGATGGCTGGGCCACGTATAAATATTTTTATATCAATGATAATGGCGACCGAACAGAAATTTCACAGGAAAAGATGATTCATGGAGCATCAAGCGGAAATGATTCTGCAGAAGATGGGGATGCGCATTTCTTTGTTGGTGATAGAAAGCAGTTTGAAAACACGGAATATTTACCTGAGGACAAATGAATCTTAAACTTGTAATTATGGTTCTGCCATGCCTGAGCTAAACGGACTTTCCGCTTTTCTATTGTCCAGCTCCACCGCCCAGCTCCTTTGTCAGAACGGCTCTGCCAGTAAAGTCAAAACCGGACTTTTCTGTCAGATCCTTTTCTGCCATGCCTGAGCTAAACGGACGGTTCCGCTTTTCTATTGTCCAGCTCCACCGCCCAGCTCCTCGGTCAGAACGGCTCTGCCAGTAAAGTCAAAACCGGACTTTTCTGTCAGATCCTTTTCTGCCTGTCCGAGCTAAACGGACGGTTCCGCTTTTCTATTGTCCAGCTCCACCGCCCAGCTCCTCGGTCAGAACGGCTCTGCCAGTAAAGTCAAAACCGGACTTTTCTGTCAGATCCTTTTCTGCCTGTCCGAGCTAAACGGACGGTTCCGCTTTTCTGCTTATTCTACATGTTTTGACAAAATTCGTTGACGTTTATACACATTATTATGTACCATATGAATCATTGAGAGATAAAAGGAGCTGAGGATTTCGTGGAGGAGTCCTTAATTATAAAAAAGGTTTTAAATAATAATGTGCTCATAGCAGAACACAATACATTTGAAGAAGTTGTACTGATTGGCAAAGGAATAGGATTTGGCAAAAAGCGCGGGGATACAATGGAAGAAAATTCTTATGAAAAAATGTTTGTGCTCACAAATGAAAAAGAGCAGGAACAGTTTAAGATGCTCCTTCCATTTGTTGATGAAGATATGATTGCGGTTGTCAGTGATATTATTCATTTCATCGCAGATCGTGTGAAACTTCCTTTAAATGAGCATATTCATATTGCTTTAATTGATCATATTACGTTTGCTATCAAGCGTTTGCATAAAGGGATGGACATTAAAAATCCATTTCTTGTTGAGACAAAAACGCTTTATCCGAATGAATATTCAATTGCCGAAGAAGTTATTCATATGATTAATGATCGTCTGGAAGTTCAGCTGCCTGAAGGAGAAATCGGCTTTATAGCCTTACATATCCACAGTGCTGTTACGAATAAGCCCTTATCAGACGTGAACCAGTTTTCCCAGCTGATTAATCAATTGGTAGGCGTCATTGAAGACTCGATGAAAATAAAAGTGAATCATGAAAGTGTCAATTATCTGCGCCTAGTCCGTCACTTGAGGTATACCATTGAAAGGGTTCTTTCAGGTGAAACAGTAGAAGAACCGGAAAAGTTTACTTTATTGTTGAAAAAAGAATATCCGCTATGCTACAATACATCTTGGAAAATGATAAAAGTAATGCAGCAATTTTTGAAAAAACCAGTCTATGAAGCTGAGGCTGTTTATCTTACATTGCACTTATACCGTTTAACAAACAAAACTTAATGAGTAAAGTACCTTACGTGTTACTGATTCGATCAGGCATGAGTGAACAAGTACGTGTTATAACCGGCAACTTTAGGGGAATATACCCTTAGTGCGCGGTCGTCCTTGTTGCACCATGCTTTTTTTGTTGTCGTTTTTCGGTTTGAAATGTAAACGCTTGTAATTTGCTTTCATGTTTTTTTTGCTTGCTGCTGACACAAACTATTTTACAAGGAGGTCATACCCATGTTTAAAAATTTATTTGGAGTACTCCAAAAAATTGGTAAAGCTCTCATGCTTCCAGTAGCTATTCTTCCTGCTGCAGGTATTTTGCTTGCATTCGGTAATGCTATGCAAAATCCTGAGCTTACAGCTAAATTACCGTTTTTAACAAATGATATTATTCAATTAGTTGCAAAAGTGATGGAATCCTCAGGGGACATTGTTTTTGCAAATCTGCCGCTCCTATTTGCTGTAGGTGTAGCGATTGGCCTTGCTAACGGAGATGGAGTTGCAGGACTTGCAGCGATCATCGGTTACTTAATTATGAATGCAACTATGAGTGCTGTGCTGCTTCAAACAGGGAAAATTCCTAGCGATGCTGTAGAGCTTGCTCAATTCTTCCAGCAGCTTCATCCTGAATATGCGAGAGTCCTTGGAATGCCGACCTTGCAGACCGGAGTTTTTGGAGGTATTATCGTCGGGGTTCTCGGGGCATACATGTACAATAAATTCTTTAAAATTGAATTGCCCCAATACTTAGGTTTCTTTGCAGGAAAGCGTTTCGTTCCAATTATGACGGCTGTTTCTGCAGTAGTATTAGGTTTAATCATGCTGTTTATCTGGCCGCCGGTTCAAAACGGATTAAACGCCTTCTCGACAGGGCTGCTTGAATCTAATAAAACATTAGCAGCATTCATATTCGGTTTAATTGAACGTTCATTAATTCCTTTTGGTCTTCATCATATTTTCTACTCTCCTTTCTGGTACGAGTTTGGGAACTATACAACTCAGGCTGGGGAAATTGTGCGCGGAGATCAGAGGATCTTCATGGCTCAGATTAAAGACGGCGCTGAATTAACGGCAGGTACGTTCATGACAGGTAAATTCCCATTCATGATGTTCGGTCTACCGGCTGCTGCACTTGCGATCTACCATGAGGCTAAACCTGAAAACAAAAAGTTTGTAGCAGGTATTATGGGTTCTGCTGCTCTAACATCATTCTTAACGGGGATTACAGAGCCGCTTGAATTCTCATTCTTATTCGTAGCACCAATTCTATTTGCGATCCATGCTGTCTTTGCAGGTCTTTCTTTCATGACGATGCAATTGCTTGATGTAAAAATCGGGATGACTTTCTCTGGCGGGGTCATTGACTACTTCCTGTTCGGTATCCTTCCAAACAGAACAGACTGGTGGCTTGTTATTCCCGTAGGTTTAGTATTCTCACTAATTTATTACTTCGGATTCCGCTTTGCGATCCGCAAGTTCAACCTTAAAACACCTGGACGCGAGGATGCTGAGGCAGAAACAGAAGATAATAAAGCAGGCGAAAGTGCTGGAGATCTTCCATACAACATTCTTGAATCTTTAGGCGGAAGTGAAAATATCAAGCATCTTGATGCATGTATCACTCGTTTGCGTGTAACAGTTAATGATGTGAAGGCAGTCGATAAAAACCGCTTAAAACGTTTAGGAGCAGCCGGGGTCCTTGAAGTTGGAAACAACATTCAGGCAATCTACGGTCCTAAATCGGATAACTTGAAAACGCAAATACAAGATGTGATGTCAGGCAGAACACCTCGCCCGGCTAAACCTGTTTCAGCTGAAAAAGAAGTACAGGAGCAAGTTGAGGACGTTGTTGCAGGACCTCTTAAAAACGAAGTAAGTGAATTTTCATTTGTTTCTCCTTTAACAGGTGAGATTCATCCAATCACTGAAGTGCCTGATCAAGTGTTCTCAGGAAAAATGATGGGTGATGGATTTGCGATTACTCCAGTTGATGGTACAATTGTTTCTCCAGTAAATGGAAAAATATTAAACGTCTTCCCTACAAAGCATGCAATTGGGCTTGAATCTGAAAATGGCACTGAGATTTTGATTCATGTTGGAATTGATACAGTTAATTTGAAAGGTGAAGGCTTTGAAGCATTTGTTCAAGAGGGTGACATCGTCACAAAAGGACAAAAATTGCTTGAAGTAAACATCGACTTTGTAAAACAACATGCTCCATCAATCATGACGCCGATTATCTTCACGAATTTGAATGAAGGTGAATCAGTAACGATTAAAGCATCCGGCACAGTGAAAGCTGGAGAAGAACACATTATTTCAATCGAAAAATAAAAGGTTTACAAGTCAATCACTTGTCATTCATGTGATGCGGCTGTTATGATATGATATTGTGTACAAGTTTATTTAAATAAGAAGGAGATTGATTAATTATGGCAGAAAAAACATTTAAAGTAACAGCAGAATCAGGAATTCATGCACGTCCAGCAACGGTGCTTGTTCAAACAGCAAGCAAATTTGATGCAGATGTGAACTTAGCATATAACGGCAAAACAGTTAACTTAAAATCAATCATGGGTGTTATGTCTTTAGGTATTGCTAAAGATTCAGAAATCACGATTTCTGCAGCTGGTTCAGACGAGAATGATGCAATCGCAGCTCTTGAAGATACAATGAAAAAAGAAGGTTTAGGCGAATAATGCTCGAACTAAAAGGGATTGGAGCTTCAGCTGGGATCGCGATTGCAAAGGCCTACCGCTTAGAAGAACCAGATCTTACAGTATCAAAAAAAGAAGTTGCAGACAAAACTGCTGAAACACTTCGTTTTGATGAAGCCATCCAGAAGTCAAAGCTTGAGCTTAATAAAATAAAAGAACATGCGCTGAGAGAATTAGGCGCAGACAAAGCTGAAATTTTTGAAGCCCATATCCTAGTGTTAAGTGATCCTGAATTGCTGAATCCAGTCAAAGATAAAATCAGCAGTGAAGCAGTAAATGCTGAATTTGCAATGAAAGAAACAGCTGATATGTTTGTAAGTATGTTTGAGTCTATGGACAATGAATATATGAAAGAGCGTGCAGCGGATATCCGTGACGTAACAAAACGTGTCATTGGACATTTGCTTGGCGTTGAGATTCCTAACCCGAGCATGATTTCTGAAGAAGTAATCATCGTTGCAGAAGATTTAACACCTTCTGACACAGCACAGCTGAACCGTCAGTATGTTTTAGGTTTTACAACTGATATCGGCGGCAGAACTTCACATTCAGCTATCATGGCACGTTCAATGGAAATCCCTGCTGTAGTAGGAACGAAAACAGCTACATCTGACATTAAAAATGGCGACATCGTCATCGTTGATGGAATTGATGGAGATGTTATTGTAAATCCTTCTGAGGATGTTATTGCAGGCTTTGAAAAGAAAAAAGCTCAATACGAATTGCAAAAAGCGGAATGGGCGAAGCTTGTTAATGAAGAAACAGTAACGAAAGACGGTCAGCACGTTGAGCTTGCAGCAAATATCGGCACGCCTGACGATGTTCGCGGCGTTCTTGAGAACGGCGGAGAAGCAGTAGGTCTATACCGTACAGAATTCCTATACATGGGCCGCGACCAGCTTCCAACAGAAGAAGAGCAGTTCGAAGCATACAAAGCTGTGCTTGAGCGCATGGAAGGCAAGCCAGTTGTTGTCCGCACCCTTGACATTGGCGGAGACAAAGAGCTTCCTTACTTGAATCTTCCGAAAGAAATGAATCCATTCCTTGGTTTCCGTGCGATTCGTCTATGCTTGGAGGAACAGGATATTTTCCGCACTCAATTGCGTGCATTGCTTCGTGCAAGCACATTCGGCAACTTGAAGGTGATGTTCCCGATGATCGCTGTAGTGGACGAATTCAGACAAGCAAAAGCCATTCTTTTAGAAGAAAAGCAAAAGCTAGTTGGTGAAGGTGTGCAAGTTTCAGAAAACATTGAAATTGGAATGATGGTTGAAATTCCTTCAACTGCTGTTCTTGCAGATCAATTTGCTAAAGATGTTGACTTCTTCAGCATCGGAACAAATGACCTGATTCAATATACAATGGCTGCTGACCGTATGAACGAGCGTGTTTCATATTTGTATCAGCCTTATAATCCTGCCATTCTACGTCTTGTGACGCTAGTCATTGAAGCAGCTCACAAAGAAGGCAAATGGGTAGGAATGTGCGGAGAGATGGCTGGGGATCCGCTTGCGATTCCAATTCTTCTTGGCCTTGGCCTTGATGAGTTTTCAATGAGCGCAACTTCAATTCTCCCAGCACGCTCACTTATAAAAAATCTTTCAAAAGAAGAAGCAGCAAGCTTTAAAGAAGAAATTCTATCAATGAGCACAACAGAAGAAGTCGTTCAGTTTGTTCAAAAAAAGTTTAATTTATAATAAAAAAAGGATTCGCAGATGCGGATCCTTTTTTCATTCTCGTGTGAGCTTGCCCGAATTACATTTAGTAAAAAGGCTAAACTAACATTACCTTAGGCAAATAGAAGGGTGATGTGAAAGTGGATAAAAAAGATGTAAATTCAGGGGACAAAGTGTTTGTGATCTACCGCAATCCGCATGCGGCTAATGTAGCCAATATTCAGGAGGCTGAAATCGTGGATCATCCGAATCATCCGGGGGAAAAAGCCTTATTCATCCATGATTCCTATCATTTATTAGACGAAGAGGACGCCATTTTTCCAACTTATTCAGATGCAGAAGTCATGTACAATAAGCTATTTGATTATGAACAATATGAGTAGCTGATCCGCAGCAGGTGTGCTGCGGGTTTTTTTTATGAAAAAGAAAACCCTAGGCTAGGACCAGGTTCAAAAATACTCTCAGCGTGATAGTAAAACCGAGGGCTTGATCTTGAAGCTTAAGCAGCAGCAAAAAATCAATTCAGCGTGAGGATTTTATCACACATTTGAATTTAAACCCGTAATAGAAAGGAAAATTTTAAAAAGGATATGTTGCGCTCAGGTAACAAAGGTTAATGATATACCGCTTTGAATAAAGGAAGTGAAAGCATGGTAAAGCCGTTTGTACCGCAGCTCGTCTACATTGAACCAAGAGCGCTTGAATATCCCCTTGGAGTCCAGCTCAAAGAAAAATTTGAAAAAATGGGCCTTGAAATCAGAGAAACGACTTCCCATAATCAAGTGCGGAATATTCCTGGCAAAAATCATCTCCAGCAATACCGGAATGCAAAGTCTACACTTGTGGTAGGTGTTCGCAAAACCTTAAAATTTGATACTTCAAAGCCGTCTGCTGAATATGCAATTCCACTTGCTACAGGCTGCATGGGACACTGCCATTATTGCTATCTTCAAACAACAATGGGATCAAAGCCGTATATCCGCACGTATGTAAATACAGAAGAAATCTTTCAGCAGGCACAGGAATACATGGATGAACGAGCACCGCAAATGACAAGATTCGAAGCTTCCTGTACATCTGATATTGTAGGAATTGATCATCTGACCCACTCTTTAAAACGAGCAATCGAATTTTTTGGCACCTCAGAGATGGGACGGTTAAGATTTGTAACAAAATTTCATCATGTCGATCACTTGCTTGATGCTGATCATAAAGGCAAAACACGTTTTCGATTTAGCGTAAATGCAGACTATGTCATTAAGAATTTTGAACCGGGAACCTCTCCTTTAGATAAACGATTAGAAGCAGCAGTTAAAGTGGCTGGCGCAGGTTATCCGCTTGGATTTATAGTCGCACCTATCTATATTCACGACGGTTGGCAGGAGGGATATTATCATTTATTTTCAAAACTTGACGAGCTTTTACCGGAAGATGCACGTGGTGACATTACATTTGAAATGATTCAGCATCGTTTTACGAAACCGGCTAAGCGTGTCATTAGTAAAAATTATCCCAAAACAAAGCTTGAGATGAATGAAGATGACCGAAGATACAAGTGGGGAAGGTATGGAATCGGCAAATATATTTATCAAAAGGATGAAGAAGCAGATTTAAGAGAAACTTTAGAAACATATATAGATGAATTCTTTCCGAATGCAAAAATCGAATACTTCACTTAGGTTCTTCCTTGCTTTTGAATTGCATGCAAACAATAATCAAAAAACAAGGGATCTCCCCTTGTTTTTTATTTATTCTGATATTTATTTTTAGAACAATGAACCTATCCCTGTTACTATAATAAGAGAAGAATAAAGGAGGATGTTTGCAATGGAACTTGGATTAAAAGGCAAGGTCGCATTAGTGGCTGCATCAAGCCAGGGCTTAGGATTAGCTATAGCCGAGGCGCTTGTGAGAGAAGGCGCACATGTCATGATAACAAGCAGAAATCCTGAGAAACTGCATGAAGTAAAAGAAGGGCTGACGAAAATGGGCAGCGGATTGATTGAATACAAAGCATGCGATTTAACAAAAGCAGATGATATTCAAAATTTAGCAGAGGAAACTGCGAAGAGATTTGGCACAATCGATTTGCTCGTCAACAATGCCGGCGGGCCGCCCTCAGGAACATTCGAGCAAATGAGTGATGAGGATTGGCAAAATTCATTTGAGTTAAATCTATTAAGTCATGTTCGTCTGATTCGATCTGTTATCCCGCACATGAGGGGAAAAGGCGGGAAAATCGTAAATATTGCTTCTTCATCTGTTAAAGAACCAATACCAGGCTTAATCCTATCCAATACATTCCGTTTAGGCATAGTCGGTCTGACAAAAACGCTATCGTCAGAATTAGCACCGTATCAAATTTTGATAAATACGGTGGCACCAGGCAGAATTTCAACTGACAGAGTCGCACAGTTAGACCGCTCAGCTGCTGAAAAACATGGAATCAGCATAAGTGAAGTGGAAGAAAATGCGAAGCGGGCGATCCCAGTCGGGAGATATGGAAAGCCTTCAGAATTTGCATCGTACGTTCTTTTTCTGCTTTCTGATGTGAATAGCTATATAACAGGACAAACACATCTTGTTGATGGAGGAATGGTCAAATCCGTTTAAATCAAAGAGAATATTAATCGCCGGTCAGAAGAAAACTAACCTAAGAATCTTAATACGAGGGTGGCAAATTTATGGCGATCGTATTCGCTGTGATTTTAATATGGCTGGCAATTCATATTTTTGTGTATTCAAGTAAACAGGTAAATCCATTAGAAGCTATTTTTGTCTTTATGTTGATCTCGATAGTAAATAACATTTTCTGTTCAATAATTACTGATAACTTGGGATGGGCAAAAGCAATGGAAACACCGACGGCAAAAACGGTTATTATTTTACAGAGAATCATCATCATCCCGCTTCTTTTTCTGATTATCGTGAATGGACATAACAGGCTGAAGAAATTGACATCTAAATTGCTTTTGCTGCTTTTCTCATTTGTCTTAATCGTTGCAATAGAAGAGCTATGTTCTTATTTTCATATCATGAATTACATGGAAAACAGATGGCTGATTCCAGTCCTGCATTCATGTTTGCTCTACCTTACAGGAGTCCTTGCCCTTCACCTGTTCCGCCCAATTTTGAAAAAGGGGATTATGATGCGTTGAAGGACATGATAAATGAATTATATATAGTATGTACACTACTTACGGCATTTCTGATTTCAGTGAAGCTGCCGCAAAAATTCCCTGCTGCAATTACAGTGCTGATTTTCACCTTCAGCGCATTTATAGGACTGACAGCAGATCATATTTTAGCCATTTCGCCATATGACATTTATGACGTGAATGATTCACCTCATTTTGAATTTTGGGATTTTATTTATTACAGTATGTATGGTTTTTCTGGTTACTTTTTTCTCTATCTCTATCAGCATTGGAGAATAAGGGGAATTCTTACAATCGGGTATATTGTCCTCTGGTCCATATTTTCTGTTTTTTACGAATGGATAGCTGTTATTGTCGGCATATTTGATTTCAGCAAGGGGTACAGAATGCAATATTCCTTTCCGGTTTATTTATTCATTCAAACCTTCTTTCTCATATTTTTTTATTTTGTCATGAAAGAATATGATAAGCTAAAAGAAAAGTCTTCCATTATATCGTGACTTTTTAATTTAGAAAGGAAGATGAAGATGACAGAAACTAAAGGTGTAATTGGGTTTATCGGTACTGGTGTAATGGGGAAAAGCATGGCTGGCCATTTGCTGAAAGAGGGCTACCCTGTTCTTGTTAATACGAGGACAAAAGAAAAAGCAGCTGAATTAATTAAGGCTGGTGCTGTCTGGAAAGAGACAATTGCAGATCTTGCATCTTCATCAGACTACATTCTGACAATGGTTGGCTATCCATCTGATGTTGAAGAAATCTATCTAAGTGAAACAGGCATTTTGAATTCTGCAAAAGAAGGTACATATGTCATTGATATGACAACTTCTAAGCCAAGCTTGGCAAAGGAAATTTTTGAACTTGCGAAACAGCGTCATATTTTTGCTCTCGATGCTCCGGTTTCAGGCGGAGATATTGGAGCAAAAGAAGCCAGATTATCCATTATGGCAGGCGGAGATCAAGCAGCATTTGAAAAATGCATGCCTATTTTTTCGGTCATTGGACAAAATATTGTGTATCAGGGTGAAGCTGGGAGCGGGCAGCATACAAAAATGTGCAACCAAATTGCGATTGCTGCAGGAATGATAGGGGTCAGTGAGGCCATTGCATATGCTGAGCATGCTGGATTAGACCCTGAAAATGTCTTGAAAAGTATTTCAGCGGGTGCTGCAGGCAGCTGGTCGCTAAGCAACCTTGCTCCACGAATGCTTAAAGGAGATTTTGAACCCGGTTTTTACGTAAAGCATTTTTTGAAAGATATGGGCATTGCCATCGAAGAAGCGAGTCATATGAAGATGGAGACACCAGGCTTATCACTAGCGCATTCTTTGTATGAAGAACTGTTAGAAAAAGGAGAAGGAGACAGCGGTACACAAGCGCTTTACAAGCTATGGAAATCATAATCAGGAAATTGAAAGATTTTTCAGAAGCTCCAATGGATCTTTTGCTTGAGGCGGATCCTTTTGAAGAGAAAATTGGAAAATATATAAAAACATCTGATATATATATTGCTGAATTAAACAATACAGCAGCTGCTGTCATGGTGTTAACACCCATATCTATTAACTCGATGGAACTCATGAATCTTGCTGTGGATACAGGTGCAAGAGGAAAAGGAATCGCAAAAAAGCTGATTGCCTATGCTGAAAAGGTGTGTGCAGCACAAAAAATGGATACGTTAGTGGTTGGTACTGGAAACTCTAGCTTGGATCAGCTTGCTTTATATCAGAAATGCGGCTTTCGGATGAAGGAAATACTGGAGGATTTCTTTATTAAACACTATAACGAGCCCATTTTTGAAAATGGGATACAGTGCAGAGATATGGTTAGACTAAACCTAAAAATAAAAAGAGATAGCTAGAAAAATCTAGCTATCTCGTAAAATATGAATCTCTCTATTATTTACCGATAAACATTTGAGTCCAGTAGTTGCCTTCAGCTACATGGCCTACACCAATGTGAGTGAAGCTTGAATTCATGATGTTTTTACGGTGACCTTCACTGTTCATCCATGCTTGTACAACTGCTTCTGGAGAAGCTTGTCCTTTTGCAATGTTTTCACCAGCTGTGCTGTATTGAACTCCGAATTTTTTCATCATGTCAAACGGAGATCCGTAAGTTGGGCTGTTGTGAGAGAAGTAGTTCTTGCTTTTCATGTCTTCTGATTTTGCTTTTGCAGTTTTGCTTAAAGTTTCATCAATTTGAAGTGGTTTTAAGCCTTGTTTTTGACGCTCTGCATTTGTTAGTTCAACAACTTTTTTCTCAAATTCACTTACAGAAGCTGGTGCTTGCTCTTTTTTTGCAGCTTCTTGCTTAGGTGCTTCTTGTTTAGCAGGTGCTGCTGGTGCTGTTTCTTGCTTTGGAGCTGCCGGCTTAGCTGGCGCAGCTTCTTGTTTTGGAGCTTCAGCCTTTGGTTGCTCTTGTTTTGGAGCTTGTCCTTGCTGTGCTTTAAATTGTGCTAATTGCTGCTTAATCATTTCTTGAAGCTGAGGGTTGTTAATGTTATTTAAAAGATCGTTCGTTTGTGCTTGATTCAAATTGCAGTTTTGACCAGCAATTTGGTAAGCTTTTACTTGTATATTAGATTGAGGTGCTGCTGCATCTGCAGATTGTCCCCCAGCATTGAATGTGAAAATAGTAGCTGCTGCCGCAACTGAAAGTACGATAGATTTCTTCATGAAAAAATTCCTCCTAAGAAGTTTTTGTTTGGTGCGTTTCTTGCTACAACAACATCTTATCACACGGTTTTTGTAACAATATGTCCAGTGCTTTCCATTGACATCATGATATCTTTTATTCTAATAAACTTACAATAAGTAAGCGTTAACAACTCTTTGACACTACTAGTTTCTAAGAATGATTAGACAAAGTTTCCATTATGCTGTCTAAATTAAAAATTCCCCTATAAAATTCCATTAGTACTAACTTTTTCATTGAATTGATTCTTGACATAAATTTTAGACCTATTTTTATGTAACAAGTGTTACATAGGTGTTACAATAGAATTTGAAAAACGTTAAAATGAACGTTAAAGGAAAGTTTAAATTTGAAAGGGGTATAAATTCGTTGACTGAGCCAAGTAATAGTCAAGCTGATCTGCGAAAATTTAAAAAAACACGTTTAATCCGCATCAATGTTTTCTTTTTCTTTGTGTTTTTATTATTCGTAGCACTTATCATTCGGCTAGGTGTTGTTCAAATTGTTCAGGGTGAGGAATTTTCTAAAGAAGTAAGCCGTACAGAATCAAACTACGCAAGCTTTCCGGCACCGCGCGGAAAAATGTATGACCGAAATGGAAATGTACTTGTCGAGAATAAAGGCGTTGATGCCATCACTTATACAGTAGAAAAAACTACAAATGCCACTGACAAAATTGAGGTTGCCAAAAAACTGGCTGCTTTAATTGAGGTGCCAACAGATTTTTTAAAGGAGCGGGACTTAAAGGATTATTGGGTTGCAGCTAATCCTGAAGAAGCGGCTGAACTCCTTAAACCGAAGGAAAAAGAAAAAGACGGAAGTGAAACATATAAGCTTCAGATTGACCGTGTCCCAGAAGAAGAACTCAATCGATTGGAAAAAGATCAAGCAGAAATGGAAATTGTTGCATTATATACACGATTTTCAGCAGGATATGCCTATGAGCCTCAAATCGTCAAAGCAACGGAGCTAACGGAAGATGAAATTCTTTCTAAAGAAGAATTATCACTTGTGGCAGAAAATCTTGAGATGCTGCCTGGTGTAGATGTAATTACAGATTGGGATAGAGTATATCCGAATGGAGATTTGCTTACAGGTATTTTTGGGGGATTGACCTCTCCTAAGCAAGGTATTCTCAAAGAACGCGAATCTTTTTATAAAGCAAGAGGATATGCAAGAAATGAACGAGTTGGACGAAGCAATCTTGAATATCAATACGAGGATTACTTAAATCCGCGCAAAGCAAAAGTTCAGTATGTGACGGACAGCAGCGGTAATGTCATTTCTGAAGAGGTCGTGGATGAAGGACGCCGAGGTTATGATTTAAAGCTATCCTTTGATTTAGAACTGCAAAAGCAGGTAGATGCAATTGTAGAAGAGGAGCTTAAAGCAGCAAGAGCCAAACCAGGAAACCATCTCGTTGACCGTGCCTTTGTTGTGATGATGGATCCTCATTCTGGCGACGTTCTTGCGATGTCTGGCAAGAAATACAGTTTTGAGGAAAATAAAATTAACGACTTTACAATAGGAAACTTTACGACGCAGTATGAGATTGGATCTACGATAAAAGGTGCTACGGTTTTAGCAGGCTATCAATATGGAATTCCTAGAGGAACTGTATATAACGATACGCCACTTTTATTAAAAGACACAAAACCTAAAAAGTCTGTAAGAAACATGGGTCCAGTAAATGATGTAACGGCTCTAAAAAGAAGTTCAAACGTTTATATGTTTAGAGTAGCAATGGAAATAGCAGGAGAAAAATATGTTCCAAATGGACCATTTGATGCTTCTTCTAAAGATTTTCAGCTATTGAGAAACTATTACAGTCAGTTTGGATTAGGCGTGCCAACTGGGATCGACTTACCTAATGAATCGACTGGTCAGCAATCAACACCTGATAATCCTGGTATCATGCTAAATATGGCAATTGGCCAGTTTGATACGTACACACCGCTTCAGATGGCGCAATACGTATCGGTTATTGCAAATGGGGGCTACCGTGTAGAGCCGAGAATAGTTACCAGTATTCATAATCCAGTTGAAAATGAAGAACTGGGACCTATCGTTACGGAACACGAAGGAAGAATATTGAATCGAGTTAGCAACTCAGCTGAGGACATCCGACAAGTTCAGCGAGGATTCGAAGCTGTAACGAAATCTGGCGGCACAGCAGCTGGAACCTTTGGCAGATATGATGTAGCAGGAAAAACGGGAACGTCTCAAACATTATATTATGGTGAAAAGAGTAAACGTGCCTATTGGGGACAGGAAACAAATAATTTAGCGTTTGTAGGGTATTACCCAGCTTCTAAACCAGAAGTAGCAATCAGTGTGATTGTTCCCTACACAGGGAAAAATGCTGCTCATCCAGCTAACAAAAATATAGCGAAGCGTGCAATTGAAGCTTATGCCAATTTAAAGCCTGAAAGCAAGCAGCCAGTTGAAGGGGTAAAACAAGAGCAATCAGAAGATCAAACAGCTGATAGTGAAGAAACAGAATAAGAAGTAAAGTGAGCTTTCCAAAACGGAAAGCTCTTTTTTTGCATTCTGATGATAAATTTGTCAATGACAGTAAAAAATAAAACTATACGAAATGAGGGATACAATGGAATTTTACGCAAAAGACAATATTCAGATGATGAAGAGGTTTCCGGATTTCGCCCCTGACATTTATCAGTCATATATTGCTTTCAGTAAAGCTGTACTAAGTGATGGGCATTTAAGCAGAAAGGAGAAAGAAATCATTGCAGTCGCTGTATCTCATGCGACGGAATGTCCCTACTGTATTGACTTTCATACGAGAAAAGCGAAAAAAGCAGGGGCCAGTCTCGAGGAATTATTTGAGGCCGTGATGGTGACGGCTGCAATTGAAGCAGGCGGGGCATATGCTCACCGTACACAGATGCATCGGGCATATGATGGGAAAATTGCTGAGTCACTTTATAGTCGGAATGATTTAGAAAATTTGAATGCATTAACAGATCTTTCGTCAGAGATTCAGCAGACAGCAAGAAGTTTTTTTAGAAAAGCTTTGGCTGCAGGCAAGCTTGATGCGAAATTAAAACAGATAATTGCAGTTGCAATAGCCCACACTTCTGAATGTCCGTACTGCATAGCTTCTCACACAGAGGACGCAAAGAATGAAGGATGTTCGAAAGAAGAATTGGCAGAAGCGGTGATTGTAGCTGCACTCCTCAGATCAGGCGGTGCAGTTACGCATGGGGTTAATATGGTTCAGTCTTTTGAACGTGCAGAGGAAGAATAGCAACATAAAAACATGAATGATGTTCCAAACTAGGTAAGAATCCATTTGATAGGAGTGAGACAAGTTATGTCTAAAACAAATAAAAACAAAGCAGATCAAAAAAACAAAAAAGGTTTCGATTCAAGTAAAATTGACTCCGAATTCAGCGGAGAAATTGGGAGCGCAGCCGCAAATCTTGCACATAAAGAAAAAGCGAAAAAAGAAAAAGAAGCAAAGAACTTTGGAGAATATAAAGATTAATGAGGGGCCGGGGATAACCCGGCTTTTTTCATTTTTTTAGGCTCTGTTAAATAAAAATGGCGAAACCTGTATCCAAGTATAAACGTCAATTGAAATGAGGGGGGAAATGTTTGAACAGGTTAGCATTTATTCCAATACTGCTGCTTTTAGCAATAGCTTTGACTAGCTGTAATTTATTTGATTCTAATAATGCTTTGCCGGTTGAGATGGTAGCATTTAATAGCCTTACGGATGAAGAAAAGGATGTAATTCCTGTAAGCCCTAAAGATTCAAACGTAAAGATAGTGGCTGTGAATGGTGAAATAAAATCTTTAATTGATAACAACTATGATGAAGAAGAAGTTTACTCCGTAACATTTAATCATACCGAAACTAATTCTTCTGGAAATCTTGTAGTTTTTATGGCTTTGGATAAAAAAACAGTTGTTGGCAAGAGTTTTAACGGTAAATAAATATTCTTCAACTTTAGGCTTCCAGAAAGAAGACGAAAATTGGGAAACCATTGGAGTGCAAGGGTTTCCCAATTATCAACATCAGCATTCAAAACAGCCTTTTTTTACATAACACTACGTTCTAATCAATTTGAAGAAATTAACTTTTTATGTAAAAAAAGAAGGTTTAAAGAGGAATTTTGCATGAACAAATCGAAGATTGATAAATGGAGCTGGAAATAGATCATTTATTAGAGAATTGATCTAGCCTTTTATTGAGAAAAAGGGAACATATAAGGGGGGCAGTGCATGAAGCAGGAGACTGAAAGCGAATATCAGGTATTGCAGCATGCTGATCTATTCGCCGTTTTGAACGAGAACGGCAGGTTTCAATTTATATCGTTAAACAGTAAAGATCATTTAGGCTTTTCATGTTCAGAAATGATTGGAACTTCCCTGAAAGACTATGTGCATAAAGATGATTTATTTCTAGTTGAGGGCTACTTTTATAATGACCATCATCTGTATCCATGCACGTTTCGTTTCCAGCATAAGAATGGCACATTTATATGGCTTGAAGCAACAAGTGATTTTATTAAACCCACCTCACTATCAACCGAAACCCAGATCATTATCAAAATAAAACGAATTGAGCCTTACGAACAGGAACATGATTCTAAACCTGTTCAACGAAATAACCCTATCTTAATAGATGAATCTGATGAAATCAATCGACATGCGGGTGAATTACTGTCACAAATGCCCTGTCCATTATTCATTTCCCAAAAAGGACAAATGTGCTATGTGAACCAAGCTTTGATTGATTTGCTTGGCGGCAAATCAAAAGAAGATTTGCTTGGGAAAGAAGTGTTCGACATTATCGATCAGGATTATCATGATATTGTGAAAAACCGCATTCAAAGAATGCAGAAAGGCTCATATGTTGGCTTAATTGAGCAAACTTGGAGAAGGCTGGATGGGACGCCTATTGAAGTTGAGATAAAGGCTTCTCCGATTACATATCAAAATAAGCCAGCAGAACTGGTTGCCTTAATCGACATTTCCTCCAGAAAAAAATTTCAAAAAATCCTGCAAAAAAGCAGAGAGCGTTACCAGCTGCTTATCCAAAATTCTATCGATACAATTGCAGTCATTCACCGTGATAAATGGGTTTTTATGAATGAATCAGGGGTTAGGCTGTTTGATGCAGATAATTTTCCTGATATGCTCGGAAAAAATATATTCAGTTCCCTTGACATTGAATACCACAGTCAAGTAAAAGAAAAGCTTGAAAAAATCGTTCAGCTGAAGTCAGATGCTGAAGTGACACAACAATCATGGCGTACGTTCAAAGACAAAACCATTTACACAGAAATGGTGAGTATTCCAACTACTTACTTCGGTGAGCCTGCAGTTCAAGTCATCTTACGAGATATTTCGGACCGGAAAAAAGCCGAAGAATTAATGCTCCGTTCTGAAAAACTTTCTGTTGCAGGGCAGCTAGCAGCAGGAATTGCCCATGAAATTCGAAATCCTCTTACTGCCATTAAAGGATTTTTGCAGCTAATGTATTCTGAATCGAATGGAAATGCAAACTATTATGAAATTGTTTTTACAGAATTAAATAGAATCGAGCTGATTTTGAGTGAATTGCTTATGCTTGCAAAACCTCAGGAAACTGTTTTTAAGACAACGAATTTATACACCTTAATTCAAGAAGTGGGTACTTTGCTTGAAACACAGGCAAATATGAACAATGTTTTGATTGAGCAGCATCATCAGGAAAGTAAAATTGAGCTAAATTGTGACCAAAATCAAATCAAACAGGTATTTATTAATCTGATGAAAAATGCAATTGATGCGATGCCGATAGGAGGGAAAGTGACTCTATCCTCATATAAAGAGGATCATTCAATCTTTGTCACCGTAAAAGACGAAGGAGAAGGCATTCCTCCCGAAGCCCTCAAGAAAATTGGAGAACCCTTTTTTACTACAAAAGAAAAGGGCACAGGTCTTGGGTTAATGATTACATATAAAATTATTGAAAATCATAATGGAACATTGTCCATTGAGAGTGAACCTGGAAAAGGCACGACATTTACTATTAAATTTCCTGCTTATAATGAACATAAAAAATAACCAGCGGAATACTAAGTTCTCACTGGTTATTTTTATTTTGTTCAAAATTCAATCATTCGAGTATCATTATCCACGCTCTAATAAAGTAGTTATATGTTTTTCCATTCTATTTAGCCCTTCCTCAAGCTGCTCAAAGCTGCATGCATAGGATATTCTGACATATCCTTCGCCGTACGATGAAAAGGCGCTTCCCGGGACGACAGCTACGCCACCATCTTTTGCCAGGGAATAGGCAAAGTCAAAGGAAGAAATATTTAATTTCTTGATGCTTGGGAAAATATAAAATGAACCATCAGGCTTTACTGTTGGAAGACCCATTTTTGTTAATCTTTCATAAACATAATTCATGCGCTTTTCGTACTCTGTTTTCATAGGAAATGCGTCATTGATTCCTTCGTTCAATGCAGCGAGTGCCGCTTTTTGAGAAATAGATGAAGCACAGGATACATTGTATTGGTGTACTTTTAATAAATGCTTCGCAATTTGCGCAGGAGCAAACAAAAGACCGATTCTAAATCCTGTCATACTATGTGATTTCGATAGTCCATTTATAACGATCGTTTGATCGCGCAAGTGTTTTGCAATCGATTCATGCTTGCCGTTAAAAACAAGCTCGCTGTAAATTTCATCTGATAATACAAAGAGATCTCGCCCTCTAATGAGATCTGCGATTTTTTTTATCTCTTCCGCATCTAATGTAACACCAGTAGGATTAGATGGATACGGAAGAATGATACAGCGTGTCTTTTCAGTGATGTGCTGCTTTATAAGATCTGCTGTTAAACGAAAATCATGTTCTGATGTATCAATATGAACAGGTACTGCACCGCACAGGGAAATAATAGGCTCATACCCTGGATAAACAGGACCAGGCAATATGACTTCACTGCCCACATCTAAAATGGCCCGAAACGAAATATCAATGGCCTGACTGGCCCCTGTTGTAACGATAATTTCACTTTCGGGGTGATAGTCCAGTTCATACTTCTTTTTTAAAAAGTGAGCAGCGGCTTTCCGCAGTTCAAGGTATCCGGCATTATGCGTATACGTCGTGAAATTTTCTTGAATGGCTTCAATTGCCGCATTCTTCACATGAGCGGGCGTCAAAAAGTCAGGCTGCCCAATTGTCAGTGAAATCGTGTCATCGAATGCTGCAACCATGTTAAAGAATTGACGAATTCCTGAGATTTCAATATTTTTTACGTTCTTATTAATAAGATGTTCCATCATTGTTCATCCTTTATTCTTATATGTAATCATGCATTATCATTATTGTACCATCTTACAAGGACTGATATCATCCTTTCTTATCCGTTTGAGAACATAGAAAGCAGGGTAAAGAAGAAAAATAATCTCATATACATAAGAAAGATGTGACATAATGATTCGTACACTCGCAGTTCAATCATCTGGTGAAGTGATTTATGATTTACCATTAAAAGAATTAAAGAAACCTGATATTAAATGGTACTGGGTTGATTTTCAAGATCCGACAGCTGAAGAAACGAAACTCTTAGGCAAGTTTTTCAGATTTCATCCTTTAGCTATAGAAGATTGTGTGGAATTTGGCCAAAGACCGAAAATAGATGCCTATGATTCCTATTTATTTGTTGTCCTGCACTCTATTCAGCAAAAGACACTTGATGCTGAGGAAGTTGATCTTTTTGTTGCAAAGAATTATGTAGTGACATTTCATAAAAAAGCCATTCGTGATTTAAATAACTTATGGTTTAAATTGAAAAAGGATTCAGTTTTGCAAGAAGGAGGACCATCTTTGCTGATGTATCAGCTGATGGATCAGCTCGTCGATGAGTATTTTTCACCTGTTTACAAGCTTGAGGACTTATTAAATGAAATTGAAGAAAACACAAAAGATTTAACGATCAGTGAACTGATGGAAGGTGTATTTGATATTCGTTCAGATTTGTACAAACTAAGAAGAACAATCATACCGATGAGGGATTTATTATACCGGATGATCAGCTCGAGCAGTTTAAAAGCATACATTAAAGATGAAATTTATTTTCAGGATATTTATGATCATCTCTTAAAACTCGTAGAAATGGTAGATGCGAATCGCGAGCTTACGGCAGATATTCGGGACAGCTACTTATCCATCAGTTCTGATCGCATGAACAGGGTCATGATGACTCTTACTGTTATTTCATCTATTTTTCTTCCCCTTACATTTATTGCAGGGCTTTATGGCATGAACTTTCAATACATGCCTGAACTGACTGGCAAGTATAATTATTTTGTCGTAGTCGGAATTATGATTTTGATAGCAGCTGGGATGATTTATTTCTTTGGGAAAATGGGATGGTTCAGATATCACAAGGGAACAAAACTATAATACAGCGGTCATATTTGAACCTCTTTATTCGAATTCTATTGATGATGAATTCCAAAATGCGGGGTGTTCTAAGTGGAAATTAATGAGGATTTGCTGACAGATCAAGAAATTCAGATCATTAAAAAATTAAAATATGAGATGTTTTTCGCTATTTCCTATGAACATCTTTCTTTTTATAAAAATGAAATTAATTCGATTATGAAACAAGCTGCAAGGAGAAATTCTTTTCTGCTTAAGTCAAAAGAAAGAATGAGCTGCCTATAGGCAGCTATTTTTTTTGGACAAAAATGGCAAGGAAAAGAGTATAATTGAAACAAAGAATAATTAGGTGGGATGAGATTGAAACGAATCGCGGTAATTGGACAGTCAGGTCAAATACCTGAAGAAATTCAATTAATATGTGAAGAAGTAGGACTCGAAATTGCATCACGAAATGCTGTTTTGCTTACAGGCGGGGGAAGCGGAGTTATGGAGGCTGTTTCAAAAGGTGCAAAACAGGCCGGCGGATTGGTGATTGGTATTCTTGCAGGTGATGAGACACACGTTGCTAATGACTATTTGGATGTTCCGATCACAACAGGCATGTCATTTGACTACCGCAGCTTAATCCTGATTCATTCATCAGATGCCATCATCATGATACGCGGAGGCAATGGAACTTTGGGAGAGCTATCTGCGGCGTACATGAATAAAAAGCCGGTAGTCGTTATAGAAACTTCTGGAGGATGGGCTGCCAAAATAAAAGAAGTGGCATTTGAAGGAGCTTATCTCGATGAAAGACGGACAGTTGAAATTCATTATGCGAATACAGCAAAAATGGCTGTTGACAGAGCGTTTTTAAGAATAGAACATCCACTGGATGAATCTAAAAACTCAGGCTTAATAGGGGATTAATTAAAAAGAATCAAACCTCCGATAAGGTTTGATTCTTTTTATTAAAGACACTTTTCGCAAAGTTTGCTGCTTTTAGAAAAAATGGTTAAAACCTTTAGTGGCTTTAGCGGAAGTCAAGTGGCTGCAGCGGAAATCCACGGGTTATATTTATCACCGCCCAACTCCTCGGTCAGAACAAATCCGCAGGAAAAGTCAAACCCGGACTTTTCTGCCGGATTCTTATCTGTCTGTCGGAGCTAACCGGGCGGTTCCGCTTTTCTTGGACCTTTAGGAAATTAAAAAAGTTATAATAGGTTGTGGATAATGAAATAAGGTTATCTACGTCCAGCTCCGGCGCCTAGCTCACTGTGAAAAAGACAATTGCCCAAAGAAGGCAAAAAGCGCCTTCTTTGGGCAATTCCTATTTTCTTCGCGAGCTGAACAAGGCGCCTGCGCTTTTGCTCTCAACGACAAGAGAATGACGCGATCCGCCGGGTGTCGATGCCGAAGTAGTCCCATCTGAATTGACGTGGTCTCCATCTGTAGCCTGCTACAGAGGTCCTGCCAACAAATGTGGGGAAAAACCAAAAACTATTTCCGTTGTTTAACCAAATATACGTATATCGGAACAAACAGCCGCTAATGGCTCCCGGATCTACTGCATAAAGGGATGCTTGCTGCGGAATTTGGCTTAGCGGGGGCACGGTAGGTACCTGCCCCTGTCCTTGTCCGCCTCCGAAACCTGGCGGCGGCCCACTTGGAGGTCCGAATCCTCCGCCAGGTCCACTTCCAGAACCAGGAAATCCTTGACGATAATATGGATACATATTCACATTCACTCTCCTCATTAGCCTACATCAACACAATATGCATCATTTGTAAGGAGAGTGAATAAAAGAAATGCAGTGATTGGAGAAAATGATCATAATCATCGATTAGCCTGATGAAAGGAGCGGTAAGCAATCATAAAATCGAAAGCAATGAAATCTCTGATTGACTTCTTGCACAGTTTCGATGAAAAGATCAATAATCGCATTCAAGTCGTTTGGTTCGAATAATCTAATTTTCATCTGCACCACCGATCGTTTTTAATTTTTCTGCCCGGGCGTCAGCGATTAAGTCCTTTAGCCATTTTTGTTCAGCTTCTCCGTGAAGAATGGTTGCCTTTGATTAAATGAAAAACAGCTTTTATAGTAGCCTAATATACTGGAAAGTTCGTTTACTCTTTTTCCTGACAGCAATACTCTTTTTTCAAGAATGTCTGCTGCTTCTTGAGGATTTCCGTGCAATGCAACGGCAACGCCTGTAAAGAGGGGATGATATAGGTTTGATTCACTGGATAGCTCTTCCAGGATCAGCTTATGAAACTGTTTCTTTCCAGACTCAGTGATTCGATAAATTGTTTTATCTGGTCTGTTAGAATCCTTAATTACATCAGCTATTTCGATGTAATCGTTCTTGAGAAGCTGTTCAACAGCATAATAAAGCGAGCCTTTTTGCAGCTTTATAAAATGATCCATATGACTTTGTTCCATCGTTTGTTTCATTTCGTATGGATGTACATCCCGTTCCATTAAAAGGCCGAGAATGACTAATTTCATGGACATTGTTTACCTCACTTTGAAGCAAGGTGTTTCATAATCCAAACAGGCTTACTTAAATTATATAGTCGACCATTTATCAGTGAATTATATTTGGGTTACTGACTGAATAAGAAGGGAATCTAATGAAAAGAATCACTTATCTTGATAGTTCTTTTCATTTTTTAGCGAATCCTGTAAAATAGAGTTTTTGAAAACTATTTTCCTTTATGGAGGAAACAATGTGTTATCTATAATAAAACCGTTGCTTGTTAATATTACAATCCTGTTTTCCTTAACCTTTAATGCCAATCTTTTCTTCCCTTTTAATTCGAAGCAAAAAGCTTCGGTGAAACAAAGGGTCATATACGGATTGATCAGTGCTTTCGGTGCATTGCTATGCATGGCTTATCCAATTGAAACGCTTGGTGAAACATATTTTGATTTAAGGATGGTTTTTGTCCTTATCGTAACGTTATACTCGGGATGGTTATCAGGCGGAATTGTTATTATTGTAACATGTCTGGCCAGATATTTGATTGGGGGAGCTTTTTTTCCAGTTGGGATTGTCATTACATTGGGAGCTTATTTAATCGGCTTGCTTTTCAGAAGGTACTTTATTCAATCGGAAGTAAGATATCTAAGCGGGTCTATTGTTGTTGGCGCTTATTTCCTAATTTATATTTTAATTATCTATACGAACATCAATTTCCTTGAATTTAATTTTTACTTAGTTTACTTTCTGGCATTTTATTTATCCTACTTATCGATGATATTTATTATTGAGAGTTTAATTAAAACAAATAAGCAATTCGATGAAATGCTGTATGTAGATAAATTAAGGACAATTGGACAAATGGCTGCTTCCATTGCTCATGAAATCAGAAATCCGATTACAACTGTACGGGGGTTCATCCAATACATTCAGCAGGATACGAAAGATGAGAATCTGAAAAAATTTGCACCGCTCATTTTAGATGAATTGGATCGGACAAATAAAATTATTACCGACTATTTAAAACTGAACAAGCCGTACAATCACGAATTGACCAAAATTGATATCGATCAGGTTCTCAAAGACAGCATTGAATTACTAAAGCCGCTTGGGTTTTATTCAAATGTAACACTGCTTTATCATAGCGAGGATAAAAGTGCTGTTTACGGTGACATTCAGCTATTAAAGCAATCTCTAATGAATGTAATCAAAAACGGCATTGAATCAATGGAACACGGTGGAGAAATTCATATTTCCAAAAAAACGAATTATTTGAATGGCACAGTAGTAATTGAGATCGTTGATTCTGGCAAGGGAATGACAGAGGAGGAACTGGAAAACCTGGGACTCCCATTCTATACAACTAAATCAAAAGGAACAGGACTTGGTTCTATGATTACGAATCGTCTTATTCGTGAAATGGATGGAACAGTTGCATATAAGAGTAAAATTGGAAAAGGAACTTCAGTCATGATCACTCTTCATTTGGTTCAATAAGGATTTCTGTCAAGCTTTTGATATTCAATCAAGACAAAGAAAACCGCTCAGCACTTGCGAGCGGTTTTCTTTTTTATATCGTATGAGTAATGAAATTCGCGAGGAACAAGAGTGCAATAATGTAAAGAGGAATTGCAACTTCCTTAGAGCGCTTCATTACTAATTTTAAAAGGGGATAAGCGATAAATCCAAATGCCATACCATCAACGATGCTGTATGTCAGCGGTATAAGCGCGATGATCAGAAATGCCGGAAAGCTCTCCGTGAAATCCTTCAAATCAATGTTTTGGATATTTTGAATCATTAAACCGCCTATTAATATCAAAATCGGTGCGATCGCACTGTCTGGTATCATTTTAATATAAGGCAAAAAGAACAAAGAGCTTAAAAAAAGCAAGCCGGTTGTAATTGCTGTTAAGCCAGTTCTTCCTCCTGCAGAAATGCCGGCTGCCGTTTCGACTGTGCTGACAGTAGGGCTGGTGCCAAACAATCCTGCGGTAATCGCAGAAATCGCATTTGCACGAAGTGAACCTTTATACCTGTCAGGTCTTTGAATCATGTTAACGTGTCCATGAACAAGTCCGATATTTTCAAAAACAATAACCATTGTCAATGAAAACGTAGCTGTCCAAAAGGCAAGATCCGCTATTTTTTCGAAAGACATTGCACCTAATACATCAAAATACACATCAAGTGAAAAGCCAGAAGATCCTCCTGCAGAGCTGTTAATCAAGCCAAAGCCTGCAGAAATGGCCGTACCAAGCAAAATGCTGATCAGAAAATTGCCGGGAATGTTTCGAGCAAACAGCGTAATGGTAATGAGCAAAGTTATCAGTGTAACGATTACGTGCGGGTCTGTAAAGTCACCCAGTTTAACAAATGTCGTTTCGCTGGAAGTCACAATGCCGCCTTTTTGAAGACCGATAAACGTTAAAAAGATACCGATTCCTACTGTTATGGCTTCTTTTAATGAATTAGGTATGGATGCACTGATAATGCCCGACAGCTTTGTAAATGCAACGATGGCAAAAAGAATGCCAGAAACAAAAACAACAGCTAGCCCCTCTTGCCAAGAAAGCCCCATAGATCCGCAAATTGTATACGTAAATAGTGCATTAACACCCATTCCAGGAACCAGGATGATTGGAGTGTTGCCGATAAAGCCCATCAAGATACATCCTGCAAACGAAGTTAACACGGTAGCGATTATTCCAGCTTCAATCGGAATTCCCGCATCAGCTAAAATGGCTCCATTTACGACAACAATGTACACGATTGTAAAAAAGGAAACGATACCTGCAAGCAGTTCTTTTTTGACGGTAGTGTCATGCTGCTCAAGCTGAAAGTACTTATGCAATTTTTAAAACCTTCCTTAGTAAAGTAACCCTCGACCCAACCCGTACAATCGGCATCAGCCGATTCACATATAGCATTATATCAAGTGAGAACACTTTATGCATTATCTTTATTTGTTCTTTTTTTGCAGGGCAGAATGAATGGCACATATGTTAAATATTTGTAAATAAGAAAGGAGTTTAGTCTTAGGTAAAGAATTTTTATAGGAACACAAATTAAAAGGTATGGGGGAACTCGTATGGCTCAATTAGAACAGCGTCCTGATGCGATTAAAAAGCAGCAAAGAGCATGGCATCTTTATTTTTCCCTGCCCATCCTATCTTGGGCTTTATACGATTTTGCAAATACGATCTTTTCATCTAACATAACAACCATCTTTTTTCCTTTTTATTTGCAGGAAGTAATCGGCGAAAACGAACGGTTAGATCAAATTGCCAGTACATTTATATCCTATGCTAATGCTGCAGCAAGTTTTTTATTAGTTTTGTTTTCACCTCTGTTTGGCGTCATGATTGACAGAACTGGCAGAAAAAAACGATTCATTATTCCATTTACACTGATTACTGTTGGCTGCACTATTTTAATGGGTATCTTCGCCATGACGAGTTTTTCTCAAACCCTTTTTGGACTCCCATTAGCATTAGTATTCGTCATTTTGCTATTTATCATTGCCAAGTTTTTTTACCATTCCAGTTTGATTTTTTATGATTCAATGATTTCTGACTTAGGTACGAAAAAAGAAATTCCCTTAATTTCAGGTTATGGAGTAGCGGTTGGATACATTGGAACACTTGTTGGATTAACGGTTTATCCATTTATTGGAGAATCAGGATACCATCATGCTTTTATTCCGACTGCACTGATGTTTCTTGTTTTTTCAATTCCATTGTTTCTATTTAGCAAAGAGCAGCCGGCAGCACTAAACAAGGTCCAGGAAAAAACGTCGTTTTTCAGCGGTTACAAAGAAATTTATCAGACTTTTAAAGAAATGCGGGCGTACCGTGCCGCCTTTTTGTTCATGATTGCTTATTTCTTTTTAAATGATGCGATTGCAACTGCAATCACGATGATGGCTATTTATTCTAAAGCAATCGTGGGATTTACATCCGGAGAATTTATCCTTCTTTATTTAGTGTCTACAGTAGCAAGTATTGCCGGTTCTTTCGCTTTCGGATATATTACCAAGTCAATAGGAACGAAAAGGAGCATCACCCTGGTTGGAATCGTTCTGCTCATTGCACTTGCTTTTGCAACATTTGCGGTTAATCCATTTATGTTCTGGATTGCTGGAAGTCTGTTTGGTGTATCTCTTGGTTCGATGTGGGTTACATCCCGGACATTTATTGTAGAGCTTACACCTCCAGATAAACGGGGCCAGTTCTTTGGTTTGTTCGCTTTTTCAGGAAAAGTGTCATCTATTATAGGTCCGCTTTTGTACGGAACAATTACGCTTGTTTTAGCTGATTACGGTGATTTGGCAAGCAGAATTGCGATTGGGTCGTTAATGATCCTGGCACTCATCGGGTTAATCGTTCATACTTTTGTACCGGCGGAAGATAGAAAGTAGCTTCTCTTGTTCTCTCATTCATCATATATATATAAGAGAACAATGAAGGGTGTGATTTGTTATGGCAAGAAAACGGTGGGGAGTGGATTCTGCAGCGCCGGCAGATGCAGCCCTTCTAAAATGTGTAGAAACCAGCTATGGTTTTCCATCATATTGGGGAAGATACCTTACAGAAACTCAAGGAAGCGTACTAACTAAAAAAGAAATCCAATTTTTACAATCAAAGGAAATAAAAATTCTGCCTATATAACGTTTTTATGCAGGCAATAAGCTATGAAAATGGACGGACAGCCGCGAGAAATGCAGCGTTTCATGCCAGAAAGCTTTCCATTCCTAATGGAGTAGCCATTTTTGCTAATATTGGAAACTTTTTTGAAGCAGATGCAGGCTGGATTACTGGCTGGGTGGAATCATTAATTCCCAGCGGATATCGTGCAGGTATTTATAATAATCCGGAAAAGGAGCCGTTTCCAGAAGCATATTGCCAAGCGGTGAAACAAAATAAAGAGATCGCTGTGCAAAGCATTCTTTGGAGTGCAGAACCTGAAACAGGGATCAGCACCGCAAGAAAAGCACCTGCTTATCTGCCGGCACATCCAAATTGCAAATCCAATGTATGGATCTGGAAATATGGAATAGATGCGAAGAAATGCAGCATTAATACAAATCTTTGTGATGAACGTTTATTAGCTTATTTATTTTAGCATGTAGGCTTAGGATGATCCTAAGCTTATTAAAATGCCTTTTACTTTATAAAAAACGAGACAAACCGATAATAACAGTATACATGTGTTATTTTGAGGAGGAAGCTTACAATGCAGCAAACAGACATCTTATTAGAAAGCGGTACGAACGAAATAGAGATCGTCGAATTTTTAGTTGCGGGACTAAAATTCGGCATTAATGTGATAAAAGTAAAAGAGATTATTCAGCTTCAAAATGTAACAAAAGTACCCCATGCTCACCCAAATGTAGAAGGGATTACAGAGCTGCGAGGAGAAGTTCTCCCGGTTGTAGATGTAGCTCAGGCATTGGGACTTGAACAAAGTCAAAATCCAAAAGCTGATAAATTTATCGTAACAGAGTTTAATAAACAGAAAATTATTTTTCATGTTCATAGTGTGACGCAGATTCACCGAATTTCTTGGAGCTTAATTGAAAAACCTTCAAGTTTATACCAAGGTTTGGAGAGTCACATAACCGGTGTTGTTAAATGGAAGGGTGAGATGATTCTATTGCCTGACTTTGAAAGAATAATGGTTGAATTGAATCCTGAATCCGGCATTCATATTGATCAAGTGAAAAAAATGGGAAACCGTGAACGTTCCACAAAGAAACTTGTCATTGCAGAAGATTCTCCTTTACTTCGAGGGCTTCTCCATGATACCTTGCAAGAAGCAGGCTTTGTAAATCTCGAGTTCTTTGAAAACGGGAAAGATGCCTTAGACTATCTCAATTCCTTGACATCTCAAGGCAAAGAAATTGAAAAAGAGGTACAGCTTGTCATCACAGACATTGAAATGCCTCAAATGGACGGCCATCATTTAACAAAACGAATTAAAGAAAACAATAAGCTTGGAGGTTTACCCGTTATTATCTTCTCATCCCTTATTACAAATGATTTAAAACATAAAGGACAAAAAGTAGGGGCGGACGCTCAAGTAAGCAAACCTGAAATCACGGAACTTGTTAAGTTGATCGATCAATATATTCTATAAATTGCAGGTGTAATAACATGTCTCTAATTGACCATGCGAAACGTTTTGCGGAATCTGCACATGAAGGTCAGGTACGAAGGCTATCTGGGGCTCCTTACTTCACACATGTTGAAAATACAGCTCTCATCCTCTTTAAAGCAGGATTCAGGGATGAGGTTGTGTCAGCAGGGTACTTGCATGATACCGTTGAAGATACAGAAACAAGCATACATCAAATTCTTTCTCTATTTGGAGATGAGGTTGCTTCACTTGTCAAGTTCAACACGGAGGACAAATCCTTATCATGGGAGGAGCGCAAGCAGAAAACGATTCTGTCAGCTGTTGATGCGACAATTGAAGAAAAAGCCATTATAGCAGCAGACAAACTGGATAACATTAAAAGTCTTCATAAGGAATACTTGAAGCATGGAGATGACATTTGGAGAATGTTCAACAGAGGAAAAGAGCAGCAAGAGTGGTATAATAGGACACTTTCTGTGAACCTTTTTAAAAATCTTAAATCAGAAGAAGTACCAAGTTATTTTTTTGTCTACAAGCGAATGGTCCAGGAATTATTTTCGAAATAAAAAGGCTCTTTTCGTAGTCATTGTAACATTAGCCAATCATTAATAATCTTGGATTTTTTACAGTATTTTGGCGTCCAATAAATCCTGTATCGACCGAGAACTTGGTTTGTGTGCAATAATCCGCAATGCAACAATCAATGCGAACACAGCCAAATAAAAAGAAAAGAGCCTTTTGGCTCTTTTCTTTTTATTCATAATGAAAGATGTTAATAGCTTTCACCCAATTTTTTAAAAACAGGTTTTTTATATGTAGGAGAAGGTTTTTTAGGAGCTGAACCATTGGCTGCTGTGTCTTTTAGTCCAACATATTGCTGCAGCAATGCTTTTGATTTTGCTAATGACAAATGTATTTTTGGATTGCGATATGTTTGATTCAGTGAACCGAGATGTGGGAGATTTTCGAAGTCATCTTTAGTGGGAGGCATATGAAAATAATATTCTCCTGCAGAGACAAGTACATCTGATTGCTGTTTGCTGTTTTTAGGATTATTCGAAAAATGAAGTCCTACTTTTTTAGCTTTTCCCTCTGTTAACAGTTTGTGCAGTGCACGTTTTTTTAACGTATACAAAAACTTTGGATCTGGTGCTGTTTTAGCATGACGATTGACTATGTAAATCGCCTTTGCAATATTTTCAGTTGTAGGTTTTAAAGGCTGGGTTCGATTATGATCGTCCATTCTTTCTCTCCTTTGCATTATAATTTGTGCTTATTATAAATTATACTTTTTCGTCTGTAAAATGCAACTAGAACAAAAAGCATGCCGCATAAGTACGGATAGTAATTGCTTTTGCATTCACTCTATTGAAGAAAAAAGAAAGCTGAACCATACTGCATTAAGCCTTATCCTTATTTCGTCTCATCTTGATCGTCATTCTTCATTACGTTTAGAAATAAAATTGCAAATACTGGATCCCATTGAGTTCCTTTTCCTTTTTCAATTATGTCCAATGCTTTTTTGACAGGCATTCCTCTTCTGGAGGGTCGGTCTGATGTCATAGCATCATATGCATCTGCAACTGCCATAATTCTTCCGAATAAGGGAATATCCTCACCTTTCAGCCCCTCAGGGTAACCATGCCCATCAAAGCGTTCATGGTGATATTTCACACCAGGGATCAGAGGTTCCATCATTTCTTTAGGCTGAACATTCGATAGGATATCAGCACCTATAACGGGGTGCTTTTTAATTTCTTCAAACTCAGCATGGGTTAGTCGTTCCTCTTTCAGCAAGATGCTGTCTCTGATTCCAATTTTTCCAATATCATGAAGAAGTGCGGACTTACGTAGGGTATCAAGGCTATCAAGCGTTTAAGCCTGCTGCTCTTCCAATCATAATCGAATATTCTGCTACACGGACTGAATGCCCAGCAGTATAATGGTCTCTTGCATCCAGTGTGACAGCAAGCGTTGTATAAAGACTTTCTAATAACTGATTATTGATTTGATCTCTTTCACGCAGACCGCGGATCATTTTGTTAAAGCCTGCAATTAATTTAGAAAATTCATCAGAATATACATCATTTCTGTATTGTAGCCGCCCTTGTTCAACCTCCAGCATGCCTTCCTGCAGCTTTTCAATCGGCCCAGATATGTTTTTAAACAATAAAAATGCTCCTAAAACTGCGAAAAGAACGGATACTATTAATATTAATAAGGCCCAGCTCCAGTATTCAGATAATAAGGGTATTGAATTTTCCTGAAAACGAATTTGTGTAGCCAAGGTGAATAAAAGAAGAGGAAACACCCCGATATAGATGGCGCTGTAAAGAACTTTCTGCTGGATTGATATATGGATTTTTGCCTCTGCCGTTAAATCAGCTCCATGGAACATAAGCGCTTTGTTTCGAAGTGTAATCAATATTGGATTGACCGCTCCTGACGTTAAGAAAAACTCGATGATGCCGTGCATGCCTGCGATTAATATGGCTCCTAATGTCGCGATGAACGTGTAGTAAAGCGGCAAATTAACAAATCCGCCTGAGATAAAAAGATAAGTCAGCATAATTGCAGGTACGGAAAGGCCAAACAGGTGAGGGCCGAAAATTCGGTACACTGTCAGTATCGGAAAACGGTGAATTTGCCTGAAAGCTTTCTCAATAGCATCCATGGAAATATCACCATCTTTAAAAACCCGTTTAATTGGGTAAATCTGTTTTCTGAAAACAAGCCATTCACAAATACCCATACAAACGATTGAGAAGCTTAAAATAATGAGCAAAATCAATATTTCAGCGATTGTAATGGTCAGTGTGGAAAACATGAATAAAGCTCCGATGGCAAATACAGCGATGAAAGAGCCAATGCAATAATTGAACACCAGTTTTTTTAAGGAATTTTTATACGTATTTATCGAATACACAACCTTTAGACTCGCTTTTTTTGGAAACTTTCTATTTTTATCGGCTGAAACTTCAAATTTTTAATAAAAAAATACAAAAAAAGACAGCATGGCTGCTGTCAGAGTTAAAAAGACGCTTCTGCTTTTCTATTTACAGCGCTGATTTAACTTGTCCTTTTTGATTTGCAGTATGGCGATTCCGGTTCTGCTGAGCGTATTCAAGTTCCTTGCTGAGTTTTGGGAGTGTAAGAGCATAAAACAAAAACACAAGAAGAATAACGGTTGCCATTCCGTAGTACAAATACTCGACCTTGCTGATTACTTTTGGAAAAAGAACTGCGATCATTCCGAGTGTCAATGATTGTGCAAACATCATCATCGGATCAATCCAGCCGCTGACTCTTCCCATGAGCTTTGGATGGACAATTTTCGGCATCCATCCGCCGATTGCAATGTTGATTGGTCCAATGCATGTCCCAATAATAAAGACAGTTGTTAAAAAGATCCACATTTGATCTGTAAAACCCAATATAAAAATAAGTATGCTGCTTAATAGAATCGGATAAATCATCAGCTGATGCGGTTTGAATTTTGATGAGATCAAAGTTCCAATTCCGCTTCCGACCAGAAGGCCGATACCAAGAGAAATGGCGAAGAATGAAGCGTATTTCTCATAGTGATCAGGCGACAGCTCATACTTCATTGTAAACATTGGTAAAATAGCAAATGCTCCGTTTACGAAACCAAAAACAAAAAAACCAAAAACCAGTGATGCTAATAGCTTGTTTTTGACGATATAGAGAATGCCATCTTTGAAGTCCCTGTATGAGGCTTCAAAACTGAAATCTTTCCATTTGATTCTTCCGTTTGGGAGTCTGGCCTCCATTGGAATTTTGCATTTGCGAATCAAAATGGCAGAGATAATAAAACTGAAAAAGTCAACAGCTACAGCACCCTGAAGTCCAATAGTCTTATAAGCCAATGCTCCAAGTCCTACACCAAAAACCATAAAAATACTGAATAGCATTTGATTTAGGCCTGCCGCTTGAGCATATTGCTCTTTATTTAAGATACCCTGCACAAGACTGGCCTCTGCCGGATAGAAGAATTTCGTAACAGCGCTCCGCAGGAACAACAAGAAAAAGACAAGCGGAATAGAGTTTAAAAATAAAGAGCCGAAAAGCAGAACAGTAAGAATGGCTCTGACCCAATCGCAATTCTCTGCAACTTTCTTTCTATCAAATCTGTCAGCTACAACCCCGACTAAAAAGAATACAAACAATGTCGGCAATGAATACATAAGCTCTGCCATTGTTGCAAAAGACGGCTGATGGCTGAATCGATCAAGCAAATAAAAAGCAAAAGCCATATTTCCAATCGTGGTGCCCATTTGAGAAGCGAGTGCAGCAAAAAAGAGCTTCACAAAGTTTTTGTTTTTAAAGATTTTCATAAGCAGCTCCTTATTCTGCAGGATATCGATTACAGTAGTTATTATAATAGAAAATCCAACTATTTAATATGAAGTCTTTGTAAAAAAATTACTTGTTCATTAGGCTGGACGAATGAATACGCGTGTTCCATTCGGTACAATCGAGCCAAGCTCAAGTACATCACGATTTTGCATTCTTATACATCCTTTTGATACAGCTTTTCCAATTGAACTTGGGTCATTTGTCCCGTGAATGCCATAATGGATTTTTGATAAACTCAGCCATAGGACACCGAAAGGACCGCCAGGATTTGGCTGTCTGTTCACAATCACAAAATTGCCTATTGGTGTTGAGGTCACTATTTTCCCGACAGCAATTGGATACACTTTCATTACTTGTCCGTTGTTCAGCAGAGTTAATTTTCTTTGCCTAACGGAAATATTAATTGTATATGGGATTGATGCTGGATCGGGCAGTCCCGGAATTACAATGGATTGTCCCGGGAAAATTAGGTTAGGATTTGTAATCTGGTTTGCTTTTGCAAGAACTGCTGTACTAGTCCGATAATCAAGCGCAATGCTGTTTAGTGTCTCTCCAGGCCTGACAATATGAATCATGCTATCACCGCTTTTAAATTGATATTTAAAATTTGTCTTACAGCTTATGATGAGACAGATTGTCTGTTGCAAAAGCGTGAATAAGCATCATCCCACTATGAGGGCTGTGGTATAATTTTTTTGTGAAATCAAGGGAGTGGACACAATTGATTAAAGAAAAATATGCAATTATCGATATCGGTTCAAATACAATGAGACTCGTGATTTACCAGCGGGATAAAAGTCAGCGGCTAAAAGAAATTGAGAATGTGAAAGTTTCAGCCAGACTCCGCAATTATCTTAATGATGACTACTTCTTAAATGACGAAGGAATAAAGGTTTTAGTTTCAGCTCTTCATAGTTTTCAGGAAGTTACCAGGCATCATGACCTGAAAAAAGTGAAATGCGTGGCAACGGCAACAATCAGACAAGCAGATAACAAAGAGTTCATACTTCAGACAGTTGAAGCAAAAACAGATTTTTCAATTCGTATTCTATCTGAATATGAGGAAGCATATTATGGTTTTTTAGCAGTTGTGAACTCAACTCAAATAGAAAGCGGAATTACAATTGATATTGGCGGCGGCAGCACAGAAATTACATACTTTGAAAACAGAAAATTAATTCATTATCACAGTTTTCCATTTGGTGCTCTTTCACTTAAAAAACAGTTTGTCAAAAACGAAATACCTGCAGAAAAGGAAATAAATCAGTTAAAGGAATTCCTTGATGCGAAATTCCGTTCGCTTCCGTGGATTGTAAACAGGAATCTTCCAATTGTAGCAATAGGCGGAAGTGCCAGAAACATTGTGCAAATTCATCAGGCAATGCAGGAATATCCGCTTGCAGGTGTGCACCAATACGAAATGAATCATCAAAATTTGACAGATGTACAGCAATTCTTATCTTCTTTAACTCTTCATGAACTGCAAAGAGTTGAAGGATTATCCAAGGATCGTGCAGATATCATCATCCCCACTGCCCAGGTTTTTCATACTTTGTATGAAATTGTTGATGCAGATAACTTCATCCTTAGCAGAAAAGGCCTTAGAGATGGTGTGTTTTATGAGGATTTAACAAGGGGAACAGGACTGGCGATCTTTCCTAATGTAATCGAAGAAAGCTTTCATGAATTGCTGAGCGATTATGATATCGATTTAAATCATGTCATTCATGTTACTAAGCTTGCGCTGAAAATATATCGTGATCTTGCTGAAGAGGGACTGCTCTCCTATTCGAAGGAAGATATATTGCTGCTTAGAAGGGGAGCTTTTGTTTTCAATCTTGGGCAGTACATTGACTCAGAATCAAGCAGTCAGCATACATTTTATTTAATAGCAAATCGTACAATTGATGGACTCCTTCATAAAGAACGTTTGCAGCTTGCACTGATCGCTTCATTTAAAAGCAAATCTTCTTATAAGCAGTACGCGGATCCATATAAACACTGGTTTTCAAAAGTAGAACAGCGAAACATGATGATGCTTGGGGCTATAATAAAGCTCGCATATAGTTTAAATGCCACGAAAAGAGAAATAATTAAATCAGTTGACATAAGAACAGAAAATGATTTTGTGAAATGTGATGTGGTTTGCGAGGGAAATTGGAAACCAGAGGAATATCAGGCAGAAAAGCAAAAGAAGAACCTTGAAAAGATCTTGAAGAAGAACATCATTTTTAAATTTTATGAAAAAGAAGAGTGAATTTCTCTTCTTTTTTCAAGTAGCAGAAAAGGATAGATATTTTCGCAATTATGTTTAGCTCCTTTGTATGAACTTTTCTAGTATTCATTTACATAAACATCACATAACATTTACAATAAATTTACATCCGCGTCTATAACAAGTGCTATCATAACAGATGAATCAAAATGACTAATTTAAAGGGTGACTTTTACATGAGCAAAGTAAACATCGGCCAACCAATGCTTGGGAACCCTCTATATTACAATAACCGGGAATTAAGCTGGCTTGCTTTTAATAAAAGAGTATTGGAAGAAGCCATTGATGAGCGAAATCCGCTGCTTGAACGACTGAAATTTCTTGCTATTTTCAGTTCGAATTTGGATGAGTTTTTTATGGTTAGAGTCGCAGGACTTAAAGATCAGGTGAAAGCAGGCTTCAATAAGCCTGAAAATAAAGCTGGGCTGACACCTAAACAGCAGCTTTCACAGATTGCAGATTTGAATCATGAGCTTGTAGACCTGCAATCTCATACGTTCAATGAGCTGATCATGCCTGCACTAAAAAAAGAAGGTATTCAATTTTTAAACGTTGATGATTTATCTTCTCTTCAAAAAAAAATAGTTGAAAAATACTTCGATGAACATATTTTTCCTGTATTAACCCCTATGGCATTGGATGCATACCGGCCTTTTCCGATGCTTCTCAATAAAAGCCTCAATCTTGTAATAAAATTAGAAGATGTAAAAGAATCGATTGAATATCGGACAAAAACAGCTATTGTGCAGGTCCCAGCTGTACTAGAACGTTTCATTTCGATTTCCGAAAGTATTCAAGGGCATGAATATGTACTTTTAGAAGATATTATCGGACATTACATTTATAAGCTGTTTCATGGATATGACGTTGTGTCTGTCACGCCTTTTCGAATTACGCGCAATGCTGACATGACCATTCATGAAGAAGGCGCCAGGGATTTACTGAAGGAAATTGAAAAGGAACTTAAAAAGAGAAAATGGGGAGCAGCAGTCCGTCTTGAAGTCCGGAAAGATTTTTATGATTCTCAAATCATGTCCTATCTGCTGGAAGAACTGGAAATTCATAAAGGTGATGTTTATGAAATTGACGGCCCGCTCGATTTGACCTTTTTGTTTGGATTTTATAAAGAATTCACTGCAAGCTTTGAACATCTTACCTATGAAACATTCATACCTCAGCCTCCAAAGGATCTTTCTTCTGAAGATGATATTTTTGAAGTTGCCGGGCAGCAGGATCTATTTTTGCATCATCCATATGAATCATTTGAACCAGTCATCGATTTTGTTCTGGATGCAGCAGATGATCCTGATGTGTTGGCTATCAAGCAAACACTTTACAGGGTCAGCGGGGGTTCTCCGATTATCGAAGCCCTTAAACGTGCAGCAGAAAAAGGCAAGCAAGTCACAGTACTAGTGGAACTGAAAGCCCGATTTGATGAAGAAAATAATGTTCAGTGGGCAAAAGAACTTGAAAAAGCGGGCTGTCATGTTATATATGGGATGACATACTTAAAAACACACAGCAAAATCACACTCGTGGTCAGACGCAAAAACAATCGCATTGAGCGGTTTGTTCATCTCGGAACAGGAAATTATAATGACCAGACCGCTAAGATTTATACAGACATGAGCTTAATTACTTCAAATCAAAAGTACGGAATTGACGCAACGAATTTCTTTAATTATTTAAGCGGCTATACCGAAAAACCGGAATTTCACCATATTTCTGTTGCGCCCTTTGATATCCGCAGCGATTTTTTAACGCTGGTAGATCAAGAAATTGCTTTCAACCGTCAGCATGGAAATGGAAGAATCATTGCTAAAATGAACTCCCTCACAGATAAAGCAATCATTATGAAATTTTATGAAGCATCAAATGCAGGTGTGAAGATTGATTTAATCGTAAGGGGAACATGCTGCTTAAGACCTGGCATTAAAGGCGTGAGCGAGAATATTAAAGTGAGAAGCATTGTGGGAAGATTTCTCGAACACAGCAGAATCTATTATTTTCATCATAATGGCGAAGAAAAAATGTATCTCTCATCTGCTGACATGATGACTAGAAACATGGAAAAGCGAGTTGAAATTCTTTTTCCAATCTTTGATGGCAGCATTAAATCCAGAATCTCGAACATATTCTCGATCATGCTGACAGACAATATGAAAGCGCGCGAACAAGATCCGTCAGGCAAGTACGATTATGTAACCAGATCTGCAGATGAATCTGAAATAGACAGTCAGGCCATTCTATCACAGCTGTCATACCGAGTATCTGAAGACGAAGAATGAGATGAAAAGAGTGCTAATATGGCACTCTTTTTTGTATTTAATTAAAATGGCGGATTGTACGTAAATAGATGATAATAAGAATATGCGGGATTGCGCACGATACCTTATGCAGATTGAAGCCCTATTTCTTGCGCAGGAAGGTTTTTGCAGACTCAATGTTCCTGATTGAAACCCTTTTTTCAGCGTAGGAGTGTTTTTGCGGACTCAATGCTCCTGATTGAAACCCTTTTTTCAGCAGAGGAATGTTTTTAAGGACTCAATGCTCCTGATTGAAACCCCTTTTTCAGCATAGGAGTGTTTTTGCGGACTCAATGCTCCTGATTGAAACCTTTTTTTCAGCGTATGAGGGTTTTTAAGGACTCAATGAGCCCGATTGAAGCCCTTTTTCAGCGTAGGAGTGTTTTTGCGGACTCAATGCTCCTGATTGAAACCCTTTTTTCAGCGTAGGAGTGTTTGCGGACTGAACGTGCAATGATCGCTTCTTGTAGTAAGACTCCTTCATGTCTGTTAAAAGGGTTTTACTAAATAAGATTGTGGAGCTCAAATGTATTAGAATAGGGCCTTAATTTGATTGATAGGATAAGGATTTAAGAGATTTTCCATTTTGAAAACACCTTTTCATTCAAGCCTGTTCTAAAACTGGAGGTAATGTTTTGAATACAATAAAAAATGGTTTGCTGGCAGCTGCTGGAGGAAGTGCAGGTGCTTATTTGCGCTATGTAATCACACTTCAAACTGAGACAATATATGGAACTTTCATTGTTAATATGCTGGGAAGTTTTTTGCTCGGTTTCCTATCAGCTTATTTTCTTGAAAAATATAAACAAAGAATGCAGCTCATTCTGGGTACTGGTTTTTGCGGGGGATTTACTACAATGTCTACTTTTGCAGGTGAAATAAATAAGCTGAATTTAACATCCGGCGGGATATACCTTTTTGTCTCTTTAACGCTCGGTATTGTTTTGGCATGGACCGGCTTTGTCTCCGGCAGTCAATTGGCTGTAAGAAAGGAGGAAGGGGAATGATCGCGGTTATTATAGGGGGGGCGATAGGCACTTTTTTTCGCTTTGTGTTTGGAGAATGGCTGAAGGAGAGAACGGTAAACGCGCCTTTTCCAATGGCAATCATAATCATTAATATTTCCGGATCTTTTGGCCTTGGCTTAACAGTTTCTATCATTAGTCCGGACTCATCAGTCTGCCTTTTCTTAGCAACTGGCTTTTTTGGAGCATTTACTACTTTTTCTGCTTTTAGTATGGAAGCCTTTGATCTTATAAAAAAACGCGCCTTTATGAAAGCCGGATTATACTTGTTTCTTACTGCAGCAGGCACGGTTATAGCATTTTGGACAGGACGTCATCTTTAAATGGTTTTTAAAGAACCTCGTGTGATACTATAAAGAAAAAGAAGATAAAACTAGGATGAGGGTTTTATGCATAAATTGAAAAAAGCAATCAGTGAAGACTTTCAAACAGAGAAAAACATTGAACAAATCGAATCAATCATATTTACAATTATTCTTGAACATATAAAAGATCTCGTTTTTTTAATGAAGGCAGATAAAGAGTATGGTGTCAGGTATTTGTTCGTAAATGATGAAGGTGTAAAGCATGCTGGTTTAAAGGACGATTATGTAGGGAAGACGCTCTTTGATGTAATTGAAAAAAGTGTTGCCGATCATTTACTTGAAATGTACATGGTTGTGATGAAAACGAAGCAGCCATTTTCGTATCAGGACAAGGTTCGATTGATAGACGGCTCCTTCATTTACGGTGAATCCGTACTTACTCCAATTACAAACGATGTAGGTGAAGTCATTTATATTATTTCTGTGACGAGGGATATTTCAGAACGAATGTCTGAAAAGCAAAAATTAATTGAAAGCCAGCAGCGGTACAAGTCGCTCTTTGATAATAATAATGATGCTATTTTTTCACTAGATTTAGACGGCATCATTTTGGCGGTTAATCCAGCTGCAATTGAGATGACGCGCACGTTTGCTTATTCCTTAATTGGCACATCCATCCTTGACTTGTTTGAAAAAGACCGTATCAGGATTGCTTCTATGTTTTCTCAGGCGGTTAATGGCAAGGCAATTGAAGATGAAATGAAATTATTGATATCCAATCAAAATGAACTTTATATTCAATTTAAAACGATTCCCATCATTTTGAATAATAACATACAGGGAATCTACTTGATTGCAAAGGACATTACAGAACAGAAACACCATCATTCGCTCATTCAGCATATGGCTTTTCACGACTCCCTGACAGGGCTTATGAATCGGACTGCATTAAAGAAAGATTTAAAAGCCTTATTAAATGATAAAAAGCATGATCATCTTGCTCTTATGTACATTGATCTTGATCGATTTAAAATGCTGAACGACACAATGGGGCATTCTGTTGGTGATTTGCTGCTGAAGGAAGTGAGCAATCGTCTTCAGTCGCTTGAAATTGATTCTTATCAAGTATACAGACAGGGAGGGGATGAGTTCATACTTCTGTTTCCTGGTATAAATCGAATAAAGGCTGAGGAACATGCACAGCAAATTTTGGATTTGTTTGGAGAACCTTTTCATTTAAATGAACTCGTGTATTTTATTAGTCCCAGCATTGGGATCAGCATCTACCCTGAGCATGGAACAGAAGAGGATCAGCTGATTACAAATGCTGATACTGCGTTATACGATGTTAAACATAGAGGCCGCGGACGCTATCAGAGCTATCACCCTCAAATGAATCAAAATTCAAGCGAGCTCTTAGCCATCGAAACCGGGTTAAGACAAGCACTAGAAAATGGTGAATTTTCGCTTTCCTATCAGCCTCAAATCGATTTGAAAAACAATCAGACTATAAGTTTTGAGGCTCTTCTAAGATGGCATCACAGTCTAATGGGCTCTGTCCCGCCCGGCACATTTATACCTGTTGCAGAAGAGTCCGGTTTGATGATTCCAATAGGGGAATGGATTATTGAGGAAGTGTGCAAACAGCTTTCAAAATGGAATCAAAAGGGCTACACAAATACTAAGATCGCGATTAATTTGTCTCCAAAGCAATTTCAGCAGTTCTATCTTGTAGAAATGATACAAGCGCTGTTTAAGACGTATCAAATTAAGCCAAATCAAATTGAATTTGAAATTACTGAAGGATCATTGCAAAATCCGGAAGAAGCATTTGGTACAATTTCCAGGCTGAAGAAACTTGGGGTAAGCATTTCAATCGATGATTTCGGTACTGGTTTTTCATCTTTGCGTTATTTAAAACAATTTCCGATTGATTCATTGAAGATTGATCAATCCTTCATAAAAGATGTGTTAACCGATGAAAAAGATGGTGCCATTATAACAACAATTATACATCTTGCGGAAAGTCTGTCACTTGAAGTCATAGCAGAAGGCATTGAAACGGAAGAGCAATATTCCTATTTACAAGCATTAAAATGCCAAAAAGGTCAGGGATTTTACTTTTCAAAGCCGCTGCTACCGGAAGAGATTGAACAAAATTATATGAATCGTTAAAGAGAGAGGCGCTGGAATGCTCGACCGGATGCCTCTCTTTATTTTATAAGTTATAGAAGAGCATAAAGTTTGCGCTTTAATGGCAAGCGTAAGTGCCTAACTCCTCGGTTAGAACGGATCTGCCAGTAAAGTCAAAACCGGACTTTTCTGTCAGTGCCTTTTCTGCCTGTCTGCGCTGACCATGGCGCTTGCGCTTTTCTTCGTTAATGTAAATAAAGTGATCTCAGGCACTGAAAAAAAACGAAAGGGAAGTCTTGTCGTCCCAAGTCCCCGATTGACATACAGTTTCATCCGATCAACCTCATATAATCCCTCTGTGTAGACAGCTGCAAATGGAGGAGTGATAAGCGGACCGTAAAAAGGAAGCTGAACCTGGCCTCCATGACTGTGGCCAGATAGCTGCAGGTCAACGGGAAATGCTTTGGCATTTAAAGCTGCATCAGGTTCGTGAGCCATTAAAATCGTGTAGAGTTCATCCTTTGCTTCTTTTAATGTTTGTCCGAAATCCGGCCGTCCAAGCATCATATCGTCCAGTCCTGTAAGAAGAATGGCCGATCCATCAATTAGCTGAATTTTTACCCCTGTGTTTTTGAGCAGCTTAAACTCTGATTCTTTCATGATATTTTCATAAATGTCGGTTCCATAGCCACCGTGATCATGATTTCCGTAAATCGCATATTTTCCAAGAGGTGCTTTCAGTTTTTTGAGAATGGGAGCTATTTGGTGCAAATACCCATATTGATTTGGTTTATCGACTAGATCTCCAGTAAAAAGAATGAGATCGGGAGACAGCTGATTTATTTTAGTTGCAATTTTTTCAAGCTGACTAATCGGATAATATTCGCTTAAATGTGTATCACTGAATTGCACTATTTTTGTTCCTGAAAAGGATTGGGGCAATTTGCTGCTTTCAATCGGAATAGATTCCGTTCTAATTAATTTCGGTTCTATATATCGAGCGTATCCATAGCCGCCAAAGACAGCAAGCAAACTGCCGGTAATTGTTCCAATTAAACCTTTCAGGAAGGCTCTTCTCGATACTTTATTTGTCAACCCAGCCTCACTCCTTTAAAGGTTTAATTACAATTTATTATAGCATGGACACATCAAGTTCTTTCTTCTATCTTTACCTGCATTTTTGAATTCCCTAATAGATCTTTAAATAATATTTGAAATAGTTAGAAAATAGACGAGTTATATGATAAAATATGAATGGTCATTCATTTTGGGGGTGTTTTTTGATGAAAGATAAAGTATTTATTGTAACAGGCGGTTCAAGCGGGATGGGGAAAGCAATGGCAGAGAAATTTGCCAGTCAGGGTGCTAATGTAGTCATTACTGGCAGAACAATGGAAAAATTAGAGGCTGCCAAAGCAGAGATGGAAGGATATGAAGGGAAAATCCTTCCGTTTCAAATGGACGTCCGCGTTCCGGAAATGACAGAAGAATTAATGAAAAAAACGGATGAAGCATTCGGTCGCATCGACGGGCTTGTCAATAACGCGGCAGGTAACTTTATCTGCCCTGCAGAACAACTATCTGTCAATGGGTGGAACTCGGTCATCAATATCGTATTGAATGGCACATTTTATTGCAGTTCAGCAGCAGGTAAGTATTGGATTGAAAAGCAGCAAAAGGGAGCCATTCTAAATATGGTTGCTACATATGCATGGGGAGCGGGAGCGGGTGTCATTCACTCTGCAGCTGCAAAAGCGGGTGTGCTGTCGATGACTAGAACACTTGCGGTTGAATGGGGCAAAAAATATGGAATTCGTGTGAATGCCATAGCTCCGGGACCAATTGAAAGAACAGGCGGTGCAGACAAGTTATGGACGTCAGAAGAAGCGGCGAAAAGAACACTGAATAGTGTACCGCTGGGACGTTTAGGAACACCAGAAGAAATTGCATCCCTCGCATCGTTTTTATTATCAGATGATGCAGCATATATTAATGGTGAATGTATTACGATGGACGGCGGACAATGGCTTAACCAGCACCCGTTTTAACTTGCAAATAGATGGATTCTTCTGTTTTCTTTCAGGAGAATCCATTTTCATTTAGCGAACGATCTATTCATATGTGGTATAATCATACAAAAAATAGAGAGAGAAAGTGGTGAAGGGCATATGGATCCGTTAGATGTAATGACAAACTTAGAGCACGTTAAACCTTTCTATCAAGCCATTTTCAGCGCAGATGAGCAAAAAGTAATCGGGTATGAGGTGCTCGGGAGAATTCAAATGGAGCGGGAATTGAAAAGCCTGGGCCCATTTTTCAAAGATGAATCAATTCCGGATGAATACCGGATAGAAGCAGATAATTACATCTTACATATGGCACTGGAAGCCTTCCTATTAAATGATGAAGATACCCTTATTTTCATAAATCGAGATGCAAACTTATTAATGTTAGATCATGGGGAAAGTTTGCTTGAGATCTTGTTTGAATGGAAAGAAAAGGGGGGGGATCTTGAGCGGATCGTGATCGAAATAACCGAGCATACTTTTATGGGAGATGTCACGCAGCTGACTCATGTGTTTACTTACTACCGGACTTATGGAATCAAAATAGCAGTTGATAATGTCGGGAAAGGGAGCAGCAATCTTGATCGAATTGGGATGCTGATGCCCAATATTCTAAAAATCGATCTTCAGCCCCTCAGATTAACCTCGCCCCTTCAAACCTATCATGATGTGCTTTATTCCATTTCTCTTCTCGCAAGAAAAATCGGGGCTACCATTCTATATGAAGAGATTGAGGTGAGCTTTCAGCTGCAATACGCCTGGAAAAATGGAGGCCGATATTTTCAGGGTGACTATTTGCAGCTTCCTGGAGAGCGGTTTATTGAAAGGTATACACTAAAAGAGAAAATGATTGAGGAATTTCACAAATTTATTCAATTCGAGAAAAAAAAGCTTGAGAATTTTTATGAAATTTCTGAGGTGTTTCATCAAAAAATTCATCTTTTAGTTACGAAAGAAAAAAAGCTTGGCAACTCTTTTAATGAGCTGATCACACAGCTTGCTGAAGACTTGTCTGATTGTTGCTTTCGCATATATATATGTGATGCCGACGGATTTCAGCAATCAGGAAATGTTTTGAAAGCAAATGGGGAATGGAAGTTTCAGCCTGACTATTTTATGAAGAATTGGAGCTGGCGACCATACTTTCTTGAAAATATTATGAAAATGCAAATAAGAAAAAAAGGGTTTTTCAGTGATTTATACAGTGACATCGAAACTGGAGAAACAATCCGTACCTTTTCCTATCCAATAGATCAGCATCACTACTTATTCTTAGATCTTCCATACTCATACCTGTATGAAAATGAAGGGCTATTGTAATAATTGGCTGTGTTAGCAAAGGCTGATGTTGTTTCCCATTTAGACAAAAATGAACGTCTATTATTAGGGAATCGTGTTCTTTTTTAATAAAATTCCCTTCAATAAACGGTTCATCACACTATATATGATTGAAATGCATCAATGATTTGGAAATGAGACTAATAATTTTGCGCCGATGTGTCATTCTAATAAGAAAAGCGGAAGCCCCTCGGTCAGCCTGCTGTAAAAATAGGTATTTCACAGGGAAGCTGATTTTGCCAGCTCTTAAGGAATAAGTAATTTTCACTGCGGGTTAGGTGTTTGCGCTGACGATTTAAGGAGTGAAACGATGGATAAATTCACATTGGCACTGGCTATTCTAGCAGTTATGATTGCTGCAGGCGGGCTGCTTTATACAATCAATGTTGGCAGACTTGTCGATGCCAGGAAAAGTGAAATAGATACGCCCATAAATGAAAAAATACAAAGGCATCCTTATCTTCGGAATCCAGTTTTTCTTGCCTGCATGATTGCAGCAGCTTTTATTTCAATCTACATTTTTTATTTAGCCTATACGAGAACATGGTGAAAACAGCGGCAATTGCTGCTGTTTTTTGTGTGTTTTAAGTCCGATTGTTATTCGCCTGAATTATAGGATTAATCTTTTTTAATAAGGGTAATAAATAATATAAGAGAAATTGTCAGAATATGATGTTATTTTGCGAATGAAAGTTTATTGGAAGAAGTTTCTAGTTTGATAAGATAAAGGGACTAATAATAAATGGGAGGAAATAATAATGAAACTGTTTTCCAGCATATTTGCCGCACTCATTCTGTTTTTTGCTTTTGGACAAGCTGGTCATGCAGAAGCCGCGATAGGAAAACAAGAGGCTGTTGACATTGTACAGAACGCAGCCGAGGCACAGCTTGCTTTAACAGAAACAGAACGTTCCCTTGAGGAGATTGAGAAAACATTATCGCCATACTTTACAGATGAGTTTATTAGTGAATATATGAAAGAAAATGTTCAAAAAGGGGAGAATGAATACATCGTTTATGGCAGTGATTTTACTTCTTACGGTATCCCTTTCTTCAATTACAATGAAAAAATGGAGTTTGGGAGAGAAAACAGCACCCTGAAGCTTTATCAATTTTTCGAAGGGGAAGATGAAGGTCCAGTCAGTTATGAAGACCATTATGAAGCAGTAGAATTTAAGGAAGAGGACGGGGGCTATAAAATCTCCTCAATAGAATATGCAGACGAAGAGCCGAAAATTGAAGCTGTTCATACTGAAAAAAATACAGAAGATTCTCCGATCAGTATCAGTATGCTTTTCTCAAAAACAATCTCAGAAAATGCGGGGAGCGGAATGGAATATCCTGAAGCATTAATGAACAAGAAGGAATTAGTATTTGATTTAAGCTTATGGACATCTTACTTTAAAGCAAAAAACTTTTTAACAGCATATTTCCAGTCTGACGATCATGCAAATAATGTTGCTTTTGAAAATAAGTAAAACACAGGGAAAAGGTGCTCTGTGTTTTTTCTTGTCGTTAACGAAAAGGTTGTAGATCATGAAGTTAAGGAATCTGAGAACAGCACCGATTCTTATCTGCTTGCCGGAGTGGGCGTTGGCCCCTTCGCTTTTGTTAATCAACTGGAAGTCATTACAGGAGTCGACCTTGGCAAAATGCTGCCAATACCGAATTTAGACAACAAAAAATTTGATGCTGCGCGAAAATTTGAAGATCAGGGAATTCATTTGCGATTATATACATTCAGTGATACAGATTATCGGGATATCGATAAAATATGGAAAGGTCCTCACCCGATTGATGGAAAGCCTCTCAAAGTATTCGACGGAATGCCTGCGGGAGCGCCTGTTCCTGATTTCGAAGAAGTGCCAGAGGAATTTGCCCAGGTATTTCGAAAGAAGATTTTGATAAAATTGTGAAAAGACTGCTTCGATCTGCAGGCATATAAAAAGCTGGCCGTTCTAATGGCCAGCTTTTGTTTTATGCAAGATTGAGCAATTTCTCGAGCTTTTGAAGATCAAATCCAGCTACGATTTCCCCGTCTACAGAAACAGTCGGAGTAGAATAGGATTTGAACTCCTGAATCATTTTATTTCTGGCTTGATGATCTTTTGATACATCATAAACAGTGTAAACGATTTTGTTGTGGTCTAAAAATTGTTTAACAATCTGACATGGCGGGCAGTCAGGCTGCGTGTATACGTCAACTCGTTTTTTCTGGGACATAAAGACTCCTTTACGTACTGGATTTCATTCTCTTTATACAAGTATCCACAAGACCCATCGCACAAACAGATAAATCTAATTCCAGTATGTCATAGACACGATGCGTTCGCGGGACACCTTTTTCATCTAAGTATGCAGACACTGATTTATGAAGCTCCAGTTTAACATGTTCTGCTGCATTTTCTAAAGAAAAAGGCTTAGATTTTGAAATTCCCTTTTCAGCTGATTCTAAAAAGACAGGCAGCCATTTTCTCATTGCATCAATTGCTTTTTGAGGATGAAGACTGACTCCGAAATGGCTGAAGTTCACAGAACTTAAATGCAAGCTTTCGTAAAATACTGCTGACCTCTCCATTGCTTCAGGGTTAAATTGATTAGGAGAAGTAGACGGCAAATAAAACTCTATTCCATCAGGCAAAAGCTCCTGATAAAAAATTCCAAGTGTATCTCCAGTGAACATCCCGTTTCTTTTATGATCGAAAATACTGAAATGATGATTTGCATGCCCCGGTGAATCATAAAAGGTCAGAAGGGAATCTGGACCGATACGGAGTGTATCTTCGTGATTTTTTATAAGAATGCGATTCTCTGGAACAGGTACAATCGGAGAAAAAAGCTCATCAAATTTATCTCCATAAACAGCTTTTGCTCCAGCAATTAAGCGAGATGGATTAATTAAATGTTTTGCTCCTTTTGGATGCACGACAATCTTCGCATTCGGACAGCTTTCAAGCAGCAAACCCGCGCCGCCAGCGTGGTCAAGGTGAATATGTGTGACGATAATATTGGCTATTTCATCTAGATTCACACCTAGTTCATCCAGCCCTTTTTTAATATGTATGATAGAAGGACTTGATGAAGGCTCAAAGAGTGTGATATCCTCTTCAAGTAATACATAAGAACTTGTCCGACCCGTCATCCCTAAATCATGGCTATCAATGATTGCAAAACGTTCATCAATTTTGGTTACAAGCGACATTTATTAACCCCCTTGTGATCTTTAAAAAATTGGTTTCTCCCATCAGTACCATTTTAAGTTTGCTTTGTAATAAAGTAAAGAATAGGAACCGAATATTCTGATTATATACGCTATTAAAATGGATGGATAGAATAAATAAGGACGCACAAACTAGAGGCGAAGGCGGACCTCAAGTTGACTCACTCTGTTGGAGGTGATACTAATGTCACAGCTTTTAGGTATCATTACTAGACTTCAAAGTCTGCAAGAAAACGCGACTTCAAATGAACCCAACCAGCGCTTCTTTGAAGTTGAGGGTGAAAAACGTTGCAGTGTTAAATACTTTGATAAAACCGATACGTTCGAATTAGAAGTATTTCAAAAGGATGAAAAGCCTCAATCTTATCAATTTGATAATATCGATATGATCGCAATTGAAATTTTTGATTTGCTCCAATAATAGGAGGGAACTGATTGAATACGAAACCAAGCGTCATTTGTCCGAATTGTCATGAGTCTAAGCCGCTTGATGAGGTGCTGACCGCTCAGTCTAATCAAAATGTCATTTATTCGTGTTCCAACTGCAATTATCATATGCGTAATATTCAAACGAAAAAAGGTTAAGCAGCCAAGACTATTGGCTGTTTTTTTTATTGAGAAAATGAAAATCTTGGCTAGGCCTAAGTTCCAAAAAGGTTATAGCGAGGTACTAAAAAACTTCTCCGAGGTGCTAAAATATGTATGGTCCCCCACCCAATATATTAGCAATCTCATCTGAATGGTTACCAAGCGAAATTCAGGTACCCAATCGAATGATGCCCTAGAAACCGGAAAAAGCGAAATTTAGGTACCTATTCGAGCTGGATAAGGCTTTCAGCCGCAGAGAAAACCACCTGTTATCACGGTGGTTTATATTTGTTTGTTAAGAATAGTCATAATAAAGAATAAATTCCTGCATTTATTAATTCGTGCAGATTTATAGAAAAATTTTTATAAAAATCGGAAACTTTTATGAATTTGAGAGCGTCTTATATGGGAATGATGAAATTCGAGTGAAAAAGGAGAGGGTGCGATTCTAGTAAAAGGCATCATGTGGTTTTCTTTATAAAAAGGATGTGCTCCTATGCAAACAGCATTCTACTGTTTAAATAATCCGGAGTGAGGAAAAAATATACTATAAACTTTACGTCATTTTTACTCAACACTCCCGGCAATTAAACATATAATATGTTGTTTCCGTATTTTTTACAAAAAAAAGGAGCTGTCTTATGACTGATCACTATACCTTTTATAATGTGTCTGAAGGAAACATGTCATTTGGAGCTGTCATAGAAAGAATAAAAACTTTCATTTCAAATGATCCCAGATCTGAGTACACACTGTCTATTGGAACAGATTCGCATGTTCATCAGAATGATACAAAATTCATTACAGCCATACACGTACATCGAATTGGTAAAGGAGCATGGGGCTGTTTGAAAAACATGACCATTTCAAGACCAATTAAAAGTCTTCATGAAAAAATATCAATGGAAACAACACTAAGTCAGGAATTGGCCTATACATTCACATCAAGCTATTTAACAGAAATTGCTGAAATCCTGATTCCTTACTCAGACGAAGGAGCAGATTTGATATTTGAAATTCACTTAGATATCGGCAGAAAAGGTCTTACGAAAGACTTAATACAGGAGATGACTGGAAGAATACAGTCAATGGGTATTGAAGCGAAAATAAAGCCTGATTCTTACACAGCATTCAGCTATGCCAATCGATTCACTAAGTAAGGATTGTGTCGGATTTTGCGTTTGACGCCGAGAATGAAAATTGATTATGCTAAATCATAAGGGGGCAATAAAAATGAATTCAGCAGTTGAAATACTTTCTTCAGATGATCAAAGGTTTTTAGTGGAACTATTATTAAAACAACAGTACGCATTAGAACTGATCAGCAGTGAGATTTATGAAATTGAAAGTGGTACAAAGCAAACAGATCACGCCACGTATCAAAAACTGGTGAGTTTGTATGATAGAATCAGGTTTGAACTATAGAGATTACATATACCATGATACTCAGGAGCATCAGAGTATCTTTTTTTATGGTCTTAAAGCGGGGATCTCAACATGTAATTGATGACTTTGTGTTAAAATATAATGGAGACGTTTCAATTGGGGCAAATAGGGGTAATAATGTTCGGTCTGAACTTTTTTAGAGAGGAAGAACAGTGTGATTAGTATACATAAAAAAGAATTATTAAGTGATTTAACAATAGAGGAATATATGATTCCTGCAGATAAGGTTGCGCATGTTCAGCTTGGAAACAACCTTGAGCACGCTCTGCTTGTTTTGACAAAGACGGGGTATACAGCAGTGCCTGTACTGGATCCATATTATAAGCTGCATGGACTGCTTGGAACGAATATGATGATGGATGCCATATTAGGCTTGCAGCGAATTGAATTTGAAAAGTTAGAGCATATGAAAGTTGAAGAAGCGATGAATTCTGATATTCCCAGTCTATATATAAATGATCCGCTTTCAAAAGGGCTGGACCTTGTGATTGACCATTCATTTGTCTGTGTAGTCGATCATGAAGGGATCTTTGAAGGTATTTTGACTAGACGTGCGATTTTAAAAAAATTGAAAAAACAAATGACAAGTAAATGATAAAAAAATGGTTTAAGAAGGAGGGGCATAAGACTCCTTCTTTTGTTGTTTGTTAAAAGGGGAAGAAATACAATGGTTCAGGCTGTTTTAGAAAGAGAACAAATGAATAAAGGACCTTCAGGCATGAAGCGGCCCTTTGTATTAGCAGCCGTCATGCTTGCAATGTTTATGGCAGCGATAGAGGCAACGATCGTTTCTACAGCCATGCCTGCAATTGTTGGCGAACTTGGGGGTTTTTCTCTGTACAGCTGGGTTTTTTCTTCTTATCTGCTGATGAACGCAGTGACAGTCTTAATATATGGTAAGCTGTCTGATTTGTTTGGGAGAAAGCCGGTTTTAATTTTTGGAATTGCAGTGTTTTTATTAGGTTCAATTCTATGCGGATTAACAAGTTCAATGGAGTGGCTGATTGCTGCCAGATTTGTGCAGGGACTTGGGGCAGGAGCTGTTATGCCAATTGCATCAACTATTGTCGGTGATATTTACTCAAAAGAAGAAAGGGCTAAAATTCAAGGGTATTTATCAAGTGTATGGGGCATTTCAGCCATCATGGGTCCTGCTTTGGGAGGATTGCTGGTCCAATTTGTCAGCTGGCGGTTTGTCTTTTGGATTAACATTCCGCTAGGAATCCTGGCAATTGCAGGTTTGATGCGCTTTCTTCATGAAAATGTAGAGAAGAAAAAGCATTCGATTGATTATAAAGGTGCTTTTTTATTATTTGTATCTATTAGTACAGCAATGATTGTCCTGGTTGAGGGCGGGATAAGATGGGAATGGTACTCTTCGCCAATCTTCATTTTGGCTGCTGCTGCCACTCTTTCTTTTGTCTTATTTATTCGACAGGAAAAACGGGCCTTAGAGCCTATGATGCCATTTGGAATTTGGAGAGAAAAGAGTATCTTTATCGCTAATATGACCTCTTTAACTACAGGCGTCATGCTTATTGGCATTTCTTCTTTTCTGCCGGCATATGTACAAGCTGTGATGAAGCAAACTCCTATTGTAGCTGGCTTCACTCTGACCGCTATGTCTATAGGGTGGCCCATTGCAGCAACTGTTTCCGGCAGATTGTTGTTAAAGATTGGATTTAGGACAACTTCTGTCATTGGTGGAGCTGCTTTGATTGCAGGAAGTGTCATTTTTTTCACACTCACACAGGATGATGGTCCTTTATGGGCAGCGTTTGGATCGTTTATTGTTGGAATAGGCATGGGAATGACAACTACGTCATTTATCGTTTCCATACAAAGTACGGTCAGCTGGGAGCAGAGAGGAGCAGCAACAGCAGCAAACATGTTTATGAGAACGTTGGGGAACACGATCGGCGCTGCTCTTCTAGGAGGAATTTTAAATACGAGGCTGCAGAAATACTTCAATGAACAAGGAATCAGTGAATCAGTCAACTTGGATTCGGTTAATCAGCTGTTAAGCTCTGATGCAGCCTCAAAGCTTTCAAAACAGTCCGTTCAAGCTCTTCAGAATGGCCTCACACATTCTCTTCATAGTGTTTATGCGGTTGTTTTCGCTTTTGCTGTCATTAGTTTTCTAATGATTATGCAACTGCCAAAAGAAAAAAAGCGTAAGGAATAAAGACCTTACGCTTTTTCAAACTGAAGCAATTCAATTCGGTTTCCAAATGGATCAAAAAAAGAAAAACGTTTTAATCCAGGGATAGTTGTTTCCTCTTGAATCCTAATGTGATTCTTTGCCAAAAGAAACCAGGCCGCCTCCAGATCTTCAACTTGAAAGGCAGGATGGCGCTTGCTATTGGCATGTTCCATGTTTTCAAGGCCGATATGAAGCTCTACGTTAGCCGCTTTGCACCAAAATCCGCCATTTTTCAAAAGTGAAGCGGGTTTTTTTATTTCCTCGAATCCAAGCATTTCTAAATAAAATTCACGTGCCTTTTCCTTTGCTTCATGCGGCACACATAATTGAATATGGTGAAGACTTAATATTGACAGATCCATAATAGGCACCTCCTAAAAAATAAGATTATAAAATAATTGAAGTATCAATAGAACAGTAATAAAGCGTATGATCATCGAGGCGTGCTTCATACTCATCCGTTTTGCAACTCTTACAGCCATTTGTGCACCAATAATACTTCCTGCTGCCAGGCTTATTGCGATGCTCCAGTCCATCATTCCTGCTATGGCATACATGGTAAATGCGCCCGAACAGCTTATGAATGTCTGAAATCTTGTAAAGGCAACGGATTTGATATACGAAAATCCGTTGTGGAGGAATGTGTACATTAAAAGTGTTCCTTGACCTGGTCCAAACATCCCGTCATAAGCGCCAATCCCAAAGACGAGAGGATAGATTCTTTTCTTTAGTTTACTTTCCCTTTCACCGAGTGCTTTTGGTTTCTTGATAAAGTTTAAAACTAGAGCAAAGACCAGCAGAAACAGAGCGATTAAGGTCATGGTCCCTTCATTAATCCTGCTTGTGAAGTAGGCCCCAGCCATTCCTCCAGATAATGTAAAAGGAATTGTATAAAGGACTTCGTTAAAATGAACTTCCCGTTTTTTTAATAAAACTAAAAAACTTGAGAAAGAACTGAGCGTGTTTGCAAACTTATTAGAGGAGATGATGGTGTGAATAGGAAGTCCATACAGCATCATCAGAGGCATATTGATCATACCGCCGCTGCCTGCCAAGGTGCCGACAAAGGTTGCAGAAATCCCAATAAAAAATAACGGCCATTCCATATAAGCATTACCTGCTTTCATGGGGTATTTTGAAAACATTTCTCTTAATTAGTATAATCTTCCTTTTATGATAATGAAATTATGAAAAAATTAGCTTATAATATAAGAAAAACTTATCAAGGAGAAAGACATGCAATTAACAGAATTAAGGATGCTCGTTGTCCTTTCAGAAGAAATGAATATGAGAAAAGCATCGGAGCGGCTGTTTGTTTCACAGCCAGCTCTTTCACAAAGGCTGCAGTCAATCGAGAAATCTTGGGGCTTTCAGCTCTTTATTCGTTCTCAAAAGGGATTGACGCTGACACCCTCAGGGGAAAAAATTGTTGCATTTGCCCGGGAAGTAACGAAGAAAGAAGAAAAGCTCAGAGAGGAAATTTCAGAGCTTGAAGGTGAGGTTCATGGCACACTTAAAATTGCAGTTGCGTCGATTATCGGCCAGCACTGGCTGCCAAATATTTTAAAGCAATATGTGAATAAATACCCGCATGCAAAAATTTCGCTTATTACCGGCTGGAGCAGCGAAATATTAAAAAGTATGTATGAAGACCATGTGCATGTTGGAATAATCAGAGGCAATCCGGAGTGGAAAGGTGTTAAGCAGCATTTGCTGACGGATTCTCTTTTTTTAGTCGATACTGAAATTCAAAATGTGGAGGAGTTGGCTGAAACGGAAAGGCCGTTCATTCAATTCAAAAGCGATTCTTCCTACTATCAGGAAATCCAGGATTGGTGGCATAAGCATTTTCAAGGCAGTCCTAAACGGACAATTGTTGTTGATCAAATCGAAACGTGCAAACAAATGGCCTATAATGGAATCGGCTATGCCATCCTGCCATCTGTTACTTTGCTCGATGATGAGAGGGATATCTATAAAATTCCCTTGCTGAATGAGCACGGAGAACCTATCGTACGGGATACGTGGCTGCTTGGGTTTGAGTCTTCTTTTAAGCTTAAGCAAGTACAGGCATTCCTTGAGGTAGTAAAAGAAAATAGTAAATAATTCCTGAGCAGCTGCAAGATGTGGCTGCTTTTTCTTTTTGATAAACATCATTGACAATGAGAATCAATATCAATTATAGTGTACTTATGAAAATGAAAATCATTATCAATTAAGGAGGTGAATCAATTGGAAAAAACTCTTATCATATATGCAAGCATGTCAGGAAACACAGAAGATATCGCAAAATTGATTGGAAATTCGCTTGTGGAAAATGCGATTGAAGTTACATATAAAGAAATTGAATATTGTTCAATAGAGGAATTATTGCAATATGACCGAATTCTTGTTGGCAGCTATACGTGGGGAGATGGAGATCTTCCTTACGAAGCAGAGGATTTCTACGATGAACTGGAGGGTGCGGATCTTACAGGTAAAAAGATTGGCTGCTTTGGATCTGGAGATCACGCCTATCCGAAATTTTGCGAAGCTGTAGCCTTATTTAATGAGAGATGCGTGAGTACTGGTGCCTCAGTCTATTCGGAAATGCTCAAAATAGAAGGTTCTCCTGAAACCGAAGAGGATATTAATGAATGTACTCAGTTTGCTGCTGCCTTTGCTGGATGGTGTGCTCTAGAAGAAAGGGTGAAAACCAATGTTTCATAGAGGGGCGACTGCCGTTGAAAAATTTACAGACAGCGGATATTTTGTTGCGATAAAGGGTGAAGGTCTTTATTTCTATGATGGAAATGATCATTGGGAAGAGCTTTTAATTCTTGATAAAACGATCCGCAGTTTAAAAATGCTTGGAACCTATTTATTCGGAGTTGGGGAAGAAGGTTTTATTTTTCGCCTAAATACTGAAGATTTTACAAGTTTGACAGCGCACTTGCCAACAACTGCTGCCATCTGGTCGATCACAGGAAACGATAGTGGCCATGCAGTCATACATGGAAAACATACAATTTATCAATCAAGCGATTACGGCAGATCATGGACAGGCTACAAGCCATTTAAAAATCTGGCTTCAAAACCTGTCATTCGCTCTTTATGTCTTCATGGGGACCAGCTATATATCGGTACACAAATTCATGCTGAGAACGGAGGCCTGTGGAAATATGATTGCAGCAAAGGTTCAGTCACCAGAGTTAAAAAGGAAACTCATTCGATGATCTCGTCAATTGCTGTCGATAAAAATAGAAATCTGCTTATTTGCAAAGGTTCTTCCAAAGGAGCATCTGGAAGTATTGAAATGGCAAACTTGGAAGACCGGAGTATGACATTTTGGTCCTCCTGCCAAACGATATTCAGTGAGGAAGCTTTCTTGGATATTTTCTGTGATGAAACCGTTATCTATGCTTCCTCAAGCCATGACAAATATGGATATTCAAGAATTTATACCTTAAACGCAGATACGATGGATCTTTTTCCGGCAGAAACGCTGAAAGGTCATGCATTTCGCGTAGCAGGCACAGGCAGTACTTTTTTTGCTGCAGGATTGTATGAAAGTAAACAGCGGGATCTACATGCTTTTTCTGATCTTGTTCATTAAGAAAGGGAGCTGAGGTTAATGGGGAAAACAGCGATTATTTATGCCAGCATGTCTGGAAACACAGAAGCCATAGCTGACTTAATTGAAAAGGGATTGACTTCAGCTGGAGCTGAGGCCGAAAAGTTTGAGACAATGGATATTGATGGCTCAATTTTCACAAAATACGATCACTTTCTAATCGGGGCTTATACGTGGGGAGATGGCGAATTGCCGGATGAAATGCTGGATTTTTATGATGAGATGGATGAATATGACTTATCAGATAAAACCATTGCGCTGTTTGGATCTGGTGATACGGCATATGAGGTTTTCTGCGGAGCTGTTGATCTTCTCGCTGAAAAAATAAAAGATAACAACGGAGTTCTTGTAATGGACAGTCTTAAGATTGAATGTTTTCCAGATGGAGAGCAAGAAGATGAGTGTTTGGAATTTGGACGTCAGTTTGCAGGGGTTGTGCAAACTGCTATTCTCTGATTTCTTTCTTTAAATTGTGCAGTCAATCTGCTTGTCAACATACTCTTCCTTTGATACAGTAATGAAGTACATAGCCTGAAGGAGGAATACATATGAAAACGATGGATGCAAATGAGATTATTTCATTTATTCAAAATAGCACAAAGTCGACACCAGTGAAAGTATATGTTAAAGGCGATTTAGAAGGAATTGATTTTGGAACTACTTCAAAAACGTTTTTTAATGGAAACAGCGGTGTCGTATTCGGTGAATGGGCTGAAATTCAGCAGGCAATAAATAATAATGAGGCGAAAATCGAAGACTTTATTGTTGAGAATGACCGCCGCAATTCTGCTATTCCTTTATTGGACATGAAAGGAATTAAAGCACGCATCGAGCCAGGCGCAATCATTCGTGATCAAGTTGAAATTGGCGACAATGCTGTTATCATGATGGGAGCTTCTATTAATATCGGTTCTGTTATTGGCGAAGGCACAATGATTGATATGAATGTCGTTCTTGGCGGACGCGCAACGGTCGGCAAAAACTGCCACATTGGAGCGGGATCTGTTCTTGCGGGAGTCATTGAACCGCCTTCAGCTAAACCGGTTGTCATTGAAGACGATGTAGTGATTGGAGCAAATGCTGTTGTCCTTGAAGGCGTGACTGTCGGAAAAGGTGCTGTAGTGGCTGCTGGAGCGATTGTAATTGATGATGTTGCTCCTTATACAGTTGTAGCAGGTACACCTGCACGCAAAATTAAAGATATCGATGAAAAAACAAAATCAAAAACAGAAATCAAACAAGAATTAAGACAACTTTAATTTTTTAGTTTCTGTTTTACGGCGTGGGTGGCTATCATCCACGCCTTCTCTATAGGTGTCAGGGGGAAAAATGATGATTCAATTTCAAGGATTAATAAATATCAGAAGAGATCTCCATCGCATTCCGGAGCTTGGATTTCAAGAGTATAAAACTCAAGAGTATCTCTTGAATTATCTAGCTTCTCTGCCAGGTGAAAGACTGGAAGTTAAGACATGGAGAACAGGGATTTTCGTTAAAGTCAAAGGTCTTAATCCTTTGAAAACAATTGCTTATCGTGCAGATATGGATGGACTTCCAATTGTTGAGGAAACAGATTATTCGTTTCAATCTGAGCATCAAGACCGCATGCATGCCTGCGGCCATGACTTTCATATGACAATTGCTCTTGGTGTTCTAAGTTACTTTGTTCATAATCCTGTGCGGGATGACCTGCTTTTTCTTTTTCAGCCGGCTGAAGAAGGACCTGGGGGTGCTGAGCCAATGCTCCGCAGTGACATTATGAAAGAATGGAAGCCGGATTTAATTACTGCACTTCATATTGCACCTGAATATCCAGCAGGGACGATTGCAACTCGTCCTGGGCTGCTTTTTGCCAATACGTCTGAGCTGTTTATTGATTTGAAAGGCAAAGGAGGACATGCTGCCTATCCTCATACAACCCAAGACATGATTGTTGCTGCCGCTTCATTGGTTACCCAGCTGCAGTCTGTTGTAGCAAGGAACGTAGATCCTTTAGACAGTGCAGTCATCACGTTTGGCAAGATCACTGGAGGGACCGTACAGAACATTATTGCTGAAAATGCAAGACTAGAAGGGACAATCAGAACGCTGTCTGTTGAATCGATGGCAAAAGTGAAAGAACGGATTGAAGCATTGGTGAACGGTCTTGAAATCGGCTATGCATGCAAAGCGGTAATTGACTACGGTTCTATGTATCACCAAGTGTACAATCATCATGAATTGACGGAAGAATTTATGGACTTCACTAAAGCGAATACAGGTACAGAAGTTGTTTTATGCCGTGAAGCTATGACAGGAGAAGATTTCGGCTATATGCTGGATGAAATTCCTGGGTTTATGTTCTGGCTCGGGGTTGAATCGCCTTATGGCCTGCATCATTCAAAGCTTCAGCCTAAAGAAGAAGCCATTGGAACTGCAGTGGACCTGCTGTGCAAATATTTTCTCTATAAAGCCAACTGAATCATAGAATAAAGGTCACCTTCATGAGACACATTAGTGATAGGAGGTGGATGAAATGCCGAAAATTGGTGTTGAAGAATCATTATCTGACGTATCAGCTGCTTTACAGGAAAAAGGCTATGAAGTTGTGCAGTTGCGAAACGAAGAAGACGCAAAAAGCTGTGACTTCTGCATCATTACGGGTCAGGATTCCAACATAATGGGGATCAGTGATGCTGTTACTTCGGGTTCTGTTTTTAGTGCAAGCGGGTATACAGCCGATGAAATTTGTCAGCAAGTAGAAAGCAGGCTTCAATGACGGAGGAAAAGCTGCCACAAGTTGTGGCAGCTTTTTATATGCTCTCCTTAGTTTTGAACTTCATTCGCCTTCTTTTCTATAAAAACCTGATGAGGGAATGGGATTTCAATTCCGTTCGCATCTAATGTCTCTTTTAATACTTTCCGAAGGTTTCTCTCAACACCCCACTGCATCATGTTTTCGGTTTTGGCAATAATGCGGATGACAACATCTGATGCACCAAGGCCTTGAACACCGATGACACTTGGACCTTCTAGAATTGCAGGATCCTCTGATGCAATTCGGTCGCATGCTTCCTGCATGACGGCAATTGCATCGTCAATGTTATCATCGTATGATATTCCGATATCGACCAGAGCTCTCATATTTCCGCGAGAATGGTTGCTTAGGCTGATTATCTCCCGGTTAGGAACATAATTAAGCGTACCATCAAAGCTTCTTATTTGGGTTGTTCTTAAACCAACTTGCTCAACAATTCCAGAATAGCCTGCAGTTGTCACATAATCTTCAACATCAAGCTGCTTTTCCAGCAGCAAAAAGAAGCCCGTTACAACATCACTCACTAATCCCTGTGCTCCAAAGCCTATCGCTAAACCTACTACTCCAGCACCAGCAAGCAGAGCAGTTGCATCGTATTCAAAGACCTCAAATACCATGACGACAAAAATAAAGATCAGAATATATGAGAATAGATTTAATGTTAAGCTTTGCAGTGTTCGTGAACGGCCGAGAGAAATGGATTGCCGTTCTTGTACACGAGTAAACGTTTTTTCTACCAGTTTCGTCCCGATTGCCCTTACAACAATAAAGGCAATGAGAATTCCAATGAGCTTCAGGGCAATAATTCCCGCATTCGTTAAGATGCCGGCCCAATTGATTTTATATAACAACTCCATACAAAACATCCTTCCTATGTAAGCTTTTTGAAGCTAATTATTTGGTTACCCTATGCTCAGCATGTTAAACTTAAATTGTTGAAATGAATTACATTTTGCAGAAATTTGATGATTGATTTTTTGCAGTTAAGGGAATAACAAGTGATGTATTCAAATGAATAGAGAAAACTCTATTTTAAATTAATTATTATTTAACATTGACTAAAAAAATAGATTGCTCTATAATAGTAAACGTTAAATAATTGAGTCGCCACTTGAGAAAATCTGAGATTATTCTCAATTAAAGCTGATATCGATTTCAGATATCAAAATACATTTGGAGGGATACATAATGGCAGAACGCATGGTAGGAAAACAAGCTCCACGTTTCGAAATGGATGCTGTAATGGCAAATAAAGAGTTTGGCAAAGTAAGTCTTGAAGAAAATATGAAAAATGATAAATGGACAGTGTTATTCTTCTATCCAATGGATTTCACGTTTGTATGTCCAACTGAAATTACATCAATGTCAGACCGCTTTGATGAATTTGAAGATTTAGATGCAGAAGTAATCGGTGTTTCAACTGATACAATCCACACTCACTTAGCTTGGATAAACACAGACCGCAAAGAAAATGGTCTTGGCGATTTGAAATTTCCTCTTGCAGCGGATACAAATCATGTGGTTTCACGTGAATATGGTGTATTAATTGAAGAAGAAGGTGTCGCACTACGCGGACTATTCATCATCAATCCAGACGGCGAATTACAGTATACAGTTGTAAACCATAACAACATTGGCCGCGATGTAGATGAAACATTACGTGTTCTTCAAGCATTGCAAACTGGCGGACTTTGCCCGGCAAACTGGAAGCCAGGACAAGCAACTCTATAATTTTTAAGTGTAAAGGAAGGGTCTAACTTTGTGTTAGGCCTTTTTTGAAACAACTACTGGAGGGAAATGTAATGAAACTACGTGAACAAATGCCAGAATTAAATGGCGCTGTAGAATGGCTGAACGGTCAGCTGACGAAAGAAGAATTGATTGGAGAAAAACCAACCCTTATTCATTTTTGGTCAGTCAGCTGCCATCTTTGTAAAGAAGCTATGCCGCAAGTAAATGAATTTCGTGATCAATATCAGGATAAATTGAATGTAGTAGCTGTTCATATGCCTCGATCTGAAGATGATCTTAACTTAGAGGACATTAAAAAAGTGGCTGCTGAGCATGACATCACACAGCCTATCTTCGTAGACAGCGAGCACAAGCTGACAGATGCATTTGAAAATCAATATGTTCCTGCATACTATGTTTTTGATAAAACTGGTGCACTTCGTCACTTCCAAGCTGGCGGAAGCGGAATGAAAATGCTTGAAAAACGCGTGAATCGTGTGTTAGCTGAAACAGAAAACGCAGAAGCATAAATAGATGAAACACCTCCCAATGTGCTGGAGGTGTTTTTTGAATGATTTATAATACTTGACACCTCAATGGATATCAATGCGGTTCCGCTTTTCATTGTCCAGCTCCACCACCAAACCCCTCGGCCAGAACTGCTCCGCCAGAAAAGCAAAAGCGGCTTTTTCTGTCGGATCCTTATCTGTCTGCCGGGGTTAAACAGGAGGTTCCGCTTTTCTGTATTGTCAATGGAAAAAGTTGATTTTGTTATTCATTCAATGTATAATAAAAAAGTTAGTTCATAATAGTATACCCTTCTACCAAGAAATAATAGAGATGTACATTCTATTTATCCTTTTAGGATAATCTGGTTTTTTAAGTTCAAATCCTTTGATTTTTGTTAGCTCAATTCAAGCTGGCGCGGTCATCGGAGCCGCAAGGACGAAAGAGAGGTAGGGCTTTCGTTGCTTTGTGTTTACAGTTAAATAAATGAATAACCAATAGATATTGTCAGGCTATCAAATCTTTTTAAGATGAATTCATATGGGGTTTAGCATTCACATGTTATAAAGACTATCTATTCCTCTAATTGATACTCTTTATAATATGTGAATATTTTATTTACCATGTTGTAAATAGTAGGACATATTAAAAAATTTTTGGAGGTTTTCTCATGCAAGCGACTGGAAAAGTAAAATGGTTTAATTCAGAAAAAGGCTTTGGATTTATCGAAGTTGAAGGCGGAAACGATGTATTCGTTCACTTCAGCGCGATCACTGGCGAAGGGTACAAAACGTTAGAAGAAGGTCAAGAAGTTGAATTCAACATCGTTGAAGGAAACCGCGGACCTCAAGCTGAGAACGTTGTAAAATTATAATGAGCTAAAAGCTGTCATATGGCAGCTTTTTTATTTTTGTGAAAATAGAAAATCCCAGGCTGGGTCTAGATCACAAAAAGCATTCAGCCAGGTACTAATTGCAACAAATATCTTAGCAGTCCATCCTAATGGTGCCTTAGTAATTGGAAAAAGTGAATTCTAGGTACTCAAACGAGGCGAATGGTGCCTTAGTAATTGGAAAAAGTGAATTCCAGGTACTCATACAATCCGAATGGTGCCCTGGAAATCGGAAAAAGTGAATTATAGGTACTCAAACGAGCCGAATGGTGCCTTAGTAATTGAAAAAAGTGAATTATAGGTACCCAAACGAGCCGAATGGTGCCTTAGTAATTGGAAAAAGTGAATTCTAGGTACTCATACGAGCCGAATGGTGCCTTAGTAATTGGAAAAAGTGAATTCTAGGTACTCATACGAACCGAATGGTACCCTGGAAATCGGAAAAAGTGAATTCTAGGTACTCATACGAGCCGAATGGTACCCTGGAAATCGGAAAAAGTGAATTCTAGGTACTCATACGAGGCGAATGGTGCCCTGGAAATCGGAAAAAGTGAATTCTAGGTACTCATACGAGCCGAATGGTGCCTTAGTAAATGGAAAAAGTAAAATCAAAGTAGGCCATCCATCCGAATGTAATCATATATCGATTGCAGAAGGCATTTGAGGTACGGCCATTAGAACAAGCGGGAAGGCATTCTGTGGACATTGAGGGAATGGTCGGTAATGAAGGCTTTCAGCAAAAGGGGAAACCTCCCATTTTTATTATCATGGGTGGTTTTTTTATTCATTAAAATGAAATCGCTTACCATTAAAACCCCCTAAAATTTCATTGACACCCTAATCTCAATCCTGTATCTTGTTCAAGTATGTGTTAAAAATATAGGAGGTTCATCATGAACAATCAGAATGTACAGCAAGTAAAAATGACAACCGCAGATCCTTCAGCGCTAGGGCTTTTTGGACTTGCAATGGTCACACTCGTTGCGTCTTCTCAAAAGTTAGGGTTAACTGAAGGTCTTTCATTTATTTTACCGTGGGCTATCTTTTTAGGAGGATTTGCTCAGTTGTTTGCATGCATCAATGATGCGAAGCATAACAACACATTTGGAACGACAGCTTTCGGTGCATTTGGGCTTTTTTGGCTTGGCGTAGGAGCTTCATGGCTCATTCAATTGGGTGTATTTGGTGAAGAGCTTGCAGCGAGTGTTGATCCAAAGCAGCTTGGCTTTGCTTTTGTCGGATATTTAATCTTTAGTCTTTTCATGACAATTGGTGCTATGGAAACTCATAAAGTGTTATTCTTTATTTTCGTTCTTATTGATTTCTTATTTATAGGTTTGTCATTGAGCTCTTTCGGCATTATGCACGAAGCGACACATATGCTTGCAGCAGTGTCTGAAATGCTTATTGCACTCTTATCATTTTATGGTTCAGCCGCAGCAGTGCTGAATGCTCACTTTGGACGAGTTTTCTTGCCGATTGGAAAACCTTTTGGCATCTTTAAAAAATAAGCGGAAGACCTCTTTACTTAAAAGAGGTCTTCATTTTGTTTTTTAAGGAATGTGGTATACGATAGATAAGAATCTAATACATAGGAGAGATAATATGAATTCATTTTCAGTAGAGTTTCATAAAGAAGATCAAACAGATGCAATGACGGTCCAAAAACTGAGTGAAGAGGATTTTCATACCGCTACAGAAGGCGGTACGCGTCATTTATTCGAGCTTGATACAAATGTTGGCTTTTTCGTGTTTTTTGATGCGGAGGATAAAGCAGGGAAAGAGTGGTATCTCATCCTCCATTATGAGGAAGAACAAGAAGATCCAAGTGCCTGCTATTCGTTTGAGCTAAAGGATTTTTATCAATTCACTGCTCTTTATTTAAATGATCTTGAGTTTAATGAAGAAACAAATGAAGAAGAAGAAGAATACGGTCCAGTTCATCATTTAGCCCATCTTCTGTTTCATATCGTGGAAGAGGGAAAAAAAATTCAGGAATAAAAAAAGGAGCAGGCGAAGTTGCCTGCTTATCTTAATTCTCCGCTAAATAATGCTCCTGACAAAAATCTTTAATCATGACTTCTTCCTCTTCATCTAATTCAAAATCAAGAAAAGCATTCGATTCTTTTTCCATTAGATGATAGACAGATATTCTGCCCCCGCTGTCATCCACCTGATAAATGACTTTTAATAAAAGGCCTTTTTCTGTATATAATTCATCGTCTTCATCCACATCAAGATCTAAAAAGAACTCGTAGCGATTCCCTGCTAATATCCCAAATGGATCATGCAATTTTTCAACTGTATAAGCGGTAATGTTCAATATGTATCAGTCCTATCTCGATTATTTCTCTTTTCCTGTCCATACCTATCCTAACGAAAAAGATGATATAACACAACTTTTACGTGTACACAGGTGCTATTAATCGCTCTACTTCTTCGCTTGGGAGAGGCTTGCTGAATACATATCCTTGAATATGGTCGCAATTCATGGTTCGTAATTTCTCTTTTTGCTGTTCTGTTTCTACTCCTTCTGCGATTACGGTCATTTCTAGGCGATGAGCGACTTCAATTAATGCTTTTACAATGGTGAAGTCGTCTTCATCATAGTCAATATCGCTAATAAAAGATCGATCTATTTATAAGATATCGACTGGCAGTTTTTTAAAATAGTGAAGGGATGAGTAGCCTGTGCCAAAGTCATCCAATGCAAGTTCAATCTTTAATTCCTTTAAAGTGTTCAGTTTTCGCAATACTTGATCAGGGTGAAGCATAGCTGCACTTTCCGTTATCTCAAGCTTTAAAAACTCGGGATCCAGCCTGCTCTCTTGAAGAGCATCTAATATAGAAGGAATTAGATCTTCATGCAAAAATTGCCTCATTGATATGTTTACTGACATCATTAGATGATTTAGACCTTTATCGTGCCATTCTTTTGCTTGTTTACAAGCTGTATTTAAAACCCATTCTCCAAGCTTGATGATTTGTCCCATTTCCTCTGCAATTGGAATGAATTCTGCTGGGGAAACAAATCCGAGTGTTGGATGATTCCAGCGAATGAGAGCTTCTGTTCCAATAATACGGCCAGTTTTCAAGTTTACCTGTGGCTGATAATACAGCACAAGCTGATTCCGTTCAATCGCTTGTCTAAGTTCGTTCTCCATTTCAATTTTTGTCATCATTCGATTGGTAATTGATGTGTTATAGAATTGATAATTGTTTTTTCCTCTTTCTTTTGCATCATACATGGCAATATCTGCATTCTTTATAAGTGTTTGTACATCATCTGCATCGGTTGGAAACAGGCTGATCCCTATGCTTGCGGTCAGGTGAAATTCATTACCGTGCAGAAGATAAGGATTTGATAAAGTCTCAATGAGAAGTTGAGCAAATCCCTCAATCTCTGTTTGGGTTTTAAAAGCAGGAACCAGAATGATAAACTCATCTCCGCCAAGCCTGCTGATGATACAATCTTTCCTGGTTTTTTCAAGCAGACGGCTGGAAACTTCGGTTAATAGATAATCACCAGATTCATGACCAAGTGTGTCATTCACGATTTTAAAACGATCCAAATCGATAAAGAGAACAGCCATAGTTGAATCGTCGTCAACTTCATTGATTTCCGATTTAGATGCTGCATGAAATAGGTGCGGTTAAAAAGATTTGTTAACGGATCATAATGAGCTAAATACTGAAGATTTTCCTTTTTTTCAACAATCTCATGAAACATTTTTTTTAGTTTTATTTCGGTTTCTTTGAAATTATGAACAATATGTGCTGCTTCGTTTATAGCGGCATCAGGCCAGTTAATTTTCTCATTCAAAAATATCTTATCAGGGAGGTTCGTTGTCAGCTGCCCAATTTTCATTAATGAAGCCTGCATCCAGCGACTGATAATAAGAGAGATGAAAAAGGCGATTGCTGAGAAAAGATAAGCATATGAAAACATAGAGATGTATTTTTGGTAAAGTTCATTCTTGTAATCGGCAACAGGAACGGATACGCGAAGCTTCCAAGGGAAATCTGAACCAATTGAAACTTCTTTGCTGTATGACATTTCAGTCCATTCCTGCAATGTTGAAAACGATTCATTTTTCTTAGGATTGAAAAGTTCGTCACTTGAAATCTCATTGTTTGGCCGTGCAAAAGCAGCTCCTGTCTTATTTGCTGGCTGATTCGATATGATGACTTTGTTTTGCCTATCAATTAAAGTAATGGCCGTATTCTTCATGCTGTTTTCCTGAATAATGGATAAAAAGGAATAAGGTTTAATCACTCCAACAACATATCCATAAAACGCCTTATTCTTTTCGACTGGTACCGACAATGAAACAAGATATTCAGAATGAGGAGCATCTGATAGATAAATATCGGTAGTCTTGATTCACGGATAAACGAATGAGAAACTCCTGAATGAGGCTTAAAGTCTCTGAATATATTTCTGAATCTTACTGCCTGAATCTGATTGTATTTGTCTGATACATAGAGCACTTTAAAACTGGGAAAAGCATGCTGAATAAAGATTAAGTCATTTTTCACATTAACAAGAGCATTACCGTCCGTGTACTTTATCCTGTCAGCTACTCCAACTAATGGACTTATATGCTGGCTGTAAAGGGAATTCAGCTGAAATACAGATGAGTTTTTTGTATCATCGATCTGTTTTTGGATGTCTTTTTTTACATCGTTCAAATCACCTTGACCGACGTAAATTAAAGAACCTAAAAGCGGAAATAAGAAAAACAGCATCATCAGATTGAAAAGAATTTCCTGCAGGGAAACTTTTCTTTTTGTTTTGGATTGCAGAATGGCTTCGATTAATATGATCAGGATATTTGCAATGAGTACATTAAATAACATGTTAACGCCTTGTTTAAGCATGATAAGCAGTGTATTCATCAGATCCAGGTTCAAAAAGAAGCTGCTGAATACATATGAAAGCGGCATGCAAATCATAAACCATGACAAAAGTCATGACCCATCTATTATAAGTCCAAATTCATCAAAGAAATGTAAAGTTTTGATTAAGCTGGTTCCTTTCACTGATGTAATATTATCTTCCATAAAGTTGATGATATTTTACATTATGCAACTGAAATACAAGAAACCTTTTAACAAAATGTACAATGTAAACCGAAAGAATAGAAAGTAAAATAGATACAAAGTTTGAATTTTTAATATTTTGAATATTATATATTTTATTGAGGACAACTATTGAAAGTTTGGTTCTTAAAAGGAGGCTGTCGCATGTCAGATAAAGTTGTCATTGGGTTAATTCAGGCAAGCAATGATGTGGATGGAAATGAACCAGTCGAGGTTCATAAAGAAAAAGCAATTAAAAAGCATATTGGTCTTGTGAAGGAAGCGAGTAAAAAAGGTGCTCAAATTATCTGTCTTCAGGAAATTTTTTATGGACCCTATTTTTGTACAGAACAAAATACAAAATGGTATAACGCAGCAGAAGAAATTCCGAACGGGCCTACTACAAAGCGATTTCAGGATTTGGCAAGAGAACTTGGCACCGTTATTGTTTTGCCGATCTATGAACGCGAGGGTATTGCCACTTATTATAATACTGCTGCAGTCATCGATGCAGACGGTGCATATTTGGGCAAATACAGAAAACACCATATTCCGCATGTAGGTGTAGGGAAAGAAGGCGGCGGTTTCTGGGAAAAATTTTATTTTAAACCAGGAAACCTAGGGTACCCGGTGTTTGATACAGCTTTCGCAAAAATTGGGGTTTATATCTGTTATGACCGCCACTTTCCTGAAGGTGCAAGATTACTTGGGCTGAATGGAGCTGAAATTGTCTTTAATCCATCAGCTACCGTAGCAGGTCTCTCAGAGTATCTATGGAAACTTGAACAGCCTGCACATGCTGTTGCTAATGGATACTACATCGGCGCCATCAACCGGGTAGGATATGAAGGTCCTTGGAACATGGGGGAATTTTACGGACAATCCTACCTTGCAGATCCTAGAGGGAGCTTTGTCGCAACAGGCAGCCGTGATAATGACGAGGTCGTCATCGGCGAAATGGATAAGAAATTGATTCGCGAAGTCCGCGATACGTGGCAATTTTATCGTGATCGACGTCCGGAAACCTATCAGGAGATGACAGCACTTTTACCTTAAAAGCTCTAAAAGGAGGTTTTTTTCTTGGCTCGGGATATTTCTTATCAAGATATAGAAAGCAATTTTTTAGAAGTTGAATCTGCATTATCAAACCGGGAAGCCTTTGAGGAATCGAACCGCTGCTTATATTGCTACGATGCCCCGTGTATTCAGGCATGTCCGACCGGAATTGATATCCCCTCTTTTATTAAGAAAATTGCATCCGGAAATTTAAAAGGAAGCGCAAAAACCATTATGTCAGCAAATCCGGTAGGTGCAAGCTGTTCAAGGGTATGTCCCACAGAGGAGCTGTGTGAGGGTGCCTGTGTTTTAAACTCATCAACAAAACCTATCATGATTGGCAATTTGCAGCGATATGCGACAGATTGGGCCATTAAAAATGAACAGGTTCTATTTAAAGCCGGTGATAAGAACGGGAAATCAGTGGCAATCGTCGGAGGCGGTCCTGCTGGATTATCGGCCGCCAGGGAGCTTGCGCTTTTGGGGTATAGTGTAACGATTTTTGAAGCTGAAAAACATGCAGGCGGCTTAAATACGTATGGCATTGTCTCCTTCAGACTTCCACAAGCAATCTCGTTTTGGGAAGTCCAGCAAGTGAAAAACTTAGATGTAGAAATTCGTACGAATACAAGAGTCGGTCAAGATATCATGGCTTCTGAATTAATAGAGAGATATGACGCTGTTGTCCTTGCTATTGGGATGTCTTCAGTGCCGAAGCTCGGTATCGAAGGCGAAGATGCTAATGGGGTCTTCGATGCGATTGATTTTGTAAAAGAAACGAAGTCTTCAAAGACAAGAGAGCTGGTTGGTAAGAAAGCAGTTGTAATTGGTGCAGGGAACACAGCGATAGATGCTGCAACTTGCTCTGTCAGGCTCGGTGCAGAGGACGTCAGCATTCTCTATCGCAGAACGAAGGCAGAAATGACAGCATACGATTTTGAATATGAATTTGCAAAACAGGAAGGAGTAGGGTTCAAATGGCTGACTGCTCCAAAGCGGATTGTAACAAATCAGGATAACAGAGTAATAGGGATTGAATGCCTTAAAATGGAACTGATTGCCGGAGCAGAAGGACAGCGTCCCCGTCCTGTTCCAATTCAAGGCTCTGAATTTATCATCGAAACAGACGCTGTGATTCGTGCAATCGGCCAATCCAGATATCTAAATTTAATCGAAGAATTTGGAATTGATCATCTTGACGGGGTAGTCAGAATATCTGAGGAATCCTATCAAACCTCCAATGAGAAAATATTTGCCTGCGGGGATGTGATTTTTGGCAAGGGTCAGGGAGAAGCGATGGTCGTTTCTGCAGCTCAGCAAGGAAAGCTGACGGCCTATGAGATTCATAGAAAGATTTCTTATGAAGAGTTAAAGCTTGCTTAATTTATGAATTCATAGATTTCGTGCCTTGAAGTTTACTCTGATGCTGCAAGTAAGCGGTTCGAGATGATCAAGGCAGTTTTCGCATTTCTATAGTCCAGCTGCAGCGCCTAGCTCCTCGGTCAGAACGGCTCTGCCAGTAAAGGCAAAACCGGCCTTTTCTGTCAGATCCTTTTCTGCCATGCCTGAGCTGACCAAGGCGCTTCCGCATTTCTATTGTCCAGCTCCACCGCCTAACCCTTCGGTCAGAACGGCTCCGCCAATGAAGTCAAAACCGGACTTCATTGGCTGATCCTTATCTGCCTGTCAGGGCTAAACAGGCGCTTCCGCATTTCTATTTGTCCAGCTGCAGCGCCTAGCTCCTCGGTCAGAACGGCTCTGCCAGTAAAGGCAAAACCGGCCTTTTCTGTCAGATCCTTATCTGCCTGTCGGAGCTGACCAAGGCGCTTCCGCATTTCTATTTAGGAGGTTTGATCATGGCAGACTTGAAAATTGATTTTGCAGGGATAAAGTCACCAAACCCTTTTTGGCTCGCTTCCGCCCCCCCTACGAACTCTGGCTATCAGGTTCAGAGAGCGTTTGAAGCAGGCTGGGGAGGGGCTGTTTGGAAGACGCTTGGAGATCCGATTTTAAATGTTTCTTCCCGCTTTGCGGCAGTAAGTTTTAATGGACAGCGCGTTGCGGGATTTAACAATATTGAATTGATTACCGATCGCCCTCTTGAGGTAAATTTAAAAGAAATTTATGAAACGAAAAAAAGATTTCCGAACCATGCTATTATCGCGTCGCTAATGGTAGAGCCGAAACAAGAGAAATGGCATGAAATTGTAAAGCGTGTTGAAGATGTTGGCGTTGATGGACTTGAGCTGAATTTTGGCTGTCCGCATGGTATGGCCGAGCGGGGCATGGGAGCAGCGTCCGGCCAGGTGCCAGACTTAGTTGAAAGGCAAACATACTGGGCAAAAGAAGGGGCAAAAACGCCTGTCATTGTCAAACTCACTCCTAATATTACAGATATCACAGTAACAGCAGAGGCAGCCGTTCAAGGCGGAGCTGATGCAATCTCAATGATCAATACGATCAATAGCCTTGCAGGAGTAGATATTGACACGTGGAATACCATTCCTCACGTTGCGGGAAAAGGGGCTCACGGAGGATATTGCGGTCCTGCAGTTAAGCCAATTGCATTGAACATGGTCGCTGAATGCGCGAGAAATCCGCGCATTAACGTTCCAATTTCTGGGATCGGAGGAATTTCAAACTGGAGAGACACGGTTGAATTCATGCTGATGGGTGCAATGGGCGTGCAAGTTTGTACAGCAGCGATGCACCATGGATTTAGAATTGTGGAAGATATGATTGAAGGATTATCCAATTATTTGGATGATAAGGGTTTATCATCTGTAATGGATATTGTCGGCAAATCTGTCCCAAGGTACTCAGATTGGGGAGAGCTTGATTTAAACTATAAAATCGTGGCGAATATCAATACAGAAGTTTGCATCAATTGCAACAAATGCCACATTGCCTGCGAAGATACATCACACCAATGCATCGATATGCTGAAGGATGAAAGGGGACACTCGTATTTAAAAGTTCGTGAAGAGGATTGTGTCGGCTGCAATCTTTGTTCAATTGTATGCCCTGTTGACGGTGCGATTGATATGGTGGAGCTTGTAAATGAACTTCCGCCGATGACATGGAACGAAAGGCAGGCTGTGATTGGAGCGCTTAGAACCTCTAGTGAGGATTTTGTGAAGTAAAGGGAGGCAGGCTAAATGAAAAAATTGATTAAAAATGGAACTATCGTTACTGCTGCGGATACTTATAAAGCAGATATTCTAGTGGACGGAGAACAAATCGCAGTGATTGGATGCAATTTGTCAGAAGAAGGGGCAGAAATCATTGATGCCAATGGCTGCTATGTTTTTCCAGGTGGAATTGATCCTCATACACATCTTGATATGCCATTTGGCGGAACTGTGACAAAGGATGATTTTGAAAGCGGGACAATGGCCGCTGCTTTTGGAGGAACGACAACGGTTATTGATTTTTGTCTCACTGAGAAAGGAAAGCCATTAAAGGACGCAATCCAAACGTGGCATGAAAAGTCGAAGGATAAAGCCGTAATCGATTACAGCTTTCATTTGATGATTTCTGAAATAAATGATGATGTGCTTGAAGAACTGCCCACTGTGATAAATGAAGAGGGTATCTCATCATTTAAGGTCTTTATGGCATATAAAAACGTATTCCAGGCTGATGACGAAACCCTATTCCGCACACTTTTGACTGCTAAAGAACTAGGCGGTCTTGTCATGGTTCATGCTGAAAATGGAGATGTCATTGATTATCTTACAAAAAAAGCACTTGCAGATGGAAAAACAGATCCCATTTATCATGCTTTAACACGTCCTCCTGAGGTTGAAGGTGAAGCAACCGGAAGAGCTGCCCAATTAACAGGACTTGCAAATTCACAGTTATACGTAGTGCACGTATCATGTGCCGATGCTGTTGAAAAAATTGCCGAAGCAAGAAGCAAGGGTTTTGATGTATGGGGGGAAACCTGTCCTCAATACTTGGTGCTTGATCAAACGTATTTGGAAAAGCCTGATTTTGAAGGGGCAAAATATGTATGGTCACCGCCTCTTCGCGATAAAAAGCATCAGGATGTCTTGTGGAATGCACTTAAAACAGGAGTGCTGCAAACCCTTGGATCAGACCAATGTTCCTTTGACTTTAAAGGACAAAAGGATCTTGGAAAAGGAGATTTCACTAAAATCCCTAATGGCGGTCCAATCATAGAAGACCGATTGAGCATCTTATTTTCAGAAGGTGTCAATAAAGGAAGAATCTCGCTTAACCAATTTGTTGACATGACAAGTACAAAAACTGCGAAGTTATTCGGATTGTATCCTAAAAAAGGGACAATTGCAGTAGGGTCTGATGCAGATTTGGTTCTTTTTGATCCAGCTGCTGAGAGAACAATTTCTGCTGAAACTCACCACATGGCGGTTGATTATAATGCGTTTGAAGGAATTAAGGTCACTGGAGAGCCAGTTTCCGTTTTATCCCGGGGTGAATTTGTCGTGCGTGACAAACAATTTATTGGCCGCGCAGGAAGCGGGAAATTTCAGAAGAGAGCTAAATACGGTGAGCAGCTTGGCGCAAATGAAAATGAAAAGGTATCAATTTAAGAGAATCTTTTGAATAACGAAAGATACATTCATTTGGAAGGAGATATGCGAAAGTGGCTAAAAATTATTTGAAGTCTCCTGATTTGCTGCCTATTCCTCATAGTAAGAAAAACATTGGTTCACTGGGATTTGCTTTAATCTGGGTTGGTATGGCTGTTGTATTAGCAGCCTTTGCAATTGGAGGGTCAGGTGTTCGGGAACTCCCACTCGGATGGGTTGTTATAGCAACAATCATTGCTTCGATTGCCCTTGGACTTTTGATGACTTTAACAGGTGATATTGGAGTTGAGCATGGATTATCCTTCCCTGTTTATATGAGGGCTCCCTTTGGAACAGTCGGGACGCATATTCCTTCGGTCGTACGAGGATTTGTTGCTTCATGCTGGTTTGGTGTAAATACTTATTTCGGTGCAGCGGCAATGAATGCAATCCTCGCAACATTATTCGGATTTAATAACATGTTTGTCTGCTTCTTTATTTTTGCAGTCTTGCAGATTGTCAATACAGCCCTTGGCATGAAGGCTATAGAACGATTTGCAGACTTGGCCGCACCGGTTATCATTATTATCTCAGGATGGATGTATTTTACCCTTTCTGATCAAGCCTTGCAGGAAGGCAGAAACGTTTGGTCGTGGGTGGAAAGCCCGGCAACCGGAGGAGCAGCTGTCACAGCTTTCATGGTAGTCATTATGTCGAATATGGGATTTTGGGGAACTCTTGCTGCAGATATGCCTTCATTATCAAGATTTGTTAAAGCCCCAAAATTAGAAAGAAACTGGTTTAAACGAAATAAGAGCCAAATTGCCGGTAATGTCATTGCTTATCCAATCGTGCAAACCTTTATGGTCGTGATTGGTGCTGTATCATATATTGCCGTAACCAACTTTGATCCTGTCGTTGCCCTGCAGGAGTCTGCAACTGGAATTGTTCTAGGAATCCTATTGATTATGATCGTCTTTGCACAGTGGTCAACCAATACTTCTGCAAATCTTATTCCTGCAGCCACTATTTTCTCAAACGTAGGAGGGCCAAAGGTTCCATTTTGGGCAGGTGTAGCGGTGGCTGGTTTCATCGGTATCGTGGTTCAGCCGTGGAGTTTATTTGGAGTAATCATTGGAATTTTATTAATAGTAGGAGGCATCTTGGCTGCTATTTGCGGTATTTTAATAGCCGACTACTATTTGATTCGGAAACGAAGGGTTAATGTACGGGACCTTTACGAAAGTGAAGGCCAGTTTAAGTATTTTAAAGGTGTAAATCTTGCAGGATTTATTGCTTGGATTATTGGCGGGGCTGCTGCAGTAGCTTTAAAAGATTATTCTTTTATTGTAGGTTTTGCGGCAGGAGGCATCACTTACTACGTCTTAGCCAAATATTGGTGGTTTAAAATATATGTTCAGGCAGAAATTGCAGATCCAGATGATGCAAAGTATCTTGGAATTTCAGTCGGAAATGACTGGACAATCGACCTTGAAGAAGAATCTGTGCCGAACGTTGCTATTGTCCCTGGACAAACGGAGCATATATAAAGAAGGAGGCTGGATATGTCTGATTACCAGGAGTATCTGTCCGAAAGGGATAAAATTGACTATTATCTTGATCAGGGCTACAAGATTGCCAGTGTAGCTGAAAATTTAAGCGGAGCTTTTCTTACTTTTAAAAGTCAGACAGATCAAGATGATTTGATTGAAATGCATATAAAGACGGCAGAAGCCAGAAAGTACTTTTCATCAAAGCTTATGGCTCAATACCAAAAATGACACTTTCGACAAAGATAGGGCAGAATTTGTCCTATCTTTTTTGTGAGAAAAACTGGCTATTGTGTAGAGTAAAAACTGGCCATTCTTTATAATAGAAAACAGCGACATCAATAAAGGAGTGTACCGATGAAATCATACATTACGATTGATGAGATACTGAATCGAAAGCATTTTGTGCAAACCGAAGTGATTGCTGGTGCAAAAGGATTATATCGTCAATTGAAATGGGTACATATCGTAGAATCCATCCAAATCAGTAATCTATTGAATGGCCATGAGCTGATCCTTACTACGGGATTGGGTTTTAAAGATGACCCTCATCACTTTGTTTTTTTTCTTGAACAATTGATTGAGCGTCAAACCGCTGGATTGTGCATTGAAATGGGAACTCACATTCACAGTATTCCAGAGGAAGTCATCAAACTCGCGAATCATCACCATTTCCCGATCATTTTGTTTCATCAAGAGGTACCCTTTGTTGAAATTACTCAGGACGTGCATTCCCTCATTATTAATAAACAATATCAGCTCCTCACTGATTTAGAAAACTATTCTCAGCAGCTAAATAAGATGCTCCTTGAAATTGAAGACGATCAGCAAATATTAAAATTTTTGCAGTCGTATCTAGAGGTTCAAGTTATTGCAGTGTTAAGCGGAAACAAAGCAGATTTTTACCCGGAACTTAAGGGGAACGAAAAAGAAGAACTTTTGATGAAGATTAAGAATGCTGATATTGGCATAAAGACAAACATCGCCAGTCAGCCCGTTCAAATTCTTGGTGAAACATACGCTGAGCTGCTGATCATTTCAAAATGCCGGGATCTGAATGAATTTGATCTGCTTATTTTGGATAGGACTGTAAACGCCTTTGCCCAGCATTTGCTGCGGGATTTATATGTGAAAGAAAAAAAGATGGCTGAGGAAAGCGAGTGGCTGACAAACTGGCTTGAAGGGGAATATACAGACGAGGTTATTAGAGAACAGTTATCCTTCATCGATCCGAACCTCCGTTTGAACGGAGGGGCAGTCTGTATTTGTAAGCTGATGCCAGATTCTTCAGCACATTCCCCAAATGTGGATGGAACGTATTTTAAACTGCTGTTCAGAACGGTTTTTGAGCAATTCGGATTTCATTTATTTACGGTTGAAGTTCGTCATCATCTTATTTTTATCGTAGGCAACAAACGAAATAAAAAGGATTGGAAAGAAAGAATGAATCAGGCATTTCTAAGAATTCATTCAGGCAATGGTTTTGAGAGATTGAGAAATTCCTCCATCTCCATTGGTGTCGGGAAATTTGCTGACAAGCTAGGCAGCATTCATCAAAGCTACCAAACGGCTAAAGAAACGCTTGCCCTGCAGGACTCTCTTTGTAATGAAGGAAAAAGCTATTTTTATCAAGACTTGCATATGTACAGAATGATGTCATTGTTAAAAAAACACGGTAATCTGGAAGAAACGATTCACGAATATTTGGCGCCTGTTATTGAATATGACCTGAAATATAACGGTGACATGATGCATACTTTAAAAACGTATTTAGCCTGCAATGGATCTAAGCAGGAAACCTCTAAAAAACTGTTTATCGTCAGACAAACGCTTTATCATCGCATTGAAAAGCTTGAGCTGCTCCTTGGGGAAAACTTCATGAGTTCTGACAGAAGGTTAGCCCTTGAGTTTATGCTGATGGCCCATGATTTTATTATCAAAACAGAAGGTACCATTCCGCTGCAGCAAAAGATTGAATAGCCCAGGTACCATAGGAAAAGTATAGGAAACAAGTATAAAAGCAGTGGGTTTCACACGTGAAATCTCACTGCTTTAAGCATTTATTTAATAGATATTATTAATGTCTCCTGTTACTAGCGTAGCAGTTTATTTTAATAAAATTTGTTATCAAAGCAGTTTTATATTGCAGCTTAGATCATAAGTTTAAGAAGATTAGATCAAAGAAACTAAGGAGGATAGTTATGAAAGCAATAGTATGTACAAGATACGGTTCACCCGAAGTTCTGGAACTCAAAGAGGTTGAAAAACCTGCTCCTAAAGACAATGAAATTCTGGTTAAAGTCCATGCAACAACAGTAGCATCAGGTGACATAAGAGTTCGGAGTTTCAAAAGTCCGATCTTGTTATGGCTGCCTATGCGAATTTTCTTAGGTTTGAGTAAACCGAGAAAATCAATACTTGGCGTGGAGTTAGCCGGGGAGATAGAGAAAATAGGCAGGAATGTAACAAAATTTAAAAAAGGCGACCAAGTTATAGCCTTAACTGGGATGAGTTTTGGGGCTTATGCCGAGTACACTTGTTTGCCTGAATACGGGGCAGTAGCAATAAAACCTGCTAATGTGACCTATGAGGAAGCCGCTGCCGTTTCTTTTGGGGGGACTTCAGCGCTGCATTTCCTTAGAAAAGCAAAGATCGGGGACGGACAAAAAGTTCTTATCTACGGGGCTTCCGGTTCGGTAGGGACTTCTGCGGTACAGCTTGCCAAATACTTCGGGACAGAAGTTACAGGTGTTTGCAGTGCGGCAAATTTTGAATTAGTTAAATCACTGGGAGCCGATAAGGTAATTGATTATATGAAAGAGGATTTTACGAAAAGAGAAGAGCGCTATGATATCATCTTTGATGCAGTTGGGAAAAGCTCGAAATCAAATTGCAGGAAAGCACTAAATCCGAACGGGATATTTGTGTCAGTTGAAGGGCAGGGGATTGCAAAGGTGCGTACCGAAGATCTAATTTTCCTCAAAGAGCTTATTGAGACGGGAAAGTTAAAATCGGTGATTGATAAACGCTATCCGCTGGAACAAATTCCCGAGGCTCATAGATATGTAGAAAAAGGACACAAAAAGGGAAATGTAGTAGTAACTTTGGCTCATAATGAGAATAGATGACAAAGCTATGCACGATGATAAATGGAAGACTGAGTGAATTTATAACTTAAAGTTTGGATCTTATATTTAATGAATATAGGTGCTTTAGTTCAATAAAACAGCGGCAATCAAATAGATTGACGCTGTTTTCATTGCATATAAATTGTGTCTTTTTTATTGTGCCGTAAAAGTTTTTCAAAATGTAGCGTTATTTGCATAGTATCTTTTACATAGTGTCTAATGATTGACATTACACAGTGAGAGATAATGAACTTAATTAGTAGAATTTTCAGAATATCAGGAGGGATGGCAATGACAGTTGCAAATGAAGCAGCAACAATCAAAAATTTCATCAATGGAAAATGGGTAAATGCTACAGGAAATGAAGTTTTGGATGTAATAAATCCGGCCACAGGGAAGAAGATCGCAGCAGTTCCGATCTCAACTGCTGAAGATGTAAATCACGCTGCCACTGCTGCAGCACAAGCTTTTCAGACATGGAAACGGATGCCGGTACCTAAAAGAGCAAGAGTGCTATTTAAATATCAGCATATTTTAACAGAGAACCATAATGAGTTGGCAAAATTAATTGTTTCTGAGAATGGAAAGGCATTTAAAGAGGCTTATGGCGAGGTACAAAGAGGGATCGAGTGTGTTGAATTTGCTGCAGGGGCACCATCCTTAATGATGGGTGAATCCTTATCTGGAATTGCTGAAGATATGGATTCTGAGATGTTCCGCTATCCGCTTGGCGTTGTCGGAGGAATTACGCCATTTAACTTCCCGATGATGGTCCCGCTGTGGATGTTTCCTCTTGCGGTTGCATGCGGAAATACGTTTGTGCTGAAGCCGTCAGAGCGAACACCGCTCCTTGCCAACAAACTCGCTGAAATGTTTACGGAAGCAGGTGCGCCAGACGGTGTCCTTAACATCGTACACGGCAGTCATAATGTAGTGAATGGATTATTGGAGCACCCGGATATTAATGCGATTTCATTTGTTGGCTCTCAGCCTGTCGCAAAGTACGTCTATGAAAAGGCTGCAGCTAAAGGAAAACGCGTTCAAGCCCTTTCTGGAGCAAAAAATCATCACGTCGTTATGCCGGATGCTGATTATGATAAAGCGGCACAGCATATTATCAGTTCCGCATTTGGCAGTGCAGGTCAGCGCTGTATGGCATGCAGTGCAGTTGTTGTTGTTGGAGAAGGCGATGCATTCATGCAGACTTTACAGAAAAAAGCAGATGAAATGGTGATGGGAAATGGCTTAGAAGAAGAAGTGCTGCTGACTCCTGTCATCCGTGATACTCATCTCAATAAAGTGCTGGGATATATCGAAAAGGGAATTGAAGAAGGTGCGGCACTTGTTCGTGATGGACGAAGAGATATAGAGGATCAAAAAGAAGGATACTTTTTAGGGGCAACCATTTTTGATAAAGTAACACCTGACATGACCATTGCAAAAGATGAAATATTTGCACCAGTCCTTAGTGTGCTTCGTGCAGAAAACTTAGGTGAAGGTCTTGAATATATTAGAAAATCCCGCTATGGAAATGGAGCCACCATTTATACAAAGGATGCTCATGCGATTCGGACTTTCAGAGAAGAAGCTGATGCCGGGATGCTTGGAATTAATGTCGGAGTGCCGGCTACAATGGCTTTCTTCCCGTTCTCAGGTTGGAAGGATTCTTTTTACGGAGATTTACATGTCAACGGCAAAGACGGCGTAAACTTCTATACACGCAAAAAAATGATTACATCCCGTTTTGATTTTTAATAGACAAGGAGGATGACTATGCAAAAGAGTTCTGATATAAAAGAAACTTTACAAAGAGACGATGCGCATCTTTGGCATTCGATGAAACCGTATAATCCAGAAGCGACCATCATTGCAGAGGAAGCCAAAGGTGCATGGGTCAGTGATGCGAACGGAAAAAAATATTTAGACGGCATGGCCGGTTTGTGGTGTGTAAATGCTGGATACGGCAGAACAGAGCTTGCAGAAGCTGCTTATGAGCAGCTGAAAAAGCTTGCCTATTTTCCATTAACACAAAGTCATTTGCCTGCGATCGCGCTTTCCGAAAAGCTGAATGAGATGCTTGGCGGAGATTATGTCATCTTCTTCTCCAACAGCGGATCAGAAGCAAATGAAACCGCTTTTAAAATAGCCCGCCAATATCATCAGCAAACAGGCCAGCATGAACGCTATAAAATCATTTCAAGGTACAGAGCTTATCATGGCAATACAATGGGGTCACTAGCTGCAACCGGGCAGGCGCAGAGAAAGTTTAAATACGAGCCGCTGGCACCTGGATTTATCCATGTACCTCCGCCGGATTCGTACCGGTTCCCTGAAGATGAAAATTCAGCAGCTTCAGATCTATTGTCTGTCCAGTCCATTGATCAGACCATGACCTGGGAACTCAGCGAAACGATTGCCGCCATGATTATGGAACCAATCATCACAGGCGGAGGCATACTGATGCCACCTGAAAATTATATGAAAGGTGTAAAAGAAGTTTGCGAAAAGCATGGTGCTTTGCTGATTGTTGACGAGGTGATCTGCGGATTTGGACGTACTGGAAAAGCGTTCGGGTTTATGAATTACGGCGTCAAGCCTGATATTATCACAATGGCAAAAGGAATCACTAGTGCATATTTGCCGTTATCCGCAACCGCTGTTAAAAAAGAAATCTATGAAGCATTTAAAGGATCAGAGGAATATGATTACTTCCGTCATGTCAACACGTTTGGAGGTAACCCGGCAGCCTGTGCGCTTGCGCTAAAAAATATAGAAATTTTTGAAAACGAAAAGCTATTTGAACGATCAAGCGAGCTTGGAGAACGCATGAAATCTGAATTGAAATCCCGATTGCATCAGAATCCCTATGCAGGAGATGTTCGGGGAAAAGGACTCCTGATCGGCATTGAACTTGTTGAAAACAAAGATACTAAAAAACCTTTGGATGCAGGTCTTGTAAATAAAGTGATCGCTTCCTGCAAAGAAAAAGGGCTGATTATCGGTAAAAATGGGGCAACTGTTGCAGGGTACAACAATGTTCTGACGATTTCTCCGCCACTTAATATTGAAGAGGAAGATGCAGTGTTTATCGTTGATACTCTTATCGGTGAACTAAATGGAATAGCGGATTGATAATATAATAGGATAAAATGCAGCAGCGCAGGGCATCTACTTGCGCTGTTTTATTATTGCTTAAAAACACTTAACAAATCACTTAAAATCATTTAAGGTGATGATGGAGGTGAAGATAGTGTATCAAGAGGAACGATTAGTGAAAATCCTTCATGCTCTTAAAGAAAAAGAGAAGCTTTCCAATGAAGAAGTTTGTCAGATGCTTGGTATTTCAAGGGATACCGCGAGAAGAGACATCGTGAAGCTTACAGAACAAGGGGCAGCAATCAGAACTCACGGAGGCATCGCACTTCCGCTTATAAAAGAAGAGATACAGGCTTACAAAAACAGATTAACCTCGTTTTCACATGAAAAACATTTGATCGGGAAATTCAGTTCAAATTTGATAGAAAAATATGATCTCTGTTTCTTTGATGTTTCGACAACCATCAAATTTTTGTGTGATCATCTTAAAACGCCTGAGCAATCTATACTCATTCGCTTGATAATATTGAATCCCTGTCAGACAACGAAAAGGCAGATGTTCACTTAATCGGAGGGAAATTAGACCGAAAACACCGTTTTTTCTATGATCCTGACTTTCAAACGGTCATTGAAAGCATTTCTTTTGATAAAGCCTTTATAGGAGCATACGGCATCAGCGAAGATGGCATCTATTACGAAACAAAAGAAGACAGAATAATAAAAAAACGGCAGCAGAACGATCGAAACAAGTCTATTTACTTGCGGATTTCAGCAAATTTGATCAAGACAGCAAGTTTAGAGCCTTTGATTTCTCGATGATTGATGTTCTCGTCACTGACAGAAAACCTCCTGCAAAGTTTCAGGAAATACTTAAGGAACATAAAGTGAAAATACTTATCAGCAAATTAAGGAGCGATTAGTGATGAAAACAGAAAAACAAAAGATGTTAGATGGAGAACTATATCTGGCTGCAGATGAAGAGCTTGTGCGTGATCGCACCCGTGCAAGAAAAATGACCAGATTATTTAATCAATCAATTGAGACGGATGATGATACACGAACCAGTCTGCTTAAGCAATTATTTGGCACGACCGGAGAAAATATCTACATTGAACCCATGTTCCGCTGTGATTACGGATACAACATCCATGTCGGCGAGAACTTTTATGCCAATTTTGATTGTGTTATATTGGATATTTGCAAAGTAACAATAGGAGACAATTGTATGCTAGCACCTGGTGTACATATTTACTCGGCCACTCATCCATTAAATGCTGAAGAAAGAAACAGCGGAGCAGAATTCGGAAAACCTGTTACCATAGGCCACAATGTGTGGATCGGCGGAAGAGCAGTCATTAATCCAGGCGTGACAATCGGAAACAATGTTGTCATTGCATCTGGAGCTATTGTAACGAAGGATGTGCCTGATGATGTGGCTGTTGGTGGAAATCCCGCAAGGATTTTGAAGCATATTGAGAAGTAATCTTTTACGTAGTAATAATAAAAAAGAAGCCACCTTAGGCTTCTTTTTTTAAATAAACTTTGATTTAAAGTATCCAGTGTCATTGTTATTATAAAAGGTAATGTTAATGGAAGACGATTCCTTTCTCAATTATTCATAATTGATTTGCCAATTGATTCCGAACTTATCTGTTACCTGACCGTAAAGTTTGCTCCAGAACGTTTCTTGAAGGTCCATGCCTACAGTGCCTCCATCTTTTAGTTTGTTAAAAATAGATGTCAGCTCCTCTATGTTCTTGTTAACTAATACAAGAGTAATATTGTTTCCTTCAACAAAAGGCATTCCGGGAAAAACATCTGAAAACATCACATTGCTTCCATCAATAGTAAGCCTTGTATGCATGACCAAATCTTTTGCTTCGTCAGGAAGTGGATATTCCGGGCTTTGCGGTGTTTCGCCAAAAGTCATAATTTGCGGTTTTTCTGTTCCAAAAACTTGAGCGTAAAACTCTACAGCTTCACGGCAATTACCATTAAAATTAATATAAACATCAACAGACATTTAGTTCACTCCTATGTATTAAATTGTATTTCTTTCCTATAATATCATCTTACTGTATTTAAACAAATTACATCCATAAATTGAAATGACTTGAATGGTGCCAATTAAAGTGAAATTCAGATATAAAAGGAAGATTTCATTTTGGGACGGTTTTCTTAGCGGTGAAAAAGTTCTGACTTCAAGAATCTATCCAGAACATGATACTATAGATGTGAAATATTTCGTGATCATCTGCGCAGTCATCCTGAAGATCGCAACACGTACGAAAAAGTTAAGCGGCGTCTTGCAAAAAATGATTGGAACACATGGAATGAGTACGCAAATGCAAAGACTGAGTGTGTCATGAACATTTTGAAAAAAGCAAGAAACCTATAGAGGAAGTGTCCCATGAATATTTTAGCTATCTATGGAAGCAGCCGTGAGAACGGCAACTCAGAAAAATTAGCAAGCTATGTTTTAAAAGATATCAATCATTCTGCTTTTCATCTTAGGGAAATGATAATTAAGCCAATTACCGATCAGCGCCATGATGAACATGGTTTTCAGCCTGTTAAGGATGATTTTGATTCGATTATTGAAGCTTTTCTAAAAGCAGATGCGGTTGTTTTCGTGACACCGCTCTACTGGTACGGCATGTCGGGTTCAATGAAGGATTTCTTCGATCGCTGGTCACAGGCTCTCCGTGATGAGCGCTATTCATTTAAAGAAAACGCAAAGGGCAAGAAAGCATATGTCGTCGTAGCTGGAGGAGACTCACCGAAGCTAAAGGCATTGCCTCTTATTCAGCAGTTCCACTACATCTTCGGCTTTGTCGGCATGGAGTTTGAAGGGTATGTCATTGGGGAAGCGAATGCACCAGATGACATTGTAAAAGATACGAAAGCGATTCGTGAAGCAGAAGTCATGAATGACATGATCAAACATAAGAATAGATAGTGAGTTTAGATGCATGGATGTTCGATTCCATGCATTTTATTCTTTCTAAGACCAATGACGGAGAAGCATCGTATTAATGATGGAGACTCAATTAATCTATTTGCATTAATTTTTAAAAAATTGCGTAAAATGACTAGAATTATATTTCGAAACCCGATATATTAAGTAATACGTTGTAAATATTTTGCAGGTTAAATGAAAATGTTAAAGGCCAAAGGAGGGAATTTCAGGTGGAAACATTTAAAAAACTAAGGGCCTTTTATATGCCTTACAAAAACGATTTTTTATGGTCGATGGGATTTTTGCTGATTATGACGGCAATCACAGTTGTATACCCGATGGTTTTGCAGTTTACTATTGACGATGTCGTGTTAAAAGAGCAGTTTTCTCTCGTACCATGGATTGCACTCGGGTTTGTCGGCATTATGGTTGTAAAGGGAATTGCGACTTATTTTCACCAGTATTTAGGGGATATGTTCGGGATTAAATCTGTTTACAGAATGAGAAATGAGCTTTATGAAAAACTGCAGCGTCTTCCGTTTCGCTATTATGACAATGCGAAAACAGGAGATCTAATGTCTAGACTGACAGCAGATGTGGAGGGCTTCCGCTTTTTCCTCTCATTTGGGATTGCAGAATTAATCAGATTCATCATTTTAATTGTTATCAGTTTGTGTGTCATGTTTTATTACTCTGTTCCGCTAACGTTTGTAACGATTGCAGCTCTGCCATTTTTAGCTGTCGTCGTATACAAGTTCGATAAGCGGGTACACCCTGCATTCAGAGGGATCCGTAAATCATTCGGGAAGCTGAATACCAATGTCCAGGAAAATATCAGCGGCATTCATACAGTAAAATCTTTATCAAGAGAAGAGTTCGAAATCTCAAAATTCAATTCATCGAATAACGATTACAGGCAGAAATATTTAGACACTTCAGATGTATGGGCTAAATATTTTCCGCTGATGGAATTCATCGGAAATATATGTGTGGTTGCTTTGCTTGCTTTTGGAGGATACATGGTTATTGATGGAAGCCTGAAGCCGGGTGAGCTTGTTGCTTTTTACAGTCTTGTCTGGTATATCATGTGGCCGATTATGAACTTAGGATTTGTCATCAATTTATTTTCTCAAGCAAAAGCATCTGGTGAGCGCCTGCTTGAAATTTTAGAAGCAGACGAAGAGATCAGTGATGCCGATCATGAATTATCATCAAACAAATTATCAGGTCATGTAGCCTTCAAAAATGTTTCACTCCAATATAATGAAGAAGACGTACCTGCTTTGACTAATGTGTCATTTGAGGCACCGCCAGGAAAAACAGTTGGACTGATTGGCGCAACCGGGTCAGGTAAGACAACGGTCACACAATTATTGACGCGTTTCTATGAACCGACATCTGGTGAGATCCTGCTGGACGGAAAGAACATCAAAGACCATTCCTTAAAAGCTTTAAGGGGCAGCATCGGAGTTGTGCTTCAAGAATCGTTCCTATTCTCGACAACGATCAAATCAAATATTTCATATGGAAAACCAAATGCGACAATGGATGAGATTATAGATGCGGCAAAACGCGCTCAGGCGCACGAATTTATCATGGAGCTTCCAGATGGGTATGATACGATGCTTGGTGAACGGGGCATGGGCTTATCAGGCGGTCAAAAGCAGAGAATATCCATTGCGCGTGCCATTTGTGTTGATCCGAGCATTCTGATTTTGGATGATTCAACAAGTGCAGTTGATATGGACACTGAGTTCCGCATTCAAAAGGATTTAAAGACAGTCATGAAGGATCGCACAACGATTATTATTGCTCATCGGATTTCTTCCTTAAAGCATGCAGATGAAATTATTGTGCTTGAAAATGGCGAAGTAGCCGAAAGAGGCACACATGAAGAACTTCTGCAAACAGGCGGACCTTACAAGCGAATTTATGACATTCAATATAAGGATCAAAAAGCTGTTGTACAGTCAAATGCAGGGTAGGTGAAAAATGTGCAAAAGAAAGAAAAGCAAGATTTAATTAAGCAGAGATTCTATTACTCAACAGATCAGATCATTGAAAAATCATTTAACTGGAAGCAAATGGGGAGGCTGATGGCGTACATTAAGCCTTATGCGAAAAACCTCCTGCCCCTCTCTTTTCTTACTGTTATACTGACCACCATTGTCCGTTTGATAGTTCCTATATTAATAGGGGTATACACACTTGATAAAGCGATCGTTCAAAAGGATTTAGATTTGCTTTGGGTGCTGGTAGGGTCCATATTTGGGCTTTACCTTGTATCTTATGTGGCAAATACGCTGCGGATCAGGTGGATGAACATGCTCGGGCAAAATGTCATTTATGATTTGAGGAAGCATTTGTTTACCCACGTTCAATCTCTTTCACACCGTTTTTTTGACTCAAGATCTGCGGGATCTATTCTCGTCCGGATCATGAATGATATTAACTCGTTGCAGGAGCTTTTTACAAGCGGGGTTATTAACCTGTTAATGGATTTCCTGCTGTTGATTGGAGTTATTGTGATTCTGTTTACAATCAGCCCGCCGCTTGCCCTCTCGATCATGATTATTTTGCCGGTGATGTTTTTTATTTCAACAAGCCTGCGCAAAAAAATCCGGAGATCGTGGCAAACGGTTCGTTTGAAGCAATCGATGCTGAATTCTCATCTGAATGAAAGCATTCAAGGCATTCGTGTCACCCAAGCTTATACTCAGGAAAATGAAAACATTGAATTCTTTGATGGCATCAACACTGAAAATTTTGACAGCTGGCAGGATGCCACTCAGAAAAATGCGGTATTCCGTCCTTTTGTTGAGATGACAAATGCGATTGGAACAGCGATTCTCATTTGGTTCGGTGCATCGTTGATTGCAAATGACTCGATTACAATTGGTGAATTCGTATCTTTCGCCTTTTACTTAGGAATGTTCTGGGAGCCGATTTCAAGACTTGGCCAGGTGTATAATCAATTGCTGATGGGAATGGCTTCATCTGAACGGATCTTTGAATTTTTAGATGAAAAACCAATTGTTTCAGAATCAGCAGATCCTGTCGTCCTTGAAGATATAAAAGGAAAAATTGAGTTTGATAAAGTTGAATTTTCATATGATGGAACCCGAAAAGCCTTAAAAGGGGTCTCTCTTCAAATGGATGCAGGCCAGACTGTCGCACTTGTCGGGCACACAGGTTCAGGCAAAACGACGATCGCCAATTTGATCAGCCGCTTTTATGATGCAACTGGCGGTGAGGTGAAAATTGATGGCTATAATATTAAAGATCTATCAATTGGAAGCTTAAGGTCACAAATAAGTGTTGTCCTTCAAGATACCTTTATTTTCTCAGGTACAATTATGGAAAACATACGGTTTGGAAGACCGGATGCAACAGATGAACAAGTGATCGCTGCAGCAGAGGCAGTTGGAGCAGATGACTTTATTAAAGATTTAGCAAACGGTTATCATACAGAGGTAGAAGAACGAGGAAACGTCTTATCTGTTGGAGAAAGACAGCTTCTCTCATTTGCGAGGGCAATCCTTGCCGATCCGAAAATATTAATTTTGGATGAAGCGACAGCAAGTATCGATACAGAATCAGAAGTGAAAATTCAGCTGGCATTAAAAACGCTTCTAAAAGGCAGAACCGCAATCATGATAGCGCATCGCTTATCGACCATTCGCGAGGCGGATAACATCATCGTACTCGATCATGGAAATATTATGGAACAAGGAAATCACGAAGAACTTATGAAGCAGCAGGGAATCTATTTCGAGCTTGTTAAGGCCCAGTTTAGAATGCTTGATGCAGGTTAATAGACAGAGAGCCAATCCGAATGGGTGGCTCTTTTTTTAAAGAGATAAGAATAAGTTTTTGCGCATTGATGGCGAGCGGAATCGCCCAGCTCCTCGGCCAGAACAAATCCATCAAAAAGTCAAAACCGGACTTTTCTGCCGGATTCTTATCTGTTTGTCTGAGCTAAACGGGCGCTTGCGCTTTCTGATAAAAAATATTTTCAAAGAAAAATAGAAAATGTTGAAACCAATTGTTAAAATGAATCGTATTAATGACAGATCATATAAAAAATGGAGGTTATTGGATTATGGAACAGCAAACAAACCCGGTGATGGAAGGAAATACACCTCCATCACCTAAGCCATCTTTATTCGGAATGATTATGAACCCTGGAGAGCAATTTGACCGCATTCGCCAAAACCCGAAGGTTCTTGTGGGAATCCTGTTGGTTACACTAATGTTGATAGTTGGTTCAGTCTTATCATTTATCCATAGCGCCGGGCTTACTGGAGACTTGTCATCAGACCTTGGAGTTTCAGAAGCTGAGGCAGCCATGTTCAGTACAATTATGGGAGTTGCCGGTGTTGTAGTTGGCGGTATTGGAAGTGTTATCGTACTTTTGATTATGGCTGCAATTACGCTTGCCATTACGAAAATGGTTGGATCCGCCGTTAAATTTAAGCAAATTTTTTCTATGACCATTTATATTTCATTTGTGACGTCAATTGGAACACTGTTAAATGGACTTATTGCCTTTTTAGTGAAGGAAGAGAATTATGTCAACCCGTATACTAGCTTAAATAGCATTGCAGGTGCTGAAGGCGGATTAGGCGGATTATTGATGACGATTGAAGTGTTTACAATTTGGGGACTGATCCTGACTGCTATGGGTCTTCAGCGGGTAGCAGGTCTATCTAAAGCTGCTTCTTGGACAATTGCCATTATTTTCTTTGCAGTAGGTGTTATTTTAGCAGTAGCAGGAGGGGTACTGGGAGAGGCGTTCCCGGCAGTATGAAGAAAAAAATTTGGATATCAATAGGTGTCGTTACAATTTTAGCTTTGCTTATCGGCGTTAATGTATATCGGGCAATGAATAAAGAGAATGTCACAGTAAATACAGTTCAGCTGACCGAACGCGAGATTGCATCAAATGTAATGGTGCCGGGTACGCTTAAGTTTCAAACTGAACAATATATATACCAAGAACCTGAGAAGGGCGAAATAGGTGATATCCTTGTGAAAGAAGGAGACGCAGTAAAGGAGGGGACTCCCCTCCTTCGCTATGAAAATGAACAGCTGAATCTTGAAAAGGAGCAAAATGCATTATCCATTGAATCAAGCAATCTCAAAATCAACCAGCTTAAAGACCAAATAAAAGATTTGAGCGATAAACAAGAAGATCTAGAAAAGCAAGTCGGTGAAGAAGAAGCAGAAAAAACAATTGAAACAGAACGAGATCAGCTGAAAATGGAGCAGAAGATGGCAGATATCGAGCTTCGTCAGCTACAGCTCCAAAAAGAAACCATTGAAAAACAGCTGAAAAATCTTGAAGTGAAAAGTGATATCGCAGGAAATGTGATTACAATCGAAAAAAATCCTGAACAAGTTTCTGACCAGGGAACAGTGGCAGCTGTCATACGTATCGCAAAAACAGATCAATTTATCGTCAGCGGCGTTTTGTCAGAATACGATTCGTTAAAGGTTGTTGACGGTCAGCCTGTTACACTCAGTTCAGATGTTGTAGCTGACACTGAATGGAAGGGAAAAGTCACTAAGATCGGACTGCTTCCCGAAGTGTCAGCAAGTGCAATGGGATCAGAAAATGCTGCTGTTCAATATCCAATTGAAGTGACAATAGAGGGCAGTGATATAAAGGCCAAGCCTGGCTTCAAATTGATCATGGAGATTGAAACCGAAAAACGAACCGTTCAATCAGTGCCAATTGATGCAGTTAAACAAGACGGAGAAGACTATTTTGTTTATACAGTAGAGGATGGTAAAACGAAGAAGAAATCCATCGAAATTGGCTCAACTTCTTCTGAATACATGGAAGTGGAAGAAGGCTTAACAAATAAAGATGAGATAATATCAAAGCCGAAAGACGACCTTCTGAGCGGGACGGAAGTGACGGTAAAATGATTAAGCTTTCCGGCATTACGAAAAGCTACAAGGTCGGAAAAGAGTCTTTCGACGTTTTGAAAGAAATCGATTTAACCATTGAAGAGGGAGAATTCATATCCATTATGGGTCCCTCTGGATCAGGCAAATCAACATTAATGAACATTATCGGCTGTTTGGATAAACCGACAAAAGGCCACTATTTTCTGGATGAAGAAGATGTTGCAGGCTATCAGGACACAGAACTTGCCAAAGTCAGAAATCTTTCGATCGGTTTTGTTTTTCAGCAATTTCAGCTGCTGCCGCGGCTAACGGCTTTAAAAAATGTTGAGCTGCCTATGGTTTATGCTGGCTTGAAGAAAAAAGAGCGGGAGGAAAGAGCGATTCATGCTTTAGAAAAAGTAGGACTTGCTGATCGCATGCATCATCTGCCTAATGAGTTATCGGGCGGACAAAAGCAGCGTGTTGCAATTGCACGTTCAATCGTGAATCAGCCGAGATTGATTCTCGCTGACGAACCTACAGGTGCACTAGATACAAAAACAAGCGAGTCCATTATGCAGCAATTCTCAAGCCTGAATCTTGAAGGAACGACTGTCATTATCGTCACACATGAACAGGAAGTTGCTGATTATACGAAGCGGATCATCATGGTACGTGATGGTGAAATTCAGTCTCATGGGGCGGAAAGGAGAAACGCATGAGCATAATCGAAAACATACGAATGGCGTTTTCTTCTGTTCTTGCCCATAAACTAAGATCGATCCTGACAATGCTTGGCATTATCATTGGAGTTGCTTCTGTTATTCTAGTTGTCGCCATTGGACAGGGCGGCGAACAAATGCTGAAATCACAATTTACAGGCTCAAGCAATACAATCGAAGTGTTTTACCAGCCAAGCGATGAAGAAATGCAGTCAAATCCTAATGCCTATATGGAATCAACATTTACTCAGTCTGATATTGAGGATCTGGGCGAGATTCAAGAAGTCTCTAAAGTCGTTGCTTCAAGCTCGGAATTCATGCAGGCCCGTTTTAGAGAAGATACAGCAGATGTTTCGATCTACGGGATCAATCAGGCCTATATTGAAGTAAACGAGCTGAAGATTGATTCAGGGAGAAATCTCGTAGAGGGTGACTTTATTGGCGGGCGCCGCGTTGGGATTATCAGCCAGGCGACACAAGAGGAACTATTTAAAGAAACAGATCCTCTTGGGGAAGTAGTATGGGTGAACGGTCAGCCCTTTGAAATCATCGGAGTGCTTGAGAAACCAACCGGCCTATTTTCCTTTGGATCGATGGAAATCTACCTGCCTTCCAATACATATCGTGCATCTTTTGGAAAGTCTGATTTCAATCAAGTAACACTGCAGGCAAAAAGTGCAGAAGATCTTCAGGAAGCAGGCAAGAAAGCAACGACAATGCTTAATCAAAAACATGATAAGGACGAAGCCTATCAAGTATTCAACATGGAAGAAATCTCTGAGGCATAGGACAGGTTACGAGGATCATGACGTTAATCATCGGATCAATTGCCGGGATTTCCCTTTTTGTCGGAGGCATCGGAGTCATGAATATTATGCTCGTATCTGTTACGGAAAGAACGCGTGAAATTGGAATTAGAAAAGCGCTTGGTGCGACGAAAAGACAAATTCTCACCCAGTTTTTAATTGAATCCATTACACTCACGCTTATCGGCGGAATCATCGGCATCTTACTCGGAGCTGGAGGAGCATCACTTGTATCCCTCTTTGCAGGCTGGCCTTCGCTCATTTCATGGCAGGTTGTCCTTGGCGGACTCGCATTCTCAATGATCATCGGTGTCATTTTCGGTATGCTGCCGGCAAATAAAGCAGCACGACTTGATCCGATTGAATCTCTTAGATATGAATAATGATAAGCTCATCTCTTTTGATGAGCTTATTTTAATTCGTCCATTGATTAATATAGCTTAGTTCATTAATAGTTTTGTTTTCGCAGGAAAACTCTTCTGCATCTGTTAGCAAGGTTTCGCACTCTTTTCTAATAAAATATCTTTAAATCGTCCCTAGCAACGATTTAATGCTCTAAATTCGATTGTTAAGCACCAATCGTTTTGAAAAGAGCCTTGTATATCTAACAATTAACAAAAAAAATCTCTTGCCCGATGCAAATGATGATGGTAAAAAGGGTATAGGTATTTCATGTGCAAATGAGATTGGGATGATATAAATGAAAATAAGAAAATTTACGTTATTACTATTTAAGATGCTTCTGATTGCGGTTCTCGGCCTTTTTGTTTATGCTTCAGCAAGCATCTGGCTTTTTGGCAACCATCATGAAACTGTAAAGACGGATGCTGCGATTGTACTTGGGGCTGCAGCATGGGGCGAGGAACCGTCTCCTGTCTTTAAAGAGCGCATTAATCATGCGATACGGCTTTATAAGAATGGAGACGTTTCAAAGATCATCTTTACAGGAGGCAAAGCCATTCAAACGGATTTGCCAGAAGCGGCTGTCGGGAAAAACTATGCGCTTAAGCAGCAAGTAAAAGAATCGGATATCTTAATTGAAACAAACTCCAGACTGACAGTAGATAATTTGAAATATGCATTTGAAGAAGGGAAAAAAGCTGGTTTGCACACGTATACAATCGTGAGCGACCCTTATCATATGAAACGTTCGCTATTGCTTGCAGAAAAGCTCGGAATGGATGCCTATTCTTCACCGACTACGACTTCGGCCTACCGGACTTGGGAAACAAAATTGCCTGTCTATTCTAAAGAAGTGCTTTTTTACGCAGGATATTTGGTAACATCCCCATTTGAATAGAAATTAAGAAAAGAGGATCTTCCAATTGGATGAATCCTCTTTTCCTTTGGTTATTATTAGAGTTTTATGAAGGCTCTTTTCGGAAAGTTTGATTACTGAGTAACAATTTTTCACATCACATAATGAATCACTTGCAAAAATAATTTCATACTGAAAAAAAGTAAAAAGATACCTGCGAAAAATGTTACGGCTTTCAGCATTTTATCATGTATAAACTCCCTGATAAAATGAACTGTAAGAGCTACATTTAAATTCCAAAGTGTTACGCCTCCAATAATCAGCAAACTGTATATCAATAAATAGATAAATGTATGGTGTGGTCCAAGACTTGTCAGGGAAGAGCCATATACACCGAGCCAAAAGACAAAGATAAACGGATCCCCAAGAGCGATGAAAAGCCCAGTCCAATAAGAGCCTCCAGCATTTATTTTTTCTTTGCTTTCGTCAATCATTTTATCAGAAGAGAATGAGCGAATGATGCTTCTCAAGCCCAGCCTTCCTAAAAGAAAACAACCGACTGAGCTTAATAACGCAGAGAATATGTCACTTTCAAGAAAAGTAATCAGACCAAGAAAGATTCCGAACATCAGGATAAGATCCACAGTAATGGCACCGATCCCAACAAGCATTGCAGGCCAAAATCCCCCCGTTATCCCTCTTTTAATCATCTCCAGCTTGATCGGCCCAACAGGTGCTGCAAGACTGATGCCGAGTACGATGGGTTTTAAGATCAAAAGTAAGCTTTCCATTTTCATCATCTGCCTTTCCAATCCTTGTCCATTAAGTGTATTCAGGCACAATGAGTTTATTGTTCATAAATTCTTTAATGTGGAAATAAATCATAAGGTCAAACTATGCTAAAAGGCAGTGAACTGAATATGAATTCTCTTATTACGGCAAGTAAGTGCCTGTATACCTGCAGAATCAGGGCTCATTAAAGGGAAAGGAGGGATGGATTTATTCCTTTTTTACTAGATAAAAACAGGATATTAATGAATAAAAAGCAAACTTATATAGGATGCATCTTTTTATTTAAGGGGAGGGATATATATGTCAGGTGAAAAGAAATCAAACCCGTTTTTTGAATGGGGCAAGGCCATCATGATTGCAGCAGGGCTTGCACTCATCATCAGGCTTTTCCTCTTTGAGCCATATTTGGTTGAGGGTTCCTCTATGGACCCCACGCTCCATGACGGAGAGCACCTGTTTGTAAATAAGGCAAGCTTTATGATTGGAGAGGTAAAACGTGGAGATATCGTGATTATTGATGGAGAGGAAAAGGATATTCACTATGTAAAGAGAGTGATAGGACTCCCGGGTGATCGAATTGAAGTGGAAAATCATCAGCTGCTAATAAATGGTCAGATTATCGAGGAACCATACTTACAGTTTAATGAGGAAAAAGCTGCTAAACAAGGATCCTTCCTTATGGAAAACTTCAATGCGATAACTGTACCCGATGATGAGATCTTTGTGATGGGAGATAATCGGGCAAACAGCATGGACTCAAGAAATGGCTTAGGAAGTATTTCAAAAGAGAAAATTGCCGGTAAAGCGGAATTTGTATTCTTTCCGTTTGAAAAGATGAGAAAAACAAAATAACTCTTCTTTTTTGTAACGATTTGGAAATAACTCTCGTCTAATCGGTTATATAAAAGGGAGTGTGAATACATGAAAAAGAATTGGTTTTTTATTTTTTTCTTATTTTTTTCCTTAGGATTGACAGCGTGCAGCAGCGGCTCTGAAGAAAAATCGGATCAAAGCTCTGACAAATCGGCAAGCATTGATAGCGGAAATACAGCAGACAATGATATGGCAATGGAATCGAAAACTGAAATGGCCGATGAATCGGGAGCGAAATCTGCAAATCAGGAAAATTCCGCATCTGGAGTTCCGGATAATCGTAAAGTCATCTATACAGCAGAGCTTTTTATTCAAGTGAAAAACTTCAGTCAATCTTCAGCTTCTTTTCAAGATGAAATTGCTTCACTAGGAGGATATGTTCTGGAATCAAATACATACACAAGTGAAGAAGAAGCTCCTCAAGAAGGCACGATGACTTTTAAAGTACCACAAGAAAAATTTCGTGACTTTATAAATATCGTTGAAGAAGGAAGCGTAAAGGTCAATCAGCAGACGGTTTCCGGACAGGATGTTACGGAGGAGTATGTCGACTTAGAAACCAGACTGAAATCAAAAAAAGTGGTGGAAGAGCGTTTATTAAGTTTTATGAAAGAAGCACAAAAAACGGAGGATCTTTTAAAAATTTCTTCGGATTTAAGTACGGTACAGCAAGAAATGGAACAATTAACAGGAAGAATAAACTATTTGAACAAGCAAACAGCTTTTGCCACGATTACCTTGCATATTTCCGAGAATAAAGTGAATGTGCCGGGGTTAGAAAACGAAGATTTGAATACGTGGGAAAAAACGAAAAAACAATTTATGGAGAGTTTAAATTCTTTGCTTGCTGCAGGATCTGCCATTATCGTCTTTATAATAGGCAACCTTCCGATGCTTTTCGTCTTATTCATCATCAGTTTAGGCATTTGGTTTGGGATTCGTAAATTCATGAAAAAAGACAATCCATCGCCTCCAGCTGATATGGGTGAATAATCGAACGTTTCCCTTTTTGTTCCCACTGGGAAAAAGAAGGGAAAGGCGGGATAAAAATGACAACTGCAAAAAAATTAAAGCTTGTCCAAAAACGAAAAAGAACTGTTTGTCGACTGTAAATTCTTCTGGCTGCCACGCTATGGGTCCAATACCATTTGAAGGTGACGCAGACGAAGCAATGAGTCATCTTATAAATATTCTTCATACGATGGAATACGCAGAAATTGCTGAGCAAAGGAAAAATTATCTTCATGCGGTTTTTCTCTTCGAAAATGCTGAAATTCAAAGATGATGCTGAACTTTTTATTGCATCCGGAGACCAAAAGATTCAGTTTCGCTCATCCTCTCGAACGGGATAGTATGATTTTGGCGTTTATCGAAAACGCATGAACGAAATACATGAGTGATTCAAAAAAGAAATTGCGATTAAAAAAACAGACATCCCTTATCGGAATGTCTGTTTTTAGGTGTAAATCAGTGTAAGTATAAGCATTGTTACAAATACAGCACCAATAATCCCCATTATTGATTTAAAAAAGGATACCTTATCATCGATTTTTCCATACTTAGTTAATATTTTTTTGCTGAAAAAGTGAACAAGCAGGTAAATGACCACAAGACCGATAAAAAAAGTAATGTTGCTCGTTTTAAAGCCTGTAAATGCAAGGAACAGGCCAGTAAACAAGATATAGAGCGAGTATTCAAGCAGTGTTAATAATTTCACTATGCGTAACCTCCACGGTGTAATACACATAATCCTATCATAAAACAGTGTGATGCCAAACCAATGGAATGTGAACATTTGGTGGAATTAGCATGAAAAGAAATATATATTTGCACAACATACATGCTACTATTATTTTTTTTCGCGAGTTCGTGTTATAATTTTGTAGATTATGTATAGATGGAGGACTAACTTTAATGATTACAGTAAGCAATGTTGGATTGCGCTATGGTGACCGCAAACTTTTTGAAGATGTTAATATAAAATTCAGCCCTGGCAACTGTTACGGATTAATCGGTGCAAATGGCGCAGGGAAATCAACTTTTATCAAAATTCTATCAGGTGAGATTGAAGCACAATCAGGTCATGTCAGCTTAGGGCCTGGCGAGCGTTTGGCCGTACTGAAACAAAATCATTTTGAATATGAAGAGCATGAAGTCATGAAAGTTGTTATTATGGGCCATGCCCGTCTTTATGAAGTGATGCAGGAGAAGGATGCCATTTACATGAAGGCTGATTTCTCTGATGAAGATGGCATGCGTGCTGCCGAGCTTGAGGGTGAGTTTGCAGAACTAAACGGGTGGGAAGCTGAAAGTGAAGCTGCCATTCTTTTAAAAGGATTAGGTATCGCAGAAGACCTTCACACGAAAAAAATGGCTGATTTAACAGGCGGAGACAAAGTGAAAGTATTGCTTGCACAGGCTCTTTTCGGCAAGCCGGACGTTCTTCTTCTGGATGAGCCGACCAACCATTTGGACATTAAGGCAATTGGATGGCTTGAAGAATTCTTGATCAACTTTGAAAATACAGTCATCGTTGTATCCCATGACCGCCACTTCTTAAACAAAGTTTGTACCCATATTGCAGACCTTGATTATGGGAAAATTCAAGTCTATGCCGGAAACTATGATTTCTGGTATGAATCCAGTCAGCTTGCAGCCCGCATGGCGTCGGATGCCAACAAGAAAAAAGAAGAGAAAATCAAAGAGCTTCAAGCGTTTATCGCTCGCTTTAGTGCAAATGCATCGAAATCGAAGCAGGCAACTTCGCGTAAGAAGTCACTTGATAAAATTTCTCTTGATGATATCAAACCGTCATCCCGCCGCTACCCTTGGGTTGGTTTTACTCCAGAGCGTGAAATCGGCAATGATGTCCTGCGCGTTGATGGCATTTCGAAGACAATCGATGGTGTGAAAGTACTGGATAATATTAGTTTTATAATGAACAAAGAAGATAAAATTGCACTTGTCGGCCGCGATGAGATTGCCATTACGACTTTGTTTAAGATTCTTATGGGTGAAATGGAAGCGGACAGCGGAACATTCAAATGGGGTGTGACGACTTCTCAGGCATATTTCCCTAAAGACAATAGTGAATTTTTCGAAGGCGTTGAATCGAATTTGGTTGATTGGCTTCGTCAATACTCGCCTAATGACCAAAGTGAAAGCTTCCTTCGCGGATTCCTTGGAAGAATGCTATTTTCTGGTGAAGAAGTTCTTAAAAAGGCAAGTGTCTTGTCTGGAGGAGAAAAAGTCCGCTGCATGCTGTCTAAAATGATGCTCAGCAGCTCAAATATTCTTCTATTAGATGAGCCTACGAACCATTTAGACTTAGAATCAATCACGGCTTTGAACAATGGATTAATTGCATTTAAGGGCGCTATGATATTTACGTCTCATGACCATCAGTTCGTTCAGACGATTGCAAACCGCATCATTGAAGTAACACCGAACGGAGTCATTGATAAACAAATGACATATGATGAATATTTGGAAAACGCAGATGTTCAAAAACAGATTCAATCAATGTACGCATAAGAAACGGCATCTAAAAAATCCTGCTCGTAACGAGCAGGATTTTTTGTCTTTTTATTAAATATTCTATAAACTGAGAATATAGGGGAAGGGGACATGAATATGAAAACACTGGTTGTGGGTGCAGGAGCAGTTGGAGGCTATTTTGGAGCACGTTTAGCAGAAAAAGGGGAAGATGTTGCTTTTCTAGTTAGGGAAAAAAGAGCAGCACAGTTAGCTGACAACGGGTTGAAAGTAAAAAGCGTACATGGTGATGTGGATATCGATCCCAAAACAAGACTGGCAACACAGAAGGATGAGACTTATGATTTGATTCTTTTATCGGTTAAATCCTATCATCTAAAAAATGTCATCAAAGAGATTAACCCTTTTGTTGGAGATCATACGCTAATTTTACCGCTTCTAAATGGATATTCACACTTGGAAGCCCTGCAAGAGACATTTTCAAAAGAAAGAGTCATTGGAGGTCTATGTTTTATTGAAACTACTTTAGATCAAGAAGGTTCAATTGTGCAGACAAGTCCCATTCACGAACTTGTTTACGGAGCCATCACAGAGTCACAAGCAGATAGCGTGAAAAAACTGGAAGCTTTATTTTCTGGTACAAAGGCGACGATTCACAAAAGCGATACAATTATTACTGATATGTGGCATAAGTATATGTTCATAGCTGGTTTATCTGGTGTTACAACGCTTTTTCGCTCTCCGATCGGGCCTATTCGGGAGAATGAGTATGGGCTTGCGGCAATTGAAAAGCTATTTTTTGAAATTGGGAGGATTATGCGGGCTGCAGGTGCTCCGATTGCAGATAACGTTGAAGAAATACAAATTAATAAAATACATAACATGACAGCTGGAATGAAGTCATCCATGCAGAGGGATATGGAGAAAGAATTTGAAGTTGAAGCAGATCATTTGCAAGGCTATCTTCTTGAAATGGCCAAACTGCATTCCATTGATGCACCTATTTTATCTATGGTGTATGCAAATTTGAAAATGTATGAAGTGAATCGATAAGAAAAGCCGTCCTTTTAATGAGGACGGCTTTTTAACTGCTTATTTTTGCAAAGAATTAAGCTCATAATGAAGCTGTGAATGGTCTAAATTCTCCCCAATAAAAACAACTGTATTTTTCATTTTTACAGGCTCTTTTAAGTAAAGGGGCATGCCATATGAATATTGGAATAAGTACGTATCGGCTGAATGTGTGAATGACAGGTACCCTTTTATGCGGTAAATAGTGTCTGGCATATTTCTTAGAAAGTCTTCAAAGGCATCAAAATCAATTTGTTTTTCAAAAGTGTGAACATATGTCTTTAAATGCAAATCAAGCTGAACGTGTGATTTCTGGTGCTCTTTCTGTTTCATTCTCTTGATTTGCTGAAAATCGCTTAAGCGAATATTTGCAAACTGTGTCAGCATAACCTTGGAATCCGACGCAATATTCTGAATGTCATAGACAAGTGCTGCTTGCTCCGATTCAGACAGGTGATCAATTTTATTAATGATGACTAAATCTGCATGATGAATTTGCTCCTGCAAGAGCTTTTGCACTTGAATGCTTAAAGCATGTCTATCTTGATAGCGGCCCCCATCAACAAGAGTTAAAATCGATCTTATCGATAACTTATCTGCAAATACAGGAGATAAACATGAATCTAAAACCTCGATTGGATGTGCAGCACCTGTAGTTTCAATATATATGGCATCAAGATCATATTGCAACAGCATTCCTTGGAGCTGTGCTTCTAATTGACCCTGCATCGTACAGCAAACACATCCATTTAATAGCTCTTTTAAAGGAATATCATCTGCTATGGCGTCTGAATCGATCGATACTTTGCCAAGTTCATTCATAATGACGGCAATTTTTCGTTTTGCTGCTTGTTCTTGTTTTAATATATTTTTCAGCAATGTGGTTTTTCCGGCACCTAAAAAACCGGATAATATGTAAACTTCTACTGATTTCATCTTCACTTCGCTCCATTACAATTCATATACTCCATCGTACATGAATCCGTCTTTTACCGTCAATCATCTTATCAAAATAAGGACAATCAATGAACATATAATTCTTTCTATAACCATTGAAGCAGAGGATTTTAGTCCTGTTATTTCTGCACATGTTGGAGAAGGAACGATTGATCTAATGTGGTTTAAAAAGCGTAAATAGCTGGAGATAAACCAATTCGGCATGCGAATTGGTTTATTATTTGAAATGAAAACAAAAAAACCGTTTGGAGCAGCCTCCAAAAGGTTTTTGATTATTATATAGATTGGTAAACGCATTTAGGTTCTTAAATCGCCCAAGTTCCTTTTCTGAATAATGGTTCGCTCGTGCCATCTTCCAAAATGCCATCGATATCCATTTCGGCAGAACCAATCATGAAGTCAACATGGGTAATGCTTGAGTTAACGCCATTTTCCAGCAGTTCCTCTCGCGACATTTTTTTACCGCCTTCAATACAGAAAGCATATGCATTGCCAATTGCTAAATGATTGGATGCATTTTCATCGAACAATGTGTTATAGAACAAAACATTCGACATAGAAATAGGAGAATCGTGAGGAACCAGCGCTACTTCACCTAAGTAGTGAGAGCCCTCATCTGTTGCTACTAACTCTTTTAAGATTTCTTCTCCTTCTTCTGCTTTCACTTCAGTAATTCGGCCTTTTTCAAATGCAATTGAGAAATTGTCAATTAGATTTCCGCCGTAGCTCAGCGGTTTTGTACTAGCAACAACGCCATTTACGCCTTCTTTTGCAGGAACAGTAAACACTTCTTCTGTCGGCATATTGGCCATAAAATCATCGCCTTTTTCATTAACGCTGCCAGCACCGATCCATAAATGTTTTTCAGGGAGATCAATCGTTAAATCTGTACCCTTAGCGCGATAATGAAGCTTTTTGTACTTCTTGCCGTTTAAAAATTCTACTTTGCTGTGCAGGGATTGATCGTGTTCTTTCCAAGCAGCAACTGGATCTTCAAGATCAGTGCGCGTTGCTTTAAAAATCGCATCCCATAGCTTTTCAACCGCTTGATCTCCTGCATCTGGAAATACTTTAGCAGCCCATTTTTCTGAAGGAACAGCGATGACAGTCCAGCTCACCTTATCCGCTTGCATATAATTGCGGTATGCAGATAAGGCGGTGCCAGCGGCTTTTGAAGATGCAGAAATCTTTTTTGAATCAATTCCTTTTAATAAATCAGGTGAAGAAGAAACGATCGACATGAAGGCTGCTCCATTTTCAGCAAGCGTTTCAAGCCCTTTTGCGCGCCACTCAGGAAATTCTTCAAAGGCTTCCTGCGGAGCAAGTTCAAACCTAGTACGGGTCACAATATCGTCATTCCAATCAACCTGTACATGCTTTGCACCTGTTTCATATGCTTTTTTAACAACGAGACGGACAAATTCCGCTGCATCAAGCGAAGCGTTCACAACGAGCGTTTGCCCTTGTTGAATATTAACACCAACTTTGACGGCAAGCTCAGCGTACTTTTCGAGATTTTGTTGAAAAGAAGTCATTTTTTAATCCCCTTTAACCAGAATTAGTTCTATTTTATCAGAATTGCTAACTTTAGGAAATAAAAAAGACTGAGTATTCTATTTAAGCAAATAAGCAGTCAGATCGGAATTCTTTATTAATCATGTTTTAAAAGATAAAATAGAGAATGAAAGAAGGTGGGATCGTGCTGGATCAACAATTTATTAAAACAGAGCAACAAAGAATATTTTTAGAAAAGGCTGCTGAGCTTGCGCTTTTGTTTTCAAAGCGGGCAGATTACAACGATCAGCAGGCTCTTTTTCCATTTGAAAATTTTAATGATTTAAAAAAAGCTGGATTCTTAAAATTATCGATCCCAAAAGAATATGGAGGGGATGAAATTTCACTATATGACTTTGTATTAATACAGGAAAAGCTCGCACAGGGAGACGGGGCGACCGCGTTATCACTGGGATGGCATCTTGGGATCTTAATGAACATTAGAGAAACAGAAAAGTGGGATGAGAAAACGTACGCCCGGATTTCCCGAGAAATCATACAGTTCGACAAATTACTTAACAGTGCTGCTTCTGAACCAAAAGGAGGCAGCCCTGCACGCGGCGGCAAACCAGAAACAACGGCTAGACGTGATGGTGGAAAGTGGATAATCAACGGTAAGAAAATATTCACGTCGCTCGCACCAGCGCTTGATTATTTCCTCATTACTGCAACGATTGAGGAAACTGGAGAGGTAGGGGAATTTATCATTCCAAAAGATACAGATGGATTATCTATTGAAGAAACCTGGAATACGCTTGGAATGAGAGCTACAAGAAGTGATGATTTAATCCTTGCAAATGTGGCTGTACCAGAAGAATCTCTTACTGGCATGAAAAATCAGCCTTCTAAAAGACCGGCTCCACAAGGGTGGCTCCTCCATATTCCAGCGTGTTATTTAGGTATTGCAATAGCTGCAAGAAATTTTGCTGTCCAATTTGCGAAAAAGCATCAGCCTAATAGCTTAAATCATCCAATAAAAGAGCTGCCGGAAGTAAGAAGGAAGACTGCAGAAATGGACCTTTTGCTGCTGACTGCCAGACACCTTTTATACGGTACAGCCGAGAAGTGGGATGCTTTTCCTGAAGATCGTCATCAACTCGCAGCTGAGCTTGCAGCTGCTAAGACGGTTGCAACGAATACGGCTGTAGAAGTGGTGGATCTTGCAATGAGAATTGTCGGAGGACAAAGTTTGTTTAATTCTCTTCCTCTTCAAAGGTACTACAGAGATGTAAGAGCTGGACTGCACAATCCTCCAGCAGATGAAATTACGTTTTCCATCCTTGCAAACCAGGCATTTGATGATGGAGATAAGCAGAAATAATGCTAAGCAGCCAATTTAAGCAGACCATCGTTGGAGTCCATGGAGAAAAAGGAAGAGCCTGGCTAAATGAACTGCCTGCCATCATCACACAATGTGAGCAAAACATGAATCTGAAAATTGGGGACCCATATCCATTAACCTATCATTATGTCGCACCTGCTATTAAACAGAATGGAGAAGAGGTTGTTGTAAAAATTGGCTTGCCTCAGCACAAAGATTTGAAAGCAGAAAGTGCTGCTTTAAAAAGGTTTGGCCGTAGTGGCGGGATGGTTAAGCTATTAAGCGAACATACAGATCAAGGCATATTAATCTTAGAAAAATTGAATCCCGGCACATTGTTATCAGAGATTAAGTGCGATGAAACAGCAGTATCTATTGCAGCATCTATTATGAAGAAAATATGGGTACCTTTTTCAGATCAGTACTCTTTTCCTCATTTAACAGATTGGATGAATGGATTAAAGAATAGTGAGCAAAATGTTATTTCAGATTACATCATGCAAAAGGCAAAGCTTCTTTTCGAGGAATTGGTGAATACAATCTCTCACCCCATCCTTTTGCATGGTGATCTGCATCAAGACAATATCTTGAGAAGCGGGAATGGGTGGCTGGCCATTGATCCAAAGGGCGTCATAGGTGAAGCAGAATATGAAGTAACAAGCTTCTGCAAAAATTATTTATTTGATAAAAATAATCCTTTAGATGTGCTTGAAAAAAGAATTGATTTCTTTGAAAAAGAGTTAGGTTTAAATCGTGCAAGGATTACTAACTGGGGATTTTGTCAGTCTGTTTTGAGTGCATGCTGGTGCTTGGAAGATGGTGACGCTGGCTGGGAAACAAACCTTCAGCTTGCAGAAATGTATGAAAACATGTTGTAAGTCTTTTCATAAATGGTTGACATTTTTTGTTTTCTCGACATATACTAGAATCAATTGAAATATCGGAAAGGAAAAGGTACAGGAGACATGTGGAACTAATCTTATTTTCTAAACGTTTTTTGAATAAGCAAAAAAACGAGACCTAGAGAATAGGATGAGTGCGCTCATTTTTCATACCATTTCCGGCTGAATGCAAAGATTAATGCATATAATTGCATTTTATTTGATGTACCTTCATGCTTCTTTCACATGGTTGAAATCCTCTCTAGGTTAACTTGGGAGGTTTTTTTATGGCTAAAAATTTAAAACAGCGACAGGCGAAATCGATACTCAAAGTAAAAGATTTAAAAAAACATTATGGAGATCAGGTCATCCTGGAAAATGTCCAGTTTGAACTGAAGGAAGGAGACTGCGTTGGATTAGTCGGCTATAATGGTGCCGGCAAAACAACTCTTGCCAATCTTTTGTATGGCAAACTTAGCCCTGATGGGGGAAGCATTACAAGAAAAAAAGAACTGAAAATTGGCTATTTACTGCAATCTGTTGATTATTCCGTTCATGATTTCAAAGGTGTTTTAGCTGATCAGAGCGGCGATCGTTTGTTTGAAACAACAAAAAAATTAGGGTTAGAAAAAGTGCAAAAGTGGGAGGAAGATCGGCTGCACCATTTAAGCGGCGGTGAGAAATTAAAGCTTGCGCTTGCCCATGTATGGTCATCTAAACCTGATTTGCTGATTTTGGATGAACCGACAAATCATTTGGATTTTCAAGGAATTGATTGGCTTGTAAATCAGCTGAAAACGTTTAAAGGTGCAGTTCTTATCATTTCTCATGATCGTTATTTTCTCGATATGACTGTATCTCATATATTCGAACTCGAAAATAGAACTTTAAAAGAGTTCAAAGGGAATTACTCCTATTATAGAGATGAAAAGAAAAGGCTTTTTGAAGAACAGCGCCATCAATACGAAGTGCAGCAGCGCTATAAAGAAAAGATTGAAGGGCAAATGGAAAATCTGAAAAATTGGTCTGATAAAGCACATCGCGAATCAACCAAACAAGGGAGTCCCTCTGAACGAAAACAAATAGGCTTTAAAGAATACAACAGGGTAAAAGCAAAAAAGATGGACATCCAAGTTCGATCAAAAATGAAGCGATTAACAGCTGAGCTTGACAAAAATAAAATTGAAAAGCCAAATGAAGAAGTAAAGGTTATGTTTCAATTTGATGCGAGCGGAAAGAGAGGCAAACGAATTCTTGAAGCGAAGGGACTTGAAAAAAACTTCGAAGATCTGCAGTTAATTAAAAAAAGCCATTTTTATATTAAACATGGAGAAAGAATTGGAATTATCGGGAAAAATGGAGCTGGAAAAACGACACTCATTCGAATGTTTCAAGATATTGAGGGTGTAACATCCGGGGAACTATGGAAAAGTGAATCAATGAAACTGGCCTATTTAAGCCAGGATGTAAACGACTTACAAGAAAATGTACCTGTTCTTGACGCACTAGATCTCCATGAGAGAGAACAGATTTTAAGAGCGCGCACTATATTCGCAAACATTGGTCTAAGTGAAGATAAACTTCAGCAAACAATCGGATCTTTAAGCTTAGGAGAGCGAACCCGAGTAAAGCTAGTATCAATGATCTTGAAAGATTATGATGTGCTGATCCTGGATGAGCCGACAAATCATCTTGATCTCCCAAGCCGGGAGCAGCTTGAGGAAACGCTTAATGAGTTTGAAGGTACCATCATGATTGTATCTCATGATCAGTATTTCATAAACAAACTATGTGACAAACTGCTTGTATTTGAAGACGGCATGGTTCGCAGAGTTGAGATGAGCCTTGATGAATACAATGCAAAGGCAAAAAAAGAATTCAATGAATCTGATATAGAAAAAGAATTGCTGAAAATAGATAACCAATTAACAGCTGTTTTAGGCAAACTCAGTGTCATCAGCAGAGAAGACCCGACTTTTAATGAACTTGATGCAGAGTATGGCAGATTATTAAAAGAAAAGAAAAAGCTAACATGATAGAAAAAAGGCTAAGACGTAATGTCTTAGCCTTTTATCACTCAAAAATCAGCTTTTAGTAGCAGATAATATTTGAACTTCCAGATTTCCATTTTTTTGATCTGTAATGGTTTTTATAATGACTGGATAGTCCTTATTGTTCATGAATTTAAAATCTTTTCCTCCCCATGATACAGTTGCATCCTGATTTAACGGAACATAGCCAACCTCTTTTGAGTGGTGATGAAGCTCAATAATCTCAAGACCCGCCTTGGCAACAGCGTTATACAGAGTGCTTGAGGTTTGGCAAATTCCTCCGCCGATTCCTTCAACAAACTCTTTATTTACGATTTCAAGTGCTTTTTGATAACCGCGTGCCGGTGTTCGCTCACCAACAACTAAATTGAAATAAAATCGGTCCCCTGGTCCTAAAACAATCTGATCAATTGTATTTGAAGAAAGTTCTATGTTTGTGCTTCTTCCTGCAACTGAAGGATTAAAAACCGTTTTATAGCTCCCGATAATTGATTGTTTTGCTCCGTTTAAGGCTTCTTGTGTGATGTTTGGAGCTGTTTCAGTAATTGGCAAGGATATTTCATGATTAAACGCTGAGAGATTCATCAGGTTATTCATGAGAGCTTCTTCATCTAAAACGACACGGTTTTGGCCAGGCACAAGCTTGCCGTCAGCTGTGACTTTTGAAGGTGTCATCGGCTGATCATATTTTTCAGCCATTTGCGTAACCAGAGTTTGCATTGCTGCTTCGTGTTTGTCTTTTTCCTTATAATTACTTGGAATAAAAGTTGTAACTTTACTGCCATCTCTGCTGTCAATTAAAGCGAATTCTTGATTGAAAGCTATTTCTTTTGCAGAAACAGCTTTTGCGCTCACGGCATTATTTGCTATGATAAACCGTTCTTTCTCCCCTAAACCGCACCCGCTTACGACAAAAATAATTGACACGAACAATAACAAGCGTTTAATGTTGTTCTCCCCCAGTAATAAGTAAATTAATATATTTTATGAGAATCATACATCAGGTAAGACGGAAAAGGAAAGGGGAAAGTTTCAATATTTTGGAGGAAAATAGAATTATTTTCAAATACTTGATTTATTTGGCCTGAAGGAGTAGAATAATAAAATAATAGAACAAATGTTCTTGTTTTATCGAAAAAAAGAACCACACCAGAATGTGGCTCTTTCTATCTTATTTTGAAACCTTTTGCAATTTATGAATGACTTGAAGGGATCTTCCAGTCCCTATTGCAACAGATTCCAGCGGGCTTGGTGCAAGATGAACAGGGACAACAATTTCTTCGCTCAGCCATTCCTGCATGCCCTTCATTAAGGCGCCTCCGCCTGTTAAAATGACGCCGCGATCGACAATATCGCCGCTAAGCTCAGGAGGGCAGTCTTCAAGTGTAGCGCGAATGGCTTCTAAAATATGAAGCAATGATTCTCTCATAGAATTCTGCATTTCAGTAGATGACAGCGTTATGGTTTTTGGAAGACCTGTAACGAGATCACGTCCTCTTACTTCCATTAATAATTCATCATGTTTCACAAGTGCATAGCCAATTTCCATTTTTATATTTTCAGCCGTACGTTCTCCTATTAGCAGGTTGTAATTTTTTCGAACGTAGCCAATAATATCTTCATCAAGCTGATCTCCGCCAATTCGGATAGAATGACATGAAACAACACCGCCAAATGAAATGATGGCAACCTCTGTTGTTCCGCCCCCGATATCAACAATAACATTTGCAATAGGTTCATCCACAGGCAAATCTGCTCCAATCGCAGCAGCTACAGGCTCCTCAATTAAGTGGACAATTTTAGCACCAGAATTTTTGACGGCATCATGAATTGCACGTCGTTCTACACTAGTTGCACCTGATGGGGTACATACGACGACAGTAGGTTTTCGAATCGAAAATCCTAATATTTTTGAAGCTTTTTTCATAATTTGCTTAAGCATTTCAGTTGTGACATCATAATCAGCAATTACCCCATCTTTTAGCGGACGAACTGCCACAATTTTGCCTGGAGTTTTACCAATCATGTTCTTAGCTTCCGTTCCTACGGCCAATACATTCTTTGTTACTGTATCAATCGCCACAACGGACGGTTCATTTAATGCGATACCTTTATCCTTGCTGTAGACAAGAATATTAGCTGTACCTAAGTCGATACCAATTTCAGAAGTAGAAAACATTTAACTTCACCCAATCCTCATAGATTTCGAGTCTTTAATATTGATTCTGCAAATGGTGTCGATTTATGGGGGTAGGAGCATCTTATTTTTATTAATTATGTATTTTTTCTGGTCTGCAGGGAAAAAGAAAAAGAGTCATTTAAAAGGAAGTGCATATAAATGGATTTAAAATTCTGCAAGCATTCATTTGTTGTAAAAACAAGCATCGTATTGCCTTCTGACACGAATAATTACGGTACATTATTCGGCGGAAAGCTGATGGCTTATATTGATGATGTAGCAGCAATCTCTGCTACAAGACATGCCAGAGCACATGTAGTGACCGCTTCGACAGATTCTGTGGACTTTCTGCATCCCATTTATGAGGGGAATTCTGTCTGCTTAGAGGCTTTTGTTACATATACCGGAAGAACTTCAATGGAAGTCTTCGTTAAGGTTATTGCAGAAGATTTAATAAGCGGGAACCGAAATGTATGTGCATTGTCGTTTTTAACAATGGTTGCTGTTGATGAACACACAAGACCGACCCCGGTTCCGGAAGTAGTTCCAGAATCAGATGTTGAAAAGATGCTGCATGATTCTGCATTAAAACGCGCTTCTATTCGGAAAAAACGCAAAGAGGATACTGAGAATATGGCAGCTGTTTTTGGAACGGATTATCCTTGGTGATGATTAAGATGTGCAAAAAAGATAAAGTGCAAAAGGAACAGGGACACCGTTCCCTGTTTCTTTAAAAATCTGCCGCCTTGCTGCTTTTTCCAAACCACCATTTTAAAAGACTTGGCACAAAAAGAAGAATGAACAGCAATCGGATAAATTGAAGCGAGCTTACAACTGCCGCATCGGCTCCAATTAATTCAGCTGTGAGAACCATCTCAACTAAGCCGCCTGGAGCTAGACTCAGAACAGCTGTTTGAATAGACAGACTTGTTAAAGACGATAGCAGATAGCCAAACACAAAGGACAATCCAATAAGGAGCAATGTTAATACGAAATAGACACCACAGTATTTCCCTCCTATCTTCAAATCCTTCAGAGTCATTTTTAAGCCGATGCTTGTTCCAACTGTCAATTGTGCAAATACAATCAAAAAGTGGGATAATCCAGGCAGAGGGACTCCGGTTATTTGCAATATGGCTGTCATTGCCATAGGTCCAATAACAAAAGCAGCGGGTACATAATGCCGTAAAAAATACCCGGCTAGTATACTTAAGAAATACCATAAATAGTAGAAGTATGACAGCTCATTCTTGTTCAATTGAGAATTCAAAGCAATAGCAGCTTCAGCAGGCTGAAAAAGATGCACAACAATAAATGGAACGAGAAAAACGACTGTCATTAAACGCACAGTCTGAAAAACGACCACTAATGAAGAATTAGCTTTAACGGATTCTCCTGCTGCCACCATTTCAGATAGCCCGCCTGGTATAGCACCAAAAACACTTGTAATTTTATCAACCGCAATAAAACGGGTGACAAGCAAACTGTTAATTATGCTAAAAGTAATCAGTAAGAGAGTAATGAACAAAAAAGGCAATAAATATGGAATCACGGTTGTAAACGTCGTAGCCGTAAAAGAAAGACCAAAATAAATGCCCAGAATAACAAATCCCGAATTGCTTAAAAGAACGGGAGACTCAAGCTGCCGATTTGTTAAAGATCGCCAAAGGATCAATGCTGTCATAGAGCCTAATATCCAAGGAAGCGGCGCTTGGAAAGTATAAAAAAGGAAGCCCCCTAAAAATGCGACAATATACGTTTCCAACAATTTAGTGAAAGAATACTTCATAGAGGCTGTCCTCCTAATCTGAATACTATTTTAGTTTATCATGAAATGGAAGGAAGTTTCCTTTTTAACCCCTCATTAACAGGCAGCTTCACTTTATATGTAAAGGTTCTTTTCGTAAAGCTTGTTGCTTTTAGAAAAAATGGTAAAAACTTTAGTGGATTGTAGGGGAAGGCACTTGACTCCTGCTGGATATAGAGGGGAAAGCAAGTGCCTGCAGCGGAAATCCACGGGTTATATTTATATCCAAAAACAAAAATCAATGCGAGAACAGCCTATGTAAAAGAAAGGGAGAAAGGATTATGAAAAGATTATGTGTAATACCTTGCGGAAATAAAAAAATTTGGGATAAGGAACCGCATCTTGGTAAAGCCGAAGCGCAGTTCGCTTATATTGGCACCTTTCATTTGCTGTGTCAGCAATATGCAAGAGTATTTTTTGATGATTGGGTGATACTTTCTGCTAAACATGGTTTTTTGAGGCCAAGTGATTATGTTCCAGGTAATTATGATGTTTCATTTAATATGAAATCAGATGAAGTAATCAATCTTGAACAATTAAAGATGCAATCAGCTGATAAATCCTTGTCACAATATAAAAGTTTTGTAGTTTTAGGGGGTAAGAAATTTAGACCTATCATTGAAACCATTTTTGAAGGAGAATATATTTATCCTCTTGAGTCATGCACTGGAATTGGATATATGCAGCAAAAGCTTAAAAAGGCACTGTTAGCAAACCATGAAATTTAATAAAGTTCAGTTATTATTCTAATTCTTTATTGTCGAAATATACAGATAACTTCATAAAGTGTTATAATAATAGATAGAATAATAATGAAAAGGTGCTGCGATGAACAAATATACCGGTCGAATTATGATTGTTTCATTAGCTGTATTTATTCTATTCATTTGGAATATCTATGATTATTATTTTGTGAGCCATTCGATACATTGGATGCTCCGCAGTATTCTATACATCATAATCTTGGCTGTAGTTTGGAAATTCGGGGCTTATTTTGATCGTTCAAAACTGTTAATTAAACAGTTAAGCGAGAGTCAGCGCCGGTACAAAAATCTTCTGGATGAGACAAAAATGGTCCTTGATAATATTCAGGAAGTTGTGTTTCAGACAGATGGTGAAGGGAATTTTATTTATTTAAATCCTGCATGGACGGCTGTGACTGGATACAAACGGGCTGAGAGCCTGTATTCAAGTTTTTACCACTATCTTCCTTTTGAAGAGAAGTCAAAAGTGAAAACGACGCTTATGGATTATACCTATTCTAAAAGCCAAGAGGGCAGACTGGAAACATCGTATCGCAAAAAAAGCGGCGGTGAATTTTTTGCAGATGTGCACTTTAAAATGTACTACGATCAGGATGGATATTTAATTGGGACTGTCGGAACCATACACGATATTACAGAGCGTAAACTTGCTGAGCAAGAGTGGAGGGAGTTGAATGAGCATTTGGCATTAAAGTCTCAGAAACTCTCGATCGCAGGACAGCTTGCTGCAGGGATTGCTCACGAGGTCAGAAATCCGCTTACATCTATCAACGGGTTTCTGCAGCTGATCAAAAATGAATTTCCTGAAAAAGATACATATTTCAATATCATCTTTGAGGAAATTAAAAGAATTGAGCTTGTTTTAAGTGAAATGCTAGTTCTTTCCAAACCGCAGGCTATACATTTTAAGGAAAAGAATGTAATCACTATTCTTGACCAAGTAGCGGCCTTGATTGAATCGAACGCAACATTAAATAATATTCAATTAGTAAAAGAATTGCCGGCAGATGAAATCTTAGTAGATTGCGATGAAAATCAATTAAAGCAAGTTTTTATCAATTTAATAAAAAATGCGATTGAGGCCATGCCAAATGGGGGAAATATCACATTAAGCTGTTATGTAAAAGGCAGTTCAGTAATCGTATCTATCACGGATGAAGGTATTGGAATACCAAAAGAAAAAATATCAAAGCTTGGAGAACCGTTTTTTTCTACAAAAGATAAAGGAACTGGTTTAGGGCTGACTGTTTGTTTAAGAATCATTAAAGATCACTATGGCCACATCAATGTTACAAGCCATACTGATGAAGGCACAACGTTTGAGGTTGTGCTGCCTGTAATGAATCATAGGTCATTACTAGAACCTGTTTAAGGAGAATGGGAAGATGAAATGCCATTTATTTGTCTATGGTACACTTCGTTATTTGGAAAAAAATCATAGGTTCATTAAAAATGAGTTTTGCATCGCCCAGCAGGCTTGGGTAAATGGAAGACTTTATCAGACAAGCCATGACTATCCTGCAATGATTCTTGGAGATGAGAGGGTTTATGGTGAATTGTACGAGATTGATGAGGCACTGCTCTTTAAAATACATGAACTAGAAGGCTGCAGCGGACCAGAATCCAGTGACAACCTCTTTGATTTTGTTCCTGTTCGTGTTTATACAGATGTAAAAGAATATGATGCATTCAGTTATGTCATGACTCCAGAGAAAGTAGAAAACAAGCAGGAAATTATTAGCGGTGACTGGAAAGAGCATCATTTTGGATTGAAGAAATCCACTGGAACTCTTTATTTTGCATATGGATCCTGCATGGATGCAGAGCGATTTCGAAAAGCTGCGGTTGATCATCACTTCATTGATGTTGTAGGCTGCGGAAAACTAGAGAATTATTCTGTTAAGTTCACCGTTACAATGGAAGACGGGGGGCGTGCCGATTTAGTGGAAGATGGCGGAAGCGCTGAAGGGATATTGTATCGCGTACCAAGAGAAGCAGTTGAATACCTTTACCTGCGAGAAGGAGTTGACAGTAAACTATATCGTCCAGCCTTTGTAAGTATAGAAGTGAATGGAATGATATATGAACAATGCCTTACGTTTACCGTGATACATAAAAAGGATGAATATCGTCCGCCAGACCATTATTCAGCTGAGATACTGCGGGGTGCAGAAGGAAGACTTGGTGCAGAGTATATTCAGAAAATACGTGATTATATGGAAGGACTCCCCTATTATAAACCGTGATAACAGAGAATAGTTTTCTCTTTGTTTGAACATTTGTTCAATATTTCACAATTTGTTATGAAGCTTTTTCATATAGTTATGTGTGCTAGGTTCATTAGATAATGATACAAAAAGGAGATGCGATTTCATTGGCAGAACTTGATAGTGTCATACTCAGCCGGATGCTTACGACATTAACCCTTGCGTTTCACATTATTTTTGCAACGATAGGAGTAGGAGTACCAGTCTTAATTTCGATCGCAGAATTTATCGGTATCAAGAAAAGAGATCCTCACTATATTCTCCTTGCAAGAAGATGGACTCGGGGATTTGTAGTAACTGTGGCAGTAGGTGTTGTAACAGGAACTTGTATAGGACTGCAGTTATCCTTATTATGGCCAAGTTTCATGGAAATTGCCGGTCAGGTTATATCCTTGCCGCTTTTTATGGAAACGTTCGCTTTTTTCTTTGAAGCAATCTTTCTGGGTATCTATTTATATACGTGGGACCGGTTTGAAAAACCGATTTACCACTGGCTTATTTCAATACCGATCGTCATAGGATCATCAATGTCAGCGGTATTCATTACAACTGTAAATGCGTTTATGAACACTCCGCAAGGTTTTACGCTAAAAGGCAGAACCATTACGGGTATTGACCCGATTGCTGCGATGTTGAATCCTGCAGCACCTTCAAAAGTCTTTCATGTCCTTATGTCCTCTTATATGACATCTGCATTTGTGCTTGCAGCAATAACGGCACTTATGATTATTAAAGGGAGGAAAACAGATTACCATAAAAAAGCCCTTCAAGTTACGATGGTGTCTGCACTTGTATTTTCATTTGGTACTGCCCTTGCAGGGGATCTTTCGGCAAAATTTCTTGCAGAACATCAGCCTGAGAAACTTGCTGCTGGTGAATGGCATTTTGAAACAGAAGCCGGTGCGGATTTGATTTTATATGGCACATTAAATGACGAAGGGGAAATTGAAAATGAGATTCGTATTCCAAAGATGCTCAGTTTTCTCTCCTTCAATGATTTAGATGCAGAAGTAACGGGTCTAAATGAGATTGAAGAAGATTTGAGACCGCCATTATGGATTCATTATTTGTTTGATACGATGATTACGATTGGGATGTATGGGCTCGGAATATCATTACTATTTGTATTGTTTGGAAAAATAAGAAGTTTGAATGGTTTTCAATCATGGCTGCTATGGCCGATTGTGGCTGCTGGTCCGCTTTCAATGATTGCTATAGAGGCGGGGTGGATATTTGCTGAAGTCGGCCGGCAGCCATGGATTCTTAGAGGTTATATGAAGGTAGCTGAAGGAGCTACAACTTCAGATCATGTAGGATTGATGTTTCTGCTGTTTTTCGGCTTGTACACACTTCTTGGGACGCTATGTATCATTGTACTATTGAGGATGTTTAAAGAAAATCCGGCTGAAGCCGAGCTTGAGTACCGATTTAAATAGGAAGGGGAAAATGATATGGACATTCCAATTATCGGCATGACAGTTCTGTGGATTTTTCTATATGGATACCTAATTGTTGCCTCTATTGACTTTGGAGCTGGTTTTTTTGCTTTTTATGCCCAAATGACAAAGCGGGATGATATCGTAAATAACCTGATAAGCCGTTATTTATCACCTGTTTGGGAAGTGACCAATGTATTTTTCGTCTTCTTTTTTGTCGGGATTGTAGGCTTTTTTCCCAAAACGGCTTATTATTATGGAACAGCTTTGCTCGTTCCCGGCAGCATTGCGCTAGTATTAATCGCAATCCGGGGTTCTTTTTACGCTTTTGGGAATTATGGGGCAAAGGACAGTCTTTTCTATACATTTTTATATGGAGCAACGGGGCTTCTTATTCCTGCTTCGTTATCAACAGCCCTATCAATATCAGAAGGAGGCTTTTTAGAAGAACGAAATGGCACTGTCGTTTTTTTGACAAAAGAATTATTTACTAGCTTTTATTCCTGGAGTGTAGTCTTTCTTGCAATCGTGTCTGTACTCTTCATAAGTGCATCTTTTTTAACCTACTATGCGGATCGTGCCTCAGACAGCAAAGCACTGGAGCTGCTTAGAAGGTTTGCACTCTTTTGGGCACCGCCAACTATATTGGCTAGTTTCCTTGTTTTTCTCTCATTGAAGCAGCACAATCCGGGGCATTTCAAGCAAGCGCTTGAAATGTGGTGGATGTTTGGACTATCCCTTTTATTTTTTATGATTTCCGTCTGGCTTATCTATACTGGTAAAAAATATGGAACAGCATTTATAATGGTCATGCTTCAATTCTTCTTTGCATTCTTTGGTTATGGAGCTTCCCATTTGCCGTATATTCTTAATCCATTTGTTACCATTTACTCTGGATATACGAATGAAACAATGGGCATCACACTTGTCGTTGTCTTTATTGCCGGGCTGCTGCTCCTGATCCCCTCGCTAGTATTGCTTTTGCGGTTATTTTTATTTGATGCTGATTACGTTAAAGGGAAAAGGTAAACTTGAAATCATTTTTACTATTGTCGCTGGTATGTTAAAATCTGCTTATAGAATGATCGCTGGAGGGCTTACATATGAAAAAAGATTTTGCAGTAATTGGTTTAGGCCGATTCGGGGGCAGTATTTGCCGAGAGTTAAGTGAAGAAGGCATGGAAGTGATGGCTATTGATCTTGATGAAGATAAAGTAAATGAATTTGCCAATATTGCTTCCCACGCTGTTGTTGGCGATTCAACGGACGAAGCTGTATTAAAAAGCGTGGGAATTCGTAACTTTGATCATGTTATCGTCGCAATCGGTGATAATATTCAATCAAGTATTTTGACAACACTGATGTTAAAAGAACTTGGAGTGAAATTTATTACTGTAAAAGCCCAAAACGATTATCATGAAAAAGTATTATCTAAAATAGGTGCCGATCGGATTGTTCATCCAGAAAGAGACATGGGGAGAAGAATCGCACATAATCTAATTTCAAATAATGTTCTTGATTATCTGGAACTTTCTGATGAACATAGCATCGTTGAAATTGTCGTCAATAACAAACTTTCAGGCCACACGCTGATTGATCTTGACATACGTGCTAAATATGGAATAAACATCGTGGCGATTAAAAGAGGAAAAGAAATTTTTGTTTCCCCGCAAGCAGATGAAGTGATTCATAAGGAAGATATTTTAATCGTAATTGGTGCAGATACTGATATTGATCGCTTTGAAAAAAGAGTATTAGAAGCTTAAATATAAAAAGACACTCATGTGTCTTTTTTATATTGCAAAAATAAAAGGTTAGTGTGCATCTTGGCAAGCGTAAGCACCTAATTTAATGAAAAAAAGAAATGCTTATGAATTCGCACTGCTGATTTTCTTGCCGTTTAGGAAATTATAAAAGGTAACAAGTTGTGGATGATGAAATAAAGTTATCTACGACAAGGTTCGGCGCCTAGCTCACTGTGAAAAAGACAATTGCTCAGGAGAAGGCAAAAAGCGCCTTCTCCGGTTAAATGACACTTGATCCCGGGTCAATTCCTATTTTCTTCGCGAGCTGACCAAGTCTCCTGCGCTTTTGTGATAAAGGAACGTTTGTTCTTAATGGATTGTGGTATAATGGAAGATGTATACATTCGTGAACAAATGGGTGGTCGGCTAGCCCCTGTCTCTTCTCTTTTTGAAAAAAAGAAAGGGGGTGATGCCTTGGTGACAGTATATGAGAGCTTATCATTTGCAATTTCATTTGCAACGCTTATCATTGCCGTTCTGTCGTTTGACCAGAAAAAATAGACCTCCCAACTTTGTCATTTGCGGGTGAGGTCTCTTTTTAATTGTTTCATTAGATTGCCGACCCCAAGCATCTGGGACCGAATGTATGCATGGCCGTAAGTGTTGCTGCACTTGCGGTCATTTTTATGTTATTCTTCTTTATATTTATAATACCATAGTTTTGGAAATTTATAAAAAGTGCAGCCGTTTCGTTAAAAAAGATTGACTGCTGTGTTTATGACGAGTACTATATGTTACTAATCAACTAAAAAAAATAAAATGAACTCGTATAATATTGGAAATATGGTCCAAAAGTTTCTACCGAACTGCCGTAAAAAGTTTGACTACGAGGAATGTTTATAAAAGAGGCAAAAGAACTTTGTCTTTATTTATTGCACTCCTCCTGATGATTGAAAGCGAGGGGTCTTTGCTATGAAACGAAAAGAACTGATAGACGCAATTGATGTAAGTACAAAACGGAAGAAAGCAGATGTTGTTTATAAAAATGCTAGAATTGTCGATGTCTTTAATTTAGAAATCGTAAAAGGGGACGTTGCGGTTACGAATGGAATGATTGTTGGAATTGGAGAATTTCACGGTGAACAGGAGATAGATATAAACGGGATGTTTATTTGTCCTGGCTTAATTGACGGACATGTTCATATTGAATCATCGATGGTTCCTCCGCATGAATTTGCAAAAGTAATTTTACCTCATGGTGTAACAACTGTGATTACAGATCCGCATGAAATTGCCAATGTTTCTGGCGTTAAAGGTATTCAATATATGCTTGACAGTTCTGAAGGCGCATTGCTTGACGTACTTGTGATGCTGCCTTCAAGCGTTCCAGCCACAAGCTTTGAGCATGCGGGAGCTAAATTAGAAGCAAGTGATTTAGAACCGCTTTTCCACCATAAACGTGTGATTGGTCTTGCAGAAGTAATGGATTATGTTGCGGTTCAAGCAGCATCTGAGAGTATGATAAATAAGCTGGATTTGGCGCAGCAATTTTCAAGCGTCATTGATGGCCATATGGCAGGTTTGTCTGCGGACATGGTTAATGTATACCGGACAGCGGGAATCATGACAGACCATGAAGTAACAAGTGTGGAAGAGGCACAAGAACGGCTCAAACGCGGCATGTTTGTTTTAATTCGTCAAGGGTCGGTTGCGAAGGATCTTCCTAATGTGATCGGTGTCGTAAATGAAAGAAATGCAAGAAGATTATTATTTTGTACAGACGATAAGCATTTGGATGATTTAGTGAAAGAAGGGAGCATTGATCATAATATCAGACTCGCGGTTAAACATAACCTTGATCCGATGATTGCAATTCAGATGGCAACATTAAATGCTGCAGAATGCTACGGATTAAAAAACAAAGGGGCGATTGCACCTGGATATGCAGCTGATTTGCTGATCTTGAGCAGCTTAGAGGAATTCAAGATTGAACAGGTATACAAAGCTGGAAGACTGATTTCTGAAGGCGGAAAAATGATAAACGAAAAGAGAAGCAAAATTGATCCGCCAGAAGCCATATTGAACACAGTCCATCTGGATGAGATTCATCCTTCAGATCTTAGCCTGCCTATAAATAATGATCATGCTGTTCCAATTATAGAAGTCATTCCTAATCAGCTGGTTACAAAAAAAATCTATGAAAAAACTAGAACAGAAAAAGGTGTTTTTATCCCGTCAACTGATTTGGACCATTTGAAATTAATAATGGTTGAAAGACATAAAAGAACAGGCTTAATCGGCAAAGGAATTGTAAAAGGATTTCAGCTGAAAAAAGGTGCTTTAGCTACTACGATATCACATGATTCTCATAACTTGATTGCAGTTGGATCCAATGATGCTGATATCCAGCTTGCCATTTCTGCTCTAAACTCAATTTCAGGCGGCTTAGCTATAGTAGCAGAAGGTGAAATTCTTGCCGTACTGCCTCTCTCCATATCAGGATTAATGTCTGTACAGCCGTATGAGGAAGTGCTTTGCAGTCTTGCGGGCATTCATAATGCCTTAAAGGAGGTTGGGCTCCCTTCTGACTTTAACCCATTTCTAACTTTGTCATTTCTTGGACTTCCGGTCATACCTGAGCTGAAAATAACGTGTTTGGGAATCTTTGATGTTCATGCTTTTAAGCATCTGAAATATGAATAAATAAGAAAACAAACCGGCCTATTTATAGGCCGGTTATTTATGTAGGATCATTAAAAAGATCATCTATTAGTGTTCTAATGGAAAGTGTTTCGTCTGTTTGCCATCTAGCTGCAGGAGCTTAACAACTTTCTTTGTAGCAGGGCTGATTAAATCTGCATTAACACCTTTACCCTTAAGGTGCTGCACGAATTTTTCTAGAGAGGACGGCTTCTTCATCATTAATAGGCACTACCTTTCTATCATCCAAAATTTTACAAAAATATACAATCATATACGTAAACTATGACTGAACGGTCAGTACAAATTTATTATACATGAAATAATATACATCTTCAATATACTTCAACAATCTTTGATAGGATACAAACTAAATTTATATATAAACCAAATCAACATGAAAAACAAAAAAAGCTGCCAAAAAGGCAGCTTTCTTAATTACACCTCCATTATGATAGGTAATATCATCGGGCGGCGTTTTGTTTTTTCGTAAAGGAAAGGTGCCAGCGTGTCTGTAATTTCATTTTTAATTTCAGACCACTGACTAGTACGGCGTTCCATCACTTTATTTAAGTGTTTTGTAATAAGAACTTGAGCATCGTTGATAAGGTCTCCTGATTCTCTCATGTAGACAAAACCGCGTGAGATGATATCAGGACCAGCTGAGATCTTGAATTCCTTCATGTTTATGCTGACTACAACAATTACCAGGCCTTCTTCTGAAAGAATACGGCGATCGCGCAATACGATGTTTCCGATATCGCCGATCCCGCTTCCGTCAATATAGACAGATCCAGAAGGTATTTTGCCTGCAACAGATACTTCACGGTCGCTCAGTGCAAGAACTTCACCGTTATCCATGATGAAGCAGTTTTCTTCAGCGACGCCACAATCCTTTGCAAGTCTTGAATGCATGATCTGCATGCGGTATTCACCATGTATCGGCATGAAATATTCAGGCTTCATAAGTCGCAGCATTAACTTTTGTTCTTCCTGACCGCCATGACCTGAAGTATGAACATCGCTTAATGCACCGTGAATGACATCAGCACCTGCACGGTAAAGCTGGTTGATTGTGCGGCTGACGCTGATCGTGTTACCCGGAATCGGAGAAGAAGAAAATACAACCGTATCTCCAGGGATGATTTGAATTTGACGGTGAGTTCCGTTTGCAATTCTTGAAAGAGCTGCCATTGGTTCACCCTGGCTGCCTGTACATAAGATGGTAACTTTGTTTGCAGGCAAGCGGTTAATTTCATGCGGTTCAACAAATGTTTCTTTTGGACATTGAATATATCCCAGATCTTGTCCGATTGCAATGGCGGATTCCATACTGCGTCCGAATACGGCAATTTTACGGTTATGCTGAACAGCTGCTTCAACTACTTGCTGAAGTCTATGAATGTTAGAAGCAAAAGTAGCAAAAATAACACGGCCGTCTACTTTACGGAAAATTTCTTGAATGCTTTCACCTACACGGCGTTCTGACATTGTGAAATGAGGAATTTCACTGTTTGTGCTGTCTGAAAGCAAGCATAAAACGCCTTCTTTTCCGATTTCAGCCATCTTTGTTAAGTTAGCTGGCTCGCCTACCGGAGTGAAATCAAACTTGAAATCTCCTGTATGTACGATATTTCCTGGCGGTGTCTTAACAACCACTCCATAAGAGTCTGGAATGCTATGTGTTGTTCTGAAGAAGGTAACAGACGTTTTTCTGAACTTTATAATGTCATCTTCTTTGATTTCATAAAGTTTTGCCTGACGTAATAAACCGTGCTCTTCAAGTTTGTTGCGAATCAAGCCAAGTGCAAGCTTCCCTCCGTAAATCGGTACATTTACTTGCTTTAAAAGATAAGGAATTCCGCCGATGTGGTCTTCATGTCCGTGAGTGATGAACAGACCTTTAATTTTATCCTCATTTTTAACTAAATACGTATAATCAGGTATCACGTAGTCAATTCCAAGCAATTCCTCTTCAGGGAATTTAATGCCGGCATCGATCATAATAATTTCATCTTGAAATTGTACTCCATACGTGTTTTTTCCAATTTCTCCGAGTCCACCAAGTGCGAAGACCGCAACTTGATCATTTTTTACAAATTTCATAAAAATCAAATCTCCAATACTTTAAAGTTTTCGTTTTGTTTTTCGTATTCCAGAAAAGCTCCATCAACAGACTGAATAAATTCGATGTTATAAAAACGGTCCTTCAGCTTATTTCGGGCATCGCCTTCTGTTTTTGCCTCTAAAAAAAGAGTTTGTGTTTTTTCACGAACAGGAACTTCATTTATTTTGTTCTGATAATAAACTTTGAATAACATTGCCAAATCTCTCCTTAACTGCCGTATGTTAGACTAACTTGTTCTATTATATGCGATATTCTTCGCTAAGCCAACCCTCATAAGCATCAGGCGCCTTTTCATGAGAAAAAAACCCTTAATATGAGAAAGGGTTTCCTTTAAGCAATCGATTTTCTGCCAAGCAGCGTTTTCCATTGCGACCTTAATCTTCGTCTCAGTCTTTTCATCATTTGCGGTCTCACTCCTTATCTTGTCCCATATGAATTCATGTGCCGATCCGTCCTTAATCTGCCAAATTTAGTATATGTGAAATACCGTCAACTTAACATGGGTATTTGTGGGAAATGTCTATTTTTTAGTCTTGAAAAAATGAGTAGACTTTATGAAAGGCAGTGTTATCAGCTTAATAATCGATTTTAGCAGCCTGGTATTTTTTTTGTAGGTTTTTACTATTTTTTTTCACTATTTCTTCATTTGAAAAGCGTGAGAAACATTTTTATGAATGGTTTTTACAGTTGAGAAGCTGTAAATTTTCCTTTATGATGGGTCTTGTTAAGGTTAATTATTCCATACAGGATAGGAGCTTTTTTATGAACGGGAAAGTAATATTTTTCGATATAGACGGAACGTTATTGAATCATAATAAGGAAATACCTGACTCCACTCGAAAAGCCATTCAAGATTTAAAAGAGGCGGGACATCATGTTGCGATCGCGACTGGAAGAGCTCCGTTCATGTTTGAGGACTTAAGAGATGAACTTGGAATCGATTCCTTTGTGAGTTTTAATGGTCAATTTGTTGTTTTCGAAGGCAGTGTCATTTATAAAAATCCGCTTAATAAAGAGAGACTTGAGGAATTGCTTGAATTTGCCTATGAATCAGCGCATCCATTAGTTTTTATGAGCGACGATACAATGATGTCGACTGAATCGGATCATCCTTATATCCACGAAAGCATGGGGACGCTGAAATTCATGCATCCTGAGCCGGATCCTGAATTTTATAGAAACCACGAAATTTATCAGTCCCTTCTTTTCTGTAAAGTTGGTGAAGAAGAGAGCTACAAAAAATATAAAGATTTTCATATCATTCGCTGGCATGACCTCGCAACAGATATCCTTCCATTTGGCGGGTCAAAAGCGGAAGGCATTAAAAAACTTATTGAGCGATTGAATATTGATAAGTCTGATGTGTACGCTTTTGGAGATGGATTGAATGATTTAGAAATGATTAAATATGTCGGAACTGGTGTAGCTATGGGGAATGCTGTTCCAGGGCTGAAAGAAATTGCTGATGAAGTGACAACGGATGTTGATCAGGATGGAATACTCAATGGTCTGAAAAAGATTGGACTTCTATAAGAAAAGCGGAAGGGCCTGTTTAGCGCAGGCATGACTTAAATGAATCCAGCAGAAAAGTCCGGATTTGACTTTTTTTGTCGGATTTGTTCTGGCGGGGAGTTTGGCGTTAGCGCTCGCCATCAATGTAAAAAAACCTGTCTGCTATTTTTAGCAGACAGGTTTTTTACCGTTCGATGGCGATTGCATTTTCTGGTTCACGCATAGGATCTTCTTCATCTATATGGTCATAGAACATGACGCCGTTTAAATGATCAATTTCATGCTGAAATACGATTGCAAGCATGCCTCTGAGTCTTAAGTCAACTTCTTCTCCTGCGAGTGTTACAGCTTTCACGCGAATCCTGGCATATCGGGGAACATACCCAGGCACCGGGCGGTCAACCGATAAACAGCCCTCACCGCTTGTTAAGTAGCTTTTTTCAACCGAATGACTGATGATTTTCGGGTTATACAGCGCATAGCTATGCAAAATGTCTTTTTCATCAGTCATTCGAATGGCTATCATGCGCTTAGATACGTTTATTTGTGGTGCTGCAAGGCCTATTCCGGGTCTTAATCCGTATTTTTCAATCATCTCAGGATCTTGACTGTTTTTTACATAATCAAGTAAATCCTGCAGCGTTTTTTTATCTTCATCTGAAGGCGGCATTTGAACTTCTTCTGCCGATTTTCGAAGTGCCGGATGGCCTTCTCTAATAATATCATCCATCGTAATCATAAGGGACCACGCTCCATTTCTTGCAAAATCATTTATATAAGTATAAAGGAATTATATAAAAACGAAAAGTCCAGCTTGTCCTATCTTCCAAATTCCAAATGACTGTTTAAGCAAAGAGCGGCATGCCCACAAAGAATGTGGGCGTCTGAGGCCGCAATCTTTAATTAGTAGTTGCCTACAAAGGCTGCGCCAACAATAATTAATAGAATAAACAAGACAACTATCAAAGCGAAAGAGCTTCCTCCGCCTTCTGGGTATCCATAACCATATCCAGGATAACATCCGTACATGTAAAAACCTCCTCTTGATTATGACGGTCAGAAACTGGGTGTTTGCCTGAACGTCTTCTATAAACTATGTCGGCTCGGGCGTATGTGTATAGACTAGTGCCCAGGCCAATCAAAATCCGCATTAATTTTAATCAGACTTCATATGATTTTTATGTGATAGGATAAGAAAATCAATGATTTTAATGAAAGGCTCTTTTCATCAAGTTTGTTGCTTTTAGAAAAAAGGGCTAAAAAAACTTTAGTGGATTGCAGCGGAAGGCACTTGACTCCTTCGGGAAATCGAGGCTCCCATCCCTCACAGCGGAAAGCAAGTGCCTGCAGCGGAAATCCACGGGTACAATGAATAACCAAAAACAACATTCAATGCGAAAACAGTCTTATGAAAAGAAAGATATTGTAAAAAAAGGGAGAACGCCTTATAGTTATAATTGTTGAATTGGTTAGGGGGACCCACAGTGACAAAGTTTTCAAAAGCAGTATCCGCTGCGGCGGCAATCTTATTTGGATCAGCAGTAATGACTGGGTGTCTAGGATCTTCCCCAGAGGAAGAAATGTACTCGGCTCTGGAAAAAGTGGTATCACTTGAAGACACATTTGAACAGCAGCAGCAGCCTTTGATTGAACTTGAAAAAGAAGAAAATGAACTTTATGAAGAAATTATTTCCTTAGGAATGAAAGAATACGATAAAATTGTATCACTTTCTAAAGAAGCCATATCTGTAGTGGAAGAACGAGAGAAGCGGGTAGAGGATGAAAAAGAAAGCATTGATGCTTCTGAAAAAGAATTCGATAAAATAGCAGAACTTGCAAAGAATCTTAAAGAAGACGGCACTAAGGAAAAAGCAGTAAAGCTGCAGGAGCTGATGGAAAAACGATATGCATCGTATGACGCTCTTTATGCTTCTTATAAAGACGCCATTTCTTTAGATAAAGAACTATATGAAATGTTTCAAAATAAAGATTTGAAACTAGAAGAGCTGGAAGCGAAAATTTCGGAAATAAACAGCAGTTACGAGAAAGTATTAGCCGAAAACAAAAAATTCAATGAATTTACCGAACAATATAATCAAGAAAAAATGGATTTTTATAAAGAAGCAAACATTGAAGTGGAGCAGCCGAAACAAAACGCTTCGAAATGATATAGAAATGAGCCTGGTGAGTGAACATGACTCTCCAGGCTTTTTTTGATAAATGTCAAAAATGTAAGCGTAAAACAAATTTCTTCAGCTGATAAACCCTAGTAAATGTGTTGGGCAGGCTGAGTTCAAGCCAGCTGAATCATAGAAATAGAGTATTCTGTATCGATTATTATAGTACAGTGTTATAAATAGTTATAGTACAGATTGATAAAAAGGGAATAAAAGTAAAAATATTAAAGCATTGAACTTTTGAGAATGTCGGTATAAATCAATTGACGAACATATTTTTTATGGTGTACACTTAGAACTGTTGAAATGAATTGTATTAATTTCTTTCATCACTTAAATTAGTACAGATATTTGTACTGTCCAATACATAGAGAACGTTTCGGCATTCTCTCAGGTGGTATAAAGATATATAGAGGATAGCCTAAAAAAATGTGTCAGGCGTACTCATTTTGGGTAGGCTAATGCTGTATGTGTCAGTAATTATCTAGAACTATTTTTTTATAAGCGAAAGGATAGGTGACTAAAGATGGCTGCTAAGACTAAAAATGCTGTTGTTGACAGCAAAAAGCAATTCGAAGGAATTGCGAAGCAGTTTGAAACGTTCCAAATTCTGAATGAACAGGGCGAGGTTGTAAACGAAGCTGCAATGCCTGATTTATCAGATGATCAATTAAAAGAATTAATGCGCCGTATGGTTTATACGCGTATTTTGGACCAGCGTTCTATTTCACTTAACCGTCAAGGACGTTTAGGATTTTATGCTCCAACAGCAGGACAGGAAGCATCACAAATCGCTTCTCATTTTGCACTTGAAAAAGAAGATTTCGTTCTTCCAGGATACCGTGATGTTCCGCAAATTATCTGGCACGGCCTTCCATTATACCAAGCATTTTTATTCTCACGCGGACATTTCCATGGAAATCAGTTCCCTGAAGATGTAAATGCAATTTCACCGCAGATCATCATTGGTGCACAAATCATTCAGACTGCCGGTGTTGCTCTTGGCATGAAAAAGAAAGACCTTAAAACTGTTGCAATCACTTATACTGGTGACGGCGGTGCATCTCAAGGCGACTTCTATGAAGGTATTAACTTTGCAGGCGCTTATAAAGCTCCGGCGATTTTTGTTGTGCAAAACAACCGTTTTGCGATTTCAACACCTGTTGAAAAGCAATCTGCTGCTCAAACAATCGCACAAAAAGCTGCAGCTGCAGGTATCGTAGGAATTCAAGTTGACGGCATGGATGCACTTGCTGTATATGCAGCAGTACGTGATGCACGTGAGCGAGCTGTAAATGGCGAAGGACCAACATTAATTGAAACACTTACTTACCGTTATGGCCCACATACTATGGCTGGCGATGATCCAACACGCTACCGTACAAAAGAGCTTGATAACGAATGGGAAGAAAAAGATCCTCTTGTACGTTTCCGTAAATACTTAGAAAACAAAGGCTTATGGAACGAAGAAGAAGAAAATAAAGCAATTGAACAAGCGAAAGAAGATATTAAAGAAGCTATTAAAAAAGCAGATGAATATCCAAAACAAAAAGTTACAGATTTAATGGAAAACATGTACGAAGAAATGCCATACAATCTGAAAGAGCAATATGAAATCTACAAAGCAAAGGAGTCGAAGTAAGCCATGGCTCAAATGACAATGATTCAAGCAATCACCGATGCGCTGCGCTCAGAATTAAAAAATGATTCTAACGTCTTAGTGTTTGGAGAAGATGTTGGTGTAAATGGCGGCGTTTTCCGTGCTACTGAAGGATTACAAAAAGAATTTGGCGAAGACCGTGTATTTGATACACCTCTTGCTGAATCAGGAATCGGCGGTCTTGCGATCGGTCTTGGATTAACAGGATTCCGTCCTGTAGCTGAAATTCAATTCTTCGGTTTCGTTTATGAAGTAATGGACTCTATTTCAGGCCAAATGGCTCGTATGCGCTACCGTTCAGGCGGACGCTGGTCGTCTCCAGTTACAATCCGCTCACCATTCGGCGGAGGCGTTCATACACCTGAACTTCATGCTGACAGTTTAGAAGGTCTTATGGCTCAGCAGCCTGGTGTGAAAGTTGTTATTCCTTCAACTCCATACGATGCAAAAGGACTTTTAATCTCTGCTATTCGTGATAACGACCCTGTTGTATTCCTTGAGCATATGAAGCTTTACCGTTCTTTCCGTCAGGAAGTTCCTGAAGAAGAATATACAATTGAAATCGGCAAAGCTGAAGTAAAAAGAGAAGGTTCAGACCTTTCTATTATTACTTACGGCGCAATGGTGCATGAGTCATTAAAAGCAGCAGAAGAGCTTGAAAAAGAAGGAATTTCTGCTGAAGTGATCGACCTTCGCACAATCAGTCCATTGGATATCGATACAATCATTGCATCTGTTGAAAAAACAGGCCGTGCGATTGTTGTACAAGAAGCTCAAAAGCAAGCAGGCATTGCAGCTAACGTTGTTGCTGAAATCAATGACCGTGCGATCTTAAGCTTAGAAGCTCCTGTACTTCGCGTGACAGCTCCAGACACCGTATTTGCTTTCTCTCAAGCTGAAGGTGTATGGCTGCCAAACTTCAAAGATGTAATTGAAACAGCTAAAAAAGTAATGAATTTCTAATTATACATTTCTGAGAAAAGAAATCAGAGGGTCCAGGAAGAATGGCGTGTTAATGTTCCATGATAAGCGCGGCCGAGCTGCGTGATAGCACTTGAACAAACATCAAATGTTTATTCTTTTGAAACCTGCAAACTGGTTTCTTTTCCATATGAAAAATAGGAGGTAATATACCGTGTCATTCGAATTTAAAATGCCGGATATCGGTGAGGGTATCCACGAAGGTGAAATTGTAAAGTGGTTTATCAAGCCAGGCGATGAAGTAAACGAAGATGATGTACTGGCTGAAATCCAGAACGATAAAGCTGTCGTTGAAATTCCTTCTCCTGTAAAAGGAAAAGTTATTGAGCTTAAAGTTGAAGAGGGAACTGTTGCAACTGTTGGACAAACTCTTATCACATTTGATGCTCCTGGTTACGAAAACCTTAAATTTAAAGGTGATGACCATGGGGATGAGCCTGCTAAAGAAGTGAAAACAGAAGCACAAGTTCAATCTACAGCTGAAGCTGGCCAAGATGTGAAAAAAGAAGAAGCTCCTAAACAAGAAACAGCAGAAGCTACAGGCGCAGGTGCACAGGATCAGGCTGAAGTCGATCCAGACCGCCGTATCATTGCAATGCCTTCTGTACGCAAATATGCACGTGAAAAAGGCGTTGAAATCCGCCAAGTATCTGGATCAGGCAAAAACGGACGCATCGGCAAAGAAGACATTGATGCATTCTTAGAAGGCGGCTCTAAACCTGCTGAAACGCAAACTGAAGCTCCTCAAACAGAAGCTAAAGAAGAAAAAGCAGAGCAAAAAGCACCTGCAAAACAAGCTGTTCCAGAAGGCGACTTCCCGGAAACACGCGAGAAAATGAGCCCAATGCGCAAAGCAATTGCTAAAGCAATGGTTAACTCAAAACATACAGCTCCACATGTAACTTTGATGGATGAAGTGGATGTGACGAAACTAGTTTCTCACAGAAAACAGTTCAAAGGTGTTGCAGCGGAGCAGGGAATTAAGTTAACATATTTACCGTACGTAGTGAAAGCTCTTACATCAGCGCTTAAGAAATATCCGGTTCTTAACACTTCTATCGATGACAAAACAGAAGAAGTGATTCAAAAGCATTACTACAACATCGGTATTGCTGCTGATACGGAAAAAGGACTTATGGTTCCAGTTGTTAAAAACGCAGAACGCAAATCAATCTTTGACATTTCTGATGAAATTAACGGCTTAGCTACTAAAGCACGCGACGGTAAACTTTCTGCTGCGGAAATGAAGGGCGCTTCTTGTACAATTACAAACATCGGATCAGCTGGCGGACAATGGTTCACTCCAGTAATTAATCACCCAGAGGTTGCAATCCTTGGAATCGGCCGCATTGCTGAAAAAGCAATCGTAGTTGACGGTGAAATTGTTGCTGCTCCAGTGCTTGCTTTATCATTAAGCTTTGACCACCGCATGATCGATGGTGCTACAGCACAAAATGCATTAAATCACATTAAGCGTTTATTGAACGACCCACAACTTATTCTAATGGAGGCGTAATCGATGGTAGTAGGAGATTTCCCTATTGAAACAGATACTCTTGTCATTGGTGCGGGACCTGGCGGCTATGTAGCTGCCATCCGCGCTGCACAGCTTGGACAGAAAGTAACAATCGTAGAAAGAGGAAACCTTGGCGGCGTTTGTTTGAACGTTGGATGTATTCCTTCTAAAGCGTTAATCGCTGCGGGTCACCGTTTTGAACATGCAAAACATTCAGAAGACATGGGTATCATTGCTGAAAATGTAACAGTTGATTTTACAAAAGTTCAAGAATTCAAAGCAGGCGTTGTGAAAAAGCTTGTCGGCGGAGTTGAAGGACTACTTAAAGGAAACAAAGTTGAAATCGTTCGCGGCGAAGCTTATTTTGTTGACAGTGAATCTATTAAAGTTATGGATGACAATTCATCTCAAACTTATAAATTCAAAAATGCAATCATCGCTACAGGTTCACGCCCGATTGAAATTCCAGGATTCAAATATTCTAAACGCGTTTTAGATTCAACTGGCGCGCTAAGCTTAAATGAAATCCCTAAGAAAATTGTTGTCATTGGTGCAGGCTACATCGGCACTGAGCTTGGAACAGCATATGCTAACTTCGGTTCTGAAGTAGTTTTCATTGAAGCAATGGATGAGATCTTAATGGGCTTTGAAAAGCAAATGAGCTCACTTGTAAAACGTAACCTTAAGAAAAAGGGAAACGTTGAAATCCATACAAAAGCGAAAGCTAAATCTGTTGAAGAAACAGAAAACGGCGTAAAGGTAACATTTGAAGTAAAAGGCGAAGAGCAGACAGTTGAAGCTGACTACTTGTTAGTAACAGTTGGACGCCGTGCTAACACAGACGAGCTTGGCCTTGAGCAAGTTGGGGTTGAAATGTCAGACCGCGGCGTGATTAAAATTGATAAGCAGTGCCGCACAAGCGTTTCTAACATCTTTGCAATCGGTGATATCGTTGAAGGACCTCCTCTTGCACATAAAGCTTCTTATGAAGGCAAAATTGCTGCAGAGGTAATCGCCGGAGAGAACGCTGAAATTGATTACTTAGGAATTCCTGCTGTTGTATTCTCTGAGCCTGAACTTGCTTCAGTAGGCTACACAGAAGCACAAGCTAAAGAAGAAGGACTTGAGGTTGTTGCTGCTAAGTTCCCATTTGCTGCAAATGGACGTGCACTTTCTCTTAACCAAACAGACGGATTCTTAAAACTGGTTACACGTAAAGAAGACGGTCTTGTTATTGGAGCGCAAATTGCTGGTGCTGCAGCTTCTGATATGATTTCAGAGCTTAGCCTTGCAATTGAAGCCGGCATGACTGCTGAAGATATTGCGATGACAATTCATGCGCATCCAACATTGGGAGAAATCACAATGGAAGCTGCTGAAGTTGCAATCGGAAGCCCGATTCACATCGTGAAATAATAGAGAACCCCTTAATGAACCTTCATTAAGGGGTTTTTTCTTTATGAATTTCTGAGATATGAATAAGGAAATCCCTGAATTCCGTTTAATTTCAGAAAAAATAAAAAGGCGGTTAAAATAATCACCGCCTGCTATCGAATAAATATAGTGATCAATGTCCGCTGCTTTTTGAAAGAGCTTTAATGACAGGACTAATAATTTCTTGTTTATTCCCAACATGACCCTCAATTTGAAAGATGACCTTATTTTTGTCCACAACAACGAGAGAAGGGTACGTATCAACATCGAAAGGATATTCTTCTTCAACACTTGATTCGATAAATTGTATACCTTCAACCTCTTCTGGGAAATCACGCTTTAAATCAATTAAGGCGTCATAATAAACGGATTCCCTATGTACATCTTGATCATCTGAAAAAAATAAGAGTTTTCTTTCTTCCGGCTGATTAATCGTCTCAGAAGTGAAATTCAGACTGCAAGATGATAGAAGAAATACTGGCATGATGAAGGCGACAATAACCGACTTTGCCATATTGCCCACCTCTTTTAGAGTGAAATGGTCGTACATCACACATTCATCGCGGTAATAAGCTATTACTTCTTACCTAATTTTATAAGGCCGATTACTTAAATTAATGCTATTTTATCATGTTTTCCGAAAATTCCCTTGAATGTTACCTATTTGTTACATAAATGAAAAATATACAGTAGGATTGACGCATAACCTATATAAAATAGAAATTTTTTCAGCTGCAATAAAGGAGAGCAAATATGAAGTGGCGGATTATTGTTTCTATGCAATGTGTGATGTGGTGCGGTTACTTAATAGTAGAGTGGCTGTCTAAGAAAGATTCTTTTCAAGCAAAAATGATTTTGTTTGCTATGTTTTTATATGTATCTTATCTTGCTGCAGCAGCTGTTTTGCATTCAAAAAAAATGTCGTTCATGATTACGGTTTTGACTGCATTTTCTGCCCTCCTATTGAAAGATGGCTTTATATTTATAGTCACGACCTTAACGCAATAAACTGCAAATCGGGACTGCTGAAACAACGGTCTGCGGCACCAGCATCCATATATTTGAAATGGTTTTGGTGAAAAATAACTGAATTTTACATAGTAAGTTAGGATCAATGTTAAGTAATTCCTCTATTAACCTAGTGAAGCATTCAACCTTATATTATACTTATCACGCAGAGTGATTGGGGGATACATAATGAAACACGTGTTATTCATCATGGCAGCAGCATGTTTGCTAACAGGCTGCAGTTCGGAACAAACGCTAAAGAAAACGGATGACAAGAAAGAAGCTGCAGAGGACAGTCAGCAGGAGGAACGAGTGAAAGAAGAAGAGGCCGCTAAAGAGCCGGAGAAAGAGGAGCCAGAGGAAGAAACGATTTCAGAACAGCCAGCAGAACCTAAATACACAATTGATCCTGCCAATTGGACAATAAAACCTCTAAGCGGAAACGTGAACTCAAAGACGGTTTTACTGACAATTGATGATGCACCAGATAAAAACAGTCTTGAAATGGCTCATATATTAAAGGAGCTTGGAGTGAAGGCAATCTTTTTTGTAAATGGTCATTTCATTGATTCTGAAGAAGAAAAAAAGGTTCTTAAAGAAATCCATGATCTTGGTTTTCCAATCGGAAATCATACCTTGACACATGCTAATTTGAAAGATCTTTCAATTGAAGAACAACGAAAAGAAATTATTGGGCTAAACGACCAAGTCGAAGCGATAACAGGGGAAAGACCACAATTTTTCAGAGCGCCATTTGGAAGCAACACAGATGACAGCCGCAAGATTGCCGAAGAAGAAAAGATGGTACTGATGAATTGGACTTATGGGTACGATTGGGTGAAGGATTATCAAACAAAAGAAGCACTTACAGATATTATGGTGAATTCACCTTATCTGACAGATGGCGCAAACTTGTTAATGCACGACCGTGAATGGACGAAAGCAGCATTGAAAGGAATTGTAGAGGGTTTAATAGCAAAGGGGTATGAAATAGCAAATCCTGATTTTATCAAAAAAATATCATAAAAAAGCGATCCTTTATGATCGCTTTTTATCTTTTATAATAGTACATAACCCGCCCATTAAATAAGGTTAATTCGCCTTGAAGCTTTTTGGCAAGAAACTTTGAAAACTCATTTGCTTTATTTTTGTCTCCAAATTTTGAATCACCTGGAAGGGTAATTTGCAAAAAAGCAGCACTTTCAGAACCGACACCAACATACATTTTAGAATAGCCGCGTTCGTTTGAGGTTAATGAGAGATAGCCTTCTTTTTGCTGGCACTCATATGGAAAAGCAGAATTTTCATATTTAAAGTTCAGTTGTTCTCCTGTTTTGTTCGTAATATTTTTATAATAGTTGAAGAGATCTTCAACTTCATCCAATGTAATCTGCTGCTGAATTGATCCGGGCACTAATTTAATATAAGCATGGGAAGCCATAATCTCAACTCCATTATTTTTATTGAAATTTATGAATCATTTAAATTTTACAGTGATTTCACGGAACTTACAAGATGACGAAAGGAATAAATTGTATAAAAAGCAAAAATGATTTATAATAAATCTGAATAGTCAGACAAATAATGGAGGAGGCTGTCATGAACGCTTTTGAAAAGTTTTATGATGATTCGGAACAAGCACATGTCAGGTATGTTGGTTTTTTCACTCAAGATCATAGGTATGATTTAGCTATCGTTTACTCAAGCATGTTTTTTGGAAAACCGCTCGTCGTTTGTCTCCAAACTTGTAAAGCGGCTCTTCTTGATTCATCTGACATTGAAGACCTCGAACTCCTCAAACAAGCATTTCAGACTGGAACCCTGCAGCAGGCAGCAGAGCTCGCCGACTTTTTCAAAGAAATCATCCCATCTGTCCAATTGACCACGCAATATGAATAATAGAAAAACTGGCAGTAATTACTGCCGGTTTTATCTATTTTATCGAAAGGCTATATGCTTAGTTACCTATAAAGATACCATATTTCCACATGAAATAATAAATGTGTTATACAATTTAGGCTTGACGAAATGAATGTGACATATTATTATAGAGTTACAAACTATTAAGCGCTTTCAATAATGTGCAAAGCGCAAATTCATTGAAAAAGGGGTATGTGTGATGGGAACAATCGTATGTCAAACATGCAATAGTACAATCGATCATTTTGAAGATGAAAAGGTCAGTGTGTTGTACGGGAAGTGCACCAGCTGCGATTGCCAAGTACCTGAAAGAGAAATAACGGTTATTCAAGGGGTTTAAATAGAAGATAGATAGAAAGCATGCAGGATTTTCTTGCATGCTTTTATTTTTTTAGCAATAAGTGAAAAATCAGAAGTAATCATTAGGAGGGAATTGGAAGAGTACATACAATTTCATTTTTTGAACACGCACACATACGGGATGTGCTCCAAAAATAATTTTGAGAGAAAAAATGTATTTTTCCTATATAATGGAATGAAATTCTGATTGTTGGCAATTGATTTGTGACCGTTCAATCATTATTGTAACCACTAAGACAGAACGTTCGATTGAATATTGACCACTAATCCATTCACTTCTAGTTCCGGCACCTTGGATGCATTTTTTGAGGGTGTCCGACTCTTTTTTGTGGCATCATAACTTGGTTTGAAGCACTTATTTTGGTGATCGGGCATATTTGTTGCGTCATAACTTGGTTTGAAGCACTTATTTTGGTGATTGGGCATATTTATTGCATCATAACTTGATTTGAAGCACTTATTTTGGTGATCGGGCATATTTGTTGCGTCATAACTTGATTTGAAGCACTTATTTTGGTGATCGGGCATATTTGTTGCGTCATAACTTATTTGAAGCACTTATTTTGGTGATCAGGCATATTTGTTGCGTCATAACTTGATTTGAAGCACTTATTTTCGTGATTTGTTGCATCATAACTTGATTTGAAGCACTTATTTTCGTGATTGGGCATATTTGTTGCGTCATAACTTGATTTGAAGCACTTATTTTCGTGATTGGGCATATTTATTGCGTCATAACTTGATTTGAAGCACTTATTTTGGTGATTTGACATATTTATTGCCTCATAACTTGATTTGAACACTTATTTTCGTGATCGGGTATTTGTTGTGTCATAACTTGATTTGAAGCACTTTATTTGACAAATGCCGACGTTGATCGATGCCTCTTGGAAGTTGAATACGTAACGAACGCAACAAATCATGCGCAAAAAAGGCGATTCATGCAAGAATCGCCTTTTTTGCTATTATCTATCTAATTGCCTTATGTTCTTTTATCACTCTTAAATAGTTAAGCTCAGGATCTTCAGGACCTTGAACTGGAAGTCCGACTTCTAAGTTTTTACGCACATATGCGAGATTTTCCTCTGAAATGATTTCACCAGGAATAAAAATTGGGATTCCCGGAGGATAAACCATGATAAATTCTGCAATAATGCGTCCGGCTGATTCACTAAAAGGGACGATCTCCGTTTCAGCATAAAACGCATCACGCGGTGTTAAAGCCAATACAGGAATATCCGGCAGCATAACAGTCGGTTTTATTAAGTCTGCTGAAGCGTTGATAAATTCAGAAGAAAGTGCATGAAGCGCTTCAATTAAGATGCCTGTCTCTCTTTCTGTATCTCCTGGTGTAATAATGCAAAGGATGTTATATAAGTCCGACATTTCTACTTCAATATTATAGTTTTCACGAAGCCATTTCTCTACATCATACCCATTTAAACCGAGCTCTTTAATGGAGATGATCAGCTTTGTCGGATCAAAATCAAATGCTGCTTCGGTTCCGACAATCTCTTCGCCGATGCACTCTATCTTCTCAATCTCATTTATCTTTTTGCGAGTGTCATTCGCCAGGCGAATAGCTTGTTCGGCAAGTTCGCGTCCTTCTGTAGCCAGACGTTTTCTTGCCACATCAAGTGAAGCTAAAAGCAGGTAGGATGTAGATGTAGTTGTCAGCATGCTTAAGATTGTTTGAACTCTTTGAACGGAAACCAATCCTTCGCGGACATTTAAGATAGAACTTTGTGTCATCGATCCGCCAAGCTTATGAACGCTTGTTGCAGCCATATCTGCTCCAGCCTGCATCGCCGACATCGGCAAGTCCTCGTGGAAATGGATATGCACTCCATGAGCCTCATCCACTAAAACAGGCACATTGTATGAGTGTGCGATTTCAACGATTTTCTTTAAATCTGCTGATACCCCAAAATAAGTAGGATTGATAACAAGCAAACCTTTTGCATCTGGATGCTGCTCTAGTGCATGTTCAACTGATTCGGTTGTAATTCCATGTGATATTCCTAATTCTTTATCAATTTCAGGATGAATAAAGATTGGAGTAGCACCCGAGAAAACGACAGCTGACATAACCGATTTATGAACATTTCGGGGAACAAGGATTTTATCTCCAGGTCCGCAGACAGCCATGACCATGGTCATAATTGCTCCGCTCGTACCTTGTACGGAGAAAAATGTATGATCTGCTCCAAATGCTTCTGCAGCTAAATCCTGAGCTTTTTTAATCATACCCTTTGGAGAGTGAAGATCATCTAAAGGGCCAATATTAATTAAATCTATTGAAAGGGCCTGAGCACCAATAAACGAACGAAACTCTGGATCGATGCCAGCGCCTTTTTTATGTCCAGGGATATGGAATTGAACAGGGTCTTTTTTTGCATGCTCTTTTAAACCGGTGAATAACGGTGTTTCATATTGCGACAATTTGTATTCCCACCTTCTTTTATAAAAAATAAATATCTATTTTCATTATTTCTTCTTTGTCATTTACACATAAAACAAGTGAATTATATCACTTTCTTTTCAGAATGGAAAGTTATTTTTCCAAGGGAATACAAGCAGATAAAAGAATTAATTTATTAGAATTTTTAGAATAATAGTTGTCTTTTTTCACAGAAACATATTATGATAGAAATAGATTTACATACCAACCGGTTAGTAAGTTTAAAGAGAGGGTGATTTAATTGAATTTCACTTATTCAGACAAGGTACTTGAACTTCAAAAACAAGTGACATCTTTTATGGAAGAATTCGTTTATCCAAATGAAAAAAAGTATGAAGAGCAATTAAATGCGCAGGATTCAAGATGGACTGAAATTCCGTCCATTATGGAAGAGCTGAAAAACAAGGCTAAAGAACGGGGATTATGGAATTTGTTTTTACCAGAGAGCGAGTATGGGGCAGGTCTTACAAATTTAGAATATGCGCCGCTTTGTGAAATCATGGGACGCTCATTGCTTGCACCTGAAGTGTTTAACTGTGCAGCTCCAGACACAGGAAATATGGAGGTTCTTGTCCGCTATGGAACAGAAGAGCAAAAAGAGAAATGGCTGAAACCTTTGCTTGACGGCAAAATTCGTTCTTGTTTTTCAATGACTGAACCTGATGTTGCTTCAGCTGATGCGACGAATATTGAGGCCAGCATCATTCGCGACGGAGATGAGTATGTCGTAAACGGAAAAAAATGGTGGTCCTCTGGTGCAGGCGATCCTCGCTGTGAAATTGCGATCGTCATGGGAAAATCGGATTTCAAGGCACCAAAATATGAACAGCAGTCGATGATCTTGGTTCCTCTTGGTACATCAGGTGTAAAAATCGAAAGAGTATTGCCTGTATTCGGTTATGATCACGCACCACATGGTCACGCTGAGATTACATTTGATAACGTACGTGTACCAGCTGCAAATATTTTACTTGGAGAAGGAAAAGGATTTGCGATCGCCCAAGGCCGGCTTGGACCTGGAAGAATTCATCACTGTATGAGACTGATCGGGGCAGCTGAACGTGCACTTGAAGAATTATGTAAGCGTGTACAAAAAAGAGAAGCGTTCGGCAAACTGATTTCAAGTCAAGGTGTTATAAGAGAATGGATCGCAGACTCCCGCATTGAAATTGAACAGGCTCGCTTACTGACGCTAAAAGCTGCTTATATGATGGATACAGTCGGCAATAAAGCTGCTAAAACAGAGATTGCGATGATTAAAGTGATTGCTCCTAATATGGCTTTAAAAGTAATTGATCGTGCTATTCAGGCGTTTGGTGCAGCTGGAGTCAGTGAAGATACACCGCTTGCCGCTCAATGGGCAAATGCAAGAACACTCCGGATTGCAGATGGTCCTGATGAAGTGCATCGCGCACAATTGGCAAGGCTTGAACTTAAAAAATATGATGTGAATCTTCAAACCGTATAAGGAGGAGAAAGCATGCATGTAAAAGAGATGTTTGATTTAACAGACAAGGTAGCCATTGTTACAGGCGGAGGGCGAGGACTCGGCGAGCAAATGGCTGAAGGTTTTGCACAGGCAGGTGCTTCACTTGTGCTTTGCTCACGAAAGGCAGAGGCGTGCGAAGAAGTGGCAAACCGATTAAGGGCTGAATATGGAGTTAAAGCCATTGGTTTAGCGTGTGATGTAACAAATATTGATGATGTGAGAAACGTTGTTAAAGCGGCAATTGATACGTTCGGAAAAATTGATATTCTAGTTAACAACAGCGGAGCAACATGGGGTGCTCCTGTTCAGGAAATGCCGCTTGAAGCATGGAATAAAGTAATGAATGTCAATGTAACCGGAACATTCCTGATGTCTCAGGAAGCTGGAAAACATATGATTGAGCAAAAGAGCGGAAAAATCATAAATATTGCTTCAGTAGCAGGACTCGGAGGAACTGACCCGCGTTACATGGATACGATTGCGTACAACACGAGCAAGGGCGCCGTCATCACTTTTACGAAGGATTTGGCTGTGAAGTGGGGTCCTCATAACATTAATGTCAATGCTCTTGCTCCTGGTTTCTTTCCAACGAAAATGTCGAAGGTGATTATTGAACAGGGAGAAGACCATTTCCTTAGTATCACACCGCTTAAGCGATTTGGAACAGATCAGGATTTAAAAGGCGCTGCCTTGTTTTTAGCAGCAAGAGCTTCTGATTTCATCACGGGTGATGTTCTCGTCGTAGATGGCGGAACACATGCCATGTAAAGGAAGGGGTTTTTAAAAAATGAATCGTGATCCAGTAATCGTAGCAGCTGTCAGAACTCCAATCGGGAGACAAGGCGGAACACTTTCTTCAATGGAAGCAAATGAATTTGGGGCAATCGTAATCACAGAGGCGATAAAAAGAGCAAATATCTCTCCAGATATGATTGACGATGTCATCTTTGGAAATGTCCTTTCAGGCGGGGGGAATATTGCCAGATTAACAGCATTATCTACTGGACTATCAATGGATATACCGGGAATGACAGTGGATCGTCAATGCGGATCTGGAATCAATGCAGTTAATCTTGCTGCTCAGGCGATTAAAGCAGGTGATGGAGACATCTTTATTGCAGGCGGCACTGAGAGTATGTCTCTTGCTCCATATTTAATGGAAAAACCGAAAAAAGCGTACAATCCCGCTCCTCCCAAGTTCAAATCAGCTGTTCTGTCACCAAAGGAAATTGGAAATCCGCCGATGGGCATTACAGCTGAAAATTTGGTCTCCAAATATGAGATAAGCAGGGAAGAACAGGACGAATATGCTCTCCGCAGTCAGCAAAGAATGGCTCAAGCTGTTTCAGAGGGAAGATTTGATGAACAGATTGTGCCAATTGAAATCCCTCAAAGAAAAGGAGACCCTGTTCTTTTCAAAGCAGACGAACATCCCCGCCCGAATACAACAATAGAAGCTTTAAAAGCATTGGGGCCAGCATTTAAAGAAGACGGAACGGTTACGGCCGGAAGCAGCTCTGGACTAAATGATGCTGCATCAGCACTCGTTATCATGTCAAGAGAGAAAGCAGAAGAGCTTGGTTTAACACCGCTATGCACGGTGAAACAATATGCTGTTGCAGGTGTTGATCCGAATATTATGGGAATCGGACCTGTCCCAGCTGTGAAAAAAGTACTTGAAAAAGCCAATTTATCTTTATCTGACATGGATTTAGTTGAACTTAATGAGGCGTTTGCAGCACAAGTTTTAGCTTGTGACCGCGAGCTTGTTTTTGACCATACCAAGCTAAACGTAAATGGAGGAGCGATCGCTCACGGCCATCCGCTTGGTGCAACCGGAGCGATCTTAATGACAAAGGCTATTTATGAGCTGAAACGGTCAGGAGGACGCTATGCTTTGATTACTGCTTGTATTGGCGGGGGACAGGGTATTGCAACGATTATTGAAAGAGAAACAAACCAATGAGACTTTCCGGAAAAGTTGCTGTCATTACCGGAGGAGGAAATGGGATAGGAAAAGCTGCGGCTCTTTTATTTGCTGAACATGGAGCAAAGGTAGTAATAGGTGATTTTAACAGTGAAGCAGGAGAAAAGGCTGCTCATGAGATTAGAGAGAAAAATAATAATTGCATTTTTGTAAAAACAGATGTTACAAACCCAAAAGAAGTTGAAGCATTAATGAACACGGCTGTAAACGAATACGGAAAACTGGATATTCTTTTCAATAATGCCGGCGTTTCAAATCAGAGCGTAAAGCTTGGGGATATGGAAATTGGAGAATGGGATCGTGTGGTGGACATAAATCTAAAGGGTGTCTTCTTAGGAATGAAATATGCTGTTCCATTTATGATAGATGGTGATGGCGGTTCTATTATCAATACCTCAAGTGTACTTGGGATAAAAGGGAAAAAGCTGCTTGCACCTTATAATGCTTCAAAAGCAGGCGTTATTGCACTTACAAAAAATGCGGCGCTTGACTACGGAAAGAAAAAGATACGTGTGAACGCAATTGCTCCAGGTGTCATTGATACATCTATTGTGGATGAATGGCGAAATGATGAAAGAAGATGGGAAATTTATACGAAATCAAATGCTTTGGCAAGAATTGGCCAGCCTGAGGAAGTAGCCAAGGCTGTGTTATTTCTGGCAAGTGACGATGCGTCTTATGTAACAGCGACTACGCTGCTTGTTGATGGCGGAACCATTACCTTTTAGGGAAATAAAGGAGGAACCATTCATTGGATAAATGGCTTGCAAAATACCCTGATCATGTGCGTCATGATTTCGATATTCCTTACATTTCGATTCCGCAAATGCTAGATGAAACCGTTCATAAGTATGGAGAGAACGAAGCCATTTCTTTTTATGGAAAATCAATTTCGTATCAGCAAATTGCAGGCATGGTGTTTGCCTTTACATCTGCTCTTCAGAAAAATGGCATTCAAAAAGGTGATCGGGTTGCCATCATGCTTCCGAATTGTCCGCAGTATGTTGTCGCATATTTCGGTGCATTAAAAGCTGGAGCGATTATAACTCAAGTGAACCCGATGCTTGTGGAAAGAGAATTGGACTATATTCTGAATGATTCAGGTGCAGAAACCATTGTGGTATTTGACGCTCTTTACCCTAGAGTTAAAGCAATAAAAGAGAATACGAGCTTAAAACAGGTGATTACAGTCAGTCTGCAGGAGGAAATCCTTCCTGACGAAGGGGATTGTACATTCCAGCAATTTTTAGGCATGGGCAGAGGGGAAGTGCTTCCAGTCCAAATTGAACCAGAACATGATATAGCCGTCCTTCAATATACAGGCGGGACAACAGGACGTTCTAAAGGTGCAATGCTCACACACAGAAACTTGATGGCCAACATTTATCAATCGAATGAATTTTTTAAAAACGATGTAAAATCAGGAGTAGAGCGCTGTTTAACGGTTATCCCGTTATTTCACGTTTTTGGTATGACTTCGTGTATGAACTTAACGATTTTGCGCGGGAATTCAATGATCATGCTGCCTCGGTTTGACTTAGAAGAAGTCATGCAGACGATAAAAAGAGAGCAGCCTACTATTTTTCCGGGAGTGCCGACGATGTATGTTGCAATTACAAACCATCCAAAGGCGGAAGAATACGGCATCAGCAGCATTCGAATCTGCAATAGCGGCAGTGCTCCTATGCCTGTCGAGCTGTTAAAAGAGTTCGAACGGAAAACAGGTGCGCAGATTTTAGAAGGCTATGGCTTATCTGAAGCAGCCCCTACGACCCACTGCAATCCCCCTTTTGCAGAGCGAAAGCCAGGGAGTGTAGGACTTGGGGTTCCCGGAACAGCTTATAAAATTGTGGATGTCGCAACTGGCAATGAAGAAGTGCCGCCTGGTAGTCTCGGAGAAGTCATTATTAAGGGGCCTCAGGTGATGAAGGGGTATTGGAATATGCCAGAAGAAACAGCCAATACCATTCGGAATGGCTGGCTTTTCACAGGAGATATTGCGAAAGTGGATGAAGAAGGATATCTCTACATTGTGGACCGTAAAAAAGATATGATCATAGCAAGCGGGTATAATATCTATCCGAGGGACATTGAAGAAGTGCTTTATGAGCATGAAGCCATTCAAGAAGCTGTAGTAATCGGAGTTCCTGATCCGTATCGAGGAGAAACAGTGAAGGCATTTGCCGTATTAAAATCAGGAAAAAGCGCAACAGAAGACGAAATCATATCATTTTGCCGCAGTCAGTTAGCTTCCTATAAAGTACCTGCCGTAATAGAGTTCCGCGACCAGCTGCCGAAAACGAGCGTCGGCAAAATATTGCGAAGAGCTCTCAGAGAAGAAGCTGTGCAAAGATAAAAAATTGATATAATAATCTATGAATCTCGGGCAGAACGGCTTATGGTATAATCTGTTTAAAATAGGATCTAGGCTAGAGAGGATTAGGCATAATGAAAGAAAAAATCATACAGCAAAGCATACAGCTATTTGGAGAAAAAGGATTCAAAGAAACATCGATTCAGGATATAGTAGATGCACTCAGTGTTACGAAAGGGACCTTTTACTACTATTATACAAGTAAAACAGAGCTGCTGATGGCGATTCATTTAAAGTACATTGATGATCTTCTGCGCAAACAGGAAGAAATCATGAATGATGACTCTAAGCTGCATAAAGAAAAACTTCATGAAATTGTTTATATGCTCATTCACGACATTGAAAAAGAAGGATTAAGCGCAAAAGTTTTTTTCCGTGAAATGAGAAATTTAAGTAAAGAGGATATGGCAGAAGTAGTGGGCAAAAGGGATTTGTTCAGAATAAAAATTCAACAGATTCTAGAAGAAGGAATTGCTGCAGGCGAATTTCGGGAAGACCTTCCGATGGATATTGTCACTTTCGGGATACTTGGCATGACGAATTGGAGTTATTTCTGGTTTGATCCAAATGGAAGGGTGTCTGATCTGGAAGTTTCTGAAGTTTTCCTGAAAATGGTATTAGAAGGGCTAATGGTATAAGAAATTTCCGTTTACGGGGATTTCTTTACCTAAAACATACCGACTGGTTAGTAGTCAGGGGAGGATAATCATGAAGAAAGAAGATATTCAGCAAATAGCCGTCATCGGAGCGGGCCAAATGGGTCATCAAATTGCTATGCTTTGCGCACTCGGAGGCTATGAAACAGCCATTCAGGATATTCATGAGAGCGCTTTAGAAAAGGCCAAGGCAACACTGCATTCCATTATGGATAAGTGGGTAAAAAAATCCAAGCTGACAGAAGAAGCTAAAAAAGCCGCTTTTGGAAGGCTGACATTCACAACTTCATTAGAACAAGCTGCAGGTCAAGCGGATTTTATTATCGAAGCAGTCGTTGAAAAACTTGATGTAAAGAGAGAACTGTTTGCGAAATTGGATATGCTTTCAAAGCCGCACGCCATTTTAGCTTCAAATAGCTCGACTATTGTTAATTCTTTGATTGCAGACGCCACAAGCCGACAGGATAAAGTGGTTAACATGCATTTCTTTTTCCCTCCGCTTGTCATGGATTGTGTAGAAGTTGTGATGAGTGAGCAGACATCCAGGGAAACAGCAGAATTGACGATGAATGTATGTGAAACCATTAACCGAACCGCTGTATTGTTAAATAAAGAGATTTCAGGATTTATCGCAAATCGTATTTTAGGCGCCTTGCAAAGAGAAGCTGTGTTCCTTTATGAAGAGGGATATGCAAGCTTTGAAGATATTGACATCATTTGCCGAAAAGCTTTAAATCATCCAATCGGTCCATTTGAATTAATGGATTTATCAGGAATAGATGTCGGCTATTTTGTGATGCAGCAGCGCTTTGCGGAATCAGGGGATCCAGCTGATAAGCCGTTTGCATGCATCGAGCAAAAAGTAAGACAAGGTGAGCTTGGAAGAAAAACCGGTAAAGGCTGGTATGAGTATAAAAAAGAAGAGGTGAAAAAATGATAAATAAACTGGTAACTGCAGATAAAAATGGTTCAATTGCAATTATCACAATTAACAATCCTCCATTAAACGTCATGAATCAGCAAGTAACACGAGAGCTGAAAGAATGCTTTCGGGCATTAAAAGAGGACAGTGAAGTTGTCACAGTGATTTTAACTGGTGCAGGAGAAAAAGCATTTATGGCAGGAGCAGATATTAAGGAATTTCCGCAGCTTATCGGCAAAAAAGGAATCAAGGCCAATTTCTTGGAAGGACATGCCTTTTTAAATGAAATTGATCAATTTCCAAAGCCGACCATTGCCGTTTTAAACGGATTAACATTTGGAGGGGGCTGTGAGCTGGCATTAACGTGTGATCTTAGAATTGCGGAAGAGCATGCTCAAATCGGATTGCCTGAAATCAAGCTTGGATTATTCCCCGGAGGAGGCGGAACTCAAAGGCTTCCGCGCATTGTCGGTGATGCTAAAGCAAAAGAAATGATGTTCACAGGCGATCCTATTGATGCAAGGGAAGCGGAACGATTAGGTCTTGTCGGGTCTGTCGTCCCAAAAGGCGAAGGGATTCAAAAAGCGATTGAACTGGCTAACCGCATCAGCCGTCATTCCCTGCCGGCACTTTCTAAAATCAAAAAAGCAGTAGATGAGGGATTAAACAGCACCCTTCTGAATGGTCTTGACCTTGAAGCAGGCCTGTTTGAAGAGGTGTTTCAGACAGAAGATATTAAGGAAGGCGTACAAGCTTTTATTGAAAAAAGAAAGCCAGCTTTCAGCCATAGATAAGGAGTGGGATTGATCCATGCATGAAGCTCTTATGAGAGTAAGATTTTGTGAAACGGATGCGCTGGGTCATGTGAATAATACGAGCTATTTTATTTATTTAGAGGATGCCCGTGTGCAATTTTTTGAGGCTCTCGGCTATTCGATGTCCACCGGCGATTGGCCATTCATTTTAGCAAGAGCAACGTGTGATTTTCGCGGTCAGGCTTATTTTAATCAGCATCTAATCATTAAAACAGCGGTCCATAAGATCGGCAATAAAAGCTTTACTCTTTCTCATGAGATTGTTGAACAGCAAACTGGGCAGCTCATTGCAGAAGGGGAAGCGGTTATCGTCACATTTAATTTCAAGACACAGGAAAGTGAAGCAATGCCCGCTGTTTTGAAAGATAAATTACGACAGTATGCTGCATCTTTTAATATCTGAATTTTTTAAAAAAAAGAGGTGATTCGATGTCTCAAATCATACCCGTACGTGCTGGAGAAGAGCTGGATCTTGTGACTCTAGAAGCATTTTTAAGAAGTGAATTGGCTTCACTGCCCTCTGGCCGATTGCAAATCAAACAATTTGGGACAGGCGCTTCAAATTTAACGTATGCACTGAAAATCGGAGAATGGGAAGCTGTCTTAAGAAGACCGCCGCTCGGTCCGGTTGCAGCCAAGGCACATGATATGGAAAGAGAATTCAGCATATTAAAAGCACTGCATCCCCTTTTTCCATTGGCTCCAAAGCCTTATCTTTTTAACGATAACCCTTCAATCGTTGGAAGTCCATTTTTCGTAATGGAAAGAAGACATGGCATCCTGGTAGATACAGAGCTTCCAGGCGGTATGGTTTGTACGGATGAAATTGGCTCTGCACTCTCAGAAAAAATGGTTGAAACACTTGTCAAGCTCCATGCTGTGCCTTACCGGGGAACTGTACTTGAACAAATAAGCAAACCTGAGGGATTTATGGAGAGACAAGTGCATGGCTGGATTGGCCGATATCATAAAGCGAAAACAGATGAAATTTATGAAGTTGAGCTGCTGACAAAATGGCTGCAGAACAATCTTCCGGTTTCGGGGGAGCCTGCTGTCATCCATTATGACTATAAATTAAATAATTCCTTATTTACATCGGATTTAAAAGAGATGACAGGTTTGTTTGATTGGGAAATGACAACCATCGGAGATCCGCTGGCAGATCTTGGTGCTGCCATGAGCTATTGGATGGAAGAGGATGATCCGGAACCTCTCAAATACGGGATGGGCAAACCTTCGATTACTACAAATGGGAAATTCTATACGAGAGAACAGTTTATCGAAAGCTATGCCCGAAAAAGCGGCAGAGATGTGTCAAACATTCATTATTACACAACATTTGCAACATTCAAATTAGCGGTGATTTGTCAGCAAATCTATTATCGCTTTAAAAAGGGACAGACAAATGATCAGCGGTTTGCACGTTTTGGTCCTTTTACAGAAATTCTGATACAGCATGCTTTTAGCATGGCACATAAGGATTGATCATGAGGAAAATACATGTTGTTACTCGAAAAGAAGAAATTGATCCTCTAAAGATGGAGGGGAAAACAGCTGTTGTATTTGATGTGCTGCTGGCAACATCAGCAATTACAACAGTTCTTCATCACGGTGCCGTATCGGTCATACCTATTTTAGATGCAGCGCATGCAAAGAAGCGTGCCAATCTATTAAAAAAGGAAGAATACATTCTAGTAGGTGAGTATGAAGGGAAAACGATTGAAGGCTTTCTTGATCCTAATCCATCAAGCCTGAAAGAGGCAGCAGCCGGAAAAAAAGTGATTCTTTCTACAACAAATGGAACGGTTGCCATTCATAAGAGCAGTCCAAGCCTAAAGGTATATGCATGTTCTCTATTGAATGCACGTGCTATTTCTGACCAGCTGATCACAGAAAATGAAAATGAGACAATCATTATTGTTTGCTCGGGATCTTCTGGCTTATTTAGCTTAGAAGACTTCTATGGCGCTGGCTATTTAATTAGTCTATTAACCTTAGAACTGGACTTTGAGCTGAGTGATTCTGCAAGAACCGCAAAACTATTTTATGAGGGAAATCATCAGGATCCGTTTCACATCCTCTCTCAGTCACGGGTAGGGCAAATGTTAAAAAAACATGGTTTTGAAGAGGAAATCCATTTTATTTGCAGGAGAGACTGTTTCGATATCATTCCAGTACTAAAAGGGGATGAGCTAATTAACCTCAGTACAGCCAGTGTGAGAGTCGTCCGAGAATGAAAAATGAAATGGAAAGGAAGTGAATAGAGTGAGGTTTGATACGCAAATCGCTGTAGTGACTGGAGCAGGAAGCGGGATAGGAAAAGAAACCTCGAGGAGACTTATACAAGAGGGTGCTCAAGTTGTTTTAGTCGGCAGAAATAAAGAGAAGCTATCAACAGCTGCAGATGAGTTAAATGAAATGTCTGCGCAGAAGACAGCCTTTCCGTTTCCAGCTGATGTAACCAATCAGGAAGATGTTGAAGCTCTTGCAGCATTCGTTAAGGAGCAGTTTGGCAATTTACATGTGCTAGTGAACAATGCGGGAGGCTCCGTGCATTCCAGAATCATGGAAACTTCAGCAGAGCAATGGGACTTTGTCCAAAATGTGAATCTGAAAAGTGTGTTTCTTGTTTCGAAATCCTTGGGAGGATACATGGTGGAAAAAAGTGCAGATCATATTGCAAACAGAGCCATTGTGAATGTTGCCTCCCTATCAGGACACAAAGCAGGTGCAGAAATTCCGCATTACAGTTCAGCCAAAGCGGCAGTTATTAATTTTACAAGAGCACTTGCATATGAGTTCGCCCCATATGGGATTAGAGTCAACTCTGTTTCACCAGGGTTTATCGAAACTCCGCTGACTGAAAAAGGACTTCAGAACGAGCGGTTTACAGAAGCAATTAAACGAAATACGGCTCTTAAACGTGTCGGAAAGCCGGAGGAAATTGCAAACATCATTGCTTTTGCGGCTTCACATGAAGCTTCTTATATGACAGGTTCTGATCTGCTTGCTGACGGCGGCTGGCTTATTACATGATGAATAGGAGGAAATTAATATGAGTGATTTATTGGTTGAAAAAAATGGAAGTGTATTATTATTGACATTGAATCGTCCTGACAGGCTGAACGCTTTCAGTGCAGAAATGATTCATTCACTGACAAAGGAAATTAACAATGCGAAGCAGGATGACAGTGTGCGGGTTGTTGTATTAAGCGGATCGGGCAGGTCATTCAGTGCAGGCGGTGATGTGAAAACAATGGGAGAAGCAAATGGACAGCATGTATATGATCATATTGGACGTTTAAATGAATGCATCAATGCTTTCAGTACGTTAGAAAAACCAATTATTGCGGCCGTTCATGGTTTTGCAGCAGGAGCAGCCTTTAACTTGGCACTTGCTTGCGATCAGATTTTAGCAGCAGTGGACAGCAAATTTGTCATGAGCTTTTCTCAAGTCGGTCTGATTTCCGATGGAGGAGGATTGTATTTTCTTCCCCGCATTATTGGTCCATATAAAGCTAAACAGCTATTTTTCAATGCTGAGCCGATCACTGCAAATCAAGCACTTGAATATGGAATCGTCAACAAAACTGTGCCAGCAGAGCAGCTTAAAGATGAAGCCATTTCTTATGCCCATAAGCTTTCACAAGGACCAATCAAAGCCTATGGAATGATGAAAAAAATCATAAATTCCTCTGCCACTTCAAATTTAGATGAAATTTTGGAACAAGAACGTATTGCCCAAACGCTGATGATTTCAACAGAGGATCATCAAGAAGGCATTCATGCATTTAAAGATAAACGCAAACCAGTCTTTCAAGGGAAGTGATAAAAATGAGAGCGATTCAATTAGAAAAGTACGGCGGTCCTGAAGTATTAAAAATGGTAGAGCTTGAGGTTCCTGCACCTGCAGCAAAAGAAGTTTTAATTAAAATAGAGGCTATTGGCGTTAATTATGCAGATACAGCCCGAAGAGAAGGACAATATGTCATCGATACACCGCTTCCGTTTGTCCCAGGTGCAGAGGTTGCCGGGACGGTAGTAGAAATCGGAAGTGATGCTTCCCGTTTTAAAAAAGGAGATAAAGTGGTCACGCTCCTTGGGTCAAGCCGGTCAACAGGATATGCAGAATTCACAGTTGCAGATGAAAAAGGTTTAATTCCCATTCCAGAAGGTGTGGATGTAAAACAAGCTGTCTCACTTCCCCTGCAAGGATTAAGTGCGTATCACATTTTAAAGACAATGGGACGCATTGAACAAGGGGAAACAGTGCTGATTCATGCAGCAGCCGGCGGCGTAGGGACGATAGCCGTACAGCTTGCAAAGCTGTTTGGAGCTTCTATAGTAATCGCAACGGCAAGCACACCAGAAAAACGCAGCCTTGCCCTTGAAATGGGTGCGGACGCTGCCGTTGATTATACACAAGAAGGCTGGGAAAAAGAGGTTCTGCAGCTAACTGGCGGAAAAGGCGTTGATGTAGCTCTTGAAATGGCTGGGGGAGATGTATTCAGAAAAACATTATCCTGTATGGCACCTTTTGGAAGGCTTGTTATTTATGGAGTGGCAAGCGGTGAACAATCACGGCTCTATCCTTCATCCCTCATGGCGCAAAATTTATCTGTCATCGGCTTTTTCCTTCCGCAGATTATGAGAAAGAAAGAATTATATTTACAAAGTTTATCTGAATTGCTTGCTTTTCTTCAAAATGGAGATATAAAGCTGACAATCGGAGGAGTCTATCCGCTAGAAAGCGCTAAAGAAGTCCATCAGATGCTGCAGGGAAGACAAACAAAAGGAAAACTGATCTTAGTTCCTTAAGGTGAAGCGGGGCCGGATCAAGATAAAACGGTCCCGTTTTTAACAACTTGTAACTCTTCATATTCTTCTAATCATCCCGCCTATATGCTGCTGTATTCACTTCAATCAAGCTTTTAGACTTCAAAAATAAAAGTAAGGGGGCCCGCTATGGAACTATTACTTCAGCAATTATTTAACGGAATCACAATTGGAAGCGTTTACAGTTTGGTTGCTTTAGGATTGACGCTCGTATTTGGCATTCTTCATATTCCGAATTTCGCACACGGATCGTTTTATACCATTGGCGCATATGTGAGCCTGTTGTTTATGACTCAATACGGGATAAATTATTGGGCAGCCATGTTTTTGTCCATTCTCATAGTTGCCGTTTTAGGCATTTTATGCGAACAGTTTGTCTTTAAGTTTTTAGGAAATGTAAACCCCATGAGAGTTATGGTTGCGGCCATCGGACTTATGCTCTTTTTCGAATCATTGGCACATTTAATATGGGGCACAGATTATAAACAAATGCCAACTCCATTTTCAGGAGTCGTGGAGGTATTCGGCTTAACCCTGACACAGCAGCGGATCTTGATTGTCGCTTCTTCCATTCTATTGATGCTTGCTCTGCATTTTTTCCTGACAAAGACAATGACAGGTGCCTCGATTGTGGCCATGTCGCAAAATAGGGAAGGGGCATTTTTAGTAGGAATCAATGCAAACATGGTCGCCATGCTTACATTCGCCATTGCAGCGGGTCTTGCTTCTGCCGCCGCAACACTTGCTTCGCCTATTAATCTTGTTTTTCCAACGATGGGAAGCCTGGTTATTATGAAAGCTTTTGTCATTATCATCATCGGAGGAATGGGAAGTATACCAGGGGCGATTGTCGGAGGATTTCTCCTTGGATTGACGGAAAGTCTCGGCGCGACCTATTTATCAAATGATTATAAAGATATGATTGCGTTTCTTCTCTTAGTGGCAATTTTAACGATAAAGCCAACAGGATTATTTTCAAAGGGGGCGAGTACGTGAAGATTCAAAGAATTTTGCTTCTTGGCATACTGCTGATCACCGCTCTGTTTCCGCTGCTCTCTCAAAATCACTACCATAAGCAAATCATCATTCTCGTGATGATCTGGTCCATTGCCGTTTACGGATTAAATATTATTTCTGGATTTACTGGTCAGCTCTCACTTGCACATGCCGGATTTTTTGCAGCAGGGGCATATACTCTCGGGATATTGACTGCTACTTATCAAGTGAATTTTTGGCTGGCTTTTCTTGCCTCTATAGCTGTTACGGCAGGACTCAGTTTCTTAATAGGTTTGATTGCGCTTAGGACAAGACATCACTTTTTTGCCATCTATACGATGTGTGTTGGATTTATCATTTATCTGACGATCGATAAATGGGATGAGGTAACCGGGGGAGTCAGAGGTCTTATCGGCATTCCTGTTCCGGCGCCAATCGGACCGATTACGTTTGAAACAATTGAATCCCAATATTACTTCATTTTGCTCTTCCTTCTTGGAACCATTCTTGTTGTAAAGAGAATAAAAGATTCTCTTTTTGGAAGAACTTTGCACGCAATACGGGGGAGTGAAGATCTTTCAAAAACTATCGGCATTAATATTATGAAAAATCAGCTGCTGGCATTTGTTTTATCTGCTTTTTTTGCAGGGCTTGCGGGTGCTCTTTATGCAGGCTTTATCCGTTTTCTCGGACCGGACATCTCAGCCATTACGGTTACATTTGAAATGCTGATGTATCTTTTGGTCGGAGGGATTGGAACAATGGCGGGCCCAATCCTTGGTACGTTTTTAATTGTATCTGTTACTCAATCCCTTCAATTCCTGGAAGAATACAGAATGCTGATTTTTGGACCGATTGTTGTGTTAATTATGCTTTTCTATCCAAAAGGACTTGTTGGAAGCTATTACTCTGTAAAAACGTATATAAATCGCCGCAAGATAGTACAGGGAAAAGAAAAAGTAAAGGAGGCAGGCTGATGCTGGCTGAGATCCACCAATTAACCAAATCCTTTGGCGGTTTAACGGCAGTAAATAACGTTGATCTTACAATCGAGAAAGGGAAGATTACCGCAATCATTGGACCAAATGGCGCAGGTAAATCCACGTTTCTTAACTTAATCAGCGGTTTTCATCGACCTACCTCAGGAAGCATTCACTTTGAAGGAAAAGATGTGACCGCAGCAAAACCGGCAAAAATGGCGAAGCTTGGGATTGGCAGAACATTTCAAACGACGAATTTATTCTCAGATTCTACTGTTATTGACAACGTTCTGATCGGACACCGGCTCCGCACGAAATCTCATTTGTTTGATGGAATTTTTAACAGCAGAAGGGAAAAATCAGAACAAAAAGCGTGTTACGAAAAAGCCATGGATGCCTTAGCATTCTGCGGCATCGAGCAACTCGAAGGAGAAGTCGTTTCATCAATTACACAAGAAGCTCAAAAAAGGGTAGCTATTGCTCTGGCTTTAGCAACGGAACCAAAAATTGTGCTGCTTGATGAGCCGGCCGCAGGTGTAAATCCTGATGAGACGGAAGGATTGTCAGAGCTCATCCTTAAACTGAAAAACCATGGATATACCGTTTGTTTCATTGAACATAAGATGAAGATGGTCATGAGTCTCGCTGATAAAGTTATGGTCCTGAATCATGGAAAAAAAATTGCTGAGGGTCTGCCGAGGGATATCCAGGCGAATCCCGATGTCATTGAAGCTTATCTGGGAGGCCATGCTTATGCTGAAGCTGCAACATATTAATGTTCATTATGGTCGCTTTCAGGCTCTTAAAAATGTATCGATGGAGATTGGCAGAGGCGAGCTGGTCACAATCCTTGGTGCAAATGGAGCAGGGAAAAGCACATTATTCAATACGATTTCAGGCTTAAATAAAGTCTCAGAGGGACAAATTTTATTTGAAGAAACGGAAATCCATAACAAACCTCCTTATAAGCTTGTCAGATCAGGAATTGTCCAATGTGCGGAAGGAAGAAAGCTGTTTCCAGAAATGACTGTTTTTGAAAATTTGAAAATGGGAAGCTACAGCCATCGCAAAAAAAGTGAAATGGTAAAAAAACGGCTTGACGAGATTTATGCTCTCTTCCCTATTTTATTTGAAAAAAGAAAAAATGCCTCCGGATCTTTAAGCGGGGGACAGCAGCAAATGCTTGCGATCGGAAGGGCACTCATGTCCCACCCAAAAATCCTTCTTCTCGATGAACCGTCGCTTGGGCTTGCACCGCTTATTGTCGAACAAATGTTTAGAGTCATACAGGAGATTCATAAAAATGGCACGACCATTTTGCTTGCAGAACAAAATGCTCATGCAGCTCTCTCGATATCTTCAAGAGGATATGTAATGGAGAGCGGGCAAATTGTTATGGAAGGTTCGAAAGAGGAGCTGTTTGATAATGAAGAGATTAAGCGTGCTTATATAGGCGCATGATCATACACTTCACGCAGCAGGGGGTGAGGTTTTAAGATTGGCAGCAGTCAGGTGAAAATGAAAAATAGGGGGAATCAATGTGAAATCGCTGAAAAGGATTGGTATTGTACTTGGATTATTTGTCTCAGTATTAGGGCTCTCTGCCTGTAACTCAAGTGAATCTTCAACTGCTGCAGGAGGTTCAGATTCAAAAGAGGGTACAGTCAACATTGGGTTTAGCGGTCCTTTATCAGGTCCTGCGGCATTCTATGGGGAAAATACATTAAGAGGTTTAACCATGGCAGCAGATGAAATCAACAAAGAAGGATTTGAAGTAGACGGAAAAAAGTATAAGGTGAAAATTGTGTCTCTTGATGATAAATACCTGCCGAATGAAACAGGAACAAATGCGCGCAGACTTGTTCAGGAAAACAAGACTCCAATCATTTTCGTTCCTCATAGCGGAGGCGTTTTTGCAACTCAAGTATTTAATCAGCAAGAAAATTTCATTATCGGCGCTTATACAAGTGAACCGAAAATCCAGGAACAGGGCAATAAGCTGACCTTGAGTATTCCTTCATCCTATGATGCATATCCGGAACCGTATGCAGACTATCAAATGAAGCGTTTTGGGAAAAAGCTGGCTTTAATTCCGACAGCTACTCAATACGGCAAAGATTGGACAGCAACAATAAAGCCAGTCTGGGAGAAAAAAGGCGGAGAGATCGTATTTGACGGATCTGTTGATTTCAGCAAGGAAACAGACTTTTTCACAATCATGACAAATGCTTTAAAAGAAAAGCCCGATGTCCTATTTGTAGGAGGTCCATCTCAGCCGACAGCCCTATTAATCAAGCAAGCACGAGAACTTGGTTTTAAGGGCGGAATTATGATTATGGATCAGGCGAAATTTGAAGAAATGGAGGTAGTGCTAGGAGGCTACGAAATGCTTGAAGGAGGAGTAGGAACACTTCCAATTAAACAAAGTGATGCACCGGGAGGCCCGGCATTTGTTGAAAAATATGCAGATGTGAGTGATGGCGTACCTACAGCTGAAAGTGCATTTAATTACCAGGCTCTTCACGTTGCAGTAAAGGCCATGCAGGCTGCAGGAACTGTTTCAGATCCGACTAAAATCATGGAAAATATGGAGGAAGGAATTAAAAACCTGGAGGATGAGCAGATGGTCTGGCATTTGACTGGCATAGAAAATAATGGATTTGATTGGGAAACATCCATTTATGCAGTCGAAGAAGGAAAGCTGGTCAATATAAAAAAATAAGGCTCTTTTCGTAAACATTGATGCAATAGCAATTCAGTGAAAAAATTGGGTTTTGATTGAGTCAAAATTAGTCCTGTTTATTGAAATTTAAGACGACCCGAGACCTTGGTGAGTGACTCCTGCTCAAAGCCGCCAATCAATTTCGAACACATCCAAATAATGATTGGAGTTTCCCTGACTGAATGCTGGGAAACTCTCTTTCGTTAAATTTGAAACGAACTTACAAAATTATTTTTATTTACAAAAGGTATTTATCAGAAAAATTAGAATTATATTGTAAGCGTTACCAATTATAGAGAAGAGGTGCAGCAATCCATGATTCATGCTCATTTTGAACATTGGCCGAAAAGGGTGCCCCATACATTAACGGTTCCTGACACAACACTTTATGAAAATCTAGCTGTCTCAGCAAAGCGTTATTCTGACAAAACTGCCATTTGTTATTATGGAGCAGAAATTACATACAACCAGTTATTTCGTGAAGTAGAATCGCTTGCAGGCTTTCTGGAAAAGAAATTATCTGTTGCTGTGGGCGATAAAGTACTCTTATTCGTTCAAAATTCGCCTCAATTCGTAATTGGCTACTATGCGATTTTGAGAGCTGGCGGGATTGTTGTTCCAATAAATCCGATGAATACTGAAGAAGAACTCAGATTTTATATTAATGATTGCCAAATGAACACAGGTATTATCGGCCAAGAACTTTATGAACGCTTACAGTCTATTTTCGAGTCTACGTCATTAAAAAATGTCATTACAGCGGTTTACTCTGATTATCTTTCTAAAGACTCAAACCGAGAAGATATACCAGATGAGGTAAAGAGGGATGCCATCCCGCTTTTAAATAAAGACCATTATGGTTGGAAAGAAGCACTGCAGGCATTATTTTCTCCATCAGAAATGACAGCTGGACCAGACGATTTAGCTGTAATGCCGTATACTTCTGGAACAACGGGACTTCCAAAAGGCTGTATGCATTCTCACCGGACCGTTCAGGCTAATACATTCGGCGGGTATCATTGGCTGAATGCCACTTCAGATGCAATTTGCCTGGCGACACTCCCGTTATTTCATGTAACTGGAATGGTTCACAGTATGCATATTCCCATCCTATCAGGGGCTACGGTAGTTATGATGACAAGATGGGACAGGGAGTATGCAAGAAAAGTAATTCATGAGAAAAAGGTTACACACTGGATAAATATCAGCACAATGCTGATCGATTTTCTGGCAAATCCTGCGCTTGTAAAGGAAGACGTTTCGTCCTTGATGAATATAGCAGGAGGCGGGGCACCTCTGCCTGCCGCAGTTGGAGAAAAGCTGTATAAAATGACAGGGCTTAAATTTATTGAAGGATATGGACTTTCTGAAACGATTGCGCAGACTCATTTCAATCCCCCAGACCGTCCAAAATTACAATGCTTAGGAATTCCATCTTTTGATGTCGAGGCAAGGATTATTGATCCGATTCATCTGACAGTACTGTCAGATGGGCAGGAAGGTGAAATTGTTGTCAATGGGCCGCAAGTTTTCATCGGCTATTATAATCGCGAAGAAGAAAATGAAAAATCATTTATTGAAATAGAAGGTATGAAGTTTTTCAGGACAGGCGACATTGGCAAACGGGATGATGAAGGTTATTACTTTATTGTAGATCGAGTAAAAAGAATGATCAACGCTTCAGGCTTTAAAGTATGGCCGACTGAGATAGAAGGTGTTCTTTATCAGCATCCTGCTGTGCAGCAAGCGTGTGTCGTAGGTATTCCAGATGAAAGAAGAGGGGAAACCGTCAAGGCATTTATTATCTTAAATAAAGAATATGAAGGAAAAATAGATGAGCAAGAGATTGTGAACTGGGCAAAAGAGAAAATGGCTGCTTACAAATATCCGAGATACATTGAATTTAGAAAGAGCCTTCCAATGACATCAAGCGGCAAACTTCTATGGCGTCAGCTCCAGGAAGAAGAAAATCAAAAGGTTTTGAGGGTGAAATGATGAAAAATACAAATTGAAACTGTAACTGGGCCAATTTCTGCGGATCAGCTCGGGAAAACACTCATTCATGAACATTTTGTTTTTGGCTATCCTGGATTTCACGGAGATGACTCTCTAGGGGGATTTGATGAACAGGATGCACTGGAGACCGGTATTACAATTGCATTGCAGCTTTTAAGCTTTGGAGTAGAAACAGTAGTCGATCCCACACCAAATGAATGCGGAAGAAACCCTGAGCTGTTAAAAGAAATCTCTGAGCGGACAGGCTTGCAAATCATATGTGCTACTGGTTTCTATTATGAAGGAGAAGGAGCGACGCCTTATTTTAAGTTCAGACAAGGACTTGGAACGGCTGAAGAAGAAATATATGAAATGTTCAAGAAGGAAGTAACAGATGGAATCCGAAATACTGGGATTAAACCATGTATACTTAATCTTGTCTCAAGCAAGGGTGAAATAACGAAGTATGAAGAAATGTTCTTTAAAGCAGCTGCCAGGGTGCAGCGTGAAGAAGGAACGGTTATATTGACACATACACAGGAGGGAACGATGGGTCCTGAACAAGTGGATCTATTGCTGGAGCTTGGCTGTGATCCAAAAAAGATCGTGATTGGACATATGTGCGGAAATACAAACGTTGATTATCATTTGGACGTATTGAAAAAAGGTGCTTTTATTGCTTTAGACCGCTTTGGGATACAGGGAATGGGGGGGAGCTCCTTCTGATGAAGAGAGGATAAAAACCCTCTTGAAATTAGTATCCCTTGGCTATACAAATCAGATCATGCTGTCTCATGACACTGTTAATTATTGGATGGGCAGACCTTTAATTTTGCAAGAGCAGATTCAAGAAAAAATGAAAAACTGGCATCCTGCACATCTCTTTGAAAATATTATTCCTGAGTTGCGGGAGCAAGGGTTATCAGAGGAAAGCATTAGCACGATGGTTGAAGTAAATCCTTCCAGACTCTTTTTTCAGCAAGAAGCTAAATTGAATGCTTAATCACGGCGGCGGCAATAGCCGCCGCTTATTTATTTAACACCTGAATAAATTTAGTTGAGGGAAATGAGCAATTATGGGGCAGGTCTAATATTCTAATTTCTTCTTATGAACAGGAAATTTTATAGAAATATCGAATGAATTATAGAAATATCGAATGAATTACTGAACAAAAATTTTTAAAATTATAAAAAAATATGTAAGGCTAGAATCGAAAACAATTATTTATAGTTTTGACTTCAAGAGAGGGGAATATGGATGAAATGGAACACGAGAATTACAGAACTGCTCAATATCGAATATCCAATAATACAGGGAGGTCTCGCATATCTTGCTTATTCAGATTTGGCAGCTGCCGTATCTAATGCAGGCGGACTTGGGCAGATTACCGCTATGTCTTTAGGTGAACCTGAGCTGTTAAGGGAAGAAATTTCAAAAGTACGACAAAAAACCGATAAACCTTTCGGAGTGAATTTTGCAATTGGACAGCATGGAAGAGCGTTTTCAGACCTGCTAGATGTTGCTATTGAAGAAGAGGTGCCCGTAATATCAATGACTGGAGGAAACCCGTCTCCAATATTTGATCAATTAAAAGGGGTAAATGTAAGGAAGCTAGTCCTGGTTGCTGCAAGAAGGCAAGCCGAAAAAGCCGAAGAATTAGGTGCAGATGCTGTGATGGTAGTGGGACAGGAAGGAGGCGGCCACCTTGGAAGAGACGATACCGGCACGTTTGTTCTTATACCTCAGGTTGTCGATTCAGTCTCAATTCCAGTGATTGCTTCAGGAGGTATTGGTGACGGAAGAGGGCTGATGGCAGCTCTCAGTTTAGGTGCAGAAGGAATTGAAATGGGAACACGTTTTATTGCAACCAAGGAGTGTATCCATGCTCATTCAGCGTATAAAGCTGCTCTAGTAAATAGTTCTGAGCGGGATACGGTTGTTATAAAACGCAGCATTGGTGCTCCGGCGCGGGCTCTTGCTGGTCCGTGGACTGCAAAAATATTAGAGATGGAAGATGAACATGCCGATTATGAGCAATTAAAAGATTATATTAGCGGACATGCTAACAAAAGATACATATATGATGGTATGATAGACAATGGTTTTGCCTGGGCAGGTCAAGTAACAGGTTTAATTCATGATATTCCAAGTGCAGAGCAGCTTATGTCACGGATGATAAGCGAAGCAGAAAGTCTAAGGCAAAGATGGAGTCAATAAACCATTCAACATGAAAAGGCAGGTGAGGACCTTTGGAATATCAATATCCAATTCAGCCTGATTGGAGCACGACTGAAATTATTGATGTTATTGCATTTTTCCAATCAATTGAAAAAGCGTATGAGAGCGGGATCAGCCGAGAAGCATTAATGAATGCCTATCGGAGATTTAAAGAGATTGTCCCGAGCAAAGCAGAAGAAAAAAATCTTTGTGATGATTTTGAGGAAATGAGCGGTTATTCTTCCTATCGTGCCATCAAAAAGGGAAGAGAAAGCAGCGACTCTGATAAAATTAAAATGTAGGCTCTTTTAAACGATTGCTGTAAATACAATAGCTTCAATCGTTATATCAGGGGAAACTTCGAGAGTTTTGTTTAGAATAGAGCACGGCTTCTATGTCTATCTGCAAAAAACAACAATCTAGGGAACACTGCTAAAAAGCAAAAGGACGGCACATGCCGTCCTTTTGCTTTTTCAAGTGATAAGATAGTATACTCTAGCTCCAATGCTCAGCTCCTCGCTGCCTGCGCTAAATGGGAGCTTGCGCTTTTCTCATGAAGAAACTGCTGCTTTATGTGCAAGATTATATAGAGGAAGAAGCGTTTTAAATGCCTTTTCTACAGTCTGCGTGAATTCTTTTCCAGACATTTTTACAGCGTCCTCCCGGACAATTTTTAATCCGCATAATAATTCAGCTTTTTTTACAGTCCGCAGTCTTTCAAACAATTTTTGAAAATCTTTAGGACCGAGGTCTTTTTGTACCATCACTTCTGGTTTCGTATGATCTGAAGACCACACATAATTCTGTGGGATATCTGATTGGATTTTTTTCCAATTTTTTGCAAGCTCTGCCCCATATTGATCTTTGATTGGAGATTCGTAAATAACTGCAAACCAAACGAAGGCATGAGTTTCCCACAAGCCAATTTGAAAATGGGGAAGCATCTTATAGCCGCGCTTATTGCCTGCAAAAGCAACCCATGTATCTTTAGGCGGATTCACAGATCTGCGGGCATGTTTTGCAACATGTGCAAACATTTCTTCTCCCGTTAAGCCTGATAATTCTGGAGAAAACATCTCACCAAGCTGTTCAAGTTTAGGTCTTACTGTTTTAATTAATGCTTCCATTCTTTCATCTAAGCCCTGAATGGTAAAAACCTTAAAATCATCTTCGGTAAATCCTTTAAATTCCATACTGCTACCTCCTGATCATGCTGCATGGAAATAGTTTAGCATATTATTCAGCACATTCGAAAGAAACATGCACGTTTCGACATTCATTAAATGTGGTATTAAATAAATAATTAGGTGAATACACAATTTTAACATCCAAGTTGCATCCTATTTTCAAGTGTCATATCATATATAAAAATATCTGAAAATTAAGTTAAATGATGGTCGCTGGAAAACAAAAATAGACATTTTTTGAAAGGGGCGGTAGAAAGATGAAGCAAATTGTTAAAACTACAGGACAAAAGGAATATGATAATCGCATTGGGGTGCTGAAACTTGAGTTGGATTATGAATTGGCCACCCTTTATGACGCAATGAGCCAAAACGATGAAACGAAAAAGAATGAATGCAAACGTAAGCTTGAAAGACTTAGAAAAGAATGGATTCGTTTAAAAGCTTAAATGTATCATACGAAGCGAACCTCGTATAAGGGTTCGTTTTTATCTGATTAAATACATACTTTGCAAAAATAGCCTTTTCTTGCTTTCCATAATTTCCTTAAGTATCCTATAAACATAGATACTTTTCTACATAGAAAGAAGGTTTTAACATGGCAAATTGGGCAGACATCGAACAGCATGCAAAATCATGGATATATGAAGCTGGCGAAAAAATAAGACAATCCTTTCAAAACGAACTGTCGATTCAGACAAAATCAAATCCAGATGATTTAGTTACCAATATGGATAAAGAAACCGAGCAGTATTTAATTTCGAAAATCAATGAAACCTACCCTGAACATCGTATTCTTGGGGAAGAGGGTTTTGGGAATGAAATTCAATCTTTAGAAGGTATTGTATGGATTGTTGACCCAATCGATGGAACGATGAACTTTGTTCATCAGCAGCGGAATTTTGCCATTTCAATCGGTATTTATGAAGATGGAATAGGAAAAATAGGTTTAATCTATGATGTTGTTCATGATGAGCTTTATCATGCTGTTCGAGGCAATGGCGCATATATGAATGACATCAGGCTCCCTGAACTGAAAGATGTCCCTTTAAATGAAGCTGTCATTGCACTTAATGCAACATGGGTGATGGAGAATCGGCGCATTGATCACAATTTATTGATTCCTATTGCAAAAGCTGTAAGAGGCACACGCTCTTATGGATCGGCTACTCTGGAATTTGCATACGTAGCCTCAGGCAGGCTTGATGCATATATCACGCTCAGACTTGCTCCCTGGGATTTTGCCGCTGGTTTGATATTGCTTGAGGAAGTTGGGGCAAGTGCAACAACTTTAGAGGGAGAAAAGATCAGCCTTCTTGGCCAAAACAGTATATTTGTTGCAAAGAAGGGAATTCATTCGACCATATTAAAGGATTATCTCCATAAATAGATGATACAGAATCGGCTATTAACGGAAGCGGACTATTCTTTTTTTAGAGAATTAATTACTGATAGCGAAATGTGGATGCAGGAAGAATGCACACCAGATCAGCTTGAAGAATATTTGCTCTCTTATAAAATGTATAATGGCAATTGGTCTGTATGGACGAAGGAAAATGAGAAAGCCGGAATCTCCTTTCATATTGAATGGTCACCGTCAAACGAAAAACCTTGGCTTGGAACCATCCTAATTCATAAAAAGTTTCGGCACAGAGGGCTGGCTAAAGAAGTCATAACCCAAATTTCAGATGAATTAAAACGAAAAGGGCATAAGGCGCTTTTTGCAGGCTGTCCTCTGGCACAGCTGGAATGGCTGCAATTTTTAGGCGCCAGCGGGTTTGAGCAGCTGAAAATGGAGAAGAACACGAATGGCAGTGACTATATGATTTTAGTGAAACCAGTTTGACCCCATAATCTGGGGTCTTTTAATTGGTGAAATTTAAATAAGCTTGGAGAAATTCATCCAAGCTTCTAATTAAAGCAGACCTTTATCACGCATTTTCTTTTTAGTGGCAAAGCCAAATCCCATTGCTGCAATCAGGGCAATAATCGATAATAAAATTCCTAATATGCTTCTTTCACCAACGGCAATTCCGATGCAGATCATGGATCCGGCTGCGATTAATGCTAAAAGAAAGAAAACCCATTTTCCGGATTTCATTAAAATTTCATCCCTTTCGTAAACCGCTTGAACAATTAATTTTTGTCCCTTTTATCAGTTTACATAAAATGATTTCTTTTTTCTACAAAAGTTTGTGGTATAATACATAAGGTTATTTTATTTTTTAGGAGATGAAAATGTGAAACTTCGAAATGATATTCGAAACATTGCTATTATTGCCCACGTAGACCACGGAAAAACGACTCTTGTCGACAAAATGCTTCATCAGGCAGGTACGTTCCGTGCGAACGAACAAGTTGCTGAAAGAGCGATGGATTCCAATGATTTAGAGCGCGAGCGCGGAATCACGATCTTAGCAAAAAATACGGCAATTAATTATAAAGATACACGCATCAATATTATGGATACACCTGGACATGCTGACTTTGGCGGAGAAGTAGAACGGATCATGAAAATGGTTGACGGCGTTTTACTTGTTGTTGACGCTTATGAAGGCTGTATGCCGCAAACACGTTTTGTTCTGAAAAAAGCGCTTGAGCAAAATTTAACGCCAATCGTAGTAGTTAACAAAATTGACCGTGATTTTGCCCGTCCAGAGGAAGTAGTGGATGAAGTTCTAGACTTATTTATTGAACTTGATGCATCAGAAGAGCAGCTTGAGTTCCCGGTTATCTTCGCTTCAGCTATGAATGGCACAGCGAGCACAAGCCCGGACCCTGCTGATCAGGAAGAAAACATGGTTTCATTGTTTGATTCTATTGTTGAGCATATTCCTGCTCCAGTTGATAATACAGATGAGCCTCTTCAATTCCAGGTAGCTCTTCTTGATTACAACGATTATGTTGGACGTATCGGAATCGGCCGCGTATTCCGCGGAACGATGGAAGTTGGCCAGCAGGTATCATTAATGAAGATTGATGGTTCTTTCAAGAACTTCCGTGTAACAAAATTATTCGGTTTCCAAGGTTTAAAGCGTGTAGAAATTGAAAGCGCAAAAGCAGGAGATCTAGTAGCAGTTTCCGGAATGGAAGATATCAACGTAGGGGAAACGGTTTGCCCGGTAGAGCATCAGGAAGCATTGCCAATTCTTCGTATCGATGAGCCGACTCTTCAAATGACGTTTGTTGTAAACAACAGCCCATTTGCAGGCCGCGAAGGAAAATATGTCACTTCACGTAAAATTGAAGAGCGTTTAATGGCTCAATTACAGACAGATGTAAGTTTACGTGTTGAAAACACAGAATCTCCGGATGCCTGGATCGTATCAGGCCGCGGAGAGCTTCACCTTTCAATTTTAATCGAGAACATGCGCCGCGAAGGCTACGAGCTTCAAGTTTCTAAACCTGAAGTTATCGTTAAAGAAATTGATGGAGTCAGATGTGAGCCAGTTGAACGCGTTCAAATTGATGTACCTGAAGAGCATACTGGTTCTGTTATGGAATCAATTGGTGCCCGCAAAGGTGAAATGCTTGATATGATTAACAACGGTAACGGTCAAGTTCGACTAATTTTTAACGTGCCTGCACGCGGATTAATTGGATACTCTACAGAATTCATGTCAATCACTCGCGGTTTCGGCATCATCAACCACACATTTGACAGCTATCAGCCAATGCAGCCAGGTCAAGTAGGCGGACGTCGTCAAGGCGTACTGATTTCTATGGAAAACGGAAAATCAACAACTTACGGTATCCAAGGTGTTGAAGACCGCGGAATTATTTTCCTTGACGCTGGTAAAGATGTGTATGAAGGCATGATCGTTGGAGAGCACAATCGTGAAAATGATCTAGTCGTCAACATCTGCAGAATGAAGCAGCAAACAAATATCCGTTCTGCAAATAAAGACCAAACAAGCACAATGAAAAAACCTCGCATCATGTCACTAGAAGAATCTCTTGAATACTTGAACGATGATGAGTACTGTGAGCTTACTCCAACATCCATTCGTTTAAGAAAGAAAATTCTTGATAAAAATGAGCGTGAAAAACAAGCTAAGAAGAAAAAATTAGCTGGCTTGCTTTAAGATATAGACCCTAGACATGCAATGGAGGGGAATATGGGATGGACGTATACGAAAGTATGTGGCCGGTTGCCTATGCGATTTATACAGGAACCGATCCTGATACACAAACAGGGGCGAATATTTTATATTTGGTCATTCTCGGATTATCAATAATTGTATTTAAGCTGGGGTTTGCAAAAAAGCTTCCCCTCTTGAAGGCAATTGTCATTTACCTGTTCTTGATGCTCGGCTGTACTGTCTTAACGTTTTTAGGTGCATTTCTTCCAGTAGCTGAAGGTTTGATTGTAGCTGCCTTGATTTTAATTATTTATAAGATCCGGCTGCATCAATCCAAAAAATCTGAACGGAATGAAGCGACATGAGTTCTCTTCAGGACTCGCTTTATAATTGGCTGTCAATTAAAGTTGTTGCAGATGCACGTCCAGATGATACGGCTGCAATTGATACGTTTATGCTGTTTGACGAATTGCTCAAGGAAAATCATGCGTTGACTGACTTAACGATTCATAAGGATGATGTGATGTATCTTGTCCGCTATCAAATAGACGGAGAATCGAAAACATCAAGATTCCCAGTAGAACTCATCGACAGCATGATCGATCAAATACAGGCAGAACCTGAAAAATATAAGAATTTCCAATAAAAAAACACCTCATTGAGGTGTTTTTTTATTGATAAAATGTTCTGAACAAGCAAGCACGGCAGCGAATAGAATATGGCCTGCTGTCCACCATCCTATTGAAGGATAATCGTTAAAGGCTGGTGTTTCTTTTTTCGCCAAAGATGTAAGAGGAAAGTACAAAAAGATGGCTGGAACGGTTAAGGCCATTGCTGCAAGTCCTTTTTTCACCTTAAATTGAATCCTGAAAAAATACAGGATGTAAACATAAAGAATTCCGATGGATGAAGCAACTGCTAAATGCATATTAAATTCTATTATCTCAGGAAGTAGACTGCTGTATATAAAATCCACATTGAGCAATAATACATATACTTTTTGACCAGTCATTGCTTCGATTCCTTTTAAAAAGAGACCAAGAGCGGTTCCGCTGATCAAGCCTGCTAGAACCCCTCTAAAAAGCACTACCAGTTGTCCTCTGTTTTCTTATCTCGATACAGTCTGAAATTTCCTGTATTTGCCCGTTCTATTGTCCGGTTTTCAATGCGATTATCACATTCAGCACACATGTATGTATGGATTGGGCGATTCCTAAGCCGTTTTGCCTGCAGCGTTTCATCTTCAATCGTTTCTACTTTATCGCACAAAACACATTTTACTCTCATTTGACACCTCATCATTCATATATTTTTTCTGCGTTTCAGGTTATTTCAAAAGAAATATGTTTTACTGTTGGAAAGGAAAAAGAAAAAAAGGTATGATAGCATTATACAACTTTAATGGAGGGAAGAAAATGGCTAATAAGGTAGAAACAAAATTGATTCAGCCTTTGTTTGACAATCTCCAAAAAGAAAGATTTGCACTGTTTACAACACTAGATCATGAAACTGGATCACCGAATGTTTCAGCCGTTTCATGGGTGTATGCACCTGATCAAGAAAGGGTTTACCTTGCAGTCGACAACAGATCCCGCATTGCCGATAACATTAAAAAGCATCCTGCTGCTGCTATTACCTTGCTTGCGAATGAATCTACATATTCCATAAACGGAAATGCACACGTAAAAATAGAAAAATTAGAATCTGTTCCGCTAAAACTGGCTCTTATTGAACTGAAAATTTCAGAAGTAAGAGATGTTATGTTTTACGGTTCAAAAATATCTTCTGAACCAGCATATGAAAAAACATATGATGAAAAAGCAGCTGCTAAGCTCGACAGCCAGGTTTTAGAAGCAATGAAAAAAGCTTAGACAGATGTAATCTAAGCTTTTTTCGTTTATATTTTTTTCTCATAGCACCTATTCAAAATGAAACAATATGTCACTGTTTTTTTTCTCAATTTTGTTTTAAATGATTTTTTGATTGGTCTTCTTGTTCCCGGTCAAGTTCTTTTTGCTGATTGTTATTCAATTGATCTTTATCTTGTTCAGTAGGTTTATTTTCCTGGTTATCGAGCATATCATTCGGTATCTCTGGCATAACCCGACCAACGATAGCGGCAAGTTCATCAAGGATGCCACCAACAGGTCTTCCTTCTTGAAGATCTTTGCCCATCTCGCGTAAGCGGACAGTTGTATCAGCATCAGCAATGATGACGGCATTTGCTCCGTATGGATCGTGCTGAATGCTTTCAGCTACAGCATATTTAATGGATTCGACTTTGTTTCGATCAAGCTTTGAATTAACATCAATGCCTACGACTGCGTATTTACCAAGAACAACGGCGCTGACATCATTTACACCTGGTACTCGGCCTGCAAGGTCAACAAGGCGTCTTGAAATTTGCTCTCCTGATTTTTTTTGAACAGGATCATTGATCGAGTTTTCCACATTGATCGGTTTTCCATTGTATTCATCAGGCGCTTCACCTTGTGAGCCTTCATTTGTAGAGCATGCAGACAGAGCCAGCAGAAAAAACAGTGCTAAGAAACCATATTTACGCATGAAATCACTCCTTTTTAGGTCATGCTTTTTAATAATATTGTCTAATAAATCTTCTATCTTTATGCACCATTTCATATATTTTAGCAACGCTTCAATTACAGCTTGATTATTTTTGTATGACCGATATGTGCTACATTCTATAAAAACGGGTACTAGGTAGGAGGCGGAAGGTTGAGTAAAATCTATGTTTTGGATACGAATGTCTTACTGCAAGATCCGAATTCCATTTTTTCTTTTGAAGAAAACGAGGTAGTCATTCCCGCGGTCGTTCTTGAAGAGGTCGATTCTAAAAAGCGGTATATGGATGAAATAGGACGTAATGCAAGACATGTTTCCAAACTGATTGATAGCCTAAGGCTGATTGGAAAGCTGCATGAAAAAATACCTTTGCCAAGCGGAGGATTTTTAAGAATTGAGTTGAATCATCGCTCCTTTCATGAACTTCAGGAAATTTTTATAGAAAAAACAAATGATAATCGTATATTGGCAGTTGCTAAAAATTTATCACTTGAAGAAGAAACCACTGAAAACGGAAGGCCTGTTATTTTAGTAAGCAAAGATACGCTTGTCAGAGTAAAAGCGGATGCCATTGGTTTGATTGCAGAGGATTTCCTCAGTGATCGGGTAGTGGAAATTGATCGAATTTATACAGGATACCTTGATTTGTATATAAACGGAGATGATTTAAACCGTTTTTACGAAAAAAACGAATTGGTTCTATCAGAAGTTACCAATCATCCTTTTTATCCAAATCAGTTCGTTGTGATGAAAAATGCGTTAGGCGGTTCTGCATCTGCTATTGGAACAGTTGATAAATCGGGTAAAAAAGTGAAGCGGCTTGTGTTTGACCATGATCATATTTGGGGAATCCGTCCGAGAAATGTGCAGCAGACGATGGCAATGGAACTTCTATTGCGCAACGATCTGCCATTAGTTACTTTAATTGGAAAAGCAGGCACAGGGAAAACATTGCTCGCTTTAGCAGCAGGTTTAATGCAAACGGAGGATTTAAAGTCCTTTAAGAAATTGCTTGTCGCAAGGCCAATTGTCCCTGTCGGCAAAGATATCGGATACTTGCCTGGTGAAAAACAGGAAAAATTAAGGCCGTGGATGCAGCCGATTTATGATAATTTAGAGTATCTTTTCAATGCAAAAAAACCTGGAGAGCTTGATGCTATTTTGGCGGGAATGGGTTCTATAGAAGTTGAAGCGTTAACCTATATTCGCGGCAGAAGCATTCCTGAACAGTTCATCATTATTGATGAGGCGCAAAATCTAACAAAGCATGAGGTAAAGACAATTTTGACGAGAGTTGGGGAAAAGAGCAAAATTGTATTAATGGGAGATCCAGAACAAATTGATCATCCATACCTTGATGAATATAACAATGGACTGACATATGTAGTAGAGAAATTTAAAGACCAGAATATTGCAGGGCATGTCAGGCTTGTAAAAGGAGAACGTTCGGGTTTAGCCCAGCTTGCTGCAGACTTACTGTAATAATGAAATGCTGTGTTCGTGTATGCTGAAGTTTTTCGTAAACATAAAAACCCAATGAAAAAAGCCGCTGATTCATCAGCGGCTTTTTTACAATTTCACCCCATCTAAACAACTACTCGATGATTATTTCTCTCGTTTTAACAAATGGGTTTTCTTTATTGCTTCCATCTCCATAATAAAGAGTGACTGGACCTTCATCGGATAATGGTTTTCCATTTTTGCTGAATCCTAAGATAACGGTGGATGCTTCTTCCAAAGACATTTTTATTTCGCCGTTTTCCGTTTTAAAAACCACATACTTTGCATGAGGTAAAGGTTCTGCATTTTTTAAAAATGGAAGAAATGGAATACCGAATGTTCCGTTTATGATTTTTTCTTTTTCAAACCTCTTCTTTGTTTTTTCTGAAGGTATTTGTGCCCCTTCTCTAATTTCCTTGTCCCAATGTTTTGATACAGCCTTTGTATACTCTTCTAATTCATTGATTTCCAATTTGTTTTCCTCAAAATATACAGTCAGATCGACTTTTCTGTCATCGAAAATCCATACACCCGGGTCGAGCGTTATTGGAAAGGCAACATTTCCTTTGATCATGATGATTGAATCCATTGCTACACTCCCTTTCATAGAAAGTATAAGCGCTTTCTGAGATTTTGTCATGCGGCATGGATGCTGTTCAATTGGGCAAACTAACACCTCAAACTTACCCTAAAGAGGTGAACGGAAAAATGCCATGTCAAACAAACGAGGAATTGGAACAGCTTGTGGAGATAGCAAGGCAAGAAACAAAAAAAGGGAAGATTGCAGATTATATTCCTGCTCTCGCAAAAGCTGAAGAAGATGATTTATCGGTCGCCATTTATCATGTGGAAAATACTTGTATGTCGGCAGGAGATATAGAAAAAAGCTTTACCCTCCAAAGCATTTCCAAAGTGCTTACGCTTGCTCTCGTTCTTATGGATCATGGTCATTCTTATGTGTTTAATAAAGTTGGGATGGAGCCTACGGGAGATCCGTTTAATTCAATCGTAAAGCTTGAAACACATGAAAAACAGCGTCCTCTCAATCCGATGATTAATGCAGGTGCACTTGCTGTTACAAACATGATCAAAGGGGCTGACAAAGAAGAAAAGCTGAACCGTTTTTTAGAGTTTACAAAAGAATTAACATTCAATAAAGAAATTAAAGTATGTCAGGAGATCGCTTCCTCTGAATTTGAGACGGCATGGCTGAACCGCTCGCTATGCTACTTCATGAAAAAGGATGGAATTATAGATGGACAAGTAGATGATTTAATCGATTTATATTCAAAACAATGTGCCGTACAAATGCACAGTTTAGATCTGGCGAAAATAGGGGCGGTTTTTGCTCTTGACGGCAAGCACCCCCAAACAGAGAAGCAGATCATCCCAAAGGATATCGCCCGCATATGCAAAACATTCATGGTAACATGCGGCATGTACAATGCTTCAGGTGAATTTGCAATAAATGTAGGCATACCTGCTAAAAGCGGTGTATCTGGAGGGATAATGGGAATTGTCCCTTATCACTTTGGAATTGGAATTTTTGGACCTTCACTTGATGAAAAAGGAAATAGTATAGCTGGCATAAAGCTGCTGCATTTATTATCAGAAAAGTATGAATTAAGTATTTTTTGATATTGTTTAAAGTTGGATTCATACTCTTCGGAAGACTGTCTTGTTTTTTCTTGATTTTTTACTGTTTTCCCTATAATATTAATAGATAGATTAGGGTAATTGCTCGGGAACGGAGGGGTTCAATTGGCGTCTGAGATTGCAATTGATCATCGAGAAAAAGCACTTGCGCTTTTAAAGGCTGATGCTGATAAAATTATGAAGCTGATTCAAGTCCAAATGGACAATTTGACGATGCCTCAATGTCCTCTTTATGAAGAGGTTTTAGATACACAAATGTTTGGATTATCAAGAGAAATTGATTTTGCTGTAAGGCTGAATCTTATCGATGAACGCGAAGGTAAAGCATTGCTAGATACACTTGAGAGAGAATTATCAGCTCTGCATGAAGCGTTCACAAAGAAATAATAAAAAAACTCAAACTGTTTTGATACAGTTTGAGTTTTTTTATAAAGACTCTTTACGGGACATTGCCGCTATAGATAGGCCATAAAAAATCTAGGTTTTCAGTATGTACAGGATCCGAGATAGTCCTGTCCTTTTGAGGAAAAGAGCACAGACGAGAACGTAGTGTGTGTGTAAAATTCATACGCCATCCAACAATCAAAGCAATTACAGAATTTATAAATAATAGGGAACAGAGCTAAAGACCTACATACTTTTTTAACTTGTTTATCCGCCTTTAGGTAGGTTAACATTAAGCGTGCCTTGATATAACAGAAGGAATTTCAGCTTTTATATCGAATTTCTTACTTAGAAAATAAATTCACCCGAGAATGCAGCAACTTGTTAGGATAGGAAGCGATAAAATGATAAAAAAAATACTAAAATCATATGATTATTCACTCATACTTGCCATGCTTCTTTTGTGCGGCTTTGGACTTGTGATGGTGTACAGTTCAAGTATGATAGCTGCAGTTGCAAGGTGGAACTATGAAAGTGATCACTTTTTTCAAAGACAGGCCATCTTTATTGCATTAGGTCTTGTATTCTTTTGTATAACGATGTTTTTTCCATACAGAGCTTATTTAAATCGATTTTTCATAAGAAGTGTTGTGCTTGTCTCCATATTAATGCTTCTTGCACTTTTTGTATTTGGATCGATTAAAGGCGGGGCTAGAGGATGGTTTTCTCTGTTTGGTTTTAGTCTCCAGCCTGCTGAATTTGTGAAGCTGAGTGTCATCATTTATTTAGCAGCTGTCTATGAAAAAAAACAATCATACATAAATCACTTCGGAAGAGGGGTTTTACCTCCTATCATATTTACAGGTTTTATCTGTATATTGATTATTTTGCAGCCTGATATTGGTTCAGCTTCTATTATAGCGATGATCGCTCTTTCAATGGTTATTTGCTCTGGACTTGGCATGAAGAATATATTTAAGCTTATTATACTTGGTGCTGCATGTCTTGTAGTAATAAGTCCATTGCTTTTGCTGAAGTGGGACAAGATTTTCACAACTGAGAGAATAAGCCGTTTTGCAGGATTCATGGATCCGTTTGCTGATGCGGGAGACTCTGGGTTTCATTTAATAAATTCCTACTATGCGATTGCTTCTGGGGGACTTACAGGACTTGGTTTAGGGGAAAGTGTTCAGAAATATGGGTATTTGCCTGAATCGCACACTGACTTTATTTTAGCGATTATCTCAGAGGAGCTGGGGATTTTTGGAGTTCTTTTCGTCCTTGTTTTGCTTGCATTTATTGTTTTAAAAGGTTTTCAAGTTGCAAGACATTGTGAAGATGCGTTTGGGACCTTATTAGCGATTGGCGTTTCAAGTATGATAGGTATTCAGACCGCAATAAATGTATGCGGGTTAACCGGATTATTGCCGATAACTGGTGTTACACTGCCGTTTATTAGCTATGGGGGATCTTCTATGCTTCTCTTAATGCTTTCCATAGGGATTCTTGTCAATATTTCTATGTTTGTGAAATTTAGAACTGTACATCAGAAATCTGATTCCAAACCAGCAGGAGAAAGTACAGGCAGTCCAGCAACAATTTAACAGATTAAAAGTGTTATACTAATTATAAATGTGTTATACTTTTATTATTGCAAATGATGAAGCTTAAGGGGGATTTCCTATGTCGCAGAAAAAAATTCAGAAAATACTTGTAGCTAACCGCGGTGAAATTGCCATTCGAGTATTCCGTGCCTGCACGGAGCTAAATATTCGGACAGTTGCTATTTATTCAAAAGAAGACTCTGGTTCATTTCATCGGTATAAAGCAGATGAAGCATACATAGTCGGCGAAGGGAAAAAACCAATCGACGCATATTTAGACATTGATGGCATTATTGAGATTGCAAAAGCAAATAATGTTGATGCGATACACCCTGGATATGGGTTCCTATCAGAGAATATCCATTTTGCAAGACGGTGTGAAGATGAAGGAATCATATTTATTGGTCCTAAATCGAAGCATCTTGATATGTTTGGAGATAAAGTAAAAGCCAGACGTCAGGCTGAAATGGCTGAGATCCCTGTCATTCCTGGAAGCAATGGTCCTGTTCAAAGTCTTGAAGAGGTTGTTGAATTTGGAAAAGAGAACGGCTATCCATTTATTATTAAGGCTTCTCTAGGCGGAGGCGGCCGGGGGATGAGAATTGTCAGAAGCCAGGCTGGTGTGAAAGAATCATATGAACGTGCCAAATCAGAAGCTAAAGCCGCATTTGGAAATGATGAAGTATATGTAGAAAAGCTTATCGAAAATCCTAAACACATCGAAGTGCAGATCCTTGGTGATGAACACGGCAATATAATTCATTTATTTGAACGTGATTGTTCCGTTCAAAGGCGTCATCAAAAAGTTGTTGAAGTTGCTCCAAGTGTTTCTGTCAACGAAAAGCTCAGACAGGAAATTTGTGATGCAGCTGTAAAACTAATGGAAAAAGTTGACTATGTAAATGCAGGAACCGTTGAGTTTTTAGTTGCAGGCGGTGAATTTTTCTTTATCGAAGTCAACCCTCGAGTTCAAGTAGAGCATACCATTACGGAAATGGTGACAGGTATTGACATCGTTCAAACTCAAATCATGGTTGCACAAGGATATAAGCTTCATGGGAAAAACATTGGAATTCCAGCCCAGGATCAAATCAGGGTAACAGGCTATGCGATTCAATCCCGTGTTACGACAGAAGATCCATTGAATAACTTTATGCCGGATACAGGGAAAATCATGGCGTATCGCTCAGGCGGCGGATTTGGAGTAAGGCTTGATGCTGGAAACGGTTTCCAGGGCGCTGTTATTACACCGCATTATGATTCCTTGCTTGTTAAGCTTTCGACTCAGGCGCTTACCTTTGAGCAGGCTGCAGCAAAAATGATCAGAAACTTAAGAGAATTCCGTATTAGAGGGATCAAAACCAATATTCCATTCCTGGAAAATGTAATTAAGCATGAAAAATTCATGTCAGGCGAATATGATACGTCATTCATTGATTCATCGCCAGAGCTATTCGTGTTTCCAAAAAGAAAAGACCGCGGTTCGAAAATGCTTTCCTATATTGGAAATGTTACAGTCAACGGGTTCCCTGGCATTGGGAAGAAAAAGAAGCCAGTCTTTGATAAGCCGTTCGTTCCAAAGGTAAAATATTCTGAGCCTATTCAAAACGGAACAAAGCAAATCCTTGATGAGCAAGGTCCAGAAGGTCTTGTCAAATGGCTGAATGCTCAAAACGAAGTGCTGCTTACGGATACAACATTCCGTGACGCACATCAGTCATTGCTGGCGACACGCTTGCGGACTACTGACATTAAACATATTGCAGAGCCGACTGCAAGACTGCTTCCAAACTTGTTTTCGCTTGAAATGTGGGGCGGAGCAACATTTGATGTTGCATACAGATTCTTGAAAGAGGATCCATGGGACCGATTATTAACAGTAAGACAGCAGGTTCCTAATGTTTTGCTGCAAATGCTCCTTAGAGCATCTAACGCAGTAGGGTATAAAAACTATCCTGACAATGTAATAGAGGAATTCGTTGAAAAATCTTCCCACGCGGGAATTGATGTTTTCCGTATTTTTGACAGCCTGAACTGGGTTGAAGGAATGCGTCCGGCAATTGAAGCCGTAAGAAATTCAAATAAAATTGCCGAAGCTGCCATTTGCTATACAGGAGATATTTTAGATCCAACACGACGTAAATATAATTTAGAGTATTATAAAAATTTGGCAAAAGAATTAGAAGAATCCGGCTCACATATTTTAGGTATAAAAGATATGGCCGGTTTGCTTAAACCTCAGGCTGCCTATGAATTAATATCGGCATTAAAGGAAACAATCTCAATTCCAATCCACTTGCATACACATGATACAAGCGGGAACGGTATTTTCACTTATGCAAAAGCGATTGAAGCTGGAGTGGATGTTGTGGATGTAGCTGTGAGCTCCATGTCTGGATTAACATCTCAGCCGAGTGTAAACTCTCTATATCATGCTATGCAGGGAATGAAACATAGTCCAAAAGTTGATATCGAAGCTTTAGAACAGCTTTCCCAATATTGGGAGGGGGTACGCCACTACTATCAAGATTTTGAGAGCGGTATGAATTCACCTCATTCTGAAGTGTACATGCATGAGATGCCGGGCGGACAATACAGCAACCTGCAGCAGCAGGCAAAAGCGGTTGGACTGGATGATCGCTGGAACGAAGTAAAGGAAATGTACCGACGTGTAAACGATATGTTCGGAGATTTAGTAAAAGTGACGCCATCATCGAAAGTGGTTGGAGACATGGCACTCTTTATGGTCCAAAATAACCTGATTGAAGATGATATCTACGACCGCGGGGAAACACTTGATTTCCCAGACTCAGTTATAGAATTGTTTGAAGGGTACCTTGGACAGCCTCATGGCGGATTCCCGAAAGAACTTCAGCGCATTATTTTAAAAGGCCGTGAACCTATTTCAGTAAGGCCAGGAGAATTGCTGGAGCCAGTCAATTTTAACGCACTGAAAGAAGAGCTTTTCCAAAGCTTAAACAGGCAGGTTACAAGCTTTGATGCAATAGCTCATGCTCTTTATCCAAAAGTATTTATGGACTATGCAAAAACATTTGAACAATATGGAGATATCTCTGTATTGGATACACCGACATTTTTATATGGTATGAGACTCGGAGAAGAAATTGAAGTTGAGATTGAGCAAGGGAAAACATTAATTGTGAAGCTTGTGTCAATCGGAGAGCCTCAGCCTGATGGAACTCGAGTTGTGTATTTTGAATTAAATGGACAGCCTCGTGAGGTAGTTATCAGAGATGAAAATATTAAAGCGACCGTTACTGCAAAAATGAAAGCTGATAAAAGCAACAAAGACCATATTGGAGCTACAATGCCTGGTACAGTATTAAAAGTACTCGTTGAAAAAGGCGAAAAAGTCAGCAAGGGTGACCATCTGCTGTTAACAGAAGCAATGAAAATGGAAACAACAGTCCAAGCTCCATTCTCAGGAACGATTAAAGACATTCATGTATCAAATGGGGAAGCCATTCAAACGGGTGACTTGCTGATAGAATTAAGTCTTTAAAAATAGGATTATGCTGCCGTTTTTAACAAGAATACTGGAAATCCCCTTTGCCTGATAGGCAAGGGGGATTTTTATATGGGTGAAAATTAGTTATTTAAATTTATCAGTGTAAATAGAAGATTTATCAGTTTACATGGCTGGTTTATCAATGAAACAATTCTCAACACAAATGCACTGCTTGCTGCTAATTGGAATATCGGAAAAGATTGTCCGCTTCCATCAATAGACCACAGCGAGATGTTTAAAAAATATAAAAAGAATTATGTTCTCAATGATTGATACTTTGCGAATGGTTATTACTAATGAACAAAGTTCTCGGTCTTGCTCTTTTCCTCAAATTTGAATTTGGACGCCGCAAATATAGTAAAAAATCAAAAAACCGATTTTTTGCCGACTAGCTATAGCAGCAATGTGTACGAAAAGAACCTAAAAAAAGAAAGAGGGGCGATTGGACGCCTCTCTCTCAGTCTACATAGCTTTTTTATTTCCTTTTGATGAATGGGCCTGACGGTTCATTTTATTTCTGCTGAGCAGCAAAATAAAATAGCTCAGGACTCCGAATAAGCAAGAAATGATTAATGCATGAGCAAGTGCGACAGACAAATTTAAACCAGTCAGTACTACTAACGCTCCAGATATGACTTGTAATGAAACAAGTGTAAATGCAATCATCCAGCCATAATAAACGACTCTTTGATGTTTGTAGTGTTTAATAGCTGTATATGCTGCGACTGCAATCCATATAAAGATCAACGCAGCTGCAAATCTATGGCCCATCTGTATCCATTCGTGAAGCGTCGCAGGAAGCCCATATGGTCTATTGCTGCACATTGGCCAGTTTGGACATGCAAGACTTGCTCCTTTATGTCTTACATATGCGCCTGTATAAACCACAATGTAAGTGTAAGAAATAATGCCGATCATATGGAACTTCATTCTTTTATCAATAATCAGAGATTCTGTATTGAATTTCTTATCAACTTCAAAGATAAGAAGAGTAAGCAGCAGAACGGATGCAAATGATATTAAGGATATTCCGAAATGCAGAGCAAGTACGGCATCGGATTGCCCCCACTTAACTGCAGCAGCTCCGATCAATGCCTGCAGGATAAGAAAGAATAATGACACGCCTGCCAGAAATTTTGTTTCTCGTTTATATCCAATTAAAATCCACGATGAAACAGCTAAGAGAAGGACGAAAATGCCGGCAAGTCCGCTTACAGCACGGTGACTGAGCTCAATGACCAGTTCAGGTGTAATATCTGATGGAATAATCTGACCATGGCATAATGGCCATGAATCGCCGCATCCTGCTCCGGATTCTGTTTTTGTAACTAATGCTCCTCCTAATAATACGAAAAGCATGATGATTGTTGTGAGCACGCCTAACCACTTTAATGCTCGTTGCAAGATGTTCACCTTCTTATTTGTAATAATATGTTTAGCAGAATCGACAAAAATCTGCGCATTCCGCATTTCATGGCACAGAAACAACGGTCGATCAAGCAGCAAATAATATGTCAGTACGTATCCCTTATTATTATAGTAATAAAACAGATACTTTGAAAAGGTATAAAAAGAATGAATCTATTGCTCATGTTTTTTCGCAAAAGATTCCATATTCTATAAAAATTTTCTAATAGTTATGATAGAATGTTATCGTGGTCAAAAAGTTATGCCATCATTTGTTAGAGTATCAGTGAATGGACTTCTTTTCAATCGATTAGCCGGCGGTTAAGATCTGCTTCACAATTTCGACATAACTTCTTCATAATTTGTTCACAAAACATTGTCTGATTATGGTTTAATATCAAGAAGGAGCATTTTGTAAAAATTGTTTTATTTAGTATGATGTCAGTAGTGAAAAAAGTTCACGCCGGCACCTATTACATAGATTTGCATTGAAAAGGAGGTCTCATAAGATGCCTGATTCGAGGACCTTATCAGAAAAGCAGTTTACAGAAAATCGGCCTCAAGACATCCATGATACGACAGCTCTCAAAGACTTTTTAAGTCTTATTAAAATGGGGATTGTCAATTCTAATATGATTACGACTTTTACTGGATTGTGGCTGGCATTGCATTTTACAGGACAAAGCTTCCTGCAAAATATAGACAGCGTTTTGTTTGTTTTATTTGGTTCCGCTTTAATTATTGCCGGCTCATGCGCAATCAATAATTATTACGACCGTGATATCGATCATATCATGGAAAGAACAAAAACAAGACCGACGGTTACAGGCAAAATGATCCCAATTCAGGCTTTGTGGATTGGTATTTTATTGCTTACATTCGGTTTTATTTTACTGCTGATGACGACAGTCACGGCTACATTAATTGGGTTGGTCGGCGTAATTACATACGTCTTCTTTTATACAATGTGGACAAAGCGTCAATATACCATTAATACGGTTGTAGGAAGTATATCCGGTGCAGTGCCGCCGCTAATCGGCTGGGCTGCAATTGACGGGAACCTTAGTGTGACCGCATGGGTGCTGTTTATGATTATGTTCATATGGCAGCCTCCGCACTTTCTTGCACTCGCGATGAAAAGAGTAGAAGAGTACCGGGCAGCAGGAATTCCCATGCTTCCTGTTATCCATGGATTTGCCATTACAAAAAGGCAAATGATGGTCTGGGTTGCATGTCTTCTTCCTTTGCCATTTTATTTATTTCAGCTAGGGGTTCCTTTCATTATTTTGGCAACTATATTAAACATAGGATGGCTCGTGCTTGCTCTATCAGGCATGAAAATGAAGGATGATCTGAAATGGGCGAAGTGGATGTTTATTTATTCACTTAATTACTTAACGATCCTTTTTGTGGCGATGGTACTTTTCACGATCAACTAGGTTAGAAATTCTTTCTTTTAGGAATTTATATAGAAGGAATTATCAATTTCCGTGTTAATTGCGGGGATTAATTTACTGAAAGAGGGGTTTGATTAAGCTATGGAAAAGAGGCTGACAAAATTTCGTCTCGTTGCCATTTTTGCAATGTTGACACTTGTCCTAGCCGGCTGTGGTGAACCATATCTTTCCGCTCTTCAACCAGCTGGTGAAGTTGCGGATATGCAGTACTCATTAATGGTGCTGAGTACACTCATCATGGTCATTGTCATCGCAGTCGTCACTGTGATCTTCATTTATGTAGTTGTGAAATTCAGACAGCGCAAAGGTGAGGAAAATAAAATTCCTGAGCAAGTAGAGGGAAGTCATAAACTTGAAATCATTTGGACTGTTATTCCTATTCTTTTACTACTTGTGTTAGCGGTTCCAGTTGTATCTGCTACATTTGAACTTGCAGATGTGAAACCGATGGATAAAAAAGACCGTAAACCTGAAGATGCGATTGTGGTAAATGTCAGGGCAAATCTTTATTGGTGGGAATTCGAATATCCAGACTATGGGGTCATTACGAGTCAGGATTTAGTCGTACCATCAGATGAAAGGGTTTACTTTAATCTAGTTGCTTCTGATGTGAAGCATTCATTCTGGGTTCCGTCTGCAGGCGGCAAAATGGATACAAACACAGAAAATACGAATCAGTTCTGGCTCAATTTCGACAGTAAACGAGCTGAAGAAGCTGGAGAATATTTTTATGGGAAATGTGCTGAGCTTTGCGGCCCATCTCATGCTTTAATGGATTTTAAAGTGAAAACAAAATCCCGCGAGGAATTTGATCAATGGCTTGAAGAAATGAAAAACGCTAAAGCGGTTGCAGATTCAGACTTAGCTAAACAAGGCGAGCAATTGTTCCAGGAAAAAAGCTGTATCGGCTGTCACGCAGTAACACCTGCAGACAAGCGTCCTGAACAAGCCAGAACAGCACCAAACTTAGCTAACTTTGGAGAGCGTTCACGGGTAGCGGGGATTTTACCACATAATGAAGAAAATATCAGAGAGTGGCTAAAAGATCCTGAACAATACAAACCAGGAAACAAAATGACAAAAACGTATCCTGAGCTAAACGATGAGGAACTTGATGCACTGACTGAGTACTTAAGTGGCTTAAAGGTTGAAGCTCAATAAGATGTCTTAACAGAATAAAAGGGAGGTAACACTGTGAGTACGTTAACTCAGAAAAAGGGGTTAGGCGCTGTGATTTGGGATTACTTAACAACAGTAGACCATAAAAAAATCGCCATCCTTTACCTGATCTCCGGCGGCTTCTTCTTCCTCGCAGGTGGATTGGAAGCGATGCTTATCAGAATTCAGCTCGCTGTGCCAGACAACGATTTTATCGCAGCTGGTCTTTACAACGAGATTTTAACTATGCATGGAACGACAATGATTTTCCTTGCAGCTATGCCGCTCATTTTTGGATTTATGAATGCGGTTGTGCCGATTCAAATTGGAGCGCGCGATGTTGCATTTCCATTTTTGAACTCTTTAGGGTTCTGGCTGTTTTTCTTTGGAGGACTTTTCTTAAATCTAAGCTGGTTTTTAAATGGTGCACCAGATGCAGGCTGGACAAATTATGCTTCCCTTGCATTGAACTCTCCAGGTCATGGGGTAGACTTCTATTTGCTTGGATTGCAGATCTCAGGATTTGGTACGCTGATTGCGGGGATTAACTTCCTGGCAACGATTATCAATATGCGTGCACCTGGTATGACTTATATGCGCATGCCGCTGTTCACTTGGACAACATTTGTTGCTTCAGCACTTATCTTATTTGCTTTTCCTCCACTAACTGTTGGTTTAGCAATAATGATGTTTGACCGCTTATTCGGAACAGGATTTTTCAATCCTGATGTTGGGGGAAATTCGATTATCTGGGAGCATTTATTCTGGATCTTCGGACATCCTGAGGTATATATCTTAATTCTTCCTGCATTCGGAATTTTCTCAGATATCCTGCCTCACTTTTCTAAAAAGCGTCTCTTTGGATATTCTTCGATGGTATTCGCAACTGTGTTAATCGGATTTTTAGGATTCATGGTTTGGGCGCATCACATGTTCACTACTGGACTGGGACCAATTGCAAATGCAATTTTCGCGGTTGCAACGATGGCGATAGCCGTGCCGACGGGTATTAAAATCTTCAACTGGATGTTTACGATGTGGGGCGGAAGTATTCGTTTCACTGTACCAATGATTTGGTCTGTTGCATTCATTCCAACATTTGTAATGGGTGGAGTAACTGGAATCATGCTTGCAGCTGCACCTACTGATTACCAGTACCATGATACATATTTCGTAGTTGCGCATTTCCACTATGTTATCGTAGGCGGAGTTATCATGGGTCTATTTGCTGGTCTGCATTACTGGTGGCCAAAAATGTTTGGCAGAATGCTGAATGAAAAACTTGGCATTGTAACGTTTGTTTTATTCTTTACAGGCTTCCATTTAACGTTCTTCATCCAGCATTTCTTAGGATTAATGGGTATGCCAAGACGTATCTTTACATTTCTTCCTGGGCAGGGCCTTGAGATGGGGAACTTTATCAGTACAATCGGGGCATTCTTAATGGCTGCAGGCACAATTGTTCTACTCTATAATATTGTGATTTCATCTATTAAAGGGGAAAGAGCAGCAGCAGATGCATGGGGAGACGGACGCAACCTGGAATGGGCTGTTTCATCACCTGCACCTGAATATAACTTTAAACAAACACCGCTTGTTCGCGGTCTTGATGCTTTATGGGTTGAAAGAATGGAAGGAAATAAAGGAATGACTCCTGCTGAACCGCTTGGAGACATCCATATGCCTAACGGATCGATTCTTCCGCTGATCATGTCTTTCGGACTTTTTGTTTCAGCGTTCGGCTTATTGTATCGTGAAGATTTCGCATGGGGACTTCCTGTTATCATTATCGGTTTCCTAATTACGTTAGGAAGCATGTTCCTTCGTTCAATCATTGATGATCATGGTTATCATATTCATAAAGAAGATTTAGTGAATGATGATAACGATAAGGGGGTAAAGGCATAATGCATGTTGAGGAAAAATTGACAGCTGAAACATTTCCTGCCTCTCCTGAAAAGGCGACCCTTGAAGGTAAAAATAAATTTCTAGGTTTTTGGCTGTTTCTTGGTGGAGAGACTGTATTATTTGCTTCTCTGTTTGCAACTTTTTTAGCGTTAAGAGATTCAAACAATGGCGGAGCGACAACTCAGGAAATGTTTGAACTTCCGCTTGTTTTTGCAGCAACGATGCTTTTATTAACGAGTTCTTTAACAAGTGTTTACGCCATGTATCACATGAAGAACTTCCAGTTTGGAAAAATGCAGCTTTGGATGGGAATTACTGTTCTGTTAGGAGCTGGGTTCCTTGCTCTTGAAATTTATGAGTTCAATCACTATGTTCATCATTTTGAATTTACAATTACAAGCAGTGCTTTGGGATCCGCTTTTTACACATTAGTCGGAACACATGGAGCTCACGTTGCATTTGGTTTACTTTGGATCACGACGTTAATGATCCGCAATGCAAAACGAGGATTAAACTTATACAACGCACCAAAATATTACGTTGCTAGCCTTTACTGGCATTTTATCGACGTTGTATGGGTGTTTATCTTTACAGTTGTATACTTAATGGGAATGGTGGGATAAACTGATGGCAGCTAATCAAAATTCAGGTAACCCAAAAGTTGATCTTGCGTATCGCCGCAAGAAAAATAAAGAAGACATGAAATATCAAGTTGTTACATTTGCGTTAATGATTTTCTTAACGATCATAGCTTTTGTAACAATTGGATATGATGGCATTGCAGAATGGTTTAAAATTCCATTTATTCTCTTGCTTGCTGTCGTCCAGGTCATTTTCCAGCTTTATTACTTTATGCATATGAGTCATAAAGGACATGAAATGCCAGCGCTTTTCCTGTACTCTGGAATCGGTGTAGCATTTCTGACCGTACTTACATTTGTAACAATTATTTGGTGGTAATAAAAAATCGGCTCTTGCAGCCGATTTTTTTTGTCTTTCTTTTATAAAGCCCTACTGTAAAACATGATTGTTTTTCAATCCTTATCGTAGGCTGAATTTCAAGAATTCTTTAGAATAGAATACGAATGCTTAAAAGACAGCATTCTAAGCGAAATCAGTCTTTAGAAAGGATCTGTTCTCACTTTGTCATTTTGCATATCTAATGTCATAGAACGTTCATTGATAGCGCTTCAATGTAAGTGTATAATAGTTTGCAGGAGTTAAAGCAGAAATAGGAGATGAACTCATTGTTAAATTTAGAGATGTTTGGTTTTCGAGCAATGTGGAGCCCTTATTTCTTTCTGTTTACAGCAGTCATTCTTGGCATATATTTTTTACTGATCGGACCGTTTCGAAATCGATTTCATGATAGCCAGCCTGTCTCGTTTAAACAGAAAGCTTTATTTGTCAGCAGTATAATTCTTTTATACGCTGTGAAAGGCAGTCCGCTTGATTTAATGGGTCATTTAATGTTCAGCGCACATATGACTCAAATGGCCATATTATATTTGCTGATTCCGCCGCTAATCATTTTTGGGATTCCTTCATGGTTGTGGAGAGCCCTTATTTTCGTGCGGGGAGTCAAACAAATCGTAACCTTTTTATCTAAGCCATTAATTGCTTTAATCGTTTTTAACGGAATATTCTCTCTGTACCATATTCCGCTTGTGTTTGACGTTGTTAAAACAGAACATCTGCTTCATGCTGCAGTAACTGTCTTTATTTTTATCGCGGCAATGCTCATGTGGTGGCCATTGTTAAATGACCTGCCTGAATGGAAGGAGCTTGGGGGAATTAAAAAGATCGGATACATATTTGCAAACGGCATGTTATTAACACCAGCGTGTGCACTCATTATTTTTGCTGATACGCCATTGTATGCTACGTATGCCGATCCAAGCGCATGGGTCAGTGCCCTTGAATTATGTGTACCTGCAGATATGTTAGCAGGGCTGAATTTGACAGGTCCTGAAATGTTTAATACTTTACCGCTTGTTGAAGATCAGCAGCTTGGCGGAATCATGATGAAAATCATTCAGGAGTTTGTATATGGAAGTCTGCTTGGCATTATCTTCTTTAAATGGGCACGCCAGGAAAGAGAGCGGGATAATCTTGAAGCTCGAAAAAGCTTTTCTCCGCAGCCGATTGAATAAGTGCCACTGAACGATTTCATATGTTTTTAACCTTAGTTACAGTACAATTTATATTTTTTTAGGAGCTGCAAAAATGAACGTACCTATATTACCTACTATTAGCACAGCATTTATTGTTTTAAGTGCTGCTGCTGTTGCTATTGGCTGGTATTTAATTAAGCAACGTAAAATAGAAGCTCATCAGAAGGCTATGACTATAGCTGCCGTTTTTGCAATTATTTTCTTTGCTGTGTATGCATCGAGAACGATTTTTGTAGGAAATACAGCATTTGGCGGACCTGATAGTATTAAAGTTTATTATACGATTTTCTTGATTTTTCATATTACTCTAGCAACTACCGGTGCAGTTTTTGGAATCATTACCTTGATATCAGGCTATAAAAATAATCTTTCAAAGCATCGAAAGATCGGGCCTATTACGAGTATTATCTGGTTTTTCACTGCTATTACCGGGGTCGCAGTCTACATACTTCTATATGTACTTTATAGGGGCGGAGAAACAACTTCGGTGGTTCGAGCCATTTTAGGATACTGAATGTTTAAGAAGGTGTTATAGAAAACTATATTCTATATCACCTTTTTTGTGTTTCTTTATATATCTTTAAGTATAGGACGTGAAGAAAGGCCATAAAATGTAAGTATCAGACCGGTTAATGAAAGGGAGTGACTGTAGGATGATTGAAATTGTAACAGATCGGTTATTAATCATTCCGTGTTCTCTTGATATCGCAAAGTCATTGGTCTTTCATCGTAAAGAACTGGAAAGCCGCTCCCCGATTGGAATTCCTGCAAATTGGCCTTCAACAGCTGTCAAGGGAATGCTTCCTCTCTATATTGAAAAACTGGAACAAAATGAAAAAGAATATGGATGGGGTTTATGGCTTATCATTTTATATCATGAAAAACGGATTGTAGGAGATTTGTTCCTGCAGGGGATGCCGGATAAGCATGGCGGTGTACAGCTATGCTACAATATCCACGAAGCAAATGAAGAAGAAAGCTTGACCTATGAAGCAATCGACGCTGTGATAGAGTGGCTTACAGGAGAGAAGTCTGTTTCACAGATCAGCATGGAGTGCATTGATCAAAATAAAAAATCGATTCGGCTGTTTGAAAAACTAGGGATGATCTGCACAAAAAAAGAGGATATCTTTTTATCCTGGGAACTTAAAAAGAAAGCCTAGCGAATGAGAATCTATGATCAGCGCTGAAAAAAGGGTTAGATGATTAAGCATCAAACTTATCGCAATCCTTTTATTTTATAGGATACGATATTTTAAAAGAGAAAAGTGTACAACCCTTTGATAGACATAATAACAAAGCAAGATCTGCAGCTATTCCAATATTCTTTTGGAAAAATAAGCAGGGAGGCAACTGAAATTAATCAGTTTAGTCCCTGCTTATTTTTTCTTTTTACAATTTAAATGTATAACGGATAATGCCTGCTTCTCTCGCTGAGTTATACACAATTAATATTATGGGTCCGATGAAAAATCCAAGCACACCGAATAATTTAAGACCAAGGTACATTGAGATAAGGGTGGCGAGAGGGGATAAACCAATATGGCTTCCCATCACTTTCGGTTCAATGGTACGTCTAATAATCAATAAGATGACAGTCAATATACCAAGCTTTGCCGCTTGGACTGGATCACCTGAAATTAGGTGATAGAGTGTCCATGGCCCCATTATAATAATGGATCCGATGATTGGTATGACATCAATTAGCCAAATAATCACCGACATAACCAGGGCAATTTCCGGTGCAATCAGGAGGAGCCCAATTAAAGAGGCAACAAAGATAATAATACTGACCAAAAATTGTGCTTTTGCAAAGCCAAAAATAACAAAAGACATGCGAGTAATCATAAAATTTACTTTTTGAGCTGTGTTTTCGGTCATATGAGCATACATTCGAACTTTGAGTGACGGCAGCTCAATCATAAAGAGAAACAGTGCAATTAAATAAACCAGCATATTTACCATGTAATTAGGAATATTCGTAAAGATTCTTTTAACATTTTCTATATTAATGGAACTTGCTAAATCTGTTTTTGTCTTTTCAAGAAATTCCTCGACCTGACTGCTTATTTCTCTTACAAACTCAGGCGGAAGATCCTTTGCAGAGTTCGTTATTTTATCCTCGAAATGGTTCCAGGCATTTGTTATTTCATTTATGTATAATGGTGCATTTTCTATCGTGCTGATGGCTTCTCCGACTACTTTAGTCGTAATAAAATAGCCGATGATCGTGATGGTGAACAGAAAAATCAGAAACGACAGCAATACTGCCATTTTTCTCTGCAGCTTCATGCGATTGTGAAATAGCTTGACAAGGGGCTCCAATAATAACGCTGTAATAAAAGCCATGATTAGCGGAATGGAAATTGGAAGTAAAAAGAAAACAATGATTCCGATGATAATAATAGAAAAGATAATGAGGAGATTTCTTTTATTGACTATGGCCGACAATCGCTTGCTCCTTTCAAAACCGGTTTCTGCTTAAATTATAGTACGAAAGTACGGGTATATAAAGATGTTTCAGAAATATTTTCAAATGAAAATAAAGAGTATGCGCCTTTGCCAGTATTAGTACTAATAAAAGGCTGTTTTCGCATTAATTGTTGTTATTCGAAAATAGACTAATACCGATTTCTCATAAGATTACGTACACTTCTTTTGAAACGGGGGTTGATCCTGGATATTCAAATGGAAACCTAACAATTGCTTATAAATAAAAAAAGCAAAAGCATAACTGCTTTTGCACACTTCTTCAGACAATGCGTCCGATTTCTTCTTTCAATTGTTTAAGCAGGGTCTGACTTGAGGTTAAGACAGAATTAGGGAAGTTTTCACCTTCTCCATATTCAACACCATGCGGATAGTAATGTTTTCCTAGCAGCGGTGTCATTAATTTAACAAGTGCATGTTTTGCACCTACATCACCCTCTACCGCATATCCAGGAATGCGCAAGTAATAAACATCGCCCTTATTTTCAAACTTACGATCATATGTAACTCGTTCGTAATCCCATTGACCGGCGCGGACAATACCAAGCTCATCCATAATTTCATCCAGTCTGGATAGTTCTACTGTAAGTCCATCTAGTCCAGTGTTTTCAAATTTCATTATGTATTCCCTCCTAAAAACCTAATCGGCATTTTCATTATTTAAGCGCTTTAATGAACTCCACTTCAATCATAGTACGAAAGCATTCAACTTTCAATCTTTACCTGATATTTTACATCTTTATCTTTGGATGTGGCCAAACTATAAGCAGAAGGGTAAAGATCTCATTCATTTACAGGGAGGTTTATTAATTGCAGAAAGTAAGTGAAATTATGTCACATGATATCCAGGCATGCACTCCGCTTGATAATGTATTTGAAGTAGCAGTAAAGATGAAGGAATGGGATGTAGGCTCTATCCCAATTGTTGAAGGCAATCAGCTCCTGGGTATGATTACGGATCGTGATTTAGTTGTGAGAGGAATTGCTGAAAAACATCCGGGGTCCTATGAAGTTACAAAAGTAATGAGTGATCACCTTTTTACTATCAGCCCTGAAGCCAATGTTGAGGAGGCTGCGCAGCTCATGGCAAAGCATCAGATCAGAAGGCTTCCAGTCGTAGAAAATGGACAAATCGTCGGAATGGTAACACTTGGAGATCTCTCCTTGAATCAATTGACAGATCAGCAGGCAGGGTCAGCTTTAACAACAATTTCAGAACAGAATCATCAAGATCTTCACTAGAAAAAAAGGAACATGCCGATCATTCAGGTATGTTCCTTTTTATGTGAATATTTACCAAAAAAACCTTCAAGAAACAACATAATTGAAAAAACATGCCATTTTTGATTAAATGACTTATAAAAGGATATACTATATGCCAATCTTATGAAATACTGTTTAGTAGAATAATGAATCCAATGGTTCATATAATGTTAGAAATCAGCGATCTGGAGGGATTGAAACTGAGCAGTATTCTAAAAACTGTCTTTATATTGCTTATTATATTTATAACCTATATGCTGTTTATTCAATATGGAAACAAGACGCCCATTAAACCATTAGACGAAAATGAGCAAATCGCTAATGAGTCAAAAGAAAAATTAAATTTGCCAGAGACTGGTGTTCTATCTTTTGTAGGCAAATCATCAGGTGAGATTATTAAAACGCTTGGAGAACCTGCAAGAAAAGATCCCTCTTCCTACGATTATGAATGGTGGATCTATAATCAAAACGACCAGCAATATTTGCAGATTGGCGTACTTGATGAAAAGGTTGTAACCGTATATGCGATAGGGCCAGATGTTAATGTTAAGCCTTATCGATTAGGACAGCGGGTTGATGAAGTTTTTAAGACCAATTCAATTACTTCAAGTATTTCTATTGATTATGAAGGCAACTCTTATCGCTTTGAATTGTCAGAAGAAGATATGAATACAAGACCAATTGTGAAAATGGGAAATGTTTATGTTCAGCTGTACTTAGATAAATTTGACGGTGAACTTTCAAGCATAAGAGTGATGAACGAGGAAACTTTAATCAAGCAGCGCCCATATGAAGTCGTTTATCGCGGCGAACTTATTCAGCCTAAGAAGCTTAGTGCTGAAGAATGGAAGGCTGTAGAAGAAGGAGCAGAAAAACAAATTTTAGATCTTACGAATGTCATTCGCAAAAGACATGATATTTCACCGGTGGAATGGGATGAAATGACTTCAGAAGTAGCTTTCATGCACAGCAATGACATGAAAATGAATGACTATTTTTCACATGAATCTCCAACTAAAGGCTCTCTTGCAGACCGCTTAAAAGCAGAAAATGTAGCATATCAGATGGCGGGCGAAAATATTGCAGCGCAATATATTGACGGGATTGCCGCGGTTGAAGGGTGGTTAAACAGCAAAGGCCATCGTGATACACTTCTGAATCCTGATTTTACCCGATTAGGTGTTGGTGTAAATGATGTATATTATACTCAAAATTTCATCACTCCATTTGAATAAAGCCTGTGTATGTATGTTTGCTGTTTTTCTTAAAAGGACTAATTCCCGTATTTACTGAGGGTTTCCGTGCTCTTTTGAATGGAAAAGCAACAATGATTTACAGAAAGAGCCTAATAAAAAGACATCCATGAGGAAGAAACGCGGATGTCTTTTTTATTCGTAAAGTTTGTTGCTTTTAGAAAAAATGATTATAAACATAGAGTGGGTTGGAGCGGAAGGCACTTGACTCCTGCGGGAAATAGAGGGGATTGGGAGACCCTGCAGGCATAGCCGAAGAGGCTCCCATCCCTCCCCGCGGAAAGCAAGTGCCTGCAGCGGAAATCCTTGGGCAAATTAATAACCAAAAACAACAATCAATGCGAACGAAGCCTTTTTTATTCATTTAGGTGGATTGACGGTATTCATTTTGTCTAGTCAGCTTTTTTAAAAGCCCGTCTTTCAGCATAGCCTTTGCATAAATGGCAAACTTCGATTTTTCGGCTCTTATCTCCCAAGTAAGTTTCGGTCTTTTTTGTTTTCTTTTTGCAGAAATGGCACGTTTTTTTGAAAAAAGTAAACATATTTCTCTCCTTGCTTATTGTATAGGGCGATCGATAATGAAGAAGCTGGCTGTACAATGAGCCATTAGCCTGCCGTCATCACGAAATACTTTTCCTTCTGTTACAACAGTTTTGCTACCTTTATGGATGAGGCTTGCAACACATTTAAGTTCACTGCCTATACCAGGTGCAACATAATTGATTTTCATTTCTGATGTCACGGCAGCAAGTTCTTTTGGCAAAACATGATGAACAAGCGATCCCATTGCAGAATCAAGAAGTGTAGCTGTAATCCCTCCATGTACAATATGCAGGGAGTTCTGAATGATTGCGGTATTGGGGATTGTTAAAATAAATTGGTTATCTTTATACTCTCCTTGTGCATGAAGCAATGCACCTATGTACGAGCCGCTTTCCTTTAAAGCTTTGTTTTTCAATCCTTGAAGAATCAAATTTAATACTGGAATATCATCTTCTTCAATCTCAGACAATAGCCGAGTTAGTTCTTCTTGTTCCATCTTTTCACCCAATCCTTTCTATTTACTTTCTTATCTTATCAGTACCTGGAATTATTGTGCAATCTGCTTTTTGCAAAAAATTGGGCGAACAGATTTCCTTATCTCCGATAAAATATAGTAGGCGAAGGTAAGCAGAGGTGATGAAAGATGACAGAGAAAAAGGAACATCCATCGATTGGCGCATTTAAAGAATTTGTAAGAAAACATCCAAAACTGATTGCTGAAGTCAGAAAAGGCGATAAAAAATGGCAAGAATTATATGAAGATTGGTATTTGCTTGGCGAAAATGATACATCATGGAAAAAATACCAGGAAGTTACAGCTGAAGAAGAGAGTGCTGATAATACGAAAGCAGACTTTATGTCAAAAATGATGACTGCTGTTAAAAGCATGGATGCAAATCAGATGAATCAGCATCTTTATAACATGAATAATACGATTTCTTCCATTCAAAATCTATTTTCAACCTTTGGACTGACAAAAGGATCTTCAAAAAATCAGTCGAACCCATCAAACCATCCCTTTTCTTTCAGGAAAGATTGAGCAGGAGAGTCCGTATGAGAAAAGAAGTGCAGGATATGATTGCAGCAAATGAAGAATTAAAAAAATTTATTAGAGAGCAGCCCCATTGGTACAGAAAGCTGTCACGTAATCCTAAAGATACTGAATCCATGCAGCTGGCTATGATGAACTATTATCAAAAAACCATCCCGCATAAAGTAGCTCAGTTCTCGAACTCCGTGCAAATGGCATCAATGATGCTTGGCATGTTTCAATCAATGAGACAGCAGGACTGATCAGGAAAGAAAGTCGAAATTAGCTGACTTTCTTTTTTATTTTCATCATATTTGGATTCATTCTGGTGAAACTACCTCCATAAGGAGGCGTTATCATTGATTAAAATCTTTATGATGTTCATTCTATTGCTGCTGCCTTTATCAGCCTGTAATAATGAAAAGCCACGTCCTGAGGGTGATGCTGTTCCAATGGAAATCAGTCAGTTGGATTCTGATGCTGTTGAAGCAGTCAAGCAAACGGGAAGACAATTATTTGTAAATCATCATATTATAGGCAGCAATATTTATATTGAATGCTTCGTGCCTAATTTTATATTTACAGATGAGCGCGGCCAAAAAGTAAACGGAGAAGGGTATCTAAACCTGTATGTTGACGGAAAAAAAACAGATGAAATACATACTGCCGCATTTATTATTAAAGGATTAGATAAAGGTACACATACGATTTCTCTCGAGCTTTTGCACAATGACTCAACTAAATATCACTTAAAAAAAACGTGGAATGTAAGTGTAGAGTGAACATGTTCCCAAGTCACTGCATTTACCAAAAGGGCATAAACATGTTAAACTATGCTTGGAGGTGATGCCGTCTATGTTTGCTACAATAGAAAGCGTCAATTTAATCGAAGAAGCTGAGCTTCTAGGGACATTTGTTGTTCGTTCAGAAATTGCGGAAGACTATCGCCGCACTTTAAATACATTAAAAGCAGATAAATCTGCTCAAAAAGTGATTGCCAAATTTGTTGAAATCAAGGATTTATATGAAGATGTTCAGCGATTCGGAAAGTATCACCCTGATTATAAAGAAATCACAAAGGCCATGCGTGAAGCGAAACGTGAGCTTGATCTTCATCAAGCAGTGATTTCATTTAAAAAAGCAGAGAAAGAGCTTCAATCTTTACTTGATGAAATAAGTGTCGAATTAGGCAGAGCTGTATCACCTAACATAAAAGTGCCAACTGGCAATCCTTTCTTTGACACGGGATCAAGCTGTGGAGGGGGATGCGGATCAGGCGGGTCATGCGGCTGCAAAGCATCTTAAAAAACGAGGCCTTGCCTCGTTTTATTTAAAGATAAGTAAGTATAAAATTTGCACATTCTTGCCTAGCTCCATCTCAAACTCCTCGGCCAGAACAAATCCGCAGGAAAAGTCAAAATCGGAATTTTCTGCCGGATTCTTTTCTGTCATGCCTGTGCTAAACGGGCGCTTGCGCTTTTCTTACTTTAGACGGATACAATCTTCGCATAAATTGCCGCAGCAGAACATTTTTTCCTGAGGCACGTAGAATCGATGTCGGAATACATAAAGGTTGGTTTCTTCTCTGACAAAAATACATTCTGACGTAAGCCGCTTTCCTTTCATTGCAAATCGGGATTCTTTATTAATTTTGCTCGTAATTTCAGCAATTGTTGCGTTGGAATTCGATTGCACATATAAAAAGGGGATTCCGGCCGATTTTTTTATCCAGCAGGATAGGGAATTATCAGCATTCATTCTGTTTATAAAGACATTTACGATTTCTTCAAGTAACAATGAACAAACTCCTCTCACGGAATAGGTGTCAGGAATATATTGTGAAATAAATAGAAAATTGGTACACTTCAAGTAGAGAATATAAAGTGAAACTTCCAAAAGTAAGGTTTAATCACTTACTAAAGGTCAGTTTAATGAATAGGGCGGTTTTGGGCAGTTTAACCTTCTGCACTCCCACTCAAGTCTTAAGGTGGGTATTACTGCCCGTTAATGCGGGATAAAAAGGGAGATTACTTATGATGTTTGATAAGCGGCAAGGCATTATCATTTGGATGCATTCGTTAAAGCAGATCAAGATGCTGCGTAAATTCGGCAATATCCATTACGTTTCAAAGAAATTAAAGTATGTTGTATTATATTGTGACATGGAACACGTAGAGCATACAATCGAAAAGGTTTCATCTTTTTCGTTTGTAAAGCACGCTGAGCCGTCATATAAGCCCTTTCTTAAATTGGAATTCGAATCAAAAATTGATAAAGCAAAAGAATACGATTATAAATTAGGCCTCTAAACGAAAAGCGTAATCTGTGAAGATTACGCTTTTAGATTTGTCCATCCAAGCCGATTTGGTTGGATTGAACTAACTGTTTTATATAAAGCAAGACGGTTCCGCTTTTCTGTGGTGTGGCGAATAAAATTTATTGATTGTCTATCTAGTAACCAGGTTAACTCCGTCCAGCTCCGGTGCCTAGCTCACTGTGAAAAAGACAATTTCCCAGAGAAGGCAAAAAGCGCCTTCCCTGTGAAATTCCTATTTTCTTCGCGAGCTGACCAAGGTACCTGCGCTTTTGTTAGTAATCCAGCTCCACCGCCCAGCTCTTCGGTCAGAACGGCTCCGCCAGTAAAGTCAAAACCGGACTTTTCTGTCAGATCCTTTTCTGCCTGTCAGAGCTAAACGGGGCGGTTCCGCTTTTCTGTGCTGTGGTGCATAAAATTTATTGATTGTCTATCTAGTAACCAGGTTAACTCCGTCCAGCTCCGGTGCCTAGCTCACTGTGAAAAAGACAATTTCCCAGAAAAGGCAAAAAGCGCCTTCCCTGTGAAATTCCTATTTTCTTCGCGAGCTGACCAAGGCACCTGCGCTTTTGTTATTGCCATGGAGGAAGGTACCTATTCATCCTTAGAATTCCGGTAAGGTACTGAAAAAATAATTCTTTTTCGGCAAATTGATTGGAGGATTTTACTTCAAGTTCTATGATTGTTTTTTGAAGTTTATCCGCAAGCTCTTGAAATAATTCGCGGCGTTTGCTTGTCCCTGCTGTAATTCCTTCTAGGCAAATGTATATGGCCTGGAATTGTCCAGGATCTGTTTGATTCATTGTTACGGCAAAAGAGGACATTTTTTTACCATTGATAGTTGTATTTAATACTAAAAATTTTGAGACCCGATGAGCGTTGGCCTGTGTTGTTTCAATTAATTCATAAAGGTCTGAATAGCCGGCTCCGAGTTCGATAAAGCGCTGAATCAAGCTGTTTTCCTCCTGTTCTTATGTTCTCATCATAATGTAACATGATTGATGCTTGTAAGAAAGATTTGAGACTTTATATTTTTTAAGAAAAAAAGAATATTCAAGCGTATAGTGTGAACTTTATTGGTGGATAATGAATAGTAACAACATCGAATCGAAGATGTTGTTGCCAACCGCGGAGAAGACTTACGTTTCCCCATAAGTTCTTCCTCCGGTTTCTCCTCTCCCTTTGCCTTCTTCCCAAGAAAAGCTCGCTTTTTTTGGTATAGAAGGGCCCTGCAGGTTTCCTGCGGGGTTTTTTTTATCCAATCGTTTATCTGGTATTAACACGATTAATGTATCACTGTCATCAATTCCTATGATTAAGGCACAGCGTTTGCGCTTTTCCGTTTAAACTTATGACAAACTTCGGCTGTTTTATTGTCTCAGGGTACGCTCTATGTTACGATAATACAGGCTGAATTCAGCAGTAAAGACAAAAAAACAGTGGTGAAAAAGATGAGAGTAGTTTCAGGAAGCTGTAAGGGGCGTCCCTTAAAGGCTGTTCCGGGGATGTCAACACGCCCTACGACAGATAAAGTGAAAGAGTCGATATTTAATATTATCGGACCTTACTTTAACGGAGGACTTGCTGTCGATTTGTTTGGAGGCAGCGGAGGTCTTGGAATTGAAGCTTTAAGCAGGGGCATCGAAACATGCATTTTCGTAGATCGGGATGCTAAAGCTGTTGCAACCATACATAAAAATTTAGAAGCCTGCAGATTTACAAAACAGGCAGAGGTCTACCGCAATGATGCAGAAAGAGCAATAAAGGCAATCGCAAAAAGAGAGCTGTCGTTCAAGGTCATATTTTTGGATCCGCCGTACAAGGAACAAAAATTGAAAGCGCTTATCGAATTGATTGATTCTTTTCGTTTAGTGGAAGATGGGGGTATTATTGTTGCCGAGCATGATGCAGAGGTGACATTGCCTGAGCTCATTGGTTCGTTTAAGCTCAAGCGCTATGAATCATACGGCATCAGCGCAGTATCCATCTATATACATAAAGAACAAGGGATAGGGGAGTAAAATATGGCCAGCATTGCAGTCTGTCCGGGAAGCTTTGATCCTGTGACTTATGGACACTTGGATATTATCAAACGGGGTGCAAAAGTATTTGATAAAGTGTATGTTTGTGTATTAAATAATTCATCTAAAAATCCATTATTCAATGTTGATGAACGGTGTGAGCTTTTAAGGGAAGTGACTAAGGATTTGCCGAATGTAGTGGTTGAATCCTTTAAAGGACTTTTAATTGAGTATGCGAACAGCAAACAGGCTAGCACAATTTTAAGAGGCTTGCGTGCTGTTTCAGATTTTGAATATGAAATGCAAATCACATCGATGAACCGAGTACTGGATGACAATGTAGAAACGCTGTTTATGATGACAAATAATCAATATTCTTTTTTAAGCTCAAGCATTGTAAAAGAAGTTGCAAAATACCGCGGTGATATTTCTGAATTAGTTCCTAAACCAGTTGAACATGCGCTGAAACAGAAATTTAACCGATAAGAAAAGAGTGGCCTACATATGGATGCTGAACGCGTCCATATAGGTCACTCTTTTCACTTCTGAGAAATGTTATTTAAAAATGAACCTTCTACAGTAAATCATGATATAAATCAGTAATGACACAATTGTAAGGATTGGTCCAATCTGAGTAAGGAGATTCCATAGCATTGCAAACCATGCAGGAGTATCCTGAATCAGAAAAACCGGAAGAACAGTAACATCAGAACGATCCAATTCAAGATAAAGAGGTTTCCACAGAATCCATGCAAAACATGCAGCATATACGCCCTGCAGCACTCTGGCAATAAAAAATGGCAGAAAGCGAATATCTGTTTCAGCAATGATGCTCGCAACCTGAGCTTGAATCGATAAGCCGCTGAAACCGAGTAAAAAACTTGTAATGATGGCTTTTTGGATCAAATCGGCATCAGCAGCGCTTGTCAGCTGGCTTCCAAGAGTCATTTCAAACAATCCGGATACAAGAGGAGGGCTTAATTCTGCAGAAAGATGAAAGGCTGCAAGCAATAATGCTAAGCAGGAAGCAAAATAATCCGTAATATATAATAGGGATAATAGTTTGTTAAAAACAGAAAATAAAATAATAAATCCTCCAACCATCAATAATGTTTGGATAGAGGATAATACGGCATCCCCCAGCATTTTTCCAATCGGTCTTGAATCATCAAGACGTGTCTGATGCATTTGGCGAAAAGCTTCTCTTATGGAAGGCATCCTATACGTGATTGTATTTTGATTTGTTTCATCTTTTCCGTAAAATCTCATGGTTAGACCTACTGCTAAATTTGCTGAATAATGGGCAGCGGCAAGAAGCAGTCCCAGTGCTTGATCATGAAAAAAACCAATGGCAACCGCACCAAAAATAAACAATGGATTTGAAGAGTTTGTAAAGGACACAAGTCTTTCTGCTTCTAGAGCGGTTAGCTGGTTTTTTTTTCGCATCTCGGCCGTCAGCTTTGCGCCAGCCGGAGATCCGGACGCCCATCCCATGGCCCAGACAAACCCTCCTACTCCAGGGACTTTAAAAATAGGCCTCATAACAGGTTCTAAAAGGACCCCGATAAAACGTACAATTCCAAATCCAATCAGCAGATGGGAAAGAATAAAAAAGGGCAATAAAGATGGGAATACAACACCCCACCAAAGATCAAGCCCGGTTTTAGATGCTGCAAACGAGACCTTAGGGTTCACAATCATTGCGAATGCGAGAATCACCATTAAAATCCCCAGCAATATTGTTTTAAGTTTTGCAGCATTCAAGCAGATGTCCCCCTCTTGCTTCCTTCTATACTTTTGAAAGCGAGTAATGATAAAATATATTCAATCTTGATTGATAAGGTTGTACAATCTTTGATAGTTCAATATACGAGAATAGGTGACCATTTTAGACCATAGAATTGACTAACGGAAGAATTGACATATGAGGAGGGTATCTCTTTGAAAAGGGAACCTAAAATTGGTCTTGCATTAGGATCGGGTGGCGCAAGAGGATTTGCTCATCTCGGAGTTCTTAAAATATTGAGCGAAGAGGGTATAGAAATCAGCATGATCGCCGGAAGCAGCATGGGTGCATTGGTCGGCAGCTTTTATGCGACTGGTCTCGGCTTTGATCATTTATATAAATTAGCTACATTATTCAAGCGTAAATATTACCTTGATTTTACAGTGCCTAAAATGGGATTTATTGCAGGTAACAGAGTCAAGGAATTTATTAAAGTATTTACAAGAGGAAAGCATATTGAAGACCTGGATATTCCATTATCAATTGTTGCGACAGATTTATATGAAGGGAAAAAGGTTATTTTTACAAAAGGTTCAGTGGCAGATGCTGTTCGTGCAAGCATTGCCATTCCAGGAATTTTTGTACCGGAAAAAATTGATGGCAAGCTGCTGATTGACGGAGGAGTCGTTGACAGAATTCCGGTTTCAGTTGTAAAAGAGATGGGAGCTGATCTTGTCATTGCAGTTGATGTGTCTCATGTGAAAAAAACTGATGAGATAACGTCAATCTTTGATGTCATCTTACAGAGTCTTGATATTATGCAGGATGAGCTTGTCCACCACAGGAAAATCGCCTCAGATATTATGATCCGTCCACATGTAGAGCAATACAGTTCCCGTGCATTTAAAAACATAAAAGAAATCATTGAGATTGGTGAAAATGAAGCAAAAAAGCATGTAAAAGAAATTAAAGAGCTGATTGAGAGTTGGAAGGGGTCACAGCAAGATGAAGAATAACAAATTAGTGCGATCCATATTAATAGGGGTGATCTTAGCTGCTGTTTTAAATTTTATTAAGCTCCCTTATTATGTAACAAAGCCAGGCATGGCGACAGAGCTTGAACCTATTATTGAGGTTGAGGGCGGATACGATGACGAAGGAAGCTTCTCCCTAACGACAGTCGGTTTTGGAAGAGCAAATATCTTCTCCTATATTTTTGCGAATGTGCTCCCATATCATGAACTTCTTCCTTTGGAGGACGTCGTTCAAGAAGGCGAATCAGACGATGAATACTTAAGCAGACAAATGCATATGATGGAGTCCTCACAGGAATCAGCTGTATCTTTGGCATATGAAAAAGCAGGAAAAACAGTTGATTATAAATCCCATGGCATATACGTCATGCATGTTGTACAAGGTATGCCGTCTGAAGGAAAGCTTAAAAACGGAGACCGAATCTTTAAAGTTGATGGAAAAGAATTTAAAACGGCTGAAGAATTTATTGCTTACGTAGGGAAAAAGAAAAAGGGCGAAACCATTTCCGTTACATATGACCGAAACGGCAAAGAGAATAAAACTGAAATTACAGTTGAGCAGTTTCCGGACAACAAAAACAAAGTCGGGATCGGCATATCCCTTATAACAGACAGAGAATTGATTGTTGACCCTGAAATCAAACTTGATACAAGCAACATTGGCGGACCATCAGCTGGGCTGATGATGACACTTGAGATTTATAACCAGCTGACAAAAGAAGATTATACAAAGGGATATACCATTGCTGGAACAGGAACAATCGATGAAAAGGGAACAGTCGGACCAATCGGCGGGATTTCACAAAAAATTGTAGCTGCAGATAAATCGGGTGCTGAAATTTTCTTAGCTCCAAATCAGAACGGAATCGAAACATCAAATTATCAAGAAGCAGTAAAAACAGCAAAAGATATAGGCACAAAAATGAAAATCGTCCCTATTGATACGTTTGATGAAGCGATTGATTACCTGAATAAACTGGAAGAAAAATAACAGGAGCGGCTCCTGAAAAGAAGCCGCTCTTTTTATTGTTGTGAAATGAAAACCCCGGGCTAGGCCCGGGGTTCCAAAAAGCTTTCAGCGTGGTATTAAAAAAACTTCCTCATGGTGCTAAAATATTTTTGGTTCGCCAACCAAAATATCAGCACGGAGGAAGTCCTATGTCAAAAGACAATAATAGTTTAGCACACACTACCTGGAATTGTAAGTATCACATCGTTTTTGCACCTAAGTATAGAAGGCAGATTATATATGGGAAAATCAAAAAAGATATTGGAGAAATTCTACGCAAATTATGTGAAAGAAAAGGTGTAGAAATTATTGAAGCAACAGCATGTAAAGATCACGTACATATGTTAGTGAGTATACCACCAAAACTAAGTGTATCCGCATTTGTCGGTTATTTGAAAGGTAAAAGTAGTTTAATGATATTTGACCGACATGCAAATCTGAAATATAAATATGGGAATCGTAAATTCTGGTGTACAGGATATTATGTAGATACCGTCGGGAGAAACAAGAAGGTAATAGAAGAATATATACGCAATCAAATTCAAGATGATATAGTGGCAGAACAATTAACGATGATGGAATACATTGATCCTTTCACCGGAGAAGAAGTAAAGAAAAAGAGACGAAGTTAAAAGGGAAGAAGGCCTTTGAGGTCTGGCCGGTAGAAGTAGTACAAATGGCGAACCCTTCAGTAGCCCTTTAGGGTGTGGTCAGTAACAAAGGCTTTCAGCCGCAGAGAAAACCACCCGTTCTCACGGGTGGTTTTTATTGGAATTCTTTAACTTTGACTCTTTTCTAAAAATAGTTGAATTTTAATCCTATTTGAAAGACATGAATTAACAACAATCCTTTTTTATAGAAATCCTTTTTCTTTTTCATTATATTGAATGGGCTTTGTCCCAAACTCACTCAGCATAAATTCCGAGCGCAGCGGTTCTGTCAGAATCATGGCATATGTATTTGCTGCTTTAATGTCCAGGTCAAGCAATGGATGTTTATGGGCAGACAACGTTGAAACGATTGGCTTATTCAAAGTCTTTTTTATACTGCTCAAGTAAGCTCGACCTTTTGCAGACATGCCAAGTAGCCGTAAATACGGTGCTGTTTCCGTCTGCAGAAGCATTTGTTTTTTTGTCGTTCTCGTTAATATATGAAGGCATAGTCGCTGCAGCCTTGTCCATGTATACCTCTTTGTTTTAAGCTGCTCCATAAATTCTTTAAAAGATGCGGCCTGCATGATGTGTGATTTAAGCCGATATTCAAGTCCTTCTTCCATTTCGTAAATCAAATTAAGCTCTTCATGTGTCATCGTGCAAATCGCGTATTTTAGATATCCGAAATAATCCTCCCATTGATGAAATGTAGCATATTTACGTCTATATTCCATCAATTCATCCCAAGTTGTCTCAGGAACAAATGAATGAACCTCCGTTTTATCCTCTGAAAAGATTGCCTTTCTGATACTTGTAGCACTAGCAATCGGAGTTTCGTTAAATTCTTCATCATGGTAGTTTGCAGCTGTGCGTTTAATGGTAAGAGGGAGGATGTCAGCACCTTGCTTCAGAATGGATGTAACATATTGAAATCCAAGGATGTTATTTGGCATGGAAAGATCGAGTGTAAAATCTTCAGTCTGTAAGGTTTGAAATGCTTTCGTTTGTGCGGCAGGATAGCTCATTCCCTGCTTCATATTATCTTTTATTGCTTTCTGATATTCTGTATGGTGTTCTGAAAGCAGGTTTGCAGTATCAATGAATGGAGCAAGCTCACCGTTCTCACTGCCGAAGCAGACATAGCTGCATTTTAATTCCTCCAATATTGAAATGGCGCCGTTTGCAAATGATTCAGCTTTTTGAGTTGCAAATGCATACGGCAATTCTATGACTAGATCGATTCCTTGCTGCAGCGCCATCTTCGTACGGCTCCATTTAGACACAAGTGCAGGCTCACCTCGCTGCAAAAAATGGCCGCTCATGACAGCGATGACTACCTCAGACTGTGATTTTTCTTTAGACGCTTCAAGATGATAGAAATGGCCATTATGAAACGGATTGTATTCAACAATTAATCCAAGTGCTTTCACTAATGTACCTCCTGACCGATTAATTTCTGTTTACCTAGCTAAATGATGGATTGTATGCCCCTCGAAGTCAAGTTCACATTTCGTTTTGCGCGCTCTTTTCCGCAAAAAAGATCAGGAAAGTTTTGCATTAAAACAATATTCATGTATACTAAACACTGTAAAGAAAAAATATTGACAAATATTATTGCGAAAGCTATAATTACCTTTGTTGCCTTGAGGTGATACCATATGAAATGGTCTACTTATCAACTGAACCAACTGCAAAATAAGGGACTTGTAATTGATGAAACGGTCCAATTAACGGATATGAAAGGCGCTCTTTCTGAAATACGTGAAATCTCACCTGTTTCAGTTAAAGGCAGAGCTGATCTAAGCTCTTCTAAAGCAACTTTTCATTTGACGCTGACTGGAACGATGATTCTCCCTTGCGCAAGAACGTTAGTGGATGTTCCATTTCCGTTCGAAATTCATACAACTGAAACGTTTTTATTAAAACCAAATGCAGACTTCGAGATGGAAGAAGAAATCCATCACGTACAAGAAGATATCGTTGATTTAATACCTGTTATTAAAGAAAACATACTTTTGGAAGTACCAATGCAGGTTTTTAGCGATTCTGTTGAAGGAAATGATCAGGCTGCCCCTCAAGAGGGAAAAGATTGGAAAGTTATCTCTGAAGAAGATAATAAAAACAAAATTGACCCGAGGCTTGCTGGCTTATCGAAATTTTTCGATGATCAAGACAGCTAATGCTATTGTTTAGCACTTATATATAGGCTGTTTTAACACAAATGCTTTAATGAAACTCTGTAAGGAGGTGGGAATAATGGCTGTACCTTTTAGAAGAACTTCTAAAACAAGAAAAAGACTACGTCGTACACACTTCAAATTGCAAGTGCCTGGTATGGTAGCATGCCCAAACTGTGGTGAAGTAAAATTAGCTCACCGTGTATGTAAAGAATGTGGAACATACAAAGGAAAAGAAGTTGTTAGCAAATAATAGCTTCATTTAAAACGCAGGGATCTTTGATCCCTGCGTTTTTTCGTATTTTTTAAATCTATTCGGCTGGTGCACGTTCCTTCCTTTCTGTAAAATAGAGATAATTCAATTAGAGGTAGAGGTGGACCGGCACATGGGGAAAGTATTGGTTAATGAACAAAACGGGATTCTTGAAATAAAAATCAACCGGCCTGAACGAAGAAATGCAGTTGATTTTGATGTTATGAATGATTTAGAGGCCATACTTGATGAGGCAGAACGAAATGAAAAACTATTGGCGGCGACAATAACAGGCAGCGGAGATAAGGCATTTTGTGCAGGAGGAGATCTATCAGTCTTCGGAAACCTTACAACAAGGCAAGAAGCGTTTTATATGCTTTCGAAGATGGGGAATCTTCTGTATAGATTCATGACTCTTCACATACCTACATATGCAATTATTAATGGAACAGCTGTAGGAGGCGGAATGGAAATTGCAGCGTCCGCTGACTTCAGATTAGTGAAAGAAGATGCAGCTCTCGGATTTATTCAAGGAAACCAGGCCATTACAACAGGGTGGGGAGGGAGCACGATGCTCTTTGAAAAAATGCAGCATGATGCAGCTTTATATATGCTGACAAGCGGTAAAAAAATGACTGCTGCAAAAGCAAAAGAGCTTAGATTTGCTTCAAAAGTATTTCATACTGACGCGTTTGATGAGCGTGCAGCAGAATACATAAGACAATCACTCATTCCATATCCGGAAGTAGTAAGGGCGTACAAAGAAATAAAAGTAAATAAGTGGATAGAATCTGGGTTGAAAAAACGTATGGAAGAAGAGATTTCCAAATGTTCAGAGCTGTGGATAAGCGAAGCCCATCTTCAGGCGGTTCACCAATTCTTTCAAAAAAGACACTAAAAAAGGCTGTTTTTGCATAAAGACTAATTCTCGTAATTCCTAATGATTTCGTCCTTTTTTCTAATAAATGCAATTATAATAAACCCTTAAACCATGGCTTAAAATAATATTTAAAATGGAAGATCATCAATGTGTTTGAAAAAAGCGTAAAAAATAGCTTGTAAGCGTGTGTCTTAAGTCATGTTCAGTAGTCTATCTATTCTAGCATGTGCATATGTATGTAAAAAATGCTTATTAGGGGGAATAGAAAGTGACAACTACACGTCAGGATGCATGGACACTAGATGAAGATTTAATGCTTGCGGAAGTTGTGCTTCGGCATATTCGGGATGGAGGAACCCAGCTTGCTGCCTTTGAAGAAGTAGGACAAAAGCTATCAAGAACAGCAGCTGCCTGCGGTTTTCGCTGGAACTCTTATGTAAGAAAACAGTATAAATCAGCCATTGAGATGGCAAAATCCCAGCGGAAGAAAGTTCGAAAACAAGAAACGGAAGCTGATACTGTGATGTCCGAGTCGATGCCTATTAATGAGACACTTACGCAAGGATTGAACACCATCACATTTAATGAAGTCATTTCATTTTTAAAAAGCTATGAAAACTCAGCCAATGAAACAGATTTAAAGAACGAAAATGAAAAATTGACGATCAGGATTGGCCAGCTTGAGCAGCATATTGAAAAATTGCAAAGTGAAAAGGAAACGCTGCACAGGAATTTGCAGATTGTAGAAGAAGACTATATGGCTCTGATTGAAATGATGGAGCGAGCAAGAAAAATGATTGTTCTGAGAAATGATGAGCCGGGACGGAAAGCCAATTTTCAAATGAACCATAACAGCCACCTGGAAAAAATAGAAAAATAAAAGAATGACCGCATTATTATTGCGGTCATTCTTTTATTTACGCAGTCTCAGTCTTCTGTTCAGAAACACCTTCAGGATACCAGACTAGCGGATTTTCACCTTTGTCGCGATCCATATCATACGTCACCGCTTCAAACCCCATTCTTGACCAGAATTCATTAGATTTCACTCTTGGGTTCGTTTTGATAGGCAAGCCGTATGACTTTGCATACTCTACTAATGCTGTGCCATAGCCTTTGCGCTTATAGTCAGGAAGCACTTCAAGCTTCCATAATTCAAGATAATCCTGTTTTGGATTGAAATATTCATCAAATTTCTTATCAACGCGATAGAGACTCATTCGTGCTACCAGTTTTTCACCGAAATAAATTCCGTAAAAAGGTGAGTTGCTGTCGTTCTCAATGATGTTATCCTGAAGATCATCAAGCATAGACAGTTCTTGAAGTCCGTACTCTTTAAATTTTTTAAATTCCTCAAGCGTTTTATAATTTATAAGCAATTTTTCTGCCTTAAACATTGGTTCTCCCCCTTGCAGCCTTTTGATCCATAGTCAATCTTTCAAGTTTAGGATAAGAAAGCGAAATCTTACTAACATTTTTAAACTTAAGTTTATTATACCATGATGATAAAATTAGAAAAGAGTTTAGTGAGCGTTTTCATTTTAAAGAAGGAAAATAAAGATTTATGCAGAAATGTATTTGGTGGGGATAATCTTTTACAACTTGGGAGGGGAGAAATTGAAGAAAATTCTAATTGCAAATCGAGGGGAAATTGCCCTTCGCATCATAAAAACCTGCAAACAAATGGGGATTGAAACTGTTGCCATTTATTCTGATGCCGATTTTAATCTGCCTTTCGTCAAAGAAGCGGATTATGCATTCAGAATTGGAGAAGCGCCTGTTGTGAAATCCTATCTGTTAAAAGATGAGATTTTAAAGATTGCCATTGAGCAAAAGGCTGATGCCATTCACCCAGGCTATGGCTTTTTATCTGAGAACACAGATTTCGCTAAAGCAGTTGAAGAAAATGGGATTGCATTTATTGGACCAAAGGCTGAAACTATGGCTTTGATGGGCGATAAAGTAGCAGCCAGAAAAACGATGAAAGAAGCAGGTGTCCCTGTAGTGCCAGGAAGTGTGACAGGACTTGAAACGGCAGAGGAAGCTTGTTCGTTTGCTGCAGAAGTCGGTTACCCTGTCATGCTGAAAGCAAGCGGAGGCGGAGGCGGCATCGGAATGCATAGGTGTGATGATGAAGCTGCACTCATGAAGTTCTTTGCATCAACTAAAACGAGAGCAAAAACCTATTTCGGAAACGATGAAGTTTTTATAGAGAAATTCATAGCTGATGCAAGACACATTGAAATACAGCTGTTTGGTGATCAGCATGGCAATATTGTTCATATGTATGAACGTGACTGCTCTGTGCAGCGAAGAAATCAAAAAGTAGTTGAAGAATCACCATCACCACTTCTATCAGAGGAAACTAGAACCAAGATGTGTGAAGCTGCAATAGATGCTGCCAAATATGTAGGATACATAAATGCTGGAACAATTGAATTTATTGTGGATGATCAGGAACGCTTTTATTTCCTTGAAATGAATACGAGACTGCAGGTGGAACATCGCGTAACAGAAGGTGTGACAGGGCTTGATCTGGTTAAACTCCAAATTCTTGCTGCTGCGGGAGAACCTCTTCCGTTTAGTCAAAGGGAAATTAACAAGCAGGGTCACTCGATTCAATTCCGTCTCTACGCTGAAGATCCAGTTAAGTTCATTCCGTCACCAGGTTTAATTAAAGCGTTTACATTTGAAGAGACAGATGGAGTTATCGTAGATTGTGCGTATGAAGAAGGAAATACTGTTACGCCTTTTTATGATCCGCTGGTCGCAAAAATCATTGTTAATGGAGAAAATCGCCAAAAAACGATTGAAAAGGCAAATGAGTTTTTAAACAAGGTGAAAATCGAGGGGATCAAAACCAACCTTCCTCTCTTTATAGCGATTTTGCAAAATGATGAATTCAACCAAGGAACTTACTGCACTTCTTTTTTACAAAAGGTTTTTATTGCGTAGATTTTCTTATATCGTAAACGCTCTTTTTTCATTGAAAAATGGTTTTTAAATTCATAACATCAAGAATGGAGGATTTTTAACATGATCGAAATCAAAGCAAGTATGGCAGGAACGGTATTGAATGTATTAGTAGCAGCAGGGGACGAAGTTACGGCTGGACAAGATGTGATCATGCTCGAATCGATGAAAATGGAAATTCCTGTAGACAGTCCTGAGAATGGGGTCGTTCAGGAGATTAAAGCTGAAGCAGGGGATTTTGTAAACGAAGGCGATATCCTAATGATCTTAACAACGTAATAAAGGGGGACATTTCGAATGATAAAAACGGAAGAACTGGAAAGAATCCTAAAGGAAAAAACAGCTGAAATCGAAGCTGGCGGACATTTGAAATACCATGAAAAACTGCAGCAGCAGGGTAAACTATTTGTCAGAGATAGATTAAGCAGACTTTTTGATAATGGCCAATACAAAGAAGATGGGAAATTTGCGAACAATCAGGCAGGAGATCTCCCCTCTGACGGTGTCGTGACGGCTATAGGGAAAATAAACAATCAAACGGTATGTGTCATGGCGAATGATTCTACAATTAAAGCAGGGTCATGGGGAGCAAGAACGGTCGAAAAAATAATCCGGATTCAGGAAACGGCCGAAAAGATGAAAGTGCCATTGTTATATTTAGTAGATTCTGCAGGAGCCAGAATTACGGACCAGATTGATATGTTTCCAAATCGGCGCGGGGCAGGGAAAATTTTCTATAACCAAGTTAAATTATCAGGAATGATTCCGCAAATCTGTCTTTTGTTTGGACCGTCAGCAGCAGGCGGTGCTTATATTCCGGCATTTTGTGACATAGTCATTATGGTTGAAGGCAATGCTTCGATGTATTTAGGCTCTCCCCGCATGGCTGAGAAGGTTATTGGAGAAAAGGTAACACTTGAAGAAATGGGCGGGGCGAGAATGCATTGCTCTGTAAGCGGATGCGGAGATGTGCTTGTAAAAACGGAAGAGGAAGCGATTTTAGAAGCTAGAAGATATTTAACCTACTTCCCTGAAAACTATCAGCATACAACGAAAACGATTGATTCTGTTGCTCCAAAACCAGGCAGAAAATTGTCTGAGATTGTTCCTGAAAATCAAAATGCTCCTTTCGATATGTATGAGTGCATTGATTCTTTAATCGACGAAGGAAGCTTTTTTGAGATCAAACGTCTATTCGCACCAGAAATTATTACCGGTTTCGCCAGAATGGATGGCAAGGTTGTCGCAATTATTGCGAATCAGCCGCGAGTCAAGGGTGGAGTCCTATTTGTAGATTCAGCTGATAAGTCAGCGAAATTCATGCAGCTTGCAGATGCTTTTCATATTCCGCTGCTGTTTCTGGCTGATGTGCCAGGATTTATGATTGGCACGAAAGTCGAGAGAGCAGGAATCATCCGTCATGGTGCTAAAATGATTGCGTCCATGAGTTCGGCAACCGTTCCAAAAATTTCGGTTATTGTCAGAAAAGCGTATGGTGCAGGCTTATACGCAATGGCAGGTCCAGCCTTTGAAACAGATTGCGTCATCGCTCTTCCGACAGCACAAATAGCTGTAATGGGTCCGGAAGCTGCAGTGAATGCCATTTATTCTAACAAAATCAACGAGATTGAAGATCCAAAAGAAAGAATGAAATTTGTGCTGGAAAAACAGCAGGAGTATAAGGAAAATATCGATATTTATAAACTTGCCTCAGAAATGATTGTAGACCATATCGTTTCTGCAGATGAGTTGAGAGAAGAATTAATTTCACGTTTTTCCTTATACGAAACAAAGCATCTGCCATTTGGTGAACGTAAGCATCCTGTTTATCCTGTATAAAAATTTCCTTAAAAGCCAACGGTTTTGTTGGCTTTTAACGTATTGTGAAAATGAAAACCATAGGCTAGGCCTAGGGTTCCAAAAGCTTTCAGCATGATATTAAGAAAACTCATACGAGGTGCTAAAAATATTTTTGGTTCGACAACAAATATCTTTAAAATCCCAGCCGATTTTGTACCCGGAACGCGGAAAAAGCGAAACCCAGTTACCTAATAGAGCGGAATGATGCCCTTGAATTGGGAAAAGGTGAAACCCAGGTACCCAATAGAGCGGAATGGTGCCCTTGAATCGGGAAAAGGTGAAACCAGTTACCAATGATTTTTAGTAATTACCTTCACCAATAATATTAAAATGGGAAATACTTCTTATTTTTGATATGATAGGAGAACTAAGGGAATACGGCGGGGTGTACATATGGAGATTGGAATTATTGGATCGGGCGCAATTGGCATGTTATGTGGAGCTTATTTATCTATAGAACATGCTGTTACACTTTATACGAGACGTGAGGAACAAGCAGATCAAATCAATAAGAATGGAATCAGCTTATGGAAGAATGAACATCTTGACCTCAAAATGAACCCTCGGGCAACAGCGGAAGCAACCTACAAAGAACCTCTCCTGATCGTCACTGTTAAGCACTATCAGCTTCCAGGCATTATCAATAAATTAAAAGAGCTGTCACCGAGAATGATTGTTTTTCTTCAAAATGGGATGGGCCATTTAAACTTGCTCCAAACACTCACTTCTCATCATGTATTTGTAGGGGCAGTAGAGCATGGAGCTCTTAAAATCAATGACCATGGCGTTCATCATACAGGAATAGGCTGTATAAAAATCAGTTCATTTCGTAATGAAAATGAGGTTCTGCCTATCTTGCATCCTCAAATTGATGATTTTCCATTTGAGTATAACGAAGATTGGAAGTCAATGCTTTCCAAAAAGCTTTTAGTAAATGCATGCATCAATCCTTTGACTGCTGTCTTGCGTGTGCCAAACGGGGAACTGGCAGCAAATCAATCCTATAAAAAGATGGCTGAAGCGGTATTCAAAGAGGCATCTAAAGTGCTCCAGCTGCAAAATGAGGAGTCTGAATGGGAAAATATACTGCAAATTTGCAGAAATACAGCAGTCAATCGTTCTTCTATGCTGAAAGACGTTGAAGAAGGCAGGAAAACGGAGATTGAAGGAATCGTGGGTTACTTGATTAATCATGCAATAAAAGAAAGGAAGGAGGTTCCTATCCTGGAATTCTTATATCATGCCATCAGGGGAATGGAAGGATGAACGTGTCAGAATATATCGCTCAGATGATTGCATTAACGGTATCCTTGCCGTTACTGTGTTTTTTTGTATTATTTCTTGTCTTGGCCGTCATGATGAATGACAGAAAAAAAGCACTGCTGATGGCTGCTGATGCAGCTGTTCTTTTCTTTGCTATTTCCATTTATTTTAAGCTTCTTGCAATATTTGACTCTCCTTTTTACAGCAGTCTATTTATTATTTGTTTTTTCATAATGTTTGCGGGCTTACTTATCCTTATCCGCACGCAATCTTCTATTTCTGCTACTAAAGCATTCAAGAAATGCTGGCGTTTTTCATTTTTGGTGCTGCTCCCCCTCTCAACGTTTTTAACCATATATGGAATCTTAACGGGTATATTGGAAAATCTGTAAGAATCTAAGCAAACTTTTTTTATTTTCAATGCAATAAATGCTATACTCTTCTCGGAAGCTTACATAACCCGGAAAGGAAGTTACACAAATGGAGATTACTGAACTCTCCCTTCGCCACACGAATCGCCTTGTTGATGATTTAGCAAATTCAAGGTTAAATACGGTGGATTACTTTGATTATGAGATCAGCAAAGAGGACGTTTATGAAAAAAGAATAAACGATTTAAAAAATAGAACATTTGCAAGAGAGAAACTGTCTGAATACCTTTTAAACTACCATCACAGGTATTTCCCTGAAAAGGCTGAGGTGATTGAAAATATTGAGCGTCTCAAACATCCGGAAAGTTTGGTGGTTGTGGGCGGACAGCAAGCCGGGTTGCTGACAGGACCTTTATATACCATTCATAAAATCATCTCGATTTTAGTTCTTTCTAAACAGCAGGAAAAGAAGTTAGCGGTTCCTGTTGTCCCGATCTTCTGGGTTGCAGGAGAAGATCATGATTTTGCGGAAATTAATCACTTGTTTATCTGTCAAAATAAGATGATCAGAAAGAAAGCGATCCACAACAAACAAACAGAAAGAATACCTGTTTTTCACAAAGAACTAGATAAGGAAGAATGCTGGAAATGGGTCTCGGGTATTTTTGAATCATTTGGGGAAACAGATTTTACGAACCAATTAATGAGCAGTGTCAAACTTGCTTTGGATTCCTCTCGGACATACACTCAATTTTTCGAAAAGCTTACATATGAAATGTTCTCGGATTACGGTTTGGTAATTATGAATTCTGCTGATCCTGAGCTAAGAAAGCTGGAATCGCCTTTCTTTCAGCAGTTAATTAGACAAAATGAAGAGATTTCACAAAATCTGGAATCTCAGCAGCATTTTATGAAATCAAACGGATATAAGCCAATTCTTGAAACGGACGATAAAAGTGCAAACCTTTTTTATCATAAAGAAAGTGGCGACCGATTCTTGCTTCACCGGACCGATGAGAAAATGTATTTAGCCGATGGCAAGAACATATCAGAAGATGAATTAAGACACCTTGCTGAGCAATATCCTGAGAAACTGAGCAATAATGTTGTTACAAGACCTCTCATGCAAGAATACTTATTGCCTACGCTTGCATTTATTGCTGGTCCAGGAGAGATTACTTATTGGGCAGAACTGAAGAAAGTATTTCAAACAATCGGTTTTAAAATGCCCCCAGTTGTACCGCGGCTCAATATTACGCTGCTGGAGAGGTCAATTGAGACGGACTTATCAGATGTAGATCTTACGATTGAAAACGTGTTTGTAAAAGGAGTCCAGCAAGCACGTGAAGAGTGGATTTCAATGAAGGAGCCAGTCGACTTTGAGTCACAGCTTGAGAAGTCAAAACATGAAGTTGAACAAATTCATCGTTCATTAAGATCTGCAGCTCTTGCAATTGATTCAAGCATCGAGCCTTTTTTGAAAAAAAACGTCTATTTTATTCAATCTCAGTTAGATTTATTAGGTTCTCATATCGACAAGAAGATTCAACAAAAACATCGTGTGGAAATGGATAAATTCACAAGAATCGAGAATTCTCTTAATCCAAATGGCGGTTTTCAGGAGAGAACGTGGAATATTTACTATTATTTAAATAAGTATGGACCAAATTTTTTAAGTGAAATCGTGCAGCTTCGCTATTCTTTTAACGATAAACATAAAATTGTCAAAATATAAATAACGATTTTCTGAAATCCTGTGGAATACAGGGTTTTTTTTTATGAAACAAACGTGTAGAATAGGAAGTGGGGAGAAGTGGGGGGAAGTGGTGACTGAGAGGAAGAAAGTGGGGCGACGAACATGTTCATGGGTGAATACCATCATACGATTGATGCAAAAGGCCGCATGATCGTTCCTGCTAAATTCCGGGAAGGACTCGGAGAAACTTTCGTTATCACAAGAGGATTGGATCAATGTTTGTTCGGTTATCCAATGAGCGAATGGAAATTGATAGAAGAAAAGCTTAAAGCTCTCCCATTAACAAAGAAAGACGCACGTGCATTCACCAGGTTCTTCTTTTCAGGAGCTGTTGAATGCGAGCTTGACAAGCAAGGCCGCATCAATTTAGCTTCACCGCTTTTGCAGTATGCAAAGCTTGAGAAAGAATGTGTTGTTATCGGAGTATCAAATCGGATCGAGTTATGGGATAAGGCAATTTGGGATACATATGTGACTGAACAGGAAGATTCATTTGCCGAAATTGCTGAAAATATGATTGGTTTTGATATATAATGGTCTCTTGTGCAAACAATGAGTAATAAGACATTCCAAAATCATGTTTTCTAAAACCAAAAACAATTCGAATCTGATAAAGGTGGTAACAGCAATGTTTCAACATAAAACAGTATTATTGCGCGAAACAGTAGATGGATTAAATCTTAAAGAAGATGGTGTATATGTAGACTGTACTCTTGGTGGAGCAGGACACAGTTCTTATCTTTTATCGCAGCTCTCCAAGCAAGGTCATCTGTATGCGTTCGATCAGGATGATGCAGCACTTGCACATGCGAAAGAATTGCTTTCTGAATATGAGGGACAGGTTACATTTATTAAAAGCAATTTCAGGTACTTAAAAGAAGAACTTGAAGCAATTGGCGTAACAGAGGTTGATGGCATTTTATTTGACCTGGGAGTTTCATCACCGCAATTAGATACACCTGAAAGAGGCTTCAGTTATCATCACGATGCACCTCTTGATATGAGAATGGATCAGAATGCCAGCGTTTCAGCTTTCGATGTTGTGAATCATTGGACATATGAAGAACTGGTCAAAATCTTTTTCCGCTACGGTGAAGAAAAATTCTCAAAGCAAGTAGCACGAAAAATTGAAGCAGCACGAGAGAAACAGCCGATTCAAACAACAGGGGAATTGGTGGAATTAATTAAAGATGCGATTCCTGCACCAGCAAGAAGAAAAGGCGGACATCCAGCCAAAAGAATTTTTCAGGCGATCCGAATTGCGGTAAATGATGAACTAAAAGTATTTGAAGAAGCAATTGAACAAGCAGTTGAAATGATTAAACCCGGCGGCAGAGTGAGTGTCATTACGTTTCATTCATTAGAGGACAGAATCTGCAAGACCGCATTTAAGCAAGCTGCTGCATTGCCTGAGCTTCCTCCTAATTTACCGGTTATACCGGATGAATTTAAACCTAAAGTAAAACTGATTACAAGAAAGCCAATTGTTCCTACAGAAGAAGAACTTGAAGAGAACAATCGCGCACGATCTGCTAAATTAAGAATCCTAGAAAAACTATAATAGAATACGAAAATAATTAGAGGGGGTTGTGAAAATGAGCAATTTGGCAGTAAAAATCCAACAGCAGCGGCAAGAGCAGCATAAGCAAATGCCAGAGCAGCAGCAATCGGTTGTCATCACTAGAAGACCGACCATAACAGTGGGAGAAAAGGTTATGATTGTCGCATTTCTATCTCTTCTCTTATTTGCAGCAGTGCAAATTGTTTCTAACAGTGTAACGGTGTATCAATCAAACATTGAAATTCAAAAGATTGAAACGAAAATCCAGGATCAGCAAAAGATTAATTCTGATCTAACTGTTCAAGTAAAAGAATTAAGCACATACGAGCGCATTTGGGCAAAAGCAAAAGAACTTGGTTTAACGCTTAATCAAAATAATGTGAAAGTTGTTAACGAATAGTTATGATGCAGCCGAAAAATATCAATATGAACAGAGGAGCAGCGATATTAACTTTAATATTTGCATTGCTCTTTTTTGTCTTAATCATTAGATTTCTCTATTTACAGACAACAGGTGTTGTAAATGGAGAGATACTGGCAGCCCGTGCGGAAGAACAATACGAACGTAAACGGAATATTGAAGCAAACCGCGGTTCTATTTTGGACAGAAGGGGAGAAGTGATCGCACAAGATACCTCGACCTATACACTAGTTGCGGTACTTGATGATAGTATGACAACTAGTCCAAAAAAACCTAAGCATGTTGTAGAGCCGGAGGAAACGGCAGAAAAGCTTGCTCCCTTGCTTGATATGGAAGAAAGCGAAGTTGAAAAGATCTTAACGAAAGATGCTTTTCAAGTGGAGTTTGGTCCTGCTGGACGAAATATCAGCCATTCTTTAAAAGTGAAAATTGAAAAACTGAAGTTGCCGGGCATTGCTTTTTCAAGAGATACACACAGATACTATCCTAATGGAACGTTTGCATCCCACATTATCGGTTATGCTCAACGAGACGAAGAGTCCCAAAATACAGTCGGGATGTTCGGAATCGAAAAGAGCTTGGATAAATATCTTCATGAAAAAGATGGATATAAAGTGATTGAAGCCGATAAACAAGGGTTTAAACTGCCAAATGGAGAAGAGAAAATCGTTGCTCCGGAGAATGGCAACAATGTTTATTTGACGATCGATCAAAAAGTGCAAACATTCCTTGAAGATGCAATGAATGAAGCAGCAAAAGAATATGAACCGGAGAAGATTATCGGGATCGTAGCAGATCCGAAAACAGGGAAAATTTTGGCGATGGGACAGCGGCCAAGCTTTGATCCTAATGTCCGCGACATTAACAATTATTATAATGATGCAGTGGCATATCCGTTTGAGCCTGGATCAACAATGAAAATATTCACCTTGGCTGCAGCGGTTGAAGAAGGAGTTTTTAATCCTAATGAAACGTACCAGTCTGGAGCTTATAAGGTTGCTGGCGGCAAAATCAGTGATCATAACAAAACTGGCTGGGGAACTATCTCATTCTTAGAAGGTGTTCAGCGTTCTTCTAACGTGGCAATGGCAATTCTTGCAAAAGAAAAGCTGGGTCCTGACCGTTTAATGCAGTACATGGGCAAGTTCGGATTAAATGAAAAAACAGGAATTGATCTCCCGAATGAAGCGAATGGGAAATTTAACTATAAGTACGACATTGAAAAAGTAACCACTGCTTTTGGACAAGGATCAACAGTAACTCCGATTCAGCAAGTACAGGCAGCGACAGCCATTGCCAATGGCGGCAAAATGATGAAGCCGTATATCATTGATAAGATTGTAGATGTCGATTCTGATAAAGTAGTGAAACAAAATAAACCAGAAGTGGCCGGCACGCCAATTTCTGAAAAAACGTCCAAAGAAGTACTCGACATTTTAGAAACAGTTGTCAGTTCTGAAAAAGGAACAGGCAAGCCGTACCAGATTGAAGGATATGAAGTGGCAGGAAAAACAGGAACTGCACAAATGTCTGGCGAAGATGGGAAATATTTAAAAGGAAGAAATAATTATATCTTCTCATTCATGGGCATGGCACCAAAAGAAGACCCAGAGCTTCTTGTTTATGTTGCCGTTCAGCAGCCAAAGCTAAAAGATACAGAAACAGGCTCAATGCCAGTATCATCTGTTTTTAATACAGTTATGAAAAACAGTCTCCAGTATTTAAAAATCCAGCCTTCTGAGGAAGAAAACGAGCAGCCGAAGAAAACAGAAACAGAAGTTGGTGCTGAAATTCCATCATTTACAGGTGAAAATGTATCGTCTGCTAAGAAGATACTTGAATCCAATAAAATTCAGACGATCATTTTAGGATCAGGAAACGAAATCACTGACCAGTATCCTGAAGCAGGTACAAAGATGATCGCAAATGAACGGGTGTTTCTAAAAACTGATGGAAAAGCAAGCATGCCGGACATGACAGGATGGTCATCAAGGGATGTAATGAAGCTTGCAAACTTCCTTGACCTTAAATTGAAAATATCAGGAAATGGATATGCTGTTTCCCAAAATATACCGAAAAATCAGACTGTGCAAAAGAATGATGTTCTAAATGTGAAACTTCAAAGTCCAGAACACCAGAGCGAAAATGAGAAAGAACAAACTGAAAGTGAAGAAGAAGAAATGAGATAGCACATGCTTGATCAACACTGTTGATCAAGCTTTCTTTTTTTCGAGTATGGGATAAACGAGGTCTTGTTCCATAGCAAGTTCTACATCAACCTGTACAAGCATATATTTGAACGAGCCTAAACAAGGGGGTATTCAAATCTATGCGCGTTTCAAATGTTACAGTCAGAAAGCGTTTAGCTATGGTCTTGTTATTTGGATTTTTCATTTTTTTAATTATCGATATCCGCCTCGGATACGTTCAGTTTTTTATTGGGGACAAATTGACTGCCCTTGCAAAGGATTCTTGGAGCCGGAATATTCCTTTTGAACCTGAACGTGGAGAAATACTGGATCGCAATGGCGTGAAGCTCGCAACAAATATGAGCGCTCCGTCTATCCTTGTTGTGCCAAGACAAGTGGAAAACCCAGCAGAAACTGCCGAAAAACTGGCTGCTGTTTTAAATATGTCAAAGGAACGGGCATATGATTTAATTACGAAAAAAGAGTCAATTCAGCGCATCAATCCTGAAGGCAGAAAAGTCTCTCATGAAAAAGCAAAAGAGCTTCGGGCATTGGGCCTTAAAGGAGTATACATAGCAGAGGATTCTAAGCGGCATTATCCTTTTGGGAGCTATCTTTCGCATGTTCTTGGTTTTGCAGGCATCGATAATCAAGGATTGCTTGGACTTGAATCGTACTATGATAAACAGTTAAAGGGAACAAAAGGGTATGTAAAATTCTATTCTGACGCAAAAGGGAAAAGAATGCCTGAGGAAGCGGATGAATATACTGCGCCTGTTGATGGACTAAACTTGAAATTGACAATTGACTCAAAAGTTCAAACAATAATTGAGCGTGAATTAGATAATGCTCAAGCAGCTTATAATCCTGATGGAATGATTGCCATTGCGATGAATCCGAAAAATGGAGAAATTCTTGCGATGTCAAGCCGGCCAGACTTTGATCCGGGAAATTTTAAGAATGTCGATCCTCTTATTTACAATCGCAACCTTCCTGTATGGAGTTCGTATGAACCAGGATCAACCTTTAAGATTATTACACTCGCAGCAGCGCTTGAAGAGAAAAAAGTAGACTTGCAAAAAGAACACTTTCATGATGGGGGTTCTGTCGAAGTTGGCGGTGCAAGACTGAAATGCTGGAAGAGAGGCGGGCATGGCAGCCAGACATTTCTTGAAGTTGTTCAAAACTCATGCAACCCGGGTTTTGTTGAACTTGGCCAGAGACTTGGGACAGATACATTGTTCAAATATATTCATAACTTCGGATTTGGCCAGAAGACCGGAATTGATCTTCAGGGAGAAGGACGCGGCATTCTTTTTAATGTCGACAATGTCGGCCCTGTAGAACAGGCGACAACTGCATTTGGACAGGGGGTTTCTGTAACGCCTATTCAGCAGGTGGCAGCAGTTGCAGCTGCAGTTAACGGCGGAACTCTTTACACGCCGTTCATTGCAAAAGAGTGGATTGATCCAATTACAGGTGATGTGATCAGCAAAACAGCTCCAGAAGCGAAACGACGAGTGATTTCTGAAGAAACATCAAAGCAAATAAGATATGCCCTGGAAAGTGTAGTCGCTCAAGGTACCGGCCGTAATGCATTTGTTGATGGCTACCGTGTAGGAGGTAAAACAGGGACTGCCCAAAAGGTAAAAGACGGAGTCTATTTAAAAAATAACTATATTGTTTCCTTTATTGGTTTTGCACCAGCAGATGATCCAGAAATAGTTGTTTACGTAGCAGTCGATAACCCAAAAGGCACTGTTCAATTCGGGGGAACTGTAGCAGCTCCGATTGTAGGAAACATTATGGAGGATAGCTTGAGAGAGCTTGGTGTGAAGCCGCGAAAGGATCAAATTGAAAAAGAATATACATGGCTAGACACAAAACTTGTTAAAGTCCCGAATGTTTTAGGGCTTACTGCCTCGGAACTGAGACAGCAGCTTGTCAATATGAAGCTAGATATTTCAGGAACTGGAGATGTCGTTGTCCAGCAGTCTCCGGCAGCGGGAGTCAAAGTAAAAGAAGGCTCAACTCTTCGTCTTTATTTAGGTAAAAGCGATAAGAAAGATGAGAAAGAATAAAGATCTGAGCTGGCATTCACTAATTAGTGATTGCCATGCTTTTATTTTATAAACGAAATGAAAAGCCGATATGGCTCTTTTAGCTAAGATACGATAAAATAAGAACTGTGCGTTTTCCTGAAAAATGGATTATTTTGTATTTATAAATTATGAAAAGCAACTTATCGTTTGTTTTGAGAGGATTTGGTAATGATGAAACTACAGACACTGCTGTCACAGCTGCAAAATATCAAACAAAACGTGAATGAAGATCCAGACATTCTCTCGATTGAAATGGATTCAAGAGAAGTGAAAGAAGGAAGTTTATTTATTTGCATCAGCGGGTACACAGTAGATGGCCATGATTACGCCGAACAGGCTGTCCGTCTTGGTGCTGCTGCTGTTATATCTGAAAAGCCGCTTTCGCTTTCTGTACCGGTTATTGTCGTGAAGAATTCAAAAAGAGCGATGTCCATGCTTGCTGATTCATTTTACGGTCAGCCGACTCAAAAGCTTCATTTAATTGGTGTGACTGGCACGAACGGCAAAACATCAACAACTCATTTAATTGAAAAAATCCTTCAAAATGCGGGTAAGACCACTGGATTGATTGGAACTATGTACATAAAAATTGGAGAAGAACAATTTAATGTCAAAAACACAACTCCAGAAAGCCTGACACTTCAAAAAACCTTTAATGCTATGGTGGAAAAAGGAGTTAACAGTGCCATTATGGAGGTTTCTTCGCACGCATTGCATATGGGGCGTGTGCATGGCTGTGATTATGATGTAGCAGTGTTTACAAATTTGACTCAGGATCACCTTGATTATCATCAAACAATGGACTCGTATCGTGCAGCAAAAGGACTATTGTTTGCACAGCTTGGAAATAAATTTGATCACAACAAGCCGAAGTATGCTGTATTAAATGGAGATGATCCTGCGTCAGCCGAATTTATGAATATGACGGCTGCACATGTTTTCACATATGGAATTGATAGTGAATGCGATATAATGGCGAAAAACATCTTAATGTCTTCAAGCGGGACAGAGTTTGATCTTGTAACTCCATTTGGTACCGAGAAAGTTAAAATGAAGCTGATCGGGAAATTCAGCATCTATAATGCCCTTGCTGCTGCAGCTGCAAGCCTCGCATCAGATGTTCCAACCTCTGTTATTGCAGCTACTCTTCAATCCATTGAAGGTGTGCGTGGCAGATTTGAGGTTGTAGACGGGGGACAGGATTTTTCTGTAATCGTTGATTATGCACACACACCGGATAGTCTTGAGAATGTCCTAACGACCGTAAAGCAATTTGTTAAAGGTAAGACATTCGTAGTTGTGGGCTGCGGCGGGGACCGTGACCGCACAAAACGAAAAGTGATGGCACAGATCGCCGTTAAATATGCGGATGAGCCGATATTTACATCAGATAATCCAAGAAGTGAGGATCCAATGGATATCTTAAATGAAATGGAAGACGGAGTGCGCGGCGAGTACTATCACTCTATTGTAAATAGAGAACAGGCCATTTATTTTGCAGTTGCCAACGCTAAAGCAGGCGATGTAATTTTAATTGCAGGAAAAGGTCATGAAACGTATCAGCAAATCGGTACGCAAACTTTTGACTTTGATGACCGCGAAGTTGCATTAAAAGCTATAAATGAACTTGTAAAATAAATCTTTTTTTTAAAAATTGTTGCTTTTCAATCGTATTAAGAGCGAGCGCGCATCGTGATTTTAAGGTGTATTTTATGATTACAAAAAAACACGAAACTATTGATTGCCGTGAATGAATCTTTTTACTAAGGTTCTTTCGTAAAGTTTGTTGCTTTTAGAAAAAAAGGTTAAAACCTTTAGTGGATGGCAGCGGAATGCACTTGACTCCTGCGGGAAATAGAGGGGGCTCCCATTCCTCCCCGCGGAAAGCAAGTGCCAGCAGCGGAAATCCTCAGGTAAAATTAATAACCAAAAACAACAATCAATGCGAAAACAGCCTTTACGAAAAAGCAAAAAATGCTAACAAATCCAACAAAAAATACAGCCAGAAATGAGACAAATATAAATATGCCATTATTAAGCACATGTAAACATAAAAAATTGCTTTTTTCATATGATGAATCCGTAAAAATAAATAAGTATCATTTGGCTGATTCAGGGAGGATCTAAACATGCTCGAACAAATTATATTATTTACCATTATTATGGGCTTTTTAATCAGTGTTCTGATTTCTCCCATTTTTATTCCTTTTTTAAGAAGACTTAAGTTCGGACAAAGCATTCGGGACGAAGGGCCGAAATCACATCAGAAAAAATCCGGCACCCCGACGATGGGCGGAATTATGATTATCCTGTCTGTCATTGTGACAACGATTGTTATGAGCTATAAATTTGCAGAACCAAGTGTAGAAATGTATTTGCTTCTATTCGTTATGTTCGGATACGGTCTGCTTGGTTTTCTCGATGATTTCATAAAAGTTGTGATGAAGCGCAATCTTGGATTAACGTCTAAACAGAAATTGATCGGACAAATCATTATCGCTGTTATTTTCTATATTGTCTTTAAACAATATGGTTTTTCTTCAGAAATCCGAATTCCGGGCACCGAGCTTTCCTTTGATTTAGGATGGGCCTACGTAATTTTGATCATATTTATGCTTGTTGGAGGATCGAATGCCGTTAACTTAACAGACGGACTCGACGGCTTACTCTCTGGTACTGCCGCAATAGCCTTTGGCGCATTTGCGGTGCTTGCATGGAATCAATCTCAATATGATGTTGCTATTTTTTCAGTTGCAGTTGCCGGTGCTGTACTCGGGTTTCTTGTTTTTAATGCCCATCCTGCAAAAGTGTTTATGGGTGATACGGGATCTCTTGCCCTTGGAGGAGCCATTGTCACAGTTGCAATCTTGACCAAACTCGAAATTCTGCTCGTGTTAATCGGAGGAGTATTCGTCATTGAAACTCTATCTGTCATTATCCAAGTCATCTCTTTCAAGACGACTGGCAAGCGGGTATTTAAAATGAGCCCTCTTCATCACCATTATGAATTGACAGGATGGTCTGAATGGCGGGTAGTAGTGACATTCTGGTCTGTAGGACTTGTGTTTGCCATTTTAGGAATCTATATTGAGGTGTGGTTATAATTGAAAAGCATACAAAACTTTCAAAATAAAAATGTTCTTGTTTTAGGACTTGCGAAAAGCGGTTTAGCTGCTGCTGAATTATTACATAAATTAGGTGCTCATGTGACGGTCAATGACATGAAGCCATTTGAGGAAAATGAATCTGCGCAGAAACTCCAGGCAGCAGGTCTTAAAGTCATTTGCGGAAGTCATCCGCTTGAGCTCCTTGATCATACGGAATATATTGTGAAAAACCCTGGCATTCCCTATTCTAATCCATTACTTGAAAAAGCATTGGAACAGAAAATCCCAATTGTAACGGAAGTTGAACTGGCCTATTTAATTTCCGAAGCAGATATAATCGGAATTACAGGTTCAAACGGAAAAACAACGACAACAACTCTCATACACGAAATGCTCATTGCTGATCAAAAGAAATCGATGATCGCCGGCAATATTGGAACTGTTGCATGTGAAGTTGCTGAAAAAGCTTCTGCTGAAAATGTCATCGTGACAGAGCTGTCTTCTTTTCAGCTTATGGGAACCATTGAGTTCAGGCCGAAGATTGCCCTGCTGCTTAATTTATTTGATGCGCATCTGGACTACCACGGTACGAGAGAAGAATACGCACGTGCTAAAGCAAAAATTTACGAAAATCAGCAAGCGGATGATTATTCAGTCGTAAACTTTGACGATATGGATGTTCGCCGGGCAGCAGAAAAATCAAAAGGTCAAATTGTTTACTTTTCTGTATCAAAACCACTTGCTGATGGCGGTTATATACTCAATAATGCCCTTTGGTTTAATGACGAAGAAATCATCGAAATCAAAGACATTGTTTTGCCGGGCAAACATAACCTGGAAAATATCCTTGCTGCCATTTGCGTGGTGAAACTGTATGGCGGATCCAATGAAGCGATTAAAAAGGTCCTTACAACATTCAAGGGTGTAAAACATCGTTTGCAGTTTATCAAAACAATCGAAGGCGTCAAATATTATAACGATTCAAAAGCAACGAATATTTTAGCTACATCAAAAGCCCTGCAGGCATTTAATGTACCTACCATTCTGCTTGCCGGAGGATTGGACCGAGGAAACGAGTTTGATGAACTTATTCCTTATTTAGTGAATGTGAAAGCAATCATTACGTTCGGACAAACTGCACCAAAGCTTGAAAGAATAGCAAGTGAGGCAGGAATAGAAGTCATTAATCGTGTCGATAATGTGGAACAAGCGGCTAAAGCGGCGTTTGATCTCTCTCAAGATGGAGATGTTGTCCTCTTATCACCGGCATGTGCAAGCTGGGATCAGTATAAAACATTTGAACAAAGAGGAGACATGTTTGAGAACGCCGTGCATAAGCTAAAATAAGGGCTCGTACATGTATGGTCACTCGCTGAGCCCTAAATTCCACAATATTGGGGTGTTCGGCGTTGACGGCAAAAAGATCTGCACCAGACTTCATTCTAGTCATCCTTACCTTGCTGCTGCTGACGATTGGGCTGATTATGGTATACAGTGCAAGCGCGGTTTGGGCAACCTATAAATTTGATGATTCTTTTTTCTTTGCAAAAAGGCAGCTTCTTTTTGCGGGAGTCGGTGTCATTGCCATGTTCTTTCTGATGAATGTTGATTACTGGACGTGGCGGACGTGGGCGAAAATGCTGATTATTGTTTGTTTTGTTCTGCTGCTTGCTGTTTTGGTTCCAGGAATCGGCATGGAGCGAAATGGATCTAGAAGCTGGATTGGAGTAGGCGCATTTTCGATTCAGCCTTCCGAGTTTATGAAGCTTGCGATGATTGCCTTTTTAGCTAAGTTTCTCTCTGAAAATCAAAAGAAAATAACGTCATTTAAAAAAGGGCTATTTCCATCGCTTGGATTTGTTTTTATGGCTTTTGCACTGATTATGCTTCAGCCTGATTTAGGGACAGGAACGGTTATGGTTGGAACTTGTATAGTCATGATATTTGTGGCAGGTGCGAGAGTTGGTCATTTTGCTTTCCTTGGTTTACTTGGTGTTGCAGGTTTTGTAGGGCTAGTTTTGTCAGCTCCCTATAGAATTAAACGAATTACATCTTTTTTAAATCCTTGGGAAGATCCACTCGGAAGCGGGTTTCAGATCATTCAGTCCCTTTATGCAATTGGACCTGGGGGTTTATTCGGTCTTGGTCTTGGACAAAGCAGGCAAAAATTCTTTTACCTTCCTGAGCCTCAAACAGACTTTATTTTTGCTATACTGGCAGAAGAACTTGGCTTTATTGGCGGCTCATTAATCATTTTGCTGTTCGGATTATTATTATGGCGCGGTGTGAGAATCGCTCTAGGTGCGCCAGATTTATACGGTTCATTTCTTGCGATAGGCATCATAACAATGGTTGCAATACAAGTCATGATCAATATCGGTGTTGTAACAGGATTGATGCCTGTTACAGGCATCACGCTGCCATTTTTAAGTTATGGGGGGTCTTCCTTGACTTTGATGCTGATGGCAGTCGGTGTTTTATTGAATATCAGCAGATATGCGAGGTATTAATTGCCCTCGCAGGATAGATGAACGGGACCCTGTTGAAAAACAGGGTTTATCACTTTTTGAATACGTTTGGGGGATACATATGAAAATCATGGTAAGCGGAGGCGGAACAGGAGGACACATCTATCCTGCTTTAGCCTTAATAAATGAAATCAAAAAAAATCGGCATGACGCTGAATTTTTATATATAGGCACAGAAAATGGGCTTGAGTCAAAGATAGTGCCAGCAGCAGACATCCCATTTCGCTCAATCGAGATTTCGGGTTTTAAAAGAAAGATCTCACTTGATAATGTAAAAACGATTATGCGCTTTATTAAAGGTGTCAGTGACAGTAAATCATACATTAAGGAATTTAAGCCTGACGTTGTAATAGGCACGGGGGGATATGTATGCGGACCTGTAGTGTATGCAGCTTCTAAACTGCAAATCCCTACGATCATACACGAACAAAATAGTCTGCCTGGCATCACAAACAAATTCCTTGCCCGATATGTTGATAAGGTTGCGATATGCTTTGATGAAGCAAAAGCTCACTTTCCTGCTCATAAAACAGTATTGACTGGAAATCCGCGTGCTTCAGAAGTTGTTACAGAGGATTTGAAAAAATACAATGATCCTGCTCTTGTCCCTGGCAAAAAAACGGTGCTGATCATGGGTGGCAGCAGAGGGGCAAAACCAATTAATGACGCGGTGATTGATATGATGGACGAGATAAAAGAGAAAGATTATCAAATTATTTATGTCACTGGGGAAGTTCATTATGAAAATGTAATGAAACAAGTAAAGATTCTTCCGAAAAATGTTGTCATTAAACCATTTATTCATAATATGCCTGAAGTTCTGAATGGGATTGACTTAATTGTAGCCAGGTCAGGTGCAACAACTCTTGCAGAAATAACGGCATTGGGATTACCAAGTATTTTAATTCCAAGTCCTTATGTGACGGCAAATCATCAAGAAAAAAATGCCAGAGCTTTGAGTGATCACGATGCAGCGACATTAGTACTAGAAAAAGATCTTTCAAGTAAAGCGTTAATCAAAGAAATGGATGCCATTTTGCTTGATCAGGAGAACCTGCAGAAAATGAAAGCAGCTTCCAAACAGCTGGGCATACCTGACGCTTCAATGAAACTATTTAAAGAACTAGAGGCACTGGCTAATAGATAAGGATTGCTGCTTGCTAAGAGCAGGCATAGAATATATATAGACTAGGAGACATAGGAGTTGTGTTCATAGAAAATAAGGGCAGGAAAGAAGTTGTGCCTATCGGACTAAGATTCCTATAACCTTCTTCAATTAGCATCTGGAAAGAATCGTTCATTTTTAAGGAGGCTGTCATGGAAAAAATTTTGATGGAATTACAAAAAGCAAATGTAGGAAAAGTGATTCATAATGAACCTTTAGCAAAGCATACTACGATAAAAATTGGCGGACCTGCTGAGATTTTCGTTGAGCCTAATAGTATTGAAGATTTGAAAAAAACAATGGCCATCGTAACAAAAAGCGGTGCAGCCTGGAGAGCGATTGGGCGCGGATCAAACCTGCTTGTAGGAGACTCAGGGATAAAAGGCGTTGTCATTAAGCTTGGAAAAGGGCTTGACCATTTAGAAGTGGATGGTGACATTATTACAGCCGGCGGTGGATATTCTCTCATAAAATTGACAACTGTCATTAGTAAACAAGGTTTATCCGGCCTGCAATTTGCCGGCGGAATACCTGGCTCTGTCGGGGGAGCAGTTTATATGAATGCAGGTGCACATGGATCAGATATGTCAAAAATATTGATCAAAGCCCATATCTTATTTGAAGACGGAACATTAGAATGGCTTTCTGCAGAGGAACTCGACTTTTCTTACCGAACATCACTTCTTCAAAAGAAACGGCCAGGAATATGTCTTGAAGCGGTTTTAAAGCTTGAAAAAGGCAATAGGGAAGAAATCGTAGCAGAACTGCAAAAAAATAAAGATTACCGGAGAGAAACACAGCCTTGGGACCATCCTAACTGCGGAAGTGTATTCAGAAATCCGCTGCCCCATTATGCAGGACAGCTTGTTCAGGAATCAGGTTTAAAAGGATATCAGATTGGCGGGGCGAAAATTTCTGAACTGCATGGCAATTTTATTGTGAATACTGGAAATGCTACGGCAAAAGATGTGCTGGATCTCATTGATTATGTGAAAAAAACAATCTATGAAAAACATTCTGTAAAAATGGAAACAGAAGTTGAAATTGTAGGGCAAAATGAATAGAGAAAGCTTATCTTTTTTTCCTTTTATTGTGGTATAATATCTTTAAGAAATCTGCAATTGCTAAACGGCATACAATATGCCGTTTGTTTCTCTTTTAAAGATGATTTTACGCCCCGGAAAGTGATTCGGGATGAGGGGTGACTATAGGTGGAAAAAGGAAAAGTCGTATCGCTTGAAGACCGGGTTCCTAAACTGAAGGAACATCGAAAACAAAAATCAAACCGCCGTTTAATTTCTTTTTTATCCGTTTTTTTTCTCCTCATACTATTGGTGATTTACTTCCAATCTCCGCTTAGTAAAGTATCTTCCATTGATGTTGCAGGAAATGAGACAGTATCCAAAGAAGAAATTATTAAAATGAGTGGAATTACAGAAAGATCGGGATTTTGGAGCATTGATGAAAAAGAAGTGAATGACGCTCTTTCTGATTTAGATCAGATACAGAATATTAAATTGGACAAGCAATTGCCTAATAAAGTAACAATTGTTGTTGAGGAATATCAAAAGGTCGCTTATATTGTTAAAGATGATCAATACTCCCCCATTTTGGAAAACGGGAGAACACTTGACCCATTAAGCGGGACATTTCCTGACGATGCCCCCTTATTAATTGACTGGGAAAAGGCTGAAGAAATTGAAGAAATGGCCCTGGAACTTATGAGCCTTCCTAAAAGTGTGAGGAATGCGATTTCTGAAATCTATCATACACCTGAGAAAACCGATCCTTGGCATGTTACCCTGTTTATGAATGATGGATATGAGGTCAGAGCCACCGTCCGCAGTTTTTCAAAGAAAATGATGGATTATCCTGCGATAGTCAGCCAGCTGGAGCCGAATTCTAAAGGCATTATCCATATGGAAGTCGGAACATATTTCGAATCATTTGATAAAAAATCTGAAAAAGCTGAACCTGCAGAAGGGGAGGAAGCAATAGAAGAAACTGAGCCGGAGGAGACAGAGCAAAATGAAAATGAAAATGAGGGGTAGGTATGTCGTTCTCTCTTTAATCATGCTTGTTCTTGGTTTTCTAGTTTCTTTTTCGTACCAGCTCACAAAAGAACAGCGTCCAAATAATGGAATATCTTCTGCGCAATGGAGCAAAGAATTTAAGGCAAGGGAGATGCTTATCCAGCAGGAGGAACGCAATAAAGAGCTTCAGAAGGAATTATTTGACAACCAGGAAAGAGTAAGAAAAATTGAAGAAAATCTGAAAGATGAAAAACAGATTTATTTTAATCTTGTTGAAGATGTTGAAAAATACAGGATGTATGTCGGAGAGCTTGGCGTTTCAGGTGAGGGGATTGAAGTCACACTTGAAGATTCCTCCTACATTCCCGAAGGTGAAAATGTAAATAATTATATTGTTCACGAAGGTCATATTTTCAAGGTAATTAACGAGCTATTAATTTCAGGGGCAAGTGCAATCGCAATCAATGGACAAAGATTATCTCATGAATCGTATATATATTGTAATGGTCCAGTTGTTACTGTTGATGGCAATCAATTTCCTGCTCCCTTTGTCATAACGGCCATTGGAGAGCCTGCTGTTTTAGATCAGGCTTTAAATATCGCTGGCGGTGTAGTTGAGCAGATAGCATATGACAATATAGTGATTACCCTTGAGAAGAAAAATGAAATAAAAATGAATCCATTATTGCAAGAAAAGAAATCTTGAGGGTGGTTGCCTTGAAGAATAATCTTAAGGGTTTAAGTTTCTCAGTGTTAACAATGATATTCGGTTTAATGCTTGCCATCCAGTTTCAATCAATCAAGGAACCTGCTGTAAGAGACACACGTGACATGTGGCAGTTAAGGGAAGCCCTTAAGCAGGAGCAAGAAATACAAACAAATCTCCTGCTTGAGATTCGGAAATACGAAGAACTCATTGATACATATGAGAATGATAAAAGTCAGAGTGCTGAAAAAACATTGAAGGAAACACTTGAAGAGCTGAAAAAGGAAGCCGGAATAACAAAAGTAACCGGATCAGGCATAACCATTACAATTGAACCTTTGTTTGATGAAGAGGTTGCACAGACAGAGGTGGAAAACATTGCTCCTGATTTGCTGAAGCGGCTGTTGAATGAACTGAATTCGTACGGTGCAGAACATATCGCGATCTCTGACAGACGCGTTGTAAATACTACAGTCATACGAGATATTAATGGACAAACCAAAATGGATGGCTATAGCTTGAATTCATATCCGCTTGAAATTAAAGTTATTTCACAGGATGCAGAAAAACTTTTTAACCGTTTGAATGGTTCCACAACAATGGACAACTTTGCAATTGATAATTTGCGGCTTTCCATTTCAGAGCCGAAAGACCGGATAGTTATTCCGCCTTATGACGATGCAATTCGCATTAAAAAAATGAAGCCGGTAGAAGAAGGAGGAAATTCATAATGTGGCTTCCCATCTTAGGATTAATTCTTGGTATTTCATTGGGTTTGCTCACTGACTTCCGTATTCCCGGTGAATATTCCAATTATCTCTCAATTGCCATACTTGCTGCCCTAGATACTTTGCTTGGAGGAATTCGTGCTCATCTGCAAAATATGTATGATGAGATGGTTTTTGTATCTGGATTTTTTTTCAACATCATTTTAGCTGCAAGTTTAGCTTTTCTAGGCGTGCATCTTGGTGTAGACTTGTATTTGGTAGCAATTTTTGCTTTTGGAGTAAGGCTTTTTCAAAATATTGCTGTCATAAGAAGAATAATAATTTCCAATTGGACTCAAACGCGGCAAAAACTAAAAAAAAGTTAATTTTTTAAGAGGGAAACTGAAGGATTTGACGAATACTCAAGTTAGTATTTATTTATTGAGAAAAGTCATTAAATGAGGCTGGAAGATAAAATGTGACAGTAAGAAGTCAAATATAACAGTATTTTTCACCTTTGTTACAAATATGTAAAACTAGATTCATTGTATTGTTGTTCCTCTAATAATAGAATGGAAATGATAGAGATAAGGAGGTGCCATAGAATGAACAACAATGAAATCTTTGTAAGTTTAGACATCGGTACATCCAGTGTTAAAGTTATTATCGGTGAAATGGCAGAAGATAACTTAAACATTATAGGTGTAGGCAATGTAAAATCCGAAGGGTTGAGAAAAGGGTCAATCGTTGATATTGACGAGACCGTTCATTCTATTAAAAAAGCGGTAGAACAGGCAGAAAGAATGGTTGGCATACCGCTTAAGAGAGTCGTAGTAGGAGTGACTGGCAATCACGTTCAATTACAGGATTGTCACGGAGTTGTAGCTGTATCCAGTGACAATCGTGAAATAGCCAATGAGGACATACGCAGAGTGATTGAAGCTGCTCAAGTGATGTCCATACCTCCAGAACGAGAAATAATAGACGTTATTCCTCAGCAATTTATTGTAGATGGTCTGGATGAAATCAGTGATCCGCGCGGAATGATTGGAGTACGCCTTGAAATGGAAGGCACTATCATTACTGGATCTAGAACGATATTACATAACCTGCTGCGCTGTGTAGAGAAAGCAGGACTGGAAATTACTGATATTTGCCTGCAGCCGCTTGCTTCAGGAGCTGTAGCTTTATCAAAAGATGAGAAAAACCTTGGGGTGGCACTAGTTGATATTGGCGGAGGCTCAACCACGATAGCCGTGTTTGAACATGGTCATCTGCAAACGACAAGTGTTCTGCCTATCGGAGGAGAAAATATCACGAAAGACCTCTCAATCGGTCTTCGCACAACAACTGATGAAGCAGAACGTGTTAAAGTAAAACATGGACATGCTTTCTATGATTATGCTTCAGAAGACGAAGTGTTTGAAGCAGCTATTATCGGCACAGATCAAAAACAGCAATTCAATCAGTTGGAAATATCTGATATTATAGAAGCTAGACTTGAAGAAATGTTTGAATTGGTTCAGCATGAGATTAAGAGACTCGGTGTGAGAGACTTGCCTGGCGGATTTGTCTTGACTGGCGGAACAGTCAGTATGCCGGGCGTGCTGGAAATTTCTCAAGCTGTTCTGCAAAATAATGTTCGTATTGCAAGCCCAGATTATATTGGAGTGAGAGAACCTCAATATATGACAGGAGTAGGATTGATTCAATTTGCCTATAAAAATGCGAAAATTCAAGGCAGAAGCATCAGTTCGAATGTTGTTCCTGAAAAAGTTGAGGCTTCATCGCATAGAGAGCCTCAGCAGCAGCAGCGTTCGAAACCTAAAGAAAAAGAAGAGAAAAAAGAAAGCAAAGTAAAAAAATTCTTTGGTTACTTCTTTGAATAACATGCATCAAGAGGAAGTCATTCGATGGATTAGGAGGATTTTGTATGTTGGAGTTTGAAAGCAATATTGATGGAATGGCAACAATTAAAGTTATCGGGGTTGGCGGCGGAGGAAACAATGCTGTTAACCGTATGATAGAACACGGGGTTCAGGGAGTAGACTTCATCGCTGTTAATACAGATGCACAAGCTTTGAATCTATCAAAAGCTGAAACAAGAATGCAAATTGGTTCAAAACTGACTAGAGGCCTTGGTGCAGGTGCTAATCCAGAAGTAGGCAAAAAAGCAGCTGAAGAAAGCAAAGAGCAGATTGAAGAAGCTTTAAGAGGAGCAGATATGGTCTTCGTAACAGCAGGAATGGGCGGAGGAACTGGTACAGGTGCGGCTCCTGTCATTGCTCAGATTGCTAAAGATCTTGGTGCTTTGACTGTAGGGGTTGTTACACGGCCATTTACATTCGAAGGCCGCAAACGTGCCATGCAGGCAGCCGGCGGTATTTCTTCAATGAAGGAATCAGTCGATACATTGATTGTCATTCCGAATGACCGTTTGCTTGAGATTGTTGATAAAAATACGCCAATGCTTGAAGCGTTCCGTGAAGCAGATAACGTATTGCGCCAAGGTGTACAAGGCATATCTGACTTAATCGCAGTGCCTGGACTCATTAACCTTGACTTCGCAGATGTTAAAACAATCATGTCTAACAAAGGATCTTCATTAATGGGAATTGGAGTCGCAACTGGCGAAAGCCGTGCTGCAGAGGCTGCCAAGAAAGCCATTTCAAGTCCTTTGCTTGAAACGTCAATCGACGGTGCTCAAGGTGTTCTTATGAACATCACCGGCGGATCAAATTTAAGCTTGTATGAAGTGCAAGAAGCAGCTGACATTGTGGCAACTGCATCTGATCAAGATGTAAACATGATTTTCGGTTCTGTCATCAATGAAAACTTAAAAGATGAAATTGTAGTTACGGTTATTGCTACTGGTTTTAATGAAGTTGAAATTAATCACAGCAAACCAACAAGACCTTCGTTTGGAAATACATCTGCGAAACCTACGCCAAAACCACGCGATGTTCGTGAGATGAAGCGTGAGCGTGAAGAACCTGCGCAGGAGATGACAAGCCGCTCGATGCAGCAAGGCGAAGAAACGCTTGACATACCAACATTTTTAAGAAACCGTAATAAACGTCGTTAAAATGTATAAGAGACATGGCAATCGCTGCCATGTCTCTTTTTTTATTATCCTGCATTAACGGGCAGTACACCCCTCATGAAGACATAGAGAAATCGAATCGAAAGGTGTGGGGGACAATTCGTCCAAAAAGCCCGTCAGAACACAGACTAAGGGCGCAATTTCCTTTGGCAACGGTATGTGTGATCCACATCAAGGGGCCGCACTAACACGCAGTGGAAAACCCTAACTGAGTAAAGTATGACCTTATATCCATTGAACTAATGGGTCCTGCAAAAGACTCTCTCCCATAATCCTCGTAAAAGTACAAAGTCCATTTCAACTTCCAAATTATGGTTCTTTCGATCGATTACTGATTTATTGAAAAATAACAATATAGGAATAAAAAGGAAATACTATTCATTTTTTTGCTTTTTCCACATTTATTCTCCTTTAATAGTAAATTTCCCCTATCCCTATTAAATCTATCTAGATCCCCGCATGCCATATGATTATCACATTTTTCCACTCCTGTACATTTCGTAACAGACATTCTTTTGAACTACAACATCGGCAAAAAGTCTCCTACCATTTCATTATTTTTTGAATGAATAGAAATATTTAACAAATAATGACAAAATTTTCAAATAATTTTCTTTACATTATTGATAACATCCCAGACAAGTCAAAGAGAGAGAAGGAAGGGGGACGGATGAATTTCCATTTAAAATTTAAGGGGGAATTAAAAGAATGAAGAAGAAACATGTTAGACTGTTTAGTATTTTGTCAATTTTTATCTTGTTGCTTACAATGCTCGCACCAACAATCACAACAGCCAGTACAAAATCAGGAATCAGCACCTCTGTTCAAGACCAAAAAAACATACAGGCTGAGAAAGTTTCAAAAAAACTGACTCAGGCATTTAAAAAAGATGAAAAGGTAACGTTTCTCATTAAATTAAAAGATCAAGTCGATACAGGCAAAGTTGCTGAACATGCTATAAAAAAAGCAGGAAAAGAAACGGTAACTCAAGCAAAATATGAGAAACGATCTGCTGTTGTATCGTCACTTAGAGCAAAAGCGATTGAAACACAGCAAAATCTTAAAACATACTTAACAAAACAAGAAAAAGAAGGTAAAGCAAAAGATATTAAATCATTTTACATTGTTAATGGGATGGCTGTTACAGCGACAAAAGAAGTAATGGAGAAAATTGCTTCATTCCCAGAGGTTGAAAAAGTGCTTCCAAATGAAATGAGGGAACTTCATTCTTCTGCAGAGAAGAAACAGACTGTTAAAAAAGCTGAAGAGCCCAAAGCATCCCCAGCAAGCACTGAATGGAACTTAGATCAAATTGGTGCCCCTGCAGCATGGGAAATGGGTATTGACGGCAGCGGAACTGTTGTTGCTTCCATTGATACAGGTGTACAGTGGGATCACCCAGCATTAAAAGAAAAATATCGAGGCTATAACCCAGCAGCACCTAACACGCCAGATCATGAATTTAACTGGTTTGATGCAACGGCTGATCAATCAGCGCCATATGATGATATTGGACATGGAACGCATGTTACAGGAACAATGGTCGGTTCAGAACCAAATGGAAGCAATCAAATAGGAGTCGCTCCTGGTTCAAAATGGATTGCTGTTAAAGCATTTACTGAAGATGGCGGTTCAGATGTAGATCTTCTGTCAGCTGGAGAGTGGATTTTAGCTCCTAAAGATGCAGAAGGAAATCCTCATCCTGAAATGGCACCAGACGTGGTGAACAATTCGTGGGGCGGAGGAGCAGGACTAGATGAATGGTACCGTCCAATGGTACAAGCTTGGCGTGCAGCAGATATCTTCCCTGAGTTTTCAGCAGGTAATACAACACTTTTCAATCCAGGAGGACCTGGATCCATTGCAAACCCTGCTAACTATCCGGAATCCTTTGCAACAGGAGCAACAGATATCAATAATCAATTAGGTACTTTTTCTCTTCAAGGTCCATCTCCTTATGAAGAAACAAAGCCTGAAATTTCAGCACCTGGAGTAAATATTCGATCTTCAGTTCCTGGCAGTGCTTATGAGGGCGGATGGAATGGAACATCGATGGCAGGACCTCATGTATCGGCAGTTGCTGCTTTATTAAGACAAGTTGATTCTTCCATAACTGTAGATGAAATTGAAGAAGTTCTTTTATCTACCGCAACACCATTAACAGATTCAACTTTTTCAAATTCTCCAAACAATGGGTATGGACATGGATTAGTTAATGCATTTGATGCCGTGTCATCCCTTATTACAGGTCTTGGTAAAGTGAAAGGTCAGGTAGCAAAAGAGGGAGAAGATACGGAGGCACCTGTTTTTCAGCATGAAGCTCCAAGTGAAACATTTGCAGGAATGAATCTCCCGCTAACGATTGCTGTACAGGATAATGTGAGTGTAACGAGCGTAGCTCTTCATTATCAAGATAACAGCGGACAATGGCAAATCGCAGATGCGCAAAGAATGTCTGGAGATCACTTAGACGGGGTGTACGAAGCAATAATCCCGGGGGATGCGATCACAGAAGGTACAGTGGTATACAAATGGAAGATAATAGATTATGGAGCAAACGAAGTTGTTTCAGGTGAATATGAAGTAGCTGTTCAGCCAGGCATAACGACTGGGTACGAACAAGACTTCGAATCAGTTGCGGTCGGCTGGACATCATTCGGGGTCAAGAATAGCTGGGAACTTGGTGTTCCTGCATCAGGACCTGGAAATGCCGCATCAGGTGAAAATGTTTATGCTACCAATTTAGATGGGGATTATGAAAACAGTGCGAATATGAACTTGCTCATGCCCCCAATTGATCTGCCTGAAGAGGGACCGGCATTTTTACAATTCAAACAGTGGCATGAACTTGAAACAAGATATGATTATGGTCATGTTTTCGTATCAACTGATCAGGAGAACTGGACTCAGGCACTGCGTGTTAATGGCGTGACAACAGGCTGGATAGATGGACAAGTTGATTTGTCTGCATACGCAGGTCAAAGAATCTATATTCAGTTTAATGTAACAACTGACGGCAGCGTAGTAAAAGACGGATGGTATATAGATGATGTGAAATTAACGAATACTGCCCTTGAAACACCAAGTAAAGCAAGCCTTGGAATAGATAAACAACCAGCAAATGATTCAAAAGCAGGCACAGCTAAGAAAGAAAAAGTGTATCCTGAAAAAATAACTCCTGCTCCATATACAGTTAAGAAGGACAGCAATAATGATCAGGCAACACCTGCAGCACTTCCCCTGCGTGCACAAGTAAGTGTTCTTGAAACAGGCCGTTCAACTTACTCAAGCCTGCAAGATGGCAGCTATGAACTTATTCATGGAGCAGGTTCATATACGCTGCAGGCAGAAGCATATGGATATCAATCTGAAACACAGGCTGTAACAATTGAAAATGACATCGTTACCGAAGCAAACTTCATTTTAGAGGAGCTTCCTCAAGGGACAGTCAGCGGTGTTATTACGAATGAGGTAACTGGCGAACCGGTTTCTAATGCGACTTTGCTTTTAGTTGAGGATGCAGCCATTACCCCAGTCCAAACAAATGACCAGGGAGAATATACAATTGTCGCGTATGAGGGTGAATATACCTTAAAAGCGATGGCACCTTCTTATTATGGAGCAGAGATGCAAATAACGATTGATGCAGATCAAACAACAATCCAAAACTTCACGTTAAAACCATTCATTGGCTATCCTGGTGAAATTGGATATGATGACGGGACAGCTGAAAATGCTCGTGCATTCTATGATGCCGGAAATGGCTGGGCCGTTAAAATGTCTCTTGCTGAGGGGAATGAACGTGCAATGGTTACTGGCGGATTATTCCGATTTTGGGATACAGAATGGCCAGTGCCAGGAGGAACTGATTTCCAAGTTGCCATTTATGACGCCTCAGGCACAGATGGCGCACCTGGCAAAAAACTTGCAGGTCCAATAAATGCCACCGCACTCCGCAATGGGGAATGGACAATGGTAGACTTGCTTGATCAAGGTGTTGTGGTAGATGGAGACTTTTATATGGTTTATATTCAAAGCCAGCCAAACCCTAATGCTCCTGGACTTGGTACAGATGAGGATGGGGAAAATGCTGGACGCAGCTATCAGCTTGTTGGGGGCGCATGGTCACCTGCACCAGCTGAAGAAGGAAACTATATGATTCGTGCTGTAGTGAATTATGAGGTGACGGCTCCAGAAATCACGTCGCCAAAAGATGGTACTTTTACGAATCAGGAAAAAACAATCGTTGAAGGAAAAGCAGCTCCATCCACAACAGTTCATGTATATAATGAAGACGCAGAAGCAGCAACCGTACAAGCAGCTGAAAATGGCACATTCTCTGCAGAAGTGACACTGCATGAAGGAGAAAATGTGTTAACCGCTAAATCAAGCACAGAAGCTGGGATGACAGATCCATCAAATGCGGTAAAGGTTATTCTAGATAAAACAAAGCCGGGTTTAACGATCGAAAACCCGAAAAACGGTGATAAGTTTAATACTGAAGCATTAACTGTGAGCGGTACTGTGACAGATGCGAATCTTGATTGGGTGAAGGTCAATGGACAAAATGCACCTGTTCAAGACGGCAAGTTCACTAAACGCATCCTTTTAGAAAATGGAGAGAATATGATTACTGTGCTTGCGAATGACAAAGCAGGAAATCGTTTGAAGAAAACAGTTAAAGTTTATGTTAAATATAACGCACCAGTTATCGAAAACCTTCAGCCTGCACAAGACAAATATATTAAATCTGGCGAGAGCGTGAAGATTGAATTTAATAGCGAGGAAGATCTTGATGCTACATTTGTGATTCATATGCCTTTAACGAATGCAAGTGTTCAAAATGCAACTGAGCTTCCGCTGAGAGAAACATCTCCGGGTCACTATGAAGGTTATTACACAGCAACATCTAACATGAAGGCAGACGGCGCTCGCATTGAAGTTATTGCAAGAGATGACTTCGGAAACGAAACTAGAGCTGTTGCGGATGGGAAATTGTTTATCAACGGCAAAAAACCGGCAAAATAAAAATATTAATAAAAACCTCTCTTCCCGGCTGTATATGGGGAAGAGAGGTTTTTTGCTTACGGTTCATAATTTTATAAAAATACCATTCTTTTTCATCGACAAATAATAGCTATATCTATCAAAAATTCTCTATTTTATCGGCAGTAACTGACAGACTTCCCGTAGATGTCTCCGCTATACTATTACTATCCAATCGGACAGTGCCCTTTCTTTTTTCGGGGCATGTGAAATCACCTTTGGAGAAAGGAGATTCACGTGTCGATCTATTTAGACGTCATCTGGTTTTTAAACTTTTCCTTTGATTTATTGCTGCTTCTTCTAACTGCGATTCTTTTGAAAAGGAAAATTTATAAGCTTCGATTATTGATTGGTGCTCTTATCGGATCTAGTATCGTTTTGCTTATGTTTACTCCATTGTCTGAGATTATGGTGCACCCAATCAGCAAGCTCGCAATATCCATCATGATGGTAGTAACTGCCTTTGGCTTTAAACGGTTTAAATATTTTACTCAGTCTTTATTCACGTTCTACTTTGTCACTTTTATGATCGGCGGCGGCATGATAGGAACTCATTATTTTATTCAAACGGAGATTGGGATATTAGATGGTGTCCTTATGACGAACTCTGGAGGATTTGGAGATCCAATCAGCTGGCTTTTTGTTTTAATAGGATTTCCTGCTGCATGGTTTTTTTCTAGAAAACGTCTGGATGATTTGGAAATGAAAAAGATTCAATACGATCAAATAGTTACTGTATCCATTAAAATTGGAGACTTTCATTTTCGCTTAAAAGGGTTAATAGACAGTGGAAATCAGCTTTATGACCCGATTTCAAAGAGTCCTGTGATGATTGTGGATGTACAAAAGGCGGCTGAATATTTACCTGGACCTCTCATCTCCATTGCTTTGCAGGAAGATGTGATGGCAGCATTATCAGGCACCGCAGAATCTCATCCGCTTGAACACCGAATGAGAATCATACCTTATCGTGTTGTTGGGAAGACAAATCAGTTTCTTCTAGGATTGAAACCCGATGAAATCATTATTATGACAGAAACAGAAGCCATTTTAGTTCCAAAAGCAATTGTTGGTTTAAACAGAACAAGCTTATCGCCTGACGATGAATATGATTGTATTGTTCATCCGAAAATGCTGCAGGGTCAATCGGTTCAGGATGTTTCTTAACCATTTTACTCAGCACACCTAAAAAATAGAAGGGGGAGGAATATGAAAAAACTTAAATTGCAAATTACGTATCTTTGGTACAAATTATTAATGAAACTTGGTCTTAAAACCGATGAAATCCATTACATAGGCGGAAGCGAAGCTCTGCCGCCTCCGCTGTCAAAAGATGAGGAAGAAGTATTGTTAAAAAAGCTTCCGGGGGGAGATCAAGCAGCTCGCTCCATTTTAATAGAAAGAAATTTGCGGTTAGTTGTCTACATCGCCCGTAAATTTGAGAACACTGGCATTAATATTGAGGATTTAATCAGCATTGGAACAATTGGCTTGATAAAGGCTGTAAACACATTTAATCCTGAGAAAAAAATTAAGCTTGCCACCTATGCATCGAGATGCATTGAAAATGAGATATTAATGTATTTGCGCCGCAATAATAAAATTCGTTCAGAAGTATCGTTTGATGAGCCTTTAAATATCGATTGGGACGGTAATGAACTCCTTTTATCAGATGTTTTGGGAACAGAAGAAGATATTATCACAAAAGACCTTGAAGCAAATGTTGACCGCAAACTTTTGCTAAAGGCACTTCAGCAGTTGAATGACCGCGAAAAACAAATAATGGAGCTTCGCTTTGGCCTGCAGGGCGGGGAAGAAAAAACTCAAAAAGATGTAGCGGATATGCTCGGTATATCTCAATCGTATATTTCAAGATTAGAGAAAAGAATTATCAAACGATTGCGGAAAGAATTTAATAAAATGGTCTAAAATTTTTTTATCCCATGCTTTTGCCGGTTTTCGGGTAAATTTCAAGACGATAGCTTGTGCATATTTTTCCCACCTAAGGAGATACTTAACTCTGTACAGCAGCTCCTGTTAGGAGGGAAAAATGTGGCAAGAAATAAAGTTGAAATTTGTGGAGTAGACACTTCCAAACTTCCAGTCCTAAAAAATGAGGAAATGAGAATTTTGTTCCGTGAAATGCAAAGCGGTGAACTATCAGCAAGAGAAAAACTGGTAAACGGCAATCTTCGCCTCGTGCTGAGCGTAATCCAGCGTTTCAACAATCGAGGAGAGTTTGTTGACGATCTGTTTCAAGTAGGCTGCATTGGACTTATGAAATCAATTGATAATTTCGATCTTGGCCAAAATGTAAAATTTTCAACTTATGCTGTACCAATGATAATTGGGGAGATCAGAAGATATTTACGTGACAACAATCCAATCCGTGTCTCCAGATCTCTTCGTGATATTGCCTACAAAGCTTTGCAGGTTAGAGAACAATTGATGAGCAAGACCTCAAGGGAACCGACAGCGGAGGAAATTGCCCGGGTTCTGGAAGTTCCGCATGAAGAAATCGTTTTTGCTTTAGATGCCATACAAGATCCTGTTTCTCTCTTTGAACCAATATATAATGATGGAGGAGATCCAATCTATGTCATGGATCAGCTCAGCGATGAAAAAAATCGTGACTCCCATTGGATTGAAGAAATTGCTTTAAAAGAAGGAATGAGACGGTTAAACGACCGTGAAAAATTAATTCTCAGAAAGCGTTTTTTTCAAGGGAAAACACAGATGGAAGTGGCTGAAGAAATTGGCATTTCCCAAGCGCAAGTATCAAGGCTTGAGAAGGCTGCAATCAAACAAATGAATAAGAACATACAAAATTAGGACTGTTCAACCGAACAGTCCTGATTCTTTTTAATACCGTCTATACACATATGGATCTTCTGGTGCTTTTATTTTTTTCCAGCTTTCAGCCTTTACATACGGGATCTTGGCCTTAAAAGGCTGATAATATATAGAAGATAATGTACCCTTGACATGAATCCATTCATCATCTTTTAATTTCACTTCTTCAGGAAATTCGACCAGCATCCCATAAACACCTGAATCGGCAATACAATGAATGATGCCAAAGCGCAGCACAAATAGCTGATTTTTATTAATCGATTCTCCTTTAAATGCAAATCCATCAAATTGAATTGTTTTATCCAAAAACTCTCCTGGAAACTGATAAATGGTTTCCATTCCTTTAAGGTAATTATCAGCACTTAAATGCAGTGAAGACATGGATGCATATTTCTCCAGCTCTTCCTGCATCAAATCATAGTAACCCTCTTTTCCGTAATAAACACTTGTATCGGGTCTTAAATATTGATTTCTGGAATAATCCCCTGAATCTAAATTTTGAAAGGTAAAACCCTTTGCTTTAACGATATTCGAATCCAATTTAGCAATTGGAAAAAAGAAACCTGCTATCAATGGGTAAATAAATATTGCATAAAGAACAAATTTCTTAATACCTGATCGTTTTTCATGAGGATGACAGCAATTCGAATCGCAGTGATCATCTTCAGGGGTTTTAAAATAAGTATAAGCCTGAATGATTGTCAGCAGAGCAAAAATAAAGATTGCGCTGTAGGATAAGTAAGAATATTTCATATTGATATAATTAGTGATGTTACCTGAGGCGTGCAGGTGAAAAAAGAAATAGGTAAAAGCCATTAATAGAAATAAACGGAACAATTCTAAAAACCCTCCTTTAAATAAGCAATGAACCAAATAATACAAAGACAGTGATATATAGGATTAAAAAGAAAACAAATTTTTTCTTAAAAGCATCCAGCAGCATGAGTGTATTTTTTATATCAAGCATTGGCCCATAAACTAAAAATGCAATAATTGAACCTGTTGAAAATGTACTTGTGAAAGACGATGCGATAAAAGCGTCAGCTTCTGAGCAAAGAGATAAAATAAAGGCAAGGCCCATCATTACTGCTGATGAGGATAGTTCATTTTGTCCTATCGCAAGTAAGGTTGACGTTTTAATAAATGTTTGCATGGAAGCAGCGATAAATGCCCCGATGATTAAATATTTTCCAACCGAGAAAAATTCTTCAACTGCGTGCTGCATGGCTCCCAAAAGTTTTTTCGGAAAATGCTGATCACCGGTATGGTCATGGCTATGTACATTTAGTGATTTCTTCTCTAAAAGCTGATTACTATCGTATTGATATGAAAGAATCAGACCGACTATAATCGATACAATGATTGCAAGTCCACCTCGATAGAGCATAATATCCCACTTGTTGCCAAACGCCACATAGGTAGAAAATAGGACGATTGGATTGATAACTGGTCCTGTAAGCATAAATGCAATTCCCATATGAAGTGGAACGCCCTTTAGAATAAGCCTTCTGACGATTGGAATGATCCCGCATTCGCATGCAGGAAATATTGCTCCAATTAATGTTCCATATACTACAGCGAGAATGCGATTTTTTGGTATGAACTTAGAGACCATCTGTTCAGTAATAAATATTTGGATGATCCCAGAAATAAATACTCCTAATAAGACAAATGGCATCGCTTCTATTAAGATGCTGATGAAAATTGAATTTAATTGAAAAAAAGTATCTTTTGTCATTGATATCCACCACTTCCATTGTTACACTACGTTATTTTTCACTGAAATTATATCATACTACTCTTCATGTTGAATTAGCATCAAACAAAACAAACACTATAAAAAGCGGGCATAGATACCTGAAGTCTTCTCATACAATAAAAGTAAGAAGAGGGGGCGGATACCGTGATGCATATTTCAGAATTTCAGACGAAGGATGTTGTCAATGTTTCAGACGGGAAAAAGCTTGGGATCGTTGGAGATTTCGACATTAATGTAACGACAGGGAAAATTCAGGCTGTCATTATCAGCGGTTCTGGAAAAGTACTCGGATTCTTTGGAAAAGAAGAAGAGCTTGTTGTTCCATGGAGAAACATCGTAAAAATCGGCGAAGATGTCATTTTGGTCCGTGTTAATAGGAATTTGGACCAAATTGGCGAATAATTTTAGGAATCTTCCTGCCTGAATGGGAAAGATGTGGTAAAATATAGTCGTGTATATGTAAACTAGAATCAAACTGTGTCGAAAAGGAATGAATTTTTATGAATGGACAGCAGCCATTTCACTTGCATCATGAAACTTATATGGATAGTCCTGTCTGGAAAGAAATCAATCGTGAGCTTATGATTGGTTTTACTACGAAAAACGGCGGAGTGAGCAAAGGCGATTTTCAATCATTAAATCTTGGTTTGCACGTAAAAGATAATCAAGATGACGTCATCGCTAACCGCAGTCATTTAGCTGAAACAGTAGAAGTACCCCTTGAAAATTGGGTATGCGCAGATCAAGTACATGATAACCGCATTTATAAAGTAAACGGGTCCGATAGAGGCAGAGGTATTCTTACGTATGAGTCAGCCATTTCTAAAACAGACGGCTTATATACAGATGAACATAATCTGATGCTTGCCCTTTGCTATGCGGATTGTGTTCCATTGTATTTTTATGAACGCAATAAGAATCTGATAGGAACGGCTCATGCAGGGTGGAAGGGTTCTGTGAAAGATATTGGCGGAAAGATGATCGAAACCTGGCTGAAAGAGGAAGCTGCTGACATTGACGCTGTTTATGCCATAATTGGTCCTTCAATCGGTGCTTGCTGTTACGTTGTAGACAATTATGTGATCGAACAAGTAAATAATGCTCTGGGTGCTAGTGAAGTTTTGCCCTACCATCGTGTTTCGGATGGACAATATTCACTTGATTTAAAGCAGCTTAATAAACAGCTGCTCCTGAAAGCAGGCTTAAAAGAATCAAGGATTTTGACGAGCTCATTATGTACTAGCTGTGAATCTGATTTGTTTTTTTCTCATCGAAGAGATAAAGGATCAACCGGGAGAATGTTCAGCTTTATCGGTTTGCATAGGAGGAATTAACAACTATGAATGTTGCAGACAACTTGAATGATATACAATCTAAAATTAACCATACATGCGCTAAAATAGGACGAGATCCAAAGGAAATAGAAATTATTGCGGTAACAAAATATGTGAGTATTGACCGCACTAAAGAGGCCCTTGAGGCAGGCGTCCGGCACCTTGGGGAAAACAGGGATGAAGGCCTCAGCAATAAATATAATGAAATCAAAACACAGGCAAAATGGCATTTCATCGGTACACTCCAAACGAGAAAAGTGAAAGAAGTTATCGGTAAAGCAGATTATATTCATTCCCTAGACCGTATTTCTCTTGCAAAAGAAATTAACAAACGTGCCGATAATAAAGTTAACTGCTTTGTCCAAGTCAATACGTCTGGAGAAGAATCAAAGCATGGAATGGCGCCAGAAGAAGTTCTTCCGTTTGTTAAAGAACTTGAAAACTATCCATACATACATATCTTAGGACTAATGACAATGGCGCCCAATACAGAAGATACAATCGTGCTAAGACAAGCTTTCAGCCGGCTCAGGGTTTTAAGCGGGGAAGTAAGAGCGCTAGACTTGCCGCATGCCCCATGCACAGAGCTCTCCATGGGAATGTCAAATGACTATGTGATTGCTATTGAAGAAGGAGCAACCTTTATTCGAATAGGTTCTGCTCTAGTAGGCTAATAATCGGAGGTGTCAAAAGTGAGTATCAAGAATAAGTTTAAAAGCTTTTTTGCCTTGGATGATGAAGAATATGAATATGTTGAACAAGAACGTTATCAGGAAGAGGAATATGAAGAAGAACAGCCGTTTCCTGCAAAAACGCAATCAAAACAGAATGTTGTAAGTTTGCAAAGTGTTCAAAAATCATCTAAAGTGGTTTTATGTGAGCCCAGAGTTTATGCTGAAGCACAGGATGTGGCAGATCAATTGAAAAATCGCAGAGCGGTTGTCGTTAATTTGCAGCGAATTCAGCATGATCAGGCAAAACGAATCGTAGACTTTTTAAGCGGGACTGTTTACGCTATAGGTGGAGACATTCAAAAAATAGGGTCGAATATTTTTCTTTGCACGCCTGACAATGTAGATGTCTCGGGTCAAATATCTGAAATTATATCTGAAGAAGATCAGAGGTGGTAAGGCCAGATGGGTTTAGTAGCTGACGTTTTATTTACATTATTGCAGATTTATTCGTATGCGATCATTATTTATATTCTGCTGTCTTGGTTTCCGAATGCAAGAGAAAGCGGATTTGGCCAATTTTTAGCTAAAATCGTGGAACCATATTTAGAACCTTTCCGCAGATTCATTCCTCCTCTTGGAATGATTGACATTTCCCCAATCGTGGCTCTGCTTGCTCTTCGTTTTGCAGGCTATGGGATTAATTCTATTTTTACGATGATTGGGTAATCATAATGGTGCAGGTGCCGTCAATGCGGCACTGTTTTTATTTTAAAGGTTAGAAAGTATAGGATATTTTCACGCATACATGTCTGGCGCAAACGACTAGCTCCTCGAAGCTCGAGGGCTTGCGATTTTTCTAATTAGTTTGGAGTTGGATGAGGTTGAATCATGTTTATCAGCATTTCAGACAGGAAGAACGGCATTTTATTGACCAGGTGATGGAATGGAGAGAAAATGTTTCTCTTCAGTACAGTCCTAAACTGACCGATTTTCTCGATCCGAGAGAGCAGGATATGGTCAGGGCGGTAATTGGGACAAATGGAGATGTGAACGTCTTGTTTTCAAGCGATGATATGGAGAGAAAACGGGCTCTCCTTTATCCGGATTACTTCACTCCTTCTTTTGAGGATTTTCATGTTTCTCTGATTGAAGTACACTATCCTGTAAAATATACATCACTTGAACACCGTCACATTTTAGGTTCGCTTATGTCACTTGGTCTGAAACGATCTAAATTTGGAGATCTTCTATTTTTCGAGGACCGAATTCAGCTTGTAACTGCAAAAGAAGTTGAAGATTTTATCGTAATGAATTTGAATGAAATCGGAAGATCGAAAGTTTCCCTTCAGCCGCTTGATTGGAAGCAAAGAATCCGTCATTCAGAAGCAATACAAGAATCTTCAACAACCGTCAGTTCTTTAAGATTAGATGCTGTCGCTGCTGCCATTTATAACATCTCAAGGCAAAAAATCGGCATACTTATCCAAAATGGAAATGTAAAAGTGAACTGGAAAGTGATTGAACAGACTTCATTTGAATGCAGGGAAGGCGATACTCTTTCTGTCAGAGGTTTCGGCAGATCGAAATTATTATCAGTTGATGGCCGGACAAAGAAAGACAAATGGAAAATAACAATCGGAAAACAAAAATAATTTATGTGAAATAAGAGGAATTTTGCCCATTCTGTCTAATTATGAATTATACTGTTTTTAGAATGGGTTATTCATTACATAATGGAGGTGGCACTAGTGCCCTTAACACCGTTAGATATTCATAACAAAGAATTTAACAAAGGATTTCGCGGCTATGATGAAGATGAAGTTAACGAATTCCTTGATCAAGTAATAAAAGATTATGAAATGGCGATTCGCGAACGCAAAGAACTTGAAACGAAAGTAAGCGATCTGACTGAAAAATTAGGCCATTTTGCGAACATTGAAGAAACGCTGAATAAATCAATTCTTGTTGCTCAGGAAGCAGCGGAAGAGGTTCGTCGTCATGCTCAAAAAGAGGCCAAGCTGATTGTGAAAGAAGCGGAAAAAAACGCCGATCGCATCATTAATGAATCACTTTCTAAATCAAGAAAAATTGCTGTTGAAATAGAAGAGCTTAAAAAGCAGTCAAAGGTCTTCCGCACCCGTTTCCAAATGCTGATTGAAGCACAGCTTGATCTTCTAAAGAATGATGATTGGGATCATTTAATGGAGTATGAAGTTGAATCTCTATACGAAGAACGAGAAGAATCTAAAGCATAATCTTGACTAACGTATATATTTTCACATATAATACGGGAACTACTACAATTATAATCCATTGAAACGATGAGAGGGACAGTAGCTCTTTTCCACCTTTTAAAGCGAGACGGGGACGGTGTAAGCCCGCCAAAGGAGAAAGAATGAAAATCACCCTTGAGTTTTTTGCTGAACATGCAAATTGTAAGCAAAGACGGTTCATTCACGTTACGAATTTCGAGAGGATAGACGGATTCCGTTTATCTAAAAGGGTGGTACCGCGAGAAAACCTTCTCGTCCCTTATGGGGATGAGAAGGTTTTTTGTGTTTTTTTATTTAATAACCGTTTTCTTAATGATTGTTTTTTAGGTAAAAAGTCGGCATGGAGGTAAAGAAATAAAACTGATGCAGGACTTTTATATTGAAAAACAACATGCATTTAAAAAATTGTTTGGAGGAATACGAAATGGATTACAAAGATACACTGCTTATGCCAAAAACTGAATTTCCGATGCGCGGAAATTTGCCAAATCGCGAACCGCAAATGCAGGAAAAATGGGAAGAAATGAACATTTACCAAAAAGTGCAGGAGCGAACAAAGGACCGCCCGATGTTTGTTTTGCATGATGGTCCTCCATATGCAAACGGAGATATTCATATGGGCCATGCTCTTAACAAGGTATTGAAGGATTTTATCGTCCGCTATAAGTCAATGACGGGTTATAACGCACCATACGTTCCGGGCTGGGATACTCACGGACTCCCGATTGAAACGGCATTAACGAAAAATAAAAAAGTAAACCGCAAAGAACTAAGCGTTGCTGAATTCCGCAAGCTTTGTGCTGAGTATGCGTGGGAGCAAATCAATAACCAGCGAGAACAATTTAAACGACTTGGTGTTCGCGGTGATTGGGAAAATCCATATGTGACCTTAAATCCTGAATATGAAGCACAGCAAATTAAAGTATTCGGTGAAATGGCGAAAAAAGGGTACATTTATAAGGGGCTAAAACCAGTCTATTGGTCTCCATCAAGTGAATCTGCATTAGCAGAAGCAGAAATTGAATATTACGATAAACGATCTGCTTCCATTTATGTAGCCTTTACAGTTACTGAAGGGAAAGACGTTTTGAACGGCGGAGAAAAAATTGTTATCTGGACGACAACTCCATGGACAATTCCTGCCAACTTGGGAATTGCCGTTCATCCAGACCTTGAATACAGTGTTGTTGTTGTAAAAGAAGATTCATTCATAGTTGCATCAGCACTCTTAGAAGCTGTTGCAAAAGAGCTTGAGTGGGAAGAATACAATGTATCTAAAACACTAAAAGGTGCACAGCTTGAAAAGGTTGTGGCAAAACATCCTATATATGACCGCGAATCTCTTGTCGTTCTTGGCGATCATGTAACAACTGAGGCGGGAACTGGCTGTGTTCATACTGCCCCAGGACATGGAGAAGATGACTTTATTGTCGGACAAAAATACGGACTTGGCGTTCTTTGCCCAGTTGATGAAAAAGGCCATATGACAAATGAAGCACCAGGCTTTGAAGGCATGTTTTATGATGCAGCAAATAAACCGATTACAGAACAGCTTGATGAAGCAGGAGCTTTACTTAAATTATCGTTTATTACGCATTCGTATCCGCATGACTGGAGAACAAAAAAACCAACTATTTTCAGAGCAACTGCTCAATGGTTTGCATCTATCAAAGATTTCCGCGAAGAATTATTAACGGCAGTTAAAGAAACAGAATGGGTTCCTGCATGGGGAGAAACAAGATTATTCAACATGGTCCGCGACCGCGGAGACTGGTGTATTTCAAGACAGCGCGCATGGGGTGTTCCAATTCCTGTTTTCTACGCTGAGAATGGCGAACCAATTATTACTGACGATACAATTAATCATGTTTCTGGATTATTCCGCGAGCATGGTTCAAACGTTTGGTTTGAACGTGAAACAAAAGATCTTTTGCCTGAAGGATTTAAGCATGAAGGCAGCCCGAATGGACAATTTACAAAAGAACAGGACATTATGGATGTATGGTTTGACTCAGGTTCTTCGCATCAAGCTGTTTTATTGGAAAGAGATGACCTGCAGCGGCCAGCGGATCTTTATTTAGAAGGATCAGATCAATACCGCGGATGGTTTAACTCATCTTTATCAACAGCTGTTGCAGTAACCGGCAAAGCACCTTACAAAGGAGTGCTAAGCCATGGATTTGCTCTTGACGGTGAAGGACGCAAAATGAGTAAATCATTAGGAAATGTCGTTCTGCCTTCAAAAGTCATGAATCAGCTTGGCGGAGACATTCTTCGTCTATGGGTAGCATCTGTTGACTACCAGTCGGACGTGAGAGTTTCTGATAATATCTTAAAGCAAGTTGCTGAGGTATACAGAAAAATCCGCAATACGTTCCGATTCTTGCTTGGAAACCTGGCAGATTTTGATCCTTCAAAGGATGCATTGTCATTTGATGAACTTCGTGATGTAGACCGTTATATGCTTGTAAAGCTGAATAATCTAACAGAAAAAGTGAAAAAATCATATGAAGAATATGAATTTGCAGCAATCTTCCATGCTGTTCATAACTTCTGTACGATTGAACTTAGCTCTTTTTATCTTGATTTCGCAAAAGATGTCCTGTACATTGAAGCACCATCCAATATAGAGCGCCGTGCTATTCAAACTGTTTTGCACGAAACGCTGCTTTCTCTAGTGAAGTTAGTAACACCTATCCTTCCTCATACTGCAGACGAAGTTTGGGCACATATTGAATCTGTAACAGAAGAAAGTGTTCAGCTTGTTGATATGCCGGAAGTGAAAACACTTGAAAATGCAGATGCATTAGAGAAAAAATGGGATGCATTCATGGAAGTTCGCGACAACGTCTTAAAAGCACTTGAAGTTGCTAGAAATGAAAAAGTAATTGGCAAGTCCCTAACTGCAAGCATTGAGCTTTATGTTGATGCTGAAACAAAGCAATTGCTTGAATCAGTCGAAGAAAATCTTAAACAGCTCTTTATCGTGTCTGGCTTTACATTAGCTGGTGAATATGATGCAGCACCAGAAGATGCTCATGTATTTGATCATGTGAAAATTGCCGTAAAACAAGCTGAGGGCGAAACCTGTGAAAGATGCTGGGTTGTCACAACAGATGTAGGCAGCAATGAAAACCATAAAACACTTTGCAGCCGCTGTGCAGCAATTGTGGATGAAAATTATACGATTGCATAATCTTGAAAACCGCTGACTTGTTCAGCGGTTTTTTGAATTTATATGTTTATTAAATGAGGTGGCGGCTGGAAAAATTGGAAAGTGTTTATCGGTGAATTGAAGAACTTTTCGGATCGTTCAAGGATAAGTACTAGGTTTTTTTACTGAAAAAATCTATTTGGCCACGTGTGAACTAACCAGCTGATTTCTCCTTCTTCAAAAGGAAAATTCTTAAAAGCGTGAGCCTGGGAAGATCGGACAAACTATCAGTACAAAGCAAGTACACAAGGAGTTGTCCGCTATGAATTTAGACGCCATTTGGTATGAGCTTCAATTAATGCAGCAAGAGCTGAAAACAAGATTATTTGATCACTGTTTATTTGAAATGAATGTAAATGAACAAAATTTATTTTACCCATTAAAAGAAAAAACGTTTATGATTCATGTAAAAGAAGAACTGAATGATGTAGAAAGAGCATTGCAGAAGATTGAAAACGGCACTTTTGGTATATGTGAAGAGACAGGAATTCCAATTGAGCTTAAAAAGTTAGCCATTCTCCCCACAGCAAGGACCATCCATGATTTTGCATTTCAAGAATTGTATGAAAGAAAATCTCTGCCTCATCAATATCTCAATCATCAATCTCACTATGAAGTGAGCGAATATCATTAAAACACTGTTTTTAAGGAGATACAAGCTTTACTCTTCTTTTTTGCCTGTGATACAATTCAAAGGTACATTAAAGGAAAGTTGGGGAAAGCTTGTGCTTTACTATATCATCGCCCTTTTTATTATTGCGCTTGATCAGCTGACTAAATGGCTGATTGTAAACGAATTGGAAATCGGAGAAAGAATACCTGTTATTGAAAACGTATTGTATATTACCTCACATCGCAATCAAGGTGCTGCCTGGGGAATTCTTCAAGGCCAGATGTGGTTTTTTTATGTGATTACCGTTATCGTTGTAATTGGACTCGTGATCTATATTCAGAAATATGCAAAAGACCAGCGATTAATGGGAATTGCGCTTGGACTTATGCTTGGCGGAGCGATAGGGAATTTTATAGATCGGGTTATTCATCAGGAAGTTGTGGACTTCGTTCAGACCTACATAGGAACATACCCATTTCCTATCTTTAACATAGCAGATTCATCTCTTTGTGTAGGAGTTGTTTTGTTATTTATTGTCATGCTTTTTGAAGGGAAACAAGAGAAGGAGAAAGTGAATGAACAGCATAGAAATTAAGATTGATGACAGCAATAAATTTGAACGATTAGATAAACTGCTCGTGGCAGAGCAACCTGACTGGTCAAGAAGCCAGGTTCAAATTTGGATTAAAGAAGGCCATGTAAAAGTGAACGACGCTGAATCCAGAAGCAATTATAAGGTTCAGCCAGGCGACACTGTTACACTTCTCATTCCAGACCCGGAACCGCTGGATGTCATGCCAGAGGAAATGAACCTTGATATCTATTACGAAGATGGGGATGTCCTCGTTGTAAACAAGCCAAAAGGGATGGTCGTTCATCCTGCTCCGGGCCATTTAACAGGTACACTTGTGAATGGATTAATGGCTCATTGCAAGGATCTGTCAGGTATAAATGGAGTAATGAGACCTGGTATTGTTCACCGGATTGATAAAGATACTTCTGGTCTTTTAATGGTTGCAAAAAATGATAAAGCTCATGAATCGCTGGTTAATCAGTTAGTAGAGAAATCAGTCACAAGAAGATATCAGGCAATCGTTCATGGCGAAATTAAGCATGACAAAGGAACGATCGATGCGCCAATTGGCCGCGACAAACAAGATCGCCAAAGCATGACGGTAACAAATGAGCACAGTAAAGATGCTGTAACTCATTTTCATGTTCTTGAGCGTTTTGAAGGATATACTTTAATTGAATGTCAGCTTGAAACAGGAAGAACGCATCAAATTCGTGTTCATATGAAATATATCGGATTTCCGATTGTAGGAGATCCGAAATACGGACCTAAAAAAACAATGAAAATAAATGGACAGGCGCTGCATGCAGGGGTACTTGGCTTCAAGCATCCGAGCACGGGGAAATACCTTGAATTTAAAGCCCCTCTGCCTGCAGAATTTGAGGCAGTAATCTCTGAACTTAAAAATAACCGTTGACACATTCATGTTATTCTGACATAATGACTATAGTTCAATAATGAACCTTTAAAACAGTCCCGTGAGGCTGAGAAGGAACCGGATCATATACGCTATTGTTGCGTATTTTAAGCTATGCATCCAAATCCCTCTTGCCAAAACGGCGAGAGGGATTTTTCTTTTTAAGGTTCTCTTTTAAGGAGAGGTGAGAATCATGCCGCAAAAAGCGATTGTTTTAGATCAGCAGGCTATAAGAAGAGCATTAACCAGAATCGCACATGAAATTATCGAGCGAAATAAAGGAATTGATTCAGTCATCCTTGTCGGAATTAAAACAAGAGGCATTCACCTTGCAAAAAGGCTTGCTGAGCGAATTGGACAGATTGAGGGAAAACCGGTTGAAGTAGGTGAGCTTGATATCACGTTATACCGTGACGATCTCTCAAAAAAGACAGACGATCAGGAACCGCTTGTTAAAGGGTCTGATATTCCAGCGGATATTACGAATAAAACGGTCATCCTAGTAGACGACGTTTTATACACTGGAAGAACAGTGAGAGCCGGACTTGATGCTTTAATAGATATAGGAAGACCATCGCAAATTCAGCTTGCTGTTCTTGTTGACCGCGGTCATCGTGAACTGCCGATCAGAGCAGATTATGTGGGGAAAAACATACCGACTTCAAGTTCAGAAAAGATCGTTGTAGAACTGCTTGAAGTGGATGAAACAGATCAAGTAACCATTTACGAAAAAGAATAAAGACCTTTTAATGGAGTCCAGAGAGGCTGCAAAAGGGATGAAAAATCACACGCCCTGTGATCTTTTTAGGCGGGATTATTCTACCTCTTTGCAGCTGAATGCAAAGAGGTTTTTTGTTTCTCGAAAATAGAAAAAACGGAGGAATGAAAATGAAAAAGAATCAAGAGAATGCCATACAATTAGATGTACATGAGGTTCCAAAGCCTCTGACTTGGATTACGCTCAGCTTTCAGCATTTGTTTGCTATGTTCGGCGCGACAATCCTTGTTCCTTTTCTTGTCGGACTTGATCCTGCAGTAGCGCTGATTTCAAGCGGACTTGGAACGATTGCCTTCCTCCTGATTACGAAAGGCCAAGTGCCTGCTTATCTCGGCTCATCCTTCGCGTTTATTGCTCCGATCATCGCAGCAAAGGCGGCATCAGGTCCTGAGGGAGCCATGGTTGGCAGCTTTCTTGCCGGTGTGGTTTACGGAATAGTAGCATTACTGATTAAAATGGTCGGACATAAGTGGATAATGAAGCTATTGCCGCCGATTGTAGTAGGACCAGTTATTATCGTTATCGGATTAAGCCTTGCAAACGTTGCAGTCGATATGGCGATGAATAATCCAGATGGAGAATATAATCTTACCTACTTCTCAGTAGCACTTGTAACACTTGCGATTACCATCATATGCTCCGTAGTCTTTAAAGGATTTATCAGCCTTATCCCGGTGCTGATCGGAATTTTCGGAGGATATATTTATGCCCTTGCGATTGGAATTGTGGATTTCAGCAAAGTTATTGAAGCAAATGTGTTTGAAAAACCGGACTTTATCATACCTTTTATCACATATACACCCGGATTCTCTTATGAAATCATCCTGCTTATGGTGCCGGTCGCAGTCGTAACAATCTCTGAACATATCGGACATCAGCTTGTGCTTGGTAAAATAGTCGGCCGTGATTATATTGAAAAACCAGGTCTGCATCGATCTATTTTAGGAGATGGTGTTGCAACAATGATTGCATCATTAATCGGAGGTCCTCCAAATACAACTTATGGTGAAAATATCGGGGTCCTTGCCATAACAAGAGTTTACAGTGTGTATATATTAGCAGGTGCTGCAGTCATGGCCATTGTGTTTGGTTTTATCGGGAAAATCTCGGCCCTGATCAGCTCCATCCCAACTCCGGTCATGGGCGGTGTATCCATCCTGCTATTCGGTATTATCGCTTCATCAGGACTGAGAATGCTGACAGACAGTAAAATTGATTTTGGAAATAAACGAAACCTAGTGATATCATCCGTCATTCTGGTTATCGGCATCGGCGGTGCATTCATAAAAGTAAGTGAACAATTTGAGCTGCATGGCATGGCACTTGCTGCTATCATAGGCATTCTTTTGAACCTTGTCCTGCCTGGACGAAAAGATGCAGAAAAGGAACAGAACATGAAAGAAAACTCAGTTGCATAATCACCTTTTAACGAAAGTCCAGAGAGGCTTTCAAGGGTGGAAAGGCATTGGCAAATCAGCTTGTTGATTTGTCATGCTTCCTCACACCCTGAATCTAATAATCAGGGTGTTTTTTTGCAGAAAAAAAGATGGGGAGAGATGACTTTGAGGCACTTATTAAGAATGAATGATATTCCTGCAGATGAAATCATGAGGATATTAAAAGATGCGGAACGATTTAAAACCGGAAAGACGATGCTGCAGGAGACACCGAAATTTGTTGCTAATCTGTTTTTTGAACCTAGCACACGAACAAGATTCAGCTTTGAAGTAGCAGAAAAAAGACTGGGCCTGAATGTACTGAATTTTGATGCATCTCACTCAAGTGTTCAAAAAGGAGAGACGTTATATGATACTGTCCGTACGCTTGAAGCAATAGGGACAAACGCAGTTGTTATCAGACATCCAGAGAATGAGTATTTTACAGATCTGCAAGAGAAAGTAAGCATTCCGATATTGAATGCAGGTGACGGATGCGGTCATCACCCAACACAATCTCTGCTTGATCTTCTTACGATTCAGCAGGAGTTTAATCATTTCGAAGGGCTGACAATCTCCATTCATGGTGATATCAAACATAGCCGTGTAGCACGGTCTAATGCAGAGGCGCTTAACCGTCTTGGAGCAAACGTATTACTTTCAGGGCCAGAGGAATGGAGAGATCCATCCAGCGAGGTTGGACAGTATGTGTCGACAGATGAAGCCATACAGACATCTGATGTGGTTATGCTGCTTCGGATTCAGCATGAGAGACACCATGGTAATAATGAGGAGCTTTCAGATTATCATCGCCGGTTCGGTTTAACTCTTGAAAGAGAAAAAGCCATGAAGCAGAGCGCTATTATCATGCACCCTGCACCGGTTAATCGCGGAGTTGAAATTGCAAACGAGCTTGTTGAAAGCAGAAGATCAAGGATTTTCAAGCAAATGGAAAACGGTGTTTATGTCAGAATGGCTGTACTGAAACGGGCGTTTGAAAGTGCGAGATTAATTGAGGGGGAAAATACTTATGAATTTTATCATTAAAAATGGACGTATTTTAGATTCCAGCGGCGCAGATAAAAAAGCAGATATTCTGATTCAGGACGGGATCATCACTCAAATAGAAGAAAATATCCAGAAGGAAACGGCACAGATTATTGATGCAAAAGGCAATCTTGTATCCCCTGGATTTGTCGATTTACATATCCATCTGAGAGAACCAGGCGGAGAGCATAAAGAAACGATTGAAACAGGCACAAAAGCTGCTGCCGCTGGAGGATTTACGACTGTTGCTGCGATGCCGAACACTAAACCAGTGCCAGACAACGCTGAGCAAATGAACTGGCTTCAAAACCGAATAAAAGAAACGGCGTCTGTACGCGTTCTGCCGTATGCTTCTATTACAACAAGGCAGGCTGGCAAAGAGCTCACAGACTTCGAAAGCCTAAAACAGGCAGGTGCTTTTGCTTTTACAGATGATGGTGTAGGAGTTCAATCTGCTGGAATGATGTTTGAAGCAATGAAAAAAGCAGCAGGAATTGGAGCAAGCATTGTTGCACACTGTGAAGATAACTCGCTGATTTATAAGGGGGCTTTGCATGACGGGGAATTTGCAAAAAGAAATGGAATAAACGGTATTCCCTCTATTTGCGAGGCTGTGCAGATTGCAAGAGATGTTTTGCTTGCAGAAGCAGCAGGCTGCCATTATCACGTCTGTCACATCAGTACAAAGGAATCTGTCAGAGTAGTAAGAGATGCAAAGAAGGCAGGCATAAACGTTACGGCTGAAGTAACTCCTCATCACCTTTTATTATGCGATGAGGAAATTCCTGGATTGGATACGAACTACAAAATGAATCCTCCTTTGCGAGGCAGTGATGATAAACGGGCTTTAATTGATGGATTGCTAGATGGAACCATCGATTTTATTGCCACAGATCATGCTCCACATACTGAGGAAGAAAAAGCGGAATCAATCAACCTTGCCCCTTTTGGAATAGTAGGATTGGAAACAGCGTTCCCGCTGCTGTATACACGATTTGTAGAATCAAACGAATGGACACTGAAGCAGCTTATCGACTATCTGACGATTAAGCCGTGTGAAGCTTTTAACCTTCCATTTGGAAAATTAGAAGTTGGAAGTCCGGCAGACCTTACAATCATTGACTTAGAAGAAGTAAAAGAAATTGAGCCAGAAGCATTCCTTTCAAAAGGCAAGAACACGCCGTTTGGAGGATGGAAATGCAAGGGATGGCCAATTGCAACAATCGCACAAGGACAGCTAGTTTGGGAAAAGGAGAGAGTAAACGCATGATCAGACATCTAATTCTCGAAGACGGAACCATTTTCACAGGACATGGATTTGGCAGCGAAGAAGATAAAATTGGAGAAATTGTATTTCATACAGGAATGACAGGTTATCAGGAAATCTTATCTGATCCATCTTATTGCGGGCAAATCGTAACTCTTACTTATCCGCTAATCGGAAACTATGGAATCAACCGTGATGATTTTGAAACAATCTCACCCTTCATAAATGGGTTTATCGTAAAAGAATTATGTGAAGTGCCATCAAACTTCAGAAGCGAGTATTCACTGGATGAATATTTTAAACTCAAAAAAATACCGGGATTAGCAGGAATCGACACTCGCAAACTGACAAGGATTATCCGGACATATGGAACATTAAAAGGTGCATTTTGTTCAGAAAATGCAGATACGGATGCAGTGCTTGCAAAATTAAGAGCAGCAGACTTGCCGACAAATCAAGTAGAAACCGTTTCAACGAAAACATCTTATCCGAGCCCTGGACGAGGCTGCAGAGTTGCTCTAGTAGACTTTGGGATGAAGCATGGTATTTTGCGCGAACTCAATAAGCGCGATTGTGACGTCGTCGTTGTTCCTCACACAACAACAGCAGAAGAAATTCTTCAATTAAATCCAGACGGCATTATGCTATCAAACGGACCTGGGGATCCAAAAGATGTGCCGCATGCACTTGATATGATTAAAGGAGTGCTCGGAAAAATTCCGTTATTCGGAATTTGCCTTGGCCACCAGCTTTTCGCACTTGCGGGAGGTGCTAACACAGAAAAAATGAAATTCGGACATCGCGGTTCAAATCATCCTGTGAAAGATTTAGCAACAGGAAAAATTGCGATTACCTCTCAAAATCACGGCTACACCGTCACACTTGATTCGGTTGACTCAACTGATCTTGAAGTAACTCATATTGCGCTAAATGATGGGTCAGTAGAAGGCCTTAAACATAAAGAACTTCCTGCATTTACCGTTCAGTATCATCCAGAAGCATCACCAGGACCGGAAGATGCAAACGGACTTTTTGATCAATTTATCGACATGATTGAAACTCACAAGAAAGAAGGGATCAAAGTATGCCAAAACGCGTAGATATTCAAAAAATCCTAGTAATTGGTTCAGGTCCGATTATTATTGGCCAGGCTGCAGAGTTTGATTATGCAGGCACACAAGCTTGCCTTGCTTTAAAAGAAGAAGGCTACGAAGTCATACTTGTAAACTCCAATCCAGCAACGATAATGACGGATACGGAGATGGCGGATAAAGTCTATATTGAACCATTAACTGTTGAATTTTTAACAAAAATTATCCGCAAAGAACGCCCGGATGCCCTTCTTCCTACACTTGGCGGACAAACTGGATTAAATATGGCAGTGGAACTTGCAAATGCAGGTGTGCTTGAAGAGTGCAATGTGGAAATCTTAGGAACAAAGCTCAGTGCCATTCAAAAAGCGGAAGACCGTGAATTATTCCGTCAGTTAATGAATGAGCTTGGTGAGCCTGTCCCAGAGAGCGACATCGTTCATAACCTTCAAGAAGCGTTTACTTTTGTCGGTAAAGTCGGCTATCCCGTCATTGTTAGACCAGCTTATACACTTGGCGGAACAGGCGGAGGTATTTGTGCGAACGAGGAAGAATTGATTGAGATTGTAACAAGCGGATTGAAATACAGCCCGGTGACCCAATGTCTGCTTGAGAAAAGCATCGCAGGCTTTAAAGAGATTGAATATGAAGTGATGCGTGATAAAAACGACAGTGCAATAGTGGTCTGCAACATGGAAAACATCGATCCAGTAGGAATTCACACAGGCGACTCAATTGTCGTTGCGCCAAGTCAGACATTAAGTGACCGTGAGTATCAAATGCTTCGAAATGTATCGCTGAAAATTATCCGTGCCCTTCAAATTGAAGGCGGCTGCAACGTTCAGCTTGCACTTGACCCTAACAGTTTTCAATACTATATCATTGAAGTAAATCCCCGTGTCAGCAGATCCTCTGCTCTAGCATCAAAAGCAACAGGCTATCCAATTGCGAAGCTTGCTGCAAAGATTGCTGTCGGACTAACGCTTGATGAAATGATGAACCCGGTTACAGGCAAAACATATGCTTGCTTCGAACCGGCACTGGATTATATTGTAACAAAAATTCCGAGATGGCCTTTTGACAAGTTTGAATCAGCAAACCGGAGACTTGGTACACAAATGAAGGCGACTGGTGAAGTCATGGCAATTGGCAGAACATTTGAAGAATCATTGCTGAAAGCTGTCCGCTCTCTTGAAGCTGACGAGTTTCATATTGATTTGAAAAATGCAGAAGATTTCAGTGATGAATTGATTGAAAAGAGAATCCGCAAAGCTGGGGATGAGCGTCTTTTCTATCTTTCAGAAGCGATCAGAAGAGGGGTAAGCATTGAAACGATTCACGAATGGAGTGCCATTGATCTCTTTTTCTTAGTCAAAATTGAAAAAATCATCAAGTTCGAAAAAGTGCTGAAAGAAGCTAAACTTGATCAAGAAATTCTGAAGAAAGCGAAAAAAATGGGCTTCTCAGATATCACTATTGCAAGACTCTGGAACATGACTGAACGTGAAGTCTATGATTTCAGAAAAAAACTGAACCTAGTGCCTGTTTTTAAAACAGTTGATACATGTGCAGCTGAGTTTGAATCAGAAACACCTTATTTCTACGGTACGTATGAAGATGAAAACGAATCAGTTGTCACGTCGAAAGAAAGTGTCATCGTCCTTGGGTCTGGTCCGATCCGAATCGGACAGGGAGTTGAATTTGATTATGCAACAGTACACTCTGTTTGGGCCATTAAAGAGGCTGGATTTGAGGCCATTATTATCAACAATAATCCAGAGACCGTTTCTACGGATTTCAGTATTTCGGATAAGCTTTATTTTGAACCGCTGACAGTAGAAGATGTCATGCATATCGTGGAACTCGAGAAGCCCCGGGGAGTAGTCGTGCAGTTTGGAGGCCAAACGGCTATCAATCTTGCAGAAGAGCTTCAGGCGAGAGGCGTTCAAATCCTTGGCACATCACTTGAAGATTTGGATCGCGCTGAAAACAGAGACAAATTTGAGTACGCATTAGGCAAGCTGGGCATTCCGCAGCCACTTGGAAAAACAGCAACTTCTGTAGAGGCAGCTGTTAAAATTGCTGCAGAAATTCGCTACCCTGTATTAGTCAGACCATCTTATGTTCTTGGCGGCCGGGCGATGGAAATTGTATATGAAGAGAAAGAGCTGCTGCATTACATGAAAAATGCAGTTCGAGTGAATCCGCAGCACCCAGTTCTGATCGACAAATACTTAACAGGAAAAGAAATTGAAGTGGATGCCATTTCAGACGGCGAAACAGTCTTTATCCCGGGAATTATGGAGCATATTGAACGGGCAGGGGTTCACTCAGGTGATTCAATTGCCGTGTATCCTCCACAGACACTATCTGCAAAAGTGAAGCAAACGATAGTGGAAAGAACAATTGCACTGGCAAAAGGCTTAAATATTAAAGGCCTGCTGAATATCCAGTTCGTCCTATATAAAAACGAAGTATATGTACTCGAAGTAAACCCAAGATCAAGCCGCACAGTCCCATTTTTGAGCAAGATTACTGGAGTTCCAATGGCAAACTTGGCTACAAAAGTAATCTTAGGCAAAACATTAAACGAGCTTGGTTATTCAACAGGTATTCAGCCTGAAAGCGACGGCGTGTATGTAAAAGTCCCGGTATTCTCCTTCGAAAAACTGCGAAGAGTTGATATTACTCTCGGACCTGAAATGAAATCAACTGGTGAAGTAATGGGCAAAGATACGACGCTTGAAAAAGCACTGTACAAAGGCCTAATTGCATCAGGCATGAAAATAAAGAACTATGGTCAGGTTTTGCTGACAATTGCAGACAAAGATAAAGAAGAAGGGCTTGAAGTTGCGAGACGCTTTAGTGCAATCGGCTACCAAATCATGGCGACCAGCGGAACTGCGGATTATCTTCATGAAAATGGTGTTTATGCAAAAGTAGTGAATAAGATTGGCAGCGAGACACCGAATATGCTTGACATCATTCGCACAAGCGAAGCACAATTTGTCATCAACACCTTGACGAAAGGCAAACAGCCGCAGCGTGACGGATTCAGAATCCGCCGTGAATCAGTTGAAAATGGAATTCCTTGTTTAACTTCGCTTGATACAGCTAAAGCGATATTAAGTGTCCTTGAGTCTATGACTTTTTCAACGGACGAAATGCCAAAACGTGAATTCAGTCAAGAGGTGACATACGCGTGATACAAAAAGAATGGATGATGATTGCAGATCATAAGGAACTGGCAGCAGGTATATATGAGCTTACTTTAAAAGGAAGCTTAGTAGATCACATGAATCAGCCAGGACAGTTTGTACATTTAAAAGTGTCTGAGACGGCCTCTCCTCTGTTAAGGAGACCGATCAGCATAGCAAAAATAAACAAAGAAAAACAAGAATTCACCATGATTTACAGAGCAGAAGGAGCTGGCACTAAGCTCCTTTCTGCCAGAGCAAAAGGTGAGCTCGTTGATGTATTGGGACCGCTCGGAAATGGATTTGATCCATCTCAGCTGCATGCAGGTGATACTGCGCTGCTGGTTGGCGGCGGAATCGGAGTACCTCCTTTATATGAATTATCCAGGCAACTTGTCAAAAGAGGGGTCTTCGTCAAACACGTACTCGGCTTTCAGTCAATTGAACACGTATTTTATGAGAGAGAGTTTCAAAAGCTTGGGGATACGTATGTAACAACTGTAGATGGATCTCATAGAATGAAAGGCTTTGTAACGGATTTAATTAAAGAATATGAACTTTCATTTGATGCACTGTTTTCTTGCGGGCCAACTCCAATGCTTGCAAACATTGAAAGACTTTTTCCTGACAAGCCTGTATTCCTCTCGTTAGAAGAGCGAATGGGGTGCGGAATTGGAGCATGTTTTGCATGTGTGTGCCACACTGCTGATGACCCAGAAGGCACTTCTTATAAAAAAGTATGCAGCGATGGACCAGTATTTAAAGCAGGGGAGGTGCTTCTATCATGTTAAACATCGAATTGCCTGGTTTATCTTTGAAAAATCCGGTTATGCCAGCTTCAGGATGTTTTGGATTCGGAAAAGAATATGCGGACCTGTATGATCTCAGCAAACTTGGTGCCATCATGATCAAAGCCACAACATCGGAGCCTCGATTTGGGAATCCGACACCAAGAGTTGCCGAAACGGAATCTGGAATGCTGAATGCGATTGGATTGCAGAATCCAGGGCTAAAGGGAGTGCTTGAAAATGAACTTCCATGGCTTGAGTCATTTGACGTTCCGATCATAGCCAATGTCGCAGGCTCCATGCAGGAGGATTACGCTGAAGTTACAAAAGCGATCAGCAAAGCGAAAAATGTTCACGCGATCGAATTGAATATTTCATGTCCGAATGTAAAAACGGGCGGAATCGCATTCGGCACAAACCCTGAGATTGCAGCTTCTTTAACTAAAGCTGTGAAAGAAGTTTCAGAAGTACCGGTTTATGTAAAGCTTTCTCCAAATGTAAGCAATATTGTTGAAATCGCAAAAGCAATTGAAAACGCTGGTGCTGATGGCTTAACAATGATCAATACACTCTTAGGTATGAGATTGAATATGAGAACGGCAAAGCCTATCCTTGCCAATCGCTCCGGAGGTTTATCGGGTCCTGCAATTAAACCTGTAGCGATTCGAATGGTTTACGAAGTCAGCCAAGCTGTTTCCATTCCGATTATCGGCATGGGCGGAGTGCAGACAGCTGAGGACGTTATTGAGTTTATGTATGCGGGGGCAAGTGCAGTGGCAGTCGGAACAGCAAACTTTGTGAATCCGTTTGTATGTCCTGAAATCATTGAACAATTACCGGAAACATTAAAAGAATATGGATTTGAGCATATTTCAGAATGCATCGGAAGGAGCTGGAAGAATGAACGAGAGACCGCTTATTATCGCGCTTGATTTTCCAACCGGAAAAGAAGTCAGCCGATTTTTAGACATGCTTCCTGAGGAAAAACTCTATGTAAAAGTAGGAATGGAGCTGTTTTATCAGGAAGGTCCAGAGATTGTTCATCAGCTTAAGTCAAACGGTCATCAAATTTTCTTGGATTTGAAGCTGCATGATATTCCTCAAACAGTGAAGCAGTCTATGAGAGGTCTTGCAAGGCTTGAGGTAGATCTCGTGAATGTGCATGCTGCAGGCGGAAGTGCAATGATGCAGGCAGCCATCGAAGGCTTAGAAGCAGGCACTCCAGCTGGCAATAAACGGCCTGCTTGTATAGCTGTGACTCAATTAACGAGTACTTCTGAGACTATGCTGAAAGAAGATCTGCTGATTGAAAAGGGATTGAATGAGACCGTACTGCACTATGCCAAACGTGCTTATGAAAATGGTCTTGACGGAGTTGTATGTTCAACGCTTGAAGTTCCGGAAATCTATAAGCATATGGACCGTACCTTCCTTACGATAACACCTGGCATCCGTATGGCCAGTGATTCACTTGATGATCAAGTCAGAGTAGCGACGCCTGAGAAAGCAAGAGGGCTTGGATCAAGCGCCATCGTAGTCGGAAGAAGCATTACGAAAGCTGAAAATCCTCATAAAGCATACTTGGAAATGAAAAACGCCTGGGAGGTTCTATCTGTATGAAACATCAAATTGCTGAACAGCTGCTGAAAATTGAAGCCGTCTTTTTAAGTCCGAATAATCCATTTACGTGGTCAAGCGGGCTTAAAGCACCAATCTATTGCGACAACCGTTTAACTTTATCCTATCCAGAGGTAAGAAATCAGATTGCAGCAGGCTTAACAAAGCTCATTCAAGAACATTATCCCGATGCTGAAATGATTGCAGGCACTGCAACAGCAGGTATTCCGCATGCTGCTTGGGTGAGTGATCTGCTTAATCTGCCGATGTGCTATGTCAGAAGCAAGCCAAAAGGCCATGGAAAAGGCAATCAAATCGAAGGAAAAGTACATGAAGGACAAAAGGTTGTAGTCGTTGAAGATTTAATTTCCACTGGCGGCAGTGTTGTTAAAGCTGTTCAGGCTTTAAGAGAGGCTGGGTGCGAGGTTGCTGGTGTTGTTTCAATCTTTACATATGAACTGCAAAAAGGAGCAGAGCAGCTTGCACACGAAAAAATAAATTCTGTCTCTTTAACCGATTATTCTGCATTGATCGAAGTAGCTTTAAACAATGGATCCATTGAAAAAGAGGATCATGAAAAACTAAAAAAATGGCGTGATAACCCGGCAACGGAAGAGTGGATGACTCTATAAAACAGTAAAAGCAAAGTCGCTGACTTTGCTTTTTTAATTGATCCAGATCATGATTGAGCTTGTAAATGCCGCCATACCTAATAGCAGGTATCCGGATCTGAACACCTTTTCCTTCCATTGTTCAGAAAAGACCTTGCTGCAAAACGACAAGCTAATGCTGCCAATCCATCCAAACAGATAAAACAGACCTGTCTGTTCTTCTTTTATTGAATGAAAACAGCCATGATCAACTTGTTTAATAAGAGCATAAGCAAGAGAGTAAGCACCTGCAATGAGACTGCAAATTGTAATGACAAAAGGAAATAGGATACAGATCACCTCAGAATAGTTTATAAATCTAGGCTGTTTTCACATTGATTGTAGTTTTTAGCAATATAAGTTTTCAGGTTATATTATGCATCTCTTAAATTGAAAATCCAGGCAAAAGACATGGCTATTAGCACGACTTCAGTCATGACGTATATCCATTGAGGCATAGGCGGGTTGGAAACAGCTGGGAAGTCAATAGCCGCAAAAAGAAAACAGGAATCGTTATTACCAGCATACTTAATGCCAGCGGGAAAAGAATCATTTTCACTTTGCCATTTTTCTTAAATACAAAATGCTTGAATAAGAAAAAGATTGCTGTTGTAGCCATATGTTATAAAAAACAGAAAAGCAACAGAAAGTAAATTAGTTTCACCAATCATTTCAAGAAAGAATGGCAGGAACAGTCCATTTAGAATACCTTGTGTTAGAGAAAAAAATCTCACTGCTCCCATTCCAAAGAAAACAAAATCAAGTAATTTCAATTTCAGGTCAGGTTTTGTCATGTTTTGAAATTAATTCCTTGCAGCAGGCTTCAAGATTGTCTTCAAATACGTCATTTGCTGACTTTCCATCCCTTTGTGCAAGAACTAAATGCTCAAGCAATTCTAATAATAGGTCCTTTTTATCTCTTTTTAGAACGTGAACTTGCTGAAATAAATAGGGACATATTTTCAAAAGCTGTTTTATTATCTTTTGTAAGCTTTTGCTGCAGAAGAGCCATTCTTTGTCTCATTTCCATTGTAGTCATTTATTCCTCCCCTTTTTGAAATAGCAAATTTGTAACAGGTTTCCTAATGTCAAGCCAGTCTTTTCTGATTGTTTGCAGCGAAGATCTCCCATCGTCAGTCAAAAAATAATACTTGCGGTTTGGTCCGTATCGGATTTTCTCATTTCACCTTGAATAAGCTTTTCCTATTGAAGACGCAGAAGCAGAGGATATATGCTTCCTTCACTAACAAATATAAAACCATGCTGTTCGAGCTTTTGCATTAATTCATAGCCATACACGTCTCTTTTTCATTGATGGCTAGGATACATCCCTCGAGGATGCCCTTTAAGAGCTGACTTGTAGTTGACAATCAATCACATCCTTTAATGGGTTGTATTGCAAAGCAGGTAATTTCAGCATTAGGAATAACGGAATTAATGTCAACGCAAAATTTTCCATTTTGTTGTTTTTTAATGAAAAAATGAAATATTTTAATTCCTATCGAAAAACTAGGGTTGACATATAAAACAATTGTGATAAAATTTAGAAAAATATAATAAACTTATCCAGAGAGGCGAAGGGATCTGGCCCTGTGAAGCCCGGCAACCTGCTGAATGCAAGGTGCTAAATCCAGCAAAATGAAATCCCATTTTGGAAGATAAGGTAATCATGCCTGAACAGTCTTTCAAGTTGGAAGGCTTTTTTTATTTCTCAGATAATGATGCATTTCTCTGAAAACAAAACTAGCGGATAAGAAAAGAAGTGGGGGACTGCAATGGGAAATGAAGATCATCTTGAAGTCGTAATGGAAAGATTGCGTGAAATGCTGAAAACAATGAATTATGGTTCTGTTACCTTGATTGTACAGGATGGGAAAGTGATTCAGCTTGAGAAGAATGAAAAAGTAAGAATTAAATAGGCTCTTTTTGTAAACTTTGTTCTTTCATTAGTCCAGTTGGAATTGGGACTAAATTGATTCTGTATCTGCTTACTTGAAAAGAGCTGCGTCAACAAAAATCTTTTCGATCAAAAAAAGTAAATAATGTGCTGACTAGACAAACTAGAGGCATTTTAACAAAGCAGGGAATAAGGCCACTTGTTAAAATGCCTCTTTTTGCTTTGGCAGGACGTGTTATATAGAAGGGAAGTGTATTATGCTTACGTATGAAACATGGCAGGAGCCAACTATTGAGTTCGAGGTTGATGAAACATATAAAGCTGCTTTAAACGTTTTAAAATGGAGCTATGATCATTATGGCGAAGATATCGTTTATGCATGCAGCTTTGGCATTGAGGGCATTGTACTGGTGGATTTAATATCAAAGGTCCGGCCTGATGCTACAATCGTTTTCCTGGATACAGACGTTCATTTCAAAGAAACGTATGAAACGATAGATCGTGTAAAGGAAAAGTATCCTGAATTGAATATCATCATGAAAAAGCCCAGCCTCACCCTGGAAGAGCAGGCAGCAGAATTTGGAGATAAATTATGGGAAAGCAATCCAAATCAATGCTGTCAAATCAGAAAACTTACACCTCTGAATGAAACGCTATCAGAGTCAGAAGCATGGATCTCAGGACTGCGCCGCGAACAATCTGAAACAAGGAAGAATGTACAATTTATTAACCGGGATGACAAATTTAAATCCGTTAAAATATGTCCGTTAATCCATTGGACATGGAAAGATGTTTGGCGGTATGCACACAAGAATGATCTGCCATACAACCCACTTCATGACAATGGCTATCCTAGCATAGGCTGCTCACATTGCACTGCACCAGCGTTCAATGCCGATGATCTGCGTTCTGGAAGATGGAGCGGGCAAGGTAAAACAGAGTGCGGATTACATGGATAAGGAGTCTGCCTCGTGCTTGAAATAATGGCTCTTGTCATTAGTCTCTTTTTTGCAATGAATATCGGTGCAAGCGGTGCTGCAGCCTCAATGGGAGTTGCTTATGGGTCAGGTGCAGTCCCAAAAGCACGGTATGCACTTTTAATATGTGCAGCCGGCGTCTTTTTAGGAGCTGTCCTCGGAGGAGGAGAGGTCGTAAAAACGATCAGCTCCGGCATCATTCCGCAGGATATCATTAATGTAAAAATTGTGCTGATAATCATTGTTTCCGCAACAAGTTCATTGTTTTTTGCAAACTTGCTCGGCATACCGCTTTCTACCAGTGAGGTAACAGTTGGTGCGGTTGTGGGAGTAGGAATTGCCTATCAGGTTTTATATGTAAATTCATTGCTGGTCATCATGCTTTTTTGGATTATTGTTCCAGTTGCTGCATTTTGCTTAGCCTGGCTATTCGGAAAAGGGTTATATGTTATACAGAATAAGGGATTTTTGCATGATCACCCCAGGCTTACAATTGTTTTAATTCTTGCCGGCTTTTTAGAAGCATTTTCAGCGGGGATGAACAATGTTGCAAACGCAGTAGGACCTCTTGTAGGGGCAGGGATGATTTCAGTAACAAAAGGAATTTGGATAGGCGGCGCATTTGTTGCATTAGGAGCCATTTTCCTTGGAAAAAAAGTATTGGAAACAAACGGGAAGAAAATAACGAGATACTCAAAGCCGGAAGGAATATTGATTTCGGGTACGGGTGCTGCACTAGTTATTGTAAGTTCAATATTTGGATTGCCAGTTCCCCTTACTCAAGTTACATCTTCAGCTATCATTGGACTTGGCATGGCAAAGAACGGCAGTGAGATTCTTCATAAGCATATCGTGAAGAAGATTATCCGGATCTGGATTGTCTCTCCGTTATTTTCTCTTGCAATCTCTTATTTTTTAGTTAAATTATTTTTAGAAAGTGACATCTATTCAATTGTAGTCCTTGTAAGTGTCATGCTTGCAACCTTGGGAGCCATTAGCTTGATGAGGGCAATGAGGGATGAAAAGCGGGCAGTACACGAAGAAGGCGGAGGAATTTAGCATTAAAACCAATTAAAATGGTATGTTTAGGAGGAAAAAAGAAATGAGTTTACAGCCGCACGGAGGTTTATTAATACAAGCGTATTACCCAGAAGAACAATATCAGGAGATTCATAAAGAAATTGAAATCGATGCAATGGCACTAAGTGATCTGGAATTAATCGGGATCGGAGCATACAGCCCGCTTGAAGGTTTTCTTACAAAAAAAGATTATGAGCAGGTCGTAGAGAATATGAGGCTTGCCTCAGGGACGGTTTGGAGCATCCCAATCACATTGCCTGTTTCAAGAGAAACCAGTAAGCAATTAATATCAGGGGAAAAGGTCAAGCTCAATTACAAAGGTGAAATTTATGGGCTCATCCAGGTTGAAGATGTATATGAACCGGATAAAGAAAAAGAAGCCATTAATGTATATGGAACATCAGATATTGCACATCCAGGTGTGAAAAAAATGCACGAAAGGAATGAAGTCTATGTAGGCGGGAAAATCACTCTGCTAAAAAGACCTGAAAAGCCTTTTAAACAATACACGTTTGACCCAATCGAAATGAGAGAAATCTTTAAAAGCAAGGGCTGGAAAACTGTTGTCGGGTTCCAGACAAGAAATCCTGTGCACAGAGCACATGAATATATCCAGAAATCAGCACTTGAAACAGTAGATGGCTTATTTTTAAATCCGCTTGTCGGCGAAACAAAGTCAGACGATATATCAGCTGAAATCAGGATGGAAAGCTATGAGGTTCTTCTGCGGAATTACTATCCGGAAGATCGGGTTGAGCTTGGCGTCTTCCCGGCTGCAATGAGATATGCAGGACCGAGAGAAGCTATCTTTCATGCTCTTGTCAGAAAAAATTACGGCTGCACTCACTTTATTGTCGGAAGAGACCATGCTGGGGTTGGTGATTATTACGGAACATATGATGCTCAAAAAATATTTGATCAATTTGAGGAAGATGAACTTGGAATCAAGCCATTAAAATTTGATCATAGCTTCTACTGCAGCAAATGCGAAGGGATGGCTACAACGAAAACATGCCCGCATGACAGCTCGGATCACATCATTCTGTCAGGAACAAAAGTAAGACAAATGCTAAGAAACGGAGAGGTGCCGCCAAGCACATTCAGCCGTCCGGAAGTAATTGAAGTATTAATAAATGGACTTCGAAAAGAAGTTGTTTCATAAAAAGGAGCGAACAGAGATGAGCAGCAATATTGTATGGCATGAAGCCTCGATTTCAAAAAAAGAGAGAAGAGAAAAGAATAAGCATCAAAGCTTTATTCTCTGGTTTACAGGATTATCGGCATCCGGCAAATCTTCTGTTGCAAATGCATTTGCACGCACGTTATTTGAACGCGGAACCCAGGCATTTGTTCTTGACGGTGATAATGTCCGCCATGGCTTAAATAATGATTTAGGATTTGGTGAGGATGACCGCAAGGAAAACATAAGACGGATTGGTGAAGTTTCCAAGCTTTTCGTCGAGAGCGGACAAATTGTATTAACGGCTTTTATATCTCCTTATAGAACTGATCGCGATCTTGTCAGAGGATTAGTTGAAAAAGATGAATTTCTGGAAGTATTTGTTAAATGCTCGATTGAAGAATGTGAAAAACGCGATCCGAAAGGTCTTTACAAAAAGGCACGAAATGAGGAGATCAAACATTTTACAGGCATAAGTGCTCCATATGAGGAGCCTCTGAATCCTGAGATTATCCTCGATACCGAGACGTATTCGGTAGAAGAGTGCGTCAAACAATTGACAAAAGCCCTTATCGAAAAGGGATTAATTTAATAGGCTCTTTTCGTAAACATTGCTGCTATAGCTATTTACTGGGTTCTGAATAGTCTGTATCTTTAAAATTTGAGAAAAACTATGGGAACACAGCCATTTTATTAATTCAGGCAAGTATTGCTTGAGATAATTCATGCAATACTTGTCTTGATCCGTTCTCAGGGATAAATCGAGATGAATTTTTTGATACAATAGATGATAAAGAATTGTTTGACGGCTTCTTTTATAAAAGGGTTCTCAAACCTTCCGGAAAAATAAAGTTCAAATCCCTCAAATGATAAAATTGAACTGGGAAATATTTTGGAAAGCTAAAGAATAATGAACTGTCACTCTAAAAAAAACGAAATATCCGCAGGAATACGGAATAAACATTTCGCTAATATAAAAAGGAGGGAGAGTTTAAGCGTGGGAAAAGTTTATTTAGTAGGTGCAGGGCCAGGGGATCCAGAGCTGATCACATTAAAAGCCTTAAAATGCATACAGCAGGCAGACGTTATTTTATATGACCGTCTTGTCAATAAAGAACTGCTCACTTATGCGAAAAAGGGAGCTGAACTAATTTATTGCGGAAAGCTGCCTGATTTTCATTTGATGAAACAGGAGACCATCAATCATTTTCTCATTCGCTATGCAAAAAACGGAAAAGTTGTCACAAGATTAAAAGGCGGCGATCCATTTGTATTCGGACGCGGCGGGGAAGAAGCTGAAGCTCTCGCTAAGCAAAAAATACCGTTTGAAATCGTCCCTGGAATTACTTCGGGCATAGCGGCAGCTGCTTATGCAGGCATTCCTGTTACACATCGTGAATTAAGTTCAAGTGTGGCGTTTGTAACGGGTCATCATAAAAACGATGCTAAAGAAGATGAGAAGTGGGAAAGCCTTGCAAAAGGGATTGATACATTAGCCATTTATATGGGTGTAAACAACCTTCCTTATATAAAGGAGCAGCTTCTTAAATACGGCAAAAAGGAAGACACTCCTGTTGCACTTGTTCACTGGGGAACGACAGAGGTTCAAAAAACGGTTACAGGCACTCTTTCAACTATATTAGATATCGCAAAAGAAGAAAAAATTCAAAATCCAAGTATGATTATTATTGGGGAGGTTGTTCGCTGCCGCGAGAAAATAAAGTGGTTTGAGGAAAAACTGCAGCAATCTTCTCCAATCAGCGAGGCTCTGTAAATGAAACAAGCTGTGCTTTATGTATGTCATGGAAGCAGGGTGAAAAAAGCTTGCGCGGAAGCAATCGCTTTTATTAAAAGATGTCAGCAGCATATTGAGGCAGATATCCAAGAGATTTGCTTTTTAGAGCTTGCATCCCCTTCTATTGAACAAGGATTTGCATCCTGTGTGAAGCAAGGAGCCACACATATTGCAGTCGTGCCTTTACTATTGCTGACTGCAGTTCATGCAAAAGAAGATATTCCATGTGAAGTGAAAATAGCTTTAAAAAAACATCCGAATGTTAAAGTGACATATGGGAAACCGATTGGCGTTCATGAAAAGATGGCTTCAAGCGTGCTGGAGCGGGTATCTGAACAAGGGGGAGCAGATGCGGATTCAGTGATTGTCCTGATCGGCAGAGGAAGCTCTGATCCTGATGTCATCAGAGATTTACAGGCAATTGGAGAGCTAGTCAAAGATAAATCTGGTATAAAAGATATCCGAACCTGTTATTTGACTGCTGCCAAACCAAGTTTTGATGAAATGCTGGACTCTCTTTCTTCCGTAAAAGATAAAACGATCTTTATTGTTCCTTATTTGCTGTTTACAGGGCTGCTTATGCAGGAAATTGAAGCAAAGGTAACCGGAAACTGTCAGGGGAATTTAACATTATGCCGTTATTTAGGCTATGATTCAAAGGTTGAACAAGTCTTTACAGAGCGAATTATCGAAGCAGTTGATAATAAAGGGTCTTTTTTCTCATTTCAAGAAAGGGAAGATAACCATGCTGCCGTTAATGATTGATGTAAAGAATAAACCGATTGTCGTTATTGGAGGCGGGAAAATCGCTTTCAGGAGAATTTCTGTTTTCTTAACGCAAGGTGCTCTCATTGAGGTTGTCAGTCCTTCAGTTATTGATGAGATAAAGTTGCTGTCAGAAGACAAGCAGCTTAATTGGATACAAAAAGAAGCTGACAAGGAAGACTTAGCAGGAGCATTTCTAATTGTCGCAGCAACTGATAATAAAGATGTAAATGAATGGGCTGCCAAAACTGCACACCAAAATCAGCTAGTGAACATTGCCGGGCAGGCCGAACTTGGGAACGTTCAGATGCCATCCTTTCATCAGAAGGGCAGACTTACAGTTGCCGTGTCAACGGAAGGGGCAAGCCCAACGCTTGCGAAAGATCTTTGTCAGCAGTTCTTTGATCCATTTGATAATGAATTTATTTCAAAGCTGGATGAATTATTCAACGAGCGGCAGCAAATAAAAGCAAGCCCTCTTAGTCAGGATGAAAAGAAGGAGTTCCTTTCGCGTCTAGCAAGAAAAAGCATAAACTCATAACGAGTTTATGCTTTTCTTAAATTAATCACTAAATCCGGATCTGGAGTAACATAGACGGTTTGCTGATTATCATAAATGACAAATCCCGGCTTTGAACCATTTGGTTTTTTGACATGCCGGATCTTCGTATAATCAACGGGTACAGAGCTTGAACTTTTTGCTTTGCTGAAGTATGCAGCAAGATTGGCGGCTTCTAATATCGTATCGGCACTGGGTGAGGAATTCCGAATGACAACATGTGAACCAGGGATATCTTTTGTATGCAGCCATACATCATCTCTTGCAGCCGTTCGGTTTGTCAGATATTCATTTTGTTTATTGTTTTTACCGACTAAAATCTCAGTGCCGTCACTGGATACATATTTTTCAAGAACGACTTTTGCAGGTTTATTTTTCTTATTGCCTTTAGCCTGTTTTTTCTTAATATATCCGCCATCCATCAGTTCTTCCCTTATTTCTTCAATATCCTTGGGAGAGGCAGATTCAATTTGCTGATAAACATTCTCGAAATAAACAATTTCGTTTTTAGCCAAAGATATTTGCTCCTCAACGAAAGCAACAGATTTTTTCGCTTTGTTGTATTTCTGAAAATACGACTGTGCATTTTCAGAAGGTGTTTTTTGTGGATTCAAGGTGATATTGATCATCTCACCGTCATAATAATTTATGACCTCTGCTATCTTATCTCCGCGCTTGATCGTATACAGATTGGCTGTGACGAGTTCGCCCTGAAGTTTATATTTTTCAGCTTTTTCAGCGTCCTTTAACGTTGCCTCAAGCTTTTTAATTTTTGTTTTATTTTTTTTGAGTTCATTTTGAACAAATCGCTCTAAGTCATTTCCTTGCTGCTTGACACGGTCTCTTGCTGCTTTACCGTAGTAGTAGCGATCAAGAAGCATAGAAATAGAGGGAAATACCTTCTCACTCCCTTTTAAATGGGAAAGTGGAAGGATGTAAAAGTATTCCTTTGCTTCACTTTCAATCATAGTAGGTGAAATCTGATTGTTTTTGATTTTAGATACTAAGTTCAAAAATGAAGCCGGCAGTGTTGATCGATTGGCTAAACCAGATTGAAAAAGGATTTCACTCGCAAATAAAGGAGAGATTCCGGCAAATTGCTGCATGATCTGCTGATCCAATTTCCCTGAATTGAAATCGATTTTCTTCAGGATGGTTTCTTCTTCTGCTTCAAACGGGTTCAGCTTGTTTTGTTCAGGAGGAAGAACATATTCCTGCCCGGGCATGATTGTCCGGTGACGGTTAACGGCAGGAGAAATGTGTTTAATGCTGTCTAAGATCATGTTTCTGTCCCGGTCAATCAAAATAATGTTGCTGTGTCTTCCCATTACTTCAATGATCAGGCGTTTATAGGTGACATCCCCAATTTCATTTCTTCCTTTTACATCAATATAGATAATCCGCTCTAACTCAATTTGCTCTATCTTTTCGATGACCGCGCCTTCGAGGTGCTTTCTGAGAAGCATACAGAACATCGGAGGCTCACTTGGATTTTCATAGCTTTCAGTTGTTAAGTGAATTCTTGCGTAGCTTGGATGAGCTGAAAGCAAGAGACGATGATTTCCTCCATTTGCCCGAATGACAAAAATGAGTTCGTTTTTATATGGCTGATGGATTTTTGAGATTCTTCCATTTTCCAGCTCTTTCTTTAGTTCTTCTGTTATTGCATATGTAAACATGCCATCAAAGGACATCGCAAACACCCTTTTCTATAGGTAAGTTGGATCAAATCTCCACATTCAAATTATTATAGCATTTTTTGGGACGGGGCTGAATAAATTGACATTATAAGAGATTGTCCTACTAATCCATGTATTGAGAGGTGTAAAAATAATTCATGAAATGGCATGAAATTGGACCGGAAGAAGTACTTCAGTCAATTAATACGAGCAGGGAAAACGGATTATCTGAAAAAGATGTCCTAAAAAGGGTCAAAAATCACGGATTTAATGAACTAAAGGAAGCTGAGAAACCGTCAGCGCTTTTATTATTTTTGGAGCAGTTTAAAGATTTTATGGTTCTCGTTTTATTAGCGGCCACTTTGATTTCAGGCTTGCTCGGCGAATATATCGATGCGATTGCGATTATTGCTATCGTCTTGATAAATGGAATTCTGGGATTCTTTCAAGAGCGGCGTGCTGAAAAGTCACTTGAAGCATTAAAAGAGATGTCAGCGCCTCAAGTACAGGTTCTTCGGGAAGGCGAATGGACAAGGCTTCAATCGAAGGAGCTTGTTCCAGGTGACATCGTTAAATTTACAAGCGGTGATAGGATTGGAGCAGACGTGCGTTTAATTGAAGCAAAAAGCTTAGAGATTGAAGAATCAGCTTTAACAGGAGAGTCTCTCCCTGTGTCTAAATTTACGAATGCACTCACAGAAACTCATGCGGGTATTGGCGATCTAACCAATATGGCTTTTATGGGAACTCTTGTTACTCGCGGAAATGGTGTAGGAGCTGTTGTCGCAACTGGTATGAATACAGCGATGGGACAAATCGCAGACTTGCTTCAATCAGCAGAAACAATGGAAACGCCGCTGCAAAGAAGGCTTGAGCAGCTTGGCAAAATTCTCATTGTGGTTGCACTTGCCTTAACCTGTTTAGTCGTAGCGGCAGGTGTTCTGCAGGGCCACCAGCTTTATGATATGTTTTTAGCCGGTGTTTCGCTTGCAGTTGCAGCAATTCCAGAAGGATTGCCAGCTATTGTAACGGTTGCTCTATCACTTGGCGTTCAAAGGATGATTAAGCAGAGATCGATTGTAAGGAAGCTGCCGGCGGTTGAAACACTCGGCTGTGCATCTGTCATTTGTTCAGACAAGACAGGGACAATGACTCAAAATAAAATGACAGTAACGCATATTTGGTCAGGAGGTAAAGAATGGCATTTAAGCGGAACGGGATATCAGCCAAAAGGCGAATTTTTCATGAACGATCAAAAGATACTGGTAAAGGAAAATAAATCACTTCAGCAAATTCTTACTTTTGGCATGCTTTGCAATACAGCAAATGTTTATGAAAGAGATGATGACTATATTTTGGACGGAGATCCAACGGAAGGAGCCTTAGTCGTCGCTGCAATGAAAGCGGGATTGTCGAGGGACACATTATCAGGTCAATTTAAGATTGTTGAGGAATTTCCATTTGATTCTATCAGAAAAATGATGAGCGTGATCATTGAGGATAAAACCGGCAAACGCTTTGTCGTTACAAAAGGTGCACCTGATATCTTGCTGAAACAAATAGATTTTGTATTATGGGACGAAAGACAGCACTATTTTTCTTCTAAATATGAAACGAAAATAAAGGAAGCAATTGACAAGCTGGCTTCTCAAGCATTAAGAACCATCGCAGTCGCGTTTAAGCCTATATCCGTTCAATCGGTATACCACCAGCATGAAGCTGAGAAAAACTTAGTTTTCTTAGGATTGCAGGGAATGATCGATCCGCCGCGTCCAGAAGTGAAACAAGCTGTCAAAGAATGCAGACAAGCGGGAATTAAGACGGTCATGATAACTGGTGACCATGTTAATACTGCAAGAGCGATTGCGCAGCAGCTTGATTTATTGCCTGTGAATGGAAAGGTAATCGATGGTGCGGCACTTGAGGCCATGTCAAATGAAGAACTTGTCGATGTTGTGGATGATGTCTATGTATTCGCAAGGGTATCGCCTGAACATAAACTGAAAATCGTAAAAGCGCTTCAGAGCAGAGGACATATTGTTGCAATGACAGGTGATGGGGTAAATGATGCACCCGCCATTAAAGCTGCTGATATTGGCATTTCAATGGGGATTACTGGAACAGATGTCGCGAAAGAAGCTTCAGCTCTTGTATTAGTAGATGATAACTTTGCAACTATTAAACTCGCCATAAAAGAAGGACGCAACATCTATGAAAACATCCGCAAGTTTATCCGGTACCTGCTAGCATCTAATGTTGGGGAAATATTAGTGATGCTCTTTGCTATGATTCTCGCTCTTCCGCTTCCTCTTGTTCCTATCCAGATTCTCTGGGTAAATTTAGTTACAGATGGGCTGCCGGCGATGGCGCTTGGATTAGATCAGCCTGAAGGAGATTTAATGCAAAGAAAGCCAAGACATCCTAAAGAAGGAGTTTTTGCACGGGGACTTGGATGGAAGGTCATTTCGCGAGGCTTCCTGATTGGGATCGTCACGCTTGCAGCCTTTATGATTGTCTATAACCGGAATCCTGAAGACTTAATCTACGCACAGACAATCGCTTTTGCTACATTGGTTATGGCACAATTAATCCATGTTTTTGATTGCAGAAGCGAGCGCTCCGTGTTTTTAAGAAACCCATTTGAGAACCTTTATTTAGTAGGAGCCGTGATTTCTTCAGTGCTTTTAATGCTCGCCGTCATCTATTTTGAGCCAATGCAGCCGATCTTTCATACGGTGCCAATCCAGACAAGAGACTGGCTGCTTGTGCTTGGATTATCCGCCATTCCTACTTTCTTACTGGCAGGTTCATTTCTAAGTACAAAAGCGCAGGCAGGAAGAAAAGGAGCTGACAAAAAAGTGCAGTTTTGACGTTACTGGCAGATCCGTTCTGACCAAGGAGCTTGACGTAAATAACTTTATATCATGATCCAAAACATTTTTACTTGATTAATTTCCTAAACGACAAGAAATAAGAGTAAAAATATGCTATAATTCGAAAGGTAATAGCTCAGTCTATTACCTTTTCTTTTGTCAGGTGTTTTTTAAATCCGCATTACAGATTGATTTGTACATAGAATTGGATGTGAAAACAAATGGTTTGCAGTATGACTGGATATGGGAGATCATCGATTGGAAACGAAAATCTGACAATTACGACTGAAATGAAATCGGTTAATCACCGTTTTTTTGAAATAAACGTAAGAATGCCTAGACAATTGATGTCCATTGAGGATAAAATCAAAAAAGTGGTTTCTTCTGTCATTCACAGGGGCCGCGTAGAATTATACATAACAGTTGATGGCGGAGCATTGGCAGACCAAGTTATCGAGGTAGACTGGAAGCTGCTTGATCAGTACGTTCATGCTGCCAAAGAAATGGAATCCCGGTATGGATTGAGGAATGGGCTGCAGGTGTCTGATCTAATAAAGCTTGACAATATAATAAATATTGGTGAACAAACAAAGGGACATGAAGAAATTCATTCCTTACTCTTTGCTTCTATCCAAGATGCCACACAAAAGCTTAAAGAGATGAGGATAGCAGAAGGCGGCCATCTGAAAAAAGATTTGCTGAAACTGCTGACAGAAATGGAATCTTATGTATCCGGGATTGAAAAACAAGCTCCTCAAGTGGTAATTCGCTACAAAAGCAGGCTAGAAAAAAAGATTGCGGAATTATCGGACGGGATGATTGATGATAGCAGAATCGTAGCAGAAGCTGCTCTTTTTGCAGATAGATCGGACATTACAGAAGAGATTGCGAGAATCCGCAGCCACCTCTTACAATTCCGAGAAACGCTGCAAATGAAAGGATCAATCGGAAGAAAATTAGATTTCATCGTTCAAGAGCTTAACAGAGAAGCTAATACGATTGGCTCAAAGGCCAATGATCAGGAAATATCCAAGGCTACAGTAGAAATGAAAAGCATTATAGAAAAATTGAAAGAGCAAGTCCAGAACATAGAATAAATTGACTTTTTTCTAAAATATTGCTGATTTTCATTCACATATAGTGTATTCAATCGTTATTTACGGAAAAGCTTCAAGTGTATTTTTAGCAAGCAGTTCGAATTCCTAATGATAGACGGGAAAAAGTCGAATTGCGAGAAACTACAATCTATTCGAACACAAAGCAATAAATAGCAGTTAAATCGTTTATAATGGGCCATTTAGGGCAAAAATAGTTTTGTCGTTTACTAGGGGGAGCGAACAGATGAGTATTAAGTTAATCAATATTGGCTTCGGCAATATCGTCTCTGCCAATCGCATTATTTCCATTGTAAGTCCTGAATCAGCTCCAATTAAAAGAATCATTCAAGACGCCCGTGACCGCGCAATGCTAATTGATGCGACTTATGGACGCAGAACTAGAGCAGTGGTCATCATGGACAGTGATCATATAATACTATCTGCGGTTCAGCCTGAAACGGTTGCCCACAGGCTTTCAAATAAAGACGAGTTAACGGATGAAGGGTAGGGAAAGTTCTGAACATGAAAGAAAGAGGATTACTCATCGTACTTTCGGGTCCTTCTGGTGTTGGTAAGGGTACTGTGCGAAAGGCTATATTTTCACAAAATGACACAGATTTTCAATATTCCATCAGCATGACGACGCGCAAGCCGCGTGAAGGTGAAGTTGACGGGGTTGATTACTTCTTTAAATCAAGAGAAGAATTTGAACAATTGATTAAAGAAGAACGATTATTGGAATGGGCAGAATTCGTTGGCAATTACTATGGAACACCGGTTGACTACGTGGAGAAAACATTAAGTGAAGGAAGAGATGTCTTCCTTGAAATTGAAGTTCAAGGTGCGCTGCAAGTCCGAAAATCGTTTCCCGAAGGATTATTCATTTTCTTAATGCCTCCAAGTCTCAGCGAATTAAAAAATCGGATTGTGACGCGCGGAACGGAATCACAGGATATTATCAATAATCGAATGAAGGTTGCAAAAGAAGAAATTGAAATGATGGATGCGTACGATTATGTCGTCGAAAATGACCAGGTGGACTTAGCCTGCGGCCGTATTCGGGCGATAGTCACAGCAGAACATTGCAGACGTGATCGCATTGCACTTCGTTATAAGAAAATGCTGGAGGTTGAATAAATAATATGTTATATCCATCTATTGATAAACTCATGAACAAACTTGACTCTAAATATACACTCGTAACGGTAGCGGCAAGACGCGCCCGTGAAATGCAGGAAAATCACGATCAGCAAATTGTGAAGCCAGTTTCTTATAAATATGTCGGCAAGGCGCTTGAGGAAATTAATTCAGGTCTGCTGGATTATGAAAAACAAGACTAATTAAATTCATCTGAAAAATAACAACCTGCAGCAGCTTGGGTTGTTATTTTTTCATTCTTAATCATTCACTGGTAAAATAGGAGCAATGACTATCGTGGGGGAATGTGAAATGAAAGGTAAAAAAATTCTGCTATGCGTGAGCGGTGGAATTGCCGTTTATAAAGCAGCTGCTTTAACAAGCAAAATCATCCAAACTGGAGCCGAAATTAAGGTGATTATGACTAATTCAGCACGTGAATTTGTTGCACCGCTTACCTTTCAGGCTCTATCGAGAAATGAAGTTTACGTTGATACGTTTGAAGAAAAAAATCCTGCTGTTATCTCACACATAGATTTAGCAGATTGGGCTGATTTGGTTGTAGTCGCACCTGCAACTGCCAATGTCATCGGCAAATTAGCAAATGGAATAGCAGATGATATGCTGACGACGACATTGCTTGCGACAACTGCCCCTGTATGGATTGCACCTGCAATGAATGTTCATATGTACGATCATCCTGCAGTTCAAAAAAACATTCTCACATTGTCCCAATATGGGTATCAATATATTGAACCAAGTGAAGGGTATTTAGCCTGCGGATATGTAGGAAAAGGAAGGCTTGAAGAACCTGAGAGAATCGTTGCGTTAATAAAAACTTATTTCTCTGAACAAGAAAATCAGCCATTAAAGGACAAACATGTGATGATCACAGCAGGCCCGACTCGTGAAAAAGTGGATCCTGTCCGCTATTTTACTAATCATTCTTCAGGAAAGATGGGCTATGCGATTGCTGAAGCGGCAAAACAAATGGGAGCAAAGGTTACATTGATTTCAGGTCCTGTTAATCTAATTCCACCGGCAGGAGTGACAACGATTTTTACTGAATCAGCGGAAGAAATGTATGGAGAGGTACTTAACAGATACGGTGAGGCGGATATTGTCATCAAATCTGCAGCTGTTGCCGATTATCGACCGAGCAAGGCTTTAGATCAAAAAATGAAAAAACAGGATGGATCATTAACGATTAAAATGGAACGAACAAAAGATATATTAAAAGAGCTTGGGCAACGAAAAGAACAGCAGATTCTAGTAGGATTTGCAGCTGAGACGGAAAATGTCGAAGAGTATGCCATAAGCAAGCTGCAAAAAAAGAATCTGGACATGATTGTCGCAAACAATGTGACCCAAGAGGGAGCAGGTTTTGGCACAGATACAAACATTGTCACCATGTATAAAAAAGATGGAGAAAAAATTGAGCTGCCTGTTCTTTCAAAGCAAGAAGTAGCGAAGCAAATATTAAAAGAGATTGTTCGTCTCACAAAAGGAGTTTAAAACATGAAGTTTGCTAGCGTAATCGTCGATGTGAAAGCGATGCAAACAGACAGGGCATTCGATTATCGTATACCAGATAAATGGACAGGTTTCATAAAACCCGGAATGCGAGTGATTGTGCCGTTCGGACCCCGCAAAGTACAAGGTTTTGTCATTGGACTGAAGAATGACTGTGATTTTGATCGCGTTAAACCAATCGCTGAAGTAATGGATATTACACCAGCTTTAACAGAAGAATTGCTTGATATTGGGCATTGGCTTACCGAAAAAACGTTATGTTTTAAAATTTCTGCTTTTCAGGCGATGCTTCCAGCTGCAATGAAAGCAAAGTATGAAAAGGAAATCGTGCTTGTTTCAGAAGAAGACAAATTCAAGCTAAGCCATAAAGTCCTTCCTTGGTTTCAAAGCAAGAGAAGTGTTTATTGGACAGACATAGAAAAAAGTGATTCTGTAAAAGAGTTTCAAAAGGAAATCGAACGAGGATTGCTTGAAGTCATTTATCAGGTGAAACAAAAAAATAGAAAGAAGACGATTAAGCACATCACACCAGCTGTTTCAATCGAGGAATTGAGAAAAGAATCAGAGTTATGCACAGCTCAAGCTGCAAAACAAAAACAAGTTCTTGATTTTTTTATAGAGAATAAAGGCGGATCTGTCCCGATGCAAGATCTCTTGACACAATTGGATTTGACGGATTCTCCAGTAAAAACGCTTATTAAAAAGAAACTCTTAAGTGTAAAAGAAGTAGAAGTGTATCGGGACCCTTATGAAAATCGATCATTCCAAAAAACCGCTTCACTCGCTTTAACAGCTGAACAACAAACTGCGATCGCTCCTATATTGAATGCTGTTGAAAAAAATCAGCATGAAGTGTTTTTGATGTACGGGGTAACAGGAAGCGGGAAAACGGAAGTTTATCTTCAGTCTATAGAATCTGTTCTTAAGCAGGGAAAAGAAGCGATTGTGCTCGTTCCAGAGATTTCCCTCACTCCTCAGATGGTTCATCGATTTAAAGGCCGGTTTGGTTCCCAGGTTGCCGTTTTGCACAGCGGACTTTCTGTTGGTGAAAAGTATGACGAATGGAGAAAAATACATCGCGGTGAAGTGAAATTAGTTGTTGGTGCAAGATCAGCTGTATTTGCACCTTTTAGGAACCTTGGAATGATTATTATTGACGAAGAGCATGAGGGGAGTTATAAGCAAGAAGAAAATCCGCGCTATCACGCAAGAGATGTCGCAATATACCGCGCAGAATTTCATCAATGCCCTGTCGTTCTAGGAAGTGCCACACCTTCGCTTGAGTCGTTTGCAAGAGCCGGAAAAAAGGTTTATCAGCTCCTCTCACTTAAAGAACGCGTCAATCAGCGTCCTTTGCCTGAAGTTGAAGTGATTGATATGAGAGAAGAGCTTAGAAACGGAAATCGGACGATGTTCTCTGCGTCGCTGCTTGAAAAGCTGCAAGAGCGCATCTCAAAAAGCGAGCAATCCGTCCTGTTTTTAAACAAACGAGGATATTCGTCATTTGTGATGTGCAGAGATTGCGGGTGTGTTACTGGGTGTCCGCACTGTGATATCTCTTTGACGTACCATAAACAAGGGTCACAGCTTAAATGCCATTATTGCGGTCATGAAGAACCTATGCCAAGCAAGTGTCCTGAATGCAGCAGCGAACATATCCGTTTCTTTGGAACAGGAACACAGCGTGTAGAAGAAGAGCTTGCAAAAGTATTGCCTGAGGCAAGAATCATCCGGATGGATGTTGATACAACAAGCCGCAAGGGATCACACGAAAAACTGCTCACACAGTTCGGCAATAAAGATGCAGATATTCTCCTTGGGACACAAATGATCGCAAAGGGATTGGATTTTCCGGATGTGACTCTTGTCGGTGTGTTAACGGCGGATACAATGCTGCATTTGCCTGATTTCAGATCAACCGAAAAGACGTTTCAGCTCCTGACACAAGTGAGCGGAAGAGCTGGAAGACATGAGTTGCCGGGTGAAGTTGTCGTCCAATCCTATTCACCCGAGCATTACAGTATTCAGCTTGCAAGTCATCATGATTATGACTCTTTTTACAATCAGGAGATGCTCACCAGAAAACAGCATGCCTATCCGCCTTTTTATTACCTTGCATTAGTAACGGTGTCACATCCCGATCTTCTTAAAGTCGTTTCTGTAACAGAGAAAATTTCGAAGCATCTTTATCAAAGACTTTCTGATACTGTTCAAATCCTGGGTCCGGTGGCGTCTCCCATCCCTAGGATTAACGATAGATATCGCTATCAATGCATGATAAAATACAAGCGTGAAGACAATCTTTACGACACTTTAAAGAAGGTAATTGAACACTATCAGCAGGATATGAATCAAAATCAATTATCAATTTCCATCGATTTAAATCCAAATACACTAATGTAGGTTTAGAAGCAGGAACGGCGTCTAAACTAAGTAAAATAGAGACAAACTTGGAGGAAGGTTTCATTGGCTATTAAATCTATTGTTTTGCATCCAGCGGAAGTGCTGGAAAAAGAATGTGAACCTGTCACTGTTTTTGACAGGAAACTTTCAAAGTTATTGAAAGATATGTATGATACAATGATTGAATTGGATGGAGTAGGATTAGCAGCTCCGCAGATAGGTCTTCCCGTTCAAATTGCTGTTGTTGATATAGACGACCATCATGGAACAATTGAACTGATTAATCCAGTTATAATAGAAGAGCAAGGCACACAAAATGGTCCAGAAGGGTGTTTAAGCTTTCCTGGGTTATATGGGGAAGTAGAGCGCAGCGACTTTGTGAAAGTCAAAGCACTTAATCGAAAAGGCAAACCATTTGTCATTGAAGCAAATGGTTTTTTAGCTAGAGCAATCCAGCATGAAATTGATCACCTGCACGGTATTTTGTTTACATCTAAAGTAACTAAATATCTGAAGGAAGAAGAGGTAGAAGAATCGGAAGGATGATTGGCATGACAAGAATAGTTTTTATGGGAACGCCGGATTTTTCAGTGCCTGTTTTGAAGAGACTGATAACAGACGGATATGAAGTTGTGGGAGTTGTCACCCAGCCTGACCGCCCAAAGGGAAGGAAGAAAACATTAACACCGCCGCCTGTAAAAGTAGAGGCAGAAAAACATAACATTCCTGTTCTCCAGCCGGAAAAAATCAGAGATAAAAAAGAGCTTGAGCAAGTCTTGGCGCTTAAACCAGATTTGGTCGTAACGGCTGCTTTCGGACAAATTTTACCGAATGAATTATTAGAAGCTCCAAAATTCGGCTGTATTAATGTTCACGCTTCCCTGCTTCCAGAGCTTAGAGGCGGTGCCCCTATTCATTATTCAATCCTGCAAGGCAAAAAGAAAACGGGGATTACCATTATGTATATGGTTGAAAAGCTTGATGCGGGTGATATACTGACTCAGTCTGAAGTCGCAATAGAAGAGCGTGATCATGTTGGAACTCTGCACGATAAATTGAGTGCTGCAGGTGCAGATCTTTTATCAAAAACGCTGCCTGAACTGCTTCAAGGAAAGCTGACGCCGTGCAAGCAGAATAATGAAGAAGCGACGTTCGCAGCGAACATTAAACGTGAACAGGAGAAAATTGATTGGACAAAAACCGGTCAAGAAATCTATGACCATATTCGAGGACTGCATCCATGGCCAGTTGCCTATACCCATCTAAATGACCAAGTTGTTAAAGTATGGTGGGGAGAAAAAATGCCAAATAAGAATATGTCGGTCCCAGGAACAGTGATTGGGATTGACTCTGATGGATTTGTTGTTGCCACCGGTGACAGCACGGCAATCAAAATAACAGAGCTCCAGCCTTCGGGCAAGAAAAAAATGAGCGGCGAAGATTTCTTAAGAGGCACTCAAATGCAAGCAGGCGATAAGTTGGGAGAACAAAATGAAGAAAACGAATAATGTACGCGAGGTTGCATTAGAAACCTTGCTGACAATTGAAAAAGATCAAGCGTACAGTCATCTTCTATTAAATTCAATGATTAAAAAAAATCAGGTGAAAGAGATAGATATTCCGCTGCTGACTGAAATCGTTTATGGAACACTGCAGCGCAAGGATACGATCGACTTTTACTTAGCGCCATTCATGAAAAAAGCAAAAAAGACTGAGCAATGGGTTTTGAACTTACTGCGCCTTTCAGTTTATCAAATGGTTTATCTCGATCGTGTCCCTGAAAGAGCCGTTTTATTTGAAGCGGTGGAAATTGCTAAATCACGCGGACACAAAGGAATTGCATCCTATGTTAACGGTATATTACGCTCACTTCAGCGCTCAGGAGTGCCTTCTTTTGACTCCATTCATGATGAAGCAGAACGGCTGGCTGTTGAGATGAGCCATCCTCTTTGGCTTGTTAAGCGATGGATTGATCAGCTTGGAATTGATGAAACAAGAAAAATGTGCGCTGAAAATTTAACAGCGCCCAGCCAGACTGCCCGTGTGAATCAGATGAAGCATTCAGCTGATGAACTCATTCAATTCCTTGAAAGCAGAGGCATTAAGGCAGAACAAGGTGACCTTACACCTGACGCCATTAAAAGTGTGAAAGGAAACCTTGTTCAGACTGAGGCATTTAAAGAAGGCCTTTTAACGATTCAAGATGAAAGCTCTATGCTTGTTGCAAGAACTATCGGATTGAAAAAGGGTGATTATGTATTAGATGCATGTGCAGCACCGGGAGGCAAATCTACTCATATTGCAGAGATTCTTGAAAATACTGGATCTGTGCATTCGCTTGATTTGCATGATCATAAAGTGAAATTAATCCGTGAGCAGGCAGAACGTCTCGGTTTATCAAATATTCACACCGAGGCTTTAGACAGCCGAAAAGCCCATCTGCGTTTTAATAAGGAACAATTCGATAAAATATTAGTGGATGCCCCTTGCTCAGGTTTTGGCGTTATTCGCAGAAAACCGGATATTAAATATTCAAAATCTGAACAAGACGTAACCCGTCTTTCAGAGATTCAGCTGGGAATTCTTTCTTCTGTCGCGCCTTTATTGAAAAAAGGTGGTACACTAATCTATAGTACGTGTACAATTGACCTTGAAGAAAATGGCCATGTTGTAAAACAATTTTTAGAAAACCATCCTGAATTTGAGATGGACCAAGCAATTACGGACCGTTTGCCTGAAAAAGCAAAACCATATGCAGAAAATGGACAGCTGCAAATACTGCCCCATTACTTTGGAACAGACGGATTTTATATAGCAAGCTTAAGAAAGAAGGTGTAAAAATGGAAGAAGTCAAACGAACTAAAAAAGCAGTCATCCAAGAAAAAAGTAACCCTTCCATTTATTCTCTCGAGCTGGGAGAATTACAAGACTGGTTAGCAGAGAAGGGTGAGAAGCCTTTCAGAGCTGCGCAAATTTTTGACTGGTTATATACGAAACGGATAAACTCGTTTGAAGAAATGTCAAACGTGTCAAAATCATTGAGAAACTTGCTAGAGGAAAACTTCGTGCTGACAACTTTAAAAACAATTATTCAGCAAACATCTACCGATGGAACGATGAAGTTTTTATTTGAGCTCCATGATGGCTACTCCATTGAAACAGTACTTATGCGCCATGAATATGGAAACTCCGTTTGTGTAACAACACAAGTTGGCTGCAGAATCGGCTGTACATTCTGCGCATCAACACTTGGCGGATTAAAACGGAATTTAGAAGCAGGAGAAATTGTTGCTCAAGTCGTAAAAGTACAGAAGGCACTTGATGAGCTGGGAGAACGTGTCAGTCATGTAGTCATTATGGGTATTGGCGAACCATTTGATAACTATGATGAAATGATGGGATTCTTAAAAATCATCAACCATAACGATGGGTTAAATATCGGCGCCCGTCATATCACAGTTTCGACCAGCGGAATCATTCCAAAAATATATAAATTTGCAGATGAACAATTGCAAATAAACTTTGCGGTTTCTCTTCATGCTCCTAATACAGAGCTAAGAAGCCGTTTAATGCCAATTAATAAAGCGTACAAGCTTCCAGAACTGATGGAAGCCATTGAGTATTATGTGAATAAAACAGGCCGAAGAGTAAGCTTTGAATATGGTTTATTCGGAGGAGTCAATGATCAGGTAGAGCACGCTGAAGAGCTCGCAAAGCTTATTAAGCATCTGAAATGTCATGTAAACCTGATTCCTGTCAACTACGTGCCCGAAAGAGACTATGTCAGGACTCCAAGAGAACAAATTGATCTGTTTGAAAAGACATTGAAAAATCGCGGCATCAACGTTACGACAAGACGTGAACAGGGACATGACATCGATGCAGCATGTGGTCAGCTAAGAGCGAAGGAGCGCAAAGAAGAGACGAGGTGACTTCATGGAAACGGTTATTGTGACAGACAGGGGTAAAGTTAGGCAGCACAATGAAGACAGTGTAGGCGTCTTTAAGAATGAAGACGGAGATATTTTGGCTATAGTAGCAGATGGTATGGGAGGTCATTTAGCTGGCGATGTTGCAAGCCAAATGACAATTGAGGCACTTAAAGGAATGTGGGAGACTGCATCCCTCATTTCTTCTCCCGATCTTGCCATGCAATGGCTTAAAACTCATATTGAAAAGGTAAACTCCATTCTATTGGAGCATGCCTTGACACACCCTGATTGCCAAGGTATGGGAACAACGATTGTAGCAGCGATCTGTACGGATGGTTTTGCTACAATCGGCCATATTGGAGACAGCAGGGGATACTTATGCAACAGCAGCGGATTTAAGCAAATAACTGAAGACCATTCACTGGTAAATGAGCTCGTCCGATCCGGACAGATTTCAAAGGAAGATGCTGAGCATCATCCGCGAAAAAATGTACTGGTCCGTGCTTTAGGAACAGAAGAGCATGTGGAATTAGACACTAGATCCATTTGCCTTGAAGAATCAGACATTCTTCTTTTATGCTCAGATGGTCTTTCCAATAAAGTTTTAGAGAATGATATGATGAAAACCTTAAAATCTCAGAAGTCATTACATGACATCGCATTGTCTTTAGTTAATCAAGCGAATGATAATGGAGGAGAGGATAATATTTCATTAGTCATCGTCAAACAGCCGTCTGAAATCAAAGAGGGTGATCAGACGTGTTAATTGGCAAGCGCTTAAGCGGCAGATATAAAATTCTTAAGGTCATTGGCGGCGGCGGAATGGCAAACGTATATTTGGCGCGGGATATGATCCTCGATCGTGATGTTGCGATCAAAGTGCTCAGATTCGATTTCTCAAATGACGAAGAATTTATTAAACGCTTTAGGCGGGAAGCACAATCGGCAACAAGTCTTGCCCATCCGAACATCGTCAGTATTTATGATGTTGGGGAGGAAGATGAGATTTATTATATCGTCATGGAATATGTCGAAGGCAAAACGTTAAAACAATACATACAGCAATATGCGCCGCTCCACCCAAGAGAAGCTTTGAATATTATGGAACAAATCGTTTCAGCGATTGCACATGCCCATGAAAATCATATCGTCCATCGGGATATTAAACCTCATAACATTTTAATTGATCCTCACGGCAATGTAAAAGTAACCGATTTTGGGATTGCGATGGCATTAAGTTCTACGACGATCACCCAGACAAATTCTGTTTTAGGCTCGGTTCATTATTTATCACCCGAACAGGCTCGCGGGGGAATGGCCAATAAAAAATCAGATATTTACTCCCTTGGCATCGTCTTATTTGAGCTGCTGACAGGCAGACTGCCATTTGACGGGGAATCTGCAATCTCCATTGCACTTAAACATTTGCAGTCTGAAACCCCATCTGCTAAGCGATGGAATTCTACTGTGCCGCAAAGTGTTGAAAATATCATATTGAAGGCAATGGCTAAGGATACCTTTCATAGGTATGATTCTGCTGAAGACATGGAAGAAGATATTACAACAGCATTAAGACCAGATAGACTGAGTGAAAAAAAATTCATCATTCCAGAAGATAATGAAGCAACAAAAGCGATTCCGATCATAACGAACGAGGACATGTTCGGAAAAGCAGACGAAACGCTTGTTCGTGCACCTGATAATAATCAAACAGAAATTGAGAAGCAGAAACAGCCAGCAAAGGAAGCGCCTAAGAAGGTCAAAAAAGAAAAAAAGAAAAAAAGCAAGATTGGTGTTATTCTGCTGACAACTTTCTTTCTTCTACTCATTGCAGGAATCGGATCTGTAACCCTTATACCAAAATTATTAATGCCGGATGAAATCGAAATTCCGGACTTAAAAGGAATGAAATATGAAGATGCTCTAGAACAGCTGGTAGAAGAAGGATTCGATGTTGGCGACCCTGTTTTAATTGAAGACGAAGAGATTCAGGAAGGTCATGTTGTAAAAACTAAGCCTGAGGCAGGAACTGTCGTAAATGAAGGTGATTCAATCATCATCTATGAAAGTTCTGGAAAAGAAAAACTGGAGCTAGATGATTATGTCGACCGCGATATAAGCAGAGTCCGTGATCTTCTTGAACGAAAAGGGTTAACTAAAATTATCGTTGAAGAAGAATTTAACGAAGCTGCAGCAGGTACGATTTTAGAGCAGGATCCAGATCCTGGAGAAGAAATCATACCTAGTGAAGATGAGCTTGTCCTAACGGTAAGCAAAGGTCCAGAAGCGTTTGAACTTCAGGACTTGTCAGGCTATTCCGAGGAAGCGCTGAACGCATATATAGAAGAAACTGGTTTGAATGTTGTCAGAAAAGAAGAACATTCTGAAACTGTCAGTCAAGGAGAAGTAATCACTCAATCCCCTTCACCATCTTCAAAAGTTCTTCCGGGGGGGACGGTGGAAGTAACGATATCACTTGGTCCTGAACAAAAACCGATCCAAAAAGTAAAGAAAATAATTGAAGTGCCGTATCCTCCGGAAAAGGCAGGACAACCTGTAGAGGTACGTATATTAATTGATGATGAAACACGTTCAATTTCAGATGTGTATGATACGTTTACAACATTCGAATCGACAACCAGGGAAGTCGAATTTTCAATCGCACCCGGTAATAAAGCTTACTATCAAGTCAGTATTGACAATCTCGTAGTAGAATCAAATACGATTCCGTATCCTGAGTAATCAGGCATCAAGGAGGAAATCTATGCCTAAAGGCAAAATTATTAAAGCGTTAAGCGGTTTTTATTATTGTCTTGACGGAGACCGGACGATTCAATGCCGCGGCCGTGGAGTTTTCCGAAAAAATAAAGTAACTCCACTTGTAGGCGACGAAGTAGTTTATGAGTATGAAAATGAACGAGAAGGTACAATTTTGGAGGTGTTTGAGCGCAAAAATGAGCTCGTTCGCCCTCCTATTGCAAATGTTGATCAGGCAATTCTTGTGTTTTCAGCCCTTGAACCTGATTTCAGCACCGTCCTGCTTGATCGATTTCTAGTATTAATCGAGTCAAAAGATATTGAACCAATCATTTGCATCAGCAAAACAGATCTAATTGAAGATGAAAAACAAAAAAATGAAATTGTTCAGTTTGCAGAAGATTACCGCAAAATAGGTTATGAAGTGCGCTTAACATCAACTCTGGATTCGGTTGGGATAACTGAGCTTCTACCCTTATTAAATGACCGGATTTCAGTATTTGCAGGTCAGTCAGGTGTAGGGAAATCATCCCTATTAAATGTGCTTCGACCTGAGCTGGAGCTGAAAACAAGCGGCATTTCATCTCATTTGGGCCGAGGCAAGCATACGACAAGACATGTTGAGCTCATTCCTGTCGGATCAGGACTTGTAGCAGACACACCAGGCTTCAGTTCACTTGAGTTCATGTCAATTGAGGCTGAAGAATTATCCTATTGTTTTCCCGAAATGAAGGAAAGAAGCGATCAATGCAAATTCAGAGCCTGCACACATGTTTCAGAGCCGAAATGTGCGATTAAAACCGCAGTTGAACAAGGAGAAATTCCTAAATACCGTTATGAACATTATTTGAGTTTCATCGAAGAAATAAAGGATAGAAAGCCGAGGTACTAAACATGATTAAAATTGCACCATCGATTCTTTCAGCAGACTTTGCACGGCTTGGGGCAGACATTGAAGATGTTGAAAGAGGAGGAGCTGATTACATTCATGTTGATGTCATGGATGGACATTTTGTGCCTAATATCACAATTGGTCCTCTTATTGTCGAAGCAATAAGACCAGTCACGAACCTTCCTCTAGATGTACATTTAATGATTGAGAATCCGGACGCTTTCATTGGAACCTTTGCCAAAATGGGCGCTGACATCATATCTGTTCATGTCGAAGCGTGTCCCCACTTACATCGGACGATTCAGCAGATTAAGTCAGAAGGTGTAAAGGCTGGTGTTGTCCTAAATCCGCATACACCAGCAAACATGATAAAAGAAGTTTTGGATGAGGTCGATCTAGTTCTGCTTATGACTGTCAATCCAGGATTCGGCGGGCAATCCTTTATCCATTCTGTTCTTCCTAAAATTAAAGAAGTTTCAGATATGGTAAAAGAACGCGGCCTGCAAGTCGAGATTGAAGTTGATGGAGGAGTCAACGAGGAAACAGCGAAGCTCTGTATAGAAGCTGGAGCAAATGTCCTTGTTGCAGGATCAGCCATATACAATCAAACTGACCGCACGAAAGCGATTCAAAGAATCAGAAATGCTTAAGAACCGCTTTTGCGGTTCTTTTTGTCTATATGAAAAAACCTCACAGGTAAGAGGGATGGCATAAAAGGGAGCTGCTGCAGTCTAAATCTGCTGCATTTTGCCGTAAAAAAAGATTAACAACTTTAAGAACTATAATATTATTATGTAAACTAATTCGATATTCTTATTCAGCAAGGGTGACTAAAATGAAATCAATACATATTGTAGCAGGAGGACCAAAAAGATATATTCCTGCGTTGAATACCCATCACCGTGAAGATGTGTGCTGGATTGGAGTCGACCGTGGAGTAATTTATATGCAGGAAGCAGGTATTGCTCCAGTTCGGGCTTTTGGGGATTTTGATTCAATAACGATTGACGAACGGGAGAAATTGAATAAATCCTCAGTGCATTTGGATCTTTTCCCTGCTGAAAAAGATAAGACAGATACCGAAATAGCGATTGAGTGGGCGATTCTTCAGAATCCGGATGAAATCCTTTTATTTGGATCAACTGGAGGGAGACTTGATCATTTTCTGGCAAATACACAGCTTCTTGCTAAATACTCAAATGCAAGAATCAAGATTATTGATCAGACAAATGAAATTTCGGTTTTTCTGCCTGGAGTGCATAAAGTCCAAATGGATAACAGGTTTCCGTACGTCTCTTTTCTGCCTGTTAGCGAAGAGGTAATTGGAATAACGCTGGATGGTTTTAAATATCCGCTCTTAAATTGTCATATAAAGCTTGGATCAACACTATGTATTAGTAATGAACTTATTCATTCATCCGGTACTTTTTCGTTTGAGAATGGCATATTATTGATGGTAAGAAGTACTGATGAATAGCTTCTGGCATGATGCCCTAACGCGATCTTAAAAAAAGGCTGTTTTCACAAAGATTGTTGTTTGTCGTTTTAGGGCTCATTCTGGTCTGTTAGCAGGGTGTCGTGCTCTTTTCTAATAAAATTCATTTCAACCCTTAAATAACGATCAGACGCTCTAAAAATGATTGAAAGGCAACAATGTTTTAGAAAAGAGGCTAAAAAAATAATCGAGGCAGCTTGTGTCTCGCATATGATGGAGACGAGGAGAAAGATAATTCTTTTCATCATCATTTTGAACGAATGGCTGAGGAGGGAAAGTATGAAATTTTATACGATCAAATTACCGAAGTTTTTAGGCGGCATTATCCGGGCAATGCTGGGCTCGTTTAAAAAAGACTAAGCTTCAATAATGAATCTTGAACTTGACTCAAGAAATCTTGTTTCCTTATCCGTACTTCAGCAGTTTTGCAGTATCCAAAAAAATGAAAAAAGCACCGCTTATGCGGTGCTTTTTCGTATGTTTTTAAATCCCGTCCGAAGTTCTTCATAAATCTATAGAAATGAACGGGTCAAAAGCGAATGCTTTTGATTAAACACGCTCAACTTTACCAGATTTTAAAGCGCGAGCAGATACATATACGCGTTTTGGTTTGCCATCAACTAAGATACGTACTTTTTGAAGGTTAGCACCCCAAGTACGTTTTGAAGCGTTCATTGCGTGAGAACGTGCGTTTCCAGAACGTGTTTTTTTACCAGTGATTACGCATTTACGTGCCATCGTATTCCCTCCTAACTGCAAAAAACCTTTCCAATTCAAACATATTAGTCCTGTTTGTCATGAGATACTTTAATAATTTATCACAACTGCTTTCGGAATGCAATAGTTCTTGCTTTTGCTTTCAAGAATTTTTCCTTGACATACATGAATATTTCAGGCTGAATAATACTATAGTGTAAGATATCCCATGACTGGGCAGGGAATGACTTTTAAAAATCGTTTGTATATAGTAAAATAGCTTTAGCCTATGCGAACAATTCCAAAGGGGGAACAATCATGTCCATCGAAATGAAAACAAAGTACGGACAAATTGACATATCCAATGAAGTTATTGCAACCGTTGCAGGCGGTGCAGCTATTGATTGCTATGGTATTGTCGGTATGGCATCAAAAAATCAAATTAAAGACGGCATCACTGAGATTTTAAGAAAAGAAAATTTCAGCAGGGGAGTTATTGTCCGTCAAGAAGAAGATCATATCAATATTGATATGTACATTATCGTCAGCTACGGAACTAAAATCTCTGAAGTGGCTCATAATGTTCAAACGAAAGTGAAGTACACACTGGATAAAACAGTTGGACTAGCTGTTGATTCAGTCAATATTTTTGTTCAGAGTGTTCGTGTAACGAACCCGTAGTAAGGAGGAAAAAGTCCGTGTCAATTACAATCTTAGATGGGAAACGTTTCGCTGAAATGATTATGCAGGGTGCAGGTCATCTGTCAAACAATGCAAAATACGTTGATGCCTTAAACGTTTTTCCAGTTCCGGATGGAGATACTGGAACGAACATGAATCTTTCGATGACATCTGGTGCGAAAGAGGTAGGAAACAATGTTTCTGACCATATCGGAAAGGTCGGTGCAGCTCTTTCAAAAGGTCTATTAATGGGTGCACGCGGAAATTCCGGTGTTATTCTTTCTCAATTATTCAGAGGTTTTTCGAAAGCTATTGAAATGAAAAGCACAATAAAAAGCGTTGATTTCGCCAACGCATTACAGGCTGGAGTCGACACCGCCTATAAAGCAGTAATGAAGCCTGTTGAAGGAACAATATTGACAGTTGCGAAGGACTCTGCAAAGAAAGCAGTTGCTGCAATTGAAGCAGACTCTTCCATTTCATTAGATAAATTAATGGAAGCTGTTTTAACAGAAGCAAAAGCATCATTAGAAAGAACACCGGATTTATTGCCAGTTTTGAAAGAAGTTGGTGTTGTCGATAGCGGCGGACAGGGTCTTGTATTTGTATACGAGGGCTTCTTAGCAGAACTTAAAGGCGAAAAGGTATCTTCTATCCCAGTCTCTGCTTCAATGACAGATCTTGTTAGTGCAGAGCATCATAAGAACGTAGCATCTCACATCAACACAGAAGATATTGAGTTTGGATACTGTACCGAATTTATGGTTCGTTTTGAAGATGACAAAGATGCATTTTCGGAAGACCAATTCAGACAAGATCTCAGTGAGCATGGCGATTCCTTATTGGTAATAGCTGATGATGAGATTGTAAAAGTACATATTCATGCTGAGTATCCTGGTAAAGTACTTACATATGGGCAGCGCTATGGCAGTCTGATCAACATGAAAATCGAAAACATGCGCCAGCAGCATACAAGCTTGCTTGTCGATGCTCCTCAGGCTCCTGTGAAAAACGCTGCACCAAAAAAGAAAGAGAAGCAAAAATATGGCGTCGTTACTGTAACAATGGGAAAAGGAATCGCTAATCTTTTCAGAAGCATAGGTTCACATTCCGTTATTGAAGGCGGACAAACGATGAATCCTAGCACAGAAGACATCGTCCAGGCAATAAAAGATGTAAATGCCGAAAATGTTATTATCTTGCCTAACAATTCGAATATTGTCATGGCAGCACAGCAGGCAGCCTCAGTAGTCGATGAAAAGGTCCTTGTTATTCCTTCTAAAACGGTGCCTCAAGGGATGGCAGCTTTGCTTGCTTTTAATCCGACTGCTGCTCCAGAAGAGAACGAAGAAATCATGAAGGATGCACTAAGCACTGTAAAGACAGGTCAAATTACGTATGCGGTTCGCGATACGAATATTGATGGTCTTGATATCGCAAAAGGCGACTTCATGGGTATCTCAAATGGCAAAATAGTTACAAAGGACACTCAGCAGTTAGCTGCTGCAAAAAAACTTCTTGAAACAATGATTTCAAAAGATGATGAAATTTTGACCGTTCTTCAAGGTGAAGATGCTGCTGACGAAGAAATGAAAGATTTGGTGCAATTCATTGAAGAAACGTACGAAGATGTTGAAGTGGAAGTTCATAAAGGTGAACAGCCATTATACTCCTACATTTTCTCAATTGAATAATTCATAGGAATAGAAGGGTGACCCCCTTCTATTTCTTATGTTTCCTGGAATAATTAATAGAGTAAAAATATAGTTTTTTTGCAGAAAGTGTTCTTTCCTTTTAACGGTATTCTTCACCATAAAACTTGCTGTGGAAAAGACAATTGTCCAAAATACAAAAAATGGGTTATCTGAGAAGTATTTATATATGATTGCGTTTTCGCAAATCTTACTTTTCTGTTAAACTGAGATTTGCAGGGGAGAGTTAAAAATAATATTGCTTATTCATGTCTAGCGCAAGCAACTAGCTCCTCGGTCAAAACGGATCTGCCATTAAAGTCAAACCCGGACTTTACTGTCGGATCCTTATCTGCCTGTATGCGCTAATCAATGTGCTTGCACTTTTCAAAATTTAGGGGGATTTTATGAAATATAGAAGTGTATTTGATATTATCGGACCGATTATGATTGGTCCTTCGAGTTCACATACGGCAGGTGCTGCCCGAATAGGGAGAGTAGCGAGAAGCTTATTCGGAAGAGAGCCGAAGTGGGCAGCCATTTCATTCTATGGTTCGTTTGCAAAAACATATAAAGGGCATGGCACTGATGTTGCGATTATTGGCGGTTTGCTGGATTTCGATACCTATGATGAAAGAATTAAAACGTCCCTTTTGATTGCCGATGAAAAAGGGATAAAAGTGACCTTCACAGAAGAAGATGCGTTAACCGATCATCCTAACACAGCGCGTGTCATTATTGGAGATGATCAAGGTCAGCTTGAGCTTGTCGGGATCTCGATTGGCGGAGGGAAAATTGAGATAACAGAGCTTAATGGGTTTGAACTGAAATTATCAGGAAACCACCCTGCAATTTTGGTTGTGCACAATGACCGTTTTGGCGCAATTGCTGCCGTTGCCAATGTTCTTGCGAAACATGCTATCAATATCGGACATATGAATGTTGCCCGCAAGGAAAAAGGAAAGCTTGCACTAATGACAATCGAAGTGGATCAAAATATAGATGAAACTGTTTTGAATGAATTAAAAACGCTGCCGAACATACTGCAAGTAACGAAAATAGCAGATTAATTCATAGAGATAGTAATGTGATTGGGGGAACTATCATGTTTCGTAATGTAGCGGAACTAATCGAACTTGCTGAGAGCAAGGGAGTTAAAATAGCGGAAATAATGATTCAGCAGGAAATGGAAATGACCGGAAGAACAAGGGAGCAGATCATTTCGATGATGGATCAAAATTTAACTGTGATGGAACAAGCGGTTGAAAAAGGGCTGTCAGGCGTGCGATCTCATTCAGGACTGACTGGCGGAGATGCTGTTCTCATGCAGGCTTATATCCAGAAAGGGAACTTTCTCTCTGGAGAAATCATTTTGGATGCTGTCAGCAAAGCGGTCGCCACGAATGAAGTGAATGCTGCGATGGGCACTATCTGCGCAACGCCCACTGCAGGTTCTGCCGGTGTAGTTCCTGGTACTCTTTTTGCGGTAAAGGCTAAATTAAACCCAAGCAGAGATGAAATGATTGATTTTCTGTTTACATCTGGTGCATTTGGTTTTGTTGTGGCCAATAATGCATCTATTTCTGGAGCTGCCGGAGGATGTCAGGCTGAAGTGGGGTCTGCATCAGGAATGGCAGCTGCTGCTATTACAGAAATGGCCGGAGGCACACCAAGCCAGGCTGCCGAGGCAATGGCGATTACGCTTAAAAATATGCTTGGACTTGTATGTGATCCTGTAGCTGGATTAGTAGAGGTTCCATGTGTAAAACGAAATGCAATGGGCGCAGCAAATGCAATGATAGCAGCTGACATGGCATTAGCAGGAATTACGAGCCGCATACCTTGTGATGAAGTGATCGACGCCATGTTCAGAATCGGTCAATCGATGCCGACTGCCCTTAAAGAAACAGCGCAGGGAGGCTTAGCGGCAACACCGACAGGCCGTGAGCTGGAAGCAAAAATATTTGGGATAAAGCTTGATGACAGTGAATGATAGCCTCATGCAAAGTGTGACTGCCGTTAAAGGGATCGGCGCTGAATCAGAAGAGATTTTAAATGAAATGGGCATTTTTTCTGTAAAAGATTTAATTGAATATTTGCCATATCGTTATGAAGATTATCGCCTGAAAGACTTAGCGGAAGTACAGCATGATGAACGTGTGACAGTCGAGGGGAAGGTTCATAGTGAACCTTCTCTTGCCTTTTTCGGTAAAAAGAAGTCAAGGCTGACGGTACGTGTTCTGGTCGGCAGATATTTAATAAGTGCCGTATTTTTTAATCGCCCCTATTACAAAAAGAAACTTGAACTTCAGTCGATTGTTACGATCTCAGGGAAATGGGACAAGCATCGGCAAACCATTTCAGTAAGTGAAATTACATTTGGCCCGCAAACAAAGCAGCATGAAATAGAACCGGTGTATTCCGTCAAAGAAAAAATAACGGTAAAAACAATGAGGAAATTCATTAATCATGCTCTAAGTCAATTTGGATCTGAAATTATGGATATGATTCCGGAGCCTTTGATGAAAGCCTATCGTCTCCCTGCAAAAAAAGATGCAATTTTAACGATGCATCATCCGCTGAAACATGAGGATTTAAAGCATGCAAGAAGATATTTTGTTTATGAGGAATTTCTATTGTTTCAGCTGAAAATGCAAGCTTTGCGTAAATTCCAGCGTGAGCAATCAGAAGGAATCGTTCATAAAGTTAATAACATTCAATTGCAGGCCTTTATTGATTCCCTTCCTTTTCCGCTTACGAACGCTCAGCAGAGGGTGATTGGTGAGATTTTGAATGATATGAAATCAAATTACCGAATGAACCGGCTGCTCCAAGGTGATGTAGGATCTGGGAAAACGGTTGTGGCGGCAATTGCTTTGTATGCGGCTTTCCTATCAGGCTATCAAGGCGCTTTAATGGTGCCGACTGAAATTTTAGCTGAGCAGCATACTGAGTCACTAGCGAAAACGTTCAGCAATTTTCCGGTTTCGGTTGCTCTGCTGACGAGCTCAGTTAAAGGCAAAAAAAGAAGAGAACTGCTTGAACGCGTCGCGCAGGGGGAAATCCAATTCGTGATCGGCACCCATGCACTTATACAGCAGGATGTTCACTTTTCAAAGCTTGGTTTAGTCATTACTGATGAGCAGCATCGTTTTGGTGTTGAACAAAGAAAAGTTCTTCGTGAAAAAGGAGAAAATCCAGATGTACTGTTCATGACGGCTACTCCAATCCCGAGAACGCTCGCAATCACTGCATTCGGTGAAATGGATGTTTCTGTTATAGATGAACTGCCTGCAGGGCGCAAACAAATTGAAACATATTGGGTGAAACATGATATGCTTGACCGCATTCTCAGGTTTATTCATAAAGAACTGCAAGCGGGAAGACAAGCCTATGTGATCTGCCCTCTCATTGAGGAATCAGACAAGCTCGATGTTCAGAATGCGATCGATGTACATAGCACACTCGTTCACTTTTACAAAGACAAATGGAATGTGGGGCTGATGCATGGCAGACTGAACAGTGCAGAAAAAGATGAAGTGATGAGAGAATTCAGTGAAAATAAAATTCAAATTCTAGTATCGACAACAGTTGTTGAGGTTGGCGTGAATGTTCCTAATGCAACAGTTATGATGATTTATGATGCAGAGCGTTTCGGTTTATCACAGCTGCACCAATTGCGCGGCCGGGTTGGCAGAGGCATTGATCAATCCTATTGCATCCTGCTTGCTGATCCGAAATCAGAAACAGGGAAAGAAAGAATGAGGGTTATGACAGAAACAACGGATGGGTTCGAGCTCTCAGAAAAAGATTTGGAACTTAGGGGTCCTGGTGACTTTTTTGGAAGAAAGCAAAGCGGAATGCCTGAGTTCAAGGTTGCAGATATGGTACATGATTACCGTGCTCTTGAAACAGCCAGAAATGATGCAGCGAGATTGGTTCAGTCTGAATCATTTTGGCATGCAGATGACTATTCAATGCTTCGGTTATATTTGCAAAGCACTGGAATCATAAATGGCGGCAAGCTAGATTAATAGTGTAGAAGACTTGTTAAAAGCAGAATGCAATTGGACCTTGCATTCTGCTTTATTTGATTATATACTACTATTAGTACCTAGTCTTAAGAGTGCGGACGGTGTCGAAATTAATGAGAAAAACAAAAAAAGAGCGGCAATCAATGCTGCAGCAGACTATAACAGAAACACCATTTATTACAGATGAAGAGCTAGCAGATAAATTTAACGTCAGTATACAGACGATTAGGCTTGACCGCTTAGAACTTTCGATTCCAGAGCTGCGCGAGCGCATTAAGCATGTAGCTGTAAAACAGCTTGAAGATGAGGTGCGGTCACTTCCTCTTGAAGAAGTGATCGGCGAAATTATTGATCTTGATCTTGATTCATCGGCAATCTCCATTTTTGAAGTAAAGAAAGAGCATGTTTTTGTGCGAAATCAAATAGCCCGGGGACATCATTTATTCGCTCAGGCAAACTCACTTGCAGTAGCAGTTATTGATGATGAGCTTGCCTTAACTGCAAAAGCGAATATTCGTTTTACAAGGCAAGTGAAAGAGAAAGAGAGAGTCGTTGCAAAAGCGAAAGTAACAAAAGTAGACAGTGATAATGGAAGAACGACGGTTGAAGTGAACAGCTATGTAGGAAACGAAGTTGTCTTCTCCGGTACATTTGAAATGTATCGATCAAAAACAATGAAAAAGGCAGGTTTCAGCAATGAAAATCGCAATTGATGCAATGGGCGGAGACAATGCCCCTAAAGCAATCGTAGAAGGTGCAATGAAAGCTGTCTCTCTTTTTAAAGATATTGAGATTACGTTATACGGAAAAGAAAATTTGATCAAGGAACATCTTTCTAATAAAGAAAGAATTTCGATCGTACATACAGATACAGTGATTGAAGCGACAGATGAGCCTGTCAGAGCAGTCCGAAGAAAAAAAGATGCTTCAATGGTGCTGATGGCGAATGCTGTAAAGGACGGTCAAGCTGATGCATGTATATCTGCCGGAAACACGGGTGCGTTAATGACCGCTGGATTATTTATTGTCGGCAGAATTGAGGGAATTGAACGGCCGGCTCTATCTCCTACGCTGCCGACATTAGATGGAACAGGGTTTTTAATGCTGGATGTAGGCGCTAACGTTGATGCAAAACCGGAACATTTGCTGCAATATGGAATGATGGGATCCATTTATGTTGAAAAAGTCCGCGGTGTGCAAAACCCCCGTGTAGGCTTGCTTAATGTCGGGACAGAGGACAAAAAGGGGAATGAGCTTACAAAACAGGCTTTTCAATTGTTAAAAGACTCAGATTTAAACTTTGTCGGGAACGTAGAAGCGAGAGATCTTCTGGAGGGAATCGCCGATGTTGTCGTGACCGACGGTTTTACAGGAAATGTAGCTTTGAAAACAATTGAAGGCACAGCCCTTTCTGTTTTTAAAATGCTTAAATCAGCCTTATATAGCAATCTGCAATCTAAACTGGCAGCTGCTGTACTTAAGCCTAAGCTGAAAGAAATTAAAGTGAAAATGGATTACTCAGAATATGGCGGAGCAGGATTATTTGGCTTAAAAGCTCCTGTCATCAAAGCGCATGGCTCTTCAGATCCGAATGCCGTTTACAACGCTATTCGACAGGCGCGTGAAATGGTGAGCAATGATGTGCCGCAAACGATTCAGAAAACAGTCGATAAATCAAACTCAGTTAAAGCGTGAGAGGAGATAGATAATGAGTAAACTAGCCTTTATTTTTCCAGGACAAGGATCCCAAACTGTAGGAATGGGAAAAGATTTATTTGATGGAGTTGAAGCTTCACGCAAGGTTTTTAACAGCGCGGATGAAAAACTTGGGTTCAGTCTTTCACAATTAATATTTGAAGGGCCTCAGGATACATTGACTCTCACTTACAATGCTCAGCCAGCATTGATGACAGCGAGTATTGCTGTTCTGGAAAAATTTAAAGAAACCGGAATTCAGCCTGATTTTGTTGCTGGGCACAGTCTTGGAGAGTATACAGCTTTAGTTGCAGGCGGAGTACTTTCCTTTGAAGATGCAGTCTATGCTGTCAGAAAACGCGGAGAATATATGAATGAAGCAGTTCCTGCCGGCGTTGGTGCAATGGCAGCGATTTTAGGCATGAGTGCCGGGGATCTTCTCGAGGTAACTGAAAAAATCACAATGGATGGGTTTTCCGTTCAGCTTGCGAATTTAAATTGCCCTGGACAAATTGTTATTTCAGGAACGGCTGAAGGTGTTGAAAAGGCCTCTTCCCTAGCAAAAGAAAAGGGTGCAAAAAGAGCGATTCCTCTTGATGTGAGCGGCCCATTTCACTCTGAGCTGATGAAGCCTGCTGCAGATAAGCTGAAACGTGTTCTTGATGAAGTGGAACTTCATGATGCAGCCATTCCAGTTGTAGCAAACGTAACCGCTAAGCAAGTAAATGACAGTAATCAAATCAAGGATTTGCTGGTCGAGCAATTATATTCACCTGTTCAATGGGAGCAGTCGATTAACGAAATGATCGCAAATGGTGTAACAACTTTCGTAGAAATTGGACCAGGTAAAGTACTTTCCGGTTTAGTGAAAAAAATCGATCGCAAAGCAACAGTAATTGCAGTATCTGATTTGGAATCAATAGAAGCTGCAATCGAAAAGCTTAAGGAGGTCAAATAATGGTTGAAGGCAAAGTGGCGTTAGTTACTGGTGCATCAAGGGGCATTGGACGTGCAATTGCGCTTGATCTGGCAAGAAATGGCGCAAACGTGGCAGTGAATTACGCAGGCAGTGAAGCGAAAGCAAATGAAGTGGTTGATGAAATTAAAGCTCTTGGAAGAGAAGCGTTTGCCATTCAAGCTGATGTGAGCGACAGCGTGGCTGTTGCCGCAATGGTTAAAGAAACTGTAGAGCGATTTGGAAGACTGGATATTTTAATAAATAATGCAGGTATTACAAAAGATAATCTTCTGATGAGAATGAAGGATTCAGAATGGGACGATGTTATCAATATTAATCTTAAGGGCGTTTTTCTCACAACGAAAGCAGCGACGCGGCAAATGATGAAACAGCGCTATGGCCGCATTATTAATATTGCTTCAATCGTTGGAGTCAGCGGCAACGCAGGCCAGGCAAATTACGTGGCAGCAAAAGCTGGTGTCATTGGACTAACGAAAACAGCTGCTAAAGAGCTTTCCTCTAGAAATATTACAGTAAATGCGCTTGCTCCAGGGTTTATTACAACTGATATGACGGATAAACTGACAGAAGAAGTGAAAGCAGAGATGCTGAAGCAGATTCCTCTGGCAAGATTAGGAGAACCTGATGATATCGCAAACGCAGCCACGTTTTTAGCCTCTGATAAAAGCAGCTATATAACGGGGCAAACAATCCATATTGATGGCGGAATGGTCATGTAAAAAAAGATTTTCGTACATGCTCTCTAATCACTGTTTTTTCGGCTAGTTTTTTAAGCGGATATACACTATAATACTTTGAGGGGAGGTGAAATGTTATGGCAGATGTACTAGCTCGCGTAACGAAAATTATCGTTGACCGTCTTGGTGTTGACGAAGCTGAAGTAAAAATGGAAGCTTCTTTTAAAGACGATTTAGGTGCGGATTCCCTTGATGTAGTAGAACTTGTAATGGAACTTGAAGATGAGTTCGACATGGAGATTTCTGATGAAGATGCAGAAACAATTGCAACAGTGGGTGACGCTGTGAACTACATACAAAGTCAACAGTAATGTTGCATTTAAAGTCCCGTTTAGAAACGGGGCTTTATCCCTTTTACTCACATTGAAAGGGGAAACAATTAATATGAAGATGCGGTTGTTTAAGTGATGGAGGTACCTATGCCGAAGATGAATTACAGAGAGAGAAGATCGTTTGTTAAAAAAGCAGAATTCAAACAATTTCAAGAACAGATTGGCCATACGTTCCAAAATGAAAGACTTTTGTATCAAGCCTTCACACATTCATCCTATGTGAATGAGCATCGCAAAAAGCCTTACGAGGACAATGAAAGACTGGAATTTTTAGGAGATGCGGTTTTAGAATTAACGATTTCTCAATTCTTATTTAAAAAATATCCGACAATGAGCGAAGGCGATTTAACAAAGGTTCGGGCAGCGATTGTCTGTGAACCATCGCTTGTGGCATTTGCAAATGAATTATCATTTGGAAAGCTTGTGCTGCTCGGTAAGGGTGAAGAAATGACAGGCGGAAGAGCAAGACCGGCTCTTTTGGCAGATGTATTTGAAGCTTTTATCGGCGCTTTATATTTGGATTCAGGACTGGATCCTGTCGTGTCTTTTCTAGAAAAATGCGTTTTTCCTAAAATTAATGATGGTGCTTTTTCTCATGTGATGGATTTCAAAAGTCAGCTTCAGGAATTTGTTCAAAGAGACAGTAAAGGTTCTTTAGAATATAAAATTCTTCATGAGAAAGGCCCTGCTCACAATCGTGAGTTTGTGGCAACTGTCTCTCTTAATGGAGAAGTACTTGGCACAGGAAACGGCAAATCAAAAAAGGCGGCTGAACAGCATGCCGCACAAGAAGCATTAACAAAATTAAAACCTCATTAAACTCATTGACCCCCGATATCAAGGGGGTTCTCTTTATGTTTGCAAATAAATGCTAATAGCAGAAGCTAAATTATGATAGAATATGGTTGATTTCAAAGAATAGCAGGGGAGGATCCTAAATGTTCCTCAAACGTTTGGATATAGTAGGATTTAAATCATTCGCAGAGCGTGTGAACGTAGACTTTGTAAAAGGTGTTACCGCTGTAGTCGGGCCGAACGGAAGCGGAAAAAGCAATATAACAGACGCAATCCGGTGGGTGCTTGGCGAGCAATCAGCAAAATCACTTCGCGGAACGAAAATGGAAGACATTATTTTTGCGGGCAGTGATTCCAGAAAAGGCGTCAATATGGCGGAAGTTACGTTAACACTTGATAACGAGGATCAATTTTTGCCGATCGATTATCATGAAGTATCTGTAACAAGAAGGGTATACCGATCAGGCGACAGTGATTTTTACATTAATAATCAATCATGCCGTCTAAAAGACATCGTTGATCTTTTTATGGATTCCGGTCTTGGCAAAGAAGCTTTCTCGATCATCAGCCAAGGAAAAGTAGAAGAAATACTCAGCAGCAAAGCGGAAGAAAGACGCAGTATCTTTGAAGAAGCAGCTGGTGTTCTAAAATATAAAACCCGCAAGAAAAAAGCAGAGTTCAAATTAGCTGAAACACAGGAAAACCTCAATCGGGTTCAAGATATCCTTCATGAACTTGAAGGGCAAGTAGAGCCGCTAAAAATTCAGGCGTCTATTGCAAAAGATTTTCTTGAGAAAAAAGAAGAGCTGGAGCAGATTGAAGTAGCACTGACCGTCTATGAAATTGAGGAACTACATAAAAAATGGGAGTCTTTATCAAAGACAGTTGAAAACGGCAAACTGCAAGAAAGCGGCTTAGCTGCAGCTGTTCAAAAAAAAGAAGCAGAAATCGAACAGACCAGAGATCAGTCTCTCGCTTTAGATGAATCAATAAATGATCTTCAGCAAGTGCTGCTGCTGGCAAGCGAGGACCTCGAAAAGCTTGAAGGCCGCAAAGAAGTCCTGAAAGAGCGTAAAAAAAATGCTCATCAAAATAAAGCTCAGCTTCAAAAAGTGATTGAAGAAGCTTCAGAACGCACAGCATTGCTTGAGGAAGAAAAAAAGATTCAGTCAGCATTACTTGAAACACTTGAGCAGGAAGTCAGCCATATTAAGCAGCAGCTTCAAGAAAAGCAAACGCTCCTTTCTTCATATGACCAAAATATTGAAGAAAAGATTGAATCTCTTAAAAGCGAATATTTCGAGCTGTTAAATGGACAGGCTCAAGCAAGAAATGAAATATCGTACATAGATGATCAAATTCAGCAGCAATCAAGAAAAAACGGACGCCTTAAAGAAGCAAATCAAAAGTATCTAACCGAGAGAAATGAGATTGAAGAGAAAAAACGGAGACTTGAAGCTAAGCTGTCTCTATTAGAATCTCAACTAGATGACCAAATCAAAACATTCCGTGCCGGACAGTCGAAACTGGAAAAAGATAAAGCGGCCTATCAAAAAAGAGAGACTGCACTCTATCAGGCGTATCAATATTTACAGCAGACAAAATCGCGCAAAGAAATGCTCGAAACCATGCAAGAGGATTATGCCGGATTCTTTCAGGGAGTTAAAGAAGTGCTTAAACAGCGTAATCAGCTTGAAGGCATTCATGGTGCAATTGCTGAGCTGATATCGACTGAAAAACAGTATGAGACGGCAATTGAAATTGCTCTCGGTGGCGCTGCACAGCATGTCGTCACAGAAGATGAACAAGCTGCCAGAACAGCTATTTCTTATTTGAAAAAGAATGCATTTGGGCGCGCAACATTTTTGCCTCTAACAGTTATGAAGGAGCGGACAGTCTCTGCCCATGATCTGCAAATGCTAAGGAATCACAGGGCATTTAAAGGGATAGCCTCAGATCTTGTTTCCTTTAACCCGCGTTATCGCAAAGCTGTATTTAATTTGCTCGGGACGGTCGTTGTCACTGAGGATTTAAAAGGGGCAAACGAGCTGGCTAAACTTCTCAACTACCGGTTTCGTTTCGTAACGATTGGCGGGGATGTTGTTAATCCCGGCGGTTCAATGACTGGCGGTGCTGTAAAGCAAAAAAATAATTCCCTTTTGAGCCGCAGCCGTGAATTGGAAACGATTGAACATCAATTTAAAGAGATGAGCGAAAAAACAAGGCTGCTTGAAGAAGATGTGAAAACGCTCAAAGGTTCCATTTCAAGCCAGGAGCTGCTCATTGATCAGCTCAGAGGAAAAGGTGAACAGCTAAGAATTGACACGCAATCTGTCCGCTCTGAACTAAGAGAAATGGAAATGAACGAGAAGAATGTGAATGATCATCTTACCTTATATGATGCCGAAAGAGAATCATATCATGATGAACAGGCCAGAATGTTAAAGCGGAAAGAAGATCTGACTGTTCAGCTTGACAAGACACAGGTAAACATGCAAAAGCTTGATATTGCTATTGCAGATTTATCTGCCCAAAAAACAGCCCAGCAATCTTCAAAAGAAGAAGTACAGCATGCTATCACTGACTTGAAGGTTGTCTTGGCAAGCAAGAAACAATCGCTTGAAAATCAGAAGGAAAAAGCAGAACGTACAGCGTTTGAACTTTCAGATCAGCAAAAGAAGCTGACTGAAGCAAGTGAAGATCTGAATTTCCTCCATGGCGAGATGGATTCAAATTTTTCAGGAGAAGAAAAACTTGAAGAATCCGCACGTAAAAAACGGGAAGATAAAAATAAAACAATTGAACTTATCTCTGTCAGACGAAATCACCGCTTAAAGCTGCAGGATCAATTAGAGATTTCTGAAAGAGAAGTGAAGGAATTAAAAAGACAGCATAAGCAGATTTCAGATTTATTAAAAGATGAAGAGGTAAGGTTAAATCGTTTTGATGTTGAACTGGACAATCGGCTGAATCATTTGCGGGAGGAATACCTTCTGACATTTGAAGCGGCAAAAGAGAAATACATTCTTCACACTGACGTAAATGATGCACGCAAGCGAGTAAAGCTTATTAAGCTTGCGATTGAAGAGCTGGGTACTGTAAACTTGGGAGCAATTGATGAATATGAAAGGGTTTCTGAGAGATTTTATTTCCTGACTGATCAGCGGAATGATCTGCAAGAGGCCAAGGATACACTTTATCAGGTCATTGGCGAAATGGATGAAGAAATGAAAAAGAGATTTCACCATACGTTTACCCAGATACGCTCCCATTTTGAATCGGTCTTCCAATCTTTATTTGGCGGCGGACGAGCAGAACTCAGATTGACAGACCCAGCTGATCTGCTGAATACCGGCGTTGATATTGTTGCTCAGCCACCCGGAAAAAAACTTCAAAACCTTGGACTTTTATCTGGCGGAGAACGAGCTCTGACTGCTATCGCGTTACTGTTCTCGATATTAAAAGTGCGTCCTGTTCCATTTTGTGTTCTTGATGAAGTAGAGGCAGCACTGGATGAAGCGAATGTTCACAGATTTTCACAGTATCTAAAGAAATTCAGCAAAGATACACAATTCATTGTCATTACACACCGTAAAGGAACGATGGAAGATGCAGATGTTCTGTATGGTGTGACGATGCAGGAATCTGGCGTCTCCAAAATGGTATCAGTGCGCCTGGAAGAAACGAAAGAGTTTGTTCAATCTGGATGAGAGGAAGAAGCTGAATGAGTTTTTTTAAAAAATTGAAAGATAAATTTTCACAGCAGCAGCAACCGGATTCATCGCCGGAAAAGTTTAAGGAAGGGTTATCAAAAACGAGAATCTCGTTTTCTGAGCGAGTGAATAACCTTGTCGCCCGCTACCGTAAAGTAGATGAGGATTTTTTTGAAGAGCTTGAGGAAGTCTTGATTGGTGCAGATGTTGGCGTCTCAACCGTTATGGAATTGATTGATGAGTTGAAAACTGAAGTAAAACGCCGCAACATTCAGGATTCAAAAGAAGTGCAATCCGTTATTTCAGAAAAACTAGTTGAAATTTATCAAGGTGAAGACGCTGAATCTCCAAAGATTGACCTCCAAGAAGGCCGCCTGAACGTTATTCTGTTTGTAGGAGTAAACGGCGTAGGGAAAACAACGACAATCGGAAAACTTGCTCATAAGCTAAAGAGCGAAGGCAAATCCGTTCTTATGGCTGCAGGTGACACATTCCGGGCAGGAGCAATTGAACAGCTTGAGGTTTGGGGTGAGAGAGTCGGCGTTGACGTGATTAAACAATCTGCCGGCTCTGATCCAGCAGCTGTAATGTTTGATGCTGTTCAGGCAGCAAAGGCGAGAAAAGTGGATGTATTATTATGTGATACAGCCGGACGCTTGCAAAATAAGGTCAATCTAATGAAAGAACTGGAAAAAGTAAAGCGTGTGATCGAGCGTGAAATTCCTGGTGCTCCTCACGAAGTCATGCTTGTTCTTGATGCGACAACAGGACAAAATGCAATGAGTCAGGCGAAACAATTTTCACAGGCCACAGAAGTAACCGGCATTGTCTTAACTAAGCTTGATGGTACAGCAAAAGGCGGTATAGTTCTTGCGATTCGCAATGAGCTGAGTATCCCTGTTAAATTCGTGGGACTTGGTGAAAAAATGGATGACCTAATGGAATTTGATGCCGAACAATATGTGTACGGTTTGTTTGCTGATTTAGTAGAGGAAGCATAGAAGAGAACAATGCAGGAAATCCTGCATTGTTCTCTTTGTATTGCGAGATGGTGTTTTCTTCAGATTACCTCTGATCTGCCAAATGGTGTTGTCCAGCTCCACCTCCTAGCCCCTCGGCCAGAACAAATTCCCCCAAAAAGTCAAACCCGGACTTTCTGGGTGAATTCTTATCTGTCTGTCGGGTCTGATCAGTCGGTTCCGCTTTTCGGTGTTGTCCAGCTCCATCGCCTAACTCCTCGGTCACAACGGCTCTGCCAGTAAAGGCAAGCCCGGCCTTTTCTGTCAGATCCTTTTGTGCCTGTCGGAGCTAAACAGGCGATTCCGCTTTTCGGTGTGACAAGAAAAAAACTTGACATCAAATTAAATAACTTGTAAACTAATGACTTGTAAAGGCAATTCCCTTAACAAAGGAGAGAAGCTGAGTGATGCTTGAAAAAACAACGAGAGTAAATTATCTGTTTGACTTTTATCAATCGTTGTTGACACCAAAGCAAAAAAGCTATATGTCGCTTTATTATCTTGATGATTACTCCTTAGGTGAAATTGCTGAAGAGTACGACATTAGCCGGCAGGCTGTTTATGACAATATTAAACGCACTGAGGCTATGTTAGAGCAATATGAAAATAAATTATTGCTTTTTCAAAAATTTCAAGAACGTCAACGTTTGATTGAACAATTAAAAGCTGCAGCGTTCGAGACAGATCAGGGACGTTCCCTTTTGACGCTGCTTGAGGCGCTGGAGAAATTAGATTAGGAGGCGGCATGTATGGCGTTTGAAGGATTAGCCGACCGACTGCAGAATACAATCGCAAAAATCCGCGGCAAAGGCAAAGTGTCGGAATCTGATGTAAAAGAAATGATGCGTGAAGTACGCTTAGCACTCCTTGAAGCAGACGTTAACTTCAAAGTCGTAAAAGACTTTGTGAAAAAGGTGAGTGAAAGGGCTGTTGGACAGGAAGTAATGTCAAGCTTAACTCCGGGTCAGCAAGTCATTAAAGTTGTTAAAGAAGAATTAACAGCTTTAATGGGCGGTGAACAGAGTAAGATTGCGGTTGCAAATCGTCCTCCTACTGTCATTATGATGGTGGGGCTGCAGGGTGCGGGTAAAACAACGACTTCAGGAAAGCTTGCGAACCTGCTCCGTAAGAAACATAATCGCAGCCCATTGCTAGTAGCTGCTGATATTTACCGTCCTGCTGCGATTAAGCAGCTTGAGACACTTGGCAAACAGCTAAACATGCCTGTCTTTTCTCTTGGAGATCAAGTGAGTCCAGTTGAGATTGCCAAACAGGCAATTGAGCATGCCAAGCAGGAGCACCTTGATTATGTGCTGATTGATACAGCTGGCCGCCTTCACATTGATGAGACGCTAATGGATGAGCTTCAGCAGGTCAAAGAACTTTCAAAGCCTGATGAAATCTTCCTTGTTGTTGATTCAATGACAGGCCAGGATGCTGTGAATGTCGCTCAAAGCTTCAATGATCAGCTTGGATTAACCGGTGTGGTTTTAACAAAGCTTGACGGAGATACAAGGGGTGGTGCGGCGCTGTCGATCAGGGCTGTTACGCAGACTCCAATAAAATTTGTCGGCCTTGGCGAAAAACTTGATGCAATCGAGGCATTTCACCCTGAGAGAATGGCTTCACGCATACTAGGCATGGGTGATGTGCTGACATTGATTGAAAAAGCTCAAGCGAATGTAGATGCCGATAAAGCAAAAGAACTTGAGCAGAAAATGAGGACTGCGTCGTTTACATTTGACGATTTCCTTGAACAGCTGGGGCAAGTCCGCAATATGGGACCGCTTGATGAACTCTTGGGAATGATACCCGGCGCCAGCAAAATGAAGGGTTTAAAAAATGCTCAAGTCGATGAAAAACAGATCGGCTCTGTTGAAGCTATCATCCGTTCGATGACAAAGGAAGAGAAACAGCATCCAGAAATCATCAACTCAGGCCGAAGAAAGAGAATTGCAAAAGGAAGCGGAACAACCGTACCGGAAGTAAACCGTTTACTCAAGCAATTTGAAGACATGAAAAAGATGATGAAACAGATGACGAGCATGTCAAAAGGAAAGAAAAAAGGCGGAATGAAGTTTCCGTTTATGTAACAATTTTTAGGTGTTAAGAAAAAACACTTTACAAAGTGGATTTTCATTGATATCATACTATCTTGTTGAAATATTTTCGGAGGTGCTATTTAAAATGGCAGTAAAAATTCGTTTAAAACGCATGGGAGCTAATAAATCTCCTTTCTATCGTATCGTAGTTGCAGATTCTCGTTCACCACGTGATGGACGCTTCATCGAAACAGTTGGAACTTACAATCCAGTTGCTAACCCGGCAATCGTTGACATCAACGAAGAGCTTGCTCTTAAATGGATGCAAAATGGTGCAAAACCATCTGACACAGTTCGCAACTTGTTCTCAAACCAAGGCATTATGGAAAAATTCCATAACGCTAAGCACAGCAAGTAAGGGCTAAGAGATGAAAGAGTTAATCGAGTCGATCGTGAAGCCGCTTGTTGACCATCCTGAAGATGTGACTGTTGTGGAAAATGAACGTGAACATCAAATTGTCTACGAGTTATCCTTACATCAAGATGATATCGGCAAGGTGATTGGAAAACATGGTCGAATAGCGAAAGCGATTCGAACTGTTGTATACGCAGCAGGATCTAACTCTAGAAAAAGAGTTCAGCTGGAAATTAATGATTAAGGAAAAAAGGGGAGGTTATACCTCCTCTTTTTTTGTACAATGAAGGGGAAGACAATCGGCTGTGAGCACACTGGCTTAATGGGGGAATGGCGATGGAAATATTCCAAACAGTGACTGTCAAACAAATTTTGACAGAAACAAGCAAGGAAAAGCTATTAAATCATTTCTTACAAAACAAACAGCAGCTAGAACGGGAAATTGATCAGCTCACCTTTCAATTAAAGAAAAAAGAAAAAACAATGCAAACAGAAGAAATGCGCAAACAATATCAGCGCGAAATTTCGAAACGAATGGATAAAATAAAAATAGCCGACTTTCAAATACAGCAAGTACATACTTTGCCGCTTGGCAGCGAAATGAAAGAAAAAGAGATCGGGGCTATTCTGGAGGTAAATGTCGGGGACCGCTGGGATGAGCTGATGAAAGAAAAAACAATCGTTATCAGAGACGGCATTGTTGAAGAAATACGCTAGAGGTGATTGTAATGGAAGAAAAATGGTTTAATGTGGGCAAAATTGTGAATACTCATGGAGTAAAAGGGGAAGTCAGAGTATTATCTACGACTGATTTTCCTGAGGAAAGATATCAAGTCGGTAACATTCTGTATCTTTTTCAGAATGAAAAAAGCAAGCCTATCGAAGTAAAAATAAAGACACACCGTTTTCATAAAACATTTGATCTGCTTAGTTTTGAGGGCTTAGGATCTATCAATGATGTTGAAAAGTACAAAAACTATGTGATAAGGGTTCCGGAAAATCAGCTGACAGATCTTGATGAAGGAGAATACTATTTTCATGAAATTATCGGCTGTTTTGTTGTAACAGATCAAGGTGATGAACTCGGAACGATTACCGAAATTCTTGAAACGGGAGCGAATGATGTCTGGATTGTAAAACGGAAAAACAAAAAAGATGCTTTAATTCCGTTTATTGATGATGTTGTCAAAGAAATTGATGTTGAAGAAAAGCGAATTGTTATTTCATTAATGGAAGGACTTATTGACGAATGAGAATTGACTTTTTAACTCTTTTTCCCGAAATGTTTCATGGTGTTATCGGAAATTCCATCTTGAAGAAAGCAGAGGAAAAGGGAGCAGTCAGCTTCAAAGTTACCAATTTCAGAGATTATTCAGATCATAAGCATGCAATCGTAGATGATTATCCATATGGAGGCGGGGCAGGCATGGTATTAAAACCTCAGCCTATTTTTGATGCTGTAGAAGATATTCAAAAAGAGACAGCTGCCGCACCTAAAATCATTCTTGTATGTCCACAAGGCGAAACATATACCCAGCGAAAAGCAGAAGAGCTTGCAAAGGAAGACCACATAGTTTTCATTTGCGGTCATTATGAAGGATATGACGAAAGAATAAGAGAGCATTTAGTGACCGATGAAATATCAATTGGTGATTTTATTTTGACTGGAGGAGAGCTTGCTTCAATGGTCATTGCTGACAGTGTCGTCAGACTGCTTCCTGATGTACTTGGCAATGAAGACTCTCCTGTTCTTGACTCATTCAGCACGGGGCTTCTAGAACATCCTCATTACACACGTCCATCTGAATTTCGCGGAATGAAGGTACCAGATGTATTAATCTCAGGAAATCATGCAAAAATTGACGAGTGGCGTGAGAAAGAATCTTTAAAACGAACGTTCGAAAGAAGACCTGACTTGCTGAGATCATATGATTTATCAGACAAACAAAAAAGCTGGATAGAAGAATTTAAAAAACAGTAGAAGCAGTATTGCAAGAGAAGTTGCGATGTGATATGATGTTTCTTGTGATTTGTTTACCTATAAAGTGTTTTTCCTTGAAAGGCATAAAGGCAATCGTCACATTAAAACGGTGTTCCGCTGCATGCATATTTCTTGTAATGAGCATCTGTTGGAAGGAGTTGAAAACGATGCAAAAACTAATTGAAGATATCACTAAAGAACAACTTAGATCTGATCTTCCTGCTTTCCGTCCTGGAGACACTGTACGTGTACACGTTAAAGTTGTTGAGGGAACTCGTGAGCGTATTCAGATTTTTGAAGGTGTTGTCATTAAGCGTCGTGGTGGTGGAATTAGCGAAACTTTCACAGTTCGCAAAATTTCTTATGGGGTAGGCGTAGAACGTACATTCCCAGTTCACACACCTAAAATCGCACAGTTAGAAGTTATCCGTCGCGGTAAAGTACGCCGTGCGAAACTTTACTACTTGCGCGAATTACGCGGTAAAGCGGCTCGTATTAAAGAAATTCGATAATCGAAGTACCAAAAAGGGCTTGTTTACTTACAACAAGCCCTTTTTTCTTAATATATTATTTTTGTGACTAAAATGTGTATGAGAAGGTGAGCTCTAAGATGACTCGAAAAAAGAGCGAGTTGTTTGAATGGATCAAAGCACTTGCAATTGCAGTAATACTCGCAGCTGTTATCCGATATTTCTTTTTTGCGCCAATTGTTGTAGATGGTCTATCCATGATGCCGACCTTACAGGATCAAGACCGGATGATTGTCAATAAAATTGGTTATAAAATAGGTGAACCAGATCGTTTTGATATTGTTGTCTTCCATGCTACAGAAGAAAAAGATTACATTAAAAGAGTCATCGGCTTACCCGGAGACCGTGTTGAGTACCGTGATGATACACTGTATATTAATGGGAAAGCATACGAAGAGCCATATTTAGAAGAGTATAAAAAAGATTTAATAGACGGACCTTTAACAGAGCCGTTTACAATTGAGGAAGTTCCGGAAGGCAAGTTATTTGTAATGGGCGATAATCGCCGTTACAGCAAAGACAGCAGACATATAGGCCCTGTGTCCCAAAAAGAGGTTATGGGACAAACCAGCCTTATCTATTGGCCATTAAATGATATTCGTGTCATTGAGTAAGAAATAAAGCAGGTGTAAAGAATGACAATTCAATGGTTTCCCGGCCATATGGCCAAAGCAAGGCGTCAAGTGACAGAAAAACTAAAATTAATTGACATTGTTTTTGAACTGGTTGATGCAAGAATTCCTGTTTCGTCCAGAAATCCGATGATTGATGAAATTATCTCAAGCAAACCGAGAATTGTACTTCTAAATAAAGCGGACATGGCCGATCCAAAAGCAACACAGCAATGGCTTGCTTATTTTAAAGAACAAGGCATACATGCACTGCCAATAGATGCAAAAACCGGTACGGGCATGCAGCAGATTGTTTCTATGTCTAAGGAAGTGCTTAAAGAGAAGTTCGACCGGCTGGCAGCAAAAGGTGTTAGGCCTAGAGCAATCAGGGCGTTGATTATCGGCATACCAAACGTCGGAAAATCGACGCTCATCAATCGATTAGCTAAGAAAAACATGGCAAAAACAGGGGATCGTCCCGGCGTTACAACTGCCCAGCAATGGGTAAAAGTAGGCAAAGAGTTAGAATTGCTCGATACCCCTGGTATACTGTGGCCTAAATTTGAAGATGAACTGGTTGGATTAAAGCTTGCAACAACCGGAGCTATTAAAGATGCCATTTTAAATCTTCAGGAAGTCGCATTATATGCGCTGAAATTTTTAAGTGAACAGTATCCAAACCGATTAAAAGAAAGATATGCTTTGGAGGAAATTCCAGAGGATGCTGTCGAGCTATTTGATGCTGTGGCGAAAAAAAGAGGATGCATCATGTCAGGCGGCTGGGTGGATTATGATAAAACATCTGAGCTGCTGTTAAGAGAAATACGTTCTGAAAAATTAGGGCGTTTAAGTTTTGAAACAACGGACAGTATACAACAGTAAGATAAGAAGACCCGCATTTTGCGTGTCTTTATTTTTTTGTTTTGGCTCTTTTCGTAAAGTTTGTTGTTTTTTAAAAAAATGCTTAAAACCTTTAGTGGATTGTAGCGGAAGGCACTTGACTCCTGCGGAAATAGAGGCTCCCTCCTCGCGGAAAGCAAGTGACTGCAGCGGAATCCACGGGTAAAATTTATAACCAAAAACAACAATCAATGCGAAAACAGCCTTTGTTTTAATACATAAAATGATTAAGCAAACCTACATTCTCGAACAATACATACCGATAAAAAGCTATGAGGCAGTGATATGGATGAAAAAACAAACAACCGAGCAGATCAGACAAAAATTAAGTCACATCGAAAAAGAAGATGATCCATTTATTCTTGAATGTCAAAGAGATGACCGTGTAAGCGTGCAGAAATTGGTTTCAAAATGGATAAGAGAATACGAACTTCAGAAAAAGAATAGGCAAATGTTTGAAGAGATGATGACATTTGAGCGCAAAGCAAAAAAGAATGGCTGTCAGTTTATTTGCGGAATCGATGAAGTTGGCCGCGGGCCGCTTGCCGGTCCAGTAGTTGCTGCAGCTGTTATTTTGCCTGATGAATTTTACTTGCCTGGTTTAACTGATTCAAAGAAATTGTCTGAAGAGAAAAGGGAACATTTTTACGAGATTATAATAAAAGAAGCGATTACATATGGGGTCGGGATGATCTCTCCAAAACAGATTGATGATTTAAACATTTATCAAGCTTCAAAAGCAGCAATGATTGAAGCGGTTGAACAGCTGTCTGTGAAGCCTGACTGTCTTCTGATAGACGCTATGGAACTATCGCTGCCAATCCCTCAAGAGTCATTGATTAAGGGGGATTCAAGAAGTGTGAGCATTGCTGCAAGTTCTGTTGTAGCGAAAGTTACACGAGACAGACTCATGAAACAACTTGCTATTGAATGGCCACAATACGGCTTTGACCAGAATATGGGATATGGAACAAAAAGGCACATTGAAGCTTTAAACAATTATGGTGTCACTGTCCATCACCGCAAAAGCTTTTCACCAGTGAAGGAATTGGCATCAAAAGGATAAGGAGTCAAGGCGATGAATACAATCTCATCTTTCCAAACAGGTATTTTGCGGCAAATAAGCGGAGGAAAGGCAGAATTCAGGAAAAACGATATCGTCTATGGGAAAATCATTGATATCACAGGCGATCGAAAAGCTGTCATTCAAATTGGAGGATATAAGCTGAATGCTGTAATGGATGCCCCAATTCATGAATCAGGTCAGTATTGGTTTCAAGTCAAGAGCTTCAATCTGCATGATTCGATGCAGCTAAAAGTGCTTCAAAAAGCGGAAGAGCAGGCAGAGACATCTGCTCCTCCTCGTTTCCTGTTCGATATACTGAAGGAGGCGGGAATAAACCAAACAAAAAACAATGTGAATCACTTGTACCGTTTGCTTCAGGAGCAACCGGGCATCTCACGCGAAAATCTCCAGCACACATTGCAGTATTTAGCTGGAAACAGTGAAAAAAATGACGAAAAAATGATGTCTTCAATTGATTTTGCTCTAAAGAATAAGCTGCCATTAACTCCGGTGATACTTGGTTCACTTTATGAGGTTCAAGACAATGAAACCTTATTTGTTCAGTTTAAACAGCTGTTAAAAATGATATCGCCTCTCGGTGAAGAACATCCGCTGCAGTCTTTGAAAGCAGCCTTATCTTCATTTATCACTCTAGATTTTTCAAGAGAATCATCCAGCCTTGGAGAAAGTTTATCCATTCTCCAAAAAAGACTGGGACTGAAGGGGGAAATCTCCTTTCTCCAGCAGCTGGGTAAAGGAAACGAGTCGCATGGCAATCTGCCTAATCACGAAGAAAACTTGAAGCTATTACTGCTTTCAGCAAGTGCCAATCAATCTGATTCAGCGGTAAAAGAAAAAATTGATCAGCTTGTTTTAAAGCTGAATGGCCAGGCCTTATTGGATGCAAACCAAGGTCTGACTCAGCATCAATTTATGCAATTTCCTCTGAATTACGGACAATTTCAATCTGACCTGAGCATAGGATGGACAAGTAAAAAGAAGGAAAATGGCGGGATTGATCCAGATTACTGCAGAGTTCTCTTTTATTTAAAAATGAATGTGCTGAAAGATACTATGATTGATTTGCATATCCAAAATAGGATTATGTCCCTTACGATTTATAATCAGTTTGAGCGATATGACTCCCTGATTCAAAAGTATGGAGAAACGTTAAAAGAAACATTGAAGCATCAAAATTATGTCTTAAGTTCTCTGAGAATTGAGCGTTTTCATAGTGCTGAAAACCAGCATTCTCAATTTTTGAGCCAAGTCATGAACAGAAAGCATGGTGCCATGCAAGGGGTTGATATAAAGATATGAAAGAGGAACCAGTTCAAAAAAAAGCAGTGGCCCTGCGCTATCAAGAAAAAAAGGAAACAGCACCTCGTGTTATCGCCAAAGGCAAAGGTATTCTTGCAGACTCAATAATTGAAGCGGCCAGAAAAAATGAAATCCCGGTGCAGGAGGATCCATCATTGATTGAGGTTCTCCATAAAATGGAAGTTAACGAGCAAATCCCGGAAGAATTGTATTTAGCAGTTGCTGTAATTTTTTCATTTATTTATCAAGTGGATAAACAGGCTGAGAATGAAAAATAATCCAGTTTTTTAATATTTTATATTACTAGAAAACTATTTTTTGAGAAAAACTCAGAAAAAAATAAAGGATTCGACGAATTTCTGCAGAATAGTAGACAAGGAATCAACTATTTTATAAAATGAAAGCGCAGTCTATTTTTTTCGTACATAAGTTAGGAGGATGGGAAATGAATATCCATGAGTATCAAGGAAAAGAAATCCTTAGAAAATATGGAGTAGCAGTGCCAAACGGCAAAGTTGCCTTTACAGTTGAAGAAGCTGTGTCAGCAGCAAAAGAATTAGGTACTGAAGTAGTTGTCGTAAAAGCTCAGATTCATGCAGGCGGCCGCGGAAAAGCTGGCGGGGTAAAAGTTGCAAAGAATATTGAAGAAGTAGAAACTTATGCGAAAGAAATTTTAGGGAAAACATTAGTTACCCACCAGACAGGCCCAGAAGGAAAAGAAGTAAAACGCTTGCTTATTGAAGAAGGCTGCGATATTAAGAAAGAATATTATATCGGACTTGTTCTTGACCGAGCGACTTCACGTGTTGTATTAATGGCATCTGAAGAAGGCGGAACTGAAATTGAAGAAGTTGCAGAAGCAACTCCGGAAAAGATTTTCAAAGAAGTAATTGATCCTGCTGTAGGTTTACAAGCTTACCAGGCTCGCAGAATTGCTTTTAATATTAATATTCAAAAAGAATTAGTTGGACAAGCTGTTAAATTCATGATGAGCTTGTACAAAGCTTTCACTGAAAAAGACTGTTCTATTGCAGAAATCAATCCTCTTGTCGTTACAGGAGACGGAAAAGTAATGGCGCTTGATGCAAAATTAAATTTTGACTCAAATGCGCTGTACCGCAGAAAAGATATTCTTGAGTACCGTGACCTTGACGAAGAAGATTCAAAAGAAATCGAAGCATCTAAATATGACTTGAGCTATATTTCACTTGATGGAAATATTGGCTGTATGGTAAACGGAGCCGGTCTCGCTATGGCAACGATGGATATTATCAAGTACTACGGTGGGGATCCCGCTAACTTCCTGGATGTTGGGGGCGGTGCGACGGCAGAAAAGGTAACAGAAGCATTTAAAATTATCCTTTCTGACCAAAACGTTAAAGGCATATTTGTTAACATTTTCGGCGGAATCATGAAATGTGACATTATTGCTCAAGGCGTTGTCGAGGCAACGAAACAAGTCGGCCTTGAAATTCCATTGGTTGTTCGTTTAGAGGGAACTAACGTAGAACTTGGCAAACAAATCTTAAATGAATCCGGTTTAAATATCACATCTGCAGAATCAATGGCTGATGGCGCACAAAAAATCGTATCTTTAGTAGGGTAAGAAAGGCAGGGGACTAGGATGAGCGTATTTATTAATAAAGATACTAAAGTTATTGTACAGGGTATTACAGGATCGACTGCTCTATTTCATACAAAGCAAATGCTTGAGTACGGCACAAAAATAGTAGGCGGAGTAACACCGGGAAAAGGAAATACCGAAGTAGAAGGTGTTCCTGTCTTTAATACAGTTGAAGATGCTGTCAAAGAAACAGGTGCAAATGCTTCAGTCATTTATGTGCCTGCACCATTCGCTGCAGATGCAATCATGGAAGCGGTTGATGCTGAATTGGATCTTGTAATCTGTATTACAGAACATATTCCAGTTCTTGACATGGTAAATGTGAAACGCTACATGGAAGGCAAGAAAACTCGCCTTGTTGGACCGAACTGCCCAGGTGTTATTACACCTGATGAGTGCAAAATTGGCATTATGCCTGGCTATATTCATACAAAAGGACATGTTGGAGTTGTATCACGTTCTGGAACATTAACGTATGAGGCTGTTCATCAGCTTACTCAGGCTGGAATTGGACAATCTACAGCTGTCGGCATCGGAGGAGACCCGGTTAACGGAACAAACTTCATCGATGTGCTTAAAGCTTTTAATGAAGACGAGGACACTTATGCTGTCATCATGATTGGTGAGATCGGCGGAACTGCAGAAGAAGAAGCGGCACTATGGATTAAAGAAAACATGACAAAACCAGTTGTCGGCTTCATCGGCGGACAAACGGCACCTCCAGGAAAGCGTATGGGCCATGCTGGTGCGATTATTTCAGGCGGTAAGGGTACTGCGGCTGAAAAGATCAAAACAATGAATGAGTGCGGCATAAAAGTAGCTGACACGCCTTCAGTTATGGGTGAAACACTGATTGAAGCCCTTAAAGAAAATGGTCTGCTTGAAAAATGTAAAACACATTAATAAGAAAAGCGCAAGCGTCCGTTTAGCGCAGGCATGACAGAAAAGATTCCGGCAGAAAAGTCCGGTTTTGACTTTTCATGCGGATTTGTTCTGGCCGAGAAGTTGGGCGATTCCGCCCGCCATCAATGCGCAAAAATAGGTACTTTCTTATTTCTCAAAAAGAGCAGGGAATAGCTTCTAATTGCTATTCCCTTCTTTCTATATAAATTAAATATAATAGTAGAAAGGAATTTCATATGCCCAAAATTGAAAAAACTCTTATCCATTTATCACACTGCCGGGGTTTTCGTCATTTGAGCTTGTTGAAGCTGCTGAAAATAGACAGCTCTCTCGAATCCATATATCGTTTATCAGATAAAGAAATTCAAATGTTATTTCACCTCTCCGAACACTCTCTCATCCTTTTCCTTAAAGATTTCCATTCATTCAATTTTTCAAAAGTAATGACTCAGTATACTGAAGAAAATACCCGTGTACTCACTCTTTTTGATGAAAAATACCCTATACTGCTGAAAGAAATTCCTGATCCTCCACCAATTTTGTTTTATAAAGGAAACATAACCCTATTAAATACAATGAAAATGGTCAGTATTGTCGGGACTAGAAACCCTACTTCATATGGCGCTTATGCCTTGAAAAAGATTGTCCCTCCTATTACTAAAGAGGGGTGGACTATTGTCAGCGGACTTGCAAAAGGAATTGACGCTTTAGCTCATCAGGCTGCATTGAGGGAAAAAGGGTTTACTGTAGGAGTGATTGCAGGCGGTTTTAACCAATTTTATCCTAAGGAAAATAAACCTTTATTTGAAACGATGTGCATAAATCACCTTGTTCTTTCAGAGTATCCTCCCGACACAAAGCCTCAAAAATGGCAATTTCCGCAACGAAATCGGATAATCAGCGGTCTTAGTCTTGGGACAGTAGTCCTGCAGGCGAAAGAAAAAAGCGGTTCCTTGATTACTGCACATATGGCTTTAGAACAGGGAAGACAAGTATATGCTGTGCCTGGTTCTATAGTAGAAGAGGAATCGGCAGGAGCGAATCAGCTGATTAAGCAGGGCGCGTATCTTGCAGAAAACGGATATGATATTATAAATGATCTTATATTGCAGGTGAAATGAAGTGAAAATTGATTTAATAATTATGGACCTGCACAATTACTGTTTGACAAACCGCACAACTATATTTAATAATAGTGGAGATTTAACCTGTTTAAGTAAAACTTGGAATATAAACGATTCTAATTTATTGGAAAGCAGGAATATAAATTCATTTAAACGATAAAATCCATTAAATAATGAAATGAAAAATTGAAAGTATGAAAATAAAGAGAGAGAACACCTCTTTAAGGAGGATAACGTATGTCGGAATTTCTAGTGATTGTTGAGTCGCCTGCAAAAGCGAAAACAATTGAACGATATTTAGGAAAGAAATATAAAGTAAAAGCATCGATGGGGCATGTCCGTGATCTTCCAAGAAGTCAGATTGGCGTCGACACTGAAGGGAATTTTGAACCAAAATACATTACGATTCGCGGTAAAGGTCCAGTATTAAAGGATTTAAAAACGGCAGCCAAGAAAGCAAAAAAAGTTTATCTCGCAGCTGACCCGGATCGCGAAGGGGAAGCAATTGCATGGCATTTGGCTCATAGTCTTGATGTTGACATCTTATCTGACTGCCGTGTTGTGTTTAATGAGATTACAAAGGATGCTATTAAAGAATCTTTTAAACATCCAAGACCGATTAATATGGATCTTGTTGATGCACAGCAGGCAAGACGAATTCTGGACAGATTGGTAGGGTATAAAATCAGCCCGATCCTCTGGAAGAAAGTAAAAAAAGGATTAAGTGCAGGGCGTGTACAATCTGTTGCAGTCCGTTTGATCATCGACCGCGAAAAAGAAATTAAAGCATTTATTCCCGAAGAATACTGGACAATCGACAGTCAATTTTTAAAAGACAAAGATCTATTTGACGGTACTTTTTACGGTATAAATGGGAAAAAAGCTGAATTAAAAACTGAAAAAGACGTAAAAGATGTATTAAGCAAAATAAAAGGAAACAACTTTACGGTAACAAATGTATCAAAGAAAGAAAGAAAGCGAAATCCGGCAGTACCGTTTACTACATCTACTCTTCAGCAGGAAGCTGCAAGGAAATTAAATTTCCGTGCGAAAAAAACAATGATGATCGCTCAGCAATTATATGAAGGGATGGACCTGGGTAAAGAAGGGACAGTCGGTCTGATCACATATATGCGTACAGATTCTACAAGAATATCTGATACAGCACAGCAAGAAGCATTCTCATATATTGAACAGAAGTATGGAAAAGAATATACGAATCCAGCTAAAAAAGCCGTAAAGAAAAATTCAAATACCCAGGACGCCCATGAAGCCATTCGTCCGACATCAACGCTTAAAGATCCAGGCTCATTAAAGGAATATTTAAGCCGTGATCAGCTAAGATTATATAAATTGATCTGGGAACGATTTGTAGCCAGTCAAATGGCGTCGGCAGTACTGGATACTATGAGTGTTGATTTAAATAATAATGATATTATTTTTAGAGCAAACGGTTCGAAAATTAAGTTTGCAGGTTTTATGAAGGTATATGTTGAAGGAAACGATGACGGAATTGAAGAAAAAGACCGTATGCTGCCTGATCTTCAAAATGGAGATGTCGTCTATTCCAAAGATATTGAACCTGCTCAGCATTTTACACAGCCGCCTCCGCGTTATACAGAGGCTAGACTTGTAAAAACATTGGAAGAGCTCGGTATAGGCAGACCGTCAACCTATGCACCAACTCTCGATACAATTCAAAAACGAGGTTATGTTGCACTTGATAATAAAAGATTCATTCCGACAGAGCTTGGAGAAATTGTTCTTGAACTGATCATGGAGTTTTTCCCGGAAATCATCAACGTAGAGTTCACTGCAAAAATGGAAAACAGTCTGGATGAGATTGAAGATGGTAATGTTCAATGGGTTAATATTATCGACGATTTTTATAAAGATTTCGCTAAACGCTTAGAAATAGCTGAAAATGAAATGGAAGAAATCGAGATTAAAGATGAGCCTGCAGGCGTTGACTGTGAAGAGTGCGGCAATCCAATGGTATTTAAAATGGGCCGCTTCGGAAAATTCATGGCTTGCTCAAACTTTCCTGACTGCCGCAATACAAAACCAATCGTAAAAGAAATCGGAGTTCCTTGTCCGAAATGCGAAAAAGGCAATATTGTGGAAAGAAAATCGAAGAAACGCCGCATTTTCTATGGCTGTGATCAATTTCCAGAATGTGACTTCCTTTCTTGGGATAAACCGATTGCAAGATCTTGTCCTAAATGTGATAATATGCTAGTTGAGAAAAAGCTTAAAAAGGGCATACAGGTTCAATGTGTAAACTGTGACTATAAAGAAGAACAGCAAAAGTAAAGGTGAGTGAAGTCTTGCTCACCTTCTTTATGTGTATAAATGATGGAGGATTAATAAATGAATGAAAAAACGGTAAATGTTATCGGTGCCGGTCTTGCAGGAAGTGAAGCAGCCTGGCAGCTTGCAAAAAGAGGAATTAAAGTAAATCTATTTGAAATGCGGCCAGTAAAACAAACACCTGCTCATCATACTGATCAATTTGCAGAACTTGTCTGCAGCAACTCGCTTCGTGCGAACGGATTGACGAATGCAGTCGGCGTATTAAAAGAAGAAATGCGGATGTTTGATTCTGTTATCATTAAATCTGCAGATGACTGTGCAGTTCCGGCTGGAGGAGCACTTGCAGTTGACCGTCATGAATTTGCGGCAAAAGTAACAGAACGAGTCAAGGGTCACCCAAACGTTACTGTCATTCTAGATGAGGTTACTGAAATACCAAGCGGTCCGACAATTATTGCCACTGGTCCGCTTACTTCAAAAGCCTTATCAGATCAATTAAAGTCTCTGACAGGGGAAGAATACTTATACTTTTATGATGCAGCAGCTCCGATTCTTGAAAAAGACAGCATCGATATGGACAAAGTATACTTGAAATCCCGGTATGATAAAGGGGAAGCAGCATATTTGAACTGTCCGATGACTGAGGAAGAGTTTGACCGCTTTTATGATGCGCTCGTTGAGGCCGAAACGGTACCGCTTAAAGAATTTGAAAAAGAAATCTTTTTTGAAGGATGCATGCCGATCGAAGTGATGGCTAAACGCGGGAAAAAGACGATGCTCTTCGGACCTTTGAAACCTGTCGGACTGGAAGATCCTAAGACAGGAAAAAGACCTTTCGCAGTTGTGCAGTTAAGACAAGATGATGCAGCCGGAACATTATATAACATTGTCGGTTTTCAGACACATTTAAAATGGGGTCCACAGAAAGAAGTTTTAAAGCTGATTCCCGGACTTGAGAATGCAGAGATTGTAAGATACGGAGTTATGCATAGAAATACTTTCATTAACTCTCCAAGAATGCTTAAGCCCACTTATCAGTATAAAGAAAGAGAAGACTTGTTTTTTGCAGGCCAGATGACAGGAGTAGAAGGCTATGTTGAGTCAGCTGCTTCAGGACTGCTGGCAGGCATCAATGCTGCGAATTACGTGCTCGGAGAAGATTTGCTTGTTCTTCCGCATGAAACAGCTATGGGCAGCATGGCAAGATATATTACTACAGCAAATCCTGACAATTTTCAGCCGATGAATGCGAATTTTGGGATATTTGCAGAGCTTCCAGAACGTATAAAAAACAAAAAAGAACGCTACGAAAGATATGCAAATAGAGCGATTGAAACAATTCAAAAAATTTCGAAAAAATCATAGAAATCATTTGCAAGGGCTACTTGATGTGTGATAACATTTAGTAGCCCTTGTGAGGTGTTAAGATGGAAAATGTTAAGAATTCTTTAAGTTTGTTCATAGAATATTTACAAATTGAGAAAAACTATTCACAATATACAATTGTGAATTATGTTGCTGATTTAGAAGATTTTTTTATATTTATGAAGGAACAATCGATCGTTGATCTTCAGCTCATTACATATTCTGATACAAGATTATACTTAACTCTGCTGCATCAAAAAAATTTTGCCAGAAAAACAATTTCAAGAAAAATTTCAGCATTGCGAAGCTTTTACCGATTCCTTAATAGGGAGAAACTAGTAAAAGAAAACCCTTTTGCAAGTGTATCTCTCCCCAAGAAGGAGCAGCGCCTTCCGCAGTATTTTTTTGAAGAAGAACTTGAAAAATTGTTTACACTCTCAAATACATCTGAACCGATAGGCCAAAGAAACCAGGCTTTGATAGAAGTTCTATATGGAACTGGAATCAGGGTAAGTGAATTATGCCAAATAAAACTTTCCGACCTGGATTTGCATATTGGCACTGTGCTTGTAAACGGAAAGGGTGGAAAGCAGCGGTATGTGCCATTTGGGAGCTTTGCGCAAGATACACTTGAGCAGTTTATTTCAGCCGGCAGAAAGCAGCTTCTTTTAAAAGACAAACAAAATCGTGACCATGACACTCTATTTGTCAATCATCGCGGAGGTCCGCTGACTGTTAGAGGCGTTAGGCATATTTTGAATGAAATGATTAAGAAAACGTCTTTAACCATGAATATCAGCCCTCATATGTTCAGGCATACATTTGCAACGCATCTTCTGAATGAAGGTGCTGATATGAGAAGTGTTCAAGAGCTTTTAGGTCATGCTCATCTTTCTTCTACACAAATTTATACTCATGTAACAAAAGATCATTTGCGAAATATTTACATGTCTCATCATCCTCGTGCTTAAAGAATAGTTGTTTTCGCATAGATTGTTGTTTTTCGTAATAATTTTCATTAACGTCTGTTTCGTGCTCTTTTCTACTGAAACCGCTTGAAATAAAGCAGCTATGTTATAGAAAAGAGGTAAAGAAAAGAATATGGAGGTATATCTATGTCTCAATTTCATGCAACGACCATTTTTGGAATTCAGCACAACGGCAAATGTGCGATGGCAGGCGATGGTCAGGTAACATTCGGCAATGCTGTAGTGATGAAGCACACCGCCAAAAAAGTGAGAAAGTTATTTAACGGGAAAGTTATTGCAGGATTTGCAGGTTCAGTTGCAGATGCGTTCACTTTGTTTGAAATGTTTGAAGGAAAGCTTGAGGAATATAACGGAAACCTCCAAAGAGCAGCCGTAGAACTAGCAAAAGAATGGCGCAGTGATAAAGTACTTCGAAAATTAGAAGCTATGCTTATTGTCATGAACGAGGAATATATTCTTCTTATTTCCGGAACAGGTGAAGTAATTGAACCAGATGATGGAATATTAGCGATAGGGTCTGGCGGGAATTACGCTCTGTCAGCCGGAAGAGCTCTTAAAAGATACTCCGGTGAGTCATTATCCGCGAAAGAAATTGCAGAAGCAGCTCTCCAGATGGCTGGGGAAATATGTGTATATACAAATCTGAATATAACAGTAGAAGAGTTATAAGAGAGGAGTAATGATCAGATGAAAGAATTGACGCCTAGACAAATCGTAGAACGTTTAGATCAGTATATTGTTGGTCAGAAAGACGCAAAAAAAGCAGTAGCAGTAGCTTTGAGAAACCGATACCGCCGCAGCCTGCTTGCAGAAAATCTGCGTGATGAGGTCGTTCCTAAAAATATTTTAATGATCGGGCCGACCGGCGTAGGGAAAACAGAAATTGCAAGAAGAATTGCTAAGCTTGTCGGAGCGCCTTTTATCAAAGTAGAAGCTACAAAATTCACTGAGGTCGGATATGTAGGACGGGACGTAGAGTCAATGGTTCGCGATCTGGTTGAAACATCCGTCCGTTTAGTAAAAGAAGAAAAAATGGCTGAAGTGAAATCTTTTGCTGAGGAAAATGCTAATAGAAGAATTGTAGAATTGCTGGTGCCCGGAAAGAAAAAACAGACATCTTATAAAAACCCTTTGGAAATGCTGTTCGGCGGAGCCCAAGGTACCTCACAGGAGCAAGATGATTACTCACAGGAAGAGCAATCTGTTGATGAGAAAAGACGTAAAATGGCACATCAGCTTGCATTAGGCGAACTTGAGGACCATCATGTCACAGTAGAAGTTGAAGAGCAGCATGCTTCAATGTTTGATATGCTGCAAGGTTCGGGTATGGAACAAATGGGTATGAATATGCAGGATGCATTAAGCAGTTTTATGCCAAAAAAGAAGAAAAAACGCAAGCTTACGGTAAGGGAAGCAAGAAAAGTTCTTACTAGTGAAGAGGCACAGAAACTGATTGATATGGATGATGTGACTCAGCATGCCATCTTCCGTGCAGAACAAATGGGAATTATTTTTGTCGATGAGATTGATAAAATTGCCAAAAAAAGCGGAGCTGGATCTTCTGCTGATGTTTCAAGAGAAGGCGTTCAGCGCGACATACTGCCAATTGTTGAGGGATCGACGATTGTCACGAAGTATGGCTCAGTAAAAACAGACCATGTCCTTTTCATAGCAGCAGGAGCTTTCCATATAGCGAAGCCATCTGATTTAATCCCGGAGCTACAAGGCAGATTTCCAATTCGCGTAGAATTGACAAAGTTGAATGTAGAAGATTTTGTCCGGATTTTAACCGAACCTGATAATGCCCTTCTTAAGCAATATGTTGCTTTATTGGAAACAGAAGGTATACAACTTGAATTTTCTGACGATGCTATTCGTAAGATTGCGGAAGTGGCATTTCAAGTCAATCAGGACACAGATAACATTGGGGCAAGAAGACTTCATACGATTTTGGAACGGCTTTTAGAAGATCTCTCATTTGAAGCTCCAGAAATTACATTAGATAAAATTGCGATCACTCCTCAGTATGTAGAGGATAAACTAAGCAGAATTGCTAAAAACAAAGACTTAAGTCAATTTATTTTATAATATTACATATTTCCAGGAGGAACTTAATAATGGCTTTATTGCAAAAAACAAGAAAAATCAATGCGATGCTGCAAAAAGCAGCCGGCAAACCAGTTAATTTTAAAGAAATGTCTGAAACACTCAGTGATGTCATTGAAGCTAATATTTTTGTTGTCAGCCGCCGCGGCAAGCTTTTAGGATTTGCCATCAATCAGCAAATCGAGAATGAACGTATGATTCAAATGCTTGAAGACAGACAATTTCCTGAAGAATACACAAAAAATTTATTCAACGTAAATGAAACATCTTCAAACCTTGACGTATACAGTGAATACACGGCTTTTCCAGTAGAAAATCGTGATCTTTTCAAAAGCGGTCTGACAACAATTGTGCCGATTATCGGCGGAGGCGAGCGTCTTGGAACACTTATCTTAGCCCGTTTGCAAGCGCAATTTGAGGATGATGATTTAATCCTTGCTGAATATGGTGCGACTGTCGTCGGTATGGAAATTCTTCGTGAAAAAGCTGAAGAAATTGAAGATGAAGCTAGAAGTAAAGCTGTTGTACAGATGGCAATCAGTTCACTTTCTTATAGTGAATTAGAAGCAATTGAGCACATCTTTGAAGAATTAAATGGGAATGAAGGTCTATTAGTAGCAAGTAAAATTGCCGATAGAGTTGGAATTACACGTTCAGTGATTGTTAATGCACTTAGAAAACTTGAAAGTGCTGGTGTAATTGAATCACGTTCTCTAGGGATGAAGGGAACTTATATTAAAGTCTTGAATGATAAATTCTTGTTGGAGCTAGAAAAATTAAAAACAAATTAATAATTTGTTTACAGAAAACCACTTCTTTTGAAGTGGTTTTTTGTTTTGGCTGCTTATTATCAGTGGATTTAGTGTAAAGTTCCTATGACATTTAAACCTGAGTGGGTATTAGTGTAAAAAGTATAGGTAAAAAGTGCCTATTTAAAAATAGACACAAATTCCGACCTTTTTTTACAAAACCTTCATAGACTTTAAGACTATTTTTTCTTACAATTACAGTATGGATTTAACATAATTCGACAATATACCATTCGAAAGGTATAAGGCTTTTGTGAGGGGACACTATGAAAATTTTTTCTGGAACAATACAATCGCTTGAATCAGCTGTAAATCAAACAAAGATGAAGCAAAATGTAATTAGTCAAAATATTGCTAATGTAGATACACCGAATTATAAAGCGAAACAAGTCAGCTTTAAACAATCGCTCAATTCAGAAATCAGCGGGCTCCAAGCAAACCGGACAGATCAGCGGCATTTTTCTTTCGGATCAATGCAAGAATCATACACGATTAAATCGAAGACGAACACTTCCTATCAAGCTAATGGCAATAATGTGGACATTGATAGTGAAATGTCTGATATGGCCAAAAATCAAATTTATTACAACGCATTGATGGACCGCCTCGGCAGTAAATTTAATTCATTAAAAACAGTAATTAGAGGAGGCAGTTAATTTGAACATTTTCAGTCAATTAAATACCACCGCCTCTGCCCTTACAGCACAAAGACTAAGAATGGATGTAATATCATCCAATATGGCTAATGTGGATACCACAAGAGCGAAGCTTGAAAACGGCGAATGGCAGCCATACAGACGCAAAACCGTTGTCACAGAGCCAAATGGCAATACGTTTTCATCTCTTTTACATAAAGCACAAAACAATCAAACAGATAACTTATCAGGTGTAAAAGTAACCGGGATTAAAGAAGATACAACTCCTTTCAAGCTAGTATTTGATCCAGAACATCCTGATGCAAATGATCAGGGGTATGTTGAGCTTCCCAATGTTGATCCGTTAAAAGAAATGGTGGATTTGATCAGCAGCACCCGTTCATATGAAGCAAACGTTACGGTGTTCAATGCGTCTAAAGACATGCTGATGAAGGCACTTGAATTAGGAAAGTAGGAGGACGTGTAAATGATTAATGCGATATCACCTTTTCAGCCGCAAAGCATTCAGGCGAGTCAGCCCTTAAATAGCCAAAGTATTCAAAATACACAGCAAACAAATTTTTCACAAGTACTAAAACAATCGATTGAAGAAGTAAATTCAATGCAAATCAAATCAGACGAAATGACCTCTGCTCTGGCAGCAGGAAAAAATGTTGAATTGCAGGATGTTATGATTGCTGCTGAAAAAGCAAGTGTTACTTTGCTTACAACGATTGAAATAAGGAATAAAGCTGTTGAAGCATATCAGGAAATGATGAGAATGCAAATTTAAAGATAGTTTCAAAACACTTGCGATGAATGCACTCTTCATTTTTCAGCATTCATGCCGTCATTATCGGGGGATTTCTAGGAATGAATCAAAAGTTAATGGAATTTAGAAATAAGCTAAAGCAAGTTTGGTCTGAACGCTCTAAAATTCAAAAAGGATTTATTATTGGCGGAATTATTGCTTTGTTTCTTCTGATCGGAATCAGTTCATATGCTGCATCTAAACCAAGTTTAGTTCCGCTCTATAAAGATCTTTCGCCGCAAGAAACAGGTCAAATAAAGGAAACGTTAGATTCCCAAGGAGTACAGTCAAAAATTGCTGACAATGGTGCAACAATTATGGTACCTGCGGAAATGGTAGATACCCTAAAAGTCGAGCTTGCCGCAGAAGGAATTCCAAACAGCGGAGTCATTGACTATTCGTTTTTTGGCCAGAATATTGGATTTGGAATGACAGATAATGAATTTGATGTCTTAAAACTTAAAGCAACACAAACGGAATTGTCGAACTTAATGAAAGGGATAGAAGGTGTTCATGATGCAAATGTCATGATTAATCTTCCAAAAGAATCTGTTTTCGTAAATGAAGACAATGGTGCTTCTACAGCTTCCATTGTTTTAAATATGGAGCCCGGCAATCAGCTTGACCAAACGAAAGTAAACGCCCTTTACCATCTCGTTTCAAAAAGTGTGCCTGGTCTATCTGCTGATAATATCGTCATCATGGATCAGAATTTTGAGTACTATGACCTAAAAAATGCAGAAAATATTCCTGTTGTAGAAAATATTACCACTCAGCATGATTTAAAAACGAAAATTGAGCGGGATATCCAGCGACAAGTTCAAAAAATGCTTGGGACCATGATGGGACAGGATAAAGTAGTTGTGTCTGTAACCGCAGATTTAGACTTTACCCAAGAAAACAGAGAAGAAAACATCGTAGAGCCTGTTGATGAAGAAAATATGGAAGGGCTGGCAGTCAGTGTAGAAAGAATCACGGAAACTTACACTGGTGAAGGAGCACCTGTTGGCGGTGTCACAGGCGTAGGAGAAGACGATGTGCCTGGATACGAAGCTGTTCAGGGAGAAGGCAATGGAGATTACGAAAAAATTGAAGAGCGAATTAACAATGAAGTAAACCGTGTAAAAAAAGAAATTGTTGAAAGTCCATACAAAGTTCGCGATTTAGGTATTCAAGTCATGGTAGAACCTCCAACTGCAGATGATCCGGACTCGCTTCCAGCTGACAGCGTGGATGACATCGAACAGCTGTTATCAGCGATTGTAAGAACTTCAATCAACAAGGATGAAACAGCAGAACCTCTGACTGATGAAGAAATTGAAGAAAAGATTTCAGTTTCTGTTCAACCGTTTGCAGGCAAGATGGAACTTGCTGAACAAGAAGCAGCTTCAATCCCGTTATGGTTATACATTGTAGGCGGAATCTTACTTATCATTATTATCATTCTCTTGTTCTTATTATTCAGAAGAAGCCGTAAAGAAGAAGATGTGGAATATGAAGAAGAAATGATTGTTCAGGAAAAAATTATCATGCCTGATGTAAATGATGAAATAGAAAATGAAACAACTGTCCGCAAAAAACAATTAGAACAAATGGCGAAAGAGAAACCTGAAGATTTTGCAAAGCTGCTCAGATCTTGGTTAACGGAAGAATAGGGGGTTAAATGATGGTAAGAAAAGCGAAAAATGGAACACTTACTGGCAAGCAAAAAGCTGCCATCCTTCTTATATCCCTCGGTCCGGATGTAGCTGCTTCAGTTTATAAGCATTTATCAGAAGAAGAGATAGAGAGATTAACATTGGAAATCTCAGGGGTAAGAAAAGTAGATTCCCAGAATAAAGAAGATATTATTGAAGAATTTCATCAAATTGCAATTGCGCAGGAATTCATCTCTCAAGGTGGTATTTCTTACGCTAAGCAAATTCTTGAAAAGGCACTTGGAGAAGAACGTGCATCTAGCATTATCCACCGTCTAACCTCCTCTTTGCAGGTTAAACCATTTGATTTTGCAAGAAAAGCAGATCCCTCCCAGATCTTTAATTTCATTCAAAATGAACACCCGCAAACAATTGCACTGATTTTATCTTATCTTGATCCAGTCCAATCAGGACAAATTTTATCAGGGCTGCCGCATCAGCAGCAGGCTGATATCGCAAGAAGGATTGCAAAGATGGACCGGACTTCACCTGAAATCATTAATGAAGTTGAACAGATTCTTGAGCGAAAATTATCATCAACTGTAACACAGGATTACACGCAAACTGGAGGAGTAGAGGCTGTAGTCGAAGTACTTAATGGAGTAGACCGCAGTACGGAGAAAACGATTCTCGATTCTCTCGAGATACAAGATCCTGAACTTGCTGAAGAAATTAAAAAACGGATGTTTGTATTTGAAGACATTGTCACGCTTGACAGCAGAGCGATCCAGCGTGTGATTCGCGATGTCGAGAACGAGGACTTGATGCTTTCGCTTAAGGTTGCAAGTGAAGAAGTTAAGGAAGTTGTCTTTAAAAACATGTCTAAGAGAATGGCAGATACATTTAAAGAGGAAATGGAATTTATGGGCCCTGTCAGACTTCGTGACGTAGAAGAAGCCCAATCCCGGATTGTTGCAGTAATCCGCAGGCTGGAAGATGCAGGCGAAATCGTAATCGCGCGCGGCGGAGGAGATGATATCATTGTCTAAATTAATAAAGTCAGCACATGCTCTCCATCATGAAGAAAACAAAAAATCAATTGCATTGCAGACAATAGACATCATATCTCCTACTGATGAAATACAAGAACCAGGTTTATCATCTAAAGCAAAAATTCTGATTCAGAAGGCAAATCAAGAAGCTGATGGAATCATACAATCCGCTAAAGCTGAAGCTGAACAAATTCGAAGGAGCATCTTTGAAGAACAGCAGGCGTGGCTTACAGAACGGGAAATGCAGAAAGAAGAAGCAAGACAAGAAGGGTTTTTAACGGGACTTGATGCTGGTAAAGAAGAAGGTTTAAAGCAATACAGTGCAGGTTTATCAGAAGCCAGGGCAATTGTTGCCCAATCAAAAGAGGATTACATCGAAAAGGTCGTTTCATCGGAAGAAACAGTTGTAAAGCTTGCAGTTAAGCTTGCTGAAAAGCTGATATTTATTCAATTAGAAGAACACCCTGAATGGTTTTTGGAACTTGTTCAAAAAGCATTGAGAGAGGTAAGGGAATATCCCGATATCAAGATTTTCGTCCATCCCATCCATTACCCTCACCTTCTGAATCATAAAAATGAATTAGAAAACGTGCTGATGTCCAAAACTGATCTGTATATTTTCCCTGACGAATCGTTGCCAGAAGGCAGCTGCCAGATTGAATCGCCTTTTGGGAAAATGGATGCGGGAATTGATACACAGCTTCAACAGCTGAAGCTTCAGATGCTTGAATTAGTCGGAGAGGAATGAACACCGTTTGAAAGCTGAAGGTTTGATTCAAAAAATAGATTCATTAGATTCATATAAACGTTATGGAAAAGTGAAAAAAGTGATTGGTCTGATGATTGAATCAAGAGGACCTGAAAGTTCAATCGGCGATTTATGCTATATCTATACAGGGACTGCAAAAAAATCTAAAATTCCTGCAGAGGTTGTCGGGTTCAAAGATGAATATGTCCTATTAATGCCATTTGAACAGCTAACAGAAATTTCTCCAGGAAGTATAGTTGAAGCAACGGATGATTCTCTCAAAATTAAGGTAGGGTCAAGTTTAATAGGAAAGGTGGTAGACGCATTTGGTCACCCCCTTGATCAATCGATCTTGCCAAAGGGATTATCACCGATATCTGCCGAACAAAGTCCCCCTAATCCAATGAAAAGACCACCCATCCATGAACCGATGGAAGTGGGAGTTCGAGTCATTGACAGTCTTCTTTCGGTTGGAAAGGGACAGCGCGTTGGCATATTCGCAGGAAGCGGTGTAGGTAAAAGTACACTTATGGGAATGATTGCAAGAAATACAAAAGCTGATCTGAATGTCATCGCATTAGTAGGTGAACGCGGACGAGAGGTTAGGGAGTTTATCGAAAAGGATTTGGGAGAAGAAGGATTGAGACGTTCAATTGTAGTGGTTGCAACCTCCGATCAGCCGGCCTTAATGAGAATGAAAGCATCTTACACAGCAACAGCCATTGCTGAATATTTCCGCGATAAAGGCATGGATGTCATGTTTATGATGGATTCTGTTACAAGGGTTGCAATGGCGCAAAGGGAAATTGGACTTGCAGTAGGGGAACCTCCAACAACCAAAGGATATACGCCAAGTGTTTTTGCGATCTTGCCTAAGTTATTAGAACGGACTGGGACGAATGAAAAAGGTACGATTACTGCTTTTTATACAGTCCTGGTCGATGGTGATGATATGAACGAACCTATTGCAGATACAGTTCGGGGAATCCTGGATGGGCATATTGTGCTGGATCGGAATCTCGCAAACAAAGGCCAATTTCCAGCGGTAAATGTTTTAAAAAGCATTAGCCGGGTCATGAGTCAAATCGTTTCGGAACCGCAAAAAAAGAATGCATCGAAACTTAGAGATTTACTTGCTACTTATATAAATTCAGAAGACTTAATCAACATTGGAGCATATAAGAGGGGTTCCAGCAGAGAAATTGATGATGCGATTCGATTTTATCCAAAAATCATTGCTTTTTTAAAGCAGGATGTACACGATAAAATTTCTTTTGAAGAAAGTGCAGCTTCATTGGAATTATTGATTGAAAAAGGTGAGAATTTTTGACATATACATACCGGTTTCAAAAAGTCCTTGAACTAAAAGAAAATGAAAAAGAAAAATCTCTTGAAGATTACAACCGCTCTGTTGCGGAGTTCGAAAACGTGGCAGAAAAACTCTTTGACTGCCTGAAGAAAAAAGAAGTCCTTGAAGAGAGGACTATCAATCAGCTGAATACAGGAATGCCAGTACAGGAAATTCGCCACTTTCAGCAGTTTGTCACCAATCTTGAGAAAACAATTACTCATTATCAGCGATTAGTTTTAATTACAAGAAACAACATGAATGAAAAGCAAATGCTGCTTACAGAAAAAAATATAGAAGTAAAAAAGTATGAAAAAATGAAAGAAAAGCATTTTGAAGTCCATCTCGAACATGTGAAAGCATCAGAATCGAAATTAATGGATGATCTATCGATTCAAACCTACATGCTTCGGGGAAATTAGGTGAACGTCTTATGAAAAACAATGAAAAAGATTCTGGAAAGCTTCAATGGGTGTTTTTTGTCATCATAATCCCCATTCTATTCACAGTAACCTTTATCGTTGTCATTCTTTCAGTTGCAGGAATAGATGTACTCGGAAAAATGAAAGAGACAATTTCTCATATACCAGGAACAGCACAAATACTGAATGACGACGAAAAGAAGGCTGAGACTGACCCGGCTGATGAACAAACCAAGAAGCTAAAGGAAGAAAATAAACAGCAAAAAAGCACAATTGAAAAGCAAAATCTTGATATTTCTGCATTGGAAAATGATGCCGATCTAAAAGAAAAGGAAATTCAGGAGCTTAGCCAAGAAGTAAAATCACTCAAAGATCAGCTGCAGCTATCAAAGGAATCAAAAGAAGAAACGGAAGAAAGCAAAGATATAGCAAAGCTCTATGAAAATATGTCCAGCAAAAAAGCGGCAGAGATTATTCCCTTTCTAACTGATGAGGAAGCCGTGCTTATCTTAAGTAAAATCAAAGACGATCAAGTGATTGCAGTATTGGAAAAAATGTCGGCTGAAGATGCAGCCAGATATACGAAAATGCTGGCCAGACAATAAGAAATTTAAAGTAGAAAGGGGGTGGGAATTTGAAGATTATTCCAAGCAATCAGATCTTACTTACAAAAGAAATAGGAATTGAAGAATTAGCCGGTAGTTCACTTAAAAGTATATTTAAAGATTTAATTGCTTCAAATCTAAATGTTCCAAATGAGGAAACTCAAGCAGTAGAAATAACTGAAATCCCTAAAGAAGCAAATCTTATGGATAAAGAAAAGTTACATGATGAGATCCAGATGATTATTTCAGAAGTGAAAGAAATTTTGCAAGGAATTCCCGCATCAGAAGGTTTTTTTATACAGAGTCCACAGTTTTACTCCTCATTAAATCAAACGCTAGATTTGATACAAGGAGAAGCACAGATAATAGTTAAGGATATAATCAGTCAAGCGATATCGATTGAAGATATTTTGTCTTCAGATGAAATAACGTCAGATCAGGTAACACTCCTAAATCTGCTTACAGGACTTTCCAAGCTCGAGAAAACAGGACTTCAGCCATTCGAGAAAATCTTAGCAAGAATGAATGATATTATTGCTGAGAACTTTCAAGGATATGAACCGCCTAAGAAATTAGAGGCTCCTGATATTCTTAAATCCTTCATTAATGCGTTTAACTTGTCAGAGGACAAATCTGCAAATGATAAAGAACTAAAAGGTATAAGTGCTGATAATGAAATTTCATTCTTAACGATAAATAGCATCCCTCTACTAAAGCAAAAGGATAAAGGCTCAGTAATGATTGCCAATTTTCAATTTTTACAAGATGAAGCATCAGTAAAGACAGGAGATAAAGTAACATTACAATCAGCCTTAAATCATGACAAAATTGACCAATTGCCATTTGCTCTAAGTTCTCATTTAACGAATGCAGATCAAAAGGTAATGACAGAAAATGAGACAGAACCAAAAAGTCAGAATTTAACTGCAGATGTTTCAAAAACAATTAAACTCGAGCAAAATATTCCTCCACTTAAGGAAAAGACAGCATTGTCAGAGGGAAAAACTTTTATCAATCAATTATATGAAGGATTTAAAAAAATTAATATTGGTCAGTTTTCAAATGGTTTAACGAAAATGACATTGAGGTTAACTCCAGAACATCTTGGCATGCTAACAATCAAGCTTCAGCAGCAAAACGGAGAAATGGTAGCAAGGATTGTGACCTCAACACAATCTGCCAAAGAACTTGTTGATCAAAATTTGCATCATCTTAAGCAGGTTTTGCCCAATATTTCAATTCAAGTTGATCGTTTCGATGTTTTTACAGATCATCCAAGCGAGAATACTCATCAAGAACATCATTCAAAAGAAGAGGATGAACAAAACCAGCATAAGAATTCTCAAGAATCAGCAGAAAAAACAACTGGAGAATCTTTTAAAGATATATTAAACATAACTATTTAAAGGAGGTATATGATGTCTCAAACTGCAATCGATACAAGTTTATTATTATCAAATCAGCATACTGTACGCACAGGCAGCTCCAATCTTGGAAAAGATGATTTTTTAAAAATATTAATTGCCCAGCTGCAGAATCAAGATCCTTTAAATCCGATGGAAGATAAGGAATTCATCTCACAGATGGCAAACTTTTCATCATTAGAACAAATGACAAACATGAATAAGCAAATGGAATTGTTTGTTCAATCGCAAATGGGTGAAGGGATTTTGAAGTATTCTGAAATGATTTCTAAAGAAGTTGAATGGAATGAAGTGGAAGAAACTGAAAATCAGGATGGTACAACTGAATTAATAAACATAGGAAAAGGAATTGTAAAGTCGATTAAACAGTCTGGGTCTGTAATAATTTTGGAAATGCAGGATGGAAAAGAAATTCCGAGTTATTTAATTACAAAAGTAAGTGAACCCAAAAATGAAGAAATATAAGATGCAGTATGTATGAATATCAATATTAATCCATTAAATCACCAATTGACATTAAAACATGCGAACACAAAGAAGGAAAATTTCAAACCGCATACCTTTCAGGAATTACTCAAAAATCATACAAAATCAACAATAAAAATAAGTAAGCATGCCAATCAAAGATTAATCGAACGCAACATTTCAATTCCTGACTATCAATGGAAGGAAATTCAGGGAAAGATGCAAGAAGCACGAAAAAAGGGGATTAAAGATTCGTTAATCCTTACATCAAATGCAGCTTTAATTGTAAATATTGATCATAATATGGTCGTGACCGCAATGAATAGAAAAGAAGCTTTTTCTCATATTTTCACAAATATAAATGGAACTATCATTATGGACTAAATTGGCTGGACCTTTTTGGAGGCCATCGGCTGTGAATGGACAGAAGCAGCCTATATCAAAAATAAAGGGAGAAATGAAATGTTACGCTCTATGTACTCTGGTATTAGCGGAATGAAAAATTTCCAAGTGAAATTAGATGTAATCGGAAATAATATTGCGAATGTTAACACTTATGGATTTAAAAAAGGTCGAGTTACTTTTAAAGATTTAGTAAATCAGCAAATTTCAGGAGCCAGTGCAGCGACTCAAACCACTAGCGGCATGAATGCCAAGCAGGTTGGTCTTGGCTCTGCATTAAGCTCAATTGATACCATTCACACAACTGGTTCCAATCAAACAACGTCAAGAACGCTGGATGTATCACTTGCTGGAGATGGATTTTTCCCTGTAGCTACTATTAAGGATCTTCAACGTGTGAACATCGATCTTGGAAATCAGCTTGGAGATAACAAAATTAATGGTTCTATCGACAGAGGAATGGACTTAAGCTACACACGAGCAGGTAACTTTTATTTGGATGACCGTGGATATTTAGTAACAAGTGATGGAATGTTTCTCGTAGGCGAAACAGGCGAGAAATCAATACCGACTGACGCAGCTATAACTAAATCGAATGCAGCCTTAAATGCCATTACAAACTTTAATACACCCTTTAAAAATATGAACGATTCACTAAAGCTTGCTACTAAGAGTGCGAATGACCTAATGAACGCATATAACCAATACAGTGATGCATTCAGCGTGTGGGAAAAAGAAGGAAAACCAGCGACTGGTTCATCATTTCTAGCAAAGGAAAATGCAAGTGCCGCTCTTGAAACGACAAGAGGACAATTCACTTCTAATGTTGCAGCATTTGATAATGTTCTAGGGGATTTCAATACTTCATTAACTAGCTTAAATGGTGATATTGGCTCTTATAACGTTGCAGCTCCAATAAATGATATTTTGAGTCAAATGAGTACATCACTGTCTGTTTTGACTGGACAATATCCTAATGGCGTTCAAGATAAAACTCAGCCTGTCTCTACAACGGATCAAGCAAGCATGAATGATCTTGTTTCGGCTCTTTCTTCATACAGCCTGGACATGGAAAAAATAGGTCAAGCAGTTGTAGGATTCGAAAATTCGGCTGAGTCCCTGCAATCCCCTAACTGGTCAAACAGCTTAAGCGGAGAGGCCGGATTAATTCAAATTCCTCTATCTGCAAAAAGCTTTAATATCGGACCAGATGGTAAAGTGAACTTTGTTGATGAGGGCGGTCAATTGCGCATAGCCGGTCAAATCAGAATAGCTAACTTTGCGAATGAGGGAGGTCTTGAAAAAGTCGGAGGGAATTTATTTAAAGCTTCCAGCAATTCTGGATCTTTAGATCGCAATAACAATGGTATTGAGTTAAACGAATTATTTGCGCCTGGTTCTGATGGTGTGGGCTCGCTTATTTCAGGAACATTGGAAATGTCTAATGTGGATTTGGCAGAAGAATTTACTGAGATGATTGTTGCACAAAGAGGATTTCAGTCAAATACAAAAATTATTTCTACTTCAGATGAAATCTTACAAGAATTAGTTAATTTAAAACGATAGATTAGGAGGAAGGGGGTTCTTCTGCTCAGAGCCCCTGACACATTTTGATTGAGTTGACCCGCCTGAATGGAAAAGGCTTTACTCTAAATGCACTATTTATTGAGCAAGTAGAATCTTTTCCAGATACAACAATTACTTTAACGAATGGCAAAAAATTTGTTGTAAAAGAATCTGAGCAGCAAGTTAGCAAGCTTGTTCAGAGCTTTTATAAAAAAGCCAACCTTTTAGGATTTCCAAAAGGAATGGAGGCTGATGAATATGAATAAAAAATTATTGAGCATTATGCTGGTCATTATTACCTCTATTTCTTTAATCGGAGTAACTGCACTTTTCATAATTACCAATTTTATGACTGATAAAGCAAACGCAAAAGAAAAAGAACCATCCATTGATGAGGTTATCGAGTATTCATTTGATCTTCCGGAAATCACTACGAATCTAGCAAGCGACAATATTGTCCGGTTGTCTTTCAAATTAGAAACCGACAGCAAGAAAGCAAAAGAAGAGCTTGAAAAAAGAGAATTTCAAGTTAGAGATATTATTATTTCAGAGCTTTCGAATATCTCAGCAGAGCAATTGGATGGGAAAGATGGCATGAATGCTTTTAAAGAGACAGTGAAACAGCGTGCAAACAATTTGATGCAAAAAGGCAAAATCCAGAAGGTCTACACAACCTCCTATATCATTCAATAATTTATACATATTATCTTGTTCAGGAGGTGAACGTATGTCCAGTGAGATTCTGTCTCAAAATGAAATCGACGCCCTGCTGTCAGCGATTTCTTCAGGTGAAATGGATGCTGAAGAATTAAAAAAAGAAGAGACAGAGCGAAAAGTAAAAGTTTACGACTTTAAAAGAGCACTTCGTTTCTCAAAAGATCAAATCAGAAGCTTAACGAGAATACATGAAAATTTCGCTAGATTGTTAACAACTTATTTTTCTGCACAGCTGAGGACCTATGTTCAGATAAGTGTAGGATCCGTTGACCAGCTTCCATATGAAGAATTTATTCGATCCATACCTAAAATGACGATTCTTAATGTTTTTGAAGTACACCCGTTAAGCGGACGGATTTTAATGGAAGTGAACCCAAATGTCGCATATGCCATGATGGACAGGCTTTTGGGCGGACTTGGAACAGGTGTAAATAAGGCGGATTCGCTGACTGAAATTGAAAGCAAAATTATGTCAGGTTTGTTTGAAAAATCACTTGAGAACTATCAAGAGGCTTGGAGTTCAATTTATGAAATTGAACCAATCATGAATAATCTTGAAGTAAATCCGCAGTTTTTACAAATGGTTTCACCGAATGAAACAGTTGTTGTTATTTCACTGAATACACAAATTGGAGAAACAAGCGGGATGATTAATTTATGTATTCCTCATGTGATCTTAGAACCGATCATCCCTCGTTTAAGTGTCCATTATTGGATGCAATCTGAAAGAAAAGAACCAAAGCAAAGTGAAGTAGAGGTTTTACAGAGGAAAATTCACTCAGCAGAACTTGAGGTCATAGCAGAATTAGGAAAATCAGAGATTACGATTCAAGAATTTTTAGATATTCAGCCAGGAGATGTCATACAGCTGGAAAAAGCCATTGATCAGCCATTGGTGGTCAAAGTAGGAGACAAACCTAAATTTTTTGGTCAGCCGGGAAAACTAAAGAGAAAAGCAGCTGTGCAAGTCATTGGCCAATATAAGAGGGGGCAAGAAGATGGTGAGTAGCGGAATGTTATCTCAAGATGAGATTGATGCCCTTTTAAAGGGAACAGTTTCAAACGATGAAGAAGAGATTACAATACAAACTGATGATTATTTAGACTTAATGGAAAAAGACGCAATTGGAGAAATTGGCAATATCTCTTTTGGAAGTTCAGCAACAGCTCTTTCTACACTTCTTCATCAAAAAGTAGAAATTACTACTCCTACGGTCTCGGTTATTCAAAGGAAAAAACTGTCCGATGAATTCCCGCACCCGTATGTAGCTATTGAAGTGAATTACACCGAAGGCTTTATCGGCAGCAACTTACTTGTAATCAAACAAAGTGATGCTGCAATAATTGCTGATTTAATGATGGGCGGAACTGGTGAAATTACGGATTCTTCTCTGGACGAAATCATGATAAGCGCCGTTCAGGAAGCGATGAATCAAATGATGGGATCAGCAGCAACTTCAATGTCTACGATTTTCAACAAGAAAGTAGATATATCTCCTCCTTCAGTTGAACTGTTAGATGTTAAAGAAGGAGAAGGTACTGAAGCGTTTCCTAAAGATGAACTTTTCTTGAAAGTGGCTTTCAGACTGAAAATCGGAGTTTTGATAGATTCAGAAATTATGCAGCTTCTGCCGCTGCAGTTTGCCAAGGACCTTGTTGATGAGCTGATGAATCCGAAGGAACAGGCAGCAGCCGTTGAAGCGGTTAAAGAAGAAGTCCGCGTTGAGCCTTCGAATGCTTATACAGAAACCCGGCATTCAAATGCTGCTCCAGTTCATGCAGAAACTCATCATTCATATTTCGCAGAGCCTGAGCAGAACAGAGCTCAGAGACCGGCAGTCGATGTGAAGCCAGCAGAATTTTCATCTTTTGAACCCGTACCGACGTATCCAAAAGAAATGAAAAATCTTGATATGCTGCTTGATATTCCGCTTCAGGTAACAGTCGAACTTGGCCGTACAAAGCGTTCGGTAAAAGAAATTCTCGAGCTGTCATCTGGTTCAATCATTGAACTAGATAAACTGGCAGGCGAACCTGTTGATATCCTTATCAACAATAAAATCGTAGCGCAAGGGGAAGTTGTTGTAATTGAAGAAAATTTCGGGGTTCGCGTTACTGATATTTTAAGTCAGTCTGAGCGTTTAAATAAATTAAAGTAATCATTCATAGGAGAGAAGAAAATGGCACATAAAATTATGATAGTGGACGACGCAGCATTTATGAGAATGATGATTAAAGATATCTTAACGAAAAATGGATTTGATGTCGTTGCAGAAGCTGCAGATGGCGCACAAGCAGTTGAAAAATACAAAGAGCATCAGCCGGACCTAGTAACAATGGATATTACAATGCCTGAGATGGATGGCATCACAGCACTTAAAGAAATTAAGAAAATGAACGCTCATGCAAAAGTCATCATGTGTTCAGCGATGGGCCAGCAGGCGATGGTTATCGATGCGATCCAGGCTGGAGCTAAAGACTTTATTGTAAAGCCTTTTCAGGCAGACAGAGTTCTCGAAGCCATTAATAAAACATTAAGCTAAAAGGAGTCTTTTCATTTGCAAGTGAAAATCAAATTGATTGGAATCCTATTGTTTCTGGCACTTTTCCTGATCCCGCATGGCGGTTCATTTGTTCATGCGGAGCAGGAGAATAAATCAGTAACAGACTGGGTTGAATCAAATGAAAAAACGGCAGACAGCCAGAATGACAAAACAGAAAGCAAAGAAAGCAGTGACATCCCTGTAAATGAAACATCTGTTTCAGCATGGGATTTCATTAAAATGATTTTAGCAACCGCCTTCGTTGTTTTTTTGATTTACGTGCTGCTGAAGTTTGTTAATAAAAAAAATAAATTTGGATCTACATCACGCTACATTGAAAATCTTGGCGGAACAAACGTAGGACAAAATCGCTCCATTCAACTTGTAAAGGTGGGAAAAAGAATTTTTGTAGTAGGTGTTTCAGACTCAGTTCAGCTCTTGAAAGAAATAGAAGATGAAGACGAATATCGGGAAATTCTTGAAGAACATGAGAAGCGAATATCTCCTGCTATCGAACCTAAAGATTGGGTGAAGAGCATATCAGGTTCTATCCTTAAATATAAAAAAAGTGAACTCCATCAACAGCCCTCGTTTTCATTTAAAGAGCAGCTCGATAAGCTGAAAAATGAAAGACGCAGCAAAATAGATGATTTAAATAGAAAGGATTAGCACAAAATGAATGAATTTGTGGAAATATTCAGCAATAGCGATGCCGCTAACGTAAGCACTTCTGTCAGGCTGCTGTTATTGTTGACTGTCCTTTCTCTTGCACCGAGTATTTTAATCTTAATGACTTGTTTTACACGGATAATCATTGTTTTATCTTTTGTAAGAACATCCCTTCCTACACAGCAAATGCCGCCGAATCAAGTGCTGATCGGTCTTGCGCTGTTTCTGACCTTTTTCATCATGGCACCAACCTTTTCTGAAATAAATGAAAAGGCACTGATGCCATTATTTAATGAAGAAATCGGTTTAGAAGAAGCGTATGATAAGGCGTCATTGCCTCTTAAGGAGTTCATGAGCAAGCATACAAGGCAGAAGGATTTAGCCCTCTTTCTTGATTACGCAAAAATGGAAAAACCTGAGTCTGTTGAAGATATTCCGCTGACCGCACTTGTTCCTGCTTTTGCAATCAGTGAAATAAAAACGGCATTTCAAATCGGCTTTATGATCTTTATACCATTTTTAGTCATCGATATGGTTGTTGCCAGCATCTTAATGTCCATGGGGATGATGATGCTGCCGCCGGTTATGATCTCATTGCCATTTAAAATCCTGTTATTTGTACTCGTAGACGGATGGTACTTAGTAGTTAAATCGCTGCTTCAAAGCTTTTAGGTAGGTGAAAACACATATGAGTTCAGAATTTGTCATTTCTATTGCAGAAAAAGCCATCTATACAACATTGATCATTTGCGGTCCTCTTTTGGTTATTGCTCTAGTCGTCGGATTAGTGGTCAGTGTGTTTCAGGCAACTACTCAAATCCAGGAACAAACACTCGCTTTTGTTCCAAAAATTGTTGGCGTGCTTATCGGTCTCGTCTTTTTTGGACCGTGGATGCTTTCAACAATGATTTCATATGCACAGGATATTTTCGGTAATCTTAATAGATTTGTAGGTTAAAAAATGAATGTTATTGAAAGCTTTCCGGCTTTTTTACTCATATTTGCAAGAATGAGCGCATTTTTTGTTACACTGCCGCTTTTCTCATATCGAACGATCCCGGCTTCACATAAAATTGGATTTTCATTTTTTCTTTCTTTAATCGTTTTTTCGGCTATTGATCCATCTGGAATGGAACTGAACGGAGCTTTTATCCTTCTCGCTATAAAAGAGGTCATGGTTGGTTTATTACTTGGTTTTTCAGCTTATCTTATCCTCTCCGCCGTTCAAATAGCCGGAAGTCTTATCGACTTTCAGATGGGCTTTGCCATCGCAAACATCATTGACCCGCAGACCGGGGCGCAAAGTCCGCTGATTGGTCAATTCTTAAATGTATTGGCATTACTGCTGATGTTAAGTTTAAATGCGCATCACTTATTACTAGATGGTGTTTTTTACAGTTATCAATACATCCATTTAGATGATGGATTTCCGTTCGGTAATGGAAATATTGCAGAAATGGTAACCAACGCCTTTAATACGGCGTTTCTGATTGCCTTTCAAATGTCATTCCCTGTTGTGGCTTCCTTATTCTTAGTGGATTTGGCACTTGGAATTGTAGCCCGTACAGTTCCGCAGCTAAATATTTTTGTGGTGGGATTGCCGCTTAAAATCGGCGTCAGCTTCATCATGCTGATTTTAGTGATGGGTGCCATGTTTGCACTTATGCAGCATGTATTTGAAACGATGCTCTACACGATGAGGGAATTAATGGAATTATTCGGAGGAGCAGGCAATGGAATTTCTTAAACTTGATTTGCAATTCTTTTCAGGTGAAAAAACCGAAAAAGCAACACCGCGAAAACGGGATGATGTCCGTAAAAAAGGTCTGGTAGCTAAAAGTGCTGATGTTAATACAGCTATCAGTCTCCTTGCTATTTTCTTATCACTCCTCTTTATTGGACCATTTATGCTTGAACGGATACTCGGAATGATGCATTCATCTTTGCAAGAAACACTTTTAATGAATGTATCAGAAAAAAATGTACATGAATTGATGGTTGATATGCTGATTGAATCAGCTTATATTATCGCACCGATTATGGGTGTTGCTCTAGTGGCAGGAGTGGCTGGAAACTATATGCAGGTAGGCTTCCTTTTTTCAACTGAGGCCATTCAGATGAAGCTTGAAAAAATCAATCCTCTTCAAGGTTTTAAACGCATTTATTCCTTGAGGGCAATTGTCGAACTCTTTAAGTCAATTTTGAAAATATCATTTGTTGGAGCCATAACTTTTTCGGTAATCTGGTTTAAAATGCCAGAGATTCTCTCTCTTTCAAAATTAACAGTCGAAGAAGCGTTCATCTTTATTGCAAATTTAACCTTTCAAATGGGACTCTTTGCATCAATTGCACTTTTGTTTTTAGCGCTCCTTGACTATTTTTATCAGAAATTTGATTTTGAAAAGAATATTCGGATGTCGAAACAAGATTTGAAAGATGAGTATAAAAAGTCAGAAGGCGATCCTTTAATAAAATCACGAATTAAACAAAGGCAGAGAGAAATGGCAACTCGCAGAATGATGCAGGATGTTCCTCAGGCAGATGTCGTTATTACGAATCCGACTCATTTTGCCATCGCTTTAAAATATGATGAAAACAAAATGGATGCACCGTTCGTTGTCGCTAAAGGAGTCGATTTTGTTGCACAAAAAATTAAAGAGACTGCAAAGGCTAATGATGTGACAATGGTTGAAAATCGGCCTTTAGCTAGAGCGCTTTACGATCAAGTCGAGATTGGAAAAGCAGTGCCTGAAGAATTTTTTAAAGCAATTGCTGAAATATTGGCTTATGTCTATCAGCTGAAAAATAAAATTTGATTTTTTGATGTATGTTTCGATTGAAAGAGAGGTTTACCATGTCAGCTAGAGATTTATCTGTTCTTTTGAGTGTCATTTTAATTGTAGCGATGCTTATTATTCCTTTTCCTACATGGCTTCTGAGCTTGCTTATTATGTTAAATATCACGCTTGCCCTGTTAGTGCTTTTAACAACTATGAATATGAGAGAGCCGCTTGATTTTGCTATTTTTCCATCTCTTTTACTTTTATTGACTCTCTTTCGTCTTGGATTAAATGTTTCAACGACGCGAGCCATTCTTTCACATGGAGAAGCGGGCGGGGTTGTTGAAACGTTTGGAACGTTTGTTGTTGGCGGAAATGTTCTTGTAGGTTTTGTTGTTTTCCTGATTTTAATCATCATTCAGTTTGTGGTTATTACCAAGGGTTCTGAAAGGGTATCAGAAGTTGCTGCGAGGTTCACCCTTGATGCAATGCCAGGAAAACAAATGAGCATCGATGCTGATTTGAACGCAGGTGTCATTTCTGAACAGCAGGCTCGCACACGCCGGGATAAAGTCTCAAGAGAAGCTGATTTTTACGGAGCGATGGACGGAGCCAGCAAGTTTGTAAAAGGGGATGCAATTGCCGGTATTATCATTGTCATTATTAACATGATTTTTGGAATCATTATCGGCATGATGCAGCTGGGAATGGGCTTTGGAGATGCAGCTTCTCACTTCACAATGTTAACGGTTGGAGACGGGATCGTAAGCCAAATACCGGCTCTTCTCATATCAACAGCGACTGGGATTGTTGTAACTAGAGCTGCATCAGATGGAAATTTAGGAACCGATATTACGGGTCAATTATTCGCTTATCCAAAGATGATGTACGTGGCTGCAGGTACAATTCTTATGCTAGGTTTGTTTACACCAATTGGATTGTTGGTATCGGGACCAATTGCAGCCGCTTTTGGTTTTGGAGGGTATTTTATCTCTAAATCTCAGGATGCTCAGCAAAAAACGGAAGAAATCATCGAGGAAGAAGTAGAAATTGATGAAATGAAAACGCCTGAGAGTGTTGTTCAGCTGCTGAATGTAGATCCAATTGAATTTGAATTTGGATATGGTCTCATTCCGCTTGCAGATACAAATCAGGGCGGTGATCTGCTCGATCGGATTGTGATGATTCGCAGGCAGCTTGCGATTGAGCTCGGAATGGTCATTCCGGTAGTACGCATTCGTGACAACATCCAGCTGCAGCCAAACGAATATAGACTTAAGCTAAAAGGAAACGAAGTGGCCAAGGGTGAAATTCTCTTAGATCATTATCTGGCGATGGCACCGGGAATTGAAGATGATTCAATTGAAGGAATTGATACAATTGAACCATCGTTTGGATTGCCGGCCAAGTGGATCAATGAAGAAAATAAGGATTCAGCGGAAATGTTTGGCTACACAGTTGTCGATCCTCCTTCTGTTGTTTCAACCCATATTACTGAAACAATTAAACAAAATGCACATGAATTACTTGGACGTCAGGAAACGAAGCAGCTCATTGATCATTTAAAAGAATCATATCCGATCCTGGCAGATGAGGTTACGCCATCTCCGCTTTCCATCGGAGATGTTCAAAAAGTGCTAGCCAAGCTGCTGAAGGAAAAAGTGTCGATTCGGAATTTGCCGGTTATTTTCGAATCATTGGCAGACTACGGAAAACTGACAACTGATACCGAGCTGCTAGGCGAATATGTCAGACAGGCTCTTGCAAAACAAATAACCAGTCAGTATACCACAAGTGAAACATTAAAAGTTGTGACCCTATCAGGAAGAGTAGAGAAAGCAGTAGCAGAAGGTGTTCAGCAAACGGAGCATGGAAATTATTTATCTCTTGAACCTGATATCTCTCAGGCTATTATTGAATCCATTGCAAAAGAAATGGAGCAATTAACTCTTCAGGAGCAATCACCGATTCTTTTATGTTCCCCTGCAGTAAGAATGTATGTCAGACAGCTGATCGACCGCTACTTTCCTCTGCTGCCGGTGCTTTCCTATAACGAGCTTGAAGCAAATGTAGAAGTTCAAAGTGTTGGGGTGGTGAATATAGCATGAAGGTAAAAAAATACATCGCTCCGAATATGCAGGAAGCGATGAAGAAAATTAAAAGCGAGTTAGGACAAGATGCCGTTATTTTAAACTCAAAAGTTGTGCATACAGGTGGTGTGCTCGGTCTTTTTATGAAAAAAAAGATTGAGGTAATTGCTGCATTGGACCCTGATCCGATAGTGAGTAAAAAAAGCAGCAAATCAGACAATATACCTTTTATTACAACACATGCACAAGAAGATAAGGAGCCTGCTGAAAAAGATCATTCATCTTTGCTATCAGAAGTCCGCGAACTGAAAAACTTGGTAAAATCGCTCAGCGTGGATGAAAAGCAAATGCAATTGCCTGTTGCCGTTAAAAAGATGAACCAGCTGCTCCTTGAAAAAGAAATAGATTCTGTCCGCAGAGCTGAAATAATATCTGAAGTGATGTTTGATCCTGCAGAAAAGTCCTTATCGGAACTGAACGAAGAATTGTCGAAGGTAATGGAGATCAAAATGAAACACCTGGATTTCGGCGGGATTTCATACCAGAAAAAATACATTAACGTAGTTGGTCCAACCGGTGTTGGAAAAACGACAACTTTGGCTAAGCTTGCTGCAGAAAGCATGCTTCAAAAACAAAAAAAGATTGCTTTTATTACGACTGACACTTATCGGATTGCGGCAATCGAACAGCTGAAAACATACGCTAAGATATTAGATGCACCGCTTGAAGTCTGCTATTCTCCTGAAGATTTTCAGCATGCGAAAGAAAAATTCAAAGATATGGATATGGTTTTTATTGATACGGCAGGCAGGAATTTCAGAAATCAGCAGTTCGTTCATGATTTAGAAAAGTTGATTGATTTCACTGAAGAAGTGGAAACATTCTTAGTTTTGTCTGTTACTTCTAAATTGAAAGACATGCTTGAAATCTATGAAAATTTCTCACTGATGGAGATTGATAAAATCATCTTTACAAAGCTGGATGAAACGAAAACAAAAGGTACGATGTTTGATTTTATTCTTTCAGTTAACAAAGGTGTAGCCTATATGACAAATGGCCAAAATGTGCCGGATGATATCATGGCTGCCACCCCAAAACAGACAGCAGCAGAAATCATGAGGTAACAAAATGGATCAAGCAGAGAAGCTAAGAAAGCACTTGCAAAAGTTAAAAAACAGTTCTGCAAAAACAATTGCGGTCCTAAGCGGAAAAGGCGGAGTAGGAAAATCAAACGTATCACTGAACCTTGCATTAGGTTTGATTAACAGTCAAAAACGTGTTTTGTTATTTGATTTAGATATTGGTTATGGAAACATTGACATTTTAATTGGACAATCGAGCAGGTATTCGATTGTTGATTTTTTCGAAAATAACAAGCAAATTGACGATGTTATCAATAATGGGCCAAATGGTCTCGATTATATCTCAGGAGGTACAGGGCTGTCATATTTATTCAGAATGAAGCAGGAGCAATTTGATGACTTTTCCGCGCAGCTAGAGACAGTGTTCGACCATTATGATTTTATTATTTTTGATATGGGAGCCGGTATGTCAGGCGATAGCCTGAAGTTTATGCTTTCTGTCGAGGAAATGATAGTTGTGACCACACCAGAGCCTACCTCGATAACAGATGCTTATTCTGCAATAAAGTATATTAGTATGCATGAACAGAGTATTTCAATTTCAATTATTGTAAATCGTGCAGCCAGCAGAAAAGCAGCTCATATGTCATATATGCGAATGCAAACAGCGATTGAGCAATTTCTTGCATTGAAAGCTTCATTTGCAGGTTGGTTGCCTGATGACCGCCGGGTATCAGAAGCGGTTATCAGACAAACTCCCTTTACACTGCTTTTTCCAAAAAGTGATGCAGCAAGAGCTATGCAAGACATTGTAAATGACTGTTTAGCTCGCAGCGAAGGAAAGAATCTTAATCTCGTTAATCAATCTTCATTTATGAAAAAAATGTCACATTTTTTCACGAAAGGCAGGATTTCAAATGAGTAAAATTACCGTCCTTGTGGTTGACGACTCTGCCTTTATGAGAAAGCTAATTACAGATTTCCTTCAGGAAAGCGGGCAAATTGAAGTTGTTGCAACAGCACGTAATGGAGCAGATGCCCTTTCAAAAATCAGCCAATTTAATCCTGATGTTGTGACCCTTGATATTGAGATGCCAGTAATCGACGGGCTTCAAACATTGAGGTTGATCATGGCTGAATGTCCAAGGCCTGTGATCATGCTCTCCAGTACGACGAAAGAAGGCACTGACAATACAATTTTATCCCTGCAGCTTGGAGCGATTGATTTTATTCCAAAGCCTTCGGGTGCGATATCGTTAGATCTTCATAAAGTGAAAGAAGAATTAATTCAAAAAATAAATATCGCAAGCAAATCAAACCAGAACCAGAAAAAATTCATTTCTGAAATAACAGGACCAATCCGGCTGAACAACGAGATTTTCAGAAAAAAGAAAGAATACCTTCATCATTTGATTTGCATTGGCACATCCACTGGCGGTCCAAGAGCATTACAGCAAGTCTTGCCGAAATTACCTAAAAATATTGAAGCGCCAATTTTTGTCGTTCAGCATATGCCAGAAGGTTTTACACAATCATTGGCAGCAAGGCTGAATGCACTCTCAGAAATCTCCGTGAAAGAGGCAGAGGATGGAGAAACCGCAAAAAACGGCACAGCTTACATAGCACCTGGGGGTTACCATTTGAAGGTTGTAAGGTCAGCAAACCGCCTTGTCATGACATTGGATAAAGAAGAACAGCGCAAAGGTCACAGGCCATCTGTTGACACAATGTTCGAATCAATAAGCAAGCTAAAAGATATACATAAAGTGGCTGTGATTATGACAGGCATGGGTGCTGACGGGATGGAAGGGTTAAAGAAACTGAAGCAATCAGGAGATCTTCATGCCATCTCAGAATCTGAAAAAACTTCTATTGTTTTTGGAATGCCTAAAATGGCAATCCAGTCAAATGCCATTGATGTAGTTGAAGATGTACAGAACATCGCTGCTTCTATTATGAAATTTATTCGAGGCAAAGGGGAGTAAACCAATATGGATATGAATCAATACTTAGATGTTTTCATTGAAGAAAGTAAAGAACATTTGCAATCTTGTAATGAAAAGCTGTTAGAGCTGGAAAAGAACCCGGCAGACTTGTCGATTGTAAATGAAATTTTCCGTTCAGCCCATACGCTAAAAGGCATGAGTGCTACTATGGGATACGAAGATTTAGCTAACTTGACACATCACATGGAAAATGTGCTTGATGCCATTCGCCATGAAAAACTATCAATAACGGATGCTATTCTTGATGTCGTATTTCTGGCTGTTGATGACCTAGAAGAAATGGTTTTATCCATCGCAGAAGGCGGAAACGGAAAAAAAGATGTTACTGCAGTCATTAGTCAATTAAAAAAGATTGAATCAGGCGAAGAGATTTCCATTGAAGCTGCGGAAGAAATACCAAATAAGTCTCAAATGAATCAATTTGATGATTTTGAACTTACTGTTTTGCATCAATCAAAGGAGCAGGGTTTTCATACATACGAAGTTACAATTAAGCTAAGAGAAGATTGTTTATTAAAAGCAGCTCGTGTTTTTATGGTATTTGAAATCGCGGAGAAACTTGGTGAAATTATTAAATCAGTACCTTCTGTTGATTTGCTTGAAGAAGAGAAATTTGATCATCAGTTTCAATTAGCCATTGTGACAAAGGAAACAGCAGATGAAATCCAGAGACAAATTATGAAAGTTTCTGAGATTCAGACTGTGACTGTATCTCCACTCACCATTGATAAAAAAATGATAGAACAAGAGGCTAAGCAGGAAGTTGCTGAACAAGCTTACGAAGTAATGATTTCAGCAAAAGAAGAAGCAGCCCCCTCAGCTTCAAAAGGCTCTGCCGCTGCAAGTTCAAAAACCATTAGGGTAAACATTGACAGACTGGATAGTCTAATGAACCTCTTTGAAGAGCTTGTCATCGATAGAGGGAGATTGGAGCAAATTTCAAAGCACTTGAATAATGGAGAATTGAATGAAACGGTTGAGCATATGTCACGTATTTCAGGTGATCTCCAAACAATCATTTTAAATATGAGAATGGTTCCTGTTGAGACGGTTTTCAATCGATTCCCGCGGATGATCAGACAACTTGCGAAGGATTTGAATAAAAAAATCAATCTTGAGATTGCAGGTGCTGAAACAGAACTTGATCGGACGGTTATTGATGAAATAGGTGATCCGCTCGTTCACTTATTAAGAAATGCAATTGATCATGGGATTGAAACACCTGAAACACGATTGAAGAACGGAAAACGGGAAGAAGGAAAGGTTGTCCTGAGAGCCTATCACAGCGGAAATTACGTTTTCATAGAGATTGAAGATGATGGAGCGGGCATCAGCAGGGAACGAGTATTGAAAAAAGCCATCGACAGAGGAATTGTATCTGAAAAACTAGCAGAAACGTTAACAGATAAGCAAGTATTTGAATTGATTTTCTCATCAGGATTTTCAACAGCAGAAACGATTTCAGATATTTCAGGCAGAGGAGTGGGCCTTGATGTTGTAAAGAATAAGATCGAAGCACTTGGCGGCTCCATCTCAATTGATTCAAGTGAAGGACACGGATCTTTATTTTCCATTCAGCTTCCGCTGACACTATCCATTATTTCAGTCATGCTCGTGAAGCTTGCAAATGAAACATTCGCCCTTCCGATTTCTTCTATTATTGAAACAGCTGTTATTCAAAAAGATGAAATAATGAATGCACATAATCAGAAAGTGATTGATTTTAGAGGCAAAATTGTTCCTCTAATATCATTAACTGATGTATTTGAAGTGCCTTCTAATGATAGTGAAGATTCACACCTTGCGATAGTTATCGTGAAAAAAGGCGATAAAACGGCTGCTTTAATAGTGGACTCTTTTATTGGACAGCAGGAAATAGTTTTAAAATCCCTCGGAAATTACTTAAATGCCGTTTTTGCAGTTTCAGGTGCAACGATATTAGGTGACGGACAAGTAGCTTTGATAATAGATTGCAATGCCCTCATAAAATAGCTGTTACAAAGGAGATTAAAACATGACGGATTCTATCGTTAATCATATTAAAATGATTGTTTTTCAATTAAACCATGAAGAATACGGAATCTCAGTTGATAAGGTCCGCTCGATTGAAAAAATACAAGGTTTCACGAGGGTGCCTGGTACTGAGCCATTTGTCAAAGGGGTTATAAATCTAAGAGGAATCGTAACGCCCATTATTGATTTGCGCACCAGATTTGAAATGGAGCAGCAAAGCTACACTGACAGCACACGAATTATTATTGCCTCATTAGAGCAATTTGAAGTCGGTTTAATTGTAGATGCTGCCAACGATGTCATTGATATTTCACTTGATGAAATCGAACCTCCTCCGGAAGTTGTAGGTGCAGTTGAAGGTGATTATGTAGAAGGCGTAGCAAAGATTGATAAAAGACTTATCATTATTCTTGAATTAAATAAAGTTTTGTCAGCAGAAAAAAAGCTGATCATGCAATCATAGGACTCTATTATGCATTTTATGAATCAGTTAAACTCTGCACATTTAGACATTTTAAAAGAGGTCGGAAACATCGGAGCCGGACATTCAGCGACAGCTCTTTCAACGCTTTTAAACAAAAAGATAGAAATGAAAATCCCTGATGTCAAAATGCTGTCATTTAACGAATTGACTGAAAAATTAGGCGGACCTGAAATGGCTGTGGCCAGTCTCTTTTTAAGAATAGAAGGAGATCTTCCGGGATCGATGTACTTTATTTTATCAATTGAACAAGCTGAAAGGTTCGTTCAAAAATTGACGGCAGATCCTTCTTTTCAAATTGGCAGCATTGAGAAGGAAGAAATGGGTTTATCTGCCTTTAAAGAGCTTGGGAATATTTTGATGGGATCTTATTTAACAGCTTTGGCAGATTTAACAGGTCTTACACTTTACCCTACAGTTCCGGGGCTATCAATTGATATGTTTGCTGCTGTTATTACACATGGTTTGACCGAGCTGTCACATGTCAGCGATTATGCCATTGTAATCGATACTGCGATTGAAGAAAGCAGTCTGGAGCGCTCAGAAGTCATTCAAGGACATTTTTTCCTTCTGCCGGATCCGGATTCTTTTGAAAAACTCTTCCTTTCTATAGGTATGAAATGATGACAGATGCAGTTGAAATTGTAAAAGTAGGAATTGCCGAAGGAAATATAGTAGAACCTCCAAAATGGATTCGTACATCTGGACTAGGTTCGTGTGTAGGGCTCGTCATCTATGATGAAATAAAAAAAATAGCAGGCTTGGTGCATGTTATGCTTCCCGATTCAGCACTTGCTAAAGCAGATGTGCTAAATCCGTCAAAATATGCAGATACAGCTGTAAAAGAATTGATCAGACAAATCGTGGCCTGCGGAGGCCGGCGCAGCATTTTAAAAGCAAAGCTTGCAGGAGGAGCGCAAATGTTTCAATTTCAGTCATCGAACAGCATGATGCGCATTGGACCCAGAAATGTTGAAGCGATCCTCGATCAGCTGCACCTTTTGCACATACCTATTGTCAGTATGGACGTTGGCGGAAGCAGCGGAAGAACGATTGAATTTGATCCATCTACAAGCAATATGCATATCAGAACAGTTAACCAGGGTTCCAAAACAATCTAATAGAAAACTCTGTATGAACTAAAATCACATGCAGAAGGGGAGAAAAATGATACAGGCAGCAAAATTTGAAGAGCAAATGTATTGGGATAAATGGATTCTGTGCCGCGACAATGATGCTGGTGATGCACTTATCAAGAGATACATGCCGCTAGTTAGCTATCATGTTCAGCGTATCTCTGTAAGTCTGCCAAAATCAGTGAGTAAGGATGATTTAAAAAGTATCGGTATGGTTGGGTTATATGACGCACTTGAAAAATTTGATCATAAGCGGGAATTGAAATTTGAAACGTATGCCTCATTCCGAATCAGGGGAGCCATATTAGACGGACTCAGAAAAGAAGACTGGCTGCCGCGAAGTTCAAGAGAAAAGGCCAAAAAAGTAGAGGCGGCGATCGAACGGCTTGAGCAAAAGTACTTACGCAATGTATTGCCAGCAGAGGTTGCAAAAGATCTGGAAATGACAGAAGTTGAAGTGACCAACATTATGAATGAGGGCTTCTTTGCGAATGTTTTGTCCATAGATGATCAAAACAGCGACAACGATGATCAAGAACATCATTCAAAATTGGTTCTTAAAGATGAAAAGTCAGTAACTCCTGAAGAAAAAATGGTGAAGGACGAACTCATTCAGCAATTGAGCAAAGTAATTGTTGATCTTTCAGAAAAAGAACAAATGGTAGTCAGTTTGTTTTATAAAGAAGAACTGACTCTGACAGAAATCGGACAAGTTATGAACCTGTCAACGTCCCGTATTTCTCAGATCCATTCAAAAGCTCTTTTCAAATTAAGGAACTTATTGGAGAAGATTATTCATTAATTTTTAAAAGAAGGCTATTTTCTTAATATCCAAAATGTATTAATTGTTGAAAAAACGCCTTAATAAACCATGCTTATGAAATATATCTGAACAAAGATAAGTGAGTGAACATAGTAATGACAACTTTATTATTGATCATCAGCCTGATTTTACATGCTGCAGGATTTTATTTCATTACGCTCCTTTTTATGAAATATCAATCTGTTAAACAAATTGAGGAACGTCAAACGGCAATGCTTGCTGAAACAGAACAGTCTCTGACAGCTTATTTAATTGAATTGAAGGATGAGAATGAAAAGCTGATTACAGAAATGAAGGATATGCAGCAATCAGAGCATAAATGGAAAGAAAGCATTGCACCTAAAAAGTCTGATGCTTCATTTCCAGTGGAGGAAGCTGATTTTCCTGTTCCTTCAATTATTCATGAAGACCGGGTAGAGATATCCGCCCGAAAACCGGAAACAATACGTCCTAAAACAATTGAAGATAAGGTTTTTCACCTTAATCAAAAAGGATTTTCTGCTGAAGAGATCGCAAAGCAATTAAACAAAGGGATAACAGAAATAGAGCTGATGCTTAAATTTCGTCAAAACTAGTCGATTTGTGCTTGCGTATGGCCACTCGTTGTGATATATTAATTTTTGGTGTTAATACACACGCCATAGATTTGGGCATTGGTGCTGTTTAGACAGTTTTGCCTAAAGATGATATGTGCGGAGGAGCAAAAACCATTTAGGAGGAAATATCATGTCAGTCATTTCAATGAAACAACTACTTGAAGCTGGTGTTCACTTCGGTCATCAAACACGCCGCTGGAACCCAAAAATGAAGCGTTACATCTTCACAGAGCGTAACGGCATTTACATCATCGACCTTCAAAAAACAGTTAAAAAGGTTGAAGAAGCATACCAATTCACGAAAGAACTTGCTGCAAACGGCGGCACAATTCTTTTCGTAGGTACAAAAAAACAAGCTCAAGATTCTGTTAAAGAAGAAGCTGAGCGTTCAGGCATGTACTTTGTTAATCAACGCTGGTTAGGCGGAACATTAACAAACTTTGAAACAATTCAAAAGCGTATCAAACGTCTGAAAGACATTGAAAGAATGCAAGAAGACGGTACTTTTGAAGTACTTCCAAAGAAAGAAGTTGTTCAGCTTAACAAAGAGCTTGAGCGTCTTGAAAAATTCTTGGGCGGAATCAAAGATATGAAAGGTTTGCCTGATGCATTGTTTATCATCGATCCTCGTAAAGAGCGCATCGCTGTTGCAGAAGCTCGCAAATTAAACATCCCGATCGTAGGTATCGTTGATACAAACTGTGATCCAGATGAAATTGATTATGTAATTCCTGCAAACGATGATGCAATTCGTGCAGTTAAACTTTTAACTTCTAAAATTGCTGATGCAATCATTGAAACAAAACAAGGCGAAGAAACAACTGCTTAATTAGCAAAAGGTGATAAGAGGGGAATGCCTTTTATCACCTTTTTTAAAGAAAAATTCTTATGAATATAAGATACATAACGCCGTTTACGGCCTCAAAATAAGGAGGAAAACTCTCATGGCAATTACTGCTCAAATGGTAAAAGAATTACGTGAAAAAACTGGTGCAGGTATGATGGACTGCAAAAAAGCTTTAACAGAAACAAACGGTGACATGGAAAAAGCAATCGACTTCCTACGTGAAAAAGGGATCGCTTCTGCTTCTAAAAAAGCAGATCGTGTTGCTGCAGAAGGTTTAGCTTTAGTTAAATCAGAAGGCAACGAAGCTGTAATCCTTGAAGTGAACTCTGAAACAGACTTCGTAGCTAAAAACGAAAGTTTTATTGAATTACTGGACGTTTTAGCTTCTCACTTATTAGCTAAAAAACCTGCAAGCCTTGAAGAAGCAATGGCACAAACAATGGATAATGGTTCAACTGTTAATGACTTTATTAATTCTGCTATCGCTAAAATCGGTGAGAAAATCACACTTCGCCGTTTTGAAATTGTTACAAAAACAGACAGCGACGCTTTTGGTGCTTACCTGCACATGGGCGGACGCATTGCTGTACTAACTGTACTTGAAGGTACAAATGATGAAGAAACAGCGAAAGATGTTGCAATGCACGTTGCTGCTGTTAACCCTAAATATATCGGTCGCGACGCTGTTAGCGAAGAAGAAGTTGCTCGTGAGCGCGAAGTATTATCTCAGCAAGCACTAAATGAAGGCAAGCCTGCTAACATCGTTGAGAAAATGGTTGAAGGCCGCCTTGGCAAATTCTTTGAAGATATTTGCTTAGTTGAGCAAAGCTTCGTTAAAAACCCTGATTTAAAAGTAAAACAATTTGTTGAATCAAAAGGTGCTTCAGTGAAGAGCTTCACTCGTTATGAAGTAGGCGAAGGCATTGAAAAACGCCAAGACAACTTTGCTGAAGAAGTTATGAACCAAGTTAAAAAATAATCAAGTCCAACTCCTACAGCTTTAATAAAGAAGCTGGCACAGAAGATAGGTAAATGATAGACAGGGAACACACATCTGTGTTCCCTCTTTTTAAAAGGCTGTGTTCGCATAGATTGTTGTTTCCTGTAGTTAGACTTATTCATGTCACTCATAGGCTTTCGTGCTCTTTTCTAAAAAAGCATTCTAGGAAACAACAATTATAATTTAGGTAACGTTTTCTTTTAAAAAATCATTTACACCATTACTTAGATCTAAAGGAAAAGACTTGGAGGTCACTATGAGCAAACCAAAATATAATCGTATTGTACTTAAACTCAGCGGAGAGGCATTGGCTGGAAATGACAGCTTTGGGATTAAGCCGGCTGTTATCCAATCCATTGCCAGACAAGTAAAAGAGATTGCAGAACTTGATGTAGAAGTAGCGGTTGTTGTTGGCGGAGGAAACATTTGGCGCGGCAAAATCGGAAGTGAAATGGGCATGGACCGAGCAACTGCAGATTATATGGGAATGCTTGCAACTGTCATGAACTCTCTCGCACTTCAAGATAGTCTTGAAACTTTTGGAATCCAGACACGCGTGCAAACATCGATTGAAATGCGTCAAGTAGCAGAACCGTACATAAGAAGAAAAGCAATCAGACATCTTGAGAAGAAACGCGTTGTGATTTTTGCTGCTGGTACAGGGAATCCTTATTTTTCAACTGACACAACTGCGGCATTGCGTGCAGCGGAAATTGAAGCTGACGTTATTTTAATGGCTAAAAACAATGTAGATGGCGTATACACTGCTGATCCTAAAAAAGATGCAACAGCTGTTAAGTATGAAACACTTTCATATTTAGATGTATTAAAAGAAGGGCTGGAAGTAATGGATTCAACAGCTTCATCACTTTGCATGGATAATGATATTCCGTTAATTGTCTTCTCAGTTATGGAAGAAGGAAATATTAAACGTGCCGTATTAGGCGAAAATATTGGAACAATCGTAAGGGGGAAATAATCTTGGCTAAACAAGTGTTATCACAAGCAAAAGACAAAATGGAAAAAGCGGTTTCTGCATTTAACAGAGAGCTTTCGACTGTTCGTGCAGGCCGTGCTAATGCATCTTTACTGGATAAAATTGTTGTTGACTACTACGGTGCTCCAACACCTGTTAATCAATTAGCTTCTATTAATATTCCTGAAGCAAGATTGCTCGTTATTCAGCCTTATGATAAAACCGTTTTAGGTGAAATAGAAAAAGCGATTTTAAAATCAGACCTTGGTCTTAACCCGACAAATGACGGTTCATTAATTCGTCTCGCTATTCCTGCTCTTACAGAAGAACGACGCAAAGAGCTTGCTAAACTAGTGAAAAAATATGCTGAAGAAGCAAAGGTAGCAGTCCGAAATGTTCGCCGTGATGCAAACGATGATTTAAAAAAGCTTGAGAAAAACGGTGAAATCACAGAGGACGAACTTCGCACCAACAATGAAAGTGTACAAAAAGCAACAGACGATTTCATCAGCAAAATTGATGCAATTGCAAAAGATAAAGAAAAAGAAATCATGGAAGTTTAAGAAAAAACTCTGTACAATGGAATTGTGCTTAAAAGACCCTCTAATGTTTACAGGGGGTTTTTTTGTTAATACTGTTAACATCGTGAGCAGTATATGAGACCGCAGAATGATACGGGTGATGGAGGAATCACATGCTCAACATACTGAAAAAATGGAGAAATCCCGGCCAGCCGAACGAGCAGCTGGAATTCTCTAAAGAAGAAATTATGAAGAGAGAGATACCAGAGCATATTGCAATCATTATGGATGGAAATGGACGATGGGCTAATAAAAGAGCTCTGCCTAGAATTGCCGGGCATCATGAAGGAATGAAAGTTGTAAGGAAAATAACTAAGCTGTCAAATGAGCTTGGCGTAAAGGCGCTTACTTTATACGCGTTCTCAACTGAGAACTGGAAAAGACCGAAAGTGGAAGTCGATTATTTAATGAAGCTTCCCGAAGAGTTTTTAGGTACCTTCTTGCCAGAGTTAGTTGAAGAAAATGTTCAAGTACGCATCATGGGTGATGAATCAAAAATTCCGGAACATACGCTGCGCGCTGTGCTAAAAGCAAAGGAAGAAACAAAGAACAATACTGGACTTATATTAAATTTCGCATTGAATTATGGAAGCAGGGCTGAAATGATTCATGCTATTCAAGGCGTTGTAGAGGACGCTAAGAACGGAAAAGTCCAAACTGAGGATATAAATGAGGAATTATTTTCACAATATTTAATGACGAAAACGATGAGAGATCCTGATTTGCTCATTCGTACAAGCGGTGAAATCAGACTTAGCAATTTTATGCTGTGGCAGCTCGCTTATTCGGAATTTGTCTTTACAGATGTTCTTTGGCCAGACTTCAGTGAGGATGATTTAATTGCAGCAATTAGTGAATATCAGCATAGAGGTCGAAGGTTTGGCGGCTTATAGGAGTGATGACGTAACGTGAAACAAAGAATTTTAACTGCAGCTGTTGCTCTAGCCGTCTTTTTGCCTGCAGTTATTTATGGAAAGACCCCTTTTTCAATTTTCATATACTTATTAGCTTCTATAGCACTTTACGAACTTCTTAAAATGAAGCGGATTTCCATATACAGTATACCGGGACTGCTTAGTTTATTATTGCTATGGGTTCTATTAATACCCAGTAACTACATAAACTTGTTAGATGAGTATAACTTGTCAAAAATTGAATTTGCATTGCTGGGTGTTCTCTTATTTTTAAGTTACACTGTGGTGACAAAAAACAAATTTTCTTTTGATGATGTAGGATTTGCAATCTTGGCAACCATGTACATCGGGATAGGCTTTTTCTATTTTATTGAGATGAGAACGATTGGATTGCATCCTATATTTTATGCATTGATTATAATCTGGGCCACCGATTCTGGTGCATATTTTGTCGGGAAATCAGTTGGTAAAAAGAAGCTCTGGCCAGAAATCAGCCCAAATAAAACGGTTGAAGGATCCATTGGGGGTGTTTTATGTGCAGTTGCTGCCGCGTGGCTTTTTCAATATTTCACCGGTTTTGCACAGTCATATGTAAGCATTACTCTGATCACTATTTTATTATCCGTTTTTGGACAAATTGGGGACTTGGCTGAGTCGGCGCTAAAGCGTCACTACCAAGTAAAGGATTCAGGTCATATTTTACCTGGACATGGCGGTATACTTGATCGCTTTGACAGTCTGATTTTCGTATTGCCGATCATGCATTTCTTATTTTTGGTTTTTAACTAAGCTAATTTTATAAAACTTATTTTAATAAGAGCCTAACAGTTCAAGTCACACAAAATTTAAGGATAGAACCGTTCATTGTCTGTAACAAACGATTGGGAGTGACATGGTGAAGAAGATTAGTTTATTGGGTGCAACAGGTTCAATTGGTCAGCAAACGCTGGATGTTTTAAAACAGCACCCTGATCAATTTCAGCTTGCTTCCATGTCTTTTGGCAGCAACATAGAACTTGGGAGAAAGGCAATTGCTGATTTTTCTCCAAAGCTTGTTGCAGTAAATGATTTTGAAGCATACACACTATTAAAACAAGAATTTCCACAAGTTACATTTACATATGGAGTGGAAGGACTTATAGAGGCCGCAACTATTCCTGATGCTGAAATAGTTGTCAATGCAGTCGTTGGAAGTGTTGGACTGCTGCCTACTCTTAAAGCAATTGAATGCAAGAAGACGATTGCTCTTGCTAATAAGGAGACATTAGTCACTGCAGGGCATCTCGTAACAGAGCATGCAAAGAAATACGGAGTTGATCTGCTGCCGGTTGATAGTGAACATTCTGCTATCTTTCAGTGTCTTCAAGGAGAAAATGTTAAATCATTAGAGAGACTGATTGTAACTGCGTCCGGAGGCAGTTTCCGTGATAAGAAACGGGAAGAGTTAGCAGAAGTAACAGTTGAAGAAGCACTAAATCATCCAAATTGGTCGATGGGCGCAAAGATTACAATCGATTCTGCGACAATGATGAATAAAGGTCTTGAAGTCATTGAAGCCCATTGGCTGTTCGATCTTCCTTATGAAAAAATAGAGGTTTTGCTTCATAAAGAAAGCATTGTTCATTCTATGGCAGAATTTCATGATAGAAGTGTGATTGCACAGCTTGGTTCACCAGATATGAAAGTTCCAATTCAATATGCCTTATCCTATCCGGAGAGACTTCCGCTGCAATCGACAAAGCAATTAAATTTATGGGAAATCGGCGAACTGCATTTTGGAAAAGCTGACTTTGAAAGATATCGCTGCTTACAATTCGCTTACGATTCAGGTAAAATAGGCGGTACAATGCCAACCGTTTTAAATGCTGCTAATGAAGAAGCTGTAGGGGCATTTTTAAAAGGATATATTAAGTTTCTCCAAATTGAGGATTTCATTGAGAATTCTTTGTCTAAACATAGTGTGATCCCAAATCCAGATTTGCAGATTATTCAAGAAGTAGACATTGAAACGAGACAATTTGTACAATCATTATATTCATAAAGGTGGTCATGAAACGTGAATACCGTTTTAGCGTTTGTTATTATTTTTGGGGCACTCGTTTTCTTTCACGAGCTGGGACATTTGGTTTTAGCAAAACGGGCAGGTATTTTATGCCGCGAATTTGCAATCGGGTTTGGACCTAAAATCTTTTCTTTTAAGAAAAATGAAACCGTCTATACCATCAGACTTCTTCCGCTTGGCGGATTTGTCCGCATGGCTGGCGAGGATCCAGAAATGATAGAAGTGAAGCCTGGATATAATGTAGGTTTGCTTTTTAATAAAGAAGATAAAGTTGAGAAGATCATTCTCAATAACAAGGAAAAATATCCGCGAGCAAGAGTAATTGAGGTTGAAAAGGCGGATCTTGAACATAAAATGTTCATCTCAGGCTATGAACAAGGTGAGGAAGACGAAATCCTCAAAAATTTTGAAGTTAGTGATCAATCCTTCTTCATCGTAGATGGTCAGGAAGTACAGATTGCACCTTTTAACCGTCAATTTGGATCAAAAACGCTCGGTCAGAGAACAGCTGCGATTATAGCTGGCCCGCTAATGAATTTCATCTTAGCTTTCGTGCTGTTATTTTCACTTGGATTTATCCAAGGTGCTCCAATCGATGAACCGATTCTCGGCAAGCTGACGCCAGATGGTTCGGCAGTTGAATCCGGCCTCAAGGAAGGCGATGAGATAACATCGATTGAAGGCAAGGTTATGTCTTCTTGGAAGCAGGTCGTCTCAGTTATTCAGTCAAATCCGGACAAAGAGCTGACATTTGGCATTAATCGTGATGGCCAAAACTTAGAAATTGAAGTTGTCCCAGAAGCCAGCAAAGTTGGAGAAGAAACAATCGGGAGGATTGGCGCGTATAATCCTGTTGAAAAATCGTTTTTTGGTTCTTTGGAATATGGAGTAACTGAAACATTTAACTGGACAAAGGAAATTTTGCTTGGTCTTGGAAAATTAGTTACAGGTCAATTTTCAATTGATATGCTGTCAGGTCCTGTAGGGATTTATGATATGACGGATCAAGTTGCTCAAACTGGCATCATTAACTTATTGAGCTGGGCAGCAATTTTAAGTATTAACTTAGGGATTGTAAACCTCCTTCCAATTCCGGCATTAGACGGAGGAAGACTATTATTCTTCCTTGTTGAGGCATTAAGGGGAAAACCGATTGACCGTCAAAAAGAAGGTGTTGTCCACTTTATCGGCTTTGCACTATTAATGCTCTTAATGCTGGTTGTGACATGGAACGACATTCAAAGATTCTTTTTATAAGCTCTGATATGACAGATTCAATGGTAAATAAATGTGTAATCTATAATTCATATGCGAAAACAATCTTTTATAATGTATAAATAGATAGAGGTGCTTGAAGATGAAACAGAGTATGACTTTTATTCCTACTTTAAGAGAAGTGCCTGCTGATGCAGATATTAAAAGCCATCAGCTTTTATTGCGTGCAGGCTACATGCGTCAAAATGCAAGCGGAATTTATAGTTATTTGCCGCTTGCTTCCATCGTTTTAAGGAAAATTGAACAAATTGTCCGTGAAGAAATGAATCGTGCAGGATCGGCCGAGCTCTTAATGCCGGCCATGCAGCAAGCTGAGCTCTGGCAGGAATCTGGCAGATGGTACACGTACGGACCAGAACTTATGCGTATGAAAGACCGTCACAGCCGTGAATTTGCTTTAGGAGCTACACATGAAGAAGTCATTACATCTTTACTGAGAGATGAAGTAAAATCATATAAAAGATTGCCTCTGAATCTATATCAGATTCAGTCTAAATTCAGAGATGAACAACGTCCTCGTTTCGGGCTCCTTCGCGGACGTGAATTTATTATGAAAGATGCATACTCTTTCCATGCTTCGTTCGATAGTCTTGATGAAGTGTATGAAAAAATGTTCCAGGCATACAGCAATATTTTTTCCCGCTGCGGATTAAACTTTCGTGCGGTGATTGCAGATTCTGGGGCTATGGGCGGGAAAGATACTCATGAATTTATGGTATTGTCTGATGTTGGGGAAGATACAATTGCCTATTCAGATACGTCTCAATATGCAGCAAACATTGAAATGGCACCTGTCATTAATAAATATGAAAAAAGCAGTGAAGCAGTTCACGTACTTGAAAAGGTTGAAACACCTAATCAAAAAACAATTGAAGAAGTTGCTTCTTACTTAAATACACCAAAAGAAAAACTAATCAAATCACTTCTTTTTAAAGCAGATGAGAAATTCGTATTAGTTTTAGTGCGCGGCGATCATGAAGTGAATGATATTAAAATCAAGAACCTGTTCGGAGCTTCCGTTGTTGAACTTGCATCAATAGAAGAGACAGCGCAAGCGATCGGAGTCGTTCCTGGATACGTTGGTCCAGTCGGAGTTAGCCCGGATGTGGAAGTTGTTGCAGATATAGCTGTACAAGCAATCGTCAATGGCGTATGCGGAGCTAACGAAGTGAATTATCATTACACAGGTGTAAATATTGAACGTGATGCACACATTTCACAATTTGCCGATGTGAGATTCATTGAAGAAGGCGATCTTTCACCAGATGGACAAGGGGTCATTCAATTTGCAAAAGGAATTGAAGTCGGTCACGTCTTCAAATTAGGTACTCGCTATAGTGAAGCGATGAACGCGACATATCTGGATGAAAACGGAAGAGCTCAGCCGATGATTATGGGCTGTTACGGTATTGGTGTTTCAAGAACACTCGCAGCCATTGTAGAACAATACAATGATGAAAAAGGAATTGTTTGGCCTTCTGCAGTTGCCCCGTTTCATGTTCATTTGATCAGTGCAAATGCAAAGAATGACGATCAAGCTCAATTAAGTGAAAAGATATATTCTGAACTGAACGAAGCAGGTTATGAAGTGCTGTATGATGACCGGAATGAACGTGCGGGTGTGAAATTTGCAGATTCTGATTTGATCGGTATTCCTGTGCGTGTTGTTATTGGAAAACAAGCAGCTGAAGGTATTGTCGAAGTGAAAATCCGCAAAACAGGAGAAGGAATGGAAGTCGCTGCATCAGAGCTAAATGCAACCATTCAAAATCTGCTTTCGTAGTTAGAAAAAATCATGTAGTACACTCTATTTTCGTGGTATGATAGATGTACTAAAATACACATTTAAAAGGTACCTCGCAAAAAAGCGAGGTACCTTCAATTATGAGGATCGATTATTGTCAGAAAGGACGGCCTGAAATGGAAGAACTTTCGAAAGCCCAAAAGGAGCGTTTTCAGCTGCTGCTGCAGCAAATTAATTTAACAGACGATGCCATTTTCAATCATTTCCAGAATGGTATGATCACGAAATTAACGGTCCATAAACAATCAAAGAAATGGGAATTTCAATTTTTATTTGAAAGGATTCTGCCGTTCGATGTGTACCGGATTTTTTATGCAAAGCTGACTAAAGCCTTTTCGCATATTGCAGAAGTTACCTTTACGATTGCTGTTTTGGATCAAACGTTTGATGAAAAACTAATTGCAGACTACTGGTCGGTTTGTATTCAGGAAATGCAGGGTATTTCACCGCCGATGCTGTCTTTATTAAATGAACAGATTCCGGAAGTACAGGGATTAAAGCTGATTGTAAAGACAAGAAATGAAACAGAAGCAATGGCCATTAAGAAAAAGTACACTTCAATCCTTCAGGATAGCTTTGCACAATATGGTTTTCCGCTTATTCAGCTTGATACAGTCGTGAATGTTTCACAAGAAGAAATTCAGAGATTCCAGGAGCAAAAGAAGCTGGAAGATCAAGAAAAAATGATGCTGGCGATTACTGAAATGGACAAGAAAGATCAAGATCAGCAGGAAGCACCTCAAGGTCCGCTGATGATAGGCTATGCCATTAAGAATGATGAAGAAATTAAGCAGCTTGATACAATTGAAGACGAAGAACGACGCATTACAATACAAGGGTATGTATTTGATGCTGAAACTAGAGAGCTTAGGAGCGGAAGAACGCTCAGCACATTCAAAGTCACAGATTATACAAACTCAATTATGGTGAAAATGTTTGCGAGAGATAAAGAGGATGCCGTCCTCTTGCAGACTCTTAAAAAAGGTATGTGGGTTAAAGTGCGGGGCAGCATTCAAAACGATACCTTTGTCAGAGATTTAGTGATGATTGCAAATGATATTAACGAAATAAAACCTGCAGTCCGTCAAGATACCTCTCCTGAAAAAAGAATTGAACTTCATCTTCATACACCGATGAGCCAAATGGATGCAGTATCATCTGTCAGCTCCTTAGTCGGTCAAGCCAAAAAGTGGGGACATTCTGCAGTAGCCATAACCGACCATGCAGTGGCCCAGTCTTTTCCTGAAGCTTATTCGGCTGGTAAGAAAAATGACATCAAGGTTTTGTATGGCGTTGAAATTAATCTTGTTGATGATGGTGTTCCGATCGCATATAACGTTCAAGACCGATATTTGCCTGATGCAACATACGTGGTATTTGACGTTGAAACCACTGGCTTATCTGCTGTTTACGATACGATTATCGAGCTAGCGGCTGTGAAAATCAAAAATGGCGAAATTATCGACAGATTTGAATCGTTTGCAAATCCTCATCATCGGCTTTCAGCTACAACGATAGATTTAACAGGCATTACAGATGATATGGTAGCAAATGCTCCCAATGTAGATGAAGTGCTGCGCAATTTTAAAGATTGGGCAGAAGATGACATATTAGTTGCACATAATGCAAGCTTTGATATGGGCTTTCTGAATGTAGGCTATAAACAGCTGCTTGGCTCTGGGAAAGCAGTTAATCCTGTCATTGATACTCTTGAGCTTGGAAGATTTTTATATCCTGAAATGAAAAGCCATCGCTTAAATACACTGGCCAAAAAGTTTGATATCGAGCTGACACAGCATCACCGTGCTATTTTTGACGCAGAAGCTACAGGGTATCTTCTTCTCAGAATGCTGAAAGATGCCCAAGCCAAGGGCATAGAAAACCATAACCAGCTTAACGATAATATGGGCCAGGGAAATTCGTACCAGCGTGCACGCCCCTATCACGCAATTTTGCTTGCTCAAAACGAGACAGGCTTAAAAAACTTGTTTAAACTAGTCTCACTTTCTCACATCGATTATTTTTACCGTGTTCCCCGTGTGCCAAGATCACAGCTTATAAAGCATCGTGAAGGTATTCTCGTCGGCTCGGCCTGCGATCGCGGAGAGGTTTTTGAAGGGATGATGCAAAAATCTCCTGAGGAAGTAGAGGACATTGCAGCTTTCTATGATTATATCGAGGTTCAGCCTCCTGAAGTATACCGTCACTTAATTCAGCTTGATTATATTAAGGATGAAATTGCGCTGAAAGAAATCATTTCAAACTTGGTGAATCTTGGCGAGAAGCTAGAAAAACCTGTCGTTGCAACTGGAAATGTCCATTACCTGCAGCCGGAGGATAAAATCTACCGAAAGATTCTGGTAAACTCTCAAGGCGGAGCAAATCCTTTAAACCGTCATGAGCTTCCAAACGTTCATTTCAGACCTACGAATGAAATGCTGGATTGTTTTCAGTTTTTGGGTGAGGAGACAGCACGGAAAATTGTCATAGACAATACTCATCTTGTAGCAGATTTAATAGAAGAAATTAAACCGATCAAAGATGATCTCTATACTCCTAAAATTGAAGGAGCAGACGATGAAATTCGGGAAATGAGCTATAGCATGGCTAAAAGCATTTATGGAGATAATCTTCCGGAAATTGTCGAAGCCAGACTTGAAAAAGAATTGAAGAGTATTATCGGACATGGATTTGCTGTTATTTATCTCATTTCGCATAAGCTCGTTAAAAGATCTTTAGATGACGGATATCTTGTTGGATCAAGGGGATCGGTCGGTTCCTCCTTAGTAGCTACAATGACGGAAATAACCGAAGTTAATCCATTGCCGCCGCATTATGTATGTCCTGAATGCAAGCATTCAGAATTTTTTAATGATGGTTCGGTTGGATCAGGGTTTGATTTGCCGAATAAAGACTGTACCGAATGCGGAGCGAAATATCATAAAGATGGACATGATATCCCGTTTGAAACGTTTCTTGGTTTTAAAGGAGATAAAGTACCTGATATCGATTTGAATTTCTCAGGTGAATATCAGCCTAGGGCTCATAATTACACAAAAGATCTTTTCGGAGAAGATAATGTATTCCGGGCAGGCACCATTGGCACAGTTGCAGAAAAAACAGCTTATGGATATGTAAAAGGGTACGCAGCCGATAACAATCTCATGCTTAGAAATGCGGAAGTAGATCGTCTTGTTCAAGGCTGTACTGGAGTCAAGAGAAATACCGGACAGCATCCTGGCGGCATCATTGTTGTGCCAGATTATATGGATATTTATGATTTTTCGCCAATTCAGTACCCTGCTGATGCCACTGGATCTGAGTGGAAGACCACTCATTTTGACTTTCATTCGATTCATGATAACTTGTTGAAACTTGATATTCTGGGGCATGATGATCCAACTGTAATTCGGATGCTGCAGGATTTAAGCGGAATTGATCCAAAAACGATCCCGACTGATGATAAAGAAGTAATGAAAATCTTCAGCGGGACAGAATCGCTTGGTGTAACAGAAGAACAGATAATGTGCAAAACCGGAACACTTGGAATCCCGGAATTTGGAACCCGCTTTGTCCGTCAAATGCTTGAAGACACAAAACCAACCACTTTCTCTGAGCTTGTGCAAATTTCGGGACTTTCACATGGAACGGATGTATGGCTTGGAAATGCGCAAGAACTCATTCACGACAATACGTGTACACTGAGCGAGGTTATCGGATGCCGTGATGATATCATGGTTTACTTGATTTATCAGGGACTTGAACCTTCATTTGCCTTTAAAATAATGGAGTCTGTCCGTAAAGGTAAGGGACTTACGCCAGAAATGGTGGAAGAAATGAAAAAGAACGAGGTGCCTGACTGGTACATCAGCTCGTGCCTTAAAATAAAGTATATGTTTCCGAAAGCCCATGCTGCAGCATATGTTTTGATGGCTGTTCGCATTGCCTATTTTAAAGTGCATCATGCCCTGCTTTATTATTCTGCTTATTTCACAGTACGTGCCGATGATTTTGACATCGAAACGATGGTAAAAGGATCTGAACCAGTTAAAGCAAAGATTGTAGAGATCAATCAAAAAGGTCTTGAGGCATCTCCTAAAGAAAAAAGTTTGCTGACAGTTCTTGAACTTGCGCTGGAAATGTGCGAACGCGGCTATTCTTTCCAAAAAGTAGATTTATACCGTTCAAGTGCAACAGACTTTTTAATCGACGGGAATTCTTTGATTCCGCCTTTCAATTCCATTCCAGGGCTTGGAACTAATGCAGCTATAAATATCGTGAAGGCAAGACAGGACGGAGAGTTCCTGTCCAAAGAAGACCTGCAGCAGCGCGGAAAGGTTTCAAAAACAATTATTGAGTATTTAGATAAGCAAGGGTGTCTTGAGGCGCTTCCTGACCAGAATCAGCTTTCTCTGTTTTGATCAAGTATGACAGAATTGTGAAAAGGGATATAATAACGGAAGAAAATCAGGATATATTTCTTGCATTTCCCTTTGAAATACCTTGCGTATACTGATTTTAATTTGCAAAAAATGGCCGGTTATGTTATATTTTTTATGGAAATGCTAACGATAGTTAGAGGCAGAGAGTGGGGCAACCCACTCTTTCGTATTGAGTAGAGATTTTGTCTCTTCAACCGGATCGTGTTGTGTACATACATTCCCTGCTCAATATGATGCAGGGTTTTTCAGCAGCTAATAGTGTCATATTTGCTTCTATCTACAAGGAGGAACAGGATGAGCAAAAAAGTTACTGAAATCGTAGCAGAATTAGCTTTGCCGATTTTAGATGAGTTAACATTAGAATTAGTGGATATTGAATTCGTAAAAGAAGGAAAAGAATGGTTTTTGCGCGTATTCATAGATTCAAGTGAAGGAATCGACATTGAACATTGTGCGATTGTGAGCGAAAAACTTAGTGAAAAATTAGATGAAACAGATCCAATTGAACAAAACTATTTTCTTGAAGTTTCATCACCAGGTGCCGAGCGTCCGCTAAAGAAAGATTCTGATTTTACGAAATCAATCGGCAAAAATGTTTTTATTAAAACATATGAACCTTTTGAAGGCTCTAAAGTATTTGAAGGCGAACTGACAGATTTTGATGGAGAGCATGTTATAGTGACTATTCTTATCAAAACGAGAAAAAAACAAGTTCAAATTCCATACGAAAAAATAGCCAGCGCCCGGTTAGCTGTAACGTTCAATTAAATTCTCTGTTAAATGGATAAGGGGGAAACTAAAAAAATGAGTAGTGAACTTTTAGATGCTTTAACAATTCTTGAAAAAGAAAAAGGCATCGGTAAAGAAGTGATCATCGAAGCCATTGAGGCTGCTTTGATCTCGGCATACAAACGCAATTTTAATCAGGCTCAAAACGTCCGTGTCGATTTAAATCGCGACACAGGAACAATGAGAGTGTTTGCTAGAAAAGATGTTGTTGATGAAGTATATGATCCGCGCCTTGAAGTTTCTGTGGAAGAAGCACAGCGCGTTAATCCAAGCTATCAGGTGAATGATGTGCTTGAAATGGAGGTTACTCCAAAAGATTTTGGGCGAATTGCAGCACAGACTGCAAAACAAGTGGTGACTCAGCGCGTTAGAGAAGCAGAGCGAGGAGTCATCTACTCTGAATTTGTAGATCGCGAAGAAGATATCATGACAGGAATTGTGCAAAGAATTGACTCTAAATTTATCTATGTCAGTCTTGGCAAGATTGAAGCATTGCTGCCTGTAAGCGAGCAAATGCCAAATGAAAAGTACAAACCGCATGACCGCATTAAAGTTTTTATTACGAAAGTAGAAAAAACAACGAAAGGACCTCAAATTTTCGTTTCCCGAACTCATCCTGGTTTATTAAAACGATTATTTGAAATTGAGGTTCCTGAGATATACGATGGCACTGTAGAAATTAAATCGGTTGCCCGCGAAGCTGGAGACCGTTCAAAAATTTCTGTACACTCTGAAAATCCTGAAGTGGATCCGGTCGGCTCATGTGTTGGACCAAAAGGCCAGCGCGTACAGGCAATCGTAAATGAATTAAAAGGCGAAAAAATTGATATCGTAAAATGGTCGAATGATCCAGTTGAATTTGTTGCAAATGCACTTAGTCCTTCAAAGGTGCTGGATGTAAATGTAAATGAGAACGATAAAGCTACAACTGTAGTTGTACCTGACTATCAATTATCACTTGCAATTGGAAAAAGAGGTCAAAATGCCCGTTTGGCAGCAAAGCTGACAAATTGGAAGATTGATATTAAGAGTGAAACGGATGCTTTGCAGATGGGAATTTATCCTCGTGCGGGCGCAAATGTACCGCTTGATGACAATGAAGATGATGGTCCGCTTTTTTCTTTCGATCAAGACGAATTAGACAAGTAAGAGGTGAGGCAATGTGAACAATCAAAGAAAAATTCCATTGCGCAAATGTGTTGCAACTGGAGAAATGAAACCGAAAAAAGAACTTGTTCGTATTGTCCGTTCAAAAGAAGGAGAAGTTTCTGTTGATCTGACAGGCAAGAAGAATGGTCGCGGAGCTTACCTCTCACTTGATAAAGACTGTATTTTACAAGCTAAGAAGAAGAATGTCCTGGCAAATCATCTGCAAGTTAAAATTGAAGATGACATCTACGAAGAATTGCTTCAGCTGGCTGAGAAGGAGAAGCATTAATGATATGATTAAGCATCAATGGATGTCCTTGTTGGGCTTAGCAAATCGAGCAAGAAAGATTGTCTCCGGAGAAGAACTTGTCATTAAAGAAGTAAGACAATCCCGAGCAAAGCTTGTGCTTCTCTCAAGCGATGCATCAGACAATACTGCGAAGAAGGTAACAGATAAGTGCAGTTATTATAGAATTCCTCTTGTTTCGGTCCCGGATCGCTACATGTTAGGCCAGGCGATCGGAAAAGATGCTCGAGTGGTTGTAGCAATTGTTGATGCAGGCTTCGCTGCTAAGATAAAAACCTTGCTCGATTAAAATTCTTGGGGGTGACCATATGACGAAAATGAGAGTTTACGAATATGCAAAAAAACAAAACATATCAAGCAAGGATGTAATTTCAGCCCTGCAAGGTATGAATGTTGAAGTCAGCAACCATATGTCAACGATTGATGATCATATAATTGTGAAATTGGACGGAAAATACAAGGCAGATAATAAAGATACAAATAAAACAATTTCTGTCAAACAAAGGGAAGATCAGAAGACGCCTATGCAAAAACAAGAAAATACAAACAATACAAACAATACAAATAATACAAAATCAGCTAATCCTGCAAAGCCTGCTGCTAAAGGAGGCAACAATAAGCCTTTTAACCAGCAAGGAAAAGCAAACCAAAATAACAGAAACACCAATAAGAAAAATTTCGGCAATAAGAAAAACAACAGCAATAACAATCACCGCAGGCCTCAAGGCCAGGCTCCTGTTCAGCCTAAAAAAGAAATGCCGAGCAAAATTACGTTTACCGGCAGCCTTACAGTCGGCGAATTAGCGGGAAAGCTGCATAAAGAGCCTTCTGAAATCATTAAAAAGCTGTTTATGCTAGGTGTCATGGCAACAATTAATCAGGATCTTGATAAAGATTCAATCGAATTGATTGCGGGCGAGTATGGTGTAGAAGTGGAAGAAGTCATCGTATTTGATGTGACTGAATTTGAAGGGTATGCGACAGAAGATCAAGAAGATCAGCTTCAAATCCGCCCGCCGGTTGTCACAATCATGGGACACGTTGACCATGGTAAAACAACACTTCTTGACTCGATCCGCAACACAAAAGTAACAGCAGGAGAAGCTGGCGGAATTACGCAGCATATCGGTGCATATCAGGTTGTTGTGAACAACAAAAAAATTACGTTCTTAGATACACCTGGACATGCTGCATTTACAACAATGCGTGCCCGCGGTGCTCAAGTAACAGATATTACGATTCTTGTCGTTGCAGCTGATGATGGTGTCATGCCGCAAACAGTAGAAGCAATCAGTCATGCTAAAGCTGCTGAAGTTCCAATTATTGTTGCGGTAAACAAAATGGATAAAGAATCAGCAAACCCTGATCGCGTGATGCAGGAGCTGACTGAATACGGTCTTGTATCTGAAGCATGGGGCGGGGACACAATTTTTGTTCAGCTTTCAGCTTTATCAGGCGACGGAATTGAAGAATTGCTTGAAATGATCCTGCTTGTAAGTGAAGTAGAAGAATGGAAAGCAAATCCTAACCGTGCTGCGACAGGAACTGTTATTGAAGCTCAGCTTGACAAAGGCCGAGGTTCAGTAGCAACACTTCTTGTACAAAATGGAACACTTCGTGTAGGTGATTCAATTGTAGTAGGTAATACATTCGGCCGTGTTCGTGCAATGGTCAATGACCTTGGGCGCCGTGTGAAAGAAGTAGGCCCTTCTACTCCTGTTGAGATCACTGGCCTGAATGATGTGCCGCTTGCAGGAGATCAATTCATGGTCTTCACTGATGAGAAAAAAGCACGTCAGGTTGGAGAAGCGCGTGCAAGCAAGCAGATTGATGAACAGCGTAAAGAAGGCGCGAAATTAAGCCTGGATGACCTGTTTGAACAAATTAAACAAGGCGATATCAAAGATATCAACTTGATCGTAAAAGCAGATGTTCAAGGATCAGCTGAAGCATTGGCTGCTTCACTCCAAAAAATTGATGTTGAAGGCGTTAAAGTTAAAATCATTCTGACAGGCGTTGGGGCAATTACAGAATCTGACATCATTTTAGCTTCTGCTTCAAATGCAATTGTTATCGGTTTTAACGTCCGCCCTGATGGGAATGCTAAGAGAACTGCTGATGCTGAAAAAGTAGACATTCGTCTGCATCGCATCATCTATAAAGTAATTGAAGAAATTGAAGCAGCAATGAAGGGAATGCTTGACCCTGAATTTGAAGAAAAAGTCATTGGTCAAGTTGAAGTCCGTCAAACAATTAAAGTTTCTAAAATCGGTACAATTGCCGGTTCATATGTGACAGACGGCAAAATCACCCGCGACAGCAGCATCCGTGTAATTCGTGACGGAGTCGTAGTATTTGAAGGTGAAGTAGACGTTTTGAAACGTTTTAAAGATGATGTAAAAGAAGTTGCGCAAAACTATGAGTGCGGTATAACAATTAAAAACTTCAATGATATCAAAGAAGGAGATATCATCGAAGCATATGTTATGCAGGAAATTGAACGCAAGTGATTGGATATGCAGAGTGTGAGTGCATCATTTATGATGCGCAATCATTGAAAGACAAACGGGCTGTTTTGCAGCGCATTTTGATGAGACTGAAGCAGAGGCACAATGTCTCTGTTTCAGAAATCGATTTTCAGGATACATGGCAGAGAACCAAGATTGGCATCGTTGCCATCACATCAAATAAAGTTCAAACTGAAAAGGAATTGCATAAAGCGCTAGCTATGATTGATTCTTTTCCTGAAATTGAACGCACTGTAACCTCGTTTGATTGGCTTTAACAGTGAGGTGATAGCATGAGTTTAAGAGCAAACAGGGTTGGCGAACAAATGAAGAAGGAATTGGGCGAGATTATCAGCCGAAAAATAAAAGATCCCCGCATCGGGTTTGTAACAGTAACAGATGTAAGGGTTTCTGGAGATCTGCAAATTGCAAAAGTCTATATCTCCGTACTTGGAGATGAAGAAAAAAGAGAGAACACCTTAAAAGGCCTTGCAAAAGCCAAGGGGTTTATCCGTTCTGAAATTGGCCAGCGCATTCGACTGAGAAAAACACCTGAAATTCTTTTTGAATTTGACGAATCCGTTGATTATGGAAATCGGATTGAAACGTTAATCCACGAAATTAATCAAGAAAACAAGCAAGAAGATTAACAGGAGAGGATAGACATCAGTCTATCCTTTTCGTTTATGAATTCTTGTTTCCTCGGGAAGGCGGAAAGTGAATAATGGAAGGTGTTTTATTAATAAATAAACCTGTAGGGATGACATCTCATGACTGTGTAGCAAAAATGAGAAGAATCGCAAAAACAAAAAAAGTTGGCCATACTGGAACCCTTGATCCCGATGTTTCAGGTGTTCTTCCAGTATGTCTGGGAAGAGCAACGAAGATTGTAGAATATTTGACTGCGTCATCTAAAAGCTATGAAGCTGAAGTTACGATTGGATTCTCTACCACAACAGAAGATGCGTCTGGCGAAATTGTTGAGCAAAAAAAAGTGGATACTGTTATTTCTGAGAAAGATGTCTTGGAAGTGCTGAAGCGGCTGACAGGAGAAATCGATCAGGTACCCCCAATGTACTCGGCCGTAAAAATAAATGGGAAAAAACTGTATGAATATGCAAGAGCTGGACTTACAATTGAACGGCCTGCAAGGAAAATTACCATTCATGAGCTTACATTATTATCTGATGTCATCCAAGGTGAAGATACTGTTACGTTTCGTTTTCGGGTTCATTGTTCAAAAGGTACATATGTTAGAACGCTGGCAGTAATGATTGGTGAAGAATTAGGCTATCCCGCCCATATGTCATACTTAATTAGAACAGCTTCAGGTTCGTTTTCGCTTGATCAATGTTTGCATTTTGAGGAAATTGAAGAGTTGGCAGATCAAAATCGCCTGCAGAATATCCTCATTCCAATCGGAACGGCTCTAAATCATTTGCCCAAAATGGTCATTAATGATACATTAGCAGAGAAAGTGAAAAACGGCGCTCTGCTTGAGGTTCCAGAGGGTTATGAACAATACACACATGAGGATTCTATCGTTGTTTATGATGAAAAAGGTTCATGCCTGGCCATTTATAAGCGGCATCCTGAAAAACATCACTTTCTTAAACCTTCAAAAGTCCTTGCAATCTGACTTGTGAAGGAAAGAAGACAGAAAAGGTGAGAAACACGAGTGAAAACGATCAAACTAACGCATCCGCATTCTTTAAACGATCTTCAAATGCCTAAATTGGCAATGGCGCTAGGCTATTTTGACGGCGTTCATCGTGGGCATCAGGAAGTGATACTAACGGCAAAAAAAACAGCAGAAGAAAAAGGATTGAAAAGTGCAGTTATGACGTTTGATCCGCACCCATCTGTTGTATTAAGAAAAGAAATTCAGCATGTAGAAACCATTACAACGCTCGAAGATAAAATAGAATTAATCGGAAAATTGGGGATTGATTATCTTTTTGTCGTCCAATTTTCAGAGGAGTTTGCAGCTCTTTTGCCACAGGAATTTATTGACGAATACATAATACGATTAAATGTAAAGCATGTGATTGCCGGTTTTGATTATTCGTACGGAAGACTTGGAAAAGGGACGATGGAGACGATGCCATTTCATTCAAGAGGTGAATTCGAGCAGACAACCATCGCCAAGCAAACAGACCATGACCGGAAAATCAGCTCCACGCTTATTAGGGAAGTCTTAAGAAGCGGCGATGTGGCATATGCAGGACATTTGCTGAATCGTCCGCACAGAGTACATGGAACGGTCATACATGGTGACAAACGCGGCAGGACCATTGGTTTTCCAACCGCCAATATCGAACTTGACGGGGCGTATATCATTCCTCCTACAGGAGTTTATGCCGTACAGTTTCAATTAGATGGAGACACGTATAATGGCGTCTGCAACATCGGATATAAGCCTACGTTTTATGATGAAAAAAAAGTAAAACCGAGCATAGAAGTACACGTCTTTGAGTTTAATAAATCTATTTATGGGAAGAATATTTCTATAATCTGGTATAAACGAATAAGAAGTGAGCAAAAATTCAATTCGATTGATGAATTAATTGTCCAAATCGGAAAAGATAAAGCTTCAGCAGAGGAATTTTTTCAGGATATGCAAGATTAGCACTTGCTATCTGAGCAGAATAATAGTATTCTAATAAATGTAACTTTTATAACCATTGCTTGGCAGAACGATTCACCAACGTTTGCTCGGTAATTGGGGTTTTTAAATGAAGGAGGTGAATAGGATGGCAATCACTCAAGAACGTAAGAATGAACTTATTGCTGAGTACAGAACGCATGATACGGACACTGGATCTCCAGAAGTTCAAATCGCTATCCTAACTGAGGATATTAACAATCTTAATGGACATTTACGTGTTCACAAGAAAGACCACCATTCACGTCGCGGTCTTTTGAAAATGGTAGGTAAACGCCGTAATCTTTTAACGTACCTACGAAATAATGACGTAACTCGTTATCGTGACCTGATCAACAAGCTTGGTTTACGCCGATAATCTTTGGAAAGCGGGAGTATTCCCGCTTTTTTAGTGTATTTAAATTGATATCTTAAATGAATAAAATAAGATTTTAACACGATCTATTTACATACCTGAATAACATTGATATGTTGAATTTAAATGGTTCATAATAATACATAATTGTATGTTGTGACTTAAATGAAGAGAGGAGTTCATTCTTATATGGGACAAGAAAAACAAGTGTTCTCCATTGATTGGGCTGGAAGAGAATTGACCGTTGAAGTAGGCCAGCTGGCTAAGCAGGCAAATGGCGCTGCTCTTATCCGCTATGGAGACACAGCTGTATTAAGTACAGCTACAGCATCAAAAGAACCTAAAACAGTTGACTTTTTCCCGTTAACTGTCAATTACGAAGAGCGCCTTTATGCAGTTGGTAAAATTCCTGGTGGATTTATTAAACGCGAAGGACGCCCAAGTGAAAAAGCCATTCTTGCAAGCCGTCTGATTGACCGTCCATTGCGTCCATTGTTTGCTGACGGTTTCCGAAATGAAGTACAAGTTGTAAGTATTGTGATGAGTGTCGATCAGGACTGTTCATCTGAAATGGCAGCAATGTTCGGTTCATCTCTTGCTTTAACTGTGTCTGACATTCCATTTGAAGGCCCGATTGCAGGTGTAGTTGTCGGCCGTGTGGATAATCAATTTGTGATTAATCCGACGGTTGAGCAAATGGATAAAAGCGATATCAACTTGATTGTTGCAGGCACAAAAGATGCCATTAACATGGTAGAAGCAGGAGCGAATGAAGTTCCTGAAGAAACGATGCTTGAAGCGATCATGTTTGGTCATAATGAAATCAAGCGTTTGATTGCATTCCAAGAAGAGATTGCTGCTCAAGTCGGGAAAGCAAAATCAGAAGTTAAACTGTATGTTCTTGATGCTGATCTTGAGACAAGCATTCGGGAAATGGCTGAAAAAGACTTGCTTTCAGCGATTCAAGTTCAGGAAAAACATGCACGTGAAGAAGCAATAAATGAAGTGAAGAAAACTGTAATTGCTCATTTTGAAGAGCAGGAGGCGGAAGCTGACACTCTTAAACAAGTGAAAGAAATCCTCTCTAAATTAGTCAAACAAGAAGTCCGCCGTCTGATCACTGAAGATAAAGTCCGTCCGGATGGACGTAAAATTGATGAGATCCGTCCTCTTTCATCTGAAGTCGGTTTGTTATCCCGTACACATGGTTCAGGTCTGTTCACACGCGGTCAAACTCAGGCGCTCAGCATTTGTACGCTTGGAGCACTAGGAGATGTGCAGATTCTTGATGGTCTTGGCCTTGAAGAAACGAAACGCTTCATGCATCATTACAATTTCCCGCTGTTCAGTGTAGGGGAAACTGGATTTATGCGCGGTCCAGGACGGCGTGAAATCGGCCATGGCGCGTTAGGCGAACGAGCTCTAGAGCCTGTCATTCCTTCAGAAAAGGATTTCCCGTACACAGTCCGCCTGGTATCAGAAGTTCTTGAATCAAACGGATCAACCTCCCAAGCAAGTATTTGTGCAAGCACGCTTGCCATGATGGATGCAGGAGTTCCGCTTAAAGCTCCTGTAGCAGGCATTGCAATGGGTCTTGTTAAATCAGGAGAGCATTACTCAGTGCTGACTGATATTCAGGGAATGGAAGATCATCTTGGAGATATGGACTTTAAGGTAGCAGGTACAGCTAAAGGCGTAACTGCCCTTCAAATGGACATAAAAATTGAAGGATTATCCCGTGAAATATTAGAAGAAGCACTTCTGCAGGCTAAAAAAGGCCGCATGGAAATCCTGGATTCAATGCTTGCGACGATTAAAACTCCTCGTACAGAGCTGTCTAAATATGCTCCTAAAATTTTAATGATGGCAATTAATCCTGATAAAATCCGTGATGTCATTGGACCAAGCGGAAAGCAAATTAATAAAATCATTGAAGAAACAGGCGTTAAGATTGACATTGAACAAGACGGAACCGTATTTATTTCATCAACAAATGAAGAAATGAATCAAAAGGCAAAACAAATCATCGAAGATATTGTCCGTGAAGTAGAAGTAGGACAAATGTATTTAGGTAAAGTGAAACGCGTTGAAAAGTTCGGTGCTTTCGTTGAAATATTCAATGGCAAAGACGGTTTAGTACACATTTCTGAACTCGCTGAAGAGCGCGTTGGAAAAGTCGAGGATGTTGTTAAAATCGGTGATGAGTTGCTTGTGAAGGTAACTGAAATTGATAAACAAGGTCGCGTAAATCTTTCCAGAAAAGCAGTTCTTCGTGAAGAAAAAGAAAAGCAAAATTCTTAAAGTGTAGAAGCCAGAGAAAGAATGCTGGCTTCTTTTTGCTTTTTTTAGGGTATACTGATGCAGCAGCAACATGTTCTACCTTGTCCCCTCTTTACATATTTTTTAGTAAAAAGGGGGAAGACAAACATGAAAAGATATCATTTTTTCAGCATTTTGCTGATTATCGCCTTCACTGCAGCTGCTACACAAAACCCATATACAGCGACATATGTCAGTATGATAAAAAATAAAGATATTTCTGCTGTGCAACAAGGGAATCAACTCTACCAAACGATTGCTGCAAAAGCGAAGGACTATGAAAAACCAGCCCAAGATGCTCATATACATACGGTATGGAAAGCAACACCAGGCTATAATGGCGTGACAGTCGATATTGATGAATCTTATAAAAGAATGAAGAAATCAGGAAGGTTTGATGAGAAAAAGCTTGTGTATAAACAGATTAAGCCAAATATCCATTTAGCTGATCTGCCGCCGGCTCCCATTTACAGAGGACACCCTGACAAAGAGATGGTTTCTTTTCTCATTAATGTCGCATGGGGTAATGAATTTCTTCCAGTAATGCTTGGCGTTCTAGAGGAAAATAAAGTAAAAGCTACCTTTTTTATTGAAGGCAGATGGGCAAAAGAAAATCCTGAGCTTGTAAAAAAAATTAAAGATTCTGGCCATGAAATTGGAAATCATTCCTATTCGCATCCGGATATGGCAAGAATTACGACAGATCAAATCCGCAGGCAAATAGGTTCGACAAATGAAGTTCTAAAAGAGATTACAGGTGAAACACCTGTCTGGTTTGCTCCTCCTAGCGGAAGCTTCAGACAGGATGTGATCACGATTGCAGATCAATACAAAATGGATACGGTATTATGGAGTGTTGACACCATTGACTGGCAAAAGCCTGAGCCCAGCGTATTAGTTGAACGCGTTCTCAAAAAGGTTCATAATGGTGCTATGATTCTCATGCATCCGACTGATTCCACATCAAGAAGCTTAGAAACGCTGATACAGTCTATTAAACAGAAGGGCTATTCTTTCGGTTCTGTTTCAATGCTCTTAGATGAAAAACGTCTGCCTTCATCCCAGCAAGAAAATTTCAAATAATCACGGAGTCTCGGAGCTTACAGATAGGAGGAACAAGTTTGATTAATAAATACACATGCCAAAATGGTGTAAGAATTGTGCTCGAAAACATCCCGCACGTAAGATCGGTTGCAATCGGGGTTTGGATTGGAACGGGCTCAAGAAATGAAAATGAAAAAAACAATGGGGTTTCCCACTTTTTAGAGCATATGTTTTTTAAAGGCACAAAAACAAGATCTGCAAGAGATATTGCAGAATCATTTGACAGTATCGGAGGACAAGTAAACGCCTTTACTTCAAAGGAATACACATGCTACTATGCTAAGGTGCTTGATGAACATTCAAATTTTGCCCTTGAAGTGCTTGGAGATATGTTCTTTAATTCAACCTTTGATGAGATCGAATTGAAGAAAGAAAAAAATGTAGTTTATGAAGAAATTAAAATGTATGAAGATACACCTGACGATATCGTCCACGATTTGCTGAGTAAGGCGACATATGGAGATCATCCCCTTGGGTATCCGATTTTAGGAACTGAGGAAACGCTTAGAGAATTTGAAAGCGACACATTAAGGGAGTATATGGATCAATATTACACTCCTGAAAATGTTGTAATCTCTGTAGCAGGAAACATTACAGAAAGCTTTATTTCCGAAGTGGAAAATCTGTTCGGATCATTTGAAACGTCTCAAAAGGGCGTGGAAATCGCTCCTCCTGCATTCATGGATCAGAAGCTTGCCCGCACTAAAGATACAGAACAAGCTCACCTTTGCATTGGATTTGACGGTCTTCAGGTCGGCCATGAGCAGATCTATGATTTAATCGTATTAAATAATGTTCTTGGAGGCAGTATGAGCTCACGATTGTTTCAGGATGTTCGTGAACAAAAAGGACTTGCCTATTCCGTTTTCTCATATCATTCATCCTACAAGGATAATGGCATGCTGACGATTTACGGGGGAACAGGCCGTGCGCAGCTTGATGTTTTGTTTGAAACCATTCAGGAAACACTTTCGAATTTCAAAAAAGAAGGCATTACCTCAAAAGAACTGTCAAACAGCATTGAACAAATGAAAGGCAATTTGATGCTTTCGCTAGAAAGCACAAATAGCCGTATGAGCCGAAATGGAAAGAATGAGCTTCTGCTTGGGCGTCATCGGAGCCTGGATGAAATGATCGAGAAAATAAATGAAGTGACAGCTGACAATGTCAATGCACTCGCAAAACAATTATTCACAGATAATTACTCAGTGGCACTAATTAGCCCAGACGGAAAATTACCATCTGCTTTAAGAGGATAACAAATCCAGGAACCTGTAAGATTTTCTTGCAGGTCTTTTTTATTTTTGGATGGATATACATGATAAAAAGGATGGTGGTTTTATGAGGCTGAGCGAGCTAAGCGGGAAAGAAATCGTTGATGTGAAAAGAGCGGAGAGATTAGGAGTTTTAGGTCAAACGGATCTGGAAATAGATGAACAATCCGGTCAAATTACAGCTCTTGTTATACCATCGACTAAGTGGTTTGGATTTAGAAAACAAGGAGACGATATCAGGGTCCCATGGCAGCATATTAAAAAAATTGGATCAGATATGATTATATTGGATATTGAAGATAATCAAATAAAGCTGATTGAGTAAAAAGCGATGGAGGATCCATCGCTTTTTTTTATTGAATGCCTAATGGCTTCAAGTCTATATGCAGATTAGGTGCAATTCCGTACCGTTTAATTATATCCGTCAAAGACTATCACCCTGAAGGCTGATTTTACATAAGATGTTTAAGTAAGATCACTCAGGAATACATCAAAATGAATATATACATCGCGAAAAAGTAGGTGAAAGGATCGTATGTTAACAGGGCTGAACATAGCAGTCATTGGAGGAGATGCCAGGCAGCTGGAGGTTATTCGTAAATTAACTGAACTCGATGCCAAGCTTTTTTTAGTCGGTTTTGACCAGCTTGATCATGGGTTTACAGGAGCCTCGAAATTAAAGCTTGCCGAAGTGCGTTTTGAAGAAATAGATGCCATCATTTTGCCTGTTCCCGGAACGAATTTGGAAGGTCATGTCGATACCATTTTCTCCAATGAAGAAGTAGTGTTAACGGAGGAGATCTTTGCGAAGACACCGCCTCATTGCATTATTTATTCCGGAATAAGCAATTCATACTTAGACGGAATAATTGATATTGCAAATCGTGAATTAGTCCAGCTTTTTGAAAGAGATGATGTGGCCATTTACAATTCGATTCCTACAGTTGAAGGAACGATTATGATGGCGATACAGCATACAGACTTCACGATACATGGCTCTAAAGTAGCAGTACTGGGTCTCGGCCGTGTAGGAATGAGTGTTGCACGAACATTTTCAGCACTTGGAGCCAGAGTAAAGGTTGGGGCAAGAAAATCTTCGCATATTGCAAGAATTATTGAGATGGGGCTTGATTCCTTTCAGCTGGAAGACTTAGATAAGGAAGTTTCTCAAATCGATATTTGCATTAATACAATTCCTCATCACATTGTTACCGCAAAAGTAATTTCTAAAATGCCTGCACACACACTGATTATTGACCTTGCTTCAAAACCGGGAGGAACCGATTTTAAATATGCTGAAAAACGAGGCATTAAAGCATTGCTGGCACCAGGGCTTCCTGGGATTGTCGCTCCAAAAACGGCTGGACAGATCGTAGCAAATGTTTTAGCCGTTTTGCTGACAGAAGAATACTCCAGATGGAAGGGGTCATCATCATGAAGGTTAAAGGAAAACGAATCGGTTTTGGTTTAACCGGATCTCACTGCACATATGATGCAGTTTATCCGCAAATTAAAAGATTAATTGACGAAGGTGCAGATGTAATGCCCGTAGTCACATTTACAGTCCAATCAACAAATACAAGGTTTGGCGAGGGTGAAGAATGGATCAAAAAGATTGAAGATTTAACAGGACATAAAGTGATTGACTCGATTGTAAAAGCAGAACCGCTCGGACCGAAAATCCCCCTTGATTGTATGGTTGTGGCACCTATGACAGGAAATTCTATGAGCAAGCTTGCAAATGCAATGACAGACTCTCCGGTGTTAATGGCAGCAAAGGCTACTCTAAGAAATCATCAACCGATTGTACTTGGAATATCCACCAATGATGCACTTGGTTTAAATGGCATGAATTTAATGAAGCTGATGGCTACAAAAAATATATATTTTATTCCGTTTGGCCAAGATGCACCATTTAAAAAGCCAAATTCATTAGTGGCGAAAATGGACTTATTATTAGAGACGGTTGAGGCAGCACTTGATCACTCGCAATTTCAGCCAGTCCTTATCGAAAAATTTCGAGATGACGAATAGAAGACTTCTTGATAGAATAGAAGGCAAGAAAAAATCATAGTTGTATAATGAATGGACCTAGTCTATGATAAACTAATATGTAATATGATATGAAGTTAATCAGGCAGCAGCCGGATAATCGCGGAAGGAGTTTTGAAAAATGAATACAAATGGATATCATGTTGCCGTTGTTGGAGCCACAGGTGCAGTAGGACAGCAGATGCTGCAAACTTTAGAAGAGCGTGATTTTCCAATCTCTAAGCTTACTTTGTTGTCTTCTGAGAGATCAGCAGGCAAAAAAGTAACTTTTAAAGGGAAAGAATATGTGGTTCAAGCTGCAAAGCCTGAAAGCTTTGAAGGTGTACAGATTGCGCTATTCAGTGCAGGCGGCAGTGTTTCTAAAGAGCTTGCCCCGGAAGCAGTTAAGCACGGTGCTATTGTTGTTGATAATACAAGTGCCTTCCGCATGGATGAAAATGTTCCGCTTGTCGTTCCGGAGGTAAATGCGGAAGATTTAAAAGAACATAATGGAATTATTGCAAATCCAAACTGCTCTACAATCCAAATGGTGGTTGCACTTGAACCGTTGCGCAAGGCTTTTGGATTAAACAAAGTAATCGTATCGACTTACCAGGCGGTATCAGGCTCCGGTGCTGCAGCGATTGAAGAATTGAAAAGTCAATCAGAAGCTATTTTGGCCGGAAAAGAGTTCACACCTGAAATTCTTCCTGTAAAAGGCGATAAAAAGCATTTCCAAATAGCATTCAATGCCATTCCTCAAATTGATAAGTTTGAAGAAAACGGCTTTACATTTGAAGAAATGAAAATGATGAATGAAACGAAAAAAATCATGCACATGTCAAATCTGGAGATTGCAGCCACATGTGTGCGCATTCCAGTTGAAACGGGCCATTCTGAATCTGTCTATATCGAATTGGATTCAAATCCTGGTTCAGTGCAAGACATTCATGCTTTATTAAAAGATGCACCAGGTGTAACCCTGCAGGATGATCCGCTCACACAAACATATCCAATGCCGGCAGACTGCGTCGGAAAAAATGATGTTTTTGTCGGACGCATCCGCAAAGATCCAGATCGAGCAAATGGCTTCCATTTATGGATTGTGTCTGATAACCTTTTAAAAGGTGCAGCATGGAATTCCGTTCAAATTGCAGAAAGCCTTGTTAAATTGAAACTAGTTTAAGCAACATCGAAGAGAGCGAGGGTACATAATACCTGCTCTCTTCTCTTACGTATAGAGTCGGGGTGTAAGAATGAAAATAATCGTTCAAAAATTCGGCGGGACGTCTGTAAAAGATGATCACGGCCGCAAAATGGCGCTAAAACATATTAGAGATGCATTAAAAGAGAAGTATAAAGTCGTTGTAGTCGTTTCTGCAATGGGCAGAAATGGAGATCCATATGCAACAGATTCCTTATTAAATCTTCTGTATGGAGGAATTGCATCCATTTCAAAACGCGAACAGGATATGCTTTTATCATGCGGTGAAACCATTTCTTCTGTTATTTTTACCAGCATGCTGCAGTCGGAAGGAATTGCAGCAACATCAATGAGCGGAGCACAGGCAGGATTTTTAACCAATGAAGATTACACAAATGCTAAAATCCTTGATATGCGATGCGAACGTCTCAGAAGTGAGCTCGAACACTATGATGTAGTTGTCGTAGCCGGCTTTCAGGGTGCAACTAAAAATGGTGACATTACAACGATAGGCAGAGGCGGAAGTGATACTTCAGCTGCAGCCCTAGGTGCAGCACTTGAATCTGATTTCATCGACATTTTTACTGATGTTGAAGGTGTTATGACAGCTGATCCACGCATTGTAGAAAGGGCAAAGCCGCTGACTATGGTAACATATACAGAAATTTGCAATTTGGCTTATCAGGGTGCTAAGGTTATTCATCCAAGAGCAGTAGAAATTGCGATGCAGGCTAAAGTGCCAATCAGAATACGTTCAACCTATTCTGAAGGACTCGGCACACTTGTCACATCACATCACTCGGAAAATTTGGGAAGTGACATCCATGACCGTCTCATTACGGGGATTGCCAATGTTTCAAATGTCACTCAAATTAAAGTAACTGCAAAAGAAGGTCAATACGAAGTCCAGGCTGAAGTATTCAAGGCTATGGCTCGCGCAGGGATCAGTGTTGATTTCTTCAACATTACGCCAAGAGCAGTCATTTATACGGTTGCTGAAGAACTCACAGATCAAGCTGTCGAAATTTTAAGAGGTTTGGATTATGAACCTGGCGTAAAAAGACATTGCGCTAAAGTTTCAACAGTCGGAGCGGGTATAGCAGGAGTCCCTGGTGTAACAGCTAAAATTGTAACAGCTCTGTCAGAACAAGGCATTCAAATTCTTCAATCTGCTGATAGTCATACGACAATTTGGGTATTGGTAAGAGAAGAGGATATGATAAATGCAGTAAATGCTTTACACGATGCATTTGATCTTTCAAAATGAGCTTGATCTTGAATGAAAAAGAGGAGTGTCACTATGATTGACTTTGGAAAGATTTCAACCGCAATGGTTACCCCATTTGATAAAAATGGAAACATCGATTTTACGAAAACATCACAGCTTGTCAACTATTTAATACAAAATGGATCTGATTCACTTGTTGTTGCTGGTACGACAGGAGAATCTCCAACACTAACAGTTGAGGAAAAAGTAGCATTGTTTAAGTTTATTGTTGCTGAAGTAAATGGAAGAGTGCCTGTCATTGCAGGGACTGGAAGCAACAATACGAAAGCATCAATCGATTTAACTAAAAAAGCAGAAGCGGCGGGTGTTGATGCTGTTATGCTTGTTGCACCTTATTATAATAAGCCTAATCAAGATGGCCTTTATCTGCATTTTAAAACCATCGCAGAATCAACGAGCCTTCCTGTTATGATTTATAACGTTCCAGGACGCACCGTAGTCAGCATATCTCCTGATACGATTGCAAGACTTGCTGAAATACCGAATGTGGCAGCTGTGAAAGAGGCAAGCGGAGACCTTGATGCAATGTCAGAAATCATTTCAAGAACGCCCGAAGATTTTGTACTGTATTCAGGTGATGACGCCTTAACTCTTCCTGTTTTGGCAATAGGAGGAACAGGAATTGTATCTGTTGCATCCCATGTTATCGGAAATGAAATGCAGGAAATGATTGCAGCCTTTCAATCAGGTGAAACTGTAAGAGCAGGCGCCATTCACCGACAGCTGCTTCCAATAATGAAACAGTTATTTAAAGCACCAAACCCTGCACCTGTAAAAACAGCACTTCAGTTAAGAGGCCTTGATGTTGGACCTGTAAGACTGCCTTTGATTTCTTTAACTGAAACTGAAAGAAGCGAATTAACGAAAGTGTTGACTTCCTTGTAAGAACAAAAGCAGTGGTTCCTTGCATAGCTGCAGCTATTAATAATTGCTTGAAATTATTTATATTCAATTAATAAAAAAGAGACTTAAGCAGCTAGTAAATGACCCCGGTATTGAGCCGGGGTCATTTTTTCTAGTCCCCATTGATAACGATGATGATTATACTCTTCCATAAACAGATCAACTTCTTGCTTTAACTGGTGGTAGTTGTCACAGGCTTTGTAATTAACATGATCCTTAAAATGACCAAAGAAGAATTCCCAATAAGATGATATTTCCCTGATGCACCATTTAACGTCGTTCTTCAGTGCCTGCCTCTTTCTTCGTTCAAATTAATGATTTAATTATAAACGGGTTCACTCGTTTAGACATAGAAAAACTGAATAAGGGGCACTTTTTATTAAGTGTCCATTATTCGGGAAGTAGTTCACATCTGATTGGCCATTTTTATTTGCGGAAATATGAGAATTTAATTGCTTTGTTATCATTAAATAATTTCATGGATTTTAGTTATAAGAGATTATTTCCTTGTATTCCATTTCTTTCATCAGTTATAATAATCATTAGTTGTATTGGACGGGTTCAGGGAGGATTACCAATTGAATAAACAGACAGAAAACATCAAGATTATTGCCCTAGGCGGAGTCGGAGAAATTGGCAAGAATATGTATGTCATTGAAATCGATCATAACATCTTTATCGTTGATGCTGGATTGATGTATCCAGAAGCTGGGATGTTAGGGATTGATATGGTCATTCCTGATATTACATACTTGCGTGAAAATGCAGACCGAGTGAAGGGCATCTTTTTAACACACGGTCACGACGAGAATATTGGCGGCGTTTTCTACGTTCTTAGACATTTATCGGTACCTGTTTATGGGACAAAACTGACGCTTTCCTTAGTTTCTCAAAAAGTAAAAGAAGTAAATCCAAAGCAAAAAGCAGACTATCAGGAAGTTGATTCTTCAACTGTTCTTGAATTTGATGGTGTCAACGTATCATTCTTCAGAACGATTCACAGCATACCTGACTCTGTCGGCGTTTGCTTTCACACATCACTTGGCTCGATTGTTCATACTGGAGACTTCAAATTTGATGCCACACCTGTCTTGAATACAAGCTCAGATTTAGGGAAAATGGCATTGATTGGCGAACAAGGCGTATTGTGTCTGCTCTCAGATAGTACAAATGCTGAGCGTCCAGGTTTTACAGCATCTGAGACTGTAGTCGGGGAAGAAATTTCTGACGCCATGTATACAGCTGAAGGCAGAACGATTGTTGCGATTTTTGCATCGAATATTAACCGTATTGTCCAGGTGATCCAAGCGGCATCTGAGAATAAAAGAAAACTTGTTCTGCTTGGAAACTCAATTAAAAACGTTTATGAAATAGCAGAAAAATTAGGATACATCATTGATAGTGAGAATTTAATCATACCCGTCCAAGATATCGATAAATATCCTAAAAATGAAGTAGCTATTTTGACAACAGGCCATCAAGGTGAACCGCTTACTGTTTTAACTCGAATGGCAAAAGGTGCTCATAAACAAATAAGAATTGAAAAAGATGATACCGTAATTATCTCTGCAACACCTGTTCCAGGGAATGAACTCCAATTTTCAAAAACAGTCGATTTGTTATACCGTGCTGGCGCAAATGTTATTTTTGGGCAAAAGCAAATCCATGTTTCCGGCCATGGCAGCCAGGAAGAATTAAAACTAATGCTGACTATGATGAAACCAAAGTATTTTATACCAGTCAATGGTGAATATAAAATGCAAAAAGCACATGCCAAGCTTGCACAATCTGTTGGAATAGAAAAAGAAAATATTTTTGTTGTGGAAAAAGGCGATGTCGTTGAATTTAACCAGCAAAAAGTAAGATCCATTTCGAAAGTTCCTTCTGGAAATGTGTTAATAGATGGACTTGGTGTCGGTGATATCGGAAATATTGTGCTGAGAGACCGCAGGCTCCTCTCACAGGACGGAATATTAATTGTTGTTGTCACGCTAGATCGATCCAAAAAAACAATGATCTCAGGGCCTGAAATCATTTCTAGAGGATTTGTATATGTGCGTGAATCTGAAGAGCTCATTTTAAAAGCATCTGAAATCGTATCTGAAATCGTTGAAAAAAGCATGCAGGGTCATGGCATTGATTGGTCCGCATTAAAATTAAATATCCGTGAAGCGCTGAATCGATTCTTATTTGAACAAACGAAGCGCAGACCAATGATTCTGCCGATCATTATGGAAATCTAAGCAAAAGAGCCTTTTAAAGGGCTCTTTTTTACTTTATCAAAAAACAGTTTCGATTGTTTTTTCTGCAAGTTCTAATATTTACAGCCCGTTCGAATGTTTTCAAGAAGTCCTGAGAATAATAAAAGCATTCATGAAAGGAAGGATGAAGCCATATGAGCAAAGATTCCAGCTACATACAAGCTAACCCGGAACCAAATCAGGACAAACAAGAGGGCAAAGAACCTTCACTAGTTGAAAAAATCCAGCAGCTTGGATCAACGAACGTTCCTCAATTGTCGCAGGATTCAAGAATCCACTGTCTGACAATTATCGGGCAAATCGAAGGGCATATTCAGCTGCCTCCTCAAAATAAAACAACAAAATACGAACATGTCATACCGCAAATCGTCGCAATTGAACAAAATCCTAAAATAGAAGGTTTGCTTATAGTTCTAAATACAGTCGGAGGAGACGTAGAAGCAGGATTGGCAATAGCTGAAATGCTTGCATCACTCTCAAAACCGACTGTATCAATTGTTTTAGGCGGCGGCCATTCTATCGGAGTTCCAATTGCTGTCTCCTGTGACTATTCATTTATTGCAGAAACGGCAACCATGACCATTCATCCAGTTCGATTAACGGGACTAGTTATTGGGGTACCGCAAACTTTCGAGTATTTAGACAAAATGCAAGATCGAGTAGTAAACTTTGTTACGAAACATTCAAATATTACGGAAGAAAAGTTTAAAGAACTTATGTTTTCCAAAGGCAATTTAACCCGCGATATTGGAACGAATGTGGTCGGGAATGATGCCGTTGATTATGGTCTGATTGATGGAGTCGGCGGCGTCGGACAAGCGATCATGAAATTGAACGAACTAATTGGAAATACTCATGACGAAACAAGCAAGGAGAATATGCTGCAATGATTCTATACACTTCAATGCCTGAAGAACTCATTTTCCCAGTGCAATCTTCTGACTATGAGAGTGTATCAACTATTGAAGTGAACGGGTTGCAAATGGTTGTCAGGCAAGCAGAACAAAACCAATACGAAATCGTCAGAATATTAAGTACAGATCCGCAGCACTTTTTAAATGAAAACTATTCGCCGGGACAAAAAATATCTATGACATTCTCGTTTTCATCATAATGTGCTATACTATTTTTACACAAACATGTCCGCAGCCTGCATTTGGCTGCTTTCTTTGTTTATCAAGCAAAATTCATACATAGGTGATAATAAATGGCAAAACAAAAACGGAGACAAAAGAAAAAAAATGATGACTGGAAACACACGTTAAAATTTGAACTAATAGGCTTAGTACTGATGGCTATATCGCTGATAGCGATTGCTCATCTAGGGTTTGTCGGGAAAACATTCGTCTTTTTATTCCGATTTTTTATCGGTGAATGGTTTATGGCTGCCTTGATAGGAATGCTTGTTTTATCTGCATACATCATGTGGAACAGAAGGTGGCCTTCATTATTTTCACGGCAAATCGTAGGATTGTATTGTATCTTGTCAGCTATCCTATTGCTGAGTCATGTTACATTGTTTCAAATGCTTACAAAACAAGGAGTTCTTTCTTCACCTAGTGTCATCTCAAATACGTGGGAACTTTTTCAGCTTGAAGTAAAAGGAGAGATCCGCACACCGGATTTAGGAGGCGGAATGATCGGAGCCATTCTTTTTGCAGCATCATATTACTTGTTTGCGGCAGCAGGATCACGCATTATTTCATTTATTCTAATCCTGATTGGAATTGTTCTGATTACAGGCAGATCCTTAAGCACAACACTTGGAAAAATGATAAGACCATTTGGGAGTTTTATGAAATCACAGGCAATTGCGTTTTTTGAAGATATGAAAAACCTGCCGCAATCCTTTAAAAATGCTAAAAATACTCAAAGATCCAAACCGAAAAAAATAAAAAAAGAACCGAAGCAACAAGATGATCAAGTGGAAGAAGAAGGTGAAATGGTTCATATTGAGCCAATCATTTCAAGCTTCGCTGATAGAACTGAGCCAGAAATCAAGGTGTTTGATCAGGAGCAGGAAAGACCTGCTCCAAAGGAAAGAACACCAAAGAAGAAAGACGAAACGGTATCTCCTGAGGAAACGAAGACGCCGCCGATTACGTTTACCGAAGTAGAAAATAAATCATATCTCTTGCCTTCGCTGGATTTATTATCTCAGCCAAAAGTCAACAGCCAGCAAACAGATAAAAAGAATATTTATGAAAATGCAAGAAAACTTGAAAAGACGTTTCAAAGTTTTGGTGTAAAGGCTAAAGTGACTCAAGTTCATTTAGGGCCTGCAGTTACAAAATATGAAGTATATCCTGATGTTGGGGTAAAGGTAAGCAAAATTGTCAACCTAAGTGACGATTTAGCTCTTGCACTTGCCGCAAAAGATATTCGGATTGAAGCGCCAATTCCAGGAAAGTCAGCGATTGGCATTGAAGTGCCAAATTCAGAGATTGCCATGGTATCCTTGAGGGAAGTATTAGAATCAAAAGCGAATGACCGTCCGGATGCAAAGCTGCTGATGGGTCTTGGCAGGGATATTTCAGGTGATTCGGTATTGGCTGAAATGAATAAAATGCCGCATCTTCTAGTGGCAGGATCTACTGGAAGCGGGAAAAGCGTCTGTATTAATGGCATCATTACCAGTATTTTAATGAGAGCAAAACCTCATGAAGTAAAGATGATGATGATTGATCCTAAGATGGTAGAGCTGAATGTTTACAATGGAATTCCTCATTTGCTCGCTCCTGTTGTAACGGATCCTAAAAAAGCATCACAGGCGTTAAAAAAGGTAGTTAATGAAATGGAGAGAAGATATGAACTCTTTTCCCATACTGGAACACGGAATATTGAGGGTTATAATGAATATATAAGAAGATCTAACTTGGAAGAAGGAACAAAAAATCCTGAGTTCCCGTATATTGTTGTCATTGTCGATGAGCTCGCTGATTTAATGATGGTTGCTTCTTCTGATGTGGAAGATTCAATTACCCGCTTATCACAAATGGCACGTGCTGCAGGGATACATTTAATAATTGCAACACAGCGTCCTTCAGTCGATGTCATTACAGGCGTCATAAAAGCAAATATACCTTCAAGAATAGCGTTCAGCGTTTCGTCTCAGACGGATTCAAGAACGATCCTTGATATGGGCGGTGCAGAGAAGCTGCTTGGCAGAGGAGATATGCTGTTTCTTCCTGTAGGAGCATCGAAGCCTGTCAGGGTGCAAGGCGCATTTTTATCAGACGAAGAAGTGGAGCATGTTGTATCTTATGTCATCTCACAGCAAAGAGCTCAATATCAAGAGGAAATGATTCCTACTGAAACTGCTGAGGTAAAAGAAGAGATCAGTGACGATCTTTATGATGATGCAGTTCAATTAGTTTTAGAAATGCAAACTGCTTCAGTCTCCATGCTGCAGCGCCGTTTCAGAGTCGGATATACTAGAGCTGCAAGACTGATTGATGCAATGGAAGACCGTGGCGTTGTTGGCCCATATGAAGGCAGCAAACCTCGTGAGGTCTTGCTTTCAAAAGATCATTATGACGAAGTAAGTTCGTAAAGAAAGGCACTGTTGCCTTTCTTTTTTTGCGTAAATACAAATTAGAAATAAAAATAGTAAATAAAGTATAGAATAAACAAACACTCTGTGTGCAAAAATCTCTAGAAAAGAAACACTTGTAGTGAGAAAGGGCTATCAATTTTCGACAAAATTTATAAATTTCTATTTATTTATTTTTAAATACATGGTATATTATTTTCGATTAGAGAAAGGGTATAACATCAGATGTCTGATCTCTGGATTGAAACGATTAGACGGAGGCAAAATATGACCATAAAAATAGATAACCGTCATTTATACTTACAAGTTATTGATAAAATTAAAAAAGATATTGAGAATGGTATTTATGTTGAGAAAGAAAAACTTCCTTCTGAGTTTGAACTTTCAAAGAAGCTAGGGGTAAGCCGTGCAACATTGAGAGAAGCATTACGCATACTTGAAGAAGAGAACGTTATCATCCGCCGCCATGGCGTAGGAACTTTCATTAACTCCAAACCGCTCTTCACATCTGGAATTGAACAGCTGAATAGTGTAACAGAAATGATTGAACAGGCAAACATGGTTCCTGGAACCATCTTTTTATCCTCTCAAGTAAACAGCCCAACAGAAGAAGATGTAAAACGTTTTAAATGCCAGGCAAGTGATGATATTTTCTTGCTTGAACGTGTCAGAACAGCAAACGGCAAGCCTGTCGTCTACTGCTTGGACAAGATTCCAAGACATATACTGCCGCAGTCATTTATTCATGAGCAAGAATCATTGTTTGAATTGCTGCAGGATGAAGCAGGGCGCTATATTTCGTATGCTGTCACACATATAGAGCCAATCGGATACCACGAAAAGATTTCTCCAATTCTTGAATGTGATCCTGAAACCGCACTTTTATGTTTAAAACAAATGCATTTTGATGAAAAAGACCAGCCTGTTTTATATTCACTGAATTACTTCCGCGCTGATCAGTTTAGTTTCCATGTTGTAAGAAAGCGCTTGTAATAAATGTTTGAAACCATAAGGAGGTGGTTCAAAGGACGAAGGTGTTTTGGACATAGGCTCTTATAAACCAATCATTTCATATTAATTTTAGGGGGAAAATGAAAGTGAAGAAACGTTTAGGATTAACATTGTCACTAGTTCTTGCTGCAGGTACATTGCTTAGCGCTTGCGGATCATCTGAAGATAAAGATAATGCAGGTGGAAGCAAAAAAGACGGCTACTCAGTTGCAATGGTAACAGACACAGGCGGTGTAGATGATAAATCATTCAACCAATCTGCATGGGAAGGCATTCAGTCTTTCGGTGAGGAAAATGGTCTTGAAAAAGGGACTGGAGGATTTGACTATCTTCAATCTCAAAGTGACGCAGACTATGAAACAAACTTAAATAAACTAGTTCGTCAAAAATTCGACTTAGTTTACGGTATCGGATACTTAATGACGGATGCTGTTACAAAAATTGCTGATCAGCAAAAAGATGCTAATTTTGCAATTGTTGACAGTGTAGTAGACAAGCCAAACGTAGCAAGCATTACGTTTAAAGAGCACGAAGGCTCATTCCTAGTAGGTGTTGCAGCTGGACTTTCAACAAAATCTAACAAAGTAGGATTTGTTGGCGGAATCGAAGGCTCATTAATCAAGAAGTTTGAAGTTGGTTTTGTAGAAGGCGTTAAAGCAGCAAACCCTGATGCTGAAGTAATCGTTCAATACGCTGGTACGTTCAGTGATGCAGCTAAAGGTCAGCAAGTAGCTGAAATCATGTATGGTCAAGGTGCAGACGTTATTTATCACGCAGCAGGCGGAGCTGGAAACGGCGTATTCACTGCAGCTGTTGATTTGAAAACAAAAGATGCAAGTAAAGATGTATGGGTTATCGGTGTTGACCGTGATCAGCACGAGCTTGGTGAAGGTGATGGCTTCAACGTAACATTAACTTCTATGGTAAAAGGCGTAGATGTAGCAGTTAAAGACTTAGCCGAAAAAGGTAAAGATGGCGACTTCCCTGGCGGAGAAATCATTGAGTACGGTCTTAAAGAAAACGGTGTAGGCATTGCTCCTACACAAGATAATCTTTCTGAAGACGTTATTGCTAAAATTGATGAATTTAAACAAAAAATCATCGACGGTGAAATCAAAGTACCATTCGAGTAAGTTTTAAAACATATTACTGATAAAAAGGCTAGGAAGAACTAGCCTTTTTATTAGCCTGAAAAGTCGCCTGACTAAAAGTCTATAAACAAAAGATAGGCCATTTTGCATATGAAAACAGTGCAGATTATAGATTTTTAGTTGGTGATTTTAAAAGTATAAAGGGAGTCAATTAAATAATTTATATAATACAAAATAAAATTTCCTAACATCTATCATCTTAATCATCAATGAGCTTCAGGAAAAAGGAGTGATCATGTTGGAATATGTAATTGAAATGCTCGGAATCCGCAAAGAATTCCCGGGAATCGTCGCAAATGATAATATTAACCTTCAAGTAAAGAAGGGTGAAATTCATGCGCTTCTTGGTGAAAATGGTGCAGGGAAATCGACGTTAATGAACGTTTTATTCGGTTTATATCAGCCTGAAAAAGGCGAGATACGTGTAAAGGGAAATGCTGTTAATATAACAAATCCAAACATCGCAAATGATCTAGGAATTGGTATGGTACACCAACATTTCATGCTTGTCAACAATTTTACTGTTACAGAAAATATTATTCTAGGAAATGAACCTACTAAAACTGGAAAAATCAATTTGAAGGATGCAGAGAAGCAAGTAAAGGAAATTTCGGAAAAGTATGGACTTGCTGTGAACCCTTCTGCTAAAATCAGCGACATTTCTGTAGGAATGCAGCAGCGTGTGGAAATACTGAAAACACTCTATCGCGGAGCTGAAATTTTAATATTTGATGAACCTACCGCTGTGCTGACACCTCAAGAAATAAAAGAATTGATCACGATTATGAAAGCATTAATTAAAGAGGGCAAATCAATTATTTTGATTACTCATAAATTAAAGGAAATCATGGAAGTGTGTGACCGTGTAACGGTAATCCGAAAAGGAGAAGGCATCGGAACTGTTAATGTTGCTGAGACAAATCCGAACGAGCTTGCAGCACTGATGGTTGGAAGAGAGGTTCTTTTTACTACTGAGAAAATGGAAGCTCATCCTAAAGAAGAAGTTCTGAAGATTGATAATCTTGTAGTGAAGGACAGCCGCAATGTGACAGTGATTGATTCTTTGAATTTATCTGTTAAAGCTGGTGAAATTGTCGGTATTGCAGGTGTGGATGGAAACGGTCAGTCAGAATTAATTGAGGCTATTACGGGTTTGATGAGTTCAGAATCAGGATCGATTCTTTTGAACGGAAAGGATATCAGCAATCAGCGTCCTCGCAGCATCACAGAAGCCGGAGTTGGCCATATTCCACAGGATCGCCACAAGCATGGATTAGTGCTGGATTTTCCAGTAGGAGAAAACATGGTATTACAAACATATTATAAAAAACCGTTTTCAAAAAATGGTGTCCTGAATTTCAAAGCAATTTATGAAAAAGCAGAAAAGCTGATTAAAGAATTTGATGTGCGAACTCCTAGCAGTTCTACGCTTGCCCGCGCTTTATCAGGGGGAAATCAGCAAAAAGCTATTATTGGACGCGAAGTTGACAGAGATCCTGATCTATTGATCGCTGCTCAGCCCACTAGAGGTCTTGATGTAGGGGCAATTGAATTTATTCACAGACGTTTAATTGAGCAAAGAGATAAAGGGAAAGCCGTTCTTCTTATTTCATTTGAACTGGAAGAAATAATGAATGTCAGCGACCGGATTGCGGTTATATATGAAGGGAAAATCGTTGCAATTGTGAATCCAAAAGAAACAACAGAGCAGGAGCTTGGTTTGCTTATGGCAGGAAGCAGCCGCAAGGAAGCAGGTGCAACATCATGAAAATAGCACGTTATTTTAATATTATTGTACCCGTTATTGCTGTGTTGCTAGGGTTAATTTGCGGTGCAATTATTATGCTTATTACAGGTTACGACCCAATTGCAGGTTATTCGGCACTCTGGAGTGGAATTTTTGGAGAGTCCTACTATATCGGGGAAACGATCCGTCAGTTAACGCCATATATTTTTGCTGGACTTGCTGTAGCATTTGCATTTCGTACAGGCCTCTTTAACATCGGGGTTGAAGGGCAGCTGATCGTAGGATGGTTTGCAGCTGTATGGGTTGGCGTAGCGTTTGAACTTCCAAAGATCATTCATCTGCCGCTTGCGATTGCAGTAGCTGCAGTGGCAGGAGCTCTCTGGGGATTCATCCCAGGATTATTAAAAGCGAAATTTAAAGTTCATGAAGTTATTGTTACAATCATGATGAATTACATTGCCTTATATTTAACGAATCATTTAATTCAATATGTTTTATCTGATAAAGGGGATAAATCAGAAAATATTTTCCCTTCAGCTTCCTTAAGCTCAGAATTCTTCCAGACAATGACGGATTATTCTAGAATGCATTATGGGATTTTCCTTGCATTAATTGGAGCATTTGTCATGTGGTTCCTCCTTGAAAAGACGACAAAAGGCTATGAGCTTCGGTCAGTTGGGTTTAACCAGGATGCGGCTCAATACGCAGGAATGAACGTCAGCCGCAACATTATCCTTTCAATGGTCATCTCTGGAGCCTTTGCTGGAATAGCAGGTGCAATGGAAGGACTTGGCACATTCCAATATGTATCTGTAAAAGGCGGATTTACCGGAGTCGGATTTGATGGTATCGCAGTAGCGCTTTTAGGCGGAAATACTGCTCTCGGCATTATCTTTGCCGCTGCTCTATTTGGCGGTTTAAAAGTAGGAGCGCTGAACATGCCTTCTATGGCTGGAGTGCCTTACGAGCTTGTTGAAATTGTCATCGCCCTTATCATTCTATTTGTAGCATCAAGTTATTTCATTCGCTGGATTTTACTTCGTTTCAAGAAAGAGGGGAAATAAGTGAGCTTACTTCATATGCTAGAACTCATCATCCCTACAGCTTTATTTGTCGCAGCTCCGCTTATTTTCACTGCACTTGGAGGCATGTTCAGTGAACGTTCTGGGGTCGTCAATATTGGACTTGAAGGATTAATGGTCATTGGAGCTTTCGTTGCCATCGTTTTTAACTTATCATTTGCTGATACACTTGGCAGTGCAACACCGTGGATTTCAATTTTAGCTGCTATGGCTGCTGGAGCATTGCTGTCTGTCCTGCATGCTGTTGCTTCTATTACGTTTCGCGCCGACCAGGTTGTAAGCGGAGTAGCAATAAACTTTTTGGCAATCGGTCTTTCGCTTTTCCTTGTCAAATTATTTTATGGAAAAGGCCAGACAGATCGAATTAGTGAAAGCTTTAATAAAATCGATATTCCGTTATTGAGCGATATCCCGGTTATTGGACCATTATTTTTCTCAAATGGCTATATTACAACGTACCTTGCAATTATTGTTGCATTTGCTGTTTGGTTTGTTATGTATAAAACACCATTTGGCCTTCGAATAAGATCAGTCGGAGAGCATCCAATGGCTGCTGATACAATGGGAATCAATGTTGTAAAAATGCGCTATATTGGAGTCATTCTGAGCGGTGCATTTGCAGGAGTCGGCGGAGCTGTTTATGCTACAATCATTGCACGTGATTTCAGCCATGCTACAATCAGCGGACAAGGATTCATGGCACTTGCTGCGTTAATCTTCGGTAAGTGGCATCCGCTGGGTGCAATGGCAGCTGCGATTTTCTTCGGTCTTGCTCAAGGATTAAGTGTAATAGGCGGACAGCTCCCGCTTCTGGAAGGTATTCCGACGATGTACTTGTTAATTACGCCATATGTATTAACAATATTAGCTTTAACTGGATTTATTGGACGTGCAGATGCTCCAAGGGCACTCGGCACACCGTATGAAAAAGGAAAACGCTGATTTTAATTTGCGGCCAATGCAGACTTTTAGTTAGTCTGCATTGGCCGCTTTTTTGTTGTATAGATAATAAAAGTTAATTAATCTGCTTCAAGTGCAGCGCATGTGATTTTGTTCTAAGAATTATTCTCTTCTTCGTCTATTTGGAGATTCAAGGTCAGCGCATAGTTTTGTTATTTTGGAGGCAAAATTTTAACATTGCAAGAAAATATGAAACATAGGTGAACAGCATGGGTGCAAAAAAAAGCAGCTTGATCTAATTGCATTGTCATCCGTACCATTAGTGATGTCATTAGGTAATTCAATGTTAATTCCTGTTTTGCTCTTAATTGAGAAACAAATAGGGATCTCTTCCTTTCAAGTGTCTCTCATTATTACCGTTTATTCTGTTGTCGCTATTTTGCTTATTCCTGTTACAGACTATCTATCTGACCGTTTCGGCAGAAAAATTGTGATGGTGCCATGCCTGCTGATTGCCGGTTCCGGCGGAGCGGTATCAGGATGGGCCTCATGGACAATGGAGAATCCTTTCATGATCATCTTGCTTGGACGTGTTCTGCAGGGAATTGGCTCAGCTGGTGCCGCTTCTGTCGTCATACCTCTAATCGGAGATATGTCTGAGAAAAATAAAGAAGTAAGTTCAGGTCTTGGTCTGATCGAGACAGCAAATACAGCAGGGAAAGTTCTGAGCCCGATCATCGGACCTATTCTTGCATCCTTTATTTGGTTTTTGCCATTTTGATTCATTCCTTTTTTCAGCTTCATCAGTGTAGCACTTGTCTTTTTTTTAGTGAAAATTCCGAAGCAAGAAAAAGAAAAGCAGTCATTTATAGAGTTTCTGGGCTGCGTTAAATCAATTTTTAAAGAAAAAGGCAGATGGCTGTATGCGATATTTGCCATTGGCTGTTTTATCATGTTTATCTTATTTGGAGTTTTGTTTTATCTTTCTGACACTCCAGAAAAGCAATATGGCATTAAAGGCGTTTATAAAGCAGCTCAATGCGTTTTATTGGTGTTTGCTGCCGGACCGCCGGTTTATGCTTACATCATGTCGATTGGAGATCATCTTGTTAATAATGTTTCAGCTGGTGGCACCCTTTTAGCAGTATTCGTTGTCCTTTTTTTCATAAAGCCTACAAAGGAAGAGAAACCGGCTTAATGCGAATGGCGCAGTGAAAGTTTTGCGTCTTTTCATATTTGATTTTGCATAACATTTCCTTAATTATCCTAAAGTTGATATAATTACTAGAATGTATCCATACGCTAAAATATAAAACAGGAAAAAATAAAAACAATCTGTTTTCGCAAGGAGGGTCACCATGGAGTTTTTAAAAGAACAAATTGAAACAATCAATGGATTAACTTTACACACGGTGCAAACGAATAAATTTAAAACGAACTCACTCGTGTTTAAGATGCTCGCACCATTAAATGAGGAGGATGTCACATTCCGGGCACTTCTTCCCTACGTATTGCAGCGGGGCACTAAATCATTTCCAACGAGCACAGAATTAAGAAAGCATCTAGATGAACTTTACGGTGCAACATTATTTGTTGATTTATCGAAAAAAGGCGATCATCACATCATTTCCATCCGGATTGAGGTGGCAAATGAACGTTTTTTGTCTGATCAAACCCCATTGCTGGAAAAAGCACTGAAACTGCTCTCAGACATAATCCTTTCTCCGGTGATAAAAGATGAGTCCTTTCCGGACGAAATCATTAATCAGGAGAAAAGAACACTAAAACAGCGGATTCAAGCGGTTTATGATGATAAAATGAGATATTCAAATTTAAGACTTGTGCAAGAAATGTGCAAAGATGAACCGTATCGACTCCATGTAAACGGGGAGATTGATCATCTTGAACAAATTACGCCAGCAAGCTTATATGAATATTATAAAAAAGCTCTAAAAGAAGACAAAATGGATTTATATGTAGTTGGTGATGTGTCAGCTAATGAAGTGAGCGAATACACAAAGACGTTTTTCAGTTTTTCTGAAAATTCTCATCAAAGTGTGGAGCAATCGATCACTGAAAGGGAGATTAAACAGCCTAACGAAGTAATTGAAGATCAGGATGTAAAGCAAGGGAAACTTAACATAGGATATCGAACAAACTGCACATATGGAGACCCGGCTTATTACGCTCTTCAAGTGTTCAATGGTATTTTTGGCGGATTTTCTCATTCTAAGCTTTTCATAAACGTCCGTGAAAAAGAAAGCCTGGCATACTACGCAGCTTCAAGAATCGAAAGTCATAAAGGACTGCTGATGGTTATGTCAGGAATTGAATTTGCGAATTATGAACGCGCGGTTACGATTATCAAAGAACAGCTCGAAGCCATGAAAAATGGAGATTTTACTGATAAAGAAATCGAACAGACAAAAGCAGTCATCAAAAATCAATTACTGGAAACAATTGATACATCTTACGGGTCTGTTGAAGTCCTTTACCATAATGTTATCTCGAATGTGAATGAACCTTTCGATAAATACATGGAAGGCATAGAAAAGGTAACGAAAGATGAAATTATCGCTGCTGCCAAAAAAATTGAGCTTGATACGATCTATTTCTTAAAAGGAATGGAGGGTGAACAATGACAAAATCGATAAAGTTTGAACAGCTTCAAGAAGAACTCTTCTACGAAAAAATGGAAAATGGACTTGATGTTTACGTTCTTCCAAAAAAAGGATTCAATAAAACATATGCAACTTTTACAACTAAATATGGTTCTATCGACAACCAGTTTGTTCCGCTTGATGGAAACGAAATGATAGCTGTACCAGACGGGATTGCCCATTTTCTGGAGCATAAGCTATTTGAAAAAGAAGATGGGGATGTCTTTCAGGATTTCAGCAAACAAGGTGCTTCATCAAATGCATTTACTTCTTTTACACGAACTGCTTATTTATTTTCAAGCACTTCAAATGTTGAAAAGAACTTAGAAACGCTTGTTGATTTTGTGCAGGAGCCATATTTTTCAGAAAAATCCGTTGAAAAAGAAAAAGGTATTATCGGCCAGGAAATTAATATGTATGATGATAATCCTGACTGGAGGCTCTATTTTGGCTTAATTCAAAATATGTTCCAGAAGCATCCGGTCGGTATTGATATTGCTGGAACTGTTGATTCAATCTCCAAAATTACGAAGGATTTGCTTTACGAATGCTACCATACTTTTTACCATCCGAGCAATATGCTGCTATTCGTTGTGGGGCCAATCGATCCGGAGAAAATATTGACTCAGATCAGGGATAATCAGGCTAAAAAAGAGTTTAAACCTGAATCTGAGATTAAACGTGCTGAAATAAATGAACCGGATGCAGTAGCTAAACCACTCGAAAAATTGAAAATGAATGTTCAATCTTCAAAGTGTTTAGTCGGATTAAAGGCAAAGCAGGCTGACCGATCTGGAGAAGAACTGTTAAAACACGAACTGTCAATGAATCTTATCTTGGATATGCTATTTGGAAAAAGCTCTGAAAAATATACGGAGCTTTATGAAAATGGGCTGATTGATGATACATTCAGCTATGATTATACGGAAGAGAGCGGCTTTGGGTTTGCCATGATCGGAGGAGATACAGAACAGCCTGATCAGCTGGCTGAAGAGATTAAAAGTACTTTGCTTCAAGCAAAACGAGACGGCATACCTGCTAATCGATTAGAAAATGCCAAGAAAAAGAAAATCGGGTCCTTTTTACGGGCTATTAATTCTCCTGAATATATTGCGAACCAGTTTACACGCTATTCTTTTAACGAAATGAACTTATTTGATGTCGTCCCAACTCTTGAAAAATTGACAAATGACGATATCCATCATACGCTGAATGAAATGATAGATGAGAATTTATTTTCAGTCTGTCAAGTCGTACCGAAGTAAAGCATCCTTTTTAGGATGTTTTTTTATCGCTTGAATAAAGGAGATACACATGAAGAAAGTAGCATTGATTACGGGTGCAAGCGGAGGTATTGGCAAAGCAATCTCGAAGAAGCTTGCATCGGAAGGTTATATCTTATATCTGCATTATCATCAAAATGAAAAAAGCATCAATCAGCTTATCCATCAGCTTTCGGACAAGACAGAATGCATGATAGTGAATGCAGATTTATCTGTACAGGATGGTGTAAAAAAACTCATTAGTCAGCTTAATCACAAGGTTGACCTGCTGATTTTAAACAGCGGGAAGAGTTATTATGGGTTAATGACAGATATGAGCGAAGCAGAAGTGCAGCAAATGGTTCAGCTGCAAATCACAAGTCCCTATATGCTGGCTAAAGAAATCATCCCTTCAATGGTAAATAAAAGAGATGGAAATATTATCGTAATTTCTTCCATTTGGGGGATTGTCGGAGCTTCTTGTGAAGTCCTTTACAGTATGGTTAAAGGCGGGCAAAATTCTTTTGTAAAGGCACTGGCGAAAGAAGTAGCCCCTTCTGGCATAAGAGTCAATGCGATAGCTCCGGGAGCTGTGGAAACAGATATGCTTCATTCTTTTACAAATGAAGAGCTAATAAATCTTGCTGAAGAAATTCCTTTAGGACGAATTGGACAGCCTGATGAGATTGCTGATGCAGCTGTTTTCCTGTCATCAAAAAAAGCTGGCTACATTACTGGTCAGGTGCTTTCAATCAACGGGGGATGGCATGCTTAATTTTTTTCGGAAAACTGCCGTATAAAACAGAACATGCAAGACAAACTAACATTGTATTCCACATAATTAGGAGGGGTTATAATGTCTGTTTTAGATAACTGGGATCAATGGAAAAACTTCCTTGGCGATCGCATGCACCACGCTGAAGGAGATGGAATGAAAACAGAAGCTGTGAATGACTTAGCTTATGAAATCGGCGATTACTTAGCAAAACAGGTTGATCCAAAAAATGAACAGGAAAAAGTACTTGCAGATCTTTGGAGTGTAGCTTCTAAAGAAGAGCAGCATGCAATCGCAAACATGATGGTTAAGCTTGTGCAAAACAACGGCACAAGATAAGAGGGGACGCAGGTCCTCTCTTTTTTCTATTCATTTTTTATTAATGAGGATTTTGAGCCTCTTCCTCTCGTTCATCTCCTCGGTTAAAATGTTTCATCAGAAAAAGCAAAACTGTCTTTTTCTGTCGGATCCTTTTCTGCCATGCCTGAGCTAAACAGGCGGTTCCACATTTCGTATTGTCCAGCTCCACCGCCTAACCCCTCGGTCAGAACGGCTCCGCCAGTAAAGTCAAAACCGGACTTTTCTGTCGGATCCTTTTCTGCCATGCCTGAGCTAAACGTGTGATTCCACATTTCATAGGACCGCATACCTTGTTTTAGGATGTCAAGGAATTGTTCTTTCTTCTTTCATGAAAATGCTTTATGATAAGGGTATAGGTGTAATAGACCTGGTTATTGAAGGGGGTCCTTTTTTGGAGATGCACGAATGGTACTTCGAATACGAAATTCAAAAAAACCGTCCTGGTTTGCTTGGGGATATTTCTTCGCTGCTCGGGATGCTTTCTATAAATATTGTGACGATAAATGGTGTTGATGACAGCCGCAGAGGGCTGCTGCTGAAATGCCAAAACAATGAACAAATTCAAAGACTAGAATCAATCCTGAACACTATGGATCATATAAAAGTAACGAAATTACGAAAGCCTAAATTAAGAGATACTCTGGCGGTTCGCCACGGGAGATACATACAGCGTGATGCAGATGATAAAAAAACATTCAGATTTGTAAGAGATGAGCTTGGGCTTCTTGTTGATTTTCTTGCTGAATTATATAAACAGGAAGGTCATAAACTCATTGGAATCCGAGGCATGCCGCGGGTCGGCAAAACCGAATCAATTGTCGCTTCAAGTGTATGTGCCAACAAGAGGTGGCTTTTTGTTTCATCTACGTTATTAAAGCAGACGATACGAAGTCAGCTGATTGCAGATGAGTACAGTGTGGATAATGTATTTATTATCGATGGCATTGTATCTACAAGAAGAGGTTCGGAAAAGCATTTGCAGCTTGTGAGAGAGATCATGAGGCTCTCTGCGACAAAAGTTGTTGAGCATCCAGATATGTTTGTGCAAAATACAGAGTATACACTCGATGATTTTGACTATATAATTGAACTTCGAAACGATCCGGATGAAAAGATCACATATGAGGAAGCATCTGGAACACAGATGTTTGACGAATCAGGTTTTTCCGGATTTGATTTTTAGATATGGAAGGTGTTATGGTTGAGTGAACTAGGGAATCGACTAAAACAAGCGCGGGAAGAGCGAAGCATAAGTCTTGACGATCTCCAGGCAATGACAAAAATTCAAAAGAGATATTTAATTGGCATTGAAGAAGGCAATTACAGCATTATGCCCGGCAATTTCTATGTGCGTGCGTTCATAAAGCAGTATGCTGAAGCGGTAAGGCTGGATCCAGATCGTATTTTTGACGAGTTCAAGAACGAAATACCGGTCGTGCATACCGAAGAAGCTCCAGAGCTTTCAAGGGTAAAAACGCATAAAGAACTTCCTAAGTCTGCTTCAAAGGCTTTGGAGATTTTGCCGAGAATTTTAATCATTGTATTGCTTTTGCTGGTGGCTGTCGTCATTTGGATTTTTGTGCAAAAGGACAAGCCAAACGGAGCTGAAGAGAATTCCAGCCGGGGTCAGCAAATTTCCAGCGGGGAAAATGAGTATGATTCAATTGAGAATGATGAGAAAGCATCTGATGGCACAAAAGAACAGGAAGAAAAACAACAAGCTGATGATACTGGCAAGACAGATGACAAGGCAGCAGAAGAAAAACCTGCTGAATCTGTTCAAGAATTGACGTTTAAAGAAAAAACGGCCAGAAAAGCTGTGTATGAATTGAAAAAAGCGGATAAATTCCAGCTCGAAGTTACCTCTAAGGGAGAAACCTGGATTGAAATCCGAAATGCCGAAGGAAAAAAATTCTACAGCGGCATGCTTCAGAAGGATCAGACTGAAGCCCATGATTTTACAAATGAAACAGAAGCATTTATTGTGATTGGAAATGCTTCTGCTGCAGAGGTTAAAGTAAATGGACAGCCTGTAGAATATCAAATTGATCCTAAAAAAACAGTAAGACAAGATATGCAGATTGTATATACTAAGGAGTAAAGTCATCTTCAAGATGGCTTTTTCTTTCTTTTATATTTTCTGATACATACTTTTACATTTCTGGAGGAAAAAAAGATGAATTTACCTAATCGCATCACCGTCTCAAGAATCCTTTTAATCCCAGTTTTTATGGTGATAATGCTCGCTCCGTTTGATTGGGGCATCGTGACTATAGCTGACTCTTCCATTCCAGTCACCCATTTAGCAGGAGCACTATTATTCATAATAGCCTCTACTACGGATTGGATTGACGGGTATTACGCAAGGAAGCTGAATATGGTCACAAATTTGGGAAAATTTTTAGATCCGCTTGCAGATAAGCTTCTTGTTTCTGCTGCACTGATTATTTTAGTGGAGCTTGGGCAAGCGCCAGCTTGGATCGTGATTATTATTATCAGCCGTGAATTCGCTGTGACAGGACTGCGTCTTGTTCTTGCAGGTGAAGGTGAAGTGGTTGCGGCAAACATGCTCGGAAAAATTAAGACATGGGCTCAGATTATTGCGATCTCCGCCTTGCTGCTGCATAACATTCCATTTACTTTTATTTCATTTCCGTTTGCAACAATTTCTTTATGGGTAGCACTATTCTTTACTGTTTATTCAGGGTGGGACTATTTTGCAAAGAACAAAGCAGCATTATTAAATTCAAAGTAATTCTTCATTATCAGGGGGAGTAAAAGTGGAGACTAAAACTGAAATCATTGCAGTCGGTTCAGAATTGCTTTTGGGACAAATTGTGAATTCAAATGCACAGTTTTTATCCCAGCAGCTTGCCGAAAATGGGCTTAATGTTTATTATCACACTGTTGTCGGCGATAACCCAGCCAGGCTTGAGCAGGCAGTGAATATTGCAAAACAGCGTTCAAATATTATTATTTTTACAGGCGGTCTTGGCCCAACGAAGGATGATTTAACGAAAGAAACGATTGCAAATATACTGGGCAGAAAACTTGTGACTGATCAAGAGGCATTATCAAGCATTGAAGATTACTTTGTCAGAGTGAAAAGAAGCATGTCTGAAAATAACAAAAAACAAGCTCTTGTCCTTGAAGGATCCCATATATTGAAGAATGAGCACGGGATGGCACCGGGAATGGCAATAGAAGCTGATCAGAGCATCTATATGCTTCTCCCTGGCCCGCCAAGCGAGATGAAGCCAATGTTTCTGAACTTTGGCCTGCCTTATTTTAGAGAGAAGCTTGGTCAGAATGAAAAAATCATTTCAAGAGTTTTACGTTATTTTGGTATAGGCGAATCGCAGCTTGAGACGGATATTCAGGATTTGATTGATGCCCAAACCAACCCCACAATTGCTCCGCTCGCAGGTGATGGGGAAGTGACGCTGAGATTAACGGCACGCCACCAAAATGAAGCTGAAGCAGTCCGTCTGATTAATGAGATGGAGAAAACGATAAACAGCAGGGCTGGCACTTATTTTTACGGGTACGACCAGACTACGCTTGCTGATGAATTGCTCAGACATCTCAGACAAAGGGACATGACTATATCAGCTGCGGAAAGTTTGACTGGAGGCCTTTTTTCAGATCACCTAACAGCCGTTAAAGGTACATCTGATGTTTTTAAAGGGACAATTGTCTGCTACACAAACGAAGTAAAGCAATCCATCTTAAAGGTTTCTAAAGAGACACTTGAAAACCACGGAGCTGTAAGTGAGCAATGTGCAAGAGAAATGGCAGAACAGATTAGAAAAATGACAAACAGTGATATCGGCATCAGCTTTACCGGCATTGCAGGTGAAGATCCTGTGGAAGGAAAAGAGCCGGGTACGGTGTACATTGGCTTATCTTTTGCAAATCAGCCAGCCAAGTCTGTACTTCTTCATCTTGCGGGACACCGGAACAACATAAGAAAACGCACTGTAAAATATGGATGTTACTTGCTCATAAAAGCTTTAATGGAAAATACAGCAAAATAAGCTGTATTTTTCTTTTTAAGAAAAGGCTCTTTTCGTAAAGTTTGTTGCTTTTAGAAAAAATGATTAAAAACTTTAGTGGATTGAGCGGAAAGCACTTGACTCCTGCGGGAAATAGAGGGGAATGGGAGACCACACAGGCATAGCCGAGGAGGCTCCCATCCCTCCCCAGGGAAAGTATGTGCCTGCAGCGGAAATCTACGGGTGAACTTTATAACCAAAAACAACATTCATTGCGAAAACAGCCTAAGAAAATCAATAATCATATTTTAGCAGAGTAAAAGATGTTCAAAATCTCTTTTTCTATTAGAGAAAATCATATTTTCAAGCTATTTCCTAACGTAAAAAAACCGAATAAATGTTCGTTTTTTACTTGTCAAACGTTAAAATAAAAGGTATATTATTAATAGGTTGATAACTAAAGGAGGAAACTCAGTGAGTGATCGTCAAGCTGCCTTAGAAATGGCACTGAAACAAATAGAAAAGCAATTTGGTAAAGGTTCAATTATGAAGCTCGGTGAACAGACTGACCGGAAGATCTCTACATCTCCAAGCGGTTCGCTGGCACTTGATACAGCACTTGGTGTTGGCGGATATCCGCGTGGAAGAATTATAGAAATCTATGGACCTGAAAGTTCAGGTAAAACAACTGTTGCTCTTCATGCCATTGCAGAAGTTCAGCAGCAGGGCGGACAAGCAGCATTTATTGATGCTGAACATGCACTTGATCCTGTTTATGCACAAAAATTAGGTGTTAACATAGATGAGCTGCTGCTTTCTCAGCCTGATACAGGAGAGCAGGCGCTAGAAATTGCAGAAGCTCTTGTTCGAAGCGGAGCAGTTGATATTTTGGTCATTGACTCTGTTGCAGCTTTAGTTCCAAAAGCTGAAATTGAGGGTGAAATGGGAGATGCTCATGTTGGTTTGCAAGCGCGTCTTATGTCCCAGGCATTGCGTAAACTTTCCGGAGCAATCAGCAAATCAAAAACAATTGCCATCTTCATTAACCAAATCCGTGAAAAAGTCGGAGTCATGTTCGGTAATCCTGAAACAACTCCAGGCGGACGCGCATTGAAGTTCTATTCCTCTGTACGTTTAGAAGTTCGCCGTGCTGAAACATTGAAACAGGGAAATGAAATGGTCGGAAATAAAACAAAGATCAAAGTCGTTAAAAACAAGGTAGCTCCGCCGTTCCGTGTTGCTGAGGTTGATATTATGTACGGAGAAGGAATTTCAAAAGAAGGCGAAATCGTTGATCTTGGAACTGAAATTGATATCGTTCAAAAGAGCGGGTCATGGTATTCTTATAACGAAGAACGCCTAGGTCAAGGAAGAGAAAATGCGAAAATTTTCTTAAAAGAAAATCCAAGCATCCGTCTTGAAATACAAGAGAAAATCCGCAGCCACTATGGCTTGGATGCGGACGTTACAGTTCCTGAAGGTCAAGAAGAACTGGATCTGTTAGAAGATTAAAAAGAGGCGATATTCGCCTCTTTTTTGTACGCAATCATATGGTTATATTATCAATGTCTATTAAGCAATCCTGACATTTCCTGTTTAAGAAATGAAAGTCAATACCTGAAAATTCTCAATTGCTCTAAAAACGCCAGAATGGCAGGCTTGACAAGAAAATTTCACACATTTACAATTAGGGTGTATTATTATTTTGTTAGAACTTTTAGCGAGGCACTATGAAAGCAAATGTTGACAGCTGCAAACGGATAGTTGCAGAGTCTCCATGAAACCCTTAAGCTTTGTGCTGTATGTTGAAGAACTTTGTACAATATACATGCCGACACTTAAATCTAGCAAGAAACAAGTTCATAGCAAGAGGAGGTGAAATGATGGATCCCATTACAATGATCATCTCCATTTTGCTTGGCCTAATCGTCGGTGCAGTTGTTGGCTATTTTGTTCGTAAATCCTTTGCAGAAGCGAAAATTGCCGGTGCGAAAGGAACAGCTGAGCAGATTCTTGAAGAAGCGAGGCGTGATGCTGAAGCAACGAAGAAAGAAGCGTTGCTGGAAGCTAAGGACGATATTCACAAGCTTCGAACAGAAGCAGAGCAAGAAATTCGTGAACGGCGAAATGAGCTGCAAAAACAAGAAAATCGCTTATTACAAAAAGAAGAGAATCTTGATCGTAAGAATGAATCTTTAGACAAGCGTGAGAACATGCTTGAGAAAAAGGAAGATTCTCTAAATGAAAGACAACAGCATATTGAAGAGATGGAAAGCAAAGTGGACGAGATGGTGCGCAAACAGCAAGCAGAGCTTGAACGTATTTCCAGCTTGACTCGTGAAGAGGCTAAGCAGATCATTCTCGAAAAAGTTGAAAATGAACTTTCACATGATATCGCGGTAACAGTTAAAGAAAGCGAAAACCGTGCGAAAGAAGAATCGGATAAAAGAGCGAAAGAAATTCTTTCCCTTGCCATCCAGCGTTGTGCAGCTGATCATGTAGCTGAAACAACCGTATCTGTCGTTAACCTGCCTAATGATGAGATGAAAGGCCGAATTATCGGACGTGAAGGACGTAACATACGTACACTTGAAACGCTTACTGGGATAGATCTGATTATTGATGATACGCCAGAGGCTGTTATCCTATCTGGTTTTGATCCAATTCGCAGGGAAACCGCCAGAATTGCACTGGACAAGCTTGTTCAAGATGGACGTATCCATCCGGCACGTATTGAAGAAATGGTTGATAAATCTCGCCGCGAGGTTGATGAGTACATTCGTGAAGTTGGTGAGCAGACAACATTTGAAGTTGGTGTTCACGGGCTCCATCCAGATTTAATCAAGATCATGGGCCGGTTGAAGTTCAGAACGAGCTACGGTCAAAATGTTCTAAAGCATTCCATGGAAGTGGCCTATCTATCAGGGCTCATGGCTGCAGAACTGGGTGAAGATGTTACACTTGCCAAACGGGCAGGCTTATTGCACGATATTGGAAAAGCGATTGACCATGAAGTAGAAGGAAGTCATGTTGAAATCGGAGTGGAACTTGCTACTAAGTACAAGGAACATCCAGTGGTCATCAACAGTATTGCTTCCCATCATGGCGATCAAGAGCCAACTTCAATCATTGCGGTTCTGGTTGCTGCAGCAGACGCGTTGTCAGCAGCTCGTCCAGGTGCAAGAAGTGAAACGCTCGAAAACTATATTCGACGTTTAGAGAAGCTTGAAGAGATTTCAGAGTCATACGAAGGTGTCGAAAAATCGTTTGCCATTCAGGCGGGTCGTGAAGTCCGTATCATGGTTAAACCAGATACAATTGACGATCTTCAGGCACACCGATTAGCACGTGATATCCGTAAGCGAATTGAAGAAGAATTGGATTATCCTGGTCATATTAAAGTAACAGTTATCCGTGAAACGAGAGCTGTTGAATATGCGAAATAAAGCGGTGCACTCTGCATCGCTTTATTTTTTTTGCAAACTATGCAAAACTTAAAGCTATGCACACACCATTTCTGAGAGAAGGTTTTATGAAAAATGAAATTATTATTTGTAGGGGATGTAGTTGGATCTCCAGGCAGAGATATGATAAAAGAATATTTGCCAAAGCTTAAGAGAAAATACAGACCTGCACTTACCATCGTAAACGGTGAAAATGCAGCGCATGGCAAAGGGATAACAGAGAAAATCTATCATGAATTGAACCAGGCAGGCGCTCAGGTTGTTACGATGGGAAACCACACATGGGATAAACGTGAAATTTTCGAATTTATTGATGCTTATCCAAATTTAATTCGTCCTGCGAATTTTCCTGAAGGTACGCCTGGCAATGGAATTGCGTATGTTACTTGCGATGGCAAAGAAATTGCAGTCATTAATTTGCAGGGACGAACATTCCTTGCGCCAATTGACTGTCCTTTTAAAAAGGCGGATGAATTAATAGCAGAAGCAAAGAAGAGAACATCGATCATCTTTGTTGATTTTCACGCAGAAGCAACGAGCGAGAAGCAGGCAATGGGATGGTATTTGGATGGTAAAGTGACAGCTGTAGTTGGAACCCACACTCACGTACAGACTGCAGATGAGCGTATTCTTGATCAAGGTACAGCCTTTATTACTGATGTAGGGATGACAGGGCCGTATGATGGCATATTAGGCGTGGAAAGAGACGCAGTGATCAAACGGTTTCTAACAAGCCTTCCCGTTCGCTTTGAGGTAACAGAAGGCAAAACACAGCTCTCTGCTGTTGTCATTGATGTACACGATAAATCGGGAAAAGCCAAGAAAATTGAACGGGTTTTAATCAATGATGATCATATGTTTTTTGAATAGTATATATATTTCAAAATTTTCGAAAAAATGAAGAAACAAGCAGGAATACTAGTTCCCTCTAGTGAATATAGTATCAATGGAATGACTGTGAAAGAGGTTCAGAAGGTTTCAAAAGGGGATGGGCCATCTGAACAGACCTAATAAAGCATGTTCCAATGAACATTCACAATCCATTGAACAATAAGGGGGATACTAGAAATGGAAATATTAAAAGTTTCAGCAAAATCCAATCCTAATTCTGTAGCCGGAGCATTAGCAGGTGTCCTACGTGAAAGAGGTGCAGCGGAAATCCAGGCAATTGGAGCCGGAGCACTGAACCAGGCTGTAAAAGCTGTTGCGATAGCCAGAGGATTTGTGGCGCCAAGCGGAGTAGACTTAATCTGCATTCCTGCCTTTACTGATATTCTTATCGACGGAGAAGAACGGACGGCTATTAAATTAATTATTGAGCCACGTTAAATAGACGAATATTCAACCTGTTTGCTGTTCGAGCAAACAGGTTTGTTTTATATTCTGCAACTCGTGCGGTGCATGAGAATTATTGGAAAGAATGATCCGTATGCTGGCGATTGTCCTTGCGCTTTTCAAATTCGATGGGGGTAATAAGAAATGCGCATATTTGATGCTCATTGTGATTTGCTGTATCAGCTATGGAGAAACACTGAGGTCAGTGAATGGAATAATCATTCGCTGCATGTCACCATCGAAAAATTGTTTCAATTTGGTGCGAAGGTACAGTGTTTCGCTATATTTGTTCCAGTAGAAGCAACAAATAAATTAGAAGCTGCTTTAGCACAGGCAGCCATATTTTTTGAATGTATCGTAAACCGCTATGAAAAAATTAAGCATATTCGTACAAAGCAAGATATTCTGACGTTAAAAAATGATGAAATAGGAGCCATCCTAACGCTAGAGGGCTGTGAAGCGATTGGGCACGATCTAAGCCTGCTTACCATTTTTCATCAGTTCGGAGTCAGAGGCGCTGGCTTGACTTGGAATTTTGCGAATTTACTTGCTGATGGCGCGTTAGAGATTAGAGACTCTGGCTTATCATTGAAAGGAAAACAAATGATTAAGAAAATGAATGATTTTCAAATGTGGACAGACGTATCCCATCTTTCTGAAAGAAGCTTTTGGGATGTCATTCAATTAGCAAACCACCCAATTGCGAGTCATTCAAATTCGTATACCCTTTGTCCGCATCCAAGAAATCTGAGAGATGATCAAATTCGTGCCCTAGTTCAAAAAAAGGGAATAATCGGGATAACCTTTGTTCCTCAATTTATATCTACCGAGAAGCCTGCAGTGATGAAGAATGTTTTAAATCATGTGGATTATATATGCGGATTGGCAGGAAGTGACGCTGTCGGCTTTGGATCTGATTTTGACGGAATTGAAGAAACGGTAGAAGGGCTTGAAGGGTATGAACAATACTCTTACTTAATAAACACTCTTTTAAAACACTATTCAGAAAGTCAAGTCCGCAAATTGATATACTCAAATTTCGCAAATTCTGTACCTTTTTGAATGAGTTAATCTAAAATTTAAAAAAATCAAATAAAATAACAGCGAAGAACGTGATTATTTCCTTGAAAAGCTTGTTTTTTTTTTGTGAAAGTTCTACAATTGTAAACGTTTAGTACATAATTCTAACAATTTAATCCGTGTGAACGTGTCCTTTTTTGGGCGAAAAATATATGAGTGTTTTTAAGAAGGGGTGTAAGGCACATGATCAGTCAACTTTCATGGAAAGTTGGGGGACAGCAAGGTGAAGGTATTGAAAGTACAGGAGAAGTGTTTTCAATTGCGTTAAACAGAATGGGCTATTATCTATATGGATATCGTCATTTTTCTTCACGAATCAAAGGCGGTCATACTAATAATAAGATAAGGGTCAGTACGACACAAGTCCGTGCGATTTCAGATGATCTTGATATTTTAATAGCTTTTGATCAGGAAACAATAGATGTAAATGTCTATGAACTTCGTAAAGAAGGTCTTGTTATTGCTGATTCCAAGTTCAATCCAGTTATCCCAGATGACTGTAATGCTACATTATTTTCAGTTCCTTTTACTGAAATTGCGACTGAGCTTGGTACATCTTTAATGAAAAACATGGTTGCCATCGGTGCAACCAGCGCTGTACTCGATCTCGGCATTTCACAATTTCAAAATGTCGTACAGGAAATTTACGGCCGAAAAGGGCAGCAAATCGTTGAAAAGAATTTAGAAGCCATTAATAAAGGCTCACAATATATGAAACATGAATTGAATTTTTCACGTGACGATATGTTCCTTGAAAAAGCAGACGGGCAAAAACGAATGTTTATGATTGGGAACGATGCGATTGCTTTAGGGGCAGTCGCAGGCGGAGCTAGATTTATGGCTGCCTATCCAATAACGCCGGCATCTGAAATTATGGAATATCTCATTAAAAAGCTCCCTGATTTTGGCGGAACAGTCATTCAAACTGAAGATGAAATTGCTGCATGTACGATGGCCATTGGTGCAAACTATGCCGGTACCCGCACATTGACAGCTTCTGCAGGACCTGGTTTGTCCCTTATGATGGAAGCGATTGGCCTTTCTGGAATTACAGAGCAGCCTCTTGTAATCATTGATACACAGCGCGGCGGTCCAAGTACAGGACTGCCAACGAAACAGGAGCAATCTGACTTGATGGCAATGATTTATGGAACTCATGGAGAGATTCCAAAGATCGTGATGGCGCCGAGCACTGTTCAGGAGGCATTTTACGATACAATTGAAGCTTTCAATCTGGCAGAAGAATATCAATGTCCTGTTATTTTGCTGACAGATCTTCAGCTTTCTTTAGGCAAGCAAACTGTAGAGCCTCTTGAATACGGCAAAATCAAAATTCGCAGAGGAAAGCTTGTACAGGGCGAAGAGCTTCCTGAAATTGATAATAAAGGATACTTTAAGCGATTTGAAGTAACAGAAGATGGCGTTTCACCGCGTGTGGTGCCAGGAATGAAGAATGGCATTCATCATGTAACTGGTGTTGAGCATGACGAAACAGGGAAACCGTCAGAGGTAGCTGTGAACCGCAAAGCGCAAATGGACAAACGTCTTCGGAAGCTTTCGGATATTAGGTTTGACACACCGGTATATCAAAATCTTACTCACGCTGAGCCAGATGTTTTGTTTGTGGGCTTTAATTCCACTAGAGGCACAATTGAAGAAGCCATGATCCGCCTGGAAAATGACGGAGTAAAAGTAAATCATGCTCACGTTCGTTTGCTGCATCCTTTCCCGGCAAAGGAAATGCTGCCGCTTGTAAAGGCAGCTAAAAAAGTTGTTGTCGTCGAGAATAATGCGACTGGACAGCTAGCAAGTCTTATAAAAATGAATGTTGGTCATGCAGAGAAAATTTCCAGTATTCTTAAGTATGATGGAAATCCCCTCTTGCCGCATGAAGTTCATTCAAAATGCAAGGAGTTGTTCTAAATGGCTACGTTTAAAGAGTTTAGAAACAATGTAAAACCTAACTGGTGTCCTGGCTGCGGTGATTTTTCCGTTCAGGCTGCGATTCAGCGGGCTGCTGCAAATGCAGGCCTTGAACCAGATCAGCTGGCTGTTGTATCTGGAATCGGCTGTTCCGGACGGATTTCAGGATACATTAATGCGTACGGATTTCATGGCATTCATGGCCGTTCTCTTCCAATTGCCCAAGGGGTTAAAATGGCAAATAAAGACTTAACTGTTATTGCTTCAGGGGGTGATGGCGATGGATTTGCGATTGGAATGGGTCATACCATACATGCCATCAGAAGAAATATTGATGTCACTTATATCGTGATGGACAATCAGATTTACGGTTTAACGAAAGGCCAAACCTCCCCGCGCAGTGATGTCGGATTTAAAACAAAGAGCACGCCTAAAGGTTCGATTGAATCATCATTATCTGTGATGGAAATGGCCCTTACAGCTGGCGCAACGTTTGTAGCTCAAAGCTTTTCAACTGATTTAAAAGACTTGACTTCCATTATCGAAGCAGGTATCAATCATAAAGGGTTCTCATTAATCAATGTTTTCAGTCCTTGTGTAACCTATAATAAAATCAACACATATGACTGGTTTAAAGAAAATCTTACAAAGCTTAGTGACATTGAAGGCTATGATCCATCTAACCGTATGATTGCAATGCAGACACTGATGGAGAGAAACGGACTTGTAACAGGCTTGATCTATCAAAATAAAAATCAGCCATCTTATCAGGAGCTTGTTCACAATTATAGTGAAACACCACTTTCCCAGGCAGATCTTCAAATCAGTGAAGAGAAATTTAATGAATTACTTTCAGAATTTATGTAACAAACGAAAACGTCTATCCGTTTGATAGGCGTTTTTTTACTTTTCATAAAAAAAAAACGAGTTTTTACCTCATGTGTTCATCTGTCTTTTTGAGATGGACAACCCGCTTTACACCATTATTTTTGGATGATAGAATTTCATATGTAATCATAAAAAATGATGGTTCTTGGAGCAAGGGAGTGTTCGTTGTGAATGGAAAAATGAAAGCGATCGTTAAGCATCACAGAGGTTTTGGTGCTCAGCTGCAAATGGTAGACATCCCTCAAATAAAAGAAAATGAAGTATTGATAAAAGTAAAAGCTACTTCAATCTGCGGCACGGATGTTCATATATATACATGGGATGCATGGTCGGAAAGCAGAGTAAATCCGCCATATGTTTTTGGACACGAATTTTCGGGAGAAGTTGTTGAAATTGGAAGTAAAGTAACAAATGTTGAATTAGGAGATTTTGTTTCTGCTGAAACACATTTGGTTTGCTACGCATGTCCGCAATGTTTAACAGGCCAGTATCATATTTGTAAAAATACGAAAATTATCGGTGTTGATACAAATGGCTGTTTTGCGGAATATGTAGCTTTACCTGCAGTGAATCTTTGGAAAAATCCAAAAGAAATGCCGTTTGATGTAGCATCTATCCAAGAACCGATGGGTAATGCAGTGCACACGGTATTAGCAGGAGATGTTGCCGGTAAAAGTGTGGCAGTGATCGGCTGCGGTCCGATTGGGATTATGGCTGTCGGCGTTGCAAAAGCAGCAGGTGCTTCTCAAGTCATTGCGCTTGATTTAAACGATTACCGTTTAAATTTGGCGAAGGAAATGGGAGCAACTACTGTCATTAATTCGAAAAATGAAGATCCATTAGCGAAAATCAATGAATTAACAGATGGCAACTTCGTTGATGTCGTCTGCGAAATGTCAGGTCATCCAATCGCAATGGATCAAGGCTTTAAAATGGTGACAAATGGCGGGCGTGTTTCTATACTGAGCCTTCCTGTCCGTCCGGTTGAAATCGATATTACGAATGATATTGTATTTAAAGGAATTACAGTACAAGGAATTACAGGCAGAAAAATGTATGAAACATGGCAGCAGGTTTCACGATTACTAAAATCTGGACAGGTCGATGTAACCCCATTAATTACGCATCATTTCTCCTTAGAAGATTTTGAAAAAGGCTTCGATTTAATGATTGAAGGAAAATGTGGTAAAGTCGTTTTACACCCATAAAAGAATGAATTTGGAGGGGCTATTATGAAAGGTTTCGAGTACTTGCAGGCAGAACTGGACGAAATGAAACAGCAAGGAACATTTCGAACACTGATTCCGCTTGAATCTGACCAGGCTTCAAAAGTTGTTATCGATGGAAAAGAATTAATCCAGTTATCATCAAACAACTACTTAGGCTTAACTACACATTCTCGACTAGTAGAAGCATCAATTAAAGCTGCAGAAAAATTTGGAGCGGGAACAGGTTCTGTACGAACGATTGCAGGCACTTTTACCATGCATGAAGAGCTGGAAACAAAGCTTGCTGAATTTAAGCATACAGAAGCAGCCCTTGTTTTCCAATCAGGATTTACGACAAATCAGGGTGTCCTTTCTTCCATTTTAACAAAAGAAGATGTCGTCATCTCTGACTCTCTGAATCATGCCTCAATCATCGATGGCATCCGTCTGACAAAGGCTGCACGCAAAGTGTATAACCATGTGGATATGGAAGATTTAGAAAGAGCATTAAAAGAATCTGCTGATTACCGAGTTCGTTTAGTTGTAACAGACGGCGTCTTCTCAATGGATGGAAATATTGCTCCGCTTCCTGAAATTGTTGAACTTGCAGAAAAATACGATGCACTTGTGATGGTAGATGATGCACACGCTTCAGGAGTTCTTGGACAAAACGGACGCGGGACGGTAAACCATTTTGGACTTGATGGTCGTGTGCATATCCAGGTTGGAACTTTGAGCAAAGCGGTTGGAGTTTTAGGCGGTTACGTGGCCAGTACCCGGACTCTTATTGATTACCTTATCCAAAAAGGACGTCCATTTCTGTTCAGTACGTCTCATCCTCCAGCAGTTACAGCTGCATGTATCGAAGCGATCAACGTGCTGATTGAAGAGCCTGAACTGATTGAAAAGCTTTGGGAAAATGCGAAATTCTTCAAAAAGGGACTTGAGGACTTAGGATTTGATACAGGAAAAAGCGAAACTCCTGTAACACCAGTTATTGTCGGTGACGAAGCATTATCTCATCGATTCTCAGATAAATTGAGAGAATATGGTGTATTTGCACAAGGCATTGCATTCCCGACAGTTGCAAAAGGTCATGCAAGAGTCAGAACAATTGTAACGGCTGAGCATTCGAAAGAAGAATTGCAAACCGCTTTAGATATTTTTGAAAAAGCGGCAAAGGAATTAAATATTTTAAAATAAGCTTTTTATTAAAAAGAGGGAGTTCCTCTCTTTTTTTATCTCTAGGAGTTTAGTTGCACTGAATATAGGTTAACCAGTTGGCTCTGCTTATCTTATTCATTTGTTTATTTCCTAGGATTGTTTTACTATAGATATATGTCCTTTCTTGAAATGTATATTGTTTTGTTCATTAGGAATATATATACTATAAAATTGGTATACTCTCACTCCGAGAGTCAGGTTAGAAGGGTTTGAAAGGAGACTGTTTTACATGAATGAAAAGCAGCGTTTGGAAAATACGCAAGTAACACCAGCGGACAAAAAATCCGAAAAGGATTACAGCAAGTATTTTCAGGCCGTATACATGCCTCCTTCCTTAAAGGATGCAAAAAAGCGCGGCAAAGAGGAAGTCAAATACCAAAATGATTTCAAAATTTCAGAAGAGTTCAGAGGTTTGGGAAATGGGAAGAAATTTCTCATTCGCACTTATGGATGTCAAATGAATGAACATGACACTGAAGTTATGGCAGGAATCTTTATTGCACTTGGCTATGAGGCAACAAATACTACTGAAGATGCAGATGTTATTCTTCTGAATACGTGTGCGATCCGTGAAAACGCCGAAAACAAAGTTTTTGGAGAAATTGGTCACCTAAAATCTCTTAAAAGAGAGAAACCAGGTCTTCTGATTGGTGTTTGCGGATGTATGTCACAAGAAGAATCTGTTGTAACAAGAATTATGAAAAAGCATCAGCACGTCGATATGATCTTTGGAACACATAACATTCACCGCTTGCCTAACATTTTAAAAGACGCATATATGTCGAAGGAAATGGTTATTGAAGTTTGGTCCAAAGAAGGAGACGTCATTGAAAACCTTCCAAGAGAACGAAAAGGAAATGTCAAAGCATGGGTGAACATCATGTTTGGCTGTGATAAGTTCTGTACGTACTGCATCGTTCCTTACACTCGCGGAAAAGAAAGAAGCAGACGCCCTGAGGAGATTATTCAGGAAGTCCGTCAATTAGCTGCGAGCGGATATAAAGAAATTACACTTCTCGGTCAAAATGTAAATGCATATGGAAAAGATTTTGAAGACATTTCATACGGCCTCGGAGATTTAATGGATGAAATCCGTAAAATCAATGTTCCACGCGTCCGTTTTACAACAAGTCATCCGCGTGATTTTGACGATCATCTGATCGAGGTGCTGGCTAAAGGCGGAAACTTGCTTGATCATATCCATTTGCCGGTTCAGTCAGGCAGCTCTGAGATCCTAAAGCTGATGGCGAGAAAATACGATCGCGAGAAATATATGACGTTAGTCAAAAAAATTAAGGAAGCGATTCCAACAGCTTCATTGACAACTGATATTATTGTCGGTTTTCCAAATGAAACAGATGAGCAATTTGAAGAAACGCTTTCCATGTATCGTGAAGTAGAATTTGACAGTGCATACACATTCATATACTCTCCGCGTGAAGGCACACCTGCAGCAAAAATGCAGGATAACGTTCCAATGGAAGTAAAGAAAGCACGTCTTCAAAAACTGAATGATCTTGTAAAAGAAATTTCAGCTAAGAAAATGATGGAGTATGAAGGTCAGGTTGTCGAGGTTCTAGTAGAAGGCGAAAGCAAAAATAACCCAGATGTATTAGCGGGATATACATCTAAAAGCAAGCTTGTAAACTTTGTAGGTCCTAAATCTTCAGTCGGTCAAATTGTTAAAGTGAAAATCAAAAAAGCAAAAACGTGGTCTTTAGATGGGGAAATGGTAGAAGAAGCGATAGAGGTGAAATAAGGGATGTCATTATATACTAAAGAAGAAATCGTAGCAAAAGCCCGTGAATTAGCACAAATGGTTGCAGACACTAAAGAAGTTGAGTTTTTCAAAAAAGCGGAAGCTCAAATCAATGAAAACCAAAAAATCCGCGAAAAGGTTGCAAGTATTAAAAGTCTTCAAAAACAAGCTGTAAACTTCCAGCATTACAGTAAACAAGAGGCATTGAAGCAAGTAGAAGATAAAATTGATAAAATTCAGGAAGAATTGGATGAACTTCCAATTATTCAAGAATTCAAAGAATCTCAAGTTGAAGTGAATGATATGCTTCAATTGATCGCTGTTACCATTTCAAATCATGTAACAGATGAAATTATCCGTACAACTGGCGGAGATTTGTTAAGCGGTGAAACGGGTTCAAAACTAAATAATTCACCAGGCTCTGCCTGTCACTAAAGAAGAGCACACTGTTTTAAACAGTGTGCTTTTTTATATGGTTAGACGAGCAGAATCGAAATCCAGCAGCGCCAGTAATAAGCGGCTGTCTTGGATGAAAATGGGTTAGAGCCTGATCATCAGAAAAAAGGTCCTGATAAAAATTAAATAGAGACCGATAAATATTGGTGCTCAGCTTTCTATCTCCATTTGCAGAAAGAATCACTTCAAAAATAGCCATCATATAATTAAATTATCTATTTAAACTATGTTCTAAATAATCATCAATGACAATAATACTGGCAGCAAAGGCAAAAACGCCTTTACTGCCAAAACCTTTGTGCCTAACTGACCTTAATGTGCGATTCCGCTTTTCTTTTTAAATTTTAGGCACATATCTGGGCGTACACGCATACAATGAATTATACCGATTCATGTATTGGTGGAACATATTATTTATTCCTTTATATTAGTAGCACAAACCATACTAGCCCAGCATAGGATTAAATGAAGATTGATTGAGGAGGGTATGTACGAATGGCTGAATACAGAGAAATAATCACCAAAGCGGTAGTTGCGAAAGGCAAAAAGTTTACTCAATCCACACACAGTATTTCTCCTTCGCAAAAACCAACGAGCATTCTAGGCGGCTGGTTGATCAACCATAAATATGATGCGAAAAAGGTTGGCAAAACAGTCGAAGTTGAAGGTACTTACGACATCAACGTATGGTATTCGTATGCCGATAATACGAAAACAGAAGTTGTCACTGAAAAAGTTTCTTATGTGGACGTCATCAAGCTAAAATATAAAGATAATAACTTTTTAGACGATGAGCATGAGGTCATTGCAAAAGTCATGCAGCAGCCAAACTGCATGGAGGTAAATATTTCGCCAAGCGGAGGCAAGGTTGTTGTTTCAGCAGAACGCGAATTTCTTGCTGAGGTGGTTGGAGAGACAAAAGTTGTCGTCTCTATCAATACAGAAGCGTTTACAGAATCAGATGATGACTGGGAAGAAGATCTGGATGAAGAATTTGAAGATCTAAATCCTGAATTTTTAGTCGGCGATGATGAAGAATAAAAGGAAACTAGGGAGAATTCATCTTCCTGGTTTTTTTCTTTGGCTGTGTTCGCATTGATTGTTGCTTTTGATTATAAACGTTGTCCGTTGCTTTCCGCTGCAGGCACTTGCTTTCCGCGGGGAGGGTGGGAGCCTCCTCGGCTATGCCTTTTGGGTCTCCAATTTCCCTCTATTTCCCGCAGGAGTCAAGTGCCTGCAGCGTAGATCCACTTAAGGTTTAAACATCTAGTCTAAAAAGCAACAATATTTACGAAAACAGCCTTTCTTTATTAAAAAGAGTTTCAAAGTTTAGCTAAAGCATGAAAACCCCTAGTTATGTTATAATAAAGCTTGTTTTGGAACGTATGCAAATGCAATGGGGGATTACAATGGCTACATATACGCCGATGATACAGCAATATTTAAAAATTAAGGCAGAGTATCAGGATGCCTTTTTATTTTTTCGTTTAGGCGATTTTTATGAAATGTTTTTCGAAGATGCGAAACGTGCATCTGCTGAACTTGAAATTACTTTAACAAGCAGAGATGGAGGTGGCGCTGAACGAATTCCTATGTGCGGCGTACCGTATCATTCTGCTCCAGGATATATAGAAGCACTAATTGAAAAAGGCTACAAAGTAGCTATTTGTGAACAAACTGAAGATCCAAAACAGGCTAAAGGTGTTGTTCGGCGTGAAGTCGTCCAGCTGATTACACCAGGAACCGTAATGAACGGAAAAGGACTTCAAGAACGTGAAAATAATTACTTGGCGTCAGTTACAGCATTCCCTTCTAAGTTTGGTTTTGCCCTTACAGATTTATCAACTGGTGAAAATCAATTGGCTTTGTTAAACAGTTTAGATGATATCATCAATGAAATGTACTCTATGGGAGCAAAGGAACTGGTAGTTGACCATGGATTTCCAGAACAATGGATTAAAAAAATAACTGAGAGATCAAAAATTACGATATCGTTTGAGGGAGAAACGAATACGGATGATTTTGCACCGATAATTGATCATCTTGAGGATTTGAGATTAAAAGAAACGTTTGGCAGACTGCTGAACTATTTGCAAAAAACCCAGAAACGAAGCCTGGATCATCTACAGAAAGTGAAAATTTATCAGCTGCACGACTTTATGAAAATGGACTTGTATTCAAAAAGAAATCTGGAGCTTACTGAAACGATTCGATCTAAAGGAAAAAAGGGTTCGCTGCTGTGGCTGTTAGATGAAACAAAAACGGCAATGGGGGCAAGAATGCTTAAGCAATGGATTGACAGGCCGCTGCTTTCTGAGCAGGAAATAGAAAATCGCCTTCAAATGGTGCAAACCCTGCTTGATCACTATTTTGAACGTGAAGACCTAAGAGAACGATTAAAAGAAGTATATGATCTAGAACGGCTTGCAGGCAGGGTAGCGTTCGGAAATGTAAACGCAAGAGATCTTATTCAATTGAAGAAATCGCTTGAGCAGGTGCCGGCCATACAAGCCGTATTAACCTCTATTAAACAAGAACGTATGAATGAAATAGCCGAGAACATTGATTCTTGTTCAGACCTAACTGAGCTGCTAGAAGCGGCATTAGTAGAAAATCCGCCTCTTTCTATTAAAGACGGTAACATTATGAAAGACGGTTTTCATGAACAGCTTGATCAATTTCGTGATGCGAGCCGAAATGGAAAGTCATGGATTGCCGAGCTTGAACAGCAGGAACGAGTTCGGACAGGCATAAAATCTTTAAAAATAGGCTTTAACCGTGTTTTTGGCTACTATATCGAAGTGACAAGGGCAAATATCCATCTTCTTGAAGAAGGAAGATATACACGCAAACAAACGTTAACAAATGCAGAAAGATTTATCACACCTGAACTGAAAGAAAAAGAAACGCTTATCCTTGAAGCAGAAGAAAAAATGGTGGATATTGAATATGAATTGTTTGTTAACCTCCGTGAACAAGTGAAGCAGTATATTCCAAGATTGCAGGCTTTATCTAAATGCATTAGCGAATTAGACGTGCTTCAGTGCTTTGCCGTGATTAGTGAAAAGAGACACTATTCAAAGCCTTCTTTTTCTAATCAAGAATTATTAATCAAAGAAGGAAGACATCCCGTTGTGGAAAAAGTGATGAATTCACAAGAATATGTTCCTAATGATTGTTCTTTTTCTAAAGAACGCGGGATGCTCCTAATTACGGGCCCTAATATGTCAGGGAAAAGTACGTATATGAGACAGGTTGCGCTAACTGCCATCTTAGCTCAAATCGGCTGCTTTGTTCCTGCAGAAGAGGCTGTTCTGCCGATTTTTGATCAAATTTTCACGAGAATTGGAGCGGCAGATGATCTGATTTCTGGACAAAGCACATTTATGGTAGAAATGCTTGAAGCAAAAAACGCAATCGTTCATGCAACAGAAAATAGCTTAATTCTATTTGATGAAATCGGCCGAGGAACATCGACATATGATGGAATGGCGCTTGCTCAGGCAATTATTGAACACATACATCACTATATCGGAGCAAAAACACTGTTTTCGACACACTATCATGAACTGACAAGTCTATCGGATGAATTACCGCAGCTTCAAAATGTACATGTTTCTGCAATTGAGGAAAACGGAAAGGTTGTTTTCCTTCATAAGATTAAAGAAGGTCCGGCAGACAAGAGCTATGGTATTCATGTAGCAGAGCTTGCAGAGCTGCCTGAAGAGCTGATCAGCAGGGCTAAAGAAATCTTAAAAAGTCTTGAAGCGGAGCAGACAGTGAAGGTACCGCCTGCTGTGATGGTTAATGAAGAAGCATTTAAAAATGATGAAACACAGCTTTCCTTTTTCAATGAAATGCCTAAAAAGAAAGAAAACAAGCAGGTTCCGAAAAAGGACATGCAAGTACTCGACCAAATCCGCTCGATTAATTTGCTTGAAATGACGCCGCTTGATGCAATGAACGAACTCTATCAAATTCAAAAAAAATTAAAATAAAGCTGGGGTAAAAACATGGGGAAAATTATTCGCCTTGACGATTCGCTCTCAAATAAAATTGCTGCCGGAGAAGTAGTCGAACGTCCTGCATCCGTTGTCAAAGAGTTAACGGAAAATAGCATAGATGCCGGCAGCTCTGTTATCGAAATTCATATTGAAGAAGCGGGATTAAGCAAGATCCGGATTATTGATAATGGGGATGGCATTGAGCCGGAGGATTGTTTAAATGCCTTTCACAGACATGCTACAAGTAAAATTAAAGATGAAAATGACCTTTTCAGAATCCGCACGCTTGGTTTTAGAGGCGAGGCATTGCCTAGTATTGCATCTGTCTCTCATGTTGAATTGAAAACAAGTACAGGAGCTGATGCTGGGACAAGAATGGTGCTTTCTGGAGGGAAAGTTGACATTCATGAATCCGCCTCAAGCAGAAAAGGCAGCGATCTTACTGTAACAAATTTGTTTTTTAACACGCCTGCACGATTGAAATACGTGAAAACGGTTCACACTGAGCTTGGCAATATCACGGATGTCGTAAATCGGCTTGCACTCTCTAATCCTTCTATCTCTTTTAAGCTTACACATAACGGAAAGCAAATGCTGCATACAAGTGGAAACGGTGATGTACGTCAGGTAATAGCGGGCATTTATGGAATGGCAATTGCTAAGAAAATGATTCCGATTAACCTTCAGTCTCTCGATTTTGAAGTAAAGGGTTTTATTTCCCTGCCTGAAATTACACGTGCATCAAGGAATTATATTTCCACGATTGTAAACGGGCGGTTTATTAAAAATTATCCGCTTGTTAAAGCGATTCAGTCGGGCTATCATACATTGCTTCCGATTGGCAGATTCCCGATCGTCTTCCTTGAAATCAATATGGATCCAATATTAGTAGATGTAAATGTTCATCCTGCAAAAATGGAAGTTAGATTGAGTAAAGAAGCTGAATTAAATGAACTGATTACTTTAGGCATTAAAGATGCTTTTTCACACAAAAAGCTGATTCCTGAAGCCGCACAGCCTAAAAGGAAAGAAAAAAGCTTTGATGAACAGCAGACCTTTTCTTTCAGTCATACTGAAAAAAAACCAATGAATTTATCACCGCAAGTGTCTGAGATAACTGAAAAAAAATCTCTGCCGGTATTCGAATTAGATGAGGAATCAGTTCAAATAGCTCCAAGCACACCGATTATTGAAGAAGAAACTGAAACCTATCATGATACGTTAGAAGAAAATCAAGAATTTCAGGAAACAGCAGCAGCGGAATCCGAATCTAGAGTCCCTGCTCTTTATCCTATTGGGCAAATGCATGGCACGTACATTCTTGCTCAAAATGAAACTGGATTATATATTATCGACCAGCATGCTGCGCAAGAAAGAATCAACTATGAATACTTTAAAGAAAAAGTGGGACAAGTTGAAACAGAGGTTCAAGAGCTTCTTGTTCCAATAACGCTTCACTACTCTGCAGATGAAGCTTTGATAATAAACGAGCAAATGCTTGCATTAGCTGAAGTAGGAATCTTCCTGGAGCCTTTTGGGGGAAACAGCTATATTGTCCGCTCTCATCCGCAATGGTTTCCGCGCGGGGATGAAAAGAATCTGATGGAAGAAATCATTCAGGAAGTTCTTGATCATAAAAAGGCGGATATCAAAAAACTTCGGGAAGAAGCTGCAATCATGATGAGCTGCAAAGCTGCGATAAAAGCAAATCATTACCTAAGAAATGATGAAATGTTTGCCTTGCTTGCGACACTTAGGAAAACAACTGATCCATTCACATGTCCTCATGGAAGACCGATTATCATCCATTATTCTACTTATGAAATGGAAAAGATGTTTAAACGTGTGATGTAGAAAGGTGTGAAGCAGGGGAGGTAATGTTTTGTCCACCTAGTTCCTTAAATACCTTTCTAACTTCATTACATTTTCATCTTCATATTTCTTTGTAATGTGAAGATAAACATCAGCTGTCATGTTGACAGTAGTATGGCTTAAACCTTCACTAACAAACTTATATCTGCACCACTTTCTAAAAGAATGATTGCATGAATGTGTCATAAACCATGCGGAGAAATGTGGTGCAGTTTTGTTTTTTCTAAATTGTATCTATGATTTTATTCATTCAAAATAATCCCATCGTTTTTTCGTTTGGAGAGGTAATTTAAAAATCTGAATCTCTATAGTTTGCACAATACTTCGTTTTATTTTTATTTTTTGCCAAGTTTAGTATTTCTTTAGGTCCAAAATTAAAGATTCATCTATAACAATTTTTGTAATACTTGAATTAGTTTTTGTCTTCTTGACAAATTGAAAGGAATCATGAAGCAAATGGCTTCAGGTCAGCATCAGGAAACATTCGATGTATCAAACATCCTTAACCGTACCCGAAAACTACTTTTTTCAAATCACTAAGAAACGGTTGGTTCAAGCACAGTCAATGTAGCATCTGTCGAATTGAGATTAACATTAGCACCAATAGGAATAGCAGCTTTATAAAAGCCATGCCCTGTTGCTAGGTTGACTATCAGTGGTTTTCCCAGGGGGACTAACAAATCATTAATTAAATCATCATAAGTTGTATCATAAGATACTAGGCAATTTGTACATTCTCCCATGATAATACCAAGACAATCTTGAAATTTACCTGACATCAATAATTGAGTTAGATACCGAAAAACCATTGTGGTAGGAGAATGGACCTCTTCTAAAAAAAGTATTTTCCCTTTTGTATTAATTTCATATGGGGTACCAAGAGTATTGACTAAAGAAGTCATATTTCCACCTACTATTTGACCCGTTACATTTCCTGGTACTAAACTCGTCAGGGACATATTCGGTGGATTTTGGATAATCCTAGGAGAAGTCAATGTGGAATTTGCTTCAAAGAATTGATTAAAATTATAAGCAGGTGTCTCAATTCTAAAATCAATAAGCATTAGGCTATGGAACGTAATTAAATTACTAAATTGATACAAACTATTTAGTAATACTGTAATGTCACTATAACCAGATATAATTTTAGGGTTCTCTCTTATGACTTCAAAATCCAGGTAAGGAAGAATAGTCTGAACCCCAGTCCCTCCTCGTGTGGATAGTATCATTTTGACGCTCGGATCTTTGAACATATTCATTACATCTTCGGCTCTTTGCCTAGCAGATGCAGCTGTGATGCCCTCATAAGAATAAACGTGCCTTCCAAAAACTATATTAAAGCCGATATCTCTCAAATATTGTACTCTGGCATTAATAGTATTTGCATCAAGAGGGCTCCCAGGTGTAACCAGCCCAATCGTATCACCTCTTTGCAGCATCGGAGGTCTTATTGCCATATTTTCCTCTCCCTGTATTCGCTTCATTTATTATTTACGATAATAAAAGGTATTAGAAGGTGATCTGATATATGTCATATTGGAGTGAGGAAATGACTAAATCGAACGCAATTAATGAAATTTCTTCAATAGCGAATCATTTACCTTTCGATGTTTTGCAAGACATTAAACACCGTATTGGGGATTGGTTAGAAAGTGGGGGCAATGAAATTTAAATCTTTTTCTAAGGTATCCACCAGGCAAATCTTATATATGTACTCGCATATCATAACTTCTTGTGGGATTGGAGCTTTCATTGGTAAACTCCTTTACTCATTTCTATCCATAGATTATACGAATGTATGTTTGTAAAATCATTTGTATTCGAATGTATGTTCGTATATAATTAAAGTACAACAGAGGAGCTGATAATAATATGAAGGGCTTATTAGAAAGATCAAAAGAGCAGCAGGCGCCAGTTGAAATAATTTATCTGTCTGACAAAGGGGCTATTACTCACCGAACAGTAATTGTGAACAAAGTCAAAGAGAATCACATAAAGGCTTTCTGCTTCTCTAAACAGCAGGTCCGTATTTTTAAGCTCGACAATATATTATCAGCTGCAAAGACAAAGAGAAGAGATGGGGTCAAATATGCGTAGCGATAATCTAACGGTGAGGCGTCAGAGGTATTTAATGCTTTGTGAGTTTATAGCTAAAGAGGGGCTGCCGCCTTCATACTCGGATAATTCTACTTATGAGATGGATAAGATATTTAAAAGGATCATATAAAAGGAAAGCCATTGGATGTCTTTCCTTTTTATCTATTATTAATCGAGCTGACTGCAGCTTTTTCCGTATTTAAGAACGTCATATATCGATCTTCCATCAGAAGAATGCGTTTCAGAATACTTTATTGGCAAAAGAGAAAAGAAAACAAAAGAAACAGAAAAATAAACAAATTGATAGAAAAAAATATGCGGTTGAAGGAAGCCTTTATGAATCAACAGATTAATAATCAAGATTGAAGAAAGATTAAACAGGGACCCAGCTGCGTAAACAAGTGCATGTGTGTATCGATTATCCCACTTTAAATTATCGTATTGACAGAATGAATCTAGAAAATAGTATTGATTCACTTCGAATTTTCCAAACTTAAAAAGAAGGTTTCCTCTGCCAAGAATAAAAATGGCCTTTCCCCCAAACATCCAAACGAAAACAAAATGTCCAAGCTGATGAATAAACGCAACAAGAGGCAGTACAAAAAAGAAAGCCCAAAAAAATGAAATCATATCCTCCAGCTGAAACATGAAAATGCGCCTCCTATAATTATTACTAAGGATTAAATTCCCTTACATATCAGATTAAAACTGAAAAATATAAGATGAATTCTTTATACTAGAAATATGAAAATATTTTCCTCATTCATGCGCCTTAATGCTTAAAGACTCATAGCTTATAGCAGAAGAAAAAGAGGAGTGTTCATCATGGAATGTACTCGGCAGCCGCTTCAAATTCCTCACGCGCATTTTTTTCAAGGAGTAACAGAAATGAAAGAAGGCCACTTTCATAATTTGACTGGCTTTAGCAAACCATTAAATGGAAATTCTTATGACGGCCATTTTCACTACATTGAAGGATTAACAACATTCGATAATCAGCATTATCACCGTTATCATGCAAAAACCGGTCCTCCCATTCCAATGCTGGATGGATCTCATTATCATTTGTTTTTTGGGAAATCCTACCGCAATTACACGGACCCGGAACCAACTCAGTTTGGAGGAGTTGTTTATTCTCAGCAGCAGCGTCCTGTTCACCAGCATTTTTACAGCGGGCTTACAAGTGGACCTATCGGATATTAGAAAAAGTGAGTTTGACAGAAACGAAAACTGGAAATAATAAACTGGTATTCACTGATTTAAAGTGATAAGATGTTGAAAAGTGGACTAAATGTAACGAAAGAGTGGTTGCAAGTTGAAGAAAGAAAAGCTGGTCGTAATCATTGGACCAACTGCTGTCGGCAAAACGAATCTCAGTATTCAGTTAGCCAAAAAACTGAATGGTGAAATCATCAGCGGAGACAGTATGCAAGTTTACCGTGAATTAGATATAGGAACTGCAAAAGTTATGCCAGATGAAATGGACGGGATTGAACACCATTTAATCGATATAAAAGACCCGGATGAAGACTTTTCCTCGGCTGAATTTCAGCAAATCGTCCGGCCCTTAATTACAGAAATCCATTCAAAAAAGAAGCTGCCGATCATTGTTGGAGGAACTGGATTATATATTCAGTCTGTCATTTATGATTATCAATTTACTGAAGCAGCGTCTGATCCTGAATTCAGGGAACAGCTTGAAACGCAGAGCAAAAATGACGGAAATGAAGTGCTTCATCAACAGTTAGCAAAGATTGATTCTAAATCTGCAGAAAGAATTCATCCTAATAATGTAAGACGCGTCATCAGAGCGCTTGAAATTTTTCATTGTACGGGTCAAACCATGACAGAATATCTTCAGAATCAAGAACAAATTCTGCTTTATGATGTTGTGATCGTAGGACTTACAATGGAAAGAGAACAGCTTTACACAAGGATTAACCAAAGAGTTGACAGGATGATGGAACAAGGTTTACTCAATGAGGTAACCGCCCTATATCAGGAAGGATTACGCGATTGTCAGTCGATTCAAGCCATTGGCTATAAAGAATTATATGAATACCTCGACGGCTGGATTTCGCTTGATAAAGCCACAAGCCAGCTAAAACAAAATTCAAGACGATATGCAAAGCGCCAGCTGACGTGGTTCCGAAATAAAATGGATGTAAAATGGTTTGATATGACTCAGCCATTAGATATGGATAAGAGATTCAATGAAATTTTTACATATATAGCAGGAAAGCTTGACTGAAGCTAGAATACATAACATATAGAGAAAAGAGGAGGACGAAACATGAAGCAATCAGTAAATATTCAAGACCAATGTTTAAATTCAATGCGTAAAGATGGTACATTTGTAACGGTTTTTTTGCTTAATGGATTTCAATTGAGAGGACTTGTTAAAGGGTTTGACAACTTTACGGTTCTTTTAGAAACAGATGGAAAACAGCAGCTTATTTATAAGCACGCAATTTCAACTTTTGCACCGCAGAAGAATATAACGCTTGAATTAGAATAGCTTGATAAGAAAAGCAGCCTCCGTAAATTCGGAGGCTGCTTTTTACACATACGACGAAAATATTTCATCCTGAATCCCAGATGGAAATAGTGAAATTATTTCTCGGGAAAGCGCATAATCCAACAAAACACCTCAAATACTAACAATTTTTTTCGACATTTAAAATTATTTTCATATTTTATATAGGCATCTGTCACGATTTGGGACCATGCGACGTATAGTAGTAAAAGAATGTGAGGTGAACATCTTTGGATCAAGCAGTCACATTTAAAAACAATGGTCAAATTAATGTGATTTTGAATGGACAAAAAAAGACTCATCAAGAACGAATAAGCGAAACTTCAACTTATGAAATTAAAATTCCGAAAACACAGCCTCAGCATGTCATCCTTAAAGAAATGGAAGCTGAATTGAACACACTTGTAGGCATGGAAGAAATGAAAAGGATGCTGAAGGAAATCTATGCCTGGATCTTTATTAATAAAAAGAGGGAAGAACAAGGGCTTAAAGCTGGAAAACAGTCGCTTCATATGATGTTCAAAGGAAATCCCGGAACAGGTAAAACAACAGTTGCCAGGCTGATCGGCAAATTGTTTTTTGAAATGAATGTTCTCTCAAAGGGACATCTGATTGAAGCTGAACGGGCAGATTTAGTAGGAGAATATATTGGCCACACCGCTCAAAAAACAAGAGATCTGATAAAAAAATCGCTTGGCGGGATTCTTTTTATAGATGAAGCATATTCACTTGCACGCGGCGGAGAAAAAGATTTTGGCAAGGAAGCTATTGATACGCTTGTAAAGCATATGGAAGATAAACAGCATGAATTTATTTTGATTTTAGCAGGGTACTCTAGAGAAATGGAACATTTCCTCTCTCTTAATCCGGGTCTTCATTCCAGATTTCCGCTTGTTGTTGATTTTCCCGACTATTCGGTCGATCAATTAATGGAGATATCGAAAAGAATGATGGCAGAAAGAGAATATGCATTCAGCAAAGAAGCAGAATGGAAGCTGCGCGATCATTTAAATTTGATTAAAACGAATATGGCTCCCGCAAAATTTTCAAATGGAAGATACGTTCGAAATGTCATTGAAAAATCAATCAGATCTCAGGCAATGAGATTATTAACTTCTGATCAATATCATCGCGATGACTTGGTTATGATTAAAAGCCAAGATCTCGTCATAAAAGAATAAAGCCGCAGCTGCGGCTTTATTAGTGATGGATCGATTTATTCGGCAAGCGCCATTTATTTGTATACGAAAGAACTCTGCACACAACAAGCATGATAAAGAGAGTATAAAGATGCAAGGAAGAATGTGCAAGATCAAATCCGATGACAAGGCCGGCGAGCACTGCCCAAACTGCATAGATTTCTGATTTCAGGACAAGCGGTTTTCGCCCTGCCAATAGATCGCGAATGATTCCGCCGCCGCTTCCGGTTAGAACTGCTGCTACTACGACAGCACTTATCGGATGATTCATATCTGATGCATATAAAGCACCTTGAATGGCGAATGCAGACAGGCCGATTGCATCTGTGAAATTCCCCCATTTTTGCCAGTGTCGAAGTAAGTTATTCGGAAATAAAAACACAGTTGTCATAGCAAGTAATGCAATTTGAAAAAGCATTCCCTGTTCCCATAGTGCAGAGATTGGTTCACCAATCAGCAAGTTTCGAATGGCTCCGCCTCCGAACGCTGTAACAATACCTAATATATATACTCCTAAAATGTCATATTCTTCTTCCATTGCAACAATAGCTCCGCTGACTGCAAATGCAATTGTGCCAATGATGCTTAATACTTCCCACGTCATGAAATGTATCCCCTTTGCCTTAACGCTCTAGATGTAACCGTTTTGATTTTAAATGGCATTCAGGAGAAATGCAACTATTTTTCATCATATATATTGGAATGAATTAGTGAATTCGCGTTTTTTTTGTTATGATTAGAATGCAAAATTCTATTTAAAGGATGGTACGCGTTTGAAAGAGAACATATATTCTGATATCGAAAAAGTAATCCTTGTTGGCTGCCAGCTCCCGAAAACGGATGATGAGGCCTTTCAATATACAATGACCGAACTCGCATCATTAACGAAAACTGCAAATGGTGAAGTGCTGATTCAGCTGTCGCAAAAAAGAGAAAGAATCCATCCTGCTACATACATAGGCAAAGGCAAAGTTGAAGAGCTTCTTGCTCTCTCAGAAGAACTTGAACCCGATTTAATCATATTTAACGATGAGCTTTCTCCAAGTCAGCAGCGGAATCTCACAGCAGCTTTGGATATCAAAATTATTGATCGCACCCAATTAATTCTCGATATTTTTGCGACACGCGCAAAATCAAGAGAAGGAAAACTTCAGGTTGAGCTTGCGCAGCTGCAATACTTATTGCCGAGACTAAGCGGACAGGGAATAAACCTATCTCGTCAAGGAGCGGGAATCGGTACAAGAGGACCGGGAGAAACCCAGCTTGAAACGGACAGAAGGCATATTAGAAGCAGAATTCACGAAATTAAACTGCAGCTTGCTGCAATAGTCAATCATCGTAACCGCTACCGCGAAAGAAGAAAGAAAAATCAGGCTTTCCAAATTGCGCTTGTAGGCTATACAAATGCAGGCAAATCAACATTATTTAACAGAATTACAGATGCAGGCACTTTTGAAGAGGACTTGTTGTTTGCAACGCTGGATCCGATGACTAGAAAAATGACACTTCCGTCTGGATATCAAGCCCTGCTGACAGATACGGTTGGTTTTATTCAGGATTTGCCGACAACTCTTGTCGCTGCTTTCCGTTCTACATTAGAAGAGGTTAAAGAAGCGGATCTAATCCTTCATATTGTAGATAGCTCAAATGAGGATTACGTTAATCATGAAAAAACGGTTTATAAATTATTGGAAGAACTGAAGGTTTCAGCGATACCAGTTCTGACTGTCTACAACAAGAAGGATAAACAATCAATCGAATTTGTCCCCTCTCCAAATGAGGAACATATTTTGATAAGCGCATTCAGTCAAGCGGATATCGACCTTTTAAAAAACAAGATCCAAACTGTTTCGATTCACCAAATGGAGCCATTTAACATTGAAGTTCCGGCTTCAGAGGGAAGACTTCTTTCCTTAATAAAGACGGAAACAATGGTCCACCAATTTTTATTCAATGAAGAAACAAATAAATACGAAATTCAAGGACATTATTTGCCGCAGCATTCAATTGCCGGTCAAATTCAGATGTACAATAGAAAGGGCAACAGCAATGTTTAATCAATTAAAATATGGCGAAAAAATCTCACAATTATCAAATTCAGCAGAAGCCAAAATAGGAGATATCCACAAAAAGATTGATGAGAGAATGGAAAGTAATCAGTATCGTGTCCTGCAAAGCTATAGAGCTCACAAAGTGAGTGATTCTCATTTTATTCCCACAACTGGATATGGGTATGATGATCATGGACGTGACACGCTTGAGAAAATTTACGCAGACGTTTTTGGAGGGGAATCAGGGCTTGTCCGTCCGCAGATCATTTCTGGAACACATGCGATATCCATTGCCTTGTTCGGAATACTCCGCCCATTTGACGAGCTTCTATATATAACAGGGAAGCCCTATGATACGCTTGAAGAGATTGTAGGAATTCGCGGAAGCGGAATCGGATCACTCAGTGAATACAGAATAAGCTATAACGCAGTAGATTTAACGGAAGAAGGGAAAGTAGATTTTAACGCAGTAAAAGCAGCAATGACCAATAAGACAAAAATGATTGGCATTCAACGTTCAAAAGGCTATGCAACAAGACCTTCCTATACGATTGCTGAAATAAAAGAGATGATCGATTTTGTAAAATCGATTAATAAAGATGTTGTTGTTTTTGTTGATAATTGTTACGGAGAATTTGTTGAGGAACTTGAACCTTGTCATGCAGGTGCAGATCTAATTGCAGGTTCTCTAATAAAAAATCCGGGCGGAGGATTGGCAAAGACAGGCGGTTATTTAGTTGGAAAGAAAGAATTAATTGAAGCCTGTTCTTATAGGATGACGTCACCGGGTATTGGCGCTGAAGCTGGTGCTTCTTTATATAGTCTGCAGGAAATGTATCAAGGATTTTTCCTTGCACCGCATGTAGTGGCACAAGCTCTTAAAGGGGCGGTGTTTACAGCAGCCATTTTAGAAATGGCAGGTTTAACTACAAATCCTTCTTGGGATTCTGTACGGACAGATCTCATCCAATCCGTCCAATTTAATCAGGCTGACTTAATGGTTGCTTTTTGTCAGGCCATTCAATATGCATCTCCTATTAATTCTCATGTTACGCCTTATCCAAGCTATATGCCTGGCTATGATAATGATGTTATTATGGCTGCAGGGACATTCATTCAAGGAGCAAGTATTGAACTTTCAGCCGATGGACCCCTTCGCCCTCCGTATACTGCATACGTACAAGGCGGTTTGACTTATTCGCATGTTAAAATAGCCATTTGCTCAGCTATTGATCATTTGCTTGAAAAAGGACTCATTCATCTGTAATAAAATCAATGTCATTTTTCCTAACATGATATTGACACATTATATGACATGGAATATAATAATACTAAGTTAAGAAAAGGAGGGAATATGATGGGTGATACAATTCGACGCACGATGCCCTTATTCCCGATCGGAATTGTTATGCAGCTGACTGAACTTTCAGCAAGACAAATTCGATATTATGAAGAAAATGGATTGGTTTCTCCAGCAAGAACTGAGGGGAACAGACGATTATTTTCATTTAATGATGTTGACACCCTTCTTGAAATTCGAAGTTTAATCGAACAGGGCGTCAACCTGGCAGGCATTAAACAAATCTTTTCCAAGAAAGAGAGTTTTGGTTTGCCAAATGAGGAACAACCTAAAAAAGTGGAAAAACCGGATTTATCCGATGCTGAACTGCGAAAATTGCTGAAAGCTGAGCTTATGCAGGCAGGGCGTTTTCAAAGATCATCTTTAAGACAAGGAGACATGTCGAGATTTTTTCACTGATACGAACTTAGATTCACCTAAATTAAAATAAATAAATCATTGTATTGTTAGGAGAGGATTTTCAGAATGGCTAAGTATACTAGAGAAGATATTGTACAATTAGTACAAGAAGAAAACGTAAAGTACATCCGTTTACAGTTTACAGATATCCTTGGAACAATTAAAAATGTTGAAATTCCAGTGAGTCAGCTTGAAAAAGCATTGGACAACAAATGTATGTTTGATGGTTCTTCTATCGAAGGTTTTGTCCGTATTGAAGAGTCTGACATGTATCTGTTCCCTGACATCGATACATTTGTTATCTTCCCATGGACTTCTGAAAAAGGAAAAGTAGCTCGTTTTATCTGTGATATTTATAGCCCTGATGGAACTCCATTTCAAGGAGATCCCCGTAACAATTTAAGACGTATGCTTAAAGAAATGGAAGACTTAGGATTCACAGATTTCAATCTTGGGCCTGAGCCGGAATTCTTCTTATTCAAACTTGATGAAAAAGGCGAGCCAACTCTTGAATTAAATGACCATGGCGGCTACTTTGATTTAGCTCCTACGGATCTTGGCGAAAATTGCCGACGCGATATCGTGCTTGAGCTTGAAGAGATGGGCTTTGAAATTGAAGCTTCCCACCATGAGGTAGCTCCTGGACAGCATGAAATTGATTTCAAATACGCTGGTGCAGTAAAGGCTTGTGACGACATTCAAACGTTTAAACTTGTTGTTAAAACGATTGCCCGCAAACATGGTCTGCATGCTACATTCATGCCAAAACCACTGTTTGGTGTAAACGGATCTGGAATGCACATGAACTTATCATTATTCACAAACGGCGTAAATGCTTTTTATGACAAAAACAGTGAACTTGAATTAAGCGAAACAGCTAAACATTTCATCGCCGGCATCATTAAGCATGCTCCAAACTTCACAGCTGTTACAAATCCGACTGTTAACTCTTACAAACGATTAGTTCCTGGCTATGAGGCGCCATGCTATGTTGCTTGGTCAGCACAAAACAGAAGTCCGTTAATCCGTATCCCAGCATCACGCGGTTTAAGCACACGCGTAGAAGTACGAAGTGTTGATCCTGCTGCTAACCCATATTTAGCAATGTCTGTGTTGCTTGCAGCTGGATTAGATGGAATCAAGAACAAACTTTCTGCTCCAAAACCAATCGATCGCAACATCTATGTGATGACTAAGGAAGAACGTGTAGAAAATGGGATTGTAGATCTTCCTGCAACACTTGCACAAGCACTTGATAACTTGAAAACAGATGAAATTATTATTAATGCGCTTGGCGATCATTTATACGAGCACTTTATCGAAGCGAAAGAAATTGAATGGGATATGTTCCGTACTCAAGTTCACCCTTGGGAAAGAGAACAGTATATGTCTCAATATTAATACCTAAAAACCCCTGATGCCATTGGTGTCAGGGGTTTTTTATAATTCTTAAAATTTTATATAGAATAGCGTTGACCACAAATCTGACCATTTTTTGACCACCAAATTTTTATGAATGACTTTTTTCGTGTATTACAAAGATTAATAAGAAATAAGGTTAGAAGTCCCCATGCACTTGTATTCCACATTAAAGGCGTTAAATCTGCAGCAGTCCCTCAGTTTTGAAATTAAGGGCTTTTTTGATGATTCTGACATACAAAAATAATAATTACATAAATTAAATTAATCAGTTACCTGCTGAAATGAGGTGGACCTATGTTTATTTATATAGTTAAATCTAGTGATTCCTTATTCTCTATTGCAGCAAAATATCAAGTTTCTATGGATAGCATACGCATAATGAACGGATAAAAACGGATAATTTAGTACCAGGACAAGATTTACTCATTCCAACAGATATGTATATTGTTCAACCTGGGGATTCGTTATATTCCATTTCCAAAATGAGTTTCACTCCAGTTGAAACTATACGTTTATATAACGGTCTGCTATCGGATATTTAATGATTGGAATGAGGTTGTATTTGCCTGCTAGAACTAAACATGCAGTAGAAAATTTTGGTTATATAACACCTTCTACACCTGAAAAGAATCAACTGTTAGTTCAGAGCTTTGCACCGATTCATACTTATTATGGTATTTTTGAATACCATATTTTTGAAGATGGAAGTTTGAGTACTTTAGATGCTAAACACAGTATCGGCATCCCTTGTAATATATGACTGTGGTTAGTATTTGAGATTTTAAAGATTCTATTCATTTGAATAAGATAGGAATACATAGGTTAAAGCGTAAGAATTGTGACATATACGTGAACTCTATTGAAGTTCTGAAAAAACAGGAGTATATTTAAAGCGTGGAAATAATGTGAATCTTTTCACAAACTAACATGTGAAATATTTCACAAATTAAAAGAGAAATAAGCAGTGAATACAGGATAAATTTCACTATTTAGAAAATGGTTAAACTAAAGTATGTTTCACCAATTCGTAAATGGAATTTGTCCATTTCATATTATTCTTTCTTGTGAAATACTTCACAAAAATAGGAGGCAATCGTTATGAATTTAACACTGGGTAATAAAGTGGTTTTAATTGGAACAGGTTCAGTAGGTTCAAGTTACGCGTATGCATTGATGAATCAAGGTATATGTGATGAGTTGGTTCTTGTTGACTTAAATGAAGAAAAAGCAAAAGGCGATGTAATGGACCTAGATCATGGTATTGTTTATGCCCCTAGCGCTATGAAAATTAAATTTGGTTCATATGAAGACTGTATGGATGCCGCACTTGTAGTTATTTGTGCTGGTGCAGCACAAAAACCGGGTGAAACTAGACTTGATCTTGTAGGTAAAAACGTGAATATTTTTGAATCTATTGTAGGCAGAATTATGGCATCTGGATTTAATGGCATTTTCTTAGTTGCAACGAATCCAGTGGATATATTGACATATGCTACATGGAAATTCTCAGGTCTGCAGAAAGAAAGAATTATTGGTTCAGGGACAATATTGGATACTGCAAGATTTCGCTTTTTATTAAGTGAAGAATTTGATACTGCACCAACAAGTGTTCATGCCTATATCATTGGTGAACATGGTGATTCACAACTTCCGGTATGGAGTACGGCGAATATTTCTGGAACACCAATAGCTCCAAAGTTAACAGAAGAAAGAAAAGAAGAGATTTCCGTAAAGGTTCGTGATGCTGCATATAAAATTATTGAATCCAAAGGAGCAACGTATTATGGAATAGCAATGGGATTAGCACGAATAACAAGAGCAATTTTAAAAAATGAAAATGTAATCTTACCAGTTGGAGCATTTTTAAAAGGTGAATATGGTCACGAAAATGTTTATGTTGGTGTTCCATCTGTCATTACACGAACAGGTGTAAAAAATATTGTTGAGATTTCATTAAATGAAAGCGAAAAAGAAAAGTTTTCACATTCTGTTAAAACTCTTAAAGATATTCAGGCTCTATTTTGGGAGTAGGCTTATTTCTTAAGTAAGAAATATGTAAGGGAGCAGTTATTATGTTAGTAGATACTTTCAATCCTTTTAATAATCTTATCATTTCAGCAATAGTTGCAGCTATACCGATCCTTTTGTTCCTTTTATGTTTGACCGTATTTAAAATGAAAGGTATTCATGCAGTGCTTTTAAATCTATTGGTAACCTTCCTCATCGTCTTTTTCGTATTCAAGTTACCTATTGGAGATTTAATAGGGAGTGTCATACAAGGTGCAATACAAGGGGTATGGCCAATTGGGTACATTATTGTAATGGCAGTTTGGCTTTATAAAATTGCAGTTAAATCGGGGAAATTTGATATTTTACGTGGCAGTATAGCGGGGATTTCAAAAGACCAGCGTCTTCAGCTCTTATTAATTGGATTCTGCTTTAACGCATTTCTTGAAGGAGCGGCAGGTTTTGGTGTTCCAATTGCAATATGTGCTGTTCTATTAGTTTCGTTGGGATTCAAACCATTACAGGCAGCAATGCTTTGTTTGATAGCTAATGGTGCATCAGGGGCTTTTGGAGCAATTGGTATTCCTGTGGGCATCATAGATACATTTGGTCTGGAGGGTAATGTAACCTCAATGAATGTGTCAATCATGACTGCTTTAACACTGCCAATCATTAATTTCACCATTCCATTTTTATTAATATGGTTAATCGATGGGATTAAAGGTATAAAAGAAGTATTACCAGCTATTTTAGTGACATCGATTACCTATACAGTGACCCAAGCTATTATTACGCTATTTGTAGGACCAGAGTTAGCTGATATTATACCTTCTCTTTTAGCTATGGGACTGTTGGCATTATTTCTTAAAAAATGGCAGCCTAAACAAATATTTTTACTCAATGGGAAGAACTGTGAAGTTGAAAAGCATTCAATGAGCGAAGTTATAAAGGCATGGTCTCCATTTTATTTATTGACCATATTTATATTATTCTGGAGTCTGCCAGCATTTAAAGGTTTATTTACTGAAGGTGCAATCCTTGAATCTTCTGTAATGAAATTCGTTATACCAGGATCATCAATAAATATTGGCATTGATTTAATAGGAGCTACAGGTACAGCCATTTTATTAGCAAATTTAACAACGATAGGCACTACTAAAGCAATTAATTTCAGTGAAGGATTTGTTCTCTTAAAAAAAACAGTTTCAGAATTTTGGATACCTATCATTATGATATGTGCAATTATCGGTATAGCTAAGTTAATGACATATGGTGGATTAACAACTGTTTTAGGGGAAGCAATTTCTACAACAGGAGATATTTTCCCAGTATTATCTCCAATATTAGGATGGATCGGAGTATTTATGACTGGGTCTGTAGTAAATAACAATACGTTATTTGCTCCAATACAAGCTACAGCAGGTAATATCATAGGAACAAACCCATCATTATTAGTTTCTGCGAACACTGCCGGGGGAGTTATGGCAAAACTAGTTTCTCCACAATCTATTGCAATTGCAACTGCAGCAGTTGGTGAAACAGGAAAAGAATCTGCTTTAATGAAAATGGCATTAAAATATAGCTTTGGTTTATTAGCTTTTGATTGTATTTGGACATTTATTTTATCGGTATTTTTACAGTGAACTAAGCACCTTTGTGTTGAGGGTTTTTGCTTTAGGATAAAATATATTAAAATCAGAAAACCTTGACAAAATCATTCAGTCAAGGTTTTCTGATTTTCGTTTATCTAAATAATCTTTCATTAATTTTATTATTGCAATTCCAGCAAGGAAACCGCCGACAGCAATGCCAGATAATGCGACGATTAGTGAGATGTATTCAAATAAGGAATATTCTGCAAGCTTACTCCATTCAATTTTACCTTTCCAGTCTTCTATAACTAAATTCATTCCATAAATACCAGATATAACGGTATATGTCGTTAATATCAGCAAGAGAGAATTATGACGTTTGCTTGCCAGCTTCTCTTGGTTCTGATAAAGACTGTCCATTGTATTATTTACTTCTTTGTAAAGTGTTTCGATCTTGAAACGATCCTTCATCATAACAGATAATTCTTGGCCTTCTGTACGGCTGCTGATTTCTGAAAAAATGTATTTCGCAGTAAAATTCGTAATGGAACGAATAAGTTTATCCATTTTATCTTGTTTTTGGTCTATATAGAGCTGTGAATAGCTGTATGAAAGTTTTAATAACACGATTTTATAGAACAGGTGAAGAATCAAATTATAATAGAGCTGTCCGTACATTTCCTCGGCTATTATTTTTTCATTTTCAATGTCATTTGTAAGACAGGCAAAAGTATGATCACTGATGATATGATAACTGGCTGGAGCCCATCGTTCATATACATGCTTCTTAATATAATTGTGGATGTATTCTGGGTTGCTTGCAGCTAAATATGGTTTCCCGTTTTTGTCAAAGCCATTCATGTGGCCAATCCTGAACAATTCTTCATCTGTGATTTTCTCATCGGAAGACGTCACTAATAGACTGGAAACGAACATTCTTTCATCTATAAAATATGGCAGACTTCCGAGATAGGTAGACTGATCATTTTTGCTTTTTTCAATAAAAGGAACGATGTAAGGACAGAGGTCTTGGAAGATAAATTCCTGAATTTTATCGTATTTTTGTTGTTCAGCATAAATGGACGTGCCTTTTTCCTCAGTAATCAGCGGTTCGAGCACACGGAAGTGATCCATAAAATCGAGTGCTTCACTTAAAGTGAGGATCTTATCCATACTGTAAGGTTCCGCTCTGATTGTAATCATCCCAATCGAAAAGGGACAAATATAAATATCAATAGAATGGATTTTCATATTGTAGGAATTGTGGGCAGTTTCTAAGCGGCAGTCTAAATTTAAAGATTTAGAATATCGATTAATTGCTTTCTCTTTAAATTGATTTGGAAAGAGAATCTGTTCTATGTATGGAAGGAAATAATGGTTTAAACGCTTGTGCGGAATATTGACATTTTCCCCGTAAAAGCTGCTTTTCCGTGAAGGATTATTAATAGAAAAGAATTCAAAGCCATTATTGATAAGCTCGTCTATTAATTCTTTGACACAATCCTGTTTCCATGAAAAAGGGAAAATGAATTGTGAAATAGTCCTCTGTATCTTGGGTTCATTAAGATCAGTAATGGATTTCATAAAGTACCTCATCATTTTGTTTTATGTTTATTTTCCCCGTGACGAGCTTCTTAAAACAAATAAATAAAAAAATCCAGCTTAGTAAAAGCGGGATTTTAATGAATATTTCTGTATACTCCAACTACTTTTCCTAAGATTGTTACATTTCGAAGAATGATAGGGTCCATAGTTGAGTTTTCGGGCTGCAGTCGAATATAATCTTTTTCCTTGAAGAAGCGTTTAACGGTTGCTTCGTCATCTTCTGTCATGGCTACGACAATATCCCCATTATTTGCTGTTTTTTGCTGTTTGACAATAACCATGTCGCCATCAAGGATACCGGCTTCTATCATACTGTCTCCCATAATTTCCAGCATAAAAATGTGATCATCTGCTGCAGCGAACGAATCTGGTAGAGGAAAGTATTCTTCAACATTCTCAATTGCAGTTATTGGTGAACCCGCTGTTACTTTACCGATAATCGGTACATTAATGACATTCATCCGAGGAATATGTGATGTTTCTTCTTCTAAAATTTCAATAGCTCTTGGTTTTGTTGGATCGCGTCTGATTAAGCCTTTGCTTTCCAATCTTGCTAAATGGCCGTGTACTGTTGAACTTGAAGCAAGGCCGACAGCTTCGCCAATTTCACGTACAGAAGGCGGATAACCCTTTTTTTGAACTTCTAATTTGATGAAGTTTAAGATATCCTGCTGTCTTTTTGATAGTTTTGTCATCTTTTGCACCTCGCGTCCTGTAATTTATGTTGATTATAGCATGTTTTTCCTTTGCATACAAACATAAGTTCGAGAAATCCGTTGACAGAAACGTTTGTTCGCATTATACTAAAAATATCAGAAGTACGAACAAACATTCTATTCGAGGTGGAGATCATGTTGAAAGAATCATTCTCATATTTACTATCATTTTTTATCGTCGTTATTGTAGCTGTATTTGCATTATCTTATACTGGGGAAAAGGACAGCATGGAGAATTTCGTGCATGTAGAAATCAATGAAGGTGACAGCATCTGGAGCATTGCTGATCAATTTAAAGAACATCATAATCTCTCTAAAGCTGAATTTGTCGAGTGGGTTCAAGAAAAGAATGGAATGCAGACAGCAATCATCAAGCCCGGGGATACCGTTTTTATTCCAATTGACAAGAATGCATATTATGATATGAACCAGCTAGCAAGCAAGAAATAAGTGGGGAGTGGAAAAAACTGAACGCTATCATCTATTGCAGAGTCAGCACCACGAAAGAAGAACAAGAGTCTTCTCTGCATAGGCAGAAGGAAGAACTTATGATGCTTGCCGAACAGCACCAAATGACTATTGTAAAAGTGATTGAAGAGCAGGCAAGCGGATATGACATTGAAAGAGATGGAATTTTTGAACTTTTTGATTTCATAAAAGAACGATCAGCAGATGCAATCTTAATTCAGGACGAAACTAGGTTAGGAAGAGGAAATGCAAGAATTGCACTTATTCATTTCTTTCAAAAAGAAGGAATCACTCTTTATTCAGTGACGCACAATGGTAAGCTATTACTATCTGAAGCTGATTCAATGGTCTTGGAAATCGTAAGTATTGTTGAGGAATATCAGCGAAAGATTCATAATCTAAAAATCAAACGGGGCATGAAGCGAGCTGTACAAAACGGGTATAAGCCAGAAAAAAACCTTTCTAATATTCATTTGAGCCCCGGTAAAGACAGAAAAGAACTGCCAATTGATGAAATTGTCCGATTAAAACAAAATAAGCTCACATTTGCTGAAATTGCAGCCACTTTAAGAGGGTTTGGACATGATGTCTCAAAAGCAACTGTTCATCGGAGATACCAGGAATACATGAAACAAACTACAATCCAATAAGTTGTTTTTTACAGTCATTTTTAGTACGATAGCATAGTGAATCTATCCAAAGGAGTTACCAGCATGCTTTCAAAAGATAAAATGGCAAGAATTAACGAACTTTCTAAAAAGGCTAAGACAACAGCCCTTACAGATAAAGAATTGCAGGAACAGCAAAATCTTAGACAAGAATATCTGCAAACATTCAGAGGTTCTATGAAAAATACGTTAAAAGGCGTTACTATTCTAGATCCAAATGGGAAAGATGTAACACCACAAAAATTAAAAGATGAAAAGAAAAGAAACCTACATTAATAAAAGGAATACGTCAATTTGTGATGTATTCCTTTTCAATTTGCGCATAATACATTAGAATAGTTTCTTACACATCTAAACTTCTTGTAAAATTTCATGCGAAATGGTTGTATGATATAGTGTGTATCGCTATGATAAGAAAGTAGAATGTTATTTCTGAAAGGATGGTCAATCATGTCACACTCAATTCAAGACTTATCAATTGCAACGATCAGAACATTATCAATCGATGCAATCGAGAAAGCAAATTCAGGACATCCTGGAATGCCAATGGGGGCAGCTCCAATGGCTTACACTTTGTGGACGCAATTTATGAATCATAACCCGAAAAGCCCGGAATGGTTTAATCGTGACCGTTTTGTACTGTCTGCAGGCCACGGTTCAATGCTATTATATAGCCTTCTTCATTTATCAGGGTATGATCTTTCAATGGAAGATATCAAATCTTTCAGACAGTGGGGCAGCAAAACGCCGGGGCACCCTGAGTTCCACCATACAGCTGGTGTAGATGCAACAACTGGACCATTAGGCCAAGGAATTGGAATGGCTGTTGGTATGGCGATGGCAGAGCGTCACTTAGCACATACATATAATAAAGAATCTTATCCTGTAGTTGACCACTTTACATTTGCAATTTGCGGAGATGGCGACTTAATGGAAGGTGTTTCTTCAGAAGCTGCATCTCTTGCAGGTCACTTGCAGCTTGGAAAACTAGTTGTTTTATATGACTCCAACGATATTTCATTAGATGGTGATTTAGACCGTTCTTTCTCTGAAAATGTTGAAAATCGCTTTAAATCAATCGGATGGCAAGTGATTCGTGTAGAAGATGGCAATAACATAGAAGAAATTTCCAATGCTATTAAAGAAGCGAAGCAAGACGTTACAAGACCAACATTAATTGAAGTAAAAACAACTATAGGCTATGGTTCTCCGAATATGTCAGGTAAATCAGATGTTCATGGCAAGCCTCTTGGATTTGATGAAATCAAGCTTACAAAGGAAGCATATGCTTGGACATTCGAGGAAGATTTTTATGTTCCTGACGAAGTATATGCTCATTTCAAAGAATCAGCTGAAGTTTCAGGATCTAAGAAAGAGCAAGAATGGAACGAGCTTATGGCAAGCTATGAGAAACAATATCCTGAGCTTGCTAAACAATTGCAAGCAGGGATTAAAGGCGAATTACTAGAAAACTGGGATCAATCAGTACCAGTATATGAAGAAGGTAAAGCACTTGCATCACGAGCTTCATCTGGTGAAGTATTAAATGCAATTGCGAAGGAGATTCCTTATCTTTTTGGAGGATCTGCTGATTTAGCAGGATCAAATAATACTTCAATTAAAGGTGCTTCAGACTTTACAGCACAGGATTACAGCGGACGTAATATTTGGTTCGGCGTTCGTGAATTCGCTATGGGAACTGCATTGAATGGAATGGCGCTTCATGGCGGATTGCGTGTGTTTGGAGGAACTTTCTTTGTATTCTCTGATTACTTGCGTCCAGCGATTCGGTTAGCTGCATTAATGGGACTTCCTGTAACATATGTATTTACACATGACAGCATAGCTGTTGGTGAAGATGGACCAACTCATGAGCCGATTGAGCAGCTTCCTTCACTTCGCGCGATGCCTAATTTATCGGTCATTCGTCCTGCTGACGGAAACGAAACTGCAGCTGCATGGAGACTTGCGTTAGAGTCTGAAACGTCTCCGACTGCACTTGTTTTGACAAGACAAAACTTAAAAACAATTGCAGGTACTTCTGAGACAGCATATGATGGTGTTTCCAAAGGAGCTTATACAATCTCTGCAAGCAGAAAAGAAACAGCTGATGCTTTGCTGTTAGCTACAGGATCTGAAGTAGGACTGGCTGTGGAAGCTCAGGAAGCACTGCTTAAAGAAGGTATTGATGTGGCTGTTGTCAGCATGCCATCTTGGAACAGATTTGAAAGCCAAACAAAAGAATACCGTGAATCTGTTCTTCCTAAATCAGTTAAGAAGCGTCTTGCCATTGAAATGGCTGCACCGCTTGGCTGGGAACGTTACACAGGTGATGAAGGCGATGTTCTTGCTATTAATCAGTTTGGTGCATCTGCTCCTGGTGACAAGATTATGAAAGAATACGGCTTTACTGTTGAAAATGTTATGGCAAGAGTCAAAGCATTGTTAGAAAAATAATCAATCCAGAGAGGACGAATATTCGTTCTCTCTTTTTCGACAAAAAAAGTGTTATCTTCCTCCTTTATTTAGACAAATTTTTAGTGTCTCCTTCTATTATAATGGCGATAACAGTTATCAAGGGGTGGAAGTATGAGGCACTATTATGTCTATTTAATAGAAGAAGAATTTGCAAATCACTTTTTCGGCCGAGAAGCAAAGCTATTCCATCTTTTTCAGGAATACTTTCGGACAAGCCCTGAGCAAAAAGAATTTTATCATTTATATAAGCAAATTAACTATATTACTAAGGAGATTCCTGCTCAACCAATAGAGAATATCCTTAAAACAAATCTGGTTAACCGTTACAATTATGTCCGTGATGAGTCGAGCCATAAAATTGACAGCGAGACAAAGCAGGGGAACGCTCTTCTTCATGTTCGAGATCAGTATATAGAGGTCACTTCTGTAGGTAGCTTTGATATGGAAGCTATCTTTTTTGAAATTTTGAGGAAGATTGATTCATGTTTTTTAGCAATGGATTTCGAGTCAAAAAGGTACGGATGGCTAAAACCGATAAAAGAAAGAAAATTTGTCTAAAAAGGCAGAAATTATGGAGTAAATGTTGTATAATATCCTATGGTTTAGTACACTGTAAAATAGACAACATGAAGGAGGAAATACAATGGATCTGTGGGTAGTCATTCTAGTAGGCGTTCTGGCATTACTTGCTGGAGTAGCACTAGGATTTTTCATTGCTCGCCAATATATGATGAGTTACTTGAAGAAAAATCCGCCAATTAATGAGCAAATGTTAAAAATGATGATGATGCAAATGGGAATGAAACCTTCTCAAAAGAAAATTAACCAAATGATGAAAATGATGAACAATCAAGCAAAATAAAAATTCCTTGAATACGGGTTTTTTAAAGGGTTTTAGGTAAATAATTTAAGCATTTTGTTTTTTTGCATAAACCCTCTGACTTAATCCTTCATCATAAATACTTAAAAAATGCTTAATCTTTCTTTTTACCAATTCAAAACCGCTTTTTCTGTTGAAAATTAACAGGAAGGCGGTTTTTTTTATTGAAATTTGGTTTGAATCATTGCTTTGCCAAGGATTCATAGAGAGACCGATGATAAGTAAGTGCCAGGGAAGAGAGAGGTAAGATCGATTTAGGTTTAAATAAAACAAAAAAAGATCAGGCACAAGCCTGACCAAAAATTAAGCGGTTGGTATTGAATGAGTTTTGTCTATTAGTATCTTCCCAAAAAAGATGCTCCAACAATAATTAAAAGAACGAATAAAACAACAATCAATGCAAAATTGTTGTCTCTTCTTCCATAGTCGCTCATATTTTATTCCCTCCTTTGTGTAGGACTACTATATCTTATGAGGAAAGGATTAGATTAGATTAGACAAATTTCACACATTTATTAATAAATGTTAATTAATACGACAACATACTTAAGTAGTTAACTAATGCCAGATGACATAGACGAATTCTAAAAAAGTATATGTGTTCTTCTTAAGATGTTAAAGTATTTGATCAAGGATAAAGAATAAGGGACATTATTATTATGCATAAGGCCATGAAGTAATAAAGGAAGGAGATAGGCGGATTGCTTATGAGCTTTCCGAAATAAGTGCACAAATGATCACTGAATTCCGATATGCCGTAATCGAGGGGGATATGGAGTTTTATCTTTCAATATAAAAAGCACGCATGCAGCGTACTTTTTTATTTAGGCTGTTTTGCATTGATTGTTGTTTTTTGGTTATAAATTTCGCCAGTGGATTTCCGCTGCAGGCACTTGCTTTCCGCAGGGAGGAATGGGAGCCTCCTCGGCTATGCCTGTGGGGTCTCCCATTCCCCTCTATTTCCCGCAGGAGTCAAGTGCCTTCCGCTACAATCCACTAAAGGTTTTAACCATTTCTATAAAAGCAACAAATTTTACGAAAAGAGCCTTTATTTATGAATAGCTCACTTTTTTTAATGTAGTATAGCTGTATCGGTTGTATTCATTTAGCAAGTGATCGAGTTCTTGACTGTATTGAATGGACACGTTTGAATTGATTCCATTCTTTATTGCTATATCGATCATTTCCGCACGTTTTTTTTCTATAAGCTTCAATAGTTCTTGTTTAGACACGAAAACTTGTCCTTTCTTTATGTAAGTTCATAACGATCTTTTTGCTATTAATTTCTATTATATCCTAATTTGGAAAATAATTCGAAGGGAAAATAAGGATTTTTATTTATGATATATAGCCATTATATAGGTATCCGATCTGTGAAGAAATCTCTTTTGCATAGTTGTTAGGGAATTGACATAAAAATGTCACATAGTGAAACATATGATTTTCAAAGTGTTTTTGCTAGAATATAGTGTGACTTATTATAGAGAGGAGGAGCTGAAAGATGACGGATGTGAATCTCTTTTTAGCTTTTGGAGCTGGTTTCTTATCTTTTATCTCACCTTGCTGTTTGCCATTATATCCTGCATTTTTATCATACATAACAGGTGTATCGGTCGGTGAAATAAAAACGGAAAATGCAATGCTTCAAAGAAGAAGCTTCCTGCATACTTTGTTTTTTTTACTTGGATTCTCCATTATTTTTATTGCACTCGGTTTTGGCGGATCATTTATCGGACAATTCTTTTTTGATTATAAAGATTTAATCAGGCAAATCGGTGCCATTCTTATCATTTTTTTCGGTCTAGTAATTGTAGGGGTATTCCAGCCGGAATTTTTAATGAAAGAACGCAGATTTGAATTAAAGAACAGACCATCAGGATATTTAGGTTCTGTGCTGATTGGACTTGCATTTGCTGCTGGATGGACCCCGTGTACTGGACCTATTTTAACAGCAGTTTTCGCCTTAACTTTAAGCAATCCTGGTTCTGCAATGGTTTATATGCTTGCTTATGTGCTTGGTTTTGCCATACCATTTCTAATTCTTGCTTTTTTTATTGGAAGACTTGGATGGATTCGAAAGCACAATTTGAAGATTATGAAGGTTGGCGGATGGCTGATGATCATTATCGGGATTATGCTCTTTTTTAATTGGATGACACAGATTATTATTGTATTCAGCCGATTATTTGGAGGATTTACAGGATTTTAGACCTAACTAAATAAAATTTTTGAGTCAATATTACTATCTTTTGTTCTTTTTTTTGATATAATATCTCATAGAGCAGTAGATTTTGCTTTCGGTGGAATTGTGGGGAGGAACTTACATGGCTAAAGTACTGATTGTGGATGATGCAAAGTTTATGAGATTGACATTATCTAAAATACTGACAAACAGTGGACATGAGATAATTGGCGAGGCTGAAAACGGAGCAGAGGCGATTACCCTTTTTCGAACACTGCAGCCGGACCTGGTTACGATGGATATTACTATGCCGGAAATGAACGGAATCGAAGCACTGAAAGAAATAAAAAAAGAATTCCCCCAATCAAAAATCATTATGTGCTCAGCAATGGGACAGCAAAAAATGGTTGTTGAAGCAATAGAAGCCGGGGCAAAGGACTTTATCGTTAAGCCATTTGACGAAACAAGAGTAAGTGATGCAATTAACCGTGTTTTAGGCTAAAATGCATATAACGAAAAGCCATCCAGATTATTATGTGATGGTTTTTATTTATTCTATAAGATGTATTATAATAGAAGTAACTCCGTGTAAAGGATTGATCATGTTGGTCATTTATTCAACGATAATTGCTGTAATTATGGCTATAGCTGTCATGATGATACGCATGAAAGCTTCAAAAAAACCTGCAAGTGCAAAAAAAATTATCCTGCCTCCGATTTTTATGAGTACTGGTGCACTGATGTTTTTGCATCCAATGTTTCGAGTTACTCCACTGGAGTTTTTGGAAGCGATCACACTCGGATGTATTTTTTCTATCTTTCTTATTAAAACCTCAACCTTTGAAGTGAAAGATGAAAAAATTTATTTAAAACGATCTAAAGCATTTGCTTTTATTTTGATAGGGCTTCTAGTATTAAGAATTGCATTGAAATTCTACTTAAGCAACTCCATCGATGTAGGCGAACTCAGCGGTATGTTTTGGATTCTCGCATTCGGAATGATAGTTCCTTGGCGAATTGCCATGTATGTTTCTTATCGAAAACTTGAAAATCAATTGAACCCTCCTAATATTCAAGCAACCTAAAAAACCATCGAAAGTCTCCGATGGTTTTTTTTGAAAAGATAAGAAAGTATAAAATTTTGCGCATTGGTGTTTAGTTCCAACGCCCAACTCCTAGGCCAGAACAAATCCGTCAAAAAAGTCAAAACAGGACTTTTCTGCCGGATTCTTTTCTGTCATGCCTGCGCTAAACGGGCTCTTGCGCTTTTATTAAAACAATGCTCGATATGGTGAGTGGTCGATTTTTTTTTCTTTGAGACGTTTCAATAAAAATTTATGATCCCGTTTTGGTGTTGCTACGATATATCCGCGAATCACCAAATCCTGAGAAATTTGTTTTGCCTTTTCTTCTAATGCAAGCTGTCCAATTTTCCCTGCAATTTTTGCCCTGGCAACATCTCTGAATAGTTCAGGAACGGGCTCGACAAGATCTTCTAGAAGTGCCTTTTGTTTCGTATCCCAAAGATGTCTCGTTTGCTGTATGTAGTAAGCTTCCCAATCAAGGTCTGACTTTCCATCTTCTTTCGGTAAACGCTTTAAAAATTTTCGAAACATAAAAAAACCGCCAATGCCAAGCATACCTGCCAAGAAGACGACCCAGAATAAAATAAACCATAAAAACCAGCCATCTAACATTAAAATAACCTCCGGTCCATACTGCAATCTGATATTATTATACACAACCGAATAGAGGTTGGAAAGCTAGGTCAGTCGGAATGAACCTGTTTTGCTAATTCCATGAGTGACTTTTTGATCGCTTTGCGTTTGCTCCGATCTTTTCCCATTGATAGATGCCCTCCAAGCTCAGCGTGAGCAGTATATGAAGAGCGTTTATATGATAAATCAATGCGAATCGTTCCAGATTTTGTAGGGAGATAAAGGATTTCATAAAGCAGAGTCATAAACGCTCCTCCTTGCTGACATTTTCATATTACGTCTATTATATGATTAAAATTTACTATAAAAAAGGATTTTTTTCCTTATTAATGTTATTTTTTTGTAATTATCTAAAATATAGTGATTCTAAATACCTACATATAATAAAACTTCCTAATTTAAGGAAGTTTTATTATCTTCTGCTGTTAAATTTTCATATAGATTTCGCAGAACAAACGTTTTGTAGAGCTTAAGTTTTTTTCTTTCAATTGGGTGTCTTGTCAATCCCGTTTCTCTTAGCTTATTGACATACCATCCTTTTGAACCATAATAAGCCATACGAAACCTCTTTTTATCTATTTTAAAAAAAATATGTGAATCTGGAGAAAAAAAGAACGAAGAAGGTTGTTCATCATTATAAAAAAATGAAACTTTCATCTCTTTCATTCATATAGTGATATATAATGGGAGGCATGAAAATGGAAAAGTACTATTGTGTGAATTGTATGCTGCTTTTAAATAATAATGATGTTTGCAAACGATGCGGAAATCATGATATTAATAAAATAGAAATTAATGTTCAAACCCAAAAGCTTAAAATCCAAGATTTTAAAAATAAGCCCGACTCTTAAAACGACATCCTAAAATGGTGTCGTTTTCATTTTTCCTTCTTCTTAAGCTGCCGCATCCTGAACAGATTTATTTTTTTCCACGGCTCCTGCAAGAGTGGAATTTTCCGTAGTTAACGACACCAACCGAAATTTCGCTGATCACGAGATTTTTAATTAATACACCCATATTTCTCTTTACTTATATGTAAATGAGAAGGACTTGTCTAAACATAGACTTTAAATAGAAAAATAAAAAAGCAAGAATAAAACCTTGCTTTAATTTGTATATTGAACAGGGATATGGCATCCTTTTCGAACGCAGCTTCCGTCTTTAGCTATTTTAACTTCCAGGATATCATTTGTAAAAAAAGCCTCTATTACTTTTTTTTCAAGGGTAAAGGGTAGAAGAATCGTTCGTTCCAGCTGATCTTTTTCATCATTCTCAGACAGTGTGGCAAGGACTTTAATAATTAACGATTCTTGATTGATCTCAATTCGTATTTGCTCTGGGTTCATATCTGTAAATTCTGCCTCAACAATGTAATCCTCACTTGTTTCGAATAAATCAACGCGAAAAGAATGGTAGTCAATCAGTGCTGAGAATGGATCTGTGAAGAATTGATTCATCCACTCTTCAATACAGCTAAGATCAGAAGGCTTTGAACGTTTTTTTTTGTCCATCTCAGGTTGACCTCCAAAAACCATGCTACTTAAATCTTATTCAATTCATAAACAATGTGTGAAAGGTATTAAACATGCTTTGAAGAGAAAAAACAATTAATTTTTCCAGTGTTTTTTAAAGCGGGTTTTTTCGAGTATAAGTAAGCAGAAGAGGGTAAGATGATTCGCTTAAGATATTTTATTAATTGACATGAACGTTCATGCATAGGCAAAAAAATAAAAATGAACGGCTGCAGATTGCAGAGCCGTTCAAAAAGCTTACATATCGTGATGTGAATTGTGTTTTTGACGAGAATGGTTACGGTTTTTAACCTTTTTTGACCCATCTAAAGGTTCAGGCTGCCCGGGATTATTTCCCTTTGGAGCATTTTTGTGCATATCTTTGCTTGAATTTTTGTTCGTCATTTTTTTCACCTTCCTTGCTAGTTAGGATAAAACATTTAAGGAGGTATCATTCAAAATTCAGCCTGTATAATATGTCCATATATTCACCACACTAAGGTTCAGGCAGGTCAGCACCAGTAAAGGAGGGAAACAAATGCCTTATCATAAAAACAAGCAGCAGGCGTTTCAGGCAGCACAGCAAGGAGCTGCACAGGCAGAAAATGTTTTTCAGCAGCTAGAGAAAGATGGATCAGACTATGGGATTCAGCTAAGCCATTTAAAAGAAGAAGTGAATGAAGCATATGAACAAATTAACAATGCATTAGAGGTTGCTTCTGAAACACAGCGTGAAACACTTGAACAGTATCGAAGAGATCTTGCACGGATTGTTGATGAAGTGAATATTGAGGAACAGTAAAAACGACGGGAAATCCGTCGTTTTTTGTTTACTGATTTTTTTTGCGCTTTTTATTATTCTGTTTCTGTGCTGCAGTAAGAGGCTCATTCGAGAATTCCTCATTATAGCCAGCACCTTTTCCTTGTGCAGAAGCCGCGTTCATACCTTCCATTACGTGGTTTGCTTTGCGTTTTGCCATACTTCTCACCCCCATGGCCATAGTGTTTGTTTGTCAGGGGAAAAAGATGTGTCCGGTTACAATTCAATATATTAAAAAAGTACTGAAGTTTATAACTATAAGCATGGCTTATGATGTTTGATAACAGCATTGTTATTTACTTATGTTAAAACATGTATTAAGATGAAAATGTGCGAATAATTTGGTGGGAGAGACCGAGATTTCGACACACGTCGATTTTGATTTAAAAGGGGAGAAAACATATGACGAAACAGCAGCAATTATCACATCACGATGTTTTCCAAGCGCGTAAAAGTTTTACTGTAGGCGGAAAAACATACAACTACTATTCATTAAAAGCATTAGAAGATGCAGGAGTTGGCAATGTTTCTAAATTGCCGTACTCAATCAAAGTTTTACTTGAGTCTGTTTTAAGACAAGTAGATGGAAGAGTTATTACAAAAGAACATGTTGAAAATCTCGCTCGCTGGGGCACGGCAGAGCAAAAAGAGCTCGACGTTCCATTTAAGCCATCACGTGTCATTCTTCAGGATTTTACTGGTGTACCTGCAGTTGTGGACCTAGCTTCTTTAAGAAAAGCTATGGCAGACATTGGCGGAAACCCGGATGTTATCAATCCTGAGATTACAGTTGATCTAGTTATTGACCATTCTGTACAGGTTGACAAAGCGGGAACAATGGATTCCCTGCAATTTAACATGGAGCTTGAATTCGAACGTAACGCTGAGCGCTACAAATTCTTAAGCTGGGCAAAGAAAGCGTTTAATAACTACCGTGCTGTTCCTCCTGCGACAGGCATCGTTCACCAAGTAAACTTAGAGTACTTGGCTAATGTTGTCCATGCAGTTGAGGGCGAAGATGGTACTTTTGAAACATATCCTGATTCACTTGTAGGTACGGATTCACATACTACAATGATCAACGGAATCGGTGTTCTAGGATGGGGTGTAGGCGGTATTGAAGCTGAAGCTGGAATGCTTGGACAGCCATCTTATTTCCCAGTTCCTGAAGTAATCGGAGTAAAATTAACAGGTCAAATGCCAAATGGCACAACAGCAACGGATTTAGCTTTAAAAGTAACACAAGTTCTTCGTCAAAAAGGCGTTGTAGGAAAATTCGTTGAATTTTTTGGACCTGGTGTATCAAAGCTTCCTCTTGCGGACCGTGCAACAATTGCAAATATGGCACCAGAATACGGTGCAACTTGCGGATTCTTCCCTGTAGACGATGAAGCATTGCAATACATGACATTGACTGGACGCGATCAAGAGCTGGTAAATGTAGTAGAAGCATACTGCAAAGAAAATGGACTATTCTTCTCACCAGATGTAGAGCCAGACTATACATCTGTTGTTGAAATCGATCTTGCAGAAATTGAAGCAAATCTTTCTGGACCAAAACGTCCTCAAGATTTAATCCCTCTATCTGCTATGCAAAAATCTTTCCAAACTGCACTTGCTGCTCCAAGCGGCAACCAAGGCTTCGGTTTGGAAGCATCAGAAGCTAATAAAGAAATTAAAGTAACAATGGCGAATGGCGAAGAAACAAAAATGAAGACTGGTGCGATCGCAATTGCTGCTATCACAAGCTGTACAAACACATCTAACCCATATGTTTTGGTTGGAGCTGGTTTAGTCGCTAAAAAAGCAATTGAAAAAGGCATGAAAGTACCTGCTTATGTAAAAACTTCTTTGGCTCCAGGCTCAAAAGTTGTTACTGGCTATCTTGAAAATTCAGGCTTGCTGCCATATATGAATCAATTAGGTTTCAATGTTGTAGGGTATGGATGTACAACTTGTATCGGCAACTCTGGTCCTTTGGCTGATGAGATTGAAAAAGCAGTAGCTGAAAACGACCTGCTTGTTACATCAGTACTTTCTGGTAACCGTAACTTTGAAGGAAGAATTCATCCGCTTGTAAAAGGTAACTATCTTGCTTCACCACCGCTCGTTGTCGCATACGCTTTAGCGGGAACAGTAAATATCGACTTAAAGAATGAATCTTTAGGTAAAGACAAAGATGGAAATGATGTCTTCTTTAACGACATCTGGCCATCAATGGATGAAATAAATGAAATTGTAAAACAAACGGTAACACCAGAACTATTCCGCCAAGAATATGGCAGAGTATTTGATGATAATGAGCGCTGGAATGCGATTCAAACAACAGATGAGGCTTTGTATCAGTGGGATGAAGATTCTACTTATATTCAAAACCCTCCATTCTTTGAAAACTTAAATCCAGAGCCAGGTCTTGTTGAGCCGCTTACGAATTTACGAGTAGTTGCAAAATTCGGGGATTCTGTAACAACGGATCATATCTCGCCTGCTGGTTCAATCGGAAAAGATACACCTGCCGGACGCTATCTGCAGGAAAAAGGCGTAAGCCCTAGAGAGTTTAATTCTTACGGATCACGCCGAGGAAATCATGAAGTTATGATGCGCGGTACATTTGCTAATATCCGCATCAAAAACCAAGTAGCACCAGGAACAGAAGGCGGCTATACAACATACTGGCCAACTGGTGAAGTAACTTCTATCTATGATGCTTGCATGAAGTACAAACAAGATGGAACAGGTCTTGTTGTGCTTGCAGGGAAAGATTATGGTATGGGAAGCTCACGTGACTGGGCAGCAAAAGGTACAAACCTTTTAGGCATCAAAACAGTAATCGCTGAAAGCTTCGAGCGTATTCACAGAAGCAATCTTGTCTTTATGGGAGTTCTTCCACTACAGTTTAAACAAGGTGAAAGTGCTGAAGTACTTGGCTTAACTGGTAAAGAAACAATCGAAGTTTTGATTGATGAATCTGTTAAACCTCGTGACCATGTAAAAGTGAGAGCAACTGATGAAGAAGGAAATGAAAAAGAGTTTGAAGTGCTTGTGCGTTTTGACAGTGACGTTGAAGTTGACTACTACCGTCATGGCGGCATCCTTCAAATGGTATTACGCGAAAAAATTAAAGGCTAACAAGTGAAAAGGACGGAATTTCCGTCCTTTTTTTAATGTATTTTATTGTTCTTTTGAAATAGAGATGATTTAATGAAATGGTACACATACATATAGGTTGTCCTAATTAATCAGGAAGTACATATAATTGGTGTAGTAGCGTGTGGGACAAGGGGGACTTGATTTGAAAAGGATACTTGCAATTGGGCTGCTGGTGTTTTTGGCTGGCTATGCTATTTGGTTCGCCGTCTTGCCAAAAGAACCAAAAGAAGGGCTCGAAATCGGCAATAAGCCGCCTGAGTTTAATTTAGAAATGCTAAACGGTGAACAAGTTAGACTTGAAGATGTAAAAGGCAAAAAAGTGATGATCAATTTTTGGGCAACATGGTGTCCTCCGTGTGAAGCAGAAATGCCTGAAATGGAAAAACTTCAGAAAGAACAAGGGGATCGTGTCATTGTTTTAGCTGTAAATATGACAAATGCGGAGAAAAGCATAAAAGATGTAGAATCATTTATATCTAAACGAAATTTGACTTTTCCTGTAGCCTTGGATAAAGATGGAAGGGTCAGTGTTCAATATGAAGTCTATTCGTATCCGACCACTTATTTTCTAGATGAAGAAGGCAATATATTAAACATTTCACGTGGAGCCATGACAAAAGAAACAATGGAAAAAATGCTGGAATTATAAGTTTGATTAGACTGTACATCTTAATGGAACAGTCTTTTTTTATTTTTTCAAAAAACTTGTACTATTTTTTCTATTTAATGGAAAAGCTGTGTTTAATACATATGGAGGTGCACGAATGAGAAAAATAAAAAAACTTACATTTGAAGAATTGGTGCAGGAAAATAAAAGAGAATTGTTAAAAGATGAAGAAGCAATAAACAGACTTGAAGAGAGAGTGGAGCAGCGTCTGCTGAATAAGCTGAGCTAAATCCAACACTTGGTTATCATGACCTGAGCCCTTCATGGAAAAGATAAATGTGAGGAGGCGAAGAATCATGACAAACTCTAACGATAAACAAAGCCACTTTACTCCCAATCATATCGGTACTAAATCAAGAGGCTTTGGGGGAAATAAAGGCAAAAAAATGCAGAATAAAACAAATGAACATCCACAGGTCATGCAAACAAAAGGCGAGTAGTATAAAAAACATAATAATATTATGTTAACTAATTGTTTATACAAGTGTTTTTTGATTAAATAATGGTAAGGATGTGTTCTCTCATGGGTTATAAAACAAATCCAGATGATCGTTCAGATAATGTAGAAAAGCTTCAGGACATGGTTCAGAACACAATTGCAAACATTGAAAAAGCACAAGAAACCGCAGAATTTGCAAGTGGAGAAGAACGTGAAAGAATTGAAGCTAAAAATCACCGCCGTGAGGAAAGTATTGAAGCATTTCGTGCTGAGATCAGCGATGAAGCGGCTGCTCGTGAAAATGGTTATAAATCATAAAAATCCAATCAGAGATGGCCTCTATAGGTCATCTCTTTTGTTTTGTGCCAAATTCAGTGGGTATGGTATGATAATATTTATTCGTTGTCCTATTTTTGGATGCTGCATAAGGAGAGGGAAGATTCATGCTTGTTTCAAAAAAAGAGATTGAGGTAAGGTACGCAGAAACAGATCAAATGGGTGTTGTATACCACGCAAATTATTTAATTTGGATGGAAGTCGGGAGAACACAGCTTATAAAAGATCTCGGTTTTTCATATGCCGATATGGAAAAAGAAGGAATTATCTCACCGGTTGTTGATTTGCAGGTACAGTATAAAAAACCGATGAAATATGGTGAAAGAGTAACTGTACATACTTGGATCGAAGAATATAACGGATTTAAAGTAGCTTATGGCTATGAAATGTACAAAGATGATGGAGAATTGGCACTTCAGGCTGTATCGAATCATGTATGTGTTAAAAAAGAGAATTTTAAGCCAATACAAATTCGAAAAAAGTATCCGGAATGGCATGAGGCATATGAAAAAGCAAAAAAGTAGGGGTAATGAATGGCATTTGGAATTAAACGTAAGGAACTTGTGGCCTGGAAAACAAAAGTAGCCGCCGGTGAACTTGCTTTTTTAACTCATTATTGGATAGATCCGCGGTTTTCGAAATCACATGCTGTTACAAAAGCGGGCTGCTCAGATATTAAAAAACTAATTGCCTGGGGAGAAATCTACGGCTTAAAAAAAGAGTGGATTCATCAGGACAAGCATTATCCGCATTTTGACCTGATGGGGGACGTTCAAATTAAGGTTTTAACAGCTCATAACCTGACGGATCAGATTGAACGCTTCCGTTTACAATAAAAACCCGCAGATCATTCATCTGCGGGTTTTTTATAATCAAAAGCGGGCTCGCCTTTTTCTTTATCAAAATCAATAACTAGATCGTTTTGATCGAAATACCAGATATCACTTTCTTCAATAAAAAAGGTAATGCCATCTCTTTCTGTTTTTGCACCAATTTGTTCAGGCTGATCTTTTACAACACCTAGGGAAAAACCTTTTTGAATTGTGCTATTTCCTCCATACCTGACGAAAAAACGAAAGGAATCTCCGCTTACAATATTCATCTCCTGCTGATACCACTTTACAGCCTCATCGCTAATATGTATGTTCATATGAGTATCACTCCTTCCCTCATACGATACCACGAAAAGGCAAAACAAAAACAGAAAAGAGCAAATTTCCTACTTAAGATATTGAAACATGTGCTCATATATCGCTTTATTTCTTTCACTATCTACATTTTCAAGCTCTTTTACACGGTAGTTCGTTTGATTGACAACAATCGTCGGAATAAAACCAGGCTCAGACAATTCAATCTTCTTTGTTCCATTTTTTAGCTCTTTCGTCATTTTAATGGAGAATATTCCGCCAATATCTTTATAATCACCAACTTGACCTGATAAGAAGTTACCCAAAGAATAGACAACAAACGTTTTACTCCCGTTTTGACCTTCCAGCCATTCCATCGGCTGAAGAACATGAGGGTGATGGCCAATGACTAAATGGACGCCTTGATCAGCCAGAAACTGGGCTAACTCCTGCTGTTCTTCATTTGGAAGCCGAATATACTCAACCCCCCAATGCATGCTTACAATAACTACGTCTGACAGCTTTTTCATTTCTTCAATTTCTTTTTTCATTTTATCTTTATCAATTAAATTAACGAGATAAGGTTTCCCTTCTGGTACAGGAATGCCATTTGTTCCGTATGTATAAGCAAGAAAACCTAATTTTACCCCATTTTTATTTATGACACGTGGAGTATTTGCATCTTGCTGATTGCGATAGCCGCCTACATAAGGAAGACCAATTTCATCATACCGGTCGGTTGCATTTAATATTGCCTTCTCACCGCGATCCAGTGTATGATTGTTGGCAATGCCGGCGATATCGACACCTGCATCCTGAAAAGCATCTACAACTTCAAAAGGGCTGTTAAATGATGGATAAGTAGATAGTCCGATTTCTGTTCCGCCAATCATCGTTTCCTGATTGGCGAACGTGATATCTGCCTTTCCAATTAAAGGTTTAACATCTTGTATCATTGGTTTAAAATTATAGGAACCGCTTCCTGTCTTTGCCTGATTGTAGACCCTGCCGTGAATGAGGATATCTCCAAGTGCAGATAGCGTAACCTCTGATTTAAATGATTTAGAAGTATGACCCATATTCAATCCTGAATGCGCTTTCGATGGGTACGTCTTTTCCGCATTGGGTATTACAAAAATAAAAAGTGATATTACGATTAAAGCGAGTATAGCAATTACTGTGATTATCCATTTTTTCATCTGCCTATTCTCCTGTTAAGATCTTTTTACTATCATAAACGATACATTGTAAAAAAGAAATCATGTTCAAAAAACCAATTAAGATCCAGATGGAACAGGTGCTAACTGTCTGCTATATAGCCATTGTCTTTCATTATAAAATTTTTTTGCGAAAATGAAAAAAGCCGCCAGCAAGGCAGCTTTATATCCATTTAACTTTAGGCTCTGTTTTGTCCTTTATGCGTTTAATGTTTGCCCGATGACGGTATATAACAAATAAGGTCAAGATGCTGACTACTAAAATCAGAATCGGATCTCCATTGAAGATGCTGAATATGATAGCATAGATGCCTGTGAGCATAGAAGACAGCGATACGTATTTTGTGATGTATAATATGAGAAAGAATACAGCTAGCATTGTGACGAACAATATTGGTGTAAAGAACAGCAGAATGCCTCCTGATGTTGCAACTGCTTTACCGCCCTTAAAATTAGCAAACAGAGGGTACGTATGGCCGATGACAGCAAAAAGTCCAATAAGCAGCGGATGCACGCTTTCTACTCCAAATAGCAAAGGGAGAGATGCAGCAAGTGTTCCTTTCAGAATATCAGCAATTGTTACAATCAAGCCAGCTTTTACACCAAGTGTCCGAAATGTGTTCGTTCCCCCAAGGTTCCCGCTGCCGTGCTCACGAATGTCAATACCATATCCAACCTTCCCTACAATTAAGCCAGAAGGAATGGAACCGAGTAAATAAGCTAAAATAATAATGATTGCAATCATCAATGGATACGCTCTCCTTTAATCTTAAAATGAATAATCTTATTTTATCATGTAACTAGCACTTAAGACTACGTCATAAGAAAGAAACGGAAAAAAATCATCTAAAAGGAGTTTTTTATATGAGTATATCAATCCCTTCAAGAGAAGAAATCGGCAGCATTTTAAAAAAGAGCAAACGCATTGCCGTTGTAGGTTTATCTGATCAGCCAGACCGGACATCTTACATGGTGAGCAAAGCCATGCAGGATGCGGGATATGAAATTATCCCTGTAAATCCAACAATTAAGGAAGCATTAGGAGTTAAAGCTGTCGGCTCATTGAAAGAAATAGATGGACACATAGATATCGTGAACGTATTTCGCCGCTCAGAACAATTGCTTCCGGTTGCAGAAGAATTTTTAGAAATTGATGCTGATGTTTTTTGGGCACAGCTTGGACTTGTGAATGAAGAAGCTTATCAGCTGCTGAAAGAAAAAGGCTACACCGTCATCATGGATCGCTGCATAAAAGTAGAACATGCGTTAACGAAATAAAAATCGCAGGGTATGATCCCTGTGATTTTTCTTATACATCAAATCATTCCCTTCCTGTTTTAGTTTCCTCCAGCTGCTGCCGATGCACATGCCCCAAAACAGTTCAGAAGCTTTGGCCTTTGCTATCGTATCCTTTAGCAGGAAAAAATAATAATTGCTCCTTTTGTATGATTATATCCATTTGAAATCACATAATGACAATGCTGAACTTGAGTATAAACTTCAACATTTTTCCAAAATATTTTTCATTTTAGCTGACTTCTGCTAATATTTAGTTTGCGAAATTATTTGTAACCGATAAAATATAGCTTGGGTATTGATTTTTATACGCTACTTTTTCTAAACAATGGTAAAATTAATAAAGAGTAAAGGTGCAGGACTTGTCACGTTGCCAGAATGTAAGATACGATATAGAAACATACGTTCTTTGATACGCAGCAAATCTCTGACGTGACATTTGTTTTTTTTGAAAGGAGCTTAAATCGTTTGGGTAAGCAGTTTGATTACAATGATGATGCGATTCAAGTATTAGAAGGTTTGGAAGCAGTGCGGAAAAGACCGGGTATGTATATCGGAAGCACTGATTCAAGAGGTTTGCATCACCTCGTTTATGAAATCGTTGATAATTCCGTTGATGAAGCATTAGGCGGATTTGGAGATCACATAATCGTTAAAATACATAAAGACAACAGTATATCTGTACAAGATAAAGGACGCGGCATGCCAACAGGAATGCACAAGCTTGGCAAACCGACAGCTGAAGTCATTATGACCGTTCTTCATGCAGGCGGGAAGTTCGGACAAGGCGGCTATAAGACTAGCGGAGGACTGCATGGCGTCGGTGCATCAGTAGTAAACGCACTGTCTGAATGGGTGATCGTAACCATTCATCGTGATGGATTTATATATGAACAGCGTTTTGAAAATGGCGGTAAACCTGCAACGACTCTTGAAAATATCGGGAAGACAAACAAAACGGGAACAATTATCCATTTTAAACCAGATCCGCTTATTTTCAGCAACACAACTTATAACGCTGAGACACTAAGCGAGCGTTTGCGTGAATCAGCATTTCTTTTAAAAGGGCTGAAAATCGAGTTGATTGATGATCGAAATCAGACGAAAGAAATCTATCATTATGAAACAGGAATTGAAGCGTTTGTTTCCTATTTAAATGAAGAGAAGGACTCCCTGCATACGGTAGTGTCCTTTGAAGGAATTCAAAACAGCATAGAGGTGGAATTTGCCTTTCAATTTAACGACGGATATTCCGAGAACATTCTCTCGTTTGTAAATAACGTTCGCACAAAAGATGGCGGTACTCATGAAGCGGGTTCTAAAACAGCTATGACACGTGCATTTAACGAATACGCTAGAAAAGTGGGTATTTTGAAAGAAAAAGATAAAAACCTTGATGGTTCAGATATTCGTGAAGGCCTTTCTGCCATTATTTCTGTCAGGATTCCTGAAGAGCTCCTTCAATTCGAAGGTCAGACAAAGGGAAAGCTTGGCACGAGTGAAGCAAGATCGGCTGTAGATTCTGTCGTATCGGAAAATCTTGCCTACTTTTTAGAAGAAAACCCTGAGACGAGCACATTGCTTGTCAGAAAAGCCATTAAAGCATTTCAGGCTCGTGAAGCAGCTAGAAAGGCCAGGGAAGAAGCAAGAAGCGGGAAGAAGAGAAAGCGTTCAGAAGCGACACTTAGCGGAAAGCTCACTCCCGCACAGTCAAGGAATCCTCAAAGAAATGAAATCTACCTGGTTGAGGGTGATTCAGCAGGCGGTTCAGCTAAACAAGGACGCGATCGCCGTTTTCAGGCTGTGCTCCCACTAAGGGGTAAAGTTATCAATACTGAAAAAGCCAAGCTTGCAGATATCTTTAAAAATGAAGAGATTAATACAATAATTCATGCGATCGGTGCAGGCGTCGGAGCAGACTTTAACGTAGAAGACTGCAATTACGATAAAGTCATCATCATGACAGATGCAGATACAGATGGTGCACACATTCAAGTTCTGATTTTGACTTTCTTTTATCGTTATATGAAGCCGCTGATTGAAGCTGGCAAAGTATTTATTGCACTGCCGCCATTGTATAAAGTAAGCAAAGGCACCGGAAAAAAAGCAGTTGTGGAATACGCGTGGTCTGATGAAGAACTTCAAGACGTTCTGAAAAAAGTGGGAAAAGGCTACATGATTCAGCGCTATAAAGGCCTTGGAGAAATGAATGCAGATCAGCTATGGGAAACGACTATGGACCCTGAGACAAGAACGTTAATCCGTGTCCGCATTGATGATGCAGCCCGTGCTGAGAGACGTGTGACTACCTTAATGGGGGACAAAGTTGAACCAAGGCGTAAATGGATTGAGAGCAACGTTGCCTTTGGCTTAGATGAAGAAACCAACATCTTAGAAAACGAGAACTTGTCCGTCGCAGAGGAGGAATAATAAAATGACACAGCCAGAAAAATTTCGCGATCTCCCTCTTGAAGATGTGATAGGTGACCGTTTTGGACGCTACAGTAAATACATCATTCAAGACAGAGCATTACCTGATGCACGTGACGGGTTAAAGCCTGTACAGCGCAGAATCCTGTATGCCATGCATGTGGATGGAAATACAAATGATAAAAATTTCCGTAAATCAGCAAAGACAGTCGGTAACGTTATCGGCAACTATCATCCTCATGGAGATACGTCTGTATATGACGCTATGGTAAGGATGAGCCAGGATTGGAAAGTCCGCAATCTGCTCATTGAAATGCATGGAAATAACGGAAGCAATGATGGAGATCCTCCGGCAGCCATGCGTTATACAGAAGCCAGGCTTTCACCGATAGCAGCTGAACTTTTGCGTGATATTGATAAACGAACGGTCGAATTTGTTCCTAACTTTGATGATACAAGTCAGGAACCTCTCGTCCTCCCAGCCATGTATCCGAACTTGCTTGTGAATGGTTCAACAGGAATATCAGCAGGCTATGCGACAGATATTCCTCCTCATCATCTTGGTGAAGTCATTGATGCTGTTATGAAACGAATTGATCAGCCAGATTGTTCGGTTGATGATTTAATGCAAGTTATCAAAGGTCCTGATTTTCCAACAGGAGGCATTATTCAGGGAATCGATGGCATTAAGAAAGCCTATGAAACGGGAAAAGGCAAGATCATTATCCGCAGCAAAGCAGAAATTGAAAGCATTAGAGGCGGGAAACAGCAAATCGTCATCACAGAAATACCGTTTGAAGTGAACAAAGCCAATCTTGTCAAACGGATGGATGAGTTCCGAGTTGAACGTAAGCTTGACGGCATTGCAGAGGTCCGTGACGAAACAGATCGCACGGGTCTGCGGATTGTGATTGAGCTGAAAAAAGAAGCAGATGGGCAGGGTATATTAAATTACCTATATAAAAACAGCGATTTGCAAGTGACTTACAATTTCAACATGGTTGCTATACATAACCGCAGACCAACATTAATGACGCTTCCGACGATATTAGATGCGTATATAACGCATCAGAAAGAAGTCATTACGAACCGCTCTAATTATGATTTGCAGAAAGCACGAGAAAGACAGCATATTGTTGAAGGGTTAATTAAGGCATTATCTATACTAGATGAAGTGATTGCGACCATCCGCGCTTCAAAAGACAAGCGGGATGCAAAAGACAACATAATTTCAAAATTTCAATTTACGGAGCTTCAGGCAGAAGCCATTGTATCTTTGCAGCTATATCGCTTAACAAACACAGATATTACAGCCCTGCAAAGTGAAGCAAAGGAACTTGATGAAAAAATAACAACGCTGCTTGAAATCTTAAACAATGATAAAAGATTGTTCCAAGTCATAAAATCAGATTTGAAAAAAATCAAAAAAACGTATGCTGATGAAAGAAGATCTGTGATTGAGAATGAAATACAGGAAATCAAAATCAATCTGGAAGTCATGATTGCATCAGAAGATGTGATTGTGACGGTTACAAAAGATGGGTACATTAAACGAACAAGCGGGCGATCATACGCAGCCTCAAACGGACAGGACTTCGGTATGAAGGAAACAGATCGATTGCTTGCAAAATTTGATGTGAATACAACTGAAGTAGTCCTTCTCTTTACGAATAAAGGAAATTACATTTATTGTCCTGTTCATGAACTTCCAGATATCCGCTGGAAGGACCTTGGACAGCACATCGCGAACATTGTGAATCTTGAGCGGGATGAACAGCTGATAAAAGCGATTCCTGTCAAAGATTTCAGCACAGAACAATATCTCTTATTTGTGACGAAGAACGGCATGGTCAAGAAAACAGAACTAAGGTTATATAAGGCTCAGCGATATTCTAAAGCATTAATGGCAGTTAACCTTAAAGACCAGGATGTTCTTATTGACGTTCATGTAACCTCAGGAAAAGATGAAATCTTTTTAGCCACTCAAAATGGATACGGTCTATGGTTTTCTGAGGAAGAAGTCAACATCGTTGGAGCCAGAGCAGCGGGAGTTAAAGGTATTAACTTAAAAGAAGATGACTTCTTAGTCGGAGGTTCGGTATTCCGCTCAGGTGAAATTCCTTCCATTATCATTGTCACTCAAAGAGGTGCAGCGAAAAAGATGTCGCTGAAGGAATTCGAAAAAACATCACGTGCAAAACGGGGACTGATCATGCTGCGGGAGCTGAAAAATAATCCTCATCGCATTGTAGGCATGAACCTTATTCAGACAGATGACAAAATTATCATCAAAACAGAAAAAGGCCAAATCGAAGAAATTGAACCCAAAACTTTAAGAGCAAATGACCGTTACAGCAACGGGTCATTCTTTATAGACGAGGGAGAAGCAGGTCCGGTAAAAGAGGTTTGGCTCGTTACAGCTAAACAATAAGTCAAAAAAAGACATCCTTCTAGTAAAAAAGAGGATGTCTTTTTCTTTTATTTATTTTTAGTGAAGTAATCAGTGAATGCATGCATAATCTCAATACCCTGATACAAAAATAGACTGACAGCCGTTAATGAAAAACTTGTCACCATGATCAATCTTAACCAAAACATCGTGGCGGCCTCCTCCTTTTTTAATTGTCTTTAGGATGGAAGCGATGTTGGCCGAAATAGGAAGATTGATAAAAGACAGCCAGTAAAAACCTTTTGCCGGCAAGCAAACTAGCCAGCATGCACAGATTAAAAAGAGCAACTAAAAGATAAGACTCTTTTTCTCCTGTATCAAACTCTGTGAAAAATGTGAATTTAAAATCATCTTCTTTACTATCACCGAAAGGTTTCACATGCTCTTCAAGATCAAATGCAGGAAAAACAGATTTATAATGCTGGACGTGCTGAATTGTTCCTGCAAGGAGTAAGGCAATGAGAATTAAGAGGATACGCTGTGTCATAACACTCCTCCTCTTTTTAATAATAGACCTATCATAACGCAATATCACAATTTAGCATAGAGGAAATTTTTTTGTTTTTCCTATACAAACCGACTAAAAGTGATATAATTTACTTTTGTGATGTTAGATTACCTAACATAATTATTAAATTATCATTATTTTCAGGAGGTTTTACATGGAGTTTTTAAAAGCAATCATCTCAAGCGGAAATACGGTTCTTTGGTCTTATTTGCTTATTTATATGCTCGTAGGACTTGGATTATATTTCACAATCCGTTCTAAATTCGTGCAGTTTCGTTATTTTGGAGAAATGTTCCGGTTATTAAAAGAACCAGGCATGGTATCGAAAGAAGGAAAAAGAGGCATTTCATCGCTGCAGGCCTTCTTTATCAGTGCAGCCTCACGTGTCGGCACAGGAAACCTGGCAGGCGTTGCCATAGCAATTGCAGTCGGCGGACCAGGAGCAGTCTTCTGGATGTGGCTAATCGCCATTGTCGGTATGGCTTCAAGTTTTGTAGAAAGCACACTTGCTCAAGTCTACAAAGTAAAAGATGGCGATCAATTCAGAGGCGGACCAGCTTATTATATGGAAAAAGCGTTAAATGCAAAGTGGATGGGAGTCTTATTTGCAATCTTGATTACGCTTTGCTTTGGATTAATTTTTAATGCAGTGCAGGCGAATACGATCGCACTTGCATTTGAAAGTTCATTTAACGTGGATAAAACGGTCATGGGCATTATTCTTGCTGTATTCACAGGAATTATTATATTCGGCGGATTAAAGCGCATTGCTGCTGCCAGTCAGATTATTGTTCCTGTAATGGCCTTGATATACATAGGTGTGGCTTTAGTAGTCGTTATCGGCAATATATCGGAAGTGCCTTCGGTCATGGCTGTTATTTTCACTAATGCATTTGGTTTTGAACAAGCTGTAGGCGGCGGAATAGGTGCAGCGATTGAAAATGGAATCAAAAGAGGCTTGTTCTCAAATGAAGCTGGTATGGGGAGTGCGCCAAACGCGGCTGCAACGGCAAGTGTTACTCATCCGGCAAAACAAGGCTTTATTCAAACACTTGGTGTTTTCTTTGACACAATCATAATCTGCAGCACAACGGCGTTCCTTATCCTATTATTTGATACGACACCAGATTCAGCATTAGATGGCATCCAGATTACTCAAGCTGCTTTGCAGTCACATATCGGCGACTGGGCTGGAACATTCTTGGCTGTTGCTATTCTGCTGTTCGCATTCAGTTCGGTTATCGGAAATTATTACTATGGCGAAACAAATATTGAATTCTTGAATGGAAATAAAACGGTTTTATTTATTTATCGAATAGCTGTAATTGGAATGGTGATCTTTGGATCTGTTTCAGGCTTCCAGCTTATTTGGGACATGGCAGATCTATTTATGGGTCTAATGGCTGTAACCAACCTGATTGCAATAGCTATTCTTTCTAAACTTGCGTTTGCAGTTTTAAAAGATTACGGACGCCAGCGCAAGGAAGGGAAGAACCCTGTATTTAAAGCAAGCTCAATTCCAGGCCTGAAAAACACAGAGTGCTGGGGAGATAATGAGATAGAAGAAACTAAATAAAAGGTAAAAAACCGAATTTCTGAATCTTCATTGAGCCTAAAAGGTTTCCGACTTTAGCCGGGAATGAAAAAAATCGATGACGACATTACCAAAGAATTTCCTTTACAGGACATGCTTATGGTAATGTCTTTTTTTGGGTTGAATAAACTGAACCCTGTTTGTGCTTTTCGATTGCTTATTTAAAGATGTCCCCTACTAGCAAATATATAGAAATTTGATTGTCTATAAAAATGGTCCCTAAAGAAAAGTGCTAAAAAAACGAACGAAGTGTAAGGGACTTTCAAAAGTGGCTATCAATTTTATGATTCTACAATTAAAGTGTAACATCGTACAATAAAAGCTTTGTTGTTGTTTAAATATTAGCTCCTAATAGAAAGTTAACAAAAACAAAACCCCTTGGGTGCCCAAGGGGTTTCAATCTGTCTAAATGAATCGTTAATGAAGGCATTTATTCATTATTGATGAATAAATGCTTTCGGCTTCTAGGAATTCAATTTAAAGCATAAAGAAAAAAATCACGTGGAGTAGTATAACCGATTCTACCTGCATACTCTGCTATGTTTGTCCTTTAACTTCCTCTTTATTTTAGACATAAATGATCGTTACTGAGGCTTTGGCATTAAAAAATGTCGAAACTACATAAGGATCTTAAAGTGGATAGTAGTTCTGTTTTAATAGCATTATCATTTCGGAGTATTAGAAATTCGTGGTGTTGTTAAGACATTTAAAGATTTGCTGCTTGATTCAGATCATTAACATCAGGATCAATACTATTGGTTTTGCTAATACCATTATTAACTGTAATAAAATTTCCGTTATTGCCTCCGCCGGACCCAGTAATCGCTTTAGACACACTTTTAGGGGAGATATTAAAAGAATCTCCAAAATTCACAACTCCGCCAGATACTGTATTGATATTGATAGATCCTATAATTGAAGGCATAGTCTCATTCCTCGTCCACTAATTATATAGCTATCTTATTCAGGTGGAAATGTTTTTGTCTATTAAAAACACCCAATACATCTCATATATAATAGAAAATAATAAAAAATGGACTATAAAATTAGCCCATAGTGCTAAGGAATCTGACAAAATTATATTAGAAATAGGACTTTACCTAAAGTGTCTGTGATATTTAACTCACAAGGTCTACAACTTCTATCCAAGAAGAAGGAGAAAGCCTTTAAGTGATACGTTCTCAAGTAAGGGGGGATATTGAATGTCGTTCTGTATGGGTCTTGTAAATATGGTGGTGGCTATGAAGGTGAGATGACGAAGTATAACCGTTTTCGTTGCTTATCATTAAAATAATAAAAATAACAAATAAGAAAAGTGGTGAAAAATCACCACTTAAAACATGTTGTTTCACCAGAGGAGAGCGAGTGGCACTATTGTAAATCGATTTTAAAACAAGTTCAATCCCAGGTTTGAAAAACACATACTGCTGAGAAGATCGATGGATATTTATTTGATTGAAATTAGATTACTATCTATATTAAGATAGATATCTTTTGTTTCAAAACCAATTGAGGTATTGAGATCAAGTACGTCAACTGTAACTTTGACAGTTTGTGAAAGATACTCCTGATTCAATAAGTCCTGCATTGAAATTTTTAATTCATTCGTATCGGGAGATGAAATCCTGAGAATTTCTTTTGTATCCTTTTTTATACCATCCTCATAAAACGTAAAATTGACTTTATAGGCAACATCTTTTCTCTCTGTTATTTTGAAAATGACTTCTTGATTCTTGGCTTCTATTAAGGTTGGTGTTTTTAATAGTCGATCTTTATCAACTTTTAAGCCGCTTGCTTCCTCAAGATAAGTAATGAGCTCCTTATTTCCCAAGACATTTGGAATATCCTCGTTTTCGTGCTGTGTTCTCAAATAAAACGCTTCATTGCTGCTTGTTACATCTTGCATGTATCCTTTTTTCCCAGATCCATATAAAAGCACATAATCTTCAGCTATTATTTCTTGCGGATACCATTTATGATTTTCGTCAGCATAGTTCCAATAAGCATCCCATCTTACAGGCTTCTTTTCCAATCCTCTAATTTTACTCCATTCGGAAAATGGAAAGTGATGAGACTGCAGATAATGATAAGCAAAATGATGACCATACTCATGTGAAAGTGTGTCCGTGTAAGAAGAGACATCCGTATATTTATCACCCTGATAAAGAGTGATTGTATCTGTTAAAGCATGAAAACTGCCTTTTGTTGTTGATGCACCAAATGCACCGCCTCTGACTCGAACTTCTTGAAGAAACTGAAGTTCATCTCCATGCTTATTTTTAATTAATTCCTGGTAAAGCTGTTTCAATTTTTCTTCGTCCCAAGCATTGGTATAGCTAAGGAAAAGAATACCTTCTGGAGATTTATAAATGGCATGATAATCAGAATCGTAGGTAAGTGGATCCAAGCTAAGCAATATAGGTAAGAATAATAATAGAATAATATGTTTTATAATCCACTTCAAAGTCATCACTTCCTTCACGCTATTTTATCATGCCGTGAACTTCAAAATAGCTGTTTCATTTTTCCAAGAGAGGGAGAACTGGTCTGAAATGTTTGTAAATGAAAGTATGAAAATCATCCTATTCTTCTTCACGGTAATGAAAATATTCTGACATATTTTCCACATACTTAATAAACAATTTTCTATTAGACTAAGAGTGTTTCAAAAATTAATAGTATGGGAGAGGTTGAAATTGAATAAAAAATGGCTAGCAGGAGCGGGTTTCGCACTTGCATTATTTGTCAGTCCGTTCAACCAAGCATTTGCAGCAGAATCAGCGGGGCAGAAGGTGGATAATGTTGCTCATCGTGGAGCTTCAGGATATGCACCAGAGAACACCATTGCAGCTTTTGACAAAGCGGTGGAAATGAAAGCAGACTACATTGAGATTGACGTACAAAGAAGCAAAGACGGTAAATTAGTGGTGATTCATGATACAACAGTTGACCGTACAACTGATGGCAGCGGACTTGTTCAATCTCTCACGTATGAAGAATTACGAAATTTGGATGCAGGCAGCTGGAAGGGAGAAGAATTCACTGGCGAAAAAATTCCTGCCTTTGATGAAATTCTTGATCGATATCACGGTAAAATCGGTATTTTAATTGAATTGAAGGCACCTGAACTATACCCTGGAATCGAAAAAAGCGTTGCAAAAGAGCTAAAAAAACGAAACCTGGATAAACCTCAAAATGAGAAAACAATCATTCAATCATTTAATTTTGAATCGATGAAGATAATGAATAAACTCCTGCCAAAAATGCCAATCGGTGTGCTAACATCATCACGTTTACATACAACAGAGCCAGCATTAAAAGAATTTAGTACTTATGCAGATTATTTTAATCCAAGTTATACAATCGTTTCGAAAGATCTTGTAAATCAGGTGCATAAAAAAGGAATGAAAATTCAATCATGGACCGTTCGGAGTCAAGAAACAGCTGATTTTCTTTTGGAAATGAAAGTAGATGGGATTATTACGGATTATCCGGATTATGTGGATCCAGTGAAATAAATGCTCATAGCGAAATATTTAAACAGAAAGATTGACCATAATTAATACGAGGTCAATCTTTTTGATTTTTTTCAAGTTCAAAGAGAGGAAAATCCTTGAATTTTTTAATAAAACTATGTTTTAAATAATCATATAAATTTGTGTGCACTGATCAGGAAAAGGATAGGCAATTGACTTTTCACCACTCCAGTTCATTAATAAAATCAGGTTAGATTTTAACAATGTTTGAAATAGAGTTTCCTGGTATTTTGAAAACATTTATAAGTTTCAGCATTAAATTGATTTATAAAAACAATTTTTTCAATAATCGTTGACAATTTTCAGAATTTATTATAAATTCTAGTTAATCGATTAAATAACAGCGAAGGTTGATATGATTTGGACAAAATAACAAAAGCAACCCTTAAAGATGTAGCAAAATTAGCAGGTGTCTCTACAGCAACTGTTTCAAATGTTACTAATAATACGAAATATGTAAGTGAAGATGTAAAGAAAAAAGTAATGAATGCAATGAAAACACTTAATTACCGTCCGAACGCTCTGGCAAAAAGCTTAAGAGTGCAAGAAACAAAATTAATCGGAGTCCTAATATCAGATATTACTAATCCATTCTTCTCGAAAGTGGTAAGAGGGATAGAATACGAAGCAAATAAAAATGGATATAATATTCTGTTATGCAATACGGAATCAAACGTTAAGAAAGAGCAGGAGTATTTGGAAATCTTAATAGGCAAAAGAATTGACGGATTGATTATTTCTTCATCAGGAAATAAAGAAGAATATATTAAAAACCTTGAAAGTGCAAATATCCCAATTGTTTTTTTAAACCGTTCTCCTGAAAGCGCTTTAATGAAAACCGTGATGACAAACAATATCCGAGGATCTTATCTTGCAGCAGAACATTTAATCAACCACGGATATGAAAAAATCTCGACAATATCAGGCCCTCAAACCTACAGTACCGGCAGAGACAGACTGATCGGCTATAAAAGAGCGATTGAAGATTATGGTTTGTCAATTGATGAGAAAATAATAAAAACAGGCAATTTTGATATCGAAAGCGGGTATCAAATGATGAAAGAGCTGATGAATAGCGGTGAAAAGATAGAGGCCTGTTTTATAGCGAATAACTCTATGACATTAGGAGCTTATAAATATCTCAAAGAAACAGACATTAAGATAGGACGCGATCTTGCAATAGTTGGGTATGACGAATCCGATTGGGCTGATATAGTAGAACCTCCTTTGTCTACAATCAGTCAGCCTGCCTACGAACAGGGAACACAAGCTGCAGAGCTTATAATCGCTAATTTGAATGGGAACGAGTTTACAAATCAAAGAGTGATTTATTTAGAACCCAAAATGATAGTTAGGGAATCTTGCGGCTGTAAATTTGAGTAACGGAATTTTATAATGGAAAGTTAATCGATTAACTGATTTCGTACCATAATCTTACGTTATCATTTAATTGTTTACTAATAAATAGCCAATGCTTAGGAGGATGAAAAATGAAAATTATTGTAGGAGGAGACCATGCAGGTTTTCCTTTAAAACAAGAAGTTGTAAACGCTATCAAACAATTAGGCCACGAAGTTGAAGATTTCGGCTGTTACAGCAGCGAACCGATTGATTTCCCGGATATCACAAAAAAAGTGTGCGAGGCGATTTTGAACAGGGAAGCTGAAAGAGCTATATTAGTTTGCGGAACAGGTGTTGGAGCGTGTATTGCAGCAAATAAAATACCAGGAATCCGTGCATCTGTCTGTCACGATATTTATTCTTCTCATCAGTGCGTTGAACATGACGATGTGAATGTTATGTGCATAGGTGCTCAAATTATTGGATCAGTTATTATGGCAGAACTAGTCGAGTCATTTTTAAGCGCAACTTTCAGTACAGAGGAAGAATTCAGAAGAAGGGTTCGAAAGCTGCATGCAATGGAAAATGAATATGCACATAAGATTGTGAATTTAAAAACCAATTAAAGGGGGAGCCATAAATGAAAAAGCAATTAAAAACGTATGGAAGCTTATTCATTTCATTACTATTGCTTGCATTATTGTTAACAGGTTGCGGCGCACAATCATCTGGAACAGAAGCCTCTGATTCATCGAATACAGCAAATGACTCAAAAAAAACCGTTATTAAATTAGGGCATGTTACCAATGATCAATCAGCGATTCATAAAGGTTCTATTAAATTCAAAGAAATTGTTGAAGAAAAATCAGGAGGCAAAATTGAAGTTCAGGTCATACCTGGAGGTCAGCTCGGAAGTGAAAAGGATCTTGTGGAGAGTACGCAATTGGGAACCATTCATATCACAATACCATCTGCTGCGGTATTATCAAATTTCATACCTAAAGCTACAGTGCTAACTCTGCCTTATATTATCGAAGGCAAAAATGAAAAAGAAAAATATGAAAACTTTCAAAAACTAGCAAAAACAGATGTGTATAAAGAGATCGCCATTCAAAGTAATGAAGCAGGATTAGAGATTTTCCCTGAAGCCGTTTGGTGGGTTGGCGATCGCCATGTGACGACGAAAGACAAAACTATTGTAACTCCGGATGATATTAAAGGATTGAAAATTAGAACACCTGATGCTGCTGCCCATACTGAACCCTTTAGGTTATTAGGAGCCAATGTTACGCCAATGAATATTACAGAAGTATATATGTCTCTTAAAACCGGCACAATTGAAGCTCAGGAAAACTCTATTAACCAAATTTATACGAATAAATTTCAGGAAGTGCAGAATGTTGTAAATTTAACTGGCCATATGACACAAAATGAGCTGCCTGCAGTTAACCTGGCGTGGTGGAAGGGATTATCTGATGAAGAGCAAATAATGATTTCAGATGCGATGACCGAGTCCGGAAAATATATGTCAGAATTGCAATTAAAAGCAAATGAGGAAGAATTAAATCTTTTGAAAGAAAGCGGTATGAAAGTAGTGGATGTTGATGTCGAAGCATATCAAGAAGCGACAAAAGATACCTATAAAGCTTTTGAAGATAAATTAGGAAAGGGATATTACGAGAAAATTATTGATGCTCAATAGGCAGTATAAAAATTCCGCTGGATACTTTCCATCTGTGATGTATCCAGCGGAAATAAGGAGGTTCAACGATGACTCGAAGAAAATGGATGTTAAAACACGTTGAAGAAATAATAGCCAGTCTTTTTTTTATCATAATGTGTATAGCAGTTGCACTTGGAGTGTTTGCCCGTTTTTTCGAACTGCAGATCGTTTGGACAGATGAACTCGCCAGGTATAGCTTTATTTGGACCGTTCTAATGGGTTCTGTAGCTGCACTAAAAAGCAAAAAACATATAGCCATTGATTTTTTGCTAACACTTCTGCCAAAGAAAATCCAAAAAAGCTTCTATTTCTGCATACAAATTGGCTTGCTCATTTTATTTGGATTTTTGATTTTGTACGGTTGGACTATAACGAAACAAACTTGGATCGTTCCAACAACAAGTTTAGGGGTACCAACCGGATTGATCTATTTATCAGTACCTGTTTCTTGCGGACTAATGTTTATATATACATTGTTTGACGCATGCAGGGTATGGAGAAGAGACTGGACTCTAAACAACAATATGAACAAAGGTGTTGAAATCTAAATGTTAATTATATTGATATGCGGATTATTGGTATTATTGTTACTTGGAGTTCCTGTAGGTTTTGCTTTATTAGGATCTTCTCTTATAGCCGTTTTTTTTGGAGGATCGATACCTTTAGAAACACTTCCTCAACGGCTTGCACTAGGACTGGATTCTTTTCCGATTTTAGCGATACCTCTGTTTATTTTGGCAGGCGGACTTATGGAAGCAGGGGGAATTACAAAGCGATTAATTAACTTTTCAGAAACACTAGTAGGGCATATTAGAGGAAGCTTAGCACATGTCACTGTTGTATCCAATGTTTTTATGTCAGGAGTATCAGGTTCAGGTGTCGCGGATGCTGCAGCAACTGGAACAGCCTTAATACCTTCGATGATAAAAAGAGGTTACGGGAAAGGATTTGCATCAGCAATACTGGGCGCAAGTGCTACAGTAGGGCCAATTATTCCACCTAGCATTCCGATGATCTTATATGGCAGTATAGCAGGAGTTTCAATCGGAAAATTGTTTCTAGGCGGTGCAATTCCAGGCCTGATGATGAGTTTGTCTTTGATGGTTATCGCATACATAATAGCCAAAAAGAGAAATCTGGAAAAAAGAAATAGAGCGAGTATCAAAAAAATATTGCTGGCTTTTAAAGAAGCAATATGGGCCCTCTTAATGCCAGTGATTATCATATACGGCATTTTTTCAGGATTATTTACAGCAACTGAATCCGCAGTAATAGCTGTTATTTATTCGTTAATTATCGGTCTCTTTGTCTACCGGGATCTTAAGTGGAGTGAAATACCAAAAAAATTATTAGAGTCTGTTAAAATGACAGCTAGTGTTGGCATCATTATTGCCGCTTCAGCACCATTTGCATGGATTATGGCTTTTGAACAAGGTCCGCAAAAGCTTCTTGGGTTATTTCAATCAATTTCAGATTCATCTATCGTTATTTTACTATTATTAATGGTCATATTACTAATTCTAGGCTGTTTTTTAGATGGAACAGCTATTATTATTATCACTACACCAGTTGTGCTTCCCTTGCTGACTCAATTTCAAATTGACCCTTTGCATTATGGCGTTATTCTTGCCATTAACGTTATGATTGGTACAATAACTCCTCCAGTTGGCGTCATTATGTACGTAGCAACCGGAATTTCAAACAGCAGCATCATTGAATTTACTAAAGAAATCATCCCATTTTTATTGACTTTAATAGGATTACTGCTATTGTTTGTTTTTGTTCCAGAAATCATTACCTTCCTTCCTGACTTATTTATAAAAGAATGATGGGTTTAGAAATTGTGCAATAAAGGAGGTGGAGAGTATTGTTTAAGCCGAAAATAATCGTTATAGGCAGCATAAATATGGATTTAGTAACAACATCAACATCATTTCCAATGCAGGGTGAAACGATCAAGGGAATAGATTTCAAGACAATTCCAGGAGGCAAAGGAGCAAATCAGGCTGTGGCTGCTGCAAGACTTGGTGCCGACGTGAGGTTAATAGGCTGTGTAGGATCTGATGATTTTGGAAAAGAGCTAAAGTCCCACTTACTTAAAGAAAATATTCAAGTAGAACACGTGAACGTTGTTCAGAAATATCCGACCGGAATTGCGTCGATTACAGTCAGCAATCATGATAACAGCATCATTGTTGTTCCAGGAGCAAATGATTGTCTTACTCCAGAAATAATAAATGAGCAAGAGGAATATATAGCTGAATGTGACCTTTTATTACTTCAATTGGAAATTCCGCTATCCACAGTCATGAAAGCTGCGGAAATAGCAAAGAAACATGGAGTGAAAATCCTTTTAAATCCAGCTCCTGTTCAGCTGATTCCCCAAGCGCTACTAGAAATGGCTGATTATCTGACACCTAACGAACATGAACGAACCTATTTTAACGATGATAAAAGTATTCAAGACAAACTAATTGTAACTTATGGATCAAAAGGTGTTAGATTTAATGAAAATGGAAACGAAAAACAAATTGGTGCACATAAAGTAAAGGTAGTTGATACTACAGGTGCAGGAGACACTTTTAATGGAGCATTAGCTGTTTCTTTAAGTAAGGGAGATACTTTGGAGCAGGCCTGCTTATTTGGAAATGCTGCTGCTGCGCTAAGTGTGATGAAATTCGGAGCGCAGTCCGGAATGCCATTCAAAGAAGATGTCGAAAAGTTTTTAAAAACTTCTGAACCTGGATAAAAAACATTGCTGATGGCAGTGTTTTTTTTTTATGGTGAGATGGATTTAAATATTTTTTTGTAAAATCAAATGAAAGGTACAAAAAAAGTTTTAATTAAACTATGTTCTAAATGAACATAATAAAATCGTGTGCTCAGACATAAAAAGTGGAAGGAATCGGTGTAACTTTCAAATCATTTCGGCAAAAGGCAAAAATATCCATTTAGGAAAACAATTTCGAACAGAGGATGGATAGTATTAAGATAAGTTGATATTAAATTCGCATATCCAGATAAAAAAAGTTAATGAATACTGATTATTATGTTATGTAAACAAGATTGGAAAGAGGGTTTATAGAGAGAGGCGTACATCTTAAGTGATGAAATAATATAAAATATTCTTTTGTTTGGATAAAAATATCTGCTGACAGATAGATGACGAATTATGAAATAATTTAATTAGATTCGCAGTTGTAAAAAATAAGTTATTAAAGAAATAATGTAATAAATAGCTTTTTTGTATTTTGTCTCACTTTCTTAAGTTTACTCTATATATGAGACAAGAAATATAATCTAACTATTAACTACCTATAATATATATTATGTAAACTAGAAAAAATGTTAAAGTGCCATATGTTCATTCTTGTCCGTTGGCAAGATTGTACCTACATTAGTGTAATGAAAGTCCCTACAATAAAAGATTTGTGGAATAAATACTCTCCATTATTAAGTATTTGAAAAGTCGTAAAAGAACCCTCCAGATATCCGGAAGGTTCTTTTTAACTCATGTTTTTTGCCATTTTATCTGATATATTATCATAGAGATTTATTTACCAGCTGGCTTTTTTGACTCCTGGAATTTGACCTTTATGAGCATATTCTCTGAAAGCGATTCTTGAAAGTTTAAATTTTCTTAAGTATCCTCTCGGTCTTCCGGTTACTTCACATCTGTTTTTTTAAGCGTGTTGGAGATGAGTCTCGAGGCAGCTTGCTAAGAGCTTCCAAATCTCCTTTTTCTTTCAGCTCAGTACGTAATTCTCTATATTTCTCAACTAATGCCTGACGTTTTTTCTCTTTTGCAACTTTCGACTTTTTTGCCACTGCTCTCAGCCTTTCTTCATAATTTATTTAATAATTAAATCGTAATCATTACGTCTAAATATGGATGAATTAGATTATCGTCCTCTCAGTTAGACGAATTCTTAATTTTAGAAAAATCAAGGTTCTACGTGCGCATAATACTCAAGTAACAAACAGAAAATATTTCATCTTTTGTTTTGTCTTCTCCTGATTTTTAATCACTTTCTCTGTATAGTCGATCCATTTATGTTTGTCTATTCTTTTGTCCAGTTCGTGGTTTATTTCATTTTCAATCTTCTTCATCAATCTATATGTTTCATCCACTGTCATACAAAAATGATTAGCCGCTTGCTGGAATGGAGACCTTTGGATAAGAAGGTTTAAAAACTGCTCCTTTGTCTCACATTGTGAAGCCAGTCTATCTTCCAAACTTTCAATGTATTGATACAGGTTTTTTTTCTTCGGAGGCAGCCCTGCTATAATGATCCGTGTTAAGATATTCATTAGCTTTTCGTTCATCACTGTCACCTCTCATACATGATATCAATCTATCCAAGTAAGAATGATTACGATTATAACCTTCTGCTTTCCTAAATTCTAATCATGTACATCATGTTAAAGCTATGATAAGAATAATGTAGATTTAACACTGCCCAATAATCCAGCTAAAATTAAATTTCTATATCCTTTTTCAAAATACCGCCTTTTTTCAATCCTTAAAATGAAATTTTAAAAAGAGTAATTATGAAAAAAATCTAAAAATATGGTTAATAATTTGCAATAGGTATCTCCCAGTCAAATGGATCCTCAAGTTTGTTCCAGTCGGAATCAAATTCATCATTTGTATGTAAACATTTATCCAATAGCTTCACAACATCACGTTCGTTCATATCTACCCCAATAAACACAAGCTTTGTCATTCGATCTCCGAACTCTGGATCCCATTCTGCTTGTATATGAGGGTTCTCTTTCAAAAGTGCATCCCGTTCAAGTACGGGCAAAGTTGCTACCCAATAAGACACGGGTTCGATAATGATAGAAGGGCCTGCTTGTGAGACAGAAAGGGCAAGTTGATTTCTTGTAGCACACCAGGTTTTGATTAAATTATTAAGTTAAATTCCTGATACGATTTGTTCAGCAGCTTGTCTTGCACCGGAAATATTTCTAGCAATGGGCCCAATCTGAAGTTCAGCTAATGCTCCGGTTACGTATAAGCCTTCGGCCCATTCAAGACGCTCTGTTACAATAGGATATCCGCATTCTGCACATTTTAGCTTTTCCCTTTTGATTAGTGGGGAAATCCATTCTCTTCCTGGAAGTGAAGGCTTAAACCCAGTTGCCAGAATAATTGATCTAGCTAAGATCTCTTTACCCTCTTTAGTAATCAGTATTGTTCCGTTTTCAACTTGCTTAAATGTATTAATCTCCTCATCTAACCATTCAAGCCGTCCACGTCTCTTCAAGTGGTGAAGTTTCATATGAAGATCTTGAGTTATGGAACCTCGGTGTCTGGCTTCAATAATTCCCCTGCGACGGCTTGAATAATCGGGATTATTTCTAAATGAAGCCTGCTTTTTAGGGCCAAGCCATCCTGGATCACTATCAAACAGCTTGACTCTGAATGGATGCCTTTTCATCATTGTTACTTCACCAGGGAAAATGCTTGCCAATTTATTAACGAGATGAGCAGCTGTCATCCCTCCTCCAATGACTACGATAGGTCCTAATAAAGATTCAAAATTAAGGGTATCCTCAAAAATATGATGAATGGTCTGTGTTTTATCTTTTAACTTTAGTGCCCATTCAGGCCAATAAGGCTGTTCTCCAATACCAATTGCAATCACAACATTCTTTGTGGTTAACTTATTTCCATCATTATTGACGATTTCCCAATTAACACCAATCTTCTGAATCTCTATGACCCGACCCTTTATCCAACATTCTCGCATATTTAATTCATGAAACAGATGATCACAATGCTGCTTAAAAAGCTTTAATGATGGTCTTTTAAAACGTCCATAAAAAGTTTCGCCAAGATTCTGTTTGTTAAATCGTTCAAGCCCAAATGGATTTATCTCAATATGATGAACGGATGGAGATCTCAAATATGGCATTGAAATCGCTTGGGTGCATCGTTCCCAGTTTTCCAGCGGCTTAGTGTGCGGGTCAATAATTCGTATTTTACAAGGTGTTGTTTTTTTGCTTTGCAGAAGAAAAGTGGCCATTGTAACCCCCTGAACTCCTCCTCCAATAATGATCCATTCATACATAAAAAATCACTCCTATAATTTAAAACGTAATAATTACGATTTTATAAAAATAAGTGTAACGAAAATAGCTCTTACATGCAATAGCCATAAGAAAATCAACTTTGATTAAACTTTAATCAAAATGTCTCTCTATATTAACGGTGAGTTACAATATGCAAACTTACATTCTTTCTTAATGTAGAATCTCGCACATAATTATTTAGCCTTTAAGAAAAATAACCCTATAAAAAGATTTTCCTCTATAAGAGTAAAATATTAAATTCAACTACATTAACAAGCCCTTTAAAAATTCATATTATGAAACTCTTAAAATATTCATTTATATTTACCCAATAAAATTTTTCGTCGATCATAGGCAAAAATGACCATCGCCACACCTAAGATAGCACAAATCCTATACATAGATGAGTATGAGAAAATATCAGCCATCGGCCCCATAATAACACTACCTAGCGAAACACCTAAATCAGCCATAGCAATAAATAAACCTAATAATACATTGCGGTCCATCTTTGGTAAGACAAAGCTTAAATACGTTGTTAATGTTGGATAAATGAGTGCCTGAGCGATACCCATTAACATTGCACCAGCATAGAAAAAAACAGCTCCACCCGTTGTAGCAAAGCTTACACATAGCGCAGCTATTGCTAAAAGAAGCATAGTCCCCATGATAAAAGATGAATGCCATTTGCCATCTGAAGGGATTTTTTTTCTTAAAGCAAAACGAGCAAAGACAACCGTAATCGCTTGAAGCATGAGATAAATTCCAGCATTACCACTTGTTAACTGCATAGCATACAGTGGTATAAAGGTTGTAATCGCTCCCAATACAATGGAAGCAACTAACATCAATACGCTGCATTTAAACAAAAATGGATTTTTCACTAACTGACTAAATGACTTAAACATACTTACTCCCTGTTCACTATTATTTGTAACAGGTTGATCCTTTCCTTTTTCCATTTTGGTACTATAGCCAAACACCCCTGTAAAGATGGCGATTGCTATCATCACTACAGTAAAATAATTCATGTCACCTGTTTGCCAAATGCCTAGGGCCAGTATAGGACCAATAATACCTGGTATATAAGAAAATAAAGAATAAAGTGAGATGCCTTGAGAGCGATCCTTCTCTGGCAATGCATCCATAATACCTATCTGTAATGCCATTGAAAAAAAAGCTGTTGATACACCTTGTAACATACGGGCGCCTAGATAGCCCCCTAATCCAGTAAACGTATATAGTATTAAAGCAAACCCATTGACAATAAGAATAATGCGTAACACTTTTATCGGTCCATATTTTTGAATAATATGACCTGCCCATGGCCGAAAAAACATGGTTGTAAACAAATATGCCCCCATGATTAAGCCAATTGTCGTATTGCTGGCTCCTAATGCTTCCCCTTGTAAAGGGATAATAACATTTAGTATAGAGTTGGCACTAAAATAAAGAAGAACCAACAGATACAAACGAAGAAAGGGCCAAGACATAGCTCCACTCACAATTTTTTCTCCTCCTAAAATCGTCTAACAAGTTCTGTGCCTTTATGTATTTATCTGCTCTCTTTCACAAGTCAATTCACTTTACACAAAATGTGCATACTTTTATATTCATGCTGCAGTACAGTTGCAAAAATGACATATGATAGATGTAATGGCTGCAACAATGCCAGTATGGGGTACGACCCTCTAAAGCAAAAACTGCCTCATCACAAACTAAAACATATATAGAAATATTTTAAGAATAATAGTAAATAACATTAAAAAGTTATTAACATCTCCAATAATTTTCTTGCATATTTTGACTGGACATCTTTTAGTTGTTCAATTTTGACCATTTCTTCAATTTGGCCATTTCTAAAAATAATGACTCTATCGCAAATATAGGCAGCAGACTGAATATCATGAGTTATAAAGACATAACTCATATTGTAAATTTTTTTTAATTCCTTAAGCAATTCAAGCACTTGTATTTGAATCGAGACATCCAAAGAACTGATTGCTTCATCTAATAAGATACATTTTGGTTCTGTTGAAATGGCTCTTGCAATACAGACTCTCTGAACCTCTCCCCCTGATAACTCATGAGGATGTCTTTTTCTATAAGACGGATTTAATCCAACTTGATTTAAGAGATGATCAATCTTGTTTTGATTTTCTTTTTTGACCTTATTCTGAATTTTTAATGGCTCCATAATTGCTTCTTCAACTGTAAAGAATGGATTAATCGAAGATTTATAGTCTTGAAAAACAGCGCTAATGTTACCTAATCTCACTCTTCTATCTTCTACATTTTTTCCATCAAATAAAACTGTTCCACGATCAGGCTTTTCTATTCCTAGTATCAAACGACCTAATGTTGATTTTCCACTTCCACTTTCTCCTATAATGCCGAGACATTCTCCATTCTTACATTCAAAACTAATATTCTTTAAAACGTTTTGTCTTTCTGTAGAAAACCATCCACCTTTTTTATAGGATTTCTCAACACGGTCAACTATCAGCAACTGTAGACCCTCCCCCCATTATTTTCTTAAAATTATTACTCAGCGCCAGTCTAGTCGATACTAAATATTTAGTATATTCATGTTGCGCTCCTGAAAAAATGTTTTGAGTATTCCCTCTTTCGATAATTTCTCCATTCTTCATTACTAAAACTTCATCAGCAATTTTTCTTACAACCCCTAAATCATGAGAAATAAAGATTATTGAGCAACCTATTCTTTCCCGTAATTTAACAAATTGTTCAACAACCTCAAATTGTGAAATGGTATCAAGCGCTGTTGTCGGTTCATCAGCGATAATAATGTCGGGTTCTAATACTAATGCCAACGCAATCATAATTCGCTGCAACATTCCACCTGATAGCTGATGTGGATACTTATTCATTATTTCAATCGGATTTTTCAGCATGACACTTTCCATGGCATTTTTCATTTTTTCTTCCATTACGTTTTTACTCCAGTCGAAATGTTCAGTCAGTGTTTCCATTAAATGAACACCAATCACACTAGAAGGGTCAAATGCACTCATTCCATTTTGTAAAATCATGCATAGGTTTCTTCCTCTTTTCTTTCTCATTTCTTTTTCAGAAAGATTGTTTAAGTTTTCTCCCTTAAATAAAATGTCTCCTGATTGGCGAAGTGAGGATTTATTCAATTTCATTATGGATCTACCAGTCACAGACTTACCGCTTCCGCTTTCTCCTACCATTCCTAGACAGCTTCCTTTCTTTAAGTGGAATGAGCTATTATAGATAATCACTTTACCAGTGTTACTATCCCATATTCTCAGATTTTTGACTTCTAATAAATTCATAAATTTATTTTGCCACCTCTTTCTTGAAACTGATTTTTAGAGATAGTTACATTTTCTTGAAGCTTATTTTTAGAAGTTATTAATTTAGGATCTAAAGCAATTTGAAGGGCATCAGATAAAAAATTAAAGGACGATACGACAATAATAATGGCTAAACCCGGGGCTAACATTAACTCTGGTCTTGTAAACATAACTTCCCTAGCTTCATTTAACATCATTCCCCATTCAGCCTTTGGAGCTTGGATTCCTAAACCTAGGAATGAAAAGCCTGATATCTGTAAAATCATCGAACCAATAGAGCTACTTGAAATGACGGCGATATCAGAAAATGTAACAGGAATAATGTGCTTATAAATAATTTTTATATCACTAATACCAGATGCTTTGGCATATCTCACATACTCTTGTTCGGCATACTGCATAACAGACGTTCTGATGACACGAGCAAACCATGCCCACTTAATTAAAATAAACGCAATTAATATATTTTCAAGACCGACGCCTAAAATACCAACAACAGCCAATGCCATAACGTATCCTGGAAAAGAAAGCATAGTGTCACAAATTCTCATTATAGAGGCATCTACTTTTCCTCTAAAGTAGCCCGCTATGAAACCTAAAAAAGCCCCAATCAATATTGAAATAAGTAATACAACTAAAACCCATAAAACGCTGGGACGAATTCCATAAATTAGTCTGGATAAAATACATCTCCCTAGGTGATCATTACCTAATAGATATTCCCATGATGGAGTAGCATAGCGATGGATCATATTGACTTCCTCAGGGTCATGCGGAGCAAATAAAGGGGCAAAAATACCAACAGTAATGGTCACAACAATGACTAGTAAAGATATAGTAGCTAACTTATCTTTACTCAAGTTTTTTAATATAATCATTTAGAGATCATTCCTTAATTTAGGATTCATCGCAGCGTTTATAATATCAGATATCGTATTAAACAATACAAAGGCCACTGCTAATAAAAGAACGTACGCTTGGATAATAGGGAAATCTCTGCTTAGAATTGATTTAACACTTAGACTGCCTAGCCCTGGCCATGCAAAAACATTTTCTATAACAACTGTACTTCCCAATATCATGGGGATAGCCATACAAAATATCGAAACGGCCACTTGTAACGAATTTCTTAATATATGCATAGTGATTTTTCTCTCTGTTAAGCCACATGCCCTTCCATACAGTACATAGTCTTCATTTAAATTGCTTAACATCGAACTTCTAACGACCCTAAAATAAATACCTGCAAAACTTATCGCAATGACAATAACGGGTAGAATATAACTTTTATACGAATCCATTCCGCTTGTTGGTAAAAAATCTAATTTAACAGAAAAATACCAAATCATAAGAGACGCAAGCCAGTACGATGGCATGGCAGTTAGGAAAAATGAAATACTTCTTACCGATTTATCAATGATTTTTCCTTCATTCTTCGCACAGATCACACCTAATAGTATGGACATTACGATAATGACTACAGATGAAACTAACGTTAGCTTAAACGTATTTAGAAAAGCTGGACCTATTAATGACCAAACTGGTTTTCCTGTCACATAGGAATTCCCAATGTCCAACTGTAAGCAGGCAATAACCCAATCAAAATATCGGATGATAAATGGTTTATCCATCCCAAACTCTTCTTTTGTTTGAGCAATTAATTCATCCGTTATTGTTGGAACACCTTGCTCCTGCAATACCACTTCGGCTGGATCTAAGGGAGAAAGATTAATTAAGACAAACGTTAAAAATGAAATGACCAGAAGTAAAGGGATTGATATGAATAGCCGTTTAACGATATAACTTCCCATAGAAAATCTCCTTTTAATAGAAAATATCATTAGAAAAACACACTTGCATATGCAGTTTATAAGTTAAATCAAAAAGATTTACTCTTCACATAAATAAAAAGGGGGAAATTCCCCTTTTATTTATACTTCTATTCAAAATTCATTCGCTCAAATGGTAACTCAAATTGTGTTTGTTTAAATGATATACCCTTTAATTTTTTTGGAGCAACTACAGTGACACTGCCATTTGAGATGGGGATAAAGACTGCTTCATCATGAACAATTGTCAATATATCAGCATATATTGATTTTCTTGTTTCCTCATCAGTGCTCGCCATAACTTCATCAATCTTCTTGTAGAGTTCATCTGCTTTCGCAATGCCACTAGTAGTATGTAAATACGATGCCTCAGAAGTAAAAGCAGAAATTGTACTTTGTGGATCATAGGCTAGTCCCCATGTTTGATTGAATAATAGATCATAGTCGCCAGTTGATCTTCTATTAGCAATTGAAGTTGACTCCTCACCGATAATTTCTAGCTGAATACCAATCTCTTTTAATGAACTTTGAATAAATTCAGCCTGTGTTTTTTGGGAAGAAGAATTGCTATCATAATAAAGTTTCATTGCTAATTTGTTCCCGTCGTTCGTTCTAACAGCAGCACCATCCTCTAATGCCCAGCCTGCTTCTTCTAAAATCTCTTTTGCTTTTTTTAAATCATAGCCTCGTTTCTTCAAATCGACATCTGCATAATTGACGTTTGGTGAAAATAGGGTATTGGCTACTGTTTCCGTACCATTTAAAATATCCTTGCTAATTGCTTCTCTATCAATAGAGTACCAAATGGCTTCACGAACCGCTGTTTCACTTACTGAATTATCGGATCTACTACTGTTAGCTACAATCATTTTCGTATTCATTGCTTCACTTCTAACAAGCTGATAATCACCTGAATCAATCAGTTGATTCATTGCTTCGATATCAAGACTGTCTGCACCTCGATCATCAGTAAATGCAAAGTTTACTTCTCCTTTTTGCAAGGCTAAAAATGTCGTTTCTCCTGCTGGAAGAACTTTAGAAGTAATTTTCTTAATCTTAGGGGAGCCACCCCAATAGTTTTCATTAGCTTCAAACGTTGCTTTCTCATCTGTTTTATGTTCCGCGAGGATATAAGGTCCTGTTCCGTTGTAACCATTTACACCCTCTTTTGTTTCCCCATTCATAAAATCTTTTGGTGATATGAATACATAAGGTCTGGTCATAGACAATTCCACTAAGGCTGGATAATATGCTTCAGATAGCACTAATTCAACTGTGGACCCATCTACTACATTACAACTTACTATTTTTGTTGATAGCTTAATCCAAGAATGCTTTTCTGGATTATTTTGTACAGCATCAATATTCTTCTTCACTGCTTCTGCATTAAATGGTTCCCCATCATGAAATTTCACATCTTTCCTTAAATGAAACGTGTACACTTTTCCATCTTTTGAAATTTCCCATGATTCCGCAAGTAATGGCTTGATTCCGTCTTCCGTATTCTCCACTAATGACTCATACACCATCCCTTGAGCTGGCATTGAACCTGCGTACAAATGAGGATTCATATCATTGATATCTTTGGCTGATGCATAAACTAATTCTGTCTTCTTTTCCTTAATCGTGGAATCAGCTTTATCGCTGCATCCTACCAGCAGTACTATTGAATACATAAGCACAATAAAAGAAAAAACACTTCTTTTTTTCATATTATTTCCTCCTAAAATAAGATTGCTAAATAAACTGATAAAAATCCTTACTTTACATTGCATATACACTTGGAAAGTTATGTAAACACTAAGATTCCATCTCACACTCCTTACTAATTAAATCGAAACTATTACGATTTAAATAATATTTGATATTCTTTGTTTAATCAAGCTGTTTTGAAGATGGTTCATAAGAAAAATGAGCTTAGAATTACTTTTATTGTAAAAATAGCTAATAATTATAGTACACTATAGGAGTATTTCACTAAATAATTTGGAGAGTGAAAGGATTGTTAAACTTAAATAAGATCGAACTTACAAAAAAGGGACAAACTATCAATTTAGAAAAAAACAATAACCATAGTGTTGGTGAAATTCTTGTTAACTTAAACTGGAATCAAAAGAAATCAGGATTCTTTAATAAATTTAACAACGTGGATCTAGACTTAGGATGTTTGTTTGAATTGAAAAACGGACAAAAGGGATGTGTCCAAGCTTTAGGAAATGCTTTTGGGAGCCTTCAAAATGCACCTTTTGTAAAACTTGATGCAGATGATCGAACTGGAGCTGTAGCAGGTGGTGAGAACCTAAGAATCAATGGCGATAAACTAAAAGAATTAAAAAGAATACTAGTATATTCATTTATATATGAAGGTGCTGCAAACTGGTCTCAGGCTGACGGTGTTGCAACGCTTAAATATTCATCCGGTTCTGATATTGAAGTGAAATTGGACGAACATAAAAACGGTAAAACAATGTGTGCTATGGCTTTGATTGAAAATGTAAACGACGAGACATTTAAAGTAGAACGTTTGGTTGAATATTTCAGTGGCCATAAAGATATGGACAGGAAATACCGCTGGGGATTGAACTGGGTAGCTGGTAAAAAATAAGTGTAAAAATCTTGAGGGGGAGTCCAATTAAAATAAGGGGCTTCCCCTTTGTTCCGGATAAGCCCCCGCTAATGGAATAACCACTACATGGATTCAGTCCTAAAACCACTTAAATTAGATATTAGATCAAGTTTTATTAAATGACATTTAATAAAAAACAGCCTTTTTGAGTTTTCCCCCATACACATAAGCCAAGCTAATGCATCTTAATCCTGTAATACCGTCTTTTAAATTCTGTCGCATAAGAAATCATTCTGTATAAAATTTGTATCTAACCTATATATAGGATTATTAAATGTTTCCTATCTTGTTGAAAGTAGTGGTTTTTTTAAAATATAATTATATATAATAAATTTGCTATATATTTTATAGTTACTATAACTATTTGTGAGGGGATTTATTTTGAAAAACATAGATAACCAAGCACTTGATGCTGAATGTTCTATTGAAAAGGCACTTCACGTCATTGGAGGGAAATGGACTTTTTTGATTTTAAGGGAATTATTTAATGGTACAAAACGCTTTAGTGAACTCCAAAAATCAATTGCAGGAATTAGCCCCAAAGCTCTAACTGATGCTCTGCGTCATTTAGAATCTCATCAAATTGTTACGCGAATAGTATATCCTACCGTCCCTGTTACTGTGGAATATACCGTAACGGGGAAGGGGCAAGCCCTTCATCCGATGCTAAAGGAAATGAAACTATGGGGAGCAAAATGGGTTTAAAAAATACTTGTAATAGGTTCTGCCTCATCACCATCAAGTTGGGATACCGCCAACATCTTAACGAAAATATATGCTAATTTTAATATTTGGAATATAAAAGCCGATTTTCCCTACACTAAGGATAAATCGGCTTTTATTTTGTTTTTTAGGAAGCTTCCCAATTATATCTGAGTATTTTATCAGTCTGTATATTTTCCTTTTATCATATGATAAGAGTTGGTTCCATAATGGGATTTAGCATCACCGTGTAAAATATGATACTCCACTTGTAACGGCATTCCATTTGAAGATTATGTTTTTCTTCCCCCAATAAGAAACTAAAGCCAGTTTGTGTTGAAAATTCACAGTGTAGCTGGTACTATCTATGGCATCATCTATAGTCTCCATTGAGCTGTGCTAGCCATTTGAAAATATGGAATACCAAGAGTAGCTTCTGCCAGTTTAGTAGTAAGCCCAATGTTTGTTCACATTGCAAAGGTCGTACCAATTTTATGGGAACTATGCAAGCTCCCTCTAACCTTATTTCACCACCTTCACATAATCTCTCCAACTATGCATAGGCTGCCAGTTTAATAGCTGTTTTGCTTTTTTATTAGAAAACAGTGTTTCGTATGCTTCCAAATGCTTACGAATTTCAGTAGTTGGATAGATTGTCTCCATTAGCTTTTGACTTTCAATGTTCATGCTTGTGTCATTTGCTGCGATATTCAGCGCAACAGAATCGAGGCCATCTGTTTCAACAGCCAGGCGATAGGCTACTGCTGCATCTCTTGTGTCAATATAGCTCCACATGATCACTTTTCGTTGATCAGGGTCATTAATAAATCCTGGGAATTTTTCATACATATTAGGGGCAATCACATTGCCTAATCTCATTGACACTACCTGCATGCCGGTTCGACGGTGAATCATATCCGCATTTTGTTCATTGACGATTTTTGATAATCCATAGCTATCTTCTGGTAATTGTGGATGCTCTTCGTCAAGTGGAACATATTGAGGAGGTAGTTCATTGGCCGCAAAGACAATTCCATATGAAGATTCACTAGACGTTATGACTGCTTTTTTAATGCCAAGTGTTCCGGCAGCTTCTAGTATATTAAATGTAGACATTACATTGTTCTTAAAGGTAACTTCATTTGGATGTGAATACGCAACTGGAATGGCTGCAAGATGTACAACGGCATCTGCATCAGCAAGTAATCCATACACTTCACCTAAGTTTTGTAAATCGGTTATTACTGTTTTACAAATTGGATCGATTGGGTGCTTCACATCTGCATTTATGACCTCATACCCACTATCAAGAAACTCCTTGATAACCCAGTGACCAAGGAGTCCACTTCCTCCTGTAACAACAACTTTTTTCATATAATTCTCTCCTTTACTTCAAAATCTCTTCAATTTTTGAAATGACATCGCCCGTTAATGTCACATCCGCACCTTCAACATTTTCGATAATTTGCTCAGGTTTTGTAGCACCAACTAATGTGCTTGCAATACCAGGCTGACGTAAAATCCAGGCAATGGCTAATTGAGATAAGCTAATATCAAGTTCACTCGCAATCCTACTTAATTTTTCAACCTTTAACAGTGTTTCATCATTTAAAAATTGTTCTATATACATATTCGATTTAGGATCTGCTGCACGGCTACCTTCTGGCGCTCGATTGCTTAAGCTATATTTACCTGTCAATACTCCTTGTGCTAATGGTGAGAACACAATTTGACTTATGCCATTCACCTCACTAACCGGTAGTACATCTTTTTCAATATAGCGATGAAACATATTATAGTTTGATTGATTAACAACGATACGGTCTAAAAGATACTTATCTGCTGTACCTACAGCTTCTTGAATTTGTTGTGCGGTCCATTCACTTACTCCCGCATACAAAACCTTTCCTTGACGAATCATATCGTCAATCGTTCTTAATGTTTCATGTACTGGTGTTTCTGGGTCATAGCGATGACAATAATATATATCTACATAATCTGTTTTTAATCGCTTTAAACTAGCGTGGAGCTGTTCAAAAACATGTTTTCTGGAGAGTCCTCGATCATTAGGGCCATCTCCCATTGGCCCGAACACTTTTGTTGCTAAAACGTAAGATTCGCGTTCATATTTGCTAAGGGCTTCACCAACTACTTTTTCTGAGTTACCTCTTGCGTATACATTTGCTGTATCAAATGAGTTAACCCCTAAATCGTATGCGGTTTCAATTATTTGAATCGCTTTATCCTTTTCAGTTGCCCCCCCAAATGTTAGCCAGCTTCCTAAGCTTATTTCACTGACTTTTAACCCATATCTTCCTAAACGTCGATATTTCATTCTCCCATCCCCCTTTTGAAAATGAACAGACAAACAGAAATAGGTGCTTCTTAGTGTTATCGTTATCATTGTTCTTTAAAATTATAAATTTTTCGAATAGTGTATACAAGTACTGAAATATTATTGATATAATATAAAATATATAATATGCTATAGTATTTTATAGTAGCTATAATAAGGGATACTATGGAGAAATTGGATGATATCCATATTAAATGCTCCATCAAAAAAGCACGTTGAAAAACACGCTAATAGGTTTTTAATTTCAAGCCATCATACTTTAAAACTTTATATAGAATGTTATTATAGGATAGGGATTACTTCAACCAACTTACCATTTTTTATCACAGCCGACCTGAGCTTTACTAAAGTAGTCTCCCCTAGACTTATCATAGGGATGGCAACATCACGAGTGTAAGAGTGAATACTTCTGTAAACATGCCCAACCCCCGTCAAAGCGATCCTTGGGTCCCATCCAGCATTTTTTCAAAGAAGTCCAAAAGTGTGGTCCCTTCTGGTTCAACCTGTTTCATACTTGAAAAAAATTGGTCAATGTCATCATCACATATGGTAACCAGGGACTTTGCAGGAATTTCTCTGGACCTTATGAACCCCCCGAAAAGGTCATTCATTCCCTCTTCGGCTAAAGCTTTATTGATTACAATGACCTTTACATGAAGCAAGTCGACGCTGCTCTCCATATTTACACTAATATTATTTACTGCTTCGTTGACCGTTTTTCCAATACCTGTAACAATCCTGATCTGAATAGAATCCTGTATAGGCTGGGGAATCTGCAGAAAAACTTTATAGTCTTCCCCCTTCTTGGAAATGCCTAATACAACAGGCATGACACGATGATTGATATCCTTGATATCCCAACAACCGCTCAAGGCGGCAGTCAAAAATAATATCATGATCATAAAGATAAATCGTCTATTCAGTCCCATTCTGCCTCTCCTTTCTTGACCTGATTCCAAGGAACAATACTGAAATTGGCACTGCACTCATTTAACATAGAATCTCAAAAATGTATTCCATACAAATAAGCGTTCAATATCATTCCAATTAGGAATGAATAAACAAATGAGGTAGATAAGTGCAGAGAGTGCGATTACAAGATAATGGGGTTTAATGGAAGGGATTCATGTATGTACAATCCTAACCATCATCCATAGGACCAATGATATGAAAAGTCTACAATCATGATTTTAATGCATTAACTTTGGATTCTGTGGCAAAACAAGCTGGAATTAGTAAGGGCGGATTATTATATCACTTCCCAAATAAAGAAGCTTTATTGATAGGATTAGCACAATATATTTTCGAAGAATTCACGATTGCTTTTGATGAACACGCTAAGAATGACCCAATAGAAAAAGGCAAATGGTGCCGTGCTTTAATTCAAGCATCAAAATGGGATTTGGAACATAGTGCCGAGTTAAATATAGGAATAATCGCTGCTTCTATGTTAAATCCAGATTTATCAGAAGGTATTTCCAAAAGTTATCAGCATGTGCAAAACAAAGTGGAACAGGATCGTATAAACCCTGTAACAGCAACTATTATTCGACTAGCAATAGATGGTCTTTATTACTCAGAACTGTTTAATATAGCTCCCTTAGATGACAAATTACGTGAAAAAGTACTTCAAAAATTAGTAAATATGACAAAATAGGAGGAAACGATTTTGAATTCATACGTTTTCTTGGCAATAGCCATTATAAGTGAAGTATTTGGTAGTTCGATGCTAAAAGTATCACAAGGATTTAAAAAGTTGTTTCCTTCCATCGGTGTATTAATTGGAATGAGTATTGCTTTTTATTGCTTATCATTATCTCTTAAAACAATTCCACTGGGTACTGCTTATGCTATATGGTCAGGTGTAGGAACAGCTTTAACGGCATTAGTCGGTGTTATCGTTTATAAAGAAGGTTTTAATCTAAAAAAAATTTTAGGTTTAGTCCTAATTATCGGTGGAGTTGTTGTTTTAAAACTTTCAAGTGGTGACTCTCATTAATCTTTTGAATGGAGGTAATATATAATGAAAGGTTATATCGCTTTAGGAATATCTATAATCAGCGAAGTATTTGGTACGACAATGCTAAAATTGTCAGAAGGATTTACTAATTTATTCCCTTCCATTGGAGTTATTGTTGGTTTTGGATTAGCGTTTTATTGTTTATCATTATGTCTTAAAACAATTCCGTTAAGTTTAGCTTACGCTATTTGGGCAGGAATAGGTACAGCTTTAACAGCGTTAATAGGTGTACTGTTATGGCGAGACCCATTTAGTTTTTTTTCTTTAGTTGGTTTAGTATTAATAATTGGAGGCGTAATTTTATTAAATGCTTCTAGTAGTCCAGAAAAAGGGATGAAACCATCAAGCTAAAGGTGTGATGGTTCTAATTAACTTTGTCCTATATTTGAATTCTTCAATTTTGAGCTAATTTCTTTGTTATTGTAGGTTTCTCCTCACCAGACTCAAAATCATACTTCTCAATTTGTTCCAGATCCAAAGGATTCGTAATATCGACTTTAATCACCTTTATATCCAGTTCCAAGTCATTTGCTTCCCGCAGTAGGTCTGTTTTTTGAGAAGTCAGCTCTGTAGTTGCAATCACCCGATGGCCTTTTTTGGCAAGTCTAATTGCTGCACCTCTGCCGAGCCCGGTGCCTGCACCAGTAATGAAAATTGTTTTGCTCATGTTAAATTCCTCCATTCGAAATAGCATGTCAATTTATTGTTCCCAATAGCAGGAAGGGCAAACCGAACATGGTCAACTTTACCGATTTCTGAACTAACATGTCCCGTTAATTTAAGTACAATCCTTCACAATATCATCGTATTCTTCTTTAAATGTGTTGTATGGTTAAAGCAGAAAATGGGTCCAAGATTTCTTCATTGAATTTTACGCATCTGTTAGAAAAGTCTGGTTTACCCGCTAATCGTTTTTCGCTGCATCAAGTAGCTTTTGTTATACTCTCTTCTATTTCTTCCTCAATTAGTCCATTTTTACGACATGCACAATTGAAAAAGGGTGCCTTTTAATCCTAGGCACCCTTCTTCTTAATTAAATCTTTTTTTCAATGCTTCTAATGTTAAATCCTTAGTTTTTCCAACTGGTTTTTTGGAAGTTGGGAAGTATGGATTGATGGACATGAAGTTCTTTTCGACAAAGTTAAAGTCAATAATGTCAACGACTCCATCTTTGTTTAGATCTTCTTTCAATCTATCCCCTGAAATTCCAGCATTATTAGCAACAAGCTTTGCGTCATAAATGTCGATTACATGATCTCCGTTGACATCTTCAGCAGCAGCCGTAACCGTATATGCAACATAGAAAATACCTTGGACTTTTCCATCAATTGTTCTGCTTAAAGTTATTTTTTTGTTGTATAGGAAATGTCCTGGAATATCGACAACTAATGTATATTCATCACTCGTTGCATCCGTTATCGTCATATACTCAAATGAAAAGAAATCAGGGTAAAAATCTCGAATTCGAGATTTAATTATTTTGTATTATTAATAGTTGGGTTAGAACGGATAGCTTTTACACAGCATTGGAAAATATTTGGATCAGCTTTTTCGAATACACTTTTAGCAGGTGCTTTATTGTCAATATATTTAGACCTAAAAGCACCTGCTTTTTAAATGAAAATCTATCATGTTTTATTTTGTAGGTCATTTTATGAAGCCGAACTTCTTTTACTTTAGGTGCAGAAAACACTTAAATAACAAATCATTTTTCAAATAAACATTTCAGTTTTTCAATTTAAAAAAGAAGCTGCTGCTGCAACTTCTTTTCTTCAGTCCTATTTTAATGTTTCTAGGATTTCATCGAGACAGTCAAATTGAGAAGACATTCCCTCAACGACTCCCATTTCAACAATTTTCTTCAGTTCTTCTTCTGAAGAGAACTGAGAACGTATTGTTAGTTTTGTTAGTTCGCCTTTATCATCAAACAGCATAGTAATGATCATTTCTGGCATTTGATCTGATGTGCTGCCATCTTTGTCGGAGAATGCATCGACATAGACAATTTTTTCAGGGACAACAATTTCTTTGTAGGTAGCTTTGCCCCATGATTCCATCCCATAAAAGTCACCCTGGTTTTTATCCTCACAGCGCATACAGTAATGCCAGACACCCTCAGGTTTAAATTCAAACGTTTTATTTTCTGTTTTCCATCCTTGTGGTCCCCACCAGCTGGCAAGATGCTTGGAATCTGAGAATGCTTTAAAAACAAGCTCCCTTGGTGCATTGAATGTTCTCTCCATAATAAGTTCTTTGCCTTCGACACGTGAAGTCATATTTACAATCCCTTTATTTGTTGACATGATTCATTCCTTTGTCATTCTTCTCGTTATCCTTTAATTCCTGCAAATAATCATCAAGTCTGTCTAACCTGTCGTGCCAGACACGCTGAAAGGAATCAAGCCATCCTTCGAGATCCTGAAATGGCTGTGCCCGCAGCTTGTAAATTCGCCGGTTGGCAACCGCCTCTGCCTCTACAAGGCCAGACTCGCTGAGAATACGGAGATGTTTGGACGTTTGAGGCTGAAGCAGATGAAGCCGTTCAGCAATTTCTCCCACAGTAAGCGGACCATCACGCAATAATTCTACAATTCGCTGTCGGTTGGGCTCTGCAAGTGCATTCAAAGTTGCTGTAATGTTCATGCCCATCATCCATTCTCCTTTCTGTTTTAAATATAACCCAAAGTGAATATTCTCGTAAAGGAATATTTAATTTTATTTGAAAATTTCTTCAACACACAAAAAAATGCTCCCAGATGAATGGGAGCACGTTCCTTATTATTCCTTATCTTTCTTCGCCCACATGCACAACTTGCTTGGAAACTATAGCATCTTCTTTTAATTTGAATAGCGGAAGAATTAGCAGTGTTGCCATTAAGAACAAGACTCCTGAAACCGTGTAAACGCCTGATAGAGATAGTGGGTTTTTAAGCAGTCCAGCAACGGACATTCCGGCTACCATCATTCCCATAAATAATGGGTTCAGTACTCCGTTCACACGGCCAACAAAGGATTCATCCGTGTTTTTAAGAATTAGTGTATTAATCCCAATATGAATACATGGGAAAAACATGCCGTTTAACAGCTGCAAGGCGATCGTGAGCGGAAAGCTCGTTGACCAGCCGATGCTGATGGTAAAGATCATACTTGTGAATATACCGATTGCCAGTAGCTTTTGCGGCGAGATTTTTTTAGAGAAAGCCATTACAATACCGCCTCCGGCAAGCATTCCGATTCCATTAGCCATGATCAGCCACTGCAGATAATCTTTGGACAACCCCAGGTTTTCGATGGTAATAAAGATCATCAGCGGAGAGATCAGTCCTACTGCTAAGCCACAAGCGGCGAAGATTCCGCCCATTGTTGTAAGAACCTTTTTACCCATTACATAACGGAAGCCATCTGCAAGTTCCTTCTTGAAGCTGCTTACTTCATCCGTTTTTTCTTTTTCAAGATCACGCGGAAGGAACGTTAATACGGCAGCAGATAACAGGAACATAACACCCATCACAATAATTGAGGTGTAGATACCGTAAGACTGATAGACTATTGTGCCGATTACTGGTCCAATGACCATGAAAACAGCCATTAAGGATTGAAAGATGGCCATCGCAGATTGCAATTGCTCTTCTGGTACGTGCTGTTTTAGCAGCCTCATTGCAGAAGGCATTGAGAACTGTGACAAAATCGCTGAAACCAGTGTTGCAAAAAAGATGGCGTGCCATGAACCGTAAATAAGTGTTAATAATACGATAAAGATTGACAGCGCTGACAGTATATCACACCATACCATGGTTAGTTTAGGCTTCCACCTGTCAGCAAATGTCCCTCCAATGATTGAAAAGATAAAAATTGGTGCGAACTCTGCAATTGAAATGAGTGATACATATACGGGATCGTTATTCGTTAGTTCCGTAACATACAATAAAATTGCAAAATTTCGGATCCAAATGCCTAGCTGCAATAAAAAGTTAGAGCCCATTATTGCAAGGACGATTCGATTTGCAAATAGATTTCCTGAAGGCTTTTCTTGCAGTGAAACAGCATCATTTGTGTATTTTTCCATGTATTATCATGCCTTTCCAGCTTGTAAAATTGTTGCGTTGATAGCTATTTTTCTATTAAGAAATGTAAATAGTTAACATGATCCCCTTTCTTTTGCAAGTTAAGACTTCAAACGAATTGGCGTCCTAAAATGAGTCGACTTATATATTCTGCTTCCCTACAAGAAGTCCCTCCTATTTCCATGTAAATAATCCAACTTTTTTTATAAAGAATTTGTTTTTCTTTTACCAATGAAAATTATATATTATTTTCAATAGATAAATCCATATAATGTAAAAATTTATTTATTGATTAAAAAAAGTGCTGTTTCGCCAGCACTTTTGCCAAGTATTATTTCATCTTTTTTGCCATCCCGTGCCACAAATAATAAACCTCTTCACACAATGCAGCGGTATCTTGCTGGATCCATCCTAAAACATCCCTCAATTTTCGCTCTTGCTCAGATATGGGGACAATGCCCCTTCCAATCTCAAGCATTATGATAATCACTTCACGGTCCAAATCGAGCAGGTTTTTCATATGAAGCCGATAGCTTTCCCTAATTTCATAATGATCCCTTTTTAACTTGATCTCTTTCATAATCCAATTTTCAAACCCCTCTAAAACAAGTGGCGTTTTGGAATTATTAAGCTCCCAAGTATGAGATAATTGCTGTCCTTCGTATGAAGAAACCCATGCTGCATCATTCCATTTGCTTTTTACAAACTTCCTTTTGCCGCTGCAGGCTCCGCCGATAATGAGATGCACCTCCACTCTCCCCCTTCTTTTTGTAAATGTAAGACAGTCGCTTGTCCAAAAGGTGCAGCAACGTCCCAATAAGACAAATCCTGAATCAGTTCAGACACTATCTTCCTAATGACTCCACCATGTGTAATAATAGCTATGCTTTTGACGTTCTGATTTAAAATGTCATTTATAAAAGATGCAATTCGTTTATGAAATTCTTCACCACTTTCTCCATTTGGCGTGCTGGTTTTTTCCCAGTGCTGCAGCCAATATGAATAGTGAGAATCATTTTTCAGTTCATCGTACGTTTGGCCTTCCCACTCACCAAAGTCCAGTTCCCTTAACCGTTCATCAGTAAGAAACGGTGTATCAGGATACAAAAAATCTGCGGTCTGCTGACAGCGCAATAAGTCACTTGAATATACAGCATCAGGAAGCCCTTGTGATAAGTAACGCTTAAGAGATTCATAGCTCAAAAGCGAGTCTTTTAAAACGGGTAGATCCATGTGGCCTAAATACTTTTTCTCTTTATTCCAGCTTGTCATACTATGCCTGATAATAACAAGCTGTAAAGAACGGCAAGATTCCATAGTTCAGCCCCCTCAATTGATGCACCGACAGTGTCTCCGTTTATTCCATTAAAATGGCTGGAAGCCCACCTTCCGAATAAAAAAGAAAAAAAGAGCTGCAAAATGAATATCACCATAAATTCCACTGGGAAAATTATGAAAGGAAGCAGCCAGCAAGCAGCCATCACGATATCCAATTTTGATAAATGCTTCTTCCAATAGAATGCCATTCCTGTCTTTTGAAAGGGTTCAAAAAGATACAGCTGCAATAATGCCTGAAACCTTGAAATCACAGGAATGAAAATAAGATATACCCCGTTATTTTCATTCTCAAAATCTAAAATAGAATACAGCAGCATAAATTTCCAAATCAGTAAAAAAAGAGCGGCAAGCACGGCAAAACTGCCAACACGAGAGTCTTTTAAAATCTCAATCTTTTTTTCCGCGCTGCCATTTGAACCGACTGCATCAGCAACATCCATCACTCCGTCTAAATGAAGACCTCCAGTTAAGAATACCCACAGAGTCAGAAGGATCAATGTCATCAAATAAAGCGGTATGAAATTGTTTAATGAAAGATACAGCAAATACAGAAATCCGCCTATTACGAATCCTGCCATAGGATAAAACCGTAGTGCCCACTTCAGCGTTTTATCATCAATTGGGCAATTCACAGGTAACGGAATTCTAGTTAAAAACTGCAGCGCAAGAACAGCTCCGAATAAAACATTTTTCATATCTGCTCTCCTTCTGCCAATGAAACATAAGGACTTAATACACCATTCTTCTTCCAAATGATTGGTGTACCGCAAACCGTTTCTATAACAGTGTCGGACGCTATTACAATATGCTTATGTAAAGCCTCAAGACAGCTGATATAGCGCATTACATGCAAATCATGAATAGGTACCCCTTCATTCACATCATTTGAAACAATATACAGTGAAAAAGATCTAATTTCTGCTATGGATAGCACCGATTCTAAACGCTTAAATATAGCAGTATGTGATAGGTTTTCACTAAACATCAAATGACTCGTCCAAACGGTTAAGCAATCAATAAGTATGACCGATCCTTCTGGTAATTCATCTATTGCTTCATCAATGTAATATGGCTCTTCAATTGTTTCCCAAATATCTCCTCTGTCATGCTTATGTATAGCAATACGGTCAGCCATTTCTTCTCCCGTATTTTTAGCAGCAGTGGCAATGTAGAAAAGTCTGCCATCTTTTAATGATTCAAAAACTTCCACAGCTAGTTTTTCTGCCAATGAGCTTTTCCCTGACCGTGCTCCTCCAGAAATAAATGTAATCATAAATGGTTTCTCCATTTTTTCAAAGCAGTGAGCAGCACCCTATTCTCTTCCCTTGATCTAATTGCAAGACGAACAGACGAACCTTCTATTAGAGGGAAATTATTTGTATGCCTCGCAAGGATCCCTTCATTTGCAAGAAACAATAACAATGGCTCATGGTTTTCAAGTTTCGGATCATTCAGCAAATAAAAATTCACTTTTGTTTCAGATGGATTGAAGTTAAGGGCCAGAAGTTCGGTTTTTAACCAGCGCCATTCTTCTTTAAGCCATTGTTTTGTTTCTTCAAGGTGATCATATGTATGAGGCAGGGCATGAATCATTGACAGTGCAACGCAGTTGACGCTCCATGGAGTCGTCAAGGCTCTCAGCTTTTTAATAATCGTTTCATTAGCCAAAATATAACCGGACCTTATTCCAGGTACAGCGTAAATTTTTGTAAGTGATCGAATAATAATGAGATTTGAATAGTGTTCCAGCAAATCTTTTAAGCTCTCATCTTGCTTGTCTATAAAATGAATAAAAGCTTCATCGATTACTACATATATTCCATTTAGCAGAGTGTTTTTTAACAGCTTCTGAATCGATTTTTTCTCAATCATCTCTCCTGTGGGATTATTAGGTCTGCACAGGAATAGGACATCACATTGTTCTTTCTTCCCATTTTTAATATCCTCAAATCGCAGATTGAAGACTTTCACATCATGACTAAGGCATGCGCGTTCATATTCGCTGAACGTAGGCTGGAGAATACCGGCTTTCCCGTTTTGAAACATCTTGGAAACAAGAAAGATGGCTTCTGCTCCTCCATTGGTCAGCAGAAGGTTCTTCTCTTTTACACCTTCAAATTCAGCCAGAATTTCTCTCTCTTCTGGATATTCAGGATCCGGATAGACACTGCTGAGAAGATCGATGCTCTTATGCATGACCTTTATCATTTCGCCAGGTGTTCCCAAAGGATTTAAATTTGCACTAAAATCGAGGAATTCTTTCTTCGTAATCCCTTTCTTCTGAAGAACAGCTTGTATACTTGCAGATTTCCCTCCATGCTGTGGCCACATTTTCTTACCTCCCAATTGCCAAAATGATGAAATATACTGATAGAAAAATAATCCATGCCCCGTTCATGATTGTGATTGCTTTTTTTATATGTATAGAAGTAAGAGGTTCCAGCGGCTCACCCAATTTGGCACGCTCGGAAATCGCTCCGCCATAAATGTTGATTCCGCCAAGCTGTACTCCCAGCAGAGCGGCTGTCATTGCTTCAGGCCAGCCGCTGTTTGGACTGGGATGCTTTGGTGCATCTCTTTTCGTGATATGTATCGCATGTGCTTTTCTCATTTGCTTCAAGAATAAACTGCTTATCCACATACAAGCTGCGCAAATACGTGCCGGAATCCAGTTCAGAACATCGTCAAGTCTGGCTGAACCATACCCAAAGTCAATATATCTCTCATTCTTGTATCCAACCATTGAGTCGAGTGTGTTTACGGCTCTGTATGCGAGCGCAAGTGGTGCACCCCCTATGATAGCGAAGAATAACGGAGAAATAATCGCATCTACTGTGTTTTCAGCAACTGTTTCTACAGTTCCTCTGACAACTTCTGAGGAAGGAAGATGAACGGTTTCTCGGCCTACAATAAAACCAAGCTTTTTTCTTGCTTCAGTCAGGTCACCTGCAATTAGGGGCTTATAAATTTCTATAGCAGCATCCCTTAACCCCTTGATGGCGATTGTTGTTGAAATGAGATAAACCTCAAAGATCCATCCAAGAAAGAAATGGGTTGAATACAGTAGTTTTAATAAAATATACGAACAAATAAACACAGATAAAGGCAATAGAAATGCGAGGATTATTCCCTTGAACTTTTTCCTGTTTCCTTTATTCCAAACCTTTTCCATAATGGAAATGAGTTTCCCAAACAAAACAACAGGATGAGGAATCCGTCTTGGGTCTCCTATAGCTAAATCAAGCAGCACACTTAGCAGAATCAGCAATGCGGTTTGTTCAGCGAATAGAAACATGCTGTTCCCTCAAACCTTTTAATGCCGTTTTCAGCAGTTCTCCAGCTGATTCAAAGATGCCATCTAAATCTGTAAGTCCTGGGGCATTGGGATTTTTTCGCACACCGATGGCAATTTTGGAGCTTGTTCCATTGGTTTTTTGGGACTGAATCTTCAATTCATTCAATTTGAGAGATAAGTTAATAAGGTCTCGATCCATAAGAGGTGCATCAGTCAATATAGCGATATGTATATCAAGATCAAGAGGAGAATAAGACACAATGACTATAAAGGAGTACCTGCTTTGGTTCTTGATGATGTGATTTTGACTTAACGATTCAGGATTTGACTCACGCGAATTTTCTGTTATAGACCATAACATATGCGGTTCTCTACTTGTGAAAACGATCGATTCTTCATTGTCAGCTATTTCATCATGGGTAAATATCCATTGTTTGCTCCAGGTAAAACCCTTGCCATTAGTACCTGCTGAGAGGGTCCTGAAAGCCTGATTCAGATTTACATATGTTGAATGCGCCATCTTATTAACCTGGACTGCAGACATAAGATCTGAATTCCCCTCATGAATATAATCAGGAGCAAGTGAAATTTGTGTTTTCGAAACAGAGGGATGATAAGTGAAATTCATGTTTACTTCGTACACATCAGTGAATGAACTTTCATTCTTTAAATGTAAACCCTCGTATATTCCTGCAAACTCGCCGTTTTTCAGTAATCCAACCTTATCAGCATATAGGGATGCAAGATTAATATCATGTAAGATTGCAAGGACTGTCAGGTTCGTGCTTTTTTGAAGCTTTTTCAATAAATCCAAGAGCTCCATCGTATGCTTTACATCCAGATGGTTTGTCGGTTCATCCAATAATAGCAGTTCAGGCTCCTGGGCCAATGCTTTTGCCAAAAGAACTCTTTGTTTTTCCCCTCCGCTTAAAGAATGATAGGGGCGTTGTCTATATTTCCATACAGAGGTTTGAACCATAGCATCTTCTACCGCTTTTTTATCAGCGTTTGTGCTTTCTTGAAAAAACAGCGATTTTTGATAGGGATACCTTCCAAGCATGACAATCTCTTCTACTGTAAAATCAAGACCGGCTTCGTTTTCCTGTGTCATGACCGCTGCTTTTTTAGCAAGCTCTCTTTGTGAAAAAGAAGCAATTGGCTTTGAATCCAGAATCATGTCTCCGCTATGAACAGGCAATGCTCCCATGATCAGGCGAATAATCGTTGTTTTTCCGCTGCCATTCGGACCTAATAAGGCGAAAAAATGGCCCCTTTCAATTCCAAAGGAAAGGTCCCGTACGACCGCTTTTTTATGATCATATCCTCCTGTCAGGTTCTTAACTTGTAACATATACATCCTTCTTTCATTTAGAGGTGTGCCATTTTCTTTTTTCTATTTTTTATGAGCAAAAGGGTAAATATCGGAGAGCCGATTAACGCGGTGACAACTCCAATAGGAAGTTCTTTAGGCGAAATGACAGAACGGGCAAGAAGATCGGCCAAAACAAGGTATCCTCCTCCGAACAGCATCGAGAGCGGGAGTACAATCCGATGATTTGCACCTGCTAAAAGACGCACTAGATGAGGGATCACAAGTCCAACAAAGCCTATTGCTCCAGATACGGCTACAGCGCTTCCTGTTAAAATGGATGCTGCAAATAAGATCATTGTTTTTTTTCTCTTTACATTCATTCCTGAGTAATGTGCTGACTGTTCACCTAATGCCATATTATTAAGTTCGCGGAAATGAAACAGGATGATAATGGCACCAATAATAAAGAACGGCACCAATAATTGAACATGCCCCCACCCCCGCATGGCGACACTTCCCATAATCCAATATAGGATTTGACTGATGTCTTCCCTTGGAATTAAGGCGATCAGCAAGGAAATAAAGGCACTAATAAATGAAGAGATGATAATGCCGGCAAGAATAATGGTTTCATTCGTAAGCTTACCGCTTGCCAAATGTGTAAGGGCAAAGACAATTAACAAAATGATCATACCGAAGAGGATGGCAACGATCGGCAATGTGAAGCTGCCTAAAATCGTAATTTGGATTTGAAAAAATATGATGATAACGGCACCTAAGGAAGCTCCTGATGAAACACCAATTGTATAAGGGTCTGCAAGCGGATTCTGCAGCAGGCCCTGAAAGGCAGCACCGGCAAGTGATAAAGAAGCTCCTACAAAAAAAGCGAGCAGCACTCTAGAAAACCGTATTTCCCAAATGATCATCTCTGTGCTTTGTTCTCCTTGATACAGCTGGATATTGAGTATTTTGCCTGCAATAATTTTGAAAATATCAGGGACGGTTACAGAAACCGCCCCAATAAATACTGCTATGATCATACTGGTGATTGCAAAGACTGCTGAAAATAGAATCAGCAATCGATTCTTATTACTTGAAAATATCTGGATAAATGAGTTTCCCAAGCTCCTCAACTCCATCTGCTAAACGCGGGCCAGGACGAGTAACCATATCGCTGTCTACGTCAAATACCTGTTTATTTTGAACAGCTTTTACTTCCTTCCATCCGCTGCGGTTCAGGACTTGATCAGCAGGATTTTCTACGTAATAACCATATGTTGTTACGATTACATCAGGATTGCTGCTCACGGTTTTTTCTTCGTCCATTTTCACCCAGCCTTCTTCTGCTTTTGCGACATTATCAGCATGAATTATTTCAAGCATTTCATTCATAAATGTCCCCTTGCCTGTAGTAAAGATATCCGGCTGAGGAGAGACCTCAATCCAAACGCGTTTTTGTTCTTTGACTGCTTCTGCTTTTTTCTTAATGACTTCGACTTTTTTATTCATGTCCAAAATGATTTCATCTGCTTTATCTAAAGTTCCAGTGGCTTTCCCTACTGTTCGGATTGCTGTATAAACCTGCTCAAATGAATTTTGTGAGCCAACAATAAAAACTTTGATTCCTGCTGCTTCAAACTGCTTAATGATTTCTCCATGATTTTGGGCATGGTAATCCTGTAAAAAAGCTACATCTGGCTGCAATGCTAAAATTTTCTCTGCATTTAAGTCCTGTGCTCCAACTTTTTCTTTCTCTAATGCAGCTTTAGGATAGTTATCGTAATCTGAAACACCAACTATCTCTTGTTCAAGGCCAAGTGCAAAAAGAATTTCTGTCGTGCTTGGCAGCAATGATACGATTTTTTCAGGCTTTTCTTCTAACGTTACCTCTTTCCCAATATCATCTGTAACGGTAACCGGATAGGCCTGTTCCTTGCTTTTTGACTGCTCAGTCTGGTCCACGCTCTTACTTGCTTCTTTAGTTTCTTCTCCCTGGGTGCAGCCAGTTAAAATCCCCGCTAATAAAACCATAATTAGTGCAAAAATACTAAAATATTTACCGAAAATCGTTTTCATTCATAATTCCCGCCTTTTATTTAATTGTCTCTTTCTTTTCTGCAATGCTTTCCTTTGACACACCTGCATGATCAAAGGTCGCCATTTCCTTTACCATTTTTGTGGCAGCTTCAACTAAAGGATATGCCAGTACTGCCCCGCTGCCTTCACCAAGCCTCATATCTAAAGAGAGAAGCGGCTTTTTTCCTAATAAATTGAGAACATGAAGATGTCCAGGTTCAACCGATAGATGACCTGCAATCAAGTAATCCCGCAAATGGTCATTTAGTTTTGATGCAATGAGGGCAGCTGTTGTGCAAATAAAACCGTCTAATAGAATCGGAATCTTTTTCGATGCCGCAAAAAGCATTGCTCCAGCCATTGCGCCAATTTCAAAACCTCCAACCTTAGAAAGAACGTCTATCGGGTCATTGGCATTAGGTTTTAAAAAGTGAAGCGCTTTGTTAATGACCTCTGCTTTGTGTGCAACTTGCTTTGATTGGATGCCTGTTCCTGTCCCTGTGAGCTCTTCTGCAGGCAATCCGCTGAATGCTGCTGCGACTGCACTGCTTGATGCCGTATTCCCAATCCCCATTTCTCCAACAATTAAAAGCTTTGCTCCTTTTTCAATCATGGCTTTTGCACTTTCCATGCCAGCTTCTAGCGAACGAATAGCATCCATTCTTGTCATGGCAGGTTCAATGGCAAAATTCTTTGTTCCATAGCCAATCTTTACTGAGTGAACACCAGGGATGTCAGCTTTTACTCCAACATCGACAATTTCTAATAAGCCATTCACATGCTTTGTAAATACATTGATGGCTGCTCCCCCGCTTAAAAAATTCATCACCATTTGAGCTGTGACCTCTTGAGGATAGGCAGAAACACCTTCCTCTGCAACACCATGGTCGGCTGCAAAGACGATGACTCCAGGAGGCGATACTTCAGGAATAAGGCTTGCCGTGATTTCTGACAGCTGCACTGCAACCTTTTCAATTGCTCCAAGACTATTAACCGGTTTAGTTAACGTATTTATGTGTTTAAATGCTTCAGATCCTTTTTGTTTATTTACTGGCTTTATTGCAGCAATTAGCTTAAATATATCAGTCACTGGTTTTTCACCTCCTTAAACGTTTTCATCATTTCATAAATGGTTTTCATATTAATAGAACTTCTAACGTGATCGGCCAGTCTGTCAAACTCGTTTTCCTTGAATTGACGGAAACGGAGCGAGCGCTCAATCGGAATTAAACCCTTTTTCACGCGAAGATTATTTAAATAGACTCCTCTAAACTCATCGTTATGGAAAACATCATGCAAATACGTACCGATTACTTGTCCATTATGAAGCGAGCAGCCTTCATTTTCACCTGAAAGAACGGAAAAGGGTTCGGTGGGCTGGAGCGTTTCCGATTGTCCCATATGTATTTCATATCCAGTTAAAGGGAGGCTTTCATAATCTTTTATGGCACAAATTCCTTCTGATCGGATTGTTTTCTTTTCAGCAAATAATGTTGTTTGAATAGGGAAAATACCGATTGCGTCAAGCTCTTGATAAATGGATTCAATGCCATTTGGATCAATCAGTTTATCCCCGAGCATTTGAAAGCCTCCGCAGATTCCTGCGATATAGATTCCTTTTTTGAAAGAAGAATTTATTTTTTCAAGGAGCCCTGTTTGCTGTAAAAACAATAAATCTTCTGCCGTGTTTTTTGTTCCCGGAAGAATAATGCAATCCGGATTTCCAAACTGCGAAGCTTTTTTTACAAACCTGATATTTACATCTGGCTCCAGTCTTAATGGATCAATATCTGTAAAGTTAGACATTCTTGGGTAAGAGAGAACCGCAATATCCAGCTCAGCCTCATTATTTGTTCCTTGCGAATACTGGTTTAGCACTAGTGAATCTTCACCATCAATTTCAAGATCAGGCAAAAATGGAATCACCCCAAGCACAGGAAGACCAGTATACTCCTCAAACCAGTCTAGTCCAGGCTGAAGCAATGATAGATCACCTCTGAATTTATTGATGACGACTCCAGTCACCCGCTTTCGGTCTTCTGGAGAAAGAAGCTGGAGTGTTCCTACGAGACTGGCAAAGACGCCGCCTTTATCAATATCGCCAATTAGGATCACAGGAGCATCTGAAAGAGCTGCGACTCTCATATTTACGAGCTCGCGATCATTTAAATTGATTTCAGCAGGAGAACCAGCCCCTTCAATAACGATAACTTCATAGTCTTTTGATAGATTCAGAAGTGACTCTTTAATCGCACGCAAACCTATTTGAAAAAAATCTTCTCTATACTGGGCAGCTTTCATATTGGCAAATGGCTTCCCATGAAAAACCACTTGGGATTCCATTTCTTTGGAAGGCTTGATCAAAATAGGGTTCATATCGGTCGTAGCTTCAATAGCAGCCGCTTCCGCCTGCACACCCTGGGCTCTGCCAATTTCTTTGCCATCTTTCGTAATATAAGAGTTTAAGGCCATATTTTGTGATTTGAAAGGTGCTGTTTTAAATCCGTCTTGATAAAAAATTCGGCAAAGTGCAGTGACCAGCATGCTTTTACCGGCATCGGAGTGTGTGCCCTGTATCATCAGCTTCATTGTTTTAGAAAGACCTTGTTCAACCGAAACCTCAATATTCAATCCCATAAATCGCCTCTACACCTTCATCATAGTAGTGCTTTTCCACATTGATCACAGACACAAGGTCAGCGATCTCCTTTATTTCGTCTTTTGCATCTCTTCCTGTAAGAACAACATGAACATGTGGAGGACGATTTTTAATCGTATGTATGACTTCCTCAATCGGCAGTACATCATTTATCGGAAAAGTATGTATCGCCAGTGCATTATTGATTTCATCGAGAATGACGAGGTTATACTTCCCGCACATAATTTTTTCCTTAGCAAGATTCCATGCAGATTTTAACGCTTGCCGGTGCTCATCAGGTGTTTTTGTCCATGTAAATCCAACGCCGAGCTGCTGGATTTCGGCACCGTTTAGTTTTTCAAGTACATTTTTTTCTCCATAGGTTCTATCAGGTGATTTAATAAATTGCAGCATGGATACTTTCATATCTCTTCCAATCGCCCGCACGGCAAGTCCAATGGCTGCGGTTGTTTTACCTTTGCCATTCCCCGTATAAACAAGTATTCTTCCATTTTGATCATTCACTGTTATCCATCCATCTCCCATCTTTTATTAATAAATATAAAAAAGACCTTGAACTGAAGTCAGTCAAGGCCTTTAATAAGCTAAATAAAACGCACAAAAAGGGTTCCTGACTTATTCTTCCCACCGAAAAACAAGCAAAAACTTTAAAAGCAGGTCTCCTGGCTTCACGCTTCATTTCCGTTTGACCCTTCCCGACTCTTCAAGTCAGTGGGCATTTCAAACGAATCTGCGTTTACAGTAGCGGGGGCTGCACCGGATTTTCACCGGTTTCCCTATTATCCTAGCAATTAGGCACTTTTAAAGAATCATATTTTTTTGTTCATTGTAATCTATTCATCTGGAAATGTCACCAAATTCTTTTTTGCCTTCCAAAAGAATATCTGATTCAGGTTATTTAGAGATCATTGTTAAATCCTCAAGCTCGAGGCGCGTTGTTGTCTCCATTTGAAGTTTCTCTCCAAATCTCAGTTCAATCGTCTTTTTAAATAATGGCCCATCAAACACAAAGGTATGATACTCACCTGCCTCACCCATAGGACATATCGGCTGTGAGTGCATTCTTTCGATTAGTTCCTGATCAATTTCCTTGCCAAGCCATGTATCATCAAGCACATCATTCTGAGTTCTTATGATGACTGCTTTATATCCGCTGTTTGCAAATGCTTGAAGAGCTTGCGCTGCTTCCTTTTTCTCCATCCATAGCGGGTAAAGTGCTTCTACTCCCGCTGAGTCTGTAACCTTTTCTCCCCAGGTGCGGTGTTCATCTAGATATAAATCCCCGAAAGCTGCACTTGTAAGGCTGTATTTTTTCTTCAAGTGTTTAAGTGCGTCTATAAAACTCTGCGTATATCCTTCAAATGTGCATTCTATGAAATGGACCGGAATTCCTAATGCCTCGCTTTGAAACTGTATGGCTTCCATTTTTTCTCCATGGCCAAACGTTCTTCCGATCTCTGCTGGTACAGTTGTTATTAGACAAGCAATCTCATGACCTTGTTGTATAAGCTTATGGAGCGCCATACAGCCATCTTTGCCGCCGCTCCATGATAGAGCGATTTTTTTTACCATCCTATTCATCACATCACTTTCAATAGTTGGATCATTCATTTTCTTCGTTAAATTCACGTTTGAATTCAGCTGTTTTATCGATAGCCTAATCTTCATAATAGTATCTCAATATTCCTATGTAAAGAATCTAACAAACAAAAATCGTCAGCTCCTATTAAATACTAGGATACCGACGATTATTGTCTGCAGATAAAGATGCCGCAAAATGATAAGAGGCTATTCGTTATCAAGCGCTATTTTTATTGCTGTCCGATACAAAAGTTCTGCACCAAGTGAGATATCTTCCATTGTTGAATACTCTTTTGGATTATGGCTAATCCCGTCTTTACATCGAACAAAGATCATTCCATATTCACATTCGTAGGACATGGCCAGTGAATCGTGAAAGGGTCCGCTCATTAATTCAATTGGTTTTAATCCCATTTCACTGCTTTCGTTCCTCATGACTTGCATAATTCTTTCAGAACAATATCGGGGTTCACTATTTGTATCTTCAATAATTTTATAGATTAAATCATGGTATTCTGCTATGTCATGTATTTTTTTTCTTAATTTCTCTTCCATTTGATTCCGTCTTTCAATCTCAATATCTCTTAAGTCAATGGTGAATTGGACCTTCTCTGGAATAATGTTTCTGGAGTCAGGAAATATGTTCATGCTTCCAACTGTACCGACTGTTGGTGCTTCCACATCCTGGCTCGCTAATTCATTAAGGGCTACAACAATTTTGGCTGCACCAACTAACGCATCCTGCCGCATATGCATTGGTACAGATCCTGCATGTCCAGCGAAACCTTCTAATTCCACAGTCAGCCATAATGGTCCAGAAATTCCAGTTACAATTCCAACTGGTGTTTTTTTCGCTTCAAGGATCGGACCTTGTTCAATATGCATTTCAAGAAAAGCAGAAATACTTCCTGCCGGATACTCTGATTCCTTAAACTTTCTCGGATCACAGCCGAAATCCTCCAATGCTTGCCTTCTGGTGATTCCATTTTTATCTTTCCGTTCCAATTCACCCTCTTCCAGTTTTCCGAGCATTCCTCTAACGCCGAACAACCCTTTATTAAAGCGGCATCCTTCCTCATCACAAAAAGCAACAATTTCAATCGGCATATTTGGCAAGATGTTTAGCTCTTGCATTCTTTGAACAGCTTCAAGTGCGCCTAATACACCAATGACTCCATCAAATCTGCCAGCATAAGGCTGTGAGTCAATATGTGAACCGAGCATTAAAATGGGGGCTTCAGAATTTCTTCCCTCTAATCGGCCGATCAGGTTTCCAAAATGATCTATTCTGGCGGTTAAACCTGCGTCTTCCATCCACTGTTTGACTGTTTCAACGGCTTGCTTATCCTCTTTTGATAATGCTAGTCTGCAGACACCTGTCTCACTGATTTTTCCTATTTGTGAGAGAGTATGTATTCTTTGTTCCAGCCTTGCTTTATTTATTATCTGTGTTTTTTCTGCCATAGAAATCCCCTTTCCGTACAGTTGATAGAATATTCTGTCTTAATAGTATCGAAAATACCGTCATTTTACATGTTTCGTTATGTCAGATCATATAAGATGAGATTTAACATTTTGTCTAATTCCTTGATTTATTAGTCGTTCATTGTACTTTTGGAAGGATAAATATAGAATAGTATTTATAACTAAGCGGCCACTGGAGGTCTTTTTGAGAATGAAAGCAAGATATGAACTAAATCACATGAATTTAACTCTCAGCAATGTCACATTGCGGGATTCTGCAGACAGCTATGTTCTGCTGAAAGCTGCAGATGAAAATAATAATGAAGTAACAATAAAGCTATCGCATCATCAGGCAGAATTTCTTGAAGCGGAATTTAAAGATTTAAATCGAAGAAGAAAAAGCCATACTTCGGATTCATCGTTGAAAACTGAGGATGAAGATGACTCTTATAATCTTTTTAATAGCGAATTTTTTAATGAGGAATGAAATAATTTTAAAAGGTATGTCAAATTTGACATACCTTTTAAAATGCAGTTTATAAATTCTCGTTCTGTTGTTTTATTTCATCTCCGCCTAATAGAATGTTCGCTGATTCTTCATTTCTAAGTTCATCGACAGAATCCCCTGAAATGTCTTCATAATTTGGATGTGCATGATCGTCCTTCTCTCTCAGCAGCGAATCATTCTTTTCTTTATTCATAATAAACAACTCCTTTTCTACAAGCTTTTGTAAAAATAGAAAGGTCTATTCCTTTTAAAGTAAAATAACCCTAAAAGATAAGACAAGTTTTACTCCTCCCTCTCATATAAATGAGAGAAAGACTAATAGGGAGGTTATAAACATGCGCTTTGTTTTAATTGAAAAGAAATGGATTTTTCTTGGATTAGCCCTTTTTGTAATTCTTGGATTTGGCGGCTGGTATTATTTCAATCCAATAACTTCTCCGACTGCAAAACTTGAAAATGACAGCACGAATTTAGAAATTCATATGGTGACTGGAGAATTCAAATCAAAAACAGCTGATGGAAAAGAAATTGAAGCCTACAGATGGGATCCAGGAACAATTTATATCCCCCGAGGTGAAAACGTGACAGTCACGATTCATGGGATAAATGGAAGCGAGCACCCTTTCCGTATAGAAGGTACGGATATAACAGGGGTTGTGAAGAAAGGTTCAAAGACAGTCATTCCGTTAAAATTTGAAGAAGAAGGCATATATCGTCTGATTTGTGATACGCATTCCCATCATGGACAAGGAGTACCGATGATTGCTTATTTGATTGTTGATTAAAATTCTTTGTGCAAAATTCGGTATTCTTAATTACACTCAATAATTCTATAGAAAATTGTCAAAAAAAGAGCTGTCATGGTACTGCACCCCAAAAGTTAGAGTGAAATCTGACTTTTGGGGTGTTTTTATTTTATGGCTAAGTATAGTGATGAATTTAAACTTATGGTTGTAAGAGAGTATCAAGAAGGAAAACTTGGACACAAGCTTTTAGCTAAGAAACATGGTATAAAGTCATATTCACAAGTTCAGAGATGGATAGATATATACGAGAAGTTTGGAGCAAAGGGATTAACAAAAAAGCAGCATAGAGAAACTTATTCTGTTCAATTCAAACTTGATGTATTAAGCTTTATGAAAAGAACAGGTTCTTCAGAAACGGAAACAGCTCTTCAATTCGGGTTAACAAATCCTCCTATGATCGCTTCTTGGAAAAAAGCTTTTTTGGAGGGTGGTGCTGAATTTCTGGAAAGACCAAAAGGACGGCCGCCTATGTCTGATAAGAATAAGAAAAGACAGAACAAACCAACAGAAGAAACGAAAATGACTTACGAACAAAAGTTGGAAAGAGAAAATGAACTTCTTCGTTTAGAGGTAGAATACTTAAAAAAGTTGCGAGCTTTTCAGATGGATCCGGAAGGCTATCTCGAAAAGCACAAGCAGCGCTATCATTCGAACTCAAAGAAAAATTCCAATTAAAAGATGTTTTACAGATAGTTGGTATTCCAGAATCTACTTTTCACTATCACATAAAAATGATGAAGAAGAAGAATCCTGATGAAGAACTAGAAGCATGCATTCAATTAATTTTTGAAGAAAACCACGGCAATTATGGTTATCGTCGTGTCCATTTGGAATTAGGAAACCGAGGTTTAAAGGTAAATCATAAAAAGGTTCAACGTATTATGAAGAAACTTGGACTCAAAGGTGAAAAGTTCAGGCGAAAATCACGCAAGTATAGTTCATATAAAGGAACGGTTGGAGCAATTGCGAAGAATCGTATTAATCGTCGTTTTCACACAAATGTAAGCCATCAAAAATTAACAACAGATATCACAGAATTTAAGTGTTTAGATAGTGTTAAATTGTATCTAAATCCAATCATGGATATGTTTAATGGTGAAATTCTTTCGTATGGGATTAGTATGCGCCCAAGCTTAGAACTTGCGTTAAAACCTCTCGAGGAAGCCCTTGAAATCGTAAAAGACTCAAAATACAGGACAACTATACATTCTGATCAGGGTTGGCACTATCAACATATAAAATGGGTAAAGACACTGAGAGAAAACAAGGTATTTCAGAGTATGTCGAGAAAAGGAAACTGTATTGATAATTCGCCTATGGAGAACTTTTTTGGCCTGTTAAAACAAGAGATGTATCACGGTGAGGTCCGATGTTCATTTGAAGATTTAAAAAAGAAGATTGAAGAATATATTATTTATTATAATAACAAACGTATAAAGCAGAAATTGGCAGGCATGAGTCCGGTTCAATACCGTATCCACACCAGCCAATTAGCAGCATAATATAAAACTTTAACTTTTGGGGGTCACATCACATTCAGCTCTTTTTTTCTATGTTTCCTCACCGAATATAGCTATACTCTGTCTGTCAGTCACAAATTCCCGTCCATTCCATTTCAGCACATTCATCATCCATCCTAACCCATCTGCACTGTATCTGCCCGGTATATTTTGATATGCGTCGAGTTCAAATATTCCATCACGTTCAAAGTCAATGGGGTATAATCCTGACAGAGGAGGTACCCAGCCTTCTATAGGTTTTTTTAAAATACCGTTCTTATCATAGATCTCACTCAGGTATTCCTTCCCTTTGTATTGCAAATCAAGGATATATTTTTTGGAAGGATTATAGCTTACGACCTTGGCTTTAAATTGATCTTGATAGGTTACTTCATATTTGGATTTCTCATTAAATCCTTCAGAGTCAAAAATCTGTTCTAATTTATTGTCTGCGTATGAGAAGACATATGCATAAATAATGCCGCCGCTGCCTCCAGAATTGATGACTACTAATATATCATCAACATTATTGCCTGTGAAATCACCTAAAAAGATCGAGGGGTCATATCCTGCATTTTGCTTTAGTTTCACTTGCTGAACCTGATTGGTTCTTCCATCCTTAATAAAAAGCGTGATATTCTGGAGAAATGGACTATCCGGGGTTTGATTTGCAGTAAGATAAACGGTATCTGGAATACCATCCCCCGTTACATCACCCTTTTCTTCAGCTGCAAAAAAACGATTGCGCGAATAAAAATCTGCAAAGTAAGGGCTGTTCCCCTTCATATTTGCTGCCTGATACCACGTGTTATGATTGTTTTTTAAAATCATCACATAATGTTCTCCATGATAGCTGTAAGCCGCTGCTGCTTCCATAACCTGATCTCCGTCTATATCAGCAAATAGGATTGCTTTGCGATTTTCAGGATCATGCAGTTCCAGAATATCAGCTTCTTGGGGCAAAAAACGTTTGAATAATAAATAGCTTTGTTCCATTCTTACACCTCATTTGTTATCTTTAGATACACCATTCTATGCCAGGAACTGTCTCGATAGGCTGAAATCAAGATGGTTGGGAACTCATCTTTAAATCATGTATAGTAATAAAAGAATACTTGTGTACTTTGCGGCAAGTTATGAGAAATATAAAAGGGATGTTTTGATATGAAAAAGGTTATTGTTATTGGTGGAGGCATACTCGGTGCTTCGACTGCTTATCATTTAGCTAAACGCGGAGCTGAGGTCATGATAATTGATCGCAGAGATGAAGGGCAGGCTACTGATGCTGCGGCAGGTATTGTATGTCCTTGGGTCTCACAGCGCCGGAATCAGGCATGGTATAAGCTTGCCAGAGGCGGAGCCAGGTATTATCCTGAGTTAATTAATGAATTAGAGAAGGATGGGGAATCAGACACGGGTTACAGCCGAGTGGGTGCGCTTATCCTGCATAAGGAAGCAGATAAAATAAAGAAGCTTGAAGAACGTGCGATAAAACGGAAAGAAGATGCACCGGAAATTGGCAGTATAACTGTTTTATCACATGAAAAAACGAAAAAAATGTTTCCGCCGCTTTCAGATGACTATGCATCTGTCCATATCGAGGGAGCTGCACGAGTTGATGGCCGCGCCCTGCGGGACGCACTGCTGAGAGCGGCTCAAAAAAATGGAGCTGTTTTTCTTATGGGAGATGCTTCACTGCACTATGAGGGAAACCAAGTAATTGGTGTACATACAGGAAATAAAACGATCCTTGGTGATGAAATTATTGTATGTGCAGGTGCTTGGGCAAGCCATATATTAGAGCCGCTTGGCATTCATTTTAAAGTTACGTATCAAAAAGCACAAATCGTTCATTTGCACATGCAAAATGAAAAGACGAAAAACTGGCCAGTTGTAATGCCTCCAAGCGATCAATATCTATTGGCTTTTGATGATGACCGAATTGTAGCGGGTGCTACGCATGAAAATGCTGTAGAAGGCTTTGATGTTCGAATAACGGCCGGAGGCTTACAGGAAGTTTTTACTAAAGCTATAGATACAGCACCTGGTTTAGCCAACAGTACGTTTCTTGAAGCTAGGACAGGCTTTCGTCCCTTCACTCCAGGTTTTCTCCCTGTAATCGGGAAGGTTCCTGGCTGGAATGGATTATTAGCCGCAAATGGGTTAGGCGCATCAGGTTTAACGATGGGTCCATACATAGGTTCCGAGCTTGCAAAGCTTGCTCTTGGAATGGAACTGGAAATTGATCTGGAACTGTATAAGCCGGAAAGTGCATTGGTGGATTGAAAATCCCCTTTATTTAATAAAAAGTGAATATTCATTCATTTCATTCAAAATAAAAACCACCCGTGAGAACGGGTGGTTTTCTCTGCGGCTGAAAGCCTTTGTTACTGACCACACCCTAAAGGGCTACTGAAGGGTTCGCCATTTGTACTACTTCTACCGGCCAGACCTCAAAGGCCTTCTTCCCTTTTAACTTCGTCTCTTTTTCTTTACTTCTTCTCCGGTGAAAGGATCAATGTATTCCATCATCGTTAATTGTTCTGCCACTATATCATCTTGAATTTGATTGCGTATATATTCTTCTATTACCTTCTTGTTTCTCCCGACGGTATCTACATAATATCCTGTACACCAGAATTTACGATTCCCATATTTATATTTCAGATTTGCATGTCGGTCAAATATCATTAAACTACTTTTACCTTTCAAATAACCGACAAATGCGGATACACTTAGTTTTGGTGGTATACTCACTAACATATGTACGTGATCTTTACATGCTGTTGCTTCAATAATTTCTACACCTTTTCTTTCACATAATTTGCGTAGAATTTCTCCAATATCTTTTTTGATTTTCCCATATATAATCTGCCTTCTATACTTAGGTGCAAAAACGATGTGATACTTACAATTCCAGGTAGTGTGTGCTAAACTATTATTGTCTTTTGACATAGGACTTCCTCCGTGCTGATATTTTGGTTGGCGAACCAAAAATATTTTAGCACCATGAGGAAGTTTTTTTAATACCACGCTGAAAGCTTTTTGGAACCCCGGGCCTAGCCCGGGGTTTTCATTTCACAATAAAAAGGATATACGAATAACGTATATCCTTTTTATCTATTTAGATCAGACCGACCAGCTTAAGGCCTATGAAAACAAAGATCCAGCTGTCAAGCCTGTCCAGAATTCCTCCATGGCCAGGCAGCAGCTTGCCGGAATCCTTTACTTTGAAATGACGTTTTAATGCTGATTCAACAAGATCGCCAATTTGCCCTGCAATGGATACGACAAACGTTAATAAAATGGTTTCGAAATAACTTTCAAATGGTTGAAGAGTCATCTGCAGGATAATCCCTATTATTAGAGCAATAATGATTCCGCCCGCAGATCCTTCGATTGTTTTATTTGGACTTACTTTTTCAGCAAGCTTTCTCTTTCCGAATTTCCTGCCAACAAAATAAGCTCCAGAGTCTGTTGCCCAAATCGACAAAAGCACTGCTAAAGTCCAAAGAAGTCCTTCATCAATACGTGCTTCAGCCAAGAATACAAATCCAAATCCAATATACAGCACACCAATCAGCAGGGTTCCTGCTTTTTCAATGGAATACTCAATGTTAAACACCGTGGATGTCAGAAAAAATAGGACAAGTGCCAGCAGCACTTTAATCTGAATTTGTTCAAAGCTTACATTCAAGAATGGCAGCAATGGTAAAAATAAGAGGACAATACCAGCCATGCCGACAGTCCACTTTGTCCCAAACGGACGGATTTTTATGATTGTCGTAAGTTCATGATAAGCAATAATCGCAAGGATCATAGTCAGATACGTAAACCAGAATTCTCCGATGTAAAAGGGAATCATAAACAGAATCAGTATGATACTTGCAGTGATGATGCGTTCTTTCATTTTTACACTTCCTTATCTTATGCTTGTATCCATTAAAATAGATTGTACTATAAAGATAAGGAAAACGTGTAATTAAATCGAAAATTGTCTGTTTATGTCTACGTTTATCGGTTTCTATTTGTGATTAAACAAATAAAGAGAAACAAAAAGCAAAAGAATGGCAGCGGATTTTTTTAGATCAAGCGGGTTCCTGATACCGCCAAAAAGCCCAAAATGATCTATCATTGCTCCGATAATAATTTGACCTGCAATGACAGCTGCAAAGGCTGGAGCAACTCCGATTTTAGGAACAGCAAGTACCATAACAAAAACATAGAATGCTCCTAAAATACCACCTGTCAATTGCCACTTAGGTACTGAAGAAACAGCTAAAAGATTTCCTTTCCCGAAAAAAAGGACGGCAAATAACAGCACTAAAGTTCCAACCGCAAAAGATATAAAGGATCCTTCAATGGCTCCTGCTTTTTTGCCTAAACCCCCATTTATTTGTGCTTGAAAGGCTACTGCGATTCCGCCGGCTAATGCCAGCAGAGAAAAAAGTAATTTCACTAGCGAAAAGCTCCTTATCCATTATTGACTAACAAGTCTCTATACCAATAAGAGTAATAGATTCATAAAAGAAATGCACGTATGGGGATTTCAAATTTTTTCTTGCCACTCATACTGCCCATAATTATGTTGTTCAAAAGACAGTGTCAGGTCTCATTTTTCATAGTTCAACTATTATTTTAATTCGGAAAAATTTGTTCATCACCTTCAAAAAAAAGAACATACGCTAACTGCGCATGTTCTAATAAAACATTATGTAAATCAGCTTTCTTCCTCTTCATCCATCATTTCATCAAATGCAGCAGAAACTTTGTCAAACTCATCGTCACTCTCGATCGCAGTGAAGTCGCCTTCTTCGTCGACTCTTAAGAAATAAATATCAATGTCTTCTTCTGTTTCCTGCTGAATTTCTTCTACAAACCCGACTGCTACGTATTCTGTTCCTTCCACAGTCAATACTCCAAGCACTTCAACCTCTTGCTCTTGATCATTTTCATCGCTGATCGTAAAGATTTCGCCTACTTCAATTTTATCCATCAGAAATTCTCCTTTCTGCATTAATAATGGATGACATCTGCCTTTCTTATTTTCCCTAAGTCAGCAGTTCTAATCCTGAAAATTTTTGAAACCAACTTATTATACCACTATTTCCATAAATGCATTCGTTAGCTGACGATTTGGTTTGCCAATTCTTCAATTTTACTTAGTGAACCATTTGTTAAAGAGCCGCCTAAACGAACTGCAAAAGCTCCATGATTCCATGGAATTTAAAGCAATTCGTTCGCTTTTTGCATAGATGGCAACATCATCCCTTCACCCAGGACTAAGGGAGTGACTTTGCAACCGTAATTTTATTAAGGCTGCAAAAAGCTCAGCAGCCTCATTAAAATACCCTACTGAATAATGATAGTTATGCTCTTTTCAGGTTTACCCCTTACTTCCCATGTCAGGTTGTTTACTCCTTCTTTAACGTATGGAGGCAAATCTGTCTTAGATGTGTCAGACGGCGGGATCATCATCTTTTTTTGATTTAAATCAACACTGATTGGCTGATTAGCATGACCCGAAGCAAGTAAGTGAAGGGCTTTCTCGTTTGACTTAAATGGCAGTGTCTCACTCACAGGCTTTCCATGATTATCTGACACAGTTTTAAAGGCTGCCAGTTCTAAAATGACATGATCACCGTCTTGCTTAAAATTCACTTTAGTTCCATTTACCAATACTTCTTCCACTTGTTCAGCTTTAACTATCAATACGGCATCATGTAGTAATTCTTCTGAATCCATTGTGAGAGTTAATGTTTGATTGCTAACTGCAGATTGAATCTTCTCGCCCAAGATGATCTTTTTGCCAATCGATGATGTAGCTTTAGCGCTTATTAAATCGCCTATTTCAGCTTTAGGATTGTAATAGAAGTGATCAGAATGTTCTGGTGTATCGACTCTTACACCATTTTCACCTTCTTTTACGGCTTTTACTTTTTTTGCTTCCTGGGTAAATGGCTGCAGGACGGTGACGAAACGGGCTTCTTTTCCTGATTTTCGCTGCAGAACCATTGGGATCTTATTATTTGGTTTAATAGACGGTCCGGATGCATCAGCAACAACCATTTCCCTTTCTCCGAATGGCAATGAAATCACATAAAGGCCGGATTGCATTTGATTCCAGGCTCCTTCCCAGCTTTCAATGAGACCAGAGCTTTTTGGGTTTAATATATGCTGATATCCATCGATGCTGCCCAGTTTTTCTTCACGATTGACAAGAGGTTGATTTGTTGCAAAGCTACCCAAACCATGCAATGCCCAATCGTATTGATGAGGCTGAATAGGATCAGCAACGTCAAACCAGTCAATAATATACTCTTCATCTACCCAAACCGTTCGTTCATAGCTGACTCCAGAGTAGGCTTTATCTGCTGTTCCAGTCATCATCTTGAAATTCGGCAAGTCGATGAACCTCTTAAGTTCACCTTGAACCTCAGCCTGAGATTTCCCATCAACTGTTATCGTATTATGACTGATGGTTTGTTTGTACCAATCTCTATATAGGATATTTCCATAAGAAGGAGTGCCAAAATCAGGTGCCAGGATTGAATTTTGTCCGTATATATCAAGGTGAAGTTTATCGGGATGTCCATGTGATCCTCCGTATGGACCGTAATCCATCAGCACATAATTTTGATTTGGATATGTTCCAGATCGTAATATACTGTATCCTACATTTTTAAAGTTTTTGCTGACAATGTCTTGAACAGGATAACGGGAAATTTCTTCCATACCATGAAAGAGGGCATAATCACCTTCACGCGGTACTTTTGCATACCTTTCATTTAAGAGCCAGCCATACATCGGGTCATCATAATAGGCAAAAGCCGCTTCGTACTCATAATCTCCACGCTCAGAAACTGGATCCACAAGGGAACTTCCATATCCTCCGCCATCATTGTTAAATGGTAAGGTGAAGTTCGGATATGCGTAACTAAACGGCATATCAAACATCTTTTTGAAGCTTGGATTGGAGTATAAGTCATATCCCCAGTTTTTTGCCCCTTCTGCAAGGTAATTCAATGCACGCAGGGTATAAATATGGTAAGCAATAGATCCTTCCCACCAAAAACCATCCTCTAATACGCTTGTATCCATGTGATAATGAAATCCATGTTCTCCGTTTATCGCAAATTCCATCAATTCTTTATCACCTAAAACAAAACCGATCATGCCGATAGCCGTGTTATGCCATGCTTGCCAATTGGAACGTCCCATGTCATATTCACTGATTGTGACTGCCGAAGGACGCAGTAAATTCAATTCGATATTGGCTTTTTGCTGATCGGTCAGAGATCCGCTGTTGTAAAGCAAATCATAGGAATAACTGATATCGACCAAGTTTACGGCTTCATCGAGCGTTTGCCAGTGCAATCTGCCGCCTCGTGTCTGCTTTTCCCAGTTAGGATATAAATTCGCATATTGAAGAAGAATAGAGGCCGCTTCATCAGAGTATTTTGGGTCATCGCTTAAGGCATAGGCTACCGATAATACCTTAATTGCCCGGACAAGTTCGTTATGACGGTAATAGCGCCATCCGGCATCATAGGATTCACCTGTATAGTAGGTGTCTTCAGTTGGACAGTAGTGACGATGCGGGCTGTCTGCATTATATTGCAGTCGTTCGCCATCATTGCAAAGAAACCACATGCCATGACCGCCGCTTTCAGATAAAACAGATGTGTTTTTGGTAAGCCAGCCGTCTGCTTCTTTTTTGATTTTCTGCCAATATACCGCTGCCCAATCCTTTGTATTTATTCGTTCTTTTGCGCGCTGCAGCTGCTCAGAGCCGATAAATGATTTTGGGTGAGTATGAGAGGATTGTTGCCATTCTGTCACTTTATAGGCTAATTTCACCTCGAAATTAACACCTAGCTGAAGTCTTGAAGCAATTGGAATCGTCATCTCTTTTTCATCACCAATCTCCGCATCCTCTCTTACCTTCACAGTAAAGGTAACAATCTTTGTCTCACTGGTCTTTATTTCTCCGGATGGTTCATCGACTGAAACATAATCCTGCATTTCAGTTGGTATATCAATCGTATATTGGTCGGTTTGGGATGATTTGTTCGTTATTTTGACTTTATATTCAGCACTCATCCCGGGAGGAAGTTTTTTTTCAACTTGCTTAGGACTTACTTGGAAAACTTCCTGAACAAGCTTTAAGTCATCAAAATAAAGAACCGTTTCTGGATTTGGCGGCTGATCCGCATACCACTGTGAATGAAACTTGAGCTGTTGAATATGTTCCCAGCCAAGCGGCTGCCTGGATGGTGCAAAGCTTGAGCGGGGGATGTTGACCTGCTTCCATCCTGTCCAGTCGACGGAAATGCTTGAAAGGTAATAATCGAGTCCTGAAGTTGCCGGGTTATCAGAATCCAAAATGACATAAATGGGAGTACCTGTTGCTTTTTCTGAATAAAGCCATAAACTCATGTAATCATATTGGCTCCAATTAGCGGGTATTGCAGTTGTTTGAACGTTTTTCTTTGTATTGATTCCTTCCCATTTTCCTGAGTATAGACCTTTTTTGACATGAGTTTGACTGGCGGTAATGGATGTCCATTTACCTGCATCTTCAAATCCGTCAATTGGAAGGACAGAAACTTGTGATAATTTATTAATGGTTAATTGATCAAGGATGAGTTCTGTATCTTGATTGGGGGTCTCCTGCTGCCATGAGGTATGAAAACGAATGGAATCAATTTTAGAGAATCCTGCAGGAGAATAGGCTGCTTTAAACATATAGTAAGGAATTGTGATTTCCTTCCATCCTTCCCAATCGACATGAAACGATGAGAGGAAGTAATCGCTTTTATCTGTCCCTGCATTGTCTGAATTTAAGATGACGTAAATCTTATCATTTGTGGCTTTTTTTGAATACACCCACACACTGAGAGCTTCATACTGGCTCCAGTCATGCTGTATGGAAAGATTGTCAACCGCCTTGCTGTACTTATTAGTGACTGGATTATAAATATCCCAGAGGCCAGCCCTAGTTCCTTGTTTGACAATTTCCTCTTCTGGTAAAAGCCCCCGCCAGTCTGTTAAACTCTCAAAATCACTGATGCTCTGCTGATCTGGACTTTCTTCAGCAAATGAAATTGGGATTGCATTCCATGGAAACAGCGTAAATGTCAACACAAATAAACATAAATAAATGATCCCTTTCTTTTTCATACGAAACCCCTTTTCCCCTAATTCCAAATAGGAACTTCTCTTTATTTCCAGACATTCTTATTGGATATACTTCAGGGGAAAAGGAATGTTTTTTATGAAGAATAGAATGCCGTATGTTTAATGAGGCATGATCAGATGTCCTCTTGCTTCATTCATTTTTTCATCAGACTAACGTCTATTAATGAAAATTGGATTGCATTATTTCAACGTTTGCATCTCTACCATTTCCATATCTTCAAACGTATAATTTTCACCAGCCATTGCCCAGATAAACGTATAATTGCTTGTGCCTATTCCTGAGTGAATCGACCAGCTTGGCGAAATAACAGCGTTTTGATTGCTGATGATGAGATGTCTTGTTTCATCTGGCTCACCCATAAAATGAAAAACTCTCGTTTCTTCCTTCATATCAAAATATAAATAGACTTCAGATCTTCTGTCATGAATGTGAGCAGGCATCGTATTCCACATGTTATTTGGTTCTAAAAGTGTCATCCCCATCATAAGCTGACAGCTCCCAATTCCATCACCATGAATATACTTGTAAATTGTTCGTTTATTCGATTGGCTGTCATCCCCTAAGCGGACAGGTGTGGCCTCCTCGATTCCTGCCTTTTTAGTTGGATAAGGCTGATGGGCTAATGTAGAGATAAAATAAAAGATAGCTGGATCAGCGTTATTTTTGCTTTCAAATGTAATCTCTTTTTTTCCAAGTCCAATATAAAGACAATCTTTCTTGCTTAATAAATATTCTTCACCATCGATTTTAATTATGCCTTCTGCACCGATATTAATAATCCCGATTTCCCGTCTTTCAAGAAAATAAGCGGTTTTTAATGATGCTTCAGCTTCTAGCTTTAATGATCCATCTGCTGGAATAGCTCCTCCGATGATCATACGATCGTGGTGACTGTATACCATTTTCACTTCATTTGTTTCAAATAAATTTTCAATAAGAAAATTTTCTCTTAATTCATTTGTTGTATATTTTTTTGATTCAGTAGGATTCGTTGCGTGTCTGATTTCCATTCTTATTCCTCCCTAGGTTTAATAACTCATCCATCCGCCGTCCACACATAAAATGTGACCGTTTACATAATTTGAAGCATCTGATGCTAAAAACACTGCCGGCCCAACTAAATCCTCGGGAGTTCCCCATCTGGCGAGAGGTATTCGAGATAAAATGGATGTGCTTCTTGCTTCATCTTCACGGAGAGCCTCTGTATTATCAGTCGCCATATATCCAGGAGCGATTGCATTTACACATATCCCTTTCCCTCCCCATTCATTTGCCAGGGCTTTCGTAAGTCCGGCAACTCCATGTTTGCTGGCAGTGTAGGCAGGTACTCTAATACCTCCCTGAAAGGAGAGCATGGATGCAATGTTGATTATTTTTCCGCTTCCCTTCTGAAGCATGTGGCTGCCGACTACAGAAGATATCTCAAATAAAGAGTTTAAGTTTACTTGCATCACATCATTCCAATCTTTCATTGTATATTCTTCAGCATTTGAGCGGCGGATGATGCCTGAACTGTTGATCAGAATGTCGATTGAATCTGAAAATTGAATGGCCTTAGCTAAGATGTTTTCAGCTCCTCCAGATTCTGACAGATCTGCCTGAATGCCAAAAAATTGTTTGCCTATTCTTTCAACGGCTTCTTTTGTTGATGTCATATCACTGACACCAGCACCTATTACCGCAGCGCCTGCTTTTGCAAGTCCAATGGCCATTCCTTGCCCTAAGCCTCTGCTTACCCCGGTAATAAGAGCAGTTTTGCCTTCAAGTGAAAAGCTCTTTCTCAAATCTTCATTCATGTAATCTCCCTTTCTTCCTCTTTTTGTACGTTTATGTTCGTTTTAGTCATAATATCACACAAAAACATACACAACAATAAGTTATCTGAAAATTAAGTACTATTTTTTTGTAAAAAAAAAACAGCTATGATGGCTGCTTTCATTTTTTAATCTGCTAAAATAAGATCAGTATCAAGATCCTTTATTTCATTTATAAAATGAGGATTCAGCTTGATATCTGAAATGATGAGATCTACATCTGATAGGTCAGCAAACTTTATTAATGCGTTCTGTCCAAACTTTGTATGATCGGCAAGCAATGTAATCCGGCTGGCAGCGTTAATAATACTCTTTTTATAATCGGCCTGAAGGCGATTAAATACGCTTAATCCATGTCTACAATCAATCCCGGTTGTCCCTAAAAACAGATGACTGACTCGAATTTTCTGCAGTGCATCGGAAGCCAATGGCCCATATAGCGAGGAAGTATTTCCAATCTGATAACCTCCCAGCATAATGAGATCGACCTTTTCTTTGAAAATGAGGATATTCGCAATTTTCACATCGTTAGTCACAACCGTTACTTTAAAATCACCCAGCATTTCAGCCAGCTGACGAATGGTGCTTCCGCCATCAAGAAAAATGGTTTCCTCTTCTGAAAGCAGCTCGATTGCTTTTTTTGCGATAGAAGTTTTCTCATTCACATATTTGGATTGTCTTTCAGCAATGGGAAGAATGCTGCCGCCTCCAGGCGAAACTGCTCCGCCATGAATGCGTTTAAGCATCCCTTTTTGCTCCAGACTTATCAAATCAGCTCGAATTGTTTTTTCGGTTACGTGAAAAGCATCACTTAAATCTGCTACCTTTACCGCTTTTAATTTATCCAGATATTCTAAGATTTTCTCATGTCGTTCGATGGACAGCATGTGGTGCTCCTTTCTTATGTTGCCTATAATCCTTATATCATTCCATACGCTGTTTGTTTTTCCTGCATTACACAGCCGTTGATTCTTTTATAATCTCTCTTTTTTTTCTCTAAACACCAATAAAAAGTAATAGAGCACCAGCCAAGTAAATGAAGCCAGTTATAGTAAAGATGTAGGATTTTAACCCCAATACGACCCATACTTTGCAACAATAAAGGTTGAAAGCGGACCCATCGCAGCACATCCGAAAGAAAAGGCCATTTGGCTTAATGGGTTGGCAATGCCCTTCATTTCATCAGGCACTTTGTTCATCATTAATGACATTTGAATAGGGTTTCCTGCATTCATTAATGCCTGTCTAAATAAAAAGCCTATTACAGCCAAATAAATATTTGTCGTAAATCCAGTTAGCTCATAAAAGTATTTCGCCTAACTAATATTTCGTCTTCTTAAATAATAAGGTATCTTTTCGAAATTAAACACAATTTTTTTCAATATTTATACAATAAAAAAACATGTGGCTGCGCCACATGTTCTAAGTTAGAAAGCTTCTAAAAACGCATTATTTATAAAACACTTTGTCCACATTATATTTAGCCTGAAGCTCATTAATAATGTAAGTCTCGTAAATTTCACGATCGACTGCATTTTCAACGATACATACTGCAATTTCATGCACTTCATCGCGGTGATCTTTGATGGCAGACACGTTATCTTCAAAATGTTTTTTAATGCGCTGTCTTAGTTTACGTGCTTTTCCTACAAACAAAAGCTCATCATTAATATTGTAAAACATAAAAATTCCGCCTTTATCGCGGGGAATTCTGTTGTAATCCGTAAATCCATATTCGCTGCTGAGAGGAGCTTCAACTGGCTGTCCTTTTACTGGGTTTCTAGTCAGAACAACATCTGCTCTTGGTATTTCAATTTTAATCATGACATATCACTTCCTGTTTTATATGACTTGTTCTTGGTTAACGATTCACATCAAAAATGAACTTATGTATTATCTCATACGTATATCTGCTAATGCTACCATATCTTTTAAAAAGAGGCTTCAATAGATTAATTTGTTTTCCTCAATAAGGTATACATGCTTATTTTTTTCTGCTAATAACACATTCTCCCCCATTTGGATTCTTTCATAAACAAACGCTGACACTGGCAAGAGTGAACCTGATGATAATTTAATGTGGTGGACAGAATGTGACATGACATTCATTCCTGAATCAACAACTACATTCTCATAAGTCTTCCCAACCACATAGCCTTTATGAGTTAATAATGTTAATTCACTTTTTACAAATCCTGACCATGCAACATAGAGGAAAAAACCAGACATAAATATGATTACTATTCCGAAACGCTGTTTCAATTGTGATCACCTCTGTCTAGTTATATCCAATTTCATGCATGGCATAATAAAAAGCTGCAGAATTATTCCGCAGCTTTTTTCAATTTTATTTCCTTAACCTTTTGATGAAGCGCATCAGGCCACCATGCCCCGCAATCATCAGATACAATGCATGCTGCACATTTATCCAAGTCATATACCCTCATTCCAGTGATTGGAGGAGAATAGAGGTGTAGAGTTACTAAGTTAGTTCCTCCGCTGTCTGACATTTTATGCACGCCTTTTTTAGGTGCAAAAAACATCTTTCCTTTTTCTTGATGTTCCGTAAATAATTCTGATGGCAGTATATTTTCTTTTACCTCATAAATTGTATTTTGCGAAGTTCCGTTTATAACTTGGATCCAGCCATATGACTTTCCATGATCATGTGGAACACATTCGAGATCAGACCAATTCATGACAAGCAGCTCAAGCTTTTCATCCTTGTAAAGAAGTTTACGGTAATATGGTTTTTCGTGATCTGTTTTCAGTATGGTTTTAAGTTCTTCAAGCTGTATATTTAGTTTTTCTAAAGCTTTAAATAAGTCCGTTTTTGACGGAGATTTCACGCTGCCAAGAATTGATTGTATCCTATCACTTAACTTCAATATAAAGACCTCCTTAATGAAAGATCTGTGCAGCAGACACTTTAATAATTATATTCTGAGGTCTTATCCTTATGTTACAAATGTTCTAAATGAATTCCCTATATTTTTTAAGAATAAGTTCCAATATTTCCATTCTTTTTTCCATATCCGTTTTACTATTATAAAAAAGAAAAGAAGAGGATCAATAGCACTCACCCTCTTCTTCTTTTCATATGCTATGATAGGTATAGAAACGATACATAGTAAGGAGCTTTTACTCATGAATTCAAAAGAAACACAAGAGCAAATCATCCGCAATTATCAGCGGGACGAGCAAATGATGATCCTTGTCTTTGCGCAATGGTGCATCAATCACGACCTTAATCCGGCTGAGCTCTACATACGGGCATACCCTGATCAATCAGCTAATCATGAATTAAAGCAAGCAATTGAATTAACTGTTCCTAAAGATGAGGCTGGAGAGATTTCAAATGAAACCCTCCTTGGTGTATTATCCCTTTTCGGCAATGATGATCTTGCGTTTGTTGTAACTGAAGAGATTTCAAAAAGCAATAGGTAACAATCATGGATTTTTTTCATACCTAAATCAAAAACCAACGATTTTCGTTGGTTTTTGTCGTTCACTTTGTATCAAGGGATTGTTCTTTTTCTCTTTTAGATTTGGTAATCGAATACTCTTTATATGATCCGCCCTTTGATATTAGATTGAAAATATAATCTTTCATATATTTGAAATGGTCTTCCGCTTTTTCAGCAAGATAGGAAACTCTCTCAAAAACTACGGTTTTCAAATGGTCCAAATCTCTCGAGACCTTTTCTGTTAAAGCTTCTTGATGACTGATTCTCTCCATCAGGCTTTGATGAAATACTTCCTGCATTTGAAGCTTTTCATTAATTTGTTCTTCCAGTTCAACGTGCAAATCAAGCTGACCTGCCATTGTTTCCTGCAATCCTTCGTAACTTTTAAATCTGCCAGCAAGATCTCTTATGGATTGATCCTGCAATGTTAGCTGATCGATAATCGCCTGGCTGATGTGATCTTCATTCTGTATTTTCTTCAAAACGTCAGTGTTTAATTTTTCTAAAGCTGTTAAACGCTCACTCATCATTTTTGAAAAAGTCTGCTGTGTTTCTATATTTGTCAGCAGAGGTGTTGTCACAGCTTCCTGTTTTTCCAATTGCTTATAAATAGAATTAAATTGCTGTGTTTGCTCAGATCTGGATTCCTGAAGCACATTGTTTACGTTCATAGCTGCATTTGAAAGTTCAGTATTTACAAACTGCTGGTTCTTTATGAATTCTTGCATGTAGTTAACGCGAAGAAATGTTTGGTTAGAAGAATTCATTTCAACTGGAATCGTGATGTAAGCTTTTGAATTGAAATTTTCGGACACGCTTTTCCTCCTTTCTTCCCTTTCAGTACGATCATTATAGTCTATGTGTGGGTGTTTTCTGCGTGCTCTAATTCCATTTTCAATTAGGCTATAAAAAGAAAAAATCCTGACTCATTTGAGCAAGGATTTAATTTTATTATTCAAATGTGTTTTTATTTCTTTTTCAAGTATCTTGGTTCGAATAAACGCTTTGAAGTCTTTTTTTGACATACCGGATTTTTTTGCAGTTTCAAGCAAGAAAGCCAGCTCTTCGTTTGATATTGGGTGTTTCACATTGATCCCCCCAAAGCGGATTAGTATTAGAATATTCGTTTTTAAGAACAGGTTTTTGAGGGTGGATATTAAACAAAAGATTACAGGACATAATAAGGATGGAGGTGAATGGAATGAGCAGTAAATTTACAGGATCAAATCGTGGGAAAGCAGCACCAAGTGTGAATCCTCAAGGACAGGGAAAAGATACTGAGTTTTCATCTGAACCAAAAAGTGAGCTTGAGAATAGAGCGAAAAAATCCAATACAAAAATTTAGATGCTGATTATGCCTTTCACGGGCAATCATTATTTCTGTTTGTAATGCAGGGATTCGTATTGGTTAGCCAAAAGGGTTCAGGCATCTAAAACATCAACTTAAAAAGCCTCTCTTATCATAACAAGAGAGGCTTTAATCAGTTCTTGAAATTCGGTTCAGGGGCAGCGATTCTTTTTTTCTGATATTTAACGATCCATAAACCGATAAAAATAATGAAACCCCCAACAATCTGCTGAAGATAAATATGTTCATCAATCCATATAGCAGCAAAGATCACGGCAGTTAACGGTGTTAAATACATATAAACCATCGTATTTGTTGAACCAATTTTTTGAATGCCAATATACCACACAACAAGACCAAATACTGTAACAAAAAACACTGAATAAAGCAAAGAAAACCATGTTACTGGCTGGAGCGTAAAAGCTGTAAAAAACACATCTGTTCCGCTTAAAACAACGAGGGGCAAAGCTCCAATCACAGCAGACCATGCCGTAACTCTCAGCGGAGTATATTTCTTTATAAGCGGTTTTGCTAAAATCGGATACAATCCCCAGCACATCGATGTCAATACACCAATAATACTGCCAACTATGATTTGCTGAGATTGACCTGTATGATCACCTGCAAGGAGAACGAGTGCAGCCCCAATAAAAGCAGTAAATGACCCGATTAATTTTTGAAAAGAGAATTTTTCTTGTCTAAACAATAAAGCAAATATTGTTGTGAAAATAGGTGATACTGAAATGATTAAAGATGCATTTGCTGCAGAAATATATTTTATCATTTCCATAAACAATGTTTGATAAAGCGTGATGCCTACCATGGCTGTAAGCGTTAGTCGCATGAAGTCTTTCCGATCGATTTTGAGTGATCGTTCGATCCAGTATGTAATTAAAAGTAAGATTGGCGCAGCGATTACCATACGCATCGCTGTAAAATCAATGGATGTCAGTTCAGCAACACCATACTTGCCAATTGTATAATTAATTCCCCAGACTGTTACCACAGCCACCAATAAGAGTTCAATTCCCCATCTCTTCATGTGTGTCTCCCAAGTTTTTTATTTGCTGAAGTTATTCAGAGAGCTGTGTATTTATCACCTTTCCTTTTGTAATGGCTGCCAGTTTATCAAAAGTTATAGGCAATGCTGAATGAGCTGTTCCGGCAGCTGTATAGACAGTATCAAAGCGGTTCATCGATCTATCTAAATAAATTGGGACTTCTTTGTTTAAAGCAAAAGGACAAACTCCACCGATTTTATAGCCTGTTATAAGTTCCACCTCGTCAGGTGCTGCAAGCTTCGGTTTTCCAGGACCAAGAAGAAATTTAACTTGCTTTTGATTCATACGGACATCACCGGCGGTAACGAATAATCCAAAATTGTCATTCACTTTAAAAAGAATCGATTTTGCAATTTGTGCACTCTCAACACCAAGTGCTCTTGCAGCTTCTTCGACGGTGTTCGTTTTTTCTTCAAATTCAATTGGTTCCAAAGAGCTGTCAAATTTTTTTACATATTCACGAACACGATTAACTGTCATTTATGGCTCCCCACAATCCCCGAAAAAATTTAAATATTACCAAATTTTAAAATAGATTCATAATTATTTCAAGAAATACATTTCAGGAAGGAATTGTTAGCTTTAGAAACACAAAATAAACAGAAGCTATAACTGTTCTCAGGAAATAAATTTTAGAAACAGGTGATCTTGAAATGAAAAATAATATTCAATTACTTCCTATTGTTGCTTCAATTGGCATTGGTGCGGCTGCTTATAGTATGATGACAGGCCGCGGCGGACAGCTTCAGAATATGATGCCGCAATTAACTGGGATGAATATGAGCAATCAAAGCGGAAACAATCAAAATTCTGGGCAGCCGGAAAATCAACAATAATTTTTAGTTTATTATACCGGGGGAAAAATACCATAAAGGATTCCCCCGACTGAAATGAGGGAGGACCAATATGGAAATACATTTAATAAATATGTTAAATAAAGCAAAAATGAATTTTATCCAGGCTTCTGCATATGTAAAAGAACGAATCTATTCTCTTACAGGAACTCCTACGGCTACAATTGAACAATTAGCTGCATATATCCAATACCATCCTGATACAAAAAAAAGCACTAAGAACCTCTTAGGATTTGCTTATTCGTTTTATTCGCTAGACCAAGGCGATGTTCATTACAAACTGGAAACTAAGGATTCCGACATTTTACAGTTGGATGTCCTTACTTTAGACCATCATATTGTTTCTTACAGGTCATATCGTGATCACAATAAACTGAAATCACCCATTCGATTTTTTAAACTAACCATATAAAAAATAGAGCTAAATGTTCGTTTAGCTCTACCTCAATTGTATTACTATTTTTGTTTCACGATCAGTTTTATTTCTTCTGTCAGGATGTCATAAAGATTATCAGATACAGCAGAATTTCTAATACCTTTAAGATCTTCAAGCTGATCAATCATATCTTTTGCTTCCGCCAAATAAGAGATTGCTTCATTCATTTTATCTTTATAGGCTTTAGTTGTTCTTTCGACATCTGCAGCAAATTTTTCATCGGTACCAGGTATTATGCAGGTTTCATACATATCAATAATTTCATCTGTTTCACGTTCAGGGTCATATTCATGTGGGGCTGTACTATCAAATATTGCTATGCCTTTCTCCCGAAGGATGACCATGTCTAAACTGTTTGGATCAAATCCACAATGGTAAATCTCAACATCGTATCCCTTTTCTTCTCCAGCAGCTGCAATCTTCCTCAGCATGGTTGATTTCCCTGAGCCTGCTCTGCCTTTAATAAAATAACGTTTCCCGATATCCTCAGTTAAATTTTGAATATAGTCAACTGCGCCTTTTGGAGTAGCAGCACCTAGAAAACGATGTTTTACATTTGAAGTTTTTTCAGCTGTTTCCTCTCCAAAAAAAAGATCAATCAGTTCATTTGTCAATTCATTGGCTTTAGCAAAACTCATGTTTGCAATATAGATATCTTCAATATCATCATGTGCTTTAAGCGATTCAGCAAAAGATGTATATGCTTTTTGAAATTTTGAAGAAATGTCTTTTTTAAGCCTTTGGGTTTCATCATTATGTTCAGAAGAATATTCAGTGATCCTTTGATTTTCAAGAACGATTATTTGCAGGTTTTCACTTGCTGTATATTTGCGAATTTCTGGCACTGTATCGTCAATAATACCAACACCGGCACCAGGGAAGATTACCCCTTCTATCCACTCATTGTTAGATGCACAATGTAAATATTCAATAGAATGTCCTTCTTTTCTTAATGTTTCCCCTAATGTATGCATGAATGCAGATTTATCTGATCGTAACCCTCCTTGAAGCAAAAACACACGATTCAAATCCTTGACTGCAGATTCATAAAGGCTAAAATACCCTTTGGCTGTATTTCCCCCTGCATAATAATGAAGCACTTTTCCGACCATCCAATCACCCTCTCCCTCTTTTCTGCTAACATATGTTTACTGTCAATAAGGGTGAATGCCCAGATAAAAAAGATAGGCTCTTTTCCTAAGTTTGTTGCTTTTAGAAAAAATGGTTAAAACCTTAGTGGATTGTAGCGGAAAGCAAGTGCCTGCAGCGAAAATCCACGGGTACAATTAATAATCCAAAACAATAGAACAATCAATGCGAAAACAGCCAAAAGATAAAAAGCCTGCAGATTTTCTGCAAGCTTTTCTCAAGGCCTATACTTCATTGTCCATTCTCTTCTATTTCATTTATAAGCTTAAATAGAAAGCTGTAAATCAATTCAAACGCAGCATGTAATGAGATGTTTTCATTGAAACCCTCTACTAAATCACAATCAAAATTCAAATCCCATAAGCCATCTTTATCGTTGAACAGTAATTGAAATTTTGTTGATTCACCATTAGCTTTTTCATGTAGCCATTCTCTGATTATAGTGCCGGATATTTTTTTCTGTTTTAATCCAAGGAGTGCTTTATAAGATCCAAACACATCGTCATGTTCAAGAGCAAGACCGTCGATTCTAATGATGTCAAACCAATCAGATTCAAGGTATAGAAACTCTTTTTTATTGGTTTTCACAAAACTTACTTTTTTCTGTAGAATTTCCTCTGGTTTTTCAACAGAAATCAATTCTTCCGTTTCCTTATCTACACGTTCAATATAAGAATTGTTAAAACGGGATAATGCTTCCTTCTCAGCTAAAGTAACTTGTTCAGGCACCAGTTTATGTTGTTCTGCATAATCCTTTTCTTCTTTATAAATGCCAATCGGCTGATTATCAGGGTTATTGGCAAGTTCATTTTCAATATACGCTTTAATTGTTTTTTGAAGCATTTTCATTCCTCCAGTTTTTGCGGTAATTCTATTACCTATCATAACCTAACATAAAAATACTTCAAACATAATAAAGAACCCGAATTCCGGATTCTAAGGATTAAGAGTAGTTATCTTGTAGAGCTTTGTCCAATAATTTTTGACAACGATCCAGTTCTGCTTTCAGCTGCTTTTTGTATAGTTTTGCCTTCTCATAGTCTTCAAACTTGTAATAAACGACTTCCTGAAGCTTCATACCTTCTTTCTTTCGTTTCACTTGCTTTAAAACACCATCTTCAATCAATTCATGAAGTGATTTATAAACTTCAGAGTGATTCGGTCTGTATCCATACCGCCTAAACTCATCCCGAAGCACATCAAGCAGCTTTAATCCATACAGTTTATCCTGTTCAGTCATCCGAATCATATAAAGCTTCAAGAAAGCTCTTTGTTTCAATAAAAATCCGCTGGCACTTCTCTTCTCTCCCATTACAAACATCTCCTTACATGAAGATATTTTAATTGCATGATGTTCTAATAATTCAATGTTTTCTGGCAATATCCTGCTTTATGTTGGAAAATGAGTCTTTTGACCCTTTAATTACTTGATAAGTAAATTGTGATTTTTTTATATGTGAAATAAAGTCTGAGGTATTTTTTGTTATTTATGATTATTTAGAACATAGTTTTACTTGAGGAATATGGAAATCCATTAACAAATGGAAAAAATGTACTATTAGCTATTTCAGAATCACTGCTTTTGAAATATAATTCAAGGATGATTTTATAAAAAGATAATTGTAGGGCAGGATTTCAGATGTCAAATGTACTGGTTCGAGGTCAAAAGGCTGATCTGAGGAAACCTGATCCAAATTATTTGTTTAGTTAGAACATAGTTTAATTTGATGATAATCAATAAAAAAAGCAGTAGTTATTACTGCTTTTTTAATTCCTTGCTTATAAATGGAAATTCTCCATTCTTTATGACAACTCAATAAATTAAACATCTGGAAGAGTTAATACTTGAAAACAAAATACCTCTGTCCCAAAAAATTTAATACCGTATATATACCTGTCCCAAGCAAAACAGCCAGCATATCTTGTGTCATGAGATACGTTTGCAGAATCATTTTATAAACGAAATCGGCAGCAACTTCCCCTCCAGAAAATGACACGAAATAACATACTCCTACAACTGCTGCAAACCTCGGTATACTTTTTCTGATACTGGCATTACTTGAAAATGTGAACGAACGATTAAAGGCAAAACTGACAGCTGCCCCAATGACATTCCCTCCAAAAGTTGACATCCAGTAAGAAATATGAAAAACGTTCAATAAGAGAAAGATTGCTGATAAACCAACTGCAGTGTTCATCATACCCACAAGAATGAATTTAATAAATACCGTTTCATTCTGTTTCAGATTATTTTCTGAGTTCATAATGATAGTCTTCTTCTTGAATTAGCTTTTTGGGAATAGGAAGATTATACAAGTCAATATCAACAATATATTTAGGCCGCCTTTTTGTTTCTTTATAAATTTTCCCGATGTATTCTCCAACTAATCCCGTTGCAATCATCTGCAAGCCTCCTATCAGCCAGATTGAGGCAATTAAAGAGGTCCAGCCTGTTTGAGTTTGTCCAAAATATTTCATTGTCAGACAATACACGCCAAATAAAAGACTGACAATAAAAGAAAGCAAACCCATTGATAAAACGAAACGGATCGGAGTCACCGAAAATGAAGTGATGCCATCAAAGGCAAAAGAAAACATTTTTCTTAACGGATATTTAGTTTGTCCTTCAAGCCTTTCTTTGCGTTCATAGAAGACACTGGCTGATTTAAATCCTATCAGCGGAACGATTCCTCTTAAAAATAAATTAGCCTCATCAAAGCTTTTCAGTTCCCGTACGGCCCGATGGCTCATTAGACGAAAATCAGCATGATTGTATATTAGATCGACACCCAGCTTTTTCATGAGCTTGTAAAACCACTCAGCTGATTTTCGTTTAAAAAGAGTATCTGTGACTCTTTTATTTCTGACGCCATACACAATTTCATAGCCACTTTGAAATTTATCAATAAATTCTCTTATCACAGAGGTGTCATCCTGCAAATCGGCGTCAATGGATACGATACAGTCAGATCCTTCATTTGCAGTGAACATGCCTGCAAGCAATGCATTTTGGTGTCCTGCATTTCTCGATAATTTTAATCCTGCAACTTGTTCCATACGCAGGCATGCTTTATTAATAATTGACCAAGTAGAGTCTTTGCTGCCATCATCTACGAAAAGGATTTTGCTTTTATCAGAGATTCTTTTTTCCTTTAACAGACTGCTTAACAGCTCATTGAGAACGTTGATGGTATGAGGAAGTACTTCTTCTTCGTTATAGCATGGAACCACAATTGTAAGTGTCGGTGCTTTCATTATGCATGTCCTCCATGGTGATTATTTAACCTTATATAAATAAATCCTCCATGCTGAATCGGGAGAATTGAATACTTTATCCAATACTAATTGGTTCTGTTCCGGATGATCGATTGGCAAGCCTGAAAAAATGTATGTTCCGCCCATTTGTTTAAAAGGTTCAATATTTAGCTCTAAGTCTTTAAGCCGTTTAGTGGAATTTTTCTTATACATATAATGTTTTCCAAGCTCACTGCTGAAAAGATAGCATCTCCCGCCCCACTCATCAAAATAAATGCGCACCCTATTATTTTTACTTAATTCATTTTCAATGATTCTCCTGAATTGATATTTGTATGTGAGCGGGTAAAAGTTGTTATATGTATCTAATGTGAAAAATCCATTGTATTGAGCTATAGCAGGATGAATTCCAAGGCTTGCCACTCTGTACTCCTCAACAGGCATTCCTATATATTTTTTTATTTCATCAAACTGTTCCTCTGCGTAAAATTCTTTTACGGAAGGTTTTTTTTGATAAACGATCTCATCATTAAAGATGCCTAAAAGACATATCTGGGCCAAAATGCACGCTCCGATTACCCGCTTAAGTCTTAATTGACTTAATAAAATCTTTAATCCAAGAGCAAACCCCATATAAATAATGATCGGACGCAAAAAGTGAAAACGGGCAAAGTTAAATGTATCCAAAAAATGAAAACGATTCGTTAAAGGAAGCCATCCTTTATAAAACCAGAACGCGTACCAGGCTGATAAACTGAAATTCAAAATAAATAATAGAACAAATGGTTTTTCACTTTTCCATTTTCCTTTTCGAAATACTACATACAGTGCCACCAGAGTAACGGGAAGTATTATCAGTCCATGAACGGTCATGACATGGGTATGTCCTAAAACAAAATTCTTAAATGTGAGCTTTATGACATGCCATAAGGACAATCTTGCATGAAAATACTCATCCCTGCTATTAGGTTCAGTCGAAAATAAAAAGGAGTAGATTAATCGGTATTCTACAATAAAATACACAAGTGTCATGTATGCTATGGATAATAAAAAAGGAAAATTCCATTTTTTTTCTCTAATCAAGTCCGCAATCCAAAGAATGCTCAATGCTGCTAAGAAAAAGAAAAAACCTAAAACGAAACTTGAGTAAAAAGGGAGTAAAGTTAAAACGGCTACATTATGCCAAGAATGATCTCCTTTTCTAATATTTAAAAAGGCCCAAAGTGCAAGCGGCATTCCAAGGGTGCTAAGCATGCCCGGAGGCCAGAATGGTGTCAGGGCAAATGCTAAGGCTGTGCCGGCAATTATGACTGTATACTGTTGCTCTTTTAAGAAATGTGTCTTTAAAAGAAGGTACATGCCAAAGAAGGCAAAAACTCTTGTGATGGTTTGCGTGAGAGCATATGCTGACATAGTCGGCAGCCATTTATAGAGCCATATTTGAATATTCAATTCTGAACCAAGTGCATTTCGCGGCAGCCCATTAATGATTTGGGGCAAATTCTCATTAAGACCTTTGAAAAGATTATCGTTTGCCGTTAATACTTTAAACCATGCCAAGTTTGAATCCAAATTATCATGAACGCGTACATGGGCTTCTTCTTTTAAGATAAACAGAGGTGCTACATACAAGGCGATGGCCAATAAACTCAATAAGATGAGAATGAGCTCACCTTTTTTTCTATTTTGTTTCATTAATTCACCTCGGGGCTAAGGCAGGTGTTTTGTATTTTGATATTAATTTTTGCAATATCATATAAATTATTCTATTTACTTTGCTTTTCATATGAATAGCTGCATAGAGGCGCTTCTTGAGAATGGATTTACAGACATTCATTTCTTCTTCCTTTAATTTTATGCAATTTATCAAATGCAAAAGACATTCGCCTGTTTGGACTCGGAATGTAATTCATTATTTGAGTGCACAATCAGTGCCTATTAAATCATAAAATATGTAAAGCACAAATTGGAAAAATGCGATTTAACTATGTTTATATAAAAAGTGACTGCCGAGTAAAAAACCGACAGTCACTACAGTCTTACTTCTTTATTTGATTAAAGTAATTAATTTAGCCGTTATTGATAGAATTAACTCTTACTAGGGGTAGAGTCAAGAAAATGCGGATTTACAGCATTAAGGAAATTACAATAAAAAAAAGCCCAATTTCTCAGTATTAAAATTGAGAAATTGGACTTTTTTCGTTACTCCAGAATAGGCCAGCCAGAAATGACTGGCTGACCTTATAATACGAAAGCGCCCGATTGTTGAAGAACTTAATATTTAATGATTGTTTAAATTCTTTCTTCTTTCATTTCCTAATGTCTACATAATGTGTTGTTGAATTTATAGTTAAGAAGGTATCAGATCAAATTAACGTAGTTCAGTCCATTTAGTCATTGTTTCTGTTGCAAATTTTACTCATTATGCTCAAGGCATTGATAAACCGCCATCATATCTCGTTTATTTAACTCACGAATACGATTGAAAATTGGAATATTTGCAACAGCCTCAATACTTAAGCTTTCAGCAACAACATCACTTACTTTGCCAGTTAGCCATGTTTGCACTTCTATGCCATCGACGATTTCTTTACGCCCTTCATCATTGATGCCACTTGCATAACAACTAACACATGGCACCGATAATTTATGCACGCCATCATGGAGCCCATCTTCCGAAATGACTTTCTTCCCTTTACAAAATGGACAAGGATGACTTGCTTTAATCTTATTAATTTGGGTGACAATTTTTTTGTAACCAAACGCTTCATAAACATACGTTAGTTTTTTGTATTTTCCATTGGTGAAATACTTATCAATAATTGTTTCTCTAGTTTCATCAATATTGGCAAAATCACAGATTGTTATCAGATTTTTGCTGCTAATTGCTTCGATATTGCCTTTAATTCTGTCCCAGAATGGTAAAACATTTTGTAATACCATTTCATAACCTACAAAGCTTGCTTGTTCCAGTTCAAGCATTTTCAGAGCTACTTGAGTTTCCCTGGGAAGCAAGGAGACATCTTCCGTAAGCGTTATATCCCCGCCAAGAATTGCCTTTACTTTTTCCAGTTCTGGTAAATCCCCTACTGTTTTTATCACCTGATTAATTGGTTGATGAATAATCTCTCGAATATCAGTGTCACCAAATTTTAGTTTTTTATGATGGTTAAGCACAGTTCCTTGACAGATTGGACAGATTATCATCTCTTTTGATGCTTTCATATGCTCTTTAATAATGGATTTCGAAATAAACATATAACGCCCAATGATTAAATTAAAGCCTTCCCATGTTCTCCGTGACTTGCCTGCTTTATCATAAAATGACTTTTCCCAATAACCATATAAAAATGTATGCTTTTCTGCTTCTGTCATCTCATTATAGCTTTTACTAATATCTTGACCAAGTTCATTCTTTATCTCATCAAATAAGAATTGTAATTTTGGATATTGATAATATTTTAATACCTCCATCACGTCTGGATGCAATAGGCCATCCCAAAATGGAACGGTTTTGTCCTGAATGACAACATCTATATCAAATTTTTCAATCACCAGGCGGCCCGAGCAGCATGGACAATGATTTTCTTGATAAAAGAAATCGAAGCTTCTAGTATCTTTATTGGTCGGATGCGCCGCCACAATATGGTTGATCAGGCCGCCAATTTCATAGAAAAAACTATATTGGCTATACAAATGTCTTTCTAGATCAATGGCGATAACGGGTGCAATGGTTTCAGATTCGTATTCATCATAAATCAGACGGGCCATTGATGATAAGCTTTTTAAGATGCCGCCCTTATAGACGTTTTCTGCCTTTTTAAAATAATCGATATGATTTTCTTTTAAATAGGTAATGCCATTTTGCTGCTTGAGTGAGGAAGAAATAGTCAATGGAGCAGCAATATCTTCCCTATTTTTAAGACGATAATAATCATCATGACTGACAACATCAAGATGCCCGACAGGTTCTAGCTGTCTTTTACCAAAATCAACGATAAAATCAGAGCTTTCCAGCATATAGGCATTATGTTCAATCATCATAATTGAAACAGATTCATCTTGCAGAATGACCCTTACACTATCAATGAATTGGTTCAAAATATTTTGTGATAAACCTTTTGAAGGCTCGTCAAAAATAAAAAGAGTATGTGGGTTTCTTGAGTTCGAAAACAGCTCAGAAACTAAATGAACACACTGAAATTCACCTGTCGACAAGGTTTGTGTTTTTCGTTCCAACGTCAAATAACCGAGTCCCAGTTTGATCAGTAAACTCAAGCGTTTATGAGCGATGTCTTCATTTGGAAGTTCCACAATAATGTCTTCAATTGAGCGCTGAAAAATATCATCAATTTCGTCACTGTATTTGGTAAGTTTCTTTTTGATATCAAGAAACGTCGCAACTGTTGACCGGCTGGTAATCGACTGGTTTCGGTCCTGCCCTACCATGACCAGTTTATCTTTTGGATATCGCTTCAGAAAATCCTTGGAGATACACTCATTTACAAGGGTCGATTTACCACATCCAGACTCACCTGTAAAGGTTACAACTCTATTTTTGGGAATCTGAATTTCAGCCATTTGAATATTACGACAGTATAGATCATGAAATTGATAGTATTCTGTTGGCATAGACTGATTTCGTTCCCCAAACACAGGTTTTGGACGAGGTGATTCTTCGACAATTTTTCCCCCGTATTTACCACTGCCAGGCCCAAAGAACAATTGCTCATCAGCTGTATCTAGCACAGTGTCAGAATGATCGATAAGCCAAATTTGATTCTTATAGCCCAATTGTTTAATCTCTTCTAAAATTTTCAATAGGGTTTGGTGATCAAGACCAACGGAGATTTCATCAACAATGATCACGGTATTAACACTTACTGCCATGAATTCTGCCAAATATAGCCGTGTTAATTCCCCTCCTGACAATGTACCCATGATCCGATTTAATGTTAAGTAACCAATATTCATATTGATAATATTTTTAAGAATATGTTGTTTCGCTTCATTAATATGTAATTCCTCTGAAAGGGAATGAATTGATTCAATGCTTAAATTGTTGATATCGGAAATACTATGTGGTTGATTCAATAATTCTATCTTATATTGCTCAACTTCCGGATTATAACGTCTGCCCTCACACTTTTTACATTCGACATTTTTGGTAGTACCGCGTCCTTTACACTCAGGACACCAGCCTAATGCATTATTAAAGGAAAAAACTTCAGGGGAAAGATTAAATTTTTCAGCAAGCCGCACGCGAATCTCTTTAAAAACGCCGGTATGGGTGCCAATCGTTGAACGCGGATTAGAAGAAATCGATGATTTCCCTAGAAAAAGAACTAAAGGCATGTCTTCCATCTTGATGGCACTAAAATTCGTTTCCATTATATTAGAAAACAAATACTGATATTCAGCTTTGGGCAATAAGGAGACGAGACGCTTCTTGGATTCTTCACCAATGGTTTGACAAAACGTGGTTTTACCAGATCCGGACAAACCAGCAATTCCTAACGATTGATCTTCCGGCAAGACGGCATCTAAACGGTTAATATTGTTGGCAATTAATTGATTTATTTTCATCGGATATCTTCTCCATTCTCTAAATCTAGTATTGCCATGTTAGCACAACTTCAAATGATTTGTTGAGTTTTTTTCGAATCAACAAATTCATTTAATTGCAGCCTGGCTTATCCATTTCGCATGGATTGTAGAAGCGCACGGGGGACATATCAATGCGATTAGGAACAACGATACAAATTGATATTCCCATCGTTGATCGCATTATCTTTCTAATACTTCCTTCTCTTATCCCATTAATTGGTCCAATTCATTGAAAAGGGCGCATTTCTAGCTCCAGAAACACGCCATATAATGGAATAACTGTGGAATTCCTATTTTGTTTAATAGTCTTAGTTGTATAGCGAAATAACATCTTAAATCACAATCTCTTTAATCCTAAAGGTTATTTTACTAATGCTGCTCTCAAATTAACACCATACTATTCCAAATAACCTTTTAAACAAGTTCACACATAAACCCAGCCTTCTTTGTTACCTAACAATTCTTACAATCGTTTATAGTTTAAAGAAATACACCAACAGGATAGAGTGTGTGTTACATTTCCTCTAACACTTTTCCGAGCTGATCACCCATATTCATCCAAGCATATTTAGCTCCCTCGATGGCTCCTTCGCGGGCTCTTGTTTCTTCACTAAATCCAGTTTGATCGAGATGAAGATGGATAGTTCCATCTGAACCTTTATTCAATGTCCATGTAACAGTAGTGCTTTCTCCGGCACTTACCCAGGTGTAAGAAAGTTTATTAGGCTCATCCACTACTAATACTTCACTATCTACAATTCCATTCCACCATTCATTTGGCTCAGCTCGGAATTGAAATTTATGTCCTACGATTGGTTTAAAGTCATTTTTCCATATCCATTTTGCAAGAGTATCCGAATCTGTTAAAGCGTTCCACACCTGCTCGGTTGAACTTTTAAATTGAAAATCTAATGATACATCTGGTTTCATTTTTTTTCCTCCAATAAAAGATTTAATTTAACAATTCTTTCTTTCCAGAATCCATCGTAAAAAGATACCCAATCTTTAATTTCCTGTAGGGGAGCTGCATTTAGTCGATACCTTGTTTCTCTACCAACTTTACGGTCAGAAACTAAACCAGCTTCTTTAAGGATAGCCAAATGTTTAGATACAGCGGTACGGCCCATTTGAAATTGAGCGGTTAATTCGTAAAGAGGTAACTCTTCTGCATCTGCCAACAAACGCAGCAGTTTACGCCGAGTTGGATCGGCAACTGCGTCATAAACATCTCTAATTGGTCTTATCCTGTTCAATATCACTCTCCCCCTGATCTGCATGAATCAAAAACGACACCAAATGGAGTCCTATTCACTATTTAGAATACGGCACTATTTGGTGTCTTGTCAAATTTTATTTTAGTCATAAGGTAACCATTATACCAACTGAGTATGAACAACTTTTTATTTTCTTAGATTTTATCCTTTGAAAAGAAAGAGACGATTACTTTTGGATTAATCGTCTCTTGATGTTTGTGTATTGCCAGTATATTTGTACTCCCTAGCAAATAGATATGTATTTTTTCGTCTTTCTACTCCAACATATGGCCCAATAGTATATTAATTCACAATTTTAAAAGACATTTCAATTCATTTGTTGTAATACCGAACTCAATATACATCTTTAAAAATGTTAAAGCTTCTCCCCAACCTGTTGCACAAGATAAACATACATCTGCATCTTCAATTAAATAGCCATTTATTCATCCTGTATTTCCCTCCAATTTTTTATTTATTATCATGTTTTTTTATCTTATATCTGACCATCTATCTGGCTGTTTTACTCCTGATTTTTTTCTAATTATTTGTATGATGTAAGTAAATTTACCTTTTATAGTTAACTCTATGTCAAGAAAAATTGTTTTTTTTAATAAAAAAAGAAAATAAGCCCTAAAAGCATGCTTTTAGGGTAGTTTAAGATTATCCCAATAATATATAGAGTCTTTTATTCTTATTTACTCCCTATCTTCAGCCAAATCAAAAGAGACATTTATATCACCGTCTCCGACAGATTGAGCAAAGCGTACTGCCTCCTCAATATATCCGATACGAGTGTAGCTATAAGTACTTGAGAAGGTTTCATAAAACAATACCAGACATTATCTCCATACAACATGATATCTCCCGCATTAATCTCCCCGGGTCTCTCGGAATATGTTGGGAGTGTATCTGAAAAGTTATAGAATTTTTCATTACTATTATGATCGCTCATGTTTATGACTAAAGGTAGTTTTTCGATAAATGCCTGAGTGGTTTGGTTATCGTAAAGCTTTGCAGAAAATACCTGATCGCCTATTGTTATGTTTAAATCTATCATCGTTGATGGGTTTGACATATCAATATCCCTCGTTTCTTGAATTGAGTCACTGGTTGGCAAATCCTCTTGATTAGTTTCTTTACTTTCATTTGTTTCACTAATAGCACAGGCAGTCAAACCAAAGCTAAAAATAAACAAACAAAGGATAGAAAAGAATTTTTTCATTCTATGTAATCCTTTCTACATGCTTTTTAATAGGATTCATTTATATATTTTCTGTGAAAAATGATTCTATCTTATCAAATAAAATTAAATCTGTTTTACCATAAAGAGCTGCACCGCCAACATTAGGAATCACATAGAATTATTCCTGACTGGTTTCAATTTTCTTTAATATCTTCGCAGGCACACCTCCTACGATAACATTGGGAGGGACATCCTTTGTCACAACTGCACCAGCAGCGATAATAGCTCCATCACCAATGGTTACACCGGGAACGACTGTGGCATTTGCACCAATCCAGACATCATGACCAATCGAAATGGGCGCAGGATGCATAGTGCTGCGCTTTCTAGGATCAATGTCGTGATTAAGAGTAGCCAAGACGACATTGTGCCCAATGAGAACACCATCGCCAATTGTAATTCCACCCTGATCCTGAAAGCGACAGCCTGAGTTGATAAAGACATTCTTGCCCACATTAATGTTTTTCCCACAATCCGTATAAAAAGGAGGGAAGATGGCAAAGGTGTTGTCTACTTGTTTACCAATCAACCGGGAAAACAGTTCTTGAATTTCTTGGGGAGTATGATAATGTCCGTTTAACTCAGCGGTTAACTTCAATGCCTCTTGTGAGACTTTGTGCATCATCTGATGCATCTCTGAATCTCCCTCCACCGCTTCTCCTCGGTTTAAGTGCGCTAAAAAGTTATGGATATCCATTAAAATCCTCCTTGTCGATAAAATTTATTAAGTATAATTAATTCATTTATCTTCTTAACTCTGATGAGAGACATCTTAGACAATTTTATCCTTTAGTGAGTAATGTCATATTAGGTAATTCATTGTAGAGTAGCTGTAGAAACATTCTTACCATAAAGCAAGGGGCTGTTTCATGCTAGGTTTTGGATTGATTGAGTCTAATTGATCCAAATCTTGCTGTGTTAATTGGATTTCAGCTGCTTTCACATTTTCGATAACATGAGTGGTATTACGAGATTGTGGTATAGCAATTGTTTGACCATTTCGAATACACCATGCTAATAATATTTGAAAGATATCTGATTGATGTTTTTCAGCAATTCCCTTTAAAACTTTTTGTTTAGTTAGGTTGGCACCAAAACGATCACCCCGAGCAACTGGAGAATAGGCGATTAATGGCATTTCGAGGTTATTCATCATAGGTACTAAATCAAATTCAATTCCTCGGTCTCCCAAATTGTAACGTACTTGATTTGTTGCACACTTTATTCCATCAGGTAGGTTTATTATTTTTTCTAAGTCATCAACATCTAAATTAGAAACACCCCATGACCTAATTTTCCCTTGAATTCTTGCTTTCTCCAAAGCTTCAATCGTCTCATTAATCGGAATATTCCCTTTCCAATGGAGCAAATATAAATCTAAATAGTCCGTATTTAATCTTTTTAAGCTTTGTTCTAAGCTAATCGGTAAACGCTTTTCCGAAGCATTTGAAGGAAGGACTTTGGATATAAGAAATAAATTTTCACGGTTATAAGGCTTAATAGCATGTGCAACCAATCTCTCTGCATTTCCATCACCATACATTTCAGCAGTATCAATAACTTGAACGCCATTATCAAGACCAACTCTTATTGCTTCTACTTCTTGTTCAAATTTATCTGCATTATCTCCCATATTCGAAGTACCTAAGCCTATAGGAAAAACTTCCTTTCCTGCAATTTTTACTTTTTTCAATTTTTTCACTCCTCCTCACATGAATCTAATAGCCGAAATTTTTTATTTATCTCTTTAAAATAACTTTACAAGTTCTCTTTAAACAACATGTTAATCCTTATAGTTAACTCTAGGTCAAGTAGTAAATTTATTGATTGGGTGTGTTTGCATTAAGGATATAGAGGTAAACTGCACAATCATCTCTTGATACTTTGACACACAAATTTGTCCATGTTAATATTCATTTCATAAAATATCAAGTTAACTAGAGGTTTAGATCATCATGAAAGGGAGATACATTTTGAACACATATTCAATTGGGGAAGTAGCAAAGGAATTGAGCCTTACAGTATATACTTTGCGTTACTATGACAAAGAGGGTCTTATGCCTTTCGTAGACCGAACACCAAGTGGAACCAGAGTGTTTAAGAAATCAGATATCGAGGCTTTAAAAATTATTGAATGTCTGAAATCTACTGGGATGCCTATAAAGGAGATTAAAGCTTTCATAGATTGGTGTACTGAGGGAGATTCTACGTTAAAACAAAGATATGAAATGTTTATAGAACGAAAAGCCAGTGTAGAAGCTCAAATGGAAGAACTAAAAAAAACAATGAATTTGATTGATCATAAATGTTGGTATTACAAGACTGCAATAGATGCAGGAACAGAGGATGTTCATAAAGAGGATAAAATAGTGGTTCCTAATCCTAACTAACAGAAAACTACCAGTATTTCATATTTTTGCAAATGAAATACTGGTAGTTTTTTTCTATTGATTGAACTAGAGTTTCATGCTGTCTCCTCTGCTATCCGCAATCATAAGTTTTAATCATCACTTCATTGATTCCACAGTCTCCACCTATTATAAATATGCTTTCGTTGAAACTATTTCCCAATAGCTTACGCAATAGAACTATACACTTAATAGTTTTTTGTATATTAAATAAAAATTTTTTTAAATTTATCACTTGCGTTAGAGTTCACTCTAACTTTTATACTAAGCGTGTATTATTTTTTCAAAGGAATAATAAGAAAGGATGAAAATAAAATGACTATTGAAAACAAAGTAGTTGTAATTACAGGAGCAAGTTCAGGAATTGGAGAAGTTACAGCTAAATTGCTAGCTGAGAAAGGTGCAAAACTTGTACTTGGAGCAAGACGTGAAGATCGTCTAAAAGAATTAGCAGATAAAATCAAGTCCAATGGTGGTCAAGCGGTTTATAGAGTCACGGACGTTGTTAATCCAGAGGACAATCAGCAGCTTGTACAACTAGCGAAAGACACTTTTGGTGGTGTCGATGTAATCTTCTTGAACGCTGGAATAATGCCAAATTCACCACTCTCTGCCTTAAAAACTGACGAGTGGAACAACATGGTTGACGTTAATATTAAAGGCGTATTGAATGGTATCGCAGCAGTGTTGCCAACATATACATCACAAAAGTCCGGACATATCATCACAACTTCATCAGTAGCTGGGCTTAAAGCTTACCCAGGTGGTGCAGTTTATGGAGCAACGAAGTGGGCTGTTCGTGATTTAATGGAAGTTTTGCGTATGGAATCTGCCCAAGAAGGTACCAACATTCGTACCGCAACGATCTATCCAGCAGCAATCAACACGGAATTGTTGGATACGATAACTGATAAGAATATGGCAGAAGGTATGACTGCGCTGTACGAGCAATTTGGTATTTCACCTGATCGAGTTGCCAATGTTGTGGCGTTTGCGATTGATCAACCAGAAGATACGAATATTAACGAATTTACAATCGGCCCAACAATTCAACCTTGGTAATATTTATTAAGACAATGATATGCAAACTATGCGCTATTATTTTTTCGGAACTACCCGGCTGTCGTTAATATCTCGACAGCCTAACATCATTTCAAAATTCTCCTTAAAAAAGACATTTGCTGCGCAGTATTCGTCTACTACGTAATAGGAGCTACTCCACAATCTTTGCCTTTTATGGAATAAGGAGTGACTATGTGTTCCCTTCCGACAGCTTTCTATATAATGATGCCCTAGACACATTTGTAATTTCACAAATTTGATTTACGGTCATATGTCCTTCCTTATACAGTTTCACTGCATAATTCATTCCAGCATGATTTTTATGGTACTTCTTTATCCTACCTTTAAATTTCCCTTCTTTCTTGGCGAGTTAAATTCCTTCACGTTGTCGCATACGTATAAGATCTCGTTCTAGTTGGTTAACACCAGCCATAACCGTAATCAAAAATTGGCTGTATGGATTGTCTTCTGATAAATCTAGCCATATATCCTTTAATGATTTGAGACTTGCCTTTTTATTTCGTATGTAATCAATTCAAATAAATACAGCTTACTACGAGTGATCCTGACGTAAGATGGATCTTCTATTTCAGCTGAATAGCAAAAAAAAAGATAAAAGTGTAGAACCAAGAATAAGAACTTAATGAAGTGAAAGAGGAAAATCATCGATAAAGAGGTGGAAAATAAGGACCTGGATGAGCCAAAAAAGGTTAGTGAACTTAAAAAGCAGGAACATGATAACTATGTAAATGAGAAGGAAGATGAAACTTTTATAATTATCCGTTCTCGTAAGAGGTAAAACAAAAAGAGCCCCCGTTAATCAGAGGCTTCCCATAAGATCATTCGCCTGATTCAATAAAATAAGGATTGCTGCCTAAATTTTTTCTCATTTCGTCTGTGATTTGGAATGGTTCAGATGCTGGCTGCTGACTTTCGTGTTCTGCTTGCACACTCCCGTCATAGTGCAGAGGCTTTTCCTCCATATCTTGTTCACCTCCAATCTGTATTGAGTATATTATACCAATTTTCAGTTAAAATTTTCTAAAAATTAATTCTTTTCAGCTATTTTTTTCAATAAAAAACATTCTACTATTAAATAGAATGTCCATGCCAATATCACTTTATGATGGTTTCACTGAATTTGAAGAAGTATAAAGATTCTTTTCATGCAGTTTTTTTATGTTCAGTCTAATAAGCAATGAGATGGCAAGTGCACATACAAAAGCTCCCCCAAATATAAATAGCGTTAGTGAATAGCTTTTCGTTGTTTCCCTGATCCAAGAAACGACTAGTGGACCTGCTAATCCTGCCGCCGCCCATGCGGTAAGGATATATCCATGTATGGCTCCTAGCTGCTTTGTACCAAAGAGATCTCCAATGTAGGCTGGTATAGATGCAAATCCTCCTCCGTAACAAGTTAAGATCAGGAAGATTATTAGTTGAAAAAGAATCGCATTTGAGATACTTGGAAGTAAAAGAAACGCAACAGTTTGGATGGCAAAAAAAGCGGTGTAAACGTTTGGGCGTCCAATATAGTCTGATACTGAGGCCCACCCGATGCGTCCAAAACCGTTAAATAACCCCATAATGCCGACCATTGCTGCAGCTGCAGCTGCACTTAAGCCGGCTACATCCTGAGCCATAGGAGAAGCTACCGAAATGATGGCAATCCCGCATGTGACATTAATGAAAAGCATGGCCCAAAGAGCCCAAAAACGGATTGTTTTGATTGCTTCATTCGCTGTTAATTGTGAGAGGTCCCTGTTTTTTTCTTGAGAAATTTCCTTATTACCCTTCATTCCCTCTGGCAGCCATCCTTTAGGAGGGGGTGAAAGATACAGAGAAGATGCTATCATAATGATAAAATAAACCGCTCCAAGTATATAGAAAGTCTTGTCTATTCCTGCACTGCTGATGAGCGAAGCGATAACTGGACTTGCAATGAGCGAAGCAAACCCAAATCCCATGATTGCAAGTCCGGTAGCGAGGCCTCTTCTGTCGGGAAACCATTTTACTAATGAGGATACTGGTGTAATATAGCCAATTCCCAGTCCTATTCCTCCAAGTGCACCATAACAAAAGTACATAAGATACAATGAACCGATGCTTTCAGCAAAACCGGCACCTATCAAACCTGCTCCAAAACAAATCGATGAAAGAATTCCTGATGTTCTAGGGCCATACTTTTCTACAAAATGACCCATAAATGCTGCTGATAAACCAAGGAATAGTATAGCAATACTAAATGTGAGAGATATCTCACTTAAACCCCAGTTATGAGCCTCTTTTAATGGATTTGTGAATACGCTCCATGAATAGACTGAACCAATCGAAATATGGATGCCAACTGCTGCTGCTGCGATCAGCCAGCGATTTTTTGTTTTCGACATGTTTTTCTCCTCTTTTCAAAAATAACGTATTTAAAGGCAGGCAAACAGCTTGCCTGCCTTGATCATTATTCCAGCGTTTCATTCCTATGGTGTACTTGTTCTTTTGTATTTTGTGAGGTTCTTTCCATATGAGCTGTTTCTTGTCCCATGCCTTTTAAAAAGCTGATCAGCATGGTGACAGCTCGGTTCACTTCAGGATCCTTCAGTGAACGTGCTAAATCAAAATAGCTTGTTTTTTCTGCAGGTTCTTTATTTTCTGCAGCTCTGGCGATCCCTGCATCTATTTTAAGTAAAAAGGGTTCCAGCTGTTTAACATTGATCATGCCTAACACACCTGTCATCAATAACAGGTTTTTAAGAGTATTTGTCGTTTCCTTTTTATCGACAGTTTTGACGAGAATATCCATCACTTTGTCACCTTGTCCAAATAAGCCTTTCAATAAGGATAAAACCCCTCTGTCCTGCATGTGCTGCAGAATCTCGAGCGTATCGATAATGGCTTCTTTATTCTCTATTAAGGCATTTTCAACTTCCAAAAGGTCTTCCTTCCGCTGATCTTCTGCGGTTTTTTCAATTCGAGTGATCGTTTTAATTGCTTTTGCCAACCTTTTTCCCCTCCTTTTTGATGAGATTGCCAGGGAATACATAATCCTTTCTTGCCCATTTTCTCTCTACTTCTACCCCTTTTTGCGGATTTGGTTTCCCATAACGGAAATTCGTTTTCGGCAAAGGGTTGATACCTTCCGTTTCTAATACCTCCAGTTTCGCTTGAACCTCTTTATAAGCTGGTGTATCTGTATCTTTATCTGCGTAGCTGCTCGTAAGTAGATTAATTGCCGCTTCACCAGAATCATTCATTGGCAAATACACTTCTTTTCCTTTTACACGATCTGTTATTAGGCATTGCACTTTCACTTTTCCATAAGGTGAGATAAGTCTTACGAGAGTTCCGTCTTTTAAGCCTCTCTCAGCAGCAAGCGCGCGGGATACTTCGAGAAAGACATTTGGTGTTTTTGAAGTAATTCCCTTTGATTTATAAGTCATATTTCCTTCATGAAAATGTTCAAGCAGTCGTCCATTATTTACGTGAATATCATATTCCTCTCCAAAGTCAAGTGGTTTAGTCCATTCAACCGGGAAGAGACGCGCCTTTCCGTCTGGGAATGGAAATTCATCCAGGAAAAGAACTGGTGTATCTGTTCCATCAGCAGCTACCGGCCAAAGCAGACTTTTGTACCCCTCAAGACGTTCATAGCTAACTCCTGCAAAAAGTGGAGCAAGCATGGCTGCCTCAGCCATTATGTCACTCGGGTGTTCATAGTCCCATCCTGCTCCAAGCTTATTTGCAATTTCCATAATGATTTTCCAATCAGGCTTGGATTCACCTAATGGTTCAAGCACTTGATATAAACGCTGAATTCTCCGTTCAGTATTTGTAAAGGTTCCCTCTTTTTCCAAACTCGGACTTGCAGGCAATACAACATCAGCATATTCAGCTGTTTTTGATAAAAAGAGGTCTTGCACAACGAAAAAATCCAATTTTTCATAGGAAGCATGAACGTAGTTCATATTAGAATCCACGATTCCCATTTCCTCGCCTTTTAAGTACAACGCTTTTACGTTGCCATCATGAATGCCTGCAACCATTTCGTGGTTGTTAAGTCCTGGATGCTCAGGAAGCTTAACTCCCCATCCTTTTTCATATTTTTCCCGGGCAGCAGGATCCGTAATTTTTTCATAGGAAGGAAGACGATCAGGCATGCTGCCGAAATCACTTGCTCCCTGCACATTGTTATGCCCGCGCAATGGATAAGCTCCAGTTCCGGGACGGCCGTAATTGCCAGTCACAAGCAGCAAGTTTGAAATTGCTGTGCTTGTATCGCTTCCGCCAGAGTGCTGGGTGACTCCCATTGCCCATAGAACCACAGTACTTTTCGCTTCATGAATCATTTCAGCAATCTTTATCAATTCATCCTTAGAGACGCCAGTCGTTTCCTCTGCATATTCCAATGTGTAAATTTCAAGGCTCCTGCTATATTCATCCAAACCATTCACTTTTTCTTTCAAAAATTGTTCATTAGCCCAGCCTTTTTCAAGTATGTATTTTGTGATGGCTGAGAGCCAAACAAGATCGGTTCCTGATTTTGGCTGGATAAACAAATCTGAACGATCAGCCATTTCATGCTTTCTTAAATCTGCCACGATCAGCTTCTGATCATGAAGCTTATGAGAACGCTTAACCCTTGTAGACAATACTGGATGGGATTCAGCAGTGTTAGAACCAACGATCAGGACAAGTTCAGACATCTCAATATCCTTAATCGTACCTGAATCACCGCCATAGCCGACAGTGCGAAATAATCCCACAGTGGCAGGTGTCTGGCAATATCTTGAACAGTTGTCGATATTGTTTGTGCCAATCACAGCGCGGGCAAGCTTTTGCATTAAGTATGATTCTTCGTTAGTGCATTTTGAAGAACTGATGAAACTTAACGCATCCGGACCATGATCATTTTTTATTTGAGTGAATTTACGTTCGATGAGATTTAAGGCTTCATCCCACTCCGCTTCTCGGAAGGTGTCTCCTTCTCTAATAAGCGGTTTTGTCAGACGTTCTTCGCTGTTTACATAATCCCATCCGAATTTTCCTTTAATGCATGTTGAGATTCCATTTGCAGGAGCCTCGGCCTGAGGTTCGACTTTTAGAATCTCTCTTCCTTTTGTCCATACATCAAAGCTGCAGCCGACACCGCAATATGTGCACACCGTTTTTGTTTTTTTAATTCTTTCTTCACGCATGGCAGCTTCCATATCTGAAATAGCAAGGATTGATCCGTAGCCTGTCTCAACATTTTTGGTAATTTCAATCATTGGACGCAATGTTTGTTTGGCAATTCCGGTTAAATAACCAGCTTCCCCTTCCATCCCTTTTTCCATCATCGCATTGCATGGGCATACGGTAGAACAATGCCCGCATGACACACATGAGGACTCGTTTATTGCAACATCGTTGTCCCAAATGACTCGAGGCCGGTCTCGTTCCCAGTCTATCGAGAGTGTTTCAGTAACCTGTACGTTTTGACACGCCTCCACACACCTTCCGCAGAGAATACATTGATCAGGATCATAACGGTAAAAAGGATTGGAATGATCAACAGGATAAGGTTTCTCGGCAAACGGTATGCTTTGATGATTGATTTTCATTTGTTTCACTGTATTATGGACTTCACATCCTCCATTGTTATAATCACAAACCGTACAATATAGTTCATGATTATTCAATATGCGGTCCATGCCAATGATTTGAGCTTCTTTCACGTCTGCTGATGATGAATCAATGACATCACCGTTTTTAATTTTTGTTGAACAGGCTCTGACGAATTCTCCATTTACTTTTATGATGCAAGTGTCACATGTTTCAATTGGACCAAGACTTGGATGATAGCAAACATTCGGAACGTCAATTGAGCAATCTGCGAGAATTTGAAGGGCTGTCTGATTTTCATCAATATTCGTTTCAGCTCCATTTAGATTGACTATTAGTCTGTCGGACAAGGATATCTCCCCTTTCTCTCATTTTCATTAATGTTCGAACAATTTAGATTACAGTCATTTTTTACCCTCGACCTAAAATTGATAAACAGCCAAGTTAATTGATGTGTAAAGCAAATGATTGTAAACGCTTTCTAAATTGTAACAAGATTCTTAATTTTCAACAAATAATTAACCTTGAATGACAATATAAAAGAGTTTCCATTTTAGCTGGAAACTCCCTGAATTTTTTCCTATTTTCTTATTCTATCCACCGCTCACAGGAGGAATAAAAGCTACAGTATCTCCATCTACTATCTTATCACTGTCATTCGCAAAGCTCTCATTTATGGCCGTCATGACTCCTGTTAGGCTTGACAACTGATGTTTATCCTGCATCCACTGTTTTAATTCCAAAACAGTTATATCGGTTCTGTCAATTTCTAGTTTTTCCAGTCCAGCTTCGTCCTGCAAATGTGCAAAAAGTAATACTTTAATCAAGATGCTCACCTTCTTTATTAGGCTTACCTGCCGGGTATGCTGTTTTTTCAAGCTGATCACCAATCCACATTGTTCCGTCTTCCCAATGTTCTTTTTTCCAAATGGGAACAATTTGCTTGATCCGTTCGATTGCATATTCATTAGCTTCATATGCGGTTTTACGATGAGGGGAAGAGACAGCAATTACAACAGCTATGTCTGAAATCTCGAGTCTGCCGATCCGATGAGAAATTGCCGTTTTTGCATCAGGCCAGCGCTGCCCGATTTCTTCTCCGATTTGTTCAAGCATTTTTACAGCCATTGGTTCATAGGCCTGGTACTCCAAATATAGTGTTCTCTTTCCTTTTGTAAATTCTCTGACGGTGCCGATAAATGCTGTAATAGCACCGGCTTCTCTTCTTGCTACCTTATTTGATACCTCTTCAGCTGAAATTGGATTTTTCGTAATTTCAAACTGTACCTGTTTCATGCTGATCCCCCGCGATATGAATGATGTACTCTATGTATGCCAATTCATCTTCTATATTAAATACAGGAATGTCTAATTGATCTGCGATGCAATCATTCCAGCAAATCACACATTTGATATTGGCAGATTGTTTTAAGAGAGGAACATCTGTTTCATCTCTTATCATGACCACCTTCGGAAATTGTTCCTTTTTGTAGCCTTCTACTAATATCAGATTGATGGAAAAAGATTGATAGAGATTTACCAGATCAGAAAGTTGCCAATTATTTTGCCTGGCGTTCAGCTGCAGCACCCCGCCTCCTTCAACACCAGCTATAACAGAGCCTGCTTTTGAGTGACGATAACTATCTTTTGAAATCATTTCATGATCAGGCGCCCCGCCGTGTCCGTGATGTTTGATAGTTCCAACTCGATAGTTTTCTTCGGATGCTTTTTTAATCAGCTTTTCCATTAAAGTCGTTTTTCCGCTGTTTTGATGCCCAATTATTTGTAAGATGGCACAATGTTTTCCCAAGGCCACTCACATCCTTTTTGATCATCCAATAAAAGCACATCGACCATCATTCCGCTTTCATAACCTCTCGTTCCGCCTGGAAGAATAATAAGCGAATTTGCTTCAGCTAAAGATGAAACGGCACTTGATTTATCAAATCCTGAGGGCATTGCGATTAGCCTGCCCTCATCAAAATGAAGGCCAGCACGGACAAACCTGGTAAATGGATTAGCCTTTGGAAAATCCTGTCCTAAATAAGCTTTTTCTTTTCTCACATGAGGATATTTGTGAAAATTGTTATAGCGGATTACTGGGCGAACAAACAATTCAAACCCTACAAAACAAGCAGAAGGATTGCCGGAAAGTCCAAATAGCAGCTTCTGATTGCCGGAAAGTCCAAATAGCAGCTTCTGATCCAGTGCAGCGACAGTCGTAACACTACCTGGCCTCATCGCTATTTTGTTAAAAAGAACTTCAGCACCCATTCTTTCATAGATCGCAGGCAAATAATCATAGTCTCCTACTGAAACTCCTCCCGTCGTAATCAAAATATCAACCTGCCTTAATGCATCTTCAACTGCATGAATACATTGGTCCAGATCATCACTGAATTTCCCGAAATATTTCGACTCTCCACCTGCACGTTCAATTTGCGAGAGAATCATAAAGGAGTTGCTGTTGCGGATTTTGCCTGGCTGCAGAAGTTCATTTACATCAAGCAGCTCACTGCCAGTAGCTAAAACTCCTACAACAGGTTTTTTCGCAACTGGCACCTCTTGATATCCAAAAGTAGCTAACAGCGCGACGACGCCTGGCGTGATAAAACTTCCTTTTGCAGCATGAATGGTCCCTTTTCTAGTATCTTCTCCTTTAAAAGAGATATTGTCACCGCTGTTAAAGGAGCGTTTGATTTCAATTAGTTTTTTTCCTGCATCAAAATATTCTTTTGTTAATTCAAGCATGACGACAGCATCTGCACCATTAGGAATTTGAGCTCCCGTCATAATCCTTACAGCTTGATTCCTGCCAACCATTCCTTGAAAGACGGAGCCTGCACCAATTTCTCCAATCACTTCGAGAGATGCAGGGCTTGTTCTGCTTGTCAAAACTGTATCTTTTGATCGGATGGCAAATCCATCATACGGGGAGCGATCAAAGGAAGGGACATCGTGGTCTGCAACTAAATCTTCGGCCAAAAATCGTCCATAAGCGTTTTCTAGCAAGATAAGTTCCATTTTGCCGAGATCCGCGTATTTCATTACTTTTTGAACGGCTTCGCCAACAGCAATTGGTGTTCTTTTTTCTATCAAATTTGCATCTCCTTTCTTCCAGTTACCCTCCAATATGGGACATTTCAACCTTTTGTCTTTTAGGTCTGCCTGTCTCGTTTGTACGATCATCAGAATAGCGGTCTTTGCGGTGATTCCATATACCGCAAATGACATCTGTTAGCTCTGAATCATTTTTTCCTGATCGAAGAAGTTCTTTTAAGTCAAATCCAGAAGAAGCGAAAAGACACGTATATAATTTGCCTTCTGCAGAAATGCGGGCCCGTGAACAAGTTGAGCAAAAAGAATCTGTGACAGAGGAAATAATGCCTATTTCACCAGTTCCATCTGCATATTTAAATCTTGTTGCTACTTCTCCCTCGTAGTTTGGCGGCATCTCTTTCAAAGGATGGCGTTCGCCTATCATACTAAGAATCCCTTTTTTAGAAACTACATGATCCAGCTGCCAGCCATTTGAGTTGCCTACATCCATGTATTCAATGAATCTAAGAGTATGCCCCCGTTTTTTAAAATAGTCAGCCATTGGAAGAATATCCTCGTCATTTACACCTTTTTGAACAACCATATTAACTTTTACCTTCAATCCCGCTTCAGCTGCAGCCTCAATTCCGTCAAGGATTGTTTTTACTTTGCTGCGGCGTCCATTCATGATGGCAAATCGTTCTTCATTTAGAGAATCAAGGCTGACCGTGACGCGTCTTAACCCTGATTGATACAGCTCTTGTGCAAAAGATTTTAGCAGTGATCCATTTGTTGTTAAGCCTATATCTTCGATTCCGTCTATATTTTTCAGCATTTTTATTAGGACTGAAAGGTCTCTCCTCAGCAGAGGCTCGCCCCCAGTAAGGCGCAGTTTTTTTACTCCAAGTGACGCAAAGATGATTGCCAATCTCTCAATTTCTTCAAAAGATAAAATTTTATCAGAGGACAAAAAAGAATAGTCCGGTCCGAAAATTTCTTCCGGCATACAATAGCGGCAGCGGAAATTGCACCTGTCTGTCACTGATATCCGCAAATCTCTTAACGGACGGTCCAAGACATCCAATAAATTTTGCTTCATATCCTCGCCTCTCTTCTGTTATGTATTTTACATGCAAGCGTCAGAATATGCTAACTAAATGAAACAATCAGATATCTTTGTTAAGTAAAATTCTTTGTGGATGAGTATATACATTCATTGATGAATCTCTAATAAAACCTACAGTTGTGATCCCTAGTTCTTCGGCAAGTTCCAAAGCCAAAGCGGTGGGAGCAGACTTTGAAAGCACCATCTCGCAGCCGATTTTTGCTGTTTTCAGCAGAATTTCAGATGAGATTCTTCCGCTGAATACAAGTATTTTTTCATGTACATCAATTTTATTTTTTAAACAGTATCCATATATTTTATCAAGTGCATTATGTCTGCCAATATCCATTCTGCTTATAATAACACCATTTTCATCACATAAAGCTGCGTTATGAACACCACCTGTTTGGTGAAAAAGAGCTGCTCCCTTTTGCAGCTCTTTCATAAGTGATAAGCAACCTTCAGGGGTTATTTGAACATGAATGTCATTCATTTTTTTAGCAGTCCTTGCATCATTTGCAAATACAAATCCCTGACGGCTCATTCCGCAGCAGGAAGTCACATACCGTTTGTTTTGAAAATGCTGCAAGTATGGATTGAGGTTTGATATGCTGACATGAACGAATCCCTCTTTTTCCTGCATCCAAATCTCTTTAATATCCTGAAAGCTTTGTATAAATCCTTCTGATGCCAGATAACCGATGACCATGTCCTCAATGTACTCCGGGGAACAAACCATCGTTACGAATTCTTCTCCATTCACTTTAATGGTTACCGGGAATTCAGTAACAATTAAGTCTTCTTTAATAGAAGAATAACCGTTTGAAATGTGAAGAATCTTGTATTTTCGTTCAATTGGTTTCAAAATAGCTGCCCCTTTACCGAATTTCTCTCACCTATATTTTACTTATCATAATTCATCTTTTGAATTTTTAAAAGCAACAAAGATAAAGGCAATCCCGCTGCAGCAGGATTGCCCTCTCTCCCTTATCTTGAAAATGGACTCATATTTTTGCCATAAAAAATCTCATCCATTTCAATTTTTAACCGGTCTGCGATTTCATTTCGTTCATTTTTACTGAGCTTGTCCTTCGTATATCCGAACAAATAGTTATTCAAATCGAATTCCTTCAGCTTGCACTTTGTATGAAAGATGTTTTGAGGGTACACATTTACATCAATCATATCGTAGGCGTCTTTCACATTTTCAGGGATGTAATTTTGGATTGAATTGATATCGTGATCGATAAAAAGTTTTTCTCCGTTTATATCCCTTGTAAAGCCTCTTACCCGGTAATCCATAGTCATAATATCTGTATCAAAAGAATGGATCAAATAATTGAGTGCTTTAAGAGGTGAAATCTCACCGCAGGTTGATACATCAATATCTGCTCTGAACGTGCTGATCCCCTCATTAGGGTGATACTCTGGATATGTATGAACCGTTATATGGCTTTTATCGAGCTGCATGACTACAGAATCAGGCAGCGGACCAGGTGATTCGTCATAAGATTCAGTAGGCACTTCCACTACTGGTCCCTCTGAAACCAAAATTGTGACGCTTGCTCCTTGAGGAACATAATTTTGCTGGGCGACATTTAACACATGGGCTCCGATAATATCCGTTACATTTTTTAAGATTTTCGTTAATCTTTCCGCATTATATTGTTCATCAATATAACGAATGTATGCCTCACGTTCTTCTCTCGTTTTCGTATAACATATGTCATACATGTTAAAGCTTAAAGATTTTGTCAGATTATTAAATTCATGTAATTGAATACGCTGTTCAGATGTTAACTTCATTCATTTCTTCCCCCTTCTTTTTGCTGAAACTCTCTGGAAGTGCTGTGACTGAAGATCAGCTGCAAGTAAATATTTATATATTACCCAGTTTAAGAAGGAAGAAACAGCCTGTCTTTTTTTAAGGGTGATTGCAAAAATTTATAAAGTCAATATTCTCACGGAATAATGGGGTTTTTGCCATATCGAATATATTTGCACAACATAAGATAATCTATATGAAATAAATAAAGGAGCGCTTTAAATGTCCGGCAAAAAGATTCAAAAAAGAAAACCCCGATGCATCTTTCCTGATTACAGATGGTGCGGTCCTGGCTGCAGCGGTCCCGGGCTTCCTATTAATGATGTTGATGCATGCTGCATGCGGCATGACCGTTGTTTGGACCGGGGTATATCAACGTGTAAATGTGACTTTGAATTTATCGAATGCCTTCGTCCAAAAATAAATAAACACACACAAAAAGGCAGAAATGCTGCATTTATGTATAAAGTAATGAATATAAAAACCTTGTTCACGTGCGGACGCTGATTTTCGATTTTCAGGCGCAGTAGCTTGAGTTCGATTAGATTCAATGATGATGGTATATCAGCTTAAAACTTCTTCATCATTTCAACAATTTTGTTAATAGTCATATGCTGTAATGTCTGTTAATTCTTATCGATATGAAATTGAGGTGACTTGCAATGGACGAGACAGAATTTGATCTAGATATAATCGGTGCCTGGCTCATTGTTGCGGGCACTCTCATCAATGCATCTGGGGAAAGCGTAAACCTTGTTGGAGAAGAAGAGTTATCATTTAAGTTAACAGGCTCTGGAAATGGAATTGAAGCAGCTGGAAATGCATTGCAGGCGATAGGCAGATCGAATACTCCAGAAAATAAGGTGAGTGTGTTTGGAAGCTGGCTCCAATTTGCAGGAAATTCTGCCAATGCTGCTGCTAGAGTGTATCTCCTGAAAGATCAAAGAAGAGATGGGCATTATCTTGATGTAATTGGGAATGCAGTTCAGGCACTTGGCGCGGCTGCAGAAGCAATCGGAGCATCCTTAGATGAAGATAGTGCGTATAAAGAACAGCTGATGGCTGGATATCTATTAATCGCTGGCGGTGCTGCAATCGATGGTGTCAGCGGTATTTATTTTCTTAGAAAGATGCTCGAAAAAGGAAGAGCATTTGGTTGGTTTGGAAGCTATTTACAGGCAGTTGGTGCACTATTGGCAGCCGAAGCCATAACGTCAGAGAACAAGATAATTTCAGAATAACATTCAAAAGGAAAAACATTCTATTAGATTCATTTCATAATGAAAGAAGAGAAGCCTGAATTTATAGGCTTCTCTTCTCGTTGTTTAAGAGATTATAAAAGGTAACAGGTGGTGGATTATAAAATATATTTATCTGCATCCAGCTCCGGTGCCTAACTCCTCGGTCAGAACGGATCTGCCAGTAAAGTCAAAACCGGACTTTTCTGTCAGTTCCTTTTCTGCCTGTTGGAGCTGACCAAGGCACCTCCGCTTTAGTTTTTCCCTCTCTTGAAATTTCCAGTAGCTTTTGCTAAAAGAAGCTGGATATCTTTTTCGTTACTGCCTGTGCTTCACTTGCTAGTAATTTCTCAGCTTCCCTTCCTTTTAAAACCTTCCCTTGCTTTCCTAACCAATAAATGATGACGCTTTGGTTTTTGTCACCAGATAACAAAAACCTCTTCATCTAAGCGATTTCTCTTATCGACGTTTTCCATTTGAAGTACATCCCTTCTACCCGGAATCTTTCCATCCATTCGTTTAGTGTAATGGATTGTGGGTATTTAAGTACCATAACCATTCAATCTCAGGAGGAAAAATATATGAACTGGAAAAAGAAATTTCTAACGAGCGGAATTACACTTGCAATCATGCTTGGCGGTTTAGCCGCTTGTGATGACGGTGAACAGGATGAATTGAACAATGATGTTGAGCAAGAAGTGGAAGAAGAAACAGATGGTGACGTCATTGATGAAGACAATCAAGAGATGGAGAAGGAAGAGGGACACTGATGTCCCTCTTCTTTCTATTCATGATCGATCGTCAAATCTGAATGCTTCTTCCTCATCTGTACAGCCTTTTTTCGATTTTCTGCAGATTCAAAAATAATGTCAAAATCGTAATCCTCTGGATAAAGCTCTTCTGCAGAAATATGAAGCTGAATTCTTTTTTGGTTAATCGTCCTTTTCATGCCTTTAACAAAAACCATGTAATTTCCGCCGTTATCTGGACCGTTGTAAACAATACCATGTTCATTTGTTGCTTTAATGAGCACATTATCTCCTTTGTTGTACGGTTTTACCTCTATTTGTTTAGGCTTATGCTGCTTTGCTTTATATCGATTAACTGAAACTTGTTTTTCCAGTTCTTTCTTTTCGAAACTGTCATACTGCTGATCTTTTCCATACTTTTTATTTTCTTTATATGTGATAGCATGAGCTTTTTCAATTAATTCCGGGTGCATTCCTAAACGAAGTGCAATTGAAAAAGCCTGGCTCTCTCCTCCTTTCCCAATTTTCAGGCTGTACGTAGGCTGCAGGGTTTCAATATCAAAGTCCATAGAGCCATTGATAAAACCTTCTTCTCTTTCTGCAAAATCCTTGATTTCACTATAATGTGTGGTAGCAAGCATTGTAGCGCCCTTTTGATGGATTTTCTCAAGGATCACACTTGCAAGCCCCATTCCTTCACCTGGATCAGTCCCTGAACCTAATTCATCCAGCAGGACAAGACTGTATTCATTCGTTTTCTTTAAAATTGAAATAATGTTAGTTATATGTGAACTAAATGTGCTTAAATTTTGTTCGATGCTTTGACCGTCACCGATGTCAAGCAATATTTGCTGGTAAATGCCGATTGAACTTTCTTTTTCTGCAGGGATATGAAAACCGGATTGTGCCATTAAAACGAGCAGTCCTACTGTTTTTAATACAACTGTTTTCCCCCCTGTATTTGGTCCGGTAATTACTAGAGCCTGATAGTTCTTGCCAATTTCAAGATTAAGCGGAATCGCTTTATCGCCAATCAGCGGATGCCTGGCATTTTTCAGGAAAATTGTCTTTTGATCATGAATGGCTGGAGCACTGCCTCCGATGACCCTGCTGTATTTAGCTTTTGCAAATAAAACGTCATAGTGCACCATTACTTCTAAAGATTGAAGAAGCTGTTTTTCACTTGATTCTGCTAAGCCCGTTAAATAACTTAATATTTTTTCCGATTCCATCTCTTCCTGTGTAAGCAAAAGATTGATTTGATCTTGAATGGAAGCTGCTTCTTCAGGCTCAACATACAGCGTCGAGCCTGAAGCGGAAGAATCTAGAATCGAACCTTTTATTTTTCCCTTGTACTCTTTTTTAACAGAGACACAGAAGCGCCCTCCGCGTTCACTTACGATTGCATCCTGCAAATAGGTTTTATATTTTGCAGATTTGATAATAGTGTTCAGCTTATCCTTTAAACGATCATTCGCAATGGCAAGCTGCTTTCTCACCTTTGAAAGCTCCTTGCTTGCCATGTCGTCAACTCTGCCGTTCCGGATGCATCTTCTAATTTCAGAAGCGATCTCCGGAAGTTCCTCAATCCCATAAACGTAAGATGACACACGAGGTGCAAGCATTTCTTTATCTTTCATAAATCGTTTCATTTTTAATCCATCTTCAATAAATGACAAGAGCTTTGTAAAGTGATGAGTTCTTAGTGCAACTCCTTTATTAAATTGCTTTACAATCGTCTCTATTCCATCTAGTCCAGAAATGGGTACACTTGAGCTTTTGCCTAAAATGACTGAAGCTTCGTCAACCTCTGCTAAAAGTGCCTGTATTTGTTTTACATTGTACAATGGCATAATGGCTAAAACCCTCTGCCTGCCTGATTCAGTCATCGCATAAGTGCTGATTGTTTCTTTTATTGTTTCATAATCTAAAATTTTTAAAGTGTGTTCGTTCATTTGAATACTCCTCCTTAAAAAACGTAAAAAAGCCGCAATGAACAAATGTTCAATGCGGCTGAAATGGTAAATAGAGCGCTTTTCTCCATTCCCTGCTATCATCCTATTATTTGGACAAATAAAAAACTGTGCAAATAAACACAGCTGAGCAGGTTCCTTCTCATATGCTATGATTTGTTCTTAACTCATCATTCTGAACATACTTAAATAAGCGCTGCAAAACACAATTTTTTGCAGCCATGTACAGAGATGACCGTATGAAATTACGGATTAGTTAAGAACGACACCTAACATACTTCAAAACCCCTTTTTTAAAGGATGATATAAATGGAGAACTAAAAAGCTTGCTTCAAATTTACCTCATTTTCCTTATCTTGTCAAACCCAATTTGAATCAGGTGGTATTTGAATTTTCAGCAATCTTATTATAAGATGAACTACATCAATTATGTATTTATTATTCATGATTATACAATCTTTAAAGGAGGTGCTGAAATGGAATTTAACCTGTCGCCATTGGGTGATAATGCAATTATTATTGAGCTTGGGAAAAAAATTGAAATGAATATTCATGAACATGTACAGCGTGTTTTCGAATATTTCAATAAGAAGTCACCAGAATGGGTGATCGAATGTATTCCAGCCTTTACAACGGTAACTCTCTTTTATAATCCATTAAAAGTGAGTAAGACAAATCAGCATGCACTTCCCTATCAGATTGTTTCTGCATACATAACAGAATCAATGAAAAAATTAAACTCTTCGAATTCTTCTGTTGGAAGAACGGTTGAAATACCCGTTTGCTATGGCGGTGAGCTTGGACCGGATTTGAATTTTGTTGCAGAACATAACAGTCTTTCTGTCAATGAGGTTATCCAAATACATTCAGCCAATGAATATTTAGTTTATATGATCGGCTTTGCACCTGGATTTCCCTACATCGGCGGAATGTCTGAGAAAATTGCTGCCCCAAGAAGGAAATCCCCCCGTTTAAAAATACCTGCTGGTTCGGTTGGAATTGCAGGCACTCAAACGGGAATATACCCAATCGAAACACCTGGAGGATGGCAATTAATTGGACAAACTCCAGTTAAGCTGTTTCAGCCTGAAAGTGAAACTCCTACTCTATTAAAAGCAGGAGATACAATCAAATTTAAACCGATTTCATATGAACAATATCTTGAAGTAAAGGAGGAAACCGAGTGACCATTACAGTAAAAAAATCCGGCCTCTTATCCACCATTCAAGATTCTGGAAGATACGGTTCACAGCAATACGGTGTGATTGCAAGCGGAGCTATGGATACGCTCTCACTCAGAATTGCCAACATGCTTGTCGGAAATCATGAACATGAAGCGGCGATTGAAATGACTTTGCTTGGGGCTCACTTTGAATTTCAAAAAGATTCGCTCATTTCGATTTGCGGAGGCGATATGTCCCCTGTCCTAAACGATCAGCCCATTCGTATGCGGCGCCCTATCATTGTAAAGAAAGGCAGTATCCTTACATTCAGCTCAGCAAAGCTGGGGTGCAGAGCATATGTAGCTGTTGCTGGAGGTTTTGATGTTCCTGAAGTAATGGGAAGCAAGTCAACCTATTTACGGGCAGGCATCGGCGGATTTAATGGAAGGGCATTAAAAAATGGGGACATACTATCAATTGGGGAAATGTCATTACAAGCAAAGAAACAGCTTGAAGCTTATAATCCATCACTCTCTCTTTCAGAAATAGATTGGTCTGTGTCATCTGAGTTTTTTCCTTTTCAACAGCAGGAACGGAACATACGCGTAATAAAAGGCAGACAATTCGATGATTTTTCAGAGGAAAGCAAAGCGAATTTCTTTACTGAAAGGTTTGAAATTACGCCTCAATCAGACAGAATGGGATATCGAATGAAAGGGCCAGTATTAAAACTTGATAAAGAGCAAGAGATGATTTCAGAAGCGGTTAGTTTCGGCACGATTCAAGTCCCTTCCGAAGGCAATCCTATCGTCTTGCTTGCAGACCGTCAAACGACAGGAGGATATCCAAAAATTGCTCAAATCGCCTCAATAGATCTGCCTTTCATTTCTCAATTAAAACCTGGGGAAAGCGTACAATTTATCGAGATTTCTTTAGATGAAGCACAGCAGCTTTATTTAAATAGAGAAAAGAAAATCCAGCAATTAAAACAGGGATTGCTGCTGAAAACTAGTTAGGGAGATGATATTTCATGCATTTGATTGACTTAAATTGTGATATGGGAGAAAGCTTTGGCGCCTATCAAATGGGCAATGATGAAGAGATCTTGAATTATGTATCATCTGCTAATATCGCTTGCGGCTTTCATGCTGGAGACCCGACTACGATGAGGAAGACTGTTAAGCTTGCAATCGAGAAAAACGTAGGAATCGGGGTTCATCCTGGTTTTAATGACCTGGCTGGGTTTGGAAGACGCAACATAGAACTTACGCCTTCTGAAGTGTATGACCTGATTGTTTATCAAATTGGAGCATTATCCTCCTTTGCTGCTTCAGAAGGCGGATCCCTTCAGCATGTTAAACCTCACGGTGCTCTCTATAATATGGCTTCTGTGAATCATGAATTTTCAGAAGCAATTGCAGAGGCTGTCTATAAAGTAGATGGAAATCTGATTCTTTTTGGCCTCGCTGGGAGTGAGCTAATTAAAGCCGGTAATCGAATCGGATTAAAAACAGCGAACGAGGTCTTTTCTGACAGAACCTATCAGGAAAATGGCACCTTAACTTCGAGACGCGAACGCGGAGCAATTATTGATAATCATGAAACAGCAGTCAGCCAGGTGATACGAATGGTTAAAGAAAGTAAAGTAACCGCTTTGTCTGGCAAAGACATTTTAATTAATGCAGATACAATATGTATCCATGGTGACGGCGCACATGCCCTCGAGTTTGCAAAATACATATCAGGTGCACTGAAGGATGCAGGAATCAAGATTCGCAAAATTAGTGGTCATATTGATTCATAAATTCAGGAGGAAATCATCATGAAAAAACAATCAAACCTTAGTCTCCTGATGGGAGCAGCATTTTTAATGGCGACATCAGCCATTGGACCTGGATTTTTAACTCAAACAACTCATTTTACACAGCTGCTTGCTGCGAGTTTCGGGTTTGTCATCTTAATGTCTGTCATAATTGATCTTGGTGCGCAGCTAAACATATGGCGCATCATTGCAGTAGCCGAAAAACCAGCACAGGATATAGCGAATGCTGTCTTACCTGGACTTGGTTTTTTCATCTCTATCCTAATCGTACTTGGGGGATTAGCATTTAATATAGGAAATATCGGCGGAGCTGGACTTGGCACAAATGTTATGTTCGGGATGTCCTCTCAAACAGGAGCCATTCTAAGCGGAATCGTCGCAATTGGTATCTTTCTTGTAAAAGAAGCCGGTAAAGTGATGGACCGTTTTGCACAAGTAATGGGATTTGTCATGATCGCCCTTACCATTTACGTCATGGTTTCGGCCCAGCCCCCCTATGCTGAAGCAGCAATAAAAACAGTTATGCCTGACACCATTGATTATCTTGCGATTGTCACTCTTGTAGGAGGAACGGTTGGAGGATATATCACATTTGCAGGAGGACACCGATTGCTTGAAGCAGGCATTAAGGGACAAGCAGCCCTGCCTCAAGTTACAAAAAGCTCCATTTCTGCAATTGGCATTGCATCCATCATGCGCATATTTTTATTCTTAGCTGCTTTAGGTATTGTTGCTCAAGGGTTGACTTTAGATCCTGCCAATCCCCCGGCTTCTGTATTTAAGCACGCTGCAGGAAATGTCGGATACAAAATGTTCGGAATTATTATGTGGGCAGCTGCTGTGACCTCTGTAGTTGGTGCTGCTTATACATCTGTTTCATTCATAAGAACCTTCAATCCAATCATTGAGAAATATCACAAATGGTTTATTGTGGGATTTATTGCAGTTTCAACCTTTATATTTGCTATAGTAGGTGAACCTGTTAAAATTCTTATTCTGGTAGGTTCGCTCAATGGATTAATTTTACCGATTGCCCTTGGAGTAATGCTGATTGCTGCACATAAAAAGAAAATTGTCGGTGATTATAAGCATCCTGTATGGTTAACTATATTTGGCGCATTGATCGTCGTAGCCATGGCACTTATGGGCGGATACTCGCTTATTAATGGAATTCCGAAATTATTCGAATAAGTATAAAACCCCGGCTGCTATTATGGCAGACGGGGTTTTTATAAGTTCTATTTATCATGAACAACAATATATGTTGCTTTAATCGGTCCATGGACACCAACAATAAGATTAAGTTCAATATCTGCACTATTGCTTGGCCCTGTAATAAAGTCAACACATGAAGATAGATGTTTTCCCCTTTGAATGTGAGAGCTAATTTGTTCGGCCGCTTGAGTTAGCCTAGGGACAATTGAACTTTTTGAGATGATGCAAAGATAGGTTTTCGGAAGCAGACTTATGGATCTCCCTTTGTTTTCATCACTGAACAGGACAACAGTACCTGATTCAGCAAGAGTAATGTCACTGAATGTAATTCCTATATCCGCTTTTTCAGATGCTGTAATATTTTTTTCTTTAAGCGCAGGATCCCATTTATGAACATCAATTCCTTCCATAGGCCAAGCTATATCTATTTCATCATGAAGTCCAAATTCGCGAAAACGCTCATCATTAGGAATGACTGCTGAATTAACTTCATATTCGCTAAAAACATGACGAATCTTATCAGAAAGTTCCTCGGCTGATGTTTCAATAAACTGAGTATGGATTAACCGACATTGTTTTTTCAGCACCTCTACTAGCTGATCAGGATTTGCATCTTTTAGAACGCCCCATTGAGGAGCGATTGACCATACTGGTTTTGCAATCGACTTTCTTCTATTTCTGCCAAGTTTTGCTGCAACTGTTTCAAGGAAGGGTTCGCGGTTATGAATTTTACCTCTTTCCATGCCCATTCTCCTCCCTTTGCTTCATCCAATCTCTGAATCTTTCTTTGCTTGGTGCGGGAAAATCTCGGACATCTGTCCATGGCTTGATCGGTCCAGGTCCTTTTTTGATGCTGCCGGCACTTGTAAATGGCGACATGACCGTTGATGCTGATTTTGTTCCAGCGCCATACAGATTTGGTGAACTTGCAGCCAATTGATAGCCTTTCATTGCCAGTTTTTCCCCGAAAGATGATTTGCCTTCATCCTCAACGATTTTTCTGCGGTGTTTGATCAGGAGTTCATGGAGAGGAATCTTAACAGGACATGCATCGGTGCAAGCTGCACAAAGGGAAGATGCATATGGAAGTTCTTTGTAATCTTCATAACCTCCAAGCAGCGGCGAGAGCACGGCGCCAATTGGACCTGCATAAATCGATCCGTAGGAATGACCTCCAATATGACGGTAAACTGGACATACATTTACACATGCTGCACAGCGAATGCAATGAAGCGCACTCTGAAATTCAGTGCCTAATATATTTGAACGGCCGTTATCAACGATAACTAAATGAAATTCTTCAGGTCCATCTGCATCTCCGTTGTCTCTTGGACCTGTTAATCCAGTAATATAGCTCGTTAATTTTTGACCGACTGCGCTTCTGCAAAGCAAACTCACTAACACATCAAGCTCTTCCCAAGTGGGAACAATCCGTTCCATTCCCATTACGGTTATTTGAGTTTTTGGCAGAGCGGTCACGAGCCCTGCATTGCCTTCATTTGTAACTAAACTTATAGAGCCTGACTCTGCAACTGCAAAATTGCATCCGGTAATGCCAAGATCTGCACTGAGAAAATCCTTGCGAAGCTGCTCTCGTGCAAATAAGGCAAGTTCTTCGGGCATTTCGGTCTTTTCATAGCCTCTTTTTTCTTTAAAAGTGTCACGTATTTGCTCTTTATTTTTATGAAGTGCAGGAACAACAATATGTGAAGGTGGATCATGGTCATCAAGCTGAAGAATGTATTCTCCGAGGTCGGTTTCAATCACTTCACAGCCTGCTTTTTCCAAAGCGTCATTTAAATGGATTTCTTCTGTTACCATCGACTTTGATTTAACAACCTTTTTCGCTTGTTTCAAAACCGCAATATCTGTTATGTACTTATTGGCATCTTCTTTTGTTGCTGCAAAAAAGACATGACCGCCACGCTTTACTACATTCTCGCTTAATTGTTCTAAATAGTAATCCAAGTTTACCATCGTGTGTGTTCTGATTTCTTCCCCAAGCTTACGCCACTCTTCCCAGTTCCCGAGCTCTTCAGTTGCTTGAAGACGCCTTCCCTGCATTCTCTCCTGTGCAGAGGCAACCGCATTTCTCATAAAAGCGTTATTCACACCTTTTTCTACTCGATCAAAAAATGCCTCGTTTCCAATTTTCATCGGCATTTTATTTCACCTCGCTATTCAGCACTTCAGCTATGTGCATGACTTTTATTGGGATTCCTTTGCGATTGATTCTGCCTCCAATATTCATTAAACAGCCGCAATCCGAACCTATTAATAGTCCTGCCTCTGTATCTTGAATATGCTTGACCTTTTCATCGACCATTTGCTCAGAAATGGGAACCATTTTAACGGAAAAAGTTCCTCCAAATCCGCAGCAATCATGACTATTAGGCAATGATGTTGTAGTTAAACCGCTTACATTTTGTAGAAGTTTTTCCGGTGCATCCTTCACTCCAAGAAGTCGTGTCATGTGACAGGATTTATGATAAGTTGCATGAGCAGTCAGGCTGGCATTTACATTTTCTACTTTTAATACATCTACTAAAAATTGTGTCAGCTCATATGATTTTTCAGACAGCTGCCTTGCTCTCATCTTCCAAACAGGATCTGATGCAAAAAGTTCCTCATATTCATGAAGCATCGCTATGCAAGAACCAGAAGGACCGACTACAAAATCTGATTGTTCAAAAGCTTTGATCATATGCTTTGCCACTTCTCTCGTTTCCTTATGATACCCGCTATTATAGGCAGGCTGGCCGCAGCATGTCTGGTTTTTTGGAAAATCAACCTCACAGCCAAGCTTTTCAAGCAATTCAACCGTGCTTTTACCGACATTTGAATAGAATACATCTGCTAAACATGTAATGAACAAGGACACTTTCAAAAAAACTCCTCCTATTCTTTTAAGTTTATTTCTTTATTATACACTATTTGAAAATTCGGATATTTCAAAAAGGTTCTATAAGGGATGTATAGAACCTCTTTCCTTCATTATTCAGTTCCGATCGATTCAAGCAGTAAATCAGCCAGGTGAATGGCACGGGTAGATTCCTCAAGCCCTTCTCTCACAATGCCGAGTTTCATTTGCAGCAGACAGCCTGGATTTGCGGTTACAATGGTATGTGCCTTTGTTTCTTTTACACGCTCCATTTTATAATCAAGAATCTGCATGGACATTTTTTCTTCTGTCAGATTGTAAATGCCTGCAGATCCGCAGCACTGATCGGCTTCTTTCATTTCTCTGAATTGGACACCTTCTATTGAATGCATAAGGATTCGCGGGGCACTTGCTGTTTTCATGACATTCCGCAAGTGACAGGAGTCCTGATAGGTGATAATTTGCATTGGAAGCGATAAATCCTGATCCATAAAATTGAGAAGAATTAAGATTTCCGAGAAATCTTTCACTTTTTCAGAAAATGCCTTTGCACGTTCTTTCCACTCTGGCTCATCCTTTAGCAGGTGATCATATTCAACAAGCAAAGCACCGCAGCCGCCGGCATTCAGAACAATATCATCAACTTCCAGTGATTCAAATGCTGCAATGTTTTGCTTTGCCAGTTCCTTTGCTGCTGACTTTTCTCCTCCGTGAGCATGCAAGGCTCCACAGCAAACTTGCATCTGGGGAAGAACGACGTCACACCCTGCCTTTTGCAAAAGCTTTATGGTTGCATTGTTTGTTTCCAAGAACATCGTATCCATTAAACAGCCTGTGAAAAAAGCAACCTTTCTGAGAGAGATTCCTTCAGCTTTATAAGAAGCTGGCCGGCTTTTCATTTCCTTTTTTCCTGGTATAACAGGCAGGATTTTTTCCATATCAGCTAAATTGCCAGGCAAAATATTCAGTACACCCGTTTTCTGAACCGCCTTTTGTATCCCGCTCTTTTGATAAAAACCTAATAAATAATGAACTTTTTTCAGCCTTTCTTTATGAGGGAAAAGCTGGTCAAACACGAGATGTCTAAGTACTTTGACAGGCCACTTGTGCTTCTTTTTCTGCTGAATGATATCTCTTGCTTCTTCAAGCAAATGTCCATATTTCACACCAGAGGGACAGACTGGTTCACATGCGCGGCAGCCTAGGCAAAGATTTAATTGTTTTTCGACCGATTCATCAGGCTCGATAAATCCGTCAACAACTCCTTTCATCAGCGCAATTCTTCCTCTTGGTGATGCAGCCTCATACTGATTGGTTTGCCCGTAAGTTGGACACGAAGGCAGACAAAAACCGCACCTCATGCAATTCATGAGCTCATCATAGTCTAATCGCTCTTTAAATTCAGTTTGAATTTCTTTTGCTGTTGTTTGATTCATGATGAAATCACCACTCTTTTTCTTGAATCCTTTGCAAATATCTTTCCGGGATTCATGATTCCATTTGGATCAAGAGATGATTTAATGGCTTTCATGGCTGCGACTCCTTCTTCCCCGATTTTCATGGCCAAATATGGAGATTTCATTTCACCTACGCCATGCTCGCCTGTAATTGTGCCGCCGAGTTCTATCGCTTTTTGGAAAATTTCCTCAAAGGCGAGTTCCACCCTGTGCCCCTCTTCCTTATCACGAGCATCTGTCAGGCAGGTTGGATGAAGATTTCCGTCACCGGCATGGCCAAACGTACATATCTTCAAATTGTATTTTAATGCGATTTGATTAATCGCGTTAACCATTTCACTTATTTTTGAACGCGGTACTGTTGCATCCTCAAGTATGGTTGTCGGCTTCATTCGAGCGAGAGCAGACAATGCGGATCTTCTAGCAGTACTCAATGCTTCTGCTTCTTCTTTTGATTTTGCAATCTTAACTGAAACAGCGTTTCCCTGTTTGCAAATCTCGGAGATTGCTAAAATATCACGTGCAACTACCTCAGGCGAGCCATCTTGTTCAATCAATAAGACAGCGTTTACATCTGTCGGCAAGCCTACCTTTGCAAAATCTTCGACTACCTCACATGTCGGCTGGTCTAAAAATTCCAGAGTAGCAGGAATGATTCTATTTGCGATAATGGCTGAAACCGTTTTGGCTGCTGCGTCCATGTCTTCAAATAGAGCAAGCAGAGTTTCCTTTGTTTCTGGAATTGGAATCAGTTTCAAAATGGCTTCTGTCACGATTCCAAGCGTTCCTTCCGAACCAACAAAAAGACTGGTCAAGTCATATCCGGCAACATCCTTTGCAAGTTTTCCGCCAGTTCGAATAATGTCTCCATTCGGTAAAACGACTTCAAGGCCCAGGATATAATCCTTCGTTGTGCCGTATTTAAGACCACGAAGACCTCCAGAACATTCATTAATATTTCCGCCGATTGTAGAGATTTTCATTGAGCTTGGATCCGGCGGATAAAATAATCCTTTTTCCTCAACAGCTTGAATGATATTCAGCGTGATCACGCCAGGCTGTACAGTGGCTGTTAAATTCTCTTCATCTATTTCAAGAATTTTATTCATGTGATTAAACAGCAGAACGATTCCGCCTTCTGTCGGACAAGTGCCTGCACTTAAGTTAGTGCCTGATCCGCGCGGCACAATCGGTACGCCTGTTTCGCTGCATATTTTTAAAATCGCGGAAATTTGTTCTTTATTTTGAGGCATAATGACTCCGTCCGGCATTGCTTGAAAGTTAGGCGTAGCATCATATGAATATACGAGTCTCGCTTCATTCGAATCTTGAAAATAGTCTCTGCCAACGACGTTGATCAATCGTTTCTTTATGGAATCAGTAAGCATTTTGAACGCCCCTCTCTATAGTATTCATTATAAAGAGGTTTATATAGAAAAAATATGTATGAATATACAAAATATCATTTGAAAATCACTTAATTTTCATATGTTTATCTTCATCTAAAAAAGACAATGCAAGGTAAAACATCGTAATCCCCTCAGCGCATTTAGGATTTATACCAGTAAGATCTTTTATTTGCTTAAGTCGATAATGAAGCGTATTAATATGGATATGTAGACCATCGGCAGTCTTCTTTAATGAATGATTATTTGAAAAGAGAGTTTTTAAGGTGATCAGCAATTCTGCATCATTTCGGATCGATGAAATGACTCTGTCTAAAAAGACCTCTCTTGTCTCCTCAGTCACTTCCTCTAAAACAATATCCAGCAGCAGATCATCATAGCAAACAACACGATTTCTCTTTTGAGCAACTTTTAAAGCTTTTCCAGCCTCCTGATACGATTTTTGTACACTTTCAATTGATTTTCCGCCACCGATTGAAATGGAAATTTGATAGTTTGTAATAAAATCCAAACGAAGCGCTTCCAGCTCCTGTTTTATTAGCTTCGACGATTTTGAATGGCGTGTGTCTTTAAAAAGGATAAAACGGCCATGGCCCCAGCGTAAAAGAAAGTCATTTTTATAGGATGCAAAATTTGAATCAAACCATGTTGATAGTTTTGTTTGAATTTTTTTATACTCTTCTGGAGACAACTCTTGATCCACTTGTAAAAGAAGACATAAATAGGGAATCGTTATGTTAACTCCAAGAATATGCCCCCGATCAATAAATGCCTGATCCATACTATTCGTGTAGATCCATTCATAAAAGAATGCTTCAAGACCTCTTTGTTCCCATTCTTTTTTCTCCATATACGCTGCCTCGCGGATGATGAGTTCGGTCATTCTTCTGATTATTTCGGCGAAAGGTTCAACATTCGAAGGAATTCCAGTGATACCAATAACACCAATGACATCATGTTCAAAAAAGATAGGTAAGTTGATGCCTGGTTTCACTCCTATAAGTTTTTCAGCTTTTTCTTCTGTTATGTATAGCTTCTTTTTGGTCTCCATTACTATTACTGCACCTTCATGAAATGAGTCAACCCTCATTTCATCTGTTGAAGCAATGATCGTTCCGCTTGGATTAATGACGATTACATCTTCTGAGATGACACGCTGTACTTCATTTATGATTTTTTTTGAAAGTTCAGGTACAAGCTGCAAAGGGACACCTTCTTCATCTAGTTTTCTTAAGTTTAGCAGGTTTTTAGAACAAAAGCGCAGTCGCCGGAGCTGGACGTAGATAACTTTATTTCATTATCGACAACCTTTTGCCTTTTATAATTTCCTAAGAGTTAAAAAGACTGCAGGAAATGGAATTCCTGCAGTCTTTTTTGATTAAACGTTTGCTTCTTGGTTTACGTTTAGGAGTTTAAAGAATTCTCTCATAAATCCAGGTAAATCAGGCCAAGCATGTCCTGTAACTAAATTTCCGTCCACGTGGAGCATTTCTTCTATATATGTAGCTCCGGCTGCCTCGACCTCTGGACGGCATGCAGAATATGCAGTCATTTCTCGTCCTTGAATGTACTCTCTGACAGTCGTTAGAACAAGCTGTCCATGGCAGATGACTCCAAGCGGTTTATCTTCTTTTAAGAAATGGGCAGTAATTTCCTGAACATTTGTATTCATGCGGATATATTCTGGTGCGCGTCCTCCAGGAATAATCAATCCGTCATAGTCAGCTGGGTTAATGTCATCAACAGATGCATGCGAATCAATTTTATATCCCCATTTTTCTGTGAATGTTTCCATCTCAGGAAGAAAATCATGAACAACGGTCTGGAGCTTTTTTTTCACAGGTGAGGCAATTGTACAATTGATATTATCTTCCAAACAGCGATAATAAGGATAAAATACTTCCAAAGCCTCTACAGCATCACCAGTTAAAATTAACACATTTTTACTCATAACGATTCATCCTTCCCATTCCTAAAATTTATTTCAAGAATGCAATGCATTCATGATACCTGCTTTAACACTCTGCAGTGTGAGCTTTCAAATCATAGCGTGCCTCAAGCAGGCCTCTGCAGTACTGGCCTCCTATATCCATGCTGAGCCTTGTTCGTTTTGCTCTGAGCAAATACTCTGAAAATGTATCTGGAATGAGTGCATCCCCTTCAGGAGTAGTGAACACAAGGGATGTTTTATGGTTAAATTCTTCTTTTTTCTCAAGATAATGATCACATATTCTTTTTCCTTCATTTGAAAGATCCAGCTGATTCAATTCATCATAAGTTAATGTTATTAGCTCTTCTTTTGACATTTGATTTTTAAGAAGGTATTTCATTATTTTTTCCTGTCTGGCATAAAACGCTTTTATTTGAAAGGTTTGACGCAGTTCCTCTAAATCACCGCCAGATAATTTGCTGAAGGCCTCACTGAAGCTTTTACGGTCTTTCATTCCATTGTTAATTTCATCTGAAGCACAATGATCAATTAAATTGACCTTTACCTCTTTAACCCAGCCTAATTCAGATACATATTTATTGATATCTTCTGCCATTATGAAAGCGAAATTAGGTGAACACCAATAAGTTGGCAGGCGGAATACTACCTCTACACGATCATGATCAACGATTGTGGAATCAATAAATCCCAGTGCTGTTAAGGGCTGATCTAATTCAGGATCATGAACTTTATCAAGCATCTTGTATACTTGTTCTTCTTTGTTCACCTTAACACCTCCCTGTTATAATAGATTTTCGTTTATCATCTATGAGCAGCAAGTTCACAGCCGTTTAATTTTTCTTTCTGTGCTTCAATGTCAATGTTATAAAGCCTTGCAGCATTTTCACCCAATATCTTCTTTTTGACATTCAAATCAAACGTGACCCCTGTTTCTTCTAAAATATCCTGCGGAATCTCAAAGTTTACAAACTTTTCTATGAGCCATTTTGGTTCCCATATCGCATAATCACTGCCAAAAAGAATTCTGTCTTCATCAAGCCAGTACAATAATTCACTGATGATTTCAGCAAAATACCGAGGGCGAGTCTGCAGGAAAGCGATGGCGACAGCAAGTCCGCCATATACATTTTTCTCCTGTGTAGCAATCCAGCAGAAATCCTCTAATCTCGGCAGCCCAACATGCTCAACAATAAAATTCAGCTCTGGAAATGCGCTTGCGGCATGATCGATATCTGCAACATCGAATGCATCTCGATTAAGAGGTGTCACAGTAGGACCTTTATGAACATGAATATTTTTAATTTCCAGCTGCATGCACTTCTCTAAATACTTTTCAGCCCAAGGATCTGAGAGCTTATATCCTTTTGAATCACCATACCAATCAGCTGTATACAATTTTATTCCCTGCCAGTTGTATTTTTCTTTTAACTCTTCCAATTTTTCTAATCCGCGATTTCCGTGGCGGGGATCCATTGTGCCATTACAGATAAAACGGTTCGGATATTGTTTTGATAGAGCTTCATTTGCGTCAAAATCTCCAAAGCCATTTTTATAGAATTCATTTAAATAAACAGGCTGAAAAATGGCCATATCTGCATATCCTTTGATGAGGACATCCTTAACGAGCGTTTCTGTGTCATATTTCAGAAATTTTTCTTTCGGCCACAAGTATTCTTTCGGACTTAAGTTTTTATGATAATCATAAAAACAATGAATAAACTGTTCACCTTGAATGTTTAATTGATTTTCCTTGCTGCCGTCCCATAGTGCAATATGAGCATCAATAACAAAAATTTCTTCACCATTTGCTGTTTTGTACATGTGCATTCCCCCTCGTAAGTTTGTTAACGCTTTCAAAATAGATTAAAAGTTTTAAAAACGATGTCTTAACAATGGGTTCCGTAAATAATATCTGTATATTTGTAATATTCTAACTAAATTATAGTAGTCGTTTTATGAAATTGATATATAGGTAAATCCAAAATATTGAAGATGTTACTCATTAATTTTTGTAGAAAGGAACAAATACATTAGACAAAAAAACATATGCAGCCTAGGCAGCATATGTTTTTTTGTCTTTTTCATATTTTTTTCTCAATTAGGACTGTTTTTTCATTTGTTACCCTTATCACAACATCAGCCATATTTGTAAACAAACCATTTTCCACTACACCAGGGATCATATTTAGGACAGTTTCCAAGTTTTTAGGCTGTGAATCTTCTGGAATCTTGCAGTCGAAGATATAGTTATGATTATCCGTAATGTACGGTTTTCCGTCTGCCACCCGTAGTTTTGGCACACATCCTATGGAGTGAATTTGTTTTGCAGTCATCTCATATCCAAATGGAATTACTTCAACTGGCAGCAGAAATGATCCCAGTTTCTCCGATATTTTAGAAGAATCTACTATTACAATAAATTTTTTAGCTGCTGATGCAATGATTTTTTCCCTTAAAAGTGCTCCTCCTCCCCCTTTAATCAGGTTCAGGTGTGCATCCACTTCATCGGCACCATCAATGGCAACATCAATATATGCAGCATCCAGAAAACTAGTAAGAGGTATGCCAAATTCATGTGCCAGTTTTTCAGTAGCCGCTGAAGTGGGAATTCCTTTCATTTGAAGACCTTCCTTAACCAGCTGTCCAAGTTTTTCGAGTGTGTAGTATACGGTAGAACCCGTACCAAGTCCTACAATCATTCCGTCTTTAACAAATTGTGCAGCTTTTTCACCTACTAGTTTTTTTTCATTCATTCGGTTCTCCTTAGTTGTTTGGAATAATATTTTGCATCGAAAAATAATTTCGATCCATACCGAACTCTAGATAGAAGATTGCAAACCTTTCTAATTCAAATAACGTACTTAAAACAGAAAAATACATCTAGCAGAGCGGATAAATTTTAGGACTCACATCAATATGAATTTGTCGACCCTCTTTGAGTTTCTAATTGGAGCAAATATTGTTTCATGGCTATTCCTCCCCTGTAACCTGTTATTGCTCCATTCTTTCCAATTACACGGTGGCATGGGACCGTAATCAAAACAGGATTGGCCCCAATCGCTGTTCCAACTGCACGAACGGCCGCTGGTCTTTGAATAAACTTGGCAATATCCGAATAAGACCATGTTTTTCCATAAGGAATTTCCTTTAAGGCTGCCCAAATTTCTTCTTGAAATGGAGTGCCTTTTATATCTATGTTTATTGAAAAAGACTGCCTATTTCCTTCTAAATATTCACATATTTCATTAATATATGGTTTTAAAGCATCTTCATTTTCAATTAACCGCGCATCAAGAAAGCGTTTATGGATCCAAGCTTTGAGCTCCTCGAACGTTTTACCAGGCGAGCCTATATAACAAAGTCCCTTTTCGGTCTTAGCTGTATAAAATTGCCACTGTCCGTATTCCATAATAGCCCATTCAATAATTTGTACTTCCGTGTTCATCTCTATTCTTCAGCTCCTTCTTCATGTTTTGCCGGTAATCTTTTCGATATGCTGATGGTGTTTCCCCCAACCTCTTTTTAAAAAGGGTAATGAAGTATGGTGTGCTCGAGAATCCCACAGCAAGACCTATGTCAGATATCGATAACTCGGTCGTCTCAAGCTGATAGATTGCTTTTTCCAGACGAACTTGCTGAACATATTCAGAAGGTGATATACCTTTTACTTTTTTAAATAATCTCTGCAGGTGATAAGGACTGCCGTGAGATATATCTGCCAATGTTTGCAATGTTAATGACTCAAAATAATACTGATCAATCCATTGAACAATTTGTTCGATCCATTGCTCAGCAGGCAAATGCAAGCCGTCGGGTTTACATCGTTTACATGGTCTGAAGTTCTCTTCTAAAGCTATATATGCATTTTTGAAGATGCGCACATTTTCTTTATTGGGCAGCCTAGATTTGCAGGAAGGCCGGCAAAAAATGCCTGTCGTTTCTACACCATAGAAAAACTTGTCATCATACTCAGAGTCACTTTCCTTTATGGCATTCCAGAAAGCATCAGGGATGTTTGAATTTTTCGATTTCAAACGGTTCACCTCCAATTTAAGTATATACTTATGGTGTTCGGAAACAAACATTTACTCAATAAAATAGCAAGATAAAGTAATTTATAGATTAGTAAAAATAAAAGTTATACTGTTTTCACTCATTTCAGCCAACATAAAAAGCTGCCATCAAAATGGCAGCTTTTGCACAAATAAATTTAATTCTATGATTTCATACTTCTATCATCGCTAACAATCAAAGCAGCACGCTTCTGATTCGTTGCCACAATATAAATGGCAGCCATTGCAATCGCGACAGCAATATATGAGCCAAGATTGAAGATTCCTTTTTGTGAATACCATACAATCGAATAGCCGACTGCACCGGATAAAAGAGCATAATACGTGAATGGAAATAATGTTTTCCGTATCACAACCCCTTCTTTTCCGATTAAACCTACAACCGCTGATGCGGCAACAACATTATGAACACAAATCATGTTCCCTGCGGCTCCCCCTACGGCCTGAAGTGCAACAATCCAGGTAGGATCTACCCCAATTTGTAAGCCGACATCATATTGGAATAAACTGAACATCATGTTGCTGACCGTGTTGCTGCCTGCGATAAAAGCTCCAATTCCGCCTATAAAAGTAGCGAAAAACGGCCAAAATTCACCTGCTATTGCTGCAGCACCATTTGCCAGTTCGATTGGCATAGCATCAAAACCCGCTGCGCCACCTTTTGAATTTGTAAATACCTGCACCATCGGTACGGTAAAAACAAGAGCGGTTGAAGCTGCTAAGGTTGTTTTAGCTGATTGAGACCAAGCAAATTTGTATGCGTTTCCATTCATCCCATGAAGAAAAAATGTAATAAGGGAAACTAAGATAAAGATCGTTCCTGGCAAATACAGCGGCTGAAAGCTTGCGCTGACTTCAGAACCAAACATGTTAGGAAACGATACAACCCATGATTGAAGCCATCCAATGACGGGAAGCGCTTTCAATCTTGAAATGACTAAAAATGCACCAACTAGAATATAAGGAGCCCATGCCTTAAACAAGCTCATGTTTCCGCTTTTATGTGAGATATCTTTGATTTCAATTGACCCGGCCCATTCTGGATCCCATTTAGACTTTTCTTCAAAATCCCATGCCTCTTCTTTTGGCGGCATAAGGAACCCTTTTTTAGCGGCAAAAACAACAATGGCGAGTCCGACTAAGCCACCGACCATCGACGGAAATTCTGGTCCAAGTGTATTTGCAACAATGACATAAGGAATTGTCATAGCAAATGCAGAGAACAAAGCGAATTTCCAAACCTTCAAGCCTTCTGAAAAAGATTTGTTTTTTCCGAAATATCTCGTCATTAATGCAACAACAAACAGTGGAATCAGTGTTCCAGCAATCATGTGCAAAATCGCCACTTGTCCGCCGATTGCTGTGACTAGTGAGAGAAAATCATCGGTGATCGTCGCATCTGCTGATAAACCTGTTTGGACTCCGACTAGCATCGGTGTGCCAACAGCACCAAATGAAACAGGCGTACTTTGAATGACCATTCCTGCAATAACTGCGGCCATAGCTGGAAATCCTAAACCAACCATCAACGGAACGGCAACTGCTGCAGGTGTTCCGAAACCTGATGCCCCTTCAATAAATGAACCAAAAAGCCAAGCAATAATGATGACCTGTATCCGCCTGTCGACTGAAATATCTGTGAAGCCTTGACGTATGGACTTAATACCCCCGCTTTCCTGCAGTGTGTTTAAAAGCAGTATTGCTCCAAAAATAATGTACAATAACGTTGCTGCTACGACTAATCCATTTACAGATGCTGCTGCAACGGTAGCACCAGGAACCTTCCATACAAAAAGTGCAAGTCCAATTGCAGTTAAATAGGAAATCGGCATAGCTTTACTGGCTGGCCACCTAAGACCAACTAAGAAGATTCCCACAACTAAGATCGGCAGCAGTGATAAAAATCCTAACATAGCCGTACTCATCTTTATTTCCTCCTTTTGTTTCGTATTAAGCAACCTCGTTTCTAGCTGTTTACAACTAAGAAACACATGATAAACAATTACTTATTGATGCATACACAAAGGATCACAAAATGATATAATGCATCGATATTAATAAAAAAATATTATGAAAATTAAATCTATTAATTTTACAAAAAAAATTTGTCCGAAATACCTTTTTTAAAAGTGAACTCGAACAAATTGTCATCTCATGATAGATTCTTATTTTCAAAACCAAGCCTTCCCGAAATTTGTTTGCCAATATGCTGCATGCGGATTTGAAGCTGGTCTAATCTCTGTTCTGTCATCCGGATTGTCGGGCCTGAAATACTGACTGCAGCAATGGCTTGGCCCATATGATCAAAAATCGGTACAGCAATACACGTTATTCCGTATTCATTCTCTTCTAAATCAAGAGCATATCCTTTTTGTCTGACTGTCATCAGCTCTGCCAAGAAAGCTTCTTTATTTGTAATCGTTTTGTCAGTATGCATTGGCAACCCTTTTCGATCCAGAATATCCAATACAATGCTTGAAGGAAGGTGAGCTAGAATTGCCTTCCCGACTGACGTACAATGCATGGGGGCACGCTTGCCTACTTTTGAATGCATCCTCAGCGTTTCATTGCCATCTAATTTTTCAATATAAACTACTTCACCTTGATCGTAAACGACTAAATGAATAACCTCATTTGTTTCATTTTCAAGCTCCTGCAGGTACATTCTGGCCTCTGCTCTTAGATCAATCGATTCAAGCAGCTTTGAACTGATTTCTAAAAATTTATATCCAAGCTTGTACTTTCCTGTTTCGTGATCTTGTTCAACATACCCGTACTGCACAAGGGTTGATAAAATCCGATATACGGAACTTTTATTTATATCAATCTGATTCGCAATCTCTGTAACGCCAAGTCCGCCTTTCTTTAAACTGACGAGCGTGATAATATCAAGCGCCCTGCTGACGGACTTTACCATATTTTCTCGATCCAACTCTCTCACCTCTGGTGCAAATTGTCATTCCTACTATTATATCATGAATGATTCCGGGTAATCGAATTGGATATGCTAGCTTTTTACGCTTTTTCTTGCACTTGCAAATGTATTGCGAAGAGTGCCGATTTCCTTGATTTCACACTCTATCACATCACCATTCCTAACAAATTCAGCTCCAACCGGACTGCCAGTTAATATTACATCTCCCGGTCTAAGTGTCATCACACTAGTAAGGTAGGAGATCATCTTCCTTATTGGAATGATCATTAAATCTGTAGAGCTATCCTGTTTCAATGTTCCATTTAATCTAGCTTCCACATGTATTATGGAAAGATCAAGTTCTGTTTCAATCACAGGACCAAGCGGAGTAAATGTATCAAATGATTTTCCGATTGTCCAATGTCCGTCCCCGTGAAAAAAGGCAGGTGCAGTAACATCATTTCCGACTGTATAGCCAAACACATAGTCGAATACATCCGATTCTGCCACGTTTTTTGCCTCTTTGCCTATAACAACAGCAAGTTCTGATTCAAATTTAACCTGATCTGCACCGTTTGGAATCACAATTTTCTCTTCTGGGCCAATGACGGAGGATGCCGGCTTGAAGAAAAATACCGGGATCTCAGGCAGAACCTCAGGTATATCCTTTGTGTTTGAAACATAGTTCGCTCCAATTCCAATAATCTGATTCGGTTCTAATGGTGCAAGAAGCTGTACCTCATTTTTTTGAAAAGACTGACCTGTGTACGCCCATTCTCCAAAAATATCACCTTGAATCCCTTTAATTTCCCCGTCAAGCAATATCCCTGCATGATCAGTATTTTGATCTTTAAATCGTACGAATTTCATTGGCTTACTCCTCTCAAATAGTTGTTATGCGTACAGCTCCTGATTTAACGGCAGCTTTTGCAACGGCTTCTGTTACTGCTGCCGCGACCCTTTTATCAAAAGCATGAGGAATGACATATTCATAATCCAGCTCATCAAGTGTAATTAAGTCTGCGATTGCATAAACGGCAGCCATTTTCATGTCTTCATTGATTTCAGTAGCCTGAACTTGGAGAGCTCCCTTAAAAATCCCTGGGAACGCAAGGACATTATTGACTTGATTTGGCAGATCAGATCTCCCTGTTCCTATAATGGCAGCTCCAGCAGCTTTCGCAGGCTCCGGCATGATTTCAGGATCTGGGTTTGCCATCGCAAAGATGATCGCATCCTTATTCATGCTTTGAACCATTTCAGGCGCAACTGCTCCTGCAGCAGAAACTCCAATAAACACATCGGCATCCTTGAGTGCTTCACCTAAGGTCCCTTGAAAAAGACTCTTATTTGTCAGTTCTGATATCACTTCTTTCATGGCATTCATGCCATTTGGCCGGCCTTTATAAATCACGCCTTTCGTATCACACATGATTAGATTTTCAGCACCCATTTCAATAAGCAGCTTTGCGATGGCAATTCCTGCGGCACCTGCGCCATTCAAAACAATTTTAACGTTTTCCAGGCGTTTGTTTACCATCTTTAGGGCATTGATAAGTCCAGCAGCCGTAACAATGGCTGTGCCATGCTGATCATCATGAAATACGGGAATTTTCATCTCTTTTTTTAATCGTTCCTCGATGATAAAGCAGTTAGGCGCTGAGATATCTTCAAGGTTCACTCCGCCAAAAGTTGGTTCCATCGCTTTCACAATCGAAATGATCTGCTCGGGATCACTTGTATTTAAACAGAGCGGAAAGGCATCAATGTCAGCAAATGCTTTAAATAAAGCAGCCTTCCCTTCCATTACAGGCATTGAAGCAGCAGCACCGATATCTCCTAACCCTAAAACCGCTGATCCATCTGAAATGACAGCAACCAAATTGCCTTTCATCGTATAGTCATATACTTTTTCAGGGTCTAGATGAATTTCTTTGCAAGGCTCTGCCACTCCTGGGGAATAAACTAAACTTAAATCATGTGCATCTTCTACGGAAACTTTTACAGTGACACTTAATTTCCCATGTGAACGCTTATGAAGTTCCAGCGATTTTTCCCGAAGGTGCTGCATTGCCTCAACTCCTAAAATAGATTTATGATCTTAAAGCTTTACTGCAAATTTAGCTTTTGCTTCTAATCGTCTGCGATGCAAAATGGGTTCTGTGTAGCCATTTGGCTGATCATACCCCTCAAAAACAAGGTCACATGCAGCCTTGAAAGCAACCGAATCGTTGTAGTTAGGTGCCATTGGCAGATAAAGCGGATCACCTTCGTTTTGTTTATCAACTACTTTTGCCATACGTTCAAGCGTTTCTTGAACCTGCTCTTTTGTGCAAATTCCATGATGGAGCCAATTTGCTAAATGCTGACTGGAAATACGCAATGTAGCCCGATCTTCCATCAATCCAACATTATAGTAATCTGGTACTTTAGAGCAGCCGACACCTTGTTCGACCCAGCGCACAACATAGCCAAGTATACCCTGTGCGTTGTTATCCAGCTCTTTCTGAATGTCCTCTTTGCTCCAAGATGCAGCCTGAGCAACTGGAATTTTTAAGATATCATCTCTCAAATCCTGAGATTCCTTGATTAATTGCTTTTGCACCTCATTAACATCAACCTGATGATAATGCAGAGCGTGCAGAGTAGCCGCAGTAGGTGAAGGAACCCATGCTGTATTAGCTCCGGCTTTTAGATGACCTACCTTCTGCTTCATCATCTCTGCCATTAGATCAGGCATTGCCCACATCCCTTTTCCAATTTGGGCACGTCCTTGGAAGCCGCTATCTAAACCGGCATAAACATTTGATTTTTCATAGCCTTGCAGCCATGCTGAAGATTTCATTTCATTTTTCGGTATCATAGGACCGGCTTCCATGGAAGTATGAATTTCATCCCCTGTTCTGTCTAAAAACCCTGTATTAATAAATGCAATCCGGTCCTTTACTTCGCGGATAGAGGCTTTCAAATTCAGCGATGTTCTTCTCTCTTCATCCATTACGCCAATTTTAATAGTATTGCGTTCGAGCTCCAGCAAATCCTCAACTCTATTAAATAGTGTATTTGCAAAAGAAGTTTCTTTTGATCCATGCATCTTCGGCTTAACGATATACACAGATCCTTTTGAAGAGTTTTGATACTTTCCTGTTCCAAGCAAGGTATGTTTAGCAAGCAAACTAGTGATCACACAATCTAAAATACCTTCTTGAATTTCATCGCCATTTTCATCCAGAATGGCATTATTCGTCATTAAATGACCAACATTTCTCACAAACATCAGCGATCTTCCAGAAAGAGTAAATTCATCGCCGTTTACAGAAGTATAGATTCGATCAGGATTTAATGTACGTGTTATTGTTTCATTGCCCTTTTTAAACGATGACGCTAAATTTCCTGTCATTAACCCGAGCCAATTGCGGTAAACAATCACTTTATCCTCAGCATCTACGGCAGTAACCGAATCTTCACAATCCATAATAGTTGTCAGTGCTGCTTCAAGCAGGATATCTTTCACACCTGAAAGATCTGTTTTCCCGATTGAATGGCTGCGATCGATTTGAATTTCAAAATGCAAACCATTATTTTTCAGTAAAATGGCTGTTGGAGAATTTGAATCTCCTTGGTAGCCTGCAAGTTTTTCTTCTTCCTGCAGCCCAGTTTTTTGACCATTGCTTAACGTTACAGCTAATTTCCCATCAACAATGACGTATTCTGCAGCATCTTTATGAGATGCATCTTTTAATGGCACCGTTTCATCAAGGAAGTTTTTTGCAAACTCTATGACCTTTTCCCCGCGTACCGGGTTGTACTTTCCTTCCCTATGAGCGCCATCTTCTTCACTTATTGCATCTGTTCCATAAAGAGCATCATATAAACTTCCCCAGCGTGCATTTGCAGCATTTATGGCGTAGCGTGCATTATTTACTGGCACAACTAATTGAGGTCCTGCCTGAACTGCGATTTCATTATCAACATTTTCAGTCGTAATCTTAAAATCCTCTGCCTCTGGTTCAAGATAGCCAATCTCCTGTAAAAAGCCCTTATACGTTTCAAAGTCAAATGTTTGATTGTTTTCTTTGTGCCACGTATTGATTTTGTTTTGAATCTCGTCTCGAATTGCCAATAATTCTTTGTTCTTTGGCGTCAAGTCTTTTACAATGGCTTCAAAACCAGACCAAAACTTTTCTTTGTCTAAGCCTGTCTGCGGTAATGCTTCTGAATTGATAAATTCATAGAGTATGTCTGCTACTTGAAGATTTCCTGTTTGAACATAGCCTTTCATCTTTAAGTTCCTCCTATTGTTTGTTATTACAAAACGCCGTTTTTCTTTGTTTAAAAAAATAATATCATGAAAAACAAAGCGTTTTCAATCATTTTCAGAACATTCCACTATTTTTTATAATCCTGCTGCTTTCATCTCTTTTTTTACTTCAGCACAGCGGCCTGGGCTTGGAAATAATTTACCTGCATTTAATAAATTCTCTGGATTAAATACTTCGCGGATTTTCGTTTGTGCGAGAATTTCTTCGTCTGTAAAAACAAAACGCATTTCCTCTCTCTTTTCTATTCCTACACCATGCTCGCCAGTAATCGTTCCTCCAACTTCAGCACAAACCTGCAAACAAGCACTTCCTGCCTTTAATGCCATTTCTGTCTGTCCTGGAATCCTTGAATCAAACAAAACGAGAGGATGTAAATTGCCATCTCCTGCATGAAAAATATTCGCAATCCGAAGTCCAGATTCCTCGCTGATTTGATTGATTTTGCTCAAAACTTCAGGAAGTCTGCTTCTCGGAATCACCCCATCCTGAACAAGATAATCTGGCGAAATAGCCCCCATTGCTCCAAAGCCTGTCTTTCTGTTTGCCCACCATCTTGCACGTTCTGCTTCGTTATCAGCAACCTTTACCTCTCGGACATTCCAATTTGTGCACACTTCAAGAATTTGGGTGATTTGTTCGTCAATACCTGCTGAAATTCCATCTACTTCTATTAATAGGACAGCTTCAATGTCCCTCGGATGGCCAACTGGAAAAGCAGCAGCTTCGACACCTTCAATCGCGACCTTATCCATCATTTCAAGAGCGGCGGGAACAATTCCGGCTGAAATAATATCTGAAACTGCCTGACTTCCATCCGCAGCTTTATCAAAATAAGCGAGAACAGTCTGTTTCGCTTCAGGATTTTTCAAAATACGCACTGTAATTTTTGTAACGATTCCAAGAGTCCCTTCCGATCCGGTAATTAATCCAAGCAAGTCATAGCCCGGGGTGTCTGGAATTCCGTTTTTTCCAATCTCTATAATCTCGCCATTCGGCAAAACAACTTCAAGACCCAAAATATGATTTGTCGTTACCCCATATTTGAGGCAATGTGCTCCTCCTGCATTTTCAGCAACATTGCCGCCAATTGTACAGCAATATTGACTTGACGGATCTGGTGCATAGTAATAGCCTTTATCCGCGATTGAGTTGGTTAATTTAAGATTAACAAAGCCGGGCTCAACAACCGCTCTTCTATTTTCAAGATCAACGCTGATCAGTTTTTTCATTTTGACAAGGCTGATAATGACTTCACCATTAATAGGAATGGCTCCTCCGCTTAACCCTGTTCCAGCTCCTCTGGCAAGGAAAGGGAGATTATTTACTGAACAGTATTTTACAATGGCAGAAACTTCTTCTGTATTTTTTGGAAACACAACAGCTTTCGGCAAGTGCTTATGAATCGTAAAACCATCACAGTCATAAGCAATCAAATCTTCTTTATGATAAAGGATTGATGAAGGTCCGCCGGTCAATTTTGCGAGGTTCTGGATGTGTTTATCTTTAGTTTTAATTCCTTTGATTGCCATTACATCTCCTCCTCCCTGCTTTTTTCCATTTGATAGGCCCAATCCAGCAGCTGAATCGTATGAACAACCTTTTGATTTCTTCCGTATTTTTGAACACCCATTGCCATCTGCAGCATACAGCCAGGGTTCCCCATTGAAATCATTTCAACATCATCAGGTACATGTTCCATCTTGCTTTCAAGCACAGCCCCTGCCATTTCCGGGTTAGTAATATTGTAAATCCCGGCACTTCCGCAGCATCTGTCAGCGTTTGGCATATGAACCATTTCCACACCAGGAATATCAAGTAAAATATCTCGCGGCTCCTGACGCACACCTTGACCATGTGCCAAGTGGCATGCATCATGATAGGTAATCCTTGTGTTTAATTCTGCTTTAGGCTTTTCATAGCCTGTGTCATGAAGGTATTTTGAAACATCCACTACTTTTGCAGCAAATTCTTCCGCCCGGTCATGCCATTGCGTGTCTACTTCTCTGAATAATTCTCCATATTCCTTCAGCATGCACCCGCAACCTGCAGCATTCACGATCACTTTATCTGAGTCTTTAAACGCTTCGATGTTCTGCTTGGCAAGTTTACGGCCTGTATCTCTATCGCCTGCATGTACGTGAAGGGCTCCGCAGCACGTTTGATTTTGCGGAATGGTAACATCATTCCCGTTTCTTGTTAAAACATTTATTGTTGACTCATTGATGTCACTGAACATGACGTCCATGACACAGCCTGTAAGGAAAGATACTTGAGTCTTTGTCTTTCCTAGAGCAGGAATAACATTGTGATTCTTGTACTTTTTGCGTACTGGCTGCTTAATTTCAGGCATGATGGCCTCCATTTCAGCCAAATGCTTAGGCATGATCTTCATCATTCCAGTTGTACGGACCGCTTTTTGAACCCCGCTTTTTTGATAAAACTTAAGCAAACTTCCAACTGTATTTAAGCGGTTTTGATGAGGAAACAGCCCTTTGAGAAAGAATTTGCTGATTGTTCCTTTCACTCCAGTCAGCGGCATAGCCTGGCGAATTTGTCCGCGCGCTTCTTCAATGAGGCCGCCGACATCCACATCAGCTGGACATGCGGTCGTACAGGCACGGCAATCAAGACAGGCAAAGACAGGATCCATAAATTGTTCGTTTACTTGAAGCTTTCCATCTGCCACCGACTTGATCAAATGAACCCGGCCTCGCGGTGAATGCTGTTCCTGGCCAGTAATTTCATAAGTTGGGCAGGATTCAAGACACATGCCGCAATGGACACAATCTGCCCACTTGCTTTCATCCGGATGATCCTTCCATAAATAATTGCTGAGGCTTGTTGTTGTACATGCAGGTGATGCCTTCTTTAAGTCACTTTCTCTTATACTCATTTCAGATCCCTCCTAAGTAACGTTTGTAATTCAGGATTCGATTTGGATCAACAGCTGCTTTTATGCCTTCAATTAGAAAGAAATACGATGGTATTTCACCCCATACTTCCGTTTTTTGACGTAATGAGTATGGCAAATGCTTGATAATGGTGTATCCTCCAAGATCTGATATGACTTGTCTCATATGTGCAATTGCTGTCATCACTTCACTATTCGTACCTTTTAGCGTTAACTGGCATAAACCATGGCCTAATCCTCCGTGTCCTTCAATTGAAATTGACTTTTGCAAAACTTCACATTCTTTCATGACTTGAAAAACATCGAGGTTTTTTACTCCAATTTTTAAAACAGCTTCTGTTATTTGAATAGGCTGCTGATCTATTGCTCCATTCGGCACTGTCCGGTAAAACGCTTCCCAAAATAGTTCCGCTTCAGCTTGAGGCAGAATTGATAATATAGATCCTTCAGGGAGAATGCTTTTTATAAATTCCTCTTGGTAGTGAACAGAGGATTCGACATCTTCAAAGCTTATTGCAAGCGAATACATATTTTGGCCTGTTAATCGTTTGGAAATGGCCGGACTTAACAATTCCAAAGCAACAGGCTCCATCACTGAATCAAGCAATGTGATTACAAATGATCGCATTTCTTCCTGAATTACACGTGGAAATGATAAAAGAATCAGAGTTTCATATTTTGGAAGGGGTCTCAGTTTTAAAGTGATTTCTGACACAACACCGAGCGTTCCCATTGAACCTATGAATAATTTGTTCATATCATATCCGGCAACGTTTTTCACAACCTTCCCGCCAGAGCGAATGACGCTGCCATCGGGATAAACCATTCTAAGTCCAATAACAGAATCTCTTGACGAGCCATAGCCAAGTCGTTTGGGACCGCTTTCATTCGAAGCGATAATACCTCCGATAGTAGAATACTCTGGCCAGGACGGGTCGAGTGAAACCTTTTGGCTGTACTTGGCTAAATAATCCTGAAGCTCTTTAAATGGAGTGCCTGCTTTGACCGTAATCGTCATATCACCAGGTGTATGCTCTGTAATTCCTGTGTAATTTGCCATGGATAATTGAATATCAGTTTGTTCAGTTAAACCTCCAAATCCCCGTTTTGTCCCTCCGCCAATTATGGAGATTTTTTTGCCATTTTCATTTGCAAATTTTAACACATTTGCAATTTCACCTTCTGTGGTTGGAAAAACTGTAATTTCCCCATTGTTGCCGAGCAATTGGTGATCTTGTTTATCTTGTTTTACTTTTTCAGCAGGTAAAATGGATGTTATTTCTGTTTGGATCAAAACTGCACCTCCAATTGTTTTGTAATAACAAACACTGTTTTGTGTTATTTCTAAAAAAATTCAATTGTTCTGCTGAAGACTCTTATGAAGGATGGATTCTACGAACGTTAAATGCTGAAGCATCATTTGATTTGATTGAAGCGGTTTTCCTTCAGATATACTTTCGAAGATTTTGTCATGATGTCTGGAAATAGTTTGAACCGTATCATGATCATTTTGAATAAATTGATGAAAATCAATCATTGCGTTTTTAATAGTTGACGAAATAAATTGGACAAACTCAATAAGAAGTTTGTTTCCAGATGCCTTCGCAATGGCTAAGTGAAACTCGTAGTCATCTTCCCATGGGGTTCCATTTTGGTTAACTAAAATCGTTTTCATATGTTCGAGGTCATTGTCTGTGCGATTTGATGCAGCCATTTCAGCCATGCCTGTTTCCACTATTTTTCTGACTTGAAATAGCTCGCTGATATCTCTCGGATTTGGCAGCAAAAAACTTCGCCTGAAAATCTGTGCAGAATCGAACTCTCTGACATACGTTCCCTCGCCTTGCTTAACATTTACAAGACCTTTACCTTTTAAGGCAGTTATTGCATCCCTAACCGCGGATCTTCCTACACCAAACCTCTCACAAAGCTCTCTTACTGAAGGAAGCTTTTCACCTGCAGTTAACGTGCCATCTACGATCATCTTTTCAATTTGTTCACTGACGGAATCTGATACTTTCTTAGCAGTAATTTTTTCGATAAGCACTTATTCACATCCTTTCTTTTCAGACATCACATATCTGACAAGTGTTCAGCCTATAAATACATTAAAACATTCTCCTTCTCCTTATTCAATCGATTTTTAGATTTTTCTTATTATTCAATTAATAATCCAGCTTATATAACGGTCTTACTTTAAAAGTACTTAAAAGTAAGACCGCTGTATCCATTATATTAGAGGCCTAAAGCTTCACGTGCCATTTGAAAATGATCATCCTCTTTTGTTAATAAAGCAAATTCAGCAATATCAATTGCATAGGCAGCCTTAAATTCGACAATATGATCTTCATTCTCGCCCAAACCGTGCCACCGGCATTAGCAAGATCTGAAGTTCTTTTTCTCCAAAAATAGTAGCATATAAAACAAAATCTTTGCCTGGATCGGACACTTTTGCCTCGGTCCAAACAAGTATTCCGCATACATTCTCGTCTTTATCTATTAATATATGAGGCGGATGCAGATCCCCGTGTATAAATGAAGAGTGATCAGGCAAAATGAATCATCTGCAAGCCATCTTTGCCAGCGATTCCATAGGTCATTTGCTACACCCAATTCCTTTTTAACATTTTCCATCCTCTCACGCAGAGATTGACGAACTTGTGCAGGGCTTAAAATTTCAACTCCGCATTCTGCAGCGATGATCAATATTGTGCAAATCGGCCATAGCTTGCGCCAATGAGCGGGTAAATGAAAACGAAGGCTCTTCATTGTTCATGTACCAAACAAAATTTCGAATCGTCATGTCAATCGATGCAGCCTGTATTCCAGGAACTTTTGGATAAGCAATTAATTCTGGTGAATTAATTTTCCATTCAGGTACACTGACCTGCAGATGCTGACGAACTAAATTCAGGACTTTCCCTTCATTTGCACCTCTTTCAATAACGTCAGGACGTCTTGGTCTTCTCAGCACCCATGAAATGCCATTCTCGTCTTCTGCAAAAACAACTTGAAAATCCATGCCAGACTCATTTAATTCTGCAGTTTCTTCAATAAGATATAATCCATGCTCTCGGGCAAGCGTTAATCATTCAGCTGTCATCCTTATCTCTCCTCTTTGATACTTGATGTTATTGAGGAGAATCCGCATTGGAAACGATTCACTTTTTAGCACAGCAAAAAGAGGCAGACTTCTCTCCCTCTTTTCGCAAAAGTAAATTAGGATTTCTATAAACAGGCAGACCCATCAGATTTTCTTTGTCACTATTCAATTAGCGGAACAAAGTACGTAATCGGATGCTCATGAATGCCATTAGAAATCCCTCCGTTCAATAAGATAAATCTAAAATAACATTAAATTGCCATTATTAAAAATGTTCAAGTACAATTTTTCCAATCGTTTTACCTGACTCTACGGCTTGATGTGCTTTTTTTATATTTTCTGCATTAATTGGTGAAAGGGTTTGATTCAAAGTTGTTCTGATTATTCCTTGATCAATCAGTTCACTTATTGTGTTTAAAAGAAGATGCTGCTTACGCATATCTTCCGTTTGGTACATGGCTCTTGTGAACATAAATTCCCACACAAAGGTAATGCTTTTGCTTTTTAAGAGATTCAAATCCAATGGATCTTTATTTTCAACAATGGAACAGATCATTCCCTGCGGTTTAATGACCTCGCTCATTCCTTCCCAATGCTGATCGGTGTTGTTCAGGCAAAAGATATAGTCCACTTCTTTCATATCAATTCTGTTAAGTTCGTCTTTTATAGGATTATGATGATTGATGACTTGATCAGCACCGTAGTTTTTCACCCATTCTTCTGTTTCTGCGCGAGAAGCAGTCGCAATGACAGTCAAGCCCGCCCAATTTGCCAGTTGAATGGCGATTGAACCGACTCCCCCAGCTCCGCCAATGATTAAAATACTTTTGCCTCTGTTTTGTTGCTTGTTAGAAGGATCAATCGATAAGCGCTCAAATAAACCTTCATACGCTGTAATAGCTGTAAGCGGGAGAGCTGCTGCTTCGGCGTGAGACAGTGACTGCGGTTTCTTCCCTGCGATTCTTTCATCTACAAGATGATATTCGCTGTACGTGCCTTGTCTCGTAATGCTGCCAGCATAAAATACTTCATCACCTGGTTTAAAATCTTTACACTCTTCACCAGCTTCCACAACAACACCGCTTGCATCCCATCCAAGAATTTTGGCCTCTTCTTCTACTTTGTCCTTTGGAGAACGCACCTTGGTATCAACAGGGTTAATCGAAATTGCCTTGATTTCCACAAGCAGGTCTTTCCCAACAGGAACAGGTTTTTGAACCTCAATATCGATAAGGCTTTCTTCATGCTCGATTGGCAAATATTTATGTAATCCAACAGCTTTCATCAATAATCCCTCCTCTACATCAGTAACACATCCTACTTTGTAGTATGGGGAGAATAAATTGATAAATCAATTATTTCAACTTGGTATAAATAAAAAAACGCTTAATTTAATATAAGGGGTTCCGTTTTGGGAGGGAAAACCTGAAATCACACGGTATTTAGCACCGGGAATAGCATTAGGATTCGTACATTAATTCGCACCGCTTTTAGCGGTGTTTTTTTGCATAATAAAACTCAGTTCATTGTTGAACTAAGTTAATAAGTTATTCTATTATAGCCCCCTTTAACGGAGTACCTTATGTTACGAGTTCACCTTACTTTGCCAAAGAACAAAATTGATTTTTACCATAGTTAATTTTGTAGATATTTAAGGCAATACCTTATACGGTCTCATCATTTCATTACCCGCATGTTCAAGAATATGGCAATGCCATACATATCCAGGACCAAGGCTAGGATCAAATTGATACGGTCTGCCATCCTGGGATGCAAACCGAACTCTTATAGTCGTTACTTCTCCTGGATTCATTTGTATAGTATCCTTCCAGCCTTTCTCATTGAGTGGAGGTGCAATACACTGACCTTGCAAATATGGGCCGATCGGCAGAACCTTGGGCTTAATAAAATATGGCGGGGTGCCCGGAGGTGTCGTTTGATTTAGTTTCTTCCAGTCTCTTAAATAATCGTCTGATCGGACTTTGTGGCGGCTAACGAGCTGGTACTGAACAAGATGAAGATGGATTGGATGAGTATCATCGGTAAGGTTTACAACTTGCCAATCTTCTGTCGTTCCTGCTCGTGGAAGCTCAGAAACGGGATTTCGCATCATTTGTCCATCTAACGTAACTGCCAACGGGCCATTAGGACCCTCCAATTCAAATAAAGTCAAAGTTCTGTTTATCGTTGGCTTTAATTGCGGCATATTGTTCAGAATAGGCGGCAATTTCTTTGGCGGTAGGACGGTTTCATTCGTGACTGTAAATTGCATAATTTGACCAACTGTTTGCGGGTCTGCTGGTGTTCCACCAGGGAAAGGGGCATTAGCATTATTCATTAAAATAACGGTCGTACCCGGAGTCAGAGTAGAGAAATCAATAAGGATATCTGCTCGTTCTGCCGGTGAAATCAAAAGTGAGGACAGTTCTACAGGTTGAGGTAAATAACCTCCATCGCTGCCAATCTGGATAAATTTTTGTTGATTTGAAAGCTTTAAATCATAAAATCGCGCGTTTGAACCATTTACAAGACGAAAACGGTATTGTTGAGGCTTGACATTAAGGTTCGGCCACACCTTTCCATTCACCGTTATTGTGTTTCCAAAAAACTCTGGTACCCAGTAAGGATGAATACTTGGGTTAACCCCCACTTGCTCATAGAAAAGAGAACCATCAGTATTAAAAGATCGGTCCTGAATGATGAGCGGAATCTCATTTTCTCTACCAGGAAGAAACGAGGCAATGGGGTCATTCATATCCCGAAGCACATAACCCCCTGCCAGTCCAGCGTATAAAGTCAAACGATTTATTCCCATGGTATGGTCATGATACCAAAGGGTTGTAGGCTGTTGTACATTTAGGTAGGTGTACTTATCAGTTATAAATGCCATGCCGGTCCTTCCATCTGCTGTAAACCAAGCATCAGGATTACCGTCAAAATAAGATGGTGTCTCTCCTCCGTGCAGATGAGTGACAATAGGTACAGGTTTCTGTGCTAGAGGGAATCCCAGGGGAAATGATGGAAATGGTGGCCTGGGAATTGCCATGGAATTGGGATTCGCCCAATCGAGTGTCGGATCCACCGGGAGAAAAAGGGGGCCAGTGAGGTTGTTTATCCATTGAACATATACAGGAATTCCTCGAATGGCTTCAAATGTAGGGCCTGGAGCACTTCTAAAATAAACCGCACTTCCTGTGTTTTGGTCCTGTATCATCCCACCGTAACCATAAACTTTGGTTGTACCGAAACCAGGTGGTAAGAGTTGCTGCTGGAACTCACTAACATTAATTTTATATTCATGGCCAATAACCTGACCAGTGTTAGGTTGTCTTAGAATCGTAGGCATATATACCGGTGGGATGAACAGTTGATTTACATATTTAGGAATACTTTTTGGATCTAAAGATTTTACCATAAGAGTCACCCTCTCCTCAACATATCACTACGGTATATGAAGGAAAGGAACATTTCATGCCAGCTAAATACACCTTTTGTCATAATATTGTTGTAATAAATGACCATATCCTTTGCAAAGGTTTGGCCTTTTGTGATGTGTTTGATAAAACACTCGGTGAAATGTTTCTAAGACTTTAAATGGGGAATTTAACTTATAGATGTGAGTAACATTCTTTAAAACTGTTACGAATTTATATGTTAATCCATTTAAGTTTCCTACACGGTAAGCGAACTATTTATATTAATACGAGTCTTTTCCGTCTATGCTTGAATTAAAGTGTGACAATAATCGGACCATTTTTAGTAAGGATAATCGTATGTTCCAATTGAGCTACATAGCTTTTTTCTGTAGCATAGGTCCAACCGTCTTCTTTTTGGAATACTTCTTCTTCAAAGGTTGAGATAAATGGTTCGAATGCGATAACCATCCCTTCCTTTAATATTTCATTATCCCATGGATCATTATAGTTACAAATATGGTCAGGTGCTTCGTGTATTCTACGTCCAACACCATGTCCTGTAAGGTTTTTGATAACAGTGAATCCATGCTGTCTCGCTGTTTCGAATACTGCTTTTCCGATTCTGCTTTTTTTGGAACCGGGTTTTGCTTTCTTAAGACCTGCTTCAAATGCCTTTTTAGCAACGTCGCATATTTTCGTTAATACTTCTTCTCCTTCTCCTACTACAAATGAGATTCCTGTATCTGCGAAATAACCGTTCTTTGAAGCAGATACATCTATATTTACTAGATCCCCTTCATGAATAACCCGATGACCCGGAATACCATGTGCCACTTCTTCATTAAGACTAATGCAAGTATAGCCAGGAAAATCATATTCACCTTTTGGAGCTGAAACTGCACCTGCTTTTTCTAAAAGTTCTCCGGCTATATCATCAAGTTCTTTGGTCGTTATGCCAGGAATTGTTCTTTGTACCAATTCATCTCTAATGGAGGCAATAATTTTGCCAATTTCCTTCAAACCATTAAAATCTTCTTCTGTTTTTGCAATCATTTTTTTCCTACCTCATTATCTTTTTTCATCAATAAACTATATAAGTATTAATTGTACCTTTATTTTCTCGAAAAATAAAAGCAATGTAAATTATTTGGTACAATACCCCTCAGCTTGAATTTTTCTTCGATCAAGAAATAGACCACAAAAAGGATCTAGTACATATGACTATACTATTAATTGGATTTACCTTTAACTTTTCTTATAGAGCTAACCTGCCCTTTAATGGAATATCCATTATTTATAATAATATCATAAAAGTCCCATTTAAACGTGGTTGTCAACAATCATCCGGCAATAAATGAATTGGGAATTCGCAAACCAATTAGCACATTATTTCGCACACTAATTTTATGATTGACAATAGCTATTGTCCTTTTGCTAAATAGGTTGCTAATTAGGTAACTAATTCTACACAAAAACGGTTGAAATCCTTGTTATTTCAACAAAAAAAGCAGGTCTAATTCATATGCGAATTACCCTGCTATTTTTAATGCTATTTACTGTTTTCTCTCCTTAAACGGAACCCCTTAAATTTAATAAGCGTTTTTTAAAAATTACGTGAAATGATTAAGCAAAAACAGGAACTTTAATATCTACTTCTTTTCCTAATTCAGAAGACCTTAGGACTCCATCAATAATCGCCTGGTTGATTAAGATCTGTTCAGCAGGGATAGGAGCAGTGCGTTTTTCTTTTATCGCCGTCACGAAATCTCTTACTTTTTCGTGGAATATATCTATTTTATGATCAATAACGGGTATTGACGTTTCTGAATGCTGTCCTGCAATATCATGAAACAATGAAATACTGCCGATTCCTCCGTCCCAAACACCGCTCCATGGCCCTTGTCCTGCAGGAGTCAGCTTGAGGCCTGCGTCTGTTCCGAGAAAAATAGTCGGTCCTAAAGAATCCATATGCATCGCCCAGGAAATTTTAAAATTCAGTACCTTCCCTCCTTCTAAACGAACCATTGCGACACCAAAATCCTCTACCTCAAAACGATTTGCTTCATGATGATACAAAGGATTTTTGCCGAAGTGATTGGATGTATACGCTGAAACTGTAAGTGGTTTAGGATAGTCCAATGCATTTAATGCCAAGTCCAGGGAATAACAGCCGATATCAGCCATTGCACCTGCTCCTGCCAAATCCTTATTAATAAAGGTTCCGCCTGGCATGCCTCTTCTTCTTCCCCCGCCTGTTTGAATATAATATACATCTCCAAGCTGTCCTGATTTAACAATTTCTTTAATTGTTTTCATATTTGGATCATATCTCGGCTGAAAACCTACCGTCAGCATTTTCCCTGTGCGACGTGATGTCTCAACCATTTCAACCGCTTGTTCCAGCGTTACAGCAAGCGGCTTTTCAACTAAAACATGTTTATCAGCAAGCAGTGAATCAATACTGGTTCTGTGATGTGTGACATTTGGCGTGCAGACACTAACACCATCTAAATCCAATTCCAGCAATTCTAAATGGCTGTCAAATGCCTGGGCATCGTGAATTCCAAGCTGCTCAATAAATTCTTTTGCTTTTCCGGGAATGACGTCTGCTACTGCAGCAATTGTTACATCCGTCATTTGCAAGTAAGCTTTAGCATGGACAGCAGCAATCCCGCCGCTTCCAATGATTCCTATTTTAATGTTTGACATCCGCTATTCCCCCTGTTTTCTTTTTATGAAATACTGTCTGCAGAAAATCTTTCGCTTTCACAATTCCTTCCTGTTCGGATGAAAGAGAGCCCCAATAATAATGATCCTCAAGCTCTATGCTGATTGGCCCCTTGTACTTTAGAGCATCTAATCTTACCGCCACTTTTCTCCAGTCAACCTCGCCATGACCTGGAATCGTGTAGCGCCATGCACCTTCAGAAAAGTCATACTTAGAATCAAAAACAGATGGGAGATTTCCCAAGTCATATAGATCTTCAGCCAATAACGCAGTATCTTTTCCGTGACAGTAAAGCACTTTCTCTCCAAATTCATCTAGGAACCTCAGGTAATCAATTCCCAGTCTGACTAAGTGCGAAGGATCATAATTTACCCCGAAATGCTTTGACGGCACCTCATTGAACATATATCTGAGCACCTCTGGAGTGGTTCCGAGCGTTGGATATGCAGGTGCAGGACCCGGCCACCCTTCCAATGCAATATAAAGATTGTTTTTTTCTGCTAAGCCGACAACCTCCGGAAACGTTTCTTTCCAAATTTCTAAGCTTCTTTTTTTAGGAAGAAGGCTGTTTTCAGGTACGAGGCACATAAAAATAACGCTGCCTCCCAATGCTGAAACTTGTTCGAACTGCTCCTTTAATGAGAGCACTGCATTCCAGCGCTTGCCTTCATCCTCGCTTAAAATATCGGTGTTTCCAACACACCCTTTTCCATCTATGGAACCAATGCCGATTTGATAGCTTGATAATATATTTTTTACTGATTCATCCAGGATAGGAAGATCTAGAACTTCAATTCCATTTTCTTTTGCCCATTTTGCTGTGTACTCAATTCCTTCTTTTCCAAAATGCGGGGGTATTCTCATGCCGATTGGATTGTTCACATTTATCCCTCTCAATCTCAGAATTATTATTTTTTCTGCAAGTTTGCACTGTCTGCTTCATAGATTTCTTTTGTAAACTTTAAAACCCGTATGGCAAATTCACCAGGAACCTCAACCTCTTTTATCCCAAGTATGGCATCTATGAAGCTTTTATCTGTATTATTATCAGCAACCTCTATACTTTGATTTACTGGAGCTTCTCCATTTCGAACGAGAGAAACCTGACCGTTTTCGTAGAAAATGGCTCCCTTATCTCCTATAAAAGAATACGTTTCATGCCAGCAAGGTGACATGCCTGCAATGGTGATTGTACCCATTACATTTTGTGTGTATTTGACAGTTGTAAATGAATCGATATCTACCTCTGTACCGCGCTGATGGATAAATGATTTGGATTCTATCGGGGTAAGTCCTGTAATCCATAGAATGGCATCTAAAATATGACTTCCCGAATCAAACAGCATACCCCCTCCTGACAAAGCTGGCTTTTGCCTCCATGTTCCTGCTGATAGGTAAATCCAATCCTGATAGAGAGAAGCATTTACACTAGTAAGAATTCCGATTTGATTTTCTTCGATCAGCTTTTTAATATGGATGAATTCAGGCTGATAATGCCGCTGATACGAGATTTGCAGCACACATTTCTTCTCTTTTGAAAGCGCGATAAGTTCTTCCGCTTCTTCGACAGAACACACCATCGGCTTTTCAAGTAATACGTGACAGCCTTTTAAAAGAGCCGTTTTTGCATGTTGGTAATGCAGAGTGTGCGGAGAGCAAATAATAACTCCATCTAATTCTGAATGATTCAGCATTTCTTCAAAATCATCAAATTCTAGAGCTTCAACATCCTGTGTTTGAATAAAGCTGTGTCTGCTTTCGGGATTCGGATCGGCGATTGCAGCAATGAGTACATTCTCTAATTCTCTTAAATGTGAGGCATGGTAATGGGCTATTCCTCCAGAGCCAATAAAACCAATTCTAATCTTATTCACATTAACTCATCTCCTGTCATCCTTTAATACCGCTAAATGTAATCCCTTTAATAAATGTTTTTTGCAGGAAGAAGAACAAAACAATAATTGGAAGCGTCATTAATGTTGAGACCGCCATCATTAATCCCCATTCTGTTCCTTTTTGACTTTGGAATTGCTGCAGGCCGAGTGAAAGGGTATAGGATGTCTCGTCTGTTAAATAAAGCAGCGGTCCTAAAAAATCAGTCCAGCTTCCCATAAATTGAAACAGTCCTACTGCAAGTACAGCCGGTTTTGCCAGTGGAAGCATAATTTGCCAGTAGATGCGAAACTCACCTGCTCCATCAATTCTCGCGGCATCCATTAACGTATCCGGCAAGCCGAGAAAGAATTGGCGCAGTAAAAAGATATAGAAAGGAACTCCGAAAAAGACAGGTATGATCAGCGGAAGCGGGCTGCCGACCCAGCCAAGTTTTTCAAACAAGATGAACAGCGGGATCATTGTGACTTGTCCCGGAATCATCATGACGGCAATCGTCACAATAAATAGAGCATTGCTGCCTTTAAATCTTAATTTCGCGAACCCGTATGCTACCAACGGGCATGTAATGACTGCTCCAATTGTACTGAACACAGTAATCACAACAGTGTTTTTCAAATAGCTGAAAAATGGTATATAGTCGACAGCCTCCTGATAGTTGCTCCACTTAAACGGTGAGGGAATCCATTCAGGCGGAAACGAAAAAATCTGTGTTTGATCCTTTAAAGAGGTAGACAGCATCCAGAAAAATGGAACTAAAAAGAGAATGGATATCAATATCAGAAATGTATGGGCGAATATGCTTTTTGACGTTTTCGTTCTCATTCGAATCCCTCCTTATTTTCCTTGATAATGAACCCATCTTTTTGAAGTAGAGAAAATAACCGCTGTTAAAATCATGATGATAGCAAAGAGGATCCATGCCATCGCAGAGGCGTATCCCATTTTAAAAAACTTAAATCCATTGTCATATAAATACATGACATAAAAGGTTAATGAATTTGCTGGAGTTCCCTGTCCGCCAGTCAGCGCGTACGGCAATGCAAACTGCTGGAAAGCGCCAATAACACCCATAACGAGGTTGAAAAAGATGACGGGAGTTAATAACGGCAAGGTAATATGTATCGTTTTCTGGAACCAATTTGCCCCGTCTACTTCAGCAGCATCATAGTAATCCTCGGAAATATCCGTTAATCCTGCCAAATAGATGACGACAGCCTGCCCAATTCCCCAAAGGGACATTATAACGATCGATGGCTTCGACCAGGTTTCACTGCCTAACCATGCAGGCCCTTGAATTCCGATAAGATCCAGCATGCCATTGATTAAACCAAACTGCGGATTTAAGAGCCACATCCAAAGCACCGCTAGGGCTACCTGCGGCACTAGTGTAGGCAAAAAGAAAATTGTGCGGTAAACCGTCATGCCTTTCACTTTCAAATTCAGGATCATTGCCAAACATACTCCGAAAATGATGCTCAGAGGGACATAAAAGACAGCGAAATATATGGTATTAGATACCGACTTCCAAAAGAGGTCATCACTCATCAGCTCTTTATAATTCTGCAATCCGACAAACTCACCGGGCTGAAGGATACTATATGTTGTAAAGCTGAAGTAAATGGATGATATTAATGGAAAAGCATAAAAAATAATAAGTCCTAAAATCCAGGGTGTGACAAAAAGGACACCATATAAGGAAGATTTATTTCTCCACCTTTTCTTTTTTACAACAGGAATTTCATTTATGCTGGCTGACTCCTTTATCACTGGCTGCTGCATGAAACATACCTCCTTTGGTTTTTATCAGGGATTCCCCAGATGGAGAATCCCTCTGCAGCCTTATTTCAATGATTTCGTCACTTTGTCATCTACCTTTTTCAGAAGTTCTTCAGGTGTGCCGTTTCCTCTTGTTGCATTTTCGACAGCACTTGCCAGTTCGTTCCAATACAAGCTTCCCTGTGTCATAACCGGCCTGTGATTGCTTGAAGGAAGAATATCAACAAACTCTTTAAGAATTGGATCATCCTTGTATCCTAATTCCTCATTCACAGAATCAATAATAGAAAAGTCTTTTGCAATTCCGCTGAATATTTTTTGTCCTTCTTCTCCGCTAAAGAACTTCAAAAATTCCCAGGCAGCTTCTTTTTCTTTTGCACCTTTTGGGATAACTGTCGACCAGCCGCCAGACCAGGTTGTAAAGTTATCGCCTGTAGGAGTAGGCATCGGGAATACACCATACTCTAAATCAGGCTTGAATTTATTAATCGCTGATACAGTCCATGGACCGCTTACCTTCATGCTGATTTGTTCAGTAAGGAAAGGATCCATCGCACCTGTTCCTTGTGAATTTGTGAAAGCTGTGATGTCCTCAATATTGTATTTTTTTGCGTAATCTGTAATCCATTTAAGCGCTTCAACGTTTTTAGGATCATCAGCTGTTACTTCTTGTGTTTCAGGGTTGTAAAAGTCTCCTCCGAATGCCCAGCCCCAGCCGTAGAACCAGCCTTGGTCAAGCCAAGGGATTAATCCGATCTGCGAGAATCTTTTACCTTTTTTAATTGTGAGTTTTTCAGCTGCTTCTTCAAGTTCTGCAATAGTCTTAGGAGGGTTTTCTGGATCTAGTCCAGCTTTTTCGAAATGTTTTTTGTTGTAGTATACTAAGCGGGAATCTGTCGTTGTGGGTAATCCGTAAAGTTTATCTTCGTAGGTTGCTTCTTCCCAGGCAAATGGGTAAAAGTTTTCTTTAGTGATGCTATCTTTCTTCGCTAGATCAGTCAGATCTTCAAGAGAGCCTTGTGCTGCCCACGATGCAATCTCAAATCTGTCGAAGTAAGCGACATCTGGAGGGTTTCCGCCGGCAATGGAAGATAGGAGTTTTTCGTTTGAGCCTTCACCTTGATTGGCAATATAAACCGATTTCACTTTAATATCAGGATTTTCTTTTTCAAATGCTTTTACCACTTCTTTGACTGCATCTCCAGTAATGTCTGTCATTGGATGCCAGAATGTGATCGTTGTTTTGCCATCTGCGGTTTCCTTGCTTGATGATGACTCTGAACTGCAGCCTGCCAAAAGGAGCAAAAATGAAACGGCTAATAAAATAATGCTTTTAAAGTGCCTCATGAAAAATCCCCCTTTAATTTATATGTGATGATGATTAATAAAACCGAGTCCTCCTTTCCAATAAGCTAGAAATAAAGCGCTTACAAATAACATAATGACATGTCATGTTGTTATGTTTTATAGGTACTATATTAATATCTTATGAATTTGCAAGTCAATATATTTTTCAGAATTTTTAAAAATAAATAAAATAGGCCTGATTATTCAGACCTATTTTAGAGCAAAAGATTTAGTTGTTTCCCCTTCTGCAATGGAATGGGATATAAAAATCTGCTGTACAGTAGACGCTGAGTTAGATATTTTTTCATGCAGAAGATTGACAGCTTTTAAAGCGATATTCCGCTCATCTTGCTTGATATGAGTAAACAAAATTTTTGAATTCGCTGGAGAATCAAAACAAACTATAGATACATCATCTGGGACACTTCTCCCGTGCTTTGACAAACTTGCCATTACTTGTTCCCCAATTGAATGTTCACAGGCCACAATTGCAGTAATGCTCTGATGTTTCTTCAAGAATCTGTCTAAAACAACCCGTTCCTCATTCAAAAGAGTATTGGTCTTTTCATGAACCGGCAAACTATTTTTTATTTCAGTCAGGATGTAATCTCTATTTAGCTTTATGCCATGCTCCGAGTGAGCGATATGAAACCCCATCACTCGTTCCTCTATTGCCGTAGTACCCTCATAAGGCGGTGAAATGAAACCAATCTCTGTATGTCCTAATTGAAATAAGTAACTCGTTATCTCAATCGTTGCTTTTCTGTGATCGGTACACACAAATGAAGCAGGAATTCCTTTAATGAATCGATCGATCAATACAATTGGAAAATTCCTTGAAACTAATTCTAGGAGCTTGTTATTTACGTACTCACCGTGAACAGGAAAGACAATAAGTCCTTCTGCTCCCATTTGCAAAAAATCGTTCACTGCTTGTTCTTCAACTTCCTTGCTTCCATAGCTGAATTTTAACAGCAAATTACTTCCGAGTTCACTGCACCTCTGTTCAACCGCTTTTACAAGCTCCATCCCATAACTGTCATCAAATCCAGGTAAAATAAATCCGATTAATTTACGATTAGCTATAGCTGACTTTGTTTTGTAAGAAGCATCTATTTCAGCATTTGAATGAATAACAAACGAGCCCTTGCCTTGTATTCTTTCAATTAATTTTTCTTCTGAAAGCAAATCCAATGCTTTTTTCGATGTAATCCTGCTGACCTCGAATTGATCTGCTAATTCTTTTTCTGAAGGAACCTTATCACCATGTTTTAGTTTCCCGCTCTGTATTTGATTTAATAGTACATTGTATACTTTTAGATAAAGAGGATTAAAAGTAGTCATAGCGTCACCTTTCAACGGTTGATATATTCAATATAACAACTAATCCTTCTTTAGAAAAGCATTTTTATAAGAAAACTAGGAATATTTATATAATTAATAAAAAAATGGGATTCCTCCCGCTTTACTGCAGCTGTTCTATTTTCTTTGAGATGGTGATCCATCTTTTTTCTGCTGATGATCGTTCTATCGCATCGAGTATGAGCTGGTTCTGTAAACCATCGTAGAAATTAGGGGACGGAAGGTTATTATTTGAAATCGCTTTCATAAGTTCAGACATTAAATTGACGAAGGTATGCTCATAGCCAATGATATGACCAGCTGGCCAATATGCATCAGCATACGGATGCACTTCTTCAGTACAATTAATCACTCTAAAACCTTGCAGACCTTTATCATCCTCTGTTAAGTAGACATGTAAATTGTTCATATTTTCAAGATCCCATTTAATCGAACCAAATTCAGCATTGATCTCAAAACTATTTCGATTTCGATTTCCTGCTGCAAAACGTGTCGCTTCGAATACTCCCATTGCCCCATTTTCAAACTTGGCAATAAATGAAGCTGCATCATCTACATCCACTTTTTCTTTTTTATCAGACATTTCATCAATTGGTCTTTCTTTAATAAAGGTTTCCATTGAACCGACAACTTCTGAAATTTCACCTACTAAAAATCTTGAAAGATCAATGATATGTGCACCAATGTCACCTAGTGCACCTGAACCTGTTACCTCTTTTTTTAATCTCCATGCAATCGGGAAATCGGGATCCATAATCCAGTCCTGAAGATATGTCGCCCGAACATGATAAATTCTTCCTAAGCGTCCCTGCTGAATTAGTTTCTTTGCATATTGTACGGCAGGAGCAAATCGATAATTATGAGAAATCATATGAATCACTTTATTTCTAGTTACAGCCTCAAGCATTCTTTCTGCCTGTTCGGAATTTAATGATAACGGCTTTTCACAGATCACATGCTTTCCCGCTTCTGCAGCTGCAATAGCCATTTCAGCATGAGAATTATTTGGTGTGACAATATCTATTAAATCAATATCGTCTCTTTCAATCATTTTACGCCAGTCTGTTTCATAGCTTTCCCATCCAAGCTCTTCCGCTGCCTGCTTCACACCCTCTTTATTTCGTCCAGCAATTGCTTTACGTACAGGTTTCGCCACTCCTGGAAAGAAAAAAGGAACATTTCGATAAGCTAAACTGTGTGCTTTTCCCATAAACTTATAGCCAATCATTCCAACTCGAATTTCTTTCATCTCAGATCACCAGCTTTCTAATAATAGTAGTTGTTATAAAAGTACTGTCATTATAATCACTAATTAGTCTTTCAATTGAAAAATCCTCTTTTTCGGGTAACTATTTTTTGAATTGTATCTTTCAGACTAGATTTTATAAAGAAAAGCCTTGCTAGAAAGCAAGGCTTGGTTGACTTATTTATCAGATAAAATGCTTTCTATCCTGGCTAGTTCATCATTTGAAAATTCAAGATGATTCAAAGCAGCCACATTCTCCTCAATCTGGCTTACTCTGCTGGCACCGATAAGAGCAGATGTAACACGGCCTTCTCTAAGAACCCATGCTAATGCCATTTGTGCAAGGTTCTGATCCCGCTGTGATGCAATGTCATTCAGCTGTTTGATTTTCTGGATCATTTCTTCCGTTACACGATCTTGATTTAATGCACCAGTTGATTTAGCAGCTCTTGAATCAGATGGTACACCTGATAAGTATTTACTTGTTAATAATCCTTGTTCAAGCGGACAAAAAGCAATGGAGCCAACTCGTTTTTCCTGCAGCACATCCTGTAAGCCATTTTCTATCCAGCGATTCAGCATGGAATAGCTCGGCTGATGGATAAGAAGCGGAGTGCCAAGACGGTTCAAAATCTTCACTGCTTCTTCCGTTTGTTCAGCCGTGTAGCTTGAAATTCCTATATATAAAGCTTTTCCTTGACGGACGATTTGATCTAAAGCACCCATTGTTTCTTCTAGAGGTGTATTCGGATCAGGACGATGAGAATAGAAAATGTCAACGTAATCAAGACCCATACGCTTCAAGCTTTGATCCAAACTTGCGGTCAAATATTTCTTTGATCCCCATTCCCCATAAGGACCATCCCACATATGGTAGCCTGCTTTTGAAGAAATAATTAATTCATCCCGATACGGGGCAAAATCCGTTTTTAATAGTTGTCCAAACATTTCTTCTGCAGATCCTGGAGGCGGTCCATAATTATTGGCCAGGTCAAAATGCGTAATCCCTAGATCAAATGCACGGCGCAGCATGGCACGTCCATTTTCAAACGAATCAACCCCTCCGAAATTATGCCATAATCCAAGTGATATAGCCGGAAGAAGCAAACCTGAATTGCCGCATCGATTGTATTTCATAGTTTGATAACGTTCTGAACTTGCTTGATATGTCATTTTGGTTCCTCCCCTTTATTGCCTTCCTTTGTATAGTAGTTGAAGAAAGCGATTTCGTAAATGAATAAGATATATTTTTTGAAATAATTATACAACTTTCGAATCGATGAGATGTGATTAGGGACTGAATGTAGCGCTTCCTTCCGGCGTTTATTACCAGAACAACGCTTAAATACTTCTTCATTGATCTCATTAATAGACGATATTTTTGAGCTTAATAAAGAGAAGTCGTTTGACAGGCAAGTGTGACATCTTACCAGTTTTAAGCATTTGAATAAAGGTTAGCATCTCGACTTGTTTAACACGCCGAAGAACAGGACTTATTCTTATAAATAAAACACCGACATATTTAAATGACGGTGCATTTCCCTTTTGTTATCCTACTTCATCTTGCTTGTTTAGTACTCTATTACGGCGACTAATAATAAGTGAATTAGTTTTTGTTTGAAGAAACTTCCGAACATTATGGGTTTGAGCTTCCGTAACTTTGGAGAAGAAAAACGCGAAAATACAAATAAGTATAACAATTAGTATTTCCACAACTATTGATATTAAATTAGGCTGTAAGCCTGAAAAACCATTTTTAGCAACCCAATAATATAATGTATTTATTATAGGATAGTGAATTAGGTAAAGACTAAATGAAAAACTAGCAATCAACTTAGAAATCTTTCCTAGCCTTCTAAGTTCAGCTTTCCTTAATCTATCTGATAAACTATGTAGTAACGCATAAATTAAAAAACCAAAGGTTAATCCTATAAAAAGGTCTATAGCGAATAAATCCTCTGTCCAATTCTCTGTAAATAGCCTTCCAGTCATGACAAGAGGTCTAACAAGCATAGCTAAAAATACTAATATAAGAGCAAGGATGGGAATGTACCCTCGTACTAAAAAATTTATTCTTGGTATTATCAGGACAATCATTCCTATTAACCATATTAAAAAATAGGAGTTCATTCGTGTTCCAACTGATGTAATAATAAAGAAGACTATCAATAAGTAAACGAGCTTAACAATTTTGCCCTATTTATTAAAAAATAAATGTAACAATATTGGAAATAGCATATAATACCAAAACTCATAATTAAGACTCCATAAAGGTGCATTTGAACCATATACTCCTACAAATACATTTTGCAGAAAAAATATATTCCCTATAAAATCTTTTAGATTACTATAAGCGTTAGTATAACTTTCGTATCCAAAGAAGCTGGCGGCAATACTATCCAAAATAAACGTAAGTATTAATGCAGGAATTAACACAACTAACAGTCTTGAAAAACGGTTGATCAAATATGATTTCCATGACCATTTATTTTCATATACTGCTTTTAGAACGGACCTTGAGATGAATAAGCCACTAAGAACAAAAAATATGATTACTGCTGGACCTCCTAGAATATTTAGTAGATAGAGAAGCATAGCTAATAAACTCTGATTTTCTATATCACCGTATCCAACAAACAATCGAGAACTCAAATGTTCCATTACTACTAAAATAGCCGATATTCCTCTAATTAAGTCTAAATAAATTGATACATTCCCCTCTAACAATTCGTTTGTCTTAGAGAAATTCCAGTAAAACTTCCTCATTTTTCCGCCTTCCTCCTCCTGTTCAATTCACAAATGCGTCAAAAGTAACCTTTACCTATATCAGAAAGTAATATAAGCTTATGCTTTTGATTAACCGTTCTTTTTAATATCATATCATGTTCTTTATAAAGAAATATACTTTATTTTTCCATTCCCTTTTTCTACTAAGTTATTCTTCCTGTTATGTTTGGCCGTTATAAACCAAAACTCGAATATAGAAATAATATGAATTGACATGTTATCTGTGGTAGAAATACCACATCATATTTCTTAATAAACTATGTGTTACCTCTAATGATTTTTTAGTATATTTTGTATCTTTTCAGCACACAATTATTAACATTTATTTATTTCTATTGTTCTTAATTAAGAACAATGGTAAAATTAGTTATCTATATATAGGGAGTTACTTATATAAAAACTTAATAATTGTATTTCTGGTTTTATTTAAAATTAGAAGGGATTTGGGGATATGAATGCTAAAATAGGTATGCAAATTATTGGAACTGCGAAGCAGACGGTTAAGGAATACCGTTCTTCCAAAAGTCCAATTATTAGACTTGTAGTATCAATCTTGTATGTTTTGTGGAGTGCAACCAAAACTGCGATACGGATATGTGGAGATAAGGGTTTTCGCTCAATCTTCCTTTTAGAGTTGTTAAATTCTAAAAATGTTCATCAAACGACCTCCCTTACCTATATGGATCGGTATCCTACTATTTTTTCAGCATGCCGTGACTATTTTGATGGCAAACAAGATCTAAAGATACTTTCTTATGGATGCTCGACAGGCGAAGAAGTTCTGACACTTCGTAGATATTTCCCTAATGCGCACATAATAGGCGCAGATATTAATAAACATAACCTTGCAATATGTAGAAAGCTTCCTGTAGACGAGAAAATTACTTTTATATATTCTACAATTAGTGAAATCCAAAAATATGGGGATTTCGATGCGATTTTCTGCATGGCTGTTTTGCAACGAAAACCGCATTATATTGCAGAAAAAGGCATAAGTAGTCTAAAAAAAATCTATCCTTTTGAAAAGTTTGAACGGCAGATTATGGAGCTCGATAATCTGATCAATCCCCAAGGTTTATTGGTTGTTCACTTCACTCAATATTCACTTTGGGACTCTACTTTGGCCTCAAGGTATGAAGCTTTAGGTAATCATAACCAAGATGATTATTTATCGCCTGTGTTTGATAAAAATAGCAATCTAATAAAAAATCCAACTCCACAGAACAACATTTTTATTAAATTGAACAAGTAAAATCCTTATTATTTTATTTATTCACTCAAATTTCATCGATGATAAGCACTTTAGGACGGCCTTTCGATGCAGGAACACCGACTTATTGAATGAAATCTGCACTAAAGTGCGTAAAAAAATTGCGCCAAGCAATTCAGAGTGATTTAAAAACCGGATATCCTTTCCTGGAAAAAAATCGCTCTTCTTGGACGAAAATAGGGTCGCATCAGTAAGGCACCTATTCTTTGTGGTTATTGTTTCTCTGCAATTCCACTATACCAAAGAATTAGGTGTTTTTATGTCAACAAACAAATTTGTCCCATTATCCAAGAAAGAAAACTAAAGCCTTGATAGACTTACACAAAGATCGATTTTTAAGGTGAGAAAGTTGCGTAATTAGACTCTTTGACATATAAATCCCTTTTAAACAGTATTTAATATCTTTTTATCATTTAGAGAAGGCTCTTTTTCATTATCATTTCAAAATAAATGCCTTCACTTCAACTATGTTTTCCCAACGAGCCACCATCGGGTTCCAACGAGCCAATATGAATATCAACAGGCCAAAATGTACAGTCAATCAGCCGAAATAACAATCCAATGAACCGAGTGAATTTTTCCATACAAAAAAGAACCCTCCAAAGAGAGCTCTCATTTAATCAGCAAATTGAATCAGTCGATTTAGGATTTTTCAATCCGAACAGTGGACGAATGAATAAAGCGAGGAATGTTCCTAACATTGCCATTACCATCCAAATCCATCCATGAAGGCTGAAGGAAGCAATTCCGCCGAAGTACGCTCCAATATTGCAGCCAAATGCCAGACGTGCTCCATAACCCATTAGTAATCCGCCGATAATTGAAGCACCTGCAACTCCCGGCTTAATTTTACCAGGCTTAAATGTCCCTTGAGCAGCTGCGGAAATGAATGCTCCGAGAATAATGCCGAAATTCATAACACTGGTGGAATCAGCTAGCACTGTTTTCGTAAGTGCATCTCCATTCGCACCTGCAAAATAACCCCAGCTTGAAACATCAACACCTGAAGCCATTAACGCCTTCCCTCCCCATAGAGCAAAAGCTGAAGTTATTCCCCACGGATTGCCTCTAATTGATAGAGTTAATGCATTTAATAGTGCCAATATAATAGCTGCTGCGAACAACGGCCATGAACCTCTTATGATTTTTTTCCAGCCTTGAGTAGTTGGAAGAGGCTTCATCATTGGCGGATTTTTCTTTTTAGCAATCTGTACGGTAATCCAATAGATGATTGCAAATGCTGCTAACTGGACGAGAAGTGCGCCGAAATAGCCTAGTCCTGTTGAAGTGGCGAGTGAAATAGGCGGAAGTGCTGGCATATCTTCCATCCAGAATGTAAAATGGTACGCTCCTATGACAGAACCCGCAATAAATGAGATCAGCGTTAAAATCATTGAGGAGGAACCGCCGCCAACAGAGTAAAGGGTGCCAGAAGCACATCCATTCCCAAGCTGCATTCCTATTCCAAAGATAAATGAACCGAAAATAACACTTACCCCAACAGGCGATACATATCCAGCTGGAGTTGTTCCAGTAAAGCTAAAGCCGGTGCTTAAAATAATAGCAAATAATGTTGAAGCAACTGCAAGCATAAGCATGTGTGCCTGGAGACCTTGAACGTTTCCTACAGACATCAGGCGCCGGAAAGCGGATGTGAATCCGAAACGGGCATGCAGCAAGGTAACACCAAGCAAAATTCCAATAACATATAACACAGCTTGAGTCATATTAGTTGTACTAAAAATCGCAATGAATAAAATAATTGCTGCAAATAAACCTGCCGCAACAAGCGGTTTTTGCATCGGATTTAATTCCGATACAACCGTTGTTCTAGGTTTAAAAGCAGCAGCCTTGTTTAAAGTTGTTTCTGCCATCGTTATAATCTCCTTTTCTTATAAAATTAGTCGGATTAAATCCATCTTTTAACCATACTCTTTGTATTGATTTTTGTAAACTAAGATGCTTATTTTCAAAAAAGTGAATTATTTGTTTTTCCCTATTTTTGAAAAATGTAATTGACACGTAAACCCCCAAGCCTACTGGAATATAATAATATGCAAGAAGATGGAGGCGAAATCATGGCAGTTGTAAAAGCAAATAACTCAGATATCGATTTAATGGCCAGATTGCTTCGAGCCGAAGCTGAAGGCGAAGGAATTAGAGGCATGCAGCTGGTGGGAAATGTAGGGGTTAATCGGGTTAGAGCAAATTGTTCGGACTTTAAAAACATTCGGACCATTCCTCAAATGGTGTATCAAGAACACGCCTTTGAAGCTGTACAGCACGGTTATTTTTACCAAAGAGCAAGAGAAAAGGAAAAGAGGCTGGCGAGGCGGAGTATTGCGGGAGAACGGTATTGGCCTGCAAAATTCAGCTTATGGTATTTCAGGCCGCCTGGAGACTGCCCTCCTACATGGTATAATCAGCCGCTCGTAGCGCGCTACAAGCTGCATTGTTTTTATCAGCCTAGAGCTGGTGAATGTGATAATATTTATAACACGTTTTAGTACAAAAAAATCCTCGTCATCAAACGAGGATTTTTTGTTCATTATAATGGAAGTAAGTCTGCTTTTTCTTTTGCCTTCAAATTTTCGATCATTACTACCCATTTTTGAGGTTTGTTTGAAAGCACAGTATAATACCGTTTTAAAAAGCTTACGATAAGATCTGTCTCTACGTCACTTCTTTCTGTCATTGGAAGAAATCCTAGATCGAGTCCTGTGACAGCTTCACCATCATTGTTCCAAGATGGATGAACATAAGTAAAATCCAGACGTTTGTATCCTAGGTGACTTAATACCTCGCGGCGCACAAAAGGGTCCATAGGCTTAACACCGCCAAACTCGTAGTTTTCTACTTGATAAGGATCATAGATTTCGGCAAACATCCCAGCTAAGGTTTTTCCGTTTTCTGCTGCTAATGTTTGAAGGTCTGCCAGTCGCTTTTGAGCCAAAAATGGTCCAATGCCCAGGCCATGCTGTCCAATAATCGTAAAATCAGTCATAGCAACATTAAAATCCTCATCGTAACGGTATTCTGTTGCACCCACAACCTCTCCATTGTGAACAGCAGCTAAAACACGAATACCCGAATCTTCAAGCGGTTCTTTCCAAAGATAAATTCTAGTACTTCCTCAGGAGGGAATACTTATTGCATTCATTCATGCATTGACTTGAACAACGGATTTGGTAATGCTATTTATTCTTTAATATTCCATACTTCCCCATTCCTATTTTTTAAAAGGATTTTTCCATTCCATTAACGTGCCATAATTGCACGATTCCTCGTCCTCTAAATAATTGGGTACAACTCGGACAGGCGTTCTTCCGCATCGAAGCAGAAATGAGAGAACTGGATCTTTTACATTTCCCTCTACCACACGTTCAAGATATTGCTCTGGCGACCATTTATCTGAATGCTGCTGATAACCAGGCATCCTTCCCCCGCCAAGGAGTCTATCCAAACCTTTGTGTACAACCACATCATACATGGAAAACATCAGCCATTTTCCAAGTCCTAACTTTCTGTATGCGGGACGAACACCAATATCAACGACATAAAGAGTATTTCCATTTGGACCATGATTGCGGATATACCCATTGTCGGTGATCTCTTCCCATGTATGTTCAGGGTGATCTGGATCAAACTGTACAAGCAGTCCTGTCATTGAACCCGCGACTTCCCCATTTATTTCAATGCACAGTGCTCCCTCTGGAAAGAGCGTGATATGGTTTTTCAGCTGTTCTTCATTCCACCAAAGCTCAGGTGGAAATGGAGGAGGAAAGCTCTCTTGCTGAATGAGGATTAATGCATCAAAATCCTTTTCCGTGTAGTTTCGAACGACTGCTTTTACAGGCTTGTCACTATCAAAAACAAAAAATTCTTTAAAATACAAGTGAACTCCTCCTTATAGCAGAGTCCGATCCCCCTGCTTCGCTTCCCAATCAGGGTATAAATCTGTGCGGCGATCACGCCATGTTGTAACTGAACCGCTCGCACGAACTTTATAAAGAAGCTCAAGATCAAGATCTGCCGTAACAATCATAGGCTGATTGATTTCACCTTCAGCCGCTAACCCTTTTGGAGGAAAAGGTACATCATTCGGCGTAATCACAGCAGCTTGACCAAAGTTTCCTCTCATAAAGTCAACAGTTGGAAGAGATCCAACAGTACCAGTTGTTACAACATATACTTGATTTTCAATTGCCCGGGCATGACTTGTATAACGAACCCGATGAAAACCGTGACGATCATCGGTACATGACGGACAAAAAATAACATCTGCCCCCTTTGCTTTTGCAATACGGACGATTTCGGGGAACTCGATGTCATAGCAAGTCAGCATGGCAATTGTTCCTTTTTCTGTTTCAAATACTTCAAGATCATCTCCAGGCGTCATATTCCACTCATAAACTTCAGTCGGTGTAATGTGAAGCTTTGCCTGTTCAGCCACTCTTCCATCCGGATAAAATAAGTGAGCAACATTATACAGGCGATCTTCTCTTTTAATAACATGTGTACCGCCAATAATATGCATGCCTGTTTTTTTTGCAAGATTCATAAATAATTCCCGATACTGATCTGTAAAATCAGGCAAATCGTTTATAGTTAAAGCATTTCCCTCTGCATCTCCTATGGACATAAGCTGAGTTGTAAAAAACTCAGGGAAAAGCACAAAATCAGATCCGAATTCTTCTGCTGTTTTCATATAATGCTCCACTTGATCTGCAAATTCTCCAAAGGAATTTATTGTATGAAGATCATATTGAACAGCTGATACTCTAAGTTGCATAAAACCCCTCTCTTTCTCTTACCTTGATAATAATATTATTAGATAAATAAGCGCATTTAACAAGTACGAACTTTTATGATAGATAGTGATAAAAAGTATACTGTATGAGATTTTTCATATGAGGAGAAAATAATGAAAAATACATATTGCCGAGGGAACTATGTTTGGAAAAAGAGAATTCAATAAAAAGAAGCTTTTTATTTACGTTGCTCTTAACTTAGTCATGATAGCACTTCTGCTCGCTGAAACATTTCTTCACATGAACATCCCTGTGTTCTTCCTATTCATCTTGTTTGTATTATTAAGTGTCTGCATCTATCTTCTGTTTGAATTCATAATTTCCATTCCGAAAACAGAGGAGAGTCTGCAAAGCATCTTTACTGGATCTGGCCTTCTTATTAGTTTAATCATCACAACCTACGCAAACCTCTATCTGCAAGTTTACAGAATGAAGGGTGAGAAAGCATTTAAATTTTCGGGAGAAGAGCTTTCAGGAAATGACTTTATGTACTATAGTATTACAACGTTCACAACGACAGGATTTGGGGATATTACTTCTATTGGAATGTTATCCAATATAATTGCAGCGTCTGAAATGCTGACTGGATTTATTATCAGTACTTTATTTATGGCTCTCCTAACATCTAAACTAGTCAAAAATTTAAAATAAACCTGGATTCACGTATCCAGGTCTAATCCTATGCGGTGATAAGCGGAAGTGATAACGAGAAACAGGTAGATTGCTCGTCTGACGAACATTCGATCGTCCCTTGATGGCTTTCGACAATTTTTCTGCAGACGTAAAGGCCGATTCCAGTGCCTAATTCTTTCGTCGTAAAAAATGGTTCAAAAATCGTTTCGATTTGTTTAGGAGGTATGATTGGTCCGTTGTTTGAAATATGTATATGTACATCGTTTTCAATGACTTCAATTTCAATCGTGATGATTCTATTCGTTTCAACCTTTTGAAGTGCATCTATTGAATTGAGTAAAAGATTTAAAAATACCTGCCTCAGTTCATCCTTGCTGGCGAAAACACGGGTTTCTCTTTGAGAGATCGGTTCGATTTTCACACTGCCATCCAGAAGACTAGGATACATAAATGAAAGGACCTCATCTAATAATTCATTCAGATCAAAAACTTCCCGCTTACTCTCAATGGTCTCTTTTTTGGAAGCATGGAGAAATTGGGAAACCCGAAAATTCAGCTGGTCCACTTCATGACTGATGATATCCAAATACTTTAGATCAGGATGATCATTCTGCATAAGCTTGATAAATCCTTTTACCGATGTCAGCGGATTTCTGAATTCATGCACGAAGCTTGAAGACATCTGTCCCAGTATAGTCAGTCTCTCTTTGTGACTTTGGTCAATGAAAGAGATTTTCTCCTGCAGAATTTCTTCTTTGACCTCAGTGTACTTTTTTACGGCAAAATAAGAAAATTGATCAAATAAGACATTTATTTCTTCAATATACGGCTGAAGTTCATGCGAAAGAATACCTGAGCTGACGATATACCGAATGACTTCACGCCTTCCAAGGTTCACATTATTAATAAAATCTCCAAGATTCACATTGGCTTCTACTCTTTCTAAAGCTACTTTACTTGCAAGAAAATCTATTTCATCTGAACTTAAAGGGTTTTGGATTGTTTTCTTTACAAGTTCATACATCCTCATCCCATTTTTCTCTACTTCTTCCTTATGAAGATCATCCTCTGAAATTGTTACTTTCTGCCGCCAATCGGCAATAAAGGTAGAGATGTTTTCATCTAAAAATCGAATTAATTCTTTTGAAGCCGGCATATGTAAAAGCACCCCTATTTCTTGCAAATAAATCTTATGTATCTATCTAAATCTTAAGTAAAGGACATCGAAATGGGTTTTAAGAATGAAAATTGCTGCAATACTATACAATTTACATTCTATCACAATATGAATTATTACGGTATTTCACATGTAAATTTGATACAATGGAAATTACCAAAGGATGTGTATTCCATTTATGTCAAAAAATAGTGCAATAACAAAATCATGGTTACTCTTGTTAAAAATTTTCCTTATTTTAGTAGGGATCAGCAGCATTGCGGCATTGCCTTCTTTGGTATTTACCGAGATGGAAGGTTTTCCGGAAGAATTTGGATTATTTCCTGTAGCATATTTCAAATCCATTTTTCAAATCGTCTGTCAGATCATCTCCCCATTTGACTTAACATTCATGAGCAGTGGCGGTGAAATGAGCTTATTTCCATTTATCCTTGAAGCCTATTTTTATTCCATCTGCATCTTGTTCTGTGCGTTTAGTCTTGCATTAATGGCTGCATTTTGCTGTTCCATTTTATATATACTTTCTCCCTCTCCGATGAGAAAAATCTTTCGAGGTATTTTGATGTTTTTTGAATCAATCCCAGATGTTATCTTAATTTTAGCCCTGCAATATGGTGTTATCTCAATCTTTAAAGAAACAGGATATAAAATGCTGCAAATTTATGGTCTAGAAGATAAGGTTTATCTTTTTCCTATTTTATGTCTCAGTGTAGTTCCTGCGGCCATGATGATTCGCTCTCTTATCAATATTTTAGAAGAGGAGCACGAGAAATTATATGTTGAGTTTGCAAAAGCAAAAGGAATTTCTTCTTTCCAGATTCTCATTAAGCATGTGCTGCGTAATGTAGTCCTCTCTATGCACCAGCACATGTCCGTCATTTATTGGTTTATGCTGTCAAGCCTTGTGGTCGTCGAATTTCTGTTTCAGATGGAGGGCATCACACGATTTATTTATGCGTACAAAGAACAAACTGTTATTGCAATAGGTATTTTGCTTATTCTAATTCCATTCGGCTTCATCATGTGGCTTTCTAAAACATGTTATTCCTTGGTCATAAGAGGCAGCTCCTATGAATAAAAAAAAGATTCTATTTGTCATTGTCCCTTGTATTCTTATTGCATTGCTGCTTCTTGCAAGTTTTGTATATGAGTTTGGATTTAAAAACCAGGTGAAACCAGAGATGATTAAATATGATGAGAATGGTGAATTAGCAGGCAGAGCCCCATTTCCGCCTTCTCTGCTGCAGCCGTTTGGCACCGACAGAAATGCAAATGATTTAGGTCTTCGATTATTGGAGGGAGCGAAATATACCATCTTATTTGCTTTAGGATCTGCCATTCTCAGAATAGTGGCTGGAGTATTCGCTGGATCTTTCTTTACATTTTTACCGAGAACCCTGCAATCCATGGCGAAGCCCTTTTTTTTTCCCTATCAATATATCCCTTCCTTCATCTTGGTTCTTGTCCTGATTTGGCCAATGGAACTAATAAAGAATGATATTGAGTACACACCAATGATTATCTATCAGTTTTTCGTCATTGTTTTAGTCGGAATTGTTCCGGTTATGCTGCTGATGTCCAGTAAAATCCAGCAAACTCTTAAGGAGCCATACATACAAGTTTCCTATCATTTAGGAGCAAGCAATAAACATATTATGTTCAAACATATATTGCCTGTATTAAGAAAAAGAATTTTTATTCTCTTTTTTCAGCAAATCATTCAGGTGCTGCTGCTGTTAATCTATTTAGGCGTCTTCGAACTCTTTATTGGCGGAGATAAACCAGGCGGGATTTTTGGAGATGAAGAAAGCAGCAGATCCTTGTCACAATCTGGTGAATGGGCTGGCATGATTGGGCAAAGCAAGTTTGATTTGATGACTGCACCTTGGATTGTGTTAGGACCGGGAGTTGCCTTTATTTTATTGATATTTCTGTTGAATATCGTGTTAAATTATTTGCTTTATCATGAAAAATAGATCCTTCTTCAGTGGAGGATCTATTTTATTACGGCTATTTAACCTTATACTCGCAAATAAGCCCTACCTATATATATCCCCTGCAAGATTCCGCAGCTCGATTTCATTGATCACTTCATAACCATTCTCTCTTTTTCGTAACATTCCTTTTTTGCATAGCATATCGAGTGAGCGCAAAAGATGACGATAGCTCGTGCCCAGCAATTCGGCCAGATACGTTAGGTTTTCTTTAAAAATGATACGTTCCGCTTTAACGCCAGTTGCCAAAATATAACTTGAAAGCCGATGTTCAAGCGGATAGTACAAATTGATGGAGCTATTTTTTGAAAGCATGTTCAGTTTTTCGGATAATGCTTTACCCATAAAGGTTAAAAACACTGAATCCTGAAGCAAGTATTCCCGAACGGAAGGAATATAGATGCCCACGCAATAAGTATCATCTATAGCTTGAACACTCGAAGCAGCTCCATGAGTCTGGAAAAGTTCAACATCACCAAGAACTTTAAATCCCTCATAAAAAGATAAAAGCAGTGATTTGCCATTGCTCAGTGTTGTATATACCTTAGCTCTTCCTTCCACAAAAAAATAGAGATAATTCATCTCCTCGCCTTCTCTGCAAAAATGCTCATTTTTCGTAAAGAGGAAAAGCTCCATCCAATTTTTCATGTCTGCAGTAAAATAATCCTCAATCTTATTTAAAGAAAGATAGTTATTAAGTTTTTGCTCGTTATTTATTTTTTTCATGAAAACCTCGTTTGATATGACATATGTCATCATTATACCCTTTCTATATATGGATAATGAAATAAGACATTTGTAAAAGGAGTGAGCATTTTTGTACAACCTAGTTTCAGCTGCTGTCGGCGCCATTATTGCAATCATGATTGTATTTAATGGGGCGCTATCAAATGGTATCGGTAATTATACATCAAGCGTTATCATTCATCTCGTTGGACTTCTTGCAATTGCGTTTGTGATTTTATTCATTAAAAAGCCTTTACAGTTCCAAAAAGGACTCCCCCTCTATTTGTATAGTGCAGGAGCAATTGGAGTTCTGACCGTTCTCTTCTCAAACATAAGCTTCATATCCCTTGGAGTATCCGTCACGATTGCACTTGGACTGCTCGGACAATCTCTTGCGGCGATTATCATTGATCATTACGGACTGATGGGAATGAAGGTCGTAAAATTCAATAAAACAAAATCAATTGGTTTAGCATTCATTTTGTTAGGCAGCGCAGTTATGACATTATTCTAGGAGGAGTCAATATGGCGGTTTATCTGATCATCTCTATTTTAGCTGGCGTATCTATTGTTATCGCAAGAATCATCAATTCAAACCTGGCAGAAAAAATTGGCTTGCTTGAAGGCACGCTTATTAATTTTGTAACCGGACTACTCTTATCTTGCATCTTTCTTTTTTTCAGCAGCGAGGCTATCACTTTTTCTTCAGCATGGCTTGATGTACCGGTATGGGCCTATTTAGGAGGAGCTGCAGGGGTTATTGTGATTTTGCTGTCAAGCTTCCTAACTCCGAAAGTTTCTGCCTTTTATTTAACGTTATTCATCTTTATTGGACAGCTGTTTGCCGGAATCGTAATCGATTTCATTACATTAGGAGAATTATCAATGGGGAAAATAATTGGAGGCTTGCTAGTTTTATTTGGATTAGTCTTCAATTTAACGATTGACCGCAAAGAAGAAATGAATGCTTCTGCAGGAAAAAAAGAGCTGGGGTCTGCCTAAGATCCCAGCTTCTCCAGCTTATAAACGCTTCTGTCTTTCATAATAGGCTCAATTTCTGATCGGTATGTTTGGTAATAAGCAGATTGAATATGGTTATGTAATGCCTCTTCATATGTCCATGTCTCATATAATACATAGACATCTTCATCTTCTAAAGAACGGTGCAGGCCGTATTGAATACAGCCATTCTCTTCTCTTGATGATTTAGCGACCTTACTTAATGATCGGAAAAGCTCCCCGCCTTTTTCCTCGTTCGCTTGAAGCATTGCCGTAATTGTAATTGCAGGCATGTACCATTCCCTTTTTTGTAACTTCCTCTTTTATTACTTTTCCAAATTATCATGACTTCTCTTCACTAAGGCTACGAGACCCCGAATCGTGAGAAGAGTAAAACTGATACTTGCGAACGTATGAAAAACAGACCACTTTTTCCATTTAAACAAGCGGGTGTTTTTTTCGAAAAACCATTGTGCCAATGACATTGGCACACTCCAAGTTAAACTTTTCAATAATATCATCGGTAATTTATCCCTATATGATTGGCGAACCCAAACAACACTAAGCAATGGAAAAAACACCAAATCATACAGAATATTCGTTTTGAAAATCTTAGGAAAAGGACGAACAGGATATGCTACTCGCTTCGTATTCACCACATACGCATCAATTACCGTCGATAAAATTCCTTTTGCAAAAAAGACAATCAGCATCTCCTTTATATTTGGCTTGCGGATCACAAAAGGAAACAGGATGGCATTAAGTGCAAACAGCCACCTAATCATAGTTTTTTCCATTTTCAACAACATCCTTATCATTTTTCTGATAGTATCTGCACTATTCAATAAAAATAATACGGATCTTTGAAGGAACCTAGTTATATAACCTGCATACTCTAATGATGACTATGATTAGGAGGTCATTTCATGTATTACTACTCGCCATATTCATACCAGCGATACCCTGAGCCAATTATGCAACAGTTAAAAAAGTCCACATTATCTGCCGTTTTGCCCTTTGTCCAGCATGGTTTAAAAGAAGCGCACTTCACTTCATATGAACATGCTTTAATGGAAGTTGCCGCCATGTCCTTTCTGCTCGGAAAAGGTTACGATTACAACGCCGCTTATCAATTGGTCGAGGCTTGGGAAGTTAATGAATCGTTTTAATGTGAAGGCTAGGTAAACTAGCCTTTATTTTATCTCTTGCCATCTCCCAAATATATTGGATTGATTTCTTCTTCGAAAATGGAATCTTCTGATTTTTTTACATAAAATGCTTTTGCAGATTGCCTAGAACTGACTACTTTATGAACCTGCTCATCGATAAAATGCAAGGCGGCTCCATCATCAAGAGCGTAGCCATTCTTTATTTTCCCGGACAAAATATGATCGTGGAAAGCAGGTCTGCGTTTTTCTTCTCCGTCATAATGCGGACAGCAGCTGCCATTTAAAATGCCAAGTCCATTTAATTTGTACAGCGGAGCATTCATTGGATCTGTCAGCCCTTCTTCAAACCAGCAAATCGCACCTGCACTCAGTCCTGCAAGAATGATCCCGTTCTCATAGGCCTTTTTAAAAAGCAGGTCCAAGCCCCATTCTTTCCATAAAACTAGCAGGTTTCTCGTACTTCCGCCGCCTACATATAAAATATCCTGTGACAGCACAAAGTCCTCCAAATCCTTAAAATGAGGATCAAATAATGCTAAATGATCAGGAACACAAGGCAGTGAATGAAAGCCATCATAAAACCGCTCAATATATTGAGTTTGATCACCGCTTGCCGTTGCCACAAAACAAATTTTCGGAAGATCCTTCATACTTTGTTTCAATATGTATTCATCAAGCAAAGGATTTTCAGGCTCCATCGAAAAACCTCCGCCGCCCATCGCAATAATCTGCCTCACTCACACCATCTCCTCTTGTTAATTCAAAACCTCCCTCAGCAACAAGCCCAGGGAAATGCCGAGCAGCATGGATGTCAAAGTCCCAAGAAGAAAATACTCAGCCCAATTGCGATCATCCATCTGTTTAAAACGGGCAATCGACTTAGCCGTCACAATAAACGCTATGGCAGGATATGCACTATAAAAAGTCAAAATAATCACAAGCAGCCTCTCGATGTATCCAATCAGCTTTCCGCGTGAAAGATCATGCTTATTGAATGTAAAATAATTGTACTCTTCAATCAGCCCGCCGGCAGAATTCATCTGCTCCTCTCTTCTCTCATTCTTAAACGCATATCTTCCCTCAAACGAAAGCAGCTGAGTCGGCAGCGTCCCAAGCAAAATGCGGATAATATGACCGCTCACACTTGTCACCAGAATCACAATGATGAAAATAAAAAAAACAGAATTGAATACACTTAAAGAAGAATTCTCTGTTAATAGCACAATTCCCTTTTCCAGCAGTCGATTAATCGGAAGCATGAAGAACAAATGACAAGCTAAAATAATCATGACTAAATGAAGAAACTGATCCGTTATGAAATAAAGCAGCTTCTTCATGTTTTGCTGGTCTTTTGTCTTGTCCAGCAGTTTTATTTTTAGAAAGTCAATTATAAAATGAGTACCTAACAAGAACAGAATTGGCAGCACAACGTATTGCAGGGGATTAACAAAATCAAATGACAGACTCCAAAACAGGAGAGTTACTGGCAATAGCACAATAAAGTGATGCTGCATATGCTTTTTCAAATTCTTTAGCTTTTCTCTCACCATCTCATCCGATTGGAGAAAAAAATCAGCGATTAAATGAGCCAGAATGAGACTTAATAAAATCATAGGTTCCCCTTTCACCACTCTTTAGGATATAGTTCGCTAACATGCTGCTGTAAATGGGTTCGGATTGAGTTTTGAAGTGAATCATGATTGGGATTAGAATCTGGGAAAGCTTTTACTTGCATGGATTGCATGACACTAATTAAATTGTTGAAAATCATTAATAATTCCTCGCCGCTGCCTTTTTTGAAATGACTTGAAATGGTGGATGGTGATTTTTCCAGGAAACTGGCGACTTTTCTTTGCTGGTTGAAAATCTCAAATAAGGAAAAAACGAACCTCTGTATGTCTGTTTGTTCATTGATAAGTTTTTTCTGCAAAATCAACAGAGAATTAATTAACATTTGAAATTCAGCTTGTTTTTCATTTAAATGAAACCTGAATTGGGCTCTGTTGGCTGCCTCACTTTTCAAAGTTTCATTGGCTTCGCGAGCCTGTTTGATAATAGGATGAATCCAGGCCTCGATATCAATATCCTTCAGCTCTTTGTTTATCTCTCCGTAAGATAGTCCGAAATATGGCGGATTGTTTGGAAATTTCCAGATGATACTGATGAAATGAGCGATTGTATAGGCAGCAGAATATCCATCAGCAATCAAGATGATTTCATCTCCCCTGCGGTGTTTGACGATAAGATCATCGGTTGTCCATGTCTTTATCCATTTTACCATTTTTTCTAAATAGGCAGAAAGTTCTTCTCCAATTCCTTCCTGGGAGGAGTTTTGGATGTCCATGATGAAGATTGATGCTGGGTGTTGGGGCATGTGGGGTACCTCCTGAAAGTTCGATTATATAAGCTAATATAGCAGGAGTTCGATTGTATGGTCAAACTTTTAGATTGTTCTATTATATAAAGAACCATGAAATACATTAATTCTTGAAATTAGTCTTATTTGTCGAATAATAACACTACCAATGAACGTTTTTAAGAACTATAATTGATTTTATAAAGAACGAATAGGATGGATTCATTTATTTTACTTAATGATGTTTGCTCCGTTTGTTCTTTATAAAGAATTTTATTACAGAAAAGAGGACCAAGTATGAGTGATAAACATGGGATAACTGTTTCTCGTCCAATGGTTTTGAGTCATCAAACGGTTCGATTTGAGACTGCTCAGAGTTGGAATCCCGGCAGAGGAAATCGAGATCATCCTGGGACAGGAAATGATGGTATTAACTTTCCACCGGGGAATCCAAATCCCCCTGGTGGCGCGGGAACTCCGGGTAAAGGTCATGGTAAAAAGTAACAAAATGAAATCAGAAAAGGCAAGTTTTATCTTGGCCTTTTCTATTTTTAATCCAAGGAGCTGCTTATGAAAGACTTAAACGTTAGAATCGGAGATCACTATATAAAGTTTGTATGGATAGAAGAGAAAATATTTAATCTGTTAACAAAACAATTTACTCCTTTTAATGGAAATCCTTTTTTAGACATGACGATAACAATTCATAAAGGATCTGAACTGCCTTTTACAAGTTATGACGTCTACATACAAAACCACTCAAATATAATTGAATTTATAAGAGCGGATTACAAAATTAATGTTGATTATGCATACAAATCAGCCCAAATATTAGCTCACAGCGATTTAGCTTTGAAACATGCCATAATGAATCTTTACAGCTCTTTTATCGTTTATAAAAACTGGGGCATACTTCTACACTCATCTTGTGTCCTTGAAAATGACGGGGCTCACATCTTTACAGGACATTCCGGTGCAGGAAAATCAACAGCAGCCAAACTATCAGCTCCCCGCCCTCTTTTGTCAGATGAGGCAACCATTATAAAAATTGATAAAGACAGAATTCTAGCCTATGACTCACCATTCAGAAGCGAATTGTATGGACACGCTCCTGTTTCTAATATTAAACTGCTGAGCATTGACCTTCTCCATCAATCTCTTTCAATAGAAAGAAACCGGGTTGATAAATCATCTGCCCTTTTAGCACTATTTGATAAAGTATTCTATTGGCCCAGCAATAAAGAAGAAACGAAAAGAATTCTAACCATGCTGCGATTTCTTGTAGAACAAGTTGACATCTATGATCTTTATTTTCAAAAGAATAATCAATTTTGGGAGATGATTTCATGACAACACATTATAAACAAGCACCGGATTGCGAGACAGTAGAAGTCGATGGCGAATGGATGATTCTGCACTCCGAACAATTCACCATTACGAAGTTAAATGAAACTGGCGGATTCTGCTGGTCATTGCTAAAAGAAGCACTCACAATTGACGAACTGGTTCTGTCTTATGAAAATCAGTATAAGAAGAACAATCATAAAACAAAAAATGAGCTTCAGGGCTTTCTTTCAGAACTAGTAGAATGCGGACTGATTGAACATGCAGTTTGACCAGAAAACAATTAATCTATTGAAAGCGACAATTGAAAAGCATGGATGGATAGACCTTCCTGCTGAAGGCTTCAGCATGTATCCCTTTATTCAGAAAGGTGAGATTTGCAGATTTACGAAATTTAATGATAACGCATTAAAAAAAGGTGATATCCTTCTTTTTCACACAAAATTAGGGCAGTTGATTGCTCACCGATTCTACCGAGTGGATAAAGGTCAGCTCTTACTTAAAGGCGATACAAACGAATGCCTGGATGAGCCAGTACTGCCTTCTCAAGTTATAGGATACTTGGAGTCTGTTCAAAAGCAAAAACAAATGATGAGTATGCATAAGCCTTTTGCTTCCCTGCTTAGTAAAGTAATTGTTGGTTTCCCTTTTTCAGCACGGCTTTTTCGGTATTATTTAAGAAGAAAACTTGGGGATCTCTCATGATTATTAAGAAATTAATTACTTTCAAAAACATGTTTTTAATAGAAGATATTCATAGAACATATACTCTGCTAGGGCCTTATCTATTAAAGTATAAAAAATCCTATGCATGTCTTTTTTTGATTATGTTCGCTCAAATCTTTCTTACAATCGGTTTTGCATGGTTTTTCGGCACCATTACAGAAGCTGCTGTTCAAAACGAGGCAGAAAAACTTAAATGGCTCGTGCCGATTGGCATCAGCTTAATAGGTGTAAGCCTAGCAGCTTCCTATTTTTATACTTATCTAGAGTCCAAGACAATCAATACAGTTAAGCTTGAACTTAAAGAACTATTATTAAAACACATTCTCCTTCTGCCTGTAAAAAAAACATCAAGCATGCGAACAGGAGACCTTATGACTCATTTCACAAACGATGTCAACTGTATCGAAGGAGTCATCGGGAGCAACCTGCTGTACCTCATTCAGCTCCCTTTAACATTTACGGCTGTTTCTATTTACATGTTTATGATCAACTGGCAGTTAGCTTTTATAGGATTCACCGTTATTCCACTGGCTATTGTTATCGGAGCTGTTTTTGGCATCCTTCTCCGAAACAACAGCAGAAAAATGTTTACTCAAATCAGTGACATAAACAGTACTCTTAATGAAATCTTTCAGGGGTTATCCGTTATTCGATCTTTTCTATTAGAGAAAAAGATGTCTCTAAAGCAAAACACCCAAAACCAGGAACTCTTTGAATTAGAAATGAAAAATACGAAGCTTCGCGGTTTTTTTTATATTGGCGGAGAAGCCATTACTTCCATCACTTATATAACTGGACTTTGCCTAGGTGCTTATTTTGTTTCTAAATCAATGATTACAGTTGGTTCGCTGCTCACCTTCGTTACTCTGATGCAGCATCTGATCTCCCCTCTTACCGGTTTAGCAGGAATTTGGGGCAGCTTCCAAAGTTCAGCAACAGCAGTTGAAAGAATATCAAGCATATTAAACGAGCCTACTGAAGTAGAAAATCTGCCAGAATATGTTTCAGCTAAGTCAATCAAAGGATCTTTACAACTAAAAAGCGTTCATTTTAGCTACGAGCAGCAAAAAAAGGCAATAGAAAACTTCACAATAGACATACCTGAAGGAAAAACAGTTGCGATTGTCGGTCCAAGCGGTGCAGGAAAATCAACACTCTTTCACCTCATCCAAGGGTTCTATCAGCCAGACAGTGGAATGATCATGCTGGATCACAATCCAGCAGAACACCTTCCGCCCTCTGTGGTAAGAAGTTCTTTCGCATTTGTTGCGCAAGAAACATTCCTTTTCTCTGGAACAATTAAAGACAACCTTCTGCTCGCAAGGCAAAGCATTTCAAATTCAGAACTCGTCACTGCAGCAAAACAAGCAAACATTCATGATTTTATCATGACATTGCCAAATCAATATGACACACAAGTCGGAGAAAGAGGCGTCTGCCTTTCAGGAGGGCAAAAACAAAGGCTTTCCATTGCAAGAGCTATCCTAAAAAATGCACCTATTCTGTTATTAGATGAAGCAACCTCTGCATTGGACAGTGAGAGTGAGCAATTTGTCAAAGAAGCATTATCCGCAATCAAAAACAAAACGACACTCATTATCTCCCATCGATTATCAACGATTCAGCATGCGGACCTTATTGTAGTGATGGATGAGGGGGAAATTGTTCAGATGGGGAGACATGAGGAGTTGATTACTCAAGATGGTCTATATAGGAAATTATCACACCTGCAATTTAAAACAAAAGAAAAGCTGACTTCTTGCAAGCAATCTCTCAATAATTATGAAGGACGGATTAAAGATGATCATAACCTTTATACAATCATTATATAATCAAACAAAATTACTGGATAAGGAAAGTGATTATAAGAGCTTAATAGAGGACATTCATCACTTTTCAATTGAACCTCAAGTTTATCATCTATTAAAACAACATGACCGTCTGAATGAAACACCCGCATTTTTCACTGACTACTTAAAGAAAGCAGCAGATCAAATCTTGCTTCAAAACCTTTTTATTAAAGTGCAAATGGAAAAGATATTAAAATTATTTGAAACTCAAAAAATAGACACCATCCCTTTAAAAGGTGTCTATTTTGCGGAAAAATACTTTGGACATATCGCTGCAAGATCTACTTCTGATATTGACTTACTTGTTCATTTAAAAGATAAACAAAAGATTGACAAGCTCCTAAGACATCTAGGGTATTCATATGAAAAAGACGGTCCATCCAATCACTTTCACTGCAGCTACAGAAAAAATTTGCCTGGCTCCCCTATTCCTTTAAGAGTAGAAATTCACTGGAACCTACTAAAAGAAAACACCTCGAATTTAGACATTGCTGATTTCTGGGAACATGCTGTACCTCTTTGCTCTTTCCAATATGTCAAAGAACTCTCCCACCAGCATGCTTTTTATATGATTGTGCTTCATGCATGGCGTCATAATTTAGATTCACTGAGGCATTTTATTGATGTGATTCAAATGGTGTATGTTTTGGAAAATAAGATATGCTCTGAATCTCTGTTTAACCAGGCAAAGAAAGATAAAACTTTGAAAAGAGTTCAGAGAACGTTGAGAATCGTTTATAGGGTATTTGGTGAATTAAAAAATCCAGAACAACTATCGGTACCAAAGAATTACGGTAAATGGTGGGAATATAAGAAGATTAGGGATCGGGAGTATCGGAGTTTGAGGGTTTATTTGGATTTTTTCGACTTTGAATATCTTAGTTATGAAAATGGAAAACATAGATTTAGAGCTGTTAAAGAGTTTTATACCAAAAGAATTCACTCCCTTTTACCAAGTGAGTGAGATAAATTTATATTTTTTTGACAGTAAGGTTCAGAGGAATATTTGTAGATGATTTGATTAATAATGAGTTTGAATTTAATAAAGTGATAGCAGGATAAACGATTTCATTAGACGATGACAAACATATTACATACAATTCTGATGAACCAAGATTATGATTAACGGTAGCTGAAAACCCATTACCATCAGGCAGTAAAGAAATGGCTGATTTATACGTGTCGTCCACATCATATCCTATATAGATACCAGCTTCTCCTGGTGGGAGATTGATATTATTGTAGCTGTTGTTTGCAGAAATAAAATTAATCATCGGCCTTGGGTTATTGTAATAATTGGGAGTTAACGAGTTTGAACCTGTATAATGCACTTTTGAATTTTTCATGAAAAAGGTGAACACTGACCATACAGTTGGTTTATCGTGGTGGATGAAGTAAGAAAAAGAAGAATTTGAAATAGTAATCCTACAATCAACAATTTTGATCAAACCATTAGGCTGGTTAAAGTCTGTAGCAAATAGATATGTCAGTGAGTTTGAAATGATTTCACATTTTTCTAGAAATGTTTGTGCTGGAAATCCCTGAGTATTTATATTTCCAACTTTAACAATTGTATCAGTAAGTTTTGAATTGATTATATGCATTTCTCGATCTTTCGTCCCAAACACTAAATTTGTAAGAGTGCAATTTAAGAATTCGCAGTCGTTAATTTTAACCTTCTCACTAACTGTAGTACCATTAACCGTTTGAACAGTCATTCTTAAATTATTAAATATACAATTTTTGTACTTGTATACACGCAACAGAAAATCTCTAGGAACAGCTGAGTCAATGATACAATCTTCTATCACATTAGCAGTAATCGAAGGGGTTCCAGAAACATTTGTAAACTTTAATCGGTTATTTCTAAAGACATTATTTACAATATTAGTACCCATATTTACATTAGTCACGTCTATAAGATTGTTATCTGTAAAATTCACTTGGTAAGAAGTGTTTCCGAAAAATGACAGGTTGCCGCCTGTAAAACTATTTCCTTTTATGTTTACAAACGCATTTCCAAAGTTTGAGCTCATAAGACCTATATTGGTTGTACAATTATATATTACATTTCCTTTAATATTTGCGAACAGTAAACTATACAAATTAATCCCAATCCCGTCCATATTGTAAATATGGTTGTTTTCAATTTGTATCGAATAACAGCCTGCTAAAATGCCATGATTGCTTCCATAAATTAAATTATTTCTAATAACACAATTATCCCCGTATGAGTCTTCCTGATTAATTCCATATCTTGTAGGATCACTAAAGATGGGTTTTCCATCCAAGAAACTGTTGGTGCCCTTCCCATTATCTCGTATTGTGTTGTGCTGAACAATATTGTAACTGCCTCCAAGAGAGATTCCTCCACGATGTCCGTTAAAGATTTCGTTGTATTCAACAATGTTATGATGTGGAATTAAACCAAATTTAAGGGTAATTTGCATGTTTTTAAGAGGATTGGTTTCATTAAAAAAGACAAATCTCATTTTAGCGGCACCAAGTGGTATTGAGATGTCATTGTATATCTTTCTTTTTTTCAAAACGCCAATAAAAGAATTGTCTGATCTGTAAAAAAAGACATCTACATCTTTTGTTGTTAAAGCAGTCAATCTCGTATATCCAGCTCCAGCTATAAGGAACGATGAAAATGTTGCATCAATTGGTATAGTGATAAAAGAAGAGGCTAAAGTGTTCGAGGAAGAAATCGGTTGTCCTGAGATATAGTCTAAGTTATTTAAAGTTAGGCCTAGATTAAATTCCGCTAGTTCTCTTATAGATGAACTTGTAAATGTAACATTGTCCCCCATATAATCTCTTACAATACAGTTTTTAATTGAACAATATCTTGTGCTCTTCGTAAAGACCACACCATATGTGTGTTCCATACGCCGCTCCTGAGCAGCATTTGAGAAGCTTCTATCATCTCTGCAGCCAATGATAGTTCCTTCAGTCAAATGGGCATCACTAACATTGTCGAATTCGATACTATTACCTTTAAAATTATAGTAATCAGAAGTTGTTCTTGTATCAAAGGGAGATTTTCTATCTGAATCGTAAATAACCTTTAACGTAGATCCGTTAAGATCAAATGTTAAGTTACTTACCATTTTTATTACTCTAGGATAGCAAATTGCATATGTGCCTTTTGGTAGGATAACACCAGAGTAACCGTTGTTTTTTGCATACTGAATAGCGTTGTTAATGCCTTGTATATTAGTGTCTGCTTTTACATAGTCTGCATTAGTATAAGGTTTGTTAGGAATTCCTTGTGTAATGTTCCATCTCACCAATTCTATTAAATACATACAAATTTCCCTTTCAAAATAAGAATAGTTAACATATCAATCCTTATTAAAGTAGTTTATATAAAATATGAATTTAATAATAAGGTGATTGGACAAAAGATATTTATTAAAGTAAAAGGCACTCTTATTTGAGTGCCTTAAGAATTAGCCTTTAACTGATTTCCTAGAAGCTGACGGAACATACCTTTTTTATCCAGAGAAAGTTGGTGATATCCCCCGGTCTGTATAACTTCTCCGTTCTCTAAAACTATAACTTGGTCGGCATTTCTAATGGTGGACATTCGATGAGCGATTACAATAATTGTCATCTTTCCTTTTATTCTTGTAAGAGCTTGTTGTATTTTGGCTTCATTGACAGTGTCAAGAGCACTCGTTGCTTCATCTAAAACTAAAATGGAAGGCTTTTTTAATATGGCCCTAGCTAAAACGAGTCTTTGTCTCTCCCCTCCTGATAGCCTGATACCTCGATCACCTATCATTGTATCTAACCCATTTGGCAGTTTTTTTACGAAATCAGCTGCAGAAGAGAATTCTAGCGACTCCCATATTTCTACATCTGTAGCATCTTGTCGAATAAGCAGCAGGTTTTCCCTGATTGTTGTATTAAATAAGAAAGGATCTTGAGGGACATAACTTATGGTTCTCCTTAACATCAACAAGTTTTTATCGCCTAAAGGAGTACCATCGATGCTCACCAGACCTACTTTCGGAGTCATTAATCCCATTAAGATATCGATAAGTGTACTTTTGCCCGCACCGGAACGGCCTACAATAGCAGTCATTTGATTAGACGGAATCGACAGATTAATATTACGTAATGCGTATTCAGAATCATTTTCATGATATCTGAAACTTACGTTTGTGCATTTTATTTCTTTATTAACTTCCAAGGAATGTTCTGAATTCTGATCCCAATTTAGAATTTCTCTTTCTTCTTCACATGTTTTCAAAAGTGAAATGAGAGCTTTAAAAGAAGGAATAGTGGCAGCAATTTGCTCTAAATCTGACTGAATTCCAGTAAATTTTGGCCATAGCCTTGAAAAAATCAGAACGATAAGCATCAATTCTGCTGTTTTCGCATAAAACAGCGATATAGCAAAGTACATAAATATTGCTATCAAAATGCCAGAAGACACTTTATAAAGAAATTGTGAATTTGCCCGGACTTTTGCCAATTCATTAACATTTGATTCCATTTTAATTGATATATTTCTAAACCAGTTGTAATGAAATCCTTCAAGGTTATTGCTTTTAATATCTTTGATTCCATTCATATGATCGGATATACCTGCGAAATAGGCTTTTGATAACTCATATGTTTCCCCGCCAAGATTTTTGGACTGTTTAATCAATTTTCGAGAAAAGAAGCTTAATATAATTCCAAAAAATATGACAAGCCCAGTTAACAAAGGTGATAACCACAAGGCTATAGCTACTTGTACTGCTGTAAATAGAAGCGAAGCAATGAACTGAAGAAAAAAATGAGTCCCCCCAGCTACTCTATTGATTTCTGAGGTCATAATATTATTCAAATCTGATTTTCTCTTATAAAGAAAATATTTCCACCTAGCCTGTAATAGTCCTCTATAAACCTCATCTTTTAAATGCCTTAGGTAACCCTGTTGTATACTTGTGCTTAGCATAGACAGCTGACGCTGAAAAATATTTTGCGCAAGGATAATAGATATGTATAATCCCAATACAATGATTAAACTATACTTTGGCGGAAAAGTTTGAAAGAAGGTAAAAAAATCTGACAAGGGAAATGACTGATTGGTTTCCATATTAAAAATTCCTGTTATTGATAATAAAGGAATTAGTAAAAAAATTCCTATACTATCTAAAAAGCCTATGACAATCATTCCAAAAAAACTGTAATAGAGGGATCTGCCTGCAAATTTGTGAAGCTGTTTCATAAAGTAAGACACAGACTCCATAATAATCCCCTCCTCTCTTCAAGCAATTTTTCTGCTTTTTCTCATAGCCCATATTATAGGTCTCAAGGGAATATACAAGAAGTGCATGCAGGATGGCAGCTTGATTACTTCCTTATCCTTAGGGTATGGAAATAGACAGCTTACTAAATAAAGAGCTTTGTGACTGAGAGACTTAATTAAAAATAGATACTTGGCATGGTACTTTTCTACAGCCTCAGGTAAAGGCGGTGAATGGAGGTTAACCATTCTCTCTAGATAGAATATAGTAAGATCAGATAATTTCAATGTGTGTTTAGTAATTAATTGTCTAGATTGATTAGGTACAGGAGTTTGAAGAAGAGAGTTTGCTAAAATAATCGCTTTACCGCAAATATGTGAATATTGGTACTTTCTTAACAACTTCAATAATAATATCCAGTCCACGTTTTGTTTTAAAAGCCTGTCAATATCAATTAACCATCTTAACCTCGACCAGCCATGTCTTGCACCATGAGTTAAAAGAAACATAAAAAGATCTTCTCTGCCCAGATAATAAATAGGATAATCTGTTAAACTGCTTTTTCTTTTCCTTTCCCATAAATTGATGAAAGGAGGCTCTTTAGCCGGGCCAGGATTGAGTCTCCAGTGCACTTCTAATTTCACTCCGGTGTCTGGGTGTTCATAATTGACATGATGGTGTCTCCATTTCCAATCATCAAGAATACTAGTAATATATTCATCTTTTATAAAACCTATTTTAGTAAGTAACATGTCAACTTTTTGCAAATCACCTATTGGGATAAGTATATCAATATCGCTGGATGTCCTAAGGGAAAGATCTCCATATAGATCTACTGACAATACAGGTCCCTTCAAAAAAAGCACATGTACACTTTCTTCAAGAAGATATTGACTGATTTTTTTCATTTGTCCACTAAGATGCAGCATATTAATTGAATTTTGTTTGAAGAAAAATGCTAAGGTATTCAAAGTATTAGTAGGAACTCCGTCAATTAATTTCAACTTTGGATAAAGAAGTGTATAAACACGATGGTGCAGAGCCAATTCGACGAATAGGTCCCAGTCAATATTTTTGGCAGGGTCAATTCTCAGCATATCATTTTCATTTTTTATGATTTGAAGAATTAATGTCAGTTCATAGGATAGTTGATCAGTATTTAATTTTATTTTCTCCATATTTTCACCTAATTTCAGCCAAATCGTTTTGTAAATGTACATGTAATAGTAAAAAGATGCCTTTCATCTGCCCCTGTAACATAGTAATTTCCGCTCCGAAGCCAAGCATGAGCCGTTAGTTCCTTTAAATGGTTTCTAGAAGTTCCCAAATATAATGTACTTTCAATCCCTCTGCGCTGTAGCATTTTCATAGAAGCAATTGCCCTTACTAAGCACATGGTTTCCCATGGAGCATACTTAGAAGCTACATGGATGGCACTAGATATATTTTTCAAAGTATCTAAATTCGCCTCATAATTTCTTATTAAAGATTCTTTATTCCTTTCACCTAGGTATTTAGAAGTTTTGGAGAATGGCAGGCATTTAATTACTCTGGCAAACGCTAAAAAAATAAAAGCTTCCACTATTAATAATTTCATTTGTCTATTAAGTGTTAATATGTTTTTTACTCGATTCATTTATATCCCCTAATTTTTCACAATAATTAGATGCTCCATATGCAGAGATGATAAAAAGGAAACGACTTGCTCTTTACACTGAGCAGCTTCAACTTTATAACTTGAAGTAAGTTTTTCAATAATTGTTTCTATTACGATTGGTTCAGAAATAATATCCCAAATTTCTCCGCCTACATATCCGAGACTATAATATTTTCCGTTTTCAACACTCATCATGACTTTATCTCCATCCATATCACTTACTATAAAACCAGGCTTTTGACAGACAATACTTTGCAGTTCAAGATTAAATGTTTGCAACTTGCATTTCCTCCTTAGGTATATTTGCTAAAACTTGATTCACTAGTTCATTTGGTGTGAACCTTGAAATCGGTCTGATGATTTGATGAACAAAAGTTCTCTCTATTATGTTTGCAGTAAACTTAAAGTGCCACTCTAACAGACACATGTCGTTGAGTAGGAAATTCCTATACGTATGCACATAAAGTGTTTTAAATGCAAGTAATTTAGTTATTGAATTAATTCCTATTACATTATTTTCTGCTGTTTTGGTTAGCTCAAAAACTCCGCCTAATGGAACCTCTTTGTTTAAAAAATGATCACCTGCAGGAATTGCAAACTTTGTTTCCCTTTCAAAGAGAGGAGTTAAGCGCATTGAATCAATTCCAAATTGATCTAAGCTTTCTTTCCAGAGTTTTTGTTGCGGATATGCTGGAATTACAACAGGTATATTTCTGTCATCTAATTTCACAGGTATTACATCATCCGAGATAAGTTTGTAGCCCTTTTGAATAAAAGCAGAAGCAAGAGTTGACTTACCAGCTCCGGAATGGCCAATAAACGCATAAGCTTTTCCATTTATTTCAATGGCACTTCCATGTAGAGGCAGGATTTTGTTTTGCAGCAGACAGATGCCAATACAAGTTCCCAAAATAAACATCTTTACAACATCCATTCTCTGTTCATCTAAGATATGGACTTTTATTGTACAGGCACGCGCTATGTAAAAAACGGCTATGTTTGGAATGAAAAGCCACACTTGCTCCTCGTTTATAAGAAACTGAATTTCTTCATTCTCAATAAACCTTTTCATCTCACAGCTTAAGTCAACTAATAAGATATTTAGTTCAGGGAAGTTAATTTGATTTTTATTAATCGGAAGTTCCTCAAATCTAATATCACTATAGATTGTATATCCGAAAGCTAAATATCTTATTACTTCACTCAAATGACTCACTCCAATATTATCTAATTATTTTGTGAATGAAGTCCCCTAAAAACTTTACCAGGGGACTTCCAAACCTATTATTGCTAGTTATAAGTATTTAAAATATTTAGTATTAGCTTGTGAATCTCTTCCATGTTCCTTGGTTATTAGGATCCACAGGAGTACCTGGAACATAAGCCTCATCAGTATATGGGCCATGTACAGTTGAAGCCATAGTCATTTTCACATCAAGAACTTCTAATACAGGAGCTTGCCACTCTTTTTTCATTTTATCACCTCCCTTCAAATAAAATTTTTAATAAACCGGTATACAACTAAGCATCTCATTAAAGATTTATAATTTGGATCAATTGCCTTTTCTGGAATTGGTCCAAAATTCAAATTCTCAGCGGCTTCTTTAAGAACAGGAACATTGAAAATGTGTTCTGTACTATGGTCATTTACCATTTCATCTATTTCAATTCTTAGTTTCTTCCATTGACTATTCATGCGGTGTACCCAATCTGCCCCTTGTACACCTCTTACTTTTTGATTTAATCGGATATCATTTGGCAAATAGTTTTTTGTAGCATTTCTGATCAAAGCTCTGTCTAAACCGTTTTGTACATACTGTTCTTCCGGCAGAGATAAACAATAGCGAACTACTCGCAAATCATTTGATGGATCCCGCTTCCACAATGAGTAATGCATAGATAACTTAGAAGCAAGCGTGTTGCTGGCATTCCAATGAAAAACCTCTTTAAAGTGGCTTTTTCTTTGATTAAAAATATTATCATCAAGAAACCAGCCATTATCTCCAAATCCATAATGTTTAAGTTTTTCATATACTCTTGTTTTAATGGCTAAGTCATCATTCAGAGGATTAGGAATTTCATAAGGTGATCTACTTGGTAAGATTTTATTAAGTGCAGGAAATGCAGTTTGAGCAATACTGGGAATTCTTTTATACCTGCTGCCCCCTACGTTTAGACTATATAAATGAAGTTCCCGCATTAATTTAATCCATTTTAACTTCTTAAGAAGGCTGGAATAGTAATCCATTGCAGAACCCCATGAAATGGTTAAATTCCCTCTTCCCCCATTTAAAAGAATTCCAACATTATTTTTTGCAGCTTCTTCAAACATTCCTTTAAGCCAAAATGAATTTTCGAAGAATTTATAAGGCATTTCCATAACATCTAAAAAAGGATCTATCTCTGAGTAGGGATCCCTTCCTTCAAAAGAAAGATAGTAGTCTTTAATGTTGCCTACAAAATTTACAGTTGATTTGATTAAAGGCGTTTCATCTGGCATTAGGTTACTCGGTGTAAAGTCAACAAAATCTTCAGGAGGTACATAACTATATGTATAAAGTTTTTTCCCAGTCCTTTTTAAATCTCTAGAAGCAAATCCTACAATTGCTCCAGAATCTAATCCACCGCTTAATTGAGCGCCAATTTCCTTATGTGATCTTAAACGTGATGAAACCGCTTCCTGAAAAACTTCCTTAAATGATTCAATGTAATCTTTGTCGTTTTTATAGCGAATGGTTTTAAAATCACTCAAAGTGCAAAATTGATGAGTATAGACCTTTCCATTCTTAACTATGAAACTGTGCGATGGCTGCAATTGATTAATATTTTGGTAGGGAGTGATTGAAGTGTCTACTGTATCAACCATGCCTGAAATAGCCAAAAACTCAGCTATCCATTGCTCGTTAAGTTTCTTTTTATTTTGGCTTATTTTTATTAAAGGTTTAATGGTACTGCTAAAGCAAAATTCATTATTACTGTGAGAATAATAAAGAGTTCTGCTTCCTGAGAAATCCCTTGCTCCAAAAATCATTTCCTGTTTTTCATCCCAGATGACAAAGGCAAAATCACCTGCCAAATATTTTGGGGAATCCTCCTTCCATCTCTCATAGGAAAGTAAGATTAATTCACTATCTGTCATCGTTTTTCTTTGGTCTTGCTTTACTCCAAGCCTATTAAATAAATCCTCACGATTATCAATGATCGCATCAGCTGTTATCGCCAGTTTTCTTGTTGAATCATAATAAGGTAAAATTTCACAGATCGACTCTGGAGTTATCCATTGAGCATGGCATCCCAAAAATATATGCTGATTTATCCATATTTGGATATCATCAGATGGAAAATTATTGAATCCAGCCATCATTACTCTCACATGATTATGTTTGATCGGAGCATTATTAAACTGGTAAATTCCTGTGATAGCGCTCATTATTACACCCTTAACTCATTCTCAATAGAGAACAAAAAGATTTTAATTACTTTCATTTGAGACAACTAACCAACTATTTCCCATAGTACTAAAGACTCGAATATTAAATACATTCTATATTAAGAACGATACTATACTTTTAAAAAGAACACAACGTTTTTTTGTAGAAAGATGGTTAAAAAGCAATAATTTTGCACAGCTATTAAGACTGTAATACTTTTACTGGGTCTGAGTATCCATTGGGATTCCTTATTTGCCACCTCCAAGAATCTTCAATCATATCATGGAGAGATTTAGCTGCTTTCCAGTTTAACTCTGCTTCTGCTTTTTCTGAATTTGCATAACTAATGGCAATATCTCCTTTTCTGCGATCTGTAACAGTAAAGGGGATCTTCTTTTGTGATACGTTCTCAAATACATTTATTACTTCTAAAACGCTTGATCCGCTTCCAGTACCAAGATTATAGGACTCAACACCGTTAGTTATTAATGTTTTCTCTAAAGCTTTTAAGTGACCTTCAGCTAAGTCAACAACATGGATATAGTCTCTAATGCCAGTGCCATCTGGAGTTGGATAATTGTTGCCGAATACGCTTAATTCTTTCAGCTTTCCAACTGCTACTTGTGTGATATATGGAACAAGATTATTTGGTATACCATTCGGGTCCTCGCCTATTAGACCGCTGATGTGTGCACCAACAGGATTGAAGTACCTTAAAGTTGAAATACTCCATCTACTATTTGAAATTCCCAAATCTCTTAGAATTTCTTCTGACATCAATTTTGTTCGTCCGTATGGATTAGTTGCTTGCAAAGGTAATTCCTCTTTAAGTGGCATACTAACATTTGTACCATAAACAGTTGCAGAAGAACTAAAAACCAGATTATAGACTTCATATTTTTCCATCACTTCACAAAGATTAAGCGTGCTTATCAGGTTATTCTGGTAATACCTTAAAGGTATTGTAATGGATTCACCAACTGCTTTTAGCCCTGCAAGATGGATTGCAGCAGTTATATCATTCTCAGAAAAAACTTTTTCTACTTCCTCCTTATGACCTAAATCACAATCATAACTTACGAAATCTTTGCCTGTAATCAACTTTACACGATCAAGGGCTTCAGGATGACTATTGCAGAAATTGTCAACTACAACTATGTCGTACCCGGCATCCAGCAATTCCACACAAATATGAGATCCGATATATCCAGCTCCGCCCGTCACTAAAATTTTCAATACTCTCACTCCTTCCAGCAAATGCAAACAAACATCTCATTAGATATGACATGTTGAAAAATGTATATAAGATTATATATTTTTATCCGGCAATAGAACTTGTAACTATAGCTGATTTGATACAGTTAATAATGATCAATTGATCTTCTCTCGACATTCCCGATCCTGAGGGAAGACAAATTCCGCTGTTAAAAAGTTCTTCTGAGACAATTTGTTTTTCACTGTAAGGATAAAATAATACATCTGAGAATAATGGCTGCATATGCAATGGCTTCCATATATGCCTCGCCTCAATGTTTTCTTTTTCAAGCAATTGAATTAGTGCCGCTGCATTCTTTCCAATTTCTTCTTCATTAATGGTTATAGCTGTAAGCCACCTATTTGATTTTGTTTCAGCTAACTCTGGCATTAAATGAACCCCTGGGAGTTCAGAAAGTTGTTCCTTGTAAAATTCAAAGATTTCTCTTCTTGACCTCACTCGATCATCTAAAATCTCTAACTGGCCTCTCCCAATACCAGCAAGGATGTTACTCAAACGATAGTTGTATCCTGTCTCACTGTGTTCATAGTAAGGAGCAGTGTCTCTAGCTTGAGTAGCAAGAAATCTAGCTTTCTCAAGCAACTCAGCTTCATCAGAAATAAGCATACCCCCACCCGATGTGGTAATAATCTTATTTCCATTAAAGGAAAAAATGCCGAATTTACCAAAAGTGCCGCTGTTTTTCCCTTTATAAGTGGAGCCGAGTGATTCTGCTGCATCTTCAATGATTGGAACAGCGTAAAGGTCGCAAATAGCAGTAATTTCATCCATTTTTGCACTTTGGCCGTAAAGATTTACCACAATGATAGCTTTCGGTAATTGATTTCTTTTTTCTGCATCAATAAGTGCTTGTGTTAATGCTTCAGGAGACATGTTCCAAGTGTCAGGTTCAGAATCTATAAAAACTGGAATGGCACCCTCATAAAGGATTGGATTTGCACTAGCCACAAATGTAAGTGTAGAGCAGAATACATAATCCCCCTTTTTCACTTCCAATAATTTAAGGGCTAAATGGATTGCAGCTGTTCCTGAACTCAGTGCTACAGCACTCTTGGCTCCCAAATAGTCTGCCATTTCCTTTTCAAATGCATCTACATTTGGACCTAGAGGCGCGATCCAATTGCTTTCAAAAGCCTGGTTTATATACTTTTGCTCACGTCCGCTCATGTGCGGAGGCGACAAGTAGATCCTCTTCTTCATATATATTCTCCTTTCTGCCATTATTTAAAAGGTACCTCGCCGGATTCCCCACAGCTGTTCTGTGTTTTGAGATATCATGAATCACTACTGATCCGGCTCCTACAACAGCCCATTCTCCAATCGTTTTATTTGGTATAATGGTTGCTGAAGCTCCTATATGAGAACCCGTTCCTACAGATACACTGCCTGTTAAAGTTGCATTGGGTGAAATGTGCACAAAATCATGAATAAAGTTATCATGTTCTATGATAGATCCTGTGTTTATTATGGAATGTTCACCAATTTTTGTGTCTGCATTTACAACGCAGCCTGGCATTAGTACAGTTCCTGGTCCTATTTCGGCAGATTGACTTACAATTGCAGCAGGATGAATGAGAGTTGCAAATTGATTTGAGTTCAGGTTTAACTCTCTTACAATCTTCATACGAATATTGTTATCTCCAATAGCAACAATAAATTTAATATCCGGGTACTCGCATAAAAGTGTATGATAGATTGTGAGCTGACCATATATTACACTTTCAAATTCTTCAGTCGTTTTAAATTTATCATCAAGCACTGCAGCAATCTGGTAGATATTTTGCTCCTTTATAATCTCACAGACAACTTTACTGTGCCCCCCATGCCCAATAATTGCAATTTTCACTTTTTCACTCATGCCCTGCTCCTTTAAACTTTTGTATGGTTGCAAAACCGGCTTGATTAATTCCATCAGATTTAATTACTTTCTTTATCGTTAATAGCAAAATTTTTAAATCCAGAAATAAGTTTTGATTGTTTACATACCAAACATCCAAATCGAATTTTTCTTCCCATGAAATTGCATTTCTGCCATTAACTTGGGCCCATCCTGTAATACCCGGCCTCACTAGATGCCTTTTTGCTTGTTCCTCCGTATACAAAGGCAAATACTCCATCAGCAAGGGTCTTGGACCGACTAAACTTAGTTCTCCTTTAAGAACATTAAACAATTGAGGCAGTTCATCAAGACTATACTTTCTAAGGAATAACCCAAAAGATGTTAACCTCACTTCATCAGATAATAAAAAACCATTTTCATCTTTTTCATCCGTCATCGTGCGGAATTTATAAAGAGAAAATGGTTTGGTATATAATCCTGGACGTTTTTGTTTATAAAGAACAGGTGATCCTATTTTTAATCGTACAAATGAAGCAATAATTAATATAGGTATTATTAAGAATATCAAAAGAAAAATGGCACAAATTACCTCAAGTAAGCGTTTCATTCAATTCCTCTTTTCTTGTCAGAGTAATATAATAATTTAACTATTTAGTTTAAGAAGCCATTTTTTTGTATAACTTGTATTTATTAATAAATTTCTCAAGGAAATCTTTCAATATTCTATATAAATATTTAAATTCTTTTGATCTGTAGAATACGCAAATGAAAATTAAATTAGGAATTAATAAACAAATAGCAGCCCTAAGAACTAGTTGTACTATACCAACATTAGTAAATAAATTACATAAAAAATTTGTTAATAGGCAAGTACCCAAACCCAGAAAAACTAAATAAACATAATTAATAAAATAATGTAATACAGGTTTATTAAAAACTTGTTTATACACTAAGTAAGGGGCAATCCAAAAAGGCACAACTATTGTGCTTATTAGAGTACCGATAAATACACCAACGATACCATAAAATTGGACTAATATAATAGAAGAAACTAAATTTACTAAAGCTTCTACAAAAGGCGCATACCTGTCTTTATAAAAAATTCCCGATGTCGTTTTAACCAGTGATATTGATCTTCTCATACCAGACACAAAAAAATTAATCATTAAAATAATTAATACACTTTTACTCATAATAAATTGCGATCCAATCCACAAATCAATAAATGGTTCTATCATGTTAAACAAAAATATAGTAAAGAATGAATAAATCCAAAAATTACAAAGCTCTGTAACCTTAAAAATATTATATATTTTTTCTTTACTTCCTATTGCTATTAAATTTCCTAAACTATGAGTGATATTATCAAAAAACTGACCAATAAATGTCCTACAAATATTTATTAGCATATAGTAGTTAGAAAATAATCCCACTGCTGAAACACTAACGAATGCAGCAATTATTATATTATCTGTGCCAAAAACTGAGTATCCACCTATTCTATGTAACAGTAGGGCTTTTATGTTTTTATTAATAGTACTTTTAGTTTCCTCATCTAATTTGCTGGTCATCTTCATCTTTAGATATGGATATTTTTTATCAACAACTAATGAGAAAAATAAGGCAGTTATAATTGTAATAAAAACTTCTATTAAAAGGTATAGAATAAAATTCTGACTTAAAATCAGAATACCCAATCTGAATAAAGTAGTCATTATTGAGGATAAAGTGTATATACCTGTTACTAAGTATCCTTTCTGGCAAACATTTAAGAATGATATTTTATGGGAGAATAAATATGAAGCAATTGTATTAAGTAAAAAAATCATAAATATTAAATGAATATATTGTACATCGGAATCTTTAACAATATAATCCAGAAAAGGTACTATGGATATACCTAAAGCAAATATAATAATTGCAATTACTGTATATGCCTTTTTGTAGTAATTCATTAAAATAGTTATTTTTGTTTTATCATTTTCAGCTACGGGTTTGTAAAGACTATAAATAATAGCAGACCCTATCCCAGCCTCAGCTAAAGAGAGCATACCAATAATATTTGTAAATAAGCCATTTATTCCTAGGTATTCAACACCTAAATATGTTATAAATACTGTCCTAGATATAAAACTAAGTAAAGTTATGATTATTTGGCTCCCAATACCAGCGGTAATATTAATCAATGAATTTTTTACTCTCATATAATCTCCTGTTTAAAATCATTTAATATTATTTGTACTGTTTTCTGTAATTGGCTTTTAGAATAGACGAGATCTTAAATTTAAATGCTAAGTAATGTAAATACTCCTTATAATTTTGACAATTGTAGAATAAACCTATTTCTTTTAAACAATCTGAAAACATTTCATAATTTACTATTTTCATGAATGAGTATTCATCATAACCGTTGGTACTATTAATCAAGTTTTTTATTAATAGACCATAAATATTGTTAACATAGTAATAAGCCATGTCTTTTCTATAATGCTTATAATCTAATAAACCAAATTTTTGTGAGATTGTTTTTCTCAACTCATATTGCAGGACTAAACTACTTTCCAATTTTGGATTGAATGGAGTGCGCATCAAACTTTGAGAATTATCAGTATTATAAAAATATAACACTTCTTTAAGAGCATAAACTTTTTTTGATTGTAATAAACATTCGAGATTAAATAGTACATCTTCTCCAACAAATATTTGTTCATTGAAACTAATATTATTTTCTTTAATTCTTTGTAACTTAAAAATATATCTCCATGAAAAACATAAATCATTCTTTGTATGTGGGTTTAAAGAACTTAATACAAATTCCCTTCCATTCATAACAGTATTTAACTTGAAACTGGGAATTATTATATTTTCTTGTGGAAATGTTTTATATCCGCATAATACAACATCACAATTATGATTTTCTGCAATATTGTATAGTTTAGAACAGTAATCTAAACTTATCTGATCATCAGCATCAATAAATACAATATACTTCCCAATAGCTACTTTAATACCCAAATTTCTTGCACTGCTAGAACCTCCATTATCTTTATGTATCACTTTAATTCTACTGTCTTTTTTAGCATATTCATCACATATTTCACCACTTTTATCTGATGAGCCATCATTCACTAATATTATTTCAATTTCTCTGAAAGTCTGATCGAGAATACATTCAATGCAATTAGGAAGCCACTTTTCTACGTTATATATAGGAATAATGATACTAATTAAATTATTCACAATTTACACCTCGGTGTTTAGAATGCTCTATCAAAAGATTACTGTTTTTACTTCAGATAAATACTTTTCATCTTGAATATCTCCTACGCCTTTTCCTGCTCCAGCTTCACATACATACTTATTTTCTATTTTAATTTTTGTTTTTGACTGTCTAATAAACCATTCGTATTCTATGTCTACATGCCCTATATCAATTGCCTGATAGCCTAATTTATAAAGATCATAAGCTAAAACTGTAGCTGTAGGTCCTGCTGCTATAAGAACTAAATTTGATTTATCACTTTTTTTAGCTTCCAAAAGAATCTTGTCATAATATGCAAACGCATTTTCCTCTGGCACTATAATACGTTCGATTCTTTTTACATTATCAAACAAATCATTACCGACACCTAATCTGCTTTTTTTTCCTTCGATTAAAAGCACATCCTTGTCATTCCAAATTAATTTTAATAGTTCTAACCATTCTTTTGATTTGGACTTATCTTTAAAAGGATAGTAAAATCTTGAAATAAAAGAATTATAATATTTCTTATTACTATCTAATTTTTTATACCAATTTAATCTGTATTTCGAAATATGAAGTTTCCAATATGAGTGAGTTTCTTCACCATATTGTGATAAATCTCGAAATATATCTGGTATACATACCAACAAATTGTTTTCATTTTTCACTAATATTTCTTGCAATCTCAGTGATAGGGCGGCATCTGCTTTTTGGAATGTTATATCTCTATTATTTATTAGCTTGAACTCCCCATCTCCGTACCTAGCCACGGAAGAGTCATTCACAATAATCTCTTTTAATGTCTCATCAATTGGACTAATTATGGGATGCCTTAAGATATGCCAATAAAATTTATCTCTAAGCAGATAAAATTTATTGATAAGATTTATTTTAATATCAATGCTTATATTCCATATATAAACTAATTGTTTTTTTAATAATAATGTTCCCATATTTACCTCCCTCAATAAATATTTTGAAAAAGATTAGATAGATTTTTTAATAATACAACCTAAAAACTGAAAAAGCCCACACCTAGGTACTCTTCACATTAGGCTATAAACAAAACTTAGAATGATAATAATGGCTCCGCATTCAAATCCTGAGGATAAACTATTAATGAATTTTTCTGCCTCATAACTAATCTCTGTTTTTAATGTGCGACATAAAGTGAAGCTATGTTACTTAATAAGCGTTTGTTTTAATTTAGTAGACACAACAGCGAGTAAAAGTACCACTGGATTTATTTCTAAGTATCTGGCTGCTGTTCTTAAACCAACATTATTCTTAACAAATGAATAATACAAATTGTAATTTGATAGTCTTCCTTTGAGATTATATTGATAGCATTTAATCTGATGATTGATGTAGTGAGCTGTTCCTTTAGGGTTTTCCGCAAAAATATTTATTAAATTATTAGTCAGTCCATCTTCCAGATAATCGCAAATATAAATTGTTTTATTAAACCATCTTATCTTATAGCCATCTGCCGCCATGCGATCCCAAACTGTAGCTTCCGTTAAGAAATTCTCTCCATCGAATTCTTTAAACTTGTATCTCTTCAAGATTTCTGTATAAAACACTTCTGCTTTGTCACCAGTTATATTGAATTTCTTCCTCTCAAGAGAAGTGGCATCGATGTAATCTCCTTCAAATGTAGTACCGTGGATACTTTTTTCATCATGACCTTTATTACCTGATATTCCACAAAAATCAGGTTTTCTTTTTAAACTTTTCTCCCAAGAAGTAATCATCCCTATAGCATCATGAGTAATCGTATCATCAGAATCAACTATAAAAAAAAGATCACCTCTTGCTAAATCAGTAGCTTTATTTATTGCCCTATGCTTTCCACCATTCTTAACCTTAAAATATCTTATGGAGAATCCATTTTCTTTTTTAATCCAACTATGAAAAAGCTCTTCTGTATTATCAGTTGAGCCATCATCAATTACTAGCCATTCAAAGTCTTTCCAAGTTTGAGCTTTTAGAGATAGATATAAATTTTCAAGTGTATAAGCTCTATTATATGTTGGGGTAAAAACTGTAATTTTAATAAGAATCACCCCCTATTTTCACTTTACTTTTATAGCTGTTAACAAGCCGTATGGCAAATCCTTGAGTAAATGGCAAGATATCGAACAGTGTAGAATACACACCTATATCTTTCGTATCACCTTGGGAATAATCTACAGCACCATTTTTTCTCGTAACTTTCATGAGATATGAAATAGCTTTTTCAGCACTTACTGAACATTCTTCAGAAACCAAATCAATTTTTGATGCTTTTCGCATAAACCATCCCAATGTCGCTGTCGCAGAAGAATCTGCTCTTGTTTCTGTTCGCGTTACAGTCCAAGTCCAGCTTCCATTGCTGTTTTGATATTTTAGTGCTTCTCTGGCAAAGGATACAATTTGAACCTCTAATTGAGGCTTTAAGAAATGATCCATAGGCAGTTCATCCCAAGCATCAATCAGTCCAATCGCATACCACCCGAGTCCTCTGCCCCAACCCATAAGTCCAAGAGGTACCTTATTTTCAATATTATAGACGTGAAAAGGGAGCTTATAGGTATTCATTATTCCAAATTCACCAAATATTTGAAGCTGTTTCACTGCTAATTTTATACATTCATCATTTTTATACTTAATTCCGTATTTTATTAAGAATGGACATATAAACCCAATTGTATCAACATATCTGTATTTCATCATTGATTTTCTGTAAGCTACAGTGCCATCCTCACCGACATGTGAAAGTATTAAATTCAAAGTTTCGTCATACGCAGGTTTGTATTTATCTGAACCAATAAAATCCAGTTTCATAACCGCATACGATAGAATTGCAGCATCTACGTATTGAGGCTTTTTGATCCAAGATTCATCTGAGTTAAACTTTTGATTTAAGTATTGGATGATTGCTTTTCTTTTAACCAGATCATTCTTTGAATCAGTATCTTCTGAAAATCCAAGGAGTAAAGCAGCTTCTTGCCAGTGCTGAATTGCATCCTTAGAATAGTTGCCTTTTAGCATGTCTATTAATACTAATCTTGTTTGATCGGTCACCTTAATTTTTGGGGTTTTTGAAATCCACTTTATTCCTTTTTTAGATATTGCTTGATTCCATTCATAAAAATTTGTATATCTGCCTATATGGATTCTTTGAACCCAAGTATGAAAAGCAGGGACTACGTCAAACAATATGATTATTAAACATATTAAAATAATAATTAATAGAAATAATTCCATAATTCCTGCAATTCCTCTCATTTTATTATTTTACGTAAGCTAATTTTTCTCCCATTTCTTTATTCATTTTTTCACACATTTCATTCGTAATGTTTCCGCCTATAGTCCAGCTTGTATCGTAAACGATAGAATTTCTAATAACATTTTTATGCTTAGCGATGTAACTTTCAGTATTTGTAATTATCTTTCCAGGATTGCCACCCACAACAGAACCTGCAGGAACAGATTTCGTCACTACACTTCCTGCAGCGATAATTGAATCTTTGCCAATTGTAACCCCTGGCATGATTAATGCTCTTGCGCCAATAAAAACATTATCTTCTATTCTGATCTTCGCAATTTTTGTGTAGTCCAAATATCTTTTAGTGCTTGCATCGTGGGCTAATAGGTAAACTTGAGGTGCAAAAGTAACATTATTTCCAATTTCAATTAACCAGCAGTGAGCATAGTCAATGGTACTAGCTCCCAATCCATGGCAATTCTCGCCAACTTTCATTCCTTGTTGGATGCAAGCTTCAATAGTTAAATCTTCTATGGTTATCTTACCTAATTTTATCTTCATTTTATTAAATACTCTTTTTAACATTTAGACCTCCTATGGATAAAAAAATTTAGGGTAAACATAGCTCATAAAACTTCAAAATTTCTGACTCCGTGCCAAGAGACGCTTTGGAAAGTTCATTGACTAATTTATTTTTTTTCTCTTTATTATTAATAAGAAGCAAAACAGCCTCGCAAATTGAGTCAGGAGACATTTCAACTATCAAACCATTAACATTATTCTCTATCTGATCTTTTGCCGTAGGAAAATTTGTTACAATAATAGGTTTTTTAAGTATTTTAGCTTCATCTATTGCGATTGATTTTCCTTCATATCTCGATGGCTGGATATAAATATCTGAGTGCTTAATATATGGATATGGATTCTCTTTCACTCCAAGCAATTGAAAAGTACCAGTTAACTTTTTCTTTTCAATTAATTGGTTTAATTCAAAAAGCTCTCTTTCTGTTCCATAACCAATAACTTGCCATTGAATCCTAACCCCCTTATCAAGCAGCAGTCTGCATGAATCAATTGCGAGATCAATCCCTTTTTCATGCCCCAATCTTCCGACAGTTACTATATTTGTAACCTCATCGTTACACTTTAAATCTGTTGTTTCTTCACTAGCCAATAATCTTATTGTTTCTGGTGAAACTATATTTTGAATTATTTTCACTTTGGAGCTAAGACCTATGAAAGTCTCTTTTAAAGAGCTGGAACATTCATCTGAGACAGTCACTAAATAATCAAGACGATTAAAATATCGGAGGTCAATTTGCTTATCCATTCCTGAATTTTTATAATTAGTGTGAATCCATCCAATTTTTTTTATAGCATTTACTTTTTCTACAACATAATAAATAGAAGACTTTTCCATAAAGCCGATTGCAACATCATATTTTTTGTTAAGTTTTTTTAGTGTTCCCCCAACTTGTTTCCATGCCCGCTGCTCACATCTAGCTCTGTTTTTTTCCAGTCGAAAAATCACACTTGCTTTAACACGTGATAGTGCGATATCAATTCTTCCTATGCCGATACTTTCTTTTAGTGCTTTCTTGAACGGCATATCAAAGTATTTATATTCAGGAGGTTCATTTATCATATTGATTTGACTTGGTAGATCCTGAAAGTAAATTCCGTCTTTTTTAAACAACAGTAAATCTACTTCGTATAGTGAAAAATCAATAATTCTTAATAACGAACTAAGTGATTTTTCTGCCCCTCCTGAGCTTAGATTGTTCATGACGAATAATATTTTCTTCACTAAATTCACATCCCTATTATCCTATAGAGCTTATTAATTTCAGTTTCTGTGCCAAGTTCCTGTGTTGAGAGATTTTCTGAAAGTGTTTTTCTAAGTTGAGGGTTTTGAGCCAGGTTTACAATTCCTTCAGCTATTGCTGCAGGACACATCTCAACGATAATTCCATCAATTCCACTTTTAATTTGATCTTTTGCAGTACTAAAATTGGTGACTAAAATTGGTTTTTTTAATATCTTTGCTTCATCAATCGCAATGGACTTTCCTTCAAATTTGGATGTTTGTGCGTAAATATCAGCTTGCTCAATGAAAGGATATGGATTCGGCTTTAATCCCTGTAATATAAAATGATCTTCAAGTTGTTTTTCCCTTATTAATTTTTCTAGCTTTTCCCTTTCTTCTCCCTCACCTATTACATTCCATCTCACATTTACTCCTCTATCCACAAGAAGTTTACATGCTTCAACAGCCAAATCGTACCCTTTTTGTACATGCAGTCTCCCAATTGTCAAGATTGAAATTTGATTATCTGCTGATTGAGATATCTCTTCGCTAATTTTTTGGGAAGCCATATTTTCAATAACTCTTGGCGAAACGATATTATAAATGACATCTATTTTATCTTTTTGACTTGGAAACCTATGTGACAATATGTTACCGCACTCTTCTGAAACTGTTATGATATGATCAAGTTGATCAAAGTAATCAATATCATAGTTCGGATCCATGCCGAGCTTATCGTAATCGATGTGTACCCATCCAATTTTCTTTTTGGCATTCACTTTATCCACACAGAAATAAGTAGATGACTTTTCCAAGAACCCTATCGCTGCATCGTACTTTTTTTCTAGGACAGGAAAAGATTTAGAGAAATACTTCCAATTGTACTGCTCTTTCCTGGATACGTTTTTAGTTATTTTGTTTCCTATTGCAAATAAGATTCTGTAATAAGCCATCTTAAAGTCACAAGTATAAAGAAATTTTTGCACAGACTGCAAGGCTGGGAGTGCAAAGATAGAATACTTATTAGGCACCGGCAAAACATTAACTTCTCTTGGAAGATATCTCATAAAAATCCCATCATGATTGAATAACATAAGATCGACTTCGCATGTTGTATAATCAATTTGACTTAACAAATTAACTAAACTTTTTTCTCCGCCTCCTGCACCCAATCCAGGAATTACAAATAATAAGTTCTTCTTCATAAGCAACCCCTATTTTTTAGAAATCTCATTTAAATATTCAACTGCTTTATATGACATTTTTTTAATATTAGGAATGGCCTCTTCTAACTTCGCAATCAGTTCTTTTTCATTAGTAAGCATTTCGTTAAATGAATCAATTAGCTTACTTGAATTCGAGATTTCACCTATGTTTAGCACCATCTTCTCTTCTCCAAATAAATCCGTTGCAATTCCTTTAGATTTTACAGAGTATCCCAACACCATGGTTGGTACGCAGTTTGAATAAGCCGCTATTGTTGCATGTGTCCTTGCTCCTATAAAAAAACGCATTCTTGCTATATAACCTTTGTATTGTATGGCATTTAGATTATCAGGCAAAATAATGACTCTTCCAGTGTGTTTGTATTCTTCAAAATAATTGAATAAAATTTCATGATCATTGTTTCCTTCGTCTATCACATGTGGGGTTAAAACAATTGTCATAGTAGTTTCAGCAAGAATGTGGTCAATAAGATCTTTAACAGCATGTTGGGATTGTTTATTTCGCTTCCAGACAAGAGGACTAAAATTCAGACCAATCGTATTACCTTCCTGCCAGCCTCTTGGAAGCTCTAATTCTTCTTTTTCCATTGTAAAAGCGGGATCAGCAACTAATTTTACATTGTTTAGACCCTTTCCAAGCAGCATATTGTATGTCAAGGACTCCCTTGCTAAGATAAGATCAAATAATCTCAGATCTTCCAATTTCCTTGGAGACATATCTTCTTCTCCAATTGAACATCCCCATAAGACTAGTTTTTTACCTTGAGCTTTCACTCTTTTATTTACCTCATACCATCCTGGCTGCTCACCATAACAATAATTGTCTCCCCCTATAGAAAGGCAGATATCCTTGTTATTAATTTGCTTAATTACTTTTTGATGTATTTTACCGAAAGCATATGACTCATCTTTAAATAACTTTACTTTAAAAGAAGATACAGCCCAGGCTATTGAAAATTTTTTTATTTCAGTATTTGATCCATCATAAATTCCGTCTAAGTTGCTGATTATTTGATCTGTCTCAGGTCTGTATGAAGCTAAATAAATTTTAGAACCGGCCAGTTTTTCTTTAATAATTGTTGCAGAAGAGCGAACAATTGCTTCACATCCTCTGTTTGGGCTGCCTCCATGAGCAAACATCATAATATTCAATCTACTTACCTCCATATCATCTGTTGCGGAATCTGCTGTATGATACTGCGCAATATATTCCCAAAGTGCTTTTTTTTTCTATCATTTTTAAAATGAACTTTTCATATTTTCCTAGTTCAGTTTGTTGCTCAGAACTAAAAATAAACAATGCTTCTCGTATAGCGGCATTGTTTAACATTCTTTTCACATAATTATATCTTTTCCACAAACTCATTTTTTTGTGAGGGGTTAAATAAACATATGTAAGAGAGACTACATTATTAATAAATTTAATTGATTTTAGTCGTTTTATTTTTTCTTTTTCTAAATAGGATAATAAACTTTCTGGTGAGGTATCGAGATAAACCTCTAGAACTCTCATAAAATAATCTTTAGTGAATATATCTCTTGTTGCACTTCCTTCAACATCTCTGTAATAGTATCCTGAATAGTTTAGAAACTTTACACTGTAAGCAGTTTTGAAAAAATTCATGTTAAAAATCCCGTCTTCTCCAAGAGCAATGTTTAATGGAAATTCTATACGATTTTTCTTAATTAGATCAGTTCTGTACATTTTATTTACTACACTATTCATGTTGTCTGTTTTCACAAAATGAGGCAATATTTCATTGCGAATAAAATGATGATCAAGTCGCTTATCTTGCGGAAAGGGACTATTTATTATGGAAACTTGATTATTTGCAAAACTCCCGATATTAGAAACTACTACATCACACTGAGACGCGATAATTGCCTCATACATTGTCAAAAAGTAATCTTTATCAATAAAATCATCTGCATCTACAAATCCCACGTACTCTCCTGCAGCAGCCTTTAATCCACTATTTCTTGCAGCACTTACTCCAAAATTTTCCTGATCAATTAATTTAATTTTCTCTGAATTCTTCATGTATCTTTCAATAATTTCTCTACTGTTATCAAGTGATCCATCATTAATAAAAATGAATTCACAATCAGATAAACTTTGTTCAAGAAGAGATGCTATGCATTCATCTAAGTGGTCTGAACCATTATATACTGGAATGATTACACTCACTTTTGTTTTCATAAGCTCATCACCTTTACACACTTGCAATCTCATATAGTTTGTATAATTCCTGTGAATTTGAGAAATTCTGTTTAGTTACACAATCTATAAATCTTTCTCGTAATTGTGGTTCTAAATATAACTTTTGAATTCCATAAGCAATTGCTTCGGAATTTAATTCACAAATGAACCCTTCAACCCCGTGCTCTATCTGGCTGCTTGCTGTTGGATAACGAGTAATAAGAATTGGCTTCCGCAAAATTTTCGCCTCTGTTACCGTTACGGATTTACCTTCATATCTTGATGGCTGAACATAAAGATCACATGCTTTTATATAAGGGTAAGGATTATCTTTTTTTCCAAGCAATTTAAAGCTTTTCTCTAGTCCATTTTCTTTTATAAGCTGTAATAATTCAGATTCACTTCCCCCATAACCAATAACGTACCATTTAATATTGGTATACCCCTTATCATGAAGTCTTTTGAGTGCCTTTATAGCCATGTCAAATCCTTTAACATAAGAATATCTGCCGACAGATAGTAAATTAAAATCATGTTCTTTTAATTCGAATTGTTCTATACCAGGGGATTTAGACATACGGTTGATAAATTCAGGTGAAGTGATGTTCTCGATTAAAACAATTTTCTCCTTTAAAGAAGGATACATTTTTAGAAAAGCACTTGTGCAATCTTTAGAGATTGAAGCAATATTATCAAATTTTAACCAAGTTTTTAAATCAATATTATTGTCTATCTCTAAGCTGCTATAATCTGTGTGGATCCAGGCAATTTTCTTATTTGCTGTAATTCTGTTTGCAACTATATCATGGGGCCATGCGTAGCTTATGGCCAAATCGTATTGTTTCTTTAATTTAGGCAAAATGTGTGAAGAAAATTTAATAGCCAATTGCATTTGGATGTATGCAGAGCCTTCATCTAATTTACTAACTTTAGCTTTAATTTTAGAAACATATTTGCTGAGAATTCTGATTGAAGAAGTAATAATGTGTCCTTCTCTCAAACATTGAATAATCGGCTTTCGAAAAACAGCATATTTATCTATTTGGGACAATATATTAACTTGTTTTGGTATGAGTTTCATAAAGTCGCCTTTGTGTTCAAAAATAAGAAGGTCGACATTAAATTGTTCATAATCAAAGTTTTCGAGCATATTAATTAAGCTTCTTTCTATCCCGCCTATCTCCATATCATACAAGCAAATAATAATATCTTTTTTCATGGCATCCTCTTTGTAAATACAGATTTATGTAGCAACAACTTTTTGCTTAAAGCTCTTAAATTTATTCGTTCTTTCATTTAAGAAGAGTGTATTTTCAGGGACAACTCCTTTAACTACACTGCCTGCAGCAATTACCGAATTGTCTCCAATCCAGGTATCTTTTAAGATCACGACATTTGCTCCAATCCAAACGTTCTCTCCAATTATTACCTCACCCTTCAGCAGGTGCTGGTTATCGGAATTTTTATAATTATGATCATGATCGTTAATGCAGACGTTTGGGGCAATTTTTGTTTTACTGCCTATCGTGATTTTATTTATGCAATTAATATTGCAGTTATCATTAATAAAGACTTTATCACCAACGTGCAGACTTCCATTAAAATCCAAACGGATACTGGCATTTTTTCTAATAAATACAAAATTTCCAATATACAGCTGAGTGTTTTTATTAAAGATTTCAATTTTGCTGTTTTGCTGAAGTGAGAATATTGAACTTTTGATATTTTTATAATAAATGAACTTGTAAAAAGTGCCTCTAAGTACTCCATTGAAATGAGATACATTCATTAATAAGCTAATAAATGGTCCGCGATTTTTTGACTGAGTTATGACCTCTTTGGATACCTTTTTTATTATAGAAAACATTATTAATACTCCTTAAGAAAACATTTTTCTTAATTTAGCTATATTATTTCCACCTATTATTCGTGCAGCACTGAATTTAATGTGCCCTTTTACCTTAGATCTTAATGGAAGCCAGCTTTTATAAAAATAGTGAATAGCATAGGTATTCTCACTTATAAATTTTCTGCAGTTAATATAATCATAAGGTGAAAAGTATGTCTGCGGATAAAAAGCACCTATGTCTTTAATAACTTGATACTCTCCATTCAGCATTAATTTTTTGCTTTCCAATAATTTAGTAACGACAGCCACATTTGTTAAGCTGTCAAATGACCCATCTTCTTTCAAGAATCTTTTGTTTTCATATGAATCAAGGAAATTCTTAATAAACCTGTTCCCTTTTACAGCACCTATCGTACTTGTAGCTATAAAATTCTCTTGCTCAAATCCCCAGAATGATTCATGACGAAGCATATCTTTATCAAATGGTTTGAAAATCTCTACATCCGTATCTAAATAAATTCCTCCATGATGATATAATGCGTATACCCTCACATAGTCACTTACAAAAGCATATTTACCTGCTTTGTAAGCCTCTTTGACGTACGAAAAAGAATCAATATCAAAGTTATCTTCGTTCCATTCAATAATTTTATAGCCAACTAGTTTCTTTCTCCAGCTTTGAATGCATTTTTTTATGATGGCGGGTTTATCTTTCTTACCGAACCAGCAATAATGGATCACCTTTGGAATAATAGGGGATTCAATTATAATTTCATCTCTTGCCATTGCTTAGATCCTTTCTGCTAAAGCAATATTTCTTAATTGGTATTTTTAGAAATTCAGGTAATCACTTTCGTATATCAAGCCAAACCCAATAACATGCTCATAATAAAAATACAGGAAGTAACAAACAAGTATCCCATAATAAATAACTCTTTCATGTTTTTTATGAAAGAGCTTAACCACCCATGAAAGTAAAATTAAATTATATAATCCAAAGTAAATATTAAACCTTGCAAAAATCCAGTTTTGTGAGGCTATGACCATAAAGATGACACTAATAATGGATAAGTTAACAATGTAATCGCTTTTTGGCCAAAGCTGTCTCAATTTTTCCCTGCCCGGGAAAGCGATAATAACTGGCACAGCATTTACTAAGACACGTATTTTGCTTGCACCGCCCTCTTCAAATTCACTGTATTGTCCGTATTGCGAATCGCTGATAGCAGAAAAAAGGATCTGAGAAAATTCATTAAAACCAATAACGATTAATATTGCAAAACCCAGTAAAGCAAATGTCACTTGTGTCCAAGCTTCCCTTCTTACAATAAAGTAGATTGGAAGCAAGACTAGAGCACTTTTATGAATTGTAGAAGCAAAGAGAATTACTAGAAAATATTTTTTAAAATTACCATTTAAAAGATATTTTGTAGCTGTGAAAACAATGGCTGCTGCCATATACTGTCTAATACCGTTCATTGATGTAGTAAACATTCCTGAAGCAATATAGACGTATATACTAAGCTCTATAATTCTTGAATATTTATATAGAACGATGACGATTAATAAATTTGTTATAAGTGCAGTTGTAAAAATTAAGATTTGAGGTTCAGTAGAAAAACTCTGCAAAATCATTTGATAGATATTAAATCCAAAATCACCGGCATAATCTATGTTTTGCCATGTTAACTCATTCACAGCATAAGAATGCATGTAAAAATAAGTATCTCCGATATTGTTTTGCAGCCCTGCCACGAATACAAGCGATGCTATTACTAAAGTAATGAAGAATTTATTTGGTTTAACATAATTAAACTGTGTAACTGGCTGAGTAATAAAATACCTTGAAAAAAAAGAAAATAAATAGACAAACCCTAAATTTACCCACATAACCGTCATGCTTTCTTTCCTTTCAACAACTAGCTATTTGTATGAATCACTGTTTTTTTATCAGTATTTGTTAAATATAAATAGAGTAGTATTCCTAATGGTGTTGCCAGCAAAGTTAAACATTTTTTAGGTGAGTCAAATAAAAATCGTTTATTCTTAATCATTAGACTGCTTGAAACATAATGTACCGATTCCCTGAACCTATCTTTCCAGGTCGGTGAAAATTGAATGCCAATTCTCCTAAAAAAAGCAAATCCATTAGGATTTCTTTTATACTGATTAATCATATTCAAACTCGATCCATCAGGTAAGTACTCCACATGACACAAAATTTCATTCATGATAAGTAATGGATTCATTTGGTCAATGAGAAGATACTTGTAGCTTAAAGGACAATATTTTTCGCCAGGAAAGATTGGATATGGCGGTGTTTTTTTTGTAAGTTCTGTTCTGTAAACTAATTTTTTATCCCCTTTTACCTTATGCTTTGCGTATAAGTTTGAGAGTGTAGATTCATTCAAATGATCAGGCATCTTAGTTCCGATAATTTCCCCCTCTGGAGTTGCATCAAGACCGACAATTCCTGCGTATTCATCACTTCCATGTTTTTTCCAGAATTGAACAATCTTTTCTACTGCATCGTCTGCCATGTAATCATCAGAATCAATACACACGTTTAATTCTGTTTCAATTCGTTCGTATGCAGCATTATGTGCCCCATGCATGCCTTGATTTACTTGGTAGTAATAAATGATAGGTACTTTATTTTCATTCTGCCACTTTTTCACTAATTCGCTTGTTCCGTCTGAAGATCCATCGTCAATGATGAGCCAAACAAAATCCTTACATGTTTGCCGGATCAAACTCTCATAACATAGGTGCAAAGTGTAGGCCCGGTTAAAAGTAGGTGTAAAGACTGATAAGGTTGGTTTCATAGGTTACACCTCCACTGCTTTACTAGATTGATTGAAGTAGAATTCGGTTAGCCAATCTGACATAGTTGATGTATCATAACCCTTTTCACGCAAGACTTTTAAAGTATTTTTATGTTCATACGTGGAAGATAAAATCTTATTTGCCCAGATTTCAGATGGATCTTTAAGACTTAAAAACTCTAGCTGTCCAGTAACATTTGTTTCTTCTGTAATTGTATTTGAAACAAACGACTTTAAGCCTGCTGCTTGTGCTTCTACTAAAACAACCGGCAATCCTTCGAATAGTGATGGAAAAAGAAATACGTCCATTGCCTGCATAAGTTTTTGTATATCTTTACGAACTCCAAGGAAATGAACATTATGTGAAAGGCCCAGTCTTTTCACTTTTTCTTCTATGGATTGACGCAAATGGCCTTCACCTGCTAAAAGCAGAAAAGAGTTTGGCATTCTATCGTGAATAGTTTTAAACACATCGATTAAAAATTCATGATTCTTTTGTTTATTGAATCTTCCTATATGACCTATTACTAATTGATTTCCAATGTTCAGTTCCTTTCGTAATTCAGATCTTACTTCTTGATTAAACTGAAAGTCAGTCACATTTACTGCATTGTTGAGAACCGTAATATCGTTTCGCTCTCCAAATAGCCATTGACCCGCTTTTTTAGAGCAGGCAAAATATTGTGTTGGATTATCTTTCATATAATATCGGGCATAAAGGCGAAATGGCAGTTTCAGATCAATTCCCAAGTCACTTAAATGACTATGAGCAATTCTGCAAGGTACCTCTGCCTTTTTAGCTGCTCTTAAAACAAAACTGCTATTTTCATTGTTGTGTGCGTGGACAACTTTATAATCTCTATTCTTTGCAAAAAAATCATTTAATGAATGAAAGTATTTTCTGTAATTTCCAGGCCTGATTGAGGGCATTCGATATATATGTCCGCCTAACCTTTCAATTTCATCGTCATAATGGCCTCTTTCCATACGGTGCACTATAAAATCGAATTGAATTTTGCTTTTATCCATCTTCCTGTAATAATTCATCAGCATCGTTTCAAGTCCACCGCGATTCATGATAGTAACTACCTGCAAAACACGCATCGGTTTCATCTTTTCCCTCCTAACGCACCGTTTTTCTTAGAAATTCTATGGATGTTAACATCATAAATAATCCTATTACAATACGTTTTTTTGCAAAGAAAAAAAACGTTTTCCAAACAATTGGACAGTGCTGCATGTCAAATTTATTTAATGAACGTTTTATATGCTTGCTTTTTAATATTTGATTTAACTCGATTATTTTTTTTATGAATGAATTTGTATTTCCTATGCTGATTGTATTTAACCCTAATCCTAATGTATTGATGCTAATTCTATTCGTTAATGCTGTTTGAAATACCCCTTTGAGTTCTTTCTCTTGAAGGAAATTCTCCATTTTAGTATAGAGAGTTCCAAACTGATGAACCAGTTTTTGATTATACTTTGATGTTACAGATGTCTCGTTCATACGCCAGTAATGATATAAAGGCTGATTAAGGAATACAAAAGAATTTGCATGATAAAAAGCTTGAATATTAAACAATGTGTCTTCGTTACTTCCTATTTCTTTTAGATCCACAAATTCCAGTTTATTTTGTTTAATTAATTGAGATTTATAAAGTTTAGACCAAACAGTACCCCACGCATCCAGATATTCTGGATTTGATACTTCTTTTTCAATGGGGCCAATAAGCCTTCTTAGTATTTTCGTTTTCAATTCCTCATTCACATATTTTCTAATGTCAGCTTCTTCGAATATTTTCTCTTTAGAATGAGTACCAAATTCACGAATGTATGAGCACATAACAATATCTGCTTGTTCTTGTTCAGCTGTTTTATACAATTCTTCATACATATTCTTGTCAATCCAATCATCCGGATCAACAAATCCTATATATGTTCCCGTTGCTTTTTGTAATCCATCGTTTCTAGCTGAGGATACTCCATTATTCTTTTTGTGTATAGCAATAATTTCATTATGCCTCTTAGCATATTCATCTAAAATACATCCGCTTGAATCTGTTGAACCATCATTGATGGCTATAATCTCAAAATCTTTAAATGACTGCAAAAGAAGGCTGTCCAAGCATCTGGATAAATATTTTTCCACATTATAGATAGGCACGATTATACTGATCTTTGGTTTCATTAGTATCCCTCAACATGTATCTGGCGTAGATTTCTGAAAGCTCTATACTGACGCTTGATATTTGATAATTTTTCACTCTTTTTATACTCATCGATCCTAAATTCCTGTGTAATAGTTTTGATTGTGAGATGTCATTGATTTTCCTTGAAAACAGGTCAATATCTTGATTTTTAATAAGGTATCCATTCACCCCATCTTCAACAAGCTCCCCATGCCCCCGATTCTCAGTAGCCACAACCGGAAGCCCGCATGCCATAGCCTCCATAATATTCACCGGGAGCCCTTCACGCAAACTTGATCCAACGGCTAAGTCACACATTGGCAAGATGGTATCGATATCATTTCTAAATCCTAGGAAATGAACCATATGCTCAATGCCTTTTGTTTTACCCAGCTGTTTGCATTCTTCTAAAAGTGTGCCTTCACCAGCTAATAGTAGTTTGGCGTTTGGCAGCTTTTCTTTTAGTAGTGAAATTGCATTCAGCAAGAGTTGCTGGTTCTTATTCTTGTTAAATTCCGCTGCATAGAAAAGTAAGAAATCATCCTGACTGAATCCGAAGTCTTTTCTTCTTTTCATTTTCTCTTCTTCCGAAATTGGTTTGAACTTTTCAGTATCCACCCCAACCCCATGGACATGCTCAACTGATCCCGCTCCAAATCGGCGCTCAGTTGCCAGCTGATAATCTTCTTCGTTAATCGTAATCAGACAATCCGTATAATTAGATAGCCATTTTTCAATTGGATAATAAGTCAGCCAATTTTGAAGGGGTGCTCCTTTGCAAAAGTGAAAGCCGTGTGCGGTGTAGATGACTTTTGTGCCTTGTTTTCTTGCTTCTTTTGCAGCAAGCCGGGTGAGAACGCCTCCGACTGGGGTATGGCAATGGATGATTTTGTACTGATTTTGATTGATAATGTCTCTTAGCTGGCGAAATGCTGCCGAGTTTCTTCTATTAAATGGTGACCGCTGAATCGGCAGGTTGAATTTTTGATCAACGTATGGGAGTTCGATATTACCGAGTGCAGCGACATGGACTTCCCAGCCTTGTTCTTTGAACCATTTTAAGATGGGAAGATGAAAGCTTTTAAAGTGGTAATCAACCGTTGCAGAGAACAGCACTTTTTTCGGCATGTTTATCACCCTACTTGAAAGAAAAACACTCACATAAAATGGAGTGTTTTCGTTTCGTTATTTTTTTGATAATTCTTTTTCCATGAGATCGGATAAGTAGTGAAGTAATTCATATTTCAGTTCGCCATGTTTTAGGGCGAATTCAATGGTTGTTTTGATAAAGCCTAGCTTTTCTCCGACGTCATAACGGATTCCTTCGAAGTCATAGGCGTATACGGCTTCAATCTGATTGAGTGCTGCAATGGCATCGGTAAGCTGAATTTCTCCGCCTGCACCTGGTTTTTGATTGTTTAATAGGTCGAAGATTCTTGGGCTTAAAATGTATCTGCCCAGGATGGCCAAATTAGATGGTGCTTCCTCAAGCTTTGGCTTTTCGACTAAGTGGTTGACGTTATAGAATCGTTCTCCTTTTTTGGATCCATCTACAATGCCATATCTTGAAACTTCTTCGTCCGATACATGCTGTACTCCGATAATAGAGGCGTTATAGCGTTCGTATTGTTCAATCATTTGTTTTAGGCAAGGCTTTTCGGCTGTCACGATATCGTCTCCAAGCAAAACGGCGAATGGTTCGTTTCCGATAAATTTGCGGGCACACCAGATGGCGTGTCCTAATCCTTTTGGTTCTTTTTGACGGATATAATGAATATCTACTAGTTTTGAAGATTTTTGAACTTCATTTAATAGCTCCAGCTTTCCTTTTTCAAGGAGGTTTTGCTCGAGCTCAAATGAGTTATCGAAGTGATCTTCGATGGCTCGTTTTCCTTTGCCTGTTACGATGATAATATCCTCAATCCCAGATTCTACTGCTTCTTCTACAATGTATTGGATTGTGGGTTTGTCTACAATTGGGAGCATTTCTTTTGGCATTGCTTTTGTTGCTGGAAGAAATCTTGTGCCCAATCCAGCGGCAGGAATAATGGCTTTCTTGACTTTCATAGGTACTCTCCTTTTTAACTAGGTATCGACAATAGTTCTTTTTCAGGCACCCTTTGGTTTGCCAGATTAAGAAGTTTTTCACGCAGTTCACTTTTTTCCATTTTTGAAAATGAATCAATGATATGCTGAATTTCTTCTATATAAAGAGTAGCTGTTTTTCCGACGTAGATTTTCGGATATACTTGCTGATCATGAACTTCATCATCCTTCAGTAATTCTTCAAATAGTTTTTCTCCTGGTCTCATCCCTGTTACTTCGATGTCAATGTCATCCAGTGTGTGACCTGACATTTTTATTAGGTTTTTAGCAAGGTCAATGATTTTCACAGGCTCTCCCATATCAAGTACGAATATTTCCCCGCCTCGTGCAAGTGCTCCTGCCTGCAAGACAAGTCTTGAAGCTTCGGGAATGGTCATAAAATACCGAACCATGTCAGGATGAGTGATAGTTACAGGTCCGCCTTTTTCTATTTGCTTCTTGAAAAGAGGGATGACGCTTCCCCTGCTGCCTAATACATTTCCAAAGCGAACGGCTACAAATTTGGTTTTACTGATTTGATCGAAGTGCTGAACAAGCATTTCTGCCAGTTTTTTCGTAGCACCCATTACACTTGTTGGATTTACTGCTTTATCCGTTGAAACCATGACGAATATTCCAACATTTGCCCATCTTGCAGCACTTGCTACATTGCGCGTGCCGATCACATTATTTTTCACAGCTTCTTCAGGATTTCGTTCCATTAACGGCACGTGTTTATGTGCAGCTGCATGGTAGACGATATAAGGCTGATGACGGCTCATGACGTCATACATTTTTTTCTCATCTTGAAGATCGGCGATTTCGGTGACTAGTTCAATTTTTTGTTCTTCTGCCTCGCCACGTAGCTCCATTTCAATCGAATAAATGCTGTTTTCTCCATGTCCCAGAAGAACTAGTTTGCTAGGTCTGAATTTTATGATTTGTCTGCAAATCTCAGATCCTATTGACCCTCCAGCACCAGTTACGAGCACTGTCTTTTCTGATATGTTTTCAGAGATGCTGTCTATGTCAAGTTCAACTGGCTTGCGTCCTAAAAGATCTTCAACACGAACCTCGCGAATTTGATTAACCGAAACTTTACCGGTAATTAAATCTTCCAGCATCGGGATAATTTGTGTTTTTGCTTTTGTTTTTAAGCATTCATTAAAAATGTTCTGCAATCCTTTTTTGCTTAGAGAAGGAATGGCAATGATAATATTCTCAATTTCAAGATCGCGGACCTTTTCTTCTATGGTGGCGACACCGCCAACAACTGGTATGCCAAGTATGTCGAGCTTTTGTTTGTTTACATTATCATCAATAAATGCGACAGGATGCATATCTGCATCTGCACTCTTATTCAGCTGTCTTGCAACCATCGTTCCCGCTGAACCTGCCCCGATAATTAACGTTCTTTTCTTGCTGCTTGATCGGTTTATGTAAGTGTCCCGATACATTCTCCAGAAAAAACGCGAACCCCCAATCAGCAGCATGTGTATCATCCAGGTTACTGCAAGCAGCCTGAAATGGGCTTCTTGTTCAATAAGCTGCTGCATGACAGCCGTTGTTAAAATGGAAAAGGTAATCGCCTTAAAAATGATGAAAAGTTCTCCGATGCTTGCGTATTCCCATGCTTTGTTATAAAGCTTATATAGAAAAGAAAAAATATGATGACTTATTAACAGGGTCAATGAGCTGATGATTAATGGCCATGTAAGAACATGCAGATCTGCCTCTAGAAGAAAGCGGCTAAAGAAGATGGCTGAAAGAACAATAACGGAATCAATAATAATTAATAATGACAGCCTCCGATGATAGGTCATCAGCTTACCCTCCTATATATTGTTTTTTTCGCTGGATCCCTTTTTCAAGCATTAAGGATCTTTTATAAATCGAACCATCAATGAGCTTCTTTATTTCATATAATTGTTCCAAGCTTGCATCCTGTTTTATATAGCGAACCATTTTTTTTAATGACTTCGGATAGGTATCAAACTCTTTCACCAGGTGTACACTCCTTTCTGCTATTAATTGGATATAGGTTTTAACTTTATGTTCTTCTAAAGAAAAGCATAAAGTTAAAATCTATATTAATTGGGGCATTTAACCCCTCCTCACACCACACTACCGACGACTTGCGTCTAAGGTTTTTAAACCCACAGCGTGATCGAGTGCCTCCATTGATAGTGGATAGGAGACATCACCAGTTATTCTTTATCAAGAACGATTATGGTAAAATTTTTTATTTATATTCATTTAAGACGACTCCCAGCAATGTAGCTCTGGCCATTGTTAAAATCTTATTTGCTTCAAGAGCTTCCTCTTTATCTGTTTTTCCATTATTTACGACTAAAACAACTCCATCACATTCATTTGCTAAAATTTTCGTGTCCACAACATCCAAAACTGGCGGACAATCGAACAAGATTAAATCATACTGATCAAGCAGCTTTATCATTAAGTCTCTCATTGCTTGAGATGCAATGATTTCGGAAGGATTATGCGGGATTGATCCGCTTGTTAAAATGGCCAGCCTGCCGATCTCTGTTTGGTAAATGGCTTCATTTAAAGTGGCATTCCCAATTAGAACGTTTGTTAATCCGATATTATTTTCAAGTTTAAAAGCGTTATGTATCGCTGGTTTTCTTAAGTCTCCGTCGATCAGAAGAACTTTTTCCCCTTGTAATGCAAAGGAAACGGCTAGATTTGTGACAGTTGTAGATTTGCCCTCCCCGTATCCAGGGGATGTAACAAGAAGCGACCGGTACTTTTGGTCAATCGATGCAAATTGCAGATTTGTAAGAATTGTCCGATACTGATCAGAAATCATGCTGTTTGGGTTGAAGTAAGAAATTAAGCTTTTCTTTCTCGGCGGAACTGTATTAAATGGATTTTGAACCAATGGTTTCACTCCTTAAGGGCTGCTTCTTTTTTAAATTGCCTTTCGTTGTATTTCTCTTCGACATTTTTGAAACGGCACCCAGAATTGGAGCATCAAAGATCTCTTCTACCTCTCTCTTACTGCGGATGCTGTCATCCAATGAATCCAGCAAAAAGACAAGTCCTACTCCGATGATGATGCCGGCAATGACACCCATCATAATGTAGCGTGAGTGGTTTTCATTAATCGGATAATAGTTAGGTTTTGCTTCAGCCATTATCTTCATTCCATCAATGACAATAAAATCAGGGATTTCATCCTGAAAGATTTCAGCAATTGTGTTTGCAATATCTGCTGCAAGAACAGCATTAGAGTCAATGACAGAGATATTAATAACTTGTGAGGTTCCGATCGTTTCTACATTTATTTGACCGCTTAATGCTTCACCTGAACGATTTAGTTTCAGCTTTGCAGACACTTTTTCAAGCACTGCCGGATCCTTTATGATGACATTTAATGTATTAAGTGTCTCTGCATTTGTATTTAGTGCAATACGTGTAGAAGTTGCATATAAAGGGCTTGTATACATAAAGCTGTAAAAACCTGCTGCAAAAGTTGTAAGAATGGTTATGACGGCAATCATCCAGAAACGCCTTTTGATGACTGTAAAGATCTCTTTTAAATCGATTTCCTTTTCTTTGCCGGAGATTATGGGCTCATCATGGAAATTTGGGTTTTTCATAGGTTCCACCTTTCAAAACAAGAATAGTTCTTCATAAAGAACATAAGATTCAAAAAAATTGATTGGTCCGTTTCTTTTATATGTTCTTTATTCTAGTTCTTTATAAAGAACGTGTCAAGCGGATAGTTCTATATTATTATGAATTTTTTGTAAATATTCTTTCTTTCTATTTTTCTTTTCTGCTATTAGTGACATTTCTCTCGGTTGAGGGAAACGTTCATGTTATAAATGTATGCTATTTTACCCAGTTGTAAAAACTTCCAAAATTCATTGTTTTTTCGTTAAAAAGAACATTTTCCGCTCTATTTCTCTTAATATCTCGTTCTATCGTACAATTATGATATTTTATAAAGAACGATTTGTCTTTTATAATGAAAGAGCAGTTTACATTTTATCAGTAATTTCTGATTAAGGAGACAAGAAATGGTTGGTGATCGATTAAGAGAGCTTCGGCAGGAAAAAGGATATTCAATAAGCGAGCTGGCTGAACTGGCGGGTGTTTCTAAATCATATTTGAGTTATATTGAACGTGATATTCAAAAAAACCCATCGCTTCAGTTTTTGCAAAAAATCTCATTTACTCTCGATGTTGACCTGGAATATCTTCTAGGTACTGAGAAGAGTGTTTCTGAGGTCTCAATTGATGAGGAATGGAAAGCGTTATTAAATAAGGCCATAGAAGATGGACTAAGCAAAGAGGATTTTAAGGATTTTCAGGAGTATATGAAATTTAAAAAGTGGAAGCATGGAAAAAAGCAGATATCTGAATTTATGCTGGATGATAAGCTGCCTGATCTTAAATAACCTGTTTTTAGTTTTGATAAAGAAGGCCTCCCATCCATTGGATAAGAGGCTTATTTATTTTGATTATTAAATGATTCTAAACACAGCGGTTCCCTTCACAACCTCTGCCCCATCTTGGTTAATTGCTCTGACATGAAATGCTGCCTTTGTTTCATTTATTTCATAAACATCAGCCTGCAGCGTTATGACATCCTCTAAAAACACCATTCCCTTAAAGCGAATGGAGTAGTCTTCGATATAACCTGCATCATAATATGGAGAAAAGAGCTTTGATAAATTGCCCATCGTCCACATTCCATGAGCAATAATACCCGGCAACTCTGCTTTTTCTGCTTCATCATCTATCGTATGAATCGGGTTGTAATCGCCTGAAGCTCCTGCATATTTGATGAGATCAAGCCTTGAGACCGGCGGCAGAGTGATGTTCTCTAATTGTTGTCCTACTTTAAAGTCAGCTATCATCATACGTTCATCACCTTTCTGACTGCTTCTGTAATGATGACAGTTTGTTTCATTGTAAAGATCAGTTCGCCTTCAGCGGATTCTCCCATTCTTTCAATTGTGAGCATACCCATTCTTCCTCCGCTGCCCGATCGTTCCTTGTAGTTTACAAGTCTGGCAGAGCAGAAAACAATATCACCTACAAAAAGAGGAATGTTATAGCGAAACGATTGTTCGCCATGTATAAGTCCTTTTTTAGGGAGCTCTAAGCCTTCAATTGTTCCGTAGTTTAATGTAATTGGAAATGTAGGAGGTGCAAGATTTCGTTTGTATTTCGAGTTTTCACCTGCTTCTTCGTTTATAAAAAGCGGATTGAGATCACCAATTGCATCAGCAAATTTGATGACGGCTCCTCTTTCAATTGTATTTTTCACACTAACGGAAGCGCTTCCAATTAATTGCTTGAACATGATACCTCGCCCCCTCTTTTAAATAAACTGACCAATCTTTACATTACCTTTTAAGAGATTGCGGGAGAGGATTAAGCGCTGAATTTCATCGGTTCCATCGTAAATTCTCCAAAGGCGTGCTTCGCGGTACCAGCGTTCAATCGGCAGTTCACGTGTATAGCCCATGCCTCCATGAATTTGCAGGACGCGGTCAACGACGCGATTCCCCATATTTGAGCCATATAATTTAGCCATTGAGGCTAAGTGACGGTTGTCTTCTCCTTGATCAAGCGTGAAAGCTGCATTTAATACGAGCCATTTGGCAGCTTCGATTTCGGTTGCCGAGTCAGCGATTTGCCATTGGATTGCCTGGCGATCAGCGATTGGTCTCCCAAATGTTTCACGTTCTTTTGAATAGTCAATCGCCATCTGAAGCAGACGCTCTGCCGCTCCGACAGCTGTCGCGCCTACAATCCATCTTGCAAATCCGATCCACTCAAGTCCAAGCTTGTAGCCACCGTGCAATTCACCTAGAATATTTTCTTCCGGCACTCGGACTCCATCGAAAAATAAGCTTGCAGGACCCCATTCGCCCATTGTATGAATGTATTCAGATGTCCAGCCCATGTCGCGGTCGACGATAAAACATGTCACGCCATCACGGCCTGTTGCCCGGTGCTTTTCTTTGTCTGTAATCGCAATAACCATGACGAAATCAGCTTCGTTACCGCCAGTGATAAAGGTTTTTTCACCGTTTAATACCCATTCATTCCCATCTTTTACAGCCGTCATTTGAATATTTCTTGTATCAGAACCGGCTGCTGGTTCTGTCATTGCAAAGCATGATTTTTTGTCTCCATTGATCGTTGGGATTAAATATTTTTGTTTTTGTTCTTCATTTGCATAATAAAGAATATTGTCTGCAGATCCGCCAAAACGGAATGGGACGAATGTTTTGGAGACTTCCATTTGCACAATCGCAAGCATCATTTGGCCAATGTCGGCACCCCCGTATTCTTCTGGTGTATTGATGCCCCAGAAGCCGGACTGCTTCGCTTTTTGCTGAAGCTCCACCATTTTTTCTTTTGACAGACTTGGTTTTCCTTCTAATTCATTTCTTAGAACGGTATTTTCGAGCGGCATTAATTCATTTTCAACAAATTTCCGAATTGTTTTTTGAACCATTCTTTGCTCGTCAGTTAAACGTAAGTGCATAACCTTCAATCCTTTCCATTATAAAAATACTAACCAGTTGGTATGTTACTAGTGTATTTTGAAATTTCAGAAAAAACAAGCTTTAAATTTAATCTTTTCATTCGTTTCTATATAGATGGGTTTCTAATTGCTGCCTTATAGGATCAGGTATAGGCTCCGATTTTTTCAGTGGAACATTGTAATGAACGTAAATGACCGTGCCTTTTGCACATAATTGCCCATTCTGATGCATTTCTTCATAGAGTTCTAAACTGGAGTTTCCGATTCTTTTAACCCAAGAATAAACATCTACCTGTTTTCCGTAATAGATTTGGCTGACAAAATCGACATTCATGTTCAGGATGATCATTTTCCAGTTATGAAAAGACAGGTCTGGATTAAATAAGGAAAAAAGCTGATTGCGCCCTGCTTCAAACCAGACCGGAATGGTTGTATTGTTTATGTGGCCGACTCCATCCGTTTCAGAGACTCTTGGTTCAATTACTGTATGGAACATGAGATGACACTCCTTATCTATAAATAAATGCTACATCTTCTTGCCAGAAGTGTTGATTGTTTAATAACCATTTAGTTTTTTATATTGCTGGATTCTGAAACTCTTGAACTCTATTGCCATTTTCCTCACGTTCAATAAAATGGCCAGCTGTAAATTCTCGGATAACTTTCTTCCAAAAAACCTGTGCCGATATGTTCTTTTCAATTTGTAAGACTTCCCACTTTCCTTTGTGCAAACGAAAAATGTCTTGAGCTATGTTTTTTCCAAGTCCAGATCGGCGGAATTTTTTCATAATAAAAAATTCCGCTATTGAAAAATAATCCCCTGGAGCATCATATCTTACCAGCACAAAACCTGCATATTCTCCATTGACCTTAACCAAATAAGGAAATCTCCCTTCTTCGGTCCAATAGTTTTCGAAATATGGATAGTCATTGAATCTGCCTTGTTCGTTTACTTTTGCGGAGTTAAACTCTGTGAAATCGTAAAAGTAATATTGCAGTAAATTTTCCACGATTATTTTTTCAGAAACATCAGCGAGCTTTACATTGTAGTCCATTGATAGTTCACCCTTTGAATACGTCTATAAATGGTAATAATTCGTGAAAAAATCCAATGTTCCTCTTTTCACGAAAGGGGGATCTGACTTATAAAATGCTTCACCGTATTTTTAGATTCAAGTCTTGCTGACACAAAAGGAGGCTTAACTCGGTTTGCTCCTTCAAAGGGCTGTCCGAGCCATAAAAGATGATCATCGATTATGACAAATGGAAACGAAAGATTTTCCTGTATCCACTGACATCTGAATTCATTTTGCGGGTCGTTTTCAGAAATAATGTGAAGTCTGATAGAACGCTTCACATTTGCAAGTTCTTCCAGCCATTTATTTGAGAAGTTCATAGACTTAGGCAATGAAATGATAACCGATTGTTTAGCAGATTGAATGTCAGCAAAGAGCTGATCATCTTTTAAAGCATGAATCCACCTTAGCTTTTGATGCTGATGTTTAACCCATGTGCCGATTTGCTGATGAGGAATGCTTTGATGATTTTCCTCCTGATGGTTCACTAGCTGCCTTAGCGGTTTGCTGCGATACACTTTTTCACGGATAAAAGCCGCATCACTGACATGGATGAACTTGCCTTTCGTTCTCGTAATCGCAACATTGATGAGTCTCGCGCTGTCTTTGCCGGTTGTCAGCATCCCTGCTCGGTTCTCAGGAAAACTATCAACTGTATCAAAAATCATTACATCCCGCTCGCTGCCTTGGAATTTGTGAACCGTTGCCGCAAGAATGTCAGCATTTTGAAGTTCTTCTTGATATAAGTCTCCTAACAGCTGCTGCATGAGAACAGCCTGTGCCCGGTATGGGGTTACATATCCAATTGAACGTGCTCCTGAAAGATAGGATTCATGAATGCTTTGAAAAGACAGGAGCAGCTGCCAAAGGTTGAATTTTGAATGTGATGTCTTTTCTTTCATACAATGCTCACCCGTATGGCTCGTATCAAGCAGGATTGAAGCAAGGTTAGGGAAAGGCGCTTCTGAAACAATCTTATTTCTGCTTTTCTTTACACTTTCATGATCGCCTACCTTATTTTGATAAATATATTGATTGGTAAAGGCTGATATATCAGGATGCATTCTTCTCTGTTCTTTTAATAAAAACATGTGAGGGTGCAATTCTTCCGTAAAATCTGCCACTCCTGATCGAATAAAAATATCTTCTTTTAACCACTTTTCTACTAAGGAATGGCGAGAAGAGGCAATTGGAGGCAGCTGTTTAAAATCACCGCATACGATCACGCGCTTTGCAAGAGATGCAGCGAATGACGCCTGGGGAACGTATGCCATGCTCGTCTCATCTACAATCACCACATCATATTCATCTTCATAGATAGCTGGATCACTGGCTGCCTTTGCTAGCGTTGCACCGATTACAAATGCTTCTTTTACAAACTCAGATTCCTGCTTGCGGATTTTCTCAAGCACTCGGCTTATTTTCGTTTCCAGATCAAGCAGCTGATTTGAATCCCTCTTGCTGAACGAATCTGATAAATCCTTTTTTAAATGCTTTCTTTCTTCAAGAAGCTGTTGTTTGTTCGCAGATAAAGCAGGATCTTTTTGAATCAGCAGTTCGCTTGTTGTAATCGGAACAGGGAAACTGGTTTCCCCGCTCCCAGACCCGTAGCGAAGGAGTTCCCCTTCTTTAAATCTTTCCTTTTTTTGAATAAAAGCAGAGATTTCCTTCATTAACACATCAACTGCGCTATTACTGTGGGATAGAATGAGTACTCGTTTTCCTTTGAAATAATGATTTGCAGCTGTTCTTGCCAGTGTATAGGTTTTCCCTGTACCAGGAGGTCCCCAAACGAATGTGACAGGATTGTATTTTGACCTTAGCAGCAATTCATGGACATTGCTTTTAACCTTGTCTGCCGGATGTTTCGCAGGCATTGAAGGATCCATCAATCTTTTAATTCTGGAGCGCTTTTTCTTGCTTTTCTTTATTTCATCTATACGTGCAATTAATTCTTCAAGCAGTTCCCACGGATCATGGAAAAGAAAAGCTTCATGGATTAAATCGCCGAACGTACTTTCAAATGAAAGAATAATGCTTTTTCCCTCAGAGGACAAAACTCGTCCATCATGCTTGACACCGTCCCATTCTAATTTAATTGCAGATCCTATTGGAATTTTAATTGAGCCGTTTGTTTCAAAATAATAAGTAAAAGCATCATTACTTGATAATAGGTGACCATTTGTAACCCGATATTTTGTACTGCCATATTTTTTTAAATAGCCGATCTCCATTTGGAGAGCCTGCTGCCATTCTTTTAAATACGTGCTTGTTGTCATCTTGCCACTTCCCCGTTCATTTAAAAGAGGCAAGCTCCTGTTTCTGAGCTTGCCTGCCTGAACTATTTAGTATACATGATACACCTTATACAGTCATGTTAATTAAACCAGCGCTGTGTAACCACTTTTTTCCTTGTGTAAAACTCAACGCCATCTTTCCCGTTTGCATGCAGGGCACCATAAAATGAATGTTTCCACCCTGAAAAAGGGAAAAAGGCCATAGGTGCGGGCACATTTACATTTACTCCGAGCATCCCCGCTTCGATTTTTTCACGAAATTCCCGAACTGCTTTGCCGCTTGACGTATAAAGAACGGCTCCATTAGCAAAGTCGGATTCATTTGTCAGTTCGATTGCTTCTTGTAGACTTTTCACTCGGACAACACTCAGAACGGGAGCAAAAATTTCATCCTTCCAAATGGTCATTTCTTTCGTGACATTGTCAAAAATGGTTGCTCCGATAAAATAGCCTTTCTCGTGTTTCTTTGAATCGATTCTACCATCTTTCACTAGTTTTGCTTTTTCCTTTTCTCCCAGTTCAATATAGTTTAAGACCTTATCAAGATGTGAGCTTCGAATGACAGGACCAAGGAAAACATCATCATCTAGACCATTTCCCATGGCCAGCTGATTGGCTGATTGTACGAGTTTATCTACGAATTCGTCTGCAATTTCATCGACAACTGCCACTACTGAGCATGCCATGCATCTTTCGCCGGCACTTCCAAAAGCTGCACCAATAATCCCTGTGACCGCTTTTTCAATGTCACAGTCAGACAATACAATCGAATGATTTTTTGCGCCAGCAAGTGCTTGAACACGTTTCCCATGCGAGGCCGCTGTTTTATAAACATATTCTGCTACAGGCTGTGAGCCTACAAATGATATGGCTTTTATGCCTTTATGCTCCAGTATGCCATTTACAACATCATGCGCTCCATTGACGATATTTAACACACCAGCAGGCAGTCCTGCTTCTGAAAAGAGCTCTGCCAGTCTTGATGCTAAAATCGGTGTTCGTTCTGAGGGCTTCAGCACGAATGTATTTCCGCAGGCTATGGCCAGAGGAAACATCCAGCATGGGACCATCATCGGAAAATTAAAGGGAGTAATTCCGCCTACAACTCCTACAGGGTAACGATACATTGCAGACTCAATATCTGTTGCGATGTCAGGCAAAACAGACCCCATCATTAAAGTCGGAGCTCCTGCTGCAAATTCTACACATTCAATTCCTCTTTGCACCTCGCCGCGTGCTTCCTCTAAGCTTTTCCCATTTTCAGAGGTAATTAATTCTGCAAGCTCTTCTGCGTGTTTGATCAGCAGCTGCTGATAGCTGAAAAGAACTCTAGCCCGTTTTGGAACGGGAGTTTTGCTCCATGATTCAAATGCTTCTTTTGCGGATTTTACTGCGAGATCTACATCTTCTTTACCAGAAATGGCGACACTCGCTAGAATATCTCCTGTTGCAGGATTTGGAACTTCATCAAATTTCCCTGTACTAGAAGCAACCCATTCACCGTTCCTATAATTTTCAATTGTTTTCATATTTTTCTCCTCCTGCAGCTAGTTTTGTAGAATGAAAGGAATACTTATAAGATTGTTTATAAAGCTCCGTTATTTCTTCCAATGTCGGTACCTTTGGATTATTGCCCGGACTTCCGCTTGCGATTGCGTCATAGGCCATTTTAGGGATTGCCTTTTCAAATGCCTGCTGGTGAATTCCCCAGCCTTTAAGGTTTGGAATATTTAATTCCTGACAAAGGGCTTTAATTTCATCGATGGTTTGCTGTGCAGCTTCTTTGTCTGACATTTTATCTTCTGAAAAAATTCTGCCGACATCAGCCAGTCTTTCAATGCAATGATCCATGCTGAACTCAAGTACTGCCGGCAGCAGCATCGCATTCGATATGCCGTGCGGTACGTGAAACAGCGCGCCGATTGGGCGGGACATGCCATGTACGAGACAAACAGAAGCATTTGAAAACGCCATTCCGCCCTGAAGAGAACCTAAAGACATCGCCTCTCTTGACTGCATATGATGACCATCTTCATAAACATTCCGCATATGAGGCAGAATGTTTTTTATGGCAGATAACGCAAGCATATCCGTCATTGGGTGTGCTTTTCTCGATATGTATGCCTCAAGTGCATGACTCAGTGCATCAATTCCTGTTGCTGCAGTGATTTGTTTAGGAGATGAGATCGTTAAAATAGGATCAACAATTGCACATGCTGGCATAAATGCAGGCTGCTTAATCATCATTTTTACATCATTATTTGTGTTTGTAATGATGGTAACATCTGTTGCTTCAGACCCCGTTCCTGCAGTTGTCGGGATCGCGATGAGCGGAATTGGAGCTTGATCTGCGATCTTTTTTCCCATATAGTCTCCTATATATCCGCCATTCGCAGCAAGTACGGCGACGGCTTTGGCCGTATCAATGCAGCTGCCGCCTCCGAGAGCCATAATCACATCACAATTATCCTTCTCGAATTGTTCCAATGCCTCATGAACAAAGAGGTCGGTCGGTTCTGAAACAACACCTAAGTATACGCTGCTCTCCCCGCCGCACTCGTGAATAAGTTTTTCTGCCTCTTTCACATAACCAAGATCCTTCATTATTGTGTCACTGATAATAAGTACTTTTTTGCCATATTGGGTGGATTCTTGTCCCGCTTTTTGAAAAGAATTTCTTCCGTATATAATGGTTTTTGGAGTTTTTAAAACTGAAAAAGTGTTCAATCTTTCCCCTCCTTGTAATTAAACGCTTACACTTATAAACTCATTTTAAGCAAATGGATCAGCTGTTTATCTCGTTTGAAAGCTGTCATGTTTTTACTATCGCTATATTCATAGATGCCTTTCCCTGTTTTAGCTCCAAGATTGCCTTGCTTTACACTTTCTACAATAAAATCAGGCGGTGCTGTTCTGGCATCAAGCTCCGGGAAAAGATGAGCGGTAACTTTTTCCCATATATCAAGTCCTCCTAAATCTGCGATGCGCAGCGGTCCATTTAAGGCCCATCTCATTCCAGGCCCTTCAGTCATGACTCTATCAATGTCATCTGCGTTTGCAATTCCTTCCTCAAGCAGATAAAAAGCTTCCCTGATGACAGCAGCCTGCAGGCGATTTGCAATAAAACCGGGAATATCTTTATTCAGTACAACAACTTCTTTTCCGGCAGCGTTTAATAGAATAAAAACCTCTTCAAGTACCCATGGAAGTGTTTGCTCTGTTTTAACAATTTCAACAAGCTTAACTAAATGTGCTGGGTTAAAAAAATGGGTAATGAGCATACGCTCAGCAAACGAACATTGGGCAACAAGCTTTGTGATTGGAAACGTTGAAGTATTTGAAGCTATGATGGCTGTTGGTTTTATTAATCGTTCAAGAGTTTTAAATAATTGCAGCTTATAGTCCAGAACTTCCGGAATTGCTTCAATAACAAGATCGGCATCTTGAACTGCTTCTTCGAGATCTGCAGTAAAAGAAAGATTATTAAGTGTTTCCTGTATCTCCTTGTCACTAATATAAGATTCATTTTTCATCACATCTAAATTCTTGACGATCATCCGCTCTGCTTTTATAACAAGCTCTTCTTTCAAATCAAAAACCGCAACGGCACATTGAGCACTTGCAAACACTTGAGCAATGCCATGACCCATTGTTCCAGATCCAATAACAGCCACCTTCTTTATCAATCTCCTGCTCACTCCTTATTTCTGAATTATCGGTATATTCTCTTATTATATCTTAATTAGGATAAGAGTGTAGGTATAAGTCTCCTCATATTTGCTGCTAATGTTGATCGGTATTAAAAAAGAATAAAATAAAGCACTGCTAATCAACATTAGCAGTGCTCCCTCTCACTATTAAGCATATACCCCAACAAAAAATTCTGCATACAGTGCCTGAACGGCTTTTTTCTCCTGCGCTTCCTTCACACCAAACATCATGCTTACTTCAGAGGAGCCTTGATTGATCATCTCAATATTGACTCCAGCATCAGCCAGCGCCTTTGAAGCCCTGGCAGCCGTTCCGATGTTGTGACGCATCCCTTCTCCCACCATCATAATGAGAGATAAATTATGTTCAACCTTCACTTCATCAGGATGAAGATCGGAATAAATGCGTTCCAAAATCTTTTTTTCAGTTTCTGCATCCATTTGTTTTTGCCTTAAAATAATGCTGAGATCATCAATTCCAGACGGGCTATGTTCATAGGTTAAACCAAACTCCTCTATAATAGACAGCAGTTTTCGGCCAAATCCCACTTCTTTGTTCATTAAATATTTATTCACGTAAATGCTGCAAAAATCATCATCGCTTGCAATCCCAATAACCGGCCCGTTTGTATGTTTTCGTTCGTTCACAATTCTTGTTCCATCTGCTTGCGGATTGTTTGTATTTTTAATATGAACTGGTATTCCTGCTTTAAAGGCCGGAATTAATGCTTCATCATGAAACACAGAAAATCCGGCATAAGATAATTCCCGCATTTCTTTATAGGTCAGCTCACGGATTTCTTTTGGATTTGGCACAACGTTTGGGTTAACCGAATAGACTGCATCAACGTCAGTAAAATTTTCGTACAGGCCTGCGCCAGTGCCATTCGCTAAAATAGAACCTGTAATGTCCGACCCGCTTCGGGAAAATGTAACAACTTCGCCATCTTCGTTATACCCAAAGAAACCGGGAAAGATTAAAATACCAGGGAGATTCTTTAAAGATTGAAGGTTTTTGTAAGACTTTTCCAGAACTTGAGCTGTTCCGCCAATCTCTTTTACAATCAAACCGGCGTCTTTCGGATTTATATAGGAAGCTTCAATTCCTTTGCTTTTAAAGTACGCCGCAATCAGTTTTGCGTTGTTATCTTCTCCGCTTGCTTTAATGGCATCTATGTATCTGGCTGGATTTGATTGATTTCCATTTAGAAGCTGCTGAAGGTTCTTTTCGATATTGGAAACGATTTCATGCCCTAATTTCAATTCCTCTGCAAGTTGAGCGTACCTGGCAATAACAGCAGCTGTATATTCTGGTGCATCTTGTCCCTGCAGACACTTTTCTCCTATTTCAATAAGTAAATCTGTCACCTTGCGATCTTCCGCAAATCGTTTTCCAGGTGCAGAGACGACAACAATTTTCCGTTCAGGATCGGAGACGACTATATCAAACACTTTTTCGACCTGTTCTCCGGAAGCTAAAGAACTTCCGCCAAACTTCACAACTTTCATGCGAACATCCCCTAATGTTTTTAAATTTTCAGGTAAATTTTAAAATCTATTTTACTCCTTTTATGGGAACAATCAAGGATTTCTTTAACAATTTTACAGAGAGTTTTTATCATGCCCTGTTTCTGCCTTTTTTCACTTGAATTTTTCCAATTCGTTGATAATATTATGACTAGTAGATAATCTTCGTATTCCGAAATATTAGACCCGAGAAAGGACGTAGCAAATGAGCCAGGCAGCTTCTTTAAAAAAACCGATTCAAAATCCATCACCTACCGTATATAACATTCTTTTTATTATTGGTTTATGCCATTTATTGAATGATTCGATCCAATCGGTTATTCCGGCTATGTTTCCAATTTTGGAAAAATCGATGGGATTAACGTTTACACAACTCGGCCTTATCGCTTTTACGCTGAATATGGTTTCCTCAGTCATGCAGCCTGTTGTTGGCTGGTATACAGACAAAAAACCAATGCCCTATGCCTTGCCTATTGGGCTGATGAGCAGCTTGTTCGGAATATTAGGGCTCGCTTTTGCATCCTCCTTTTCAACCATTTTATTAAGTGTCTTTTTTATCGGACTTGGTTCTGCCGTATTTCATCCTGAAGGGTCCCGTGTTGCCTATATGGCAGCTGGTGAAAGAAGAGGCCTTGCTCAATCAATCTATCAGGTGGGCGGTAATACAGGTTCTTCTGCGGCGCCGCTCATTACAGCACTCATCCTCGTTCCATTTGGTCAGTTTGGAGCCATCTGGTTTACGATTGTAGCTGCACTCGCGGTGATTTTCCTTTTTTACATCGCTAACTGGTATACATATAAACTCGCAGCCATCAGAAAAGAAGAAAAGAAAAATGGATCAAAGAAAAAAGAAGTCAAACTGACTAGAGCGATTGTTTCTGCACTTATTGTCATTGTCTTTCTCGTTTTCGCCAGATCATGGTATGGCAGCGCGATTTCAAACTTCTATACGTTCTATGTAATTGAAAAATATGATGTGAGCATCGCCCAGTCACAAGTGTATATCTTTATCTTCCTTGTCATGGGAGCACTTGGAACTTTTGCTGGCGGTCCGCTTGCCGATCGATTTGGAAAACGTACGATTATCCTTGGTTCCTTGCTTGCTACAGCTCCATTTGCACTCATCCTGCCTTTTGCTGGTCCAATCACGGCATATGGGCTTATCGCGGTCATTGGATTTATCTTAAGCTCCAGTTTTTCTGTTACAGTCGTTTATGCACAGGAACTTATCCCTGGAAAAATCGGAACGATGTCTGGACTGACAGTTGGCCTCGCTTTTGGAATGGGTGCCATTGGATCGGTTGCTTTAGGCTCATTAATCGATTCGTTCGGGTTAACTTCCGTTATGATCGGCATTTCCGTTCTTCCTGTTTTAGGTATGCTTGCATTCCTTCTTCCGAGCGATCAAACGTTAAGAGAATGGCATCAATAACCGACAGCCTATGACTTTTAGCCAGAGGTTTTTTCATCATTTTAATATGATGAAAATAATATTATTAAGTGTGATGAACTAATTCAGGGTATCTACGTCTAGCTCCTACGCCTAGCTCGCTGTGAAAAAGACAATTGCCCAGAGAAGGCAAAAAGCGACTTCCCTGGTCAATTCCAGCTGACCAAGGCGCCTCCGCTTTTGGATATTTTGTCGTATTTTGAACTATTTAACAGATTTGTAATCTAAAAGCACCCCTTTTTGTGGTATAACTGAAATACAAGAAAGGGGTTGTTTTATGAGAGTTTCAATGCGTATGATTGCCGCGCTTTCTGTTGGTTTCGCTACTCTATCAAGCTATAATACTGTTTTAGCGCAAACGAACCAAGATACTTTACATCATGCAGAAAAGCAGCTGAATGAACATCAGGAAGTGCTTCAGCAAAAAGAAAAAGAGAAACAATCTGTACATACAGCTGTTCAAAAAATGCAAAGCGAACTGCAGGTAATGGAATCTCTTGTTGCAAAGAATGAAAAAGAATATGCAGATATTCAGAAAGATATCGACAAGACGAATCAGATTATCGAAGAAAAGAAAATGGAAATTGTTGAATTGCAGGATAAGGTATTCAGCCGCGGGGAAATCATGCATGCAAGACTTGTTGCCCTTCAGGAAAATGATCATGCTGACATTGTTATTCATACGTTAGTTAATGCGGAAAGTTTTTCTAACTTTTTTGAAAGACTTGGAGCAGTTGCCACTTTGCTCAATGCGGACAATGACATTTTAGAGCAGCAGCAGGCTGATTTAAAAAAAATTGAAGAAGATAAAAAAGAAATTGATAAGCAAGAAACCCTATTGGTGCAGCAGCAGCAAACTCTTGCTGCGAGCGGAGCTAAGCTCGAGGAAGCGTTATTGAACCGACAGAACAAGATGGCCGCACTGCAGACGGAATATCAAAAAGTCTCTGCTGAAGTAACACTTGCCCAGCAGGAAAAATCAGCTCTACAAGCCCAAATGAAAGCGATTGAAGACAGCATAAAAAAAGAGCAGGAAGCTGCTAAAGCTAGAGCTGCAAGCATAGCAGCCGCTAAAAAGAAAGAACAGGAAGCAATGCTTGCTGAAGCAAAAGCAAGAGAAGAAGCAGCCAAGATTGCAGCTGCTAAAAAGCAGGAAGCTGCGGTAAAACCAGTTTCTAACAAACCTGTACAAGAAAAACCTGCTGAAGAAAGCAACGAAGGAAATATCTTTTATGTAAGCGCAACAGCTTATAGCCACGAAGACACAGCCAGTGATTTTACTGCGACAGGCATCAACATAAAAGAAAACCCGAATATCAAGCTGATTGCAGTTGATCCTAAAATCATTCCTTTAGGGAAGAAGGTTTGGGTTGAAGGATATGGTGTTGCAATAGCCGGTGACACTGGCGGAGCCATTATTAATCACAAGATTGATGTTCTGATGCCAAACAGTGCAGAAGCAAGAAAATGGGGCCGTAAAACGGTAAAGATTGAAATACTGGATTAATAGAAAAAGAGAACTTATCTGGTTCTCTTTTTTTGTCTTTCTATCTATCTATCAAATCTGAAGTATTAGTACAAACAATAATTTCAATATAAAGATTATTTCATTAAAACAGGACTTTCTTTAAATATATCTTTCATAAAAGCCGAAAATTGACTTGTCTGGAAAGAAAAGTCGTCATCGCTATGTACTCTTCTCATTCGAAACCCTGATGACATCAGGACGAAGAGCTCAGAGGTCTGATCGGCATCAATTTGATCACTGATGACACCGTTTTTCTGCCCTGAACGTATCCAAAGCTTAGAAAACTCGTACATCCATTCATCAAATTCACGAAGTGCATTCATTGCTTCAGGCTGATCCTTCCTTCCTATAAAATACATCAGGATTTGGTTTGCAATGTTCGTTGGATGATGAAGCGCCTCAAAACTCTCCGATAGAACGTTAATTGGATCCTCCATCTTTTGTTTGTTTCTGCCCATCCTCTCAAAAAATCGGTCATTTGTTTCATGAATTCTGGTTTCAAGGACTTTTGCGAGAAGTTCGTCTTTGCTTTTTATATAGTGATAGATTGCCCCTTTCGACAGTCCTGTTCGCTTCATGATCTGAGCAAGTGTCGTTTTGGCACAACCGATTTCTACTATAAGAGCTGAAGTTGCTTCCAGCAGGATTTTTTCAGAACGGACTCTTTTTTCGAATTGTTTCATCTTTTTATGCCTCCTTTCTACATTGTAGAAAACAGACCAATGGTTTGTAAAGGAGAATCATGTCCGAAATTGAAGTTTATTGACTTTGAACTCTCCTGATTTCGAGCTTTTCTTATAAAAAAAATGAAAAGCAGCTGATGTATAAATATTTTTTTGGTGTATTTGTTATTTTTGTTAAATTATATTAAAAAAACATATAGAATAGCATTTTCTCTCATTTTTTTTGACAATTCAATTTTAATAGTAGTATTATTATACATGGTAAAAAGGAGGCTTCTTGCATCATGTCAATGATTGACAAAGATAAAATTGTTCAAAGTGTACCGCAAAAAGGTTTTTTCGGTCATCCTAAAGGACTATTCACCCTGTTCTTCACAGAATTCTGGGAACGTTTTTCTTATTATGGGATGAGAGCTATTCTACTGTATTATATGTATTATTCCATGAAAGATGGCGGACTTGGTCTTGATCAGACTACTGCTCTTTCCATTATGTCGATCTATGGTTCCCTCGTTTATATGTCCGGAATCATCGGAGGCTGGATTTCTGACAGATTGCTCGGGAATTCGCGCACCGTTTTTTATGGTGGAGTTCTCATTATGCTTGGTCATATCATACTTGCTTTCCCAGGAAGTATTTCAGCGTTCTTCGTGTCGATGTTCTTCATCGTAATCGGTACAGGATTGCTTAAACCAAATATTTCAAATATCGTTGGTGATCTTTACAGTAAAGATGATAACCGCCGCGACTCTGGATTCAGTATTTTCTACATGGGGATCAACTTGGGCGGACTGCTTGCACCGCTAATTGTAGGTACAATTGGCCAAAAGTACAATTTCCATCTTGGTTTTGGTGTAGCTGCTGTAGGTATGTTCTTAGGATTAGTCGTCTTCTTGCTGACGAAAAAGAAAAACCTTGGATTGGCAGGTACTGCCGTTCCGAATCCCCTGACTCCTGCTGAGAGAAAGAAAGTTTTCGGAAGATTAGCTATTGGACTTGCCGTCATTGTTATCTTAGGCGCAATTTCAATTACTACCGGCTATCTGACAATCTCTAAATTCACATTCATAATTAGTATCTTAGGTATTCTAATCCCGACGGTATACTTCATTGTGATGTACAACAGCCCTAAGTCAACAGATGTTGAACGTTCTCGTTTAATCGCTTATATTCCGTTGTTCATTGCGGCAATGGTGTTCTGGGCGATTCAGGAACAGGGTGCTACTATTCTTGGAGCTTATGCTGATACTCGTACTGATTTAACATTTGGCGGTTTCGAAATTCCATCATCATTTTTTCAATCGTTAAATCCATTATTTGTTGTCTTCCTGGCGCCAGTGTTTGCTTGGCTTTGGGTAAAGCTTGGCAACCGTCAGCCATCTACATCGAAAAAATTTGCGTTTGGATTGTTTTTTGCCGGTTTATCATTCTTGATTATGATTATTCCTGCATACGTGAACGGTACAGATACACTGACTAACCCATTATGGCTCGTACTTAGCTTCTTCCTGGTAGTGCTTGGAGAGCTTTGCCTATCACCAGTTGGGCTATCTACAACGACAAAGCTTGCTCCTGCTGCATTCTCAGCACAGACAATGAGTCTTTGGTTCCTGACAAGTGCATCTGCTCAAGCTATTAACGCACAAATTGTTAAATTTTATAAGCCTGAAACTGAAATGATCTATTTTGGTGTCATTGGCGGTATTGCCGTTCTTTTAGGAGTGCTCATGTTAATTCTTTCTCCTAAAATTCAAAGTTACATGAAAGGTGTTCGTTAAGGCACCTAAATAAAGCCTGTCCCTCTTATCGGGACAGGCTTTATTTCTTTTCAAACACATACATCTTTCCGTTTATTGGACTCATAATGCCAGGACCTTTAAATCCTCTTTTCAAAAGGACTCTTTTTATGAAAAGAATGAATCCCCCATGGCTTACAATGAGAATATTCCTGTTTTGTTTCGATAAAATCACATCAATAATGGCTTCAGCTCTTTTATTGGCATTTATTTTGCTCTCAAGCTGTGATTTATGATTAAAAAGCCATGCTATTCTGACCGTAACCATCCATAGAAAATAAGGAAGTCTTATTTTCTCATGAAACAGGGAATAAGCTGGAATTTCTCTTAATTCTTCAGCTGTAATTATTTCTCCTTTATATATAGATTGCGCTGTTTTTTCAGCTCTAAATATGTCACTGCTATAGCATATATCCCATTCAGAACAGGGTTCTGTTATTCCTATTTCAATATCTGACGTGTCATAATCACTAAACCATTGGTCCAGTTCAGTTGGTGTCATCCATTTACGCGGCGGTTTGTTTTTCACTTTAAAATGGCGGATCAACCCTATTTTCATGTTCGGCTTCCCTCTTCTCTATTCACTTAAAAATTCTACATATTCTCTAAAAACCCTTCTATAAGAAAAACCCGGCATAGAAAAAAGGGTGAAATCAGTTAATTAGAATTAATTAACGGCCTTTTCAATTTATTTCGCGCGCTTTCCAAATTAATTCAATATAAATGTCAAAAAAGGCTAAGAATATAAATTTAAAAAAGCAGCAGGTTCTAACCCCTGCTGCTTTTCACTTATACAGTTGCCGCTTTCCCAGCTTTTTCTCTGCAGCTTTTAGCTGCTTCAACCATTACTTTTAATGCTTCAACAGTTTCTGATACTCCCCTTGTTTTTAAACCGCAATCCGGGTTGACCCAAAAGAGCTCGGGATCTAACACTTGCAGGGCTCTTTCAATATTTTTGACCAGCTCTTCTGCTGTCGGCACTCTCGGACTATGAATATCATAGACACCAAGTCCAATGCCTTTTTCATATGAGTATTTCTCAAAAGAATCAATAAGTTCACCGTGACTTCTTGATGTTTCAATCGAAATCACATCTGCATCTAAAGCATCGATTGCTTCGATAATATCTTCAAAATTAGAATAACACATATGAGTATGAATTTGTGTGTCCGGCTGAACGGACGCAGTTGAACGTTTAAAGGCTGTTACTGCATTTGATAAGTACTGCTCCCAGTTCTGCGTTTTTAATGGGAGACCTTCGCGGATAGCAGGTTCATCCACTTGAATCATCGCAATTCCCGCCTGTTCAAGAGCTTCAACCTCTTTACGGATACTGAGCGACAATTGGTTGAGCACATCCGTTTTAGGAATATCATTTCGCACGAATGACCAGTTTAAGATTGTAACAGGACCCGTCAGCATTCCTTTAACTGGTTTATCAGTCAAACTTTGAGCGAAAATGGTTTCTTTTACTGTCATCGGCTCCTCAAGTAAAACATCTCCGTAAATAACTGGCGGTCTGACACACCGCGAGCCATAGGATTGAACCCAGCCAAACGTTGTAATCGCAATTCCAGTTAACTTTTCGCCAAAAAATTCTACCATATCAGTTCGTTCAAACTCTCCGTGAACAAAAACGTCTAATTCCAGATTTTCCTGAATATCAATCCATTTTTTTATTTCTTGTTCTATATAATGATTATATTGCTCATCTGAACGTTCTCCTTTTCTCCATTTTAACCGTTCAGCACGAACCTCTTTTGTTTGCGGAAAGCTCCCGATTGTCGTTGTAGGCAGCAGCGGAAGGTTAAATCGCTTGCTTTGAAGCTTTTTGCGAAGTTCAGCTTCGGGTCTTTCAGTTGTGAACGTATCTAACTGCTTCATCGCTTTCTCAACTTCGATCTGGTTTCTAAGTGAAGAAGAAGATAAATTCTCAGTCGCCTTATCGTAATCGGAAAGTGCTCCATCCTCAGCTTCAAAGTTTAAAAATCTCGTTAAAAGCTCTAGTTCAGCAAGCTTTTCATCTGCAAAAGAAAGACCTTCTTTGACAAGATGATCAAGATTCTCTTCGGATTTGACTGTCACTGGCACATGAATAAGACTGCATGAAGGCTGAAGGATCAATCGTTCCCGGTCAACTGTCTCTAGAATGCTGTTTACTAGTTTTACTGTATTTTGAAGAGGCGCTTTCCAAACATTTCGTCCATCAATAATGCCTGCAGCAAGTACTTTATCCTTTGGAAACCCAGCTGTTTTCAGCTTTTCCAGCGACGCTCCGCTGTCATGAATAAAATCAAGACCAATTCCATCTACCGGCAGACTAACTAGTTCGCTAAAGTGGTCAACAGTTTCAAAATAAGTCTGTACAAGAAGCTTTGTCTTTGTTACCTTTTTTCGAATGGTTCCATAAACAGTTTTTGCTTTTGCAAAAAGAGAAGCATCTGCAGCTGGTATTACAAATACAGGTTCATCGATCTGAATCCATTCTGCACCTGCATCTGCAAGGTCCTGCAGCACTTGGATATAGAGAGGAATTAGTTTATCCAGGACGGATTCCTTGTTCGACCCTTTTGATAGAGCGATTAAAGTTAGCGGACCTACAATAACAGGCTTGCCGTTAATACCCAGTTCTTCTTTTGCCTCATTGTATAGCTTCAGCAGCCGATTATTTGTTAGCTTAGGTTCTGACTCATCAAGCTCAGGAACAATATAATGATAGTTTGTGTTAAACCATTTTGTCATTTCAGCTGCCACTTCTTCTTTACTTCCGCGGGCTATTTCAAAATATGTACGCAGTGAATTGGCATCTTTCTCTTTAAATCTTTCTGGAATCAAGCCGAATAAGACCGCCGTATCCAACACATGATCGTAATAACTGAAATCTCCAATCGGAATGAGATTAATGCCATTATCCTTTTGCTTCTGCAAATGAGTCAGTCTGATTTCTTTCATAGATTGTTCAAATTGCTCCTCGGATAAATCACCTCTCCAGAACGTTTCAAGCGTCTTTTTCCATTCTCTCTTTTCACCAATTCTCGGATAGCCTAAATTTGAATTTACAATGCTCATAGCCGTTCCCCCATTTCTTAACGTTACTCAACTTCAATGTGCATAAAAAAACTCTCTTGCATGAAGAGAGTTTGATGGACACAGTTAACTTGTGTTGAGACACAAGACAGGTTTCAACATATCGCATCACCCTCCCTATTTCGCGTAGGCATGAAGTGCATACGATAGGCAGGTCTCCTGACTCAGGTTCATTGTATTCTATTCCCTTCCCATTTTTCATTCGGAAAAACAGTGGGCTCTTATAGAATTCTCCCCTTTACAGTGGCGCGACCGCGTCGGATTTTCACCGATCTTCCCTTTTAAGCTAAGACAGAATCTTCTTCTTGCCATTAGCACCTATCGCTTGAAAATATTAAATTTTTTAAATAAATGAATAATTGTTTTTAAGCATATCTGAAGTTTCGCTTTCGTGCAAGTATTTTATCGCAGATTATCTGACACTAAGACCATCAGAACAAAAGCGCAGGCGCCTTGGTCAGCGCAGGCATGGCAGATCTGTTCTGACCGAGGAGGTAGGCGCGGTAGCTCGACGCAGATAACTTTATTTTATTTTCCACAATCTATTACCTTTTATTATTTCCTAAACTACAATTGAATTTTCAGCTTAGGGACTCTTCTGATATGCTTAGCACCTTCCACTTTGCAGCTTCATAGAATCCAAGATTCTTATAGAGATTTTCAGCTTCCGGGTTGTTATAAAACAAATATATAGACTTATTTTCTCCAGCCAGATCATGACAGATCGCCTGTATGACGTCTGATGCATAGCCCTTTCTGCGATAAACGAGCGGAGTAGCTACACCAACAATAATCGCTGTTTCACTGCTTTCGATGAAAACTCCAGCAGTCGACACCATTTTTCCTTCTTCTTCCCGGTAGAATACTATTAATTTGCCTGATTCAATGTTTTGAAAATGATCACTGGCAAAGAAATCCTCATTCGGGCCAATCATTTTATATTCATCGACCTCCATGAACAAGTCATATAGCCTCCTGCACTCTTCAAGGCTGGTAATCTTTTTGACCCCTTTTGGAAATTGCAAATCATAGGAACCGCTGTACCGAAGCATGCAGGATTCGCTTTCAAGATCCATTTTGAAGTGATCTTTAAAGCGATCGACTATTTCTTTTTTCCCAACAATTTTCCGGATGCCGCTTTCCTGAATGATCACTGTAAAATCACCCAATGGCAGATCTGGAACTGCGCAGTAATAATAGATTTTCTCTGGGTAAATCATCAAAATAGCATTCAAATGGCCCTCCTGATACTGACCGTAAATCATCATATGTTCTTCTGTTAAGTCTTCTATGATTAAGGCATTCAAGACATGATCTGTCTGTAATAACACAGCTGCATGAGAATATTCTTCTTTATCTATCAGCTTTATAAAATGTTGGCCCATTTATTCTCTCCTGGATTATGATTTTATAAGTCTTTTAGAATATTCTATCATTCTCTAGTGAATATGATATATATTTTAATAGATAGATTTATTTTCCTATACTGATGCAGGTACGGTGAAAGCGAAATGGATATGAAGGACGTATTACTTAATTTTTTACTCGTTTTTTCCCCGCTGTTGATTATACAGCTGTTGTATATGAGAAAAGAGACAAACAAAAAAATGAACAAATGGTTATTTGCTTTATTGCCAGCTCTTGCGGTCATTCTAAGCATGCTTTATCCATTTAAGATTGAAGATGAATTTTTCTTTGATTTCAGGAGAATTCCGTTAGTGATGGGGTTATTGTACGGTGGATATCCGCTCGGAATCTTTTTATTTGCTGTTACGACTACGACCAGGGTGATCATAGGAGGAAATGGCATCATTACGACCGTTGTGATGGCAGGTTTGCTTGTTCTTTTCGTGCCAATGCTTTCTTCCTATTATTTAAAAAGCCGGCTGAGAAAGAAATTAATTCTAGCGGTATCCATTGTTTTGCTGTCTATGCTACTAACGATCATTCAAATAGATTTGTCATATGGATTATCATTCCATTCAGAATTTTACATTGAACTCTTCGTTTTGCATTTGATTGCCACAGTAATAGGTACCGTCTTATTTGAAACGATTGTTCAAAACTTCAATCTCTTAAAAAGGGTCATCAAAGCTGAAAAGCTCGAAGTAGTCAGCCATTTAGCAGCCAGCATTTCTCATGAGGTTCGTAACCCTTTAACGACTACAAAGGGATTTTTGCAGCTTCTTCGTGATGATGATATCAGTCAGGAAAAAAAAGAAGAATACATAGAAATTTCGTTAAATGAGCTGGATCGTGCGACAAACATCATTAAAGACTATTTAACATTTGCAAGGCCTGAAGCTGAAAATAATGACCCAATTGATGTTCATTCAGAACTCAAAAACTGCCTGAATGTTATGAGTCCTCTTGCCCAAATGGAAAACGTGCAATTAATAGAACATTTTTGTTCAGATGACATTCTAGTTCTTGGCGACCCTTTAAAGCTAAAACAATCACTGATTAATTTAATTAAAAATGGCATTGAGTCCCACTCTGCCGGAGGTACATTAGAGGTGAAGACAACAAAAGGGCTCACACACGTTAAAATTATTATTTCAGATCAGGGGAAAGGCATGTCTGAAGAACAGGTGATTCGCCTTGGAGAACCTTATTTTTCGACGAAAACAAATGGTACAGGTCTAGGAATGATGGTGTCTTACAGCATCATTGAAGCGATGAAGGGAACTATTCATGTGAAAAGTAAACCTGATTCAGGTACTTCGTTTACAATTTTTCTGCCTATTTATCAAAGCAATGAAGGCTAACTCGTTTTGCAGGATTTAAGGCTGTTCTGACATTCTCTTACTTTTTCCTTACAGGCAGCAAGAATAGCTGCAGTTACATATGTACTTGTGAAAATTTTAAAGGATTGTGCCAAATATCATGAAACAGCTCTGTCAATATCTTTTCAGATACAAGCGAATCCTTGCAGCTTGCAAAGACAATCTCATAAAGCAAGACAGCGCAGCGACATACAACAGTTCGAGGGCAGCGGTATCCTTTAGCAAATGAGGATGTTCAGCGGACATAGCGAAGACCAGCCTGACATGAGGCCGGTCTTTTTTGTTTTTATAGGTTTAATGTTTAAAAGGTGCTTCCTTTTATGCCAGGAATTTTGAATATAGACCAAAATCTCGAATATATGCTCGAATTTTTTTAATATAAAGCCCCAAATTCCAGATTTAAAGCCCGAATTTTTCAATATAAAGACGATTCGATAAAATACGATATTATTAGGTCATACGTGATGCAAAGCATCCAACATTCGTTTAATCGCAAGCTCTACCCCGTCCTGGTCATTTGTCAGGGTAATATCCTGGCAGATCGCTTTTATTTCAGGGCGGGCATTTCCCATTGCAATGCTTTTACCGGCAATCTCCAGCATCGATTTGTCGTTCATGCTGTCGCCGATTGCTGCCGTATCCTTAAGATCAATGCCCAGATGTGCAGACAGTTTTTCAAGTGCAATCCCCTTCGAAGCTAATCTGTGCTCCAATTCAAAGTTGTGAGCTGCTGATGTAACAAGCGTTACATTTTCGCGGTCTTTAAATCTTTCCCAGCCAGCTTCAAGTTTTTCCTTATGAAAAGAGAAGGCTAAAATATTATAGATATCGCTTGTTTTATCAAGAATACTCGTAAATGAATCGACAAACTCAAAGCCTGACTGACTATACTGTTTTTCAGCTGCCTGCAGAAGCATGGCTCGATCCGTTTTGGGATTCGCACTTTTCACCCGGTCTATTTCTATGCTTAAAAGCTCTCTTCCGCTTTGAGGGGTATAGATGGCATCTTTGCCGAACACTTCGTAATAATAATCATTTTCTTCCAGGAATTGAAGGGCTTCTCCTGCAGTCTCCTTTTCCATTGGCTGAGAATGAAACAATTCGCCATTCGGATTATGAATCGTTGCTCCATTTGCAGCGATAATCCATGTTTTAACCCCTGAATTCTTAAAAATTTCAACAACATCAAACTGCGCTCTCCCCGTTGCTACGACAACTTCGATTCCCTCTTTTTGTGCAGCTTTTATCGCTTTCAGATTTTCAGCGCTTATTTCATTGTGACTGTTTAATAATGTTCCATCTAAATCAATGGCTATTAGTTTTGTCATTCCATTTCCTCCTCTGCTACGAGCAATTCCACGTTATTTTTATCCAGTAAGTCTCTAAATGCCTTCTCAGGTTCTTTATCTGTTATAAGCAAATCAATTTCATGCAAATCTGCATATAAGAAAAAGTCTGTTACACCAAGCTTAGAATGATCGGCGAGCGCAATTACCTGATTAGCCTGATTAATCATCTTCCGTTTAACCATGCCATCCTCTTCATGGGCAATCGATAACCCTCTCTCTGAAATACCGACAACCCCGATAAAGACTTTATCAACCTGATATTTAGAAAGCTTTTCTACAACAGAGGATCCATATAAAAATCGATGCTCCTTCTGAAGCTCACCACCCAGTAAATGAATCTGTATCCCAGGCTTTGTTGATAGAATATCGGCCTGATTGATTGAATTTGTAATAATTGCAGCATTTGTAACGTCAATAAATTCCGCACAAGCCTGAACAGTTGTTGATGCATCTAATATAATTCGGTCTCCTTCCCGGATAAGGCTTGCAGCTTTCCGTCCAATTAATTCTTTTTCATGTGACACCGTTAGAAGGCGATTGTGGTAATCTTTGATTTCTTTATGCGAACTTGGCAATATGGCTCCGCCTCTTGTGCGGATAATCAGCTTTTGTTCTTCAAGCTTCACAAGGTCACGGCGAGCTGTGTCCTTTGAAACATCATAAAGGGAACAGATTTGATCTGCTGTGATTCGTTTATTTTCTTTTAAATAGTCAAGAATGGAAATTAACCGTTCTTCCTGATACAAAATGCTCACCTAACTTTCAGAAATGTTTGTACAATAATTTAAGATTTAAGCTCTTATAAGCGATTATAATTGTTATGCGCAATATATTCAAGTTTTAATAATGTTATGTAAGTTATTTATGCAGTTTTGTAAGTGTTATGCATAAAAAAGAAGAGACCTTGATGGCCTCTTCTTTTTTTCTAATGGCTGTTTTCGCATTGATTGTTGTTTTTGATTTTACCCGTGGATTTCCGCTGCGGGCACTTGCTTTCTGCGGGGAGGGATGGGAACCTCCTCGGCTATGTCTGTGGGGTCTCCCATTCCCCATATTTCCCGCAGGAGTCAAGTGCCTTCCGCTACAATCCACTAAAGATTTTAACCATTTCTCTAAAAGCAACAAACTTTTCGAAAAGAGCCTTTCTAAATTTATACAATGACAGTTTCAGGAGCAGACAACGGATTCCTCACTCTTCCAAATTCGGATGCATGCGGACGGTCATCTCCATCACCGTAACCGTACTCGATCATGCGATTTCGATTCAGGCACAGCTTTTTAAATGAAGGCCGCAGTAAATCAAATAGCTCGAAGCGATCTTGAAGATGTGGGAATTGCTCCTGATAGGAAAGAATCGTAGACCTTAGTAAACTCCAAAATTCCTTCTCGTCAAGATTTCCCTTTCTATGAAGGATATCTGATAAATATCTGAAATGACAGACAAATAAGCCTGTAAAGATAAATTGGCATAATCCTTCCGGAGCTTCACTTCTCAGCACATGTTTAAGGTCTGCAGAAATTGCATTCAGCTCTGGCAAAGGCTGATCGCTGATGTTCACATCATCTACGAAATCCTTTACAGCTAAACGATGCGGTTTATAGTCTTTTAAGATGACAACTGTATTTTGCCCGTGCGGTGAAAAAACAGTTCCATATTGATAGAGATAATGAAGCAGCGGCGACAATAGGACGTCAAACAGCTGCTTTGTCCACTCCTTGACCGTAAGTCCAGACTTTTCAACCATTTCAAGTGTATACGACTTTCCATCCTCCCCTACATATAAAAGGGCAGCGAGTGTGATCGCCTGTTCGCCTTCGTCTAGAAATGAGTAAATGCTTTCACGCCAAATGACTCCTAGCATTTCCAAAAATTGATATGGAGCGCCATTCAGTTTGACATAATCAGGATGATGGTAATTCATGCTTGCTACTTCTCCAGGCAGGATGACGCGGCAAGTATTTTTCAGAAAAGAATCGTTATCCTGGATTCCTTGAATATGGGCTGTTATTTCCGGTGCCAGGACCACCCGCTCTGATGGCAATCCCCGATAAACAAGTGTATTCAAAATACTCATAGGCAGTTTTACATGGTACTTTTCTTTATGATCCATATTCACAAATGTCCGAATGGATTGCTGAGGCAAGTATTGATCAGATCCGGTGCCAAGGAAGATGATTCTTTTCTCAAAAAGCTCTTCTGAAAATAATGGAACAATTACATGATTCCACTGCCATTCATGTACAGGCATAAAGAAGTAACCTTCAGGAAGCAACCCTTCATTCTTTAATTGATCTTTGAAGTCCTTTGATGCAGATTCCCCTAGCTCGCTTTCTATTAAACTTTCATAATCAACTTCTTCCGTTGAATGGAATGTACCCCATACCCGGGAAACAGCTATCCAGCTTAATGAAGTATGCTGTTTTTGTTCAGGTGCATATTGCAGATAGTCGGAATAGGAGAAACCAATCCGCCCTTTATTATATGTAATCCATGGATGCCCTGTCATTTCCCCTTCAAGCTCCGCATAATCCATATCAATTAAGTCCTTGGTTGAACGATTTTGCTGATTAGCAATAATATGAGTATCTGCAAGCAATGTTCTTTTATATTCTTCTATTAAATAAGCTGCTGTAAATGGTTTGATTTTGATTTGTTTCTGCAGCTCCAGTAAAAATTCAATAGGGTTGACTGCTTGCTCCCATAAACCGTTTTTATTCGTTTCAATTGAATGCTCGTCTACCCAAAAACTGTCCATCAATCTTTCTTCTGCGATAAATCGATAGGAGACTCCACTATCAAAAGTAAGCATATGTTTCCCATCGATTATCTCTGCCGCAATCATTTCTTCATATAAAAATTCGGAAATCATTTTAGCAAGCAGCCGTCTGCTTGCTTTTTTCCAATGCTCTGCATTCCACACTTGTTTAGTAGTCACATCTCTCACTCTCCTATACAGTTAGTTTACTGCGAACGATATGTCCTGCTCCAAAATGCTGAAAGACATTTTTTTCAGGGAGTTCGTACACTTCTCTCCCCGCGATCTGATTAATAATCTTTGCATTACGGTAAGCACCTAAACCGAGATCTGGAGCCCCTACTCCATGAGTATGCATTTCACCATTTTGGATAAAGATTTTGTTTATACTCTTTTCGAGAAGCTCTACTTCATAATCTTTTGAAATAACTGGACGGTTTTTGCTGTCCCACTTCATTAAGTTTGATAGATTTGAAAAAGCTCTCGGCCACACTGTTTGATAGCCAGTAGCTGCAATGACGAGATCTGAGTGAAGATCAAATGACTCACCCTGCTCCCATTGATGGCATTGCACGAGTAAATCCGTTCCATCTAATGTAATATCAGAAACCGCCGTTTTTGCCAGCAAATGCACATCTGGTTTTTTTCCTGCAATTGTTCTTTCATATAAAAGGTCATAGATAGACGCAATTGTATCGGCACTGATTCCCTTATAAAGAGAATCCTGATTTGGCACAATTGTATCCTTTAATTCCTGAGGCAGGCCGTAGAAATATTCCGTATAGTCAGGCGAAAAATGTTCAAGACCGAGTTTTGAATATTCCATCGGAAAGAAACCCTGAGACCTGGTCAGCCAATTTAATTGATAGCCTTGTTCTTTTTGTTCCTGAAGGAGCTCAAGGAAAATTTCAGCTGCACTTTGACCTGATCCGATAATGGTAATCGAGTCTGCTTTTAAGCCCTCTTCTTTCCTATGCAAAAATTCAGCAGAGTGAAAAATGCTTTCAACGTTTCCTTTTGCTGTCCATTGAGGAAGATATGGAGCACTGCCCATACCTAAAACGACATGTCTGGAAGCATATTTTTCCGTCTCTCCTGTCAGAACATCTTCAACGAACACGTTATAAACTTCATTTTCATAGGCAACATCTGTCACACGTTTTCCGAACCTGCAGCTTTCCAATTCAGCTGCAATCCACTGAAGATAGTGATTATACTCTCTCCGAGGGATGTGAAATGATTCGAGGAAGTAGAAATGATAGAGCCTTTTTTGATGGTGCAGGTAGTTTAGGAAGCTGTAATTGCTTGTCGGCTTTACCATAGATACCGTGTCTGCCAGAAACGGAACTTGTAAGGTTGTCCCCTCTATTAATAGGCCTTCATGCCAATTAAACTGGGGCTTTTGATCAAAAAACAGGGCATTTATATCCTCTGCATCATCCAGCAAGGCTGCCATGCCTAAGTTGAATGGCCCTAGTCCAATGCCGATTACGTCATATACCATCATTTAGCCTCCTTTCGAATTCTTCCCTTGTACAAATCATAAAAAGTGCTTTTTTATCTGGCAGCTTTATTTCATATTGCGGGTTGAATCCGCATTTTTGAAAAATATGAATCATTTTCTCATTGCGGCTATCCGGTTCAGCAACAATCCGTTCAGTCCGCTTGTCTGTAAACATCTGCTTTACCATTTCACGAAGCATTGGAAGTGAAAGGCCTTTTCCAAGATAAGCAGGTTCACCGAAGAGCAAATGAACACCCTGATCATATTGTTTCGTTTCATAATGCTTCCCTATCACGTCTTCTTTCGCCCAATATGATTCCCAGTAGCTCATCGGATTTCCGTCAATCATCCCGATCCATAGTGTTTGATGATCATCAGCTAATAGCTTTTTCAAATGCTTCGTAAATTGACTAAATGGAAAATTTTGATTCCAATAAGGGATGACATGTGGTTCATGGTGCCATTTATGCAGCATCGCAGCGTCCTTTTCAAATTCTGCTTTTCGAAAAGAAATGGTTAACCCTATCTCTAGTTGATTCATTTTGCGGCAAATGCCTCCTTCTTCATAAATAAAGGATTACGGACATGAACATAAACAGACTGTGTTTCAAGCGGTCCTACAAGTTCATCTAAATCATGAAATCTCGTTAATAGATTCGCTTTGCAAGGAAGTTGTTCATCTTCAAGCAGTGTACTCAACAATTTAGAGGGATGTTCAGCTGAAATGGACTGATTCTCCAATTCTTCCCGAATGAGCTTCAGTAAAACCGTTTCATCCGCTAATCCTCCTGCGCCAAAAGCATTCACAAGTCCAAATAAATGGTTGAAAAAGAAATAGTAGCGCAAACGTTCATCTGCCACAGCATCTGAACAAACCGTCTCACTTTTCGAACCAATTCCAGACAGGTATGATTTTAATTCATGCTCTTTTGATTCACAAAAGTAAAACCCTTGATTGTCTCTGTAATAAAATCTGGATGGATATCCGTTTTCTAAATGTACAACACTATTTTGCTGATGAGCTTCGAGAGCAATTCCCTTTTCAAAATAGAGCCAGAGAATCGGTCTTAACGAGATTGCAAGATACCTCTGCAGCCAATCCGTGCTAGTTTCTTCAGTTGTTCGGTTTTCCGTTTTCGCCAAGTTTCGAATGATGCTTACTAGTCTTGAAGTTTTAGGCTGAATGCCGTCCTGGCATAAAGACACGATGGCCGTAGCATGCTTAGCATTCTTCTTGTAAAAAGGATTTTCTCTAAGAATCACTTCAAATCCTGACTCTTGCTGATCGTTCAGTTTTAATGTGATAAAGGCCGGATCCTGTATGATTTCAAATTCAGGAAAGCGGTCTGATAACTCTTGGCCAAGTTCAGTACTCATCAGCTCTTTCACTTCGACTCCGCGTTCAAGCTCTTTTAAAAGGTTTGCCCTTACTGAATTTGTTATTTTAATGTTGAGTGAAAACTTCAGCATGAAGTTTACGTCTGGATGATAGACGGTTCGCAAGGATGATGTCGCATAAAAAGCTCGTCCATGCTGCCCCAGATTTTCAAGTTTACCTTCCTGCACCAATGCTTGAACATTCGGATCTTTAAGCAAATACACTGCTTGCCATGGGTGGATCGGGATCAATGCATATTCATCTTGACCAGCGTATTTCTTTTTAAAATCCTGACTGATTTCATGATCGTCTTTGACCATCTGTTTAATGAGATCAATTGTTGAATGAGATAATGTTGATTTTTCCAGAATAGCTGAAACGTGAGCTCTAAAATAATGAAGAGGAAAAGCCCCTTTTAATTCCGGAGAAAATGCTTTCATATCCGTTTCTGTCATTCCCTGTCTGCTTTTTGGTGTGGGATGAAGCAAATGGCCAAATAGCAGGGATTGTTCTGCTTCAATAAAATCAAATGCAGTCTGGTAAAGCTCGTCCTTCGCACGCTCTTGAATAAAGTGAGCCATTGATTCACAGCTTTGCTTGACCCGCAAAAGCAGCTCTTCATTTTTTCCGCATGATGCAGATTGATCAGCATTCAATTCTTTCAGTGTTTTTTCTATACATGTTATGTAGTCGATTGCCGCTGTCTCGCAATACACCGGGTAATCAAACAAATGACGTTCTGTTTCTGAAACGTATAATACAGGAATAAATAGGTTCGACTTTTGATTGGTTAAAGAAATATGAATCCACTTTCCATCATGCTTCTCGCTTATTTCTTCAGGTATTATTTCACTTGATATAATGTTCCCGCTGTTTGTCTCTCGCAAATAGCAATTTAAATAGCTTTGCAAGGTAGCCTTTTCAGCAAGTGCGATTGCTTCAATTCTGTTCATCCTGCAGCCTCCTTGATTCATAGTCTCCAATTTCTTTCATTTTACTGATAATCGTTTGAACATCCGTTATTGTTGTTAATGGATTCAAAAAGGTGAATTTAAGGCATGCTTCGCCCCCCACCTTTGTCCTTGCCATGACAACTTCTCCGTTTTTTAAGAGAATTTCGCGAATATGATAGTTTAATTGATTCAGTTTTTCTTTTGAAAGCATGCCGGTTCCGATGTATCTGAAAACGACCGTGCTAAGCTCAGGCTGATGATAGACAGCAAACTCAGGATCCTTTCTCAGCACCTCATACGTTTTCTGTGTCACCTCCATCGTGTGATCAATCATTTCCGCCCACTCATTCTGTCCTACTAATTGAAATGACAAAAATGGCTTTAATGCATCAAAACGCCGTGTCGTTTGAATCGATTTTGATACTAAATTCGGGATGTCATCATCCTCGTCTTCAATCGGATTTAAGTAATCCGCATGATGTTTGATAAAAGAGAATGAGTCACGATCCTTCACTAGAAATGCTCCGCAGCTGATAGGCTGATAAAACATTTTATGAAAATCTACTGTAATCGAATCGGCTTGCTCAATACCTGCTAATCTCTGCTTCTTTGTATCACTTAAAACAAGACCTCCTCCGTAAGCAGCATCCGCATGAAACCAGAGATCGTGAGCTTTAGCCAATTTGCTCATTTCATCAAGCGGATCAATGCTCCCGAAGTCCGTTGTTCCTGCAGTTCCGATCAGCGCAAATGGCAAGTCACCCTGCTGTTTCAGCAATCCAATGCAGGAAGCCAGGTCTTCCATACACATTCGGTACTTTTTATCTGCCTTTACTAATACAACAGCATCTTCTCCCAAACCTAAAATGGATGCTGCCTGCTGTACTGAAAAATGCGCGACTTCTGAGCAGAGGATTTTTAGACGATAGTGTTCTCTCGGCAGGCCCTGCTTTTTAATATTCCAGCCCCATAGCTTTGCTGCAGCCTTCTCTCTGGCAAGAAGCAATCCCATTAAATTGGATTGCGTTCCGCCGCTCGTCATCACGCCGTCTCCTTTTGGAAGCTGAAACATCTTGCATAGCCCATTCATCACATACTGTTCGACCATTGTTGCCGCACCGCTTTGATCCCAGGAATCCATCGACTGATTTAACCCGGAAATAATCACCTCAGCCGCAAGCCCTGAAATCATCGGGGGACAATGAAGATGTGCTGCACATGCCGGATGGCTTACATGAATTGTATTTGCAGCGATGGAATGCGCGAGCTTTTCAAAAACAGCTTGATGATTTTGCTTAATCATAGGCTGAAATTCAGGAAAAGCTCGTTCAATCCCAACTTTTACATCTAAAGGACTGTGCCCGCTGTATGGAAATCTGGATGTCATTATTGCTGTAACAGAATTCATCGCGTGATTCATTTGTGATTCATAATTTTCAATGCTTGAATTTGTTAAAAATAAATGTTTAAAGTCAGTTTTCTCTTGAATGGCTGTCAATAGGTTCACATCCTAAACTAAACTCGGACTTAAAGCTTGTTCTGCTGCTTTAACGGATTCGAAGAAAATATCACAAACTCCATCAAGCTGTTCTCTTGTAATAATCAACGGCGGCAAGAACCGGACCACACTGCCAAAACGTCCTCCAAGCTCAAGGATCAGGCCACGTTTAAAGCATTCCTGCTGAATAAGCTTCGCAAGCTTTGGATGAGCAGGATAACTGCCGATCGCATCTGCATCCGCCGTATTATCTACGATTTCAGCACCAACCATCAGGCCTAACCCCCGAACATCTCCAATGGATGATACTTCTTGCTTCATTTGTTTTAAACGCAGCATGAGGAAGTCACCAAGGATAGCAGCCTGTTCATCAAGTTTTTCCTGCTTTATCCATTTCATCGTTGCTGTGCCAGCCGCAATCGCGATCTGATTTCCGCGGAACGTACCGGAATGTGCTCCTGGTTCCCATTGATCAAGATCCTTATGATAAACAACAACGGCTAGCGGAAGTGTGCCTCCGATCGCTTTTGAAAGAACAACAACATCAGGCTGTATGCCTGCATGTTCAAAGGCAAACATTTTTCCAGTGCGGCCAAACCCTGTTTGCACTTCATCGATGATGAGCGGAATTTGCTGATCACTTGTAATATTTCTGACTTGTCTGACCCATTCATCTGGTGCTGGAATTGCGCCTCCTTCACCTTGAACAATTTCCATGACCATTCCTGCCGGTTTCACAATTCCGCATTCCGGATCGTTCAATGTGCGTTCGATAAAAGTAGATCCGATCGATGCTCCTGCCTCTCCGCCGATTCCAAACGGACAGCGGTATGAGTATGGGTATGGGAGGAAATGAACATCTGACATCAGGTTAGGAATTTTGCTTTTTGGTCCAAGATTTCCCATCAGGCTAAGGGATCCATTCGTCATGCCATGGTATCCACCTTGGAATGAAAGCATGCCTCCCCTTCCAGTCGCCGTTTTTACGAGCTTCATTGCTGCTTCAATCGCATCTGATCCTGAAGGACCGCAAAATTGAATTTTTGCATTCTCTGCAAACTTCTTTGGAAGTGCATCAAATAGTTCTTCTACAAACTCTTCTTTCATTGGCGTCGTGAGATCAAGCGTATGCAGCGGACGTTTTCCTTTTATCACATTCTCCATCGCTTCAATCACGACAGGGTGATTATGTCCAAGTGCCAGTGTTCCTGCTCCTGCAAGACAATCTATATATGTCTTATTCTCAACATCCTTCACGTAAATCCCTTCTGCTTCGCTGATTGCAATTGGAATTCTGCGCGGGTAGGATCTTGCATTGGATTCTCGTGCGCGCTGGCTGCTTAAGTAAAATTCATTCGTTAACATCATCTATCACCTTTCCTATTTGAAAATAATTCTCATTATCATTTAAAAAAATTAAAAATTTTTTCTCAGCATACCCTGAAGCTGCTTCGTTATGTCAATCATGGCAAGATCTGCACGGTTTACTCGTCCGATCATATTTGGAAAGCTATGAACAAGCCTGCCATAATGCAGATGTGAAACAGGAATGTTAGCAACTGCCAGCTTTTCAGCATACTGCATTCCTTCATCTCTTAACGGATCATATTCTACCGTCACGATCAATGCTTTCGGCATATTTTCAAATATTTCAGCAAGCAATGGCGATGCATAAGGATTCAGTCCTTGTTCCGGTTCACTTAAGTAATGATTCCAAAACCATTCCATTTTTTCTTTTGTTAAGTTGAACGAATAACCAGATTGATAAGATTCTGTTTCAAAATTGTGATTTAAAACAGGCGTAATTAAAAGCTGCATCTCAAAAACTTGTTTTCCCTGTTCATTTAGCCAATGAACCGCTGCGGCTGCGAGGTTAGCGCCAGAAGATTCTCCTCCAATCGAAATGTGTTCTGGATTACCATTCCATTTCATCACATTTTGAGGAGCCCACTCTGCAACTGCAAGAACATCCATCAGTGCTGCAGGAAAATGATGCTCTGGAGCAAGACGGTATCCTACTGAAACGACGAGACAATTTGCGTGCCTTGCAAAATAACGGCATATCGAATCTGCACTGTCGATATCACCAAATACCCATCCTCCTCCATGCATGAATAACAGAACTGGCAGTATTTCTTCTGATTGCGGCTGATAAATTCTCACAGGAATGGTATGATCAGCTGACTTTATCATTTTGTTGTAAACTGTGATGTCCTTCATTTCACATGCTTGAAAGAAGGTTCGTGCTTCTTTATAAAAATATCTTGACTGCACTGCGGATAAATCGGTCAAAGCAGGATGATTGAGTTCAAGCATACGTGCTCTAATCGTTTCCAGCAGTTGTTTCATATCATCATCAATTGGGTGATGGGTTTTCACATAACGCTCCTGCCTTCCTCAGCTAATAAATCCTTCTCTTGGTTCGGAAGTTTGACAAAATTCACATTTACGTTTGACATATACTTTTGGAAACGGTCTTTTTCCCCAATAATTAACGCTGCTTTTTTATGCGGCATGGAGATAGTATCAGCAACATATCCACCCATTTCCTTTAGTATTGGAATGACTATCCGATTTCTAATATCAGGCTCGCCTATAATTCGGCTGCAGCTGTATTTTTTCATCAAAAATGCTGTCATTGACCTTGCTATCATCAAACCATCATCTTTGTTCAACAATTCCCTTGGTCCAATTAAAAAATGCATGCCAAGATCACCGGGTTCTGCCTGATAATACTCTTTTATTGGATCATGCTCGATGGAATACGCAATCAGATAACCTGCAGGGATATGATCTATAAAACATAGAAAAACACGTTTGTGTTCTGCTTTTAATGTCCTTTCTAAGTAGACTTGAAACTCTTCTTTATTTACGTTCAGCTTCCAGAATGGTGCGATATGAGTCTGTTGCATCCAGATGTATAACACTTCGAAATCGATCATTTTAACAGGACGAAGTAAAATATGATGTTTCATTTCCTTATCATCAATAATGGCATCGAATCCAATTACGTCTTCTATGTGATTCAGCTCCTTACTGTCTTGTCAGTGAGTACACATGAATATTAATTGAAAATGATTATCAATGTCAATGACTTCTGAAAAATCAGTCATTCCTGCCTATGAATTTACTGGAAAAATTCTAGTGAATTAGCACATCGTACCTAATCATTTTCATTAAAAAAATCAAAAAAGAGAACAGATTTTGATTAATCTGTTCCCACTTTTTCAAACACTGTTATATTTACTTCGGGTGCAACTTCTAATTCCTTTGCTTCAAGAAAACCAAAAGCTTAATATTCAACAAATAAGCAAGTAATGACGAAGCTATTCCTAAACGAAAATAGTGAGGATGTAAGACAAGTCTGCAATTTTAAGGACCTCTTCTTCCATTTCATAAGAAAGCTCCTGGAGGCTTTAATTTCATGGATTTTTTTGCGATTTCGCAATCAATTTGGTTTAATATAAGAATCAATATTTTCCAACTACTGTTTACATAATAATATTATTGATAAAAACGCATCCTTATTTAATCTATATGTGTATTTTCACCCACTCCTTCCGAACTACCTTAACATAACAGTAATACTATATAAAAGGGGACTTAACATTATTTACATACTAGTTTTATAATTAATGATTAACCTTAAGATTGTTAGTACAAGATCGGGAGGGAATTAAAATGGGATTCAATAAGAAGATGATTGGTGTTACTTTAGCTGGAACCCTGGCAGTTGGTTCACTTGGTTTTACAGCTAATATTGGCAAGGTTGAAGCAAAAAAAGATCAGGCACAGGCTAAAAACGTCATTGTTCTTGTCATGGATGGCGTCAGTTCAAGCACAACAACACTTGCCAGATGGTATAAGGGCGAACCGCTTGCAATGGATGAGATTTTAAGCGGCGGTGTCAGAACCTATTCGGCAGAATCAGCCATTACAGATTCAGCTCCTGCCGGTACAGCCATGGCAACCGGCAACAAATCAAATGACAAATTAGTCGGGGTTCTTCCTGAAACAGTAAATAGCCCTGGAGTAGACCCCTCACTTGCGAAAAATGCTTATAAACCAGTGGCTAACGTACTGGAAGGTGCAAAATCAATCGGAAAAGCAACTGGCATTATCTCGACTTCTGAAATCCAGCATGCAACACCGGCTGCTTTTTCATCTCATGTTTCCCACCGCAGTGAGTATGACAATATCGCCGAACAGCAGCTTTATCAAGAAATGGATGTCGTTCTAGGCGGAGGAAAAGATTCGCTGTTGCCTGGACAAGCCAAAAACAATAGGAAAGATGGAGAAAATTTAATTGAAGTTGCAGAAGAAAAAGGCTATGATCTTGTTGAAACTCGAGATGAATTGATGAAATCCAAATCAAGCAAGCTATGGGGTGCTTTTGCTCCTGCTGCTCTTGCCTATGACATGGACCGTGCCACAACAAATCCAAATGAACCAACACTTGCTGAGATGACTAAAAAAGGGATTTCAACTCTTTCTAAAGATAAAGACGGGTTTTTCCTGATGGTTGAAGGAAGCAAACCTGACTGGGCTGCACATGCAAATGACCCAATCGGAATGATTAGTGATACTCTTGCTTTTGATGCTGCAGTAAAAGAAGCACTTGAGTATGCCAAAAAAGATAAAAACACCATGATTATTGCGCTATCTGATCATGGGAACAGCGGTATATCAATAGGGAACAAAAACACATCCTCTTCTTATCCGTCTATTCCGGTTGCTGATTACATTGATCCTTTAAAAAAATCAAAAATGACGCTTGAAGGTGCTTTGAAGCAGTTAAAACCTGATCAATCGAACAAACTGGAAGTTGCTGCACTTTATGGAATTGACAGCCCTTCTGCTGACGAAACAAAAGCCATTAATGAAAGTGCAAACTTAGGGAAAACACTTGTTGAATTGCTTGCAAACCGTGCGAATATAGGATTTACGAGCGGAGGACATACAGGTGAAGATCTTTTCATGTATTCATACGGACCCGGTAAGCCAGAAGGATTAGTTGAAAATACGGACATCGCACTTAAAGCGGCATCTGCTATGGGCTTTGACTTAAAAAAATTAGATGAAAAAATGTTTGTAAATGCCGAAACTGCTTTTAAAGCAATAGGCGCAAAAATAAAAGATGATCGTTCAGATGCAAATAATCCAGTTTTTATCGCACAAAAAGGAAAAACAACGGCTGAATTTCCTGTAAACAAAAATATCGTCATTCTTAATGGAAAAGAAATTGAGCTTGATGGCGTTACCATTCAGACAAAAGAGTCCTTCTACCTTTCAAAAGAAGCGGTCGAATTAGTTAAAAAATCCAGATAACGTTAAAAACGAGCAGATTAAAAAATCTGCTCGTTCTTTTTAACAAGATATTATGATAGATATTATAAGTTTTTCACTGCCTTCTTCAAAGCAGCTGCACTTTCATACACATTTTCAGAAAGACTGATTGCCGTTATGACCGAAACCCCGTCTGCTCCTGCTTCGATCACTTCATGGGCATTGTCCGCTTGAATTCCCCCGATGCCTACGATTGGGACTAGAATGCCTGAATTTCTTACTTCTTCAATGAGAGCGGTCCCTTTCACAGGTTCTGCATCCAATTTAGTCAGAGTCGGATAAATCGGACCCGCACCGATATAATCCGCTCCATCAGCCATTGCTTTTTTTACTTCAGCCAGCGTATGTGCAGAAACACCTAAAATTTTGTCACCTATTTTCTCTCTGACCTGCTTCGCATCCGCATCATCCTGCCCAATATGAACGCCATCTGCATTTAGTGCAACAGCTAATTCTATATCATCATTTACGATAAATGGGATTCCATGCTTCCTGCAAACTTCCTGTAAATCTCGTGCTAAATTTGTTTTTTCTCTTCCGGTTAAAGCACTTGTTCCTTTTTCCCTGAACTGAAACATTGTAATGCCGCCTTTGATAGCTTCAAGCAGGACTTGTTTAGGATCTTGCGTACAGTTTATGCTCCCCATAATGAAATAAAGCTTTAGCTTCTCGCGGACATTTTCATTCCACATCCTGCTGTCCCCGCCTTTTCATTTGGTAAGCCCAATGATTTGTCGGTCCGTGTCCCAGCCCTAACCCGATATCCTCTTTAATCGCTTCTTGGATAAAGTCCACCGCAGTTTCCACAGCATCAAAGATTGACTTTCCTTTTGCCACTTCTGCTGTGATCGCTGCTGCAAATGTACATCCAGTGCCATGCGTGTTTTTTGTATCAATACGTCTGCTCGTAAAATAGCTAAATTCGGTTCCATCAAACAACAAATCTACTAACTGCTCTTCACTGTCAGCATGTCCTCCCTTAATGACCACATTCTTAACCCCATAAGAATGCAGGATTTTAGCAGCTGTTTGACGGTCATCGAGATTGTTAACTTTCATTCCTGTCAGCACTTCGGCTTCGGGTATGTTCGGTGTAACGACTAAAGCAAGAGGAAGCAAATGATTTTTCAATGCTTCGACTGCTTCATCCTGTAAAAGGGATGCACCTCCCTTGGCTATCATGACGGGGTCTACAATTACTCTGCTCCAGTTGAACCTCTTTATTTGGTCAGAGACTGCCTCAATAATTTCACTATTAAAAAGCATTCCAGTTTTAATGGCATCAGCTCCAAGGTCTGAACCAATCGCTTCAATCTGCTGTACAACCGCGTCCGTTGTTAATGGAAACACACCATGTACACCTAGTGTGTTTTGAGCGGTAACCGCTGTAATAGCAGACATTCCAAATACATTCAATTCCTGAAACGTTTTTAAATCGGCCTGAATTCCTGCTCCGCCGCCGCTGTCAGAGCCTGCAATTGTTAGTGCTTTAGAGATTGACATGGCTGACCTCCTCAAGGGCAGAAAGTTTTTGAATATCATCTGCTGAAATGTTATAAAGCTTATTTAAAAACTCGATTTGAAAGCTTCCGGGGCCTTCAATTCCTTCAGCTGCAAGTTCCGCCGCACTTCCGTAAACCGATAATGCTGCGGCTGAAGCAAGAACATAGTCCTTTTCAACTGCACAAAATGCTCCGATAACAGAGGTTAGTAAACACCCTGCACCCGTTACTTTTGTTAAAAGAGAATGACCATTTTTGCATATATATGTTGTTTCACCATCTGAAACAATATCTTGTTTTCCTGTTATGACCGCGATTGTGTTTAACTGCTTGGCAGCCTTCACAGCAAGTGCGATTAAGTCACCTTCGCCATCACCGGAGTCGACTCCTTTTATAGCCCAGCTCTCCCCGACGACATTTGCCACTTCAGCAGCATTCCCTCTAACTGCAGCAATGTCCAGTTCCTTTACTATTTTTTGTGCCGTTTCTGTACGGTATTTTGTAGCGCCCGCTCCAACTGGATCAAAAATGACTGGCACGCCATGCTGATTGGCAGAATGACCTGCAAGCAGCATGGATGCTACATTTTCTTCATTTAAGGTGCCAATATTTAATACGAGTGCACCTGCAATTTTGGCCATATCAGCCACTTCTTCTTTTGCATATGCCATAACTGGAGAGGCTCCGATAGCTAACAAACCATTTGCTGTATAATTCGTTACCACTACGTTTGTAATATTGTGCACCAATGGTTTTTCTGTTCTTAGTTTTTCTAAAATCGCACCAATCTTTTTCGGTTCTATCATATTTTTCCCTCCCAAAAAATAAAGAGCACTCTGCCGCGGCAAAGTGCTCATAGGTATCCCTGAATCACATCCCTGCGCTGGCATTATCCAACAGGTTCATTCGGTCTACGGCAGTTAGCCGTACTCTCAGCCTGATTCCACAAGCTCCCGATCTTATTTGATTTGATGATACAAAGTCTACTCTTCTCTAGATAGAATTGCAACTATTTATCTATATTTAAACATTGTATTTGAGTTAATGTTTGTCTGATCTTCAATTCGCAAAGAAGAATCTCTAATTATTTTTCTCATTAATGCGGTATTTGCGGAAATCGATTCATTAAATCCTATGTCTGGTCCCTTCAGCGTTCGCTGGGCCTTAGGACTGGAAATACTTCGTTCAGGAAATTTGTTGGTTACTGCAGTAATGCCATCTCTATATCCTTCTGCTAAAACAATTGTGTTTCCCATCAGCAATTCTTTTATGACCTGAATCAAGGTTATTTAGTTTTCGAGTTTCTTTGATTATCGTTGCTTTTTTAAGCATATAATCAATAAGATTCAATGAACTTGTTAAATTCACATCAAACTGAGTGATTGAAGGGATGATCGATTCTTAAAGCTGCTCACTGTATACACTCCCATCTATGTATACGATAGAAAAGCGTTAGCCCTGATTCACAATATCTTTAAATCGGATATCTGAACTGTCACCTAGTTTCGCTTTAATCATTGCCATGTTTTCTTCTAGAGATTTAGACAATTCAATAGATTGTTTTGACATATTCAATCCCTCAGTTTTCCTCGAGCTTTTTATTTGGTATGGATTATTATTCCTTTCAGAGTTCATTATTATGTAAATCAAATATCTTAACATAAGGCTCTTTTCGTAAAGTTTGTTGCTTTTAGAAAAAATGGTTAAAACCTTTAGTGGATTGGATCGGAAGGCACTTGACTCCTGCGGGAATAGAGGGGAATGGGAGACCCCGCAGGCATGCACTGCCCCCTATAAATTGGACACTTTTTTACTAAGCAGCTTGCTCAAAACTAGTTCGATAAGACACTGGACTTTTTCGTTGTAATCGTGATTTGATTCTCAAATGATTGTAGTAGTGAATATACACTTCAAGCTCTTTCTTGAAGTGGTCTATACTCTCAAATTGTTGTAAGTACAGAAATTCTGATTTCAATATCCCGAAAAAGTTTTCTATAACGGCGTTGTCGTAACAGTTTCCTTTTCGAGACATGCTTTGCGTAATGTGATTATCTTTTAAAATCTTCTGGTATCGAGGCATTCTATAATGCCAACCCTGGTCAGAATGAAGTAAGAGTTCGTCGTTTTCGTGCACGTGTTGTAAGCCTTCCATCAACATCGTTTCTACTAAATCAAACGCAGGCCTTGTATGGAGCGTATACGTGATAATCTCGCCATTAAACAGGTCCAGAATAGGGGACAGGTATAACTTCTGACCAAACAATTTAAATTCCGTGATGTCTGTCACCCACTTCTGGTTTGGTCTCTCTGACTTGAAACAACGATTTAAGATGTTTGGAGCTGTTTTTCCGACTCCTCCCTTATAGGATTTGTACTTCTTCATTCGAACGATGCATTGAAGCCCTAGCTCTTTCATAATACGAAGGACTTTCTTCTTGTTAATCATATACCCTTTGGCTTGAAGGACATCTGTGATACGGCGATACCCAAGGCGTCCTTGGTGCTTACGGTAAATGAAGCGAATTCTCCTTTTCCACTTGCGGTCAGGCTCCGGCTGTTTCCATAATTGAACGCGGTAATGGTAGGTGCTTTTCGGCAAATCAGCAAACTTCACCAGTTGGTTAACAGGGAATTCGCGCCTTAGTTCATAGATTACTTGCGTTTTGAGTGTTTTACTGATTCTTTCTGAACTAAGGCTCGCAGCTTTTTTAAATACGCATTCTCCATACGAAGAAGCTCGTTTTCTTTTTTCAATTCTTCTATAGATTGGTCAGAGGAATTTTCTTTCTTATTCCTTTTCTTTTGATCATGAGATGACATGGCAGATGACCCCTTTTCCTTTATTTCAAGGGCACCTTCACCACCAATCTCCCACTTTTTCTTCCACCTGCGGACCATACAAGGATCAGGTATGTGGAAAATGGCCGATGCCTCTCGAATCGAGTAATTCGTTTCATTTATAAATTGAATTACCCTCAGTTTAAAGGCTGGCGAATAGTTTGTATAGGGAAAGGAGAATGCTTGATCGCCATGATGTTTGAACAGCATCACCCAGTATCGGAGAACGGAGTGATCTACTCCAACCTCTTTAGCTAACTCTCGATAACTTACTAAACCATTCAAATAACGTTGTACGGCTTGATGTTTTTCTTCTAATGTAAGATTACGCAATTGAAGTACACCTCCTATTGTTAGATGTGTGTCCAACAATAGGGGTGCACTTCAGCATAGCCGAGGAGGCTCCCATCCCTCCCCGCGGAAAGCAAGTGCCTGCAGCGTAAATCCACGGGTACAATTAATAACCAAAACAACAATCAATGCGAAAACAGCCTAACATAAAAAAAACCCAACTTCATTGGGTTCATTGAGCAATTCAGATGTGCAGGTGCAAATATAATAAAGACACCATTTCTGATGTCTTTACTTTCTCTCCAAAGCTAATTTAATGCCAAATCCGATGAGCACAGTTCCAGTAATGCCTTCCATCCACTTTTGAACAGCAGGTTTTTTCATAAAAGCATTTAATTGATGAATCAAATAGATGTAAACGATGAACCAAATTAATGTTAAAAGCGTATACGTTAATCCCATAATCATAAATTGGATGAATGTATTGGATCCAGGCTCCAAAAATTGCGGCAGAAACGTTAAAAAGAAAACAGCTACCTTTGGGTTAAGGAGATTTGTTAAAAATCCTTGTCTAAAACAGTTAACACGCTTGGCTTCATGATTTAGTACTTTACCATCTTGAAATGTGTCCTTATTCTTTAATGACCATAATGATTTGAGACCTAAATATATGAGATAGCAAGCTCCTGCATACTTCAAAATAGAAAAAAGAAAGGCTGATTTCACAATAAGTGCTGATAACCCTAATACTGCAGCACATGTATGAATCATAAGTGCAGTTAACGTGCCAAGCACTGTTTTCATTCCGCCTGCTCTGCCGCCGGCAATTGTGTTCTTTGTCGCAATAGCTGTATCGGGCCCAGGCAATAGGATTAATAAAATTGACATAATGACAAACAAAGATAATTGCTCCAAAACATTCCCCTCCATAATCTGAATTTTACCAATTTTAACATATGGATGGGATGACTGAAAAGATGTTATCTATTTAAATAAAAGCTTCCATACACCTAATACATCCAAAAGGACAAGGAAAATCGCAATTGGAGCTACATATCTCATTAAAAAGAACCAGCAGTTGAAGAGACCTTTAGATAAAGCAGAACCGTAAGCCAATTCTGCGTACAGCATCGTTTTTTTCATTTTCAAAGGAACAAAAATGGAAATAAGAAGTGCACCAATCGGCATTAAGATGTTGCTGACCAAATAATCTGCTGCATCAAAAATCGTTTTTCCAAAAATGCTAACTTCACTCCAAATTCCAAACGACAAAGCTGATGGTACGCCAACTGCGAAAATAAGGATTCCAATGATCCAGGACCACTTTACCCGTTTGGCCGTATCTCCTTTTGAAATCACAGATACAATTATTTCGAGCATCGAAAATGCTGAGGTTAATGATGCAAATAAGAATAGCAGCAAGAAGGCCGTAAAGAACACCATACCAAATGCCATTTGATTAAAAACAGTCGGCAAAACGTTAAACAATAATACGGGACCAGCATCAGGCTTCAGCCCAAAGGAAAAGACACCCGGGAAAATCGCTAATCCTGCTAAAACAACGATAAAAATATTCATACCGACAATCGAGATCGCTGATTGAGGCAAATTTGATTCCTTTGGCAAGTATGAACTATAGGTGACCATAACGGAAACACCCACACTTAGTGTGAAAAAAGATTGTCCAAGTGCTGCAAGAATCACTTCTGATGTTAATTTTGAAAAATCGGGCTGAAATAAAAATCGTACACCTTCCATTGCCCCTTCTAAAGCAAGGGAACGGACGATCAAGACTATGAATAAAAGAAATAAGGCCGGCATCATAAATTTGCTTGTGCGTTCGATTCCATTTTGAACACCCTTTGCAACAACTGCAATGGTAATGATCATAAATACAAGGTGTGCTCCCACGCTAAGCAGCGGATTTGAAATCGTAGCACCGAATAACTCCCCATACTGCTGCTGATTAAGTCCATTCAGCCCGCCTGTCATAGCTTTGACTAAATATAAAATGATCCAGCCGCCAATTACACTATAAAAGGAGAGCAGGATAAAACATGTAATCATGCCTAGATACCCGATCGAAGCCCATTTTGTTTTTGGTGCAATTTTTTTATATGACTCGATTGCATCTTTTTGGGTGCTTCGCCCGATTGCGAATTCTGCTAGAAGCAATGGCAAGCCAAGCAAGATCGTGAACAATAAGAATATGAAAAAGAAGGCGCCCCCGCCGCTTACGCCTGCGATATACGGGAATTTCCAAATTGCTCCAAGACCGATGGCAGACCCCGCTGCTGCTAAAATAAATCCAAGTTTTGAAGACCACTGCTGACTTTCTTTCATTATGCACCTCTCATAAATTCTGTCTATTATTAATGTGAACGCAAAAAAGCCGCCCCTATAAAATATAGGGGCGACTTTTGATCGCGGTACCACCCTAGTTGAGAATAACGAGGTATTCTCCGGCTCTAAAGTCTTTATCGGGACAACCCGTTAATCCCTTCCAAAAGGTCGGAATTAAAACTCCAGGATTGAAATTCATCTTTTTTGTATGTACTGATTTACACCAACCATCAGCTCTCTGCGACAGGGACAATAAGATTACTATGATTCCTTTCAACGTTACGCTCCATTAATTTATAGATAATTTAAACATCCCAGCCTGGATGTTGTCAACATAAATCGACATAACCTTCTATTTACTGCCTGTTTTCACAAAGCTCAATTCTAATACAATGTTGCTCTGCATACATATTTTATATGAGTGACGTCTTTCAATTTTAGTATAAAAGAACTCGTTTCTAACAAAAACGATGGAGTTTTACTACGAAACACTAATCATTTGTGATTACAACATTGAAACAAAAAAAGAATATTGGCTAAAAATTAGGATTCATTCATACCAAAGAGGTCCCCAATACGAGTATTTCCTAAAAAACGGGATTTTATTTATGCTCTATGAGGACTCATTATCGGCTCTTTGCTGAAAAAAGGGATTCATTCATTCCCATTGAGGTCCCATATACGAGTATTTCATGAAAATTGAGATTCATTCATGCTCTATGAGGACCCATTATCGGCTCTTAGCTGAAAATTGGATTCATTCATACACATTGAGGATCCAAAAACGGCTCTTTGCTGAAAGAGCTTTTTTATTCATCAAAATCTTCCGGTTCATTAAAAACGGTAATCACTTTATTTGCACTATTTATTTTACAATCTAAATTCCATATCGTCTTTTTAAAACATACAACATCCGCATTTTCAAGGTAAAACTTTAATAACACATCATCTTCTCCATCAATAATTGCATATTTATCCTTGCTTCTAAAAAGCTCATGATCTTTATGCATGACAACTGTCCAGCCGTATTCCAGTGAAAACTCCTTAAAGTCTTTCGTGAACTTTTTTAAATTCATAAAGTTTTACCTCCAATCTAATTTTTTTAGAAAAAAAGCTTGTGTACATATTTATTAAATGGTATATTACTAGAGCGATGAGCTGATTTGTGTAAGCCGAGAGACACGCGGTTATCTGCACACATGAATGTGGTCATGTGGTCTTTCGCCTCAAACGCAAGGAGACGACTGTTTTTACAGCGTCTCCTTTTTATTTTATTTTTTTTGCTGCAGAAGCCATGTAAAAAAGGCTGGGTTATGATACGTTTCTGTCCAAGAATCGTGACCTGCTTCAGGATATGAAGTAAACCTTACATTTCCTCCGCATGCTTCAAGAGCATGGACCATGTCTAAACTCTCTTGAATTGGAATAATATCATCCTTCTCACCATGAAATATCCATGTGGGGATTTCTTTTAGCAGTTCTGCTTTTTCAGGACAACCCCCTCCGCATATCGGTGCCAATGCAGCAAATACATCAGGCATCCGCGAAGCCAGTTCAAATGCCCCATAACCTCCCATGCTCATCCCTGTTAAATAAATGCGCTTTTTATTTACACGATGCTTCTCCACAATTTCTTCAAGCAAGGCAGCAACTCCATCTAATTCCATAATCCAATTTGCTTTCCTTGTTGTCGAGATTGGGCATTGAGGAGCGAGCAAAATAAACGGATATTCTCCCTTGTCAACGACTTCAGGAACACCTATTCTTTTAACAAGCCCGGGATCTGTTCCTCTTTCCCCTGCCCCATGAAGAAATAAAACAAGCGGTACATTTTCTGCTGTGTTTTCATAATTGGCAGGAAATTTTATTAGGTATGAAAGCTTGACATCTATAGTCTTCGTCACAGTTTTATTAAAAGTTTGTGCTTCCATCATGATAACTCCTTTATATGTATTCACCTTTGTTACCTTAATACATTCTGTTTTGAAAGCGCTAAATCCTTTATTGAGCAGGAAAAAAGGCCAATTCGCTTAGAATTGGCCTTATCATTAAGATTTTGCAACAGTTAATGGAGCTGCATCTGTCTGAAACAGTTTTTTCGTAAGCAGCGTTTGGAGAATTACGAATATACCTCCGATTGTCCAGTAAAGCGGCAGGGCAGCAGGTGCTGTCAATGAGAATACACCGATCATCATTGGTGACAGATAGCTGAACATCGCCATTTGCTTTCTTTGTGCCTCGTCCAGTCCGATAATTGAAACTCTTGACTGCAAATAATAGATTCCTGCAGCAAGCAGCGTCAGAGTTAAATCAGGATTTCCCAGGTTGAACCACAAAAACGAATGTTCCGCAATTTCAGGTGTTCTTTGAATCGCATAATAAAAACCTGTCAAAAACGGAAGCTGGATAAGCAATGGCAAGCACCCGCCCAGTGTTGCCAGCGGATTAATATTATGCTTTTGGTAAATCTTCATCGTCTCCTGCTGTAGCTTAGACTTTGTTTCAGCATCTTTCGCTTTTTTCATTTTCTCCTGAAGCGCTTTTAGTTCAGGCTGTGCTTTTTCCATCTTGCCTTTCATTTGCATCTGATCCTTTGATTGCTTCATAGCAAACGGCAAAAGGACGAGGCGGATCATCAGTGTGACAAGAATGATTGAAAAGCCGTAGCTTCCCTGAAACCAATTGGCAAACGTTTTTAGCAATACCGAGAACGGATACACAAAATAATGATTAAAAAAACCAGGCGTCTGACCTGTAATATCTTGAATGTTTCCATTTGACTGCTGACAGCCGGCAAGTAAAATCAGCAGTGAGATACCGAGCAGTGCAAGTAATGTTTTCCGTGAAATGAATGCAGCTTTCTTTTCCATTTAAATCCTCCTTGGTGTTTTCCATTTTGAGCTAGCTTTCCAAGAAGGATATTAGATGGTACATCATCACCTGAGTCATAACGCCTCATTTGCATCGTAATCCACAAAGATATTGCATTCGTTTCATTTTGCATCCGCTGAGAGGAAAATTGATTTTCCTGCTCTTTTTCCATAACAGGCTTTAATGAAGGATGCTTCTTTAATGACTGATTCAGCAAGTAGCCGAAAGCAAACATCGCTGCTACGGTAAAGAATATGCTTAACAGCGATAAATATGGGGTCAAATCATGTGTAAATTCTAAGATCATCTGCTGCATTCACCTCCTTTTCATACCATCAGTATATACTTATACTTATGAAAAAGAAAGAGGATGACAATACCAATGCCATGGGTTATTTTTTATATTGCCAGTCCCTTTTAAAGTGTTCTATTTAGTTAATTCGAATAATTCGTTGCCATTTCAGATTCATTCGCGCGCTTTCCAATTTAATTCAACAAAAATGTAAAAAAGGGGCAATCAAAAAAAGCCTGCTGACATTATAAAATCAGCGGGCTTTTTCAATTAGATTTTCTTAACGTACATCGGTAAATCTGTATGACCGAGCATACGGGCATAAACAAATAAATTTCCTTTATGATTCACTTCATGCTCAATCCCCATTTTGATAAGGGCTGATCCTGGAACCTTAAATCCAAATACGTCTGTCAAATCAATCACTTGAGTTAAGTCTTCTTCAGTCAAGGATTCTAGTATTTGCACTGTTTTTTCTGTATAGCTTTCAGCTAATTTTAATAGATTTGTTTCCGAAATCTCTTCTTTCTCCAAAAGCGGCTTTGCATTTCCCTCTTTGACGACTGCTGTGAATTTGTACATTGAAGTAAGCATGTGTGTCACAAGTTTTTTTGTCGGCATTGAAGTTTCAGAGGGCTTAAATTCTGGATCATCGTGCTGGATTTTTGAAATTAATTCTAACGTGATCGAACGATGAGATAAAAAATGATTAATCAATTTCGAATTCATGGTAAAGCCTCCATTTAATTATTTTGCAAATCCCATGAATTGCTTCAGCATTGAAAGGCCATATTTACGCTCTGCTCTGTCATCTCTAACTTTTTGATGCTGTTGAACAAACGCAATGAACTTTTGTTCGCGGGCTGCAATATGCTTTTTAGCAAGCTCCCGTTCATACTTGAGTTCTTCTTGATACATGTCTCTTTCACTGCTTGAGGTTTCATGGATTACATCTAGCTTATCATGAAGAGCTGAAAATTGTCCTTTAGCAGCATTCAGCTGTACTTTTGAATGTGAGGCAAGCTCTTGTTTCACCGTTTGCTTCATCTGTTCAATAAGAGTGAGTTCAAGCTGATCCATTTTCAGTTCTAAAATGGAAATATCCTGTTTCCCTTTTTCTTCAATTAAATTAAAGATTTCTTCAAGAGCAGCCTTTATATTTTTCTTTGCAGACATTTCAATGTCTGGATCAGCTTTAACTGCAGCGGCCTCTGATTTGCCATTATTCATATTCAGCATTTGCGTAATCGTGGCCTGGTCAAGCTGGCTATCCTTTAAGTGCTTAATCTTCCGCAGCATTTCAATATTTTCAGCTGTATATACGCGAGCATTTTTGTGATCTCTCTCAATTTCTAAAAAAGCAGCGAATTCAAGCTCCCACATTTTTAAAATATAAGTTGATTCCCCTAATAATGAAGCAACCTTTGAAATATTTATTGTTTTTGCCATATTAAAACCCCGCCTTTTCTGAATTTTAGTTTTTATATCATTCGAGACGGGCATAAACAATTTCCTGCAAGTCGACAAAGGTTCTAAAATAAAGTCATCATCCATTTAAATCACATGTTTTTCGGCATTTTCTGCTTATTCAATAAGCCATATTTCCCTTAATTGCAATCAAAAAAACAAGTGAAATACAGTTTCTTTGTTATGATGAGGAATACTCTTTTTCAATTTTACATATTTCCACCTTGAACGAATCGTACCAATTTTCTTTTCCTGCTTTTTGAGCCTTCAAATGTTCAGAGTGTTCTTTCCAATTTTTGATTGCATCCAATGAATCCCAATAAGAAATGGTGATTCCAAACCCGCCAGAATTTCTTAAACTTTCAACCCGAAGAAATCCCGGCTGCTTTTTTGCAGCTTCAACCATTGACTCAGACATTCTCTCATAGCCCGCAGAATCCTTTTCGTTACGTTGTGAAGTAAAAATAACAGCGTATGTATCCAAGATTCATTCCCCCTTAAAAACCGTGTATTGTCATACCGCCGTCTACAAATAACGTTTGCCCGGTAATATAGCTTGCTGCATCTGATGCCAAAAATACGGCTGGTCCTACCAGCTCTGGCAGCTGTCCAATTCTTTTTAACGGTGTAACGGCTAAAATATCCGCAACGTACTTTTTATCATTAAGAATTTTTTCTGTAAGAGGTGTTTCAAAATACCATGGCCCAATGGAATTCACGCCAATATTATGCTGACCCCATTCAAAAGCAAGCACCTTTGTCATTTGGATCATCGCCGCTTTTGTAGACGCATACACTACTCCAGTACGTAAAGCCGTATGTCCCGCTACAGAAGAAATATTAATGATACGTCCTCCATTTCCTTGCTGCTGCATCATCTCTCCTGCTTTCTGTGACATAAAAAAAGCAGATTTCAAGTTCGTATTCATGATTTTTTCCCATTCTTCCTCTGTTACATCAAATGCCGGTGTTCTAATATTCATTCCTGCATTATTTACTAAAATGTCGATTGAGAGATTGTGTTCCTTCATTTCATTAAATGCGTGCTGAATACTAGTTTTATCTGTTACATCTGTAACAATCGGATATGCATTTTTTCCAATAGCTATAATTTCATTTGCGACCTGAAAAAGGTCCTCTTTCGTCCTTGAAAGCAATACAACGTCTGCTCCTGCTTCTGCATAGCCAATGGCCAGTGCTCTTCCAATTCCTCGTCCTGCTCCTGTAATAACTGCGAGTTTGCTGTCAAGCTTAAAAGATGGTAAATACATTCTGGTCCCCTACTTTCTGTTAAATATCTCTTATATTATCATATTGTTCTAATTTTTCAGTTTTATAAAATTTGAGATTCATATATCAAAGCCGTATTAATTCACATCTATTCCTAGAAAATTGCATAAAAAAAGAGCAGACATAAGCCCGCTCTCGCTTAATTAAAATTTTCCTACATTGCTTCCCGGAATGGATGTTGAATTTGAAGGTGTTTCTGGTGCAACAGATTTTGATGTCCCAGAGCTTCCAGTCAGTTCACTGCCCGCTTCCTTCACTTTAGATCCGATAGATGCAAGATCTTGTTGTGCCCCCTTCGCTGTGGCTAATGTTTCATTGGAAATTTCAACGACGTCATTCACATTATCCTTTACGTCTTTGTTCAATCGATCATACAGGTTTTTTGCTTCATTTATTGCATCTTTTAAAGAATCAGCAGCGCTTTTAAATTGAGATACCATTTGATTCTTTACTTCACCTGGATTTTCTTTCACTTGTGCAAACATATCAACTGATGAATCTTTCAGGTTTACAGCTGAGTCTTTCACTTGATTTCTCGTTTTTCTGTCAAATAATGTGACCAATCCGCCGATTACTGCTCCTGCGAGAATACCTTTTACTAGTTTGCTGTTGTTTTTATCCTGCACTGCCTTAACTGAGCTAGTCTCTTTGTTAGAGATTCGAGTGACAGCTCCGGTTCCAGTTTCTGTACCAAGCGTATTATTTTGATTTGTATTATAAATAGTCATGATCTTACCTCCTGTTTATTTAATTTCATATCCTATACATACCCGCATTGAATTAGAATTGAAACCTATTAATCTTGATAAAGATATATTTTCCGATAATTTTGAATAATCTTTTTACACACCATTAGAATCATGTATAATTATTTAGGAACACGAAACACCATTTTTAGTATGGAGGAATGTCAAGTGGAAAAAACAATTGAGAAACGATTAAAACGCAGTGAAGTCCCTGAAAAATTAACATGGAATTTAGAGGATTTATTTGAAACACATGAAGATTGGGAATCTGAATTAAGATCCATTGAAAAAACCTCAGTCCAAATACGTCAATATAAGGGCACTCTAAGAGATGGAGCAGATTCTCTTTTAAAATGCCTTGAAGCAGAGGAGAACCTTTCAAAAAAAATGGTGAAAGCAGCAGCATATATTAGCCTGCAGCAATCTGCTGATGGTACGAATGCTGACCATCAAGGGAATTACTCGACTTTTGCTTCAATCTATTCAAAAGCAAACGCAGATTTATCATTTATCGAATCTGAAATTACAGCACTTCCAAACGGCACGATTGAAGCATACATAAAGCAGCAAAGCGGTTTAGAGCCGTTTCGAAATAAACTTGATGAATTGCTTGAATCAAAGCCCCATCAGCTGTCAGATGAAACAGAAGAGGTCCTTGCAGCACTTGGAGAAATTCACAGTTCCCCTTACAGGATTTATCAAACAAGCAAATCAGCTGACTTGGATTTTGCAGCAATTGCAGATGAAAATGGAAACGAGCTGCCAAACTCATTTGCTTTATATGAAGACCGGTATGAGTTTACACCAAATACACTAGTAAGGAGAAAAGCATACAATTCGTTTGTAGAAACTCTGAAAAAATACAAAAACACCTTTGCTGCTGCCTATGCTACTGAAGTAAAAAAACAAGTAACACTTTCACGAATAAGAAAATATGATTCAGTCACAGACATGCTGCTTAAGCCTCAGCATGTGACAAATGAAATGTATCATAATCAGCTTGATATTATTCAAAAGGAACTCTCTCCTCATATGCGCAGGTTTGCTGCTTTGAAAAAAAGAGTGCTGCAGCTTGATGAACTGCGCTTTTGTGATTTAAAGGCTCCGCTTGACACAGAATTTAACCCAAAAACGACATTCGCCGAAGCAAGTGCGGTCATTTTAGAAGCACTTGAAGTAATGGGACCTGAATATACGCAAATTATGAAAAAAGCATTAGCTGACCGCTGGGTGGATCAAGCTGACAATATCGGCAAATCAACAGGTGCTTTCTGTTCAAGCCCATACGGTGTTCATCCATATATACTGATTACTTGGCAGGATACGATGCGAGGTGCGTTTGTCCTGGCACATGAGCTTGGGCATGCAGGTCACTTTTATTTGGCAAATAAAAATCAGCGCATTATGAATACAAGACCGTCAACTTATTTTGTTGAAGCTCCTTCAACTTTAAACGAAATGCTTCTAGGTAAGCATTTATTGAAAAAGACCCAAGATAAACGGATGAGACGCTGGGTCATTCTGCAGCTGCTGGGAACGTATTATCATAACTTTGTCACACACTTGCTCGAGGGAGAGTTTCAGCGCCGTGTTTATGAATCAGCTGAAAAAGGCAAGCCGATTACTGCAAAAATGCTATGTGAAGAAAAAGGAGCTGTGCTTTCTTCGTTTTGGGGAGATACTGTGACATTAGATGAAGGTGCAGCCTTAACCTGGATGAGACAGCCGCATTATTATATGGGACTTTATCCTTACACCTATTCAGCAGGTCTGACCGCTTCAACTTTAGTTTCACAAATGATTGAAGAAGAAGGAAAACCTGCTGTTCTGCGCTGGATACAAGTTTTAAAAGCTGGCGGAACGATGAAACCGATTGACTTGCTGAAGCATGCAGGTGTTGACATGTCTAGTCCAGATGCGATTCGAAAAGCTGTCGCATATGTTGGAACGCTTGTTGACGAATTAGAAAATAGTTTTGATTAAAGGAAACTTGAATTAATAGGGGCAGTTCCTTCCTATGAACTGTATTTAAAGAAAAAAACAGCTGGAACTTCCAGCTGTTTTTATTTAAGAAATAAGAAAGTATAAATTTTTGCAGATTGATGGCGAGCGGAATCGCCCAGCTCCTCGGCCAGAACAAATCCGGCAAAAAGTCAAACCTGGACTTTTCTGCCGGATTCTTTTCTGTCATGCCTGCGTTAAACGGGCGCTTGCGCTTTTCTTAATGAACAAGCTCTCTTTTTACAATAGCTGCTTTTATCATAAAATAACTCACTTCATCCGGAAGAATTTCTTTTAGAGGCTTCAGCAAACCATATCCGTGGCTGCGGATGGCCTCTTCAATTTGAGCTTCATATTGCTCTGGTATCCAAGATTCAAAATCAACAATCATTCCTTCTTTTGCACAGCGAAGAAGATGATTTTCAATCGTAATTACTGATAAACCTCTTTTCGCCGCTATTTCTTCCGTACTCAGTCCTTCATTGAATAATTGATAGGAGTCCAAATGGGAAGATTCTTTCCGTTCTTTTTTCCCAGATGTGCGGGCATGCGATGTTCTCTCCAAGTTAGGATTCTTTTCTGCGAAAGCACAGATCTTTTCAATAAATGCTTCACCGTATTTTTTCTGTTTTGACTCCCCTACTCCTTGGACAGAAAGAAATTCTTCAATCGTACTTGGCATTTTCGCACTCATGTCCTTTAATGATTTATCAGAAAAAATGACAAATGGCGGAACGTTTTCTTCTTTAGCCAGCTGTTTTCTAAGTTCCTTCAGCTGCTCGAATAGCTCGTCATTCGCCTGGACCTCCACAATTTTCATTTTCTCTTTTCGATGAACCGTTTCATTGCCTTTTAGGACGTTCAGCCCTTTCTCTTCTACTGCGAGAACAGGGAACTGTCCGCCTGTTATGCCGATATATTGCTCAGATGTCAGATAATCAATAAACTCACTGACTTCTTTTGCTGTTCGGTGTTTTAATATGCCATACGTTGAGAGTTCATTAAATTTAAAGTCTATGACTTTTTTGTTGGATGACCCCGTTAATACCTGACTGATCATTGTTTTTCCGAATCTCTGTCCCATACGGATCATGCACGATAAAACCATTTGAGCTTCCTTCGTTACATCTTCATGTGTGCGTTCGTCCTGACAATTGCTGCATTTTCCGCAAGTCTCGGCTTTTGAATCTCCAAAATAATTCAATATAAAAGTTTGCAAACAGCCTTCAGTGTGGCAATAATCCCTCATTTGATGGAGCTTAGTCAATTCAGCATGCTGCCTTTCTTTCTGAAAAGTGGATTGTTCAATTAAATAGCGCTGAATTTGAATATCCTGAGGCGAGTATAAAAGAATACATTCACTGTCCAATCCATCTCTTCCTGCTCTCCCCGCCTCTTGATAGTAGCTTTCCATATTTTTTGGCAGCTGATAGTGAATTACATATCTGACATTTGATTTGTCGATGCCCATTCCAAATGCATTTGTTGCTACCATGACTTGAATATCATCTTTTAGAAACAAGTCCTGCTGTAATCCCCGTTCATGATCTTTCATTCCGCCATGGTATTTGCCAGCAAGAAATCCTTTTTTCGTTAAGCGTTCAAATAGGAGCTCTGCTTCTTTTCTTGTTGCAGCATAAATAATACCTGACTCAGTCTTATTCTTTTCTATGTATCGTTCGATGAAATCGTATCGATTTTCTCCCTTGCTGACTTTAAAAGATAAGTTGGTTCGTTCAAATCCAGTTACTGTTGTATATTCCTCCTGAATACCGAGTGATTCACAAATGTCTTCTCTTACAACAGGAGTTGCAGTCGCTGTCAATGCCAAAAAGACAGGTTTTGATTTCAGCTGATTCTTTAATTGTTTGATTCTTAAATAGCTTGGACGAAAATCATGTCCCCATTGTGAAATACAGTGAGCTTCGTCAACTGCAACCATTGAAACATTCATTTTTTGCAGCTGCTCTAAAAAAAACGCAGACTCCAATCGTTCTGGTGCAACATACAATATACGATAATTACCTGCTTCTAAATCAGCCAGCCTTGCACTGGCTTCAGTTTGAGAGATTGTGCTATTAAGGAAGGTTGCAGGGATACCAGCCTGATCCAGTGAATCCACTTGATCTTTCATGAGTGAGATGAGAGGTGAGATGACGAGGGTAATACCGGGAAATAAGAGTGCCGGGATTTGATAGCAGATTGACTTGCCTCCTCCTGTCGGCATGATGCCCGCAGAATGATGACCGTTTAAAACATGGCTGATAATTTCTTCTTGACCTGGACGAAATGATGAATATCCAAAATAATGCTGCAAATGCTCTTTCGCTTTTTCTAACAAAGGAATACCCCTCCTTACAAATGACTGTAACCCCATTTTACATTTGAAAGCTGTAAATGGCTATACATAACGAGAAAATCAAATTTTCTCCAAATAAAAAAACTCTAAAATAGAGTTTTTTATGTTAGTATTTTTTGTGATTATTTATTACTTCAAGCACCTTTGTGCTTGCTTTCATTTCACTTTTACAAAGAGGACATACTGGGGTTTCGCTTTCACTGCTCTTAAAATTATCGCGAACCCACCCTTTACAGTTTTCAGAAACGCAAATCCAAACTTTCGTTTCCTCTGTTACAATATCTTCTGGTTTTTTTCTATACATTCATGACTCTCCTCTCGCATTTTAATTCTAGTATCATGTAAAGCCGTTAGAAAAATCATAAACGTTAACTGGAAAAAAAAATTCACCAATTATAAAAAGTACCATATTAATTGATGACTCTTTATAAAAAGTGAATTTTAATGCAATAATACTTAATTATTTTATATGAAATGACTGTATTTGTCAATGTTGCTTATGGAGGAGCCTGCATGGATACATATACATATAAGCAGAGTAGACATAATAGGGCTGCCAGTAAAATTTGGCAGCCCCAGGTTTATTTACTAAAAGGATTGTAATCCATCTTTATTTGCGGAAGCTCACGTACTTCTTCCGACATTTGGCTTCCGCACATTGGACAGGACATATCTGCCGTTGAAAAATCTTTTCTCATCCATCCATTACAAGCTTCTGATTCACAAGCGTATACTGTTGTGTCTTCAATAATTGTAACGGGTTCTTCAGCACCCTTTTTCGCAAAGTACATGAGCATAACTCCTTTTTTTATTTAGTATACGCTTTAAATTTATTTTTATTTATATCTTTTTTAAGAAACGAAAAAGCCCATACCCTAAAAGTAAAACAATGGCAGACAGCCGCCGCCGAATGTCAGATTAATTTGATTTGTCACATGAACACGGCTTTAAAGGCGGTGCAGCCTTATTTTGGATAGATTCTTCCATAAGCAAGCAATCTCCTCCCTGATTCAAATAGATTACACTTCTTTTCTTTCTGTCTTATGTTCCAATGGTTTTTCAATTTCTACCCTATACCGATTTATTGATTATTTTTGTATTCACCAGCTTCAAAATAAGTCAAATTATAAAAGTTTTTGTCTAACTTTTAAGCACACAAAAAAACCAGGTTGAATGATTCAATCTGGTTTTTTGCTATAGCATGGATGGAAGCGTAATTTCAAAAGCAGAACCTCGTCCTTCTTCGCTTTCAACATGAATCTTTCCATTATTCGACTTTATGATTTCATTACAAACAGCAAGACCAATTCCAGTGCCTTGTTCTTTTGTAGTGAAAAATGGATTGAATAGAGATTCTTTAACAGCTGCACTCATTCCTTTTCCATTATCAGAAATCCTGATCGTAACATGATCATTATCTAAAGTGCCTGTAATTGAAATCATTCCATGATCCTTTTGATCACTGTCCTTTATGGCTTCCATGGCATTCTTGACCATATTTAACAAAACCTGCTTCAATTGCTTCACATCAACGTAAATCATTGTCTCTGGTGTGTTTATTGAATAGGAAAGATCACAGTTCAATAAAATTGCTTCGCTTTTACATATCGATACGATGTCATTTATTAGTTTACTAAGCAGGATAGGTTGTTTTTCCTGCATTTTTTCTGTTGATGCATTTAAAAACTCATATATAACATCGTTTGCACGATTTAATTCTTCTAGTGCAGCATCAGCATAATGACCTTTTCCTATATCGATAAGGTGCGGTTTGATAAGCTGAAGAAATCCTTTTACGCCAGTAAGCGGGCTGCTGATTTCATGTGCAATGCTTGCTGCAATTTGTCCTGCAGTTGCCAGGCTTTCATGATTGATCGCAATTTCTTTCATTTGCTGCAGGGATTTTTCAAGCTGTTCCTGTTTTTTTAAAAAATTGAGGTTCGCATACTGCAAATCACCCTCTAGTGTTTTTACAGCCTGATAGATTTGATCAACAGATTCTTCTTTATCAATGCAGAAGATATGAATATAGTTTTTTCCTTCGTATTGAATATAAACATCAAACAACGTCATTGGGTTTAATTTAGTTTTTAAATTCAGCTCAATTTTTGTAATGGATGGCGTGTCCAATATAAATTTAGCTGCTTTTTTCTTGCTTCCAATTCCTACTATATCAAGGAAATTTGCTTCCTCATCAAATAGATTAAATGTGCACTTAGAAACAGATACAATTTTCAGCTTCCGATCAACTAAAAAATAAGGAAACGGTACTTTATCATATTTACTTGCGATTAATTGCATTTCCATGGCGATCAGTCCCCTGAGTTAGATTTTTCAATCCACCTATCGAGCTGGTCAATGTTTTGAATCACCACGGTGTTCGGCGGACAGTAATAATCGAGATCAAAATCAGCTGTCAGTTTTCCTCCAAGCATAATCGTAGGAGAATAATTTAATTTTTGGAGCTCTTCTATGTAGCAAATCACAGTTGGAATATTGTAAATGACACTGGCAGAAAAAGCAATGACATCCGGCTTCCACTTCTCAGTATATTGATGGATATTCTCCATTGATACTTGTGGTTCAATACAGCTGGCATCCCAGCCATACTCTTTAAATAAGTATGAAGTCATCATCATACCAATTGTATGCTTTTCATTTCTCATAGAAAGCAGCATGACTCGCGGCTTCGTTGTATAATGTATTGGAACCATTTCGTTGTGTGCTTGATCTACTTTTAAATAAAAATAATTTGATATCATTGATTTGCAAACAGCTGCTGCAACATATTCATCTGCCATTGTTGCAAGGTTCATTTCCCATAATTCTCCGATCGTGTCCATTGTATCTGACAAAAGTCCATACACTTCGGCACTGGTTGTATCAGCTTCGATCATACTGTTTAAATAATTCCATGAAAGACTATGCTGACCATCGATAAATAATTGACTCAACTCTTTAACGGGATTCATGCAAATCACCTACCGATCAGATTTCTTCTTCATCTTTGAAAAAGTCTGTCAAGAAATAATATTCGGCAAATTTCAATATACCTTAAGCGTAACATATAACTAGACATCTAGATACAAATATTCGTTCGTATTCCTAATTTTTTCAATACAAGTAATCTAATCCGTCTTCCTTAATTATATATGGTGAGTTTGATATAATGAAGATGGAATACGCGGAAAGGACACGATGATGACTGAAAAATTATATTACACAGCACCTAAACGATTTGAATGGAAAACAGCAGTAACTGAAAAGGTTGAGCGTGACGGGAAAAAGCTTGTGAAATTAAAAGAAACAGCGTTTTATCCTGAGGGCGGCGGACAGCCTTCTGATGAAGGAACGATAAATGATTTGGAAATTAGAGGTTTACTTGAGGAAAACGAAGATGTATACCATATCGTTTCAGTGTTTCCGACTACCAATGAAGTAACATGCAAACTGAATAGCAGCAGGAGAATTGATCACATGCAGCATCATTCCGGACAGCATTTGTTATCTGCAGTTTGCATGGAACTCTTTGATTTTCATACAGAAAGTTTTCATTTAGGGTCAGATACGGTCACAATCGATTTAAGTACAACACAAATATCTGCAGAGCAAATGAAACAAATTGAAGAAAAAGCCAATCAATATATCTTTGAAAATAGAAACATACATACCTTCTTTGCTCAGCAGCATGAACTGGCAGACCTGCCATTACGGAAGCTGCCAGATGTAACAGAAAACATCCGTATTGTTCAAATAGCAGGCATCGATACTTCTGCATGCTGCGGCACACATGTTGAACGCACAGGAGAAATCGGAATCCTGAAGCTAATGAAAACCGAAAAACAAAAAGGCAGGATCCGCCTGCATTTTAAATGCGGTTTCCGTGCACTTGCTGATTATCAAACCAGCCTGGATACCGTACAGATTACGAGCCAATTCTTCCAAACTTCAAAAACAGATATTCCTTCTAGATTGCAGGCACTTGATCAGGAAACAAAACTTTTACAGAAAGAAAATGAACAGCTGAAAGCAGATAATGCTGCTTTTATAGCTGAGAAAATTGGAAACGAACAGCAAGCACAATTCGTTCATAACCTATTTGAAAAGAAATCGTTAAAAGAACTTCAAATGATTGCAGCCCGCTTACTCGAATCAGGAAGATCTTATGTTCTTCTCGCTTCTCTCGATGAAAGATGCGTCTTTCTTTCACAAAAAGGGACACTCCATTGCGGCACATTATTTAAAGAGTACCTTTCTTTCTTTAAAGGCAAAGGCGGGGGAAATGAAAAGCAGGCACAGGCCAAATTTGATGATTCTGCAGAAACGGAACGCTTTTTTCTCCATATGATTGAAAAAATAGACCAGCTTTTATAAGCTGGTCTATTTCATTTATTATTTGAAGTCTTTAATGTCTTTTTGCAGAATGCATTAAGCTTCTCGCATTGAACAAACGGAAATACTCTGTTAAAATCATGATCCATACCTCCCTTTGGATTCCCACGGATAATCATTTTCGTACGTATACATATATCTAGTATGCAGGAGTTCAATATTTTGCATAGTTCGGGGAGGAAGCATACCAATCTGAACGAGACGATCAAAAAAGGATTCTTTCCAAATGCCAAGACCAGATATATTGGGCATTTGTTTTGTATGAAGTTTTTCATCTTCTGTCATTTGCTGAAGACTTCTATTTCTCAGAGAGCCAAAGTACCGAAATGGTTTTGAGTAGGCAAGAGCTGCTAAGTGACTTAAATTTAAGATGAACTCTACTCTAGATTTGCGGACATTTTCATACCATTTTAAATTCCTGGCATCATGTTCTTTATACTTATACATCCAGCAAAGCAATTCCCCAAGCACATCACCGTCCTGAATGGCAAGATTGATCCCCTCCCCTGCCATAGGATGTACATTATGTGCAGAATCACCGATAATCGCCATATTACCTTTCACGTATGTGTCAGCATGAAAATGAACAGGAATCATCAGCTGAATCTTCTTCCAGTCTGTCAATTTCGTCACAAATCCATCTAGTTCAGGACATAAATCGATATACTTTTTGTGTATATGCTCGATTCCGCGTTCTTTTAGCGATTGATATTCTCCAGATTGAATTAAATAAACGGTTTTTACCTCTTGATTTGGCAGTGGGAAAAGACCGAAAAAGACATGAGGCGTTGAAATGATTTTTCCCTCAGTAAGCTCTGACGGCCTTTCAAACGTCACCGTTAGAAAGTGATGATCATATTCATGTTCAATTAATTTGATATCCATGGCGTTTCTCACCCTTGATCTTCTGCCCTCAGCTCCAATGTAATAATCGGCTTTTATGATAGTCTCTTCATTATTCATAAATACAACAGCACATCCGTCTTTAAATCCATTGAATCTGGCAGGCTGGATGTAATGAAAGTTTGAATGCTCCTGCGCTTTTTTGAGCAGAACGGCCTTCAGTTTTTCATGAGGAATCATCAAGGCAAAATTGTATTTACTTTCAATAATGTTATACCTCATTGTGGCTGCGCCCAATTTGATGAAACTGCCTTTTTTTCTTTTCATTTCTTGCATTTCTATTTCATTTATTTGATGACCAGCCTCTATAATGGGCTTTTCAATCCCAATTTGAGAAAAGATTTCCAGGCTTTTCGGCTGCAGTAACTCCCCTTTATATGTTAGTGCAGAACCTTTCGTCTGTTCGACAACACATACATCCACTCCGCATTTGGCAAGCTTCAAAGCAGCTGTTAAACCGCCTACTCCGCCTCCGATAACTAAAACCTGTGTGTTCATTCTCTCACCGCCTTTGTCCTTTTATTTCCACCTTTGTAATAGAATGAAACCGTTCAACTTGTGTTTATTAAGTATGTTCACAGAAATAGAGCCTAAAAAACACTTTCATTCTAATCTGAAAGTGTTTTTTAAAATCTATGAAAATGAAATCATAACAGAATCTTGAATTGGGCTGTAGCCTATTTTTTGATAGATGCTGTTCGACGTCGGATTTGCAAGGTCAGTGTACAGTGTGCAAAATGCATAGTCTTCTAAAAGGTGCCTGCTTAGTTCTGCCACACAGCTGCTTGCAAAACCCTTTCCTCTTAATTCGTCCGGCGTATAGACAAGAGATACACAAACTCCATTTTTAGTAGATCTTGATTTTTTCGCCATCGATACAGGAATATCATCTGCCATCCATAAAAAGACCGACTTTTCCTTAATAAACTGCTTCATTCTTCCGGCAGCATTCTCTATACTGATCGGAGGCTCGTTCGTGTAATTCATGAAATCAACCATCCATTCTGTCAGGAGCGGATGGTGCGATAAATCAGCGAGCATAAATTTACCTCTGCTCTGCTGAATGGCGGAAACTTCTTTCAAGATGTAAATTTTTTGTTCCATTGCTATGGCAGCCCTCCGTGAAGTTTCATCTGCCCATACCCTTGCAAATACTTCTGTCCATTTGCGCTCACCAACAACTCCGGGAAAATGCATACCATTCTGGACAAGTGACCGAACTGTCTCAATCATCATTCTTTCACTCATTACATCTTCATTAATCGAAAGAATCAAATTATGAGGTGGTGTCATAAGCAATGTCATCGCAATTTGTTCATCTGCTTCAACAATTGCCGTATAAACATTTGCAGCAGGAACTGTTCGATGAAAAGTTCCGATCAATCCAAGAGTCAGATTATTCTCAGCTTCCTTTTGCAATAGGAATGGTTCAACTTTTTCGCAATATAATCTTCTGTCTGTATATTCTACTAATTTCATCCTTTTCACCTCTACTATATAATTGGATTTTCAACTTTAAAAATCCTTTTTAGAGGATGAAAATAACTCAAATTTATCAATAGAAAAAAGCTGGCAGCAGGTATCCAGCTCACAGGCGCGATCGGCAGCCTTCCTTTCAATAAGTAGTAAATCTGAAAAGCTTCTGAACCGCATAAATGGAACGTTTGAAAAATGGCATATCATCCCTGTATTCCTCAAAATCAAGAGTAAAGTCTGCATCTTCATTCGTCCATAAACGGTTAAAATAGCTTTCTACATCCTTCATCACTTTTTCATTAGCAGGAGCAGCAATTTTTATGTCATTTTCGAGGTTTAAATCATCAAGATTTCGCTGTGTAAAGTTGGCAGAACCGCTTATGATTGTCGATTTTTCTTTTCCTTTTATGAAGATTATTTTCGGATGATATTGTTCTTTGGTTGTGTTGTACCATCGAATTTCGATTTTGTTTTTGCTGTCTTCCAAAAGTTCTTCTGCAACCGGACGATTCGGCAGGCCAATTTTTTCCTGTCCGAATGCATTTTGGTTAGGATCTAAAATCATTTTAATTTCTACTCCCCTGTTGGATGCAGAAATAAGAGATTCGATGACTTTTCTCTCTGCAAGGTAAAACATCCCCAACCAAATGGTATCATCTTTTTCAGATGCGTTTATGGCTTCTAAGAGATGTTTATGAATTTTACCTTCTGTTAATAGTTGAACCTCAATATTTCCTTTTTCATTATCCGTTTTTTTATATTCAGGAAGCTTTGGCCCTCCGGAATAATCTGATATGGCCTGCTCTGATTTGAGCACATCACCAATAATATTGCCGCTTACCTGAAAAGCGGTATTTGAATGGTAGCCGCTCGCATCGTGAGGATTGGCAGATGAGACGATCGTGGTTTTCTCAGTAGCAATAGCTTTACGATGATTCGCTTTTACATTAAACAATTTAAAATAGGATCTTACATTAATATCTGGAGCCGTTTCTCCAAAAGGATTTGAAAGCCAGCCAGGGCCTGATTGGCCGAACCATTGAATAAATGTTCGCCATACACTGGAATAGAGCGGATTCGAATCCCGCAGTGCATTCAAGTCTGACATAATAACATTAATGCCTGCCTCCTTAAATGCATCTAACTCCTTAGAAGGATGAGATCCATACGATGTATTTATTTCATCTGTGATAAAAACAATATCCATTTCAGGATTTTCTTTCTTCTTCTTAAGAAGCTTCTTCGTTAATTTTTCACTGATTTTCGGATATGTTTCCCCTTTATCGTAGTAGCCATTGAATAAGAACAGGTCGATCACGATAAAATCCTCAGCATCATCAATCGCTTTAAAAATCGCATCAAATATCATTTGATCTGCTTTTACTCTGCGGTCTTTTTTATAGGTCAAGTCATATAAAAAAGTGACTTCTTCTACTTTATGAACATCGCCTTCATAGGAAATATTGTTCGGAAGAGGTTTGTAGCTTTGGTAAATTACGGTGCTGATTAAAATAATAAGAATAAGAACGAGAAGCAGAACCCGCTTCTTTTTCAGCTTATGAACGTGCAGCATTGCCAATAAAACTCCTCCTAAATTTAGATCATAGCAATCATTATATGCCCTAATTTAGTCGGATAAAAACCTATTGCAAAAAAATAGCCGCTTCGGTCCATTGATGAACAAAGCAGCAGTTATAAGCCAGGCGCTTTTTCCTTTCTCATAAATGCAAGATTTGCAATCCACATTAAAGCGAATACGAGATAACTGAAGCTGAAAAAAGGAAGAAGTCCAGGTATTTTCTGCATGAACAAGATGAAACAATAAATCGTAAATCCCATCGAGATCACATGCAAGGGATGTGAAAGTGCCATCATCGCTGCAATCTTTACAGATTGAAGAACTGAGAGCTCATATTGCGCATAAACAGGTGCAAGAAAAAATAATGTCATGATGAATATAAGACAGAGGATTAGAGCAAGAAAAAACAGGACGATTGATAAAGTGCCGGTTAGTGATTGAAATTGCCGCAAATAAAAATAGAGAATGAATCCAGCTGCTGCTGTCATCCACCCAATAGCGTTGGTTTTTAAAAAGTCACGGCGAAACATCTCCTTGAATGTTTTAAAGAGGGAAAGATCTGTATTCCCCCTAATCCACTTCCTTGTTATCGCAAACATGGTGAATGTTGCCGGAAAAAAACCGAATCCGATCAGACCGGCTACCGAAAAAACAGCCCATAAAAATTGCAAATATACAAATCGCGCAATCCACTCCATGAATAAATAGATTCCGCTTAGCAAGCCTCTTTCTGCCATTGTTAAACCTCCTTTTAAGGGACCGACCTCTGATATAAAGTTGCTTCTTATATGATTCTCTGAAAAAAGGCTGACTCAAACGATTTAAATAGTTATGAGTCAGCTTTTTACGAGTTAAGGAAGTATTTTATTTTGCGAATAGATCCCTAGCTCATCACCCAACTGCTAGTCAGAATTTCTCTTCCATGCCTGAGCTGACCAAGGCGCTTGCGCTTTTCTAATGCGATCAAAATTCAGATAACTTCTAGCCATCTATGTCCAGCTCCAGCGCCTAACTCCTCGGTCAGAACGGCTCTGCCTTTCGGAGCTGACCAAGGCGCTTGCGCTTTTCTAATCACCAGTACATTTTCCAATCCTTCAATATTCTTGTCAGTGCTTCCATATAGTAGTAATCACCCCAGATACAGCTTTCGTCTACTCCAAGATTACCGCCCTTGTAGTACACAGCATGCTTCAAAATGCCATTTGCATGAGGCTCTTCTTTTGTTGTGTAATATGAAGCCAGTGAATGAATCATGTGCAAAGCGCTAGTTTCATAGTACGGTTTCAGATCATCTGCAAGCGGAAGATTTTTGCTTAATTGAAGCAAGCCGCAAGCTGCAATGGCAGCTGCTGAACTGTCTCTCTCCTCTGAACCTTCTGTAAATATGAGATCCCAGTAGCAAACGGAATCTTCGGGAAGCCGATTCAGAAAATAATTGGCCAGTTTTTTCGTAACCTCTATAAAACTTGAATCTCCTGTGTAATGATAGCTTAAAGGGAAACCGTAAATTCCCCATGCTTGCCCTCTCGCCCAGCAAGAGTCATCTGAAAACCCTTGATGAGTGTTTCCGTATAGCGGTTTCCCAGTCACTGGATCCATATAGAACGTATGAAACGTTGAGGCATCAGGCCTTACAATATAATGGGCAGACTGTTTTGCGTGACTATATGCAGCCTCGCGATAGGCTTTATCTCCAGTTATTTCGCTTGCCCAGTACAAGAGAGGGAGATTCATCGTACAGTCAATAATCATCCTGCCTTGCTGTTTTGGATCGCTTAAATCTCCCCATGCCTGGATGATGCCTGCTTTTTCGTAATAGCGGGTCATCAAGAGCTGTGCGGCTTTTAATGCAGCTTCTTTCCCTTTTTCATCTCCAGTTACTTTGTAAGCACTGACAGATGAAAGGGTATAGAGGAATCCGACATCATGATGGGCGACCTCAATTTGCTTACGAATTCTCTGATCAAAACTATCAACATGTTCTTCAGCAACTCTCCTGTACTTTTCATCTCCTGTGTATTCATAGGCTAGCCAAAGCATTCCTGTCCAGAAGCTTGTCGTCCATTCCACATTATCAATCGCTTGATAAACCAGGTTATTGCTGCTCGGACTTGGAAACTTATAAGTGAAAGCATGAAGATTCTGATCGATTTTCTCGAGAATATAAGCCATTGCTTCTTCGTAAAATTCACGATTTACCTGAGGACGGACAGAGAACCTCTCTTTTTGAAGAAGACCTTCGTCCGCAACCTTGCTGATTTCTGACTGCTGCTTGATCATGTTTTGCTCTCAGTCCTTTCTTACCCTTTATTTAGCTCTTTCGTATGCTTTCTGATGAAGCTCGATATATTCTTTTACACCAAGTTTCTCAAGCTGCTCTTGGAATTTCTTGTAATCTACTTTTTCAGCACCCATGACCCATTTTTGCATCGTTTCATCACGATACGTTTTTAAGTCGGCTGCGATTTCAGTCACTTTCTTTTCTTCTTCTTCCGTAAAGGAGAATGGCGGCAATGGCTCAGCAAAATATTTATTTGCGGTATATTCTTCTATACCTTTTAATGCAATCGGATTCAGCCACTGCTTTTCATATTCGAAATCTTGATGGTAGGAGAAGATAATCTGAGATCCCTCTCCGCGAAGCGTTGTCGGAACATCAGGCGTGTTTAGAATTTCTTCTTTGAATACAGGCTTACCGTCAACAAGGTCATACGTTTCTCCCTCAACCCCATAGTTCATAAGACGGCGGCCTTCTTCTGAATAGAAGAAATCAAGGTATTTAATGACTCTGACAGGATCTTTCGTTGAATGCCCAATGGCAACCCCGGCATTGTCTCCAAACGGATTACGTACTGTCGGTTCCACTCTCTCGCCTTCTGTATTTTCCGGTGGAGCAAAGGTTTCCCATTTAAACCCTTCGATTTGATCTTTTAAGAGGCTGTTATAGCTGGCAGTGCTTCCAAACCAGTCATGGCTTATGCCTCCAGTGTTATCGCCAAGCAATATATCTCTTGCTTTGGCTCCTCTTGTAAAAATCTCTGGGTCGATCAATTTTTCTCCGTACCATTTTGCCAAACCTTCAAGTGCTTTGCCATAATTCTCTTCATTTGGGCCATACTGAATCTTGTCTCCATCTAAATACAAGTCATGGCGTGCTCCCCATAAAATCGTTAAATCTCCAAGACTTTCAGGAAGTCTTGAGAAGTAAGGAATTTCATCCTGCTTACCGTTTCCGTTAGGATCCTTTTCTTTAAATGCTTTTAAAACTTCATATAATTCTTCCGTTGTATTAGGTGTTTTAAGTCCAAGCTTTTCCATCCAATCCTGTCTGAGGAACCAGCCTTGCTGTGCCTGGCCATCAGCTAAAAATGGCACAAAATATAAATTCCCGTCAGAAGCTGTTGCGAATTCTTCCAAGCCATCCATGTCCTCTAAATACTTCTTAATATTTGGCGCATGCTCCTCTATAAGGTCATTAAGAGGCATGAACGCTCCCTCTTTTCCGTATTTCGTTAAATCAGCCTTGGTCCCGTGAACCAAATCAGGAATTTCGCCTGATGCAATCATTAAATTAAAGGCTTCCTGGCTGTCAGTCGATGTTTTCGGAGCGGTTCCCTTTAAATTTACATTTGTATATTCTGCAGCTTTTTTAAACGTTTTCCAATCATCATTAAAAATGACGAGACCATTGTTGTAATGGAGATGAATTTTCATTTCCATTGGTTTTTTTGAAGCTTCACTATCTTCTGCAGGCTTTGAATCTGTTCCTGCACTTTGATTCGTACAAGCTCCAGCTGTAAGCAGCATACTTGAAAATAAAACGAGTGCTATTTTCTTCAAAATGATTTCCCCCTTCTAGTTCTTTTAACAATTAAATAAATCCATACCGCATCACTTTTGTTCCCGGGCTTATGACAACCCCCTTTCAGCTGAGAATCACTATTCTTTAATTCCACCGATCATTGTTCCCTTCACGAAATACTTCTGCAAATATGGGTATACCGCTACAATCGGAAGGATTGAAACGATAATCGTGGCATAAATAACGGTTTCAGCTGAAGATTGTGATGCAACATCAAGTGAGTTGGCCATATCTTCCTTCACGCTCATTTCAACGATCAGTTTTTTCAGCAAAACTTGAAGCGGAATTTTGCTCTCGTCGGTCAGCACAATCATAGACCAAAAATAGCCATTCCATCTGTTGACTGCGTAAAATAATCCTACTGTAATCAATGCTGGTTTAGATAATGGAAGGAAGATCTTCCAAAGTATTTGAAAATCATTGGCTCCATCTACTTTGGCTGATTCCTCCAACGAGTCTGGAACCGATTGGAAAAAACTCCTCATAATAAAAACGAGAAACGTCGATACCGCAAACCCTACAATGATGGCTGTCCTAGTATCAAGCAGCCCGAGTGTCTTTAAATTCAAGTAAGTTGGAATGATTCCTGCATTAAACCACATTGTGAATGCGATAAAGAATGCAAAGAAACTTCTGCCCTTTAACCGTTTTTTTGACAGCGGATAGGCACCGCAGATGGTAACAAACATACTGAAAAGTGTGCCAACAACTGTGTAAAAAATCGTATTGCCATACGCCATCCATATTCCAGGCTCTGTTAATACCTGTTTATACGCATCAAAGGTGATATCTTTTGGAAGGAGGAGAACATCCCCCTTAATTACAGCATCCGCAGAACTGATTGATGCTGAGAAGACATAGATGAATGGGTAAATGCAAAGAAGGGCAATCAAGCTGACTATTCCATAAATCACGATATCTGCTGTTTTGCTTCCAGGTGATTTCATTTACCACAGTCCTCCATTCTCGCTGAATTTTTTCGTGATTTTATTAGCTGTGACAACAAGAATGAGACCTACAACTGCATTAAACAAGCCAGCTGCTGCTCCAATTTCATATTCTCCGCCCTGCAAACCTGCACGGTAGACATACGTATTGATGACATCTGCTGTCTCATACGTAGCTGGCTGGTAGAGCAGAATAATCGCTTCATATCCGACTTCCAAAAAGCTGCCGATGTTTAAAATAAACAGGATTAAGATCGTTGGAATCAGCCCTGGCAATGTTATATGAAGCATTTGCTTCCACCTGTTGGCCCCATCCATTTTTGCTGCTTCATACAGCAGCGGATTGATCCCGCTGATTGCCGCAATATAAATAATGGCGTTGAAACCGACATCTTTCCAAATATTCATTCCTACAAAGATGGATCTGAAATAATCGGGCTCAGTCAGAAAGTATATTTTATCCATACCAAGTTTATCTAAGATGATGTTCACAAGCCCATTGGATGGTGAAAGGAAATTTGCGACAATCCCCGCTACAACGACAATTGAAATAAAGTGAGGAAGATACGTAAACGTCTGAGCAAACTTCTTATACGTTACAGAGCGGATCTCGTTAAAAAGAAGGGCAAGGATGATTGGTGCCGGAAAAGCGAACAGCAGTGTATAAAGGCTGATCAGCACAGTATTTTTTAGCGTGCGATAAAAGTAATCGCTTTCAAAAAACGTGACGAAATTCTCCAATCCTACCCAGGGACTAGCTGCGATTCCCTGAAAAATACTGTAATCTTTAAACGCAATCTGCAGTCCATACATTGGCAGATACAAGAACACTAGATACCAAGAGATAAATGGAACGAGAAGAAAGTAAAGGTATTTATCTCTGCCAAAACCTTTTTTGATCCGCTGCAGCCTGGGGATCTTAGGAATAGGCACCCTGGCTTCTTTTTTTTGTTGGAGCGGCTGAATTTCACTGTTCATTCATTTCTTCCTTTCTGTAAGGTCCCCTTTTCGTTTGATTCGATCGGTTATCCTTACAATAGCCCATAAATAGCTGCTCTTCTATCCTCAGTTTTTTGACAAATCACGAATTTTCAAGCAACGCCATATAGAATCAAAAGAAATGATGATCATCTAAAAAAGTGCCGATTTCCGGCACTTTAGGACGTTTTTTCATATTGGCCTGGAGAAAGACCCACATATTTCTTGAAAATGCGAATAAATGTATTTACATTATTAAAACCTACCATTGTTGCAAGCTCGCTTATTTTCACATCACTGTTCGCAAGTATTTCTTTCGCAACCTTAATTCTGTACATATTCAAATATTCTTTGAAGTTCTCGCCTGTTTTCTCTTTAAAAATAGTGCTTACATAACTTGAGGATAGATTAAAATGCTCTGCAAGATCTGTTAATGAAAGATCCTTTTGAAAATTCATATGAATAAAATTCATTAATTGATCTGCAACAGATAAATCCGTTTGCTCTGTTTTAGCCTGTATTTTAGTCAGCAGCAATTCAAAGAGGCGGCTAATCGTATCTTCAAGCTTCCTTTTGCCGCGGATTATTTCGAGTTTTTCATAAAGATTTTCTTCTTGATTAAAGTTATTTCTGTCTGATTGGCTGACTTGTGACAGGATCCGATTATATGAGGCTGAAATGGCAAAGACAAAACGATTCAAAGCTGCTTCGTCTAGCTGGCGGTTATAAAGGTTATCCTGTAAAACATTCTTCAAGATGGCTAATGCCTTTTCTTTTTTTCCGCGCAAGCTTAAATCAATTAAATCTTTCTCTGTCTCAAGAGGGAAATAATAGCTGCTTTGTTCAAACTCCTCTACATCTTCAAATGTCACAATACTCTTGCGCTCTATTGTGTACCTGTATTCCAGCAGACTGCGCACTTGTTTATATCCGCGCTCAAATTCTGCAGGAGATTGAACAACCTCGCTGATTGCAATGAACATCGTCGATTGCAGTCCTTCATCTAAACTTGCTTTAAATTTATTCAGCCATTCCCTTATTTTTTCCAGCTGTACTTCACTAGTCAAAACTGCCAATTTTTCACTTTCCATCTCAATTATTTCATAGAAGTTGCTTAGCTCCAGATGTTTTTTCAAGTAATTCAGCAGCTGAATTTTCAAAGTAAGGATGCCTTCCCTGCTTAGTGATTCACCCCATTCTTTGTAATGAGTAAACTCAAACAAGATTACTCTTCCTTCTTTTAAAGCTTTGAGATCAAACTGTTCCAGCTTTATAGATATCTGATCGTTTTCAACAAGCCCGAGCAGCAGGTCTTTCATAAATTTATTTTTAAGCGGCAGCTGATTGGTCTCGATCGTTGAACGCAATGTTTGATTAACAGTTTTCATTTTTTCTGTAACAGAATAAATGAAGGAAAACTCGTCTTCACCGACACTTTCTTGTCCTTCTCTTAGATGATCGAGCACTTTTTTGACTGGCCGATACGTGTAATTCACAATGACCAGTGTAATCAGAAAACCGGACAATAAAAACAAGACATAAACAGGCAATGATTCTGCAAGCATCTCCCAAAACGAGAGGCCAAATTCATTCTTAGAACTGAAGTACAGGTAGTTCCAGTCTTTTAAGACTTCAGAATTCATGGTCTTAATGGTGTATTCACCCGATGTAAGCTGTGTATCTGTTTCAGAATTTGCACTCTTTTCAAAGGCCTCCTGCAATACGTGTTTAGTTAGAACATCATGCACTGACAAAGAAGGCAGCATGGAATGATGGCTTGTAATACGGTTGCCGGATGTTATGGCAAATCCGGTGTTTTCAACATCTGTTAATTCAGGAAAAAAGTTCCTTTTGTGAAAGGATAGAAAGAATACGACATTGTTTCCACTGCTGATTTTTTCCTTTTTCAGCAACGTGACATAAGGGTTGCTTTTATCTTCGCTTGCGAGTGTGTACATATTATATTGACTGAAACTGTTCTTTTTTCCTGCCAAGTATTTTGCAGCCTGCTCGTTTTCTTCTTTACTTAAACCGAGCTGATGAAAATACCTTGCCTTTTTGATTGTCATATCTGGTGTAACAATGAGATCATCATCTGATTTCATCACACCGAGTTTGTATTCAAACTGACTGAATGCATTCGAGTTTTTTTGCAGTTCCTTGTGAAGCTCGCTTACATAATAGTATTTAAGCTGTTCATTTTGATTTTCACTGAAATTTTGGAATGCTTCCGTAGACCTTAACTGATTAATTCCGCTCAGTGCAACTTGCAGACGGTTATCTATATTCTCTTTCGTCTGCTTTAACAGCTCCTTTTGGCTTTGTTCTCTCTCATAGCTTGAAAATTCGTGATTTTTTAAATAATAAACAAACGTTACTGCAGCTGTATAAGCAAATATGACCCCCATCATACATAAAAACAGCTTCCAATAAAACTTGTTCTTCATACGATTTCCCCCTCCTGACCATATGAAGTACGGTAAAAGTTAAATAGATTACTAGTTATCATAAAGAATGCGGATTGTTTCAGACAATGTGTATTTTTTTAACTGAATCACGATTGCTTTTGATTACGGTTGTATATCCCTTAATTCTCCAATGTTAAAGTGATTCCTGCAAAAAAAAACAGACCAATTTGATCTTTTCCTGGTCTGTTCTTTTTATCCTATTTTTCTTGTGGGAAAATCCGCTTAATCATTTCATTAAATTCATCCGCAAGTCCTGAAATAGGCTGTCCATTTCTGATTTTTTCAGCATAATCATTCATGCGGTCAAAAAAATCAGGATTTGCGGACACGTAAACATCCTTGATATTGTTATCGGTAGATCTGACTTGGTCTGCGATTTTATCCTTTATTTCCTGCGTCAGTTCAGTTTTTGGATCACCTTCCAAAACGACTGCTACATATGCATTTTGATCTGTTACAATAACATTCGCATATTTTACTTCTTTTAAATCAATTACCTTTTTTGCAGCGTTATCTGCCACATCCATACGATCTTGTTCTTTTGTTTGCTCATCATACGTCACATTTTTCAGCTCATTATTCATGAGATTGTCATTTTCCCGTGCGTTATCATTCATTGCACAGCCGGCACTAAAAAGAAGGGAAAAAGAGATTCCTGCAGCAGCAATCATCTGTATTTTTTTCATTCATATTCCTCCAATCATTTAATTGCCATTATTCTGTGCTAAGACTTGATTTTTATACAAAAAATAAGCGAACAGCCAATAGTGGCTAATCGCTTATTTTCAGAAGCTGGTATCCTTTTTCTTTCCAGATATAATTGATGCCTTGTTTGAAGGATTGAAAGGTCCTGACATTTATTTCAATTCCATTTAATGTAATATGCTGCACCAGCTTCGGGCTGAGCCCGACAAAAATGGAATCAGTGCCCATAAGCCTTAGAGATTCTACGATTTGATTTAGCTGGCAGGATATCCTTTCTTCAAAGGTATCACCTATCCCGGTAAAATCAAAAATCACATAATCAGCACCTCTCCTGGATGTTTCCTGCAGTATCTTAGCATTCATGCTCTCCATTCTTGCTTCAGTAAGAGTTCCAGTCAATGCAATTAATAAAGCAGCATCAAGAGCCGTTCCAATAATCGGCGTGTACATTTCCTCCATCAATGCTTTTCCTTCTTCGATGACATTCTCATATTGCGTGACATCACGCCATGTTAATACAAAGCCTGTCTCATTATTTTCATGGTCTTTTAACCGATCAACAACGATCTGAGCAGTAAAACGATTGAATAATTTGATTTGAGCTTTGTGAGGAAAAGGTCCGTTCATCAAGATTCGCTGCTGCCGCTCTCCGTGGAATTTTTGCACATCGTATCCAATAAAAGTATCAGGATTTTCAATCCCGACAAACGGTCCGACTTTTTTTAATATCTCTCTGGCAGTCTGATTGAACCATATAATTTTAAAATCATTATCTGCAAAAATGAGGCCCTCTCCTATACTGTCAAGCAGGGCATAGACGTTCATGTTTTCTAAAATCGATGTATTTGCAGTCACCTCTGCGTCCCCCTCATCTCTCTTTTCCATCTCTTTCAATTATATACATTTCTTTAGGTTTGAAAAGAAATAGGTGATTATGCTTCTTGTATTAATAGAGAAGAACAAAAAACAGCTCCCAGGAAAGCACCACTTCACCACATGTAAAATATTTTTATAAATGAGCACTCTTCTCATGTTCTTCTATAATTTACTCCATGAATATGAACAGCAGATAATTAAAAGTTTACAAACAAAAAGTCATTCATTACCGATTGGCAATTCCATCAGCAATGAATGACAAATTGAAATCATGACTAATTAACAGGTAATTCAACAATAAAAATAGTCCCTTCCTTTTCTATACTTTTCACATTAATATGACCATTATGCAATTTCACAATGGTCCAAACAATTGATAAACCCAATCCTGTTCCCTCGACCGTTCGTGTACGTGCGGTATCTGCCCGATAAAAGCGATCGAATATCCTTTCTATCACTGCATTATTCAATCCTATTCCTGTATCCTTAAAGGTTATGAAGATCCATTCTCCTCTTTTTTCAATCGATATCTCTATGCTGCCATTCGCTTTATTATATTTAATGGCATTTGATAAAAGGTTATCCCAAACATTATTCAGTAAAGAAAGATCACCTATGATTTCCATATCCGGTAAAGAGTAGCTAAGCATTATACTTTTTTCACTTATTACCCATTGATAATTTCGCACAACTTCCTTAATTTGCTGCCCAACATTGAAGGGGATTTTCTTCATAATTTCCTCATTTCGATCTAACGAGGCAAGAAGTAATAATTGTTTTGTTAAAGTAGAAAGTCTTCTAATTTCACCGTTAATGATAGAAACGTATTGGGTTCGTTCTTCTTTGCTCATAGATCTATTTTCCAATAGGTTCGTATATCCTTTTATATTAGATAGAGGTGACTGTATATCATGTGAAATATTCGAAATGAATTCCTTTCGCATATCATCCATTTGTTCTAATTTTCTTACCATTCGTAAAAAACTCTGGGAAAGTTCTCCCAACTCATCATGCCGAGCAGTATTGAGTTCAACATTGAAGTCACCATTTGCAAGTGATTTTGTAGCCATAGTTAGTTTTGAAATAGGCTTTACTAAATATTTTGTACTAAAAACGACCATGAACATGCTCAGCATAATCGTTAATGTAAGCAGCCATCCAAATAAGAGATGCATCTCATTGAAAAGGAGTTTAATATCTGGTCTGATGAAAAGAGCATAATTTCTTCCGTTATATTCCAATGGAACACCTATTGTATTTTTCAATTCATTAGCGAAAAAGCCTGTTACAAATGTTTCCTGTGGAAAATGAAGAATTCCATGATTAATATTACCGTTTAGTACATGCTCTTTCGTTGAAACAGAAAGACTTTTGTCCCTGAATGGTGCGCCAAAAAAAGCCTCTTCTCCAAAATTATCAACCAAATAAATTTGATATCCAATTGATGAAATATGTTCCAGGTACTCTTTTAAGTCGATATTTGGATACTCGTCAGTAAACGCAGTGATAGATTGGGCAATTTTTGTGACTTTTTTATCGTTATAGGGTTTTAATTTTTGCTGATAATAAGTATTGGATATTAAAAAAGCAAAAATACTACTTAAAATCATGATTCCAATTGTAATTACAACAAATTTTACATAAAGAGATTTCATTCGCGTTTTGCCTCCAGTGAATATCCAACCCCGCGTACTGTTTTAATTTGAAAATCATCCGTCAATTTAGAAAAACGTTCTCTTAACCTTTTTATATGAACATCTACGGTTCGTTCATCTCCTTCATATTCTAAACCCCAAATATGTTCAATTAGGTGGTCTCTGGAAAACACTTGCCTATGTTTTGACATTAGAAAATACAAAAGTTCAAACTCTTTTAAAGGTAAAAGTATCGTTCGGTCTCCAATCTGAACATCATAGCTTTTTTTGTTTAAAGCTGTACTGCCTATGCGAACAATAGATTCATCTAGCTGATTATCATATCGCCGCAATAAAGCTTTTATACGAAAGCTTAATTCTTTCGGTTCAAATGGCTTAACTAGATAATCGTCCGTTCCTGCTTGAAATCCTTGCACCTTATCCTCGATTTGATTTTTAGCAGTTAAAAGGATGACTGGGATATTATACTGCTTTCGAATCTCTTTCGTTAGTGTATAGCCATCCATAAAAGGCATCATCACGTCAACAACTGCTAAATTACACATTTTCTTATTAAGGATCTCCAAAGCTTCAATTCCGTCTTTTGCTTTGAATACTTTATAACCTTGTTCAGATAAATGGATATTTACAAGCTTTAAAATATTCATATCGTCGTCAACAATTAGAATGTTCGTCATAATGTTTACTCCTATTACATAAAAATCACTATATTTTTTGGAAACCTATGTCCATCGCAATATGGCAGGACTGTATAATAAATATTAAAAGCGAATTTCAAGCCTTTTCCCGAATCTAAAGGATTGAATCTTCATTTTGCAAAATTAGACCATCGCTCATTTTAATAATATGATCAGCATAAGAAAGCATTTCTTTGTCATGGGTAACCATTAAGGTAGTAATGTTAAGGGTTTTAGTTAGATCCCGGATTAATGACATAACATCTTTAGACCTTTTTGAATCTAGACTTGCAGATGGTTCATCTGCAAAAAGAACTTTAGGTTTATGGATAATTGCACGAGCAATTGCAATCCTTTGTTTTTCCCCACCGGACAATGAAGACGGAAAGGCATTTTTCCTATGAACCATTTCAACCAATTTTAGAATTTTTTCAATTTCTATTTTTTGTTCATATTTCTTTAATTTCGACTCGGAAACATCCAGCATTAACAACAGTTGCTCTTCTACTGTAAGAAAAGGAACGAGATGTGCAAATTGAAAGACGAAGCCGAATTTACTTGCTCGTATTTTCCGAATTTGCTCTTGATTCATGGTATTCATATTTTTCCCCTCAAATATTATCTGACCATCTGATGCGGGTTGAAGTCCTGCTGCTATTGTTAACAGTGTACTTTTACCAGATCCTGAAGCACCCACTAATGCCGTTATCTCGCCTTTTTTAAGAGAAAGATTGATTCCTTTTAATATTTCTTCCTTTACTTCACCATTAATGAACTCTTTTTTAACTTCATTAATTGTAAAAAACCCCATATTATATCACTCCTTGTTGAATCGCTCGTAATGGGTCAACTTTTTTGATTTGTATTCCTGAAAGTCTAGCTCCAATAAATCCAATAATTAAAAACACTAGCGACAATTGCGTTGTTGTTTCAATGGATAAACTGAAAGGCATTCCTTTAGGTGCAATCAAATTAAAAACTTGACTGATTGCCATAGATAAACCAAGTGCTATTGCTGTAATAAAAAGCATTTGTGTCCACATCATTTTGAATATGGCACTTGTTTTCAATCCGATAGCTTTTAATATGCCGTACATTCCAATTTTTTGGACATTCATCATATAGAAGAAAATTGCGAACAACATTCCACTAATCACAAGTAAAAACCACACAATCATATTAAGGGTCATCTGTTCTGCATTATAACTTGGAATCGTATTGAGAAATTGTTTCTTAGAAAATGATTGTAATTCAGTTACTTCTTGTGCTTTATCCTTTCCAGGTACGAAAACCAATTGCATTTCCTCTACTCTATAAATTTCTTTGTAGTTCTCTATATTAATAAAAGCGACAGGTGCATGGCTGAATTTCTTTTGGTCAACAAAACCTTTTACAATAAACTCGCCACTAAATTGATTGTTCGTTAAAATATCTCCAACTTTAATACCTTTATCCTCCATTGAGCGATCTAGTATGATCTCCCCGTCTTTGACATCCTTAAACAACTTTGAATTGGTTGAGGTGACAAATGCAACGCTTCGTTGTTTGCCATTCTTATCATTCAAAAAACCCATTTGAATTGATAGTGCTGTAGAATCGTTATGTTCGTTTAACAATTTTTTCTGGATACTACTATCTATTCTTGACAGATTATAGGTTTCGTCTGCATCTGCATTCATATAAAATTGTCCGTTTGGTAAATCTTTAATTAATGCTGCATTGTCTTGTGATAATCCATTCGCCAAACCAGAAATAATAAACGTTAATAAGCTAATTAGAAAAACAATTGAACCTAAAATCAAAAACTTTATTTTATTTTTTTTAATTTCTTTCCACGCAATGTTCATAATTAATTCCTCCAATCTCTTTTTTACATCCTTAGAATAAACCTCCTATATGAACAGTGGATGAACAAATCTTTACATTTAAAGCGAAACTGCATTATTTTTTGAATGGAAAAATCAATAGACCATGAATGGTTGATATGATTGAATACAATTTTGTCCAGGATACGGAAAGCCTGAAACAATATACAATTGATTTGGGAACCTTACTAAATAATCTGTCCCTTTATTAAATCCGGAATATGACACTGCTCTCGACTTAAACTTTTCTTATTTATTTTTGGCTGTTTTCGCATTGATTGTTGTTTTTGGTTATTCATTGTACCCGTGGATTTCCGCTGCAGGCACTTGCTTTCCGCGGGGAGGGATGGGAGCCTCTATTTCCCGCAGGAGTCAAGTGCCTTCCGCTGCAATCCACTAAAGTTTTCAACTATTTTTTCTAAAAGCATCAAACTTTGCGAAAAGAGCCTTATTTTTTTATAAGGATTGCTACCAACTTATTTGTACAGAAAATCTCAAACTCTCTGAACATGATTGTTTTCATCAAAAAAATAAAAAAAAACGTTTTTAAGATCTTTTCTTTTATAAAGAGAAAATACCCTTCTTCGGGCAGTACCAGCGAAGCTGTCAATTCCCAAACAAGGAATAGCAAGTGAATAGCAAATATTTTTTGCATAAAGAACTGAACAGAACATTACAAGTAATTATTGTATTGAAATGTTAAAAACTTGTTTTGTAAAGAGGCCTTCGGAATGCCTTCCCGAAGGCCTCTTTACAAAACATCTGCAATCAAAAGAAAAACTCCAGCTCAAAACTGAAGTTATCTTAAATCTGCTTCCTATCTTTAGTCATTTAATTTCCCTTGTTTAGAAATACAATTCAAATCGGAACTACAACAATTAATGTGATAGGGTTATTCCTTTTTTATAATATTCGTTCATCATTTCTTTAGGAACCATACTTCCGCCGGTAGCCCACATGAGATGTACAGCATTTTTCATTTTATCTGTTAAGTTATGATTTTGTATGTATTCTTTTCCTTCTTTCTCAGTCCATAACTTTACCGGCCCGATTACACCGGCTAATGCGGAAGGCTCCAGGTGAATGTTTTCTGTATCAACCAATGCGCTTAATAGTTTAAATAATTCATTATCACTTACAGTATAACTTCCGCTTAATAAAGGCTCGATGGTTCGACCAACGAATCCTGATGGCCTTCCGACAGCAAGGCCGTCTGCTGATGTGATATTGTCAATTCCAAAATCTTGTACTGAAACTTTATCATGCAGCCCTGTTACTAGCCCAAGTAACATACATGGAGAATGTGTAGGCTCTGCAAAGAAACAATGTACTCGATGTTGATACATTAGTTTTAAACCAAAAGCCACTCCTCCCGGCCCACCGCCTACTCCGCACGGAAGGTAAACAAATAGAGGATGGTTTTCATCTACAGTTACATTTAAATCTTCTAATTGTTTTTTTAGTCGAATTGCTGCCACTGCATAGCCTAAAAATAAATCGCGTGAGTTTTCGTCATCAATGAAGTAACAGTTCGGTTCGCTATGCGCCTGCTTTCGGCCCTCTTCAACAGCTTTGCTGTAATCTTCCTTATATTCGATAACTGTTGCTCCCTTGCTTTTAAGAAGATCTTTTTTCCATTTCTTTGCATCAGCAGACATATGGACCGTTACTTTAAAACCTAATTTGGCACTCATAATACCTATACTTAACCCCAGATTGCCTGTAGACCCTACTGCAATTGAGTATTGCGAAAAGAAGTTTCTGAGTTTTTCACTATCAAGGATGGAATAATCATCATTTACCGTTAATAAACCATGTTTAAGTGCCAACATTTCTGCGTGTTTCAACACTTCGTAAATGCCACCGCGTGCTTTAATGGAACCTGAAATGGGAAGGTGGCTGTCACATTTTAATAAAAATGTCCCCTCTAATGGATGCTCATACAAGCGTGATAACTGCTGATGCATCGCCGGGATGGGTACAATAGGAGATTCAATGATTCCGTTTCGTTTTCTTGTTTCAGGAAAAACTTTAGCAATGTAAGGAGCAAAACGCTTTAACCTTTCCTCGGCATCTTTTACATCTTTCTCATTAAGCGGTAGTTTTTTTAATCCAGTTTCAAATGCTTCATATTTAGGATTTGACCAAAATACTTCCTTTGCAGCAACTAACTCGTTTAGTAAAGGATATTCATTTAACCAATCTTGAATCGTTTTCATCTCTCTTCTCCTCCATTGGAACTCGTTTTAATACTTGTGCCCCTGCAATAAATGACACTTATTTTTGAACCACGAAGTTCTCCATATATCGATAAATCGCATTAGCTACCCCATTCTCATCATTTTTAAGGGTTGTCGTTGTACAAACCGTTTTTATGACATCTTTCGCATTTCCCATTGCTACGCTGTATCCAACTTTCTGGAACATGGATAAATCATTGTTGCTGTCCCCAATTGCCATAGCTTGCTCTAAGGAGCCATTCATCGAGAAAGCCAATTTTTCAAGGGCCGTTCCTTTTGAAGCGCTTTTACTAGTCATTTCAATGTTATGATCAGCAGATGAAACAACCATCAGCTCATCAAACTTTTTGAATTGGTTCCATGCTTCCTCTAATTTCTTTTTATTAAAAGAACATGCTAAAATATTATAGAATTCTTCCTCCTGTTTTAAGATATCATGATAGTTTTCTACTAAAACATATCCAAACTGGTCAAATTGCCTTTCTGCTACTTCAACTAATTCTTTCATATCTGTACTCAAATCTGCGCTTTTCAAACTTTTAATCTCATTATGGAAATGTTCTCTTCCTTTTTTAAGAGTATAAATAGCTTTATCAGTATACACTTCGTAATAATAATTCCGTTCATCTAACCATTGGAGAATAGATTCGACACGATCTTTAGTTATTGTAATAGAAGAAATGCACGTTCCGCTTTTTGAATGAATGGTCGCGCCATTTGTCCCGATTACAAATGGGGAAATCCCGGCTTTTTCACAAATGGTTTGAACATCAAAATAAGCCCGTCCTGTTGAAATAACTACTTCAAAGCCTTTATCTTGGGCATATTGAATCGCCTTTATATTTTCTTCACTAATTTCATTCTGGTCGTTTAATAATGTTCCGTCTAAATCTATCGCAATGAAACTCATGCTTTTGGCTCCTTTTCTCATTCTATCTATTAAATTTTCTTTCTAGCTTTTTACCTGCTATCAATAAAAATCTATCAAAAAAGAGAGAGAACTCCCTCTTCCGTCTCGATATGTCCTTTTATGGATAGACTATGCTTGAATCCAATTGATTTCCTCTAATTTTGAATGATTTCTCCATTCCTCAGGAAATGGCTGCTCGCAGACAATCACATCGACTTTTTCTAGAGGACAAACTTTACAAAATGTGTCGACACCAATTTTAGAGTAATCCGTTAGCAATATAACTTGCTTGGATACCTCGACCATCTTGCGTGAAACTAATGTTTCATGTAAATGATAATTACTAACCCCACTTTGAATGGAAACACCGCCAGCTGAAATGAACGCTTTATCAATATTAAATTGATTTAACATTTGTTCAGTGAGACCGCCGCATATAGATTGATGTTTTGGATCAATTTGTCCTCCCAGTAATAGAATTTGTCCTGTAAACTTATTTTGATTAAGCAATTCGGTTAACAAAGACGACACAGGAAGAGAATTAGTTAAAATTGTAATGTCTTTTTTATTTTCAATACACTGCGCAAATTCAAGCATGGTTGTTCCTACATCTATGGCAATCACATCTCCGTTAGAAATGAGTTCAACTGCCTTTTTCCCAACCTTGACTTTCGCATCTTGATTCACCGTTGTACGCTGTTTGAATGGAGGCTCCTCAAATTCAAAGACTGTTTTAATCGCTCCGCCGTAAACCCTCTTTAAAAGTCCTTTTTCCTCTAATATCATCAAATCGCGTCGAATTGTTTCCTCTGAAACATTAAATTGATCAACTAATTCCATAACTTTTACTTTTCCAATTTTGTTCAGTTCTTTTAAAATTTCATTCTTTCTTTCTTCTGGCAAAACAGACATCTTTCTTCCTCCCACACTCATCAATAATTTATAAAATAATGCATTCTTTCTTCGGTACAAGAATATGAACGCGTGCTCCTTGCTCAAACATTTTCTCACGGTGGTGAAGATAGTCTACGTGGAAAGCGGACTCCTCTGTTTCTACTTCATATCTTAAAACATTCCCTGTCATTGAAACATCTTTAATAAACCCGTTAATTCCCCAGTTCTCTTGTAAATCCAAGCTATCCTCACCAACAGAAACTAATTGTAAAACTTCAGGACGTATGGCGACTTCATTCCCCTTTAATTCTGTACTGTGAACAAGTTTATGGAAAACTTCCATATTACAAACATTATAATTTCCGATAAATTTTGCAACAAATGAATTGACTGGAGAAGTATAAATTTCTGATGGAGAACCGGATTGTACAACTTGTCCTTTATTCATGACAAAAATTCGATCAGACATCGTCATTGCTTCTTCCTGATCATGAGTAACAAAAATAGTTGTAATATTTAATTCTTTCTGTATTCTCTTTAATTCTTTTTGCAAACTTTTTCTGATTTTAGCATCCAATGCGCTTAACGGCTCATCCAAAAGCAGTACTTTCGGCTCCATGACAAGCGCACGGGCAAGAGCAACCCTCTGCTGTTGCCCGCCAGATAATTGATGAGGATAAGACTCTTCTTTTCCTATTAAATCAACCATCTCAATCATCTTTTTTACTCTTGATTTACTATTTTTTACCTTCTTCATTTTAAGACCGTAAGCAATATTATCAAAAACGCTCATATTTGGGAAAAGTGCATAAGACTGAAACACCATACCGACTTCACGCTGACGCGGTGATAAATTAGTAATATCTTTTCCATCAATTAAGATTCTTCCTGCATCAACGTCTTCAAGCCCCGCAATGGAACGCAATAATGTACTTTTTCCGCATCCGCTTTGCCCAAGAAGTGTAGCAAATTCTCCTTTTATTAATGTTATAGAAATATCGTTTAAAACGACTTGATTTTCATACCCCTTACTCACTTGATCGATGGTTACATAGCTCATTATTTTTCACCTTCTAAAGCAGTATTTTTATGACGGTGTTGTTTTTTAAAAAATAAAAGAATTCGCTTCTTATTTGTCACGACAGGATTTTTTTCGTTTCTAAATGTAAGTTTTAATACAGTCCCCGTTAAAAGTAAAATCACTGAATAATAAGTAATAACAATTGCACTTGTTAAGTGACCGCTGCTGTTTAATTTGTCAGCAAGATAAATTTGAATGGTTTCAAATCGGCCCCCAACAAGCAAATTGGCAAAAGCAAACTCACTAAATAAAAGAGCGACTGATAATAAGGTAGACACTAAAATCCCAGATATAATATTAGGAAACACCACTGTGCGAAACGCCTGAAATTTTGTAGCACCCAGTAATTCAGCTGCATCAACAAGCTGCACAGCATTAACCGTACGAAGACTGTTGCGAATACCTTGATACATAAATGGCAGAATGGTTATAAAATAAGCACCAATTAAAATCCAAGGTGTTCCGGCAATTTGAATGGGTCCATCTGAATATACCTTGATTAATCCAACAGCTCCAACAATAGGAGGAATTCCATAAGGAAGCATAGCTGCTGCTTGCAGCAATCCTTCCCATTTAGCGAAATATACTGTGATGATAAAAATAGTCGGAATCATAATAACAACACTAAGACCGACAGACATGACAATTAAAAACAGCGTTCGTTGAAAAGCATCATAAAACCGTTCATCTTGAAATAATTCAATATACCATTTCATTGTATAACTCTCAGGCAAAATGGTATGATCCCATTTACCGGCAATCGAGAATAAAAATGTTCCTACTAGCGGAATTAATAAATAGATAACTAGTAATCCAACCAGCACTTTATGAAAAGTCAATGAAGATTTCATCGTAAATCCCTCCTAATGCGGCGCATCATTCGTTCATTGAACCACATCGCCCCTATCATGGTCGCTGCTAGAAGCACTCCCATCGCACTGCCTAGCTGAGGCTTTAATGCAACGTCACTAGCAACTAGTGAAGCAATTTGCAACGACAATAAGTTATAGTTGCTGCCGACCAATGCATAGGCTGTAGCGTAAGCTCCCATCGCATTAGCAAACAAAATACTGAATGTACCTACAATACTAGGCAATAGAACTGGAATCCCAATGTGAAGCCAAAAGGATAATGTTGACCCTCCTAATAATGAAGAGGCTTCTTTCCATTGTTTCTTAATTCCTTGATAAGACGGGTAGATGAGCATAACAGCAAGCGGAATTTGAAAATAAACATAAACAAGAATGAGGCCCGTCCATGAATATAAATTAAAATCTGCAAACACATCCCAGCCAATCATAGAAAAAAGCAGCGTAAACAACCCATTGTTTCCAAGTAAAATAATATATGAAAATGAAAGGGGAATCCCCTCAAAGTTCGAAGTCATATTGGTAATCATCAGCAGGCGATTTTGTATTTTTTGTGAGAACTTTGTAAACGAATAGGCAGCAACGACAGCTATAATCACAGAAGTCACAGCAGAAACTAAGGAAATGACAAGGCTATTTTGAATGGCTTGCAAGTAAAATTCACTTTTAAATATGGTAATGTATTGATTAATCGTTACTTGAATTCCATCGTCAGCATAAAAACTATTTTTAATCATTGCCACTAAGGGTCCTATTTCAAATCCAATTACAAACAAAATAAATGGCAGTAAAAGAGCTAATAAATAAATTTTTTGTTTTTTTATTTTTCGCAAGACTTCTCGCTCCTCAATGTTCTCTAACAATTTGGGAATTGGCTTAACAGTATGTTCGCTAAACCAATTCCAATCAACCTTCATTCTTCATTTTAAAGTTGAATAATGTACCTTTTTTAAAGGATTATTTTTCCTTTCAGACCTGGCAATTGATATGAAATCATTTTATTGGAAGGCTCAATATTTAAAAGTTCACAAACGAGCGGTGCAAAAGCTAATTGCGGAATCACTTCACTGTAAACGCCAGGCTCAACTTTTGGACTAATGATAAAGAGCGGGACATCGCGCTCACCATTAGTTGTGCCGCCATGGTTGCCATATTCACTCATTCCATGATCAGATGTAATTAAAATGTGGTAACCTTCTTTGATCCAAATTGGCAAAAGTTGTGCCAGCAAGCTTCCCATTTTTAAGATTTGTTCACGATATTCTTTCGATTCCGAACCGAAAATTTCTCCTTTTACATCTACACCGAGCGGATGAATATATAAAAAGTGCGGGTCATGCTTTCTGCGCAAGGCTTCTGCATCCATTAACACATGACTGTCTGGATAGTCATCATCCCAATAAAATTTTCCATATTGAATCGGCTGAGATTCATCCTCTTGCTCACGATCTTCAATAAAATGGAATGGCGCGCGATTATAAAGTTCGCTTACCCAGTAATACGATACCGTTCCGTTTCTTAAGCCGTTTTCTTTCGTAAGATGGAAGAGACTTTTCTCAGTAGATAAGCGAACGGCCTGATTGGACGTAATTCCGTTCACTGATGCCGGTGTACCCGTTAGTAACACTTCATATAATGGACGGGAAAGACTTGGGAGTTCCGACTTTACTTTGTAAAGTGCTGCCTGATTTGTTTCAACTAGATGCTGAATAAATCCAAGAGCCTCACATGCTTTGTCATATCTCATACCATCAACAACAATTGCGATTACTTTATTTGACATGGACTAACACCTCTTCTTGCCAAATCTGCGGTAAATTTTTAGCCGTTTCTTCCCAAGCTTTGTAATCTTCAATTGGTTTTGCTTTTTTGTACTGTTCTTCTGGAACCATTTTTTCAGCTACTTCTTTCGGAAGTTCTACATCGCGAATTGGACGCGCAAACCCTTTAGCTAAGTTAATTTGTCCTTCATCGCTTAAGATATATTCTCTAGTTGCCATCGCTGCATGGGGATGCTTTGCATATTTGTTAATAATAGTTGCATAGCCGCTTACGACTGAACCTTCACTTGGAATGGTGACTTCAAATTGATCGCGGTTGATTTGGTCAGCGTAACCAAGTGCATTGAAATCCCAAACAAGGGCAACTTCCACTTCCCCTTTTTCGATGTTAGCAGGCTTCGCATCAGTTAAGCTAAGGCGGCCTTGCTTGGCAAGCTTAGTAAAAAAGTCAATTCCTGGTTGTAGATTTGTTTCATCACCGCCGTAAGCGATAGCGGCAGCAAGAACGGCCATTTGGTTCTGTGTACCACGCTGAACATCTCCAACTGTTACTTTGTAATCTCCTTTTAATATGTCATCCCAAGACTTTGGCGGGTTATCCACTAATTCTTTATTAGTAAAGAATGCAATCGTTCCTTGGTAGCCAACAACCCAATCGCCGTTGTCATCTTTTGCCCAGTCAGGTACCTCGTCCCAATAGGAAGTTTTATATGGAATCGTTAATTCTTTTTGTTCCGCAATTGGTCCAAAGGAAATCCCTACATCGCCGATATCTGCTGTTGCATTCTCTCCTTCAGATTCCATTTTGGCTATCTCTTCGGCACTGGATAAATCTGTATCATTGTGTTCCAATGTATATTTTTTCATCACTTCATTCCACGTTTCTCCCCAGTTAGCCCATGAATCAGGCATACCGACACTATTAATGGTTCCCTCTTCTTTTGCCTTTGTTTCAATTTCTTTCAGGGTTAACGAACTTGCATCCTTAACAACGGGAGCTGCCTCCTCTTTAGAAGCTCCACAAGCAGCTAATCCTAGTACACTCACTCCTACCATCACAGCTTGAATAGACTTGTAACATTTCTTCTTGAATGTGTAATTCATAAAAAGTACCTCCATTTATTTGTGGGATTTTTAATGTTTATTACTGTTTATTACGGTTTAATCATAATTACTCAATATAAACCCCACATTAATCCAATGTTAAGATATTGTAAATCAGTACTTTCTTTGTGCAATTCATCTTCAGTTAAAGAAATGCTGGCTTGATACAACAACAGCATATGGGTTTATGTTGTTTACTATCTTTGGGGTATTGCTCAATTTGAAAGAGATTTAATTTCTGAACGGACAAAAGAAGGGATTTTAGGCTGCTGGGAAATGAGGAAAATATCCTGGAAGGTGAAAATTGATTACTTCAGCACTATCTGTCCTCTACCAAAGAAAAGACCTGCAGCCGTAGTTCAGCTGCAGGACAATAACACTTAATTTACCCTTTCCCCGCCTGGAAGCTGGGATATTTCGTCATCCCGCCATCAGCATACAGCGTTATTCCCGTTACATAGCTTGCTTCTGAGGAGGCGAGCCAGGCAACACACGCTGCAATCTCTTCAGGCTTTCCAATGTAACCCATCGGAATGAGTTCAATGACATCTTTTTTCGCTTCAGGATCTGCAAATTTTTCAGCATTGATTGGGGTATCAATTGCACCTGGTGCAATATTATTTACGCGAATGCCTGTTGAAGCGTATTCCAATGCAAGCGTTTCTGTCAGCAGTTTTATACCGCCTTTGCTTGCCGCATAATGGGCAAAGTGAGGCCACGGGATTTGCTGATGAACGGATGACATGTTGATGACAGAGCCTTTAACATTATGATCCAGCATGTGTTTAATCGCTTCTCTGCTTCCGAGAAAAGCACCAGTTAAATTTGTCTGGATGACTTTATTCCAGTTCTCAAGCGAGAGTTCTTCAGTAGGAATTTCAGCTTGAATTCCTGCATTGTTCACCATCACATCTAATGTTCCATACGTATCAACTGTGAATTGAACAATTCTTTTTACGTCATGCTCCTGTGAAACATCTCCCTGAACTTTTGAAGCCTCTCCGCCTTCTGACTTAATTTCCTCTATAACAAGATCAGGTTTGTCATCCTCTGTCAGGAAATTGACGACCACTTTAGCCCCTTCTTTAGCAAAGCGCTGGGCAATCGCTTTTCCAAGTCCTGATGATGCTCCTGTAACAGCAACTACTTTTCCATTTAAGCTTGGATACATGAATGATTCCTCCTGTTATCGTTTTGTATAGCCGAGTAAAACTCCGCCGGCAATAATCAGTACACAGCCGATGATGACAAAGATGATCTGTTTTTTTGTTTTCTTTTCTCCAAGCAGGAAAATACCGCCAAGAGTCGAGATGATAATTCCAGTTTGTGAAAGGGAGAAGCTTGTCGCTACCCCAATTTTCGGCAGGGACAGCAAAAGTCCTAAATTTCCTGCAGCCCACATTAAACCTGTTAAAATATTTCGCAGAGCGTATTTATCAAACGGTTTATGTCTTGCCGTTAAAGCGATTGCAGCTGCTACCATACCAATCGCCTGAGGCAATATCGCAGCCCAGCCATCGATCTTAAAGTAGCGAATAATAATGACATATCCTATGTAACCCAGTGATGAAATAAATAAGATGAGTAACCCTTTTTTAAGACTGTTCCCGGCTTCTTCATCCGCTTTTTGACCAACCGAAGTAAAGACAACTCCCCCGATAATCAATAGAATCGCTATACTGCCTAAAATGACAGTCATCGTAGTATCCCATTCTTTAAATAGAAGAACACCGAACAATGTTGTTCCCACCAGCTGCATTCCAGTAGAAATCGGAACAGTTTTAGAAACTCCAATGTGTTTGACGCTCGCCAGCTGGTTTAGCTGCCCCACTGTCCAGAAAATACCGGACACGATCCCGATTGACCAAACGAGAGGTGTCAAATCTGGATTTGAAAAGAAAAACATGATAAGAGAAAATAAAAAAGCGCCAATCGTAATTCCTAATGTCTGACTGTAAGCATTTCCTCCAAGCTTTACACTGACGAGTACAAGACTTCCCCAAGCAACAGCCGGAATCAATGCAAGAAGTATTCCGATCATGATATGTTCCTTTCTGTTTATAGATTCTAAGTATGTATTTGTCTTAGCGTGTGCAAAGACGCAACTAAAGCGGAGGTGCCTTGGTCAGCTCGCGAAGAAAATAGGAATTGACCTGGATTAAATGACGCACCCTGGGAATCACGTGTCATTTAACCGGAGAAGGCGCTTTTTGCCTTCTCCTCCGAGCAATCGTCTATTTCACAGTGAGCTAGGCGCCGTAGCTGGAAGTTGAAAACTATCCTTCATATCTGAACTTATTTTTTTATATAGTTTCCTACAAGTTGATTAAAAAAACACTCTATTACGTGAAACTCTTAAACATTTCCACTAAATTTGCGAAAATAAACTTTTTTAGCAGCAGTTTAGAGAAATTGATTTTCTTTCATACTGTTAGGAAGAAAGGTTGAGGTGAAAATGGAACAAGTATTTATTGAATATGGATATGGAGAGTTTTTCGACAGGTATCGCTATCCAATCGAAATGTCAGGAATATTGGAGAATATCGAGGAGGAGCAGCTGCATTCCTTTTTCGGAACATTTGAATGTGATACATTCGAAAATTTTGCCTGCTTATTCACGGTGTTCATGTCAATGAGAGAACGAAACAGGCATCTCCTTTAAATTAAGGCTCTGTTAAAGGTAAATGTTGATTATTTGATACTTGTCTGAAATCTTGATAACAAGTGTTTGGGGAGGTTGTCAAGGTGAGCAAAGCGTTTAGCAACTTGTTAAAGTATATCGACAAATTACCACACACCCAAAAAGAACAAGTCTATCAATGAGTTAAACGCTATGTTGGACCTTCTTCCTCTGCTGGTGGTCGTTTATATCAATGAAATGAGAGAAACTCGCTTCAAGGAAGGATTTGAGTGTCCTCATTGTTCATCAGAACACGTTGTTCGGTTCGGAAAATATAATGGTCGGCAACGGTATCGCTGTAAATGTTGTGGCAAAACTTTCACTGAACCAACACCGTCTTGTACCGTACTCGAAAGGGCAACGAATGGATTACCTTTGTTGATTGTATGTTCAAAGGATATTCCCTGCGAAAATCGGCTGAAATCGTAGGGGTTACTTGGGTTACTCTTTTTTATTGGAGGCACAAACTGTTAAACGCCTTGAAACAAATGGATTTTGAACATTTTGAAGGTATCGTTGAAATTGACGAGACCTATTTCCTATACTCACAAAAGGGACAACGTGGTATTACTGACCGTAAACCTCGTAAACGTGGCGGTAAATCTAAGCACAGAGGAATTAGCCACGAACATGTTTGTGTTCTCGTTGCCAGAGACCGAACAAAAGGAACCATCTCAAAAGTTACTTGTATGGGGAGGATTGTGAAAACCAAAGTCGATACTTTAATTGGTTCTAAACTATCTAATAATAACGTGCTAGTACGGATGCTTGGAGAGCATACAAAACCTATGCAAAAGAATAAGGTTTAGTTTAAGGTTTAGAGCATTATCGTATTAAATCAGACGATGGTAAACACGTTATTAAGGGCTTAAATCACATCCAAAATGTCAATGGTCTTCATTCTCGTTTAAAACGTTGGATAGACCGATTCAAAGGTGTAGCTACAAAATATCTTGATAATTACCTTGCTTGGTTTTTATTTGTCGATAGTCGTAGTAACGAAAGCACTAAACAGCATATTAAGGAATTTCTATTAACATCATTTGATTCTTTCGCTAACAGGTCAATTATTGAAAATAGAACAAGAAGTTATTGGCACTGATAACTTCTTGTTCTACTCCTTCAATTTTTGCTTCCTGATGATGAAAAAGTACCAAACAAGTAAAAAAGCTACTCAAACTATAACGGTTTTACGGGAACACATATTTCGCAATAAGGGTTGCTAATCATATCACCAATGTATTTTTCCATAAAAGGTTTGTTATCCATTTGATATCGATTGCTTCTTAGGGATGGAAAAATATCAGAATATGCTTTTTGAATATCCACTGCTGTATGTTTGACTTCGTAAATAAGGTACTTTCCACCAGAAAGTTCACCTTCAAAAACTGAATCATCCACTTGATAATCATTTGGAATAACAATGCAAGCATCAAATCTACAGTTTTCAGGAAGCGTTGTTTCTGGATTATCTTGTGGAATTGCAAATAGGATTGCAGATTCAAGAAGATTTTTCTCCTTAGCCCATTTTTTTAACTTCTTCATTACTTCAATATTGGCAGGACCATATTGACCAACTCGTCGCATATAAGCAATACGGTAGTTTGGGAGTGTTTCGACTTTAAATTTCATTAAGTTTTTTCTTCCTTTCTCAATTAGTATTGTTAGCTACATTTCGAATGTAACACGCTTTAAAAAAATATATATTTATATTTTTAAAATTTTTTGATAAATTTTAAAATGGTAATTTTACATAGAAAAATCAACATTAAAGTTTAACAGAGCCTAAATTAAAGATGCCCGTTTCCATTTATGGCACGCTCCATAAAAGATGCGAACATGATCAAATCCTGTTTGGACGGCTTCAGCCATGATTCGGTTTCATGCTTCGTATATTCTTTAAAATAATAATCGACAACCGACCGATGCGGTTCAGGCAAATGGCGAAGTCCCCATTCTCCTCCCTCTTTTTTGGAAACGATCTTTTTTTCCTTAAAATAGACAAGAACCCTGCAATAATTTAATGTATAATACATTGGATTTTCTGTGATTTCAGCACCGATGACATCAGATAAAATAGATTTCATAAAATAGGTTTCATCTATTGGCACAAAGAGTTTTTTGATTTCCAAACCGTACAAGCATTTTCCGCGATGATAAACGACCATCATATGTGCTGCTAAATCAGGATCATGTCCTTTCTCTATTTCTTGGTGAGTTTCTGAATAATGTAGCTCATATGGAGTTGGATACTCAAAATGAGAAATTGCTTTTTCCTTGATGATGCTCATTTCAATTCCTTTAGCTGGGAGATCTGCTTTTAATGATTGAAGATCATTTATAATGGTTTGCTTTTCTTTCTTTTTCATATTTTCCTTAACAACGACCAGCAAATCAACATCGCTGAATTCTTTTTGAAAACCATTCATCGCCATGGATCCATGGAGGTAAATTCCGGTTAAATTAGACTGCAAATTCCGCTTAAACAGATCAATCAATTCTTCAAGTAATTCTTCCATTTCCTCCACCCCATTTCATCTTTTTGTCTCTATTGTTATTTTAAAGGAAATCCGAGTCTTATATATTGTAAATTTAGAATTTTTAGTATATTATTTTTAGTGTAATCGCTTACAATTTTGTAGCATTATGTCTGGCATTTTACTGCCTGTTTTCAGCATGATTTCTACATATTTTTTCACCACTATTATTAGGAGGCTGATTTATGAGTCAAGCTACGTTGAAAGTTGGAGAAAAGCTGGAGAAATTTCTGCAAGGTAAGAAAAAGCTATTTATTAATGGGGAGTTTGTGGAGAGCGTTTCAAAAAAGACATTTAACACTCCTAACCCGGCTACTGGCGAAACGCTTGCTGCTGTTTATGAAGGAGACAAGGCTGATATTGATCTTGCTGTAAAAGCCGCAAGAAGAGCATTTGATCAAGGTCCTTGGTCAAAAATGAGCGCTGCTGAGCGAAGCAGACTTATGTACAAGCTTGCTGATTTAATGGAAGCAAATAAAACTGAGCTGGCACAGCTTGAAACGCTTGACAACGGTAAACCTATAAATGAAACAACAAATGCAGATGTACCTTTAGCTATTGAACATATGAGATATTATGCAGGCTGGTCAACTAAGATTGTCGGACAAACCATTCCGGTAAGCGGACAATTTTTCAACTATACAAGACATGAAGCACTCGGAGTTGTAGGACAGATTATTCCTTGGAACTTCCCTCTTTTAATGGCTATGTGGAAATTAGGGGCGGCTCTTGCAACTGGATGTACAGTCGTGCTAAAACCGGCTGAGCAAACGCCTCTTTCCGCATTATACTTAGCTGAACTGATTGCAGAAGCCGGGTTCCCCGAAGGAGTAGTCAATATCGTTCCGGGCTTCGGCGAAACAGCCGGAGATGCACTTGTTATGCATCCGGATGTAGACAAAATTGCTTTCACAGGTTCTACACCTGTAGGTAAAATGATCATGGAGAAAGCATCAAAAACACTGAAGCGCGTAACACTTGAGCTTGGCGGGAAGTCGCCTAACATAATTCTTCCTGATGCAGATCTCTCTGCTGCAGTTCCGGGTGCTCTAACTGGAGTTATGTTTAACCAGGGTCAAGTATGCTGTGCAGGCTCACGTGTTTTTATCCAAAAGAAACATTATGATAACGTTGTGGCAGACATGGTTTCTCATGCGAAAAATATTCGCCAGGGTGCTGGAATTGAACCTGAAACTCAAATCGGGCCGCTCGTATCAGATGAGCAGCAAAACCGTGTTCTGAATTACATTCAAAAGGGTGTTGAAGAAGGCGCTGAAATCTTGACTGGCGGCGGCTCTCCATCTGAAAACGGCTACTTCGTTTCACCAACGATTTTCTCGGCTGTTAAAGATGAAATGACGATTGCCAGGGAAGAAATTTTCGGACCGGTCATTGCAGCAATGCCATATGATGATCTAGATGAAGTGATTAACCGCGCAAACCAAAGTGAATTTGGTCTTGCCGCTGGTCTATGGACACGCGATATTGCAAATGCCCATTATGTGGCAAGTAAATTAAAAGCAGGAACCGTATGGGTCAACTGCTACAATGCATTTGATGCTGCTTCCCCATTCGGCGGCTACAAGCAATCCGGCATCGGACGCGAAATGGGATCATATGCCCTCTCTAACTATACAGAAGTTAAAAGTGTTTGGATTAATCTTCAGCGTTAAGAACAAAAGCGAAGGAGCCTTGCTCAGCTCGCGAAGAAAATAGGAATTGACCTGGGTTAAATGACGCACCTGAGAATCAAGTGTCATTTAACCGGAGAAGGTGCTTTTTGCCATCTTCTGAGCAATTGTCTTTTTCACTGTGAGCTAGGCGCCGTAGCTGGACGCAGATACCTTTATTTCATTATTCACATCCTTTTACCTTTTATTAATTTCCTAAACAATAAGATAAGCTCCACTGCTTTTGACAGTGGAGCAGAATGAAAACAGCCATCTGACCTTGAAAATCAGATGGCTGTTTTTTTTATTTATTTCTCTTCAAAATAGTCCTTGTAAAACCCGCTTACTTTCCCATTGTTATCAATGACAAAATAAAACTCTTCTGTTTCATTTTTCACTTCATATGTATTTCCGGCTGTCAGAACACGGTTCACCATGTATTTTTCTGCATTTGTATGTTTGCATGTTACCACTTTAATCGTTGCTTTGTTCAGCCATTCTTGATGGATCATTCAGCATTCTCCTTTGTACATTTTGCCCTAATTATACTATATAAAAGATGCGCGGAACACCGTTACTGTGATAACCTCCTCTTTTCCTGAATAGATTGAAGAAGATGAGGTGAAAACAGTGATTTCAACAAAAAAAGTAAACAACTATATTCAAATGATGATTGATGATCTCCGGCAGTCACAGCATACAGACGGCACTTGGCGTTTTTGCTTTGAAGGCGGTCCAATGACTGATGCGTTCATGATTATTCTTCTCCGTTCTCTGCAGGTTAACGATGATGAATTAATAAGAAAGCTTTCAGAGCGCATCTTGACACTGCAGTCTGTGGATGGCATCTGGAAGCTCTATGAAGATGAAAAGGAAGGCAATTTGACTGCAACTGTTCAAGCATATACTGCGCTGCTCTATTCTGGTTTCTATAAAAAAACGGATCCAATCTTGATCTGTGCAGAAACCTATATTCTTTCCAATGGCGGTCTTTCAAATGTTCATTTTATGACAAAATGGTTTTTGGCAGTAAATGGTCTCTATCCATGGCCAAAATTGTTCCGCTTTCCGCTTGCCTATTTGCTGCTGCCAGCCTCGTCTCCATTTAGCATGTATGAATTGAGTTCGTATGCAAGAATTCATTTTATGCCGATGATTCTCGCAATGAATAAACGATATATCCATAGTCCTCCCACTAACATAGACATTTCTCATCTATATGCATCAAAGCCTAAATCAATTGACTGGCTTTCATTTTCAGACAGTGAACGCATGAATCCAGGCCATATTAGAAACATGATTCGAGGATTCTTATCTTTTCCTGCTTATTATCACACATTGGGAGAAAAGGCAGCTGAAAAATACATGCTGCAGCGAATTGAGAAAGATGGCACTCTCTTCAGTTATGCAAGCGCCACGTTCTTTATGATTTACGCCCTGCTTGCACTAGGCTATAAGGAAAAATCTGCTCAAATACAGCAAGCTATTTCAGGTTTGAAATCCCTTCTTTATGAAGATGAGAAAATAACCACTCTCGAAAATTCGACTTCAACCGTCTGGGATACAGCCCTGCTCACCTATAGCCTGCAGAAAGCAAATGTACCTTCTGAAGATCCAATGATTAAACGTGCTTCCACTTACCTGCTTCCACGCCAGCACACGAAAAAAGCCGATTGGCGAATCCATAATCCGGAGGCAAAGGCTGGAGGATGGGGATTTTCCAATATCAATACAAACCATCCTGACAATGATGATACAGCTGCCGCCCTCCGTGCCATTACACAACCTTCCATGAGTGATTCTATGTACTTCGAGGCATGGAATAAAGGATCATCCTGGCTTATATCTATGCAAAACCGAGACGGGGGTTTTGGTGCATTTGAAAGAAATGTCAATAATCCTATTTTTGCTTCCATCCCCCTTGAAAATGCCAAGGATGCGGCAACAGATCCATCAACAGCTGATTTGACAGGACGTGTTCTTGAATACTTTGGAAATTTTGCAGGCCTGACGAAAGATCATCCTGCTGTAAAAGCAGCCGTTTCCTGGCTTGAAAATCATCAGGAGAAAAATGGATCATGGTATGGAAGATGGGGTGTCTGCTACATATATGGCACATGGGCTGCTATAACCGGATTAAAAGCTGCAGGTCTATCAAACTCTCATCCGGCCATTATGAAAGCTGTTAAATGGCTATTGAAAATCCAGCATGAGGATGGCGGCTTTGGTGAATCATGCAGAAGCTGTGAAGTAAAAACCTACCTCCCGCTCGGTTTTAGCACACCATCTCAAACAGCCTGGGCGCTTGATGCACTTTTATGTGTGCTCGATAAGAATGACGTATCCATACAAAAAGGAATCAGTCGTCTTATGCAACCTTTTGATGAAAGAAGCAACACTTACCCAACAGGCATCGGTCTTCCAAAGCAATTTTATATCCGCTATCATAGCTACAATAAAATTTTCCCGCTGCTTGCTTTGAGTCATTATCGGAATCAAAAAAGAGAGAATCTCTAATCTGATTCTCTCTTTTTTGATTTGAATTTAAAAGAAATCATAGAAGTAGGCTTGTCTATTAGGAATAAGCATTTGCAGCTTTTGCACATCCTCTGCTGATCCCTCAATATGGGTGATTTGATGTAAATCAAGCGGGCATTTGTAGCCAAACAGTGCAGTTGAAAGAGTATTAATATTCAATGACAAGCCTTTTCCTGATAATGTCTCAGTTTCTTTTATACTTAGTTTGCTGACTTCCTGATTCTTAATCAAATACGTCCCGTTATTCCAAGATGCATGCGGGTCAGACAAGTTCAAGAGGAGCTGATCCTCATTATCGGTCCATAAAAAATCATACGATTTCAGAAAGCTTTCCGCATCAATAATCCGCACCATAAAATATGGAGTTATTTCAGCCTTGATTCTTGGTTCATTCAGTGAAAACAATAACGGATCATTTTCATATGTAATGATCTCAAGCTCTTTTATCATAGAGTCGTGCTGACAAATGAAATTCCACAAGCCGTTTCTTGCTTCAGGATTTAGCGGAATAAATTCCTCGATTTTCATTTTGGAATTTTTCACTTCATACAGCATGTACCCCTTTGGTTCGCCTGCTTCATTATAGTAAACAGCTGCTGTCAATTCATCATAAACGGACTCCTGCCACCAAGATGTTTCTCTAACCAGCATGCCAGAGAATTGCTTAGCAAATTGAGCATACATTTCCTCTATTTCAGTTGAATGCGTTTCTTTTTTATAGCGTTTAATTTTTCCTGCTGTTTGTTTTTTCATAATAAGGTCTTCTGATTTCAATGAAGCCTTAAGTTTGCTGCTGAACAGTTCCCACCCGTATTTACGGTAAAATGGCACTGAAAATGGATGAAGCATTGAAACGCTGTATCCCTCTTTTTTCATTGTATCCAGAAGATATGTAAGCATTTCTTTAACGTAACCGCTTCGGCGATACTCAGGATAAGTTGCTACACCAGCGATACCGCCCATTTTCAATTTCGTTTCTCCTAGATACACTTCAAGCGGAAGAAGATGGAGTTTAGCCGCAAGTTCATCCCCTTCTAGTATTCCATAAACCTCATGATGCTTCTCTATCATTTGAAGTCTTTTTTCAATGCTTTCTTCGGGTACTTTATACTGAAATGCATATTCTGATAGTTTAATTGCTTCACGGTAGTATTCTTTTGCTAGTTTGATGACTGTCATATATATATCCCTCCCGTACTAGAGATTCCACTTTGAATGCTAAAATCCTTTTTAAAGCAGAAAGAAGAGTGCCGAAAAATAACCGATTGGCAATCTCCATTCTTCTTTTAAGTTCTCAAAAACCCGCCCTCAGAATGAATCGTCTGCCCTGTAATCCACTCGCTTGCTTCACTTGCTAAAAATGAAACTAGTCTTGCAGCATCTTCAGGCTGACCAATTCGCTTCATTGGGAATTTATCAACCAGCCCTTTTTTTAACTCCTCCGTCATCCAGCCTGTGTCTGTTGGCCCTGGATTCACGGCATTTACGGTAATCCCTTTATTGCCAATCTCTGCAGCAAGTGTTTTTGTCATATCAGGGATGCTTGCTTTTGTTGTGACATATGCAAGCTCGCCAAGCATAGGACCTTGAGATTGTCCTGATGTCATATGAATAATGCGACCTCCCTGACCATCCTGGAATCGTTGCACAAACTCAACACTTAATAACAGAGGTGCTCGGACATTTACAAAATAGTGAAGATCCAGGCTTTCTGACTTTATCGTTTCTACATCGGTATTAGTAGAGTAAGCAGCATTATTCACTAAAATCGAAGCTTTTCCAAGTTTTCTCTCCACTTCATCGAACAAGTCCGGAAATGAATCTGTTAATGTTAAATCAAGCTCCATACTTGCGCAGCGCACTCCTTCATTTAGAATACGTGACTCTAGTAAATCAGCCTCTTCACTTTTTGAACCCCAAGGCTGTTCTGCATCATATGGCCGATAATAAGTAAAGAAAATATCAGTGTCTGCTTTAGCAAGCTCAAGACAAATGGCAGCCCCAATTCCTTTTAACCGGCTTGCACCCGTCACAATGGCGATTTTTCTATTTTTCATTCGTTCACCTTCTATTATAAATACTGATTGAAAAATTCAGCAATCGCTCGATAGACGAGGATTTCATTTTCTTTTTTCTTGAAACCATGTCCCTCGTCTTCTAAAACGATGTAGTCTACTTGTCGCCCTTTTTGTCTAAGAGCTTCAACAATTTGATCCGATTCCGCTTTGACAACCCGAGGATCATTTGCGCCCTGAATGACAAGCATTGGTTTCGTCATCCCATCTATATGAGTAATCGGTGAAAAATCAATCAGTTTTTCACGATCCCGCTCAGGATTTCCAACCCACTGATCCATGACTGGCTTCCAAAATTCAGGAACACTGTTTATAAATGAAAAAAGATCACTCGGCCCAAATATATCAACGACCGCTTTAAAGTATTCTGAATGACGCCCATGTAAGAGCAGCGCCATATAACCCCCAAAACTGCCGCCCATCAAAAATACTTTTTCTTTATCTGCTAATCCCTGCTCGATCAGCCAGTCGATTCCTGCGACCATATCATGACGGGGCCCATTTCCCCATTCTCCCTCAACCATTTTCATAAAGGATAACCCATAACGGGATGAACCTCTGAAATTAGGGGTAAATATGCTGTATCCGCTGTTCAGCAAAAATTGAAAAAGTGCTCTAAATGAATGGGTTTCTGCTGACTGTGGTCCGCCATGAGGCCAAATAATCATATGTCCATTGCTGTTTTCAGCATGTGCCTTGTAAAGAGAAGCTTCAATGTTTAGTCCATCAAAGGAAGAGTATGTCACGGTTTCAGGCTCAATTAAATCCTCAGGTGAAAGCCCTGTTACCCCATGATTTGTGATTTGCGACCAGCTGTGAGACGGCATTCTGCAGAAAATATTTAATGGCTGTGTGGCAGATTGACCGAGTATAAACAGCTCACCTTCATCTGTCACTTCAATTTTATTTACACGAGCCACCGGCATGTCAATGATTACTGACGTTTGATCTGTTACATCGTACGAATATAATTCATCTGCAACCCCTTTGGCCGCAAGGATGTATATCTGCTGTGAAAAAGAATCATATTTAATCGAGCTGACATCTTTACCTTCCAGCTGAAGCACCTTTGAAAACTCACGTTTAGGTAATTCAAATTTTGCTAAGTAAGAAAAATCAGACTCATAGTTTGTGATAAAATAAATTTCTTCTTCTGAGATATAGACGGGATCGCTTTGAGTAAATTGTATTTCACTTTCTGGGGTAGCCATGACATCTTCTCCCTTTGTTCTCACAAACAGTAAAGAAGACGTGTTCCCGTAGTTTTTAGAATAGACAAAACTAGTTTCATCAGGTGAAACTGCCATCAAATACACAGCTGTATCCGTTCCCTCAATCAGCATTTCCTCTTTTTCAGCAGAAAGCTCATATCGGTAGGCTGCGAGATGTGTATCATGCCCCTGCTTAGTAGATGTATAGTAGAGTGACTCTCCATCTTTTGAAAAGAAAGGAAACATATGACGCTCGCCCTCTTCAAACCTGATCGGCACCTGTGATCCGCCTTTAGAAGAAATGGCGTAAAGCTGCGTATTTTCATCTCCATCGCAATCAAAACCCGCTAAGATAAACTTTGATTTTTTATGATAAAGAATGCTGCTGCAGGCTTGGTTGATAGAAGTTAGCGGATATGGATACTGATTTGGCAAATCCATCGCCCATAAATTAAAATGGGCGCTGATATTTGTGCTGAACACCAATTGTCTTTTATCAGGCGAAACAACAAAATCCTGTATCGTCAACACTTTTAAAAATTGCTCAACATCCGGTTTCTTAAAGGTTATCATGGTCTGCCACCCCTTTTGATTTTCCCTTTACCATATTCTACAAAATTAAGAGATTCCCTTTTTCATACTGCTAAATAAACAAGCCTGCTGATTATAGAATCTCATTTTCACCTGCCGCTAAATTGTGTTCGACTAGACTGATCATTCCTTATTCAACATAATAATATTATGTAAATTGAAATTTTCTCAAAAAAAAACAACGTTATAAACGCTGTCTTTAAGTATTCTTCGTTTCCACAAATTGAATGCCTGTGCTTAAATTTGAAAATGTCTGGATATTATCCATCGAGATTCCGAGATTAATAAGCGTTTGGGCAATTTCAGGCCGTATACCTACGATCATGCAGTTTGCACCTAGTAAATGAACAGCTTCAGCTGCCTGAATCAGATGATTTGCTACAAACGTATCCACGACTGGAACACCAGTAATATCGATAAAAATATTATCACATTTATACCGTTCTGCACCTGCAAGGAGATTTTCCTTTATGTCATACGCTCTTTCATCATTTATATTGCCGATCAGCGGTAAGACACAAATGCTTGCTGAGATCGGAATAATCGGAGCAGTCAGTTCTTTTACGATATGCTGCTGCTTTCGGTATTCTTCATTCCATGAATTAGAGCAATCACTGACAAGAGTAGCAATGATTGGATCAAACCATTGATCAGCGGTTTGATATAATTCGTTCAGACTAATATCGGAATCATTGGCAGTTAAAACGACCTCTATCAATGATCTTCTGAACCGCTGCACGGCTTCAACAAGGTATGTGAGAGAACCATCTTGTTTAAAATAGCGCTCATACCATTCTCTTAACTCATCTGCTGATTTTTCATCTGATTGACTGATGATCTTAAAGATCATACCGAAGAGCTGCTGTTTTTCTTCTCTGTCTACGAATAATGGACTTTCTACATTAGAATCCCACTTATTATATAAGAGCCGCTCATTCTGGTTCATCATGTAGATTACTTGCTGCATATTTACTCCCCCCAACTCTTCTTATCAGTGTACCCAACTATGACATTGACTCAAACGTCATCTTTCAAAAGGCAGTTCAATTTCCGTTTGCAGAATTCCTTTGATTTTTTTGATATAGCTATTTGATCCTTGCAGCCAATCCTTAAACGATAAGAGCAGCGGATGGCTGTCTCCCCCAACCCCGACAATAACCTGCAGGGTTTTTGGCAAATAGACTGCAGAATGCAGCGTGCCGGACCAATTATGATACTCCTTTTTAAAAATCGGACCGTTCGTTCTATTAAATAAAGAATACGCTTGAATCGCAGTTAATTCAGGGGAGAGTTCATTCGACAGCACTTCTTTTCTTGATAAAGACTCAAAGATATGATGGCGGTTTTCTCTTAATTTTTCTTCGCTTTCAAAATGATTCGTGCAAACCATATTTTTATGGTACTTGACTGAAACACCTCTGCTTGAGGCTTCTGCAACTGCAGCATTTCCGCCTGCGTCATAAATGGAATAGTTAAATGCATGCCTATGAGGAATTTCCTTTAATTTTTCCACAGCCTCGGCAGTCGTTTTGCACGTATCTAAAATAAATCTTGCAATGGTGCAGCAAATGAAACCAGCTCCTGGCTTTAACCGATTCACAAAATGATAGCCGATTACAAGCCCCTTTTCGTTCATTCCGTCAATGCGGCCAATCATCCTTGTTGCAAATCCAATGCTGGCATATGCATTTTCCGGCTGCCATATTAAGAAGCGGCCTTCATACGTTTTAGGATGATAGTCATAGTTTCTTGCATAATACCCATTTTGCATAAGCGCACTGCAGCCTGATTTTTTCCAGTCTGCCTGAAACCCGCTGTATTCATGAACAACATCTTCAATCGGCCAGCCTAATCCCTCTGATAATCCTTCAAGTTCACTCCACAGTCCGGGAGCGAATCGATTGAACCAAGCTTGTGCTTCATGTATGTCTGCTTGATAAGACTTTGCTGATTTCGCTCTTCTTTTCTGGTGGTTGAGAAAGAGTTTTGAATGCTTGTAAATGATTCCTTGTTTTACTCCAAGGTCATAATAGTTTCCGCGTCCTTGTATCACTTCAACTTCAATTTTTTTCATAGTTCCACACTCCATTACCTTAAATAATGAATGATAAACAGATATTAAACAAATTCTAATGAGCATATTTAATGCAACTTTCAAACTGAATAAGTATGATGGAAAAGATAACACGAATACGGAGGTCGAGAATTATGAATTCAAAGTATCAAGGATTTTTCCAGCCGCTTTCTTTTAAAAGCGGTATAGATTTAAAAAATCGAATTGTCATGGCACCAATGACAAACTTTTCTTCTAACGAGGACGGAACTGTATCAGATGCAGAGGTTGCATACTATAGCCGCCGCGCAAACGGTGTTGGAATGGTGATCACAGCATGTGCTTATGTGACACCTGGCGGAAAAGGATTTCCTGGTGAATTCGGCAGTGACTCTGATGACATGATTCCTTCATTAAAGAGATTGGCATCTGCCATAAAAGAACAAGGTGCAAAAGCTGTCCTGCAAATTTTCCATGGCGGCCGCATGGTTCCTGCAGAATTAGTGCCAAATGGTGATGTTGTCAGCGCCAGTGCAATTGCTGCAGAACAAGGGCATCCATCAGGAGAAGCTCCAACTCCGCGTGCCTTAACAATCGATGAAATTAATAGCATCATCCGTGATTTTGGGGAATCGGCTCGCCGTGCAATTGAAGCTGGATTTGACGGCGTAGAAATTCACGGTGCCAACGGATATCTTATTCAGCAATTCGTTTCACCTCATTCAAACAGACGTGAAGACCAATTCGGCGGAAGCATCGAAAACAGACTTGCTTTCCCTCTTGCAATTGTTGACGAAGTGAAAAAAACCGTTGCAGAGCATGCAAAAGATTCTTTCATAGTGGGTTACCGCTTCTCTCCAGAAGAGCCGGAAACACCAGGGATTACAATGGAAGACACTTTAGCTCTAATAGACGCATTAGCTGCTAAAGATCTAGACTATCTGCACGTTTCTTTAATGGAATTCTGGTCAGCCCCAAGACGCGGAATTGATGATACACGTTCACGCATGGAAATTATCCAAGAGCGTGTTGGCAAAGATGTTCCTGTTATCGGCGTTGGATCAATCTATTCTGCAGAAGATGCTCTTAAAGCCATGAGCACTGGAATTCCGCTAATCGCCCTTGGACGCGAGTTAATTATCGATCCTGATTGGGTGTCAAAAGTAGCTGAAGGACGGGAAAATGAAATCGAAACAAAGCTTGATAGAAATGCTCAATCCCGCCTTGTAGTACCTGATCCTTTATGGCAGGCTATCGTGAATACACCGGGCTGGTTCCCGATACAAGATTAAATAGAAGATACAGATTCAAAAAAAGCACCAGTAGTGCTCTCAGGCTGTCGACAAAGTCGGCAGCTGCTTTTTGTATTTTGGATGGAGCCCATATTTAGCAGCATAACTTCTTAAAAGAATCCAAATCTGGATAATGAGACTGTGAAAAACCGCTTTTTTGAAATGTTTTTTTCTAAAAGTGATTTTGTCTACACTCTGAGAGCACAAAGTAGTGCTCTTTTTGTTTTTATTATAAATACAGTTATGAGAATCACTCATTATTGACAAAGGACACCCTAAAAGGTCCTGGACATGTTTGGTAAATAAAAGAATATACTGTACCAAATACGGAAAGGAGTGATGTTGTGTTATCTTCTATTGCTGACCGTGTCTCAAAAGGTGTTCAGCGTTATTTGCCTGATGCTTTTGTTATTGCTGTTCTCCTCACTTTGTTCGTTTTTATTGTTGGCTTTTTTACAAATCCTGCTGAACCGATTACCCTATTTAAGTCATTTGGTGATGGTTTCTGGACATACCTTGCCTTTACGATGCAAATGGTCCTTCTTTTAATGACAGGAATGGTCTTGGCTGCAGTTCCGTTTGTCAGAAAAGGACTGGAATCTCTTTCAGCATTAGCTAATACACCAAATAAAGCATATATTTTAACCTTTGTTGTCACAGCTATTGCATACTATATTAATTGGGGTCTTGCAGTTGTTGTGGGAGCGATTCTCGTTCGTGAAATTGGAAAAAGAAACCAAAAGGCCCATTTTCCCCTTTTAGTTGCTGCTGCTTATTCTCCTACCGTTTTATATACGGCCGGTTTGTCCAGTTCAATAGGCTTAACAGTTGCTACAGAGGATCATTTTTTGGAAGATATGATGGGGGTAATTCCCACTTCTGATACAATATTTGCCCCTTCGACTATCATCATTTTCGCTGTATTATTTGTCACTATGCCGATATTTATATGCTTTATGGCACCAAAAACAAATATTAAACCTTATCTCGCAAATGAAATGAATGAAAAAAAACAAAGCAAAGAACCTGAAACTGCAGATACACCAGCACAAAAGCTGGAACGTACACCTGTACTAGGAATTACAATAGGAGCTATTGGTTTAATTTATGTGGTAAGTGAATTTATAAATGGCCGTGATTTAGACTTAAATATTATCAATCTCTTATTTCTATCTCTTGGACTTATTCTTCATGGTTCACTTGGGCAATTTGGGGAAGCATTCAAGGAAGCATCAACCTCGACATCCCCTATTATTTTGCAGTTTCCTTTTTATGCCGGCATTATAGCAGTTCTTGCAAGCTCAGGATTAGGACAAATGATCATTGACGGAATGATTTCTGTTGCAAATAAAGAAACGTTCGATATCTTTACGTACTGGACAGCCGGTATTGTCAACATGCTGGCACCCTCTGGAGGTGGACAATGGGCGCTTCAAGGGCCCCTGCAAGTTCCAGCTGGAATGGAATTAGGTGTGGAACCCGCAACAATTGCAATGGCAGTTGGATGGGGGGATGCATGGACAAATCTTATTCAGCCGTTTTGGGCACTTCCTATTTTGAGTGTAGTCGGCCTTCATATTAGGCATATTATGGGCTATTGCTTCTTACTTGCCATTTGGGTAGGATTTGTAACGACAATCCTGCTGTATTTCTTATACTAGAAAGAGTCTGTTGGGCTTTCTCTTTGGAAATTTCATTTAAATCTATGGATAAAAAAACCTCCAGATCAAAGTCTGGAGGTTTTATATCATTACCCTTCAATCAGAAGAGATTCAGGATCTTCAAGAAGATCTTTAATTGTTGCAAGGAAGCTTACAGCTTCTTTTCCATCAACGATACGGTGATCATATGATAGGGCAATGTACATCATAGGACGGTTTTCCATTGTATCTTTGTCAATCGCAACTGGACGAAGCTGAATTTTGTGCATGCCGAGGATTCCGACTTGCGGTCCGTTCAAAATTGGTGTTGACATAAGAGAACCGAAAACGCCGCCGTTTGTGATTGTGAATGTACCGCCAGAAAGATCGCCAATTGTTAATTTGTTGTTTTTCGCTTTTCCTGCAAGGTCACCAATTGCGCCTTCGATCTGGGCAAAAGATTTGCGGTCTGCATCGCGTACAACTGGAACAACTAGGCCTTCTGGAGCTGAAACAGCAATTCCGATATCATAGAATTTCTTAATGACAAGTTCATCACCTTGAATTTCAGCATTTAATAATGGGTATTTTTTAAGTGCTGCAATAACCGCTTTTGTGAAGAAAGACATAAAGCCGAGACGAACATCATGCTGTTCAAAGAATTTATCTTTGCGGCGTTTACGAACGTCCATAACAGCTGTCATGTCAACTTCGTTAAATGTTGTCAGCATAGCTGCCGTTTGCTGTACCTCGACCAGGCGTTTAGCAATTGTTTGTCTTCGGCGTGACATCCGCTCGCGCTCAACAGGTTTGTCAAAAGAATCAGAAGCTTGTTTTGCAGCAGGCTTAGCTTCAGGCGCTTTTTGAGGCGCAGCAGGCTTCTGTACCGCTTCATTTGGAGAATATGCTTCAATATCATGTTTGCGCAATCTTCCAAGCGGATCACCTGAAGGAACCTGAGTTAAATCGATTCCGCGCTCTCTTGCAAGCTTGCGTGCCGCTGGAGAAGCGATTGGACGCTGTGATTTGCTTTCAGTTTGCTCCTGCTTTTCCTCTTTAGGAGCAGAGGCTTTTGGCGTCTCTTCTTTTTTCGGTTCTTCTTTTACTTCTTCTGTTTGCGCAGATGCTGTTTCACCATTTTCGTCAATAACAGCAATCACTTCGCCAACTAGAACCGTGTCTCCTGAATCTTTGACAACATCTTTCAGCACACCAGAATAATCAGCTGTAAGTTCAACGTTTACTTTATCTGTTTCAAGCTCAACCAGATATTCCCCTTTTTCAACGTAGTCCCCTGGTTGCTTCAGCCATTGTGCAATAGTTCCTTCTGAGATAGATTCAGCTAATTCTGGTACGATTACTTCAGCCATGATCAAATTCTCCCTTCGTTTTTCCACGTCAATGCTTCTGTTACGATGCGTTCTTGGTCTTTTTTATGGACGTTTGGATCTCCCTCAGCAGTTGAAGATCTTCTTTTTCTTCCGATATAATTCACTTTTACACCAGCTGGTGCTACTTCACGAAGTTCAGGATCGATATATGTCCATGCACCCATGTTCATCGGTTCTTCCTGTACCCATACGATTTCTTCTAATGATTCGTAGCGGGAAAGGATAGCCGTGATGTCCTTTTTAGGGAACGGATATAATTCTTCGACTCGGACAACATGAATATTTTTCACATCTTCTTCAAGATGTTTTAATTTATCTGTTAAATCTGTTGCAATTTTACCGCTGCATAAAACAATGCGCTTCACATCCGTGTAGTTCAGTCCAAGTCCTGGCTGTTCCACAACAGAATGGAATTCCCCTTCGCTCAATTCTTCAATAGTAGAAATGGTTTGAGCATTGCGCAGCAGACTTTTCGGTGTCATGATCACTAGCGGACGAACTTCTTCACGCTTTAAGATTGCAGCCTGTCTTCTTAATAGATGGAAGTATTGTGCAGCACTTGTCAAGTTAGCAACTGTCCAGTTATTTTCAGCTGCAAGCTGCAGATATCTTTCGAGTCTTGCACTTGAATGCTCAGGTCCTTGTCCTTCATATCCATGAGGAAGGAGCATCACAAGCCCTGATTTTTGTCCCCATTTTGCCCGTCCGGCAGCAATGAATTGATCAAAGAAAACTTGTGCAGCATTGGCGAAGTCTCCGTATTGAGCTTCCCAAAGGACTAGTGTTTCAGGAGCAAATACGTTGTAGCCATATTCAAAGCCAAGCACAGATCCTTCTGATAATGGACTGTTGTGAACAGCAAACGAAACATTTGATTTAGATAGTGTATGCAATGGTGAATAAACATTGCCTGTATCACTGTCGTGAAGCATTAAGTGTCTTTGAGAGAATGTGCCGCGTTCAGAATCCTGACCAGATAAACGGATCGGTGTTCCATCTTCCAAAATTGTCGCGAATGCCAGAGTCTCAGCTAATGCCCAGTCCGCTTTTTCTTCGCCGACAAAGATGTTTGCGCGTCTTTCAAGAATTCTCTTTAATTTATCAAAAACGTTAAAGTCTTCTGGCCATTTCACTAGCTCATCATTGATGCGTAAAAGAGATTCTTTATCAACAGATGTTTTCAGCTTTGGAAGTCCATTGTTAACGATTTCAGGCAGCTCAATTTCATGAACTTGCGTAACTTTTTTAGATGGCACTTTTTGATAAGCAGTATCAAATTTATCCAATGTCTGCTGATCGATTTCTGCAATCTTGTCTTTATCTAAATATCCGCCCTCTTCAAGCTGTGCAGCATACAGAGCACGCACGGTCGGATGCTTGCGGATTTTTTCATATAATTGCGGCTGTGTAGTCGCAGGCTCATCCATTTCATTATGGCCAAAGCGGCGGTAGCCGATTAAATCAATCAGGAAGTCACGGTTAAAGAGCTTGCGGTACTCAATCGCAATCATCACTGCTGCAAGACATGCTTCTGGATCGTCAGCATTTACATGAACAATCGGAATTTCGTACCCTTTTGCAAGGTCACTTGCGTACTTCGTTGAGCGCGAGTCACTGCTTTCTGTAGTAAAGCCAATCATATTGTTGGCGATAATATGGATTGATCCGCCAGTCTGATAGCCTGTTAATGAATTCAAATTCAGTGTTTCAGCCACAATGCCTTCACCAGGAAAAGCAGCGTCTCCATGAATCAAAATCGCCATTGAATCTTTCTCATCTTGTTTTGGATAACCAGTTGTTTTGCGATCGTCCTGTGCAGCACGAGTGTAGCCCATTACGATTGGATCTACATATTCAAGATGGCTTGGATTATTTGCAAGAGTCAGTCTTGCGCGTTTTGTGCTTTCATCTGTAATCTGACGGTCAGCTCCGAGATGATACTTTACATCTCCGCTCCAGCCATAGTTGATTCCAACGGATCCTTCAGAAGGAACAAGCTCCTTATTTGGAGAGTGCTGGAATTCAGAGAAAATAATTTCATACGGCTTGCCGAGAACATGAGCAAGAACGTTTAGGCGTCCCCTATGAGCCATCCCGATATTTACATTGTTTGTTCCAGCATGAACTGCGTTTGAAATCAATTCATCAAGGATTGGAACAAGCATATCGAGCCCTTCAATTGAAAAGCGCTTCTGTCCGACAAATGTGCGGTGCAAAAATTTCTCAAACCCTTCAACTTCTGATAGACGGCGAAGGATGGCTGCACGCTTTTCATTTGAGTGGCTTTTGAAAATTTCACCGGATTCGACCATTTTCTTGAGCCAGTATTTTTCCTCAAAACGGTGAACGTGTGAAAATTCAAAAGCAATTGTTTTCGTATAAACTTCTTTTAAATACTGAATGGCCTGTAAACCATTCTTAACGTTTTCAGGTGCATCCGCACAAAGAATGGATGCTGGAATCTCTTCTAGGTCAGCCTCTGTCAGCCCGTAATCTTTCAGCTGAAGAAACTCTTTTTTGGGATTTTCAAATGGGTATATTGAAGCGTTTAAATGACCGTAAGTTCGAATGTCATCAGCAAGCTTCACTGCATAGGCAATTTTCTTCATTTTGTCCGCACTTGTTACATTTTGGACAGAAGATACATCACCAGCTGATGTTTCATTGCTAACTTGAACTTGCGGTGGTGCATCCCATCCATCAAACATTTCTCTTAATTCTTCATCAACCGACTCTGGATTCTGCTGATATTGATCAAACAGCTCCAGGACATAGCCAAGGTTCGGTCCATGAAAATCCTCAAGTCGAATCTTGCGCTTTGTTGTAGTTCCTGACATCTTACATAACCCCCAGCAATGGTAGTGAATCTGCTTCATGTAATGAAAACAGATTCAAATGGATATTATTGTAATATACTATCCTATCTTTCAAAGAATGATAGGTTTGGATTAAAACGCTTCCATTTCCATTTTAACACTCCTTGACCGTTTTATCAAAGGAGTATCTTAAGAAATTTGTAAATAATACTGAAAAACAAAAATTAAAAGTGAATTCAAAAAACAAAAGTCCTGCCTTTTTTAATTTTCATGTGTAAATGGTCTTCTTTTTCGTATGATTTTCGACAAACTTTCTCAATTTTCATCTATATCTTATGTATTTTGATAAAAAATGATCCGATTTGAAAAAGGATCATGAACCGTTAGCTCATTCAGATTCCAGGGCATTTTTTCTATTTCAGGATTTGCAAATGAATATACTTTAGAATTGAGTATACTATGATAATTTTGAAGATCCTTGCATTCAATTCTAATGGCAGCTCCCGGACTGCAGTCACCATGATGTTCTGAGAGATGAATTTGGACAGATTCTATTGATAGTTGAAGATACAAAGGGAAATCCGGCTGAAAGCGATGCTCCCAGTCTACCTTGAATCCCAAATAATCATGATAAAATTCTTTAGCTTTTTTCTCATAAAAAAATCCGTAAGATTGGAATCACATTTTTCACTTATTATCCCCCCTCTCTTTAATATAGTAGCAAACGAAGCGGCACAAAACAAAAAGAGTGTCTTTTTCAGACACTCTTAAGCGTGAATACTTTTTTGCAGCAATTTTTTCAGAATCGGAAACAGTACTTCTGGCAGTTTCTCAATGTCAGGAACGACAATACTGAACTTGCCGTAAATGTTTTGAATCGTTTTTTGCTGCCCTTCGTCAATTTCTCCATTTGCAAGAAAAATATTGATAACCTCAATCCCCCGTTTTCTTGCTTCAAGCACGGCTTCGTGTGTGTCAATAATCCCGTTTTGTTCATAGCCGGCTGCAGCGGGCTCTCCATCAGAAAAGACAAGCAAGAATTTTTGGCTTTCTGTTCTGGATAAAAGCTGCTTCGTCATATGACGGATCGCATACCCGTCACGGTTATCTTCTTCAGGTTGGAGCTGCAGGATTTCGGGTCCTCTTTTTTTCTGCAGAGAAGAAGGAAAATCAATCACTGTTTTAAAATGATTTGGCTGCTTTGTTTCGGTTGCTTCATTTGTATCTTCCCAGAATCCTACAACTTGATGAACAACTGATACAGATTTCAATGCTTCATGAAACAGGGTAATCCCAAGTTTTGTCTGTTCCATCTTGTCAAACATAGAAGCGGAGCAATCAACAAGCAGACAAAACGCTGCGTCAATTTGTGCAGAAGGCTGGTTCTTTTTATAAAATAAACGCGGATTTTCGTCCGTTAGAAGCTTCAGCAGTTTTTTGCTTAATCTTCCCGTATGCAAATCGCTTCTTGGTGAAATCTTTTTATGTTCAAGCGTTTTTTCAATCATTTGCTTTAGTTTCTTTTGGAAAGGTGCAATGACTTCTTTCTTTTCGGTATAAGCATTTTGATCAGATGGACTTGGCTTGTCTGGTGAAATAAAGACAGGATAAGCATATTTGTTTTCTTTCCCAAAGGCTTCACTGTCTCCACGTTCTTGTTTATTTTCGGCGTTTTCCATCGCTTCTAGCTTCGAGTAATCATTACGTGCTGTTTTCTTTGATGATCCTTGAACCATGCCAAGTGCCTGATCTCCATCATCGCCTTCCCTGACACCTTCACCGAGGAGGTTTGTTTTGCTGCCCTGCTCAAGGTCAAACTGAAGGAAACTTTTCGTTGCCTCACTTGTTTCACGATGCCAAGTTGGCAATTTATCTTCATGAATGTCTTCGTCATCTTCTTTTACCTGCTCTAATATATCATCATTTTTAAGCTTTGATTTTCTTTTCAAATCATCAAAGGTTAAGCCAGATTCCGCATCTGAGTAATTTAATAAAGGAAGATGAAAGTACATATTCAGCATGTCTTTTTCAAGTATGTCTTCCAGAACCTCGGAAATGGTTAAAATGATTTTGCTTATCGCAGCTGTATCCTGTGCTTCGTATAGGTTTAATAGCTGAGATTGAATAAATGGAACGGCAAGATCGATCGAATTTGTAAGCTTGGGAAATTCTTCAAGTGGAGAATCTGATGTCGCTTTTAAGTAAAAAGCATTAAAAAGAGCATCTGTATAAATGCTTCTCTCCTGATTAATCGTTAATTGGCTTTTGAAGAATTTCCTATACATGGACCGTCTGCCGGAAAAAACGGGCGATGTACCAGGACGTTCACGCTTGCACTTTTCCTCTAACCGCAGATCTTCAAGCATGACAAACAGCTGTTTTGCAAAACTTGAATAGGTAAGCTTTTGCGCCGCTGACAGAAATCGGTCAATGGCTTGAAAATCAGAGTACTTATAGCTTCCGATACTTCTTAAAAAGACGTCGCTTTTCAAACCATTGACCATGTCCGGGCGAGGACGGTTATCCCAAAAATGGCTGATGTACACTTTTTTAATCAATGGATCGAAATACGACTGTACTGCAAATTCAACTTCAGTCTCTTCATTTTTGGTCAGTGTCTTTGCCAGGTCTGAAAGCTCCATGAACAGGAACGAATCAACACGTTTGTCATTAAATTTAATGTACTTCATAATCAGGCCCCATTACACAAAAAGAGTTTCTGCAATATTTTGAATCGCGGCCTTTTCCCTGTCATCTTCAAGTTTTTCTGTAATGCCCCTTGAAATGGCACGAAGCGGCGGCATGTATACGGCAAGGTCGCATGTATCAATAAGTGCTCTTACAGAGGCTGCTTCTTCTGAGATTTGCCCGTTTTGAACTTGTGTTATCAAATCAGAAGATAATGTGACAAACTGGCTGATCAGCTTTTCATTTGTAAGCAAAGACTGAGAACGCAGAACTGTTTTTAGCTGCTCTCCCTGAATATAAGGCACATCAATCACAACGAAACGATTTTTCAATGCTTCATTCAAAGGAACAGTACCGACATATCCTTCATTGATTGCGGCGATGACGCCAAACCCATTGCTTGCTCTGATCACTTCGCCCGTAAACGGATTGGTGATCATTTTACGGTAGTCTAAAACCCCGTTTAAAATCGGCAGGGTTTCCGGCTTTGCCATATTTATTTCATCAATATATAAGAAAAGGCCTTTTTTCATAGCGTGAATGACAGGTCCTTCAATAAATTCAATTTTTGTTAACGACTCTTCCTGCGCGATCGTTTTATAGCCGAGCAGCGCTTCCGCGTCTAAATCAACGCTGCAGTTAATGCTGTGCATTGGCTGTCCGAAAAGATTTGACAGCGTTTCAGCAAGTTTTGTTTTTCCGGAACCTGTAGGCCCTTTCAGCAAAACATTTTTCCCGAGTGACAAAGCAATGATGGCATCAAATAAAATCGCATCGTCTGAAGGCATGTAACCGCCTTTTCCAATGAGGATCGCATCTTCGCTGTCTTTATATATTTCCGCTCTTTTATTTATAGCTGACAGTATTTTTTCTGGGAGATTTAAAGCTTCTAATTGTGATGTCATAGTATGGTTTTTCCCTTTCCTAGTACAATTTCTCTGACCAAGTATACTAGAAATCCGCTGTGTACTCAAAGGTATTGATTGCTGTAAACGCGTTCATGCCGATAATGAATAATGTAATTGATCTTTCAACTGCAATCAGTGCTGATTTTTTAAACGCCTTTTTACAGTTAACATATAAAGGAAAAGAAAAAAGACCCTTAATTAAGCTCTTATTCCATTACAAAAAGAAAATTGGCCAGAACTATATTGCGAATAAACAGAAGAATTACAGTGAACAATAAATGCATTACTGCCTATTAAACACGGCTAGTTCATTGATTTACAGGTGAGGGATGTTTATGTTTTGGAATAAGAAAAAAAGGGGTTTAGTGCAGCAAGAAAGCACGAAGCAAACACTGGCTCTGGAAAATCAGCCCTTATCTATAGATGAGTTTAAAAAAATGCTCGAAAAAATGGATGACGCTGAAATTATTGAGCCTGAAAAGAATGACTTTCATAAGCTGACACTGATCTATATAAGGACCTTAATTGACCTAGAGCGATTGAATGAAAGTATTATTGAACCACTTAATAGATCAGCACAAGAGCAAGTATTAAAAAAGATTGCTGCATCAAAAATTACGGAAGTTACCTCTATCGCTGAAGCAAATAAACAGCTTTTTTCAGGGGCTGTTTTGATATATGATCCTGCTAATAATGTTTGGGCTGCTATTCCGCTTAAAAACCCTATAGGCAGATCAATAGAAACTTCAGAAACAGAGACTATTTTATATGGTGCTAAAGATAGTTTCAGTGAAAATATTGAAGATAATATTTCATTGATTCGACATAGGCTTCCAATTCCGAGATTAAAAACGGAAAAATTCACTGTCGGATCTTTAAGTCAGTCCACCGCAGTCATCATGTACATAGAAGGCCTGACCAATCCTGAATTTATAGAGACTGCAAAAAAGAAGATTGAAGAAATTAATTTTGACCTTTTTTTTGACTCTTCTCAGCTGGCCGCTTTTATGGAGGAGAACGGTAACAGTATCTTCCCCCAATTTCAGCAAACGGATCGGCCGGATGTTTGTGCTTATTCGCTCGGTCTGGGTAAAATTACGATTCTTTTAGACAATACTCCTTTTGTGCTTGTAGCGCCGATCACTTTTTTTCACTTGTTTCAATCACCAGAGGATTATATAAACCGATGGCCAGTTGCCAGTTTTTTAAGATGCATTCGTTACTTGAGCTTTTTTATTTCAATTACTTTAATCCCTTTTTATGTTGCATTAACTACATATCATTATCAGATGATTCCCCTTCAAATTTTATTTGTCCTGATGGAATCCAGAACAAAACTGCCCTTCTCCCCTTTCTGGGAAGCCTTTCTAATGCTGATTATCTTGGAGATTATTAAAGAGGCAAGCTTAAGAATGCCGACAAAATCCAGTCAAACCCTTGGTGTAATTGGGGGTATAGTCATTGGCCAAGCTGCCGTAGAAGCAGGGTTTGCCAGTAAAGTATTAATTGTCCTGGTTGGAATATCAACGATTGCATCTTTTTTAATCCCAAATTATTTAATGACAAAAGCAAATTCCCTGATCCAATTTGGCTTTCTGATTTTATCTTCTTTTTTTGGAATCTTTGGCATTGCGATTGGTTTGATTCTGCTTTTTGCTCACCTTAATGGACTAAATTCTTTAAAGGAACCTTATTTTTCACCGGTTGCCCCCTTCTATGGAAAGGATTGGAATGATCTATTCATACGAGGTCCGCTGACAAAAATGAAAGAGCGTCCTGAACATTTGCATCCTGTTCAGAAACGGAGATACAGTCAAAGGAGATTGAGATAATGAAACCTATTTCTCTATATGATCGAACGTATGCCTTTAACGGTGTGTACATTATGCTTATGACAAATAGGCTTCAGATGCTCTATTTCTTTATTATCTTACCAATGTACTTGATTCACCCCTATATGATTTGGGGAATTATCGGGGTTGGCATTCTTTCACAGTTAAATTTGATTTTGCTGTCTAAATGGTTTCAATCTGAGTATTCTAAAAAAGGATATCAAGGATTTATCGAATTAATCGGCAAGCGCATGGTTCGATTTTTTTCTTTCCTAGGATTGTTTTTCATTCTTTTAAAATTAATAGTAATCGTGCTAGGTTACGCAGAGATTGTAGAACAATTTATCTTCCCTTCCATGAACAGCAAGTGGCTGATCCTTACGATTTTGCTCGTTTGCTTCTACGTTGCCTCGCTGGGAATGGAAAAAACCATTGGCTTTGCAGTGATTGCCTTTTTTTGTACAGCTTGGATCATTCTCTTATTTTATATTTTTTTCCTGCCTCCAAATGCTTCTGTTTACGACCTTTACCCTCTCATACCGTTTGATTGGCCGGACGGTTCATGGAAAAGTTTATTGTTGATTTGGTCATCTTTGTCAGGACCTGAATATTTAATCTGTTTAGCAACTTGGCTGAAGCCAAATCAGAACTTCCTTAAATATCTCTCTTTTGCAAATGCCATGACGATTCTGGAATACTTACTTTTATTTATTGCTTCCTTACTGTTCTTCGGAGCAGATTATTTAAGCTTCAGTAAATTTCCTATTGTTCATTTGGCACGATATCTTCAATTTCCTTTCATTGAGAGAATCGATATCATTTTAATTTCGATCCTTTTATTTAACGCCATCTTTGCGGGATCATTGTTTTTATTGTATTTTTATGGCGGCTTAAAAATTGCTGCTGCAAAATTGAATCAACAATCGAGCAGGGTCGGTTTTTACGCCTGTTTTATTATTATATTTATCTGTCTCTATCTTTCTGATGAATGGCTTAGTCAATTTGGAATGGAACAGAGCGTATTATTGAACATTCAAATTTGGTCAGGAGCTTTAACTTATTTACTTGTTCCGTCTTTCTTATTTTCAGCCATGAAACGAAAAGGACGTGAAAAGACATGAGTAAACTAAAAAAAAGGACTGCCAGCTTACCGCTTATCTTTATGATTCTATTAACCGGATGCAGTCCTTTTATCGAGAATAATACGATCGAAGAGATCGCACCCGTTACTTTTTGGTCTGTCAGTTCTGGTGAAAATGATCAAGTAAAATTAAGCACAATAACCCCGCCCCTGCTCAAAGAAAAGAAACGGGTCATTACGATGCAGGTGGACCTTTTAAAACAGGGAAGCAAAAATTTTAATTTGAATTATTACCGCGAAATAAAATCAGGACAAGTTCGAATGCTCATCATTTCTGAAGATTTCGCTAAAAAAGGAATTACCTTTTTAATTCATACTTTGCTTGCAGATCCTGATATTTCACAGCGCATCTATTTGGTAGTCGTAAATGGGAACTTTGATGAATATCTTCAAAATCATCTGGAAAAGGAAGAAAACATTGACTATTATTTATACCGTATGCTAAAGCATTATGAGGAAAATGACCAAGGGGAAATCACAATTGCAAATTTGCATGAATACAAAAATAAATTATATACACCTTACTCTGATCCTATTCTGCCTGTATTTAAAATTGAGGAGGACAATTTCGTATACGCTGGAACAGGTATTTTCAGAAATGACAAGCTTCTTTATACCCTCTCCTATTTAGAGGATCAAATCTATCAGCTGATTGATAACAATTACTATTTAAAATTCCTTCCGCTGTCATCTTTCTCTGCTGTACTTGGGCAGGTCCGCTCAGATGTGAAGATCGATCTGAACTCCAGCAGAGATATCCTTTCATTAAATGTTAAATTACATGCAAGACTTGAGGAGTACAGAGGAGATAAAAACCTTTTCAATGAAAAAGAATTAACGACGCTTACTAATGAACTGGAAGCATATTTTGAAAAACAGACAAAAGAATTAATCAAAAAGCTGCAAGATTTAAAAGCAGATCCTATTGAAATAGGAAAACGCATTAAAACACCTTTTACTAAGCCGCCTACTGAAAAAGAGTGGCTGCAAAAATGGGGAAAATTGAAAGTGGAAGTGAGCTATCAGCTTGATATCGAGCCACTAACAAATATGAAAAATGAAAAAGAATGAAACCTTTTACGGTTTCACTCTTTTCATCATTTAATGTCTATGAGTGCCTTTTTGTGAGTTTGTTATGACAAATCCTGGATCGGGCACATAAAAATACTGAATCCATACGCCGTCTAAAAAGTCTTCGCGCTGATCAAGCAGCACATCAATCTCTTTATCTGTCTTTACAATTTCATCATGCTCAGTCGGTGTATCAAGCGCTATGTCATAATGAGCGTGATCGCCGTGCATTTCAGTCACAACGACACGTATCATTTTACCTTCAGCTTCTTCCGTACTCAGCAGCTTTTTTAATTCTTTTGCAGCATTACGATTTATTTTGCAGTTCATGTTCTCTTCCTCCGGGTGCCTTTTACTTGAAAAGCTGTGAAACAATTTCAAATGAGCGCAAGCGTTCCTGATGATCATAGATTGAAGCATTGACCATAATTTCATCTGCACCTGTCTCATCTAAGAACTTCTCTAATTTGCCTTTTACTGTGCTTGCGCTTCCGACAATTGACGAACCGAGCTGCTGATGAATGGCTGCTTTCTCATATGCTGTCCAAAGCTCTTCCATATTTTCAACAGGAGGCTGCATTTTGCCTGGACGATTGCGGACAAGGTTTAAAAATTGCTGCTGCATCGTCGTTGCCAGATAAGCTGCTCTCTCATCGCTGTCTGCAGCTACCACATTCGCACCTACCATAGCATAGGGTTCTTGAAGCACTTCAGATGGTTTAAAGCTGCTTCGGTAAAGACGCATCGCTGGAATGGTATGCTCCGGTGAAAAATGGCTTGCAAAGGCGAAAGGCAATCCAAGTCTTCCTGCCAGCTGTGCACTGAAACCGCTTGAACCCAGGAGCCAAATTGGAATGTTTAGCCCTTGTCCTGGTACAGCACGGACATGCTTAGCTTCTGTCGGATTAAAATAGTCTCTCAATTCTTCCAGCTGTTCTGGAAAATCTTCTCCATTGCTCATGTTTTCTCTGCGAAGAGCACGGGCTGTCAGCTGATCCGTACCAGGAGCTCGTCCCAGTCCAAGGTCAATCCTGCCCGGATAAATGGATTCCAGCGTTCCAAACTGTTCTGCAATTACTAAGGGAGCATGGTTTGGAAGCATGATTCCGCCTGAACCAACGCGGATCTTCGAAGTTCCTCCGGCAACATGTCCAATTAACACAGCTGTAGCCGAACTTGCGATACCCTCCATGTTATGATGTTCTGCAAGCCAGAAACGGTTATATCCCCATTTTTCCGTATGCTGAGCAAGGTCCAGTGTGTTTTTAAAAGCTTCACTTGGTGTACTGCCTTCAACAACTGGAGCAAGATCCAGAACAGACAATTTCACATCTTTTTTAAAATTTATACTTTCATTGGACATCTCTTTGTCCTCCTTCAACAATTACCTTATCTATAAACAACGATATTGTATCAAGTATTCTTGATGAATGAAAACAAAACGACTTGGATGAAAATTGGATTATCTTTGCTTAAGCTCAAAGGCTTCAGCAAGAAGCTCATAAGATTTTAGTTTGTCTTCAAATCTGAAAAGATTGGAGATCACCATGCATTCATCTGTTTTATAATCTGCTCCGATACGAAGCAATTCATCTTTCACTTTTTGAGGTGTGCCAATAATCATGCGATCTCGGTTTCTGTTTATTTTCTCTTTTTCATCAGAAGAAAAATCAATCTTTTTCACTTCTTCAGGTGAGGGGATTTTTGTATTTCCTCCCTTTTCCACATTTAAAAGCCATGCATCCTGGCTTAATGCCAGATATTCAGCCTTTTCTTCTGTTTCTGCACACACAACAAAAATACAAAAATTGGATTCAGGAGATGTTAATTGTTGTGTGGGCTGAAATTGTTCCAAGTAATCTTTCATAGCTTTTCTCCCGCTTGCAGGATTGATAAAATGTCCATAAGTAAATGCCAAACCATGTTCCGCTGCAGTTCTTGCTCCCCGATGTGAAACACCTAACAGCCACATATCTGGAGAAGTTTCCGAATCAGGCATTGCTAGTACTTTTGAATATGCATGATCCACTGGCAGCGACTGGCTTAAAAACCCTTGCAGATCCTGGAGCTGCCTTGGAAATTCATTTAAGCTCTTTCGTATTCCATCAGTCAGTGCAAGACGGGTTTCAGCAGCACCTCCGGGTGAACGTCCAATGCCTAAGTCAATTCGGTTTGGAAATAGAACTTCAAGCGTATTGAACGTTTCAGCAACTTTAAAAGGACTGTATTGCGGAAGCAGCACGCCGCCAGATCCGACTTTGATCCGGCTTGTACTTGAGGCAATGTGAGATATTAATATTTCTGGAGCCGTACTTGCTAAACCATTTGTATTATGATGCTCAGCAACCCAAAAACGAGTGTAGCCAAGGTCTTCTGCTGCTTTTGCTAATTGCAGGGTCTGCTTCAGGGCATTTCTTGCGCTGGAACCTTCTGAAATAGGTGACTGATCTAGAATACTTAGCTTCATTGCCTTGTCTCCTCTTTTGCTGAATTCTTAATTTTGCTGAAGCAGCGCTTCTGAAAATGCAGCAATGGCTGTGTCGATTGATTGTTTAGCAGCTCGTCCAAAAGTGAATCTGACAAATCCCTTTTTCGAACCGAGAGCACTTCCAGGCGTATATATCATCCCTTTATCTACTGATTGATTAAATAGTTTTTCATCATGATGTGCAGGTTTAATCCGGCACCATAAGTGAATCCCGCCTTTTGGCACTGTATAATCCACTTGACCGGGAAGATGCTTTTCAATAGCTGAAACCAGTATATCTCTCCTTTCTTTTAATTCAATTTTCAACTGATGAAGATGCGGATCAAAAAAATCCGATTTTAAAAACTCTCTTGCCAGCCAATCCGAAAAAATGCTTGATCCAAAATCGATTTGCTGTCTGGCATCTGCTAATCGTTCAATAATTTGTTTTGGAGCCAAAATCCAGCCGATTCTCATGCCTGAGGATACCATTTTTGACAGTGAGCTGATATAGATTACAATGCCATGTGAATCTTCGGATTTTAAGGTTGCTGCGCTTTCATTCTCAAAAGACAATAAGGAGTATGGATCATCTTCAACGATTGGAATTCCAAACTCATAAGCAGTTCTGAGAATTTTTTTTCTTCGCTCAGAATGAAGAACGGCACCAGTTGGATTTTGATAAGCGGAACTTAGAAAAATCATCCGAACCCGATGCTTCATATAGGCATCATTAATAGCTTGGGGATTGACTCCATTTTCATCCACTTCAAGCAATATGGTCTTAATGCCAAGAGATTTGAAAATAGGCAATGTATATGTATATGAAGGATTTTCGATCGCAACAGCATCACCTGGTTTCAATAAACACTGAATAATAAGGTGCAGAGCCTGCTGAGCTCCTGATGTAATAAGGATGGATGATGGCGTGCAATCTATATTTTTATATGTTTTCATATGACTCGCTATTGTTTCTCTCAATTTCATATTCCCATGCGGATGATCATAGCTTAAGGGATTATCAAAATGCTGATTCTTTAATAGGTGCTGAAATTGTTCGTTTGGGAACAATTCCGGTGATAACTGCCCGGTAGCCAAATCAATCAGATTTTTATGATGAGTTTCTTCTGCGATTCGCTGAATGATCGGAACATTTGGCAATAGTGTCCCGGCTATAAGCATGCGGTTCCAGTTCGGCAATCGTCCGCTTGAATCGTCATGATTTACCTCACGGACCAATGTGCCGCTCCCTTTCTTGCTGATTATTAAATCTGAAGCACTGAGTTCAGCATAAGCAGTTGCTACCGTGCTTCGGTTTACCCCTAAGTCCTCTGCTAACCTTCGTTCAGAAGGCAGTCTGCTTAAAGGAGGCAGTTCTCCGTTGCGAATCTGCTCTTCAAAAAACTGAACGATCTGTTTATAGATTGGCTGCTCACTTAAACGGTCGGGCTTCCATTCTTTCGTCATCACAATCAACTCCTAACATACATAATGGAACAATTATAAAAGTGGATGGCATCAAAATATGAAAATTGGATGGCCTCATCTCCTGGAACACATGTAAAATGATTGATAAGAGTGGAGATCTTATACAAAAGGAGTCAATAAAGTGTCAATTTGGATCAGTGTCATTATTATCTCTATTATTAGTTTAGTCGGGTTAATAGTAACCATATTAATCGGACAGAATCAAGCAGTTGAGACTTATCGTGAATCAACGAAGGCCAGAATGAAGAATTTATCCGCTATTTATATTGTCAGCATTGCTCTCGCTTTGATTTTACTCGTTGTATTTTTTGTGAATTTATAATTTTTATAGGGAGAAGAAATGAATCCTGATCCTACTTCAAAATGGCTAAAACTAATGAAACATCATCATAAAGAGACGTTCCATCATTCTTTCAGGGTTGCCTCTCTTACACGCGCAATAGCACAAGAAATGGGTTTTTCTCTTAAAGAACAGCACCTATTCCGAATAGGTCACTTCTTCATGATATTGGAAAATTACACATCGATTCAAAACTTCTCAGAAAAAAGAAAAACTAAATCAGCAAGAGCGGGAATTGATCAAAAAACACCCTATTTTCAATTGCCTGGATCTCCTAAAGATCAAACAAGCATTGAAAAAAACCATCCAGCCGATGGGCCCCTTTTCGAACAAACTCTTCAGCTGTTCTATGATGTGATTATCTTAAGGTTTATGGAGAAAAAGGGATTAGATTCCGAAACGATGTACGGAAACCATGCAAATCTAGAATAAAATGAAAATGCAGAAAGACCGCGGATTAATTGCGGTCTTTCTGTCTCCACTTTCTAATAGGAGTGATAGATATGGGTTCATTAATTGGAAAAACAGCCATTATTACCGGTGCTGGAAGGGGCATAGGCCGAGCAGCTGCCATCGCACTTGCGAAGGAAGGCGTCAATATTGGGCTTATTGGCCTGACTTTAGCCAATCTTGAAAAAACAGCTGAGGAAATAAAAGAATTTGGTGTAACACCAAGCACAGTTGCTACTGATTTAGCCATTGAGACGAATCTGACTGACGGAAATCCGGAATCAGTCATGAAGCCTGAAGATCTAGCTGAATTCATGGCTGCTCAACTAAAACTTAATTCACGCGTTTTTGTCAAAACATCAGGTTTATGGTCAACAAATCCATAAAAATAGTCAAGCACATCCCATTTGGCTCTGCTTTTTCAGTGTTCAGAAGGTTTCATGATAATGTGAGTTATCAATCCGATTATTCCAATTGCCACACATGAAAAGAAAAAGCTTCTCAATCCCAACGTTTTATACCCTGCGGCTGCTACAAGGCCGTCTATAATTAAGATCGAAATGCCAATATTTAATTTTGTACGGTCTGAAATAAGCCGTGCCAATAAGTCAGTTCCCCCAGTGCTTGTATCATTTCGAAGCATGACCCCGATACCGATTCCTATTAAGCCTCCTCCTATCAGAGAACTTAGAAAAATCGGCAAAGTAAATTGAGTTCTCAATGGATCCAGCAAATCAATAAAAAATGCAGATATCAATAAACCGTGAATACTGCTGTAAAAATACACCGGTTTGAAAAACCAAGAAAAAAAACAAAGAGGCAAGCTTAAAAATAGAATGCATAAACCCGTTTTATAATCAAAATAGTAATGTAAGATCAAGGCTATTCCATCAACTCCGCCATCAATCAAATGATGCGGAACTAAAAAGCCATTGATGCCAATACTGATCAATAAGCTTCCTATAAGTATGGCTGCTATTTTTTGAGTGATAATCATCATCACCTTGCCTAAGAAAAGATTCTTCTAATCATATGTCCAAGCATTGATAATCAGAAGTATCTTTTTTCCAGCAAAGTAATTCCCTAAAGAAGACAACCAGGGAATCGAAATTTATTTAATTTCGTGGATCAATCCTCTTTTCATACTCAACTTCTCTAGTGGAGAAAATGACGACAGTAACACTCCCGCCATGCATAACGGCCCGGATCAATACAGGCTCGCTGTACTTATTCGTGAATCGAAAATCAGGTCCATACCAGCTTACCGTTGCATCTCTTCCCGCTGGTACATATGGAACACGTCTGCTGTGGGAGTAACGCTCTACCACTTTTAATCCCGCATTGTCAATCGCATTAAATAAAGTAGAAGAAACCTGGCAAATCCCTCCTCCAATCCCTTCTGAAAGTTCTCCTCTCACGATGATTGGAGCACGCAAATAGCCTCTTGCAGCTGTTCGATTTCCGACAACTGTATTGAACGAAAACGTTTCTCCGGGGAATACGACTGTATTATTGATGGATTCTGCAGCAAGAGAAATATTTTGAGACCGATGTTTATTGTTCTTATTAAAAAAAGTCACATAACTTCCGATTCGAGTTGTCCGAATGTTTGCAAGCAAATTTTTGTCTACTTTTGGATACAGTTTCATTCTTGGAGCTTCTATACTTGCTGAACTGTTTCCAAAAAAATAAGTATGAAACTGCTCTTTAAAGTTTTCACGATGCAATCGATAGCCGTTCTTCTCAGGGATGATTTTTCCGCTCCGGTCAATTTGCGCATTTACGGGTGCCGTATACATTTGATTGTCTAGCTTGTTCATTAAATTATCCAATTTAGTTTGATCAATCATCAAGAACTCGGGTAAAAGCACAGCAGTTTCAGTCCTGTTCACTTTTTCGATAACCTGATCCCTATGTTTAATGGTCAAACTGTCATCCGTTTGCATTTGCTGGGACGTCAGAAAAAGTGCTGCAAGTAAAAAAATTTTCAATTATAATCACCCCCAATTTTACTTTGTATTTTGGAGAGCGATTTTATGTAATGATCCTTAATAATTAAAGGTGGAAAATAAAGCATAAAAAACAAAGTTCATGTCTGATGCTTGATAGATTACGATTGTTTGAATTGATAAAAAATTGACTTTTGGCATGCAATTGCGGTAAGATACTTCTTATCTTTTGCTGAACAAATCCTTGCTTCTAAACTCGCAGCAGGGATCTATTTAATTTAACATAAAACTAACTTAATTGATTACAAGAGGTGTCAAAAAATGAAAAATGTATTTGCTAAGAGTTTTCTGAGTAAGCATCTTGGTTTCTTTCTTTTAGCAGTCGTTCTGTTATGGATAAAAACATATGCTGCTTACCGAATTGAACTTAACTTAGGGATTGATAATTCGATTCAGCAGTTCTTGCTGTTTATTAATCCAATCAGCTCAGCAGTCTTATTTTTAGGACTCGCTTTATTTGCTAAAGGAAGAAAAGCATTTATTTGGATAATCGTCATCGATTTCCTATTGTCCTTCCTTTTATATGCAAATCTTGTTTATTACCGATTCTTTAATGACTTCATTACAGTTCCAACCTTGACTCAGACTAAAAATGCAGGTGATTTAGGAAAAAGTATTGGAGCTTTAATCAAACCGTATGATGTGCTGTACTTCCTGGATCTAATCATTTTAATGGTTCTTGTTTTCGGAAAGTTTGTGAAGCCGGAGCCTGTGAAATTGAAACGCAAAAAAGTGTCGGCTGTTCTTATCTCAGCTGTGATCTTATTCGGAACAAATCTTGCTTTAGCCGAAATGGATCGTCCGCAGTTATTAACACGCACGTTTGACCGTAACTACCTTGTAAAATACTTAGGTATGTATAACTATACGATTTATGATGCCATTCAAAGCTCTAAATCATCCGCACAGCGTGCACTTGCTGACGGAAATGATGTGACAGAAGTGGTGAACTATGCGAAAGCAACTCATGCTGAGCCTAATCCGGAATACTTCGGGAAAGCAAAAGGCATGAACGTGATTTATATTTCACTTGAGTCTTTGCAAACCTTCGCCATTGATTATAAAGTCAATGGCGAAGAAGTAACACCTTTCTTAAATTCTTTAACAAAAGATAAAAACACACTTTACTTTGATAATTTTTTCCATCAGACTGGTCAAGGTAAAACATCGGATGCTGAATTTATGGTGGAAAATTCGTTATTCCCTCTTCCGCAAGGGGCTGTTTTTACAACAAAAGCAGAAAATACGTTTCAGGCAGCACCAGCGATTCTTGACCAAAAGGGTTATTCTACAGCGGTTTTCCACGGTAACTACAAGTCATTCTGGAACCGTGATGTGATGTATAAGTCACTTGGATATGAGCAATTTTTTGATGCAGCGCACTATTCAATGAAAGATGAAGATGTAGTCAATTACGGACTTAAGGACAAACCTTTCTTTGAAGAATCGATTCCGCTGCTTAAATCAATGGAACAGCCTTTCTATACGAAGTTTATTACATTAACGAACCACTTCCCTTATCCTATCGATGAAGAGGAAGCAACAATTGATCCACTGACAACCGGCGATGGATCAGTTGACCGTTATGTTCAGACAGCACGTTATATGGATGAATCCATTCAGCAATTTTTCGAGGATCTTAAAGAATCAGGATTATATGATAATACAATGATCGTGATGTATGGTGACCATTACGGCATTTCTGAAAATCATAATAAAGCAATGTCTCAAGTTATGGGAAAAGAAATTACGCCGTTTGAACATGCTCAGCTTCAGCGGGTTCCTCTTTTCATTCATGCACCAGGACTTGAAGGCGGCAAGCAGCACCAATTCGGAGGAGATGTTGATATTCGCCCTACTCTTCTTCACTTGCTCGGCATTGATTCAAAAGAGTATATCCAAATGGGTACAGATTTATTATCTAAAGATCATCAGCAAGTTGTCCCATTCAGAAATGGCGACTTTGTCACACCTTCTTATACTTCAGTTGACGGCAAATATTACGATACTGGGACTGGAGAATCTCTAAAAGAAACGGAAGAGATTAAACATACAGAAGAAATGGTCGATAAAAAACTAACCCTTTCAGACCAAATTGTTTACGGTGATTTACTGCGTTTCTACAAGCCTGAAAATTTCAAGCCTGTCGATCCAACTGATTACCGTTATATGGGTCCTGATGAAACGAAAGAATAAAAAAAGCTGATGAGATCTCTCATCAGCTTTTTTATGGTTTAATGTTTACTCTCATACAAGGGAAGCGGAAATCTAAAAAGGCTGTGATTCGCAAATTTAGGGTACTTAATGATTATGAATGTGGCCCTTTTTTCTGCTTAGGTGCTTTTTGTGGGACTCAATCAGCTTCATTGAAGCCCTTTTTTCTGCTTACAAGCCTTTTGTGGGATTCATTGAGCTTCATTGAAGCCCTTTTCAAATTAGAAACGGTTTTGTGGGATTCAAGCTTGAAACAATTTCATCGCGATTTTTTGCTATTCTTAGCTTACAATAGCTCCGCAGGCAATACGGCCCCCTGCATTGCCTGCAGGATCCGTTTTGTAATCATCTTCTTTTTCGTGAATAATAATGGCACTTCCGTCCTCATCCAGCAAAGAATTTTTTTTCCCTTGCTGAAGGGTTACCTCTGCTGAATGAAGCTCAATATCCACTTTGCCATTTTCATCGATTTCAATGTTCGGCAGATCTCCTGCATGAAATCCTTTAGGATTATCAAACCCATGCTGCTTTTTAGAAGGATTGAAATGGGCTCCTGCAGACTCAAAGGATGGCTTTTCGCATTTCCCTGTTTCATGGATATGGATCGCTTTTTTACCTGGTTCCAGTCCTTCTGCTTTTAATCGGATATTTACCCCCACAGACGCTTCAGTCAGAGTTGCTGTTCCAATCTTAGCACCTTCACTGTTCACCATTTCAACATTTATTGGTGCAACAGCCTTTTCATTCACAGGCAGCGATTCTTGCTCTCCTGTTGAAGCCTGGCATGCGCTCAAACTTAAGGAAACTCCAATAATTGCCGTGTACAGCAATTTTACTTTCATTTGATTCGTCCCTCCATCCTAAGTTCTTTAGCATGATAGCCATTAAAAAAAATTTTTATAACGATGGGAGGACTATTCTTTAGAAACTTACATTTTTTAGGAGCTTGAATCCCCAGGATGCCAAGTCCCTCCTTTAATACATTCGCTGTACATTGTTCAAGATATAGCCTCTAAATGAGATATACATCTCATTTAGAATTTTCACTTTTGCATAATAAGAATTAAACGCTCTGCAAACTTGCAGTAAATATTTTGCGAGGATGGAAGGGTCGTACTTTTCAAATGAAAAATGAATGGTGTCTTGGAAACATATTTATTGAAATCTTTCCTCTATAACGATTTTACGCGCTAAATATGATTGTAAAAATGTTTTTGAAAAGAACCTAAAATAAAAACACCCGTCTCTTTAATTATTAAAAGAGACGGGTGTTTTCCCGCGGTACCACTCTGATTGTTCAAACCTGTACCGCTCGCAGCGTGTTATCGGGCAGCAGCCCGGCATGCCCTACCCTAAAGTTTCAGGCATGCTCCTTATAGTCCATTTTAGGCTTTCACCGTCCCTAAATCGCTAAGAAACTGAAACATGTATGATTACTCACTTCATCATTGGATTTTTATATTAAGAGTAATTATATTCCTTTCACACTAAATTGCAAGTATAATTATTATCTTTTCATGCCAGCAAAAGAAGTCGAACCATTTCTCTGTAAATATTACTTTAAATAAATCCGCCATTTACTCGGATCGTTTGGCCAGTAACCCATTGAGATTGTTTACTGACAAGAAATTCTATCACATTAGAGATATCTTCTGGTTCACCTAAACGATTAAAAGCGTTCATTTTCTTCATTCCCTCAATTTGCTCCACTGTTTTTCCTATATTGAATAGTTCAGTGTTAACAGGTCCAGGGGCAACAGCATTAATAGTAATCTTTTTAATGCCGAATTCTTTTGCCAATTGTCTCGTGAATTGTTCCACTGCCCCTTTCGTTCCTGAGTAGATACTGTAGGCAGGGAACATCATACCATTTACAGATGTAGAAATATTGACAATACGGCCTTCGTCTTCCATATATTTCATCGCTTGTTGACAAGCAAAAAAGGTACCTTTTGCATTGATTGCAAATTGCTTGTCAAAGTCCTCTTCTGTTGCATCCTGCAGAGGTTTATTTATCATAATCCCTGCATTATTTATAAGAATATCGATTTTTCCGAAAGCGTTAAGAGTTTCTTTAAATAAGGATTGAATATCACCAATCTTACTCATATCAGCTCTTAAGGAAATTGCTTCTCCTCCATTTTCCTTAATCTCTTTAATCACATCTTCCGCTTTATCTGAACTGCTTGAGTAGTTAATTACAACTTTTGCTCCCAATCCTGCTAATTGTTTAGATATCACTTTTCCAATCCCTCTTGAGGATCCTGTAATGATTGCTACTTTACCGTTTAAATTGTTAACCATCCTCTATATCCCCTTTATTATCTTTCGTTTTATTGACTAAGAATCCCTTGGTTATGAGCATCCACACATTTTCAAATTCATCTCCAATAGCTTCATACTTCCATTCATAGGCATGAGACGGATGATGAAATCTTGAAGTTGCATGAAAAACAGCTTGAGAGAAATCATTTAAATCCTCAATGTTTGTAAAAATCTTTGTCTTTATTCCCTTTTCAATTATTAAATTCATTTGCTGAATCATGCTTTTAACATGTTTATTAATAAGTTCTGCAGTTTCAGCAGTGACTTCCGCATACATTTCAAACATTTCCGGATCACTTTCTGCGTGAATTTGTTTAAGTGAAATCAGTTTAAGCAGGTATGATTTTAATAAGACATCAGCAGATAAAGCATCAAAATGGATAAGTAAACGATTAAGTGGAGCAACAATTTTTTCCTCTAGCCATCTTTCTGTTACAGCTTCTCTTAATACCATTTTACTGGGATAGTGTCTATAGATCGTACCATGACTCACATTAAGGGCTTTCGCTATATCAGTTACTGATGTTTTCTTAGGACCAAACCGCCTGAATGCAGTTTCAGCAGCATCCAATATTTCTTTTTTACTTAGAAAGTTATTTTTTTTCTCCATAATAGCTGAACAAAATAGTATTGTTCTCACACCTCCTACTAAGAATTTATCATAACAAATAACAAATGACAAATGACAAATATATTATTTTGTCATTTGTCATTCAATGCCGGAGAACTTCCCAAGATCAGGCACAGTATATGATCTAATAAACTTCCTCTATAAAAAAAGAAGCCTCAATGGCTTCTTTTTATAAGTATCTTTTTGCTCCAAGGTATCTTGCTTTCCAATAAGAATTGTCCATTTTAGAGATTGTAACTCCTGATGAACTAGCGTGAATAAATTCTCCATTGCCAAGATAAATTCCCATATGTGATGGGCCTGCCTTGTATGTAGTGAAATAAACGAAGTCACCTTTTTGAGGAGAGCTAACTGCAGTCATCTTATCCCAATATCCAGCTGTGCTTAGACGTGAAACAGATGTCACTTTATTCAGTACATAGTACATGAATCCGCTGCAGTCAAATCCAGATGGAGTGTTTCCTGCCCAGCGATAAGGCACTCCAATATGTTTTTTAGCTTCAGCAATCATCGTGTCAATTTTACTGTTTGCAGATGGCTTTGTTTCTTCCACCTTACTTGGGGGTGCTGCGCTTGAGCCTTTGACTTGCAGCGTCTGGCCTGCATGAATGACATCAGACTTTAGGTTGTTCATTGTTTTTAATTCAGCTACTGTCAGATCAAATTTATTCGCAACCTTCCATAGTGAATCACCAAGCTGAACTTTATAAGCAGAAGTTGCAGGTTCAGGTTTTGGTGCAGCCGGTTTAGGCTGAGAGGGCTGTGGCTGTGCGGTTGCCTTGTTTACCTTTAACGATTGTCCGGGACGGATTAAGTCTGACTTTAGACCATTTAGGCTTTTTAACTCACTGACAGATACTTTATGGTCTCTTGCAATCACCCAAAGGGAATCACCAGATTTTACTGTATATGTAGATAGTTGAGCCGGTGCAGCAGGTTTCTGAGCACTTGAAGAAGGCTTTTCAGAAGTTCCAGGAATTTGCAGGATTTGTCCAGCAAAAATCGTATCCTTAGACAGTTTGTTTGTTAGTTTGATAGCATCTACTGTTGTTTTATACTCGCGTGACAATTTCCATAACGAATCGCCTTTTTGAACGGTAACACTGTCTGCAGATGCTGCGGAACCAAGCAAGCCGGAACCAATCACTGCTGTAGCAGTTAACCCTATAATTTTCTGTTTCATTGTTCGCTAAGTACCTCCTTTTTTCATACAAGATAATTTTAATAGATTAGGGCATTAAATACTACAAATTTCTAAAAATAGCACTATATTCTTATAAAAACCGATGATTTCCTGCAATTTTATCCCGATATTTTTACATTTTATGACAGAATTAGTCATTTATAGCTTATTTGTACGAGATCATTTTTATCCTAGTCTCATATATTGATAAAAAAGAAACAGGGTGTTGAAGATGGCAAAAAGAAATCGGGGAAAAACGTTATTAAGAATGGCATCAAGGGGCCGCGGCACATGTCCGATATGCGGAACTAAGCGGATTAAACTGCTTTACCCAAACCTTCAAGCAGATGGACATAAGCTGTCAGTCTGCAAGAAATGCCGTGAAAAATAAGTAAAGCGCAAGCGTCTTGGCCAGCGTACAGATCAGGTCTGTCCGAGGAGTTTGTGCATGAGCTAATAGATACTGAAAAAGAAAACCGGCCATTGGCCGGTTTTTAAAAAAAGAGAGGTCTCACCTCTCTTTTATTTGCTTTCACTTAAAGCTGCATTAAGCTCTGTCTTCTGAAAATACTTCAGCCCGTATAAAATCACTAATGCGAGAGACAGTGTTCCGAAGATAAGCACCATGAATTGCAGCCCGATTGTGTCAAGAAAAAGTCCGGTACCAAGCAAGACAACCTGGAACATGACACGATCAAGCATGTTTCTGAACGAGAAGAACCTCCCATGGTATTCTTTTGGAATTTTTGTTTGGAAAATAGTTGAGACAATTGGGAAAAAGCAGCCTACTCCCAGACCAAAGAGTCCAAATGATACAAGCGACATCCACATGATGTCACTGAAAAATAAGCTGAGATGTGCAATAGATATTAACAATGCAAAAACAAACAGCATGTTTACATGTGAAAAACGATGTGTGATTTTTTTTACAAAAAAGGCTCCAATCATAAATGAAATTCCTTCAACCGTATAAAGAAGTCCTTTAATAGATGTACTATCCTGCAGTTCACTAATATTGATTACCATCAAATTAAATCCGCCAATGAACAGAACCGGGATGATTGTTAACACAAGGGCTATGATCGCAACCGGCGTATCTTTTAAAACAGGAATAACCTCTTTAAATCCTCCAGACTTCCCTGACTTCGATTTATCTTTCTTTTCTTCTTCGAAATCAAGCAGAAAGGTTGCTCCAAACAAGATCGCATAAGCGGCCATAGAAATAGCATAAATCGCTGTCAGGCTCATGAAGACCAGAAGAGCTCCGGCAAGTGCAGTTCCTATGACTCTCGACATTGTGGAAACATTCATATGTACACCATTCATCTGAATTAAATCACTGTCCTTTACAATAATCGGAATAACAGCCTGCAGCGCAGGAAAATAAAAGGCTGCTGATAATTGAATACAGATCATGAACAAAACCATAAGTATCAGGGAGTCAAACTGAATCGCCATAAACATAAAGACAACACTGAGCATTCGTCCAAGCCCGGAATAAATAAGAACCGACTTTTCAGAACGGCTGTCAATCATTCTTCCAGCCAGCGGTCCAACGAAAACACCAGCCAGCAAACCAGTAAAGAGAATCAGAGATTTCAAGAAATCCGATGGTACATTTTCCTGCATAAATTCCAAGTTTCCTATTATGCCAAACCATAGCCCAAGACCTGCAATGAACTCTCCGCTGAGTACAATCCAAACGTTTTTATTTTTCCACATGATGAGTTCCCCGATTTCCATGTTATTTATCAATATCTACTATAGCATCACGTAAATTGTTTCGCTACACGAAACTTATCTGGAATAGAAAAAAAGGTCCTAAATGGACCTTTTAAAGCATTGTATAAAAATTAATGAAGAATGCTGCTGTAATGTACATCATCCAATGAAGTTCTTTTCTCCGCCCTGAAAAAAGTTTTAATAGTGTGAAGGAAATAAATCCAAATGCGACCCCTTCAGCGATGCTAAACGTTAATGGCATCATAATGATGGTCAGAAAGGCAGGGATTAGTTCGGTCAAATCATCAAAGTTGACTGCTTTCAGTTCTGTCATCATAAAAGCTCCGATGATAATTAAGACAGGTGCCGTAGCAGCGCTTGGAATAAACTGTATTAAAGGTGTGAACAGAAGTGTAAGTAAGAAAAGCAGTGCTGCAAATACCGCTTTCAATCCTGTTCTTCCTCCTTCAGCGATGCCTGTTGCATTTTCAATATACGTGTTCATTGCTGTGCTTCCAAAAATGGCGCTGATCATCGTTCCGATAGCTCCAGTCGTTAATGCCCGTTTCATATAAGGTGTTTCATCATTTTCATTGTTTAGATTTGCTTTTTTTGTCAGACCGATTAAAGTAGCAAGCGTATCAAACAGCTCAACAATTGTAAATGAAAAAATAACGGAAAAGATGCCGTATCCGATGGCAGCCATAATATCCAACTTAAGAAAAGTCATCTGTACAGACGGCATTTCAAATGAGAAAACATCTTTAATCGAGCCTGGCACAGGAGAATATCCAATGATCATAGCAATCACTGTTACAGCAAAAATACTTAAAATCAGCCCGCCTCTTACATTTCTGGAAACAAGTACAGCTGCCAGAATCAAGCCGAGTAATGCGAGCCAGGTCCCCTGTTCCCCAATATTTCCTAAAGCTATATATGTAGAATCATCCGGTACGATAATCCCCCCATTCTTCAGCCCGATAAATGCAACGAACAAACCAATTCCTGCCGTAATAGATGCTTTAAGAGTTTTGGGAATGGCAGCGACAACCTTTGAACTGATACCTGTAATGGATAATAGAAAGAAAACCAAACCTGAAATAAAAACGGCTCCGAGTGCTGTTTCCCAAGATAACCCTTGTCCAAGCACGACAGTATAGGTAAAGAATGCGTTTAGTCCCATCCCAGGTCCAATCACGATGGGCAAGTTAGCCCAAAGCCCCATAAGCAAAGTTGTGATGACAATCGCAAAAATCGTTCCTGCTAGTGCTGCCTCTTTAGGTATACCCGCCTCTGACAAAATAATCGGATTCACTAAGATGATGTAACTGACAGTCATAAACGTTGTCAGGGCTGCGAGAAATTCGGTTTTCACCGTTGTTTGCCGTTCTTCTAATCTAAAAAAATCATTTAACCTTCTACTCAAAACATGTTCCTCCTCGGGCACACTAAGGGCACCTTTTTTGATGAGGTGTCTTTGCTTTTACATAAAAATCACATTATATAAGGATTCTTTATAGGAGGCAAGGTTTTTTTGAAAAACAATGATACAAGATAAATAGTTCTTACTCCGCTCTAAATGGATACAAACCTCCATCAATTGCAAATGACATTTTACCAGTCTCCTCTGAAACAACAAGTGCTATCGCGTCTGTAGATTCTGTGATACCAAGCGCTGCTCGGTGTCTAGTTCCAAGTTTGGCATCGCTGGTTTTTACGGAAAGCGGCAGAACGTTGGCGGCGGATATTATTTTTGTGCCGGAGACAAGGACTGCCCCGTCATGTAAAGGACTGCCAGGAAAGAATAAACTTTCAAGCAATGAGGCAGATAAATAAGCGTTAATAGATACACCGTTTTTAAGAAAAGGAAGAACGGGGTCCTTTCTCTCAATCACAATCAATCCTCCGTGCTTTTTCTCTGAAAGCTGCTGCATAACTTTTGAGAGCAGAGCATAATGCGGTGTGAATTCTGAAAGGTAGGACTGCAAATAAAAGGAGGATGCTTGTGATTGCAGCTGCTGAAATACCTTATGCAATTCATCAAGCTCACATAATAAACAATGGTCCTTTTCGTGAAGTGTGCTCATTAACTGCAGGGACTCATCAATGATTTTGCCAAGGTGATCATGAATGTGTTTTTTAATGGGATCTGTTAATTCTTTTTCCATCCTAGCCATCCCCTTTTCTGTTCTTCCTCATATTGTTGGATGAAACCGATCATTCCATGCAATTATTTTCCATTTATAGCTCATACTAAGGAAAAGGAGGTCGGGAAAATGACAGCAGTTAAAATTTTTCAATATCTTTTTTCAGGTTTGGGGATTATGATCCTAAGCTATTTTTACTACCAAATGTTTAAGCCACAGAAAAAAGAAATCGAGGAAAAGTCGAAATAGTCACGAGCCCCCTTATTTCATGTTATAATTCTTTGGTTACTCAAAGAAACGGGGAATCTCATCATGAAACAAACCTTTACATTATGGGAGAAAGGAAAGCAGTTTTCTCTCATTCTACTACCTATTTTTATTACACAGCTTGCTCTTTACTCGATGAATTTTTTTGATACGACTATGTCAGGGAAAGTAAGCCCGGGTGATCTTGCTGGTGTTGCAATTGGCTCAAGCATTTGGGTTCCGGTTTACACGGGATTAAGCGGTATTCTTCTTGCGGTGACTCCGATTGTATCGCAGTATGTGGGTGCCAGACAGAAGGAAAAAATACCTTTTACTGTCGTACAAGGTCTTTATCTTTCTATTTTGCTGTCTATTGTTGTGGCGATTATCGGTTTTTTTGTCATTGATCCCATTTTAAATTCAATGAAACTTGAGGATCATGTCAGGGAGACAGCCAAGTTTTATCTGGTCGCATTATCTTTTGGAATTCTTCCTCTTTTTGCTTACAATGTCCTCCGCTGTTTTATTGATGCCCTTGGCTTTACTCGAGTATCGATGATCATTACATTATTAGCACTGCCAATTAATGTAGTTTTTAATTATTTATTTATCTTTGGAAAGTTTGGATTTCCGGCTCTTGGAGGCATAGGATCAGGCGTTGCTTCAGCTATAACCTATTGGTCCATCTTTCTTATTTCTGCATTTGTCATTTGGAAAAAGCATCCGTTTGTTCAGTACTCTATTTTTAAAAAGCTCTATAAAGCTTCGATTGAAGCTTGGCTCAGTCTTCTAAAAATAGGGATTCCCATCGGAATTGCCATTTTCTTTGAAACTAGTATTTTCGCAGCTGTGACCTTATTAATGAGCAATTATGATACAGTGACAATTGCTTCTCATCAAATCGCAATAAATTTTGCCTCGCTCTTGTATATGCTGCCTCTCAGCATTTCAATGGCGCTTACGATTGTTATCGGTTTTGAAGTAGGCGCGGAACGATATAAAGATGCAAAGCAGTACAGTTATTTAGGAATTGTCATGGCTGTACTCCTATCACTCATTAGTGCAGCGGTTATTTACTTCTTAAGGAGTGAAATTGCAGGGATCTATACGAATGAAGAAATTGTTATTAATCTTTCAGGACAGTTTTTAATCTATGCAATTTTCTTCCAGCTGTCAGATGCCATTGCTGCACCCATTCAGGGAGCCCTGCGCGGCTATAAAGATGTGAATGTCACTTTGGTAATGGCGCTAGTCTCTTATTGGGTAATCGGACTTCCGACAGGATATTGGCTGGCAAATTATACTTCTTTCATGGCATTTGGATATTGGATAGGTTTGATAGCAGGTCTTGCCGCTGCAGCAGTTGCGCTTTCTGCTCGGTTATGGTTTATACAAAACAAGGTATATACACTTAGCGAACATCAAAAAGGGTGAGCCGATATGGCTCACCCTTTATTTTATTATTATGGAAAAGAAAACCCTAGGCTAGGCCTATGATTCTAAAAAGCTTTCAGCGTGTTAGTAAAAAAACTCTTCCGAGGTGCTAAAATATATTTGGTTTGCCCGCCAATATCTTAGAAATCCAATCTGAATGGTACCCTGGAACCCGGAAATAGCGAAATCCAGGTACTCATACGAACCGAATGGTGCCCTAGAAATCGGAAATAGCGAAATTTGGGTACCTTAAGGAAATAAGCAGAAGGCCTTTGAGGTCTGGCTAGTAGAAGTAGTACAATTGGCGAACCGTTCAGTGTCCCTTTAGGGTCTGGTCAGTAACAAAGGCTTTCAGCCGCAGAGAAAACCACCCGTTTATCACGGGTGGTTTTTATTTAATCGTTCCATTTATATGTCCAAAAAATCTCCTTCTCAATCCAGTGCATAACTTCAGGATCTTTATTTTTGAACTTTTCTTCCATTTGCTTGAGCATTCCTTCTGTCTGACTGCGATGTGCACGCAAAGCATTTAATTTCATTTCTGCAACGCTTGAAATATCGATTGTGATATCATGTTCACCAAGTACTTCAACACGGTTTCTTGTAATCGCAACACAATACGTTTCCGGTCGCTCTTCAACCGGCATTCTTCTTAAGGCGTGAATGGTTGCTGCCCCGGTTGCATCATGATCTGGATGCACCCCATGTCCAGGATAAAATGTTACAACGAGTGTGGGCTTGACTTCTTTAATGATTTCTTCAATGATGTCTGCAAAGTGCTCAATATCCTCAAATTCAAGGGTTTTGTCGCGAAGTCCAAGCATTCTTAAATCCTGAACATCTAGTGCATCACAAGCATCACGCAGTTCCTTTTTGCGGATTTCCGGCAATATTTCACGATTTGCGAATAAAGGATTCCCCATATTTCTTCCCATTTGGCCAAGTGTGGCGCATGCATAGGTTACAGGAATCCCTTCTTTTCTTTTTAATGACATCAGTCCGCCAACTCCAAATGATTCGTCATCAGGATGCGGCAGTACAACTAATACATGCTCTTTCATATTATTCTCTCCTTCTACTCTGCAAACGGAGTTTCACTGATTTGAAGTGCGATTGCAAGCTTGCCTTCTCGATCATGTCCGGCCATTAACAGCTGATTCTTTTCGTTAAACACCCAGTCTGTCAGTCCTTCCGCATAGATCCATCCATGATCCAATTTTAGACCGACTCTGTATGGTCCTTGTCCTGTAATTTTAGCCTGATTAAAGGATACTTTTACGTTTCGGATAAAAGCTACAACCGTCATGTTATTTTCATTCATATGAGCAGAATAGGCGCCGGTCGTAGTCTCTAAGTGAACATACACTTCTTTATTCAGCAGAACATCTAAATATTTTTGAATCTCTTCTTTCTTAATAGGGACCATGTTACCGCTCCTTTAATGTTGGTTGTTTGATTTCTTCGTACATTTTAATATGTAAGGCAATCAGCTCGGTTTTGTCCTCGGAGCTGATTGTGGATTCCGTGATCCTTTTTGCTGCCAAAAAAAACTTCTGGTCAATGTTTTTCCGTAAACGGGGATGCGTCATTTCATCCATCAGCTCAACCTTGATTGCGCTTTGCAGTGTTTGAAGATCAGATTCGCTTCCTGCAAGCTTTCGATTTGACCAAAGCGTCCGGTATATTTCTAACAAATGGCGGTTTTCCGTCATCTTCTCCAATCAACCCTTTCCTTACCCTCATATTGTATACTGAAAAATCATTTCAATGAAAGAAAAAAGCCTTGCGCAAGGCAGGCATCTTCTAAATCTCCATCGTTTTCTTCTTTTCTGTTACTTTTATCCCTCTGACATGGGAAAATGAAAATAGGACAAGCGCGCTCCATATTAATGAAAACGTGATGATTTAAACGCCAGTAAACGATTCTTTGTAGATCAATACACCAAGGAGCAAAGTGATAGTCGGTGCAATATATTGCAGAATGCCCACCATAAATAATGGAATATGCTGAGCCCCTTTCGCAAACAGCAGCAAAGGAACAGCAGTTACGATGCCTGCCCCGATTAAGAACGTATTTGTTCCTGCATTCCAATCAAAAAATGATGAAGTCCCGTTATTTGCAATCGACAATAAATAAATGAAGGCAACTGGCATCACCATCATTGTCTCAAGCGTAAGTCCTATTGAGGCGTTTAATTTCGTCACTTTTTTTGTAAGTCCATAAAAACCAAAGCTTAATGCAAGAATGAGTGCTACATATGGGAATTTCCCGTAATGAAATGTCATGAATAGCACGCCTGCTGCTGCCAGGGCGAAGGATGCATACTGCCATTTATTAAGACGCTCTTTCAAGAATATCATTCCGAGCAGCACGCTGATCAGAGGATTGATATAATACCCCAGGCTAGTTTCTAAGATATGGCCATGATTCACAGCCCATATATATAAAAACCAATTAATGCTGATCAAAATGGATGAAAGAATAAGTGAAACAAATAATATCGGCTTTTTCAGCATCCGCTTGCACACTTCAATCAGCTGAGGCCACTGCCTGTTCATTTGAATCATTCCAATCATAAATAGAAAAGACCAAAAAACACGATGAGCAAGAATCTCCTCAGCTGCAACGTAATCAATCCACTTCCAATAAACAGGAAGGATTCCCCATAAAAAATAGGCGAGTGCTGTATGCATCATGCCTGCACGATATGTATCAAGATTTTTTTGTTCCATTTTTTGCTCCTTCCTTTTTCCCCCAAGTAAAACCACATGCCCATTATAATCCTGATAGCAGGAATTCTACAAGAAAAAAAACTTAACCATGACTTGCTGCCCGGCATATAGTAAAGTATATCTGCAAAAAAGGGCGTGAACATCATGTTTCCCTGGAATAAACATTTTCCCTTTAACAATCAGTCCGGACAACTGCCTGAAACGTTTAAAAATATGAATCCTAAAAACGTTGAAGACTATATACAAAGTGTGATGGGAAACGTATTTGGAGAAGGTTTCAGTCAGCAGTTCCCATATCAGGGCAGCCTGACAGCAAAAGACAAGCAGCCTCAAGGAAATCCAGCAAATGCAGAGCTATTTGAAACGAATGATAACATATTTATAAAAATCCCTGCTACAGAAGAACAAGCAGGAAATCTGCGTATTCAGCACAACAGCAATCAGCTCTTCATTATCAATTATCCAGCAATGGGTGAACAAAAAAACTTCATTTTGCCTTCCCTTGTGAAGCGAAAAGGCACGAAAGCCTCCTACCGCAAAGGAATTCTGGAAATTAAACTGACTAAAAATGAAGATCTGCAACTGTCAGAAATTGACATAATAAATCATGATGAATAATAAACGGTCTTCCATTTGAAGCGGGCAAATTAAAAATTGCCTGATTAGCCAAGTTTTTAATAGATATCATTCCAAAAAACAAAATTTATCTAGAAAAATCTTAAAACAAAATTGACCAAAGAAGACTTAAGCATCTTCTTTGGTCAATTTTCATTTCCTCGCCGCGCTGAAGTCTTTGCACCTTAATACGGCCCTCCAGCGTATCCTCCTCCGCCTGGATATCCTCCAGGATATCCTCCAGGATACCCTTGAAAGCCTCCAGGTCCCGGGTATCCTCCATAGTATGGAGGCTGCTGGGGGTAATAATAAGGTCTGGGTCTCGGATAGTTAAAAAGGGCACTTCCAAGAAATCCTCCAACTAATCCGCCTACAAACGGCGCTCCAAATCCGAAAAAGAATGGTCCTCTATTTCTAGGGTTACGATAGCTGCGTTGGACATAATTAGGGTACATCTATTCCCCTCCTTCTCATTTCACTTACCTTATAAGGGTATTCACCTACTAGTTTTTGGAGTGGGCGAATATCTCAGGAAAATGAAATTAGTAAGGAGACAAGTATATAAATCATGATTGTGCTGCAAAGATTGTTGTTTTAAGTAGTCATATATAAAACGTCTATGGTTAGCAAATTGTTCCCTTTTCTAAAAAAACAAAAACAGTTATCCTATTAAATATAATTAAAAAATAACAAGTGTTTTAGAAAGAAGTTTTAATCATTGATTTTATTTTCAATAGAGCCGTCTTTAAGATGAACAATCAGTGAGCTATTATTCTCCTTTACGAGATCTCTTCCTTTCTTTAATGCCTCCTGTTTCGTCTCAAATCTAAAACTTGCCCGTTCATTTCCATCCTTTTTTATGATCCAGCCGCCATCATTATCCGAAAACACGTGATATTCATCTTTTGGAGTGTCATTGTCCGCCCATTTTTCTGCCTGCGATACAGCGATTGGAATAGCTCGTCCTTCCTCATAGCCATCATCAAGCAATGCATTCGCAATCTCAATTGCTTTTTCACGAGTTTTAACAGGAAGGTTCTTCATTGAAGCAGGATAATCTTGTTTTGTCCATGGCATTTCAATCATTCCTTTCAAGGTCACTTCTTTACCTTTACCCAGGCAGATTGAATTTAAACAAATATCATGATGATTTTCGGTAGAGCATATAACCGGCAAAAGCATGAACAATAAGCTTTTTATTGTCAGGAAGATTGGGTGAAATGACCAGCGTATCCTGGTTTACATCCTTAAATCGCTTACCCCATTCAAGCGGCAGCCAGCCTTCACGGTAATGGCACCAAAAGGTATGATCGAGACTATGCAGCTTGTAATCATATAATAAGCTTCCTAAATCAAAATCAGAAAGAGAATTTCCTTCTTGGTCTAAAATAGAGCCTTTGATTCCGACTAATGACTTGCTTTCACGAATTTCACCGATCAAATTCCTTTCCCCATCATATATTTTCACTGGCGGATATAATCCATAAGATTGACTGACATATCCAAGCTTATATCCTGAGTGATCAGCAATGATCCACTCTTTTTCATAAATGTCTGTATTGATTTTGGAATCAGCCAATGAATCCAATTCATTTTGAAACCTTTCATTTCATGGGTCATGTATCCACTAGGAGTGTAAAATGCAATATGAAATAACGATGAAGTCATTTTCATCATGATAAATTCGTTTTCTTTATGATACTCTGACTGGTGCTCAGATTCTTCCACGATAACTTCAATTGACCGATTTCGATTAATGATTCCGACTGTGATTAAAGTTGCGCTCATCATGAAAATGGAGATTAAGGTTCCGTTTAAATCTTCTTTTACTATATTGAATAAATTGACAGCGAAAAGTATGATTCCGGCTGTACAGAGAAATCCCCCAATCCAGAGTGAGTACTTGGCTGTTTTCTGATAATAATTATTAATCTTCATCGCATATCCCCCCAGATTATATACGAATAGGATTGGAAAAGGTTACTAAAAAAAGCATAAAAAAAGACTGCATATTAGCAGTCTCAATGTTCATAGATCATCTTTCTAGTCATGCCGCCATCAACGACAATGTTTAATCCCGTTACAAAATCATTTTCAGGATCTGTTAAATAAAAACATGCTTTTGCAATATCAGCAGGCTTTCCGACTCGTTTGGAAAGATGCTGATCATGATCGATTTGTCTGAGTTCTTCGTATTCCTTTGTTTCAATCCAGCCAGGTGAAATACAATTCACTTTGATCCGATCTTCACTGAGAGATACAGCAAGCGCATGTGTCAACGCAACGATCCCGCCTTTTGTTGCAGCATAGGCTTCAGAGTCTGGTTCTGACATTGCAGCTCTTGTGGATGCGATATTGACAATAAAACCGCCTGATGAATTCTTCCTCATCACCTTCGCTGCCTCTTTGGAACAGAAAAATGTGCTTCTTAAATTGGTGTTGATCACATCATCCCAATCCTCCAATGTCAGTTCATAAGGCGATTTAAAGCGGGATACACCTGCATTGTTAATCAAAACATCAATTCTGCCGGTTAGACCAGCTGCTTCGTTCATAAGTTGCTCGATTTCGGCAATGTTCCTTACGTCTGTTTGCACAAAGCGAACATTTTTATAATCTGCTTCGATTCTTTTTCCTTTTTCTTCATCTAAATCAGCAAAAACAACAGTATCACCAAGAGAAGCATACTGTTTGACGAGTTCTTCCCCAATGCCATTAGCACCGCCAGTAATTATGACTGTCCTGCTCATTCCTTTTTCCCCTCCTCAAAACAATAACGTTCAGCCCATTCTTTTACTTCCATCATTACTTTTTCTAAAGAATGGCCCATTTCGGTTAGCTGATACGTCACCTTTACTGGGGTATCCGGAATCACTACTCTTTGAACAATGCCGGCTGATTCCAATTCTTTCAATCGTTCGACAAGCATTTTTTGGCTTATACTAGGAATGGTATCTGTTAAGTCCTTAAATCGCTTAGGTCCATCTAACAGGACGTGTATGATTAAACCCGTCCATCTTTTTCCTAAAAATCCAAATGCTTTTTCCATTTTGGGACATAAATTGGATTCCATTTGAATCTCCTTTACCATCTTTTTTCTTGACATATTATTTTAATCATTTTATGATTACAAAAGTCAAATAACTTACTAAAAGTTAGCCTGTAACTTTTTGTATATTATACCCTAACTAAAAATGATATTCAACAATGGAGGTTTTTCACAATGTCTACCGTTACAACTGAAAGCATTTTATCCATTATGTCTGAACGCAGTTCTGTCCGTAAATATGATCCAAGCGTTAAGATCAGCAAAGAAGAATTAAAAAAAATCCTGGAATTTACAGGAAAAGCTCCATCTGCATGGAACCTTCAGCACTGGAACTTCATAGTATTTCACAGCGATGAGTCAAAAGAAAGACTTCTTCCGATTGCCTACAATCAAAGTCAAATTACGGAAGCATCTGCAGTGGTTGCTATCTTAGGAGATCTTGAGGCGAACAAAAATACAGATCAAGTTTATAATCCGCTAGTAGAAGCAGGATTTATAAAAGAAGAAATTAAAGAAACATTGGCAGGCCAAATCAACGGTGCCTATCAGAATCCGATTTACGCTCGCGATGCTGCTTTCAGCAATGCATCCCTTGCTGCCATGCAGTTAATGCTTGCAGCAAAAGCAAAAGGCTACGATTCTTGTGCGATTGGCGGATTCAATGCCGAGCAGCTTTCTGAAACATTTAAAATTGAAGACCGTTATGTACCAGTCATGCTCATTTCCATTGGAAAAGCAGCGAAACCTGCACATCAAAGCTCACGCATCAGCATCGATAAATTAAGTACATTTCTTTAATACGAAACCGGTAAAGTGAAAACTTTGCCGGTTTTTGTATTTTTTGAACCACTGGGGGAAGTTAACGCTGACACTCCCCTAGTCCGCAAACAGCTGCAGGACATTGCAAAAAAAGACTGCTCTCAGTTGGTGAAGTTACTGATTACGCCGTAATCTTATCACATGATAAACCAAAAGGTGTAACGGGACTGGCTCTGCTGCTTGAAGGCGGATAGACAGCTTTATAGTCTGGTCCTGTTTATCTCCAACAGGCATAAAAGGATCCGATGCAGAAGTCCGGTTTTGACTTCATCGGCGGAGCGGACAAAACCGGATGCTTGCCAGTCAAAATAAAAAAGGAGTGTCCATACCGGAACTCCTTTTTTATACGATTCAAAACTTACTTAACATACTCCTTATACCATGCACTTGCTGCTTCCACTTCAGACGAAGTCAGCTGATGACCATGATTCTCCCAGTGGATGGCTACTTCACCATTTGCTGCCTTCAGTAATTCAGCTAAGTCACGTGTCTCTTGCGGCAGACATATCGGATCATTCATACCAGCCCCGATAAAAACAGGAGTGCCTGCTAATGAAGGAATCTCAATGTTTCTTCTCGGGACCATTGGATGATGCAAGATCGCTGCCTTCAAAGAATTTTCATAATGAAATAGTAGGCTCCCGGCAATATTCGCTCCGTTTGAATACCCCACCGCAACAACATCGGATCGGTCAAATGAGTATTTTTCAGCCGCTTCGTTTAAAAAATCATTTAATTCACCTGTTCGGAAAATCAAATCCTCTTCATCAAACACACCTTCAGCCAATCTCTTAAAGAAACGGGGCATACCGTTTTCGAGCACATTCCCTCTCACGCTTAAAAGATTTGCGTCGTCATCAATATGTTTAGCCAAAGGAATGAGATCGTTCTCGTCTCCGCCTGTACCATGTAAGAGCAATAATGTTCGATTGCGATTTTTTCCTTTTTCAAAAATATGTTTCATATTAAACCTCTCCTGTATTGAAATTAAAAGGTTTGGCAGTTAAGCCAAACCTTTTTTTAGAGATAAGAAAGCATAAAATTTTGCGCATTAATGTCTAGCGCAAGCGCCCAACTCCTCACCCAGAACAAATCCATAAAAAAGTCAAAACCGGACTTTTCTGCCGGATTCTTATCTGTCATGCCTGCGCTAAACGGGCGCTTGTGCTTTTCTTACTGCATCCCTTTTTTAATCGATTCTGCAATTGTAACTGTTCGCTTAGCCTGGTGCTTAACAGCTGCTTCTACATCTTCTTTTAAAGTACCATCCTGATCAGCAGTAACAGAAGTACCGTATGGATTTCCTCCTGCAGCGTATGCTGACTGATCTGTATATCCTGGTGCCGCTACTATCGCTCCCCAGTGATACATTGTTGTATATAAGCTTAAGATTGTCGCTTCCTGACCGCCATGCGGGTTGCTTGCAGAAGCCATTGCGCTCACTACCTTATTCGCAAGCTTTCCTTGGAACCAGAGACCCCCTGTCGTATCAAGAAATTGTTTCATTTGCGCTGGAACATTACCAAATCGAGTCGGTACACTGAAAATAATCGCATCTGCCCATTCTAAATCATTCAGGGTTACTTCAGGAACATGCTGAGTTGCTTCAGCATGAGCTTTCCAAGCAGGATTTGAATCAATTGCAGCTTGCGGTGCAAGCTCAGGAACTTTAAGTACTTTAACTTCTGCTCCAGCTTCTTTAGCGCCGGCCTCTGCCCATGTTGCAAGCTTGTGGTTCGTACCTGTTGAACTGTAGTAAATGACAGCTAATTTTACATTTGACATTCCGATCTCTCCTTGTGTAATGTTCTTTATTTTCGAGAAAAAATATCTTCAATAAATATATCTCGAATTCGAATTAATTATATGTTGTCCAATAATGAAAGTCAACAAATAACCTGTATATTCTGCATTATTACTATTCCCCTCTTTTGAAAGAAAAAACTCCTTTTTATGGAAGAAAAGGAGTTTTTGCGAGTGAGTTGCCCGTTTCGCCGATTTGGAATTTTGTTTTGGCTCATTGGAACACTCTTTGGCAGGTTGTAGTTGGGTGCATGGTATCTTTGCATCAGTCCTGGATTATTAAGTTGGGATTTGGGCTTATAAAATGACTTCTTCTGATCATATAGCTGCAGATTCGATAATAGGAACAGCAGTTAGTTGAAAAGGTGGCAGACGCCTTCCAACACTACAGTAAGAATAAATGGTCAAGTGCACCTAGTAACAGAATATTTTAGGGTATAAGATTTTAAATTCAACCTATGTTTTCAACTCTAACTGTCATTGTGCTAACTCATACAAACATACACTATCTAAAATTTAAATACGAAAAAAGCGCAGACAATTTGTCCGCGCTTTTTTCTATCCAGACCTTACATCTGTTCATTCAACACTTTAATGGCTTCATCCATCTGGGTGTCATTTTCTTTTAGCTGCGCCTGAAGCAATTCAAGCATTTTGATTGTTGTGTCACCGCTGATAGTGCCGGTCGGTTCGATGTTATTTTTTGTTTGGAACTCAGTCACAGCTTTCTTTGTGCTTTCATCAAAGAATCCATCTGTTTTTATGTTTGTATAACCTAATGCTTTAAGCATTTGCTGTGCTACTTTTACTTCAGCAGATGAATCTTCCTGCTTAAGCGTTTTTTCTGGATTTAAATAAGGCAGATTCGCATATGCAGGCAATGAAGCCTTATTCTGCGGTTCAATCCCTTTTTTATGAATCCAGGATCCATCAGGCGTCAGCCATTTGGCAATTGTATATTTAATAGAGGATCCATCTTCAAAGCTTTTCGCAGTTTGTATGGTTCCTTTACCAAATGTCTTTTCTCCAACAATAGGAATACCTGCTGATTGATTCAGGGCCCCAGCCATAATTTCAGCTGCACTTGCTGTACCATTATCTACAACGACAACAACAGGTACATTGACTGCTGAATCATTTTGAGATTTTTGAACTTCTTTGGAACCGTCCTTATTTTCAATCTGCATGATTGTTTTCCCTTTAGGAACGAAAATATCGCTCATCGCAATGGCCTGATCAAGCAGACCGCCGGGATTTTGTCTTAAATCAAGGACTAAGCCCTTAACTTCTTTTTTGTTCAGTTCATTTAAGGCATCAGCCAGCTCCTTGCCTGTCGTTTCAGAGAACTTTGTGATTTGAACCTTTCCGATTCCATTTTCAACTTCCGTATACACTGTCTCTAGAGGAATTGTATCTCTTGTTAGGTTAAAATCCAGCTCTCCAACGCCGTCACGTTCAATAACGAGCTGTACTTTAGATCCTTTTTCACCGCGGATCAGCATGACTGCTTCATTAACCGTCATTCCTTCAACACTTTTATCATCTACTTTTAAGATTTTATCTTTCGGCTTTAATCCCGCTTTTTCCGCTGGAGAACCTTTGATCGGAGAGACAATCATGATTTTTCCGTCAGATTCCTGGACTTCAGCACCAATTCCTTCAAAAGATGAAGAGATGTTTTCATTAAAGCCCTTTGCTTCGTCTTGGTCCATATAGGTTGAATACGGATCATCCAAAGACTGAATCATTCCTTTGATGGCCCCATCTACAAGCTTTTCTTGATTTGTATCTTGATAAAACTCGCCTTTTAGCGTGTCGTATGTAGAAAATAGCTTTTCAAAGGGATCATCACTTTTTTCCTGTGCCTGACTTAATCCGCTGTCCTGCTGCACAAATGCAAACGTAATACCTGCGCTGATGATGGCAGTTAAAAGGATTGCAAACAGAAATTTCACATTATTATTTTTAAACAAATTAACACCACCCTCATTATGTAATCATTATGAGTAACGAAAAGAAAAACGTCAACTAAAAACGCAGGAATCATGTGTTCCATCAAACAGTATGTACTATATGGCAAAAACCATTCTTTTCGAACATCACATTTTGGAAGCAATTCTTTTTTCGCCAAAACATAGTTTAATCCGGCAGGAGGCCAATACCGGGCTGTTTACTTTACTCTTCTATGTGTTCATATCTAAATAATCCGCATATTTTATCTATCATGAAAGGAGTTAATGCACATGCCGAGCTATCTTGATTTACTTGCACAACTTGGAGTTGGCGGCGCCCATCCAGGAGGCTTTTTGCTTACAAAAGAGATTATTGAACGCGAAATGGTTTCTGAGTCAGCAGTCATTCTGGACGTTGGATGCGGAACGGGCCAAACCCTTCAGTTTCTAAGATCGATGAATTATGATGCAACTGGTTTTGATTGTGATCCAACAATGCTTCTAAAAGCAAAGAAACGACTAAATGATGATACGTGCCTCATTCATGGAACAGCCGAAAAGCTGCCATTTAAAGACAGCCAATTTGATTTGATTTTATGTGAATCTGTTCTAAGCTTTACTCATTCTCAGCAATCTCTTTATGAAATGCATCGTGTTCTCAAAGATCATGGGGTCCTTCTCGCCATCGAAGTGACGAGAATTGATCACCCTGCTGATGAAATCCAAAAAAAGATTCAATCATTTTATGGTTTTCGGAACCTTTTGACTGAATACGAGTGGAAGTCTGCATTCTATCAGGCAGGATTTAAAAAGACCGATATTTTCACCGAAGAGGATTATGACATTGAAGATGATGAACCAACAACTGAGTTTGATATGTCAGACGATCTAGATCCTATTTATTTTGAAATGCTTGCCAAACATGAAGAACTGCGCGAAGCCTATCAGCAAACTGTACAATTTCGAATTTTCAGAGGCGTTAAATAGAGACTATCGGGGTATACGTACAAACCCTTCTCTCTCTTTAATCATAGTTTATGAGGAGAGCGGGTTGAAGGGAGGATAAGAATTTGTCTCAAAATTATTATAATCTTTGTTGTCAGTATCATGGAAAAGTCGTTCGCATCAGTGACCGATTTGGAAATCAGCATGTTGGAAGAATTATGAATGTTACAAGAAATAAGGTTTATATTCAGCCTTTTGGCGGCCGCAGACGTGGCGGTTATGGATTGGGATTCTACGGCGGCGGTTACGGTTATGGCTACGGTTACGGCGGTTATGGAATCGGGCTTGCGTTTATAACAGGCGTTGTACTGGGCGGTTTGCTGTTCTGGTAAAAGTTTCTGGAATAAAAAAGCAGTCTTTTCACAAATAAGTGAGAGACTGCTTTTTTCATAATAACTTACCTATTTTTTTATAAATAGAGACAATTTCATCTTCTTTCATTCTGACCAGACCGCTTGACGAAGGTGCAGCAAATTCCATGACACCTTCTACCAGAGACTCAGGTTGCAATCCCCAATCTGCTTTCTTTTTCCCGCTGTAGGACAAATAAACGCCCTTTCCAACAAAACATGCCACTTTTGGCTGATAGGTTTCAAGCTTTTTCCTGAGTTCGGCTTTGCCAATACGATATTCTTCAGGAGTAATTTCTGCAGCCGTTTTCGTTGGGCGATGAACAATGTTGGTGAACCCAAAACCTTTTTCAAGCAGCAAGCGATCTTCACTTGGCAAATAGAGCCGTTTGGTAATTCCTGATTTAAATAAAATTCTCCAAAAGCGGTTATTTCGACTGGCATAATGATGCATAACTTCTGCTGAATAGAGGCTTGGATTAAATCCTATGAAAATGAGATCCAGATTCTTTGCGAGCAAATCAAGATCAGGATTTTCAGATATCATTATATTTTCTTTACTTTGGCAAAATATTCTTCAAGCGTCAAATCATTTTCATAGATTTCCGCCGCTTCATTTACCCCTACATAACGTAAATGCCATGGCTCGTATGCAAACTGGGTAATGTCTTCTTTTCCTTTTTGGTAGCGAATAATAAAACCGAATCGATGAGCATTCTCTTTCACCCATTTACCTTCAGGGGTATCCCCGAATTTTTCGGTGATGTCCATATTGGCGCTTTTGCTTGTTATATCCATAGCAAGTCCAGTCTGATGTTCACTTTGGCCAGGGAGTGCGACTGTCTCTAAAGCCACTTGTTCACCTTTTTGTTCCTTCTCAACATTTAAAATGCCGGTCTGCCGTTCGTAAGATCTGTATCCTGACACAGCAAACAGTTCAACGCCTTCATTTGTTGCCTGATTAAACATTTTTTCAAGTGCAGCTGCTGCCTCTTTGCGGATATATCGCTGTGGAACATCTTGATCTCCAAATGAAAATGGAACGTTTGGAGCGACCAGATCTTCAGGCTCATATGTTGATGGAAGAGAAAATTCTTTGTTCACGAGCGCCATCCGGTTTGAAGGATTTGCTATAGTCGGCATTCCATTTACATCTTCAATCTGATTAAAGAACTGCTCTTCTAATTGCAATCCTGTGATTTCATTTTGGTCAGATTCTTTAGCATCAAGCTGCTGTGTCTCGGATTGTCCTTCTTTGAAAGGATTTAAATCCTTTGAAAATTGGACTCCCGTACATGAGCTCATCATCAGTGTCATTGGAATAAAAGAACTAGCTACTATTTTTTTTATTTTCAAAATACGTTCACCCTACCTGCTTGATTATCATTTTCACCTTCATTCTATCACTATTGCCCAAAATGATAAAAACTATATCTGTCATTTGTGGCAGATCTTGTCGAAAAAAGAAGAAAAACGCGTGAAAAATTTTCACGCGCCTTGTTTTTAGAGATAAGAGATTATAAAATTTTGCACATTGATGGCGAGCGGAATCGCCCAACTCCTCGGCTAGAACAAATCCGGCAAAAAAGTCAAACCCGGACTTTTCCGCCGGATTCTTTTCTGTCATGCCTGCGCTAAACGGACGCTTGCACTTTTCTTATTTAATTGCTGCCTCTAAAGCAATTTCCATCATTTCATTAAATGTTGTTTGACGTTCCTCTGAAGTTGTTTCTTCGCCTGTTAAAATGTGATCGCTTACTGTCAGAACAGATAGTGCCTGACGTCCAAATTTGGCTGCAAGTGTATAAAGGGCCGCAGATTCCATTTCAATTGCAAGAACTCCATATTTTGCCCATTTCTCGAGCTCTGAATTGTCGTTATAGAACATGTCCGCTGTAAAAACGTTTCCAACTTTCAGCTTTAATCCTTTTTCAGTTCCAGCATCGTATGCATGCTTTAACAATTCAAAGTCAGCTGTAGGCGCATAATCAACTCCGCCAAATGTCATTCTATTCATTTGTGAATCTGTTGATGCGCTCATTGCGAGGATGACGTCTCTTACTTTTACGTCTTTTTGAATCGCTCCGCACGTACCGACACGAATTAATTTTTGCACATTGTAGCTTTGCATAAGCTCATTGATATAGATGGCGATGGATGGAACACCCATGCCAGTTCCCTGAACTGAGATGCGCTTGCCTTTATATGTTCCTGTAAAACCAAGCATGCCTCGTACTTCATTGTAGCACACTGCATCTTCTAAAAACGTTTCAGCTATATATTTTGCGCGAAGCGGATCCCCAGGCAATAGAATAGATTCTGCAATTTCATTTTCTTTTGCTCCTATGTGAACACTCATCGTTCATACCTCCAATTATATGTATAAAATGGTGCTCATTCACTATACCATAAATGACTTTCAAAAATCATTCATACATTTACATTTTTCGATTGGAGCTGCTTTCTTATACATGCAAGTATTTTACTGTTATGAGAATCCCGAAGCACGGGGAAAATAAGCTGGACAAGGAGGGGTTCCATAATGGGCAAAAAACACCGAAATCGCATAAACGGACAAAAGAAAAACAATCACATTCCCGTTGAAGCAATTGAAGCAGAAGAAAATGCTCACGGTAAAGAAGAAACTTCAACTAAACGAAAAAATGGTCCTGGACATAATATGTAGAAATAATAATAGACAGCGATTCTTCAGTCGCTGTCTATTATTACCTTACATAGACCCTGTTAATTTTCGTCCAGCCGCCTGATAATAGCTTATAATAAGTTTGCCCACGTTTCACTTCATCAATTAAGACAATATCACCCGTCAAAATGAACCTTGCGTCATAATCTCGAGGTACACGGTCAGACACGTTAAAGGTACAGAAAACAAGATGTAGAGCTTCATCATGCCCCGCTGCTTCAATGTTCATTCGATATACTTGCTCATACCCCTTATTTTCACCGTATTTTGGTGTTTGAAAGATGGTAATGTCGTATTTCTGGCACCTCTTTTTTACTGCAAAAAGATTTAAACCCATATACGCTTCACCCCTTCATATCTTTCCTTATTTATTAGAGGGAGAACGTCATTTTTCCTTCTTCTAAGTTAGTCTAGTTTTGTCGATTATTTTCGAATTAATGCCCTCGTACACTTTTATCAGAATTAAAAGCCACGCCATACCTGCCGAAAAACCAGCCAGCACATCAAATAAGTAATGAACACCAAGATAAATTCGGCTTATGCCGATTAAGCCAATTAGTAGAACGGTCATACCGATCAGCCACTTCTTGCGGCGCTCATTTGTGCCATTTAACTCAATCAGCAAATAACAGATAAATCCATAAACAGCTGCGGAATTCATCGAGTGACCACTTGGGAAGCTATAGTGGGCAGCGTTTATAACCGCATCAAATGAAGGTCTTTCGCGATGAAAGAATTCCTTTAATTCAAAATTAAGAAAACGAACCGAGTTTAATGTAAACCACAGAAAGATTATCGATAAAATCCTGCCATAAAAAAGGAGAATAATCGAAACAAAGAAGAGAAGCGGTAATTCTACTTTTATGGATCCAATTTCGCTCATGACGAGAAAGAACTTAGTAAAAGCCTCAGAGCGGAGTCCCTCCATACCTTTTACTGCGTAATTATCGATTTGCTGAATTTGCTCAAATCGATACATTAAGGCAAATAAAACAAATAAAAAAAGATAAAGTGCAATTTTTTTCATGTTTCCCCTCTCCGCAATCTATTCATATTTGTCTGTTTTCAAAATCAAATCACTGTAAACGCTTATGTGTATCGTAAAACAGAGCGTTAAATTTTTTTATGTTTTTTCTGTTCTTTATGTCCTGGAGCCGGCTGAGCTTTATGTGTCAGCTCGTTTGAGAATTCTTCTTTATTATTTGAATGCTGTTTTTTTGCTTTTTGCTCTGCGCTATTTTGATGTTTATGGGCCATAACAGTTCCTCCTTCATAAATAAGAATAGTAACTGTCTTATTTTTTCACGACAATAGAAGAAACATTCATGAAAACGATTTATACTCTTCATGCATATACTATGGAAAAGATGCACTTTTTTCATAGAGGGTGATTCTTCTGAAATACTTCATACTCCTCGTTATATTCTTTTCCTATCTTTTCTATTGTGAACAAGCGGCAGACCCGCCAGCCACTCCACATACTCAGCTGCTGATTGCTCACAGAGGACTTTCTTCATATGCCCCTGAAAATACGATTTCTTCATTTGATCTCGCTGCAGCAGAAGGCTTCGATTTGATTGAGCTCGATGTACAAATGAGCAAAGATAAACAATTAGTCGTCATTCATGACACCTCCCTTAAAAGGACGGCTAACTTTGATGAAAAAGTGGCGAATTTGACTCTTGATGAGCTGCAGACTCTTGATGTTGGCATCTGGTTTGATGAATCATTTGCAGGTGAAACCATCCCTACGTTGAATGAGGTCTTTACAAAATATAAAGACCATCACTTATTGATTGATATAAAACGCCCCTCGCTTTATCCCGGAATTGAACAAGTCCTGGCAGATAACATCCTCAAATCATATAAGCCGCAAGAGTATTCTCTACTATCGATTCAATCAGCTGATCTCACAAGCATCCGAATCCTGCAAACACTTTTGCCCCACATTAAAAAAGGACTTGTTGTTTCCTCGCATATTCCGTATCATCAAATAAATGCACTTGGATCAGAAATTGATTTTTTAACTCTTCACAAACGCACCTTAACCATTTTTGTCTATCAGCAAGCAAAACGGGCTAATCTTACACTTTATATTTGGGGTATACAAAATAAATACGATTATAAAAATGTAAAAAGACTAGCTGTGGATGGTGTTGTGATCAACAAAACCTATGATTAAGAATAGCGGAAGCGCCTTATTCAGCTCAGACAGATAGAAAAGGATCTGACTGAAAAGTCCGGTTTTGACAATACTTTCAGATCCGTTCTGACCGAGGTGTTAGGTGCTTACGCTTGCCATCAATGCACATACTGCCTATGTCTCAAAAAAGCCCGTTTAAAAGGAACGGGCTTTTTTACGTTTTCCTATCCATTTCAAAAGCATTTTTATGTATAGATATCCTAAAAATAAACACAGGATTGCCATTCCAATGACATCCAGGCCAAACAGCTACAATACCATACTTAATGCAGTAAACAAATAAAGCATCCCAAGCATGGATCTCATATCAGCATGTTTGTATTTGCCAGTCATGAATGCCCCAGCTTGAGCTCCTGCGAGTCCTCCAGCTAGCAGGAAGGCACCTGCTGATAAATCGATTGGCGATTTTATAAAATAAGTGATAAACCCTGTACTAACAATGAATAACACGCTAAGCAGGCTTGTACCAATGGCATGCTTAGGATAAATACCACCTATTGAAATCAGCAGAGGTACAATGATAAATCCACCTCCAACTCCAAGCATAGCAGATATAAATCCGCCGAAAACCCCTATAATGACTAAAAAAACAAACGCCCATTTTTTTACTGGTTTACGTGTATTCAAAGTATTCTTTTTTTTAAAGACAAGAAGGCTCCAGGCAAAATAACTTAAAATAAGGATATAAGCGAATGGTATAACTGTTTCATCATATCCATTGTTATTTAAAGAATATACCAAAGGATTTGCAGCCTGTGTAGCGGCCATACCGCTCAGAGCAATGATCGATGCTTCTTTCCATTTCACATTCTTCATTTTAAAATGTGCAAATGCCCCTGACAGTGAGGTGCCGATTGTATACAATAAACTAATTGTAATTGCAGGAATTGGTTCTGTACCTAGCAACAGAGGATGGGTGTCAAAATAAAACCTCCGCCGACACCGAAAAAACCGGATACGACACCAATCAGCATACCCATTGCTGCAAACAGGATAATAATAATGATCACACCTTAAACTGCAAATAATAAACTTCTTTCTTATTTTATAGGTACCGCCCGGTTATTAAAAGGTGATGCGTTATTTTCAGAATAATTACATTACTGATGTTAAAAAACCGCAGCTTTCAGCAGCTGCGGCAACTAGATTTTATTCTTTTTTTAAAGCAACCAGCAGTACACCTGCAATAATGAAAACCCCTCCTAAAAAGAAAGAAAGACTTAATGCTTCATTTAATAGCAGCCAGCCAAAAAAAGCGCCAGTCAGAGGCTGGAAAAAGAAGAAAAGTGAGCCTGCTCCTGCATCCAATAATTCCATCCCTTTATTCCAGAGAAAAAAAGCGCCTGCGGTTGAAACGATTCCTAAATATAAAAGCCCTCCTACAACGAGAGGATTTAGATTTGAAATGGTGTGCATTTTCAATTCCATAATCATAAACGGAAACGTGAATAGCACGGCAAACAGGATGGCATAAGCGGTAATCGTTAAAGATGAAAATCTCTTGGAAGCTATTTTGACGTAAACAGAAAGCAAAGCCCACGTCACTGCAGCCATAACTAAAAATAGACTTCCGCTAATAGAAGCATCATGGGTATCTCCCATCCCGATCACGATAAGCACACCAATTGTCGCAAGGAAAACGGATATCATTTTTCTAGCCGTTATTTTTTCTTTTAGAATCAATCTTGCAAATAGAACTACAAACGCAGGTGTTGCTGAAGTTATTAAGGCTCCTGTGTGGGCATCTGACAATTTTATGCCGACAAATTGGCAAGTAATCGATACAAAATACCCGATAAAGCCAATCCGTGCAAATATAAGATAATCACCTTTTGTATATTTAGGCTTTTTTCCTTTATGCATAATGTTTACAATCACAAACAAAACAACAGCTGCAATGGCAAAACGCAGCCAAACTAAAGTTAATGGAGGAATATAGTCCAGCACATATTTGCTGACAACATACATTCCGCCCCATATGCTTGCAGCGAGCGATAAACAAACCGCTCCTGTCCATGTATTTTTCATTGGCAGTGCCTCCGTCTATATAGGATTTAAACTGAACTTCTCCTAAAGACAGGGCAAGAATTCATTCTTTCCCTTCTTTAGGAAAGAAACACAGGCTGATCATTTTCAAAAAGTGATTGAAATAACATGATTATTTCTCCTTTCGTCTAACGCGGTTTGGCAATAATGCCATTATGAACCTTTATATAACCGTGTCTCAAAATATCGAAACCGTTTTCATAAACGTACAGTCCCATTTGCTGAATCGTCATTAACTCCCGGTACGTATGATTCATAACGTCAGCCATGATTTGATAATACAATTTAGACTTCATCTGTGCCCTTGGCGTTGTTAAAATTGCATACCCGCCCTCTTTTAGAAACCTGCGGTGCCAATCTATGGACTCTGGCTTTTGGTCATCCGGAAAATGTTCGATCATTCCCACGCTGATTACTATATCAAACTCTTTGCCAAACGGCAGCCTCCGGATATCTTCAACAAGGTATGTAATATTAAAATCTTGTTTATACCATACTTTAGGTGCTCCAGTCTCAGGGTTTTCACCTAAAAACGGATAATGCTCAGGAAATTCCGCAAATCGGCCATCACGGCAAAAGGCATCATAATCAACCATCACAATTTCAGCTCCAGGATACATTGCTGCAAGCTGCATCGCTTCATAGCCTTCAGCTGCTCCTAAAAACAAGATCTTCGGTTTTTCAACATCAAGCCCTTCAAATAGTGCACGTTTCCCTCTAGGATCCCAAATACCATCTTCTATTCTATGTATATAATTCCATAGCCGCAGCCTCATTGATTTCCCCAGAACGTCTTTCACTTCACTTGGGCGAAATGCCGAAATGCTTTTTTTTATTTGATCATTTAAAACGTTTAGTTCTTCTGGAACATCTTTCACAAACCATTCATGGAATGATTTATTAAAATACTTCCATGATGTTTGAACTGGCATCGTTTTATTGTTCTCCGCCTCCCAGTCTTTGCGATCTTTTGCATAAGTCTTTACTTCATATGGCTTGCCAACATCCTTCCAAGTAAGAATTGACCAGTCTCCAACCAGATTTGAAGCAAAAAGCTCATCCTTCTCTTCCTTTGAATAGGTCCGAAGATCAATTTTAAAGCTTTCAGTTAAAGCTGTTTTCCCAATATCACTTTCCGTAAACGGACGAACAGCTGCTTCTGCAGGCACTGGTATTGGCATGAAGAACCTCCACTCATTATTTTCTGAATTTTATACTAATTTTATCAACCTGCATTCCTTTTCGCAATTAATATTTTATAAGAAAACATTAAATAACAAGAATACTGAGAAACACTGAAAAAAGACGAAAAACTAAGATAGTGGAAGAAAAAGAGCATTTTACTGCTCTAAATCGTCTGAAACACCTTTATACAGATAATTCTGAATCTTTAACTATTGTAAAGTTTTTGTTAAGATTAACTTACTCACTCATAGGAAGGCGTGATTCCAATGACGACGGTAAGCGAAGCATATCAGAATCACATCTGACAAAAAAATCAGCCCGTGAAAACTGATTTTAAGGTGTGTGGATATGCGGGGATATGTGAATCTGACTAAGGGGATGATTCCAATGACGAAGGTGAGCGAAGCATGCTAAGATCATGATGCAAATGAAAATAGCCTGTGAAACCTATTTTCGCAGCATGTGGGCATGTGGGGAAAACAAAAATAAGAATAAACTGATCGAATCCGTGCAAGACATTAATTGAAATACAATCAATTGATTCAAAGCAACGAATGGTTATTAGTAAGAAAGGAAAGAACGAAAAAGTGAATATGCTTGACTCAAGATAAGGCGCTGTTTATGTTCTGTATACATAGACAGCGTTTTGTTTTGTCTAATTGTGCAAAATCAGCTAATTCGAATTAATTCGCGGCCATTTCAATTTAATTCGCGCGCTTTCCAAATTAATTCAACATCAATGTCAAAATAGACGTTTCAATTAATTGAAACGCCTTCTGTTAATTTCTTTTTCTTATTCTAATTCGTTTCTGCCAATTCAAATTCTTCTATTAAAAATAAAAGAAACTGATCTGCAGCATCATGGACAGGTCCAAACTTGGCGGTGTCTTGAATTCTTTTTTTCGCAGCATCTATGTAAGGATAAAAACCAGGCTGAATTTCCAGATCCTTGATTAATTGTTCTCTCGTTTTATCTAATACAGTATATTTCCTTGTCCAACTATTTTCACTCATATCTACCATTCAACTCTTTCCTTTCCACATGAAGCGGGAAGCCCTTCAAATCATTATTTTCAGCTATAATTTATTTGAAAATTTATCTCTGGAGATTCTCACTTTCAAGTTTTCGGTCCATGAATTTTATACCGTTTCTAATAAAGTAGATGATAGAAATGGGAACCTATCAGCAGTTTCATCCCCATATTCCTCAGTAAGAGCTGCAGCAAGCATACTGGAAATTGTTTCTTTCTTTTGAATATCAAATGATACAATTTCATTAGCATTTAAGCCAAATGTAAGACCTGTGTGTGTGTAGCCTACAAAAAATCGATCTATTTGCAGTTTTTCGATTACTTCTTCTTTTTCAAGACCTAACGTAAGCAGTGATAGCTTTCCTTTTTCTGTACCAATTTCAATTTCGTATATCATGGGTGCTTCCTCCTTAAATTACTGATCATGAAGCCGATTAATATGTATGCTCTGTGCATAACAATTAAGGTAATCAGTGCGACTAATCGTCTTTTTTAACCAACTGTCCTAGTATACTATACGTGTTGTCCCTCACTTTTTTTGTCTGTACCTTTACTTCCCCTTTTTTTAAAAGGCGGTTATCGCATTGATTGTTGTTTTTGGTTATTAATTGTACCCGTGGATTTCGCTGCAGGCACTTTCTTTTCGCTGGGAGGGATGGGAGCCTCTATTTCCCGCACGATTCAATTCCCTTCCGCTGCAATCCACTAAAGGTTTTAACCATTTTTTCTAAAAGCAGCAACCTTTACGAAAAGAGCCTTTTAAAAAGTTGCTAAGGAGACAAAGAGCACTGTTTTTCTAAGTGAATCCTATCTGCAGTTAGTGCGATATAAAAAAGGAAACACTTTTTTAGTGTTTCCTTTCATTTATTCATGCCATGCCTTTGTAGGTCGGTCCTCAGGATACCCATACTTTTCACGGTAGCTCTTTCGCTCTTCGGTAAAATCCCACCAATTTTTATCACTTTCTGGATGTTTCGCATGATGAACGGCACATCTCATCACGTCTTCTACACAAGGATCCATCCATACACCGTATTTTTTCTCAAGTTCATGCACTAGCTCTTCTCCCTTTTTATCCCTCAGTTCACTTACATCAGAAAAGCCTAAATCTACGACAAGATTGTGTGCAAGCTTCGGTCCGACAGAGGGGATGGACTGAAAGACAGCTAGTCCCACTAGTTCTCTTGCACGATCTTTTGAAATGCCAATAAGTGATGCTAATTTATCTGATTCCATATTCTTTATATCCGAAAGTTTAATTTTGGCGCTTCTTAACTGTAACCTTTCACTGTCATGAAGCGGCAGTTTTGGTGATTTTGCATGTTCTTTTTGCAACGTTATTTCTCCTTGTGATTAAGAATATTCATGAGAAGTCTCGTCATAAAAAACAGCAGTGATCTTCTCAATCACCACTGTTACTCTTTCTTAACTATATCTTTGAATGACGTTTTCAAGAGTCCGGCTGATGCTTGCCTGATCACCTTGTGTGAACGTAACTTTCACCATTGATTCATCCATTTCAAGGGCTTCAGATAAAAAGCCTCCCAGACCTCTTGCTCGACGATCAACTTCAAGCAATAGCTCTACTCCGTGATTGCTTATATTTGAAATAACGACTTCAAGTTCATCCAGCTTGCCGCGGAACTGTCCGCCAGTTGGATAAAACTCAAATTCCTGTACGAATGGAAGGCGCTTTCGCAAGTGATAGGGAGCGGCTTCGTTTTCTACTTTTCTTAAATTAAAGCCCAAATCTCTCAATGCAGCAAATATGGTTTGTACGAGCGCAGGGGGGACCACTTCCAAATAATCTTTATCGCTGGGATCGACTGCCCCTTTAATATCAAGACCTGTCTCAAGCCAAACCTTTGAAGAGCCTAATGAAATTGGTGTATCCAATGGAAGCGGAAAAGAAAAAGGAATTTCTTTTATTTCATTTGCCATTATCACAAATGGTTCATTGATCTTTACTTTTGTGATAGTTGCAGCCTGCTCATATTTTTTGTCATCTGATTCTTTCACATAGGTCGTTTGAAGAGATAAATAGATTTCATCAATCTGCTGTTCAATGTTACCGCCTTGAACATGAATGATTCCTTTAAGCTCCTCGCCTAAACTAATTTTATCAGAAGATAACCGTGCATCCACCTTTGCAGCACCTATTCCTACACTTGAAAGAATTTTATTGAAAAATGACATTCTGCTCTCTCCCATCCGTACACTTCGTAACTTCTTCTATAAGCTCGTCGATTGAATCGAACGGCTTTTGAAGCTGAAGCATCCGTTTTATTATTTCTTTGGCTACTGCTGATAATTCAAGTTCTTCTTCCCAGCAACTGTTTTTTTTCGTGGAAGGCTCAAAGCTTGAATACAATAAAAAAAGCACAAAATGTCCTAATGCAAAAAAATCGCTTCGATAGGAACATTCTCTAAATAGCTTTTTCTCTTTTGTGTATTTCGATTCTGATTTGCTTTCTTCATTTTCTTTACTCATCCGTCTCGCTAAACCGAAATCAATGATATGGATAGACTGATTCTTTAAAAGAATATTCGGGATCCTTAAATCTCTATGCACAATCTCCTTTTCATGAAGATTCTTTACGGCCATTAATACTTTCAACAAAATATGAAAGGATTCCTTCTCATCATACGAATCTTTCTTAATAAATATTAAATCCTCGAATGTTTCACCATCAATATACTCCATCGCAATGAAATTTTTATTTCTCCATTGAAAGTCTTCATAATAAGCTGGAAAAGCTGTTTCATGCAGGGCTGAAAGAATTTCTGCTTCTCTCTGAAATGAATGCAATCCCTTCTTGCTCTGTGCTTTATATGATCTTAGCTGTTTAACAACTGCAGGCTTTTGCCCCTTTTTGTCTTCTGCTAAATAGGAAATGCCATAGCTCCCCATACCAAGAACTTTCTTAATTAGATATCGTTCTTTAATATGTGTGCCTGGTTTTAAAGGCCTTTCAGCGTATTTTAAGATCCAGTTGAACATTAGCTGCTATAAGATCTCGAGAAACGGCTGGATTTTGATTTTCTCTTGTAATGTTTATGACCATATTGAGCGGGATTTCCATAATGCCGATGCTTGCGGTCACTGCTGCTGTATCGACGATGTGATTTATTCCCTAGAAATGACTTTATCAGCTTTTTTAACATGCTTTATCCCTCTTTCTTTTGGTTTCGTCTTTATTTACGTTTCAAATGAACAAAAGTTTCAGCTTTTTTATATGTAAGTAGGAGGCAAGGATTTAGGAGCTGGCTATCATGAACATCCTCCCGCTTAGTAAGAAAAAAGCATTAGCTGTACTATTACCTAATGAAGGAAAATTGAAACTTCAAACTGCACTTTCGGAATCCTTTTCCAATAAACACAGCCGGTTGTCCTATTTAGTGATGAAAAAGAACCTATCAAATGGATCCGACACCAGACAGCCCTCCACAACAAAATAACATTACCAGAACAGCGGCTTATTTGCATTTTTATAAGAAACACCCGGAAATTCATTGGGCTTTTCTCGCTCACATGGTCTCTAGGAATGGCGGTTACAGTATGACTGACCTGAAAAATGGGATGGTCAAACATTTTCTATCCATTGAGGAGATCACAAAAAATCTTTCATTTTTTAGAATCTGCCAATGCGCTTATTTTTCATGATGCATATCCTCAATTGCTTTTATACGAAATCAGTGCTGCTGTTGGGAAGCCGCTTTTTCATTTGCTCCCTGCATTAAATGTTTCATTATTCAGCCATCCGCGCTGCATACACTCGCCCTTATTACAAATGAACAGCATTATGTAGAACAGCAGCTCATTAAAAAGTCCGCCGCCGTTCTGAAATCCCTGCCATACATTCTACAGGAAAAGTGCGGACTTACGAATGTTGTCTTTCCTTATCAAAAGCATTTTTATGACAAAAAACATTCGCTTGCAGGTCTTGAAGTAGATCATTTTATTCACCTTAAAGCAAGAATAAGATTGGGAAAGGCAATGTATAAAACCCTTTTTCATCCAGCAGTTTTCAAGGAAGCATTAGCATTTGCGGAACACACTTCACATACTGGATCAAGAAGTGATTACTGGCCACATTTTTTCACAGCGGCAGATGAAAAAGTGAAACGTTCCAGCCCAACATTATTGGAAGCCTGGACCGACGTCCCCCATTCCTTTCACATATACTTAGATTGGTTTCAAAGTATTGTCCGTTTTTGGGTTTGACGCCTTTGAACAAAAAGCGGCTTTCAAAGACATGACAAAGAATGTCAAATTGGATTTACTCAAATTGACTTCCCTAAATATTCTTGCCGGAAAAATCCTTTATTTCCTTGGAAAATAACAACCTCATGGAAGTGATTTCATTAAAAAACGACGAGAGCTCTCGTCGTTTATTCTATATCATCTAATTCTTCGTCTATTATGCATTTTTCGAGTAAGTAATCGAATGCGATATCTGCGATAGCATCCAGTTCCTGTTCTGAGGGAACATAGCCCCTTCTCGTCAGCTCATTGTAAAAGAATTCTGCCATCTCTTCTGTATCAATAATAACTTCTATTTCTTTCACAACATCGCCCCCTTAGTAAATGTATATATGTCCTATTTTCTGAAACTATGTCTTCTTTATATACGTATTCGATAAAATTTCAAGTTCATAATCTATGCCGGGACGCATACCTTTATAGTAAATGGACAAGCCTAAGGAGATGATTTTATGAAAGCATTACAAGTAGTTTCAAAATCAGATATGATTCAAAACGCACTGAAATTTATTGATGGAGAAGGATTTGATAACATGCTTGAGAACACGATCTATCTATTAAAGGGCTTTATGTTATTCGGTTGTATTCCGTTTTTTATCTATTTGCTTTTGACGCTTTCTCATTTATGATCGTTTGTATATTTTAATAAACTTTCAATGATGAAATCCATCATTTCTTTGTATTCAGGATCTTCAAACATCTGGTACAATGACCTGTAATCATTGTAAATATCAAGCAGTTCATTCACAATATCATTTTGGGTGCGTTTTGCTTTACGGACTGGAGGTTCAAGCTTTTGAAGTTTTTCTTTCGCAAGAAGCTGATCCATCGACTTATTTTCAGGAGAAACGATGTGCATGAGGCTCAGCTGCTGAACAAACGTTCCAGCTTCTTTCTTCCCCAACACAAATGTCAGCTCTTCATCAGATGCCTCAAGCCATTCTCCATCGTTAATTCGCATAAGTTCATAAATAACATCTTCCCATCCGTCTTCTGTGTATCTCCATATCTCCGTACGATAGCCCACGACCTTAAAAAGTTCAGCTTCATATCCCTTCACTTGAACAATATCTCCAATTTGGTACATAAACTCAATTTCAATTTTTTCAGAATCGATGACTTTTCCAGTATAGTCTGCATAAAGCTGAATCGCATTTTCAAAATATAAAATTTCACTGTGATTTACTTCATATAAGTAATGCTGATCGATTTGATGAACGTTCGTAACCGTTCCGACCGTACTATACATGATAATCACGACAATATCACCAACTTTATATTTAGGAATTTTTTTGTTCACTAAAAGGTCCTCCTCTGCCGTGATACATAAAAGTTAAGATAGTATATGCTGCAAAAATGATTTCGTAATGGGCAAATCAGCAAAGGATTTTTGAAAAAAGGACAAGAATAAAAACCTTGATAATGATTCAAGCTTCTTTCGGCGCCGTTTATCGATAGGACTTATTTTTTCAGACGAAATGGACATAGTAATAGAGAGTTAAATGATTTAGGAGGCTTGAATCTATGGATAATACAAATGATTTTGTTGAAAAATTACATGACAAACAGGAAAAAGACGAGGAAAACAGACAGCATCAAGGCAATAGTAATCCTGGAAAAAAGAAGCCGAATAAAACACATAAATGAGTAAAATCACCTCCCGCTGGAGGTGATTTTTTTCAGTTTATATAATACATAAAGGAATAAGAAGCTTGCTATCATGATAAGTTCCATCCAGAAAAGATACATCGGCCATTCCCCTAGAACGTCTAAGAGAGAAGCATTATCAGGTTTCTTTTTGATGTATAAATAATTTGAATCCAACAGCTTATTCAAAAAATAAATGCAAACAGCATATCCGTTGACGATCAGCACGGATACCCATAATGAGGACCATGTTGGTCTTAAGTGATAAGCAAGCAGCATAAACAAGCAGGCAATAATCACGCCTCCATGAGTCAGGAAAAAGACGATATATTGAAAATGCGGAAATGAATATTTACCAAGATCAGGCGTTAATATCGCTTGAACGGAGCTTGCTATTCCTGCAAAAAACATAAATTGAAACAGTTTGGTGCTTTTTGTTATTAGCATGACGATCGCAAGAATGACAGCAAGATCACTAAGATGCAGCGGAAGAGATGATTTTGCCTTCCATGCACCCTCTTGAACGAGCCAAAGCTGATGACTAAGCATGGAGATTAAAAGGAAACCCGCAAGAAAGAAACGAATGGATTGTCTCCTTAACCGGACCTGCTTTTTCATAATGAAAAGTAGGATGGACAGAAAAAGAATGATGACGATTGTCCAGAGATGTTCGCTTGAAAATAGGCGGAACTCATTAAGCTGTGAGTTATGCTGAAAGTATGGATTCATCGTTGAAAACCCCGTTTTTGTTTAGTTTTAGACAAATTTGGGGTGTCTATGCAAAAAGGTTGAAAAAATGTATATCCACTTTCTATTTGTGGCGCGGATAATAAGATCTCGGTTCCGGCTGATAAAACCTGGTCTCCGGATTATAAGAAGGTTTCAGTGGATCATAAAACCAGCTTCCCGGATAATAAACACGAAATCAACATAGGCTGGGCAGCTGCAGCGCATAGATATGTACGTTTTCATTTGTTTGGTGAATCTAGCTAGAAACAAGGGCATTCGTATTGGATTTTAGGGTTTCTGCTTTAAAATGTTACAGCTTTATTCGTCCTTTACTCCATTCACTCCTAAAAAAGAGCAGGTCCATTCATTGGCCCGCTCGATTTATAGCTATTAAGTCCCTGTACTTGCATAAGCCTTCAACCCGAAAAGCCAAAAAATGTAAGCAATCGCAATCGCTCCGACACCTATTAATGGCGAGACCACACCTACATAACCGTACCCCGTGCGGTCCAAAAACCACGCTGCAGGATAAAAAGCAGTAAAGCCATATGGAATAACCCAGGTTAAAAAGATACGAATTGTTTTGTTATAGATTGTCAGGGGATACTTGGCAAATTCACTTAAATTAAACACAGCATACACAACTGGCAGACTATCTATCATCCAGAATGAAAACGTAGCAAAGAATAAGTTGATGGCAATATAGATCAAGCCGCTTGAAATGATCATGATAACGAGCATAACCCATTCCAACATACCAAATGCCAGATCTAGATGCAAAAAGGCACTTGCCAAAATAATAATGCCGATTGCAAGCTGGCCTAATCCGTCCTGCTGAAGTCTGTCTGCACACACATGAAACAGCGGATTAATCGGTCTGATCAAAAGCCGGTCCAACTGTCCTGGGCGTACATATTGCCATCCAAGTGTCCATAGGTTATCAAAGAATATATGATGCAGAGACCTTCCTGTAGCTGCAATACCATAGATAAATAAGATTTCATAAAACGACCAGCCGTTAATTTGTTCAATATGATCAAACACGACTTTTACGAAGAAAATACTTGCAAATTGCTGCAGCATAACACTGATCACACCGATAAAAAAATCAACTCTGTATTCCATCATCACTTTTATATGATTTTTAGCAAAAATATAATAAAGCTTTGCGTACCGTTTCAGCATATTTGCCCCCCTTTACCCGCCAAAAATAGTTACTTTCTTAATCGCCTGTGCCCAAATTAGTTTCATGATGACAAACATTCCAAGACACCAGCCAAATTGAATAAGAACTGCAACATAGGCGTCAGACCCTTCAACGATTCCGGTATATATGGAAACTGGAGTGAAAACCATAGCTTGAAACGGTAAATATGCGCTTATGGACTCAAGCCATCCCGGAAATAGAGTAATCGGAACAAGCGCTCCGGAGAAAAAGGTGATCACTCCGTCTTTCAGCACTCTTAACCCCCAAACGTTAACTGTCCAAAAAGCAACAATTCCGATCATCAAATCAAAAAATGTTCCAATCCAGATTCCAAAGCCAGCGCTAATGACAAACAGCAGAGCAGCTTCAACCGAACCTGGCCATGTAATATGTATAAATATGAATGCAATAACCATAAGCGGAATCGTTTCCCGTAAAAAATGTGTAATCTTGCCGCCAAAGTCCATGAATATAAGCTTAAAAATAACATCGTAGGGTCTCATTAATTCAATGGCAATATTTCCATCTCTTATTTCATGGGCCAATTCGTTTCCTGCTCCAGAAACATATCCTTGAATAAACATTGCTACGACAATATACGTCAGCATATCCTGCAGCGTTAAGTTTTGAATTGTATCTTTTCCATCGTATACAGCATGCCAAAAATAAAACATAATCATCAAACGCATAATGGACGAAATCGTTCCTGCCCAGTACCATGCGGAATATGCCGTATTGATCTGCATTTGAGATTTTGTGAACATTAAATATTTGTTCAACATTCACACCTCCTAAAGTCCGCGGTTATATATTTCTTCAACTATTGTTTCAATCTTTGGATCATTTAACGAAAGATCTATGATGTCATTTTCTGAAAGAACGGCTGAAATCACTTCGGATGCGGCGATTTCTTTTTGAGAAAAAGCTAAAATGACTTTTTGCTGCTGCTCTTCGTCAATTACCCTCATTTCCACATGATCTTGTATAGATTCAGGATTGGAAAACGTTTGCACATTTTCAACTTCAAAATGTATTTCTCTTTTTGCAGCAAACGTATCTTTTATTTCATGCAAATCTCCATCATATAATATAGATCCATTATCAATAATGATAATTCGATTGCAAATCTCTTCAATATCCTGCATATCATGCGTTGTAAGAAGCACCGTCGTACCCCAAAGAGCATTCATTTCTTTAATGAATTTTCGGATTCTTACCTTTACGGCAACATCCAGACCAATGGTCGGTTCATCTAAATAAACAACATCAGGTCTATGCAAAAACGCTGCAGCAAGCTCACATCTCATTTTTTGTCCCAATGATAGCTGCCTGACTGGAATTGAAAGCAGCGGTTCTAATTGAAGCACCTCTGTAAACAACCTTACTGTTTCTTTAAATTGCACTTCAGGAATTTCATAAATGTGCTTTAGTAAATCAAACGATTCTGAAACAGGAATGTCCCAAAAAAGTTGTGTCCTCTGCCCGAAAACGGCACCTATCTGCTTTGCATTTTGTTTTCTGTTTTTGTAAGGCACAATTCCCCCTACTTTCACTTCCCCTGATGAAGGCGTCAATATACCTGTCAGCATCTTGATGGTTGTCGACTTTCCAGCTCCATTTGCGCCAATGTAACCAATCATTTCCCCTTTCTTAATATGAAAATTAACCCCTTTTACAGCTGTTTTCGTAACATACGTTCGTCTGAAAAGAGACTTCATCGCCCCTCTGAGACCAGGATCTCTCTTTACCAGCTTGTATTCTTTCTTTAAATCCCTTACTTCAATCACCCTGTGATTCCCCCTTTCAGAATCAGCAAACTTCTATGTAACTACCAAATTATAATTTGTTATGAAATATTTGTAAATTGTTATTTTTATACGCTTACATTTATGGATCCTTTGTGTATTATACAAAAATACCTACTAATAAAACTGCAATTCTTCCTAAAACTCCTACTATTGATGAATGTTTGGAATAAGCACTAAATGATAAAATTCGTAGAAGAAACAGAATATTACAATATTTAAAATGGACAGGAGTGGTAAGGATGAAAAGGCGTATTTGCATTGTAGGCAGCGGTACTGCAGGATTGCACTTGGCATATGCTCTAAAGGAAGATTTTGATGTAACGGTTATTTCTCATCGCACTGCAGAACAACTAAGAAATGGGAGAGTCATGTCTACCCAAGTTCATTTTGGAGAAGCCAGAGAGCGTGAACATCGTTTTTCTATGCCAAAATGGGACGACCAATCACAAATAAAGAGCATCCATATTTCAATCGGTGATCAAAAACTGTTTGCAGGAATACTGGAGGAGCCGGCATTGTCAGTTGATCAGCGCTGGTACTTTTCACATTGCATGGATAATCTGGAAAAATCGAATATTCCTATCCTTACTAAAAAGATTTCGGAAGACAATTTGGAAAAATTAATGAGTGAGTTTGATTTAGTTATAGATTGTACAGGAAAATCAGGTCCTCTCATCCCATTTCCCATTGAAAAAGAGTTATCGCCTTTCATGACACCTCAAAGAAAATGCATCGCTGGATATTTTCATGGCATAAAACCTCTCTCACCCCAAGGGATCAACGTTGTCGTTCTTCCTGAGCAAGGAGAAATGTTTGAAATACCGGCAATAACTGAATTTGGACCTGTTACGATTTTATTCCTTATGGCGATACCAAATAAATCATTAGATGTTTTTCAAGGTATTAAGACACCTGAAGAATTTACCTTAATAATGAAAAACACGGTTCAAACCTTATTCCCAGAGATATACAGCAGATTAGAAGATGAAACGTTTTCATTATGCGATGACAGAGGCTTTCTTCAAACAGCAATTACACCTGCCATTCGAAAACCGTATACACTGTTCCAAAATAAACTGGTGGTCGGATGCGGGGATAGTGTGTTTTTGAATGATCCCATTACAGGTCAAGGCTGTAACTTATCATCTTATTGTGCTGAAAAATTGTATGAAATTCTAATGGAGTATAAGGATTCAGCATGGGATATACAAGTTGGAGAAACATATTGGAGCCGTACGAAACCATATGTAAAAAAAGTGACCGAATGGACAAATACAATGACACAGCCATTGCCAGAGCATGTCATTAAACAGCTCCTGCAGGGTGCTGAAGATCATACAAAAGCAAATCGGATTGCTGAATGGTTTGCTGATCCAACAATTGCCCATCAGGATTTCTTTTCTGCAGCGGAAATTTGAGAAAAAACAGAAAGGGTGACCAAATTCGGTTCACCCTTTTCTAAAAAGATTATGTAACAGCATTCCGAAACCTAATAATTGAAAAATCTAAAGTTGAAGAAAGAACACGATTCCTTATCGGAAGTAAGTTTGGAGTAAATCTTAATTCTACATTTTCTTTTATTATTTTCTCCATTAAATTCCCAACAAGTTCAACCTTAAGCGGGACGATTTCTTGATGAGACACATAGTACCCTGCCGTCTTCGATTCTTCAAACCAATCAATTGATTCTTCCGGCAATGTATAGACGTATAACTTTGTGCTGCACATTCGTTCCAGCCATGAATTTTCAATTACAATGATTTTGTCTGTGTTTGAATCAGAAAAGAAACGTTCGATATCCCCTGCATTTGTTGACTCTCCTTTCCAATAGATTACTCTTGGGCAATCGCGTGGAAAATAATAGTGCAGCGAGTGCTCCTGATCGATGGCCCATACAGCAGGACGAAGGTTAGGAAAGGAAGCTGAAAGCCTGGGCTTGAATACTTGTATAGAAGGATCTTCACTAAAATGGAATAGCAATTATTGTTGCCTCCCCGTCAATAATTTTTATGTAATTGAATATACTCTCTTTCACTATTCAGTAAAAAGATTTGATTGATAAAATGGAACGGCACAAATCCTATCTTTATGTACCTAATAAATTATTTAAAATGGATTATAAAATGAAACGAATAAATCCAAACCCGTCTTTTAACCCTACATTTTCACTCAAACATCATAACCCCCGGATCTTTCCCATAACAATGCACAAGCATTGCATGCAGCTGCCCTCTATGATGATAAAGATGAGCAATGATTTCCAGCAGCCATTCATAACGAGTGTAGGCTGTTCCCCAGTATGAAGTGACTTCCTGCATAAGTTCAGATTCATCGTATTGACTGACTCGTATTGCCAGAATATCATAATTTTCAATCAATGCTTCTTTTATTACATGGAGGTTTTTCAAAGACATACTCGAATAAAATTGATTCATTTCTTCTTGAGTAGAACCTTCCGTTATTAATAAGTCCGCATGACAAATCATCGCGATGTGTTCTAAAAGTTCTCCGATTGAGTGTTTGCCAGCTGTCGGTCTTTTTTGGAGGTCTTGATCTTCGAGTTTATCTATTATTTTTATGATCGTTGTGACAGCAACTTCAATTTGATGAAGTGCGTATTTACAAAATGGATTCATATGGAATCCCCCCTTGTTTTTTTCCCCTCTTTATGTCAATAAATTTTAACTCAAATCATGACAACTAAAAACCCTCTAAAACAAAATAGGTCTGCATAAACTTCACACCTCATTAACACATCAGAAGTGATAAAAATTGAAATTCTGTGATATCGTTTTATTAGTCAAATTTGTCCACTTGTCAAGAAGGATAAAACGTATGTTTGAACGTTTTCTAAAAAGAGGAAAATGAATCATTATTTTATTTTTTGTCGTTATTTTAGTGGGCGGCTATTTATTTTATCAGCTGCCAAAGCGAGAATTGCCTGAGTTATCGGCAAATGTCCTCACCGTCTCAACGGTATATCCGGGGGAAAAATTGCAGGTGCAGTAGCTGGATTATTTGTAACACAGACTCCATTCAGCTTCATGGCTACAATGGGAATTGTTTCGCTCGCTGGAATTGTAGTCCGTAACTCTGTCGTCTTCTTTGAATTCATTGAACAGCGAATTCGGGCAGGCTATGACCGGACAGAAGCTGTCATGGAGGCTGGAAGAGCGAGAATAAGCCCGATCCTCTTGACTGCATTTACTGCATTAGTGGCTCTTCTGCCTGTTGCATTCAGCAATGATCCATTATTCAGGCCGCTTGCGATCAGTATTGTTTCAGGTGTATTATTTTCTACGATCCTGACTCTCCTGATTGTTCCGGCATTGTATATTGCGGCAGATAAGCTTCGTTCAAAAAGAGAAAAGCGTAAGGATTAAGGCTGCCTATTATTGGCAGCCTTTTGTATGAATAGTATAGTAGAATATGAGAATAATGGAATAGGAGGTATTATATGTTTGTTCATAAAATTGATGAAGACATATCTTTAAAATTATTGGAATTCAAGGATGCAGAAAAGCTTTTTGAGCTGACCGATCAGTCCAGAAATCACTTGCGGGAATGGCTGCCATGGCTTGACTTTACAACAAAAGTTGAAGATACGAAAGAGTTTATTGGAGCTTGTTTAAAGGCATATGCTGAGAATAAAAGTATAAACGGTCTTATTTTATTTAAAGGAGATATTGTTGGTACAGCAGGATATAACCAGATCAATTGGTCTAACAAAACTGCATATATTGGCTATTGGCTTGGCAAAGACTTTCAAGGGAATGGAATCATGATGAAAGTGGCCAAGTCATTGACAGATTATGCGTTTAGCGAATTAAAGCTGAACAAAGTAGAAATCAGGGCTGCCGTTGAAAATAAGAAAAGCAGAAGCATCCCAGAAAGATTGGGCTATGTCAACGAAGGCTTTATCCGCGAAGCTGAATGGCTTTACGACCATTTTGTTGACCATGCTGTTTATGGAATGCTTGCAAAAGAGTGGATTCAAAAATAATGCAAATAAGCACCTGACCATGTCAGGTGCTTTATAAGTAATTAATAAGAAGACGAAACTGTTTGTTCTTTAGAAACCTTCCTGCCCCTGCCTTCTAATATCGTTAATACCATTGGTATGATTAGGAAGAAGCTTGAAATTTGAAATAATGTTCCTGTTTCCATAAATTGAGCAAGAACTCCAAAAATAATACCGCTGAGCCCTATCCCTAAATCGATTGATGAGAAGTACATGCCATTTGCAACGCCTCTCCGATGAACTGGCGTTTTTGAAAGGGTCCATGACTGCAGAGTCGGAAGCAAGGAGCCAAACCCAATTCCAAATAAAGCACCGGCAATTGAAATGCCTATATTGGTATGAGAGAAAGACAATATCCACATCGCTATAAAAGTGATGGCTGTACAGACAACAATGAGTCCTCTTGGCCCTTTTTCATCAAACCATTTTCCAGAGATTGGTCTAAAGATTGAAGCCATGACTGCATTAAATAAATAGAAAAGAAAGATCTGTTCAATACCGCGTTCTTCACCAAAAATCACAATAAACGTCACAACTGATCCATATCCAAATGTTGCGATCATCGTAATAAAAGCAGGGTACCAGCTTGACTTTTCTACGAGCGAACCGATGTATGAAAATTTCAGGTCTTCTTTTTTCGTGTTTTTGACCGTTTCCGGTGTGAAGTATCGAACTGCACCTAATAACACGATTGCAATGACGCCTAAAATGCATGAAATATAGATTAAGTTATTAAATGAAGTGACTTGGAATAAAAAGATTCCTAGACTGGGTGCAATAATCATTCCGAGCGTAACGGAAAGACCAAAATACCCCATCCCTTCACCTAGCCGTGAATTAGGAATCACATCAACCGCTGCCGTTCCATTTACCGTTGTCGACCAGCCCCATGCTAGGCCATGAACAAATCTGAACATCAAGAAAACAAGCACGATATTCGAGATCGGATAAAAAATCGTAACCGTCAGCAGCGCAATCGCTCCAATTAGAACGAGCGGTTTTCTTGCTTTATACTCAAGCATATGTCCGATAAAGGGACGGCTAAGCACAGCCCCAATTGAAAATAATGCCGTGACTAAACCTATTTCTAAACCTGATGCTCCTAATGACTTTATATAAGGAGGCAGAGTAGGAATCAGCATTTGAAACGACATAAAAATAAATAGATTACCAAGCATTAGCATAATGAAGGATTTGATCCAAAGAGGTTCTTTAATTAATTGATTCACTGTATCTCTCCTATTTTTCGTTTGAATACCAGACAATATATTTCGCATTACTAAATAATATCACACTCAATGCTGCTATTAAATAATAAAAGCTTGATTGATTACATCTCAAAAAAATATATGGGCAGCAAAAAGCAAGAATGGCATATGTTCAATGTAATAAAATTTCATTCAAAATAAGTCGTTTTACACAGGATGTGCATGGCAGCTTATGCAAAGCTGTTGAAATTAAATGAAAAATATAGAGAGAAAAATTATCTTAAAGCCCAAACATCTGCTTGTTGTATTTACTGGTTTTTAGTTTTTATCTGTATGGAAACAAGAAACTTCGTTATTGAACTTACGTCCATAGGTTAAGAAAAGTAATTGAAGAGTGAAACCTTCGTTCTATTAATTCGTGTTTGCAGATATGAATAAATATATAGAATTGGAGGAGGATTAATGAAAGCAATTGTATATACAAAGTACGGTACACCCGACGTTCTTCAGTTGAAAGAGGTAAAAAAACCTACTCCTAAGGAAAATGAAATACTCGTAAAGGTAAAAGCGACAACGGTAACAGTGGCAGATATTCGGTCAAGGAGTTTTACAGTCCCTCCAGCTTTTTGGCTGCCTGCCAGAATAACACTTGGTTTCAGACAGCCCAAAAATGAGATATTGGGGATGGAGTTAGCTGGAGATATTGAGTCAGTAGGGAAAGATGTCAAAAGGTTTAAGGAAGGAGACAAGGTTTTTGCTGCTTCCCTAGTGGGTTTTGGTGCTTATGCCGAATATAAGTGTCTGCCTGAAGATGGACCAGTAACTCTTAAACCCTCCAATATAACTTATGAGGAAGCCGCTGCCATACCAATTGGGGCACGAACAGCATTGTTTTATCTTAGAAAAGCTAACATTCAAAGTGGTCATAAGGTTCTTGTTTATGGTGCTTCAGGAAGTGTAGGAAGTTATGCAGTACAGATTGCCAAGTATTTCGGGGCAAAAGTTACAGGGGTATGCAGTACCACGAATTTAGAATGGGTAAAATCTCTGGGAGCCGATCATGTAATTGATTACACTAGAGAAGATTTTTCGAGTAAAGGCGAGATTTATGATGTTATCTTTGAAGCGGTAGACAAGAGTTCGTTTTCAGCTTGTATGAAATCGCTAAAGAAGGACGGCACCTATATAAATGTCACTGTACCATTACCAGGTGTTCAAATGCTATGGACTAAATTGATAAGCAGCAGGAAATTCATTTTGGGTCAAAATTCACCTGAAACTTCCGAAGCTCTAAACTTCCTCAAAGAACTTGTTGAGGCGGGAAAGTTAAAAGTGGTCATTGACAGGTACTATGCGTTTGAAGAGATAGTTGATGCTCATAGGTATGTTGAGAAAGGACACAAGAAGGGAAATGTCGTCATAAGTGTGGAACATAACAACAAATCCTGATAAATGAAGCACTATTCTATCAAAGATGGCAGAGGAATTGAGTTTTCAAATAAGATAGCATCAAACTATCTTTAAGCTATCTGCTGCTTTTCTTGATAAACATTAGTTCGAAGTCATTTCCCTAAGTCTATTAAGATGCCAAAAATCCCCACTTTTTAATCAAAAGCAGGGATTTTTTCTATGTTTTAACTAGTACCATTTTTCTCAAAGCACTACACAATATGACTTCTGAGAAACACCTTTAGTGAATCATAAAGCCGTGAAAAAGAGTATTATTTACTTGTTATTCACTTTTCTCCATGACTGCAAAATAGTTCTCTTCACTATCAGCAAAGTTAAATACTCTCCCAGAAGGCATATTTACAATTTCTCCGACGGTGACATTTTTATTTACTAAGTGATTATGTAAATGATCGAGATCTTGTGTAAAAAACAATAAGGAAGGTGTGCCAAGATTTAGTTCAGGCTGCATTTTTGCGATTAATTCTTTGTTGTGAAGAATAATACTTGTTTCAACATTATGTGATGGGGCTATTTCAATCCATCTCATTCCAAGATCATTTTCCTCTTCAGAAATAACCGTGAACCCTGCTTTTTCTGTCCAAAATTTTACTGCCTCATCTTGGTTATTTACATATACCATGATTTGTCCAACTTTATTAATCATTCCTATTCACTCCTTATTCCCTTTTTCATCTGTGTTGATCAACAAGAATGGGATTACCATCAGGATCTTCAATTGTAAAACTAGCAGGGCCTTCGCCTGTTTCATCTGCTTCAGACAATATTTTAATTCCTTTTGCTTTAAGTTGTTTCTGAATATCTCGAATGTCCGTAAACGTATTGAGATTTTCGCCACTTTCATCCCATCCTGGATTAAAAGTCAGAATATTTTTTTCGAACATTCCTTGGAAAAGACCAATTACGCAGCTTTCGTTCTTCAAAATGAGCCAATTTTGGTTAATATCCCCCCCTAAAACTTGAAAACCTAGAGTTTCGTAAAATGATTTTGATTTGTGAATGTCTTTTACATTTAAACTTACAGAAAATGCGCCAAGTTTCATATTTCCTCCAATAAAAAATTAATAATTTAGAAAGTTTATTGCATAAAATTAATTATACATCATTTCTATGAAGAACACATTTCAGTTTGTCCAATAATTGTAAAGGAAAAAACAAAGCCCAGTTACCTCAAGTAGCCCTAAATGACCCAAGACACAAAAAAGAAGCGCCCCATCGTTGAAGATAATAATACTTTGGAAGGCTGCTGAATCAAGCTCACACTTGTTATCGATAGACCCAGTCTAAGTAAGAAAAATAGCGTCCCTGCTTTCTTGCATGGATGGCTCCGTTAATATTTGAAACGGCCAACTAAATTGAAGAAGCAATTTCCTTTTCTGCTGATATCAATAAAAACATAGGTCTTCGATTTTCATTTATCATTTCAGGTAAATTCTTTAACATTTCATCAGAAGGCTTAGGTTCTTTGACTACTCTTATGCTAAAACCAGCACCAATTAAGTCATTTATATATGTTGAAATCGTACGATGATATTTTACAACATTCTCTGTTAAGAAAGTTGTTTCACGCACGCCTTCTGATTGATAGTTGTCAACTGGCCAATGCAGACGATTCCCTTGTTCATCGAAATACCAATCTTGTTCATTTCGGGAAGTAAAGATTGGATGTTCAACTGAGAAAACAAAAGTACCCCCAGGCTTTAGACAATCATAAACTTTTTGGCAGATTGGTTTAAACGACTTAATATAGTGAAAAGCCAACGAACTGATAATCACATCAAATTGAGAGTCAGAAAAATCGATGTCTTCAATTGGCATTTTTAGATACGAAATGAAAGGATCATCTGTTTTTTCACGAGCTTTTTGAAGCATTTTTTCGGATATATCTACACCTACCACAGAACTTGCTTGTTGCTCACGAGCAAATCGGCAATGCCAGCCGAAACCGCATCCCAGATCAAGTACATTTTTATTACATAACACTGGTATTAATGTTTTTAATACATGCCATTCCCCTGCAGCTTCAAGTCCTTTTATTGAACGGGGCATTTTCTCATATGCAGAAAAGAAATTTGGATCATCATATTTATTTTGTTTCACCATCTATACACTCCTCATAAATTGAAATTGCCTCATTCATGGAATTCCACATCTATTTCAGGCTATCTATCGTCTTCTTCCCATTACTTTCACCTTTTTATCTTTGAATAATCACTTATTAATACTAACACGATTCTTCTTAATCTAATTTGCACCGTTGGTTTAAGTACAAACCCTTATAATCTCTTCAAAACTTGAACATGATATATTTCTTTCGACCTTTAATCTTCTTTTCTTCTTTCCTCAGTCAACCCAATCCCTTCACATTGCCGCATTCATAAAAATTAGAGAGCAAGATTTCGAAATGAAATTGTCATCAAATTTTGCCATAATGAGATTGGAGAAAGGAGGCAGATCATGCTTCGACTTTATGGAGCCTTAATTGGGCTTAGTTTAATTTGGGGTTTATCGTTTGTTTTTATGAAATGGTTGCTTCCTCCAGCTGGAGTATGGGGAATTGTGTTTCTCCGCTGTCTGGCAGGTGCAATCATCCTGCTTCCGGTTTTATTGTGGAGACGAAAAGAAATCAAAGGGAGACTGCCTTGGAAAGCATTGATTGTTGTTGGCATATTTAACTGTGGTTTGGCATGGGGCTTGATTCCTTTAAGCGAAACTGTGATAGACAGTACGACCGCTTCGATTCTGAACGCTACTACTCCGATCTGGACAGGTCTTATTGGATTTATTCTTTTTTCTTATCGACTTACCAGCCGTCAGTGGATTGGCATTTTGATTGGGTTCTTCGGGATACTTATGCTGATGGATTTCCAATTCGGCCAGCTTTTCGGAAAGAAATTTGTTGGAAATGGAACAATGCTAGCTGCCGCCATTTGCTACGGACTTGCCGGCCAGTTAACAAAACGGTTCTTGTCGGAGATAGGAGTGCTGGTTATTTCAACTTTCACCTTGCTGACGGGTGCTCTCGTTGGTTTAATTGGGATGCTGCTTACTGAGCCGTTCAAACCGGATTTGTTGCTTGACCCACTTCCGTTTTTGGCGATCATTGGTCTCGGCTGTTTCGGTTCAGGGCTTGGGCAACTGATCTATTTCTATATTAATAAAAACGGCAGTCCAGAGTTAGCAGCAACTGTCACTTACCTGATTCCTGTCTCTGCTATGGTCTGGGGTTATTTATTTCTGGAAGAAACGATTACTCCAAATATAATTATCGGACTGCTTATTATTTTTGCCGGCGTTTATCTTTCATCGAAAAAGTCAAAAGATAAAAGGACAAATTCACCTGTTGTTGATCATTAAAATTATCAAACTTTATTCTAAATCCACAACTGAGCTTGCTGATCATGATGATATCGAAGCGCAAGCCCGCTAAATCAGTTGACGAGCGAGCAAGAAACAGACAAAACAGCAGGTAACAGGGAGATTGATCTCCCTGTTTTTTCTTAATCTCTCTCTCTCCTTATTAAGTTATTTATATTCTTGTTTAGTGCGCCGGCGCTTTATGATGGAATTTATGAGTGCCTTTGCCAATATGTTCTTTGATGAATGGAATTGCGAATCTATCTACACCGTAGCAGTAAGCACCTGCTCCAGTGAATAAAAGGATGATTGCAACTGTGTATAGTACTGGGTTTGTGCTGGTTGTACCTGCCAACAGGAAGTTAAGGTTCATAAATGCACCGGCAAACAGGGCTGGTATAGTGGCTGCACCGAGAATTAAACCGATACCGACCAGGACTTCTCCCCAAGCAACAAGGAAAGTAAACAATCCGGTATTTGGAAGAGCAATGTTTTCCAGGAATGCGGCATACCAGCCTGCCACTGCGGGATGTTCGCCACCAGCTTTACCAATGGCACCTTGGATAAATCCTGCTGCATCAAATCCCCCAGTGACTTTATGCCAGCCGGCCTCTAACCATTGAAAACCTAACCAAATCCTTAATATTCCCCAAAACGCATTAACTATAGGGCCATTTTTCCATGTAGCATTCATTCCACTCATCTCCTAATTTTTATTGAGTAAATGACTTTGTGAATAATTTCACATTTTAACTTAAAAAAAATATATTTAGATGAATCTTTCAGCCAGCTAGCTATTTATAGTCCAGATAGTTTGTGAATACTTTCACTATCTTTTCTACACTTTTATAATACTCCCAAACTGTTAGATTAGCAATCCTTTTCACAATATTTTCACAACTTAAATGGCTCCTTTTTTCTTAAGGTTAGTGGGCTCTCTCATAAGTCCCTAAATGAAGCAAGTGGAAAAAACAAGCCGTTATTCTCCACTTGCTTTTGTATTTTTCGATTTTTCTCTGAGAGTAGCTGGCGGATTAGCTTTGGAATAATGTTTGATCAAATGATACTAATAACCTTGAAAAACGAACAAAAAAAAGAGCGTGTTTTGGAAAAAAGATTGTTTGTTTGAAGCTGATGCAGCAGGAAAAACAGTAGAAATTAGAAAAATTAGCTCTTGCACCCATTAGCTTAGTAGCGTTATGGGGAAAAATAGCCAATAATCATCAACAAAAGCTACCATTAAAACCCCAACCAAAAATCCAACTCCTAAACAAGCTTTGAATTGTAATTTGTTTTTTATCATATTAAATGAATTACCGATAGCCAAAGCTAAAAACACAAATGTTAATCCAACAGTAATCTGTCCTATGCTAAAACCTGCAATCAAGCTGAAAATATATATTCCGATTGCGGCAATCCAGTAAAGTTGATGCTTTCCTTTGATAGCAAAAAACGTTGACACAATGGATATAATCAAAGCTGCAAATGCGATTACAGAAAAAATTAACATCTAATTAACCCTCCTCTTCATTACAAGAATATTTCCATAAAATTCTTATAAAATGCCCGATAGTTTAATAATGAAAAAACTTCCCCGTTTGTGCAATAAAAAGCCCTACTTCTTATTGAAGTAAAGCCCCCAATTCATCATAAAATATCTTCCAGGCCCCATTTTCACCCTGCTTGCTAAGAATCCGACGCACCAACGAGTAAATTAAATCTTCATCATTTATTTCTAATGTGCGTAATAAGATGATCATATAGCAATCCGTTGAAATACCCGTCTCAAACGGATAGGACCATGATCCGTCGGGGTTCTGTTCTTCTATAAGAATGTTAACCAACCGGTTTATTTCAGCTTCAACCATTTGTTTCATACCATTGTTAACCCTCTCTTTGTTAAAAGCAGTTTTTCATATACATATTCTTTCTACTCACGATAATTCCTAGGACGGAGTGAAATGATGGCTATCGGTCGTTTCAAAAGAAAGAAAATAACGATAAAATCTTACCTTGAAATAAAAGAAGAATTGAAGAGAAAGAGAAAAAATAAACCAAGCACTTTTTCAGAACTAAAACTGTCAAAAGAGGAAAGAAAACTAATTAACTATATTAAAGAAATGACGAATAAGTTGAATGTGAATAATGTCATCAGAACACAGGCTTATTTGGATTTTTTTCTACAGCACCCTGAAATCCACTGGGCTCTATTAGGCCATATGGTATCACGAAATGGCGGCTGGCACATGACAGATTTAAAAGGTGATCTCCTCCAAAGGCTGTTGTCTGAAAAAGAACAACAAAATTTCTTTTTATTTTTAGAACGCGGAAATTGGTTAATATTTCAAGACGTTTATCCGCAATTTTTGCTGTATAAGCAAAGTTTAAAAATCAATAAAAATCTTTTTTATCTTCTTCCTTACGTGGATGTTTCAGTATTTATGGAAACAATATGGAATTATTTTTGGGAGCATGGCGACTGCTATCTGTTAGCCATCGCGACGGTTATAAACGAACAAAGTTATTTAGAAAAAAAGGTTATTCAAAATCATCATTTCAAAAAAACGGTATTAAATACAATTGGATTTAGGCTGTATGATTTTCTGCATTTTAATCATATAATTTTTCCATATTATAAGAAAGAAAAGGCAGAAAAACCAAACTTACTTGGAGAAACTTTGCAACATTTTGATTCGCTTCATGAGCGAATCATGTTAGGAAAGCGATTATATTCCTTACTTTTTCATCAAGAATCTGTCTTACAAGGTGTTTTACTTTGGGCTAACAAACATCCTCATACAGGTTCTAGAAAAGATTATTGGGATCATCTTTTTCATCATGTTAGCGAATCGCTGCCAGGTTCCATTTATCGGAGAAGAACAAAACAGTGCCAACTTAAAAAAGGAGCGTTGCGTATATATAGTCCTCCATTGCAATTTGCTTGGAAAAATGTTGATCATTCAGAAGCTGAAAAAGGTGACTGGTTTGATGATTGGAGAATTATCGATTATTTAATGGAAGAAGAAAAATACGCAGGTGGTGAAATTTATGATGTTTACTGTAAAACGATTGAGAAAATTGAGCTTGCCATCATTGCAAAAAAGGCGATCTTTCTCAGAAGGGAGTAAAGATCTTTATGCATATATAACATTAGCTTTATTCTCTTCATTTGTTGGGACTTATTTAGATTTAATTTTTGTTGGGAAAGGAATGTATCACTTTCCTGTTAGGCTTTTCCCTGAAATATTTACAATTAATATTGTGTTTACTTTATTTATCCTTCCACTCTTCACGGTGCTCTTTTTGTTTGTTGCCAAACGGCTTCAGCCATTTGCACGTTTAATGATGATTCTTATTATTAGCGTTGTTATATTTTTCATAGAACAATTTACTGAACAACTAGGATTGTTTATACATCATACTGAATGGAATCATGCTTATTCCTTTTTTGGATATATGTTATTTTTAATCATCGTTTGGAAGATTTTCCTCTTCTCATCATATTTCCGTTAAACAGCAAGGAACGCCTTAGAAACCAAACTCTTTCACTTTTATTTTCTACAGGTTTATTTGATAAATGTTCCTATTATTGGGGTAGTACCATAATATCCTTGCCATCTATCGGGTCGTCCATTTTAACGGATTAAAGTATTCACATTTAGTTTTAGGGAGCATAACTGACAGTCTCGCAAACTCTTCGGTTGGAAATTGATTCGATAGTTTTAGCTCTAATAAATTCTTTAAGTGAGATATAGGCTCTAAGGACTCATCTATCAATATGCAATTAACCTGCTAACCTGCTTTTTAGCTTAATTCAACACAACATATGAAAGATGTTTCTCTTAATAAGGCTCCATCCATTTGTTCCTATCTGCAGCGCTTTCCTATACTGACCTAATTGGTACTAATTGAACCGTTCTTTTCATATTGTTTTAAAAGGAAACAATATGAAGGAGTGTAAAGTTAGTTGTTAAAAGTTAATGTTAGTTTACGGCCAATTGTAAGTAAGATAAATTTACCCACTGTTTTGAAAACAGCTATACTTCCGGGTGACTCAATTGAAAGATTATTTATTGCTACCCAGGTAGGAGAAATCTTCTACATAGGAAACGGAGTTATAAGGACTTTTTTAGATATTCGCCCGCGAGTCATAAAGCTAGGTGGTTCTGGCGGTTATGATGAAAGGGGATTGCTGGGACTAGCGTTTCATCCCGAATTTTATTATAACGGTCTGTTTTATCTTCATTATTCAGTAGCTGGAACACAAGGTCCAGGTACTCTTACTGAATCTTTTAAGCCTGACCCCTGTGATCCTGGAACTTTAAACCTAAGGTGGATAAATAGAGAAACTCAATATGATCATATTGATACAGTTGAAGAATGGATTTTACAATCGAATGGTCAACCTCAAAAACGACGGATATTACTTAACTTAAGAAGACCATTTTCAAATCATAATGGTTTCAATAGCTTAAACTTTTCACCTGAAACAGGGAAACTTGTTTTAACAACCGGAGATGGTGGATCTGGCTATGATCCATTTAATTTAAGCCAGGAGAATATGGAAATCGCTGGTAAAATAATTGAAATTGATGTAGGTAAGAATACATTTATGTATAATCCACCCGCAGTCACACGTTTTAATGAACTTCCCGTATCTATTCAGGAAACGCTTACGGTAATGGCCAAGGGGGTTCGCAATATACCAGGTATTTCATTTCAAAGGTATTATAATCAGTATATCAAATATGTGGGAAATGTCGGACAGGATTTAGTAGAGTCGATTTTTTCATTTATTCATTATAAACCAATACCAGTCACTCAGTTTATTCAAGCTTCATCATTGAATTCTTCACCTGACCAAGAAGGATTTATTAACCTTGGCTGGCGAGGTTGGGAAGGTGCTTTTCCTACTTCGGTAATAAGGGGCTGCTCTGCAAATTCGACTTTGGATGAGAAAACAATTGCTTATTACAATGAAGCAGTAAAGACCTCAGTGAGGCGCCTTCAGCCTTTAACTAGTTATTTTCATAATGATCCCAGACCCGATAAGTTTGGAGGAACTGCACTAACAGGAGTCCAGCCATATATGGGGAATGGAATCCCCGATTTAACAGGAAGCGTTGTGTTTATCGATCTTGCCCGGAAAGAATCTCAACCTCAGCTTAGAGGGGCTTTAGCATATACCAGCGTAAGACAAGATGGTAAACTAAATGATTTTAGTGTAATTAAAACCGATTATGATTTTGGGTCTCAATCAGTTTTTTATGTTAATTTGGGAACGAATCTGGATCAAACCAGACTATATTTAGGGGTTTATGGCTCTATGAAAGTTACTGATTTTAACCAAGGTACTGTTTTTGAAATTGTTCCATGATTCTTAACATATTTATGTCCGCGGCAGCTGGCCTGTCGAGAATTCTCCTGATGAGTTTCAATGGATAGACAAGGAATGTGGTATGGCTGGCCGGATTATACGGGCGGTCTCCCAGTCACAAATCCACGCTTTAAACAGAAAGGAAAACCACAGCCATCGTTTTTACTTGCCCAGCATCCTATGCAACCGCCTAGACCTGTTGTTACATTTACCCCGGTAAAGGCGGCTTGTAAAGACCCATTGATGTTACCCTTGGAAAACAAAGGAAATGTTTATTACCGATTTCGGAATCTTTAAGCCACCCAGTGCAATAATCTATGCCGTTCCAATTACTGGGGTGTTTGGAGAGTCACTAAGTTATAAAGTTCTTAAATTTTTTAAAAAAGAATAAAGCCATCTCAACCCATAACGCGGTATAGAGGAAAGAAAATAAAAAAATACTTCCTGCTGTAAGGAAAGAAAAGGAATCGGAAACGGCTGGACCAAGTATGGGAAAGTAGAAAATATATAGTAGACTCATAATTCCTATTGTTAAGAGAATGGCACCAATAGAAATAATGCTTAAGCTCTTCTTGAAAAAGGAAAAAGCTGCGCCTATACCAATCCCTAACAGCCCTGTTGTAAAAGGAAAAACGACTAGTTCACTTGGAAACAGAATGAATAGCAACAGGATGGTAAGAAAATAAGACATCACTCCCATCTGAAGGGAAAACATCGCACCAATCAGAATGGGTAAAGTGGCAAATGGACTGATAAAATATCCGATCCCTGGTAAAAAGCCACCTGCTGCTTGAAGTACAGCAGCCATACAGGCGAGAAAAGATCCTAAAACAAGCCTCTTCGCTTTTGTATGTTTACGAAATTCTAATTGGGCAAATCGAACATCATCTGAAATTGATTTAAAAAAATACACCGGTCCACCTCATTCAAAACGCTTTTTAGATACAATACAATATATTAACCATTGATTAGAGGTGGAACTATGATTAAAAATCCATGGAGCAATACCCTATGATAATAAGCAGATGAAAAATTCCCTACTAATCTAACTATTTTTTTGCTTCTAAACAAAAGTACACATTTTATCAATACGTTATATTGTCCAGAAAAAGTACAACCTTTAACAGCCAAAGCAGCATAACTGAACCTATTCTTCATTCCCTAAAAATGAATCCCCCGTAAGTCAGATAACTAAAAATTTTTGAATTCAATTATCAAATCATCATTTGGCTCAAAGTGATAAAGATTCGTGGCCCGATTGCTGAACAAGAAAAAATCCTGTGCATCAACACAGGATTTTAGATAAAACTTTTTTATATATTACCTAGCATAATTTCACACTCTCATTTAACCTATAAGAACTCTTTTATCGATAGAAATGATAGAAATCATAATGAATTAAAATGATAAACACCCCATATATCAGGAGTTTCAGAACCAATATACCAAGCAGCTGCTCCGCCTAAATAATTTCGTTTTATCATATTCAATCGGAGTTCCACTGATTTTTTATCTTCTATCCATATTTGATGTTTTTCACCTTTTTCAGTGTATTCCACATAGTACTGTGATGCTGTTTTATCCCATACTCGCTTTAGGCCCTTTGATGCTATGATTTTATTCACTTCTGCCATGGAACGGTCAATGCTTCTCACTTTGTTTACTGATAAGTCTGTCACCCATTCTCGAGTGTAGAATGGAACAGCGAGTATGATTTTATGAGATGGCACATCATTCATTAAAAGCTGAATGCCTTCCTGCACCCAAGGCAAGGAAGCAACTGAACCTGCTTTAGGACTGCCGCCCCAATGTTCATCGTACCCCATCATTATTACATAATCAGCTATTTTTCCAATTTCTCTTCGGTCTAAACTTCCTGACCAGAAAGGATCATCGCTCGTTCTTGTAACATCTACCGAAACGATCATTCCGTGAGGCTTTAGAGCATTCTTCAGTTCTCGGATGAACTGTACATAATCCTGTTTGTTTTTAATATCGATGTTTTCAAAATCAATATTAATTCCATCACTCTTGCTTTGGATTAAGGCATCACTAAGAGTAAAAACAAGCTTTTTGCGTTTTTCTGGATTGCTTAAGATTGAGTGTGTTAAGACAGGATCAAAATTGTTTCCGAGGAGCGGCCATACCTGCTTGCCTGAAGTATGTGCTGCCTCGGCATATTTTGGATCTGTATTGACAGCAGCTCCATTTTCCGACAGATTTAATGAAAACCACCGCGGAGATACAACATTTAAATTCGATTTATTTTTCAATTGCTGAATGTACGTTTTTGCTGTTCCATTAAAACTCCAGCCCATCACAATCCGTTCTTTAGCTTTTACTTGAACCAGAGACTTTTTTATCCACCCTTTTTTTCCGCCCAGCAATTGAACTTGATCATAATAAACTGGGATATTTAATTTCTGGCCAACTTTAAGCTGTGCTGAATTCAAAGAATTAAGGATAGAAATATCATTTTGTCCCACTTCATATTTGCGGGAAATCTTCCATAACGTATCACCAGAAATAACAGTATGAACATAATATTTTTGTGGGATTTTTAGCTTTTGCCCTCTTGAAATACTATCATTTTTTAATTTATTGATAGTTTTCAGTTCGCTGACTGTTGTCCCATATTGACTTGCAATTTTCCCTAAAGTATTTCCGCTGCTTACCGTATGTGTAATTAATGCGGCAGAATCTCCTGCAGATGTTTGAATAATCGGGTATTCATCCCCTTTTTCCAGTACCTCTAACACAGGTGAACTTAGGTTTGGTGCAGTATATACATTGGCATTATTCGCTTTCACTGTGCCAATTCGCAAATTATTTGATTCTGCCGCTCCATTAATGGGCAGCAGATTTAATAGTAGAATTAAAACAATAAAGCTGCTATATCTTTTTTTCACTTTCTTCATCTTCCTTCTGCAAACTTAAAAAATATAAATTTAATCATACTCCTTCATACTGATAAAATAATAGTGGGATTTAGTGGAGATTTTTTATCGAGTAACCTAAAAAACCGTAAAAAAGCAAGACCCCCCATCGGAGGTATTGTTTTCTTACGGTTTTACATCTGCTATTCAAGAATGCTTATTTGAAAAAGCTGCTATTAATCTATATTAAAGTTTGATAAAAAAAGATGGAATTTTGCGTATCACGATGAAGTCCACTCGCCGCCATTCACATGAAGCGTTTGTCCAGTTACAAAACGAGAATCGTCTGATGCGAGGTAGACAAAAGTCGGTGCAAGTTCAAATGGCTGAGCTTGCCGCTCCATTGGATTATCTACAAGTGGCACCTGATCTGCTGAAAAGCTTGATGGTATCAGGGGAGTCCATACCCGCCCTGGAGCAACAGTATTAACCCGAATGCCTTTATCAATCAGGTTATTAGCAAGCGCACGTGTAAATCCAATGTTAGCTCCTTTTGTTGCTGTGTAATCAATCAATTGTTTATTGCCAGCAAACGTCACTACTGAAGATGTATTTATGATGGAACTTCCTGCTTTTAAGTATGGCAGAGCCGCACGGGTTGTGTAAAAATGTGAATAAATATTGACTTTAAACGTATGATCGAATTGCTCATCCGTAATATCAAGCAGACTTAACTGCTGAAACTGTATACCTACATGGTTGCATAAAACTTGGATTTCTCCAAATTCTTCAATGGTTTTTTCTACAATGCTGATGCACTGCTGTTTCTCTCTTAAATCGCCCGGAAGCAATAAACACACTTCCTCCCGAGTTCTTCAATTCTGTTCTTTGTCCGATTCGCATCTTCATGCTCATCTAAATAAGAAATGGCTCCCCTTTCTTATCCAGTTCACCGCTATTTCCCCATTCTTCAAAATAGCCCTTTTTCCCGTTTACCTTAACTTGTTTGGCATCTGAATTTAACCATTCTATATTTGGCGGGTCCTTTCTTTGCTCAATACCAACTAGAAGCTGTGTATCTTTCTGTCCATATAATGCAATCTGAAATGCGTATAGTTCCCCTTTTCTCTCCATGGATAGGTTTTGATTTCTAATGTCCAATCTTTGGGCACTTTTTCAGGGGCTAAAACTTCATAATTTTCCATTTCCTTTATTTCAGAAACAGTAAGTAATGCTGTTGTGATTATACTTAATTCCTTTAGCGTCTATCATTAATGGCATGATCAAAGATAAAGTTAATACAAAAAATACTTGATTAAATAAATTCAAACTGAAAACAATTTATAGTAGGTATTATTTTCTATTAAGGAGCATTATTTATCTAAAAGGAATATTCATATTAAAGACCTTGCTATCAATTAATTTTGATTCTTCTTCGCAGATGAGTAAAAGCGTTCCTTATGATGAAGAAACGCTAAACTATAAAGGATAACTTTTCATTTATGTTGAGGAAGTTTATAAAAATTGCATCTTGACAATTCACCCATGATCCCAGTGAATTCAACCTCAAACGCTTTATCCTTCAATATTTGTGAAGATTCATTCTCTCTATCAGTGACATGCGGAATTATTTTTATCTTTTGTATGCCTTTATCAATTGGAAATTCTGCATGCATTTCCACATCTTTATCTGTACCAGAACCGGTATATACTCCAGGAATATGGTTTCCGTTATCATCTTCTACGTCTACTCCAATCTCAATATTGGTATTTTGATCATTGTCTTTTGTGTATTCAATTGAATAGTACATTTTAATTGATACAGGAGATACCCTCACCTCTTTTATTGTAAGAATTCCCTCTGCCAATTTATCTTTTATGGGAATGGTTTTATCCAACCTATATACTTGAGTGTCGGATATTATTTTTGAACCATTCACATCTGTATGAAATGCCCAATTTCCTTTTATATCACCAAAGGAATCAGAATATTTGCCTCCCGAAATAGAGTTTCCAGCTTTCCCTTTCTCAAATTCCATGCTGCTGAAAATAACATCTATATCAAAATCATTCTTGTGGTCTATTTTGTCCAAAATGGTATAGTGTTCTGAATCAATTTTGCCGTCACTATCTGTATCTGCCCGATCCAGATTGGAGGTATATAAATAATTCCAGCTTCCATCTTCATTTCTATTTTCTTCCCTTTGAATGGATTGTGATGAATCGAAAAATTCGATTTCTCCTATCTTTATCTTTAATTCTCCAGGACTAATGATCGACTCTTTCTCAATTCCTAATGCTGTTTTGTCTAAATGATTTGCATTTACATTCAAACTAAGTAAAAGCTGGCCATCATCGAGCATGATTTCATTCAATGTTACTTTTATATTTTGGTTTTCAACCGTTTGATTAACGCTTTTTTTGTAACCGGTAAAACGATCATCTGGTATATTCATAAACGTTTCAATTCGCTGCCCTAATTTCAATACAGATGCCCACACCATTTCATTACTGAGAAGAACAGGGCTTATTGCAGCTATTGCAATAACTGCTGCGAATAACGGTCTACCGATTTTCTTTATAGCAGGCTTTGTTTTTCTCTTGAATGTTTTTTTTAATTTCTTCTTATCGCTATCACTCAGCACAATTTCTTCATACTCTTCTTCATTGGCAACCGCAGAATTTAAAAGCTCATATTCATTCTTCATCAATTAGACCTCCCTTTTTGATTATTTTAGTAACCCTTTTAATTTCCTTCTCCCTCTTGAAAGCCTGTTATATAAGTTATTGATTGTTGTATTTCGTTTTATGGCGATTGATTCTAAGTGAACATCTTCTAAATAGTACTTTTCAAATAAATCCCGATCACCTTCATTTAAATGACTAAGCAATTCATCTATTTCTGCTTTAATCTCATTTTGAAGAATGAGGTTATTAGTATGTAACGGGCTTCCAAGTTCGGTAAAAATGATGTTCTTCTTACTCTTTAAATATTTTCTTTTATAATCAATCGCTTTATATTTGGATATTGCGGCAATCCAGTTTTTCAATGTGTTTTTGTTTTTATCGAAATGGCCAATATTTGTCCAAATCGCTAACAGTACATCGTTTACACACTCTTCTTCATATTCTCTTAAACTTCCAAGATGTATTCTGACAATAGACGTGATCAATCCCGCATACATATCGATCAACAATTCTAATCCTTCATCTTTCTTGTAAATTATGTAGTTGACGATTTTATCATCTTCCACTTTGTTTCCTCCTTCCTAAAAGCAATTACACTCTTTAATACGAATGTTTTTTCACTTTCCTATCATCTCTATAAAAAATTTCACTAATTACTTTTCATTTACATAAAAAAAGCCTCAGATTTCCTTTATCTGCAGACTTTAAGGTGCGATTCCCGTTTATTCTCATTAGTAATTTTGACTGCCCTAGTGGTTCTACTAATTTTTTCAGGAAATACGTATGCTGGTCCTATCCAGAAGGTATTAAATAACTTACCATTGCTGCTCAAAATATTAAGTAAATTTGCAAGGTTCAAACTGGAAGTATGATTGTCGAGAATTAGTTTCATTAGCAAACAATTTGAAACCATTCATTCCTACATAGTTGCTCTTTGCCCATTCCTTGAGCCAATTCAGTATTCCTCATATAGTCCTCCTAAAGAGGAGGTTAACTCTTTCTTCTTTTTTAAAAAAGTAAGGTGAAAATATTAAACTGCCAAATTCACAGCTAAAAGATGCGATCACTATTTGCTTCAATTGCCGAAGCAAATCATAAGTTACTCTTCTAAAAAGCCGTCAATATATTGCTCCAATTCTTCTTTGACTTCTTCAAAAGTTTCATCAAGTAATTCACCGATAATTTTGCAGCCAGGAATTTTTTTTGAAATGGGCATTCCCAAGAAATATCGGTCGCACTCCCATATTTTTATGATATGTAAATCTAATAGTTCCTCGTTCTCTTGTGCAATACCAATCGAAACTGAGGAACTGTATCCTGGTAAAAAAGGGTCGTTACCTTCATTGTCAAACATAGCATCAAAAACTAATTTTTTATGAGCAAATATTGATTTATTCTCACGCATTAACCCTTCAATATACTCTTTCAATATCACTTCAGTATTTTTAATCTTTTCCAGTAACACTGGAGTAAAATCCCTTTGTTGGTATTTCATAAACTATTCAACACCTATCTATCTCTGATCTTCAACCTAAAATAGAGATCCATTATTTCTGCCTCTAGAATACGATATTTCTGTAATGAATTGTTTATAATGAGTAAAATGTTCTTTAAAAATCAGTTTGAAATTTAGTTTAAAGTAAATTTCAATTATTTATTGGGAGTCATCATTTAAAACTGTAAACAATACTCTTGAGTGATCTTTTTTGTCTGCTGTAATTTCAAATTATTAATCAACAATCCTTCCCTCTAGATGAATAGCAGTATTTTAAAGCAACGTGATTCTGCTAAAAAGTCTCACTATTAATGAAACTGGAGGCTATATAGTACTTCCTCATGATCACACTGCCTTATTTCTTTATTTTTAAAACTCTAAGTCCTCTTCCTTAAAAGATGAAAACCTTCCATTTTTCTTATAAAAAACAAGTGTTGCATCTTCATTCAATTTTTTGGTTATTCCAGTCTTGCAGTAGCCCATTTTTTCGTAAAGATAACAATTGTGTTCTTCCTCCAATATTGTTGCCAGTTCCCAGCTAGCAGCTTTAGGGAACATTTCCTCAGCCAAAATGAGTACTTTCTGAGCGATTCCCTTACCTTGAAAATCCGGCAGAATAAACATTGGACTGATCCAAAATTGTGTAGTCTCTTCATTCCAGTGGATACGTATGGCTCCTGCTAGTATTTGATCAAGTACAATTTTATAAAATCCACCTAAAGGGTTATTTATTCTTGTGATTACTTTATCAACGGTTTCATTTGCAGGACTAGTATCATAGTCTTTATATTTTTTCAATAAAGGGGTAAATGCCTTTACTTGTATATCAAAAATAGATTCTGCATCAGATTCTGTAGCTTTTTCTAAAAATAGATCCATAACCTTCACTCCATCTTTGTTTATCACATACCCACTTTGAATATGGTAGTATTCAACAAATTATAATAATCTCCTTCTAGAGAATCCTGGCACTTAAACGCCAATCCATTATAAAATGTGGCAATATCACCTAATTCGAAATAATTCTCGGCCTTTTCAATTTAATTCAACATAAATGTCAAAAAGGTGCAAACATATATAAAAAAAGAGCTGCATTTAGCAGCTCCATTAAGGTTTGTAAACTATAAGTTTCTTAGTTTTTGTTTATGATTCAACTGTCTCAGTGATCATTTTCACAATTGTTTTTGCCAGGTTCATAACGGTATATAACCGGGTATCATTCTGAAATTGAGCGGATAGCAGGGGATCTATATAGTTTACAATTCCATTAATATTGTAAGCTCCTGCTTCAGGCAAAACCTTCTCAAGAGCTTTTCCAGGGATAATCGGACCATTCTTTAAAACAATGGACCCTACCTGATCTTTCTCTCCTAAACTGGCATTTATACTAAAAATCAGGGGATGGTTTTCTAGTTTTTTAATATCTTTTAATACACCTTTTAAATTTAAAGCATGAACCGGCTCTTCCAGTGTTCCATATACCCTGTAAGGGACTTGTTGTTCTTTGAGCATGGTTCCTGCTAAAGGACCTAATGAATCTCCGACGCAGCGATCCGAACCAATGCATAGAAAAATAATATCTTCACTTTCGTATGAAGAATTTAGAATCATTTCTTTTAATTTAAGGGATAGTGTTTCTATTTCTTTTTCTTCTTTTTTCGGGGCTGGTTTATTGTTTTCTCTCTCTTTCACATTAAAAAAGAGCACATTCACTGCCTCCTCATTGCTTGATTTCTATTTTAAAGAAGCTGTATAACTTATGATACCGCCATAGTCTCTTAAATGTGAGCATGTGATCGCATCTTTTTTCTTGCATCCCGAACATGCAGCAATCTGAAAAATGAAGGCAGAACCAGGCACACAATGACCACACGCAGGACTTGCACGGATAAGACAAATGTAGAGTCTGCATGAAGGACGACAGATGTCGTGGTCATTTCAGCAATCCCTCCAGGAGCAAAGGCAAGAACGGCGGTTACTAAGGATATACCTGTTAAATTGGAAACAAAGATCGCGCATAAAAACATGGCACTAATTAATCCAATTGTACTTAACAATGAAATCAGCAGAGTTTTCTTTAATCCAATCAGCATTTCTTTCTGAAAACGAGAGCCGATGCTTGCGGCGATGAGAATTTGCGAAAAAATGATGAGACTCTCTGGCCACCATGCTGTCAATTCGTAACCAATAAAAGACGAACTCCCTAATTGGACAAGTGAGACACTTACCATGCTGCCAAGCAGCCAAGGAGCAGGAAATTTTAAAATCTTTCCTAGATAATACCCTCCCCAAGCTGTAAATGCCAGTACCAGCGTCCAGACAAGCTGACCAATTTTAAAGTTTGGCGGCTCAACAGTGAAATGGCTGCTGACAGCTGAGTAAGCTGTTGAGTCAATCCACAAAGAAACAACGATTGGAACCGTCAGCACGACTAAAAAGATGCGCATAGTTTGTATGAGGCTGACAACTGCAGTGTTAGCACCGACCTCTTCCGCAATACCAGGCATAGCGGACAGTCCCCCTGGCGCTGTTCCGAAAAAGCTAGTCAGGATATCCAAATGACTAAATTTCCATAATACAAAACCTGAGAGCAAAGTAAAAAGAATAGATAGCAGCAGAATGGCTAGAATGGTTGCCCCATGTTCTTTAAAAATAGATACAGCAGACACATTTATTTTTTGTCCCAGTTCCATACCTAAGATGCACTGTCCTATAAATAACCAGTATTTCGGCAGTCCCGCTCCTTTATCATGCAGCTGAAGAAACCTTGGACGAAGAAAAGACAAAAGAGCAGCTGTTAGTAATGTACCAATCATCCATCCAATGGATAAGCCAGTTAATGAAAGCAGCAAACCTCCGATGCTGCTTAATATAATAAATGATATTCTATGAAAAAGAACGTTTGATTTTTGAATGTTCTTCTCCTTCTTTCTTACAAATTTTTTTGATTTTCAGCTATCTATATAAATGTAATCTACATACAGAAATAAATATAATATTATTTTTATACGTTTAATCATAAAAATAGATTATACCTAAAAAGAGGTGTTTCGAATGGACGAACGCGATTGGATGGTCTTACAAATTTTATACAGTGAAAAGAATATTACAAATGCAGCGAAAAGCCTGTATATTTCACAGCCTGCACTGACAACCAGATTAAAGCAAATGGAAAAAGAATTTGGCGTTCAAATCGTAAATAGAGGAAGACGCGGAGTCCAATTTACGCCACAAGGGGAATATTTAGCAAAATGCGCAAGTGAAATGCTATTAAACATCCAAAAAATCAAAGAGAATGTACTGAATATGGAGCAAAAAATGGCAGGTACATTGCGGCTTGGAGTTTCTAATTTCTTTACCGATTACAAGCTTCCGGGACTATTAAAATCATTTAAAGACAAGTATCCGCACATCGAGTTTAAAGTAACTACAGGCTTTAGCAAGGAGATTACGCAATTAATCTATAACCGTGATATCCATATAGGTTTTGTGAGAGGAGACTACAGCTGGAAAGATCAAAAACGGTTGTTGTTTGAAGAAACCATCTGTATTGCTTCTAAAGAAAAAGTGGATATTCATCACCTTCCTGAGCTCCCTAGAATTGTTTACCGTACAGACCCGCTGTTAAAGACTTCATTAGAAAATTGGTGGGCAGAAAATTACTCTAAGCCTCCATTAGTCAGCATAGAAGTCGACAAGGCAGATACATGCAAAAAAATGGTTGCAAATGGTTTAGGATATGCCATTTTGCCAAGTATGATTTTATCCGATTTACATGATATTCATAAGATTGAGATTCAAAACAAGCAAGGCGAACCATTACTTCGTAAAACATGGATGTTTTTCCATGAAGATTCTTTAGAATTAAATATGGTCAGAGCATTTGTTGAATTTATTGAAGAATATGATCTGCAAAACACATAGAAATTTCTTTTCAGCAATTCGAAGTTATCTTAATAATCATTCACAACCTTGTATGGCTAATTAATTAACTTGAAAATGAAGGATAATGTTGTATTTAATCGAAATATAAGAAAAATAGGAATATTCTTATAAAGAGGAGGCTATAGAATTCACAGTTCATTTATCACAAGGGGGTAATAAAATGAAATTCTTGATCTCTTTTTCGAACAGATTGATGCAAAGGTATATGCCTGATCCATTTTTATTAGTTATTTTGCTTACCTTTTTTGTTTGTGGTCTTGCACTAATCTTTACGAATAGTACTCCTGTTCAAATTCTTGAATATTGGGGTGGCGGGTTTTGGAGTTTATTAGCTTTTTCGATGCAAATGGTGTTAATTATCGTAACAGGACATGTGATGGCAAGCAGTCCATTTTTCAAAAAGCAATTAGGAACGTTAGCCAATTTGCCGAAGACTCCTGGACAAGCCATTATCCTTGTTACAGTTGTAGCACTTATAGCATGCTGGATAAATTGGGGATTTGGCTTAATCATCGGAGCTTTGTTTGCCAAAGAAATAGCTGCTAAAGTAGAGGGCGTTGATTATCGTTTATTAATAGCAAGTGCTTATAGCGGTTTTATCATTTGGAGCGGCGGGCTTTCCGGATCTGTAGCACTGACGATTGCAACTCCTGATCATTTTACTGAACACCTTATTGGAGTTGTACCTACAAGCGAGACGATTTTTTCTGCCTTTAATTTAGTGATTCTCGCTGGACTATTTATTTTAGTACCTATTATTAACAGATTGATGGTTCCGCCAAAAGATAAAGCGTTTATCATTGATCCAGCTTTGTTGGAAGACAAAGACTTTTTCGAGGCAGCAAGTGAAGAACAAGCTGTCTTGACGCCGGCAGATCGCTTAGAAAATAGCCAAATACTATCATTACTTATTGGATTGCTTGGTATCGCCTTTTTGGTCTATTACTTTGTAAAAAATGGTTTTGCTCTTAACCTTGATATCGTAAATTTTTTATTCCTCTTCATCGGCATCATCTTGCATAAAACACCTAGACAATTTTTGAAAGCGGTAACAGACTCAGTAAAAAGTGCAAGCGGCATTATTATTCAATTTCCATTTTACGCTGGGTTAATGGGCATTGTTTCTGCATCAGGGTTAGCGGGAGTATTATCTAATGCGTTCATATCGATTTCAAATGAACACACTTTCCACTTATTCACGTTATGGAGTGCAGGTTTAGTTAACTTCTTCGTACCATCAGGCGGCGGACAATGGGCTGTTCAAGCTCCAGTCATGCTGGAAGCCGCTCAGAATTTGGATGTTTCTTTACCGAAAACGGCAATGGCTGTAGCATGGGGAGATGCATGGACGAATATGATACAGCCTTTCTATGCCCTGCCTGCCCTGGCAATCGCAGGCTTAAAAGCAAAAGACATCATGGGCTATGGTCTGGTTATCATGTTAATTACAGGAGTGTTTATTTCAGCCGTGTTTCTATTTTTGTAAAATAAAAATGGATTTGACAGGTCTAAACTGGAGAGGGATTTTACTTCCTCTCCTCTTCTTTTGGTAACTATACGATAAATGAAGAAGCAATATAAACAGCTGTCCCCCACATAACAATTGCTGCTATTTTATTCAAAATAAGTAAAATACGGCCTGATTTATCCATTCTGCCTGTTAATCGTCCTGCAATTCCTAATCCAGCAAACCACAGCCATGATATTAATATACATACAAAAGCAAATGCTATTTTTTCTGCCCCAGTGTATTTTAAGGAACTAGTTCCAATCACACCAACAGTATCCAGAATCGCATGCGGGTTCAGCAGCGACACAGACATTGCAAACGCAATTTGTTTTTTCGGAGAAAATACTGCCCCTTGTTCTTGTTTCACAGCTGGCGGTTTGCTCCTCCATGTAACAAATCCCATATAGACTAAAAAGAAAATACCACCTGCAAAAAGAATCATTTTAATCCAATATGAGCCAAGAACAACAACTGACACCCCTAAGACGGCTAATGAAATCAGCAAAGTATCACAAATAGATGCAGTAATAATTACCGGCAATGCCCTAAGAAATTTGGGCTGAGCTGCTCCTTGATTGAACACAAACACATTTTGTACCCCTAAAGGCAGAATCAAGCCAAATGCCAAGACTAAACCGTGAATGATCGCTTCTACCATTCTTTCACCTCATGATTAATTATTAGTCCCATTTTACAGAAAAAGTTTAAGGTGGTATCCAACCACTATGACGGAATTCAAACAGATCAATTTCTTGTATGTATCATAAACACTGTAAAAAGCATAGATTCCATAAAACGTCTCTTTCATTCTACATTAAATAAATAATCGTTTAATAGAAAAATATTGAATGCGAATGAATAAACTAGATTTCCCTAAAGATTTTCTTGTTATTCCCAAATCAAGATTGAATAAGCTCTAGTCAAGTAATCTAAAGAAAGTCTATTCGAAAATAATATATTTCTTCCGTTGACATTTATAATGAATCTACATAAACTAAAAATGAATGAATTGTTCATTCATCATTATTAATTGTTTAATGATAATAACTTAAATACAAGGAGATGTATAACATGAGTAAAAATAATATCATACCCGATTTGATCCTGCGGAAGTACAATCAGCATAAAAACGCACGGATACTCAAGCTCCATACACCCAGCAGCATCGATCAAAACGGATTCGTCAAAATTGGCGGCATCGACCAGTGGGTCACTATACGCGGTGAGGATCGCAGCAACCCTGTTCTGTTCTTTATCCATGGCGGACCTGCATCCCCCTATTCCATATTCAGCCCGCTGCTGCGTTCATGGGAAAAGCACTTTACCCTCGTTCAGTGGGATCAGCGTGGCGCAGGGAAGACTTTTCGCAAGAATGGTGAGGACGGCTGCGGTACGATCACTTTCGAGCGTCTGGTCCAAGACGGAATTGAGCTTTCACAATACCTGTGCGCAGAACTTGAACATCAAAAATTGATTCTGGTCGGCAGTTCGGTGGGCAGCCTGATCGGAGCTTTGATGGCACAGACACACCCCGGCCTTTTTCATGCTTATGTCGGCACCGATCAGAATGCCCCAGATCCTCATTACCTTTCGTACAAATTAACAATTGATGCACTTGAAGCTGCAGGTAATGCAAAGGCTCTTAGGGCAGTTAAGAAAATGGGACCAGACCCATCAAATTGGAGCCGCATCGAATTTGACAAAATGAATCAATATATTGTCAAGTCCATTAAGCATGTTCCAAATATGATATTGGACCTATTCTTGCCATCAATGCTATCGTCCCCAAACCACAATATACCTGACATCATCTCTATCTTTAAAGGCATGGATTTCTCTCTTGGTCACTTGTTCGAGGAACTATTAAACTTTGACTTTAACAAACTTGACATAAAGTATGAGCTTCCATTCTTCATCTTTCAGGGAGATACCGACATCATAACTCCAGCCGTAACAGCTAAAGCATACTTCGATCAAATTGAAGCTCCCTGCAAGGAATTTGTTTTAATCGAGAGTGCCGGCCACCTTGCGTGTTTTGCAAGGCCTGATCAGTTTCTAGAGGAGCTGCTAAAGCGGGTACGTCCGCTGGCGATCAGCAGCCGGCAGTAGTAACATTTTCATCGGTTATGGTAAGATTAGGACACAATTACTCAAAGAACGGAGATTGAAGTCTATTGTCCCCATTAAACAAACAGCAGCTGGATCAAATCCGCGAGGAACGCAGAGAACAAATTAAGCAAGCAGCGATCAGCGTATTTGCACGCCGGGGAATAGAAGGAACTAAAATGAGCATGATCGCCGAGGAAGCTGGCGTCAGTCAAGGTCTATTCTACCGCTACTTCAAATCCAAAGAAGAATTGTTTACCGCTCTCGTTCAAGAATTAATGGATGAAGCGAGGAAGGAAATCGAATTTATTCACCTTCTGCCTGGAACGCCCTTTGAACAAATCAGAACCTTGACTGAAAATATGCTTGACGAAAAACACAAACACGCCTTCATGCTAATTGAACATGCACGGAAGTCAGAGAAGGTTCCGGAGAAGGTAGCAATGGAGCTTGAGCAAAATTCCTCCAACGGATTGATCAACATGTTAATTCCAATCTTCGTAAAAGGGCAAGAAGCTGGTGAATTCTCTGAAGGAGATCCCCGTGAGCTGCTTTACTGGTATTTTCACATCATCAGCAGTCTAATTATGCAAGATCCAGGTAATGAGGGATATGGTTTGCCAAGTGCAGATGTTTTAATGCGGATTTTAACGAAATAACTTTTCTATTCTCATTTTGATTTTGCTTTTCGGTCCTGCTCACTTTAATCAAGATAAGTAACCTCCAGTGTTTATCAGTTAAAATAATTATTTTAATTTACAAAATTATTAAGAAATAAAAAAAATCCACACGCTATTATGCATGTGGACAAATAGGTTATCTGTTGGTAAATAATCACTTATAACTAAGATAATCTTGATAAAAATAGTTCTTCTATTTTTCTTATTATAGTTTGGCAGTCTTATTAAGAATTACTGTTAGAGCCTTTACTGCAAGGTCATGATCTTCTTCCTGGGTCAAGCCGGAAACAGTGATGACTCCAATTACTCCTGATCCTTCAATTATTATAGGAAACGCTCCTCCATGTACTGCATATTCAAACGGACTGGCTGAATAGAATTCAAAATACGATCTGTTTTTCAACTTATTATAAAGCATCATATAATAAGAACTGTGATGATGACGGAGGACTACATTCGATTTTTTCTTAATCCATTCATCTTGATCAGGAGATGTCCCATCCATTCCATGATGAAATACTGTTTGTCCATTTTTAACAATATTTACTGCAACAGATTTATTTATTTTTTTGGCAGATTCAATGATAAACAATCCCATGTGCAATGCATCTTCATTAGAAAAACTTTTAAAAATAAGTTTTTCTTCTTGCTTTTTAACTTCCTCAAGCATTGCTTGAATAGTTCCATTTTCCATATTGATCCCTCTTTAAGATTATTAAAAAATATAAGCTTTAATCGAAATATACAGCTTTCTTTTCTTTACTGCTTTTAAAGGCAGCATCAATGATTTTAATAACGGATAGCCCCTCATTTGCTGTGACTGGAGCAGTTTCCCCCTCAATTATGCTTTTAGCCATTTTTTTATAGTAGGATACATAAGATCCATGTAAAGTTTCAATAGTTTTATGTTCCTCTATTTCTCCTTCAATCGTAACAAGCTGACCGTAAAATTGCGGATCATCTGCTCCCCAAGAGTTATCTAAAGGCTTTTTGCCCTCTTTGAGTGCAGCCTCTTGTCCATCGAGCCCGTATTTGATAAAGCTTCCTTTACTTCCGTGCACCTGAAACCGCGGTCCGTTAATCGGTACAATTGAACCGGAATGCAAAATGACCCGCAGCTTTTCATAGCCTAAAATAATATGGAAATAATCATCCGTTTCTGCATTCTCTCTTTGAGCAAAAACATCTGCCATTACGAATTGTGGCCTGCCAAATAAATGTAAAGCTTGGTCAATTAGATGTGAACCTAAATCATAAAGCATACCGGATCCAGGCCCTTGCTTTTCTCTCCATCTATCTCTTACAGCTGGTCTGAAGCGATCAAAATGGACTTGATATGTATTGATTTCTCCAAGCACCCCATCATTTATAAGCTTACTGACAGTCAAATAATCATTATCCCATCTTCTGTTATGATAAACACTCAATAACAGCTTCTTTTCCTCGGCAATGCTAATAAGCTCCTCTGCTTCCCATGTTTCTATCACCATGGGCTTTTCCAAGATCACATGTTTTCCAGCCATTAAACTTTGTTTCGCCATCTCGTAATGCAAACCGCTCGGTGTTGTAATCACTACTAAATCAATTGCTGTATCTTCAAGAACCTCTTCTAAGCTGCTTACTACCACCGCATCTTTCAAATCCTGCTGCACTTTTTCCTTATTGGAACTAACGACTTTTGCGATTTCAAATTCCTCTAACACACTTAGCAAAGGTGCGTGAAATGTAGCTCCTGATAGTCCGTATCCAACTATACCCACTTTAATTTTTCTCATCGTTTGCCCACCCGCTTTCTTCATCTTCTGCAACAACTAAAAGAATATTGTTCTCTGTTATTATATCTTTCAATTCTTTATCGGGATACTTATCTGTGATAATCACATCAATGTCTTTCATATCACAAACCCGATGTAAAAATTCCTTTTCGAACTTCGAATGATCAGCCAGCAGAACGACTTGTCGTGCACAACTTATCATTTTTTTCTTTAAAAAAGCTTCATCCTCATCGGGAGAGGTAACTCCTTCAACACTGAATCCGCATGCTCCCAGAAATAATTGGTCAACTTTAAAATCATCCAGTGTTTTGATTGTTCTAGGTCCCGTTACATTTCTGTTTTTCGAATTGAATTTACCAGGGAGTAAAAAGTTTTGAATATTTGGATACTCTCCTAAATGATCAACTATATCGATGGAGTTTGTAATTACATTAACATATTTGTTTCCTATGAACTTAGCTATTAGAGCAACGGTTGAAGATGTATCCATCAGCACATCATGATTCTCATGTATCAACAAAGAGGCACTTTTTGCAATTCGTTCTTTCCCTTCGGTTGCTATTCTTTCTTTATAATCGATTAAATTTCGATTGGCTGATGGTAGTGTGGCACCTCCTTTAATCCTTATGATTTCCCCTCGTTCTTCAAGTTTTACAAGATCTCTTCTGGCTGTATCCTTTGAAACACTAAATATTTCACATATTTCTTCTAATAAAATGTTTTTATGAGAAGACAAATACGTTTTTATCGATGTCAGTCTTTGTTCTTGATACATATTCTGGAGCTCCTTTATAAATCTTCTGACACAATTATATATTGATTGATATTCAAAAAGCTACAAAAAACTTATTATACTTAATTAAAATAATTATTTTAAGTTGTTCCACTACAAACAGCTACACTATTTCAGGTACTTTATCAATTATGGTAAATAGTGCAAGCATATTGCAAAAGAATAAAAGGTTATGGCTGAGGGATCATTCTTATATTGGCTTGTTACGTTTAAACAATTCTCATGCATACAAGGCATCACACGTTAAAATGAATCTTAAATCCCAATGGCACGAGCCTGGATATTATAAAAAAAGGCGGCATTACATGTGAAAGTAATGCCACCCTTTAGATTCTGTACAAAGTTCCATCTATTAAATCCGTTTTTTGTTAATGCTTTTTATATACGAAGTACAGATGTCTCTGAGAGTGCTGAGAATAATGAATAATTCAGCAGCTGTAATTTAAAAGTATTCCCCTACCTCGGCTCAACCTCTTCCCCTGTTTTAAGATCAATGACCTTCGTTGTATCATCAGGAACCGGAATTGTCTTGCTTTTAGGTGCCTTCTTTCCGTTTTCCACCCAATCGACCAGCAAATCAAATGATTGATGTGCATAAGGGAGAAGCGGCTGCAGCTTTTTATCCGCATCTGTCTGGGCATTCCAGACTAAGCTGTCTACATGGTTCCCATTTTCAATTGAATACATGCGGTGCAGCTTTTCTTTTCCTGCTTTTTTCACAAGTTTTTCATAGCCTTTTGCATGGATGTCCGGGAAAATCAGAGCATCCAATGTTCCGGTAAAACTGATTAGCGGAACTTCTATGTCTCCAGTATTGGCAATTTCTTTTATGTTTTCCTTCACGCTTTTCGGACGGGATGGATAGTTGTAGTTTTCGAATATGGAGTCATAGCTTCTGTCTCTAATACCGCCTGCAGTGAAATTCAAATAGTTTCTCCAATGGATGCTGTCTGGGGCTCCAGGATCAAAATGGTCACGGTAAATATTTGCAGTAATAAACCAGTATACTTGATCATGATATGTCCAAAGTTTTTCTGAACCTTTTGGAAGCCCGGCTTTGTACATTTCTTTCATTGCTTTCTGCTTCTCTTTTCCAGTTCCATAGATGGCATCTTCAGCATGATTGACGACAGTTGTCAGTGAACTGATTAAGTTTGGCTGCTTTTCAGTCCAAAGAACCCCTTCCCAATCAACTCCGCCGTCAAATAGACGGTTTTCTTTCTTCTGACGCCCGTCCTGTTCGAGGGCATAACGTACGACATAGCCGCCATTTGAGATACCCATCGCATATGTAGGAACTCTGTGGTTTTTTCTCACCAAATGATGAGCTGGATTCGTTTGATCGTTTGATTTGATCAGCTGTTCATGAAAGTTGTCTTCTAAATAGGATTGTGCAGCCTGTGTAATCTGTCTGAAACGCACATTCCACTCAGCAACACTGTCATCTTCGTTCACCAATGCATTCTTTGCTTTTGCGAAGGGATCAGCTGGATCACTTTCTCCCTGTGTGCCTTTGTCGATAGCTGCAAAGGCATAGCCTTTTTCAAGGATAAAATCACTGAAGAGAAGATCTGTCGACGTTTCATTTCTCGTTGCTGGAATTCCTGCGACTACCAGCTTCCCATTCCATTCATCCGGAACACGAATTACAAATTGAGCATCTTCAAAAGCACCGTTTACTTGAGTCCCGCTAATAGCGGCAGGCTGATTCATTTGATGCCAGCCTGTCCGATCAGCTGCATTGCCCCAATTGACAGGAGCGAGTCCGGCATTCCCAAATACGGTTGCTTTTGCTAATTGAGCTGGATTTTTTGTCGTTAAATAATTTCCATTCACACCGTCAAAATATGTTTCAACAGCGCTTGTTGCACCAGGAATCAATTCTTGAAAATGAGCTGCTTCCGTTTTTACAGATGGGTACTGTACTGGATTCACATTTGCCAGCAATGCCGCAGTTAAAGTAAACGCTATCATTTTTCCTTTCAAATAAACACTTCCTTTATTAGAATTTTCAGCAAATAAGACAATTCTAGTTTACTCTTTTAGAAAATGATAGACATGGTGCAAAAGATAGAAAAGTTCAAGCAAAAAAAATAACCTTTCGACAAAGGTTATTTTTATGCGATCTTCGCTTTTTTTAATTTCGTATCAAGAATCATATTGCCAAACGGGATAAAAGCTACTGCAACAGCACTGAATACCCATGCGAACGACCATCTGATTTTAAACGTTGTATAAGCAATAATCAGCAGGTATGTGATAAAGAAAAAGCCGTGAAGAGATCCTACGATGGTAACTGCCATCGGAATATCAGCTAAGTATTTTAGAGGCATGGCGATAAAAAGCAGAATGAGCAGCGACGCTCCTTCAATGAATCCCATGAGCCGAAAGCGGCCAATCGGTGTTTGAAGCATATATAAACCTCCAGTTCACTTTTTTCTTTCATTATAGGTTAAGGCTGGCGGAAAAACTATAGCAGCTGAGAAGACGTCATAGAATGTTCATTTCTAAATGTATGTCCACAAGATGGATTTATTCTTTTGATTGCTTTTTTTGCGTAACGATCGCCATATAAAGCACAGCACTAAAGCCAATAATCCCAAAAATCATAGCCATCACGTATAATAAGCTGAATTCGAAAAAGGCAATGCCAGGAATAAAGCTGATGCCTACTAAAATAACCAGAATCCAATGTCCGTACTTGTTCAATTAATTCACCCTTTTTTCTTTTCATAAAGATAAAAAACATAATCCAATGAAACACCTGGTACTCCCTGCTGTCTTAGCATAGCCGTGATATTTCCGCGATGGTAGGTTCCATGGTTGGCCACATGCTGAATTAATTCAAACACATTCGTTTCTAATTTACCAAACACCGGATGCTCGATCGTGAATACTTTTTCTGTGTCCAAATCAACATTCAAAAAAGATTCATATTCATTTGCAAGGTTCGAGTACATGCTTTCCAGTTCTTCAATACTTCTATTCAGTGATTCTTGCTGAACTTGCGCAAGATAGGTCATGATGCTTTCAAAAGGGTCCTGTTTGATCACTTTCAGCCACAATGCATCCGTCAGATAAATGTGGACCATGACATGGGAAATGGATGGAAACACACTCTCAATTTCATTCGTGTACATGTCATGAGGCAATTCTTTTAACCGATTAAACACTCTTGCATTTGACCACTTATGAAAATCGTACAGCTGGATTGTTTTTGACATGATACTCATCCTTTCACAGAAAAATGATGCTCCTCTCTATTATATATCCATAACTAACATTATGGAAAAAAATTCTAAAATTTCTCACGATTGATTATAATGGCCGGTGCTTTCTCTGTCTCTGCAGCATAATTACAGAAGGATCATTATTTCAGCTATAAAATCGGCAAATAAAAAACCAAGGCATCTGTGCACCTTGGTTTAATGATTAATTTTCATTGCTTTGCAATTTTCCTGTTCCAATCGGTTTTTCTTTTTTCGCGGCCGGTTGATCTTTTGCGCTTCTTAGCGGAATTTCTTTAATAAAGAATGTCAGAAGAATGGCAAGAGCCATTGTAATGGTAACAAAAATGAAAACACCTGATAATGCATAGCTCAGTGAATCCTGGAGCTGATGTATCACGTTTTCAAAGAAAGGTATAGCTTCTTTAGGCAATGTATTCTTCAAACCATCTAGTTTTTCATGATCCAATAGAAGCTGCGGATTTTGCAGCGACTCCATTGTGCCTGCAAGTTCTGGTGAGGCTGCCATTTGATTGGTGTCACCATTCTGACTCAAAGTTGACATTTTTTCCTCCATACGAGAATTGAGTAACGTTCCCATAATGGCAACCCCTACTGTTCCGCCTACAGATCGGAAAAGCTGTGACGAGGCTGTAGCGACACCAAGCAGTTTTTGATCAACCGCATTTTGAACCGTTAAGGTGAAGACCGTCATTCCAATACCGATTCCAAATCCAACTAATGTTAAGTAGAATACTAATGCATATTGTGATGTATCAACGTTCATAGTCGACAGCAAATACAGTCCTACAGCAGATATACATAGACCGATAATAGCCTGCATTTTGTATTTTCCCGTTTTAGAAATAATCTGACCGCCAAGTGCACTCGCAAACACGAGACCAAGCGTCATCGACATTGTCAGGAAGCTAGAGTGTGTTGCTGAATAGCCAAGTACACCTTGTATGAAATAAGGAACGTACATCACTCCGCCGAACATCGATACTCCGATGACAAATCCGATAATATTTGAGATCGTAAAAATACTGTTTTTAAATAAGTTTAACGGCAAGATCGGACTGACTGCTTTTCTCTCAATCAAAACAAAGATCAACAGTGAAAGGGCCGTGGCTCCAAACAGAGATAAAATTTGAACCGATCCCCAGTCGTATTTTGTCCCAGCCCAAGAAAAGCCCAGCAAAGCGAAGACGATTGTTGCAGATAAAAAGACTGATCCAAAATAATCCACTTTTTCGCCAGCTTTTTTCTCTGCTGAAGGGAATAGTTTCCAAATAAGGATAAGCGCAACTATTCCAAGCGGCAAGAACACCCAGAATACCCATTTCCACTCAAGGTTATCCACGATATATCCTCCAAGTGTTGGACCAAACACACTTGATATACCGAATACGGCACTCATAGCTCCCTGCCATTTACCGCGTTCTCGAGGTGCGAAAAGATCTCCTACAGCCGTGAAAGCAGTTGACATGATCATACCTGCACCAAAGCCTTGAATACCTCGATATATAATCAGCTGAACAATATCCATTGATGTTCCTGCTAAGAAGGCACCAATGGAAAAAATAATGATTCCGATAATTATAAACGGTTTTCTTCCATAAATATCTGACAGCTTTCCGACAAGAATTGTTGTAATCGCACTCGTAAGCATATATATTGTAAACACCCAGCTATAATAATCTAATCCGCCAAGATCAGAAATGATTTTCGGCAAGGCATTTCCAACAATCGTTTGATTGACAGCCGCAAAAAACATTGCAGCTATAATGGCAATCATGATCGTGATTTTTTCTTTTTGACTCAAATGCTCCATTGTTCCACCTCTATTGTTCATCTAGTAGTTTCGTTAATAATCGATTAAACACAATCATTTCTTCATCGGTTACGTTTTCCAGTTTTCGATGAAAGTATTCTGTAATGGTCTTCTCCACCGCTATCGCAACCCTTTCCCCTGATTCAGTCAGGGTTAAGAAAACCATTCTCCTATCATCTTCTGCTCTGACACGTGAAAGATAGCCTTTATGAATGAGCTTTTCACTTACAGCTGTTATGTGGCTGCTTGAAACACTTAATTTTTCAGCTATTTGACTGACATTTTGCTGTCTTTGGTCAAGCAGTATTCTTAGCACCATGAATTCATTAAATGGCACATACGTTTCCAGCAGCACATTCAAGTTAGCACGTGCCATCTTGTTTAACTTCCGGTAATTAGAGAGAAATTCATAAGTTAAATCCCATCTTGATTTCATTGTCCCCTCCTATACAGTTAATGAAATTAATATTTAACTTACTTAACTATTAACTTTATTAACTATATGCCTATCTGTTCTTCTTGTCAATGAATATGATAAAAGATAGAATTTTGCACAATTCAGATTGTATTTTAAGGATTTGGGCTAGAAAAATGGACATTTCAGACAGCAATGTCTCACTTTAGATAGTACATGATAAGTGAGCCCCTAAAATTAACAGGAAACCTCACATTAAGGGGGGATTATTAAATGGAATGGCCTCAATACTCAATTGCAATCGAGTTTTTTCTACGAGTAAAAAAAACAACCCACTGAGTGACGGGTTCGGCTGAAGGGTGCAAACACATCAAATAACACTGGAAATAACATTGGAATTCGCATTTCAATTAGCATTCTTATTGGCATGATTTTAATTAACGAGTAAAACAAGCAAGCTACTTTTTGGTAGCTTGCTTGTTCAGGTAGAACATCCAAATTGGGTTTCAATGACATGCCATATTCCGTCACCCTGAATCTACTTTTGGGGGTACTTGTGGATTAACAACTCGGGTTCACAATGTTTTCCTGTTCAAGTTCTCTGGGATGAGAAGGCAATACTTTCCGGGCAACCCCGGAATGGCACGATGTAGTTCGCTAAAACGCATCGTGCCATTATGAATCAAATTCAGCATGATCCAAAATAGTACGTGGATAACTGCCGCTTCCTCAACTAACATCCCGATGCTTAATACCAATTATTTCAAAATCGGATCATTAACTTAATCTTTTGGATTATATGTTTTTGTAATATCTGGTGTTAATTCTTTACTGAATTCTGCATTGGCTAAATTGAAGTTGTTACTTTGAAGCGGGTTTCTATTTTGTAAAGGATTTTGCATATTTCCCACAGTATTTTGAACCTTCCTATATCCATTTCGAGCTTGTTGTCTAACTTGTGTATTCCGACTTCCTATAATCCCAAGTATGGCTGCTCCTAACAGAGGAAGCATAAGCATAGTACCATTATTTCGCTTTCTTTTAAACATACCGAGTAAGTTTTTATTTCTTCTTCCACCTCTAAAGAGTGAAGAAAGCATTTGAAAATTGTTCATCCATTATCCTCCTTGTCACACAATAAATTTGTAGACATTTTATTGTGTGATAAGAGAAGAAAAATATAATTGGTAAATTGACGATCTTTTTCGAATTAAAAGGAATGCTATAAGGCATTTTTATGAGATTAATGTCAAAAGCCAATCCTTAATATCTAAAATGCGCATATGCCTTGGAGTTGAATCGGTACCACTAACGAACATGGACACTAAAGAATCTTGTTTGTGCAAGCCTCCATGACTTGCACCGCCAATATGTGTCGGAGAACTCTCCCCTTTGAATTCAGAACCAGGTTTTGCGCTTACAATGATATATTCACCCTCATGTGAGAAAAAGGAAGAAAATAATCTTGCTAAAGCATCAGGGTAATCGCCATATTCGATTCTTTTATCTGTAATGCTGAGGTCTAAGATCTTCTTTTCTCCCTCTATAAACCAAGATTGCTCATACTCATCGGAATAATCCCCATCAGGATGAAATTGAAGATGCCCGTTATGCAACCCAGATGTGACAGTTACCGTTTTTTGTTTTTTAAATGCAATCACATCAATTCGACTATCTTTTTGCAGTATCTTCGCTATTTCCTCTAAAGGAGCCTTTTGGGTATCAAGAGAATATATAAAAGACATTCTCTCGTTAACAGCAAGAACAATTTCGTCTTCCAAAGTAACTCCCTTTCTCAACTTTACTATTCGATACGAACTTAAAAGCTTTCTAAGATCAATTAAAGCTTCCTTGCGATTTTGATTGATCCATGCTTGGCCATTATCACCAAGAATAATCCAAACGGTATTTGCAAGAGCATCCTCCCACGATTGAAATTGATTTAATATTTTTTGTAACTGTTGATCAACTTTTTCAATTCCCTTTATATCCGTTCTCCCATTTTTATGTACACTTTGATCTAAATCTGGATAATAGACAATCGTGAAAGCCGGTAGTTCATTTCGGTTTATAAGATAGGCCAGTTCATTTGAAGAAAATTTATCGTTGAATCCATACTTTTGCCAAAAGAAAGAGTTCTTTTTTAAAGGATTTAGCTTGTGCATCGCTCCATATGAGTACAAGTTCGGTGCGTAAGAATTCAACTCCCTTTTTAAGCCTGTAAACAATGATAAGAGAAAGGGAATTTTTAATTGGGTGGCGTAACTTCCCCTATATAATAGAGCATTTATGGATGCGCTTTGAATTCCTTTATCTTTTAAAATTTCATGAATGGTTTTATGCTGTTTGCTTAAATGCTCATGATTTAAATTATAAAATATGTCTACCATGGATTGCTTTAGTCCCAGTTTAAAAAGTTCACTAACATGACCACCATAATCGATAATTCTTTTTTCCTTTTCGTTATACCAAAGTAAGCCTGGGATTTTGTGTTTATCACTGTATACACCTGTTAATAAAGTACTATCAACATTGACTGACATAGTTGGAAATGGACTAACAAGATTTGATATGTAACGGCCATTTTTCATAAAAAATTGTAAGGCTGGAGCTTTTCCATCTTTAATTGCAGCCTGTATAGATTGATCCATTAATGTATCAATCATAAGCATGATGATTCTTTTTTTTTGAGATTGGTCTGGTGCCATTCTTTACTCTCCTTTCCTCACAAAACGTTGCTTCCATGTAATTATTATGAAATGTTTTTAAACAATTATTAAAGTTTATATAAGAAAATAGCTTTTTCTTTGTTTTTGGGCTCCTTCAACTGAATGATAATGTTGCTTTTACAGGTAAATGGTCAGATGCATTTGGGAAGTTCATAATAATTTCTGCTTCAATAACCCGAAAATGATGACTGACGAATAGGTAGTCCAATCTTGATCTTGGTCGAAGCGATGGATAAGTAAAGCCTGCCCCTTTGCCGGCAAGATGCCATGCGTCTTGAAATTCACGGGTTATTTTTCTCCATCCTTTTGACTCTGGTTTCATATTCCAATCACCCATAATAATCATTGGATGAGGCGTCTTAAGATGTTGGTTGAAAATAAAGTCGGTTTGCTTCCGATGCAGAATGGGATTAAGGCTTAAATGGGTTACATTGATTTGAAATAATTTTTTGTTAATCTCAATCGTGGAGTCGAGCAATGATCGTCCTTCGATGAGTCCTGGTATAAAATTAAAAAGATGCCTCTTTTCGTTCACGATTGGATAGCGAGACAGTAAGGCATTTCCATACTGCCTTACATTCGTTGAGTTTTTAGACGTTAGGGACAAAGAAGGGCTGAAAGTCTGATTCATGTTTAATTGTTTTGCAAGCCAACTAATCTGGTCTTCATAATCACTTCTTTTTGAAAAATACTTATCAACTTCGTTCAGACCAATGATATCGGCATCGCTTTTTTCGATTACTTCAGCAATTCGGAAAAGATCTAATTGCTTATCCATTCCCCTGCCATGGTGAATATTAAAGGTCATGACATTAAACTCCAAAATCTTCACACCCTATGATTTTAAATTTCAACATCCCTTTAAGAAAGAGCTAAAGAGAAATTATAGCCCCTTCTATTTGAGAAGGGCATTTCATGTTAGACAGCACCTATATTCATTTGATCGAAAATGGAGGTCAACAATGGCCAGTACCAATGGCTTCCTATAGTAATAGCACTTTTTTTCTCACAATGCATTCCCTTACTTAATTTCTTTTTAGGATTTGCAATTTAGCTTATGATTAAACAATATCCATTTGGAAGTTATGGATGATTTCACTTGGTCTGTATGACAACTGCTGTATTTCAAATACTCAAGTATATAACCTTTCTTTAGGAGTGAAAAAAGTGAATAAATTTAGAAGTACAACGATTCATCTATTTTTATACGGTAGTTTTTATATGGTCTGTTATCAAGCCTGCAGGATATATGTCATGGGCATCTAAGGTAATTCCAGCCGTTACAGGACTAATCATCATAATTGCAAAGTACAATAAGTATCGCCTCCCCACAAATCATGGTAACAAATGCATGTTCAATTAATTTTTTGTAATGTTCTTCCCCTGCTTTTTGGTTATTCTCTACAAATTCTCCTAATGTATTATCAAATATCTCTACCTTTGAATTTTCAACACCAGTTAATTCTGCTTAACTGTTATTTGGAAATTTCTTCGAGGATTTTATTAGCTTCTCTAATTCCTGAAAGATACGCCCCATGAACAGTGGTTGGATAATCAGTTACAGTAGCTTCTCCAGCAAAAAATAATTTATTGTTAACTGATTCTGAGAGTATTTTATAATCTTCGGCTGACGCTCCTACTTTAATAAAGGAATATGATCCATAGGAGAAATGATCATTCCCCCACCGTGTAATTTTCCAAGAGATAGGATTTGGAATAGAAGGACCAAATATTTTCCTTAAAATAATCATCAGCTCTGAAATAATTTCTTTATCAATCCTATTTTCCAATGCATTACCGAAATCTCCTGCGTTCAAAGCAAGTAAAATAGGTTCATTAAGGTAATGATAGATATTCAAAAATTCTCCCCACTTCCCTTTATCTTCAGAAACATATCCCAATAAGTGAGGTTTCTTACTCCAGAATGCATTTGGAAACTTAACAAAAATCTTATTCAAAATCCCCATTCCTAGTTTATTTATTGCTTTTCTCTTTTGCTCAGGCAATTCAGGAATAAACAAAATATCATTCTTTTGCAAAACACCAAGAGGAACGGTTACAATTACATAATCTGCTGAAAATATACTTTTTTCTGAATAAACTTTTACAAAATCTTTTTCATAGTTAATTTTATAGATACGTTCATTTAAATTTATTTTAATATCCTTAATTAACAACTGAATTATTTGGTCATATCCGTTTGGAAATATTACATCTTCTCCCAGAAATTCTTCACTACTATCAAAGTTTAAGGCAGAAAGATTATAGCTACTTCCAGAATATTCGTGCTCTATTGCAGTATTAACATAATAATTCAATAACAGTTGCTCTTTTTCAGATAAATCTTCTTCTGTAATAAAGTGGTTTATTAAACTGGCAAGAGACCTATCTTGATGCAAATTGGAACGTTGTTCTTCGATAAATTCAACAAATTTTTCTGATTGTTTCTTTAACTTTATTTCTTCCGATTTGCTTAATTCATCACCATTAAAGTTGAAAATACAATGCGAATCATAATTAGTTATAGATGTATCGATTTTGTTTTTCTTAGCTAAGTCATAAATTGGATTACCTTTAATTCCATGAACCCAAGAAGCTCCCATATCTAATGGAATGTTATCTATGGAGCGATCCGTCCATATTCTTCCGCCTATTCTGTTTCTCCCCTCTAGTACAGTTACGTTTATTCCTTCTTTGGAAAGATGTGCAGCTGCAGCTAAACCACTAATTCCTGCTCCAATAATCACGACATTTTTCTTTGGATTGTTAATAGAAGTACCTTCAAATACATTTGAGAATTTAATTTGACATGCTTGAAGCAAGGCTATATCTGAAAAAACACTTGATATTTTAATGAAATCTCTTCTACTAATTGAAGTTTGAGATCTTTTAGTCATAACTCTGCTCCCGACAGGTATATTATGCGAGTGTTTACTGTTTTAAATTGGGTTTTTTCACAAGACAAAGTATCATTCCGGCATTTCTGGAATAGTAATACAAAGTTTGGGATACACGTCCGTATTATCTATTGTAAAGGTACTTTTGAACGGTATACCTCCCTTATTAACTTCAGTAAAATATCCATGTAATATCGTACCCACGTAAGTTATCTTAAAATTGGAAACAGTAAAATCCGAAAAATTTTTTCTCTTGGTAAAGGACTGTTACTGTATAAAAACAAATAATAATCACACATGATTTCGGCTAAATATAGCTGCTATTGACGGCCAAAATAAATTCCGCAGCGGGCAATTTTATCTAATATGATGCTGGTCATGGTGGCAATAAAGGCACTTCCGATAATATCAGACGGATAATGATGTCCAACCCAAATACGTGAGAAGCCCGTCACCACAGATAATACCCACATGATTGAACCAAGAACACGGTCATAAAGAAAGATTGTAGTAGATATAGCAAATACAAGCAGAGTATGTTTACTTGGAAAGGAAGAATCCATTTTTGAAGGAATGAGTATGCCGACGCGACGTTTCACAAATGGACGTGGTTTAAAATAAAACAATTTAATCAACGTGTTAATAAACAAAGTTACTCCCACAGATTTCACAGCATTGCAAGACACTCTTTTGTATGAATCATTTCTAAACCCCATGAAAATCAAAACATAAATAAACACATAACGAATCTTTTTTGATACCAATATCATCAGCAAATCAATTGGAGAACAACGTCCGGAAATCTGATTGATTGTCTTAAATACTTTGTAGTTCATAAAATTATCTCCTCACTATATAGATACAAATAAAATTCCCTCCTTAGCAAGAAATATGTAAAAATCGGGAAAATGAATTCTTCGGAATAAGGGAATGGGGTCTAGTAAGAATCTCAAATGTTTAACTATTAATGGATCTAATTAAATTTCTGGCCTGACTAAACTAAAGATCTTTTCAAGAGAAATTTAATAAACGTAAAAAAGTCGTTCTTCAGAGAAATTCATAACACAAATGTGTATAAAGAATGTCCCAAAGAACGCCTTGAAATTAATAAAATACTATTAATCCATAAAGGATTGCTTTAATATATAGCCTTATTGATTTCCGGACTGTTGTTGATTCTGTCCTTGCATCCCAGTCCCCATTCCCATCATGTTTGAGGCAAGTGGCATCATATTTTTCATTTTCCCGCCATTTCCATTCATCATTTGATAAGCTGCAATACCTACACCAACTGAAGCGACAACCGGTAAAATTTTATCCATATTTGTCTTCATCCATATCACCTTTTTTCATATTTTTGTTCATTTCCTGAACCTTAATATCTTGGCTAAAAATAACTTAATAATTTAAGGTGTTTGTTACCAATACAATTAGTAATAAAAAAATGTTTTAAAGGAAATAAATGATATAAAAATTTTTTAGAGATATATGATAAGAAAAAGAACAGATGAAAATTGCACAATCACTCTTCTAAATGGGAATTTTACTTTATGCATACCCTCTTCAACCCACATAACTCTAAATTAATCGCTTGTCATTAAGATAAAGCACCTGGATTTAGGGGGTTTAGTATAGCAATGCATATTAACCATTTTGAATAGAGAATGTCTGAATATGATTTCAGATTATCGAGGTGAAATATATTTCAAAATATATAAAAGTGGATCATAAAGAAGTTTAGAGAAGCCCGAAGAGTATTTTATTGTCTATGGTAAAGAATATAAACCAAGTTATTGCATGAAAAATTTCCATATATGAAATTAAAATTCATTGATCAAGCAAAAGCTTCAGCTTCCTAAAATAGCAGTTAATAATTTAAATGAAATGAATAAGTTAAAGATAATTTCTATGCACAAGTTGAAAATAGAAATTTCTATAAAGTGGATTACACGATCGAATGAAACAATACATTGAAAAATATGGAATTTGTTTGCGGTAATTACTGAGGAAAAATATGATAAATCTATGGAGAAAAAAATGGGAAAAGATAAAAGCATAACGATTCATATATTATTACTATCGCTAGTTACTTCAGTCTTTATTTGGTCAGTTATTAAGCCAGAAGGATACTTGATATGGACTATGGAAGTACTTCCATCCGTTGTGGTACTGGTTATTTTAATTGCATCGTACAATAAGTTTCGTTTCACCACATTATCATATTTCATTATTGCTGTTCTTTCGATTACTATGTTCATCGGTGCTCACTATACCTATTCAAAAGTTCCCCTATTTAATTGGATTCAAGATTATTTTGATTTAAAGCGGAACCACTATGATCGGTTTGGACATTTACTAAAAGGTCTATTGACTATTGTTATTAGAGAAATATTAATACGTAAAACCCCTCTAACAAAAGGTCCTTGGTTATTTGCTGTCACTTTAAGTTTTGCACTTGCAATTGGAGCCTTATATGAAATTATAGAATGGTTAGCTTCTATTATTTCAAAAGGTGGAAAAGCTTCAAAAGACTTTTTGGGAACACAAGGTGATTTTTGGGATGCACAATGGGATATGTCATTAACTTTAGCAGGCTCTATCATAGTACTGCTTACTTTATCAAAACTACATAACAAGCTGTTAAGACGATTGTTTAAAAGATAAATGGTACAATTACTAACAAAAATAAATTGATAAGCAAGGCGGAATCCTATCAAAGAAACCTTATATAAGAGCCATTTGTTTAGTTTGAATATGTATATGAACATGCTTCTTCATCAAAAAGGATATCTATTAATCTTAGAAGAAGAAATAGACCGGCTGGCACAGGAGTTTGAAGAGTATACAATTATCCGTTCCATTCCTGGCATTGGAATTAAAAATCACAGCTACAATCATTTAATTGTCCAATATCCCACCTCAAACATATAAATGAAAAAGCACACCATTTTAACAGCTAAATGGTGTGCGAATTACATTTCGAATTACTTGCAACCCCTGAACAGAATCCGTTACCCACTGAGTGAGTTGTTTTTTTAGATCGTGGTTTTTTTCAAAATTTCTGTCTCATACAATTCCCATGCTTCATCAAAAATGACAAGACTTTGAAGATAGGACCCATTTAATTCTAAATACGAACTGATGTCATGGTAATCATCTGAGGATTTTGGAAAGCTGTGATCATCATAGGCATCGTTTGCAAATCTGCTAATGTCATCTGCTGGTTTAGGATGACGGTATTTCATTAAATAGTGGTAAAAAGATTTCACGAAAAATCCCCCTGTCGCAATAACGTTTCGAAAGTGACACCATTATAACGTGTATTGGTCAAGAAGAAAACTCTCCCGCTTAGCTGAAATCAAAATAGTTGCGTTTCAAGTGACGTTTCCACTTCATTAATTCTTCAAATTCAACGGTGTTTGGCAGCTCTTTAACAGCAATGAGCAAAAGCTGATTTTCAATTTCGTCAATCGTTTGTTCACTTTGATAGCTGATGCCGCAATCTGGGCAGGCAATGCATGGTGTATTTGAAATCTCAATCGCACGAGAACCATCGGGGAGCTCCCAGTGAACAAGGTTGCTTGATTGCTTGGCATTTTGGGATTCACACCAGTCGCAGCGCTTACTCATTTTCTGCAGCCTTCTTTTCTTCTGATTTTAAAAGCTGTGCCCTGAACTTTTTGTCCTTTAATTCATCCCTTTTGCCCCGTTTATCCTTTAATGTCGTATGTTCGGGATTGGTTTCAAACGTTTTTCTTCGATTGATGCGCCCTAATCCATCAGGAACGAGATTAAATTGGGCATCCTCGTATAGACCTGCAATTCCAGCTAATGATTTCTTAGATGCAGAATCAGGATAAATCTCATTAAAATAATCATCAGCAAGACCTGGTGTATAATTTTCCGGTTCCGGATAGGTTGTGATGACGCCTTCAAAATTACGAAGCACAACTTTATCAGGACTTTGAGAGATTAAATAGTTTGGCTGCAGAGCAATTTTACCGCCGCCGCCAGGTGCGTCAACGACAAAAGTCGGCACCGAATATCCACTTGTATGTCCGCGCAGCCCTTCAATAATTTCAAGTCCTTTCGAAACAGGTGCACGGAAATGACCAATACCTTCTGACAAATCACATTGATAAATATAATAAGGTCTGACACGGATTTTAACGAGATCATGCATCAGCTTTTTCATAATTTGAACACTATCATTAATTCCTGCCAGAATAACGGCCTGATTGCCGACAGGCACGCCTGAGTTCACAAGCATCTCACATGCCTTTTTGGATTCTTCGGTGATTTCTATTGATGTGTTAAAATGCGTATTCAGCCAGACTGGATGATACTTTTTCAGGATATTGCAGAGATTTTCTGTGATTCTCTGCGGAAATACCACCGGCGCACGTGTCCCGATCCTAATAATTTCAACGTGATCGATTGCGCGAAGATTTTTCAAAATATATTCAAGGATTGTGTCATTGATTAACAGCCCGTCACCGCCTGAAATCAGCACATCACGTACTTCTGGCGTTTGTGCAATATAATTGATTGCGTCATCAAGCTGTTTCTTCGGCACACCCATCCCAATCTGGCCTGAGAAACGTCTTCTCGTGCAATACCTGCAATACATGGAGCATTGATTCGTCACAAGAAAAAGCACACGATCTGGATAGCGGTGTGTCAGGCCTGGCACAGGTGAATCTTCATCCTCATGTAGCGGATCTTCCAGGTCATATTTTGTTTTGTATAGTTCTTGTGAAATCGGAACAGACTGCATGCGAATCGGACATCTTGGATCATCTTCGTTCATGAGCCAGGCATAGTATGGAGTAATATTTAAGGGGATCGTTTTCGTTGAAATTTTAACCCCTTCTTCTTCATCTGGAGTTAAATTGATAACCTTTTTTAAGTCATCTAACGTACGGATTGTATTTGTCAGCTGCCATAGCCAGTCATTCCACTGCTCATCTGTTACATTTTTCCAAAGCTCGATGTCTTTCCAGTCTCGCTTTGGCTTGTATAGATCGTATTTCATGGAAGTTCCCCCATTTCGGTCTTTACCATTATTACATGCAAAAACCATGCCAATGTGACTGAACCGCGGGAAATTAACATACATAGATTATGTTTTCGCTTTAGATGCCGAAAATTGGTCAGGAGAGTATTTTTTGAGCTTGTATTGCAGCGTTTGTCTCGGAATTTGAAGGAGTTTTGCCGCCTTCAAAATGTTCCCGTCACAATGTGTAAGGGCTTCTTGAATGATTTCCTTTTCCATCATGAACATTTTGTCGTGAAGGGAGGCTGCCTTCTCTGGTCTATGATTATTTTTCACTAAATATGGAGGAAGATGTTCTAGCAAAAGGGCATCATCATCGCACATATTCATCGCATACTCAATGCAATGCTTTAATTCCCTCACATTCCCGGGCCAATGATGCAGGGATAGTAAGTTTTGGGCTTCTTCTGTTATAGACGCAACCCGTTTTTGAAATTCATGATTGTACATTTTTATAAATGAAGTAATCAATAAAGGAAGATCAAGTTTTCGTTCTCTTAGTGGTGGAAGGCTGATGCCAAAGACGTTTAAGCGAAAATAGAGATCTTCCCTTATTTTATTCTCAGTCAAGCATTGCTCAGGGGTAACATTCATTGCAGCAATCACTCTTACATCAACGGTAACCGCATGGCTGCTGCCTATTCTTCTGATCGTTCCATCGTCAATCACCCGCAGCAGTTTTGCCTGGAGATTTAAAGGCATGGACTGCAGTTCATCCAGAAAAAGCGTGCCGCCGTGAGACAGTTCAAACAAGCCTGCTCGGTCAACAGCTCCTGTATAGCTTCCTTTAGCTGTGCCGAATAAAAGACTTTCAAGCAATGCTTCAGGCAAGGCTGCACAGTTTTGAGCAATAAAGGGGGCATCTCGGCGCTTTGATTCGTTGTGGATGGCTTGTACGATTAATTCTTTTCCAGTTCCTGTTTCACCATAGACGAGAACATTTGAGGAAGTTTTCGCGACTTTTTTTACTAAGCTTTTTATGATTATTACGTTTTTGCTTGTTGTGATGATGTCATCGAGCACATATCTTGTTCCGTTTGATCCTTCCATTTTTTCAGGTGAATACAGCTGCTTTTGAAGATCGGCAAGTCTTTCTGTCAATCGCTTTATTGCAGAGTAATCCTTCGCGATTTCAACCGCTCCAATGACTTTGTTTTCCGATAGTATCGGCAAGCTTGTATTAACGGTCTCAATTTTTTCGCCTTTTACATTAATGTAAGTCTGAGAATGATGGTATATGGGCTTTTTCGTTTTAATGACTTTCAACAGGGTACTCGTTTCCTCAGAGAGAGACGGAAAAACATCAAACAAATGCTTGCCAACCACTTCATCAACTTTTAATCCATCATGATAGGCCGCAATTTCATTATAAAAAACAGTCATTCCATTTTCATCTACTGCATGGATGCCCTCGTCAATCGTTTCTAAAATATGATGAATCATTTTCTCCCGATTTGGATCCGTCAATGACTGTACCCCCCTTGTCAACAAGTGCTTAATTTTCGGCACCATCTGCTCAATTTTCGGCAGATAGATCTTTGCACCACACATTCATGTTTTCAATATCCGTGCTGATCACACAATTATTTGTAAGTCTGCCTGTATATTCATAGCCTAGCTGGTGCAAAACAGCGTTCATTCCGAAAGAGGCTGCCCGTGCAATGGAATAAGCACAAAAAATGCCTTTCTCACGCAGTTTTTCCTCTATAGCTAGAATGAGGCTTCTCATTAATTTATGTTTCCTGACTTCCGGCAAGGTCGCACAATCCGTTATTTCAGCATTGTGATACGTTTGATTGATTTCCGCTGATGCTGCACTAACGATTCTTTCTCCTTGTTTGACAAGGAAATAAATCGTACCTTCTGTCATCGTCTTTTTTATGTACTCGCTTGAGTGAAGGGGTGTCGGATAGACTTCGAATACTTGACTGTATAATGCAGCCAGCGGCTTTGCATCGTATTCAGCTGCGATCCTGATTTCAAACTCTAACGACTGAATGTGATCTGATTTCTCTTTTTTATAAATGGAAGAGATGATGCTGTCTTGCTCGATCCAATCGTTAGTCTTTCTTCGTTCTTCACTCAAATACTTTGTGAAAAAATAAGCGTCATCTCCATGAAAGTAATTGGTAATGAGAGCTTCAAGCTGATATTGATGACTTAGCAAGGTGAAAATATCAGCAGCTCTTGTTTTTACAATGATTTTTGTGAATTTATTATTTGCGGCGATTTCCGTGACATCATTCACCATGTTTTCTGCATTTCCCCGATAATCATCGATTCTCACACGTTCGTTAAAATAATCAAGAACGGCTTCAGCTCGGTAGCTAATTGCAGTTAATGTTTTCTGTTCGGAATATTTTTTTTTCAAGGTCATACCCCCATTGGAAAAAAATCCTAAATTTCAACTCAAAAAAATAGAGTGCAGCGAACCACACTCTATTTTTTTCAGGCTTCAGATCTTCGTATGGTTAAACGAAATTAACTTCAATTCTGTCAGTTCTTCAATTGCGTATTTAATGCCTTCTCTGCCAAAGCCGCTGTCCTTCACACCGCCGTATGGCATGTGATCAACACGGAATGTTGGGATATCATTTATCATGACTCCTCCAACGTGCAATGCTTTTGCTGCTTGAAATGCAAGGTCTACTTGATTCGTAAATACTCCTGCCTGCAGTCCGTATCTTGAGTTATTTACTTCTTCAATTGCCTCATCAAAGTCTTTAAAGGAATTGATGATGACAATGGGAGCAAATGCTTCCTGACAGGAAAGGTTTACGTCTGAAGAGACATTTAATAAAATGGTCGGCAAAACGGTTTGATTGTCCTCTGATTTCCCGCCGCATGCTATAGCTGCACCTGTTTCTGCCGCTTCTTTAATCCAAGAAATTGCCCGATCTACATCATCGCCTGAGATTAAGGAGGACAAATCCGTCTCTTCATCCAGCGGATTGCCGAGTTTGAGTTTTTTCGTTTCTTCAACGGCTTTTTGAACGAATTCATCAAATACGTTTTCGTGAACATATATACGCTGAACGGATATGCACACCTGCCCTGCATAAGCGAACGCACCTGTCACACACCTTGGAGCGACCTTTGAAACATCGACATCATCCCCGACAATAACTGCAGAATTCGATCCTAATTCAAGCAATGTTTTTCTCATGCCTGCCTGTTTTTTCAGCGTTTTGCCAACGTCTGGGCTGCCTGTAAACGTCAGGGCTTTGATACGCTCATCTGACGTAAAGTACTTGCCGATTTCGCTTCCCTTTCCTGTTACAATGTTCAGCGCACCTTCCGGCAATCCCGCTTCATGGAAAAGCTGTCCGATGAAGTAAGAGCTTAAAGGAGTTTGCGTCGCTGGTTTTAACACAACCGTATTTCCTGCCGCAAACGCTGGTCCGAGCTTATGGGCCACCAAATTCATCGGAAAGTTAAAAGGCGTAATGGCACCGATGACTCCAATTGGCTCCCGGACAGTGTAAGCAGTGCGATTTTCGCCTCCAGGCGCGGCATCCATTGAAATCGTTTCGCCATTTAATCGTCTCGCTTCCTCTGCTGCAAACGTGTACGTCATGACCGTTCGATCTACTTCTGCTCTTGCCGTTTTAATTGGTTTAGCTGCTTCTTTCGCAATAATGGCCGCAGCTTCCTCTTTTCGTTCTGAAAGCAAATTCGCAGTCTTCAGTAATATTTCTGCACGCTTATGCGCAGGAAGATCGTTCATTTTCCCAATCGCTTCACTTGCTGCGTCTACCGCTGCTTTTACTTGATCTTGACCGGCAATAGCCACTTCTGCCAGCAGTTCCTTAGAGTAAGGTGATTGTAAATCCTGATAGTTTTCTGCTTCAATGTGCTGTCCATTAATCCATAAATGCTGTTTCATTTAAATACACCTCAATTAGATAGTACATTCTCACTCTATTATTTACCCTTTCGGTCATCCTGTAAAAACCTCTGTTCAGAAACACCGCACCATTCTAATAGAAAAACAGCCAGAATCTTTGTGCAGTCTATCATCTTATCAATTTCAATGTATTCATTCGGAAAATGTGCAACCTCAGTAACCCCTGGCCCGAAAACGATTGATGGAATATCACCAGCATGTGAGATGAGACCTGCATCCGTTCCCCAAGGTGATGCCTCGATGACAGGTTCTTCATGAAGGATTTGTTTATAGGAATCCTTCAATGTGGACAGAAGAGGATGATGGCTGTCAATTTCATTCGGAATCCACCTCGCTCCAAACCATTCAAGTTCAACAGGATGCTCCTTAAACCATTCATCCTTGGAGGAAAGCTCTTCAAGAAAGCCTTGAAATTCAGCCTGCACTTCCTCAATTGTTTCATTTGGAGCGATGCCGCATCTGCCTTCCAGCGTTACTAGATCTGCTACAGAAGATGGCCAGCTCCCGCCTTCAATTTTCCCTATATTAATCGGTACTGGAATCGGTATTCCTTTATACAGCGGATCTGTTATTTTTTCATTGCGTTTTGCTTCAAGCTCAAGAATGTGCTGGACAACAAGTGTACTTTTTTCGATCGCGCTAACGCCCTCATACCTCGTTCCCCCGTGCGCAGAGCGTCCCTTTACTTTCAGCCTGAACCACATTGAGCCCTGCTGCTTTTGGAAAATTTTAAGTTTTGTAGGCTCCGGAATGATGGCAGCGTCTGCTTTATATCCTCTTAAGATCGCTGCCAGTGTTCCGGCTCCTCCGCTCTCTTCTTCGATGACACTCTGAAAAATGACATCTCCTTTTAAGGCAATGCCTGATGCTTTTATGGCCTCGATTGCCATCAAGAGCGAGACGTTTCCTCCTTTCATATCCGTCGATCCGCGTCCATACAGACGATTATCTTTTACCTCCGCCAGATATGGATCCACATCCCACTGCTTTAAATCCCCCTCAGGAACTACGTCGATATGACCGTTTAAAATGACAGATTTCCCTTCTCCTGTTCCTTTTAAAACGCCGACAATATTTGGGCTGTCTTTAAATGAAGTTCTAGTCGCAACAAAATGCGGATGCTGTTTCAGCAGTTTGCCCCCTGGTTCCCAAAGGTCGATATCAAGCCTCAGCTGACGGCATTTTTCCAGCACGACAGCTTGTGCCGAAGCCTCATTCCCCTGTACACTTCGCTGTTCCACCATTTTTTTCAGAAGTTTAATCGCCCTGTTTCGATTTTCATCTATCCATATGCAAACTTGCTCTTTCAGGTTATTCATTGAATCACCCCTTCAAGTATTGAGCGAAGCTCCTGTGCATCTGATGACATCTTCTACCGTGAAAGGAGCCATGATTTCTTTTAGAAAAAGTCCAGATTCGTTCACTTCAATGACAGCCATGTCTGTAATAATCAAATCAACACATTGTTTTGATGTAAGCGGCAATGTGCAGGTTGAAAGAATTTTCGGATCTCCATTTTTATTCACATGATTCATGACAACAATGACTCTTTTTGCTTTACTGGCAAGTTCCATTGCGCCGCCCATTCCAGGAACCCGCTTTCCAGGAACGATCCAATTCGCGAGATCCCCTTTTTCACTGACTTGAAGTGAACCAAGAATGGTCAAATCAATACAGCCCCTGCGAATCATGCCAAATGCAGTGGTCGTGTCAAAATAAGAAGCTCCCCGTTCTAGAGTAACAGGGTAGCCTGCGGCATTGCATAATGCACCATCTTCATAACCTGACTCTGGGGTTGGTCCGATGCCGAGTATTCCATTTTCTGCTTGTATCATGACTTGAGGTTTATTCTTTAAAAAGTTAGGCACGAGCGAAGGAATCCCTATTCCAAGATTGACAATCATGCCATTTTCGATTTCTTCAGCAGCCCTTTTCGCAATCTTATCTCTTACTTCGGCTCCCATACCCATTTCCAATTCACCCCTTCACTTTGGACGATGGCCTGAACAAATACACCTGGTGTGATGATTGTTTCAGGATCAAGCTCTCCTAAACAGACAATCTCATCTACTTCAGCAATGGTATAATCTCCAGCCATAGCCATAAGCGGGTTCATGTTTCTTGCACTTTTATCATAAATCATGTTGCCGAATTCATCGGCAATTTTTCCGTAAATGATGGCAACATCAGCAGTGAGTGCTGTTTCAATAAAAAAGTCTCGTCCTTCCACCTTCACAAGCTCTTTTCCCTTTTCAGCAATCTCGCTTCCCATGCCTACATCTGAAAGGATCCCTCCAAGACCCATGCCTCCTGCACGAATTCTTTCCCCAAGCGTTCCCTGGGGTGAAAATTCCACTTCCAGCTTTCCTTCAGACATCAGGCTTCCGGCTATTGGGTTGGATCCAATATGTGAAGCAATGACTTTACGGACACGTCCAGCTGAAATCAGTTTTCCGATTCCAATATGAGGAAAACCAGTGTCATTGCAGATGATTTCAAGGTCACGGACTTCTTTTTCTAAAATTGCATCAATTAGAGATGGAGGAGAACCAACTCCTCCAAAACCGCCAACCATCATCTTGCAGCCGTCATTAATTTTCCTTAGTATCTCATCGATTTCTCTGATTTTCTGAAATGAATTAGCGATCATCTGATTTCTCCTTTTTAAGACATGGGCAGCACTTCAGTTTCAATTTCTGAAATTGTCTTTGCAAATAATTGTACAAGTTCGTTTATCTCATCTTCGTTAATCGTTAGCGGCGGTGCGATTAGGATCGCATCACCGTCTCCTCCTTCAATGCCAGCTGCAGAAGGGTAAACAAGCAGGCCGTTTTGATGTGCTTTTTTGAGGATGCGGCTCGTAAGATTATAAGATTTCGGAAAAGGCTGTTTAGAGGTCTGGTTCGAGACAAACTCAACGCCAATTAAAAGTCCTTTTCCTCTGATATCTCCGATGATCTCTGTTTTTTTCAGGAGTTTCTGCAATTGATCCATTAAGGATTTCCCTTTTTCTTCGGCGGCTTTATTCAAATGATTTTTTTCGATATAATGCAAGACTGCCAGACTTACAGCGGCAGATTGGGGATTTGCACTATATGTATGTCCGCTCATGATTAATTTGGACCCATGCTGAATGGGTCTCATCACCCTGTCGCTGATTAAGGTTGCAGCAACTGGCGCATACCCGGCACTTAATCCTTTTCCAAGTGCTACGATGTCAGGAATGGCTCCCCAATGCTCCATTGCCAGCGTTTTTCCTGTCCTCCCTATACCAGTCATTACTTCATCTGCAATAAAAAGAACATCATAGCGGTCACAAATGTCGCGGATTTTTTCATAGTATCCTTCCGGTGGTGTAATTGCTGCACCAGCAGCGCCAACAATCGGCTCTGCTACAAAGGCTGCCACATGGTCTGCTCCCACTCTTCTTATCGCAGTCTCTAACTCGCTTGTGCATTTCAGCCTGCATGAAGACGGCTTCAAACCGTAAGGACAACGATAGCAATAGGCAGGAGATACAACTGGATTCGCTTCAAGCAGCTGTTGAAAACGAAAGCGGCGCTCAGGATAGCCAGATAGAGATAGCGCACCAATTGTAATGCCATGGTAGCTCATCCATCTTGAAATAATCTTCGTTTTTTTAGGCATTTTTTTTTCCTGAAAATACTGAATGGCTACTTTCATCGCGGTTTCAATTGCTTCAGATCCGCTATTGACCAGAAACGTCCAGTTCAAATCTCCAAGTGTCATCCCAGCCAATTTCTTTGCCAGGCCCTCTGCTGCATGGCTGGAAAATTGTGAACGGTAGACGAATGAAACTTCCTTTGCCTGTTCCATCATCGCCTCCACTATTTCACTGACACCATGTCCGATTGAACATGTCACCGCTCCTGAGGATCCATCCAGATATTTCTTGCCGCCTGTGTCGTATAAATAAACACCTTGTCCATGGCTGACTTTTTTATAGCTTTCATCAAGCAACGGTTTGATTAAATACTCTCTATCCACGCGAAAATCACCCCACTGCAATCCTATGAGTTATTCAGCTTTTTACATTCTATGTAAAGAAGAATCAGGTTATTTCTATTGATGAAGGATGTTTACAATTAGTTGCAAATAAATTGTAAGCGCTATCAATTTTATTGAACGGAATGGAAACATTGCTTATAAATGGAACATATGATGATTAAGAAAAGCGCAAGCGCTTTGGTCAATGAAGATAGGAATTTCATATGTAAGACGCTTATTGTCTTATTCTGAGAAATTGTTTTTTTTGCTGCGTGTTAAGCGCTGGGCTAGATTGCTATATGCAAACTTTTATACTTTCCTGTAACTTTTAAAAAAGATGAAGGTGATTACTTTGAAGTGGATTGTCCATGGGGTATTTCTTTTCTTATTTATGCTGCTTGCATTTTTTGGAATTGGTCCTGTCTTTTTAGCAGATGGAGCTGCCGGAGAACGAATCGTAACTGCATTTTTCGTGATCTCGACAGCTGTTTTTCTCGCTATTGTCTATCGTGTGATTTTCAGGAATTTCTTTAAATAACCGCTTTGGGACACCAAGCGATTTCTATATTGAATAGGTCAGCCAATCTCCCTTAGAGCCGCCCATTTTTTCGTAAAAACGCTGCGCTCTTGCATTATCATGTGCCGTCTCCCAATTCATGACGGCATATTGATTTAGCAGGCTATACGTTTGGCAGCTTCTAAAAAGTTTTTCCGCGGCTCCAGTTCCGCGGTATTCAAGCGCGACATAAAGGTCGTTCATTACCGTGATTGGTTCAGCTCTTGTTGTACTGAATGTAAAATAAAGAGTAGCAAATCCCGCCAGTTTTCCGTTATCCTCTGCCACAAATTGAATCCCTTTTTCTTCTTTTTGGAGGGTATGAATCAAGTGATGAATTTTTTGCAGAGGCGGTTTTGGGCATTTATAAAAATCCACGATGTATTCATACATTAGAGCGGTCAAACCTTCTAAATCATTTTCATTTGGATGCCGGATGATAAGTGACAAACCATCATCTCCTTTACTTATTCGTTTTTTCCTATAGAAAAACCTTCAAAAAATCTTCCGCCAAATGGCTTTAATACAGAATCCGTCAAAATAATGATATTTTCTTTCTTTCCAGTCCGATAAAACTCGTCAAAAACCGAGGTGAATTCTTCAGCAAACTTTGGATCGAACTGCATTAGCGCTCTCGGTATCCATTTTGATTTTCCAATGTATCTTCCATTTGTCCGCAGCACAAATTCATGCAGCAGCTCGGCTAGCGAATTTGTGATAAACAGCATTTCTGAACGGCTTCTGCTCCCAATAAAATCATCGAGGGCATCTGTAATGAAATACCGTTTAAGGTCAATCTCTTCTTTCGACCAAGGATCCGGTCCTTTTTCTAACAATCGTTCTGCTTCTTCTTTGATTGGTTCCAGAAGAAGTTTTCCTCTTAAAACAATGCCTTCATACACCATGCGGGGCATAGAAGGAGTGCCACTTTTACAATCACTTTCGAAAAAATGACGATAAGAATCAAAATTATGAACGAAAGCTTCAACAGGCCAGCCAAATTCAACAAAAGATTCCCGGTAAGAAGCTTTCAGCGTCTCATCAAAAATGACGATATCAAGATCAGACGCAGGCGTCGCTTCACCGCGGACTACACTTCCAGATAAAACCGCTGCTTGGCATTTTGGGAATCGTTTTTCAATGATTTTCTTTGCGGCTTCAAATGGTTCAAGTCTCATTTTGAATCACACTCATTTTACTCTAATTTTTATTCAGCAAATCAATAAAAGCAGGATGATTTTTCACTTTCGCAATAGTGAGTGCTCTGCCTTGCCCTCCACGTGCAGATATGTTTGCGCCGCTTTTGATTAAGAGGCCAGCAATCTCCGTATTCCCTTCAAAGGCTGCCGTTTGAAGTGGTGTATGGCCATCACTGTCAACTGCATTGACGTCTGCCCCATGCGCAATGAGAAGCTCAACAATCTCTGCAGATTGCTTGCCTGCAATAGCTGCATGAAGAGCTGTATTTGACGGAATGAATGAAAGTTTGGAATGAGAGAGCGCGTTAAGATTTGCACCCTTTTTCAGTAATTCGTTAACAAATTCAGCTTCACCGTAATGACAGGCTAATCCGAGAAGTGTTAAACCATTTTCATTCTCTGAATCTGCTAGACCATCCTCTTTTAATAATTCTGTAAATCTTGCTATATCCTTTTTTTCAAAAGCTTCAAACACTTCTTTTTTCTTTGCGTCAATCATTAGAAAAACCCCTCTCGATTAATATTTCCTATACATGCCAAGTGATTTTGGAGAAGTATACTCAAATCCAAACTTCTTATACAACCCATCAGCAGGCACATCTGCCAATAAACTAACATAGGAATGCTCAGGTGCGTTTTCTTCTAAATAGTCTGTCAGCTCAGTCATTACAATTTTTCCAAGTCCCTTACCTTGAAACTCAGGATCAACAGCGATATCAACGATTTGATAAAAACAGCCGCCATCTCCAATGATTCTACCCATTCCTATCAGCCTGCCGGATTGACGAAGGCAGACAGTAAAAATAGAATTTCTGAGGCCAATTTCTGCAGCAGCTTCATTCTTTTTGCTTAAGCCTGCAGCCTTTCTGAGTTTTATGTATTCTTCCGCACTTGGAGATTCATAGTGCTTTTTTGTATGGTTCATATAGACTCCTTTCCTTGCCAAGCAGATATGTATTTATGTTAATTATACCAATTTTAATAATAAATGTATTTTGATCATTTAATATTTCTTTTCATTTGTACGTTAGATTAAGAGAGTGCAAACAGGGTATATAAAACAGAAATCATGCTTTCATGATAAATGAAAGACATCAAGAGGAGATTCACATGTCAAAGAATGCGTTATATAAAATGAGAGATTTACTAGGATTACTGATATTCCCCATTCTAGGATTACTGTATGAATACCTGAACGAGAATCAGCAAGAAGCTGTGAATATTTCAACAGCGTTTGATTCGATCATACCATTTACACCCGTCTTCATCCTTCCATATATGATCTGGTACCTATATATGTTCGGATTTTTGATTTATTTTTGGCGGAAAAGTCCGGCTCTTTACTGGAAGACAATTATTGCAATTACAATTAGCGAACTGGTATGTTTCATTATCTACTTTTTCTTTCAGACCACAGTCCCGCGGCCGCAGATTACGGGAGACACTATTCTATTGCAGCTCGTATCTGTTATTTACAATACAGATGAACCATTTAATTGCTTTCCCAGCATTCATGTTCTGACTACTATGATCATTATGCTCGCCTCCACACATACCAAAGGAACAGGTAAGTTCCAGAGCTATATTACGCAAATGACCGGCATACTGATCATCCTTTCCACATTATTCGTAAAACAGCATGTCATTTACGATGTCGTCGCTTCTGTGGTTCTTTCAGCTGGCTTATGGGTTATAGTATTCTATCTTCGCCCACTGGTTTTGAAGCTTAAGATCAATACGAATAGGAATAAAAAAAGCAGCTTATCAAAAGATGTTTCCTTTTGATAAGCTGTTTCTCTTTTGTATGTTATATCATTTATTGTGCCGTTGCCTTTTGAATCCGGCCCTCCACTTTGTATTCAAACGAATTACTCAATGTTTTTACAAAGTGTTCCGTTGCCAGTAAATCCTCTGGACCTACTTCGAGATCTGTTTTAAAGTGCTCCGATCCCATACTTCAAGTTGCCATACATATAGTTATTTACTACGACGGTATACTCTTTTGTTTTATCTATTCATTAATGCGAAATCTGTATTCATTGCAGCTTTCATTCCATCTGCAAGTATGTTAAGTGCAAAATCACAGATTCCCGCAGTATGTGAGGGATTTCCTTTAGGTAAAGTTGCAACAGATTGACCTACAACTTCCGCTTTATTTTGAGCTACTAAATCTTCGTACTTTTTCATAATCGCTGAAACTTCCATATCAGGAGTAAAATCCCTTTAGTAAACTGTGACGACTTTTGCTTCTTTCTTTACGATTTCTCCTGTTAAAGAGTCTAGTTCCAGATCTAAATCAGAAAAAGCAGAATCAAATGCATTTGCAGCTACCAAAGGGAAATTCATTTCACCATTCACCGTCATATTCCCTCTTAATAATTGGTTCATTTCTCCTTAAAAGGAATAGCTTATTTACCAAATCTATTAAACTAATGTGTAAAAAGATTCATAGGTAGTTTGGAAATTATCGCAAATCGTTTTTATTCAAAATAATCAGAAATAAAATGTTTCTTTCTTTTTTTACAGGGTATAATTAGAATCATAATCATAAAAATAACTAAAAGGATAATAGCATGTAACTTCTATTGTAAAATTATCTGTTCTTTAGCCTGCTGCATAAGGGAGGGTCTGCACGATGTCGGAGAAACAAGAAAAAGAAGATTTATGCGATGAATGCTCATTTCATAAAAAATTGATTTTTTCAGAAGAAGAGAATTTATGGTTATGTGATACGTGCATAAATGAAAAAGTGTAGACTAACTTATGAAACCGATTGCGCTGGTACTTGAGTCAACTTTACTAAACCATAAAAAAGCCAGGTAATCCTGGCTTTTTATGGTTTATTGACCTATTAAGCATTTATGGAAGATATCCCGTAAGCTCTGGATCTCGGAGTCGGACAGCATCCCGAACATCTTCTCAATTTGATTATTAATTTGCCTATGGGCTGTATCCAAAAACTCTTTACCATGATCAGTGATTTCAAGATTGTAGACTCTTCTGTCACGTTCGTTTTGGCATTTTTGAATAAATCCCTCTTTAATTAGCTTATTCGTCAGTACAGTTACGCCGCCTGTTGTGATTTGTAATTGCTCTGCAAGAATGGATGGACGTTTTAACCCTTCCGTCTCCAATATTTTAAGGATTAAGATGTGTGTTTTGGAAAGACCAACTTGGTTCAAGTGATTCCAATCGTTCATCCATTTTCGCTCAAGAGAAACAAAGATTTCAAATAAGGAGACGATATTTTCACTTCTTTTTTCATTCATTATGTTCATCTCCATAAAACAGTCAGCCTATTTAAATGCTTTTAATAAATCAATCGGAAGTTTAAATTGATCCTTGTTGATCAAAAGCTGTGTCAATTCTTCCCCGGTGCCTTCTATTTCTTTTAAATCTGTTATTTCATTATGAAGTTTTTCCATTTTCCGATCTAATTCAGCTGCAGAAATGGCAGCTTCTTTTAATTCTTTTGTTAACTGCTCAGGAATTTCTTTTTTATATTTATAATAGATTTTGTGTTCTAAACTTGCCCAAAAATCCATCGCAATCGTTCTTATTTGAATTTCAACTAGAATATCTTCCTGCCGATCAGACATAAAAACAGGAATTTTAACAATCAAATGCAGACTCTGATAGCCATTTGACTTAGGTTCCTTTATATAATCTTTGCACTCAACAACATGAATATCTTTTTGGTTTTGTATCATCTCGCTTATCTGATAGATATCAGACAGGAACGAACAGGTGATGCGAATACCTGCAATATCTTTTATGTTCTCCTTTATGCCAGACAATGATAAATCATAATTTTTCCGATAAATTTTATTTACGATACTCTCAGGTGTCTTCAGTCGTGAACTTATATGTTCAATGGGATTGTAATCATGGATATATTGGAATTCTTGTTCTAAAATGTTAATTTTCGTATTCATTTCTTCTAAAGCGAATTTATAAGACATCATAAATCGTGTCAGTTCTTTTTTAATATTCTTAAGCTGATCATAATTCAAGTTAGGTATTGATATTTCTTCCAATGCTAATTCTCCTTTTATCAAATCAAACCGTTTGTATCTATTAATTAGGGAGCATGGTTTTCGCTTCGAGCAGCTTTAAGAGATAAGCACGAATGCTGCGGGGAAGGAATTTACGGATCTCATCTTCATTAAATCCTACTTGGAATCTCTTCTCATCCATAATGATGGGACAACGAAGCAAACCAGGTTTATCTTGAATGAGTTCTAACAATTCATGAAGATGCAATTCCTCTAAATTTACGTCAAGTTCCTGGAATTGTTTTGAACGTGTTGAAAGAATTTCATCCGTTCCCTCTTCAGTCATTCGAAGAATTTCTTTAAGTTCTTTCATTTTTAAAGGGTCAGTCAGAATATTTCTTTCAGTATATGGAATTTCATGCTGATCTAACCACAATTTTGATTTTCTGCATGATGTACAGCTGCAAGATGTAAACAAAGTGATTGCCATAAATGATTTCCTCTCCTTTAAAGAATGATTCTTTTTTCCTCATATTTATATCAAAAAGTAACGCGATATATATATCTTACTTGTAAGATATATATAAATCAAATAAAACATCTTTTTGAGGTAGTTGCGCAAAAAAACCACCAATGCAAGCATTAATGGTTTCTTTGAAAGTATTAAGTTAGAGAGAGTATTCTATACCTTTTTCTTCTTTCCTTTTCTTTGTGTCCCAGATGGATATAAAGCCAGGATGGAGTCCATGATCGTATGGCCGCATACTTCACACTTACTGTCGATATGCTTCTGAATCCCTTTGCACTTTGGGCAATTTTTCATTTCTTCCATAAAAACAGCCTCCCATTGAATCCTTTATTACCTATATCGGTCATTTTTCTAAGATGTTTAAAAATGACATCTAAAACATTAGGTCAAACGGCAGATAAAAAGACAGTTTCACTCTATTTGGCAAAACTGTCTTTCTTGACTGTTTGATTAGATGGATGTTTCACATTGGTAGACATATTCAAGTATATAATCCGGACTTCGTGCCCTTTTCTAATAAGATATCGAAGCTTATCTTTAACGATTGATTAAACAAAAAACAAGTGAAAAGCACCAATTTCTTCTTAAAAGAGTGCCTAGAAAAAAGAATTTCCTTCCATTCCAATCCACATTTCAGATTGCTCCAGCTGTCCTGCAAGTGCAAGGAGCCAATCTTCTTTTCCCTTAGGTGCAATAAACTGTACACCCAAAGGCAATCCTTTCGAGGTGATGTGAGTCGGCACACTCATTGCCGGCTGCCCCGTAAGATTAGCTAGCTGAGTAAATGGAGTAACCGTTAAGCTTTTTAAAAACATATCATAGACAAACGGCAGATGTTCTTCTTTTTTCAGCTCACTGACCTTCAGCAATGCTTCGATTTCCTCTTGGTTATGAGTCAGTTCGCCAATTTTTGGAGCCGGGAAAGCAGTAGCTGGCGTTAAATACAAATCGAACTTTTCATGAAAAGCCGCCATCTTCGCTGCAGCAGAGTCCCATTCTGCCAGACTTTGTGTAAATTCTGCAGCTGAAACAGAGTGTCCTGCAACGCTTAACACCCAAGTTACGATCTCTACATCATTCGCAGCAATTGGTCTTCCGAGCATTTTTTCTAAGCCAAGAATTGTGGCCGCCATTTCTCCATTGTTCATGATATAGTAATTTTCCATGAGACGAATGCCGTCGATTCCATTTCCGCGCTCTTCTACCTCATGTCCCTGCTCTTCAAGCCATTTGGCCATACGGTGAACAGCCTGTACCGCTTCGTCACTGACAGGTGTACCAACTGGAGATTGCGTTTGGAACGCGATCCGCAATGGACGTTTGATTTCTTTTTCTAAAACATCCATGTATTTGCCTTCAAATAAAGGTGTATGAAAAGCTGCCTCAGGCTGAATAATTTGCAGCAGATCAAGCATCGCCGCACTATCGCGGACTGTTTTTGTGAGAACAAAATCAATCGAAGCGCCCTGCCATTGCCGTCCGACACTCGGTCCGACAGGTGTTCTTCCTCTTGTCGGTTTTAGGCCGAAAAGACTTGTAAATGAAGCTGGAATACGGATGGAACCTCCCCCATCACTTGCACCGGCAATCGGAACAATGCCTGATGAAACACTTGCTGCCGATCCGCCGCTTGATCCGCCAGCGGAATGCTTTATATTCCAAGGGTTTCTCGTTTGTCCATGTACTTCAGGCTCAGTTATGTTTTTTAAGCCGAATTCAGGTGTATTTGTATGGCCTAAAAATAAAAAGCCAGCTTGTCTTAAGCGTGCGACAAAATTTGAGTCTCTGCTTGAGATATTATTTTTGAGAAGCTTTGAACCAGAAGTTAAAGCCTCGCCTTCAACCGCTTGCGAAATATCTTTGAGTAAAATAGGCACCCCGGCAAATGGCTGGTTATCCAGATCCAGCTGACCTATTTCTTTTAAAACTTTTTCTTGCCTTGTACGAACGACTCCATTCAGAAGCGGATTTACGTTTTCAATTTGTTTAAATGCCGCATCCGTTAATTCCTTTGGAGATACGTCTTTCTTTTTCACCAATTCCGACAGTCCTACCCCATCGTATTTTGAATATGTATATGTATCCATTATTTCACCTCAATTGATTGCTGCTTCTATTTTATCAGGAAATGATGGCACACATACAATTATAGGATTAGGATTTAAAAAGAAAAAAATCGCTTAGGATTATTCCTAAACGTTTTTTTCGAGTATACTTTTCAATTTTCTCAAGTCCTTCATGTTTGCTCTCTTCATCATCATGGACATAAATGGTGCAAACGCCTTTGAGAAACCTTTCGGATTACCCTTGTTCCGTAATGTCATATGAGTCATATTGTCATCAATCGCTTCCCAAGTGTATGTTGTCTCCATAGGAAACGGTCCGTCTGCCGTTCTCATTAGCATTTTTTGACCTTGTCTAAATTCTGCAATTTCGTATACATATGCTAGGTGTCGTCCTAGAAATTGTGCTTTAAAAGCAATTCGTGATCCAATGGCTAACGGTTTTTGAGTTTGCCATTCTGCTGAATGAATGTTCACATACCAATCCGGTGCATTGTCAGGATTTGCTGCATACTCTGAAACTTTGTCAGCTGAGCAGAGAATTTTTATTTCTGTCAAAACATCTACCATTTTTACCCTCCGTTGCTGGAAGAATCCTTTTGTAAGTTTTATTTACTTTGCTCCACATATTCTTTTAACAATTTGCCAAGAAGATGTTTCCATCCTTCAGAGTGATTTTGTTCCCATTCCTCTTCTATCATTCCTGACGCTGTATGAGAAAGCTGAAGAAGTGTACCTCCATCCTTCTCAAGCAGACGATACGTATACGAACTATTCACTGCTCCCTGCATTCCTAAATGACCATGCAGACGGATTTCTTCTGGAGCATTTACATAATAAACATTCCCCCACACAGCTCCTTCTGTTTCTCCCCATCTTTCAACAAATTGTCCTCCTGGAACTGGATCAAACGTAAATTTCGATTGCACCCCTTTAGGAGCTAAACGAAACTCCCACCAATCTTCAGCCTTTTCAGTCAGTGCTTTGAATACATTTTCGCGTGATGATTCGATAAATACTTCTTGTTCAATTCGGAATACTTGAGCTTGTTCTGCTGATTTCATTTCAATATCTTCTCCTTTTTGTTCAACTGCCGATCGCAAATTCAGTAAAGATTCGGCTGTTGTTTGCATGTATTTACCAATCCACCGGTTATTCATTTCCTGCAGGGGAACGGCGTTTAAATAATTCAGTCTGTATTTTCCTTCCCGTCGTACAACGACTAAATTCCCTTCTTCCAAGGCAGTCAAATGTTTCATGATCGCATATCTTGTTACTTCGGGAAAAAAATCGTTTAGCTCACCCGTTGTTTTTGGTGACTGCTTGAGAATATCGAGAATTCTTCTTCTTATCGGGTGACCTAACGCTTTAAACAATGTGGAAAGATTATCTTCCATAAATTTGATCCTTTCGTATTTATAGGAGCACGATGTAACATATGTGATTAAAGAGTCACACATGTTATGTGACCTTATAGTAACATGTTATTCAAAAAAGCACAACCAGGTAATAATTAGAACTAAATTGACTTCACGGACGACTGATTAAAAGTTAGTATTTGTCCATAAACGCAAAGAAAAACGTATCTGATAGCAGATAAGCTATTTCATGCGTTTTTCTTTTCAGGTAAATGGTGTGAATTACGTCACTATTAGCGAATCCTTTTTATGATTGAAGAATTTGATTGCTGAATATGATTAAAAAAGAGTACCGGTATCAATAATTGCTGGCTTAGCATTTTTCAATGGCGGGAAATACTCCGGGTTACCTTTAGTCGTTTTTTCATTCAAAGGTTCCTCTATGGAACGTCCTTGGGATTTTGGCACAGAAGCCATATAAACAAATGATTGATTTTCCTCCAAAATAATACAATACCCTAGCATTAGACTGCTGGTGATTTCAGTTAAATCAGCAGACAATTGAAATTTTGAAGCTTTTGCTAATTGCTCAAATGTTCCTGCATTTTGTTGTAACATGGGTTCAATGATTATAGAGTTTATTGTTTGTTCATCTATCATTGAATCTAAATAAATTAAAATGCATTTTTGATCCTTGAAAATGAGGTCTTTTACCATTAAGTCATCAGTTTCGCTCATTGTTTTCTTTATAAGAGAGAGATTTTTATTTAACTCGTTTGTTATGTTTTGTTTGGTATATGAATTTTCCTTACCCAGGTTATTCATTATTTTTCACCCTAATTAATATTTTCCATTATTTTGCACAACATTAACGAGCTTATGCAGTTCAATAACTTTTGGTATTGTTGTCATTAGGATAGAATAATGTAAAGAATTTCAAATAAGGATTTTGGAAAAGGCTACTGAAGTTTTATTTTAAAAGAGAAGACAAATTAGAGGATGACAGTGCAGTTATTTTTATTCCTGAAGTAGCAAATGATTACGTTCAATGGAAAATGAACTAAACCTGCTTATAAACTCTTAAAAATCAACAAACAAGCATACCGATTGCTGTGCGAATTGGTATGCTGATTAATATGTATTTACTGTGTTAATTAACGTTTTGCACCTTTCAACAGAACCTGTTACATGGGAACACTTTAACTAATAGCTAAACTAGTATTCTTCTCACTATATTTTTATACGAAAAGGCCGTGCAAAGCGCCCAGCAATGTGAATATGATCAAATGGTCACCAATTGCAATGAGAAAAGAATTTCTGGACATGAGACCAAATAATGAATTTTTTAAATAAACAATTGAAATAAGCATACCAATTATGATTCCAACTGCAGCTCCTTCAAACAAGCCTTCAGAAGCCGTAGCTTGAACTAGTATGGCAACTAAAAGTGAACTTATAAATGCAACGATAATAGAAACGATATATTTTATAGGCCCTTCACTTTGATCATCACTTGCTTTTATCTTGCCTAACAAAATTGAATAATAGATAGTGCCGTAAATCATATACAAAAGAGTCCCGCCAATAATGGCAATAAAATTCAGTTCATTAAAATCTAGCATACATTTCCTCCATCTAATTAGGTTCAATGGCTAAAGCTATCGCACTGATTTTGCAAGTAAGATTAAGTGTTCCGCTCACCTGCTCGATTCGGACAAATTCAATTGGATTTCCCAAATACCTATACCCGCTTCGAGGCAGCCAAAAGCTGTACAGCTCCGAATAACATTCAATCAATTTGCTTCTTTCGCTATACCTTACAGGTTCTTCAAACTCATACAAAACGTATTTTCCTCCGTTAAACGCATAGGTTTCTTCGTCATCCTTTTTCAATTCCTCCACATTGCGAATGGCGATTCGGCAATCGTAACGGCTTTTTTCTGGTGGTGTGATAAATGGATTGTTTCTTGGGATACCGATCATCAATGTATCTTGATCGATAAGTCCCCTTGCATTTGCCCATCGATAGATATCTTCCCACACATCCGGAATACCGCTTATGTATGATCCAATGTTATACCTGTTAATCATTTTGCATTCAGGAAAGTGAACAATTTTCACTTTAGATAAGTCCAGCCATCTAAATTCATTATACGAGCTATGTTCATCATCTGCTTTCGTATTCGTGCTCAATTGTTTAGATTTCTTGCTATTCATATATTCACGTGGAAACCGCTCCAAATAAGCCCCCTCTCTCCAGCTTTTAGGACTCGTCTTAAAATAAGCCTGAAAAGAATATGTGAAGTATGACAAAGATGAAAAACCGCACATGAAGGCAATTCGTGTAATGGTTAGTTCCTGTTCATAGATTAACAGGTGTGCTGCATTTTCTAATCGCAATCGTTTTACATATCCCGAAGGAGTTTCACCAATCATTTCTTTAAATAATTTCTGAAAATGAAAGGGAGAATAGGTAGATACTTTAGCTAATCGTTCCAGCGAAAGATCTTCATTTATATTTTCTTCAATATATTCCACTGCTTTATTGATTTGCTTTAATTGACCTTTTTCGTATTTCATTGTATTGCCACCTGTGTCTTTCTGTATTTACGCTGGAAAAGCTTTAGGATTTGTTATTTTTCTCAATAAGCTGAACAATGTTCATCTGAAATGCGCTCATTTTCTTTCCCTGTTAAAGCGGAAACTTCCACTAATTTATGGCCAAGCCAATCCCATACCGCTGCTGTATTCAAAGAGACCCACTTGATATTGCCTCGTGTGAGACGGAAGGAATAATAATCATTGTCTGTTGTTTCCAAAACTTCATTATACATAATTTGTTTGTTTTTGCGATTTTGAATAACCAATGCAAAAGCCAGCATTTCTTCTCGCGGTATCTGATTAACTCTTGCAATAAACATACCGTTTGGATTCTGCTTTGTCTTATAAACATTTTCTTTTTCTATTTTTAGTTCTGGTCTTCCCCTCTTAATCGCTCCCTCCATACGTTTAGTTTATCCTGATACCTATACAATTTCCTAGTTATTATTGAGTTTATCAGCGAAATGAATATAAAAAAACGGTATTACAAAATTATTGTAATACCGCCTTTCTATTAATGAAAACAGCCTGACAGTTCATTTTCAACCTGTTACGTAATATTATAACCCTTACACTTGTCATAAAAACTCGTCTTCCCTATTCCAAGCAGTTTAGCAGCATTGACCTTATTCCCTTCTGCTTCCGTAAGTGCTTGGAGAATCGCCTCTTTCTCTGCTTCAGCCACGATGTCTTTAAGCGGTTTGACTGGTCCCTGATGTTTATTCCGGTGCAAAGGAGTATGTAGGAGATGACTGGAGTAAGCTTGGCTATGACTCTTCCCTTCCTGCTGAAGATACAGCGGCAAATGATCAGGGTAGATGATTTGGCCATCAATCACGTTAACGGCACGTTCGAGTACGTTCTCGAGTTCGCGAATGTTCCCGGGCCACGAATGTCGTTCAAGGTCGATCATTACTTCTTCTGACAGATCAAGACCATACCTATGAAATTTTGTCTCCAGCTTTTTCAAAAGAATTCTTGAGATTGGAACAATGTCTTCCTTGCGATCCTTTAAAGATGGAATCTCAATTTTAATAACATTTAATCGATAATAGAGATCCTCTCTGAACTCCCCGTCGAAGACCATTTTTTCCAGGTTGCGATGGGTAGCAGCGATTACTCTTACATCGATTTGCATTGGTGCACGTCCGCCGATTCGCTCAATTTCTTTTTCCTGCAGCACACGAAGCAGTTTACTTTGCATCTGCATTGGGAGGTCGCCAATCTCATCCAGAAAAATCGTCCCTCCGTGTGCAAGTTCAAACTTTCCCTTTTTTCCGCCTTTTTTTGCACCCGTAAAGGAACCTTCTTCATAGCCAAAAATTTCTGATTCGAATAGATGTTCAGGGATCGAAGCGCAATTGATTCTCATGAATGGTGCTAACCGTCTTCCGCTTGTTTGATGAATCGCATGGGCAAAGAGCTCTTTTCCAGTTCCAGATGCCCCCAGCAGCAGGACGGCCGACTGGCTATCTGAAACTCGCTCTGCCAGCTTCTTTGCTTCTAAGAACTTTGGGCTGCTTCCAACAAGATCGCCAAAATGATATTTGCTGAATAGCTCTTTTTCAAATTTGGTTTTATAGTAGTTCAGCTCCTCCATGATCGGCTGGATCTTCTTGGAATAGTCCATCCATTCCTGTGGATTGCGGAACATTACTGTACCAACTGCACCCACTAGCTGTCCTTTCACGTAAAGCGGATACCGATTTGCGATCATTTCACTTCCGTTTATCGGATGAATAGACGCCACTTCCGCCTGTCCGTTTTTGGCAACAATCTGCATTCTAGAATTTTCAATAACATCCTGAACGGGTTTTCCAATCGATTCTTCTGGGGTTACTTTCAGGAATTCACAATACGCTGTGTTAAGATAAACAACGATTCCTTCATGATCCACCACAACCATGCATTCCGCTGCAAGATTGACTACTTCCTCAATCCAATCATATGGCAGCTTGTCCATGAGTCCTTTCACATTTATCCACCCCTTTCTTGCTGTCCTGAATAATAGCGCTTTCACTTTTATATTCATCTTACACAGATAGGACAGAAGAAATCAATAGGTTGGTAGATTTGTTGAATAACCCGCCTCTTTTTCGCTAAATCTCCTTGAAGGCTTTTTTATCACTCACAGAAATCCGGACCCCTGAATGAACGAAAATGACTAATTTACGCCTCTATTTATTCTCAATATAAAGACGTTAACATTTTTCTTTTTTTGCAAACAAAATAAGGGACAGCCGCTGCTGCCCCCTCTTCTCAATCTGATTATTGAACCGTGTACCCGCCATCAAGCACAACAGCTTGACCGGTCACTCCTTTCGCTTTGTCGCTTGCCAAGAAGACTGCGTAGTCGGCAATTTCCTGTACTGAGAGCAATCTCTTCTGCGGAACAAGTGGATAAATGACTTGTTCTAAAACACGTTCAAGTTCAACGCTGCGCGTTTTCGCAAGGTCAGCTAACTGGTTGCGAACAAGTGGTGTATCAACGTATCCCGGACAAAGCGCGTTAACGGTAATTCCATGTTCCGCCCCTTCAAGCGCTGAAACCTTAGTCAGTCCGATAACACCGTGCTTTGCGCTATTATATGCTGCTTTTCCGGCAAAGCCGATGACTCCATTGATCGATGCCATATTAATAATACGTCCGAATTTTTGTTTTTTCATGATCGGAAATACGTGTTTCGTAGCTATAAAAGGTGCTGTCAGCATGACTTTGATCAGGAATTCAAATCGGTCCGTCGGAAATTCCTCAATTGGAGAAACGTGCTGCAGACCGGCATTATTAACAAGAATGTCCAAGCGGCCATACTGTTTTTGAACCGTTTCAATCGTTTGAATGATTTGTTCTTCTTTCGTTACGTCGCAAGCAGCAGCGATCGATTCAAAGCCTTCCTCTTTCAGCTTTGCTGCAGCTGCTTCAGCTGCTTCCAGGTTGACATCAGAAATGACGACAGCCGCTCCTTCTTTAGCAAATTCTTTGGCAACTTCAAATCCGATACCGCTCGCGGCACCTGTTATAAGTGCCACTTTTTCATTAAGTAATCGATTCATCGCGTTTGTCCTTTCTGATCCTTCCCCTTAATGAGTGGTCATTAGTGATTGGCTTATTGTAAATGATGCTTCCGTTTTCTCTTTTACTTCCTCAATGGTCACTCCGTTCTGAAGTTCAACGAGTTCCATTGAGCCATCTGCAAAATCAAATACAGCAAGCTCTGTAATTAGGCGGTTAACAACCTGTTTGCCTGTCAAAGGAAGAGAGCATTCTTTTTTAACCTTGGATTCCCCATATTTATTGACATGCTCCATAATAACGATAATCCGTTTAGCGCCATTAACCAGATCCATGGCACCGCCCATTCCTTTTACCATTTTTCCTGGAATCATCCAGTTCGCAAGGTCTCCTTGTTCGGAAACTTCCATACCTCCAAGAATGGCGAGATCAATGTGGCCGCCGCGGATCATAGCAAAGGATTCTGCACTGTCAAAATAGGAGGCACCTGGAACACTAGTTACCGTTTCTTTTCCAGCATTGATCAGGTCTGGATCTTCGGTTCCTGCAATCGGATATGGACCGATACCAAGCAATCCATTTTCCGATTGCAAAAGCACATTGTAATCATCCGGAATTTCATTTGCTACAAGGGTCGGCATTCCGATTCCAAGATTTACGTTCATGCCATCTTTAATTTCTTTCACTGCCCGCTTCACCATTATTTTTCTGCTGTCACTCATGTTTATGCCTCCTTCTTATGCCTGACGAACCGTAAGACGTTCGATTCGTTTTTCATAGTTCGCACCAAGCAGTACGTGCTGTACATAAATGCCCGGTGTATGAATTTCATCTGGTTTCAGTTCTCCGACTTCTACAATTTCTTCGACTTCTGCGATAGTTATTTTCCCAGCCATCGCAGCCACCGGGTTGAAATTTCGGGACGTTTTCCGGAAAACCAAGTTCCCTAGCGGGTCCGCTTTCCATGCCTTCACAAACGCAAAATCTCCAACAATTCCTCTTTCAAGAATATACGTACGACCGTCGAACTCTTTATGCTCCTTGCCTTCTGCCACCTTCGTTCCTACTCCGGTTGCTGTATAAAAGCCAGGAATCCCAGCACCTCCGGCACGCATTCTTTCCGCCAGTGTTCCTTGAGGAATCAGTTCCACTTCAAGTTCACCGCTTAAATACTGACGTTCGAAAATTTTGTTTTCTCCTACATAGGAAGACATCATTTTTTTGATTTGCTTGTTAGCGAGCAGCAATCCCAAGCCCCAATCGTCAACACCGCAGTTATTGCTTACAACTGTCAGATCTTTTACCCCTTTATCTCTTAAAGCAAGAATGGCTTTTTCCGGAATACCGCAGAGGCCAAAGCCTCCGACTACCAATGTTGCACCATCTTCTACCCTATCAATGGCTTGTGTAAATGAATCTAAGATTTTTCCTTTTGCCATGTGTGCTTCCCCTCTTTCTGTGATGAATGTTTAAACTAGGCCGAATAGGCTGTAAATAGCGATAATGACAAATACAGCAACTGTCTTAATAATCGTGATGGCAAAAATATCACGGTACGATTGACGATGAGTGAGACCTGTAACCGCAAGAAGCGTAATAACGGCTCCATTGTGCGGAAGAGTGTCCATACCGCCTGATGCCATCGAAATAACCCTATGCATAACTTCCGGAGGAATATTGAACTTTTCAATGGCTTCCAAGTACTTTTCGGACATCGCGCTCAGCGCAATTCCCATCCCTCCAGATGCGGAACCAGTGATCCCTGCAAGAGTCGTTGTTGTTACAGCCCCATTTACGAGTGGATCTGTAAATGTAGAAGAAATTCCGTTGCTGACTGTTTTAAATCCAGGAAGCGCTGCAATGACTCCACCAAATCCATACTCAGCTCCAGTATTCATTGCTGCAAGAAGTGCACCGCCGATTCCTGCGTTCAAGCCTTCTTTTATGTTAGCGGTTACAGCTTTCCAGTCAAAAGCAAATGTCGCGATGATTCCAATTAAAAGTGCAAGTTCAACAGACCATATCGCAACGACAGATGGAAGCTCGATTTTCCCAAATGCTTCAAGTCCGATCGCTGAGAAATCAAATCCGTTCGGATACCATTTCGGAAAAGAAACAGTGAAGAATTTGTTCATGACGCCAACTAAAACAAGAGGTACGAAAGCTAGAATCTGACGGGCAACACTAGGTTCAGTTCCAGCTGAGACCGTTGCCTCTTCCTTTTCACGAGCAAGCTCGGGATCTAGTCCAGCTGCTGTCTCTGAATGAAAGCCTGCATATCCTTCGCCAGCTTTCTCTGCTTTTTTCCGTCGTGATTCCAAATACCACATTCCAAGTGACAAAACAAAAATCGCACCTATGATCCCTAGAACAGGAGCGGCATAAATGTCTGTTTTGAAGAAGGTTGTTGGAATAACGTTTTGTATTTGCGGTGTTCCCGGAAGTGCATCCATCGTAAACGTAAACGCACCAAGCGCAATCGTTCCAGGAATCAGACGTTTTGGAATATCTGCCTCGATGAACAGATTTTTTGCAAATGGATAGACAGCAAACACAACAACGAACAAACTAACACCGCTGTAAGTTAAGATAGCACCCATCAGTACGATGGCAAGAATCGCTCTTTTTGCTCCAACAAGCTTTACAATCGTTTTGGCAATTGATTCAGCAAGGCCAGACATTTCAACAACCTTCCCGAAAATAGCACCAAGCAAGAATACTGGAAAATAAAGTTTAATAAACCCTACCATTTTCTCCATAAAAACGTTGGAGAAAAACGGCAGTACATAGCTCGGATCTGTCAGCAATACTGCGAACAATGCACAGATCGGAGCGAACAAAATAACAGAAAATCCCCGATAAGCAACAAACATCAACAAACTCAGTGACAATAAAATAATAATGATTTCCACAAACATCCCCCTTTTTTAACCTCTATCAAACTTGCAACCTGAGCCGTCTTACGCAAGTAAACGCTTACAAAATGTGCAATCCGACCTGTTCACGTTTTCCTTCTAATGAACCAGCTCATCATTATACTTGCAAGAAACGTGCCAATACTTAAAAAAAACTAAATAATTCGCAAAATAGTCAGAAATCCAAACAGGACAAAGGATTACATTTTTGTTAGACAGAATATTCAATAATATGGCAGTTGTGTTATTCCGGATTTCAGGAAGGGATCTGCAAATTATTCCGATTTTCCGGAAATTTCCGTATTGACGGAAAAATGTTCATGCAATTTTTTGACTTAACAATCAAAAACAAAAAAGTTCAAGTGATTATTAAGAAGGGAATTACCTTCCAAATTCTCCAATTAAAAAGGCAGCATTCCTTTTTAAAGGAACGACGCCTGTCTCGTACCAAATATACTTATAGTGCTAAGGATTTTTTTCAATGACAGTCCCAATTGTATAAGACGTTCGTGAAATCGAGTTTCTTTAAATCCTCTCTCCTTATAAAGAAGTTCCCTACCACACAATCTCCCCACATAATCCCATTCTCATCATCAGAGTCAATTTGCAGTAATAACACATTGTAATCTTTATAGTTTTCAGCATATCCCCTTGGATCAACCTGTGTGAAGAAAGCATATCCCCCAATTTTATGGCCTTCATTTGATAGATTTTCTGCATACAAATCAAAAAGAGTGATCTCGTGTCCATCATCATCTACTCCTGCATGCTCTTCAAAGTCCAATTGCTCATAGGAATCTTCAAATGCACAATCAGTGACTGATACCGACTCATTTTCTAAAGTAAAAGAAATCTTAAGCTCTTTTTCTATTGGAAAGTATTCTTCGCCAAAACTGTTCATATATGAGAAATCAGTTATAATTTCGTCTTCCTTTACGATTTCATCGTAATATACAACCCTGAAATTTTGTTGATTCGTTTGTTCGTTAAAATCAAGACCCATGACATCATGGTCTCCTGCAAGAAAAAATTGCAGTATCCCTTTTAATGGCATATCTATTAATTTATTAGGAAGTTCTTCACAATTGATCTGTGCTAATAGTTTCATATATTTTCCTACTTCATCTCTTGGGTGCTCAGAAGCTTTAGGCAAATAGGGGTTGCCTGCAAATTTACTTTGAAACAAAGTCGGCGTATTCGTTGTTGCCGAGATTTTAATCGTAGGCTGCAGAGTTGCTTCAATGTCTTTCCTGAATCTCTCTAATTCTTTAGGTAAAGATAAATGCTGCATATTGGTTAACTCCCTTTCAAACTATTATTTTGTTGTACAAGGGGTGTATAACAAGAAGATGTTGAATTCCAAATAAGGAAGTCTCTTATTAACTTTTTAAAAACAATATATTCTAAAAGTGCAACATAGGGAGCTGTTAGCCATTTTTCTATGTATAAATAGTGTCAGATAAATGATGCCTTAGGGCCATCCGTTAATCTAAATTCTTCGATCATGGTATATCCCCCTCGTAACATAAAAAAGAAATCAGGCAGCCTACAGAAGCCCTCGATCCAATTTCAAACTAAAAAATTCCTACCTATTCATTTCTTTTATTGCATAACCTAAAGCATCCCAAATGATTTCTACGTCGTTCTCGTCCGTACGCCAATTACTGAATGCTGCACGGACAGCAGGGGTTCCTTGATAGATGGTTGGTGTCATAAATACACGCCCATCCTGTTTTAATGATTGGAGATATTTCTTAATATCTTCCATCGTTACCCCTTCATATGCTAGAGTAAAGCAAACGACATTAAGTCTCGTTGGAGCAACCAATCGTAAAAATGGACTTTGTTCCAATCGATTAGAAAGTAATTGAGCCATTTCTGCGTTTCGTTCAACGACTTCCTTATATCCTTCCTTCCCATATGCTTTTAATGTAAACCATGCAGGCAAAGCACGAAAACGTCTTGAATTTTCAGGTGTTAAATGAATAAATTCCGGATTTTGAATTGAACTTCCCAGATAAGCGGCATTATTTTGAAACACCTCAACTTGTAATTGCTTATGACGGGTAAACTGCATGGCAGAATCATACGGAACATTTAGCCATTTATGTGCATCGATCGTGATTGAGTCAGCTTGATCCATACCCTGTACCAATTCTTTGTATTTTGGGGAGCAAACGGCAAATCCGCCAAAGGCTGCATCGACATGAAGCCAAAAAGAGTATTTATCCTTTAGCTTAATTACTTCTCTTAGATCATCAAAATCTACTGTATTGACTGTACCTGCATTAGCTACGACGATACAAGGCTCACCTTGATTTTTTCTTAGAAACTCCCGAAGTTTTGATATATCAATAGCTTCTCTGTCTGACAAAAGTGGAATCGTTTGAACAGACTCTCTTCCCATACCAAGCATTGATAGAGCTTTATAGATGCTGGAGTGCAGAGAACCGCCAACCACATTCATTCTCGGAAGACTGTAAAGACCTTGTTGTGAGATATTAATCCCATGCTGATGCGCCACCCATTGCCTTGCTAAAGCAAGACCAACAAAATTCGCCATTGTGGCTCCGCTGACAAAAGCTCCGCTATATTCATCAGGAAGATGAAATAATTCCTTCAACATGTCAATAGTCTTCATCTCTAGGTTGACAGCAACTGAGTCTTCTTTAACGACAACATTTTGATCATATACACTAACAAGCCAATCTCCTGCTATGGCCGCTGGTGTTGAGCCGCCTGTTACAAAACCCAAATAACGGGAACCAGCACTTCCACTAAGATAAGGAGCATAGATTTCCTTGAAGGTTTCTAATGCAGATATAGCCCCAAGGCCTTCAGAAGGAAGTCGATCCCTTTGAAAAAGTGGCGGCTGGACAGCTGCTGATCGAAATTCAAGCCCCTTAAGAAAACTCGTAGATTCTTCAGTAACCTGCTGTAATATGTTTTTAATATCTTCAAAATCATCTTTCATTTTTCTCACCATGGCTTCTATCCTCACATCAGATGATAATTCATCGATCCTTCTCTACTTTTTTCTATTATTTTACTATTTATTTTTTAAAAATGGAACATGGTTCCTATATAACACCCTCTCCAAATCCAAACCTATCTTCATTCGAAATGAAGTTCAATCTAGACATATAGATAGAAAAAAACTTATGACTGTTTAATTTCATTGCATTTTTAAAGTCCTCTTGAATTCCTCTTCAAGCTCAGTTAATGTCAGTTCAAATAAATGCAGATCATTTTTTTGTAAATGCCATTGCTTAACAGCTTACTGATTAAATGACTCTTTCTTTTTTCAATAGCCTGCCGAATAATAGTTCCCATTTCGCGCACCCCTTGATCATGTTTTCAAATGAAGGGTTTTTATCAGTAAAAAACCCCTTCCGTCTTTAAGAAGAGGTTTCATAGCTTTCCAGCATACCTCTTCTCATCTTCCAAGCATCATGCTTGATGGATTTAGCACAGTCTTCTAGTGATAGAATCTGCTGCTGAGGTTTCATCGGGCCATTCCCTCCGCCTCTCTTGATAAGAAGAAATTCAATTTAATTGTAAATAGATCTCCATTCTATCTTACTGGTAATCCAGAAAAATATTCCTATAAATATACTCGTATTAAATGTCATCCATTAAATAAAAATACTCGGTACTATCTAATTGGGTAATTTCCCCATTATAAAACGTGATGATTAATGATCCATCTTTTATTTTATTTATTAATTCAAGTACCTGATAAATCGTTTCATTCTGGTCCTTATCCAACTGCTAACACCTCCTTTTGAATAAAAAAGCTCATACCTTTTGAGGGTATGAGCTTTCGGATGACCGATCAGCAAAATCATGAATCCATCTTATCAAAATTGAATTTGTTATGAATCAATCATCCTCTTAATCTCGGTTGAAATCGAATTCCACGAACGATTGGAGAAACAAATAGGAATTGATTTTTCCTGAGCTTTCTTTTTTACCACCCTGGAAAGATTATGATTAATATAATCAGTGATGATTAAAACGATGTCCACTTTACTTGGTATTTCCTTTAATACAAGTTTCGGTTTTCTTCCGTCAATGTGAGTTACGACTTTAACTCCATGCTGCTCCAGCCGCATACTGATTTTCTCAATATTATCTCCTCCGGCAATTAACAAAGATCTCATAAGATATTTTCCTCCCTTTGTGATATGCGAAGAGGCTCTAACTCTGCTCATTGATTGAACAAAATTAAAGCCTCTAGTGATCTAGTCGACGTGTATATATAATATAATTATTTTATTCTGATTATTCCGATTAGTCAAGGTGGATTTAAAATAATTCCAACTTGACTAATCGGAATACTAAATATTATGATGATTATAATAAATAAAATAATTGAGCCGATCAGTCAACCGAAGGCCCTGTCTTTTAGTAATTTCATTTGCTAATGGATAGGGCCTTTCCTGTTTCTGCGGCAAAGGAAGTGATCTACCAAATTAGCTGTCAGATTATCACATCATAAATGGGGGAATGAAAATGAGTTCTAATAAGTACACTTTTAATCTATTTATCTTCATATTTATCTTTGCAATTCTTGCAGGCTGCCAATCCGAATCAGCGAATTCAGCTGACAAGAAAGATGAGGTAACCGTCAACATTGGGATTCAGCAAAGCATTTGGCCAATTTTAATCGCTAAGCAAAAAGGGTGGTTTGAAGAAGAATTTGAAAAAGCAGGTGCTAAAGTCAACTGGGTTGAATTTCAAAGCGGCCCTTCCTATTTTGAGGCCATTGCATCGAACCGGCTTGATTTTGGACGTGTCGGAAATATCCCTGTCCTTTCCGGTCAAGGTGCAGGTATTTCTTTTACTGAAATTGCAACGGCAAGCACTGGCGAAAAAGGAGATGCTATTCTTGTTCCTAAGGATAGTTCCATCACATCTCCTAAAGATCTAAAAGGAAAGAAAATAGCTGTTGCAAAAGGAAGCAGTGCTTTCGGTCTTTTGTATCGCTTATTGGAAAAGGAAAACATCAAGCCTGCAGAAGTTGAAATTATTCAGCTTCAGCCAGATGAAGCACAGGCTGCCTATGAGACAAAGTCAGTGGATGCATGGGCGATTTGGGAGCCTTATCAATCCATTCAAGTTGTAAACAATGAAGCAAAGATTATTTCAAATGGAGAAGCGATCGGAACCTTCAGTCCAGGCTTCCAAATCGTCAGAACTCAATTTGCTGAGGAACACCCTGAATTAGTTGAGCTTTATTTAAAAGTAACTGAAAAAGCAACAAGATGGCAAAATGAAAATAAAGATGAAGCGATTGCTATCTATTCAGAGCTTAAAAAGACTGATAAGGAAGTAATTCGTAAAGTATTAGAGAACTCTGTTCCAGTAAATACTCCAATTGAGAAGAAAATCGTTAATGAACAGCAAAACACAGCAAATCTTCTGTTAGACCTTGGCGGACTTAAAAAGGAATTGGATGTAACTGAAGTGGTGGATAATTCATATATTGAGAAGGTTTTGAAGGAATATGAGTAAAAATTAATATGAAATAACCTCCTTATTTCAACTTAGAGGAGGTTTTTTCAAAGAATGTTTCATTTTAGAGTACTCGAGTGATGATACCGCCTTCCTCCAAATATACTCTGCCAAAAATTACAAATGCAGAAATCTATTAATATACATAAGATATCTTTCATTAACCCACCTTAAGTAGTCCTAATCAAAAAAAGAGAGGATGCTGAAATAAGCATCTTCTTTTAATCTGCCAGAATAATTCTCATTTGTTATCCTTTTTTAAAGCTTGTTCAACAAACCGGTTTTCTATCACTTTAGAAGTATCAATTTCTTTCGTAATCCCACCCGCTTCATACAGAAAATCAGCTTGTTCTTGGTGAGCCTTTTTAAATTCGTCTGTTGTTGGGGATAAAATTGCTGTTGTATTAGTTAAGACCGTTTTAATAATATCCACTTCTACATGTTCAGAATCAGCAATTTCTTTTGATACTTCATCTATGTTTTCAACAAAGTGCTTCCTAACCTCTTCATAAGTTTTTAAAAAAAGGACAGTCAGCTCCGGATTCTCTTCTGTAAATTTCGTTCGTGCAATAAGAAAACCTGGCGCATTAATATTCAAGTATTCCCCGCTGACCAAGACTTCTGCTCCAGTTTGGAAGACCGCAGTTGTAACATAAGGCTCCCATGTTGACCAAGCATCGATTGATCCGTTATCTAAAGCAGGTCTTGCCTCATCTGGCTGCAGCTGAACAATTTTAATATCTTCATCTGTTAGTCCTGCCCGTTCAAGCGCCATATACAGAAAATTATACGCACTGCTTCCTTTAGCTACTGCTAATTTCTTTCCTTTTAAATCCTTTAAATCTTTTATAGTGCTTCCTTTTGGAACTACAATCGAGTTTCCTTTTTTACCGTCTGTTGTAACAGCAATTGCCTTAAAATCGACTCCGCCAGATTGTCCTGCAATTAAAGGGGTTCCACCCGTTGCTCCAAGATCAAGCCTGCCAGACGCTAATGCTTCAAAATGGGGCGGCCCGCTAGCAAACTCATGCCACTTTACTTCAGCACCAGCCTTCTCAAATGCTTTTTCAAACGTCTTTTTCTCTCGTGCGTATGGCAAGACTCCAGTGCTTCCCTGAACACCTATATGAACTGTTATTTTACCTTTAGGAGATTCAGCTTCCTTTCCAGCAGAACTTGTTTGAGCTCCGCATCCTGACAACATGACTTGAATGAGCAGCACTAGGCTTATGACTCCTATTGGTTTTGATTTGCGAGCTGATATCATAATTGGTCCCCCTTTTTTTCCTAGTTAAGGACTTTTGTTTTTTCACCGGGAACCGAGAGACCAAGATTTCCTCGAAGTGTATCACTTGTATACTCATTTCGAAACAGTCCTCGGCGCTGGAGTTCAGGTATCACCAATTGAATAAAATCATCAAAGCCTTGGCTCATAAGCTGAGGCATAATGTTAAATCCATCTGCTGCACCATTTTTAAACCACAATTCAAGTTCATCCGCTATTTGGTTTGGCGTACCCGCTATTGTGAAATGGCCGCGGCCTCCTGCAAGACGGATGAGAAGCTGCCTTATCGTTAATTGTTCCTTATTTGCAAGATCTCGGATGAGCTTCGTTCTGCTTTGATGGCCTTTGACTTCTTTCATTTCAGGCAGCTCTGGCAGCGGACCATTCAGCGGATATGATGTCAAATCAATGCCGATTCGATTAGAAAGCTGCAGAAGGCTGTATTCAGGATTGGTTAATTCATGAAGTTTTGCCTCTTTTTCTTTAGCTTCCTCTTCCGTTTCCCCTATGATTGGGCAAATTCCAGGCAGGATGATGACTTCTTCTGCAGATCGACCATATTTTAGTGCACTGTATTTCAAAGTCTGATAAAAAACTTGAGCATCTTCTAATGACTGCTGAGCTGTAAAAATCACTTCCGCAAATTGAGCAGCAAAATCAATTCCATTTGTTGAAGAGCCCGCCTGAACAATAACAGGATGACCTTGTGGAGATCTTGCACTGTTCAGCGGTCCTTTGACAGAGTAATACTTGCCTTTATGATTTATTTCATGCACTTTATTGTTTTCTGCATAAATTCCTGATGATTTATCTTTTACAAGAGCACCTTCTTCCCAGCTGTCCCATAGTTTTTTCGTCACTTCTACAAACTCTTTAGCACGTTTATACCGGTCTTCGTGTGCCGGAATTTGCTCGAGATTAAAGTTGCGAGCTTCTTCATCTGTTCCAGAAGTGATGACATTCCACCCTGCTCTCCCTTTGCTTAAGTGATCGAGAGATGAAAATCTTCTGGCGACATTATACGGTTCATTAAAAGACGTAGATAATGTTGCAATCAGACCGATTTTCTTAGTAACGACAGATAATGCAGACAGGAGAGTAACAGGCTCTAATCCTCCTCCTCCAAGTTCTCCATATCTAACGGCTTTTTTTGAAACCGAATATCGATCCGCGAGAAAAATAGAGTCTAATTTAGCAGCTTCTGCTTTTTGTACAATTTCTTGAAAATAATGAAAGTCGAGCGCACTTTCTACATCTGATGACGGATGTCGCCATGCAGCCTCGTGATGACCCATGCTAGTCAAAAATAAATTCAAGTGCAGCAACCGTTTTTTTTGATCCATACTCTTTAGCCTCCGTATTTAGCCTTTATAGCTATCCCGCCATTTCAGCAATCTTCTCTCAAAGAACCTAACAAACGAATCTGATGCTTTCCCGAATACTGCAAAAATAATGATCCCCACAAACACGACAGTAGTCTGGGAGAATTGTCTGGCGTCTGTAATCAAATAACCGATTCCTTCACTTGAACCCATGAGCTCGGCTGCTACCAAAGCCAGCCAAGCAGCTCCTAGTGCAAGGCGTAAACCGAGCAAAATGTTAGGAAGGGCTGATGGAAGAATTAAATTTTTTATTTGCTTCCATTTGCTGAATTCCAACACCTTAGCTACTTCAAACATTTTTGTATCTACGCTGCGTATGCCAAGAAATGCGTTGACATAGAGGGGAAAGAAAGCTCCCTTTGCAATGAGCAGCAATTTTGATACTTCACCGAAGCCAAACCATAAGATAAATAACGGAATAACCGCCAAAGTCGGGATTGTTCTAAGCATTTGCATAGTTGGATCGAGCGTTTGCTCTGCTTTACTGGAAAACCCAACTGCCAGGCCTGCAATTAATCCAAGAGTTCCCCCAATCAGAAATCCGCCTAAAGCACGGAGAAAACTGACTTGAAAATGATAGAGCAAATTTCCTGCAGTAACCAAATCAACAAACGTGAGGAAAATGCTGCTCGGTCTTGGAAGCAGGGTATCTGAAATCAAACTGAAATATCCTGCTAATTCCCAGATTGTTAAAACGATAAGAGGGAAAATCATACCTCTGATAAAAACACTTACTTTATCATTTTGTTTCACTCGTTTTATTTTTTGTTTTTTTATGTCTTTTTCATGATCAAGTGATGGAGAATAAATCCATTCTGCTTTATTGCTCAACGATTTCACCTCCGCTAAATTCCTGCGCTATTAACCAGTTCTAATTCGTCTGTCTTTTCAAACTCATTCAGAATGAGATGACGATACTCTTGAAAGGTTTTATTTGATTTTTTTCTTGGATGCTGTAATTCAATATTAACGATTTTCCGAATCGAGCCAGGTCTTGCATTCATGATTATCACGCGTCCCCCAAGATATATGGCCTCATCGATATCATGTGTCACAAAAAGCATCGTTGTCCGGTTCTTCTGCCATATATTAAGGAGTACCTCCTGCATGTGGGATCTAGTAAATGCATCAAGAGCGCCAAACGGTTCATCAAGCAGCAGGACCTTAGGATTCCGCAGCAGGGCTCGTGCTATCGCAACTCGTTGGGCCATCCCTCCTGATAGCTCTTTCGGATATGCTTTAGCAAATCCATCTAACTTAACAAGCTGAATCAATTCATCCACTTTATCCCTAATCACTTTGTCACGGAGAGAGTAGTTTGCTGCTATATTTCTCTCAACGGTATACCATGGAAAAAGTCTTGGTTCTTGAAAAATAAATCCTTTATCAATGGTCGGCCCTTCCACTTCTTCACCGTCAATTCTGACGCTTCCCGATAACTCAACATCTAATCCTGCAATAATTTTTAATAACGTGCTCTTCCCGCACCCGCTCGGACCGATAATGGTGATAAACTCTCCATTGCTAACGGCCAGTTCAATATCTTTTAACGCATGAGTCTGTCCTTTTTCCGTATCAAACCTTTTGTTTAAGCCATTTATTTCTAAAAGAGCCATATATATCTCCTTTCCATTAAATATTTTGAATTACATTTGCTTTTTCTTTAAGTTTTTCTTTCACAAGCGGTAAAAGAAGCTTTCCTGTTCTTTCAGCTTCTTCTAAATTGGGATATCCAGATAGGATAAAAGAAGAAATGCCAAGGTCTGCATATTCTAATATTCGATCAGAAACCTGGTCAGGTGTACCCACGAGTAAAAGTGAACCGCCTCCTCTTACAGTCGATAGTCCGGCCCATAAATTCGGATCAGCAAAGTAATCCTGATTTTCAGATTGTTTTCTGAGCTGATTCTGTCTTTTTTGATTTGTAGCATCTGTTCTCGAGAAGCGCTGATTCGATAAACTAATAGCTTGTTTATCTACTTTACTGATGATTTCCCATGCAGCCTCATATGCCTTATCTTCTGTCTCGCGGACCAATACTTGGGCTCTAAGTCCAAATCTGAGGCTGCGATTCAACCCCTTTTCCTCATTCACCTCTTTTACAATTTGATTGACTTCATTTATTTGTTCTTTTATCCAATCCAGTGGTTCAGCCCACATGAGGTAAACATCAGCTGATTCTGCAGCAGTCCTCTTCCCTGCTCTCGAACTTCCGCCAAAATAGATCGGGGGATACGGTTTTTGAATCGGGGCAGGATGGCTCGCACCGTTTTCGATCGAGTAATATTCACCTTTGAAAAATATTCCTTTTTCGGTTCCGCTGCTATTGCGGGCACCTAAAAACTCATTGTCATTCACACTCGCATTGGTGTTCCACAAGCTTTTAACAATTTCTAAAAACTCCAACGTCCGGTCATAGCGCTTATCATGATGTTCCGCAAGCGGGTCACCCGTTGCCTTTAAATCATCAGGCGAGCCGCCCGTTACAACATTGATCAAAGCCCTTCCATCAGAAATTACATCAAGAGTGGCTGCCATTCTTGCAGCTAAAACCGGTGCGATTAAACCTGGCCGCATCGCCACCAGCGGTTTCAGAATACTAGTATGTGAGGCAATAACAGAACCAACAATCCAGGCATCAAGGCAAGATCCTCCTGTAGGAATAAGGGCAAAGGTAAAACCAGCTTTCTCTGCCTCCTTTGCTACTTGAATCATGTATTCTGAAGTAGACTCTCTCTCTGGTGTTACACCAATATATTTGCCATCACCAGTTGTTGGAATAAACCAGCCGAATTCTACATTTTGATAAGTTTGACTCACTATCATCCATCCCTTCGCTATTTTTTATAAAAAAAAGACACGTTCTATAAAATAGAAATCGTGTCTTCTCCGGGTGACCGGTCGAATGACTGTCAGCTGCTTAATCATAGATATTTCATTTTAATGTGGCTGTCTTTGGTTTTGTAAACCGATTTTTTTCTGTGCTATCCAGCTGCGTAATTTCCCCCTCATGGATCGTGATAAGGACAGAGCCATAGTTAATTTTCTTTAAAGCTGATAAAATTTGCTGGACTTTCGTTTCATTTAAGTTTGCCATCTTCATGCCCTCCTAATAAATTTACTCAGAAACCGTGATCCTGCTAAGTTTTTTTGTGATACCCAGAAATTGTTCTAATTGAACGGAAACTTTTGATTGAACCTCTTCATCTTGAATAGGTTTTTCAATGTTGCCTTTATCAACGTATTTATCAATGAGATAAACGCCCTTTAAAATGGTCTGTGCACTTAAAGCAGTCAAAAGCGGTTTTAGAGAATAATCAATGGCCAGCAAATGCGCAGGACTTCCTCCAACCATTAAGGGATAAACAGGTTTATCTTTAAATGCATCCTGAGGCAGGATATCAAGCAATGTTTTCAGAGCCCCAGAGTATGCTGCTTTATATACCGGAGATACAATCACAATACCGCTTGCTCCTTTAATTTCCTCTGACAGCTCTGCGATCGAAGGATGATTATATTGTCCTTGAATTAAAACTTCTGGCTGAAAATCAAGAACGGATACCTCTTGTACACGAATTCCTTCTTCTTCAATCTCGCTCTTTAAATAGCTTACAAGAATCGAAGATCTAGACTCACTTGAGGGACTTCCTGATATCGCAACAATGTAACTCAATCTTACTCACCCTTTCTTTGAAATAAAGAAGGCTCCAATTCCTACTTGACAGTAAGATCTGGAGCCTTCGGTTTTCCGATTAGCTTTTTTCTAAGTATTAACATTTTCTTAATTGTCTGTATTTTAATATACATTAATCCGATAAGTCAACTAGGTTTAACGAAAAAATTTCTTTTTTCCTAAGGATCTAATCGAAGAATGAATAAGTTGAGTTTGATTCCTAGTCCCATTAATCCTGTTGTTCAATTGAAAAATTTGTAAAATAAATCCACCTACTAATCAGAGGATTCATTGTCTCTTACACCATTTTATTAAAATAGCTTGATGATGAAAATCTGTCATAGATTTGCTTTAGTTAATACAAATCCTGTAATAATTTCATTAAATGAGTTCCATTTCTTTGTAGGGAGCTGGTGGTTTTCGTTTGTAAACAAAAAGAATTCTGCTTGTTTGCATTTTTTTTTATAATCGTTCAAATAATGTTTTGTCCAGTCTCCTTCTCCTCCATACATAAACAATGTAGGCATTGTTAAATGATGAAGATGATCTAAACAGCTATATTGCAATGATTGGATATAATATTGACTCCATACTTCTTTGTCTGCTTTTTTCATATGAGCCGCAAGAGTCTTTCTAACCTTTTTATCTTTTGTATGGCTTTTAGAAATGATTTTTATTAACAAATTCAGATGATTTTGCACCATATATATTCCAAGGTTATGCAGCAATTGGCCAGAGAAATCTTTCACTAAAGGATAAGCTCCTGACAAAATGAGCAATTCTATTCTATTTGGGTGACAAATGGCAAGGTGCTGTGCAATTAAGCATCCTGCTGAGTACCCGCATAATACGGCTTTTTTGAGATTTAAAGCATCCATAAAATCTAAAATTTCATTTGCATAATACGGAATCGATACTCCTTGTTCTGAAGGATTACTTTCTCCGTGACCGCTTAAGTCAGGTAAAATGACTCTCAAATGCTTGGATAAAGCGTGCTGATAATAGAACACCTTATTTCCCATGCCAGGCGGATGAATAAATATGATTGGTATACCTTGGCCAAACTCTTCAAAATGTAAGTATTTCTGGCTATTTAACTTGATTAAAGGCATTATAGGTTCTCACTCCAAAAAATCATTTAAAACCAGCTGTTTAACAGTTAAAGGTTTTTCACATACTTTCCCCCTAATAAAACTCCCTTATTCTTTTTTGTTAAACCATCATAAAACTTTATTTTTTCGACATCCGATAATGAATGAGAAGCAATTGTAGATAATAAGGATAACTTATAAAACGAAGGTGGTGTCCCTAATGAATTATCGTTTTATTGCTCTTTTATGCCTTTCAATCATACTGATTATTAGCTGCACGAATGATATAAAAGAGGAAACCTCTCCAATCGTTATGCATACAAGTGATTCCCCTTCGCCAAAAGTAATCCTTCTTGTGGTTGACTCGTTAATGGACAAACCATTAAAAAAAGCTATACAAAATGATAAAGCTCCAGCCTTGGAATTTTTTCTAAAGCATGGTCAATACAGTAATGAATTGGTAAGCTCTTATCCTACAATGTCTGTTACAATAGACAGTACTTTACTTACAGGGACAAATCCTGACCGGCATAAGATTCCCGGTCTTGTTTGGTATAAGGAAGATGAACAGCAGATTATCAGCTACGGGAATGGTTTTTTAGAAACTTTGAAGTATGGAGTTACTAACATGGCACAAAACAGCCTATCCCAATATAACAATGCAGATCTTGATAAAAATGTTAAAACGATTCATGAAGAATTAGACGAGAATGGAAAACAAACGGCATCTATAAATGCTGTCATTTACAGGGGAAATTATAAACATACCCTTAAAATTCCTAAGATCTTAGCAAAAACGACTTCCTTGCCTGCTCAATACAAAACGAATGGACCTGAAATTTTATCTCTAGGAGATTTTATCAGTTTGGATCCTGAAAACAACCATGTGATAAATCGATTAGGACTTAATGATGCATTCGCAGCTCAAGAACTAAAGTATCTATTAATAAACGATTTGCTTCCTGAATTTACAATCTTGTATATGCCGGAAAATGATCATACCGTTCATAGAAAGGGACCTATGGCAACGAAAGGAATTGAAAAGCTGGATAAACACCTTCAGGAAGTACTGAATGTTTATCCAAGCTGGGAAGACGCCCTTGATAATGTGATATGGATCGTTATGGGAGACAGCAGTCAATCTGCCGTAAAAAAGAACAAAAAGAAAGCTTTAATTGACCTAAGAGAGTCCCTTTCCAATTACAATGTTTTAAAACTTGGAGAGACTGTTGATAAAAATAATGAAATCGTCATTACAGCAAATGAACGAATGTCCTATGTTTATAAGATAAATGAGGAGATCTCAATTAAAAAAATTGCCAGTAAATTGCAGGCAGATTCACGGATTGCCTGGATCGCATGGAAAAACAATGAAATGGTTCAGGTTATCTCAGAAGGACACAAAGGAATCTTACAATTTAAACCTGGTGGGCCTTATAAAGATATTTATAATCAAACATGGTCAATAAATGGGAATCATGACATCTTAGATCTTGATATAGATGAACATTTTCAAATTAGCTATAGAAATTATCCTGATGGATTATCAAGATTATACGGGGCAATCCATTCGCAAAAAGGCGATTTTCTAATAGCTGATGCTAAACCAGGCTACGAATTTATAGGAGAAAGTTCACCAGAGCATGCTGGGGGAGGAGCTCACGGTTCTATGCATAAAGATGATTCACTTATTCCTTTGATCATTACAGGAACCGATAAAGGCATTAAACATCTGCGGATTGTTGATTTAAAAAGTTGGATTTTAGAAATATTAGAATAGAAAGTGAATAGTATATGAACCATTTTTTATTAATGGCAAGCACAATTGATGGTTCGGACTTGAAGTACTAAATGACAATAAGCAATGCAATGGTGAAAATCGCGAATGAATGTTATAGAACGTAAAAAAGCTCAGAGTTTGTACTCCGAGCATTTTTTATAGGGATTAATTCTATTTAGGTCTTATATACGGATGATCAAAGGCAAATAAGGATCACGCCTTTAATATTTACCCCTGTTAAATTAAAGTATAAATATCCAAAACACAATAGCTAGAACAAATCGATAAATAGCAAAGGGAATTAACTTTATCTTATTAATTAAATTCAAGAAAAATTTGATCGCGATAATCGCAACTATAAAGGCTGTGACAAAGCCAGCAACGAAAAGCGGTATGTCTCCAACAGTTAAATAGCTAAAGCTTTCCAATAAATCTTTTCCTGAAGCGGCAAACATAATCGGAACCGCCATAATAAAAGTAAATTCAGAAGCAGTCCTATGATTCATTCCGGCTAACAGACCTCCTGATAATGTAGCACCTGACCTTGAAAATCCAGGGACTAAAGCTAAACACTGAAATATTCCAACTGTTAAAGCTTGTTTATATGAAACTTGATCAAGTGTCTCAGAAACAGAAACAGGTTTGAATTTTTCAGCTACAATCATAAGAATTCCGCCAGCAACTAATGTTATTACAACTGTTTGTGGAGTAAATAATTCATTTTTAATATAATCATAAAAAAATACTCCGCCCAACCCAAAGGGCAGTATTCCAATTGCGATATGTATAATACTTAGGCTTCCAGTACCTTCATTATTTTCATTTTTGTGTATCCCTAAAATAGTTAAAATTCTTTTCCAAAACAGAGCAACAACCGCGAGAATAGAACCCAATTGAATGACAACCTCAAACGTAGTAGCTCTAACAGTACCTTCAAAACCAAGTAGATGGCCAACTAAAATTAAATGTCCAGTAGAGGATACCGGTGCAAATTCCGTTAACCCTTCTACTATCCCCATAATTATGCCAATAATTATCTCCATCATATTCTCCTTCCACCCAGTATGAGGACCTCGAATCGGCGGGATCACAAATCCAGGTTTCCATAGACTCTGTATGGGACCCTCGAATCGCGAAAATCACAAATTCAGGGTTCCATTGACGCTGTATGGGACCCTCGAATCGCGAAAATCACAAATCCAGGGTTCCATTGACGCTGTTTGGGACCCTCGAATCGAGAAAATCATAAATCCAGGGTAGGTGAGCCTTTAAATTCATGTCTTCTTAAAACAGGTATCACAATTTTCTTTAAGGCTGTATCCATCATTTTTCTTTTATTCGATGACATTTTTCCGCCTTCCATTTGGTATTTTGTTTAGGTAATGAAGAGCGGCTAACTTATGCAGCAATCATGCCTTTTGAATAATAGAGTAATTTGGAAAATATTAGAATTGGGGATTAAATTATAAAGGGCCTCCTCCAGTAAGCAAGCCAATCATTTTATTAATGTGATAAAATCGACTCTTTTTCTTGACGTCTTCTGTTAAGGGAATCATTTTATATCGAAAAATGTTTCCCAACGATTGTTCCTTGTAACAGTATTCTCCCATTTGGTCAAAATTCGTTCCAGTCGAGAGAACAAAAGCTCGATTTTCTTTAATAGTAGAAATTTTGGCAGAGGAATAATTGATTGTGTTCCCAATTCCTTCAATCTCCTCGATGACTCCTACTTCATCTCCAACTTGTAAGGTATTTAACCATTCTAAATATTGTTCTTTCTCCATTTACCTTTTCTCTCCTTGTGATTTTACTTTTTTATCTCGATTTACAAAGACTGCCATAAAAAGTCTTAATAAGAATACGATCTTGATGAGTAGTAGTTTCAAATAATTTTACTAATAGTTAATATTTTGCAAAAATAATTTTACCAAGTCTTTCAACTTTTAGCCATAAAAATCCAATTTGCTTTAGCGAATTAATGATTTTTTCGCTGTTGTTGACCTCCAACTCGATCGTATCAAGCCTTTTAGCACCAACATCCCCACCAATAAAGACATAGAGTAATAATATAACATTAGCTTATATCACAGAAATCAATTATGATAGAGAAAATTAAGAAAAAGTGGGGTGATCTCATGAAAAGCAAAATGAACCAGTTGTTTGAGGACCAAAGAAATGTTCATGTGCTATATGCCTATAATGAAATGAAGGATTACATTGAACAGGTTGTAAATTATATCCAAGCTGGCATATTAGCGGGAGATTATATTCTTCTAATTGAAAATGAACGTGTTTACCATAATATTCAAACCGAACTGAAAACGCGGTTAACAAAAGAGCAATTGAAATTCGTTCACCATGTAAACAACTTTGATTTCTATTATTCAAGCGGCAGTTATCATCCTCCTGCAATCGTTGATTACTTTAATAAAACGATCCAGCCATACATAGAAAATAAAAACACTTTTCGATCATGGGCACATGTCGAATGGGCCTCAATGAAAGAGCCGCTGCATATAATAGAGGATCTTGAGAAGGTTATAGACGAAGCAGTAAATCTGTTATCATTTCCATTAATTTGTGCGTATGAAGCAGAGAGAATGCCAGACTACCTCAAAAAGATTTTAATGGAAACACATCCTTATGTTCTAATTGAAGATGATGTTATCGTCTCTGAACAATACCAGCTATTGAATGAAGTGAAAAACTAGAAAAACCGCTTAGAAAATTTTCTAAGCGGTTTCGTTTTGGGAGGGAAAACCTTACATTCTCATACTAAAAATAACAGAATAATTCGCTTCCTAAATTGCACAGTTTTAAGAGTTACAGCCAGTCATTCCTTCCGATCCTGCTGACACCATCATTTAACCCCAACAATCGCAAATCTGAATGCTAATTTTACATTTCTATAATAACTCCATTACGGTTTTTTGATATCAAATTTCTGTAATTCATTCACCGTTACAAATTCGTATCCTTCTTCAGATAACGAATTTATTATTCCCTCTATCACTTTTAACTCGTTACCCGTCTCATCATTCATTGGATGCAGCAATATGATAGATCCAGGTTCTGCATTTTTATTTACATAGTTTACTTTGTCAAAAACCGAGGTATAGTAAGTGTCTGGTTCTAGATTCCATGTAATCGTATCCGTGTGATGTTCCTTTAAATAATAGGGTAACCCAACAAGTTTCTTGCCATTTGGCGGACGGAAATCGATTTCTCCCTCATAGCCTGTTTTGCGAATAAGTTTGTTGGTCTTTTCAAATTCTTGTTTGATAAAGGACGGTGATTTAAAAATCATCCGGTTATGGGAATACGTATGATTTCCAATCTGGTGTCCTGCTTCTGCTATTTTTTGTCCTTCTATTGGATTTTTCTCAAGCTCATTTCCAATTAAGAAAAAGGTTGCCTTTACTTGATATTTTTCCAAAAGGGACAATATTTTGGTAACATTTTCAGATGGTCCATCATCAAATGTCAGTGCCACAACTTTTTTATTCGTTTCTGCCTGGCTGGTTAACCCTCCAAATAATTGGTATGTTCTAGAATTCATTAGTTTATATGAGCCGAATAATAGGAGGATACATGAAGCGGTCACTATAGAAGCAATTATTAAACGTTTTTTATTCATAAAAACCTCTAATCCCTTATAGGAAATTTTTTTCTTTAAATGTCACTGATCCTATTAAAACGCAAATAGTGAGTTTAGAAAAGATCTGGCAAGCAATTTGCAGATATTAAATCATTGTTTATTGCCTGATTCATTTTAATAATTGCTAAATTGGATAAAGGCTCATAGTCTGCGAGGGAATTTTTTAAATAAAGCCCTACTTTGTTAAAACAGTAGGCCCCTCAAACAAACATTTTACTCTTTTAACGTCTGAGCTCTAATTAAAATTTGATTATTTAGAACATAGTTTTATTAAAGAATTTTGTAGTTTTTTCTATTAAATAAGAACGATTCCTATTATACGGTCAATCATACATTTTAAATCATATTCTCTTTTATGAAGGCAATTTTCGACTGTCAGACCGTAAAAAATGATGAAAATTGTTATTTCACTCCTAAACGCATTCGATAACTGAATAAAATATCTTGAGAGGTACCGGCAAATGCCTCTGTCACATTTTTTCTGAAGATTTCTGCTTGTGTGAGCAGCTCATCCGCACCTTTTTTTAGAGCAGTTTGCAGACCGCCTTGACTTAAAGCAATATTTGTATATCGATCTGCATCGCACGATTCCCAATGATGAAAGACGATTTCTCTTGAAAAACGAAATAAGCCCGATTCTTCAATATTCTGCAAATGTTTATTTTTATCCCACTTGTATGAGTGTTCTTCCATCGGCGCTAATTGTTGTATCAGTTTATCGGCATGACTGATTAATTTTTTATATTGGTCCTCTATCGTCCAGTCGAAGGCAGGAGGCCAATCACAATCATATGCAGCAAAAACTCCCCCTGGCCTTAGAACACGGGCAAACTCTTTTAGAGTACTTTCCGGTTCCATCCAATGGAAGGATTGGGAACATGTCACAACATCAACGGATTCTGATGCATACCCCAATTGATTGGAAAAACCTTTAATAAATTGAAGATTTGAAGGCTTTTTGATTTTTTCCCAATTGGCAACTGCTGCTGCGCGCATGTCATCATTTGGCTCCACTCCAATAATTTGAGCTGCCTCATTCATCCATATAAAGGAAGATAGACCTGTTCCACATCCTACATCTATAAGTTTTTTTGGCGTATCTCCCAAGTATTTAGTTATAATTTTAATGACTTCAAGCGGCGGTCTGGGCCGATTCCTATCGTAAAGTGACGCAAAACCTGTAAATCGATCCACGTTATTTAAGCGAATATTTTCCTTCACAGCAGGTTTTCCTCCTATTTAACGATTTGAGAAAGAATCACTGTTTATAATTCATAGAGTTTCCATCCTTTATAAAATATACCAATTTTTTCAATTAAAGAATATCTAATATAATTAAGTACCAGGTTAAAATGTTCTCTTCAACATGACTTAAGCCCTTAAGCTAATGTTTCTCCCAATATGTTAAGCCCTTGCTTTTGATGTATGACAAAAGCTTATCCTATTTGAAATAAGAAAGGCCGGATTTTCTTTGCTTAGAAAAACCGGCCTATCTTTTCATATTCCTATAATAAAAATTCATAACGCTTTTCAAGGTAATTCTGCAAAACTGTCAAAAGTGAACAAATCCCCCAATAAATAAGAGCCACAAGTATATACATTGTCATATAATCGAGTTCTCTGCCGCCGACAATTTTTGCCTGCTGAAATAGCTCGGGCACTGTGATCATGGCGGCTAAGGAGGATGCTTTTGTTAAATCGAGCAGCACATTTGAGAGCGGCGGCAATGCAATTCTGAATGCCTGAGGCAAAATAATGCCTCTCATCGTTTGCCAATAAGAAAGGCCTAGTGACTTAGATGCCTCCCACTGTCCGCGATCAACCGAAGCCAATGCAGAACGATTGATTTCAGCCATATATGCAGCACTATTTAGGCTAAATCCGATCAATGCGGCAGTAATAGCTGTAAACTCAATTCCGATAATCGGAAAGCCAAAATATAAGATAAACAGAATCACAAGGATCGGTACTCCGCGCATAAACGAAATATAGATTCTTGATGGCCAGCTGAGAAATGCATATTTAGAAGTTCGGCCAAGTGCTAGGAAAAAACCAAGCACTAAACCAATCGCCATACTGACTAAGGAAATGAGCAGCGTATTCCATATTCCTTGGATAACATATGGAAAAGACCGGGCAGCTAATTCATAGTTAAATACGTATTCCCACTGAATATCACCCATCGGAGCTCTCCTTCTAAATCAGTCATTACTCAAAATCAACGTCAGGTTTTTTGGAAACATCTGCGCCATCAAAGAATTTTTTTGAAATCTCGGAAATCGTTCCGTCTTCATGCATTTCTTTTAACGTTGCATCAATATTCTTTTTCAATTCTGTATTGCCTTTTTTCATAATAATTCCCTGATTGTTCGGGTTGAACTTGATATCAGGATGAATCGCAATGTTTAAATCAGGAAAAGCTGCAATCGCCAGACGCTGCAAATAATAATCGTTTAAAATGACATCTGTTCTTCCAGTTGAAACATCTCTTAAGTACTGATCGTTTGTTGCGTTATCATAAATGACTTCCTCTGCTCCGTATTCACGGGCAATGGCCATGTATGTTGTCGTTGCTTCGCCTGCTGCTTTCTTTCCTTTAAGATCTTCCATTGTTTTAATGCCTGAAAGATCATCTTTCCGGACCATCGCTGTTCCGAATGAATATTTATAAGGAGCTGCGAAATCGAACTTTTCTTTTCTCTCCTCATTGATCATAATATCGTTGGCAGCGATAGCAACTTTACCGCTTTGGATTGAAGTTAGCATTCCGTCAAATGCCATCTCTGAAAATTCCACTTCTAAATCCATGCGTTTTGCCATTTCACGAACAACCTCTACCTCATATCCAGTCAGTTCATTCAATTCCGAATCGTGGTAAGAAGTCGGATAAAGCGTGCCAGAAGTAGCAACCGTTAGTTTGCCTTCTTCTTTTATTGTATCCCAGGCTGTTGGTTCTTCTTTTTCCTGAGAAGAGCTGCTGCATCCAGCCATCACCATTGCAAATGCCATTAAAAATAGCGTTGCGGTTAGCTTTTTTGAAGAAAATAATCTTGTCATATGAATCCACCTTTTTTCTATAATCCTATAAAAGCTGCATTACACATTTGATAACAATAGTACTTATTCAAAGGAATTAACTCCTTGTGATATCAGTGCTTCAAACATGCCATGCAATAAACTAAAAACATTATAACACAACACATTTCAAATTAATTACGGATAAAAAAGATTGCCCCATATCTGTTAAAGCAGCAAACTAAAAGCCCTCTCATGAAGAGAAGGCTTTATCATGTATAATGTCATTTTTCTTTTCTAATACGATTCTCTGTGGATGCATCAAAGAAATGTGCTTTATTCATATCTAGTGAAAGTAAAATCTCTTGGCCATGGCCTGCCGGCAGATCTGATGAAACGCGAGCGGTAATAGATTGACCTGATAGATCACAATACAGCATTTTTTCTGCACCTAACAGCTCAGCCACTTCTATAACTGCCTTAATTGTTGAATGATTCTCTTTTTGCATTGCACCGCGCTCATGTATATCCTCTGGACGGATTCCCATAATGATCTCAGAATGGTTATAGCCCTGCTTGTGAAGCTCGCTCAATTTATCATCGGGAACATCTATTGCCATAGCTCCTGCAGTTAATTTTTCACCTTCTAACTTCCCTTTAATAAAGTTCATCGCAGGTGAACTAATAAAACTTCCGACAAATACGTTTTCTGGGCTTTCATAAACTTCCTTCGGCTTTCCAATTTGCTGAATAACTCCATCCTTCATGACTACAAGACGTGAAGCCATTGTCATAGCCTCTGTTTGATCATGAGTAACGTAGATGGTCGTTGTATTCAAACGGTTATGGAGCTTACTTATTTCTGTCCTCATTTGGACTCTGAGTTTTGCGTCCAAATTTGATAAAGGCTCGTCCAATAAGAATACCTTCGCATCCCGTACTATCGCACGTCCTAAAGCAACACGCTGACGCTGCCCCCCAGAGAGAGCTTTTGGCTTCCGATGTAAATACTGTTCAAGACCAAGAATCCTTGCAGCTTCTGTTATACGTCTGCGAATCTCATCCTTAGGAAACTTTCTTAGCATTAAACTAAATGCCATATTATCGTAAACATTCATGTGAGGATATAAGGCATAGTTTTGAAACACCATTGCGATATCTCTATCCTTTGGTTCTACATCATTCATCCTTTTACCATCAATAAAAAAGTCACCTTGTGAAATTTCTTCTAATCCGGCAATCATTCTGAGCGTTGTTGATTTACCACACCCAGATGGCCCGACAAATACAATAAATTCCTTATCCTGGATGTGAATGTTAAAGTCTTTAACGGCTGTGACTTGTTTGTCATAAATTTTGTGTATTCCCTGAAGGCGTAATTCAGCCATGTTCGATCCTCCCAATACCTATATTAAAACCTCTCACCTTATACTTTTTAAAAAATAGTGTGGAGTAAGGCCAATGATAATTATTAACACAAGTAAGATCTTCAGCAGCCATAGTTCCTCATTGGTAGAATAAACAAGATATAATAGGAAGACGCTTGCTATTCGACCGACACTTAATGCCGCTTCTCTCACCACAACCAATTCTATCCTCAGTTTTCCATTTTGATCGAAGTCTTCAATATTGTTTAATGCGATTGTGTGAAATGGCAATTCGAACAAGGGAATGCAAATACCTGAAATGACACCATAAATTAATAGCCATTCCCAGCTCACTTCAAACACCAAACCTATTAAGGCTGCACTAAAAAGGATGTTGCCATAAAGCATATATTTTAATCGATGCTTTGTCTTACCATATCTTCCAATAAGATAGTACGAAAGCAACGACAAGGATGTAGTCATAAATGAAAACATCCCCAGAGAGGATTCATTTCTAGTTACACTATAAACCCAGACAAGGATGGCAAAGGAAATAACTCCGCCCCGAAAAGCGTTTGCCATAAATGCGTAAGTTAACGATCTCCATGCTTTTGAACGATGAACGAGCATCATTTCTTTCCAATAAAATGTTTTATCACTAGAGCTTTTCGGTAAATAAAATCCTAATAGAAACGTGACGAAAAAAAGAATAAATGACGTTCCAAAAATATAAGAGTAGCCTTTTAATCCAGAATAGCTGACTATAAGCCAACCTGAAACCAATGGACCAAGCATTTGAGAAATCGTATTCACCATTCCATTCACGCTATTAAACCAGTCTCTATTATGAGATTGTGTATAATCAACAGATAAAACATTTACTGCCATCCAATAAAATCCTGAGCCAAATCCAAATAGAATTCCTAAAGAAATAATATATTCAGTTGATTTCTCCTCTAAGAAAAAAACAAACAGATAAAATAGGAACTGAGCTAATCCGCCAATCATTAACCCGTTTCTTTTTGATACCCTCTTGCTTAGCCATCCTGCAAAAATAAAAGCTGGCAGCCAAGCGATATACATCATCAGGTTAAAAAGCGCTACCTTTTCAAATTGCTCTGTAACCCTAAAAAGAAAGACATTGATAAAAATAGCAGATAAGCTATTTGCTAGAGTATTTAAACAACAAACAGCTAATAATAATTTTGTTGCATGAGAAAGTTCGGAAAGTGTGTTTGTCATCGCTGCCGCTTGTTTCATCTTAGACTTCGTCCACTATGACTCATTTATTTCATTTTCAATGAAATAAATAGGGTTGCTCAGCAAAGCAAGTGAATGTTCTTTGATTTCATCAAAGTATCTCCACACTTCAACTCTTACAAATCTCTGAGTAGAAATTGAAACGGTTTCTACTAATGAATCTTCTGCTAACACCTTTTTATCAAGTTCTATGCCTTTGTCTGAAATTATTTTCACAATGTCATACTTAGATAGGTTTCTTAGCTGTATGACTAATTGTGTATGACATTTTATCGTTGCTGTATCACCAATAATATACTCACCATATTTCATATCCACAGTAGGACCAAGAGGACTAAAACTCATAAATACATGTCCCTTATCTATTGCATGTAAAATAGATTCAATCTTTTTCTGGTCAGAAAACACCCATGTTGTAGGCATGCCGTGTTGGACAAACGGATCTGGTCTATGAACATCACTTCCGCCAATAGCTATTATTTTCTTACCAAGGAGAAGCTGCTCATTCCACCAATCAAGGGTCCGTTGATTGCCTGCCCGCCAAGGACCATTCCAAACCTCAACCCAATCATAAGGCATATCAAAACTCCATTCCCATGGACAATGTGAGCAATGTGGGTGATTCAATGAAATTTTCGCACCTTTTTCCTTCGCTTGGCGTAATCCTTTTTCCAGCTCTATGTTTGAATCATATCTGAAATCAATCCCTGGATCCTTAACACCCAAAACATTACAATGTCCGGTATTTGTCGTTAGCTCTAATCCGGGAATAAATAAAACATCCGTGTTTCTGGGATAGCTAACGTTTTGACTGATTGTATTATGATCTGTTAAGGCGATAAAATCTAAGTCCCTCTCAGTAGCTATTGATACTACATCCTCAAGAATATACTTTCCATCACTATGAACGGTATGGGTATGTAAATCTCCTTTTAACCATTTTTTAGACTGTGGTATCATATGAACGGTTACCTCAACCTCACAGCCATCAGCGGGTATTTTATACAAACCTAATAACACGGCCCAGTTCCCGCATGGCAGTTCTCCTGCAAGATAACCTGGTGTGGCATGATTATACTCAATATAGAAGTCATCTCTTGCACCGCCGCTCCAGCCTCTTAATCGATCGGGATCTATTAACCCCAAATCCACAACCGCTTGTTTATTAAAAACTTTATAAGATACTTCTAATCTTTCAACATAATCTGGCATTTCAAAGGGTAACTCTATATATGTTCCTGCCTGATCTGGCAGGAAGGATTTTTCAATTGTAATTTGCTTCAAAAATGAACACTCCCCGAATCATTCTTTTGTTGAACCCAGCATAATTCCTTTAACAAAATACTTTTGAACAAAAGGATAAATGAATAGAAGCGGGATAAGAGCAATCATAATCCCTGCCATCCGAACATTATTCGTAAAAAAGTCACTGCTGGATGTAGAATCTGATGTAATAATTAACGATCTTAGTGCAATTTGAAGTGTGTATTTATCTGGATCATTAATATAAAGCAATGCCGATGTAAAATGATTCCAGCGGCTTACAAATTCAAACAAAGTAATCGTTGCTAATCCAGGTAAAGACATTGGCATATAAATTTTCCTGAAGATTTTAAAGTCACTGGCACCATCAATTTTTGCCGATTCTGCTAAACTATACGGCACAGATAAAAAATAATTGCGCATAAGAAGAATACTGAATCCAGAAACAAGTCCTGAAATAATTAAGGATGATAAAGTGTTTAATAGTCCTAGTTCTTTATTTACAATGTACAACGGAATCATAATGGCTTCAGTTGGAATCATCATCGTAAACATGATAAAGGTGACAATGAATTTTTTTCCTGCTACTTTAGGCTGAATAAGCACATATCCTGCCATGGATGCTAAAATGACATGACCGATAGTGCCAAAAACAGTGACGATCGTGTTATTTAAAAATGGCTTCCATAGCTCTAATCGTTTCCAGATTGTTTCATATCCACTTAAGCTGAACTCACTTGGCCAGAGCTTTATTCCTGGCTGCATAGATGTTAGATTTGATGAAAATGAAACCGCCCAAGTGTTTATAATTGGTACAATCATAAATAGTACTAAGAATACTAAAAAACATGTATTGAACAAGTTGAAGATACGCAATTGAAATTTTTTCTTTTTATTCATCACAAATTCTCCTCGTCATACCGTATGAGTTTTCTTGTGACAAATGTAAGGATCATGGTCATAAGCAAAACTAAGAAGGCGGCAGCAGACGCAATTCCCATTTGAAATTGCAAAATGCCTTTTTCATACGTATAGGTCATAAAAACATTGATTTCATTTGCAATGGCTGGGTTTACTAAAATAAAGATTTGATCAAAAATACGGAGAATCCCCATAATATTTAATAAAAGAACAATTTTCATCGTTGGAACAAGCTGTGGTAAAGTGACAAAACGAATTTTATGCCAGCGATTGGCTCCATCGATGCTTGCTGCTTCATATAATGCGGGATTTATTCCGACAATAGCAGCTAAATACAGAATACAAATATAGCCCATGTCCTTCCAAATGGCAGTTAAAATTATAATTGGCTTTGCAAAATCCTCTTTAACAAGAAAATGAACAGACTGCTCATTTCCAAAAAACATCAGTAATTCATTCACAAGTCCGCCATCTGGCGAGAGAAGAAAAATCCAAATCCCGCCAACAACCACCCAAGAGAATAAGTGAGGTAAATATATCACCGTTTGAGTGAATCTCTTAAACGTTTGATTGATCACTTCATTTAAAGAGATTGCTATGATGATAGGAATAATAAAGCCAAGAATGAGAATTCCTCCGCTAATGGCAAACGTGTTGATGCTCGCTTGAAGGAACGCGGGATCTTTAAGTACTGTCAGATAATTATCTAAGCCTACAAAAGGACGATCACCAATGATGCGAAAATCTTGCAGACTAATGATAAACCCCCGAATTAAAGGATAATAAGAAAATAGAACAAAGTAGATAAAGATAGGGATGAGCATAAGATATAACGAATAGTTCCTTTTAATAGCTTTCATAGTCAACACCTTCACGCTAAGAAGTTAGGTAATTGCATAGTATGGCCTGCAGTTCTTTTGAAATTATGGCCCAAAGAAATTTACCGCTGAACAGAAAATAAAGGAGGGAATTACGGTGAATTCCCTCTTTCATTTTTTATTTATCAATAAGATTTGCGCTTAACAATTCATCATGCATTTGAGCTACTGCTTCCTTAGCTGGCATTTCGCCCATCATTGCTTTAAATGCATAATTCGTAACAATTTTTTCAGCCTCTGTCCAGTCTGCTGTAGAAACCTCAACTGTAGCATTGTTATCTAATATAACTTGCTGTGCTTCTTCTACACCAGGGAAAATCCCAATAGGATTTTTAAACTTTCGGTTACTTGGGAAAGGTGCGCCATGATCCATCCCGTGCTCCTTTCCAATGTCAGTAAGCTCGTATTTCCCATCTTTTTCTGTATAATCATGATCTTTAATTCCTAATGTTCCTAAAATATTTCCTTCTTCTGAATGCCAGAACTCTAAAAATTCCATGGCAAGCTCAGGGTTTTCTGCATTCACTGGAATGGACCATAGGCTTGGGTCTCCGCGGCGAAGCATAATTTTCCCGTCTGGACCTTCTGCCCCTGCGATTCCTTTTGCTTCAAAGCTCGCCTTATTTTCTGTTTGGGCGATATTATTAAATAATCCAACCCATGCATCCCAATAAGTCACCATTCCGACGCGATCTGTTAAAAACATATCTCTCATTTTACCCGAATCATTTGTTGCAAAGTTAGGGTCTAAAATGCCTTCTTTATAAAGCTTCGCAAACCATTCATAGACTGGAATAGCAGCTTCTGATGCATATGGGATCGTACGATTCCCTTCTTCGTCAATAACATAACGGTATTTCACACCTGCAGCACTCATAAAGCCTTGAATATCATATAGACCCGCAGTTGATAAACCGTATGTGTCATCCTTTCCGTTTCCATCAGGATCCTTTTCTTTGAACGCCTTTAGGACGTTATAAAAATCATCAAGACTTTTCGGCTTCTCTAATTTCAGCTTGTCCATCCAGTCTTGACGGATCGTTGGCAATGTACCACCTTCAAATTTATTAAAAACTCCATATATTTTTTCATCTTCTGTTTTGACTAATTCCCATTCTTCTTTTGGAATAATAGAAGTATCAGATAAAATGTTAGAATCTTTTACTTTATCCGTTAAGTCAGCTAATACACCTTGCTCAACTAATACATCTAACATAGGCTTGGTTAAGTATACTAAATCATATTTTTCACCTGAGGACATGGCAGCCAGAAGTTTTTGATCATAGTCAGCAGGCGGCTTGTCCATCTTTACCTTCATTCCTGTTAATCTTTCAATCTCTTTTTCAAACAGCTCTTGTTCTTCAGGATCTTTTCCTCCAACAACATTTGTTAAAATACGAAGCTCCTGATCCTTCTTTTCATCAACTGAAGCAGCATCATTTGTTTCATTAGATTGACACCCTGTTAATAAGACAGAAAAAATAATTCCGCATGTTACCAATTTTGAAGCTAGAAATTTTTTAACAGGCATTGGATTCCCTCCATAGATTAGGTTGAATGAGTCATTAATTTTTCAGTTGAACCTCTGTGAATAAGTTCCGCTGGAATAACAATTCGTTTAATTAACCAGTCTTTAGCTTGGATTTGCTCAATTAGTAATTTTGCCGCTTCACGGCCTAATAGCTCGGAGTTAAGCTTAACGCTCGACAATGGCGGATCAAATTCTGGTGCAAAAATCGAATCATCACTAAAAGCAATAACGGATAAGTCGTTAGGGATAGAAAGCTGTAAATCTTCTGCAGCACGGTAAACACCTAAAGCCATTTTGTCGTTATCTGCAATAATTGCCGTGATATTCGGATTTTGCTTCAACATTTTGACTGTTTCAGTGTGTCCAAACTCTACAGATGTCATGGAAGCTTTCTTATGTACAATTAGCTCTGCTGAATGAGGTATATTATTTGCAATAAATGCACATTTATAACCTGCTTCACGATCCTCTGATACGGTTCGATGTTTCGGAGCATTAAGGAAAAGAATCTCTTTATGACCTAGTTCTAATAGGTACGCTGTCACATCAGTTGCTGTTCCAATATTGTCGTTATCAACATATGAAACGATGTTTTCATACAGCTCAGGCGGCTTCCCAATAATAACAAACGGTCGTTCTTTAATAACATCACGATTTAATCGGCTGTCATCATTCGCTGGGTCCATTAAGACCTCACCGTCCACCGGGCTTGATACTTGATTTTGTATTTCATTTTTAAATTCAGATGAAAGAGTATTAATCAATAACTGAAACCCTTTGGAATAGCACTCCTGTAAAACACCATTGATTAAAGACAAATGAAATTGGCTAAACTTAACATTTTCAGCCTGCATGTTTAAACCAATGATTCTTGTTTCCTTTGTCGCAAGCGTTCTAGCCCAATAATTAGGCTTGTAGTTTAACTCCTTTGCAATCCTTAACACATGTTCAGAAACCTCTTTACTAATTGGTCGTTTTTTGCTAAAAACACTGGAAACTGTACTTTTTGACACTCCAGCAGCTTTTGCAACATCGTCAATTGTTGCCAGCGTACTTCCCCTCCTCACAGAATTTATATTAAACCGGTTTTGTAAATTTTGAACATGCATTATGAAAATAACATGTTAACATACATTAATTCGATGTAAATTAAGGTAAAAACATCTAAATATTATGCAGATAATTGATAGAATTTTAAAAAACCGGTTTTGTTATACTAGTTAGATTCTAGTAATTTACAGATGAAATATGCTTGTTTTCATTTATATAATACCTAGTAGAGAAAAATAATATTTGGATTTTTTTAATAATGCAGGGGGAATTGTGAATCAATCTTTATAATAGGATTTCGCACTATTTTCGTTAAAAAAGAGCTTACTGACGTAAGCTCCGAATAGTTAGTATATAATTCCCGCCGACTTATGATCACACTGCTCAGTCGGATAGCCTTTGTCATCTGTGCACCAGGATTGAGAAAGAAATGCAAGGAACACTGCGACCCAGTGGTTCTCAAACTGAATAAAAAGAGCGCCATCATGCCAGGTTCCATTATCTTCAGCCCAGTCTTTTTCTCTGCCTGGTTTATCTTCATTGCCCTGATTCATGTGCACATTGTGCATCCCGTTTGTCGGCTGAAAGCCAAATATTTTGTCTTTCTGTTTTTCAGGACCAAACCTGGATCCAAAAATATAAACGGCCGCCTTTTCCTGAATTGCTTTTTGAATATATTTATCCAGCATGTCATTTAAATCATTATCCGGTCCGGTGACATCGTGTGGCAGCGGGTTCATTTCAGCAGGATTAAATAATTCATCCCGAATATAATCGATAGCTGTTTCTTTATTTTCATGTCCTAGCACTGTAAAACCGTAAGGCAATGCAAGAAGATCGCTTGTCTTTGGTGCGGAAAACTGCTCATCTACTAAATACAGAACCTCTGATTCCTCTGAACTTGACATGACATTCACGGCAATCCGGTAGTGAGTGTCCTCTTCATCAATCATATGAACCTGGTAGTGCGGAGTGTTATCATCTCTTTCCATTCGAGATTCAATCGCGAAACCTTTCAGTACTCCATATTTTTCGACAGCCATTTTTTCCCTCCTCAAGATATTTTCATTAAGGAGTTCGATTAAAAAGGAGCAACTCCTCTTTTTTAATTACCTTTTAATCTGTCTTTCAAGTGCATACAGATCTTCTTCCATCGTCTGCATTCTTTGCTCGACTAAGCTTTTTGCATCCTTAATCGCCTGATTGTAAAAGTGCGGCCCGAGTGAATCTTTGATGAATTCTAATAGATTCTCGGCTGCAAGCTCGCCGATTTCATCCCCATTTTCACGGTAATAGTAACGCTGTATGTCCTCAATCATCATCATTTTTTCTTCTTTAGTAAATTTAATAAACATCCGAATCAGCCTTTCTGCTTGGAATTTTCACTTCTTTGATGATATCAGGAAAGAAAATAGAATGGCAGACTGGTTTTTTAAAAATTTGTGTGTACAACATGTTTCTTCATATTTACACTTTTGTTTCAAAAATAAAAACTAATTTCAGCTCATGAAAGGTTTTCTATTCAATCATTCCTTTAACAGGCTATCATTGTTAAGAAGACAAATTGAGTCATTCCAATTAGACAGAATGAGTTCTTCATTTCCGGTCTCCACTTGTGATATTCCGATTAAATATATATGAGAGGATATACAAAATTATGGTCAAGAGAGACAGTGTCAAAACTAGATAATCTTGAATCATAAAAGAATGAATGGTCAGCCAAATCAACAGAATGGCTGTAATAACTATAGAAACAGCCCTGCTTTTTTCAACATATTTCTCACTCCCTTTTAAGTCCTATCTTAATTTCGTTTACAAATGGAAAAAGTTTCATATTAAAAGAGCTTTCCTATTTACGGAAAGCTCCTTCCTGAATTTTTATAATACCTCATCTATCACAGATTCACCCTCTGTTTGATCACGGTCAAACCACTTCCAATTTTCATGAAGCCGGATTCTTCCATCTGATAATACTTCAGGTTTAGAAAAACAATGACCGCCTCTGATTTCATCTTTTACATTTACATGATTATATTTGAATTCTAATGTGCCGTCCGCTTTTACGATACCAATTAAGGTCCCTTTTACAATCTCTCCCCCTTTATAGACTGCTGAAAGGATTTGACCTTCTTGTTTATATGTGAAAAAAGTTTCCGAGGAGACTTCTCCATTTGCAGTGTTTTCAACTGAGACAAAGCGGCGATTGTTATAATTGATCATATGGATTCTCCTTTTGTTTAAATTTTCTGTAATTTTATCATACCTATAAGAACTTTCCAATATTGTATTTCAATTTTAGGAATTTTCCGTATAATAATTAGTACCGAATGTATAATATATTGCACGGCTTATTGGTAAGGGAGAGATTTTTTATGAAAGAAATTTTACTCGGTATAATTGCTTCTATGTTTTTTGCAGTGACCTTCATCTTAAATCGGTCAATGGAACTCTCAGGAGGAAGCTGGCTATGGAGTTCATCACTAAGGTTCATTTTTATGGTTCCATTTTTAGTGATCATCGTTCTGTTTCGTAAAAATTTAAAACAGGTATTTTTAGAAATGCGAAACCAGCCAATCCAATGGCTTTTATGGAGTTTTACCGGATTTGTTTTATTTTATGCTCCGATTACATACGCTGCTGCTTACGGACCCGGATGGCTTGTAGCCGGTACATGGCCATTAACTATTGTAGCCGGAACGTTATTAGCTCCGCTTTTTTATGAAACGAACAGTCCGGTGAAAACAAGAAGACGCATTCCCCTCCGCTCCCTCTTTTTTTCATCGATTATTATAGCAGGTGTCGTCCTCATTCAAGTAAGGAATGGAGCGGATATAAGCATAAATCAAATGGCTGCAGGCGTACTGCCTGTTGTTCTGGCTGCGGTTGCCTATCCTTTAGGTAATCGCAAAATGATGGAGGTATGCGGGGGCAGATTGGATACATTTCAAAGAGTGCTGGGAATGACACTTGCAAGTCTGCCTTTTTGGCTGATTCTTGCTGTCTATGGCATGATCGAAGCTGGCCTTCCATCTGCTGACCAGGTCACACAGTCATTCATTGTCGCGGTATCATCTGGCGTCATTGCTACAACTCTATTTTTTATCGCGACAGATCGTGTTCGGGATCATGAAGCCAAATTGGCATCAGTTGAGGCAACACAGTCCACCCAAGTGCTGTTTGTATTATTCGGTGAAGTGCTGCTGCTTTCAAGTCCTTTCCCTGGCGGACTTACGATGATAGGTATTTTCGTGATCATGTTCGGAATGTTACTTCATAGCTTTTTTTCGAATCCTGTTCGAGTGAAGGTTATTGCTAAATTATAAAGCTGTAATACTTACTAATTATTACGTACTGCGAAGGAACAACTGAATTCATACTAAAAAAGCTGAAGATTTTCTTCAGCTTTTCCATTTTCCTAATTTACGGGAAGGTCCCATTATTCAATAACCCTCTTAGATGCAATCATAAAATAAACAAAAAATATACTGCACATGAATCCAACAAACCCAAATCCCCCGAAAACATCAAAAATAGAAGAAAAATAACCAAAACCCAAACCTGAAATAACCAATACTGCATTAAGACCAAGTGACTGAAACGAATCAATGGTTGCTCTCATCGATGAATCGATTCGATGATGCAAGTAACCAGCTGTAATCGGTTCTAAGATGCCTGAAAACAAACAAATGAGAAAGATTGCCGCTAACCCGCTAAAGTCCTGAGTCACCGATACATAGATATATCCTCCGGCAAAAACCGCTGTAACGCCTGAAAGGATCGTTCTGTAACGGAATCTGCTTTTAATAGCATGTGCGATAAGATTTCCGGGAAGTCTCAAGATCATAATAACAGCCGAAAATAGGCCAAAATAAAATACCGGTATTTCTAATCTGTTTAAATACAGCTGCCAAAACTCATCGATAAAACTTAATGCCGCACCCAAAACCATGCCAGATAGAACGACAAGAGAAACATCTGAATTCATTTTAAAAACACGCACTGACGTTTTTAAATATTCTTTGATCTTTATTGACTCATCAATTCTGTTATGAAAAGCTGGTTCAACCAGCATAAAAGATAGACTTACAGCAGTAAACATACTGACAATAGATAACCAATAATTGAACTCAAACCCAAATCGGTTCGCTAAAAAACTGCCGAACAATGCTGCGAGAATCGCTGCTGTAAAATCACACACATTTAAACGGCCAAGATATTTTTCAAAATCCTCCTCCATGCCATTTTCAAGCAATGAGTCGTAAAGCAATGCATTTTCCGATCCGCTGCTTGCCGAACGGGCAATGCCTGCAAGAAAAATGGCAGCGGCAAAATGCCAAAACTCTGTTGCAAACAGGAGTATTAAAAACATGCAGCATTCCAATACAGCACTCCATACGATCATTTTCTTTCTGCCCCATTTATCCGCAATAATCCCTGTAGGAACTTCAAGGAAAACAACAGTAATCGCAAAAATAATTTCTGTGTATACGACCATTTGGATGGTCATGCCTCTCTGTTCCCAGAACAGCCTTTCAATCACATATGCAGGTATTAGGTTGTAAAAAAAACGTATCGCATATAGCTTCCATATATTCGTTTTGGCGTTCAAGACGAAGCTCCTCTCCATGTTTTGATTGACCTTGCCAATCAAAACATGGAGGTGCACGTGAACGATTTAATTCTAAATCTTAGCAGGGAGGTCTCGCGTATTTTGTCATCTCAACATCTCCTTTGCAATATCCAACAGCATTACAATCAATTCATTTAAGTAATGGAAGGCAAAGTTTTACCCGTTTCAAGCAAACTTTTCAGGTTGCTCAGGATAGCTGGCCAGCCATTATTATAGCCATAATAACCTTCGCTTTCATCTCGGAAATCTGAAGGCAGGAGATTTTCGTGTTTTAGCGTTAGCTTTACGGTTGACTCCATTTGCTTTAATTCATAAGTTACGATAGGTGGATGTTCTCGGACTGTTTTATCTTCCAGCCAGAAAAAAGTGTACGAAAGAAGATGAAAAGGCTCATTCAATAATACTTTGCCCTTATCGGCTGTATCTCCATTTTTGTCTAAGAAAGAAACGGTCGAGCCTTCTTTCCAATCTGATTGCACTTCATGCCCAAACCAATATTTTTTTGTGATGCTTCCTTGGGTCAGAGCTTCCCACAGCTTTTCTTGTGTTGTTGCGATGTAGGTAACATATACGAAAGTAGAATCAGTCATTATACTCCTCCTATTATACGTTTAAACTTTTCTGTTAGATCACAGGTTATATTCCTTTTTTCCACGCAGTCATATACTTTTTTCGATATTTGTTATCTCCTTCAATCTCAATCAAATCCATTGCTGTTTGTTTTATTTCTTCATCATTTACTTCATCATATAAGTTTTTTAGACCTTGAATAATATCAAAACGAATCAAGGTGTAATTCTTCTCATTCAGACAGTTTTTAAAACGAACGACTAGATGTTTCAACACCATCTCTTTCTGCTTAGGGCCAGCTAATCCAACTCTCCAAACCGATTGCAGGCTATGTCGCGCGGTCACAAATTTTGGATCTTTCGTCACATTCCATATTGCTGAAAAATCTTTAAGCATTCGATTCAGAGGGTCACTAATGGCCAAATTGGAAAGGAATTGAGCAGATCTTGATCTTTTGTGATTATCCGTATTTGTTAACCCTTCTATTAATTGATCCCAGATTTCATATGCCCAATCCACTTCTGCTTTTGTAGAGGTAAGAATGTTATTATATGCCTCATATTGTACGTCTTTGTCTTTAGATTCTAGTCCTTTAAAATAAGATTGGGTTATACTGTCCACTTTAAACATCTCCTAAATGATATACAGATAAATTTTTTTCAGTGATCCTCTTTTTTATATTCAATTTCCGTAATTGTCGGAAAATCAGGTGTTATTCTTACCTTGTCGTTGTGAGATCCAGTCGCCAGACGCTGCACCTCATCATATTCCCAGGCGGGTATTCGAAGTCGTCCTCACCGTTGAACATAAAGTCTAGCTTTCGACAAATGGCGTTCGACGCAGGGTTATTAACTGATGGGAATGCATAAATGTACTTGTGCTTCTTCTCTGAACAGGCTCTTGTGACGGCGGCAGCAACAGCCGCAGACGCAATGCCCCTGCCCTGGAATGATGGCAGTACGCTCCATCCGATTTCGAACACGGTCTCATCCTGCCAGTCGCTTTCCCAATAGCCGACAGAGCCAACGGGTTCGAGCTCCTGAAGCAGTTCAATACTGAACATACATCCCTTCCCGTGAAGATTGAGGTACCGCTTGTGGCGTGCGAGGATCTTATCCTCACTTTCCGGGCCACCGAGGTGCTTCATCATCTCAGGTGCATTCAAGCGACGGAGTAAGGCGTGACTGTCATCTGCCCAAGGCTCAATTCGTACTTCTAGTGAGTTTGTTAGCTCTGACATATCTTTCACTCCTTATCATAGCTGCCACAAAGACAGTTCATTTCCGCTAACTTAAAAAATAGAAAGTGTTTTAAATTTAATGCTAGCTTTCTCGTGTTATTAATTTTCCTTATATTAATCCCTCAGCACTTTTGCCAATTCGGCTAACTTGTTTACTGTTTTCCAGTTGCGCAATGTCCCTTGAACTTCTAACTTTTGAAGTTGAATCAATACCTTGGAATTGCGGAAGCCCTGTCTTAAAATTAAATATACCTCTTTCCCTTTGATTTCACATTCTTCAATATCACTTTTATAAGTCAAAACATGGCTAATCGCATCCTGAGAGGGAGCTTCAGCCAAAAATGATATGTGCAGGCTTTCTCCTTCAGGCAAATTTTCAGCCTTGAACGGGCAGACTTTGATTATCTGTTCAAATTCCATAGCCTTCCTCAGGATCACTGGCACTGATAAGCCGAAGCCTCCGATGATTTCTTGTTCAATCCGTTCTCTTAGTAGGTCTTCTGGCTCATCCGATTCAAACAAAACATTCCCGCTTTGAATATATGTTTTCACTCTGTTTAATCCCATCGATTCAAGGAGGCTTTTTAAATCTGCCATTTTGATTTTATTGTGTCCGCCTACGTTGATTCCTCGTAAAAGCGCTATATAAATAGTCATTTTCTCTTGCCTCACTATTTCGGTTATAAGATCAAATACTTCATTGAATACTATTCAATTTTATTTAACCAAACTCCATATTTTTTTCAACTGTAAAAGTTCTGATTTTCGCGGTTATCTGAATCAATAATCTATTTATATTCTGTTAGAACCCGATCACCTTTGCTGTCCGGTTGGGATATTACCAGAAATTCCACATCTCCATTCGATTCATTAAGCATTTGATGAGAAATTTGAGGAGGTACTTCTATTCCTTCATTAGGGTTTAAGGTGATACGTTCACCCTGTATTTCTATTGTTGCAATACCAGATAAAACATAGAAAAATTGAGTGGAATGTTTATGATAGTGTCTTACTTCTGAAGTATTAAGGCGCATACGTTCATGAATAACGCTAAGATCTTGATTTTTCACTAAATACCAGCCATCACAATTATCTCCCCATATGTAATGTTCAGCGTTGTTTTTACTTATCTTCATTTGGATCACAGCCTTGTTTAAAAATTAAAATCAGCAATTAATTAATATTTTTTTACTAAAGGTTTCTCCTATTCCCGGTTTTTATTATTAGGTCATGCATCAATCTTTACTTTAATTCGATAGGAACCATACTATCTCCTTTGTCGCGTTGCATTAACCATGTTCAATATTCACTTCTCGTTACAGCTAAAAAGAAATCAAAAGCACGAATACAATCAGTCTAACCTTAATTCAATTATTGACCAGGTTTCCTCCTAAACTATAACCTTTTAATTGAATAGAGGTTTATCTAATCTCTAATATCTATAGATCAAACTTTTATTGAGCTAACTTGTCCTATTTGCTGCATAAAAAAAAGCGATACTTCAATTGAAGAAACGCAACCTTCGTAAAACAAACTTTCTCGTTTTAGTAACTTTCATAAGGCACATCTAATTCATGATCCGTACAAGAACTTTCTTTTTTCTTATTATTGTGATGTATTATTTAGACTTGCTTCAAACAAATCTATGATTTCAATAAACCTTTCTGCTTCCCTAAATACATGATCCGCCAGTAGAGGATGAATGTTGCTTTTAATACGGCATGCCTCAATTAAATCCTTTGCTGATTTTTTAAAGTCTCTTAATGACACTACTGAAACTCTGTTCTGATCTAGAAATTGATCTAACAGTGGAGGAGTTTCGGATTGTGGACGCATGTGATCTAAATCTATTGCCTGGAACATTAGTTGATCAAAATCATGACTAAATTCTCTTGCCTGTTCGACCAATTGTCTTTCACTAGGATCTAAGAGGTGTCCAATAAACTTGGCATGATCCGCCATAATTTTAAGGAAGAAAACATTTTCTTGTATGATTGCTTCTGGTAAAGGCTTTAATTTTCCTTCATTTAATTCTTTTAACCTATTTGCAAAATAAGCTGCTTCTCTGCTCGTATGATCAACCAGCAAAGCATAATTATTCGAGCGGATCTCACAGCGTAAAATCAGCCCTAAAACTTTTCTTTTATAAGCCCAAATAGATGCAACTGCTTGATAAACTTGATTATTAAAAGCTTTAACCTGCTTGGGGTCAGATGTTTCTGAAAACTTACTTAATTGCTCTTCTAACCTTTCAAAAACAGTGATAAATTGTTGTGCTTCTTCAATCAAGTTTTTATCATCGTAATTAAAACCTAAACTTAAAAATAAGGCATGTTCTTTCATAATTCTAGTCCAAAATTGAATTTCATCTAATGACCTAATAACAAATTGATTTGCTATTGTAAACTCCCCCTCACTAACACCTCTTCTCATCATAATTATGATTTCATTTTGAAATTCATTCTTGCTTTTGGATACAGTTGGATATGTCTTATTAATTTGACTATGTATCAAATGATCCTTTAGCCACTAAAGAAATGGTTTCAACTGATTCAACACTTCAACTAACCAGTTTAGTTTGAGACATAAAAAAGAGCTGCGATTAACAGCTCCAAATTAATTTTAGGTTTATACTAACACTACCCGTTTATGTTTGACACATGCTCAATTCTTTTTGTTTTCAACAAACTAAGTACACACGGGTCCTTTATTCCCTAGTTCCTAACACATCTGTATTCGGAGGTTCATACCCCATTTGCCGCGTCATTGCTGCAATTTGTCCTTTGTGATGGAATTCGTGGGTGATTACATGCATAAGCAATTTACCAGGTGTAATGGATAGGGTTTCTCCAGTATCTCTCCAAGTAATCTCCCTTTCAATCGGCTCAGTCATCTGATGTGAGAGTCCTTCAAAAACATCATTTACATATAAATCGGCACGTTCAAAAAGGGCTTTTATCTCAACTAAACCGATTTGCTGCAGTTTTTCCTTAGAAGTGAGGGGCTTCTTCGTTTTTAATAAAATAAATGAGCCAAGCCAGGCGTTATAACAGTCTGCGATGTGCACCAGTGTGTCACGGACACTTTGAAAACCGTACCCGTCAATTTGGCGAGTAAAGTCACTTGGTTCTAGTTCACTGCAAAAGTCTAGAAGTACTCCCCGAGTTTGTCTGACCCATTCATATTCTTTATGAAGCACTATATTCACTCCTTTTTAGTTCGGGCATTATTTTCAGGTCTTTTATATTATTCCATTACCTTAACCATAATCCTTTATGAAGCAGCTCAATATGGGATTTAAAGCAGACACAACTCGTCTTGTTAGATAGCATTTTCACAGATTCCGAAAAATGAACAAACAATTTAATAGATTTTCAACTTGAAACTGAATAGACAAATACATCTTTTCCCCATTTCTTAATCGTCTTTTCAGCTTTCATACCGATTCGTTCAGCAACTCTAGCAGATGGGAGGTTGTTTACATCTGGTAAAGAAACCATTTTTTTAAGATTCAGTTGCTCAAACCCATATTTCTTACAAGCTATTGCAGCTTCTGTAGCATAGCCATTTCCCCATACCCTTTTGGCAAACAGGTAACCAATCTCCATTTCAATCACATTATCTACTTCTTGAGGGACGATGCCGCACTGTCCAAGAAAATCACCAGTCTGCTTATCTTCTACTATCCAGAGTCCTGTACCATATTTAATATAATTGTTTAAAGTCCACTCAATCCACTCAAGAGTCTGCTTTTCGTCTTTTGTTGAGGGATAATATCTCATAGCTTCCGGATCAGAAAATATTTCCATAAGGTTTTTTACATCATGTTTGTTCATTTTTCTTAAATTTAATCTTTTGGTACTTAAGACAAAGGTATTCACATTTCTGCCTCCCCATATCTTTTAATCTCAATGATACTCCATAGATTCCATCTATTAACCTTCAATGCTGCGATAAGTAACGCTAGAAGTTAATGCCACTTGTCGATCTTTTAGTAGAGAACAATACATGTTAATCTTCCTGATGATATATCAAGTTATTATTTAGATTTTTATATTGATCATATTGTTTCCTAGCTATTCTAATTAGTTCTCTTTCATCATTTAATTCGATATTATGTAAATCAGCTTGCTTATTATCAGATATTAGGATCACTTTATTGGTTATCATGTTCTTTTCTGGATAAACAATAAAGGAAGCTTTAATAGATTGTTTTTTGTTATTAATGGTTTTTATTACCAAAAAACTAACAGCAATGCCTATAATTATTGGAGTTAAAAAGCCTGGATATTTTATCATTTATTCGTTCCTTTCTGAATCCCTATGGCTCATTCGGATATCTCAATTTTACTTGCTCTCGCTTGTGCCGGAAATGATTCTTGCACTCCGCCTGATATTGTTACAATTACTTTATCACCTTGTTTTAAATCATTAGTTTTACCATAGGAAAGATATATAAGTAAAGGCGGTCGTTCAAGAGATGTAGTAAGCTCATCCAGAGAAAGGTCTTTCAAATCGTTATATTCTTCCATTGAAATATTTTCAGCGAATAATACCCTTTCCTTTTCTATTTTTAAGATAAATCCTTCTTTCTGTATTTTCTCCTCTCCTGATGCACAACCAGTCGAGATTAAGACAAAAAACATCAAAACCAAAATCCTATTAATCTTTTTCAAAGATTCCCCTCCATTCCATATTATTTAACAGTAATCTCATGTCTACGTATTAAAATAAAGTCATAAAAATAGGCTTTTCAAAATGGCTGAAAATTTTAGTGAAAGATTTCAGATGCTTAAGATGATTTATTTTAATTTTCCCGTAATTTCCCTCTTTGCTTCAGAAAACATCCGCATATCCAATAAAAAACGTGTCCAGCTAGTTTTTACTTATAAATGTTTACTTCTCTAATTTGTTCTTTTTAAATAAAAAGTTTCAGCATTTCCATCCCATTTTATTGTTACCTTTTGTGGATGGTCTTCGTTAGTAACTGAGCAGCCTGAACAACTTGTGGACATTCGTACTGTCGCGCCTTCATGCTTTTCTGCATTCAATTCTGATTCTCCATCGTTTATTGTTACCTTTAAATTTTTAAAACTTATATCGCTTTTCGCTTCTTTATAACCAAATATATAATTTCCATATTCAGTATTGTCCGTAATATTTGCAGAATACTCTCCTCTCCAATTATCACTTTCCCCCTCAAGAAAAATGAATTTATTATTACATCCAGCTAAAATAAATATTGCAAGGCAAAAAAAGATTTTTTTCAATATTAATCATGACCTCCTTGATTATTATTTTTGATTAACTGTTAAATTTATCCTAATTCAAAGTATATTAAGCAAGTTAAATAAAATACAAACCTTATTCAACTCGCATTTAAATTAAGAAGCTTACTGAAGTAATCACACCAATTAGTTTGAAGAACCCATTCTTAAGATGTCTTTTTCACTTTCTTTTCAACAAAGCAATTACCAAATTCAATGTCCTCATAGGTCTATTAATGACAGGTATCTTGAAGTTCCCCGTTTTAAACTGGCCAAAATAAACAGGCGTCTATCTAATGAATAGCGCCTTTTAAATCATAAACTTAATTCTTGATTAATAATGCATTCAATTTAACTGAGTGCCATCATAGGAATAGGTGCCCCTAAGCATGATGAACGACCATCAGAGTAAAGCATTTTACTACTAACAAGATAATAACGAAGTATGAGATTAAATCTCAAAATACTCTTCTATCGCTTTCATAATTTGAAATGCTCCTGAACTTTTGTTTGAAGGAATTGCAAGTTTAATCCCGGACTTAGGATATATGGCTGAATGGAAGTTCACTCCGGGGTCGTAGCCCATCACATGAAACTTGAATATAGTATTGTTTCGTCGGTTGATCCAAATTCCATAGCCATATTCAACCCCGTCTTTAACCTGAATGTGTGGAGTCATAAGCAGTTTAGTATATTTTTCACTTAAGAGACGATAACTCAATAATGCTTCCCATAGTTTGATCATATCCGGTGCAGTGATATAAGCTCCTCCATCAGCACCCCCTTTGATTGGAATCGAATAGACATTCGTTTTCCATGTACCATCCTCATTGTCGATGTATCCGCAAGCTGTGTTCTTTGGGAGCCGATCTAATGAAAAGTATCCTGAATCATTCATTCCACATTTTCTAAAAAGGTTCGTTTCAATATAATCGGAAAAGGAAAGGCCTGTTTGTTGTTCAACAATCAACCCTAAAACAATGAATGCAGCATTATTATAATGAAATCTCTCTCCAGGTTTAAACAGCATTTTTTCGTTTTTAAACAATGGCAGAAAATCTTTTAAATCTTTTAATTGATACATAGGTGTTCGCTTCCAAAGATCTTCAAAGTTATCCATTGTCTCTTCGTCAAAATAGTCTGGAATCCCAGAACTGTGAGTTAATAGATGATGGATGGCTAAATGTTCATCAAAATGCGGAAAATCCACATCTAAACAGTCTTTAAGCCGCGCATCAAAGGACAATACTCCATTCTCAACGAGTTGGCAAATCGCTATCGCAGTGAACAATTTACAGCCTGAAGCGATTCCAAAGCGTGTATGTAAGGTATTCAACTGTTCTTCAGCCCGATTGGAATAACCAGATGCTGACTCGAATATTACCTCATCTTCATTCTTCACAAAAATAACTCCTGAAAATTCCTCGTTTTTTATGACTTTTTCAAACGATTGACCTGCATATATTCTATTAGGCAAGTCTACACCCCGTTCTAAAATAAATTTTTAAAACCCCACAGCCTTTCTAATGAAGGTATCGCTGTTCCATTCCATGTTAAACCGAACTTGGTAACATCCTCTTTAATTTCGATTCATTTCCTAATAATTCCTTCTCTGATTCAAGAATTTGATCCAACAATAGTCTGATACATGCAAAAAGTCACCTTTCTTTTCAAGAAAGGCGACTTTTAATGGAATAACACCTGAGCTTCTAATAGCGAGTATTGTTGAGATACCTATAGAAATTTTCATAGAACGTTTGTTTAAAAATGATAGTTTTTTAACTAAATCAAATCAGACCCGACTTAGTTTGATCCGCCTATTTTCTGAACTTTGGCGATTATTAATAATAACAATGGAATCAGAAACCCGAATGTCAAAGCATAATACGGCCATATGTCTGAAATCATTTTATTATAATGGACGGTATTGGGCGCCATAATTATTGTAAAAACAACCAAAATCATGCCAATCGGAAAAACCAGATAACGATAATCCCTCAATTGTAACGTTTGCGCCAAACCTAAAACAGTCGCATAAAAAAATAAACTAAATCTAATAAAAATGGTAATAAACCAAATTATGGCCAGTATTGCTTCAAGTCTCGTCAGGAAATCTGCGATATTGATTTTCTTAGCCAAAGTATAAGTTGGATAAATTTCTCTTGCTGTTGAATCTGAACCAAGAACAAGAATGGCTAACATTGTGATAATGATCAAAACACCTCCAGCCAGGAACTGCCCGACTAAGAGGCTTTTTCTTATTCTGTTTTTTTGACTAACGAAAGGAAGGATCATCAAAACCGCAACCGGTTCTATAAAGGGAAAGACAATAAAAGGTATAGATCCCTTTATAACCGGTTTCAACCCTCCCTCCAATACGGGCTGCAGATTTTGAAATTGAATCTCAGGCAGGAGAAAAATCATCAGTGATAATAGTAATATGACAACAAAAGGAAACAATATTTCCGCGCTTCGGGCCAAAGGTTCCAAACCGAGTCGCGTGGCCATGAGGACGATACTCAAAAAAAGCACAATGATCACTTGAATTGGAGTATCAGGCATCATTTGAATTGTTATAAAATCTCCCATTTCTCTCAGGTAAGTCGCTGCGGTTATAAAAAAGTAGCTTATTAATAGAAGTGAAAGCGCTATTCCCAGCCACTTACCCAATATTTTTTGGCTGTATTCCACTACTGTTAAATCAGGATAGCATTTCCTTAAAGCGTCATATAAAAAAACCATTAATAAAGGTGCTATCGCTACGCTGACAATACCGGAAATCCAGACATCTTGTTCAGCTTCAGAAGCGACAATTGAAGGAATAACCAAAATAGAATCACCAATCGTATATAAAATCACTAATATTGTCAGCTGACGGCTTCCGATTTTACCATTCTCGAGCATTTTGATAATTTCCTTTCACGACAAAGCGGTAGGTTTATAAAAAGAACGCATATATATTTTCAGTAAAAAAAGAAGAGCTAAATAAGTTTTACTCACCCAGCTCATTTACGATTCTATAATCAGTATAGTCAGAAGAAGAATGTACGAACCCTGTTTTATTTTCTTGCCCGCTCCAAGCGAGATTTAGCCGTTTTAAGGGCAAGAAAATGCTATATTTTATCATTAAGAAGAAGTATTGATATCATTTTCTTAAGTGGTTTATATAATACAACAAGTTCACTATCGCTTATTATCCAAATGCAAAAAGGCGAGTTCTTATTTAAGAATCTCGCCCTTTCATATTTTTAGGTTAATCAATTATTTCTGGTTGGAAAATTTTTTATAGTATTCCGACCATTATCCTGTCCTTACAGCTTTATTCTTAGACTCCATAGTTCCGGGAAGAAGTGTTGGTCCAGAGCTTTCTTTAAATAGGTAACACCTGATGATCCACCTGTTCCTTGTTTATGACCTATTATTCTTTCGACAGTACTCATATGATTAAAGCGCAATAATTGCTGTTGAGTGCCGATGTCAACTAGCTTCTCTGCCAACTCATATAAATCCCAATATTGATCGGCATTGCGATAAACGGTAAGCCATGCTTCTTCTACACTTGCATTCGATTGATAGTTTTGCGACCAATCCCTATCAAGAGCTTCTTGATCAACTGGCAATCCGCGCATGGCAAGAGCGTTAATTGCTGCATCATAAATACTTGGTTCATGGAGCGCGTGATGCATTTGCTCGTTTAAGTATAAAATTTCTAACTATTCATTTTACTAATACATAATCTACCATATCAGTTTTTTGACGCTCACTTATGTAAGCGCCACCAATAAGTCTGTTTTAAACAGGAGGTTGTTATATGACTATCTTTTTTAACAGTGATTTTATGTGGGACAAGTATTTGCAGATGGGATCCAGGCAATTTTTTAAGGAGAAAGCAGTTATTTATACGCAGGGTACAACGGGAGAAGGTTTTTATTATATACACAATGGGTAAGTTAAAGTGATGTCCACTACTGCTGCCGGAAATGATCGGCTGCTGAACATCGCGGTTCCCGGTCAATTATTAGGCGTTCAGTCAATGGACCGGCAGCCCCATTTTACGACAGCCACATCAGTAAATGACACCATCCTTTACTACTTTTCTTGCGATCATTTTGAAAAGCTTATCAATTTACAGTCTTCGCTATTAAACTTGTTTATCAAAACGGTCATCCATAAAATGCACATTCTTGCAGATAAAATATATTTAAATACATTAACTCCTGAACACCACACCGGTCAGCACGAACATGGCCGCAAGACCGCCCCGAAGAGCAACCGTCCAAGGCCGTAAACAGCTTACCCCTGCGGCCCCTGCGCCGAGTAGCACCAACGTGACAACGACGAGTACGATGAGTGGTTCCATTAAATTGCCTCATATACTTCCGATTTATTATGGATCTAGTTATTCAATCCAAAATGCTGCTTCTTTATCTCTTTGAATCTTCTGTTGTCGATCTTTTCTTTTAATTCCTTTCCATCCCTCCATTGTGTGTAGGATGTATCTGTTAACATTATATTTCCAGTATTAGTTCGTCTTGTGATTAAAGGACTTTTATTAAAGGGTGAATCTTGACTTTCAATAAGAATTTTTTGGATCTCATCAAATTCTGATACATCCTTAACAGGTAATTTAGAATCGAAGGCATATCCTGTTCTCCAAATAGTATCCTTATGTCTCATTTTTATTTCCAGAATATAGTCCCCATGCTCATTATCCACTTTCTTGATCCAAAATTCCCCACTATCAGAAGTGACGGACTCACCGTTTAACGGAACTGGCTTTAGTGGCAAATTCCCTCCAAATCCAGTATCGATTAAGTACATTTGATCTTCATACATTAACAAATTGGCAGCATGAGTCCTTCCCAGGGTAAGCCACTCGCGGGTTACATTATTGTATATGACTCCGCGAACCAGAAATACATTAAATCCATTTTCGGCTAAGAAAAAATTCAAGATCGAATTTAATTCATAACAAAGTCCGCCCTCATTTTTCACCAAAACTTTATGAATTAAATTTTCACTAGTTATATCACTTGTTTGATTTGAAATGATGCATAAATTTTCAAATGGTATGGTTTTTGCAGTTTTTTCCAAAACGTTATCCAAATTTTCAAATATGATCTTTTCGTTTTTTTGAAGGCCGATTCTATTACGGAATAAGGTATTAAACTCACTCATTATTATCCTCCCCCACTTCGATTATATGTTGCTTTCGTGTGATAATCTGATTACATCTACTTTTAAACCCAAATAGCTAAAGAAGAAAAGGCTACCTAATTTGGCAGCCTATCTTTTATGTATTGCATCGGATCTTCTACTGTTTAGAATTCGGTGCAGAAATAAGTCCTCGTCCAACTAAGTTAGCGGAAACAGGTTTCTTCCCAATTTCTCTTGCCCAAATGGATAATTGACCGATATGGTGGATTTCGTGTGCGATCACATGCCGTATAACTTCACCCCAAGTATCCGTAACAATGCGTCCATCAGGCATTTTCTCTTGAAGTATATTATTCTCCATACTCTTATCCCAGCTGCGGACAAACTCTTCAACTTCCGGGCGAAATTCAGCATCTAATTTCCGTATTTGTTTTAAGCTCCGATACTCTTCAAAATTTTCCTGAAAATCTGTATTTCCGTTTAGAAGGCGTATCCAGCTCCACTCTACATCAATAATGTGGAAAAGCGTATGGAGAATTCCCCCTACTCCACCGGTTCTGATGAGAAGAAGCTCATCCTCATTAACTTCCTCACACCACCGATACCACTCTTCTCTGACCATCCAATTATAGTGAAACATTGTTTGCAAGTTCATCCCTCCTCGTTAATCTGGTATCAAGAAGTCAATAGATCTTTCTCAAAAAAAACAGAAAATCCAAATATATAATACATAAATTTTAACATAAAAGTAAGTTTATTCAATCATTCTTTCATCTCAATTATTAGCTTCTTCCTATTAAAAACCCGACCACTTTGGCAGCCAATGGGTTAAGTTGAGTATTTATATACACTTTTAACTATCTATTATTGCTTGTAGATGCATGCCTTCGTGAGAAATAGTTCAAATTATCTTCCAGTTCCCTTGCTATACCCCGAAAATAAGTTTTCTGATAAACTTAATTGTAAATGAAACCGGATACAAAAAGTCTAACTATAAATCAGGAGAGATTCATATGAACCACTTTCATCCTTATATGACGATTGCGGAAGCTATTTCCATTTTCCCTGCAGGCAATACTGAAGTTGAAGTTTATAACGATGCACATGAATTTGTTGGCTATTTAACGTTAGAGTCTTTATCTACAGCTGTACAGCAAGGGGAATTAACAAGGCCGATCAGCAAGTTCATTTTTACAGATAGACCGACATTCACTTTGCAGCACCATTCTATTAATTACTCACAATTTAAGGCTTTTTTTGACAGTGAACTTTGCCGGATTGTTTTTAATTCTTTACACGATGGGGTCTATATAACAGACGGATCCGGGACCACTTTATTTGTAAATCAGGCTTATGAAAGAATTACGGGAATAAAAGAAGAAGAAGTCATAGGCAAGCATATGAGTTACCTGATTGAACAAGGGATTATTTCGATATCAGCATCATTAGAAACAATACTGTCCGGTAAGCCTGTAACCCTTATTCAAAAAATACGCAATAAAAGAAAGATTATTGTATCTGCAACACCAGTGTTTTCTGCTTCTAAAGAAATCATGTATGTCGTAAACAGTGTTCGGGATATTACTGAGCTGATTCGGTTAAAACATGAATTTGACAGCCAAAAACTCTCGTATCCAAGAATAGTGGAGCCTGCAGATCCCGAAACCATTCAAAATCTTGTTATTGGTCCTGCAACCCAGCCCATTTTCCAGCTGGCAGACAAAGTCGCAAAAACAGATGCAAAAGTTTTGCTTCAAGGTGAAACAGGTGTAGGCAAAAGCTTAATTGCCAAATACATTCATTCCAGAAGCTCTCGAAACAATGAAATTTTCATGGAATTAAACTGTGGCGCCATTCCTGAACATTTAGTTGAAGCTGAACTTTTCGGGTATGAACCGGGTTCTTTTACAGGAGCCTTAAAACAAGGGAAAATAGGGATTCTCGAAAATGCTAACAGAGGGACTTTATTTTTAGATGAAATTGGAGACCTGCCATTGGAAATACAGGTTAAGTTACTGAAAGCCGTAGAAGAGAACAGGTTTATGAGAGTAGGATCTGCTGAAATGAAGCAAGTAGATGTAAGAATAATTACTGCGACACACAGAGATTTGAAACAGCTGGTCAGAGATGGCTTATTTCGTGAGGATTTATATTACAGACTTAATATTGTCACTTTAGAAATTCCTCCATTACGTGAACGCAAGGAAGAAATCGTTCCTTTAATAGAAATGTATCTCACTCAATTAAATAATAAATACAAGGAAGAAAAGAAAATAACATTAGAATGCTTTGAATGGTTAACGAACTACTCTTGGCCAGGAAATATTAGGGAGTTAGCTAATTTAATAGAGAGGCTTGTCGTGACAACTTTCCATGAAACGATAGATGTCGGAGACCTCCCTTCTTTTATTCAGCCGGTTTTTCCAATCTCTAAACCCCGTTCACTTAAAGATGCAATTTCAAAACTTGAACGTACCCTCATAACAGATGCACTTAAAAAACATACTACAACTAGAGCTGCTGCTGCGTTTTTGGAAATAAGTCAAAGTGCAATCGTTCAAAAAATGAAAAAGCTAAATATCCGAGTAGAAAACGAATCAAACTCAAATTTTTGATTCGTTTTCTACTCGTTTTTCATCTTCATTTGCGATAACTCTTTTAAGAAAATTTTTAATTCTTCTTTATTGCAGCCTGTTGTTTCAGCATATTTCGCGTAAATTCATTTAAAGCGCTTACATCTGGCACGAAAATTGCATTTACATGATTAAACGAAAGGAGAGAAAATAAATGAGCATTTCTACTTTTTCTATGGCAAACAAACTTATTACAGGATCTGATGCACTTAGTCAGCTTCCAGATGAAATGATTAGGCTCGGAATGAAAAACCCTCTTATCGTAACAGATAAGATCCTTATACAAGCGGGTGTTGTTAAACAGGTTCAAGAACTATTGCCTATGGAAGCGGGATTATTTTCTGACGTAAATCCAGAACCGGAAATTGAAATCGTTGATCAATGTGTTCATGTAATCAGAGAAGGCAGTCATGATGGACTCATTGCTGTTGGCGGAGGCAGTGCCCTGGACATTGGAAAAGCTGCTTCGGTTATGGCTACGAATACTGGCCGGATTGATGAATACTTCGGTATAAACCAAGTAAAAGTCCATGGCTTACCATTAGTCGCAATTCCAACAACGGCAGGAACAGGTTCTGAAGTTACGAATATCTCGATCTTGTCTGACACTGCTGAGCAAGTGAAAAAAGGAATCGTAAGTCCATTCTTATTACCTGATGCTGCCATCGTTTCGCCAAAAATGACCCTTACTTGTCCGCCTAGCGTGACAGCTGCCAGCGGTGTTGATGCGCTCGTTCATGCGATAGAAGCTTATATTTCTAATTTTGCTTCACCGATCACTGATTCTCTGGCGATCGGCGCAATAAAACTTATTTCCACCCACTTGCCAATCGCATATGCGAATCCGGGTCTTATCGAATCCCGTGAGGCAATGAGTACAGGAAGTCTTATGGCCGGACTGGCCTTTGGAAATGCAGGTGTTGGGGCTGTACATGCGCTCGCATACCCTCTTGGCGGCCGTTTCCATATGGCACATGGTGTCAGCAACTCGTTATTGCTTCCTTATGTAATGAAATGGAACAAAACGGCTTGCTTAGAAAGATTTCGGGATATCGCTGAAGCTCTTGGTGTAAAAGCAGATGATTTAAGTGATGAAGAAGCTGCTGATGCAGCCATTGAAGCTATGATCCGGATTTGCCGTCAAGTCCAGATTCCACAATCTCTTCGTGAATTTAACATTCCGGAATCAGCTCTTTCTGAAATGGCACAAGAAGCTGCAAAGCAAACTCGTTTATTGCGAAACAACCCAAGAGAATTAAGTGTAAGTGATATGGAAGAAATTTATCGTGCAGCTTATTAATAGACAGGAGGAATACTCATGAAATGGAAAGAACGTCCTCATGGCGCTGAATCGCCTTATATTCCAGCTGGTCCTTTTAAAATAAGATTGCCTTTTGTGCATTATCGTTTTGAATGGCCTGATTATGCACAAGGACTGCTTATGTGTGCGGTTGATCTTGGTGCGATCACACTTTTGGCTGATTATTTAGGCATGCCATTTGAAGTTGCATTAGCGGTCGTAATTTTAAATGGGATCTTTTATTTATTTCATCATCTATTGGGAGACCCGGTCATCCCGGGATGGATTACTCCCGCTATTCCGTTAATTGTATTATTTGTAAAAGAATTCGAAGAAGGACCAGACCGGGTTTATGCCCTTATTGCTTTTCAATTAACCCTTGGAATTTTATCGATTTTTCTTGGCGTAACTGGACTTGCCAGTAAAGTAGTGCGCTTAGTTCCGGATGCGATAAAGTCAGGTATTATTCTAGGTGCCGGTATTGGTGCCATCGTATCCATTTTTGAAGTTGGAGGTAAATTTGAATTATTCCCTTATACCATTACCATTTGTATTGGATTTGCATTTTATCTCATTTTCTCTAAGCATTTTGAAAAGCTAAAAAAGAAAAACAAAGCATGGGGCTTTTTAGGTAATTTAGGAATACTTCCGGCTATATTGCTTGCAGTTATTGTCGCTCCCCTTTTTGGCGAAGCGAAATGGCCTGCTATTCAATGGGGTTTCAGTAATCCTGATTTCATGACTCTTTGGTCGGACTATACTGTTTTTGGTCTAGGGTTCCCTCCATTCGCTTTTTTTGCTCAGGCAATCCCTGCAGTGCTTGCGACATACTTAGTTGTTTTTGGGGATGTTTTGAAAACCAAAGCGTTGTTATCAGAATCTGATGTAGTACGTTCAGATGAAAAAGTTGACTACAATCCAAACCGCGCTCATTTAATATTTGGCGGCAGAAATGCCATCATGAGCATAATTGGTCCTGATATCACGATGGCTGGACCTATGTGGGCTGCTATGCAAGTTGTAGTAGTTGAACGATTTAAAGAAGGCAAAAAAGCCATGAATTCATTCTTTGGCGGTGCGGGTTCTTTCCGCTGGGGCACAAATACAGGGTTACTTCTATTGCCGATCGTCAGTTTAGTTCAGCCGATTCTGGCGGTTGCTTTGTCGTTGACACTTTTAGTGCAAGGATATGTAAGCGTTCGTATTGGTGTCATGCAGGCACGGAGTCAGCGTGATTTGGGAATTGCCGGTGTCGTTGGTGCTATATTAGTCATAAAAGGAGCAACTATGGCTTTTGCAGCAGGCATCATTTTATGTGTCCTTCTGTACGGAAAAGATTTTTTACGCGGGGAAAACGATTATATATTTACCCAGCACGCTGACAAAGAACTAGAAAAAAAGGAGAGAAAAGCCGTATGAATGAACAAACCTTAACAAAAGCCCTTTATATTAATGGACTCGACCATTTTACAGAAGAAACGTTTGCTGTCCATAATCCAGCTACGTTAGAAGTAATCGGATATGTCCCTGATGGAACGGCAAAAGAAGCGAAACTTGCAGTTAATGCCGCACATGATGCGTTCAATACATGGTCTAAAACCACGGCTTACGAACGTGCAGCCTTATTAGACCGCTGGTTTCATGCGGTTGAAGCAAGATTGGATGAAATCGCGCTTACGATGACGAAAGAGCAAGGAAAACCTTTTGCCGAAGCAAAAGGTGAAATGCAATATGCGAACAGCTTTATCAAATGGTATGCAGAAGAAGCTAAACGGATTTATGGTGAAATGATACCTGCATTAGCAGGCAATAAAAGAATAATGGTTCAAAAACAAGCTGTTGGGGTAGTTGCAGCTATCACACCTTGGAACTTTCCTGCCGCTATGATCACCAGGAAAGTGGCTCCAGCACTTGCAGCAGGCTGCACGGTCATTATAAAGCCTGCTGAACAAACGCCTCTTACTGCATTACTACTGGCGGAATGTGCTCATGAAGCTGGGATTCCTGCAGGAGTTATAAATATCGTGACGACCCAAAACCCAGGAGAAGTCGTAGATGTTTGGATGGATGACTCCCGTGTTAAAAAGGTTACTTTTACCGGATCTACACCAGTCGGAAAATTATTAATGAAAAAAGCGGCAAATACAGTTAAAAAAGTTTCACTGGAGCTTGGCGGGCTGGCACCATTTATTATTGCAGAAGATGCAAATATAAAAGAAGCAGTTAAAGGTGTTGTTCAGTCAAAGTTCCGCAATGCAGGACAAACCTGTATTTGTGCAAACCGTATTTATGTCCATGAGTCCATTGCTGAGTCCTTCCTTGAAGAATTTAAAGAGGCCGTTTCATCTTTGAAAGTAGGAAATGGACTTAGTGAGAACGTTGATATTGGTCCTCTAATTGACGAAGAAGCTATGAAAAAAGTAAACAGCCATTTGGCAGACGCTATCGGAAAAGGTGCATCATTACATGAAAGTCCTGATGAATTATCTGATAAAGGGTATTTTATGAAGCCTGCCGTTTTATCAAATGTCACGGATGATATGATATGCATGCAGGAAGAAACGTTTGGTCCCCTAGCACCTGTCAGCACCTTTTCTAACGATGATGAAGCGATTCAGCGTGCAAATGCAACTCCATTTGGTTTGGCAGCATATGTTTACACCCAGTCTTTACAAAAGGCGTTCTTCTTTTCAGAGAATCTTGAATATGGCATTGTGGGAGTAAATGATGGAGCACCTTCAGTTGCACAGGCTCCATTTGGCGGCATGAAAGAAAGCGGACTTGGCAGAGAAGGAAGCCACTATGGCTTAGATGAATTTTTAGAAGTAAAATACGTTTCTCTTCAATTGCTTTAAATACCTTTATGGCGGATCCAACCGATTGTCACCTGTTGGATCCGCCTTTTTTTATAAACCTTACCAGATCTAGTATTCTAATTTGAGGTAAGCAGCCTCTTTATCTGGAGCTACTAAACTCTTCTTTATGACAGCATATCTCCTAAAATAGGAAACGCCTAAATATACCCAAAACGAACGAATATTATCTCCATCTTATCTTTATTCCTCAAAGTCTTCTCCGCTTAGAAGGATAACCGCGAATTAAGGAAGGTCCAAAAAAAACAGCTCGTTTGTTCATTATATTATTGTCTCTGTAAACACCTGAAAGGCTGCATCTATTCCTTTTTCGAAATCGGTATCCATATTTCACTTTTAAAAGCAGGTGATGTTACATCTTTATCTTTATTCCATAACATTTCTGGTCCTTCTGTTTGTTCATAGTTTGTCGATGGAAACCATTCTGAATAAATACGTCCCCAGACAGCTTGCAGAGTATCAGGAAATGGTCCAACTGCTTCAAATACAGCCCAGGTGGAGGCAGGAACTTCAAGCTGAGTCAAGTTATTGGGACACTTATGAGTCGTGGCCACGCCTATATAATGATCAAGCTCCCCTTTTTCCTCCAGGCGGCCTTCAGAAAAATTCGTAGATGCACTAACAAGTCCCGCAGGTTCTATATTAGAAAGTTTCTTAAGTGTATTTATCGTCTCACCATTTATACTTTCCCACATAGAAGCAATCTCTGGATTCACTCCATTAAAAACAATTGGAACTCTTTTCTTGATTCCAATGATGCGAAATGCTTCTTTTTCTTCAATTCGATAGTTCATTTCACTTCCTCCTTTTATCGATAAGTGAAAGGTCATACGCGGATAGGCTTTTAGTGAATGACCGTTATTTCTGGCTTCTGACGGCGTTACACCATGCAAACTTTGAAAAGCTCTTGTAAAAGAGTCTGGTGAACTGTAACCATATTTAACCGCAGCATCAATTACCCTCATACTGCTATTATTTAGTTCGAGTGCTGCAAGTGTAAGGCGTCTGCGGCGAATGTATTCAGGCAACGTTACACCTGCCAGAAAAGAAAACATTCTTCTAAAATGATATTCAGAGCATAAAGAAATCCTTGCTACTTCTTTTAAATCAATATCATTTGTAAGATTTTCTTCAATATAGTTTAAGGCACCATTCATTTTATCAAGCAAATCCATTAATATGACCTCCATCTCAACTAAAGAATAACAGGAATCGTATGTATCTATCCGACATTTTAAGCACAATTATGCAGGGTAATTCAATAGTAATTTAGCATGGTATGATACAAAATGACACAATTAGTGTAATACCTTTTCAAACCTATCCAGTTAACAGCATTAAAAAGGCCCTTCCCTTAGTGAAGAAGCGCCTTTCTTTAACTGAATAAATGTAATTGATTCCCGTTTATCCATTACGTTTATTTGATCATAATGATAATCAGGTAAATCTTTTATTTCTTCATTTGACATTCCCTTATTACATAAAAATGAAATTTACATCTTATTGAATTAGTTATATTAATAATAGTAATATTATGACTATGAAAAATCCAATAAAAAAATCACCCATTGCTTTAGCTATACTTTGTCTCTTAATTGAAGAACCTATGCACCCTTATCGAGTGCAACAGCTCATTAAAGAGAGGGGGAAAGATGAAGTTATTAACGTTCGCCACCGGACAAGTGTCTATCAAACCATCGATCGTTTGCATCGAGACGAAGCCATTGCCATCCAAGGAAAGAAACAAAATGAAGGGAAACCGGATCTGATTGTATATGAAATCACAGATGAAGGTCGAAAAGCTGCGTATACTTGGTTACGGGAAATGCTTTCTGCACCTAAACAGGAATTTTCAGAGTTCCCTGCTGCCGTTTCCTTTATCGTGCTTTTAACACCTGAAGATGCGGTGAAGGAATTAATAAAACGAGCAAGCGCTATTGAAGACACATTGGCTCATATCGAAAACCAGTTTCAGATTGCAACAAGCAGGGAGATTCCTCGCTTGTTTTTGCTTGAGATCGAATACCAACGTGCTATGGCAGTAGCTGAATTAGCTTGGATCCGATCTATTATCAATGAAATCCAAACAAAACAGCTTCACTGGGATAAGGAATGGTTACGCGAGATAGCAGCATACCTAGCCTCTAAAGAAAAAAAATCGACCTGATTCGTTTGGTTGTTTCAAGGATTTCAGTGAGATTGTTTCCTCGAACCTCCTTAGTGTTTATGGGGGTGCCAATTTCCAATTTCAGAACTTAACGTTTATGAAGGATAATGAACACACGTACATTTTGCAATTTGAAGAATCAATTGGGATTGGAGCAGGCTGTGTTGCTTATGGCTTAAATAAACCAAATATATCTGCACCACAAGATACATTGGATTCTCATAGCTGGAATTCAAAGTTTACATTGAGAGAGGAATTAAGAAACATGAAAGCAAAACAAGGAAATTTGAAGATTGTATTGGCAGGTCTTTTACTAGCGATTTTGATGGCGTCAATGGACAACACAATTGTAGCTACCGCTATGGGGACCATTGTTGGCGAGCTTGGAGGTCTCGATAAGTTTGTATGGGTAACATCCGCCTATATGGTGGCAGAAATGGCAGGAATGCCGATTTTCGGCAAACTGTCAGATATGTTTGGACGCAAGAAGTTTTTTATATTCGGGCTAATCGTCTTCTTAATTGGTTCGATTTTGTGCGGCACAGCTGAAAGCATTACCCAGCTTAGCATCTATCGAGCGATTCAAGGAATTGGCGGCGGGGCACTTATTCCAATTGCTTTTACGATTATGTTTGATACCGTTCCAGTTGAACAGCGCGGCAAGCTCGGTGGATTATTTGGAGCTGTGTTTGGTTTATCAAGTATTTTTGGTCCATTGTTAGGTGCCTATATTACAGACTTTATAAACTGGCAATGGGTGTTTTATGTAAATATACCTTTAGGTCTTTTAGCTTTTGTATTTATCGTTTTCTTCTATAAAGAATCACCTGTTCACTCAAAACAAAAAATTGACTGGTGGGGCTCCGTTACATTAGTTGGAGCCGTTGTCAGTTTAATGTTTGCGTTAGAGCTCGGCGGTCATAAATATGAATGGAATTCTGGAATGATAGTAGGTTTGTTTACCATTTTTGCTGTATTGTTTGCTGGATTTATTTTTATAGAAAGAAAGGTAACAGATCCAATAATATCGTTCCCAATGTTCAAGGTTCGCTTGTTTTCCACAAGCAATCTCTTAGGTTTGTTAAGCGGTATGGCATTCATTACAGCTTCCGTATATATACCCATTTACATTCAAGGTGTGCTTGGAGGGACCGCGACTAATTCGGGGCTCGTTCTGCTCCCTATGATGCTGGGTTCTGTCGTCTCTGCTACTACCGGCGGTTTTTTGATGAATAAATGGAGCTACCGTAAGATTATGATTGTCTTTAGTGTGTTTTTTACAGTAGGCATGTTCCTTTTAACTACATTAACACCAGATACAGGAAGATTCTTGGTTACACTCTATATGATACTGACAGGCCTTGGAATAGGGGCTACTTTTTCTGTCTTAACCAACGCGGCAATCCATCATTTTGAACCGTCACAGCGAGGCTCTGTTAACTCTACTGTCTCTTTTATACGCTCGTTGGGCATGACACTTGGAATTACCGTTTTCGGGATTATCCAACGAAACGAATTTTCCGCTAAACTGAATGATATTTTTGCAGCAATGGGACAAGATCAGGGACAAATGTCCAATAATCCAGCGTTTACGGATCCACGTGTCTTGCTTGCACCTGAAGCTCGAGCTGCTATCCCGCCAGAGGTCTTAAACAAGATTACGTCAGCTCTCTCTACTTCCATCACTCAAACGTTTTTGTGGGCGCTCATTCCTACAGCTCTGGCATTTATTATAGCGATAATGATGAGCAAAGAAAAATTAGAATCCTCTGTAGAATATCAGAAGACTGTGAGTGAAAATTGATTAGGTTTTTGCTTAAATAATAATAAATGCTGCTAAAAAACCTGTTGATCTCAACAGGTTTTTATTTTTTGCAGAATGCCGATTCAGTCATTGCAAAAGCTCAGGCGCCTTGGTCAGCGCAGATAGATCCTTTACTGACCCATGAATTAGACGCCAGAGCAGAAAACTTTGTACTCCTATCGAAAAAAAATATCGGTTTTCTTTCCTTAAAAATCCCTATCAAAAAAGTCTCCAAAGCTTAGACTATTCTTCATAATTAAAGAGAATGTCCCACGTTTGCGGTCCGACAATTCCGTCTACTTTCAGCCCGAATTTTTTCTGGAATTCCTTTACTTTAAGCTGAGTGTTCGGTCCGAAAATACCATCAATTTTAATCGATCCCCCAGCATCATTTAGACGAGCTTGGATGTGTGTAACATTTATGCCCCGATCCCCAATTTTAATGACATAACCAGGATAAGGAAATGCGGTATGATAGAGTGCTGTCCAAGTAGAGGGTCCTACTATCCCATCTGCATTCAAATGTCTGCGCGTTTGAAATTCTTTGACCTTTTTAAGTGTTATCTGTCCAAATATGCCATCTACATAAATTGGGACATTGTTTTTGTTGAGCTGGGTTTGTACTTTTCTCACTTCAGATCCTCGATCCCCGTATTTAATGACATGTCCCGGGTAAGGATCACCCGCGGCTTTTACTTCATGAGTGGATTTGGAGCTCGCTGATGCTTCTGTCATTGTCGAAGGCAGTGCTTGAAAGGCTATAATTCCAGCTGCTGACAAACAGATAATGGTTTTTATTAATCTCATACTTTTTCCTCCTAAATATTTATATAAATCATCAACCGTGACTTTTACTTATCTGATACCTTGAGAAAGCGATGTGAATATGTGAAATTGATTTCCTCATAAGTTCCCCCTCTCAAATTCTTTTTTTATAAAACACAATTATTAAACTCAGTGAGAATGGAAAAAGTTTCAAATTTATTAAATTTAGTTAGATTTTTTAATTTTTCCTCTTGCTCTCTCGAACGCAACCTCATTTAAGTTGACAAGTCCACAAGTTCAAATGTGATCTAAAGCAATATTTAATGCAATGAAATAAAATATATAGCACATACCTTTGGAAATTATGGAAAATCTAGATAGTGGGTAATGAATTGATCTAGTTAGGATAAAGGAGGCTTTCAGGAAGAGTGAAAATCGAAAATTTTGCCAATGCTGAGAAAGTAACTTAACAGGAATTTCCTGATAGACCTGCCTGTATGAAACGCATGATTAAACCATCAGAAGTTCATATTAAGATAAATACATTTGAAAGGAGTTATCTACTTGAAAAAGCAAGAAAAGCAATATGAAAAGAATACTGAAGATAAGCAAAAAGAGTTTCAATCCATTCATACGAATTCGAACAGCGAAAACATGCAGCCCGTTCCCCAGCCCAAAGATTTTGAAGAAATAGAGTATTAAAGGAAGGGTAAACCCTACCTAAATGCGTGCCATCGAATAGAAGATATGTTTTATCACTTAAAGATAAAATACATATTATCATTAAAATCGGGAAATATAAGCAAAGATTTACAATTAAAAACATGAAGGAAGGGACACTACAATGAATAAAAAATGGTTTAACGTACTAACAAGTGTATTTTTCTCTGCTCTGCTATTAGTTGGATGTAATGTGAATGATCAGGATCCTGCACCACCTGAGGAAGACCAAAATAATGAAACAGAAAATGCACCAGAGGAAGAACAAGGTAATGATACGGAAAATTTACCGGGTGTCGATGAAAATGATACGATGAACAAGGATGATGAAGAAAATGCCGAAAAAGATCCAGAGGATCCAGTTGAAGATCCAGAAGATATGAACGATAAAGATCGGCAAGACGACTAACATAAATATGAAAGATGCTTCAAATCCTATTATAGGACCAAAAAGGAAAGCCCCATCTTTGGATAGGGCTTTTTTTTTGTAAAATTTTAATTGTCACCTAAAACCCTATTATTTATAAGGTATTTCCTTTCCTTCTACCAGGGCTTTTAAGTTTTCTAAAGATGCATCAAAACCTCCCATATTCATTGTAACTTTTGTTCCATTGGCCACTTCTTCTAATAAAATCGATATAAGAATCTGCTGTGTGTCCGCATAAAAGGAAAACTCTTCATATGTACTCACTTTCTCAATCGTTAAAAACATTGGACGTTTCTCTTTTAAATTATTATGGGCACTAGGCATTAACGTAAAAATGATTTTCTCCCCAACCTTCAGATTAGGAATGTCCCAAGGTGAGCCAGGTGCATACCATTGTGAAAGTTTATCTTCATCAGTGACAGCTTTCCAAACTGTTTCTTTATTCCCATCAATCCAAACAGAACTTTTAATTTCAGTATTATTCATCACACATACCTCTTGTTATTTGATTTCATTTTTGTTTTTATTTAATAAAATATTCCAGAAAGAAAACATTTGAGGTAATTATTTTTAAGGTTCCTAATAGATGCTGATTTAATTCGGCTCAACATGCACGTGCACATTGTACACATTGTGCTTTTTCATTAGTATATTTTCAACTTTTGTCGAGATATCATGAGCGTCACGGATGTCCAAATTCGAATTTACGAGAATGACAATATCCACCACTGTATTGTTTCCGTAGTTTCTTGCTTTAATTTCTTTGACTCCTTTAACACCATATAAAGAAAGAGTCGTTTTTTTAAAAGATTGAATCTCTTCTTCATCAAAACCATCTGTTAAATGATGGGAGGCATCTCTGAAAATATCCCAGGCTGTTTTGCAGATCAGTAAACCGACAATAACCGCTGCCACTGGGTCAAGCCAAGGAAGCGAGAATTGTGAGCCTATTATTCCTGCAGCAATTCCGATGCTGACCCATGCATCTGACAGGTTATCCTTTGCTGCTGCAGTGACAGCCTGACTGTTGATCTTTTCTCCAAGCTTTTTATTATAGCGATAAACGAAATACATAATGATCGCACAGAAAATTCCTGTCCATGCCGAAATCAAATCAGGCGACTCTTGTTTTCCCTCGAAGACAGATAAGACAGCACCATATAATACTTGAAGTCCAACAGCCATCATAATAAATGAAGCGACAAGGGATGCCACTGTTTCCGCCTTCCAATGACCATATGGATGATCTTGATCAGCAGGCTTTTGAGAGAGCCTTAGCCCAATGAGTACCGCAATTGATGCTATTATATCTGTTGCATTATTTAATCCATCCGCTTTCAATGCTTCGGAATTAGCTGAATAGCCAATAATCAGTTTCAGTGCAGAAAGACACAGGTAAGCAATGATGCTTATAATCGCCCCGCGCTCTCCCATTTTCAAATCCGCATATTTTTGTTCTTCCATACGTTAGATCCTCCACTTTTTCATTCCTTGAACATCTTACCAAGTAAGGATTGAGTGGGTCTATGGCAACCTTTTTTCATCATACAACAAGAGTAACGAGTGTCAAAAAAAGTTTACTCCGGCTAACTTTTCTTCCTTTTCACAAGTCGAAAGAACCTCTACTAAAATAGCCATTAGAATGGAATGTTTTTCATCCTGTACATCTACTTAAATTAATTCGCGGCCTTTTAAAAAAAATGGTCCCTCCTCATACAGGAAGGAACCATTTTTATACTGTCAGCGCCTCATTTTCTTCAAAATCAAACTCTACTTCAAATCCTAAATCCTTCAGCATTTCATGGTCACTCGTGCTTTCCTGACCTTTCGTTGTTAAATAGTCCCCAACAAAAATAGAATTTGCAGCATACAGACCAAGCGGCTGCAGGGAACGGAGATTAACTTCACGTCCACCTGAAATGCGGATTTCTTTTGTCGGATTCATGTAACGGAAAAGCGCCAGAACTTTTAAGCAATAGCGCGGATCCAAGTCATCCGTTCCTTCAAGCGGCGTGCCATCAATCGCATGCAGAAAATTTACTGGTATGGAGTCTGCATCAAGTGCTTTTAAGCTGTATGCCATGTTGACAACATCTTTCTTTGTTTCTCTCATGCCAATGATAACGCCTGAACAAGGCGAAATACCTGATGCCTTCACTGCTTCAATGGTTTCGATGCGGTTATCGTATGTATGTGATGTAGTAATCGATTCATGATGCTCTTTTGACGTATTGATATTGTGGTTGTAGCGGTCGACTCCTGCCTCTTTTAAACGTGAAGCCTGGTTTGGTTTTAATAGTCCCAGACACGCACATACTTTTAGTCCATATTGATCTTTAATGTCTTTTACTGCTGATACAACAGTGTCCAATTCTTTTTCAGAAGGTCCTCTTCCGCTTGCGACAATACAATACGTTCCTACCTTGAGGTTGTATGCTCTTTCTGCTCCTGCAAGAATGCTCTCTCTGTCCATCATCCGGTATTTTTCTATCGGAGCCGCTGATATGCTGGACTGTGAACAGTATCCGCAATTTTCAGGACATAGACCTGATTTTGTATTGATGATCATATTCAGTTTTACTTTTTTTCCATAGTAATGCTTTCGGATTGTAAATGCACCGTGCAGCAGGCTTAAAAGTTCATCGTCATCCGAATTTAAGATATTCAAAGCTTCTTCTTCATTTATTTCTTTTCCATCTACCACTTCATTTGCAAGTGTTAACCAGTCCATGTTCATCCCTCCATCAATTCCTTCTCTTCAATGGTAAAGAATGGAGGTGTTTTCTGTCAACTTGTTTTTATTTTTAGTTAACTTAAAAATGTACTATTCAATACGAATGAGCGTTTACTTTCTGAAATGGATCATTTACTTTCCAAAATGCTTCTGTTATTAGCGCTTTTTTTACAGTGAGGCGGTTTTTCTGCTCCATTCACCAGCTTTGAAAATCCGGTAAATATTTTCCGTTTTGAGAGGAATACTTTCTTTTATCCAGTTCCCTTCAAATAAGAAAAAAAGAGGAGCACCTCTCCTCTTTTCTCAGCTCTCAAGTGTATTTTTTATATCATATTCCTCTTTTTTCTTTTCAAGCCATGTCGTGTAGGCTGTCTGCATTTTTTGATCAAATAGTGTTTCTTTTATTTCTTCTTTTTTGTCTTCATAAACAGCTTCGGCTGCTTCTTTTTTCTCTTCAAATTTGATAATGTGATAGCCGAATTCTGTTTTGACCGGTTCGCTGATCTCTCCTTCTTTCATTGCGAAAGCCACTTCTTCGAATTCAGCAACCATTTCACCTTTTGCAAAGAAACCTAAGTCTCCGCCGTCTTCACTATTAGACGCGTCTGTTGAATATTCTTTCGCAAGCTCTGCAAAATCGCTGCCTGCGTTCAGTTTTTCTTTCACTTCTTTTGCGGTTGCCTCATCTTCTACTAAAATGTGGCTCGCTTTCACTTGTTCAGGCTCCGCAAAGCTCGCTTTATTTTCTTCAAAATGCGTCTTCATCTCATCATCAGAAATCGAAATTTCCGGTTCAAGGAGCTTTTCTATTTTCAGATTCGTTTCGAGATCTTTTTTTACATCTTTCACTGTTCCGCCGCTTGTTTCGAGCTGCTGGGTAAAGGCTTCCTCGCCTCCATAAGAGTCAACAACAGATTGATATTCTTCTTCAACGGCATCGTTAGAAATTTTGATGTCATTCTTATCGGATTCCTGTTCGATGATTTTTTCTGTTATTAAGTAGTCAACCAGCTGAGTTCCGCCTTGGTCCATTAGTAAACCATAAAGCTCGTCCTTGCTTATTTTTTCACCATTCACACTTGCAACTGCTTCATCATTAAAAGAAGCAAATCCCCAGCCGACAGCAATGCCAATGATCGCTGTCAGCAGAAAATAATAAGTCGCCTTATTTTTCAAAACGTTTTTCATACGTAATCTCCTTTGTATCTGACTTTCTTTTTCAAACCATCTTTTGCTGAACATGATTCTTATCTTATCGTTCAAATATGAATAAACTATGAACAATTCGAGAAGAAGCTATTAAATAATGGCTGTGTCCGCATTGATTGTTGCTTTGCGTATGGTTTTTGCAAACGCACTAAGTTCTGGGTCGTGCTCTTTTCCTAGAATATGTAGATACAGGACTAATTTGGACGCCGTATATACTGTGAATAATCCAAAACCCGATTTTTTTCTGACTAGCGAAAGCAACAATGTTTACGAAAAGAGCCTAAACAAATGATTCGAAAGCTGCGTCCTCATCCTCTCTATTCATATATCGCTCTATTCGATCCCTGAGGACATTTATATCCTCATCACTTTGATCTTTTGGCGGATTCTCGTACGAGTTTTCAACTAGCCACTCAGGAACAGGCTCTTTTCTGATCAATTTTGGCTGATATCTCTTTGTTCTCCTCCGTTCTTGCAGATCCCATACATCTTGGAGTGTTTGGATGTTCGCTGATTTCCAATTGGCTAAAACGGTATCTGCGTATTTCCATGTAATTGCATGATAGGAGATTGCTGTCTTAAGTGCCTCAATAATGATGGTATCGTCAAAAATACTTTGCCAGTTTCTAATTCTTTCAGCTATGTATGGTTTACATTCTCCAAAACCATTCTCTTCAAAGAAGACTATTATTCTATTCTCTTTTCTTTTAGTATTATTAGTATTATTTAGTATAGAGCTGCTCACTTTGTCTTTTTTTGCTGATCTTTTTGTGCATGGGTCGTAATCATTTTGTTCTTTCATTGTGATCAATTTGTCTATTGGTTCTGATCTTTTTGTACGTGAATCCTGATCATATTGTTCTCTAATTGTGATCATTACGTCTGCTCGATTTGTAACTGGAAGCTGATCATTTTGTTCACCTATAATGTTCATTTTGCGATCTATATTACCTGTGTGATTATTTTGCTGCGTGTCATTGATCATTTTGTCCAGCACTTCATAGTTGATTCTGTATCTTTTTGTTTGAGGCCCAAACTGTTTTTTATGTATGGAAACAATAATCAGCTTTTGTTTTTCCAGTTTAAGCAATGTTCGTCTAATCGTAATCATCGATAAAAATGGAAACTGCTTATGTAGACCTTCATGTGTATAGCAAATCCACTTTTCACTATCTATCGTGATTGCCGATTTTTGCAGCCAATAATGAAACTGCTGCAGAATAATGCTTTCTTTCAATCCTACCTGTTTTGCTAAACTTGGCTGCACCATCATTGAATGTTCACTTATTAATAGATTTGATCTCATTATGTCACCCTCTGCCTAATATTCTCATCATACTGTTATAGCTCTCTATGCAGGATCGGGTAGCAAAAAAAATTACCCCGCAAAAAGAGAGGTAAGTTTTATCGAACATAGTATTCTTTTCGGTTAGATAATAAATCATCAAACACCATTTTTTGTTCGTTCCATATTGCTGGCAGATTTTCTAATGGGAAAAACTTCAGCTGCAGGGATTCTGAATTATTTTGATTCAGCTCTCCTTTAAAATCAGTACACGTAAACATAATCTTCACGAGAGCAAATTGATCTCCATTTGCTAAAACACGTTCATGCTTTACACCTGAATAAATTCCGAAAAAGTTCATTTCTTCTAATTCTAGTCCTGTTTCCTCAAATACCTCTCTTCGCGCCGTATCTTCTACAGTTTCTCCAATTTCCATAAAACCGCCCGGGTGGCCCCATTCGTTGTTATCCGAACGCAGCTGCAGCAATAACCTGCCTTCTTTATCAAAAACAAATACGCCGGACGCCACCATGATGACTTTTTCATGTCCTACCATTGATCGTAAATACGTTATGTAATCCTGCATGATAAAACTCCTTTGTATTGTCTAATAATTGTTCATATATAATTGCATGAAACAATTTTTTAACATTTTACCATACCAAAGAAAAATCAGCTTTGTAAGAGCTGATCAATTCATCCTATGTCTAAAATATCTAAATAATTTTCTGATTATAAAAATTAAAAAAACAATGGCAAGGATGTTAATGAGCAACCCAAGGAAACCTCCGAAAAATCCCAAATTCCCGAGCAGTCCCCCAAGAAGAAGTCCAGCAATTCCTCCATACAGCAGCCCTCTCATAATGCCTCCTCTGGCAGCATTGTTCCTTCTATTGCTGAAATTAGAACGAGGCTGATTTTGTCGTGTGTCAGGCTGATTAAAGTTGCTGCGCCGTTTTCCTCCCTTGAAGGATTTTGCACTTACATAAGAAGTTTTATTTTCAAAAACACTGTCACCTACTGGAGTTAACATAAGCGAAGCCATTAATACGAGCGATACTAAAATTTTCATCATCATCTGATTCTCCTAACATGATTCGGTCTTTCACCGTAGCAGGATTATTATTTCCTTGTAAATGTGAACCATTCAGATTTTTATCAAGAGAACTGTCTTATATGGTGCTGTTCCTTTTCTTTTCGTTTGGCTCTATTCGTAAAGTTTGCTGCTTTTAAAGAAATGGTAAAAACCTTTAGTGGATTGTAGCGGAAGGCACTTGACTCCTGCGGGAGATAGAGGGGAATGGGAGACCACAGGCATTGCCGAGGAGGCTCACATCCCTCACAGCGAAAAGCAAGAATCCACGGGTTATATTTATAACCAAAAACAATAATCAATGTGAAAACTGCCGTTTGTTTTAATAGGCTGCTATCCAGGTTTATTTTGTATTAAAATAATAAATAAGCTTTTTATGTCTGGAGGATTTTGAATGAAAGTTGAGTTAAGAGAATTATCCTCTTCAGATGGGATGGATATCCTTGAAATGATGAAAGAAATTGGACCTGGTGAAAATGGTTTTTCGAATCATCATCATAATATGAAAATAGAAGATTTCCCCTCTTATCTGGAGGCAAACTTAGCGATGGCAAAAGGGGAGAATCTAAATCCGGAACTCGTCCCCCAAACAACCTACTGGCTGCTGATTAATGATCGTCCTGTAGGGATTGGTAAACTTAGACATAGACTTACAGAAAAACTGAGGAAATCAGGGGGACATATTGGTTACACTATCCGCCCCTCTGAAAAGAGAAAAGGATACGGAACGATTTTGCTGCGTGAGATTTTAGTGATGGCAAAAGAAAAAGACTTAAACCATTTACTTCTTACTTGCACAGAAGAAAATGCTGCTTCTCGAAGAATTATTGAAAATAATAATGGAGTGCTTGATGAAATTAAGGATGGTAAATGTAAATATTGGATCTCGTTCCCATGAGTCTATGCTAAATCAAAGGCATTTCTCTGCAAAGAAATGCCGGCAAGATACCAGCTCTAATAATTGGGCTGCTTTTGGCATTGAAATCCTTTTTTTCATTCATTTTTCCTGCTGTTTCTCATTGCATTTAACAATTTCAAGTCTCCATCTTTCTGTTCCATGAATTGCTTGTACTCTGGGGATTCTATCCCATAAAGAGCAATTTTCCCTGCTTCATCAAAATGAAGTCCCCACCCGTATTTTTTAGGAAGCATCGATGCTCTAAGGCATGCCTGAGACTTTTGAAACAGCTCGTCCCTGATTTGAGCCCCTCTGTCTTCAAGTACTTTCTGTGATATCTCTTTGTGTTATTGGACTTTTAGAACCAGACACTGCTTTCCCCCTTACAATCATTGTCATTAATACTGCCGAATAATTCTCTATCATTTTGAAACTCCCTCCATAAAGCGGAATATATGTAAAAAATAAATTGAAGGAATTCTAGCTATAAAAAAGGGTTTGACATAGAATGGTTTATTTCATATAGTGACAATAGTTAGATAAGTCTTCTGTTAGGTGAGGCTCCTGTATAGAGATACGCTGCTGCCCAAAAATGTCGAGAGACGCCAATGGGTCAACAGGAAAAATCGGATTAAGGTTTTTCTTAACGCAGCTGGTATGAACCTATGCTATGCAGTGCTAAAACTCAAATCAAGGGGAGACATTTAAAGCTTGCTTATTTTCTGCTTTTTATGACTCCTTTCATATGACAGGGGTCTTTTTTATGGAGGTGAGGAAATGATGGACACAGATGACCCAAATTCGGCAAATGATTACAGGAACATCACAAGCATGAGGCAACCAGTGTGCACCAGTTCCTCTTTTACCGACAAAGAAGACCTAAGCAGACACGATTGCTTCGTAAAATAAACTTTTACGGGGTGTATATGAATGATTAAAACTTATCTTTATAAAAATGATTCACAAGAAATGATCGCAGATATAAAAATGGATCAAATTAACAACCATTTAAGCCATTCTGACAGCTTGTTATGGATTGATATGTATGATGTACAGAACCGTGAATTATATGAAGTGGCAAAAATATTTGATTTTCACCATCTTGCTATTGAGGACTGCCTTCATGACAGCCCGCGGGCAAAAATGGATAACTACGAGGATTATAAGTTCTTCGTCCTTCACGCCCTCAGCTATAACGAGGAAAGTGATAACGAAATTACTACGTTAGAATTAAATGTGTTTGTAGGACCTAATTATGTGGTGACCATCCATAAGCACAAGTTAAAATGGCTTGGACAAATGGATGCCATTTGCTCCAAACACATTAAATATATGAATAAAGGCGCTGACTTTCTTTTATACACGCTGATTGACGGAATAACAGATGAATATTTTCCAATCCTTGACCGTATTGGAATTCGGATTGATGAATTAGAGGATGAGATTTATGATGAAGAAATCCGCGGGGTGACTGAGGAATTCCTTGCCTTAAAACGAACCATCATCTTAATTCGAAGAGTCATTCTTCCGCAGCGGAGAATCTTTATTAATGTAGACGGGAAATGGAAATTTGATATTAGAGAAGAAAATGTCCCCTTCTTTACAGATCTAATCGATCATTTAGAGCGCATTGTTGATTCAACAGAGACATTTAGAGATTTAGTGAATAGTGCTCTCGATACTTATTACTCTATCATTAATGCGAAATCATCAGAAAAATTGAATGTCCTGACTCTCATTTCAACCATCATGCTCCCATTAACGTTCGTGACAGGCTTTTTCGGAATGAATGTCCCGCTGCCCTATCAAGACTCTCCTTTTGCAACGATTATTATCTTTTCGTTTCTTATTCTTTTAACGTTCGGCATGTGGAAGTATTTTAAAAATAAACAGCTCTTATAAAAATGACGACAGCAAATTTGCTGTCGTTTTTTTCATAGTATGAAATCAAGCAGAATCCTGCTATAATTATTCGAAAATGAATAATTATTCAAAATTGAATAATATTTCTTATATTCATTCAATGAAAGGATCGGTGCACAGATGACCTCTTCCAGCACTTGGAATGAAAACGAACAAATTCTTCATTCCCTCAAGGATGATATTCTTGTCACGAATCTGGATGGAATTATTTTGAAAGTGAGTGTGTTCACTGGTAAAATCTATGGAGTTGAGTCTGATAGTTTAATTGGAAAATCTGTTTACGACCTTGAGGCACAAGGTTTATTCACCCCCATTCTGACTCCGATGGTGGTGAAGGAAAAGAAAAAAATCACCTTTGTCCAGACAACAAATAAAGGGAAAAAACTTCTCGTTACCGGAATCCCTGTATATAACGAAGATGGCGAAATGTATAGAGTTGTCAGCTATTCACACGATATCACGGATCTGGCCGACTATAAAAATTTCCTGATCTCGATGGAAGAAGAAATGGAACGGGTAAAAAGCGAACTGGATCTCCTTCGGGGAAAACAGCTCTATGATTCTGGAATTATTGCAAATAGTGCTGAGATGCAGAAGGTCATCAGCACGTCTCTTCAAGTATCAGAAGTGGATGTGAATGTTTTGGTACTAGGAGAATCAGGTGTAGGAAAATCCCTGCTCGCAAAATTTATACATAACAAAAGCGATCGAAAGAAAGGTCCATTTATTGAAGTGAACTGCGGTGCCATTCCTGATTCCTTATTTGAAGCTGAGCTATTCGGGTATGAATCAGGCGCGTTTTCGGGAGCTAATCAAAAAGGGAAAATCGGCCTGATCGAGCTGTCTCATGGCGGAACACTTTTTTTAGATGAGATTGGTGAACTTCCGCTGACCCATCAGGTAAAAGTATTAAAGGTCATCCAGGAAAAACAGTTTTATCGGGTTGGCGGGACAAAGCCAATCCATGTTGATTTCAGGCTCATTTCTGCTACGAATAAAAATTTGGAACTGGCCATTAAAGATAAACTGTTTCGGGAAGATCTTTATTTCAGATTAAATGTTGTGCCGATCACCATTCCCCCGCTCCGCAAACGGACTGAGGACATAGTCCCTTTCATTCACCTTCTTTTAAAACAATTTGAAGAGAAGTATAACAAGGAAAAGAAACTGGATGAAGCTGTCATTCATCACCTCCTGCATTATGATTGGAAAGGAAATGTCCGTGAATTGATCAATATTCTGGAACGGTTAGTTGTCATTTCTCCTTCTACTCTCATTACGGTAGAGCAGCTGCCGGAATATATACTAGAATCAGTTTCACCTGCTGCTATTCCTTTAGATCAAAATCAGTCGCTGCCAGAAATGATGGATGATTTGGAAAAACAAATTCTTTTAAAAGCAAGAAAAAAATATAAAACGACCGTCCGAATGGCCCAAGCATTAGGCATCAGCCAGCCATCAATTGTTAGAAAAATGAAAAAACATCAAATTCTCTAGCATTCTTGGCATAGTTCTTGCAAGTAGTTGTAGTATAAGTAAATTATTTTCTCATCACGATGCAAGAATGAACTAGGAGGAGTCTTATGGAGAATAATTGGAATCACCTCGTTGAAGAAATGCCGGATTTATTAGCGCCAAGCATGGCAAAGGACCATCCAAATCTTCCTGTAGTAAAGGCTGAAGGCTGCTATTATTACGGGTTGGATGGTAAGAAATATTTAGATTTCACATCTGGAATTGCAACTGCCAATACAGGCCATCGGCATCCAAAAGTCGTACAAGCCATCAAAGACGCAGCAGACCAGCTGATGCACGGTCCGTCAGGTGTCATTATGTACGAATCAATCCTTAAGCTTGCAAAAGAACTAAAGCTTGTCCTTCCTGAAAATCTTGATTGTTTTTTCTTCGCCAACAGCGGAACGGAAGCGATTGAGGGAGCTATTAAACTAGCTAAGCATGTCACAAGAAGACCTTATGTTGTTTCTTTCATCGGCTGTTTTCACGGACGATCGCTTGGCGCATTAAGCGTGACTACATCAAAAAGCAAATACCGTAAATTTCTGCAGCCAAATGGACTCGCGTACCAAGTCCCATATGCCGATGTGAAGGGATGTCCAGCAGGTGCTGACCCTGAAATCTATTGCACAGAGAAATTGGAAAAGGATTTTGAAACACTATTTAACCATCAAGTGACACCAGAAGAAGTAGCATGTATGATCGTTGAGCCAGTACTAGGTGAAGGCGGATATATTGTACCTCCAAAAGGATGGCTGAAAAAGATAAGAGAAATCTGTACAAAGCATGGCATTCTGCTCATCTTTGATGAAGTCCAGACAGGCTTCGGACGAACTGGCGAATGGTTTGCAGCTCAAGCGTTTGATGTGACACCTGACATTATGGCGATTGCAAAAGGGATTGCTTCTGGTCTTCCTTTGAGCGCAACAGTTGCTTCTAAGGAATTAATGAAACAATGGCCGCTTGGCAGTCATGGCACCACCTTTGGAGGGAATCCTATCGCATGTGCAGCAGCACTTGCAACAATCGAAGTGCTAAAGGAAGAGAAATTAATCGAAAACTCCAAAAACATGGGTTCCTATGCTCTTGAGAAGTTAAGACTTTTGCAAAGCTCCTCTCCTGTTATTGGAAGCGTTCGTGCAATCGGTCTGATGATCGGAATTGAAATTATTGATCCATATACCGGCAAACCGGACGGAGATGCACTTATGACGATTTTAGACCGATGCCTGGAGAAGGGTGTTCTCTTTTATTTATGCGGAAACCATGGTGAAGTCATCCGTATGATCCCGCCGCTTACAATCTCGAAAGAAGAAATTGATCAAGGCCTGCAGGTCCTCGAAGAAGCCGTTTATGAATATCAAATAAAGCTTCAAGCAGAGCGAGGTCAAATTTTACAAAATACGAAATAAAACGATGAAATGGAAAAAACACTAATGAAAACGCTATCATTATTTTTATCATTAAAAGGAGGTTATTCACATGCAACTGCTGGACACGCTCGTGGTTTTATTGTATTTTGCTGTATTGATTGGTGTAGGCATTATCGGTTCTAAAAAGGCGAAAACATCGGAAGATTTTAACCTTGCCGGCCGTAACCTGGGCATGTTTATGTATCTGGGCTGCCTCTCCGCTGTTATTCTCGGAGGTGCGGCAACCATTGGAACGGCTAAGCTTGGTTATGTATATGGAATCTCGGGTATCTGGTTTGTGACCATGATTGGACTTGGCATTATTATTTTAGGTACTATTTTCATTAAAAAGATCGATTCATTAAAAATAACAACCATCAGTGAGCTGCTTGGAAAGAGATATACATCAGAAACACGACTTCTCAGTGCAATTGTTGCTGCGATCTATACTCTTATGGTGGCTGTTACTCAAGTGATTGGAATGGGAACGATCATTAATGTGCTTCTCGGCTGGAATATCACGACTTCTATGCTTGTCGGCGGAGGAATCGTGCTTTTCTATACCATTCTTGGCGGTATGTGGAGTGTAACAGTTACAGATATCATTCAATTCGTTGTGATGACAATCGGAATCTTTTTCATCATGCTCCCAATGAGTATTTCAAAAGCAGATGGCTGGGGAAACCTAGTGGCTCAATTGCCTCAGACTCACTTCCATTTTTCGTCGATCGGCTATCAGCAAATTTTTCAATACTTTCTCCTATATGCACTTGGGATGGTCGTGTCACAGGATATATGGCAGCGGGTATTTACAGCAAAATCAAATAAAATAGCCAGAAACGGATCTATTTTTGCAGGAATTTACAGCATTGCTTATGCCCTGGCAGGAAGCATCATTGGAATGTGCGCTTTTATCGTCATTCCTCAAATTGATAATCCACAGAACACTTTTGCAACAATGGCTCTTGAAATTCTTCCGGCAGGTATTTTAGGACTTGTTCTGGCAAGTGTTTGTTCAGCACTTATGTCAACAGCATCTGGTACATTACTGGCATCATCTACACTTATTACGAATGACATTCTTAAGCAATATTTCATGAAAAATATGAGTGATAAGCAGCTTTTAATGGCTTCAAGAGTCACGACGCTGATCGTTGGTTTAATAGCCATTACTTTCTCCATTTGGATACAGGATGTATTAGTAGCACTTGATGTCGCTTATGCTATATTATCCGGTGCTATTTTTATCCCGCTGGTCATGACCTTCTTTTGGAAAAAGGCTACACCGAATGCTGGATTCTATTCCATTTTAATTAGCACAATTGTAGTAATAGGCGGCTTATTTATTAAAGGCATCACAGCAACATCGCCAATTATTTACGGCATGACTTCAGGTTTTATTGTGTTAGTAGGTATTTCTTTACTTACAAACTATAAAAATAAATCAAGTGATGTTAACTACTTAAAAGAAACAAAACAACTATAATAAGAAAAGCGGAAGCGCCCGTTTAGCTCCATTGCCCAAAATTTTATACTTATATTTTCATAAAAACAGATCAGCCCGCAACTCGAGCTGATCTGTTTTTTATTTAGCTGTCTTTATACTCATTTTCTTCTCCATTCTCCCTAATACGATATCTGCAAGGATGGCCAGCAGCGAAGCAGGAATAGCTCCAACGTAAATGCGCATGTCATTTCTTGAGTTAATTCCTGAAAAAATCTCCCTTCCCAGTCCATCTCCCCCAACAAATGGCGCTAATGTGGCAACTCCAATTGCAATGACTGCAGCGATTCGCAGACCTGCCATAATGAATGGCATCGCGAGCGGCAGCTGAACCTTTGTCAGCAGCTGCACATAAGTCATGCCAATACCGTGCCCTGCCTCTGTCAGAGATTTATCTACCTGCTCGAGGCCAACATAAGTATGTCTGATGATAGGCAGCAAGGAGTAAAGAAATAGTCCGATCACAACCGTATAGAAGCCAAGTCCGAAGTAGAGCATCAGCAATGCCAGCAATGCCAGACTCGGAACAATTTGAATGATGTTGGCGACAGATAAAATTATTGGTGCAAGTTTCTTATATCTGCTGCACACGATGCCAAGTAGCGTCCCCGCGATAAGTGCAAGGGAAACTCCGATAATCACCATGAGCACATGCTGTCCCGTATATAGGAGCAGAAGATCTACATTCTCCCCCATATAAGTAAAAAATTCTTTTAAAAATGTCATGTATTTCACTCCGATTCGTTATTCAGGAGGCCTTTTTCCGTTAAGAATTCTCTTGCTACTTCCCGTTCATTGCGGTTTTTAATATCAACTTCGTAGTTTAGCTTTGTAATCGTTTCTTCGTCGATTTCCCCTGTCAGTTCATTCATGATCGGCTTTAGCTCTGGATGTTTTTCCAGTACTTCATTTCGTGCTACCATCGAAGCATCATATGGAGGGAAAAATCGCTTGTCGTCTTTTAATGTTTTCAAATCATATTGAATGAGTCTCGGGTCTGTTGAATAAGCGAGAACAACATCTACCCGGTCATTGGCCACTGCTTCATACACTAAATTAATATCCATGGAATAGGATTGTTTGAAATCAAACCCGTAGTGTTTAATAAATGCCGGATATCCATCCTGTTTGCGTTCCATCCAGGAAGAATCAACGCCAAATCTCATATCGGCCTGATCTGTTTTTAAGTCAGATACCTTCTCAAGTCCTTTTTCTTTTGCTGTTTCCTCTTGAACTGTCAATGCATATGTATTTTCCCAGCCAAGCGGATCGAACCACGTAAAGTCATAATGCTTATCAAAGCCTTCTTTTGCCTGCTTCAAAACCTCTTTACGGTCTGTTGTTTGCTTCACAGGAAAAAAATTGCTGAAAATGACTCCTGAATACATAAGTGCCATATCCAGGTCATCCCTGCTCATTGATTTTAAAATCATTGGATTTGATAACAGGTCAGGTGTAATATCCACTGCTAAATCTGTCCGGTCTTCTATCAGTTCTTTATAAATTGCTGCCATAATCTTTGTTTCCGTATAGGTTGCGGCACCGATTTTAATCGTTTCTTTTGAATTGCAGCCCGCCAAAACAGCGGTAAATGCCATCAAAATAAGTGCTGGTATGATGATTGCTTTCCTCATTAAATTTCTCCTTGTGATTCCTTTATTTCTATGCTGTAAGTCCATTTCTTTTTTTGCTGAAAAATCCTAGTACTACATCGACGATAACTGCTAAAATAATCGCACTGATTGTTCCAGTAAAAATCAGAAAATTATCATTGTTTGACATTCCCGCGATAATCAGGTCTCCCAGTCCGCCCGCACCAATCAGGGCAGCGAGCGTTGTCCAGCTGATAATATAGACAGTTGTTAAACGGATGCCAGATAAAATATATGGAAAGGCAAGCGGCAGCTCTATTTTAAACAGACGCTGAAACGTGCCAAATCCCATTCCTCTTGCAGCTTCGACAATGCTGCCATCCACTTCTTTTATTCCTGAATACGTATTGCGCAGAAGCGGCAGCAAGGAATATAAAAAGAGAGCAAAAATGGCAGGCTTCATGCCAATGCCCATCAATGGAATAAGCATCGCAAGCAGGGCGATGGTCGGAACTGTCTGAAATACATTCACTAGTCCAAAGACAAAGCTATTTAAAGGGCCTTCTTTCACTCTGGTCAGTAAAATGCCTGTTGTAATCGCAACGATGCAGCCAAATAAAACAGCAAGTCCAACTATGGTCAAATGCTCGCCTGATCTGGCCAAAATATCTGGATACCGCTCCTGAAGAAAAGTAAAATAGTCTTGGATGACTTTCATTTAGACCACCTCATCTGCATAAGGAAACACTTCTGCCATTAAACGGACCATGCTTCCTCTAGTGATGACGCCGACAAACTTCCCGTTCTCGCCTACTACCGGAACGTATGGCAGATTGTGCTGACTCATCAAATCCAGGGCCACTGTAAAAGGACTGTCAGAAAGAACGGTAAATGAAAATGGCTGCATGACATCTCTAAGCATTTTCGTTTCATCTCGGTATTGACCTAAAAGATTTAATATCGGAGCATAGCCAAGCAGGTTTCTCTCGCGGTCAATCACAATCAGTGAATCCACTCGTCTTTGCTCCATAATCTTAAGTGCAGCTGCAAGTCCCCTTTCAGGATAAGCTGTCGCAGGGTTATCAATCATCACTTCATTCACAGTCGGAATTTCATCAGCGTCCATTGAAAAGCCTGTTTCATTAGCAGTATGCTCTTTTAATCGTTTTTTTCCGATAAATTCTTTCACAAAATCATTGGCTGGATGCCTTAGTATCGAGTCCGGCGATCCTGTCTGAATGACCTCTCCATCCTTCATCAAGATAATGTTATCCGCAATTTTGATCGCTTCGTCCATATCATGTGTGACAAAAACGATTGTCTTTTTCAAATCCTCCTGCAGATTCACGAGCTCTGCCTGAAGCTGGTCACGGCTAATCGGATCAAGTGCGCTGAATGGCTCATCCATCAGAATGACATCAGGCTCTGCAGCAAGCGCCCGGATGACACCAACGCGCTGCTGCTGTCCACCGCTCAGTTCACTCGGGTACCGATTGCGATATGTATCAGGTTCTAAATTCACCATAGAAAGCAACTCGTTTACTTTATGGTTTGTCCGCTCTTCCTCCCATTTCAGCAAACGCGGCACGACTGCCACATTGTCTGCTATTGTCATGTGCGGAAAAAGGCCAATGCTCTGAATGACATAGCCGATTTTTCGGCGCAGCTCAACAGGATTCATTTTTGAAATATCCTCATTATTTATGTAGACACTGCCATCTGTTGGTGTGATCAAACGATTGATCAGTTTCATCGTTGTGGACTTCCCGCATCCGCTCGGTCCAATCACAACATGTATTTTTCCTGCCTCTAGTTCTAGATTGATATCCTTTAACGCTTCAAAGCCATCCGGATATTTTTTTGATATGTTTCTAAGCTGAATCATTAAATGTCTCCTTCTCTATCTGTAATACGATTGTTTTTTTTCCACTGTATTTTATTCCCTCATGAAAAAGATTTAAAACATTCTTTTTTACTTTTTGTCAGTTCATTGTATTCCATTCGCTTCTTTCTATTAAATTTACTAGTAACGCAAAAATATGAACAATTAGAATAACGAAAGCACCCAATTTGATAATTAAATATAATGCCACATTTACAAAAAAGATCCCGGAGAAATAAACTCCGGGATCTTTCTTGGTAATTAAAGTGCTATTAATACATTATCCTTTATAACCAGTGAAGCTTTAAGCAGGTACACTCACATTTTTTCTTTTTCCTAAAAGATAACCAAGTGCAGCTCCTATGATTGCTGGAATGAGCCAGCCAATTCCCTCTTGATAAAGGGGCATCATTTCTAGCACAGGTGTCATGGCATTACCCAAAAAAGATTTATTGATCGTATCGATAACGCTGAAAGTACCAACAATCGCAACAGTTGAAATGTACACATATGAACTGTTATCAATCAAATGATGAATCAATGCCAGGAAAATCAGAACGATGGCGATTGGGTAGATCATGCCAAGGATCGGAACTGATACTGTAAGAATTTGTGTTAATCCAAGATTTGCAATGGCTGTACTTGCTATACAAAGAATCAAAACCCAAATCTTATATGGGATTTTCGGCACAGCACTGGCGAAAAATTGACTGCATGAAATCACAAGTCCGATCGAAACACAGAAGCAGGCCAGGGTAAAAACAAATCCAAGAATCAGTGTTCCGCTTTGACCAAATAAGTAACCCATAATATTCGTCAGGATTTGAGCGCCATTTTCAGATTGGCCAAGTGATGCACTTGAGGCACCTAAATAACCAAGAATGATATAAATAACAGTAAGCAAGATTCCTGCTCCTATACCTGCATAAATCATATAATGAGATAGGTTTTTTGCATTATCTACTCCTTGGGCACGAATCGTATTAGCAATGACGATGCCAAATGCAAGGGCAGCAAGGGCGTCCATTGTTAAATAACCATCTAAAAACCCTTGGAAAACAGGACTATTACCATAATTTCCAGTTGGCAGTTCAAACGATCCAATCGGTGTGATGAGGCTTTTCACAAAAATGATCATAATAAGAGACAATACAATTGGGGTCAGCAGCTTGCCAAACAAATCAACAAGCTTTGACGGAGACATGCTCAGCCAGTATACAAGTCCAAAAAAGGCAGCCGTATACAAAAATAATGCTGCAGGCTGGGCAGCTGATCCTTCTGGAAGAAATGGCGCAGCTCCCATTTCAAAAGCAAGACTTCCCGCACGCGGAATCGCAAGTCCAGGCCCAATAGAAATGTAAATAATAAACGGAAAAATAAGGGCGAACATCGGGTGAACACGAGAATTCAGCGTATGAAAGCTCCCTGCCTTCGCAATGGCCACAACACCTAAAATCGGCAGACCCACTGCAGAGATGATAAATCCTGCAAGCGACGGCCACATGTTATCCCCCGCTGCCTGTCCGAGAAATACCGGAAAAATTAAATTTCCTGCTCCGAAAAACATCGAAAACAGCATCAAACTGATAAACATAAGTTGTTTCCCTGAAAAATCCTTCGTCATGTAAAAGCTCCTTTGATGTAGTAGTACTTTATGTGAGAAAAGTCTTAAAAAGAATAGTTCAAAGTATATCAGCTATTAAATTGATTGACTAGTTCATTTTTTCTGTCCTTTTTCAGGGGATGATCCTAGAATAAAGGTTTTATCAGCATTGTATGCGCTTACTGCAGTAAGAATAAAATGTTCTTACAGAGGCTGATTGGGTGGTATTTTACCGGAATTCCATTTAGGATCGTACGGTGTTTTAATTTGGATAATAAATCGCGGTTCACGGCTAATAAGAATTGAACTCATCAGAACAAAAAAGCGAGAAAAAACAATACGAGGTTCGTATTGTCTTTTCATATTAACTAGAATTCAATTGTTATTTCTTGAGCCTTATTCGTGACTTTTTGTTCTTCATTCAGCAAATCGCTAGTAAAAATCTTCACCCATTCTACTTCTTTGTCAGAATGATCAAGGATAAAGCCAATATTCCCCTTCTTCGAACCATTTGCAGCAAGCTCACCATTCAGTTCCTCGAGGTAAATATCAGCTTCCCAATCTCTATGTTCACCTGTACTTGATTCCAAAATCGCAATTGGCGAAAAATAGACTGGCTGATCTGACGTATTTTTGATCTCAATATTTGCTTTTACAAAATCAAACGTTTCTTCATGTGTAAACCCGTGAAAGTAATCGATCATGCTGTAGGATGGTGTATGTTCGATTACTTTTACATCATGAATGATCAGTTCGACATCACCAATCTGGTATGTCTGATTGACTTTCTTAATCGCTTTTAAGCTGGAAACGCCTTTGTCATCTTTGAACGCTTGTCCGATTTCCAGAAGCGATCGATCATCTGTTAGTTGAGGATTTGGAACATAGACATCGCTTGAGGTTTGTTTTTTTTCAGAAGACTGTGAGACTTTTTCTTTATCATCTTTATTAGAATCTTTATTCGTGGAAGCTTGAGCTGAACATGCTGAAAGAATCACCGTTAAAGACAGAAGAACAACTAATTTTTTCATCGGAATTCCCCTTTCCCATTAAAAGAGTGTTCCGCTGTTAAAAATGAACAGCGGAACTCAAGTATTTATTTCTTTTTATTTTTCTCTAAAATGTCAAAGATAATTTCTGCATGGTCTGTATTGTCTTTTTGTCCTGCAAACATTTCTTTTCCAGGTCCAAATGCGAATACAGGAACATCTTCACCTGTGTGGCCGCCAGTAGTCCAGCCTGTGTGAGAACGCTTATCAAAAATAACTTCAATTGCATTATCAACTCTTAGGATTCCTTTATCTTTATCTGCTTTCCCCTGCTCTGCAGCGGTTTTAACTGATGCTACCTCTTCTTCTGTCAGTTCTAAATCAATGTATTGCTTTAATATTTTTTCAACATCCGCACCATTTACTGCAATTTCGTTAGCCATGAAATCAGGTGTGCGTTTAGCCGCTTTAATCGGCGTGCCAAACCAATTATAAATGCCGTCAGAACCGATTGAATATCCGCCTGTTGAATGGTCGGCCGTAGCAACTACAAGTGTATGCTTGTCCTTTTTAGCAAACTCAATAGCTGCTTTAAAGGCTTTCTCAAAGTCTTCCATTTCACTCATGGCAGACACAATATCATTATCATGTCCTGCCCAGTCAACCTGGCTGCCTTCAATCATAAGGAAAAATCCGTCTTCATCCTTATTTAAACGTGTTAATGCTGAATTTGTCATTTCTTCAAGTGAAGGTGTTTCTTTTGTACGGTCAATCATTTTCGGCATACCGCCTTCAGCAAATAAACCAAGCACTTGCTGATTTTTATCCTTCAACAGTTCTTGCTTATTTGTCACATAGCTGAAGCCATCTTCTTTAAACTCTTCTGTTAAGTTGCGGTCGGCGCGGACAAAGTTGCTCATTCCCCCGCCAAGCATAACGTCGACTTTATGCTTTCCATTTATCATTTCATCATAATAGTCATCTGCCAGAGAGTTCATGTTCTTGCGGTTCATGTCATGTGCGCCAAATGAAGCTGGTGTTGCATGTGTGATTTCAGAAGTTGCGACAAGACCAGTCGCTTTTCCTTTTTCCTTAGCGGCTTCTAAAACGGTTTTTAACTCTGTTCCATCATTGTCTACTGCGATTGCTGCATTAAACGTTTTGTACCCAGTTGACATTGCAGTTGCTGCAGAAGCAGAATCTGTTACGTTTTGTGCCGGATCTTCAGGATATGTCATTTGATTTCCGACAAGATGCTTATCAAACTCTGTCCGCTCAGCTATGGGAGTTTTAGGATTATCTTTTAAATAACGATGTGCTGACGTATAAGAAACGCCCATTCCATCACCAATCAAAAAAATCACGTTTTTAATTTCTCCGCGTTGATTAGAGGCCGCTTCTGCACGGTCAGTTTTAGCTTCAGGAAAATTTCCTATCAGACTGCCGATTACAACTGCAGAAAGAACAGCAACAGGGATTACTTTTTTACCAAGCTTTCTATTAAACAATAAAACTACCTCCAATAAAATCGTATTTTATTTACATTCCAAGTTTATGGTTTTTCAGTTAAGGAAGTTTTAATCATTTGTAAGGTATGCATGTCCGTCCTTTACGTAACATTTACAAAATCTACATATTAACTTTTTCCAGATCCGGAAACAGGCTCGATTTAGCAAAATGAAAGCCTTCGCTCATTTGGGCAAAGGCTTCAAATCCATTTCTCTTTTTTTAGATTTCCTGTACGATTTCTAGACAATAAGACCAGCCCACTGCAAGACATGATGCAAATCAACATTCCCACCGATAAAAATAAAACAGGTATTCCATACTTTGAAGCACAGAATGCACCATACAAGATTCCAAGCGGCGCCGCAGCTTTTGTTAAGAGAAACCGTACAGACAAAACTTGTCCCAGAATGGTATTTGGAACAAGACGCTGATAGAGTGTCGTGCTGTATATGTTCCAAAATGGCATAGCTGCTCCTGCAATGACTTCAATCAGGATCGCAGCCCAAAGCACGTTTGTGATTCCTAAAGCCAGATACGTACAGCCTCCAATAAAGAGGACAAACATCATGATCCTATAAAGGGATTGGTGTGGCTCATTTAATTTGGCTGCCGCATAACTGCCTATTATGTATCCAAGCGGAAATGAAGCAGCAAAAAGTCCATATTCAAATGATGAACCGCTTAAAATTTCTGCTACATAGGGAATGTACATCGCTTGTGTGGCAAACACGCCAAAGCTGGTTACTGAGATAAATCCGCCTAAGATTAAAAGAATTGGATGTTTTTTATAAATACGCAGACCCTGTTTAAATTGTTTTGCCCAGGATAGCTTTTGTGTCATTTCAATAGTAGATTCATTGATTCCCGCTATTATCCAATATGAGACAAAGAACAAAGAAAAGACTAGGAATAAAGCATCCAAATATCCAATGAATGCGATAAAAAGACCTGCGAGAGGAAGGGTTATAAACCGAACGAACTGCACCCCGCCAGAAATTCTTGCATTCACCTTTATTAATTCTTCGCTTTTGGCCAGTTTTGGGACCAATGCTCCTGCAGCTGCATCATACACAACGAGAGAGGTTAAGAAAGCGGTTATGTAAAGAAATACTGTTGATGCATTCCCCGTAAGCAAGACAAACCAAATTAACAAAAAAGCCAAATATCGGATCATTTCCGACACCTTCATCATGGTTGTTCTCTTCCACCGATCAATGAAAAGCCCTGCCAGGAATTGAATGATCAGCTGACCGCCAATATTTACGAGCCATAGCCCTCCCATGGCAAGCTTTGAGCCTGTCTGTTCATACACAATCCATGAAATGCAAAATGTGCCTAGTGTGCTGGCAAAGGCGGAAATCAGCTGGCTGATGAACAGCATCGAAACATTTTTCATTCTCCCCGCTCCAAGTATTCCTCTAATTGGTATTCTATTTGATTGAATGAAGTCTCCTGAAGGGAATAATGCGCATCGTTCACTTTAACAATTCCGGCCGTTCGTAAAAGAGCTAAATGATGATGAACTGTTGTTTTTCCCAATCCCAGTAAATCTGTTAACTCTTTTAGCGTTCTTTCTTTTCCGCGAAGCAGCTTTACGATTCGCAGCCTTTTTTCATCACCAAGAGATTTAAACAGATGTACGAGACGTGCAGGGGGCTGTGTAAGACTAGCCTCTGCCAGACTGTCGTCACTGACCGGATAGTAGAATACACGGGTTTCTTCTAAGTTCGCCTGTATTGTCCATGGACGGTAGACATGCTGCGGAATGAGCAAAACTTTCGAAATATTCGGCTCTGGCTTATACTCTGTGCCTGTAGCCCGAAGGACAGCTTCTACTGGTTTTAAGCTTCTAAGCCACTTTGCTTTTTCATTTTCATCACGGAATAGAATCGCTTTTATCTCTGTTTCTTTTTTTCCTAAAAACTCCTTAAACCAGCTTTCCATAACACGTTTAAGGTGGGCTCTTAATTCTGATAAATCACCATTGCAGATAAATTGAATCATTTGCGGGAAAAAGGCATGCTCCTTGCATGCAAGAATCATCTTATTTTCAGAATCTGCATCCCCTTTTGATGCCAACCAGCGATTTTCCTGCTGAGTGTGATCTAAATAAGGAATAATCTTGTATTTCAGCTCCTGATCTGTTAATTCTTCTATGTAATCAATAAATTCACTTAGTGTTGAAAATTCCTGTTCATGCAAAAGCTGCAGCAGCATTTTCCAAGTATTGTGCTCCTGGCAAAACTGCAAATCAGCATTTAGTTTTTCTGAAAAACTGCTTCTCACTGAATCCCAGTAATGCTTTGGCTTATCCAGCTGGTCATGCAGCTTAGGATAGGTAATCATTGCAATCCCTAAAGCGCATTCAAATAAAATCGAATGCTTCACTTCTACTTCAAACGATTTTCGTTCAAATGACGTGTTCAGTATGTTCAATTCGATCAGCTCCTTTTATTTATTCTATCTTTTTCAAACTAGTTGTTCAATATATTTAGAATGAATAATCCTAATTTAATAGAATTATTATTCGACATGTCTTCATACTTTTTTGAACGATGCTGAAACGTTCATCTCAGCACCAAAGAAATAGACTCAAGCAAAATAAAGCTTGAGTCTTTACAATCATCATATAATGCCCGTTCTAACAGCTTTTACAAACATTTCCTAAATGTTATGAATGTCCTCCCTGCCTTCTTCAAACAGAAAAGTATGTTACACTGGAATCAGGTCAAATAAGGAACGGAGGAATCATCATGATATGTGTCTTCTTAGATGATTACCGAACGTGCCCCACCGGATATGTGCTGGCTGAAACCATTGATCAGTGCATCCATCTTTTGAAAAACAACGCTGTTGATCATTTGTCATTAGATCATGACTTAGTGAGTAAAAAAAGGAATGGTCTTATGCTTGTTCAATACATGGTAAAAAATCGCCTGTTTGCGAACCGCATTACCATACATTCTGCAAATGCTATAGGCAGCAAGGCAATGTACCGTTATTTCAAACAAGCTCAGGATGAATTTAAAATGCCCAGTTCGATTAAAGTCATTTTAAAACCTATGCCACTTTAGCCATATATAATGAGTAGAACAAACGGCATTATGCAAGACGTGATGCTGTTTTTGTTTTTTCAAAACTGTTTTCCAACTACCATTTCCCCATTTTCTGCCTTAATAAATCTGAGCTCGCCGCTTAAATTTGGATAAACCGGTGAATAGACCAGCTGGTAATAGCTTTCTTCGTTATCTTTGTATTCTTTGCTCCATTGTTTTTCGATCTGAAAGACCTGCTCAAAAAATTTCTGTGCAGTTTCTTCCGATATTGCGGGGTCAGGATTAATAGATATAATCAGGTCAGGATCAACGTCTGCTCCAAGATAATGTGTGACTTTTCCAGTTGTTCGATCGATATTTATTCGGGCTGTCCCAAATAAGATCGGGATATCATGATGAATCAGGTCGAAACAAAATAGGACCCTATCTTCATCACTTTCCATTTGGGACTGATCAAGCTGAAAATAGAGGTGAGCATCTGGAAAAATTCCGGAAAGAAATTGAAAAGCGATTTCCTTGCATTCTTCTTCACTCATCATTAATGGTCCCCTTCTTTCAATAAAAGAATATAGACCTAACAGCTGACCGGTTTCTTTGTTTCTTTTTAGCTTTACAGTATTTTCATTGCGTTTATTAAAAAAGCCGATGATACTTGGATCTGATTCTGATATCACTGGTTCAGCTTCTTGCTTCCGATATACTTCCCCAATCGCATCATCAAGATCCTGCTCACGTATTTTTATCATACTGCCATCAAGTTCAGTTAATGATTCAGGTATGGATCCAGCTTCCATTTTAGGGATTTTCACATACACTGGAACTTTTGTTTCCTCCTCTTCTTCACTTAGTTCGTTTAAAAGGCCATCCACTCGCCTTCTATAAAAAGGCAGCTCTGGTTCATATACTAAGTGCGGACGATTATCAGCATTTTCATATATACTTTCTTCCAAATTGGCTATCTTAAGATTCATTTTCACTTCTTTCAGAAACTCACTTCTCACCTTTTTTTCCGCTTCTATATGTTGTGGAATTATAACATTTTCAGCAGAACCGTCGTAATGAAAACGAACGATTTCGCCATATTCAGTAATCGTTATGTAAAACCCCGTAAAAGGCAAAGGCAAATTCAGTTCCTTTTGAATATAGGAAACACGAAGCTGATTATCTGATTTTTTCACAAATTCTTCTTCGAATTCCTGAACTGCACCTGGGTAATGACTCTCTGCAAATTGCAGTGCTGTCTGTTTTAACTCCTCAACATGCAAAAGCGCAGCATTCAATGGCGGGTTGATTTCGTCTTTTGTAAAATCAACTAATTTCCCATTTTCATCCAATTCAATCCAAATACCCACATCCATTTCTTCTGGATGATTCCATATAAAAACAGCACGGGTTCCATCCTCAGCATAATCTTCAATTTCAAGTTTATAGGTTTCTGGTATCGCGCAAACTTTTCTTGCTTTCTCTCTTAATTCATCTTTAAGCATCATTTTCTCCTTTTTGAGAACTGTAATTTTTTATACTTTATATACGGAAATAACGACCGTTTTGTTTCATAGTTGGATTAAATTTAGGAACAGTAAAAATCATGCCCTAGGAATAGATCGGGATCAGGCTTTTAATTAAACAGCATACAATAATGAACTTCTTCACTTGTCATTTCATATCTCGCAGCTTTTGGATAAAGATCTTTTATAATGTATATTTTTATATTCCTCTTCTAATAGTAAGTAGACATATTTAGAATTATTAGGAGGGATTTTTGTGAGTGCTCACGATCATATGCTTTCTATTTTTGCCTTGGGCGGCTTAAATGAGATCGGCAAGAATATGTATGCCATTCAGTATGCAAATGATATTGTGGTAATCGATTGCGGTTCTAAATTTCCTGACGAAAGTTTATTAGGTATTGATTTAATTATTTCTGATATTAGCTACCTGCAAGAAAATAAGGATAAGATCCGCGGTTTAGTTGTGACTCATGGACACGAAGATCATATTGGGGGGATTCCCTATTTCTTGAAACAGCTTAACCTTCCTATTTATGCAACACGCTTAACACTGGGATTGATAGAAATTAAATTAAAAGAACACAATCTCCTGCATTCAGCTATGCTGCATCTAATTAATTCAGAATCCTCCATTGCATTCAATGATATAAACCTGACATTTTTTAAAACAAACCACAGCATACCAGATTGTCTTGGAATTGCATTTCATACACCTGAAGGTACAGTGGTACATACAGGAGATTTCAAATTCGATTTGACACCGGTAAATAATCAGTATCCCGATATTCATAAAATGGCGAAAATCGGCAGCGAAGGCGTTCTCGTTCTCTTATCAGAAAGCACAAATGCTGAACGTCCTGGATTCACCCCTTCTGAGCGGTTTGTCGGAGAGCATATAGAAGAAGCATTTATGAAAGCTAACAGAAAAGTATTCATCTCTACCTTTGCTTCAAACGTTCATCGCGTACAGCAAGTTGTTGATGCAGCGCTAAAGACAAACCGCAAGCTTGCTTTGCTTGGGCGCAGTATGGTAAATGTCGTAAATGTTGCTTTAGAACAGGGGTATCTCACAATGCCAGAAGAAATGCTTATTGAAGCACATGAAGTAAACCAATACAATCCTGAAAACGTAGCGATCCTTTGCACAGGAAGTCAGGGAGAACCAAATGCTGCACTGGCCCGTTTATCCAGCTCAAACTACCGGCATGTAGAAATACTGCCCGAAGATACTGTTATCCTGTCAGCCACACCTATTCCCGGGAATGAGCGTGGCGTCTCACGCATTATAGATAACTTATTTCTATTGGGGGCTCATGTTATTTATGGATCAGGCAGCTCGACTGGAATGCATGTGTCAGGACATGCCTACCAGGAAGAATTAAAATTAATGCTTACCTTGATGAAACCGAAATATTTTGTTCCTATTCATGGGGAATATAGAATGCTCCATCATCACGGCATGCTCGCTGAGGCAGTTGGCGTTAAAAAAGAGAATATATATATTATGAAAAATGGCGATGTACTTGATGTAAACAATCAAAAAGCGATTCAAACGAGAGAGATTCCTGCTGGAAATGTATATGTTGATGGCTTAGGAATTGGCGATGTAGGAAATATTGTTTTACGTGACCGCAAACAGCTATCCGAGGATGGAATGCTTGTTATTGTCATAACACTTAATAAAATTGAAGGGAAGATTATTTCAGGACCGGATACAATCTCACGTGGGTTTATATATGCCCGCGATGCAGAAGATCTCATCAGGGATATTAATCAAATGGTTGTTAAGACCATTAAAGATCTTCCAAAAAAGCATCACAATCAATGGAGTGTTTTGAAAAAAGAAATAAAAGAAAAGCTTGGACATTACGTATATGTTCACACCAAAAGAAGACCTATGATACTGCCTATCATTATTGAAGTTTAATAAATGAGGCAGGAAATTGATAACTTTCAGGTACTGACAAATTCGCGAAGCATTAAGAAGGAAAAAAGGACGAAGATATTCCTGACTTTGTCCTTTTTGACTATCTTAGATGAGGACTAAATCCAATCAAGCAAAAAAATCAGAGGAGTAAACACTATGGTACTCTTGCAATCTATGCAGGATATGAATAATCATAAGCAACTGAAATACCTCCTGCTGCAGATAGCATTTTCTCCGCAGCAGTATTCTTAAGAATTTTATTGATAATAAGTGAATCAATGTAAAATCGGCAGCCAGCATAAAACTCAAGTTCTGCACTCAATTTCATGTCTCTTTTTCTTCTCTGCTTAATCCCCTTTACAATTAACTGATACTCTATCGCTCCTATAAAAACACATAGAAACCCGATTGATTACAGCATCTCTAAGGTTCAGGAAATTTGCATGTTTATTTTTTTCATTTACTCTAGTTCAATCTACTTGATTTTCCACACTGGTACTATCTAATTATTTTTTTGAAAATTGTTTTAAATGAGGACAGACGGGTAATTTAAAAACCGTAGTTAAAAAATCCAAATTTTATTGAGGAGGAATTTTTAATGGCAAACCAAAACAATGACAAAATGAGTCGTGAAGAAGCAGGACGCAAAGGCGGACAAGCTACGGCTGAAAATCATGATAAGGAATTTTATCAGGAGATTGGACAAAAAGGCGGACAAGCTACAGCTGATAATCATGATAAGGAATTCTATCAAGAGATTGGACAAAAAGGCGGAGAAGCGAACTCTAACGGAAATACCACTAATAATAATAACTCCCATTCAAACAGCAGCAATTCAAATGATACTGGCAAAATGAGCCGTGAAGAAGCAGGACGTAAGGGAGGGCAAGCTACTTCTGAAAATCACGATAAGGAATTCTATCAAGAGATTGGACAAAAAGGCGGACAAGCGAGCTCTAACGGAAATACCACTAATAATAATAACTCCCATTCAAACAGCAGCAATTCAAATGATACAGGTAAAATGAGCCGTGAAGAAGCAGGACGCAAAGGCGGAGAAAAGAGTCGACGTTAAATATGAATTTTGAACCGAAAAGAGTGCTTGAATATAGCACTCTTTTCAGTTTTTATATAGTATCATCTTTCATCTCCCGCATCTTTAGGAACTATCAAAGTAATCGAAAAATTATCTCCTTTCTCTGACATTCATATTTATCTCATTTTAGAAAACAATAAAGTTTAGGATACGAAACATACAGGGTAAATTAGAGTCAACTAGCATTCTAATGATGAGGTGAAAACAACAATGAAGATGAATAAAGGCATAATAACAGCTCTATCTGCAATCGGTATTGCTCAGGGACTCAAGGTTTTTACATACAAGAAATTAACAGGTAAATGGGATTTGAGACAGGTCATGACGACTGGGGGAATGCCAAGCTCACACTCAGCAGGCGTTGCAGCTCTTTCTTCGTATGTTGCCGCAAAACACGGGACAACTTCTGTTGAAACAGCTATTGCGGTCATTTTTGGAGTCATCGTCATGTATGATGCTCAAGGGATTAGACGCCATACCGGGGAGATTGCCAAGCTAATCAATGATATTGATGGTGAGATGGCCGTTATTTCAGAACATTTGCCTGGCCTCGGGTATGTTAAACAAAAAGAAGAACTGAATGAACTTCTGGGACATCAGCCAAAAGAGGTTGCATGGGGAGCCATTCTAGGTCTATGCATTGGACTCCTTAGTGCAAAAATGGAAGATTCCAATTGAGTATTTCCAGGTGCAGACCTATTCACAAAAGTGGATAGGTCATTTTTTTAGTGATTTCACCAGTTCTTCAATATACCCCTTTATTCCAGCTTCACTGTTTCATCAAGCAATTCCGCTGAAATCTTAGCAAAAATAGTTCATATGTAGATACACGCATTACTTATCTACTCTCTCAAATCCTGAGTGAAAACGAACTCACCTATTTCAAGTTTATTTATAAATAGAAAAATCCTTACTATCAGCATACAGAACGTCAGCCTTCAAACATCTCCTCATTCCAATGGGAAGCGTTTGTGACATCAATTGGATCACCTGGAATATATTCAAAAGAAGCACTGATTCTCTCATTTTTCATTCTTAATGTTGTTTCAGTCTTTGGAACAGGAACACCATGATGATATAAGAAGTTCACCCATTCTATTTCCTGCCAAAATATATTCACTGGATATTAAAGTTTTTGATAGCCTGACAACTTTGTTTTGTTCGGGTATGAAAATATTTTGAAAACCCCCGCTTAATGGGAAACAATTTTCAGTCATATTATTTTCTTCCTCTCAGAACTATACCATCTATTTTGTTATGTATCCTTAGTTTTTGTATTGGTCAATTCCTGCCAGACTTTTGAATAAAATAAAAGGTGCTGTTCAGAAAGCCAGTTTTCACTGACTTACTGGATAACCCTTTCTTTTGGGACCTTGCCCCATCAAAAGTGGTAGCACTACTGTGACTGACGACACTTTTTATGCTTTGAACCGTTAAAAGTGGTAACACTACCGGAACTGACGTCACTTGTTGGACCTTGTTTCTTTAAAAGTGGTAACATTACGGAGACTGACGCCACTAATTATTTTCACAGAAAAAAGCAGGCAGGAAAACGCAAGTTTTTTCTGCCTGCTTCATTTTAGGGACTTATTGGACAGTCCCTTTCATTGATTATTCACCTAAATCAACATTGTGGTAGACTTGCTGCACATCTTCTAAATCTTCTAATACATCAATGAGTTTTTCAAATTGAGCTTGTGAATCTTCTGGAAGTTCCAGTTCATTTTGTGCAAGCATCGTCAGTTCTGCAACTGTAAAGTCAGTAATTCCGGCATCCTTGAATGCAGCCTGCACGGCATGAAACTGTTCAGGCTCTGCATAAACGATAACAGAATCTTCTTCTTCTAAAATATCACGTACGTCTATATCTGCTTCCATTAAAAGTTCAAGGACTTCATCTGCTGATTTACCTTCAAGACCTATGACAGCTGTTGCATCAAACATGTAGGCTACAGATCCGCTCACTCCCATGTTGCCGCCGTTTTTCCCAAATGCAGCACGTACATCAGATGCTGTACGGTTTACGTTATTCGTCAGTGTATCAACGATGACCATTGCTCCATTTGGTCCAAATCCTTCATAACGAAGTTCGTCATAGCTTTCTTCTGAACCGCCTTTTGCTTTTTCAATTGCACGATCAATAATTGCTTTTGGCACACTGTATGTTTTTGCACGCTCAAGAACGACTCTTAATGCCTGGTTTGATTCAGGATCTGGTTCGCCCTGCTTTGCTGCTACGTAAATTTCACGTCCAAACTTTGCATAAATACGACTTGTATTTGCATCTTTTGACGCTTTTTTTTCTTTAATATTGTTCCATTTACGGCCCATAATGAACACTCGCTTTCAACTATAAATCTATAAGAAACATAAATATTCCATTATAAAGATGCGGTATCTTTACTACTCTATATTATACCGCAATTGTCAGCATCTTTTCGAGTGTTTAAGCCAAAAAAACAGGCAAGCACAACACGCTTGCCTCCGCTGTTTTACTGTTCCTTTTTCTTTTGCTGACTTTTCGCACGGTTTGCATCAAGCTCAGCTGCATACTCCTCTTGCGTTTTCCCTTGCTTTTGGCTCTCGGATTGAATTTTTCTGAATTTGTTATCATTTAAATTTGGCATTTTTGCACCTCCTTATGAACATGATTATTATTAGCCGCACTGTATGAATTATTCTTTTTTTCATATGCTTATGTAGAAGGAATTTCCAGATAAGTGAAAGAACTTATAGAGATAATCATAACGATTTAAGGGGTATTCTATGAAATTAGATGATAAAAAGAAAAAGATACAAAGCCTCTATAAAGAGAAAATACAGCAAAAGAATGGTAAAAATCACACATTAGAGGTAATACTGATTGTCACGATCCTGATCGTCTTTATTCTCTTTAATACCTTTGCCGATCCAAACCCCGTTCCCGTCAATCCGATTAAAATTGAAAAAGTAGAATAACAAAATTAAGAAAAGCGAAAGCGCCCGTTTAGCTCAGGCATAACAGAAAAGAATCCGGCAGAAAAGTCCGGGTTTGACTTTTCGAGGGGTTTGGGCGATGGTGCTAAACATAAATGCGCAAAATTTTATACTTTCTTATCTCTTTAAAAAAAGAGGCGATCCTCCTTAAAGAAGAATCGCCCTCCCTAACTGACACTCTATTTCCCAAGCCTGACAACGAAATCAAACAAGCGGTCCAGCGTCTTTAAATTGTGATTGCATGCCTGACTATCTTGACAAATATAGTTTCCTTTTCTGCTTAAGGTCCCTTGTTCTGCTCCTTTTTTTTCAACCGTAAACATACCCACTTCTGCATGTCCATGACACAATGTACAAATCCCTTTTTTGTTTAAAGGATTAAAAGTGCCTTGCAATCCAACAAGTTTATTATGCTGCTGAACGACAATATATTGTTTATTTGATCCCTTATCATGCCAGCTTAAATAGGAGATTTCTTTGAAATCCAGGTTCTCAAATGAAGGAACCTTTAACTTCTTTGCTTTAGGGAATAATTTTTTTATCGTTTGCTCTGAAACAGCTTTAAAGGGAATTACATAAGGGATTAATTGGGCAAGAAACTCTTCAGCATCTGCTTTTTCTTCAATTTGAAAGATTGGAAGCAATAATTGCTCTTGCTCATCGCTCATATCTATAAATAAGTTCATTACTTTTTCTTTTGCGAGAGATTTAAGTGCCTGCAGAACATTTGAATCGTTAACGGTCGCATTTCCATTTACGATAATCATCGTTTGAGCTTTAATAAAATGATACTGATCACTTCTAATAAAGGGTTGCATTCTAATCACTCCTGCCAATTCTTATATCCTTTCTCAAGTTTACTAAATGTTCCAAGCAAATCATATGCAGAAAATAATTATGAATCAATCTATGCATAAAAAAACACTGATTCCCCTTGTAGCTGGGTAACCAGTGCTATTTTATCTGAATCTTATTTATTTGGTATAAACAATTTTCTTGATCGTTTCCATTGAGAGGAAATGCTCCTCAGCTAATTGATCGATTGTTGTGCCATGTTTAAATGCATATTTGATCGTGGCATTTCTTTTGTCTATAGCCTTTCTGCCTCCGGAACGTGTTCCCCATTTCTGATAACTTGCTTCCGGTTTCGGAATATAGATTGTTTCTCCCTGTACATACTTTTGTATTTCTGCGATCAGTTTTTCAGGTAAAATCATGCTTGCTTTAACACTTTTCATTTCTGCCAGCTCCTTATTTTTTTATGAGTAAAATAAGGTGCAAAGCCAACGATTAGAAATGAAAACGGTACTTGGGCGATTGATGAAATCTACCCCATGCAAAGTATCGCCATTCTAATACAAGGCTTTGCATGAGACGATGCAGAATCAGGCAATCTGTGCTGATTTGCCATTTAGACCACCTCCTAAAATATGTATTTTTCTTTCATTGTAAGATATATTCATTATTATTGCATTAAGTTGCTTATTTTTTTTTGTTCTTTTTTCATCTGATCTAAATAAGATTGAATCTCTTGTCTGCTCTTCAATTTAATGATTGTTTTTTTAGGATCTGAAGCTTGAAAGGATTGAAATCGATCTTCCATCTTTTGTTTGCGCGGATAATAGGTTGTATAAATAAACTTAATGAATGCCCAATCTAATTTTTCCTTGCAGCCTTCCCCCATATCTGTCCGTGTTTTACCGATATTCATGATCCATCGTTTCACAACTCTGTAAAGACATATATACAGAGGCAGTTCTAAATAAATGATCGTGTCCGCTTTTTCAGAACGGATATTAAATGTATTTGTGTAATTCCCTTCAACAATCCATTGATTTTTCTTCACAATTTCTTTTTGCGCTGCTGAAAATTCTTCAATGGAAGCCTCTACCCAGTTAGTCTTCCAAAATAATGCATCCAAATGATGCACATTCATATTCAGAATTTCACCTAAGTTTCTTGCAAATGTGGACTTTCCAACACCTGCAGAAATTCCAATAACCATTACCCGGTTCACTTTATTAGGCCTCCTTATCCAAACTAGTTTCGCTCTAACTCAAAATCCCGGCCAATCGTTTTCCTTAGCAATAATCCGGATAATCTCGCCAGTCAATGCCTCATTTTGGGGCTTTCCGGGGTCAGAATTGGTCATAACAACGATGCCGCTTTGCAGACGCGGGTAAGCCAGCAGCATACATTGAAACCCTGCCCCCCATCCTTTTGATACAAAATACGGTTCATCATTATCCTGCAGAACAAACACACCTAGTCCTGCTGCTTTGTCACAACCAAATCCTTCTAGCATCATTCGTGCCGTATCAGGCCGCAGAATGGAGTGAAAGCTTCCATTCCATGCTGCAGTAACTTCTAGTGTTAGCAATGCCAGTTCAGCGGGCGTCGTCCATAATCCCGAAGCAGCAAGATAAGGGTAATAAGCTCGCTTTCCTTCTACTCTAAGACCTCGCTGATCATGTCCTGCTGAAGTTTTTTTATTCATTTTATAGGGATTCAAGTAAGTCGTACCTTTTAGATTTAAAGGTGCCATGATCACTCTTTCCATCACAGCGTCAAAAGATTCCCCCGTCACATCTTCGACTATTTGTTCCACAATACAATAACCGCCATCAGAGTATGAAAATTCACTTTCAGGTTCGTATGTTACTTGAAGCGGTGCGGGATTATACCGGGTATATCCATTAAGTATCTCATTTACTGCAGGGACCTGGTCATCTTTTTGTAAAATCCCAAAACTTCCTTCAGAATCTACAAATCCTCCCTGATGAGCAAGCAATTGTCGTAATGTCACCTTTTTTTGCTCTGTGTATTTGTTTTCAGGAATACACCATGAGGTTAAATACTGGTTAACATCCACATCTAACTCCAAGACACCCTCCTGTACAAGACGCAGCACCCCTATGGCTGTGGCCATTTTGCTTATGGAGCAAGCATGAAAGAGCGTTTCTGCAGTAATTTTATGATTTGTGCCACACTCCATTATTCCGAAACTTTCTACCTTCATATTTCCATTTTGAAAAACTGCCATTCCAATTCCCGGAACATAGTGATGCTTCAGTCTGTCTTCAATATCCAGCAGCAGTCCAATCTCATGATTCATCAGATCAACTCTTCCACTCTTTTTTTCATAAATCTCTCCTTAGCTCAATTCCAATCTTACAGTAAAATGGATATTTATAGAATGACAAATTTCTAGTTCTTATAAATCAAGTTCTTACCTCAGTTGCCAATGATTTTTCAGAAGGGATCGGGTAATGGATGGCGAATATAGAAGTGAAGCGGCCGTGTGCCGGATCTTCAATCAGTTTGATGATTCATTTGCAAAACGTAACGATTAATCAAAAAAATGAAAATGAGGTGCTTTACGATGGGTTTGACAGCAAATAAGATTTTTGTTAATTTACCGGTTAAAGATCTGAATCGGTCTGTTGAGTTCTTTTCTGCAATCGGTTTTGAATTTAATCCCCAGTTTACAGATGAAAATGCGACCTGTATGGTTGTCAGCGACAGTATTTTTGTCATGCTCCTTGTTGAAGACTATTTTAAAACATTTACTAAAAAAGACATTAGCAGCGCTGCAAATAGTACAGAAGTAATCATTGCTTTATCTGCTGAAAGCAGAGAAAAAGTGGATGAGATCGTAAAAAAGGCACTAGAAGCTGGAGGAAAGGAATCAAATGAACCGATTGATCACGGTTTTATGTATGTATCGAGCTTCCAGGATCCAGATGGACATCTTTGGGAAGTGATGTACATGGAGGAAAGTGCGGTTCAATAAGAAAAATATAATATAGTCAAAATCTAACCTCCTAAGGCAGCTGGAGGTTTTTTTGCAAGCACTAAAAAAACGTTTCTTTACGTTTAGAATCGCTATTTTTAAATCATCTTTTGAGTGATCTTTTTTACTGCGATTCTTCTGGTGACATGAGGCTTGGCAGGACTATCAAGAAAGAAAATAAATAAGCAGGAAACCAAGATTCGGCCTAAAATATTGATTAAGTATTTTCACTTAATGCGATTGCAATGTATATGGCTTATGTAATCTTTGTATGCAGCAACTTTGTCATTAAGCATCTTCTCAGTGTCTGTTAAGTTTTTTATTTGTTCCTGAATCGAACTTCTGTGTTTATCAAGAAGGCTTAAGCGAGCAAGCAAAGGTTTTGGCTCCAGCAGCTACCGAAACAGAATTTGCACAGCGCTCTTTTGACCTTGATGATTTTAATTATAAGAGTGCTGTACCAAGATTTCATACAGCAAAACAAATGGCAGGATTCATGCTTGACCTATATGAAAGTGATAAAGCAGCCGGCATTGTGACATACGTATGAGTTTAAACTTACAGATCCTATCTTTAATTATGCAGATCGAACGGCTCGTTCAGATTCTTAAAAAGAAAATGTAATAAGCCGGCAGCCAATTTTTTGGCTACCGGCTAATTATAAAAGTGCGGTTAATTTTCTTTCCCGACTAATCTTACAAGCATATGCGCCAACTGATGACGCTGATCCTGCTCGCCTGCTTTCCAAAGTTCCTGCAGTAATTTTTCCTCACGATTTCGCGGTTCTTCATTTTCAGCTAAATAAGCGGCAATCTTTTCTGCTGTCTTAGCTAACTGTTCTTCATTTAGTCCAAGTTTTTCGCCAAGTGCTACCCGTTTCCCAAGGTACTGTTTAAAGTCCTCGAAACTTCCTAAAATATCTTCCATTTTTTCGTTAGGTATCGAGGCAATTCTGCTATCTACCTTTTCTGTTTCTAAACTTTCATTCTTTTTAATAATATGATTTTGTTCTGACATGGCTTCCATTCCCTTCTTCTATCCTGCTTTCTATTATGAATACCCCATTTAGCTACAACGAAACAAAGAAAACCAAATGATCCGAAAAAAGTTCCGCTCACAGCAAATTCAGATTTTCCTAATAAAATACTAGAGCTTCATGAATCCAGTGGTTAACAGAACAGAAGAAAGAAAACAAACTTGAACTCCCCTTTGAAGGGTCTGTTGTGGAAGTAAAGGTGAAGGGGTATAAGATTACTCTTCATTAACCTGTCAAAGGGAATTTAAAATATACAGTGAACGTAAAAGCCAAGGCCACTATTGATGAGAGTGTGAAGGTCGTTTCTCTTGATACATTAAAGAAAGAAATTAAAAAGAAAATTAAGGATGATATACGGAAAACCTATGAGAATGGAATGAAGATTGATGCCGATTTGTATAATCTGACTGCATCGACATACCGATCCTCACCTGTATTGGCAAAAAAATATTCTCTTCAGAGTGACTTATTATCTGACATCAAGATTGAAGTGGGGATTGTTCATGCCCGCAGTAAGAAGTAAAAGGAATAGAAAAACGCAAAAAGCAGAAAGATCTTTTAAGAAGGTCTTTCTGTTTCTTTTCTACTAACGATATCCATGTTTGACATAGCTTTTGCTTACTGCATCATTTGTTTCACTAATTCTCTATTTCGCTTTTTAAACACTTCATTATGTGATGAAACCATGGCAGCTTGATGCGCGTCAGGCTGGATAAATTGTTTTGCTTTGTTTACAGCATTTGCTGCATCTTGGAAAGCACCTGCAATTAAATGTAATTTCCCATCATGCTTCAAAATGTCACCTGCTGCATAAAGACCTTCTACCGAAGATTCACTTGCTGAATTACCAGAAATATAATAATGATCCGCTCTTTCAATCTTCAGTGTGCTATTTTTAAGCAATGCTGTATCGCGTTCGTAACCATGATTAATGATGACTTCATCGATCGGCAAATATGTAACCTCACATGTTTCATGATTTGTCAGTTCCACCTTTTCAATTGCCTCTTGATTCGAACAAGCTATCAGTTTCGTTATGGATGTATGAAAGAAACAATCAGCAGAACTGTTCAAGAGCTGCTTCACCTGAGCTTCGTGCCCTGTAAAAGCGTCTTTTCTATATGTCACATAAACCTTCTTTGCTACGGGAACTAATTCATTTGCCCAATCAATGGCTGAATTTCCCCCGCCTGAAATAATGACTGTTTTATCTTTAAAGCGCATTAATGATTTCACTGTATAATTTAAATTAGAAACTTCAAATCTCGCGGCTCCATCAATTTGCAGCTTCTGGGGATTTAAGATTCCGCCTCCGACAGCAACGATGACCGTTTTGGAAAAATGCTTTTGCCCGGAAGCAGCTTGTAAGACGAAAATACCTGCCTCGTTCCGTGCAATTGACTCTATTTTTTCATTCAGGACGACTGTTGGGTTAAACGTCAAACCTTGCTCAATAAGCTGTACAATTAATTTTTCACCAAGAATTGGCGTCTGCCCTCCAACATCCCAAATCATTTTCTCAGGATAGACATGAAGCTTTCCGCCTAATTGGGGCTGAAATTCAATGATTTTTGTTTTCATTTCTCTAAGCCCGCTATAAAATGCAGAATAAAGTCCAGCTGGTCCTCCCCCAATGACTGTTACATCAAATAGCTCAATCTCTTCCATTTCACGTCACTCCCCGGCAATCAAATGTAATTGATTCTCATTCTCATTTAATCATATGCTTTCTCATTTGTTTTTACAATAAAAATTATTATGGATTCAGTAAAAAATATATGTATGATTCTTCAAAATCCCTATAGATTATGGGTTTGTCCACAGGATCAGTACATTCTCACTTGTAAAAGTGCATTAGAAAATTGAATTTAACGTGTTTTAATCTTTTTCCGAATTAGCATAACAATCAGCAATAACAATGGAATTCCTGCTTGAAATGGAAGATGCAGATAAACAGGGACGATTTTCAGTCCAATATAGATGTGTTCCTGGATGTTTTCTGCATTTAATAGAGAGGCTGCTAATGTTAAGAGACAAACAACAATAACCATGGCGGGATTCTTTCGTTTTTTGAATAAACTAGCTGATCCAATCACTGCCGCATATGTGAACACGGAGATTTTAAAGAAGCAGCCAATAACTAACATCGAAATGACAATGGCATCTAATCTCTGAAGAAAATCACCGAGATTCACCTTGCTGACTGTTTCCAATAAAGGAAATATAGATGTTTCAAGCTTTTGCGTACCAAGAACAGCGATATTAAGAGCAGTTGTATAGCTAAGAATGAGTCCGCTTAAAAGCATTGCAAACAGGCCCGTCTTTAAATTTAAATGTGGCCGATTTAAATAAGGCATCAAAATCGTAAACACGATCATCTCTCCAAACGGAAACGTAAACGTAAGCGGGAATGCCGTTTTAATAACAGGCTTCCATCCGTTTTCCAATAGAGGCAATAGATTTTCTGTCTTTGCTAATCCTGAACTGAAAATAAAAAAACTACACATTAAAACACAGAAAATAAGTAAGAAGTAAAAGATTTCCCCTGTTCTCGCTAATGGTTCTATTCCCAAATAATTAGCATATATGATAATAAATATTACCAATAAATTAATCACCCATAAAGGTGTTTGAGTCAGTGTGGAGACGAATAACAGGTTTCCTAAATCCCGTAAGACTCTTGAGGCAATGTAGATAAAATAAAGAATGTAAAATACAGCCACTGGGTATCCAATCATTTTCCCTAAAACTTTCGGGATATAACTAGTTAAAGGAAGATCAGGGTATTGACGGAACAGGCAGTAGTAAATACAAAAAAGAACAATGCCACCAAGCATTCCAATAAGGATCGCGATCCATGCATCTTGCTTTGCCTGTACCCCCAGCCCTACTACAACAGCACTGCCAATTTCAAACAAAAAGATGAGAGAAAACATTTGAAAAGGACTTATTTTTACTTTCTCCATTTTGAAATACCATTCCCTTTATTCTTTGGTTTGAATTTCCCGAATAACGCAGCCCCCTATCCCTTTTATAAACCACGCAATTACTTTATTTTTTCCAGAAATGAATTCCCAACCGTGCCTGTACCCCGGATTTTTACGTTGACCTTGATATTCACAGTCATATCTTCAAATTCTTTATTCCAGTCTTTTTTAAGTTTTTTCCAAGCTTTTGGATCTGATCGATGAATCGCTTCACCAAAACCAAAAATATCGACTTCATAATCTTCCTGTACTTGTTTTATAGACTGTTCGAACATTTTGGATGCTCTTTGTTTCTCTATCTTCTCTAATTCAGCAATGGTCTCAGGTTTAGTTAGATTCATTTTGCATTCTACTTCCCCGACATTATATTCTCTGTGAAATTCGATATCTACTTCTGGTTTGCCATTTTTTACTTTGCCTTTCACTTTCGCTTTTGACTGAAGGAGCTGTAAAACAGCTTTCCCCTCTTTAGGACATGATATATTTATAACAGTACTTTTGCCTTTATTTGTAACGGCATTATAAGTTATGCTCTGTTTATCATCCAGCCAGCCTATTAATTTATCCGCATCAAATACCGCTAAGCCGTCATAAAGCAATCGTGCAGGGGAATCAATCATTTCTGCATTCCTATTGCTCAATGCGGTTTCTTCATCACCTTTTACATGTGCCTGTATCCCTGTTAACACCGGCTGTTTCCCGTCGCTTACCAAATCCTCGATCAGTTCATCTAACTTAACAGAACTTGTCACGGACCATGCATTTTCTGAAACTTTAAGGGTTTCAAACATATCATTGGCAGGTATCTTTTCTAAAGCTGTGGGCACTTTTAGAATATCTTCTGCATTCATTCCCTTAGCAACTGTGATATAAAAGTCAGATCTCAGTTCCCAGTCCCGTACAAGAAGATCTAACGGTTTTCCAATTCCTTCTTTTGCCAATGACTCACCAATCACGAGGATTCGAAGGTGTGATGGATAAATTTTTCTTGGTGATTCCCTTGTCATTTTTCGGAAAGCCTCAAATACGGTTTGCCCTTTCGCCTGATAGATGATGACTGATGAATTGCCGCTTGCTACACCTGCGGCCACTTCCCCTGGGTTTACTACTTGAGCAGTTACAAGATATTGACCATCCATTGTGGTATCTAGACCAATGGCCAGCGTAATCGCAAGTTCATTTATCTCACGACGGTTCCAGCAACCAGTTGTGAATAAAAGAACGATCATCAGCATGATAAGTATTTTACTCCGTTTCATAGATTAATCTCCTATCGATCTGCTTAATCATTAGTATGCCTAAGGGACAACCGCCATTTATTCTTTCTTAATTTTTCTCAACGATAAATCATGTCCATAAAAGATTTAATGAGTCATCAATTTCTTCATAATCCGCAGTAATTTTTATTTTCAGGGAAACCCTTACATTTTTTAAAAATCATCCTGACTGCAAATCACCTTTCATACTCTATCTATTCTTCACTTTAATAAATTTTCAATCATATCGGAAAGCGGCTGATATAAAGCGGTAATCCAATCTATTGGATTCGGAATCTTAATATTTAAAGCTTGAGCTATGCTTAACACGGTACCAAATAGCAGAAGGATGGAAAATACCCATAACTCCTTTTTTGCCTTTTTTCTTAACAGAGAAGGAACATCAATCGCGATGATCACAGCGACGATGACAAGGATTCCTGCAACAGCCGCCACTTTCGTCTACTCCTTTCTTCATATCTTTTATTAAAAGCTGGTATCGTTCTATAAAATATGTATTTCTTTAACAGTCATTCTTCTTTCCTATTCGGTTTTCGTGTCATCGGGTCTTCTCGTCTGATGTTTTTCTGACTGATTAATCGAGGACGAAAAAACATTTTGCCTCTGGGAATGCGAATCACCGTATCATTTATGTCTTCCTTAATAAAAGGCCCAAATGGACTCATATATGGAACCCCGAAGGAACGCAAGCTGCACAAATGAAGAACTAGGGCAATAAATCCGATGAGTATCCCGAACAAGCCAAAAGAAGCGGCAAGAGCCATCATCGGGAACCGAAGCATTCTTATTGACATGGACATTGCAAAAGAAGGAAGTACAAAGCTTGAAATTGCGGTGATCGCAACAACGATTACCATGGCAGCCGACACGATCCCAGCCTCTACTGCCGCTGAACCAATCACAAGTGTTCCTACAATTGATATTGCCTGTGCTATTGCTTTAGGCATACGTAAACTGGCTTCCCTCAAAATTTCAAACGCGGTTTCCATCATGAGTGCTTCAATGAATGCTGGAAAGGGCACCCCTTCACGTTGAGCAGCTAAACTAATCAGAAGTCCTGTTGGCAGCATTTCCTGATGAAATGTTGTAATTGCGATATACAGGGAAGGAACCAGTAAAGCAACAAAAAGACTAAAAAAACGAAGCAAACGAATCAGGGAACTAATATCAGCACGCTGATAATAGTCTTCTGCGGCTTGAATAAAGGAGACAAACAGTGCAGGAACAACTAGAACATTCGGCGTTCCATCCACTAATATGGCAATCTTCCCTTCCAAAAGCTCGGCGGCAATCACATCAGGGCGTTCCGAATTATAGACAGTTGGAAAAGGACTGTACACTTCATCCTGAATCAATTCCTCAATATAACCACTTTCCAGGATTCCATCGATTTCGATTCGATCCAGGCGCCTGCGCACTTCTTCAATAACGTCGTCATTCACAATTCCATCAATATACATGATCGCTACATCAGTGATGGTCTCTCTCCCGATTTTTTTCGTTTCCAGCCAAAGATGGGGGGTTTTTATTTTGCGGCGAATTAACGCTGTATTCGTACGCAAATTCTCGGTAAAACCCTCCTTAGGTCCTCGGACAACGGTTTCTGTAGTAGATTCCGTTACACCGCGGTCTTTCCCGCCCCTCATACCAATTACGAAACCTTGTGCATAGCCATCCACTAAGAGGATTACATCCCCTGATAACAGAGATGTTAATAAAGAACTGAATTCGGATACATCTTCTATATCTCCAACTGCCAAAATGCGATTTTTCAAATCTTGCAAAATGCTTTGTTGAGACGATATGAATAGGTCCTGTTCAGATTGGATGTCTGTCATGAGCGATTCCATGATAAAGTTCTGAATGGAATTCGTATCCACCAATCCATCTGTATAGAAAATACAAGCTTTAACTTGTCTTCCTTTGCCAATTTGGATTTCCCGAATTACGAGATCGCTGCTATTTCCAAGCATTTGACTGACATGTTCAATATTTACTTTCAGGTTTGTCTTTAACCTGTCTTTGTTTATTTCATTACGCTCGTCTACATGGTTTAATATAGATTTGTTTCCATTTTTATTCTTTTTTTTCTTAAAAAAACTCACACTATTAATCCCCTCTCCGAATGTTGCATATGGTTTGATTGATTATTGGGGAATCGCACTTGAACATCATTCATTCAATATATATGGGTCTCTTATTTAATGTTCATTTATTACCAAAAAAACATGATTTAAACATAAAAAATATCATGCACAGTGCGAATTTTATGCAAAGAAAATGAAAAGATTGATAACATCATCAAACAACATACAATTGATATTAATGCGGCGGAAGTTTATTCTTACTAAACAAGGTCAACAATGGGATTAATAACCATCGATAGGAAGTTGAACCATGGAAAAAAATAACAAAATAAGTGCAAGGCAATTTGCAATACTAGTCATATTATTTTCTATTGGCACAACCATCTTAGTGATTCCTGGAAGTCTTGCTCAAGAAGTAGAACAAGATGCCTGGATTGCAGCTGTAATCGGTACAGGCATAGGAATATTACTGGTAGTTTTATACAGCACAATAGGCAGAATATTTCCTGACATGACGCTTGTTGAGATCAATGAAAAACTTCTCGGGAAATGGTTAGGCAAGGCAGTTTCTCTTACGTTTGTTTTTTTTACACTCTACGCCACTACATCATTATTGGTTATTATAGGCCGTTTCTTAACGACACAAATCATGCCGGATACACCAATCGAAACGATTCATATTCTTTTCGCATGTATTTTGATTATGGGAATTCGACTTGGTCTTGAAACACTGGCCCGTGCTGGAGAAATTTTATTTCCCTTTTTCATTATTCTGTTCATTATTTTAGTCACCTCTATTTCGCCTCAAATCGAATTTCATAATATCCAACCCGTTTTTGAGACTGGAATAAAACCGATGATCAGTGCAGTTTTTCTATTTATAAGTATTTTTGCTTTACCACTTATTGTATTATTAATGATTTTTCCAGTATCAGTGAATCAGCTAAAAGCAGCTGAAAAAAGTTTTTTTATCGGAATACTCATTGCAGGAATTTGCCTTATTATCTTAATCCTAATGGCCATTTTAGTTTTAGGTGCTGAAAATAGTTCAAGACAAATGTATTCCAGCTATGCTTTAGCCAGAAAAATAAACGTAGGTAATTTCCTGCAGCGGATAGAAGCCATTTTGGCGATTATGTGGATGATCACGATCTATTTTAAGGTTACGCTTTATTTTTACGCATCTGTGGTAGGGCTGGCAAAAACATTGAATATGAAAGATTATCGGCCGCTTACGCTCCCATACGGAATGATCGCAGTTTCCCTTTCTTTATTTGTTCATCCTGATGTGATCCACGCTGCCACATTTGATGCAAAAATTTGGCCTTTATATGTATCAACCTATGGCCTTGTTCTTCCCATAGTCTTATTGGTCATTCATATATTTCGGAAAAAGGTGCTTCGGAAATGAGAAAGTATCTCTTCTAAATAGTGATTTATCACTTGTGAATATATTGAACAAAGCGAAGTGACATCGTTTTCGGATAATAAAAAATCGGCTGCTCCTCACTTGTTAAGGAGAGCCGATTTTATTTAACAAATTATACTTGTAATTCAAATTGCTTTGAATACAGGTGTGCATAAGCTCCTTTTCGTGCCAGCAGCGTTTCGTGTGAACCTTGTTCTACAACTCCGTTCTCATTGAGCACAAGAATCCTTTGTGCATTACGGATTGTTGACAGTCTGTGGGCTATGACGAGGGTTGTGCGCCCTTTAGATAATGACTCTAAAGATTCCTTAACAATGCTTTCACTCTCATTATCCAGTGCACTAGTCGCCTCATCCAGAATCAGCACAGGCGGATTTTTCAAAAACACACGTGCGATGCTTAATCGCTGCTTTTGCCCTCCGGATAGCTTCACGCCCCGCTGTCCGATCTCAGAGTGGTAGCCATTTGGCAAGCTCAAGATAAAGTCATGGGCATTGGCATGTTTCGCAGCTTCTATAATCTCCTCTTCACTGGCATTCGGTTTTCCATAACGAATGTTATCCATAACGGTTCCAGCGAACAAATAAACATCTTGCTGAACAACCCCTACTTTACTTCTCAGGAAATGCAGATCCAAGGCACGCACATCGATCCCATCGAGCAGCACTTCGCCATCCGTCACGTCATAAAAACGCGGGATGAGGGAGCATAACGTCGTTTTTCCCGCACCAGATGGTCCAACAATTGCGACATATTCTCCTTGCTTCACCCGCAGCGATAACTTTTCCAAAACATCATTCGAATGATTTTCGTAATGAAAGGATACTTCCTTGAATTCTATTTCACCTCGTATTTCAGACAGGATCATAGCATTTGGTTTATTTGCAATGCCCGGTTTCAGATTCATGATCTCCATGAAACGCTGGAAGCCTGTTATTCCCTCCTGAAACTGAGTGGTCATATGAGTGAGGCGCTGAATAGGCTCAAGCATAAAGCTGATATACAGTAAAAAAGTAAGTAAATCCGGTAGATCTAACGTGTTGTTAACAATACTGGCACTGCCAAAGATAACCACCGTAATTGTAATCAGCTGGATAAACGTTTCTACACCATTGTAAAAGTTTGCTTCCGCCTTGTATGTTTTCTTTCGGCTTTCGAGAAAACGGGTATTTTCCCGGTTAAACTTTTCGATCTCAACATGCTCGTTGGCAAACGATTTTACGACTCGAATTCCAGACAGACTATCCTCTACCTGAGCATTTACATCCGCAATTCGTTCTTTATTTCTTCTAAGTGCCATGTTCAAAATTTTATTGAAATACAAGACAAAGACACCCAGAAAAGGAAGAAAACAGAATACGGCCATTGTTAAAGGTGCATTAATAAAGAACAAAATAACAAATGCCCCAATAAACCGCACTAGATATTTGACATAGTCTTCTGGGCCGTGATGGTACAGCTCGGAAAGCATCAGCAGGTCATTCGTGATTCGCGACATAAGCTGTCCTGTCTTTTCCTTATCATAGAAACTAAACGAAAGCTTTTGCATGTGTGCAAACAGCTCGCTGCGCATATCACTTTCCATGCGGGCACCAATTTCATGACCTTTGTAGTCTAAAAAGTAATTACCTAAATTCTGGATTGCGACTAAAAGAAGCATAATTCCGCCAATCCAATAAACCTCACTTAACGCAGTGGACAAGTCTCCTTCAAGAACATCCTTCGTAATATACCGAACGAGCAGCGGAAACACCAGCATCGCAGAAGATACGATAAAAGCGCACGCCAATACCGACAAAAACAACGTTAAATAAGGCTTATAATAAGACAAGAATTTTTTAAGTGGAAAACTCATATTTTACCCCTTTTGAGTGTTATTTAAATAAACACATATAAGGGATACACCGTTTACATCTTAAGAAAGTGTTCCTCCCTTATATATTTGAACGAGCTGGTAAGTTTTGTTTTTCATGTAAATTGCCTCCTTGTTAATTTATATTTTTATTATAATCGTTCTTTTGTAAGTGAACAGTATTTTTATGTATGTTTTTTATTAAATAAGCAAGATATTAAATTCCCAGGAAAATGATTTTGCATGTTCAATTACTCATATAGGCCGGGTGGAACAGAAAGCAAATGATCAGTGGACAGCCAAAATCAACAATCAAAAATACAGTAAATATGTTTCCTTAAGAGCAACAGCATGGGATGATCAAGGGAATAAAATTTCTCAGGAAGTCATCAAGGCTTACGGTTTAAGGTAATATAGGCAAATTAAAAATGAGTTCAAAAGCATATCCATTTTTTATGGGTATGCTTTTTCTTTTTAAGGAAACATTTAATTTGATTAACTCAGACTTACAATTAATTATTCGATTCTTATAATTGTGCACTAGAAAGTAATTACACACTCGTGAACCAAATAACTTCCACGCTGTATGGATATGCAATCAAAAAGATTTACTCACGAAAAAAGACGCTATCCTTGATCTGGATAAGCGTCTAATTCTGGAATAAGCGACCTCTCTTAATTCAGAAAGGCCGGTTTTGTTGCAGATCAATTTTTTGTTTCGGTGATTTCATTAACAATTTGACTTAACGCCTGGCTAATTGGTGTTGTTGGACGACCGAGCACCTTTTCGAAATCATTGCTCTCAATCTCCAATGCTCCTTCACGAATGCCTTTCTGGATCTCAACTAGCATAGGAATGATGAAATCTGGTACGCCTGCATCTTTCATAATGTTTGAGTAAGTCGCATCATCGACCTGTTGCACAGGTACCTCTTTACCTATTACAGTACCAAGATCAGATGCAAATTCTTCTTGAGTCATAAGCTTGCCAGAAAGCTCGTAGACCGTATTCTCATGTCCATTCCCTGCCAGCACAGCTGCCGCAGCCTCTGCATAATCTTGCTGCAGTGCCCAGCCAACCTTGCCAGAACCTGCTGATGTTACCCAAGCGGCTCCTGCCAAGACACCTTGAATGCTTGAGATTTCGTTCTCCAAGTACCAGTTATTGCGTAAGAAAGAGTAAGGAATGCCTGTTTTCAAGATCGCTTCTTCCGCAGCAACGTGTGGCGGGGCAAGGAACAGTTTGCTTTCACTTGCATTTCCTAAGCTTGTATAAGCAATGAATTTAACTCCAGCATGCTCTGCCGCAGCTACAGCATCAGTATGCTGACGAATTCTCGTTTCATTGTCTCCATCCGCAGATATAAGTAATAAACGATCGATACCTGCAAAAGCAGCATCCAATGATTCTGGACGATCAAAATCTCCTTGGCGAACTTCCACTCCACGAGCTCGTAACCCTTCTGCTTTCTCAGGATTGCGAACACTTACAGCCAGTTGACTCGCTGGTACAGTTTTCAGTAGTGTCTCTACAACTTTTGTTCCTAATTTTCCTGTTGCACCTGTTACTAGCATCTTCATAATCTATTCCCCCAATAAGTTATTATTGAATGATTGAATTGTAACCATATTGATTACCTGTAACAATAATAATTACTTCTTGTGTTTTTGTCAACATAACAATCTTTATTTATTATGTCCTGATCTTAAGGTAAGGTATAATAAGGTTGTAATCAAAATAATTACCTGATAAAATCAGGAAATTATTTTGTTGTAAAAAACGTAAGGAAGGTGACTGATTATGTCGATCAGCAGCCGATTTGCCGTGGGCATTCATATATTAGCTCTTATTGAAATAAATAAAGATGGAATAAACACATCAGAATATTTAGCTGGAAGTGTAAACACGAATCCGGCCGTCATAAGAAAAATTATGGGAATGCTGAAAAAAGCGGGATTAGTAGAGGTACATCCTGGTATTGCAGGAGCGAAACTAGCTAAGAATATATCTGATATCACATTACTTGACGTATTTAAGGCAGTTAATGTTGTACAGGAGAAAGAATTGTTTAGTGTACATGAAAGCCCAAATCCGGTTTGTACAGTAGGCAGAAATATTCAAAAAACAATCGTTCCACTGTTTACGTTTGCTCAATCAGCCTTAGAGAAAACACTGGGCAATGTAACCCTTGAAGATGTTGTAAAGGATATAAATGAAAAAGAGAAATTAAATGACTAAAAGACATTCCAGTCAGGAATGTCTTTTTACGTGTCGTCATTATAAAACAGTTCAAAACGCAACTGACTTCTTCTATATCATCAAAATATCCCGAATGTCCTCTTCGGTAAGAATAGATGACTCTTTCTCCTCGGAATCGATGATTTCTTCAATCAGCTGCCTCTTTTTCTCTTGCAGTTCATTCATTTTTTCTTCGATTGTACCTCTGCTAACTAGCTTAATAACCTGTACAGCATTTCTCTGGCCAATGCGATGGGCACGGTCAGCTGCTTGCTCCTCAACTGCTGGATTCCACCAAATGTCATAGAGGATAACGGTATCAGCACCCGTCAAATTGAGGCCTGTACCTCCTGCTTTCAATGAAATAAGGAATAAATTTCGTTCGCCTGCATTAAATCTATTGCAGATTGCCACTCGTTCTTTTGATGGAGTTTGTCCATCCAGGTAGAAAAAAGGAAGCCCTTGATTCGCTAACTCTCTGCCTATTAGGTCAAGCATTTTCGTAAACTGGGAGAAAATCAGCACCCTTCTTCCAGAAAGCTTCGATTCTTCTACAATCTGCTTTAATTGTTCAAATTTCGCTGAGCTTCCCTTATATCCGTCCACAAATAAAGCGGGGTGACAACAAATCTGTCGCAACCGTGTCAAACCAGCGAGAATTTTGATTCGATTTTTCCGAAGTGTATCCTTGTCCAAATGCTTCAACGTGTCGTGTCGCAGCTTAGCCAAATAGGCAGAATACAGTCTTTTCTGATCAGGATTCAACTCTGCTGATTCCATCGACTCGATTTTTTCAGGTAGCTCAGAAAGGACATCCTCTTTTAATCTGCGAAGCAAAAATGGCCGGATCCTTCGTGCAATCTTTTCCCTTGATAGATTACTGTATTCCTTTAACCCCTGGAATAGTTCTGGAAAAACAACGTGAAAAATTGACCACAGCTCTTCAAGTGAATTCACAACCGGTGTACCAGTAAGAGCGAAGCGATGATCAGCCTTTATCCTCTTCACCGTTCTCGCGGTTTGTGTTACAGGATTTTTGAATGCCTGTGCCTCATCAAAAAATACAGTGTGAAAGAATTGTTTCTCAAACCACAATATGTCCCTGCGAAGTAACGGATAGGACGTTATGATGACATCCTGATCCACGGCATCCTTCTGAATCTTGAACCGCTCAGTTTTATTGCCATCTATTACAACGGCTTGTACATCTGGGGCAAATTTTATGATTTCACTTAACCAGTTATACGTCAAAGATGAAGGGCAAACAATAAGGACTGGGAGCTTCTTTTTACGGATATCGGGGAGCTCGGATAGAATGTAAGTGATGCTTTGAAGAGTTTTTCCCAGTCCCATATCATCCGCAAGAATCCCTCCTAATCCATAGCTGGCAAGTGTTTTCATCCATTTATAGCCTAGTTTTTGATAGTCTCGCAATATCGAATCTAAACTCTTTGGCACCTCGAAATGCAAACCGCCTGGATTGCGGATTTTTTCCATGAACTGAAGGAATGATTCTTCAAATTTAAATGCATCATCATCAACAGAATCAAGCAGCTGAAGCCCTCTGGCAATTGGTAAATTCAAGCCGCTTTCCAAATTTTCATCTTGGACCGGCTGTGCATTTAGAAAACGATTGATTTCTTCAAATTCTCTTGTTTCAAGCGAAAGCAGTGATCCATTCCGCAGCCGATAATACTTACGTTTTTCCTCAAGAGCCGATAAAACCTCACGTATTTGTTTGTCAGAAATGCCATCCATTTCAAACTTAAATTCAAGCCAATTGGTTCGTTCTTTTTGGACCTTTACCCTGACTTGCGGACGAGCATTCCCTCTGAAAATCCGATTTCTCACTGCGGTCGTTGCATATATTTGCACAAGCTTTTGAAGTTTGGGAACGACATGGTACAAAAACTCATACTCCAGCTCTTCATTATGCAGATAATATCCGCCGTCCGTTTTGGCAAATAGGCTATCCTCCATTAACTGCAGGATCTCCTCCTCCTTATCCATATCCCTTATAAGCATAGAGCCTGGGGGGAGCTCCCGATTTTCCAATGGATTAATGATGATATTTTCATAATGAAACTCAAGCCCTGCAAGCAGGCGGTTTTTCACACGATCCAAGTATAGCTTGGTTATTAAAGGTGTCATCATAAACATCTTGGAAATAACATCAGATATTTGGACTTTGCCCAGTCTTTTCAAACCTGGAACCACTTTTTCCAGGAAAAAATCTAATTGCTCATGAGGGATCGGAATTTGATTCGTTTCTGAAGCATCAAGCATCTGTTTTAGATCTGCAAGACGATTACAATCCTCACTTTTCATCTGTATTAGTTTTCCTTCAGATAGCACAGACCTATATGAACTCAACACAACAATTCGATTCAGCCCATTGATTTTCAATTGATAGCCGTTGACCTCGTCTTTTGCAAAGTCAAACTGTAAAGTGAGTGATTCGTTTGATAAGTGAAGTTTCTCATACATCTTCCCGTCATACACAAGCTTCACTATTGGTGCTTTGACTAATAAAGGACGGAGGCTATCCCAAGAAGATGGAGGGATCAATAATATATGCTTATTGCTTACATAATCTGATTTGTCTGATAGCTCGTCAATGTACACCTTTTCATCATAGATTACTTGTATGAGCTGCTGAATCACATCATCTGTTTCATTTTGAAAGCAATGAAGCCTTGGATCGTACGTGAATGAATTGGAAAGAAAGCTTTGAATCCCCTCTTTCACTTGTTCTAGAAAACCTCGGATATTTTGAACATGCGCGGGTCCAATCTTAACCTCTATTCCGAACAAATGTCGGCCTTTGGCTATGGTGACGGGTTTACAAATAAACTTCGCATCCAGCACTTGCCTATTTTCAAAGTGTAGCTGATGGCTGCTTGATCGTTTAGGTTTATCATTAAAAAGGGTCAGCAAACCCTTTGTCAGTGCTTGATTTGTTGAAGGTTCAGAATGTTCAGCGCTTTTAACAGCAGCACTCGTTCCATGTCGCTGATGTGCGTAAATCGACAGTAAAACGGCTGCAATATGCTGACAATCCTTTTGATAAGAAGCAAGCGTTGGACAGCTGCATTTCGTGCTTATGCCTCCGCCCTCATTCTTTTCAATCAGGACATGAAAATCTTCCGTACCTTTAACTGTGGCTTCACAGCCATCGGGACCGTAATGTTCAAATGTCACAAGATTAGCTCGATAAAAAGAGTCCCCTTTCTTGAAGGAGACAGTACCACATATTTCTTTAATGATTTTTTCATTTAATTTAATATTCAAATGCTTAGCTCCTTCTTGAGGATACTATTCTCAAAAATAGTGTTGTAGGATGAAAATTTGCGGGTGCTATCATAATTGTATCATCAGAGAGGAGTTTTATCCTGCCCCGGTAGTTTAATAAGAAAAATACTCTTATTTTTAAAGATTGCGCCTTATTTGAATAAGACGAACGATTGTTCTATAATATAGAAGAATCATAAAATATACCGAAAGAGAGTTGATTTAGTATGGATACTCAAGTAACTGCGAAATTTAAAATTCTCAAAACAGCTAATGAGGTATTTGAAGCCATAGTAGACCCTGTGAAAATCGGGAATTTTTGGTTCTCATCGAGTTCTGAAAGATGGGAACAAGGCAAGACGGTTACATTAAGATATGATGAATACAATGCTGAAGGTGTTATAAATGTATTAGAAATAGAGGGAAATAAGAAAATCGTGTTTTCCTGGGGCGCGGAAAGTGATCAAGAAACGGTCGTTACCATTACTCTAAAAGAGCTGGATCATACAAGTACAATTATTGAAGTAAACGAATCAGGTTTGAAAGAAGATGACCCCGAAATCGTAAACAAAATGATTGGACAAAAAGAAGGCTGGGTATATACCTTAACTTGTTTAAAGGCTTATTTAGAAAATAACGTTACTAATTTGAGAGCATCATTAATTCATTAGGTAACTACATAAAAAGGACTAGGGTTAACCTACAACTGGTTCTTTATTTTTTTTGAATAATAAACTTAAGGAGGCGATACTTTGTCATAGTACCACCTCTTAGATTAATCCTATTTTTAATTTCAGCAACAACACTAACAAACAAAAAGTTTCTTTGATTATTTAAACAATCTTATTTCACTTAAAATTGATTCGATTTAAGATCTTTGCTTTCTGATAATGAAAAATTGATTTAGATAATTCAAAGATAGTTCCGTTTGTTAAGCATACGGTATTTTCAATAATCAATGCAGGATCTTGCGTATTAACATGGAGTATTTCCGCACTTGCTTCATCGATTTTTTCACAATTAATTACTTTGTCAGCAAACCCAATGTTTAATTTTAAGTCCTTTATCAGGTAATTATAAATAGAACTCTTTGCAATATCTTCATTTAAGTATGGCACAATATCTTTTTTAAAATAACTTATTTCAATTGAGAAGGGTTCATGATCTACAATTCGCAGCCGCTTAATATAATAAAGTTTTGTTCCCGCTTCACAGTGCAATTGTTTTGCTTTTCCTTCATCTGCTTCCAGCACATGTAAAGCCAGAATTTTCGTCTCAATTTTTTTTGAAGTCAAATCTTTTGTTAATCCTCTAAGGCTGCCTAAGTTTATATAATCTGTTTCAGATTTGTCTCGTAAAAACATTCCGCTGCCTTGAACCTGATAGATATACCCTCGATTGACCAGCTGGTTAATTGCTTTTCGAATCGTATTTCGGCTCACTTCAAAATTTTTGATCAGTTCTTCTTCTGTCGGCAGCTTTTTTGTTTTATCAAATTTACCATCCCGAATTTCACGCTCTAAACAATCAGCAATTTCTTTATATTTTACGGCCATATGATCTCCCTATTATTCATTGAATCATTTACTGCCTCTATTATACACAAAACCTCCCTGAATAAAATCAAGAGGTTTCCTTTTTACTTACAGTTCCTGTCCTCTCGTTTCAATAATATGCTTATACCAGTGAAACGACAGTTTTTTCTTTCGGTTTAAATGATCATTATGATCCACGTAAATAAACCCATATTGCTTTTTAAACCCGTTTAACCAGCTTAAGAGATCAATGGCAGACCATGCATAATACCCTTTTAAATGAATGCCTTCATTAATTGCACGCTTAATCACTTTTAAATGTTCTTCAATATATTTAATTCGAGGAACATCTACAATTTCGCCATCAATAATCGGATCTTCATCACCAAGTCCGTTTTCTGTTACATACATTTTAATATCACCATAACGCTCTTTTAACATATGCAGCCCATCTAAAAATCCTTGAGGTGAAATTTCCCATCCCCATTTTGTATATGTTTTATCTTCCATTTTTACGGTCCGATAAAAGCCGTCAAAAGACGGGTTGCCTGGAGCTAGAGTAGATGTTTCTCTTGAATGTTCCATGGCTGATACAGTTTCGTGATTTTTTTCTACTCGAATAGGCTGGTAATAATTAAGGCCAATAAAATCATTTTTTGCTGCATTTCTTTTTAACGTATCCAGTTCTTCTTCTGTCCAGCTTGGCGTCCAGCCTTTCTCCTTTAATTGCTCCACCACATATGACGGATATTCACCTTTTAAAATCGGGTCATAATACCAAAAAGTTCCATACTCATTGGCATGCCTGGCAGCTAATACATTCTCACGTTTATCATCAACACTGTAAGCCGGTAAGAATACATGAGTGATCCCAATCTCGCCGTAATGATTCAAATTCTTATAGACTTCTACGGATTTAGCATGTGCATAAAACACGTAATGTGTAGCTTGAAAATATTTATTCTCATCGTTTTGAATACCAGGCGGATGCGCTCCTTTTAAATAGCCTAATTCGCAAAACATTACTGTTTCATTAAACGTAATCCAATGTTTCACGCGGTCGCCGAATGCCCGAAAACAAATTTCTGCATACTTGACGAAGGCTACAGCTGTTCGTTTATTCGTCCATCCTCCATCTTGTTCAAGCGTCAGAGGCAAATCCCAATGATACAGTGTAACAAATGGAACAATCCCATATTTTAAACATTCATTAATGACATTATTATAAAATTCCAGGCCTTTTTCATTAACTTCACCGTCTCCTGTTGGCAAAATACGTGCCCATGAAATCGAAAACCGGTACGATTCAAGTCCCATCTCTGCCATTAGCTTAATATCTTCTTTGTATCGATGATAATGATCGATCGCTATATCTCCGTTCGTACCTTCATACGTTTTCCCCGGAATCTTTGAAAAGACATCCCAATTCGTTTCACCTTTACCATCTTCATTCCATGCTCCTTCTATTTGATAAGAAGCAGTAGCTGCTCCGAATAAAAAATCATATGGAAACTTCATAATAAACCCTCCATTTATGTGCAAATGTATTAAATTCATTATTACATATTATATTTATTGGTACAAATAATAATGTGATTATATCCTTTTTTTCAATATTTGACTAGATAAACTTCGTAAAACTATAAAACATAAGGATAAAAGATAGTATCTACTTTAATGGAATAATTAAATTCAAGTGGTATTACTAAACAAAAAAAACCATTAATCCTGCTTAATTAATGTCCTTACAATAATTGAGTCGCAATCCTGGTCTTGAATATAAGCCTGTTTGTAGAAGATCATCTTGAAAAATGTCTGGCCCTTTCGGAACATCTACTTATAAATTTCTCGATAAGTGCAGAAGATTTACATAAAAAAAAGCAGCTTTCACTGCTCTTCACTGAATACTAAGTTCATTATGTAAATTTAATTGTTTACCGATATGTCACCTATTGAAAATTTCTGCTCATATTTATCCTCGATATGGTGAAGCATTTTTGTTATTACATTCTCTCCTTTAAGCATTTCTTACTCCTAGTAAACCAGCTACAATGTTAAAATCCATTTTACTTAAACGATTCTGTATAACCAGAGTAAACATCCTCTTTATCTCAAAAATGAAGGGCTGCAGAAAAATTTTAAAAATTCTTCTGCAGCATATGATTGAAGTTCCAATACCTTTAGTACATTAATAAAATCCTTCACTCCCCGTGTGCTTGATGAATATCGAAATAGCTTGTGAACTACTATGGAACAACTCTAGTTTATATTGATTGCAACGTTGGTCTAATCACAATTTCGTTAACTCCCGTTTCGTCGGGTTCATTAATTGCAAATGCAATAGCTCGAGCGACACTGTAAGGAGAAATGCTAGGATAATCTTGATATTCGGGAAGAACACCTGTCGCTGTCATTCCTGGTGAAATGTTGGTGGTCCGAATATGAGAGGTCGGTGACTCCTCTTGGCGCAGACCTTCAGTAATAGCGCGAACGGCAAATTTGGTAGCGCTGTACACAGCTGTGTTTGGAACTACCTTATGACCCATAAGAGAAGAAATGTTGATAATATGACCTGATTGCTGTTCCCTCATTGTCGGCAATACCGAAGCTACACCATACAGTACACCTTTGATGTTGACATCAATCATTTGATCCCATTCATGGATTTTCAGTTCATTTAAAGGAGAATTAGGCATGATTCCAGCACTATTAATAAGTACATCGATTCGTCCATACTGTTCCAATGCAAACTGTGAGAGCTTTAGCATTTCCTCGGATGAGGTCACATTGGTTTTCCTATAAACAGCCTGCCCGCCTTCCTTGTTAATTTCGTTCACGATGGTATTGAGACGTTCTTCTCTTCTTGCAGCCAATACTAATTTAGCACCATTCTTAGCCAAAAACTTAGTGGTTGCTTCTCCAATTCCACTGGATGCTCCTGTAATAATGATCACCTTAGATTTCAAATTTTCCATTGTTAGCTCTCCTTAAAGGAATTTTTGTGTTTACTTCCTATATATCTCTATCCATTTATCATTCTAAGTTTTTTAAAAAAATATTGAACACGAGTTGTTTAAATAACGGCCGTTGATTATTATTATAGAGAGAAAAGCAGTAAATACAATCGCTAATAATCACGCTTTTGTTTGATATACAACAAATGTATGAATTGTGTTGATTAACTAGGGAGGCAAGTGAAAAATGACTATTAGAAACAAAACAGATAGAAGAATTTTGAGAACAAAAGAAGCTATTAACAGGGCGTTTCTTGAAGTATTTTCTGAGAAGAAATTCGATCGAATCACAATAAATGATATTTCTGAACGAGCCAATGTTAATCGTGGAACCATTTATCTTCACTATACGGATAAATATGACTTACTCAATAAATGTATAAACGATCACTTGGACAAAATGATTCTATCTTGCACATTCACCAAGTTTATTCAGGAAAATGTTGAAGTGATTGAAGCCATTGAGGCACTTAAATCCTTATTTATTTATATACAGGAGAATTTTCTATTCTTTTCTTCCATGCTCTCCAGTCAAAAAACTTCCCTATTTAGAGAACGTATACAAAAAATACTTACTTCAACCATTCAAGAAAAAATTGATATGCAGGGTATTAATCAGGACATGGATAAGGAAGTAATTATACAATTTACCTCCACTGCTTTTATAGGGACTTTGGAGTGGTGGATTATGAACCATATGCCACACTCACCTGAATATATGGCGGAGCAAGTATGGAAATTGTTTGAAAGGAATAATATTGTCTCTTAGTAATTCCATCAACCATTAGGAATGGGAGACAACGTTCAGTGATTGTTCCATTCTAGAATCTGGCTCGTTGTATAATAACAAAAAGCCCAATTTCTCAGTGTTGTAAGCGAGAAATTGGGCTTTTAATATTGGGATATTCATGCTTCTGAATTCTTTTCCTTCGTTAAACTGTCCTATAACGGAACAACCAGCTAATTCAAAACAGCTGCAGAAGGTTTTCTAAACAGCTCATAATGACGAAAGTAATCAATCATTCGATTTTTCGTTGACTTTTGCTTGTATCAGTTTCCCGGCTGCATATCCTTGACTCAATTCCTGGATATCACCTATTGAAAACTTCTGCTCATATTTATCTGAAGCATTTTTGTTCCTTCATTCGAATCGCCTTTAAGCATTTCAAAAAATAATTGTTACTCCTAGTAAACCAGCTACCATGATTAAAATCCATTTACGTAAAAAAGAATTCTGGGAAGCAGTAGTACTTGAATTGTGTATAGTTCCGAAATTCCCAAATATCTTCTTCGAATTTCACGCTATTTGATTCCCGTTTCCGTAATAATCTGCATTGCCGCTGACGTTCCCGTTAGTGCAGTTACACTCCAAACTATGCTAACACCTTACATTTTTGCGTTTAAAACCAAGCAAACCTCTATCTATATCCTTTTGAATATTTTCTGAAGCAAGCAGGATACTGCTTTTTTTCTTGCCCCGCCTGACTTCGACTGGGCCTACTGCCTTTGCAGTTTCAAGCGCCTTATCATGGAGAGGCAAATATGAAATCCCGACTGTGTAGATAAAATTATTCATAGCGGATTTCGTCCGATCAGGAGAATCGTGAATTGTATTTTCCACCTGATCTAGCATACTGGCAATCTTGCTTGCGCTAAATTCACTGTCAGAACGAATACCCAAAAGCCAGCAGTAACAGCTCCAGCCTGCCGACATTCTAAGTTCTTCACCGCTTGCGATCCATTTATCGGCAACAGCTTGCGCAAAATCGGTTTCTGCCAAAGTTACTGCAACCACATAATCGGACAGCATATAAAAATACGCCGCATCCATCCAACTCTCAAAATTCGCCTCAGTCATGGCCATTGGGTCCGCAATGATGCCGGCAAAATACATCGCATCGTAGTTCCCAGTGGCGTAAAGCTGCTCGGCCAAAGGCTGATTTTTCTTGATTTTCTTTGCAATCGGCTTCATTTTACCTGTAGCTACGCCAAAAAGCGGCTCATGTGCACCATTGCTTATGTACGTGTTTTTAATTCGTTCCTTGCCGAGCGCTTCCAATTCCGCCATAACCATTTCAAAATCCATTGTTTTGCACTTCCTTCCTAACCATACCCACTTCATTATAACCATCTAGTTTATATACTTTATCAAGCAATACATTAACTTGATGTTAAAGATCAAAAGTAGCTGTCATCGCTTGTGAACAATCTCTTACATTGGATTTACGCGTCTTCACACACACAAAGAGACGTTTCAGGTTTAAAAACGAACTATAAATTGCATTATTTACAATAATTTCAAGCATTAATTTGAAGTCTCCTTGTGCCTGCAATTATTATACCATGGTGTTTAAATCTAACTTAACCTAAATTTTTAGCTTATATTAGCTTGTATATAGGTAATCCAATAAAATATACATTAATGAATTTGATAGTTATTTCTCTTCCCTATTTTGCAAATTGCACCTCTTCATGTAGGTATTGAAAACCTATCATAATAAAACTTAAAGAAAAAAAATATAAACAGCTTTTCTAACACTATAGTTACGTTCACTAATTTTTGCTCCAAACACTTTTGCCATTTTAATCTCCTTCTCTTTAAAAAAGTAAATCTTCAACTATCTTGCTCCATGTCCTCGAATAAGCAATGAGTGATCAAACTGTGTGCAATCGTGTCCGATAGTTGAAAATCACTAGAGCTTCTATTAGCAAGTATATTTGAATAAAAAAAAGCGAACCCTCATTATTGAAGGATCGCGGAGGATCATTGCACCGTCAGTTTAAGTAGAAACATTCACAAATAAGTTACTCTTTCATACTTTATCCTGTGACGTTTAATTAACAAGGCCTTGTTGTACTCCTTGCATTATTCAGTCAATTCTAAGAGATTGCCTTCAGGGTCTTCTATCACACTCTCATAATATCCGTCCCCAGTGACACGAGGACCGTTTACAAGGCGGTAACCATCAGTTTGTAACCTAACTGTCAATTGATTGACCGACTCTCTGCTTCCGAGGGAAAATGAAATATGAGCCCAACCAATCCTATCACCCTTTTCCTGCTTATCGATTCCTGACTTACGCATAATCTCTAAACGTGCTTCCCCATCAAATCTTATAAAATAAGATTCAAATTCCTTATCTTTATTATGATACTTTGAGTTTGACTTGCCACTAAAATACTTTTCATAAAAAGTCTTCATAGCTTCCAAATCTTTGACCCAGATCGCCACATGCTCAATTTTCATCTCATTTCACCCCTCAGAATTTAGTATAGTTACATTTCTGCCTTTTTAATAATTCTTCCAGGATTTCTGCCTACTACAACATTATCTAGTACTCGCTTACGAAAGGCATAGTTTATTGCATATACTTGATTCCCTCTCTTCACCAAAAGTTTCCTCCATCCGCAACTTGTAGAAAAACTGTTCTTTTTTGCCTTAATTAAGTCGACGAACGGCAAACAGTAAAATCGGCACATCCCTATTTGTATTTCTAGACTTTTTCATCTGTTTTGCGTTTCTACCTCAATAACATTCAGAGCCATCTTAAGAAGCTGTTCCCGCTCGGGTGCATTGCGGGTAAGAGAAACACATCCTTTACTAAAACAGCGAACGAGACTTTTAATTAAATATTCAATAAAAAAGGGCACAACTCCTTTTGAGTTAGTGCACCATTCACTGATTTATATATTTATATTTGGTCATTTAAAAATTGTTTTATCAACTATGAAATACGCTGGCTCACAAGCTTGCTTTTATATGTTTCCAATACTCGGGTCATAGTCGTTAAGATATCCTCTACTTTTCCTAAATCCCTAATACCATTCCATCTTCAACAAGCTGTTTTTGAAGCTCTTTAACATTAACTTTAGCTGGTGTTGTGCCCATAGTATGGGTAAGTGCAGCGGCTGTTCCAGCTGCCTGCCCAGCTGCCATCGCGCTTGGTGTTAAACGAGTTGTCGCAAGTGCTTCGTGGGAAGCAGACATACAGCGTCCTGCTACAAGTAAATTCTTAATTTTCTTCGGAACAAGGCAACCGTAAGGAATATCGAACGATCCGTCGCCCTCAACCCATGCGATTTCCATACCTCTTCCGCTCGGAGCGTGAATATCAATAGGATATCCGCTTTTTGCAATGACGTCGTCAAACTTCCTGCCGGCTACAACATCCTCTTTTGTTAATACATATTCTCCTTCAATTCTGCGGGATTCACGAATTCCAATTTGCGCACCAGTGCTGGATATTGAGGCATTTTCAAAACCAGGGATCCACTTATTAAGAAAATCGGCTACCATTAGCACCTGTTTGCGGCCCTCGAATTCAGCCTTTGTTAAATCCTCAATCTTCGTTCCATCCAAGTCCTGAACCCTCGTCATATTCACGAGTACTTCATCTTCAGCCGGTCCTGCAAAGAACAGAACCTGGTCACGATTTATCGGCAAATTCGCTTCCTTCCATTCCTTATAAAAGCCCTGCACTGCAGTTAACGGCAGATCAGGAAGTTCATCAAATGGGGTTTTCCTAAAAAAGTTTTCGGGATGCTCGATCATTTGTTTTTTCACTTTTTGAAGATTGACGCCTCTCATTCTGAACTTCATCGTTAAAGGCTGGGTTTTCTGGTCATCATCACGGCCTTTAAGCGTTGGGGCTCCTGAAAGGTACGCGATGTCAGCATCGCCGGAAGTATCTACAAACACGTCGGCGTAAACCCTTTGACGTCCTGACTTTGATGTAATCTCAATATATTGAATGTAATCATTTTCAACTTCTACATGATCTACAAAGCTATGGACTAATAAATCCGCTCCGGCTTCTTCAAGCATTTCAACAGCGAGAACTTTGTACACCTCGGGATCATAAGGGGTTACGGAGTAGACAAATCCGCACGTATCACGAAGGTGTCCCGGCGAAGCACCACGATCTTTTAAGCGCTGGACAATTTCCTCAGCTATCCCTTTTATTACCTGAGTCCCATTTTCAGTGTGGTAAGTCATCCACGGGTAAACACTTGCAATTGTGGACATACCTCCAAGAAAACCATGTCTTTCAACTAATAATACTTTTTTATGTTTACGGCCTGCAGCAATAGCCGCATTGATTCCGGCTGGCCCACCGCCCACTACAACAATATCATAATGTTTTGTCATTTTAGTTCCTCCTACTAAAAAGAAGCATGATGGTTCTATTAGTATACTAGCTGAAGAAGGCGTACTGTTTCTATAAAAGCGCTAATATTAAAACATGTTTCAAACAGGGGGACATCTAAAAAACATGTTTTGAGAACAGCCATTTATCATAAATGCTGTGCTATAGTTACGTTGTTGAAAACGCAATCATGTTAATACAGAGGTTTTTAAAGGGGGGGTTTTATATGCGAAAAAAATTACAAAGTTATTTTTCAATGCTTGGTCGATCGTTTCTTTTAGCGGTAGCGGTTATGTCTTTCTTTGTCCTGCTGTTAACGCTTGGTGCGGTTCTGAAAAACCCGCATTTTATCGAAGCGGTACCATTCTTAGGGAACACTTGGATTCAATTTATTGCTAATGCGCTAAGTGAGTCAGGTCTCGTTGTAATCCGGTTTATGCCGCTCGTATTTGCCGTATCGATCGCGATTGGCATGTCGGAAAAAGGCTCTAAAGATCTTGCAGCTTTTTCAGCTGTTATTGGCTACTTATTTATGATCACTTTCTCCAGCCTGACGATGTCCACATTCGGAATGGCAGTGCCTCCTGATGTTTTAGTTGGCGAAAACAATATGGTAAGCATATCCCAAACGCTGGATATGAGAAAAGCGATGCAAACGATGGTACTTGGTGTCCAAACGATTGATACTGGGGTACTTGGAGGTGTAATCGTCGGTACAGTCGCAGCATGGGCAACTAAACGATACAAGTCAAAATCACTACCGATGATTTTTAGCTTTTATCAAGGTAAGCATTTCCCGCCGATTGCTACTGGCTTCATCTTTATGCTTGCAGGTATCGCGATTCCATTTATCTGGCCGATTATCGGCGGCGGAATATACAGCGCTGCCCAAATTGTCACAGGAGCAGGAGTAGTTGGTTCCTTCCTATTCGGTTTTATCGAAAGAATATTGATTCCTACTGGACTTCACCACGTCTGGTACTCTTTGGCTCATTTTACTCCTGTTGGGGGAATAAAAGAAATCTGCGGGGAAGTATACACAGGAACAAAAGCTATTACCACAGGCGCGCTTGGCTGCGGCCAGTTCAGCGGAGATCTTTCAGATATTACCCGAGTATGGCTTGGCCAGGGTGCAACGCCGATCAAAGTATTTGGTGTACCTGGTGCTTTAATTGGTATTTACCTTGCTGCGAAAAATAAGAACAGAGCAAAGGTTATCGCGATTTCCGCGGCAAGTGCTTCTTTCTTTGCGGGAGTAACTGAACCATTCGAATTCCTATTCATGTTTTTGGCTCCAGGATTATTCCTAATTCATGCAGCATTAACTGGTTTATCATTTGCAGTTTTAGATATGGTAGATGCGTCTTACTTAGGCGGAAACAACATTATCGAACTTGTCTTTAACGGTTTTTTTCAGGGACATAAATCAACATGGATTCCTGTAACACTAGTCGGTATTGCGATGTTCTTCATCTATATGTTTACGTTTAAGTGGTATATAGAGAAATTCAACATTATGACGCCTGGCCGCGAACCGGAAGATGATACTGAAGATGTTTTAAATGCAGAAGTAGAAGCTTCAAAACTTATTAGATCCAAAGCTGACAAGAACGAAGTTGCCAAAAGCATAATTGAGCACATGGGGGGCAAAAAAAACATTAAAGATTACTCAAACTGTATTTCCCGTCTGCGAATATTCGTTCATGATCCATCACTAATTAATAAAGATGCACTCAAAAAGATTCCGGATTCTCTTGGTATGTCACAGCCATCTGACGAAGAGGTTCATATAGTCTTCGGCATGAAAGTATCAGAATACCGCGAAGCTGTTGACCGTTTGCTAGATTATTAAATTACTAAAAAATTGAGGTGCTTACTTTTGAAAACATATAAAATTGCCGTGGCCGGCGGAGGTTCCACGTATACACCAGGAATTGCAAAAGCATTAATGCTCAAAAAGGATGAATTCCCTGTTAGCGAAATTCGTCTATACGATATCAATGAAGAACGTCAGCGGAAAGTTGCGATGATTACAGAAAAAGTAGTGGCGGAATTTGATCCAAACGTAAAAATCACTTCTTCTGCAAATCCAAAAACAGCATTTGAAGACGTTGACTTTATCTTTGCACAACTTCGTGTGGGTGGAAATGCGATGCGTGAAAAGGATGAAAAGATACCGTTTAGCCATGGAATAGTTGGCCAGGAAACATGCGGCCCAGGCGGAATGTCATACGGAATGAGGACAATCGCGCCAATGATTGAACTTTGCGATTTTGCTGCAGAGTACGCTCCTCAAGCGTGGATCATTAACTATTCAAACCCTGCAGCAATTGTCGCGGAAGCGATTCGCAAAGAACGTCCAAATGCCCGTATCCTGAACATTTGTGATATGCCTATAGGAATGATGCTTCGCATGGCAGAAATCCTCGGTGCAAATAAAGATGAAATTGAAGTTGATTACTTCGGTTTAAATCACTTCGGCTGGTTTACCGACGTATATGTCAAAGGTGAAAGCCGCATGAACGAATTGCGTGAGTATATGAGGGTGAATGGTCTTGTGACTCCGGAACAGTCGAAGGACTTGCAGCACTCCGATGTTGACTGGATTAAAGCGCATAAGAACGTGGCGAAAATGCTCAAGCTTTTCCCTGAGTATATACCAAGCTCTTACTTACAATATTATTTGATTCCTCAAACCGTTGTGGAACAGACAAATCCGGAGTACACAAGAGCAAACCGGGTTATGGATAACCGTGAGAAGAACTTGTTTGATTCCATTGAGCACTTGGAGGAAACAGGCGAATTCAAGGAAGGCTTCAAAGTTGGTGTCCATGGTACATTCATCGTTGACGTCGCGATGTCAATTGCCTTTGACCGACGCGAGCGTTTCCTGCTTATTGTGGAAAACAATGGGGCTATTCCTAACCTGCCTGCCGATGCAATGGTGGAAATCCCTGCCTACGTAACAAGCAGAGGACCTGAACCTATCCGTTTGGAACCAATTGGTTTGTTCTACAAAGGTTTGATTGAGCAGCAATTAGCATCTGAAAAGCTTCTTGTTGAAGCGGCACTGGAAGGTTCATACCAAAAAGCACTACAGGCATTTGCCTTAAATAAAACTTTCCCTACTGCTGAAATGGCCAAGATCGTTTTGGATGACCTGATTGAAGCGAATAAAGAATTCTGGCCAGTATTAAATTAATATTATTAACGGTGAGACCTGACTTATTGTCAGGTTTTTTTGGGATTCTGACGGTTTCTATTTTATAATGGTCTTAAGACTAAAGGAGTGCGAACTATGAAACGTTTATTGCTTAATAAAGTCCTAGCTACCATCGGGGACACCATCAATGATACAGAATATACGATTCTTCTCGATTTAATTGAACATATCGATCAGCTGCAAACCTACAGCATCCGCGAAGCTGCTAAAAATAATTTTGTATCCACATCAAGTATTTCCCGTCTTTGTATAAAGCTTGGGTTAAGCGGTTACAGTGAGCTGAAATTTTATTTGAAAAACCAATACGATTATCTTCAAGAGAATCAGGATGACACCCATTCTTCTATGAAAAAAACTGCATCAGTGCTTCTGAATACTTTTCAGCAAAATTATAGGAAAACAATTGACCAGCTTAATGAGACAGACCTGGAACAGTTTATTAAACTGTTAACTGATTCTTCACATATCGGTGTGTGCGGCTCAGGGATCTCAGAGATTGTTGCAAACTACTTTACCCAGCGATTCCAAATCATTGGAAAGGATACATGGCTGGTTAACGTAAGTGCTCCTGGCGGAATATACATGAACCAATTGGCCAAAAGCCAGCTTATGGTTGTGTTCTCAAGATCTGGTGAGTCATCCTATGTATTATCAAAAGCTCAAATCGCGAAACGACAGGGAATCAAAATAGCGGCTATTACAAGCAGCCAAAACAGTACTCTGGCCGAAATGGCCGACTTGATTTTGCCTATATACGGTTCACGTGAACCTCTTGATGTGTCGTATAATATTACCTCTTACAACTCGATTGTGGCTCTATTCATTGACCTTCTACTACAGTTGTATATGGAGGCTGCGAGTGATAGCAGGGTGTAAAAAAACCTTAGAGAATTGATATATCTAAAAAAGCAGGATACACCAGTGCCAATTGGGGTTTCGATTTTTGGTCTCCTAATGTCTGTCACTTTACAGTGATACACCCATGAATGGTTAGTAGGTGGAGAAATTACGAAGAGATTAGTTTAGGTGCCAAGCAAGGTATAGGCGTAAGAATCTAAAACAAGTTTAACTGCTGATACAACAAAAAGAACACGATCTCTAATGATCATGCTCTTTATTTAATTCTAAAATTATCGAGTTCTTCCTGTGTTAGTTCAGCAGGCTTTTACCAGTGCCTTGCAGTATTTGTCCATATAAAAGGGATATTAAGTTAATTTCCTGTAGTTTGTTTCCTCTCTCAAAATTTGGCACGTTCTCCAAGATAAACACATCGGCCTCAGGGATTTTTCTTTTAATGAAAGAATATCATGTAATGTTTAATTATTATGACTTCGAATGTGTACGCACAGCAACATAAAAAAAGAAATACCAATCATACATGCTACCCATAACCAAGCCATTTGCATGTTCCCCGAGTCAATGGCTGTATATAGCAGTGGGCGTTGTTTGTGTTTTTCCCGGAATGTTCCCTGCAAACATTAGTTTAGCTCCAAATTCACCCAATGCCCTTGCAAAACTCAGGATTACACCCGAAATAATGGATTTACGTGCTAGTGGAATTGAAACAAACATATATAATTCTATTTCATTTGCACCATCCAGACGCGCAGCATTCTCAATATCTTTGTCAATCGCTTCAAATCCTGTTTTAGAAGATTGATACATAAGCGGAAAAGCTACCACAGTAGAAGCGATAACAGCAGCCCACCACGTAAACATAACAGGCTGATTAAAAATCCACTCAATTAATTGTCCTGCTGGAGCATTCCTTCCAAAAAACATAATTAACAAAAAGCCCACGACCGTAGGCGGTAATACTAACGGCAAAAGGAAAACTGTTTCAATGATTACTTTCCCTTTGAATTTAGTATTACTCATTACCATCCCCGTTAATAATCCAAAAACTAAAACCATTACTCCTGAGACAGATGCTATCTCAATGGAGAGTCTGACCGGTGACAGAAAGTCTGTTGTCATTTTAATTCATGCAGACCTTTAAAACCATACATTTTGAAAATCTTGATAGAGCTGCCATTTTGAAGGTAATTGTAGAATAGTTGGGTTTCTTTTGGATGGGGACTATTTTTGATCATCCCCACTGGATAAATAATCGGATCGTGTGTGTCTTCCTTTGCGGTTGCTGCAATTTTAACTTTTTGGGAAGTCAATGCATCCGTTTTGTAGACAATTCCTGCGTCAACATTGTTCGTCTCAACATATGCAAGCACTTGACGAACATCCTTTCCATAAACTACATTCCCTTCAATCGCTTTCCAAACATTTACTTTTTCTAATGTATCCTTTCCATATTGTCCTGCTGGTACAGATTCAGGAATTCCAAGTGCTGTTTTATCAGCTTTGGTGAGGTCTTTGAATGTTTTGATCCCTTTACTTGAATCTTTTGGAACTATCAACACGAGGCCGTTGCTTAATAGACCTATTCCATTTTTCTTATCAATAAGTCCATCCTCTACTAATTTCTGAAATTTGTCCTCATCAGCTGAAAAGAACACATCTACAGGTGCTCCTTGGGAGATTTGTTGTTGGAGAGCCCCTGAAGCTCCAAAATTATAGTTTATAATTACATTAGGATGTTTCTTTTCAAAGCTTGATTTTATGTCTTTTAAGGCATCCTGTAAGCTTGAAGCTGCTGAAACAGTTAATTCCACTTTTTTATCTGAGGATTCTTGTTCCTGAGCTTCTGATTTTTCACTTTGTACATTTGTTGAACACCCAGACATGACTGCTAATAGAAGAATCATCAAGAAAAAAAGAAGGAATATTTTTTTCATTATTGCGCTTCCTTTCTTGCTATTTATTATTGAGCAGGACTTACTATGAAGGTTAAAAAAGAACGATTAGGATGTCTTCTTTATGATCAGCTAATCGGTCTCCCCATTTCAATGCTGTAGCTGATTCTCACAAAGAAACAAGAACATCAAAGATTCTTTCTTTTTTTTTCAAAGAATTTCCTTTCTATTTCACTCATATCAAATTTAAAAACAAAAGCAATCCCTAAAAAAAGAGAAAATAAATTTAAAAACCAATCCTTATTGTTCTTTCTTGTGCCTAGGCATTTAAATATTTCCTGGAATTGAATTCTTTCATCCGCAGCAACAATAGGAACAGCACCAAAATACTTTAATACTAAATCAAGCTTGAGATGAACCGCCAGCACTAGCATATCGTTTAAAATTCCGGTGTAATCTCCAATATCTTTTTTGTTATAAAGGTTTATGAGATTTCTGTTCACATTGGAAATTATTAAGTCTGTATCAACCTCTGGTATATTTGTGTTACCTATCATTTTTTTTAAGTCCATAACAGCTCCTCCTTTTACTTCATAGTATTACAATCTTCAAAGAGTTCTTTGAAGACTACTAAAGGTTAGGGATTTATATATTTAAACAATAGACTTATAATTTAGAATTACCATTCGTTAGAAATAAAGCAACTGCATCGAAATCATAAATAATATTATCCATGAATTGGCTTGTCAAATACATAAATGGTCATTGCAGTATCCGTTTCTATATCAATATCTGTAAAGATGTTCACAATTTTTGCGTCGGTTATCTCCTCAATTTTTTTCAAGACCACAGGATTTTTATAAAGCTGCTTTACTAACTTAGTTCGCGTATCATGAACAACTCGCTGCCCTTCTATCGAACCTATCATAAAATGTTCAACATTTGTCAGATTTCCTTTCATCTCACTAATGACCCAAGGTCCTACAAATCGTGTAGTAATTTCTTTCGGTCCATTTCCAACATATTCTTTGCGTATTTCACGGAGCAGCATATTGAACTGATGTTCCATATTTCTTTTCATTTTCATTTCCCCTATCTGATTTTTAATGATTTTTAGCTTCCGCAGGAGGCAAGAGCAGGTAACTTATTATCAGCACGAAAATTACCAAAGATAACCAAAAAATTTGAATTGGTTCTTTGTTATTTACTATTATGAATCGAATTGTAGCTGTAATTCCAATATATAGAAGGTATCGTAAAGGGAAATGGTGATCTTCTTCGAAATATCGTACAATTATGGAAATAAAACCAAAATACAGGAAAAATATAAGTATTTTACTGAAAATTTCATGAACATTTTTATTACTCAATAAAGCATCGTTTAAAATGTAATAAAGTTCTCTAAAAAGAAAATAAGTAATAATAAAGCTAAGAAAAATCAATGATGTATTCAACATCATTTGATACAGTTTTATCAGCCACTTCCCATTTTTCAGCTTATCAGATCCAAACATTAGTATCCTCCATTATTCCCTTTTGACATGAATGATATCTCTTTCCCAAAATAACTTAGGCTACTTTTTATTTTTATCATTGAAAAAAAATCTTGAAATACAATCGCCCTATACTTTTTTCAAAGAGTCGTACAGGGCAATTACAAGATTTCTGTCATGGCTTATAAGGTGTAAGAGGAATAAACATGTCTTCAATTTTGAGTATATCTACTGATGCTAATCCTTTATTCCTTCACCTAATCCCTTTAATAAGTCAAGAGAATACTTTATTACGCGATTAACATCTGGATCTCTCATTAATTTTACTAAATCAAAAACGCCAACTTTTTTATTTGTTCGAATGCCTTCTTCTGCTTTTTGAAGACCTTTCGTTAGACCTCCCATCAGTTTTTTTGTTGTTTCAGGGTCTATTTCTGTCAAAATTCCAGCTGCAGCCATTGCATTATTAAGGGCATTTGTTACAGGCGGACGTAACATTTGTCCTACTGCTATTTTTGCTACTTGTTCTTTTGCTTCAACAAGATTATTAATGGCTCCAAGAATTCCGCTCTTGTGAAGTTCTTGGAGAAGTTGAATGGTTTCTTTAATCCCATCGGCATTTTGGGATAAGTCTTCTAAAACATTATTAAGTGATTGATCCTGTATTTCCTTTTCAGAAAGGATTGGTTCATCTATCTTCGTAATTGGCCTTGCCATTATTCGGTACCTCCCGGTGTATTCAAATCTACTAGAGCATTATGAATACATATTTTGTAAAGCCTCAAGAGATTTGGAGAAGTTGTATGGTTGCTTTAATTCCATCGATATTTTAGGATAAATCTTGAAAAACCTGACTAAAGTTCCGTTTTTCTTCCTCAGATGAATAAGTGTATCTAAAGGTAATTTTGGTGTTCCCATCATTTTTTACCTCCTGGTATATTCAAGTCTGCAATTGGTTCGTAATCTTTGCGTGCCCATTTACGATCCACTTGGACACCTAGCTGCGGATTACGTTTTGCATAACGAGGATTATATAATGGAAGTGGTCTGCTTCCTTTTTCTTGTAATAACTCCATTTTGACTTTTATTTGTTTGTAGGCTGGAGTTTGTGTCCGAACGTCACCAACACTACCAGTTAAAAGATTAATTGCATTTTCATGACTTACTGAGTGCATAGGAACATACAATTCTTTGCCTTGAACTCGATCGGTTACAACTGCCCGAAGCTTAATCGCACCATATGGAGAAATAAGCCGAACTAATGATCCGTCTTCTGCCTTACGGTCTCGAGCAAGTTCAGGTGAGATTTCTACGAACACCTCAGGTAATTTGTACTGAAGCCCCTTTGATTTATTTGTCATATTACCAACGTGGAAATGTTCTAAGAGTCGACCATTGTTTAAAGTAAGATCGAATTCTTGTGAAAATTCGATAGGCGGAACATATTCTTTAAGAGAAAAACGTGCCTTTCCATCAGGGAAATTAAAGCGCTTTGTATAAAGAAGCGGTTCATCTGTGCCATCTATTTGTACTGGCCACATTAAACTATTCCATTCTTCAAGTCTCTCGTATGATACGCCTGCAAAAGTTGGACACAGACCAGCTACTTCGTCCATAATTTCGCTTGGATGTTGATAGTTCCAATCAAATCCCATGTATTTTGCAATTTGTTGAATAATCCACCAGTCTGGTCTTGATTCTCCTAGTGGCTCAAGTGCTTGATAAAGTCGTTGGATTCGTCGTTCTGTATTGGTGAATGTTCCGTCTTTTTCAAGGGATGGTGCTGCTGGTAACACAACATCTGCAAATTGTGCAGTTTTTGTTAAGAAAACATCTTGTACTACAAAGAATTCTAACTTGCTGAGCGTTTCATGCACATGGTTGGAGTTTGAATCTACCCAAGCCATATCTTCTCCCATAAGATACATGGCTTTTAGGTTTCCATCTTCTGATGCCTCTAACATATCAATGTTCGTAAATCCTGGTTTTTCAGAGATTTTAACGCCATAAGCTTTTTCAAAATTAGCACGAGCTGCGTTGTCTGTTAAACGCTGATTACCAGCAAGCCATTGTGGCAGAGCTCCCATATCACATGAACCTTGTACATTGTTGTGTCCGCGAAGCGGAAATGCTCCTGCTCCAGTACGGCCGAAATTACCGGTTACCAGAAGAAGGTTAACAATTGCACCTGACGTATGGGAACCTGCGACATTTTGAGTAACGCCCATTCCCCATAAAATACATGTCCCATCTGCTTCATGAATCATTTTAGCTGTCTTAATTAACTGTTCTTTTGGAAGACCAGTAACTTCAACTGCATAGTCAAGTGTATATTTTTCAAGAAGTTTCAAGTACTCATTGTAGTAATTTACACGAGCTTTAATGAATGATTCATTGTGCCAGCCTTGATCAATCATATATTTTGCAATAGCAGTTAACCAAACAAAGTCCGTTCCTTGTTTTGGATGTAAAAATAAATCAGAACGCTCTGCCAGTTCATGCTTACGAAGATCTGATACAATCAGTTTTTGCCCACGCAATTTCTTTGCACGCTTCACTCGTGTCGCTAAAACAGGATGTCCTTCAGTTGGATTAGCACCAACCGTGATAACAAGTCCTGCATTTTCAATATCTCGAATGGTACCTGAATCTCCGCCATAGCCAACAGTGGCAAGTAATCCATCTGTTGCAGGAGATTGACAGTAGCGCGAACAGTTATCCACGTTATTTGTTCCAAACACTTGACGAGCCAATTTTTGCATAAGGTACGATTCTTCGTTTGTTGTCTTCGATGAACTTACAAAGCCAAGCGCATCTCCTCCGTACGTTTCTTTAATGGAACCCATTTTTTTCGCAATTAATGAAAGTGCTTCATCCCAAGTCGCAGGAACAAATACATCTTCTTTGCGAATTAAAGGTGCAGTAAGGCGTTGTTCACTATTTACAAAGTCCCAGCCGAATTTTCCTTTCACACATGTTGAAACACTGTTTACAGGACTATTTTCAGATGGTTCTACTTTTAAAATTTCCCGTCCTTTGGTCCATACTTCAAATGAACATCCAACACCACAAAATGTACAAACAGTTTTTGTCTTTTTCGTACGTTTATCACGAGCAGCTGCTTCCACTTCTGATAATGCAAATATTGTTTTATAATCCGGTTCGACTTCTTTAATAAGGTCAACCATTGGGTTTAGTAAGTCTTTCGGAATCGCGGTCATAAGTCCAGCTTCGCCTAACATTGATTTTTCCATCAATGCATTACATGGACAAACTGTGGCACACTGTCCGCAAGATACACAAGAAGACTCATTAATGGACTTTCCATCATCCCACATTACACGTGGAATTTCGCGTTCCCAATCGATGGATAGAGTTTCATTCACTTGTAAATCTTGACATACTTCTACACAACGTCCACAAAGGATACATTGATCGGGATCATATCTATAAAAAGGATGCGACATATCCACATCATATCCTTTTTCTCGGTATGGACGAGTTTGATGTTCAATTTCTAACAGCTCTGCTGTGTTATGAACACGACAATTACCGTTGTTATTATCACAAACTGTACAATACAGTAAGTGATTCTCTAAAATACGGTCCATTGCTTCTGTTTGTGCATTTTTGGCCCGTTCTGAGGAAGTTAAAATATTCATTCCTTCTTCAAATTCTGTCGAACACGCTCTCAGAATTTTACCATCGATTTCACACATACAGGTATCGCAGGTTTGAATGGGACCTAAAACTTCTGAATAACAGATATGGGGGTGTTCTACTCCTTGTTGCAAGAGATAATCAAGAATTTTAGTCCTTTTTTCTACTTCGTGCTGCTGTCCATTAATCCTTACTCGGACTGTTTCTGCCATTTTAAAATCTCCTTTTTTAAAAATCAAAAAACCCGCCATAAAATAGAGTGTATTGAAATACACATTCTATTTTATGGCGGGCTAATAACTAAGCAGTTTTATCCTGCTAGTAATCCATCTCACCACATATAATGAAAAAAACAGGACGTTAAGGCAATTTGTCGTTACCCAACATCAAGAATCTTTTTCATATTTTGCGTTTATATATTTATTATAATATTTAATACGTTTATCCTCAATAACAAATTTTTCTGTACCCTAATATATGAATCTCGCCAACAATGTCCTAAGATTTGTAATATTTCTTAGCTAATCTATTATAAAAAAAGTACTGTCTCCTTATCCTCCACTTACTGGAGGGATAAAAGCAATCGTATCTTGATCTTTTATTATTTCATCATCTGTTACAAAGCTTTCGTTAATAGCTGTCATAACTTGGTTAAGAGATGAAAGAGAGTATTTATTTTGAAGATATTGTTTTAGTTGGTGAATCGTTATATTTTCTATTTCGACTATTTTTAATTTATCTAATCCAATTTCCTCGCGTATTCCTGCAAAAAATATAACCGTAATCATTTCTCAGTCCTCCTTGCCTGGTTTCCCTTCTGGATATTCAGTGGTCTCTAATTGATCTCCAATCCACCTCGTTCCGTCTTCCCAAAATTCTTTTTTCCAAATAGGCACTATCTGTTTGATTCGTTCAATGGCATATTCATTTGCTTTGTATGCCGTTTTACGATGTGGTGAGGAGACCGCGATAACAATAGCAATATCACTTATTTCTAACTTACCTATTCTATGTGTTATAGCAACACATGTATCCGGCCACCTCCCCTTAATTTCTTTGCCTATTTGACTCAGCATTTTTACTGCCATTGATTCGTATGCTTGATACTCAAGAGATAACGTTCTCTTCCCTTTTGTAAATTCCCTCACAGTTCCAACAAAGAGTGTAATGGCGCCAGCTTCTCTTCTGGAAACTTGATTTTTTACTTCTTCTACAGATATAGTGTCATGTACAATATTAAATAAATTTTTTTCCATCTTTTTTCACCACTTCTTCCATTAAAAAATCTATATATAGCTTTTCTTGATTTAAATGAAAAACTTGATGATTTTTAAGTAGTAGTTCTTTATCCAATTCAATATGACTAATCACACACTGAACGTTTGTTAATGAATAGAGCAGTGAAAGATCCTTTTCATTTCGAATTAGAACCACTTTTGGATAACTCTCTTTTTTATATCCTTCTATGAAAATGACATTCAGGGGGAAAAAGGTATATAATTTAATAATTTCTTTAAGGCTCCAATTGTCAGCTTTAGCAGATAATTGGAAGACGCCGCCTCCTTCTACACTAGACACAATAGCACCACTTTTATAATGGCGTATGCTGTCTTTAGAAGAGGAATCAATGTTTGGAAACCCTCCGTGTCCGTGATGCTTAATTGATGCAGCATTTAATCCGTCTTGTTCGGCCCTAGAAATTAATTTTTCCATTAGGGTTGTTTTGCCGCTATTTTGAAACCCTACGATCTGTAGGATGGAACAATGTTTTCCCAAGGCCATTCACTTCCTTGCACGTCTTCTAATAACAAAACATCAACTACCATTCCTTTTTTATATCCTCTTGAGCCTCCAGGAAGAATAATAAATGCATTTGCACTAGCTAAAGAGGAAACGGCACCGGATTTATTAAAACCTGAAGGAGAAACGATTAACTTGCCCTGATTGTATGAAAGAGTTCCTCTTATAAATCGGGTAAATGGATTGGGTTTTACAAAGTCTTCTCCTAAATATGCGATTTCTCTTTTGAGATGTGGTTTGTCATTGAATAAATACATACGGATTACAGGACGAACAAATAATTCACATCCAACGTAACAAGCAGACGGATTTCCTGATAATCCAAATAAGAGTTTCCCATTCAAATGAGCTACTGTTGTTACACTCCCTGGTCTCATCGCTACTTTATTAAAAAGAACAGATGCTCCCAGCTTGTCATAGATAGCTGGTAAATAATCATAGTCTCCTACTGACACACCGCCTGTTGTAACAAGTATATCTACTTTGGTTAAAGCATTTTTTACAGCAGCAAAACAGCTATCAAATTCATCGCTTAGTTTTCCGAGGTATTTAACTTTTCCTCCAGCTCTTTCAATTTGAGCCATAATCATGTACGAATTGCTATTTCGAATTTTCCCTGGTGTCAGTGAATCACTCACTTCAAGGAGCTCACTTCCAGTCGCTAAAACTCCCACAACAGGCTTTTTGACAACAGGTACCTTACTGTATCCGAATGTAGCTAAAAGCGCTATAATACCGGGATTGATAAACGTCCCTTTTTTTACTAATATTGTTCCTTTTTTTGCATCTTCACCTTCAAAGGAGATGTTATGACCTTTGTTAAGAGAACGCTTGATTTCAATAAACTTTTGATTGCTTTTTGTATACTCTTTCACTAATTCAAGCATGATAACCGCGTCACATCCTTCAGGAATCCCGGCACCGGTCATAATTCTAACAGCTTCAAAAGCCCCAGCTTGTCCATTAAAGACCATACCTGCACCTATTTCTCCTACTACTTTTAATGAAATTGGATGATCAGAACTAGCTTTTTTCGTATCTTCTGCTCTAACAGCAAACCCATCATATGGAGAACGGTTAAACCAAGGAATATTGTGGTCAGCTATTAAGTCTTCCGCTAAGAAACGGCCATGGGCTAATTCAAGTTGGATTAATTCCTTCATACCATTTTTGGCATATTCCATTACTTTTAAGACACATTCTTCAACAGATACAGGGAATCGTTTTGATACCATAATCTAATCCTCACTCCATTTATTAGCCTAATAGACGATAATAAAGATTTTTAGCAAGCTGGATGTTGTTGGTTCCATGAATAAAAACACGTCCATCTTTAAATATAACCATCCGATAGTCCTGAAGCTGACAGGATAATAGATACTTATTTTTAGTTACTGTACCGTAAGCTTTTAGTAATTTCTCCACTTGGTCAAAACTATACTCGACCATTTTGGCAGGTCTAATTTGTACTGTATTTCGTCCACATAATACTTCTGTCTTTGTCTGATTATCATAAGATAAATTTGGATATGTTCTGACGGTTCCACAAGATGGGCAACTTTCGGTTTTTATTTTGTCTAAATTAAATGAATGATACTGGTTACTCCATACATCAAATGTCAAAAAGGTATTCCTTACTGTTGAAAAATCCTCTACAAGAATTTTAAATGCTTCTGTTACTTGATAAGCAGCAACAATTTGAACAGCCGGGCTAATTATTCCTGCTGTATCGCATGTTGCACCTCCGATAGGCACTCTTTTCAGGATACAATTCAAACAGGGTGTTCTTCCTGGAATAACTGTATAAGTGGCTCCATAACTTCCTGCACATGAACCATAAACCCATGGAATGTTATACTTATGTGAAAGTTCATTTATAATAAATCGAATATCAAAATTATCTGTACCATCGATAATGATATCAACATTACTTAATAAATTTTCCAAATTTTCAGGTCTTGCATCCATCACAAGTGCTTCAATTTCAACTTCTGAATTAATTTGTTTCAAACGCTTTTCGGCAGCAATCGCTTTTGGAATTTTATCATTCGCATCTTTTTCGGTATACAGCTGTTGGCGCTGCAAATTGCTCCATTCAACATAATCTCGATCAATAATAGTTAGCTTTCCAATACCTGCTCTTACAAAAGCTTCAGCACAAGCACTCCCTAATGCACCAACTCCTACGATTAGCACATGCTTATGTCTGATTTTTTCTTGCCCTTTAAAACCTATTTGTTTGAACAGCTGTTGCCGAGAATAACGATCAGTCAACGATCTCTCTCCCTTTCTTTCAAAAATTATTTCTTTTATTTCTCATTACATCAGCTATATATACATATTATAAAATTGTTAATCTTTGATATTCCCCATGTATTAGATGTAAGATAATAATCCAAGGGTATTATGTTTATGAAAAGGAAGAGTCTTATAACGATGTAAAAGGAAACACTTATTTAATAATCTTCCTATTTATTAAGGAGTGTACTAAAGAATCATGCATTACCATCATTCAAATCAACCCACAACAGCTGGTACTGCAGTACTGACTGTTAGTGATACACGAACACTGCACGATGATAAAAGCGGAAAAGAAATTCAAAACCTTTTAAAAAAGCAGAATCATATCCTACATAAAAATCACATTGTAGAGGAATTAAATAGACAATGAAAATTGCAGGAATTATTTTAGCTGGCGGAAAATCATCACGTTACGGAAAGCCAAAAATGTTTGAAATATATAAGAACAAATATTTTTATCAATATAGTGTAGATGCATTAAAGGAATGTTCGCTCTTTCCAATTGTAATTTCCACAAATGAAAGTTTAATTCCCTATTTTAGGGAAGATGATGTGGACTTTGTTGTTGAAAAAGAAACAGAAGCTTATCAAGGTCCTTTATTTGCAATGTATAATACATTTTCAAAAATCTCTAATGTCGAATGGTTTTTTGTGTTATCATGCGATATTCCTTTTATTACATCTGCTTTTGTAGAGAAAATGATTCGCTTAACTGAAAATAGTCAATATGATGCCATTGTTCCGGATCAATTAGGTACTATACATCCGCTTTTAGCTCTTTATCATCGAAGAAGTCTTGTTAAAATGGAACAACTGCTTGCAAAGAATAAACGAAAAGTTCGTTTATTACTAGATGAGATACCAGTTCTAACCGTTCCTTTCTCTTCCAAAGATAAGATATTTATAAACATTAATAACCCAGAAGAATGGATTGAAATTGAATAAAGAAAAGATTGTGGTTCAACATATGAACTTAATGAATGTATTTAACAAACCTGCATGGCGGAAACGATTATTAAAAGAAAATGATTACATTTTATTGAAAAAATCTCCGCTTTTTCCACCTGTTTTTTGTACTAAAAAAGTATCTTTAATGACCATTGTTTTATCAACAGCTTTACACATATCATAAAAAGTAAGAGCAGCAATTGATACGGCAGTTAAAGCTTCCATCTCAACTCCAGTTTGACCACTGCACGTAATTGTAGCTTGTATTATCAAATCGTACTCATTGTCGCGTTTTTGATAATTAAATGTAAAATCACTTCCTTGCAAAACGATTGGATGGCACATTGGAATGACATCCGCTGTTTTTTTTTGCAGCCATAATTCCAGCAATCTGTGCTACTTGAAGGGGATCCCCTTTTTTTATGAATCCATTTTCTATTGCTTCGAATAGTTTATTAGACAAAACAATCGTACTTTGAGCAGTAGCAGTCCGTGTCGTACTATTTTTTTGAGAAATATCGACCATCTTAGGTCTTCCTTCTTTATTCCAATGTGAGAAATTACTCATATGCTGTCTCCTTTGTTCACCCGGGATAATTGAATCAGATCGCTGCGTAAAAAGGTCCGTGTAAAGAAATGCTCTTAACTTAATATAGAGACTAGAAAATAGGACTACCTTTTAAAGGATATAAATATTCTTTAAAAGGTAGTCTCTTTTTTAGAATTATTACTTTATCAAAGCAAATAAAAAATATAGTTGCTCTTCTTTATAAATTTGTTAATTTTAACCTCCAATATGAGACATTTCTACTTTTGACCGGTTTATTGAATGATCACCAATTGCTCTTTCATCAGAATAGCGGTCACTTCGATGATTCCAAATATCAGTGATTTTGTTGATTATCACATCATCTGATTCGCCTGAGCGAAGCAAATGACGCAGATCATACCCTTTTGATGCAAATAAACATGTATATAATTTCCCTTCAGCAGAAACTCGAACTCTTGAGCAGGTTGAACAAAAAGAGTCGGTAACAGATGAAATGATTCCTATTTCTTGATCACTCCCTATATAACGGTATCTAGTTGCTACCTCCCCTACATAATTTGGCTCAATTTGCTCAAGAGGCATAATTGTTCCAATTTGATCTAAAATCTCTTGTTTAGTCATTACTTCTGTCATTCTCCAGCCATTAGAATTTCCTACATCCATATACTCAATAAAGCGAAGAGTATGTTTATTTTCTTTAAAATATTTCGCCATAGGAATGATATCTTGATCGTTTTTCCCTTTTTGAACAACCATGTTCACTTTAACTTTCAGTCCTGCATCAGAAGCTGCCTGAATGCCATCTAAAACTCTCGATACTTTGCTTTTATTTCCATTTAATTGATTGAAACGCTGATCATCTAAAGAATCTAGACTAATTGTCACCCGTCTTAACCCAGCATTAAACAAATCAGGGGCGAATTTTTTAAGAAGTGATCCATTCGTTGTAATAGCAATATCTTCCGATTTACTAATTGACTTCAAACGATGTATTAATTCAGGAAGATCCTTGCGTAATAGAGGTTCTCCTCCTGTAATACGTATCTTTTTGACACCTAAGGAAACAAATATACGGGTTAATCGTTCCATTTCATCAAAAGAAAGAATTTTATCGGAAGATAAAAAAGGATAATCAGGACCAAATATTTCTTCCGGCATGCAATATCGACAGCGAAAATTACAACGATCGGTCACTGATAAACGAAGATCTCTCAAGGGGCGTTGTAATTTATCTAAGATACCTTTTTCCATAATTCCCTCTCCTTTCTATGGCAGAAAACCAACTGCTATTAAATTCATATTATGTCTTCCTGTTTTTTTGAATCCTTTCAGGATGTGTGTAAATATTGAAAGAGTGATTTCGAATAAAACCTACTGTTGTAATCCCTAGATCTTCTGCTAAATTTAATGCTAATTCAGTAGGAGCAGATTTCGATAGAACGATCTCACAACCAATTTTTGCTATTTTCAATAAAATTTCTGAAGATATTCGACCGCTAAAAACAATGATTTTATTACCAATTGAGATGTTATTTTTCAAACAATATCCGTATATTTTATCCAAAGCATTATGTCTTCCTATATCCATCCGACTTAGCATAAAACCATTTACATCGCATAGAGCAGCATTATGAACTCCCCCAGTGTCCCGGAAAATAGAGGATGAATTCTGTAAATGATTCATTAAACGCAGACAGTCATCCGGAGAGATTTTGACTCGGATTTCATTCATTTTTTTAGCTGTTAATGCATCATTAACGAAGACAAACCCTTGCCTGCTCATTCCACAGCACGATGTAATATAACGCTTATTCTGAATATTTCGATAAAAAGGATTCATATTATCTATTTTTACAAATACGTACCCTTCTTTTTCTTGAACCCATATTTCTTTGATATCTTCATATTTCCGCATAATTCCTTCGGATGCTAAGTAACCGATAACCATATCTTCAATGTATTCTGGTGTACAAACCATCGTAACAAATTCTTGTTCATTAATTTTTACTGTAACAGGAAACTCGGTAACAATTATGTCCTCAGCATCTTTTATGTGTCCGTCTGAGAATTTAAGAATTCCTCTTTTTCCTACTATTGGTTTCATAAGGTAATCCACCCTATTTAAATCATATTTTTATTGATGAATTCTATACTTCTTCTTGTCTGAATTAGTTCCTACTATCTTTCTTTTATATATAGGGATTGCCTTGAATCAAGAGACAAAATAGAAAAAGTGAGCTAATAAGCAGGCGGATATTTCAAGAACTTTTTATAATCATTAAAGCTCCGCACACACTCAATGACATCTAATTTGATAAATCAATTAAGTGCTCTAATAATTTGTATTTTATAGATATAGCCTGTCCAGTTTGAGTACTGTTTTAGTCTGAAATGCTATTCAGATACCATATATGATGCTGTTTGGTAAGGGATAAATTTAAGGAATTGGTCTATCTGGGATACTTATTTTATAACTCTAACTATTCTCAGCATTATAATTCTCCTTTTTTAAAATCAAAAAGCCCACCACAAAATAAAATGCGTATATACTATACACAGTTTTATTTTATGATGGGCTAATTACTAAGCAGTTTTATCTACCAGCAATCCATCTCATTAATTTAGTAAATATAAAAACAGGATATTAAGGCAATTTGCAGTTACCTAACATCAATGTTTTTTTATGCTTTTATTATAATACTTTTAATGTTTAACCTCAATAGCAAATAAACAGTTACCAAGGTTATCCTTAATATCAATAATTTATACAGGATTTGATTCTCGTGTAATTTTCCAAGATGTTTATTTCTTTAGGAAATTACAGATTGTTGACATAACAATGGATCTAATTTATGTTAAATTGTAATGATTATCAACATCACTTCCAGGATTTAGGGCGTTATCGATGATGTAGGATCCGCAGATTCGAAGAGCCATATGCCGTGGAAGTTGAAAAAATCATACAATGTTCAAATACTTTGTTACGTAGAACAGTTGGTCTTTTTTTGATGATTATTGACCATAATATAAATGAGACTATAAAATATATAAGTTTATAAGATAAAAGGACTGAAATGTATGTTGACACATGAAAAAATTTTGAACGCTCTAAAACATGTTGAAGATCCCGAGCTTCATAAAAGCATCGTAGATTTAAACATGGTACGAAATATTCGAGTTGATGGCACCACTATTCAACTCGAAGTTGTTTTGACGATCCAAGGTTGTCCATTAAAAGCAAAAATAAAAGAAGATGTCGAAAATTCTCTTCGTAATATAGGGGCTTCTACTGTTTCGTTAACCTTTGGCTCTATGACAGCAGAAGAGCGTGCTGCATTAACAAAAATGCTGAAGAATAACTCTACAACAAAAACAGGTATGCCTGCCATGTTATTACCTGATTCAGGTGTACAATTTATTACTGTGACAAGTGGAAAAGGTGGTGTGGGAAAATCCACCGTTACCGTTAATCTAGCCATAGCTTTGACCCGATTGGGAAAAAAAGTCGGGATTTTAGATGCAGATATATACGGTTTTAGTATTCCTGCAATGATGGGAGTTATACAAAAGCCAACTATGATTGACAAGACAGTAATCCCGATCATTAGTCATGGCGTTAAAATCATGTCAATGGGATTTTTCACAGATAATAACAATCCAGTCATGTGGCGAGGGCCGATGCTCAACAAATGGATTCAAAACTTTCTAGCAAACACGCATTGGGGTGAACTGGATTATCTGCTTCTTGATTTACCTCCTGGTACAGGAGATGTAGCCATAGATGTAGCTGCGATGATTCCTCAAGCAAAGGAAATCATTATCACTACTCCTCATAATGTCGCATCTTTTGTTGCTTCACGAGCAGGTGCCATGGCAAAACATACCAAACACGAAATTTTAGGGATTGTCGAAAATATGGCTTATTATGAAGAACAAGACGGTTCAAGGAATTACCTTTTTGGGAAAGGCGGCGGTGATATGCTAGCCGAACAGCTGCAATCCGAAGTGATCGCAAGAATCCCTTTTGCTAAACGTGAAGAAAACAAAGGTTCAACTATATATGATGAAGATTCCCTTACAGGAGAACTGTTTACATCTTTAGCTGAAGACATAGTCTATAGAGGAGAAACAATTTCACAAAAAAATTTAAGGGTAACATAAAAGGGTTTTCCCCTTTTTATGTTACCCTTTTACTTTTGTTACTGTAATTCCTCATTCTCAAAATTTGTAATCTGACGATCGGTTCTACAGTTATCACATAGGTGGAGCATTCTTGTTCTAGTAACTTCATTACCCTCTCGTATCACATCTTCTTCAGAACCACAAACTTCACATACTCTCATCATATTGGCCCCTTATTCTTATATTTCTTTCTGCAAAAAACTAATCATTAATGTGATATCCAGTATCTTTAACAGCCTGAAGAAAGTCTACACGTGAGGCAGCTTTCTCATCATAAGTAAACATAGCTGTTTTGTTTACTAAACTTACTTCTGCATCACTGATTCCCCACACTGCATGTAGCGCCTGAAGGATTTTATTAGCATCTTGTTCATTTTTTATTCCCTCTATCTTAATACTTCCTTTTTCCAATTTGCACATTCCCCTTTTTAATGTAGCTCTTTTTTATCCCGCTGAAACACTTCTCCCATTCCTTCTAATAACCCTAACATCGTACCAAGTGCCGTTCTTACATTTTCATTCCGAACACTGTTTCCGAGCTTCCATAAACTCACTCTTTCGTTTTTCTCAACATTTTCTCCAAATTTCTCAAGGCCCCGACTAACTCCGTTCAGCATGATTTGTAGTTGATCAGGATTCAATTGGCCAAGGAAATTCATAACGTTTATTCCAGATTTGATCGTATTGTGCATGCTGGGCTGATTGATCTGCTTTATTGCAATAACCCCTACATCAACACGTTTTTCAAGCAACCCGTTTAGAGCATTAAAGACACCTATATCTTGGAGTTGTTTTAAAATGCTAATTGTTGACATGATGGCTTCCCGGTTATTGGCAAGGGCTGCAACAATATCTGTGATTGCTTGTGCTTGTTCCTGTTCAGGAGTAGGAATCTCTTTTTTAATTTGCTTAATTGCTTTCGCCAAATTCGTCTCCACCTTTTTCGAGTAATTCCGGAATTTGAGTAAAGTCATTCCGTTTCCACTTTTCTTCCACTCTTACACTGATTTGCGGCATTCGGTTTCCAAATCGATAATTTACCTTTGGTAACGGTGATTCTCCTGTTTTTTCTAACACTTCCATTTTAACGCCCATTTCTTTATAAGCCGGCGTATGAGTAACCAAGTCATGATAACTACTTGTCAGATGGTTAACAGCTTCATCGTCTTCTCGTGTATTCATTGGCAAGTACAATTCCTTTCCTTTTACACGATCTGTGACAATCGTTCTTACTTTAACTTGTCCATATGGAGACGTTAAACGTACTAAGCTGCCATCTTGAAGACCTCTTTCCTTCGCTAGTTCCAATGAAACTTCCAGCCAAGGATGTGGAACCTTGTGTGTAAGTCCTGGAGATCTGTAAGTCATGTTTCCTTCATGGAAATGTTCCAACAGTCGACCATTATTTAAATGCAAATCAAATTCCTCTCCTGCTTCAAAAGGTGGAGTCCATTCAACAGGAAAGAGTCTTGCTTTCCCATCTGGAAAACCGAATCCGTCTAGGAAAAGAACTGGAGTGTCAGTACCATCTTTAGCAACTGGCCAAATTTGGCTGTTAAATCCTTCGAGCCTTTCATAACTTACACCCGCTAAAATGCTGCAAAGGCTTGCTGCCTCATCCATAACTTCACTTGGATGCTCGTAAGTCCAATTCGCTCCAAAATGATTTGCAAGTTCTTTGAAGATAAGCCAATCTGGTTTTGACTCACCTAGTGGATCGAACACTTTATAAAATCTTTGAATTCGGCGCTCAGTGTTCACGAAAGTACCATCTTTTTCGAGACTAGGGGCGGCTGGCAAAACAACATCAGCAAATTGTGCTGTTTTACTGAAAAACACATCTTGTACCACAAAGAAATCTAAACTTGCAAGCTCAGAATCCACAAAGTTTGTATTCGAATCCACAAATGCCATCTCTTCTCCAAATAAGTACATTGCCTTTAATTTGCCTTCCTTAATTCCTTCGAGCATTTGATGATTATCATATCCAGGACCTTTAGGCAAAGTAACACCCCATGCCTTTTCAAATCGTTTTCTAGCTTGTTCATCTTGAACAGGTTGATATCCTGGTAACCAAATAGGCACCGTACCAAAATCACAAGCACCTTGAACGTTATTATGTCCTCTAAGTGGGTAGGCTCCCACTCCTTCTCGTGCATAGTTTCCTGTGATGAGAAGTAAATTTGAGATAGCTGTACTTGTATCTGTTGCTCCCTTATGTTGAGTAACTCCCATGGCCCATAGAATACATGTACCATCTGCTTCATGAATCATCGTTGCTACTTCAATTAGTTCATCCTTTGTCAATCCAGTCATCTTAGAAGCATAGTCCATTGTGTACTTATCTAACGTTTTAATATACTCATCAACGCCATTTACATGTTTCTTCAGGAATTCATTGTCTTGCCATCCTTGATCGATAATATATTTTGTCACAGCCGATAACCAGATAAGATCTGTACTAGGTTTAGGATGAATAAGCAAGTTAGCACGCTCTGCTAATTCATGCTTCCTTATATCGGCAACGATCAGTTTCTGCCCATGAAGCTTATGAGCCCGTTTAATACGAGTTGCAAGAACAGGATGCCCTTCAGCAGGGTTGGCACCAACTACAATAACCAACCCCGATTTCTCGATGTCTTTTATGGTTCCAGAATCCCCACCGATTCCAACTGTACGCAAGAGTCCTGCTGTGGCAGGTGATTGACAATATCTTGAGCAATTGTCTATATTATTTGTTCCGATGACTGCACGGGCGAATTTTTGGATTAAGAAATTTTCTTCATTTGAACATTTGGATGAGGCAATGAATCCCATGGAATCAGGACCATATTTTTCTTTAATATCTGTTAGCTTTGAAACAATTAATGCATAGGCCTCTTCCCAACTTGCTTCTACAAATTCATCTCCCTTACGAATTAGAGGCTTAGTTAAGCGCTCTTCGCTATTAACATAATCCCAGCCCCATTTTCCTTTTACACATGTAGAAATACCATTAACCGGAGCATGTTCTTGAGGCTCAATTTTTAATATATGACGATCTTTTGTCCATACTTCAAAGCTGCATCCAACCCCGCAATATGTACATACCGTCTTCGTGCGTTTGATCCGAGCCTTTCTCATTGCTGCTTCCATTTCGGAAATAGCAAAAATCTCTTTGTAGCCTGGTTCTACTTCCTTAAACAAATCAACCATTGGTTCTAACATACTAGGAGGGATAGCCGTTAAATAACCTGCTTCACCTAGCATGGATTTCTCCATCAATGCATTACATGGACAAACTGTTACACAATGGCCGCACGAAACACAAGATGATTCATCAATAGGTACATCATTGTCCCAAATTACGCGAGGTTTATCTCGGTTCCAGTCAATTGTCAATGTTTCGTTCACTTGTAAATCTTGACAAGCCTCAACACATCTTCCACATAAAATACATTGATCGGGCTCATATCGGTAAAAGGGGTGTGAATTATCTTGTGGGTATGGCTTAGCTTCAAATTTATATTTTTGGTGCTCAATTTCCAGATATTCGGCTGTATTATGAACGACACAATTCCCATTATTATTGTCACAGACTGTGCAATACAGTTCGTGGTTTTTTAAAATCCGTGACATAGCCTCATATTGTGCATCTTTCACAGTTTGGGAGAGAGTATCTACTTTCATCCCAGGTTCTGCTTTAGTGGAACAGGCACGAACCATTTTACCTCCCGCGTTGACAAAACAAGTATCACAAGTTTGGATTGTTCCAAGGTCTGGATGAAAACAAATACTTGGGATATACGATTCATTTGCCTGAGCGGCTTCTAAAATTGTTTGCCCAGGGTGAGCTATGTATTCTTTACCGTTCATTTGAATCGAAAATGAAGATTCATTCATACTTTACCTCCTTAATTTTACAATATATTGGGTTGTTTTTCACCGACTTGAGTATTTATATAGCACTTATGATTTCCAATAAGTTTCCAATAAATACAGCTATGCTTATTCCCTCCTGCATCCTATATATGAATATTAGTAATGAAATTATTTGTATAGTAAGAGAGCATACGACAACCAGTAACAGGTTATTCTTATAAGGAATAGTTCTTAATTAATTGGGAAGAAGGTTGAAAAAGAGTGGAAAAAGAAAAATTATATCAACGTGTACATGCTATGATTATTTCCTCATCTAAAATACCAAAGTACACTGCTATCTCTACTGTAAAGATTGCAGATTTATTTAATGAAAAGCTTGAAGACGTTGAGAAGACTTTGGATGAATTAGTCAATGAGGGCCGATTAAATAAGTCAAAGTTAACTAATTCACCTTTCTATGAGATATACTTATTACCTTAAAAGGAAGAATGGATTTTCTAATTTTCCCCGAAATAAAATACCTTAAATCCAAGTAAAGTTTTTAAAGCCTATTCATTCCTGCTATAACTTATCGAACGAACTACATAAGGATTATTAGTGTTACCGCTAGTAAAAAAGTGGAAAACACACGCTAAACAATATTGGACATGAAAAAAGCCGATTTTCCTGCTCTAAGGAAGATCGGCTTTTTATTACGTTAATGATTTCAATAGTTATGTTGTATTTGTCATCTAGCTAAAAGCGAAGCTATATTCACCAAGAAAATTGTTCCCATCCAAAAGGAGATATGGTGCTGCATAAACTCTTTCTTAAATTACCCTTTTTCCATTAATACTATATGGCTTCTGTTAAATATACTTCAAAATAGTAATAGTACTTAAGATATTTAGGGCTGCCCTTCCACTGATATTGGAAAAACGAGGCGACATATTCCTCATCCAACTCTTCAATCGCCGAAGGATTCCACTTCGGATCTCGGTCTTTATCTACTACAACTGCCCGTACCCCTTCATAGAAATCGTGGGTGTTCAATATATTTAAGCATTAGGACACTCCATGCGTAAGCAATCTTCTAAAGATTTTCCAGCTCCCTCTTGAAGTTGCTTTAAGGTCACCTTTAAAGAGGTTGGAGATTTGGATAACATCGTTTTAACTGTTTCCGACTCCCATGGATCTCCCGCTTCCGCTGCCCGGCTTAAGGAATGTATGATCTCCTCCACCGTGTTAAAAGCGAAGTGCAGGTCAATTTTCTCCTGCATCGAAGCTAACAATGAGCCGGGCATAAATGAGGAGGTAAAATCATTTAACAGCTGATTCAATTGTTCTGCGACGATCTCCTTCGTCCACTTCATTTCATCCAACGCTCTCTTAAGGTCATTCCATCGGTCACTGGGCATGAACCGGTCGGCTGCTCTGATATATAGAACATCCGCAGCTTTAATGATGCTAGCCGTTAGGGCTAGATAGCGGCCGATGTGGCCAGGCATTCTATTAAAGAAATAGCTGGCTCCGACATCAGGGAAAAATCCAATATTCATCTCTGGCATTGACCATTTGGTCTTTTCCGTCACAATCCTATACTTGCAGCCAATGGAAATGCCAACCCCGCCCCCCATTACAATTCCCCCGATTGTTGAATAAGCAAATATATGCTTTTTATTCTATTAGATTTTTTGCAAATCAGGATATGTAAAAACACATCAAGATAATAAATTCCTAAAACAACAAGAGAATCTTCATTTTTTCCGGAGTATTATTAAAGGTATACCAAATCACCGATCCAATTAGCAAAGAAAATGGTATAATTAGAAAATATGATCTGAACATAATTAACACCAATTTTCTAATCCACTTATTTCATTTACATAATGATACAAATTACAAATTGATTCTACAGCTGAGAGAGGAAGGTTAGAATCTATTACACTCACTGTCCTCTTTTTTCTTTATTCCCTTTTTGTATCTATCTGTAATGACTTTTTTTCTGGTGCAAACCAGCCAATTAGAGCAATACCAACTAATACTCCATAGAAAATCAGAGTCCAGGCTGGACTGTGGGGAAAATCATGATCTAAGACCCCAATATCCTCATGGGCAAGGGTAATGACAGCAAGTTTGACACCGACCCATGCAACAATGGCATATGCTGTTGTTTCCAATGCTGGACGCTTTACAAGAAGTTGAACAAACCAGGCTGCTGCAAACTTAATCAAGATAAGGCCAGCAATACCACCGAGAACAACAACAATAAACTGCCCTCCATCCATACCGCCGAAATCGTCGAGCGGTGAATCTGGAAGACCAAGGGCAAGAGCAACCGCAGCTAGTATCGAATCAACTGCAAAAGCGAGGTCAGTTAGGGCAATCTTCCCTACTGTCGGCCAGAAACCTTTTCCAGCGGCTTCCTTTTCATCGTCCTTATGAATATTCTCATTCTTTTTCCCGAAACGCGCCTGAATAATATGCTTTAAGCCTAAGTAAAGAAGATAAGCTGCTCCTATCGCCTGTATCTGCCAGACGTTTGCGATAAAAGAAATGGCAAAAAGAGCAACAAATCGAAAAACAGCGGACATAATAATTCCATAATTTATAGCTTTTCTTTTCTCATTTTCGGGTAAATGCTTGGCAATAACAGCAAGTACAAGAGCATTGTCAGCTGATAACAATCCTTCTAAACCGATTAGAATTAACAATGTCCAAGCATACTCTAGCCATAGTGACTCCATCCATTTCTCCCCTTTCTAAAACTAAAATGTCATTTTAAAGTTCCGCTAACATTATAATTTCCCATTAAGCCATAGGTAATCCTATAGAATATAGTTTAATGATTTTTATAGGTATTCTCATCCTCTATTTGAAAGTTCACCTCTTGAATATATATAAGGCTACTCATTTGTTTATTATTTCATTTCATAAAAAAAGCTTATCTTAATTCAGATTAGCCCCCTATTGTTGATTACTTTATTTATATTTTCTTTTAGTTGCTTTTATTATAAACGTCGCTGGAACTAATGCGGCTTTTTGAGTCGAGTACCATTTTGAAGGATTATTAGAGGGATGTTCAGGTAAACATACATCATCTATTACTTTTTCGATCTTAAAACCCGTGTTAAATTAAAAAGTTAAAAACAACATTGTTTACACATCATTTTGAAAATTAATCGATATTATACATTCTTCGCTATTATTGGAATTCAGAATTAATCGTCAAAAGAACCATCCAGATATCGAGAAGTTCTTTTTAACTCATGTTTTTTACCTTTTTGTTTCAATTTACTATCTAATATTATATAGAAAGTTATTTACCAACTTGCTTTTTTCACTCCAGGAATCTGACCCTTATGAGCATATTCAAATCGGTCAAAGGATGAAGCACAAAAAGTTTTTAGATGTTGTGAGGAGTCCTACTCAAAAAAGTTTTTTGCCCTTTTATAGATTGCCTATCCGTCGACTGATCCACTAGCTGTTTAAAAGACCCATCTTATTTCCTCTTCTTTTGGAGTATAAATGTACTCAATATTCTCTTATTTTAAGTAATTCTTAATTCTAAATTAAGCCATTTCATGAATACTTGGCATATAAATAAACCTTCTATGACCTGACAATATTGCATCATTAACAACATTGTATATCAGGAAAAGAAGGTTTTTTATTTGATTAATAGTGTCTTTCACATGAAAAAGAACGAACTGTTGCCGTACCGTTAGCTTTGTGCAGAAATCAAGCTCTTAAAGTTGTTCAGTTGCTGTGTATCTCTTCACATGTGCTGGTTCAAGTAAGATGGGCCTTATACCCTCAATAAACTTCTTGTAGTGTGTAGTTCCACTGTGGAATTCTGTAGCAACTTGATCCTTCCACTCCTCTAAAAAGACAAACGTATTGCGTTGAACTGTGTCTTCATAATGTTGATAGCTGATGTTTCCCTCTTCAGCTTGAGAATGAACAACTACATCTTTAGCAAGTTCAAGGAATGCTTCACGTTGTTCAGGGTTAACTTTTAAAAAAGCATGGATAATAATCATAGATGATTGCCCCTTTTAATTATGCCTTTTGAATGGTACCAGGGAAATGTCAATAATCATAGTACCATCCAATGTTTGCCATTTAGTTTAAAGTACATTCATTTCGTTTTACATCTGCTTTGAGATTAATTTTGTGATTCAACAAATCGTGAGTGCGTTCCTTTTATTGAATAATTGTTACAATGTCCTAATGTACACTTGGTTCCACCTCATAAAGATTACTGCTATCCTTTTGTTTTTCTTCTTCCGGTAACTTCATAAATTTCATTAAAACAGCACCGATAAAGTATAAGATTGCGAATATCCATATAACCCCTTCAGCACCAATGCTATTGATGAACAAACCAACAATGGCCGGAGCGATGAAGTAAGACATACCGGCCCCAAAGCTTACGATTGCCATTGCAGAGCCTTTTTGATCAGGTGCTAAAGCAGTTACCAGGGCTGAAAGCGGGACGAATCCACAAAGAACAATTCCAAAGATGATTGCCACTAATGTCATTACCCAGAAATTATGTCCAACAACTTGTGGTGTATAAAATAATACCAATGTCATTACACCACAGCCGACACTGCCAAGCCACATGATTGTCTTGCGCCAGCCCAACCATCTGTCACTGATGTATGGAATGATCAGATTAAATATGATGTTCGCAAACCAAAAGGTTCCCCAAATGGTCAGCCATTCTCCAGTAGTATACTTATACTCGGAAGCCAAATAAAGCGGAAAAAAGATAGGAAGGGCTCCTACACCGACTGAATTGATGATACGGACCAGTCCGCCAATTGCCACTTTTGGCTTTTCAATGCAGATCGTAAATCCGCTCAATAAACTTTTAAGTTTATCCTTTGCGTCACCTGTGTTCTCGCTAACTTTGTCATTGCCGACAACTAAAAGTCCAACAATTCCGCCTACCAGTACCCAGATAACCGCACTCCACAAGAGTCCCATATAGCCAATCCGATCAGTCATGAAAGCTGGGAAATAACTTCCTACCACATAAAGTCCGCCACTCCATGCAGCCCAGAACAGGCCGACTGCTGTAGCCATAATACGCTGCGGGCTGCGATATGTGACCCAAACTAAAAACGAATAACAAAAGAAAGGATAGCCGATTCCGCGCAGCGCATAGGTCGGTAACATCGCAGCATAATTATCCTGCTTTAAACCCAATTCTATGAAAAGCACTTGGCCAATAAGCCATGTGATCAGCCCGATAAGCATAACCTTTCTCGGTCCCCATATTTCCGTAAGGACTCCTGAAAAGTAAGCCGAGATGGCCAATACTGCTCCATATGCCGTAAAAAGAGTTGCTGCCTGTTGAACGGTCAATCCCCGTTCAATCAAATAAGGAGACAGCCACGCATGTTCGAGTCCATCACCGGCCATAAAAACAAGCATTGCAACAAAGCCCCAGATCATATTTGCCGGAAGGCCGGCTTTATTACGTTGTTGTTCTAAAGTCGCATTCATTTTATTCACCTCGGGAATCATTTATTTTTCTTGTAATGGTATCAAACAGGTATTCCCGGCTGCAATCGAGGGTAGGAAGGACAGCCCTCCAATCCACAAAAGATCATGCCCACCACATTTCCGTTAATTTCTCTTTGAAAAGCGCTCCTTTTAATAAAGAGATGGCCTTGCCTAATCCTTCATCAACGGAAGCTAACATATCTTCATGTTCTATAGAAATCACATAGTCATAACCAACCGCACGGAGCACACTTATCATGTCTTTCCATGCTTTTTCATTCTGTCCATACCCTACCGATCTGAATGTCCAAGAACGGTCTAAAATGTCACTATAATGTTTGGTATCCAACACACCATTTACACTAATATTAACTTGATCTAAATACGTATCTTTTGCATGAAAATGGAAAATCGCCTCTTCCCGACCAAGTTTTTTAATAGCTTCTACAGGGTTGATCCCCTGCCAAATAAGATGGCTGGGATCAAAATTTGCTCCAATGGAAGTTCCTGCATGTTCTCTCAATTTCAAAAGCGTTTCAGGATTATATACAACAAAACCCGGATGCATTTCAAACGCAATTTGATTGATTCCGTGTGATTCCGCAAATTTCGCTTCTTCTTTCCAATATGGGATAACAACATTGTCCCACTGCCAATTCAGAATCTCTGAGTATTCCGGAGGCCAGGAGCAAGTAACCCAGTTTGGGAACCTCGCTTGAGGATGGTCACCTGGACACCCTGAAAATCCATTAATGACCGGCACCTCTAAACGTTCCGCTAACAGGACCGTTTTTTTCCATACATCATGAGATTCCCTCGCAATTTTCTTATCTGGATGAAGCGGGTTGCCATGGTTACTTAATCCACTGATGGTCAAACCCCTGCTGTCAATGGCTTGTTTGAACGCTTTCAATTTTTCCGGGCTTTCCAATAGTTCATCAGGATTGCAGTGGGTGTTGCCTGGATAATTGCCTGTTCCCAGTTCCACAGCCTCTACACCCATTCCAACCAATTTATCCAGCATTTCTTCGAAAGGAAGGTTTTGATATAGAACCGTAAATACGCCTAGTTTCATAATTAAACCTCCCCTGTCTCGACTTTCACCCATGTTTGTTGCTCATTGCTTTTTAAAATAGCATCCGTAATGCACATAGATAAATGGCCATCTTCAAATGTTGCAAAATTAGGTTGATCACGTAGCGGGTCTTTGCCTTCTTTAATGAATGAGTAGAAATTTAACATCCCATTTTTCAAGGCATCCGGCCAGCCTTCATTGTGGCCTCCCGGGTGATGGATCGCTTCCTTTGCTTCCCCTGTGAACAGTGCCGGGTCTGCCAATAGGAGTTCATTAGGCTTGTCCCTATGTCCGATCCATAATTTCTCTGGCTCTTCTTGATTCCAGAAGGCTGAGCTTTTGCTTCCGTCAATTTCAAAGCTGAGCTTGTTTTTCCGACCGGCGCTTACTTGAGAAACAGTAAATACCCCTTTAGCTCCATCATCAAATCTTACAAGAACAGAGGCATAATCTTCTGTGTTAATTGAAACATTTTCATACACTTCTTCCTGATCTTTTTGTGCACCAAAAGTAGCTGCATTCGATATAGATTTTTTCCTGACAGGTATGACAGTGGCCAAATCAGCGAATACTTCGACAATTTTTTTTCCTGTCACATATTGAACGGTATCACACCAGTGAGATCCAATATCCGCTACCGCGCGGGATTTCCCACCCACCTCCGGAGCTAAACGCCAGTTGAAATCAGTTTCATACAGTAGCCAGTCCTGCAGATAACTTCCATGAACTAAATTTATTTTTCCTAATTGTTCATTCTTAACCATTGATGCCAGGTTTTTCACACTTGGAAATTGTCGATAGTTAAAGTTTACGCCATGTACGACGTTTTGTTTTTTCGCAAGCGCAAAAAGCTCCGCTGATTCTTTGCTTGACATTGCTAATGGCTTTTCAGATAAAACATGCTTGCCTGCTAGAATGATCTCTTTATTTATCTCAAAATGCAGATGGTTTGGCGTACAATTATGGATCACTTGAATGTCGCTGTTGCGCAGCATTTCACGATAATCGCCATATGCTTTTGGAATTCCAAGATTAGCAGCCTTAATTTCGGCCGCCTCTTGACTTGTTTCTGCCAGCCCAACCACTTCCACAAATCCAAGCCTTCTTATGGCTTCAATGTGAGTAGGCCCGATAAAACCTGTTCCGATGACTCCAACTTTTACTTTTTCCATCTATGTTTTCCTCCACAATATGCTGCATTTTGTTTATTGATAGAGGCTAAGGAGATTTCTGAAGCCTCTATCAAGTTCTTACTTACAAGTCAATTATTGATCCTTAAGGTTAACCCATGTACCTTTTTCAGCAGATTCTAGAATCGCGTCAGCAATAAGTTCGATTTGGTAACCGTCATTGAAGTTTGGCGAAGCTTGTGTATCTTCTACGATGGCTTTAAAAAAGTCATGGGTTTCAATGATTTTTGTTTCTCCGTAACCAATACCTAATGCAGGAATCGGCCATAGGTTTTCTCCATATGGTGTTGCTGGCCCAGTGTATACCGTTCTAAAGCCTTTGGCATCACTTGGATCGTCAGAGAAGCTTACTTGGAGCTCATCACGGCGTTCATAGTTAAAGTATAGAGAACCTTTTTCACCATGAATTTCAAAAGTCAGGAAGTTGTTGCGGCCCCACGCATTTCGTGTTGCTTCGATGCTTCCGATTGCACCGTTTTCGAACTTAACCATTGTAATAAATTCATCATCTACATCCACTGTGCCTTTTGGCAGGTCTGCTGCATCACTCTTAACCGTACCTAACTTGTCCACGCCGCCAGATTGAAGTGGTCTTTCCGGGATCCAAGTTCTTGTCATGGCATTCACATCTGTGATTTCCCCGACCAGGTATCGCGCAAAGTCTACTACGTGTGTTCCAATATCCCCCAACGCACCTGACCCTGCAATTTTCTTCTGGAAACGCCATGATAGAGGCGAATTTGGGTCTGCAGACCAATCTTGCAGATATGTCCCGCGGAAGCTAAGGATTTTTCCGATTCTTCCTTCTTCAATATACTTTTTCGCAAGGGCAACTGCTGGAGTTCTTCTGTAATTGAAGGCCACCGCATGTTTAACTCCCGCTGCTTGTACTGCCTCTAACATTGTCTTCGCTTCTTCTGCACCCAATGCTAACGGCTTCTCGGAAATAATATGTTTGCCAGCTTTTGCTGCGGCAATCGCAATTTCAGCATGAGTATTGTTTGGAGTAACAATGTCAATGATATCAATATCTGGATCGTTGACTACAGCTCTCCAGTCAGTTGAGTAGTTATCGAATCCTAATTTAGCAGCTGCGTCTTTTGCCAATTCTTCTGTTACATCCACGACTGTGTGGCGATGTGGAATAGCTGGTGCCGGCCAAAAGAACATCGGCATTCCTGCATACGCAAGTGCATGCGCTTTCCCCATAAATCCTCCGCCAATCATACCTACGTTAAGTTTTTTCATTTTCAATATCCTCCTCTGATTATTCATTCGTATTCTTTTATATTTTTCAACACTGTGGATATTTTTCAAAACATCTAAGCTTTATTATGTGTTCTCATAATTTGATAAGAATTGATGACTGATTTCTGCCCCTTTTTTTGGGTCTGCATAACTGTCTAATTCCACGGTAATCCAATCTTCATAATTGTTTTCATTTAATAACGCAATCATTTCTTCGAATTTTTGATGCCCTTCACCTAATGGTAAAAATTCACCATTTTGATAATCTTTCAAGTGAATATATTTAATTCGATCTGCATATTTTCTTATCACCTCTACTGGGTCGCCGCCGCCTGCTTCTATATGTGCCGTATCTGGACATAGATTGATAGTCGTGAGACGCATGAGCTTATCCAACTGATCCGGTGCTTCCACATTTGTTCCTAAGTGAGGGTGATAACTTGGAATGAGATTGTATTTTTCTGCGATGGCTGCCACTTTATCAAGAGCCTTAGCCAAGTCAGCGTAATCGCTTTCTAAAATCCCGTTGGCACGGACAGCCCCTCCGCCAATCACCAAGTGCCGTGCACCTAATTCAGAGGCAAGAGCCGAAACATCCTCAATTTTTATTAATTCTTCTTCCAAAATGTCCGGATAGATAAAGTTCCCTCCGGTGTAAACACCAATAAACTCTAAAGAATATTCATTAAGTAAGGATTTAAATTCATCCTTTTTATCTTTATATTGCATTAAATTACCATCAAATAATTCAAACCCTTTATATCCAGCTTCCGAGATATCTTTTAAAGCTCCTTCCGTTGAACCGTTCGCAAGGTAATAAAGATCTTTTATCGAAGTAACTCCAGCAGGGTGTCCTACTACTCCACCCCAGGTATTTGTTTGATATCCTAATTTCATTGTTTCTCCTCCACTTCTGATAATATTTATAAGAATAGGATGTACCAAAGGTAGAATCACACTCTTCCTGACAATTGTAATGAACACAGAAGTAATAAAGTTCCAATCATCCAATCAAATGTAATCGATTACATAAAGTGCCAAATTAGGATAAGATTTATCCTCTATTTTATTAAAGTTATACTTTGAATCATAGAAATTAATGTAATCGATTACATAAAACCATAAAAAGAAAACTAATTCTTATCTAAATTAATGTGTTAGCTATTACACGTCCAACATGATTTTGGAGCTTTCTCATAAAATACACCTAGAGTTAAATCCCTATAATAAATACATTTTGGAGTATATTAGCTTATTCTACCTTAACATTTTATTACTATTTTTTCTTTTAACAGATTGCCTATCCTTCATATATGATTGTAATCGATTACATTAAAAATTTCAACTCTTTTAGTATTTTTCATAAGATGAGTTAAGATTTATTCTTACTTCTAGCCAAAGAAAGCAATTAATGAATGGCTTTAATACTTGATTAACGAATGGAAAAAACCTTTTGCTGTCCCTTGGATATTTGTATCGATCCGTGTTGATAATAATTGAAGGTGTTAATCCGTTTTTTGTTAAGTCTTATAAAATCATCGGTTTAACTCCTATCTTACTAGTCGTCTATATGAATAAATTTATATAATTAATTGACTTATAAATTGCAGGAAGAGCATGTACTCTTAGAAATATAGAGTAATGTACTTCTATACTTTATAGCAGAGATAGAGCGTTTATATTTCAACAACATATAAAATTTTGAACTAAAGAGTCTTCTCTTGGAACTAATGGAAAGACAATTTATTAAAAAAATGGTCCCTAATTTTTGTACAGGAACTATATAGAGGAAACTCGAAATATTTTTTATCAAATAACTTTTGCGCCAGAACTATTCCGAAATTACATTCCTCGCAAATTATTTAAATTTGCGAGGAATAAAGTTACAGTCACTAAGAATCGATGAAACAGATTACTTTTTGAGGGGATTTTACCCGATTTTCCGAAAGGTAATCTATTACGATTTAAAGGGTAATTTATCTTCTCTTAAAGTACATTTAGAGCATGAGTCTCGTATAATAAGCTGGTCCTCTAATATATATTGACTTTTTTCTATTTCTTCCTTATTCATTAATCTTATCAGTAATTCCATTGCTTTGGTCCCTATATCAAAAGCAGGCTGTGCAATAGTTGTGAGTGCTGGTTCAATAATCGATGAAAATTTTATATCATCAAATCCCATCACCGAAATATCGTGAGGAACACTTAATCCCTTTGATTTTATAGCTTTTATTGCTCCAAATGCCATCTCATCGTTAGCGGCAAACACGGCTGTCGGGGTATTACTAAGGGCTAAAAATTTCATCATTATATTATAACCGCATTCGTAAGAAAAGTTGCCTTCTTGTACTAAGACTGGCTCAACCATAAGATTGTACTGAGCCATTGCCTGATAAAACCCTTTTAAACGGTCCTGCCCCACCACATCATTTAGAGGACCGGATATAAACCCTATTCTCTTATGATCTAAGTTTATCAAATGTACTGTTGCCTTTCGAGCAGCACTAACATTATCTATAGAAATGCTCGGAATGTTTGAGCCCTCGATATATTCACAAGCAAGAACTACAGGATATTCACGAGCTATCGTCACTACCATATCAGCTTTCATCCTCGCCGTTAGTAAGACCAAACCATCCGCTTTTCTTTGGCGGAGTATGTTTAAATATCCAGTTTCCCGTTCGACATCATTAGCCGCATCCACAAGTAAAACCTGATATCCGCTTGCAACTGCTACAGACTCGATTCCTCTTAGCACTTTAGAAAAAAAGGTGTTCGTAATATCCGGGACAACGACTAGAATTGTTTTTGTTTCTAACCTTCTTAGCTGCCGAGCTAATGCATTCGGTTGATAATTTAATTCTTTAATTACCTCTAATACTTTTTTAATCGTTTCTTCTTTTACAGTGTCAGGCTTACTTAAAACTCTCGATACTGTTGCGGTGGAAACATTTGCCTTTTTTGCTACATCTTTAATTCTTACCATTTGTCGACTCTCTTTTCCTTTGATTCATCTGTGGGTTAATTGTAATCGATTACATTCAGGATTTCAACTCTCTTTAGAGAATTTTAAATACTGTTATCTATTTCGTTTAGTTGTAGAAACAGTTTTCCACGCTGTTCTTCTTTTTCCTCGTCTTTGGTCGCTAACATCAATTGTTTAGTCTCGTCCATCTCACTGAGTGAATGGATGAACATCTGGCCCCTCTTTTCTAGAGACTCTCTTTTGGGGGAGGTATGATATCTAACTTTGAAAGAGTGAATTTTCTTAAAGAACTTCACAACCTATATCTTGATCATCAAAGATGTACAAGTCCCTAGACAAAAAGCCAATTATTAAAAGATATTTTAGTGGTGTACTCTAATATACAAAGTGAATTTCAGGAACTAAATGTGGATCCTCTTGGGATTAGGGAAAAATTGCTCCAGTATGAAAGGGGCACTAAAAAGTACAAGACGCAATACAGAATGCTTAAATTTGAAGTCGAACAAATGTGCATGTTAAACAAGCAGGTTTTATGGAATGAAGTGAAAGTGAATGTTTTAAGTTTGTAAACCCTGCCTTATTCAAAGACAGAGAAACCTTTTAAGGAATATTTGTTAGCGCGGGTATTGGTCATTATCGGCGGTACCAAATCTAAAGATCCTAGGAGAAGTTCCTCCTTGGCTTCTTTTTTACTACTTAAGTTAACTTTTAAAGCTTCAGATTGAAGAGACCTTCGTACTTTCCGAACGGTAATATTGATTTCAGCCACTTTTACATTTCGTAGCCAAGTGTGGAAAATCAAAAAAGCAGCTCAATGGCTGCTTAATGCTATCAAGAAAATCTATTTTAGCTGTTTAATTATACTTCAATGCCCATTGAAATATACTTTTCTTCTAAATACTCGTCTAATCCTTGATATCCGCCTTTACGGCCCATTCCGCTCTCTTTTATTCCTCCAAATGGAGCTTGGGATACAGCAGTAGCGACTGCTCATTGTTCAGCAATCGCCCCCGATTGTTGAATATCATATATCTTGTCTTATCGAAGAAAAGCGCCCGATTGCGGCAGATCGTTATTGAAGGAGTAATGCACTCCGTTTGTTTAAGTACAATCATTCACAATTTGCATAAAAATTGGAACTATAGATTCCTGTCTAATAAAACCCCTAGCTGTACTGCTATAACACGAGGCGGATATGGCATCCCTTTTGTAATCCACCATTCCACAATTCCTACAAAAGATGTCACAATAAATTGAAGTATAACGTCTTGATTCAAATCTCGATTTATCACTTTTGTTGTGTCAATGTCATTTTCTATTTCTTCGTTGAGAAGCTCTTGGAACTGATTACGAAAATATGAGGCTTTACTACTTGCTAACAATATCGAAAAGAATGAATAGTTGCTTTCAAAGTATTCGAACCAGCCTACATTGGAATCTACAAAATCTAAATCCATTTCAGCTGCTGATTCGCACATTCCCCTTAGTTCATTGATATGTTCATCAATGATTTTATCCAGTAGGTCAAACTTATCCAAGTAATGAAGATAAATGGTTCCCCGGTTAACATTTGCCCTGTCGGCAATATCCTGAATGGTAATATCATCGAAATTTTTTTCAGACATCAATTCGATAACAGCTTTTTTGATAGCTTCTTGGCTTTTGGTTATTCTTCTATCCACTTTATACATTGTTAGGTATCAATCCTCCCTAAAGATATTCAACAATTTCTATCTATTTGTTGAATAAACAACAAACTCCTTACATTTAACGATTGAAAGCATCCTTTTTCTTTTTATTATTATAGATAGGTGTTGTTTAATCAATCAATATAGATTTTCATAGGATTCCAATTTACTTGAATCAATTTACAATAACAATGAAACTCTTACCCAAGGAGGAATTAACGTGGAACGCTTATGGACGAAGTCGTTTATTCTTATGACCATAGGGATGTTTTTCCTATTCACTGCATTTTATATGCTTTATCCAACGCTGCCACTGTTTATTAAGGAGAGAGGTGGTAGCGAATCGCAGGTGGGTCTGGCAATGGGAGTGTTTATGCTGTCTTCCGTTATCTTTCGGCCATTTGTCGGAGGGCTACTGGACCGCTTTGGTAGGCGACCGTTTATCGTTTGGGGACTGCTATTCTTTGCTGTTGCAATGTACATATACAATTGGGTTGGAGGAATAGTTGTATTAATGTTACTCAGAATATTGCACGGGATAACCTGGGCAGTTTCCACAACCGCCATCAGCACCGCAGTTACAGATTTGATTCCGTCCACCCGTCAAGGAGAGGGTATGGGTTGGTCTGGGATGGCTATGACATTAGCTATGGCTATAGGTCCGATGTTCGGTCTATGGGTTACACAGAACCTGTCGTACCATTCTCTATTTCTATTTGCAGTGGTCCTCTCTGCCACAGCTCTGGTCTTAACGTTCGTGGCAAAAATGACCTTTACGCCTCAAACGGGTTCAAAGAAAATTGAACTTTTTGAAAAAACACTCTTTCCCGTTACGGTATCCGTCTTCTTACTGTTTATCGCTTATGGAGGTATTACTAGCTTTGTACCGCTATTTGCTGACTCAATCAATGTTAATTCAGGTACATTTTTTCTGGTTTATGCAGCCACGCTTGTTTTAATCCGTCCATTAGCTGGAAAACTTTCAGACAAATACGGTGAGACGTTTGTTATTATACCCGCAATAGTTGTTACGATTTCGGCTTTAGTTGTCTTGAGTTTCTCGACCAATTTATTTGGAGTAATCATTTCTGCCATTATGTACGGTATTGGTTTCGGTTCCGCACAACCTGCTCTGCAAGCCGCAACCATAAGTCTTGTTAGTCCAGAACGTACAGGTGTAGCCAATGCTTCTTTTTCTACTGGTGCCGACCTCGGAATCGGGCTAGGTGCGATCATGCTAGGCTGGGTTTCCCAGTACACGAGTTACCAGGTATTGTTCACAGTCAGCGCCGTGTCAGTTGCTCTTTCCTTGTTGATATTCACTTTTTTTGTGAGTCGTTTGTTGAGAAACAAAGGGCTTCCTTTGAACACTGGTACACTCCCCTCCAAAACAGGTTAACGCAGCTTCAAGAATGCGTTCCTAGAGGAACCGTATGTACCAGAATAATTGGTTTTAATTAATTGTGTTGTAATGACAACTTATTATTAAAAATTAATAACAAAATAAAAACCGCTTTTCCAAAGAAGGAAAATCGGCTTTTCTATAACTTTGTGAGGAATTGTACTTAAACTACTCTGCACCGTTTGCTTAAGTACATATCTTCACAATATCCTTAAATTAATTTACCACAAATACCCAATTTCCCTTTTAGTGTTATTCCACAATCTGGCCCTATCGTATTATAAGGTCAAACAGTTAATTCTGGTTGGTCTATTTTTTATAGGTTATTCTTTAGGTAGCCGGGCTGGCCCTTGGGACTTGATCCCGTCCGTTATACTGTCCACCCCCTCCTTGTAGAAACATGTTTGAGGCTGGTTGGGACAAGGATCCCGAATAACAAGCGAAGCTATGACATTGAAAGATAGACAGGGGCTACCGGTAAATCCATAAAAAGGAGATATGATAAAAATGAATCCAGTCATTGGCCTGAATATTGCAAAAGGAGAAAGCCAAGTTCAGCTTTTCTGGAAAAGAAAATACCTTATTGAAAAACATTTAAGTTTAAGCATAATAATGAAGGTAATCTAATCCTCTATATCCACCTGTCTTCACATTGTCAAAACGGCCGCCAGCTAGGACCATCGGTTTACCAGTATGTTTTTACTTGCAAATAGATCTAGAAATTGATGAGGAGGTACTAATTTTTAACAGGTTAAAGAAAAAGGAAAATCTGGATGTGATGTTCGTAAAGTAACCCCTACCTCCAGAGGCTTAGCTTCTAGGTTTATTATCGATTTTATTCCCACGCATAATTTTCTCAAAATCTTCCATATTTTTATTAGTCTGATTGTTAGTAAAATTATATGGGTTTTGGTCTTGATTGAAATCTTCGTCAGCGTTGATTACTATTCCCATTTGCTTACCTTGCATGGCTGTTGAATCATTTATGACGTTTTCTTTTTCTCCATCAAAATGAGGAGTTACTTCAATATTTTGTTCATTCCTTGGCATAATTTTAATCATCTCCTTAGATTTAAGATGACTGACTTTAATCAAATCTATTCCTAAATTTGTGTCCCATTTGGTAAAAAGGATTAAAGATCGGTCAACATCAGAGGATATTTATTGGCACAAGGTCTTAGTACACTTAAAAAAGGAGAAGGGTTCACTTATCAAGACCTAAATCGTAATTAAGGGGGATACATATTATTCATGTATAATATTTATCAACCCTTTTACTTCTTGTTCAACAAACGCGCCCTATAATTGAAAACATACTGAAGTTTTTTTAACAACATCAGCACCAACAAGAATTCAAATTACCGTAACGAAAACGACCATTTTTGAGACAAAGTTAAATACTCTTTCCTATTCATCTTTCGATAGAATTTAGCAAATCATATAAAAAATAGAACCCCTATATATTGGAGTTCCCTTTGTTGTTCCATTATTGCGCCCGATTATTGAATAACACATCGTAAAAAAATGCCATAGATTACCGATGAACTGCTTTTTGTAGGTTCTAGGCGAAGATATTATTTGGAACTTGGATTAATATTCTTATCAAAAAACCACTTTCGCCTTTCATTAAAGTCATTAAGCCGTTTATCTTCATAAATTATTTTCAATAATGGGATAAATTCACTTTCCAGAGATAAGTTCCGATCCTCAAGATTAATTAAAGTATTAGATATAAAATGATAAGCTAGTTTCCTCTCACTAGTTAAATCTGATTTTAAAAGATTTTTGATGCAATTAATATATAAGCCCTTGAATATTTTTTTCTTATAAGGACTCAGATGTTTATAATAAGACCCATAAGCAACAGCGCTGTTACTTCTTAAAATATGTGCGATAGGTTTGAACTTCTCATCATCTTCTTCTAAGTAATAAAAATTTTTGTTTAACAATATTTCGTGTAATAAAAATCTATTGTTAGTACTATTCTCAATTAGAGTTCTGAATAAATAGCGCAAAAAATAATCAATATAAGTAACATCTAAACGTTGATTTTTCCCTTTTTTACTTTCACTTATTTTTTCTAGATTGTTAGATAAGAATCTTATAAGATGAATTTGAATAACATCTTCGAGAGGAATCCCATCAACAATCCGAGCAAAGTTGTTTGCTGCAATTTCTCCAATTGCTCTACTAATTCTTGCATCTTTTGTACATATAAACTCTGATATGCAATTTTTTAATTTTGATAAATCATTCAACTCATTAAACATTACTTTGCATAAACTCTCAAGGTAAACACCTAATTCACACTCTGAAATTCTATCTAAATTTCTTCCTAGAACTTTAAACTTTTTATCAACCCTAGCTTTAGTATGCAACAGAAAGTACAATAAACCAAAAGTTTCTTTTTTATTTAAGATGAGTTTTTCACGTGCTAATAATTCACGGAATATTATTCCTCTACATTTAACACTTGTCTTTACTGCAACAAAGAATAATTGTTCTTTTCCATTATGGCTATTTAAACTGTATGAAATCTCTTCAGTTAAAATTTCAATGTTATTTTTAATATCTGTGTCCAAGTAAAGTAATTCAAAAGTAAATAACTCATCTTTTAAAGCAGGAAATGATTTTCTTACTTAAACGAACGAAAAAAATAAATGAATTAATAAAAAAACACCCCGTTCGATAAAGTGTACTTTTACGGACGGTCAAAATAACAAATCATAAACATATAAGTAGGGAAACCTCTCTCGAAGCTTCCCCTTATCAAACGTATGTGACTTATTAAACCTTACATGCTCTATCAAATTGTGCGTGTATTATCAAACTATGCGTGTCTTATTAAACTATATTTGCCCTATTAAACCATTCGTATTTTATTAAACTGTACATGACCTATCAAACCGTGCATGTCTTATTAACTGTACATGACCTATCAAACTGTGCGTTTAATACCTGCAGAGGCGATATTCATTTTATTTCCACCACTAATAGATGAAACAATAATAATGATTGCGACAATGAAAATAACTGTAATATTGAAGCACCCTTTTCCGGATTCCTTACCAATCACCTGCATGGCTTCACTCTATTGATTTTTGTTGGTTTGGTTTAGCGCAGTATTACCTGTTTCATCACCTTCTGTGACCATAAAGTTACCTGCTGTACCATTTGCTAAATTTTAGCTATAGCGATATTCTCTCAGACTATTCAAAATCGAGATTTCCTGTAATAATTCCTCTCCAACATTCGTTTCGATAACCTTTTTTCTTTCTAGTTCTTTATCGACCAATCTTTTGACTGATAACACATCTGTTCCATTTATTAGAATATCTTTTTTAGAATTAAAGTGTTTATGGGCGACAAGCTGCATGCCGTAGGAATTATATAATAACGTGTATCCAGCTATCCCTGTTTTTGATTGATAAGCTTTTGAAAAACCACCATCAATGACAATCATCTTTCCATTTGCTTTAATTGGATTTTCTCCTTCAATTTCTTTAACTGGTGTGTGGCCATTTATAATATGACCTTGATCAGGATTAAGATTAAATTCTGTTAGAATTTTGCCGCAGACTTCCTCATTTTCACGTAAATAGTAGTATGGGTTCTTTTTCTCTTTATGGGTTGCCTTATCCGAAATGAAATACCTTTCAAAGGTTGTCATTTCTCTTTTCCCAAAGAGCGATGAATATTCTCCAGTCCATAAATACCAAACCATATCTGTCGATAGATCGTCCGTCTCTTCAGGATGTGCATAAGCATGTCGTAAATAACGTTCAAAAATATCAAGTAAATCACGGCCAGCATAGGTTTTATCTTCAATCGCCATTTTTTCCATATTCCCATCTTCATCTAGAGGAATACAGCCATGTATGAGTAAGTTTCCGTTATATTTTAAATAAAGGCTGCCCTTCTTCATAAGGAAATTCATATGTCTGGCAAGCTTTTCTGAATGCTGTACAGAAAATAACAGTCTATCCATCACTTGCTTTTCTTCCTCTAATAATTGATCCGGCTCCTCTGGATTAATGGTTGCAAAACATGTATTTTCTAAAGGGTACGTTTTCCCATGAATGTTTATTTCATTTTTGTCATAATCAATTTTCTCAAGCAAAAGCCTTTCTGACATATTAAAGTACGGGCGTCTCTTGATAATAGGGCTTTCAAGCTTAAACTGAATCATAGCAATCGCTTGATGTATTTTCGTAATTTGTAATTGTTCATGATCAGATAGTTTTTTATCTGAATTGATCTTTGGTCGAAAGACTGGATTGTCTCCATAGTATTTCTCCGCTAGATTAAGAAGTGGTCTCAGATTGATTCCATATACATCTTCAATAATATCCAAATTGTTGTAACGAGCACTGATCCGAATAATATTTGCGAGACAAACCTTTGAACCAGCAAAGGCACCTAGCCATAGGACATCATGATTTCCCCACTGTATATCAACGGAATGATAATTGATAAGAGTATCCATGATTTTATCAGGTTCAGGTCCGCGATCATAAATATCCCCTACGACATGAAGATGGTCAACAACCAACCTCTGAGTGCTGTAAGCAAGGCCGATAATCAGCTTATCTGCCTGTCCAAGGGAAATAATTTGCTGGACAATTTTTGTATAATACTGTTCCTTATTTGCCGATTCATCTGTTTTGTATAGCAGCTCTTCTATAATATAGGCAAACTGATTAGGCAATGCTTTACGTAATTTCGAGCGAGTATATTTAGATGAGGCATAAGAAACGAGCTTAATCATACGACCAATAATTTCTTTATACCACTGGTTTAATTCTTGTTCATTTTCAAATTTATTCTTAATTAACTGAATTTTCTCCTCAGGATAATAAACTAATGTCGCCAATTCAATAATTTCTTTTTCGTATAATCCACCGTTAAAAAGGTCTCTTATTTTCTCTTTTACTCTCCCCGAACCATTTCTTAACACATGTTGAAAGGCTTGGTACTCCCCGTGTAAATCACTGACAAAATGTTCTGTCCCCTTTGGTAAATTAAGAATGGCTTCAAGATTAATAATTTCAGTTACCACTTTTTCTTCACAATCATATTTTTGGGCAAGTAAATCTAGATATTTTGCGTTCAAAATTATGTATCCCCTTTCAAAATTCACTATTTATATTCCATCTAATAGATTGAGATTAAATACTTATTATAAGATAAACTTAAAGGTTTTGGTGTAAAGATTGTATTTATTTGAATGCGGTATATAGATTCCTAATGGAAAAATAGAGAAAAGCTAAAATAATTATAGAACCACTACAAGTAAAAGAAGTTGATATCAATGAAACAGCAAACCCTCTGCAATCTTTATTATTCAAGGTTTTAGGTTCTTTTGCGCAGTTTGAAAGAGATATAATAGTTGAACGAACATCTGAAGGTAGAGAAAGAGCAAAATCGAGAGGTAAACACATGGGGCGTCCTTCACAACCGAGAAGGAATATAGAAGAAGCAATACGATTATATAATAGTAGAAACACGAATAGATCAAGTGTGAAAGACATTGTGAAACTCACTAGCGTGCCTAAAGTAACTTTATATGTGGAAATTAGAAAAAAACACAACCTAGAATAATTGTTCCACGTTATGAATGGCTCAACCATCTTTTTACTTTAATGAGCTTCACAAAAATCGATGCACTACTTAAGGATTGCGCCGGTTTGTTCAATAAAGATTTATGTAACAATATCCTATTCCATTCTTTTAGCTGTTACTTGAGCTAGTTCCATTAGCTGTGCTTTGATGGAATCTTCAAGTATTTGAAACCAAACACTTTTGATAGCCTCTTCTATTTGATTTAGGTTATATGGTTGAGACACAGCTTGTTTAAAGTTCGCTCGTAGCACCGCAAATGATATTGCTTCAAATCGATCAGCATGTCTCAACCCAGATCGGCAATTGAATGAAAACAGTGCGATCATTTACAAAATCTACGGACTGGTCCTCAACCGGTAAATCTAAGACATTTCCATGACGCCAGTCAACATGCACCCCAGCCTCCTTTGCCTGTTCAGCAGCGATCCTGAGAGCTTCTGCACTTAGATCCACTCCAATCATATGCAATCCGTATTAGGCAAGAAAAACTGCTTCTCGACCAGCTCCACAACCAACATCCAAACCCACTGTCTCCTTTGGAAAGTTTATAGTGGCAAGAAAAGCAACCAACTCCTGTGACGGATACGAAAGATCCCACATATCCCGAAAACTCCCATTGATATATGCTTCGTCCCAACTCATTTTTAACACCTGCCCATAAAATTTTTTTTCCTTAATTCCCATTCTGTCCAATCCACTAAATTTCCTGAACATGACTATAAATATAACTATAAAATAATACTATTAAGTATGTTTATAAATTTATGTGACAAAATAGTAGTTGTATTTTTTATAGATAATGGTATAAAAAATGAGGGTGGAAAAATGTTCATTTTTGTCGGGAAGTTAATTCTGCTTTTTGGTCTGGTGATTCTGGCAATGCGTTGCATGGGTAAAACTGTGTTAGCGCAGTTGACACCTCCTGATCTCGCAGCCATTGTGTTTCTCGTTACATTGTCTGTCACTCCTATCAAAGCCGATGGGATTGTACAGGCCATTATAGGAATCACTATCATCGTTGTGATGTACCTGCTATTTTCTAAATTAAGTCTTTTTCGCTGGTTAAACCGGTTATTTATCGGTCAACCGAGCATTTTGATCAAGCATGGAAAAATCTCTAGAAGAGAATTACAGAAAACTCGCTTTCCTCTCGTGGAACTATTGTCCGCCATTCGAACCGCAGGATATCCGAACATACAGGATCTCGATTATGTAATTCTCGAACCGAATGGAGATCTTAGTATCTTACCTAACCAAGCAGTTGTTAATTTGACACCCAGACACTTAAACATTGAAACGGACTATAAAGGACTGCCGATTGCAGTGATCGTCGAAGGGAAAATCCAGCATAAAAATTTAAAATTAATCCAAAAGGATGAAAAATGGCTTCAGGAAGAGCTGGCGAACAAAGGATTTTACCAACTCAATAATATCTTTTATGCGGCCGTCAGTGATAAAGATCATTCTTTAATCATTGACACCGGCAATCAATACTCTTAATTTATATACACCTATTTCCAACTAGAAGGAGTAAAATTGGTCAAATATATACCAATCAGGCATCGGCAACGATTCGTAGTTTACGAAGTGTTGTTCGTTAACAAGATATTATATGACATACCCGAAAACCCAATTTCACATTTTCCTATACTGTGACTTTTCTTTGTTATCATGAACTGTGACAAGGTGTTTTTTGTTTGGAAGGAATTTGTAACTTTTTAATAGAATAATTATGAAGATGATCAGATAATAAATTTTTACACATAAGGAGAAAAAAACTATGGCAAAAAACAAATTACTAAGAATGGACAATGTCGGCATCGTTGTAGAATCCCTTGATGACGCAATCTCTTTCTTCGAGGAGATTGGCTTGAACCTCGAAGGGCGAGCCACTGTCGAAGGTGAATGGGCTGGTCGCGTAACCGGATTGGGTTCTCAGTGCGTAGAGATTGCTATGATGGTTACCCCAGATGGCCACAGCCGACTTGAACTTTCGCGATTTCTCACCCCACCTACTATATCAGATCACCGGACTGCTCCTGTAAACGCCCTCGGTTATCTACGCGTCATGTTCACCGTTGAAGACATTGACGAAATGGTATCCAGACTCACTAAGTATGGTGCTCAGCTCGTTGGCGAAGTGGTTCAGTACGAGGACTCGTATCGGCTCTGCTACATTCGTGGAACCGAAGGACTTCTAATCGGTTTGGCGGAACAACTCGGTAACAAATAAGTAAGTGACGTTTTATAAAAAGCATTTACTGAAATATACATTACTGAAGTAAAAATTGAAACAGAAAAGAGTGTGAAAGTAACTCGAAGAAGTCGGGTACGTCATATAACACAGCATTCACGCTGCGGGGGACTCTCCGTGCCCCTTGGTCGCCAGGAGAAGAAGCAGGTAAGCAGATTCAGGCGATTGTACATTGTCAATACCTGCGACCCTGCACAGCATGCCCGCCCATTTCCGCCCCTAATTCTTCTTTGGAATAGACCTCTATAAGAAAAAGCTGCCTTTATGACAGCCTAGATCAGATCTTCAACTCTTTATGATAACTATTGAGTTATTGCTTGATTATTCTTGAGTTTGAAAAGCTAACTTTAAACCTAAACCAATATAGACTAAACCTGCGACTTTCCCAATCCAATTTGAACTCTGGTTAGTTTTAGCTAAGAACTTTTCACCTATTATACTCGTTAGGAATGCTATGAAAGTAGTATAAATTATACTCATCAGTACAAATGTTAACCCAAGCATTAAAAGCTGAATTGTTACTGGATAGCTATCGCTTCGGACAAACTGTGGTAAGAATGCTAAGAAAAAAAGTGCAGTCTTTGGGTTTAGTAATTCAATCAACAAAGCCTGACGAAAAGATAAGTTAGGATTCATCTTTTCAACAGTAGGTTTCCCAACCTTTTTAGTTTTATTGATCAAAGCACTTATTCCTAAATAAACTAAGTATGATGCACCTATATATTTAACTACTTCAAAAGCATGTGCAGATGTCATTAAAATAGCAGAAAGCCCAAGAACTGCCGCAAAAGTATGGATTAAGTCACCAAAGGCAATACCTAAACCTGTTACAATTCCATTTTTCTTCCCACCTTTAATAGTTTGAGAAATTGTTACAATAACAGCAGGACCAGGGATTAAAAATAACAATAGAACAACTAAAATAAAAGTCATATTCTTCATCAGTCCATTCCTTAAAATTGATACACGGTTTTTACAACAATAAAAGTTTCATTTAAACATTTAATTAAATTGTTTATTCAAATTAAACTGCTTATTTAGTTTAATATTCGAATTCATTTGTTTTCACTTCGATAATTCTGGCTATAATTCATTATTGTAAATTAGTTTCTGAGGAGGGTTTATTTGTTTTTATCCGAAGCGTGGAAAACTTATGATTCACTTAGTTTTTCTACCTTTCTTTCTTCACTATTTTCATGTAAGAAATATAATAAGATGTATTCCTTTTTATTTTTCCAGTCACAGTATAAAACCTTCATGTTCAAATGGTTCATTGAAATCATTCATAGTTTATCGCGGCAGAAAAACTTTCCATTCATTCCTTTGTTTCATGTACCAGGTTTCTACCATATTTACAAGCAACCCGTTAAATGAAGCCTCACCTCACCAGGCTTTATTTTTACTTCGGAAAATATTCGTTTATTAGCTCTTTATTAGCATTTTATCTAATTCACGTACTTTATCATATGACTTTAATAGTTGTTCAGGTACCAATGTTCTCCCATATTCCCAAGCATTAATTTCTATTTTAGAAAAAAGATTTTCTTTTTCTTCTTCGTGACCATATATTAGTATTCTTAAATCATGTTTGTTTTTCTTAAAATCTAAATAATAACCAATCTCATGATAAAGAATAATTTTAACAAAGTTTTCATCTGACTCTTTAATGCTAATCTTACCTCTATAACCGTTAACTTTAAGATAATTAAATTTTATAGTATTTGTCGACACGTTATAACTCATAGGTGCAGGCAGATTATTGTTAAACTCATAATTAATATCTAAATTGTGCTCATGTAATGTATTTTTAATTATCTTCTCGATATCCCATATATAAATCATCTTTCTCTCACTACCCTTCAAGTATATAAAAAACCTGTCATTTTAGTTTTATGTGAATCTATCACTTACTTCAAATTCATTGGTCAACCCGCATTTAATTTAAAATATAACGTTTAAATAAGATCTCGTTTAAATTATTCAAGTTTCTGTCTTGAATTCCCTCCTATTATTTCATAATATTGCCCTTCAGTGGAACAAGGGAGGGAAAGGAGTTCACTCAGATTTTTTCTTCTTTAAATCAACTTCAGGATATTCATCCGTTAATAGTATTTGTATTTGTGCTTTTGTGTATATTTAAGCAATTTTCTTAAGATATACATGATTTATAGCAATATCCATTATTGCGTCCCCAAATTCCTCCTCATACATTCCTTTAACCGATTCATATAACGCTGAATTACCATTAAGAAGAAGCATATCTATTAAACTTTTTTTATTATTTTTGTTATCCAAATGAACGATAGTTTACAGTTATAGCATTCAACGTCTTTAATTGCATGGAATATACCTCTATAGTCAAATACAGCTGACCGTGCATTGTTTCACTCTTAACCATTTCAGCATTAGAAAAAGCCCCTCCATGTTATGGGAGAGACATACTAGTGTTATATTCAAAAAAGAATGACTTTTATTTAAAAAATTCCTTTTTAGATATATGCTACTTTGCAGACCTTTGGTGAATATGATGATTCTTTGCAAGTAGTTTATAACATCTAAGAGCATCGGAACAATGAACAATATCTGTTCCTAGTCGATTACCTAAATGGATTTCTAAGCTATCTTTTGTACTTTCCAGCATTTTTATAGTTTAAATATAAATCCATAACTGTTCTTAAATATCCGGCATACAAATAGCAGAAACTTAGTAAAGAAAATTAAAAAGAGATTAGATCATTTGGTTGGTTAAAAAAGGACCTTTCATTAATGAAGATCCTTTTCAGTAAATGAAAGGGGTAAACCAGTTGAAGTATGCTGATTAACCCAGTCAAGCGAAACTTTTGAAACGGCAGTCCAGTCAGGAATTTGTGATCTGTGTCCTTCAATCCAACTCATACAATATTGCGGGTCTATATTATTTTCTTGGCATTGTGCTAAGAACGACTTAATTGTAGTTTCCGTACAGTTTTGCCATGATCCACAAGTATTTTTCCAAACATTTTCCATTATAAGATCAATTTCAGCAGGCATATATTTGATTCCTCCGTTATTTAAAAGTTAAAATCAGGCCTTAAAAACTAACATCAATAAGTATGTCCATGACTAAAAAAATCATACTGCGTTATAGAAATTCAGTTGTTTCCTTGGAATAAAGTTTGATTAAAAATACCTCGCAAACCCATATTTACGAAAAATTTAAAGAATCCATTTTGAAAGAAGATTTATCAAAATGGTTCTTCAAATTCTTCTGCCAACGCATCTATCTTCTCTTTTAATACAATCCTTTGTAAAACTAAAGATAATCGCAACACAGACGTCCTGAGAAACACGGTAAATAATAAAAGCCACTCCACGCTATGGAATGGCTTGGTGCCATGCCGCTAAGATTATACTCCTTAAACTCTGTTAAAACATACTAGATAATTGTGTATAGGATAAGTAAACAAATAACACTAAACATAAAGTAAATGCAGTATTACTAAGCCAATTATTGCTATTTTCTTTATCTATACATTTAGAGTTTAATAAGACGAATAATACCTATCGATTATTCATAAAAACCACAGAAACTGCCCTTTCCCGTCAGACAAATTCTGTGGTTTATACATCAATTTGAAAAATAAATGTTTTATGTACAGTAAAGGTTAAGATCCAACGCTTTGTTCTAATGCAGTTTCCCAACTTGGAAAATAATACAATGCATTTTTCATTAGCTCTGGATTTGACTTCTTTACTTGCTTCTTACGAAGTGACTGTCCTTCTTTTTGCATTAGTCCAGAGATTTGGTTCTTAACTTCTTCCACGCTCATACTCGTATCCACAAAATTCCTCCTTTCTATTTTCAACTATATAATTTCCAATTAATGAAAAATAATACAAATTCTCATCCAATACTTCTTCTTTAGTTCAATAAAAAAGGCAGATATCCTTATTAGCGGATATCGTCCGATTGTTGAGAAAATTATTCATGCGTGATTGACTAACAGATACCAATACTATTTTTCTCTTAAAATTCCGATAAGGCTCCTCAAGTTTTTGAATCTGATAGGTTGGAAAAATATCAGTGATATTAGGTTTTATTCTGGGTTAATCCAACTTTCAACTAAACCGGGTAGATGACTTGTTATCTAAGAAGTCAATTATGATTTTCGTCACTTGAGTCAAATGTCCCACAAGAACATTTGTTCGATAAAAACACATCTATTGTAACTGTTTATATGGATTCTGAATTGTTAAACTTTTAGTAACACCAAGAATACACAGAAACTTAATTCTGGGAGGGATACTAATGGAGCGAAAATTGCATTTAATTCCTTATCAAGTGAATGCAGAGGTCGAATCGGTGTATGAGGTGCCAAAAGGTATTGAGCTTATTTCGGCTCCAAAAATCTGGGAGAAATCGAAAGGTAAGGGAATCACGGTTGCGATATTGGACACAGGCTGCGATGTCACCCATCCTGATTTGAGTGAGCGAATTATCGGGGGACGGAATTTCACTGGTGATGATAATGGAAATCCTGATGTATACACTGATTTTAATGGCCATGGAACCCATGTGGCTGGCACAATTGCTGCCGTCCATAACGATACAGGAGTAGTTGGGATTGCACCTGAAGCAAGTTTACTGATTATAAAGGTGCTTGATAAAAATGGATCAGGTCAATACGATTGGATCATTAATGGAATTAACTATGCAGTTGAACAAAAGGCGGATATCATTTCCATGAGCCTCGGTGGTTCTGAGGATGTAACTGAATTGCATCATGCTATTCAAAACGCAATTGCTAAGCAAATTCTAGTTGTTTGTGCTGCTGGAAATGAGGGAGATGGACTGGATTCTTCAGATGAATTGGCCTATCCTGCCTGCTACAATGAAGTCATCAGCGTCGGAGCCATTAATCTGCAACGCGATTCTTCTGAATTTTCAAATTCGAATAATGAAGTCGACTTAGTAGCTCCTGGTGAAGAAATTCTTTCAACATATTTAAATGGAAAGTATGCAAAACTAAGCGGAACTTCGATGGCAACACCGCATATATCCGGTGCACTTGCGCTCATTAAAGAGATTGCCAACAAAAACTTTGAGCGAAATTTGACAGAGCCTGAGCTGTATGCACAATTAATAAAGAGAACGGTCCCTCTAGGAAACTCGCCAAAACTCGAAGGCAACGGTTTGCTGTACTTAACAGCAGAGGACTACTTATCGGATGTGTTCAACCAAAAATTATCTGCTCAGGCGTTGAAAATATAATGGAAAAACTAGAATTGCTATACAGTGAATGGGAAACAGCCAAGTCAGACTTTTTAAAATATAAAGAAAATCGACCCTATTATGACGAAAATAATGATAAGGAAGTCAGGAACCAATATTATCAGAGCATTTCATTCACGGATGCTAATCTGTCAGACAGCCTTCATACATTGCTTAAAAAAACACATACAGATCAGTTAAACTACAGCCCGCACCGTTATGTGTACCCATGGGTTGATTTACAGGAAAACGGTTCATTAAAAAGCCTTTATTCTGGAAAAGGAATGAATCCACTTTCTGTCATAGAGGAAGATATTCGGCTTCATGAATTGCAGGCAAAAGGTTTAATCGGCAGCTTATCGGAATATCTATTAAACTGTGAACATGTAGTTCCTCAATCGTGGTTCGATAAAAAAGAACCGATGAGAGGAGACTTACATCATCTATTTGCCTGCGAACCCACCTGCAATAGCAGTCGCAGCAACCATCCTTATTATGATTTCCACGATTATGTCCCTGAAGGATGGATTCTAGGAATCAAAGATGGCTGCGGCAAGTCTGAAGGAAGTAAATTCGAACCAGAATACGGCAAAGGAATCGTTGCCAGAGCAACACTCTATTTCCTAATTCGCTACCCAAACACAATAAAAAAAGAACTAGAGAATGTCTCTTTATTGCTAAAATGGCATCAAACATTTCCGGTATCCATCTATGAAAAGCATCGCAATCTAGCTATCCATGAACTTCAAGGCAATCGGAACCCATTTATTGATTTTCCAGAGATGGCAAAGAGTATTGTAACCAAAGAAAAATGAAATGATTGATTGGAAACTCCTTTGTGAAGGGGTCTTTCTAGAATAAAAGATTGAAAGGAGAGCAGCGATTCGGCTTCCTTTTGTAATTTTTATGCTTCGTAAGAAAAGTGCCAAACGATTTTCAAAGGTTCCGGCAGCAACTTGCAACAGGCTCGATGTTCAATTTATATAATTACAATTAACTATTGAATTAAAAAGCCTGTATCAAAGATTACCAAGTAATCTTTGATACAGGCTTCTTTTATTTCTTTGCCCTGCATAAAAGCTGGTATCTCTCCTATGACTCTGTATCTCATTCATTATTGAGTTACTTTTATTCGAACGATAACAAAACCGGGCCAATACCCTGCATGTATAATCTTTTCATCTAGTGAACCCACGCATCTTTGGAGTAGCCGCGTTTTTCCCAATATCCAATATGTACATAATCGATTAGCTCAATTCGGTTCAGCCACTTAACAGACTTGTAAGCATACATTTTTGGCACAATCAGCCGTACTTGCCCACCATTTTTTTCAGTAATGAGGTCCCCATCTATTAATACGGCCACCATGACATCATCAAGCATAGCTTGATCCAATGTTAGTGTATCTGTATAAACACCATCTGCTGAATACAGCTTATTGGAGACACAAATTATTGAGTGCTTTAAAACAAATGGATATTAAACATTTTGATGGTATCGTTGAAATTGACGAGACCTATTTCCTATATTCTCAAAAGGGACAACGTGGTATTACTAACCGTAAACCACGAAAGCGTGGAGGGAAATCTAAACACAGAGGTATTAGCTACGAACAAGTTTGTGTTCTTGTTGCCAGAGACCGAACTAAAGCAACTGTCTCTAAAGTTGCTTGTATGGGGCGTATTGTGAAAACAAAGGTCGATAATTTAATCGGGTCTAAACTTTCCAGTGAAAACGTAATTGTAACTGATGCTTGGAGAGCATATAAAACCTATGCAAAAGAAAAAGGGATAGAGCATTACCGAATTAAATCAGACAGCGGTAAACACGTTATTAAGGGCTTATATCACATTCAAAATGTTAATGGTCTTCATTCACGTTTGAAACATTGGGTAAACCGCTTTAAAGGTGTGGCATCGAAATATCTTGATAATTACCTTGCTTGGTTCTTATTTGTGGATAGTCGTAGTAACGAAAACACCAAACAACATATAAAAGAATTTCTATTAACATCATTTGTATTTGAAGTGACTGACACATATGACAGTTTGCGACTGTCAAAATTCAAGATTTAGTTTTCTTATACCAATTTAATCCATATAATGTATAGCAGGGAGGTGAGTGGTAAATTTGAAAAAAACATTAGAAAAAAGGTTGGCTTATTTATATTCTGGGGAATTATTTTCTATAATCACTTTTGTACCTGTTAGTTTTCTACTAAATTACGCATTCCCCAATCTACAATTGTATTCTCTATATTCATTTTGGATATCTTTTATCCTTTTAGAGTTTTTTTTATTACAAGGAACGATTTATTGGTATGTAAAACTTAAAAGACTAAGAAATGAGAATAATCCTATAACTCCGTTGAAGGTTATTCGACAGTTACATTATTTAAAAACGGTGAATATGGTTATGATTATTACCCCAATTGTTATATTTGCTTTTGATTTCATTAAATGGTATCCATCTTTGCCCTTAGGTGGGTTAATAATCACCTTCTTCATATATATTTTTGCAATTTTAGAGTTTATTAACTACTTTTACATTCAACTCTCATACGATAATGTCTCTGATATTAAAAATTTGTTAAGAAGTAGAGAATTGAAGATTTCCTCTATGAATAAAGATTTTAAACGAATTAAAAAATTGGAACTCTGAAAATTGAGTTCCAATTAATTTTTACCATAAAATCAACAATAAAGTTTAACAGAGCCTAAAGAATACAGGGCATATAAAAAACCTTATTTGACCTGATATATTGTTAACGACATTGTATACCAGGCAAAGAAGGTTTTTATATAATAGATAATGTCTTTTACATAAAAAAGGACGAACCGTTACTTTAACCTAAATAAGCTTTTAAAGCTGCTCAGTGACTTTGTATCTCTTCACATGTGCAGGTTCAATACGTGTTCCATGAGGATAATTCTTAGGTACTTTACTTATTACCTTATTGAATTAATGAACTCAGTGAAAACACTTCTCCATACGGATATCTGACCACAATTTATCTTGCCAATAGGTGAATTTTTCTATACGGCAGATTTCCTTGTATCCCATCTTCTGGTACAGCTTCTGGGCCTGTATATTATATTCAAATACTCCCAATTCAATCCGATTAAGACCTTGCTTCTTAATCTGTTCCTCTAAATATTTTATCGCTGCATAACCAATCCCTTTACCCCTGCCTTCAGGCTCACCTATCGTAATCCCTATCCAGGCCGTTCCTTTGTCTTTTTTGTAGAGATGGCTCGGATCTACCATGTAGTTCATTTCTCCGATAAGCTGGTCATTCTGATAGATCAGGTAGATGTGATGGTCTTCTAAGCGTTTTGTTATGTTATCAAGGGTAATAATCCTCTTCTGTTCCAATTCTGACTTATTTTGGCTGGGGCGTGTCAACGGAATCAAAGTGGGGTCGTTTTCCCAACGATTAAACACTTCAACAAGGATTAGGGTAGGTTCTGTTAATTTGATGAAAGAAGTATTCATGGGGCACTCCTCCAATTAGTATGTAGAAATATGATTTTCTTTTAACGGTTTATGTTATTTGCATAAAGCTACTCTAATACCTATCTTACTACACAAACCTCCCTCCTGTTTTCCAAATTCTAATTATTTCAAAACCAGATGATTTACTCCATAATTCTTTCCAAAATACCTGATCAATTTCATTGCACTTTCTTTCCCTTTTATTTCTTTTATTCATTTCAATCTTAGGTTAAATTGATAATTACATAAAAACAACCATAATGGCAACACTAATATCTGAAACATGTCAACCTGAATAGGAAAATGATTATGAGGTGCATTTATGGTAAATGAGGGAAAAAAAGTAAGCAAATGGTGCTTAGTAAGCATGGCATCGATTCCTCTAGTGATGACACTTGGCAATTCAATGCTGATTCCTGTGTTGCCAATATTCGAAAAAGAAGTACATATTACTTCATTCCAATCTAGTATGGTAATAACAAGCTATTCTATAGCATCCATTATATTGATTCCAATCGCAGGATATTTATCAGATCGAATCGGCAGAAAAATTGTTATTTTACCTAGTCTCTTAATTGCATTAATTGGTGGATTAATTGCTGGATTTTCATCATGGAAACTCGATGATCCTTATATGTGGATTATTATTGGACGAGTCCTTCAGGGAATAGGAGCAGCCGGGGCATCTCCAATCATATTGCCTTTAGTAGGGGATTTGTATAAAAATGATGATGAAAAGACAAGCTCATGCCTAGGCGTAATAGAAACCTCAAATACGTTTGGTAAGGTACTTAGTCCAATTATAGGTTCTTTTTTCGCTGCTATTTTATGGTTTATTCCATTCTTTTCAATTTCTTTTTTTAGTTTAATCTCAATTGTTCTTGTTTTTATTTTTGTAAAGGTTCCTAAACGAAAAGAAGAACCGATAAAATTCAAGGAGTTTTTATCAAGGACTAAGCAAACATTTCATAAAGAGGGTAAATGGCTTTACATCGTTTTTTCCCTTGGAGCATTTGTTATGCTTATACTATTTGGTGTTTTATTTTTTATTTCAGATCATTTAGAGAAAGTATATCAATTAAAAGGTGTGAAAAAAGGGTTTTTATTGGCAATTCCTCTGCTGGTTTTATGTATCTCTTCTTTTATTACTGGGAGATGTATTAAAGGTAATTTAGTTATGATGAGGTATATAACCATTTTTAGTCTGCTTATTTTGTCTATTAGTGTAATCTTTGTAGGTTTTGTAAAGGATGAACTTGTATGGTTATTTGTCGTTACAAGTATAGTGGGTTTGGCTATTGGTGCTATGCTGCCAACTTTAGATGCAATGGTGACGGAAAATATTGAGAAAGATGAAAGAGGCACTATTTCTTCCTTTTACAGTTCTGCAAGGTTCATTGGAGTTGCAGCCGGGCCGCCAATCATGACTATGGTTATAAAAAATCACTTAAATATAAGTTTTATATCTGCAGGTCTCTTAGGGTTGACAATCTTATTGTTTGTTTTTAAAAATTTTAAAGGAAAACCTAAGGAAAGAAAAATAGTATATTACTAAAACTCTTCTTATCCTTTAAATAAGTACACCTTCCTTTGTGTTATATATGCTGGGTATTCAAATCTTATGGTATCTGCATGATTGCTCAGTGCATGCAGATACTTGTGCCGTTAATTACAATGTTTTTTCGCAGGAACATTCCTTAACCAATTTTTCACCAATTGTTATTTAATTTTAGTTCTTATGTTTTGAATAACTGCATAAGTTACCATGCCAGATACAACCCCATCTTCCAATATTAAACTGAGTCTACAAATCCCCCTAAAAATGTATTATAAATTCTCGTCCTTTTCTATAGTTGTGTATTTACAATTTCGAGGGTTATAAAAACAAGGAAATAACTTCACGTCCCTTTATATTATGAAAGTGGAAAAAAAGGGGTATATCTTGTGAAAGTTCCCACAATTACATAATAACAAAATAAAATACTCTAAAAAAAAAGCCCCTCTTGGGACAAGCTGGAATAACACACTTCCTTATGTATCACATCCTTGTCCCTTACTCGGCTTTCTCTTTGCTTAATGTGTTTTATAACTCTTAAATAAGAGAATCAAAAGAAAATGCATCGACAGATGAAATTTTCCCTCTCCACCAGGCAGTATTGGAGGACTGATAAGCAGAATTATGATAGCGTGCATTTCTTAAATGGAGATAAGTCGCTGAAGTACCTTGTTCCTGCTTTTTTTCTTTTTCTCCTTCTTCTTGCTTTTGTTTAATGTAAGCATCTTTTAAATCACTAAATCTTTTTGCGACAATTCTTGACATTGTATCATCTTTTAATTGTTTTGATGACTCAGTAATACCATCATAATAAGCATTCGAACTTATAAGTACTCCTGATACGATTGCCCCATTTATATTAAGGGTTACATTTACCTCTATCCCATCATTTTCAACAAGCGATAAAAACATTAATAATACCGCATCTTCAGTTCCAGTTTGTTCATTCTTAGTGTTAGCCACCTAATTCACCTCATTCAGGTTCATTTGAACTTACTCTAGTTTTTGATCAATAATATCGAATTTGACTCTTTTCATTTTTCCAATACTTTTTCATTCTTAGACATACTAAACAAATAATTAATACGAATAACAAACTTACATAGAAACCTGGGCGGATGGCTTTTTCCAATAATGTTCCGCCTATCGCGGCTAGAATCAATGCCAATCCTATGATAGAAAGGATTTTATTCCATATTGTATTCTGCAGATTCTTAAATGAAGAAATAATAATGAAAAACCAGTTATATAATAAAAGAATTCCTGCCGAGGTCGTGATATACTCGTAAATTTTTCCAGGTAACAGCAAGGCCGTTATAATCGATGCTACAAGACCTAAAGCTGCTAACCCCAATGATGGTACAGGGAGCTGTTTAAATCTTTTGCTTTTTTTTGAAAAAAGCGCAGGTGCGTCTCCATCTTCCGCTAACGTTACAAGAAGATTTGTAACTCCAAACAAAGAAGCTGTCATAGTCGAAAATCCTGCGATAATGATTGCACCATTAAAAACATGCGGAAAAAACGGAAGGTTATAACCTGACAAAGCGGTTACAAATGGACTTTCCTTATCATCAAATGAATCAACAGATACCAAAATGACTGCAAGTGCCAACGATAAAACATATACACTGGTTAAGCACACAAGCATAACCTTACCAGCTTTCGGTGCATCCTCTTTGTTTTTTAGCTGCATGGCCATAATCCCGATAACTTCAATACCGCCATAAGCGTAAAAAGCATAAATAAGAGAGGCCCAAAACCCTTTAAATCCATCTGTAAACAATTCAGAGATAACAGAGGATACCTCAGGCTTTTTGGCTGCATTTAGAAATCCAAAAATAGCAGCTGCTGCAAGGATAATAAACATGATAATTGCAGCAAATTTAAGAATGGCTAAAATATCTTCAACCTTGTCAAAGCCCTTCGTTCCGGTTAAAACTACGACAATGGATAAAACAGCGTAGCCGGATGCAAAAATCCACAAGGCTACATTCGGAAACCAAAATCTAGAAAGAATAGAAAGTGCGGTTAGCTGACTGCCCATGATAAGAATATTAGAGCACCAATAATTCCAGCCGCAGCTAAACCCTGCCCATTTACCATACGCCTTGCCGGCATAATAACAAAAGGATCCCTTCTGCGGGTCTTCCGCAGTCATTTTTGCAAGGACATTAAAAACACTATATGTACCTAGTGCCGCCAATAAAAAAGATAGTACGATGGAAGGACCTGTGATGCGAATACCGATACTTGAACCAAGAAAGTATCCTGTGCCGATGGTACAACCCACACCAATTAAAGATAATTGCCACCATTGGAGATCCCCATTTTTGTTTTCATTACTGCTGGGACTGCAGCTGCTCATCAAACCCCCCCTTTCACCATTATTATTGTTCGATAAATAGGCTTCTAATATGTATTTTGATTCGAACAATCTCCATATGAATATTTGCTAAGTGATTTACTTCAACAATGCAAACAGAAGCCACTGATAGAAGGGGCTGCAGTATAATGAACACTCGTATAACCGTCTCTAAAGATCGTGATAATATGTAATCGGATAATACCCTGTTCTTTAAAGAATCAGGGTATTTTTTTGCTGTCCCTAAGCTTCAAAGTAATATTTTGAAATTAAAGTGGTACAGGCTTTTAGTTGGGAATATGATTACTTATAGAAATGAATGGGAGGGTGAAATTGTGAACAGTTTTTTAACTTACATGATTCTTGGAATTTCTTTGGCTGCACCGATCGGTCCTGTAAATGCAGCTCAACTTAATCGCGGAATTAAAAAAGGATTTTTTCATGCATGGATATTTGGATTTGGTGCGTTACTCGCAGATATTTTCTATATGATGCTCGTATATTTTGGTGTCATCCATTTTATAGATACATCTTTTATGAAAACATTCCTTTGGATATTCGGTTTCTTTGTCCTTACTTATTCGGGTATAGAAAGTCTTTTAAGCATAAGGGAAATAAATATGAATAGTGATTTTCGCGGGAATACTTCAAGATTCAGCTCTTTTTTATCAGGATTTTTAATGTCTATATCCAACCCTTTAACCATTATGTTTTGGTTAGGTATTTATGGATCTGTTTTAGCTAAAACGGTATCTAGTTCTAGTTTACAGCAGCTTCTATTGTATAGTGCTGCAATTATCTTCGGCATTTTAATATGGGACTTTACGATGGCAGCTGTCTCAAGCTCTGCCAGAAAATTCCTGCACTCTAAAATCATCATACTTATATCTATCCTCTCATCTTTGTTTATGATTGGATTTGGTATCTATTTTGGCTACTACGCATGTATTTCCCTATTTTATTAAAAGACTAAATCTACCTATTTTCGTTATTTGTACTTTTATTTTCTTTTTTATGATGACTCGAAAAAGGACAAGATTGTGCTGAAGTATCATCATCCCTTAGGAAATACTGCTTCCATTCCAGATTGTCCTCATTTCCATACTGATTCAAATCTGCGTGTGGTGCGATTGTATCATACTGACTTAATCGTTTTCTTATCTCATTTTTAACTTTATTGCTATAGACTTGATTCTTATTAAATTCATTTAGAACCCAGCGTGGTGTAATAGCCAGCATTAGATATGGAAAGAAGCGGCTGTTCCTATGGCGATGATTAGGTGTAGCACAAAACATAAAATACTTTTCTCCAGCAAAACAATATTCCCAATCTTTGTTTTCAGGATCAAATGGAATTTCTATCGGCCATTGATTCTCATCAAAATGTTTTAATTTTGACAAGATAAACCAGAATAGATTCTCATAATTTTCAATAGTATAGGATTCTATAGAAGGAATGTTATTAAAAAAAACAATAAGTGATGAGTAACTTTCAGTGCTCTCTGAGGTTTCAGAATAATACTTAAACTTTTTGGCAAAATCAGATAAGGAGTCATTATCTAATGGATTCTCAACAAACACATACCTAAAATGATTCATTGCAAAACCCTGTGTAGCAGGAATGCAAGGGAATCTTAATTCTTTGCTTTTCATTTTCTTCACAAAAGAAAAAAAAGCATCTCTTTCCCAGTATTTTAATGAAGTTTCATGTTTATAAATGAATTCTTTATCATAAATCTGCTGCACTTTTATCCCTCCTTTTCCACTGTATTTCAGTGGCTTGGGATGAGTGCATATTCATGATATTAATTAAAAAGGATGTATGAATAAATATGAAGATTGGGATCTAAATGAGTTAATTCACTATATAATATCGTTTTATATTTGATCAATAATCTTGAAACGCAAATGTTTTATGCTGATCTGCGCCTAATATACCCATAAGACCCCATAAATCATAAAAATACATATAATAATCCAAACACTTATCCTGAATGAGCCTTAAGTTATTGAGCAGAATATAAAGGAATCCAGCAGATCGTGCACCATGGACCCAACCAGTATGAATTGAAGTTTTCTCTAGTGAGGGGCAAAAATGGAGATACCAATAATAAGCCGAGCAGGAAAGCTGAATTCAAACACCCTTTGAATATTTAATGATTAAGTTGGAGGAAAGATTATGGAAAATGTAAATTTAGATGATATGTCTCATCTTGTGGAACAAGCAAGAGATGCAGTGATACATGCCCAAATGAATTTTAATTCTGCAGAATACCAAAGAGCATTTAAAGCGTTAACACTTGCTAAGGAACAAGTAAAATTAGCTATGCATCAGGAAGTGGATGAAGATCAGAAAGTTATGGTTCATCATGCCAGCGAACATTTAACTCATTTAAGTGAAACGCTTGTTGCCCTTCAGAGTACCAATTAAAACATGGAGGTTGAAGAAATGCATCAGAAAGAGAAAAATGAAGTCAGCTGCTTTTCCGAATATGATTCCTTGCAGAATGTCATCTTATGTGAACCTAGATTCATGAGGATAAGCCAGGTGATTAACGAAACACAAAGACGATATCATAAAGAGAATATTCAAGTTGAAGTGGCCATTGCCCAACATAATAAATTTGTAGAAGCCCTTAAACACTATGGAATCGAAACACATATTCTCCCTTCTAAAAAAGAATATCCCGAACAGGTTTTTACAAGAGATATCGGTTTTGCAGTCGGGGAAAATCTTTTTATTTCAGATATGAAAATGCCTATTAGACAAGGTGAAGAAGGAATTTTAAAGGAATGGCTTAATACAATGGGAATTAACTACATAGATCTTGTAGAAGACCAGACTGAAGGCGGAGATGTGATCATTGATAAGAATACTGTCTATATTGGCATAAGCGAACGTACTACTGCCGGGGCTATTGATAAGATTCAATCGCACATACCAGACTATATCATTATTCCAATACCTATTAAAAAAGAAATTTTACATTTGGATTGTATCTTTAATATCATATCTCAGTCTGAAGCACTTATATATAAAGATGGACTTAACGAACAACAATACAAATTATTAGCAAGCCGTTTTGATTTAATTCATGTTTCAAAAGAAGAACAATTTTCAATGGGAGTGAATGTTCTTTCATTAGGCAACAAAAAGGTAATCAGTTTACCTCAAAATAAAGAAGTCAATCTGGAGCTTACCAATCGAGGCTACGAAGTCATTGAAATTGATTTCAGTGAAATTATAAAATCAGGTGGATCCTTCAGATGCTGTACCATGCCTATTAAGCGTAAAACTGTTTAAGGTCATGATGTAATAAGTCCAAATTACCTGTTAAAAAATAAAAAAAGCCTAATTTCTCGAAATATCGAGATAGACTTCTGATGGTCAACAATCGTGCCATTTGTTGAAAAACATAATTATTAAATGTTGATAAAAATTTCCCTTTAATCTAACCGTTAAATCCACCCATTTCTTTAAGGTTAATGCTCTCAATTTTTTTATGGCTGGAGTTCACAGCTGTGCTTAAGTGCAACAGTTTGTTCCTTAATGCGCTGATGCTTCTCTGCTACTCAATTATACTTTGAATGGATGGGGCTGCAATTCGGTAATTGGGTATTTGTCGATTCAGCCAACTTAACGAGGTAGTAGCATTCTTCTCTCATCATATGATCTGCCATTAAAGGCGAGAAAACACTTAGCATTTGGTTTGAAATCTCTAATTCTTCAATTTCATTCAGAAACAATTGAAATACTTCAATCTCTAATTTCACTTCTTTATTCATCCGTTTTAATGCAGGGAAAGAATCGAGATTTGTTCTTAAATAGCCTGTTAATTCTACCGCCTTTAAGTAGAATTGTTCAAAGTGTTTCGTAAACTCATCACTCTTATTTTTTAATCTTTTCTCTACAGCATCCAGTGAATCAGAAATAGCCCCTGCATGTCCTGCTGCATCCGATGTCCATAACAAATGATGATGAAGTTCATGAAATACAGGAGGTTTTTCCCCTATTTTCAAATACCCTATCATCAATAAGTATTCATCTAATTCATTGACCATATGATTTATGAATGTTGGTGATAAGTGAATAACAAACTGACTGGTCAACTGTTTCTTAAGTAATTCAAGCTTAAAAGTTCTTAAGTCCCTTACTGATACCTCAGCCTCCAGAGTTAGTTTTATAAGGTCAGAATTGCTTTTTACTTTTGTTGCTAACTCTTTAAACTGTCTAACAAATTCCTTAGCCGCAGCAATCTCCATCTTCTCCTTCTCTGCTAATGAATCTAAAATAAATGTGGAATGATCAGCCATTATTTTAAGCCAAAACCCATGTTCAAAAGCAGCACTCTCATTAAATGTTGTCATTTGTATCCCCCCATATAAGCATAAACATGTCTTCTTATATATAAATGTCTCTGCTTAAAAATATTACAGTTTATTCAAGCGAAGATTTAGCTATATGAGAATTACGGCAAGAATCCTAACTGATCAAAAAGCAAAGGAAACCTAAAGGGGAATTTGTCGTTATTGCAATGGGGAGCTAGAGCTAAATTTGCTGTAAATGTTTTTTCCCGTTTTCATATGTTTAGATAAAATGGTATTCAACTCAATGGCTCCTCCCAAATATCCTAAAAAAAGTCTGATGAGTGTTGCTCATCAGACTTATATGACTTTTTGAATCCTTTTAGTGCCGTATATTAACTTCTTTGTTAACTTTCTGAGTTTTATAATAGGGGAGGAATTTAGATTCTGCCCAATAAAGAACAGCACTTTTGGCATTATTTTCATTATTAGGTTTATTCATTGAAAATTAACTCCTATAAGATTTTTTTGGGTTATATCCTCGTTCTTCATAAGGCTGAAAGTGTTCTAACCACTTATTCTCTAGTTCTAACAACGCTTCTTTTTCGTTAAAATAGGTGTCATCTTTCTTTTTGAGAGTTTCAAGTACGTCAATACAAAACGCGTCTTTTCCAAAATGGCTCCATTCTTTCTGAAGCCCTTTATTGCTATGTGTACCTGTTTCCAGAGTGAATTTCACCCCGTTTAACGTTTTAAAATTTCTCGTACTTCCTATAAAAATCTTTTCATTTTTAATATTTTTAATTTGATAAATGCCAGCTTCGGTTGGCGTTTCTTTATATAGCTGCTTTAGTTCCTTTTTACGATCCATTTGTATTCATTCCCTTGCTTTCATTATTTCTTCAGCTAATATTGACTTCCATCCAGCTTCCGATCTAAAAAGCCGTATTCGATTAAATATCTTCTGATCATGACATAATCATCATAAATTTCATTTAAAAGCTGATTTATTTCTTTTTCTGTATAGATGGCGTCACTTGTGAATAGTTTTGTGATTTCCCGAAGGACAATCAGGCGTTGTTTTTCTTTCGGAGGAAACTTCTTTAATTGTCCCATTACCCCTTCAGGTAAAAATTTCCTAATGATTTCTTGTTGTTCCTCTTCCGTCACTGAGTATCGATCATCGACCATTTTGGCTGTCTTATGAGGAGGTATAAAGGCTGGCGCATACTCGTCTTTTTCTTTTAATAGTTCCATAATTGCCATAAAGGTCTTTGCTTGACGTTCCTTTTCTTTTAACGCAAAACGGTGATGCCGAATCGTAGAGATACTTCCAATGTTCATTTCTTTCTGAACATCTTTATCGCTTTTTCCTTGATAAAAGAGGCGAAGGAGATGATTCTGATGGTCGGTAAGTCCTGTCAGTTTCTTATCAAGTCCCATTAAGTACTCAAAAACAGATTGATGGGTGCTTTCGATATGAATACGCATGTACCTTTCAGCTTCGTAAAGCATATTTTCGTATGGATAAATAATCCCCTTTTCTATTTTCTTGCCGCATAGCAGGCAAATATAAGAATCTTTTTCCTGAATATATCCTTGTTTCAGTTCTGCTAACGAGGCATTCCAGAAAGAATCCGATAACTCCATTATATAAACACTTCCAATCGAAGGTTTTAAAAACAAACAAACAATAAAAATGTTTGGTTAATAACAAACATTTTATTATATAATTTGTAAATCGTCAATAACAAAACAAATAAAATATGTTTATGTTTACTTATATACAAACATAAATAAATAAAGTTTGTCTTCAATGAACAAAATTGAACTCTTTATGAACAAAAACATCCTTTCTCGAGAAAAAATCAGAAGAAAGATTATTAACAAGTATTAAAATAGCGTTCCTTCTAATTGAAGAAACGCCACCCCCGATTGCCTAAACCATAAGGCGCTATCCTTGTACTGGATAAGCGCCCTGACTAATATGGAAATTACTATTTTAAAGAAACAACGTCAAGAAAAATAAGACAAATATGCGAAGACTTCAATCTGTCATTTTTAATCCCAAATTCGAACTCTGGGTATGTCTGCAGTTCTTAAATAATCCAATACCTGACCAGTGTGGACAGATTCATGATAGGCCACACGCAGCAGCCTTTTGTATAATATAACTTTCAATTACAATTCTGTTTCCTATATTTCATATATACAAGGTAATTTATACCGTTTCTCTTCCTATGTTTATGTTTGATTCGTGTTAATTCTCTGTAACCAAGTTTTTCATATAGTTTTAATGCACCAGTATTTGTATCAGCCACTTCTAAAACGTACTGATCATAGTGAGGGAAACTAAAAATATAGTTCATAATAGCAGTTGCAACCCCATTACCGCGATATTTAGAAGCTGTTGCAACAAATTCAACCGATGCAATATTGCTTCCTGTTTCAATTGGAAATTTTTCAAATTCAGGTTTTAAAAAAAGACCGGCCAGTGTACCTTTGTATAACCCTAAATGTTTCCTCAGCTCTTTATTATTCAGGTAAACGGAAGAAACTTTGCCATTGGTACAGGCTGTTATACCAGCCATTTCACCATCAATAAGTGCACAATAGAAGACATCATCAACAAACATATGTTCTAGAGCTTTAACTAATTTTTCTTTATCTTTTGAGAAAAAAGTCAGATCTTTACCAAAACCATCAACAAAAATTTCACTCATTTTCTTTTTTGTGTTTTCTTCCAATTCACTCGCACGTTTAATTTCAATCCTCATTACCTTTCAATCCTTTCTATAAAATTTTCAGAAAAGAAGCGACCCTTATTTTGAATACACACCCGTTTGGTTAATAAAAAAAGGGATGAAAGCGTTCGGAAACTCATGAATGGAGAAAACGTTTAACGGCAGTTAAAAAGGCTGGCAAACTATCATCATGCACAAAGTGACCAGCATCTTTGATTGTCACCAATTCGCAATTTGGGATAAGCTCAGAAACTTCCTGCAATTTGTTTTTAGGAATATGACTAGATCCGCCGCCTATTACAAGAGTAGGCGTGGAAATATCGGTAAGACGCGCCCACCATTCAGGATTGGGTTCATTTAGCTGCCTTAGAATCGAAGGAACAACCAGCCAATCAAACGGAAGGGGATCAGAAGGCTTGGAAGGAATTTCGAATGGCTTATCCGGAAAAGGAGGAGGAGTGTCCTCAACTATCAGCCGTTCTACCCTAGACGGATATGTTTCAGAGAAAAGATAGGCTACGGTCCCCCCCATGGAATGTCCAATGAGCGTAAACCTTTCCAAATCCATAGCATCCGCAAAATGAAGCAAGTCCTCGCACATCAGTTCAAAAGTGTATGTGCTCGTTGCCGCACTCCCGCCGTGACCCCGTTGATCTAATGCTATAAAGCGGTATTCTTCACCTAATACAGCAGCCACTTGATCCCATGATTCCGCACTTTTTCCCAGCGCGTGAAGTGCGACAATCGGTGGGGCAGAGGGTTCACCACTCTCGCGATATTGAAAAGTAAGTCTATTCAATTCAATTTGATTCACTCGTATTTTCATCACCGGTCATCTCCCATGGCGGGCTCCGTCATTTGAAACCCGATTTTTTTATGTCCATACCTATATATTTCAGTGAATAGGTGAATATGTCCTTCTTACACTTTTCTGCCAATACCTTAATAACAATTACTTCAAAATTCGATTTTTTGCACAATCAGTTACTTCAGAATCTGGCCTGATTGCTGAACTAGAAGAAATATTGCCCATCAACACAGGAATTTTTAACTTTTTACAAATCATCAAACTTTATTACTTTTATAAATTATCGAACATTATTTTATTAACTGTACTATGATTAATAGAGGATAATTAGTTCATTATATGAGCTAATATCCTCTTTTTTAATACATAGTAGAATTATAAACTACACTTAAAAAGTATAGTTTAATTTAACTAGTGTGTTGATCCAATGAGGATTAATTCACTTTTTTGTTGAATTATATTCCTATAATGGTTCAAACTACAATTATGTGAATTTAACTTGTTAAGATTGCATGATACGGTTCTTTCATCACGCAACTCTACGGTTGCTTGCTCTTGACAAGCAACCGTAGAGTTGCTTATAATCGATCTATGAATTGGGACAAAGACGCTATATTCAAAGCACTTGGCGATTCGACTCGGCGGCTTATATTAGACGAACTATCTGAACGCAACGAGATGACGTTGTATGAACTTACGGCCCGCCTCATTATGAAACACGATCTTACCATTTCGCGACAGGCGATAGCTAAACATCTTTCTGCATTGGAAGATGCAGGGCTCGTAAAATCAAAACGAAAGGGGAAATATCGAGTACTTATGTTCAATAACGAGCCACTTAAAAACTTGCTTAAAGGATGGATAGAGTAATTTTTTAAAAAACTTATGACGAATATATGGTTTTTCTGCTTAAAGTCAGAATGATAGCAGAACACCATAAATCGAAAATAAAGGAGGCAAAAACATTATGAAAATCATTGTTACCAGTATATTCGTTCAAGATCAAGACAAGGCATTGGAATTTTATACAGAAACTCTGGGATTTGTAAAAAAGCATGACGTTCCCTCAGGGGAATATAGGTGGATAACGCTTGTTTCTCCCGATGATCAAGACGGTACTGAGCTTTTGCTCGAACCGAATGCCCATCCAGCCGCCAAAGAGTATCAAAAGAAGTTATTTGCCGAGGGCATCCCTGTAACAATGTTTGGCGTTGAAGATATTCGAAAAGAGTACACGCGATTAATGGAAAAAGGCGTGAAGTTTACTATGGAACCGACAGAAATGGGCCAAGTCACAATAGCTGTCTTCGACGATACATGCGGCAACCTTATTCAGATGATAGCACAGAAGTAACTTCATGACGAAGTAACGTAGTTCTTAACGACTTATTGGTATGTTTTAAGTTCGGTGAAGTATTTTTCATCAAAAATAAACCACTTTATGTTAATCCTGTCCTATTTTTAGGACGGGGTTATTCCTTTTTAAGGTATAAAAATAAATGACATTGTTGTCATTCTAAAATAGAAATGTAACATTGTGAATAAGTTAAAAAGAACTTAATAATTTACTTGCTGATAATTTTTTTGAAATTGGAAGTTCTTTGTAAAGTCTTTTACAAAGGCGAAGGCATTAGTGATGTAGGAATTGGAATCGTAAAGATGACATTATGTGATTTTGAAATACATCCATTGTCTGATGAAATAGTGTTAACTACTATCAAATATTTGACGAGGTATAAAAACAATATTCTTTGCGTAGTTCAATATGGAAATTTAAGAATGGAAGATGGCAAATGGTGTTTCATCAAGGTACAAAAACTATTCCTTTACCTTAGCCTCATATTGAACTAAAGGGTGCTTTTCTTCAATTTGACTTTACAATGATCTTCAACAATCGAGCGCGATTGTTGAGCAAGAAGAAAAAGGGCGATACATATTATACATGACTAAAATGTATCGCCCTTTATTTTTTATTACTTTTTACAATTTAGGTCTTGATAAGTTTTAAAGCTACAATTATAAAGAATTGCGAGTTAATATAATCTGTAAAATTCTTAATAATTTCTATATAAAAAAAAGAGGCCATAAACGACCTCAATCTGACAATCAATTTATCATGTCCGTGCTAAATTCCTCGTATCTTTGGTACTGCTAATATACTTATCGATTTAATTAGTAGAATTTTACCAGCAAGCAACTTTAATAAAGTACTTATCCCTGCCCCATTTTTTCCCACGATCCGAGCGATTATATTGTTGTACCGCTAATCGTTCATCTATAACACTTCTTTATCTAAAAAGGTCACCTCAATATTTTCTAATTCATAACATACTTGTTCCATATTCGCTGCCTCCCGAAATTTTGTAATTTCGTATCGACAGCTAAGTTTGATACGAGCATCTATTTCATGCTTTTAATCAATAAAATAATAAAAATTGCATGCTCCCCCCTCCTACCTTACCTTGATTGTTACCACTGCATTAAGAATAATTAAGGCACCCATTATAATGAATAGTGTGGCTACACTTGTTAATTCAATAAATACTCCAGCTAGCGCGTACCCAATTGGTGTCGCTAGTAACGATAGACTTGTAACAAAACTGAATACTCTCCCAAGTAAATGAGGCTCAATTTCCGTTTGGATATAGGCATAGAATGGAGCCGAGAATAATGGACCAGATAAACCAACTAAACCACTTAGTACAATAAATACAATGAAAAGCGACGGTGAAAGCAAACCAGAAATGAATAATGCTGCGCCCATCACCATCATACCTACTGCCATTGTTTTAATCTTATCAAAACTGTCTCCTAGTACACCTAGTATCGAACCCCCTGCAATTAATCCAACCGCAAATACGATCTCAACTATTCCTGCTTCTACCACATCTTTTTCAAAATGATTACGTACCATAAGCGGGAAGTAAGTACCAAGCGGAATATATAAAATAGCTACCGCTGTCATTAAGATTGTTAATTTAAATAAACGGCGATGTTTTACAATCGCTTGATACCCTTCTTTCATTTCTGCAATAAAGCTAGTAGATACTTTTTCTTCTGTTCTTGGTACTCTTGGAATTCGAATAAATAGTAAAACGCTACAAGCAATAACAGCACCTAAAACATCTAACAATAACACCCATTCGATCGAGCTAACTGCAAGTAATGACATACCTGCAGCTGGTCCTGCAATATTTGACACTGAGCTCACCGTCTGTCCCCAACCCGCAACCTTTGTAAGATGCTCTTCAGGTGCAAGCAGTGGTACGGAAGCTTGCATTGCCGGCATATGAAAGGCCGTTGCCAGTGAACGAACAACTAAAACGAGTATAACTAATGCGATACTTGGCTCACTAAAATACATCGATGCAAATAAGATTAAACTCCCTAGAGCAACTGTCATATCTGCAAGTATCATCATCATTTTACGAGAGTAGCGATCCGTCAATGTTCCCGCAAATGGTCCAACCAATGCTTGCGGCAAAAATCCTGCCAGCCCTGCCAGTGTCAATACAAGTGGTGAACCTGTTGTATCGGTTAACCACCAAATAATACTAAATTGAACGGAAGCACTGCTCAGTAATGAAAAGAACTGCCCTGTATATAATGCAAAAAATTTCTTTTTCCAATTTTTATTTTCCATAAATGCCTCCTGAAATTTACCTATAGGTTCTTTACCGGTACGAGCTGAAAACTAAAGCTCGTATTAATAAAAAGTAATATCATCATGAAAAAATCACCAATCATTTAAAAAATAAAAAATCACAGACGATCTGACTGTGATTTAGAGTAAAGGGAAGAAGACCCATCCTTATTTGATTAGGAGGTAAGCTAAGGTAGCCGTCACCAAATAAACCTTCCTTTTGTTAGAAGGAAATTTACACAATAATAAAGAAAGGCAGAATGATCCGCCTTTCTACATTTTACATATTTACTATGCGAAATGAAGATTATTAAAAAAGGACAGACTAATCCCGTTTACTCTGCAAACACAAACAGAGCCTTTGAACATATTTAATTACCGGTTCAAAGTTGGGAAACGAAGTCTCATAGAGTGTGTCATTTTTTAATAGTCCTCCTTATTATTTGAAAATCCATCTTTCCATATAAATGGATAGACACATAATTCCAAGTAGGTACTGCTTTAGTTGTTTCGTACCAAGTAGGTGAAATATAACAGTGGGGACCTTGGAAAACTGCAAGGACTTGTTGGTTTTCAGCATCCTTCCATTGTTCGTTCGGACGTGCAAAATGACCATATAAAGCATTTTCAGATTTATTTAACATCAGTGGAAGATGAGTAGCATAGGGTTCTTCTTTATGCTGAGAAAATAAGGCTGCAAAGCCATATTTTTCAATAAAATCATAAATTACTTCTTCATCATCAATTTTAAAATGTTCAGGTATATACATAATAATCCACCTTTCAAAAAAAGTTATATGAGTGTTTTGGTCATTATAAAGTCCATTTGTTCTTCATCACCCATATAAAAAGAGTGGACTCCAGTTTGAACAAACCCCATTTTTTTATAAAAAGCAATAGCATTTTCATTTTTTTCCCATACGCCTAGCCAGATTTTCTTTTTATTACGTTCCATCGCAATTTCCATAGCTTTATTTAGCAGATATTTACCAAGCCCATGTTTTTGAAAATTGTTCTTTATATAAATCCTCTCGATTTCAAGTGATTCATCACCCATTTCTTCAGACTGAGCATCATTGGTATTGAACTTTAAATATCCAGCGACTTCATTATTAAAATAAACAAAAAAGAATTGCGAAGAAATATTGGATAATTCTTTTTCTAATTGTTTTAAGTTAAATGCCCTTTCCAAATAGGCATTCATAATTTCGGGTAAATTCTGATGCTTAAATGTCTCATTAAATGTTTCATAACTAATTTCTTGAAGTTTGCGTGAATCTTCAAGGGTACACTTTTTTATATTTATAGTCATTTAAATATGTCGCTCCTTTATATAATCAATAATTTCTCTTGTTTCCCTTTTTTACAAATTCCCAGTCTTTTTCTATATTTTTTCTTACTCTTTGAAGAAGATTGAAAATGGTTTCTACTTCTCTTTCGGAAAATCCCTCTAATGCAACGAGATTGGAATAATCATTTTCTCTTTTTATAAAAGGAAAAACATTTTTCCCTTTCTCTGTCGGAAAGAGTTTTTTAATTTTTTTGTTATGTTTATCTTCTTTCTTTTCAATAAAGCCATTAATTTCAAGTTTTTTTATAGCACGAGCTGCTGTTGTTCGATCTATTTTTATCATCTCAGCTAACTTTTCTTGAATGATTCCTGGGTTTTCACATATTCGCACCAGGTACAAATACTGCCCTTTTGTAAGGTCATATTCTTTAAATTCTATATTACTTATAGAATCTAATGCCCTTGCTATCATTCCAATTTCACGAAGAATTTCCTTCATAATTAACTCCTTAGTACATATTTTTGTTGTAAATGCAATAAAAATGGTATATATTAAATTTAACCTAACTTTGTTGCATTTGCAACAAAAAATAATGATTAAGAGGTCGAGTAAAGTGAAATATGTTTTTTATGTATTAGGAATTTTAATATTAACCCTTGGTATTTCTTTCACTATACAATCAGACCTTGGAACTTCACCTTTTGATGCACTTTTGGTAGGACTGTCCATAAATGTGGGGCTTACTGCGGGAAGTTGGGAAATAATAATAGCATTAATATTGATATGTTGTAATTCATTTTTAAAAAGACAAAGACCAGAAGTTTTGGGGTTGTTAACAGCATTTATAACGGGTATTGGTATTGATATGTGGCTTTTTTTATTGCACAATTTGATAACACCTGAACTATGGTACAGCAAAGTTGTTTGTTTTGGAGTCGGCTTAGTTGTTATAGGATTAGGAACTGCAACATATTTACACACGAATTTCGCACCGATTCCAATTGACCGATTAACATTAATTATACAAGAATTAACTAGAACAAATATATTTTTTTCGAGAACATTCATTTACCTCGTATTCCTGATAATTGCAATGATTTTTAATGGTCCAATTGGCGTTGGTACTTTATTAACCGTTTGTTTAGGGGGGCTAATACTTAATTACTTTATGCCATTTACTGAAAAGGTATTAGACCGCCTATTAACACACTCTAGTACATCACTAAATTATGATAAAGATAAAAACCATTCAATATAGAATGCTTTTTATTTTTCTTGTTCAACTGCCACGATAGTTTAAGTACATTTATTCACAATCACTCCCATAAATTTCAACATAAATATCCATTTAATTTAAAAATGAGTTCCTCCACAATCTTGCCCGATTGCTGAACAAAAAGGTTGAAGCCATTCTTCAATTAAACTCATGTTTACCAAGCCCATCTGTAGGATGCACGGCGATTTCGGCAGGAGGCAGTTTGAAGATTAGCCAGCCACTGCCAGCTTCAACTCCATCAAACCCGAGTACATCACGGATGAAAGACACAATCCTTTATTCAAAATAGCTCCTGCCCATCTAAGGTAGATTCTTATTAAAAGAAGCAGAGATACTCTTCTCTGCTTCTTTCTCAGATTAATTTTTTATTTTTAGTTGGTGGTTTTCCATAACATATATACGATCTGCTACACGATTAATAAAAGTTTGATCATGTGTTACAAGAAGGACGGTACCTTCATACCCTTTTAAAAAGCGTTCTAACGCTTCAATACAATAAACATCCAAAAAATTGGTCGGCTCATCTAAAACCAGTACATTGTATCTTCCCAAAAACAGTTGACACAATAGTAGACGAATTGCTTCTCCACCGCTTAAATCGCACACATTCTTTTTCAAATCATTTCCTGTAAAGTTCATTGCATGAAGGACTGCACGGATCTTGCTTTCGTCGTAATCGCTTCTTTCTTTCATAAATGCAATGACAGTTTCATTTTTTTCAAATTGATAGCCCATTTGTTCATAAGCCCCAATGACAGCTTTAGGAGATATGATAATCCCTTGTCCATGCTGCAAAATGTGGCGCAGGAGGGTTGATTTCCCTGATCCATTATTTCCTGTAATTGCGATAGTGCTGCCTAATGGGAATTGGAAACTTGCTTCGTTGAGCAGAGTTTTGTTCCCTGCCTTTAATGTTAATCGATCAGCCATTATTGGAAACTTATTGTTCAGCTTGAGAGCATTTGATTGATGAAAACGCAGCGTTTGTTCTTTTTCAGGAGCCTCCACTGCATCGAGTTGTTCCACACGCTGTTCAATCGCTTTTGCTGCGCGTTGAACCGCTTTTTGGCTTGTATCTTTTGATTTCGTCATAAACATTTTATTTGCCTTTGCTTTCGTTTCTTTTTTCGATATATGTCCATTTGCCTGAGTAATTTTATCAGCCTTTTTCATCTTCTCTTCTGCAGCTTTTATCAGTCGATTTTTTTCTTTTACATACTTTTCATGCTGTTCTAGCTGCTGCTTTCGCAGGAGTTGTTTTTGCTCTGCATAATCTGTGTAGTTTCCTGTATATTCCGTAACGCGTCCATCTTCTACTTCCCAAATTTTCGTCACGAGCGTATCTAATACATAACGGTCATGACTTACAAGGACAATTGCACCATAATAGTAAGTCAATTCCTCAATGAAAAACTGTGTGCCAGCTGCATCTAAGTGAGTAGTCGGTTCGTCAATTAATAAACCTTCATGATAGGTGGAGAAAATTCCCGCTAACTTCATCCGTGTCTGTTCACCCCCACTTAAATTTTCAGTTTCAGTTTGAGGAATGGATAGCTTTCCTAACAGCTCATAATCTACTTCTCTATCATCTGGTGCAGCCAATTGATCAAAATAGGAAAAATCTGCAAATTTATTCACTTGGCCTTTATCTGGCGTAATTTGACCGTTCATAAGTTTCAACAACGTACTTTTACCAGCCCCGTTTTTCCCGACAATTCCAATACGATCAAATTGATGTACGGCTAAACGAGGAATTTCGAATACTAATTTATCTAAAAATGAGAGTTCAATATTTTCTAATTCAATACAAACTTTTTCCATTATTCACTACCTCCAATTTTTGCTTCTTTGTTTATTCCAATTAAAATATCTAAATCTACTGAATTCCTTTCCGTAATGACTGTTAGAAGGATGAGGAATCAGGTGTAGATATCCTTGTTTTGTGAAATCAAATGTGTGGTTTCTAGAGCATATTAGAGTTTTAAAATCGACAACTCTCACACGACTTTCACAAAGCGGACATATCAATGCTCGCTCAATCGCACTCACACTTTTTGCCCTATTTATTCTTTTGGGCATGTTAACTCTCCCTTTCAACATAAAAAAAATCACAGGCTGTCTGCCTGTGATTTAGAGTAAAGGGAAGAAGACCCATCCTTATTTGATTAGGAGGGAAGCTTAGGTAGCCGTCACCAAATAAACCTTCCTTTTGTTAAAGATCTAGAAGGAAAATTTATACAAAAATAAAGAAAGGCAAAATGATCCGCCTTTCTACACTACACATATTTACTATGCGAAATGAAGATTATTAAAAAAGGACAGACTTATCCCGTTTACTCTGCAAACAAACAGAGCCTTTGAACGTATTTAATTACTGGTTCAAAGTTGGGAATCGAAGTCTCATAGAGTGTGTCATTTTTAAATAATCCTCCTTTAAATTTAAAAATACAGTATTAATTATAGAGTTGCTATTAGAAAAAGTCAAAGAAAACACAACACTTATTCCACTGTTATACATCATTACTTGAAGAGTATGCCTGAGCTGACTGCGCACCTCTTTCTTAGATATATGCAGATCTATCACAATTTGGACCTAACTTTGGATAATCAATCGAAGACTACGAACAAAAAGGAAGCAAATGAGTGTGCATGGTGCAGCTCATTTGCTTCCTTTTTTGTTTACCTCTCTTTCCACTGCCTTTGTAAGTTTAACCATAAAATGATTTTTTACATATTTTTCAACAGGTTTGCAAAAATTAAAAGGAATAAAGATGGAAGGTGTGAGGTGGTTGATTTATATTTATAACTGTTATGGGGGAACACATTCTTCTACTCTTGCTGCTGCATATCATTTAAAAAAACTCGCTTATGACACTGCTCCCTCTAAAGAAGAAATACTTAGTTTAGAGCTGTTTAATAAATTAACACCTAAAGATATGGGGAAATTATTTTTTCATGGTATTGATGAAGATAGAAATAAAGTATTTACCTTGGGCAGAGGTTCTTCAAAAGTGGTTGTTCCAGCTATGCAAAGTATATTGGAATTAATGAATGAAAACGGGAAACTAGAAGAAAAAATAATATTCTCAGATACCTCACCCACAGTTCCATTAGCAATGACCCTTGGAGGCTTATTTTCAAGAAGATTAAAAATAGACTTTATCGGTGTTCCTCTTCTAATCATTGGCTCTAAGAAAGCTCATCACAACCTGATAATAAAATTAGTGCAAAACACAAAAGATATCGGGAAAAGTTCTATTAGCAAAATAGAGATACTTGATAATTCTTTTGGAATTAGGAAAATCAATCTAATAGAGTATTTATTTTGAATCACTTAAAGCACTTCCATTTTTCACCATCTCTTTAATAGCAACCTCAAAGGTTTTTATGTATTGGCCTTAAATAGAAGGAAAAACAATTCATGAATGAAATTGTAGTTATATGTGAAAACCGATTTCGACTAAGGAATCGGTTTTTACTTATTTGACTGCTTTATAAAGAGACGCAGGGAAATCTAAGATAAAAGCCATTGCAGCAGAAATAGATTGAATCTATTATTCCCATGAGACTTTCATCTCATATATACACTCACATTACGTTTACATTAAAATTGTTAAAATTTAAAAATCAAGGATAATTTACCCTTAACAATAAATCCCAAAAGAGGTAGAGTGGTGTTGATTCAAAAACTCTATGAAGGGATTGAATGATTTTGAAGCAGAAAAAAGTTTGGTCATGTGCTTTACTTATTTTTGTTGCTTTTTTTTCATTGTCAGGAGCCCCTGGAAATTTAAACAGCCATGTGAGTGCAGAAACCCATTCGTACGATGGAAAAAGCCCCTATTACAATAATTGTGATGCCACTGGGGTAACCAAGAAAAAAGTAATAATCACAGCAAATGGTGGAACTGCAAATTTAGAATTGAAGTTCAGCACGAAATGCAAGACCGCCTGGGCGAAAATCACACTTAGCAGACCTGCCTTATCGAACGGTGAAGCCGATGCATTAGTTGTTCGAAATACAGATAATAAACAGTACAGTTGCGGTTCTGCTGGAGGTAACGGGGTTATTAATAAAGGGCAGACTTCTTGCTATACTCCAATGGTCTATGACCTCGATCCCCGAAAAGCAAAGGCAGTTGGATTCTGGCCATATACTGCAGGAGAAACAGACTGGTATTAACATAGATTATCTCTTTTATTTCAATTAAAGAAAGGATGATCGTTTTGAGGAAAAAACTTAAATTAGCTGGATTATCTATAATAATCGCTTGTTCAACGATAATTGCCGCATTTGCATTTACGAATCATCAAGTGTCTGCAGAAAATCATTCGTATGATGGAAAAAGCCCCTACTACAATAGTTGTGCGAGTACTGCCGTAACGAAAGATAAAAAGTGGATTGATTCCATTTCCTACGTCGAATTGAAATTCAGCACCAAGTGCAAAACTGCCTGGGCAAAAGTAACGATTACCCGCCCTGCTATTTACACATATGAAGCAGATGCACGAATTGTCCGACAAACGGACGGCAAGGCCTATACTTGTGACAGTTCTGGAGGCAATGGTTCTGTCAATAAAGGACAAACCTCCTGTTACACAGCAATGGTGTACGATTTGGACCCCCGTAAAGCACAAGCCCAGGGAAAACATGCCATTCCTAATAGTGACGCCTATGAATATGCAGAAACCATTTGGTATTAATATCGAATCTTAAGCCGCAGATCACAAAAAGACACTTCTTGCTTGAAGTGTCTTTCTTATTCTCCAATAGATATGTTAGATCTTTTACTTGTAATAACGAAAGCCGAATTCTTCTATTATAAAATACCAATATCCGTCCTGCTCTTTCTAATTGAATCACCCATTAAAAAAATGAAGCTGTTTTCTTCTGTGCACTAAATTTATTTCATCTTTTCCAAATGACTACCTCTAATACATTCAAATCAATTCCGCCATATATGTGATATATGGTAATCACCAAACGAATAATCCAACAACCATTGCACTTAACAAAGAGACCGCCATTCCGCTTAGCAGCAGTTTCCAAACATTCCTTCCGATAATGCGTGATTTTTTTTCATCGAGGATGGAATTAAACGTACCGTAAATCATTCCTACTGTACTGAAGTTGGCAAATGACGTGAGAAATGTCACTGCAACGGCAATTGTATGCGGAGCAAGGCTGCTAACCTTATCTTTTAAATCGAGCAAGGCAACGAACTCATTCGTCGCCAGTTTGATTCCCATTAATTGAGCAACATACATTGCGTCACTCCCCGCTAATCCAAGCAAGAAAGCGAATGGACTAAAGAGAATTGAGAAGATTTTTTGAATCGTCAAACCGGTCACAAAGAAACTTAATATACCGTTTAAGGCTGCGGTTAATGCCACATAACCGATGACCATGGCAGTAATGACAATGACCATCCTGATTCCAACGAGCATACTGTTTGAAATGGTGGAAAAGAAATCTTGCCTTTCTTCTTTAGTAGGAACATAAACGACATCTTCCTCTTTGCTGACATCGATTGGATTAAGCATGTTTGCAATCAGCAAGGCATTTAAACAGTTCAACGGAATGGCGACAAATACATATGTTGCAGGAACCATGGATAAATAAGCTCCGATAATGGATCCGCTGATACTGCTCATGCCCATAATTCCAAATGTAAGCAAGCGCTGAGTTTCAATCGCACTAAGCTGAAGGCGCAAAACAGCAAGTGCTTCCGTATTCCCAAGAAACATCATCTGGATGGAAAAAAAGCTCTCAAGTTTTGGCAAACCGGACACTTTTGATATGAGCCAGCCTACTTTATCGATGATCCAGGTCAGTATACCGAAATAAGATAAAATATCAAAAAACGTAATAATGAAAATAATCGGCATTAAGGCACTGAAAAAGAAATCAACCTGCTCATTTGCCATTGCTGACGGGAAGACAAAAGAAATCCCTTCATTTGCACATGCAATCAGCCAGGTAAAGAAAGCTGCAATCTGATTAATGACCCATGTGCCGATTTTAGTCGATAGCATGAACCAAGTAATAATGAATTCAACTACGATCAATGTAAGAATGGCTTTCCATTTAACATTTCTTTTATTAGGTGAACAAAGGTACACAATGCCAATCACCACAAATACACCAAGTATATTTAACAAGAAATACATGCTATCACCCTCCTTGATTTATCATTGCCTATTTCTTTTTTTATATAAAAAATTCCATGTTTTTTCACACGTTTCAATCAACATACAGAAGAAAAAACAAAAAAAGGAGCCTGTGTTTTCTCTCCTTTGTGTCTCTCATTCTATTCCGCAGCAATTCCACCTTAAAAACCTATCACGCAGAAGATTTTATATTTTTACCTGAAAAATTGTATTTAAGTACTTTTCGTTATTAGACATTTAATAGAACATATATTTAATACCCATATTTCTCTTTCCGAATGTCAAAATATGAGCAACAAAATATTTTCAGGAAAATTATATTAGGTCTAATTTACTTCAATCCGCTTTCCTTTACAACGGCCAAGTTTAATTTATATTATAAAAAACCCGATGCAATTCTCTTAATATGACAATCGGTAAATCAAAAATCTCTCATAGGGATTCTGTTCATACAAACCCGGCAGCAAGACTTCCTGTTTTAATTCAAACGCAGGGTGGTTATTTAAGAAATAGGTATAATCATTTGATCCATAATATAGAATCAGCTCAATATCACGCGCTGATTTTTCCGCTGAAACTAAAATATTGTTGAGCACATTCATAAAAATTTGAATCGAAAACGGATTAAAAAAATAAAAACGGTTGTCTAAAGGATCAATCTGGTATTCTTCTGCCAAACAACAGAGAAAGTGAATTTGACCGCTGCTAATTTTAGCTTTCTTTAAATAAGAGTGACAATTTTTAACAGCTTCTTCATAAAAAGTCTCGTTCATTTCAACCCCTACAGCAGATGCATGAAATAAATGATTGATATAGAAATTTAGTCGCCCTTTACCGCACCCATAGTCTACAAGGCGGTCAGTGCTTTTTAATTCATATTGAGTAAATAAAATTTCTAGTGCATGATAAGGTGTTGGCTCATAGCGATGATAATGCAAAGATTTACTGAAACCCTTTTGATCTCCAATTGTTTTGATGTTTAATAATTCATCATAAAGCTGTTCTTTCATTGATATTCTCCTATTCAAACTCAAACATTGAATTAATGATACAAAACTGATTTATCGTCTTTTTGTTATTGATTAATTTTATAATAAAGCATGATGGGTCAGATTCAAGCTCACTTTCCTTTTCAAAATTTCAATATACGTTTATTTTGTCTAACTGTCTTTTTCAAGTGTGATTTTTAAAAGCCTGTCACAATAAATGTTACCGTAAATAAGTCCAATGCAGCAGACTATTTAAAAACGGAAATATCTGCTGTAACCGTATTATTCTTAGAACACAGAAAATTCCCTGTCTTGAAAAAAGCGACAGGGAATTTTGAGACTTTAATATAAACTAAGGTTAATTATCCACGATTTTTCTTAAGTTATTCGTAACAGTTAGTGACCACTGAACCACATTCAAAAAGCATTTTTAAGAGGTGCATTTTAATTTCAGACTGCCTCTCCCTGATTCGCTTGATTTGCCTTCGTTTCCCGTATCTTATAAATCACAAACAGTAAAATAAACCAAACAGGAGTTACGAACAAGGCAACACGAGTATCTTCAGCAAGTGCAAGCACGACAAGAACGAACGCTAGGAAAGCAAGGATCAAGTAATTGGAAAATGGATAAAGCGGCAATTTAAATTTGTTTACTTTCGCTAGATCTGGTCTTGATTTACGGTATTTCAAATGGCTGATGACAGTAATTCCCCAAATAAAAATGAAACATACTGTAGAAATACTTGTAATAAGCGTAAATACACCTTCAGGCATTACATAGTTCAAAACAACGGCAATTAGAATGACCACAGTTGAAAAGAACAATGCATTGGAAGGTACTTTACGGGAAGTAAGTTTTGTAAATGGTACAGGTGCATTTTTATCTTTTGCAAGTGAGAATACCATCCGGCTTGTACTAAAGATGGCGCTGTTACATGCAGAAGCTGCGGATGTTAGAACGACAAAGTTGACGATCCCAGCAGCTGCAGCGATACCAACAGCAACGAAGACTTGGACGAATGGGCTTTCCATTGGGTTGATGGCACTCCAGGGATAAATACTCATAATGACAATAAGTGCGCCTATGTAGAAAACTAAAATCCGAATAGGGATATTATTAATTGCTCTTGGGATAACTTTTTCCGGGTCTTCTGTTTCTCCTGCAGTAAGTCCTACAAGTTCAATCCCAACAAACGCAAAAACAACCATTTGGAATGAGAGAATAAAGCCATTTATTCCATTTGGGAACATACCGCCGTGGCTCCATAGATTTGTGAAACTAGATGCGCCTGAAGCAGTTGAAAAACCTTTAATAATCATGAAAATACCGATAACAATTAGTGCTAGAATAGCAATGACTTTAATTAATGCGAACCAGAACTCCATTTCACCAAAAAGTTTTACGGTTGCAAGGTTCATAATCAGCAAAATGACAAGCGCAATTAATCCCGGCATCCACTGTGGTATATCAGGAAGCCAAAATTGGGTATAGAGACCAACTGCTGTTAAGTCAGCCATCGCGATTGAAATCCAGCAAAACCAGTAGGTCCAGCCGGTGATAAATGCCGCCATGTTCCCTAAATAGTCTTTTATAAAGTCAACAAAAGAATGATAATTTAAATTGGTTAAAAGCAGTTCTCCAAGTGCGCGCATGATTAAAAAGCAAATTACGCCTGTAATCATGTAAGCAAATAAAATCGATGGTCCTGCTAAATGAATCGATTTTCCTGCTCCTAGAAATAATCCCGTTCCGATTGCCCCTCCGATAGCGATTAGTTGTACGTGCCTGTTTTTGAGGCCTCTTGTTAATTCTTGTTGCTGCATTTGAATTCCCACTTTCTAATTTTTATGCATTTTTGCTGAACATAGATTTTCTAATAATAAAATTAAAATCAGATAATGGCAAATTAAAAACCAAATAAAAGTTTAATCTATTATCCGTTAATTCAAGTTCGAAGTGAGTAAAATAATAATGCAATTTAATTTTGCATACATAAATGAGAGGCAGTTCGCTTCTCACCCTGCGTTAATCTCCTCAACCAGCACCCCAATCGCATCCTTCCGATCAAGCGAGGCCATCGTTCGCTTCATTTCATCCCTTTTCGCTTCTAGAGCTGCGAGATGTTCAAGCAATGATTCCTCTGTTAAAGCCTCTTCCTCAAGCATAAGGGCAAACCCTTTATCCTGAAAAGATTGAGCGTTTAAGATCTGGTCTCCCCTGCTTTGATTTTTCGTAAGAGGGATAATGAGCATGGGAATTTTTAAGGCTAGAAATTCGAATATGGAATTTGATCCTCCTCGCGTTATGACAAAATCAGTTGCTGCTAAATAATGAGGAAGCTCATCATGGACATATTCAAATTGTTTGTAGTCTTTCATATGTGAATACTTTTCATCAACATTCCCTTTGCCGCATAAATGTATGATTTGAAATGATTTTAGCTGCGGTAAGGCAGCTCTGATTGTCTCATTAATATTTTTCGCCCCTAAGCTTCCGCCCATCACGGTTAATACTGGACGTCTATGATCAAATCCCAGCAGCTCTCTGCCTTTATATGAAGAACCGTTCAGAATTTCACGACGAATCGGAGAGCCTATTACAGTCGTTTTTTCCCTAGGAAAATACTGCAATGTTTCTTCAAAAGAAGTGAAAATTTTCGTTGCAAACCGCTGAGCAATTTTATTGGCAAGTCCAGGGGTCATGTCGCTTTCGTGGATAAAAACAGGTATCTTCAGCGAATTCGCGGCAATGATCACGGGTACTGAAACGAAGCCTCCTTTTGAAAAAACGAGTACAGGTTTCAGTTTTTTCAATATGCTTCTAGCCTCTATACAGCCCTTCAGTACTCTGAAGCTATCCACCACGTTTTCAAAATCTATATATCTTCTTAGCTTACCGCTTGAGATTCCGTGATAGGGTACAGAAATCTTTTCTATTAACTCCTTTTCAATCCCCTTTTTTGAACCAATGTATTGTACTTCCCAGACGTCTTGGTCAAGCTCATCTATGATTGCTAAGTTAGGGGTTACATGGCCCGCTGAACCCCCGCCGGTAAAAACGATTGTCTTCATAAGCAAGTCCTCCTTCTATATTCTGAACTGTGAGAGAAAGGTTAAAAATTCATGTTGTTTCGTATGACTGTACTTCATGATGGCATATGTATTTGCTTCTGGCAAAGGTATCGATGGACAATCGACTTCAAGCAGTCTTCCTTCAAGCATTTCCCTCCTTACAGTGGAAACTGGAAGGAAGGAAACTCCCAATCCTTCGACAATAAACCGTTTCGTAATGTGAATTTGAGAAACCTCCATCATACGAATTCCCGGATACATTGCTTTTACCGATTTGCAAAGGGAAGCCCAATACACAGGATGATTATGAGTGAGCAGATAATTTGATGTTAACACTTCTTCCTCATCCAGCGGCAAAGCACTTTCAGAATCCCTTCCATCATGAGGTGCTACTAATAAAACCTTGTCTTTATATAAAAGCTGACAGCTCAAATCTGAGTGGGAACTGCTCAAACAGGATAAACCGAGATCTACTTTTTCACTTAGCACTGCTTCTTCAATGTCGCTTGATTCTAAAATTTTGACTGATATTTCAACTTCCGGATATTGATTGCAATATCTTTTGAGCACATATGGAAGGATGGTATCAGCAATCAGCGGGGAGATCGCGAGTGTAAATTGAGCGGTAAATCCTTGCTGAAAAGAATGTAATTTTACTAAACCGTTTTGATACACTGAAAGCAGTTCTTTTGCTTGCTGTAAATACACTCTGCCTTCTTCAGTGAGCTTTATTTTTCTGCCTTCACGCTGAAATAATAAAACCCCAAGTTCTTGTTCCAGCAGTTTAATATGAACGGAAACGGACGGCTGCGAGATGTAAAGAATTTCTGCTGTTCTTCTAAAATTTTCACATTCTGCTGCCGTTACAAACGTTTGAATCCAAGAGAATTCCATACTCGCCCTCCTAATTACTTTTTTTAATCGATCTCATTAATTATATTTAATTTTCTTAATACTTCTTATTTTATAAAATTGTAGATATAAAGGGAAGGAGAGATTTATATGTTTTCACAAGGTTTAAAGGGTATAGTTGCAGCAGAAACATCCATCAGCCATGTTGACGGGGGAAAAGGCAGACTGATATACAGAGGATATGACATACGTGAATTAACGGAGAATTATTCTTTTGAAGAAGTTTCATATTTGCTGTGGTTTGGGAGATTTCCAGATAAAACGCAATTGATTCAGCTGAAAAACGACCTAAAAAACCAGCGGGAGCTTCCGGAATATATTAAAAAACTTTTAACCAGCCTGCCTGCGGACATGGATTTAATGAGTGTTTTAAGAACAGCCGTTTCAGCTGCAGGCCCAGTGAACAGTGAGAAATTTTCGTTTTCAGATGCACTAAGGTTAACTGCTATTTTGCCCACTATCATTGCATACAGAAAGAGACACTTAGAAGGAAACGAATTTGTTTCTCCTGTCTCAGATCTTGATCATATTGAAAATTATTTATATATGCTAAACGGAAAGGTTCCAACAGAACCACAGCGCAAAGCATTGGAAACGTATATGATTTTAACACTGGAACATGGAATGAATGCTTCCACGTTTTCGGCAAGAGTAACTGCCTCGACCGAATCAGACATCTATTCCGCAGTCACATCTGCCATTGGTACGATGAAAGGACCATTGCATGGAGGTGCGCCGTCTGAAGTCATTTCATTTTTAAATGAAGTTGCTGAAGATGGTGACGCTGAGAAAATCATCCGGAACAAATTAAATCGCGGTGAGCGGTTAATGGGATTTGGTCATCGTGTTTATAAAACACACGACCCGCGATCATTGTCATTAAAATCAGCTTTGCTCAAGCTATCAGGAAACGATGAATGGTTAGATCTGGCGATTGAAGTTGAAAAAACAGCTGTATATCTGCTGCAGGAGCTAAAACCAGGCAGATCTCTCTACACAAATGTTGAATTCTATGCGGCAGCAATCATGAAATCCATTCACATGGATTCGCATCTGTTCACCCCTACCTTTACAGCAAGCCGTGTTGTCGGCTGGACAGCCCACATCCTTGAGCAGTCAGAGAATAATACGATTTTCAGGCCAGAGGCGCACTACATTGGAAAAATTCTTGCAAAGTAGGTTCTAATTCTATGAAATAAAGAGATTCACAATGATTTGCCATTGTGAATCTCTTTTTTATAGTTTTGCATTTATAGTCTTAGCTGACCAATTCTCTTTCTTTTCCACTACAGGTTTTTTCGACCAGAACGTAGCAAGAATCGGACCTGAAATGTTATGCCATACTGCCCCAAGAACGCTTGGCAACGCTGCAAGCGGACCAAAATGGGCGCTCGCTAGTGCAACACCTAATCCGGAGTTTTGCATCCCTACTTCAATTGAAATGGCTCTTCTTGTTCCTTCATCCAGGCCCAGCATTAACGCGGTTAAATAACCGAGCAAAAGGCCGAATGTGTTATGAAGGATAACTGCAGAGATAATAAGCAATCCCGACTCTGCAATACTCTCAACATTTGCAGAAATAACTGCTGAAACAATGATGATAATAGCCAAAACAGAAATAAGAGGGATAACTGAAAGGCTTTTGTCAACGCCCGTTCTGAAAAATTTCCTTATTGCGATACCCAAAATGATTGGTACGATAATAACCTGCGTAATTGATACGAACATCAAAACGGGATCGATTGGCATCCATTGACCTGCAAGCAAAAGCAAAATTAATGGTGTGGCAATTGGCGCAATTAATGTTGATAGTGATGTCATAGCAATTGACAATGGAAGATTCCCTTTTGCAAGATAGACCATCACGTTTGAGGCCGTGCCGCCTGGAACAGAGCCGAGGAGAACTAGACCTGCTGCTAATTCAGGAGGTAAATTCATTCCATAAGCAAGCAGGAAAGCAACAGATGGCATAATAATAAATTGGGCACAAACACCGATTATCACCGGCAACGGTTTTGTTAAAACAATTTTAAAATCTACCGCCTTAAGAGTAAGGCCCATTCCAAACATGACAATGCCGAGCAAAATCGTGATATATCCATTTAGCCATAGAAAAGGTGCAGGAATCATAAAGGCAATGCATGCGATACATATGACCCATACTGCAAAATATTTTCCTGCTAAGCTGCTGATTGCTTCTAATAGTTTCATAGAGTCACACCCTTGTTTTTTACAATTTTATTTGGATTGAGGATATTAAGCGGATCTAATGCTTGTTTTATTTTTTCCATCACACGGAGTGCTTCACCATGCTCTTTTTCCTGATACTTTTGTTTGCCGACACCGACTCCATGCTCGCCTGTACAAGTCCCTCCGCGTTCAAGAGCATACAAAACGATTGCTTCGTTTAATTGATCAGCCTTGTTTACTTCTAATGGATCACTCGTATCAAGCATCAAGAGAACATGAAAATTTCCATCTCCAACATGGCCGACAATGCCACCGTTAAGTCCTAAAGTGTCTATCGTCTCCCTTGCATGACGAATCGCACCTGAGAGCTCCGAAATCGGCAGACAGACATCCGTAACCATAAGCTTTTTCCCCGGATATCCATGGACATAGGCATAAGCTAAATGGTGCCTTGCTTCCCACAGCTTGTTTCGCCCCGCATTATCTTTCTCAAAATCGATGCTTTCACAGCGAAAATCAGATACTAGCTCTTTAGTGAATTCTACGTCCTGTCTAAGTCCTGCTTCATTCCCATGAAACTCCAAAAATAGAGTTGGTATTTCTAAATAGGCAGTCTCACTAAATTGGTTTACCTGTTTCATGGATGGTTCATCAATAAGCTCAACTCTTGCAATAGGAATACCCGCTTGTAAAATAGCAACGACAGCTCCTACAGCATCATTTACAGTTGGAAAAGAAGCTCTTGCTGCCATGATGTGCTCAGGTATCCCGTAAACTTTTAGTGTCAATTCGGTAAAACAGCCAAGCGTTCCCTCTGAACCTACAAAAATACCGTTTAAATGATAGCCAGATGATGATTTTTCAGCTAAATTGCCGGTATGGATGATCGTCCCGTCTGCAAGGACCGTTTCCAAATCTCTCACTTGGTCACGCATGACCCCATATTTAACAGATGTTGTGCCGCTTGCATTTGTGGCAGCCATCCCGCCGAGAGTAGCATCAGCACCAGGGTCCACCGTGAAAAACAAACCATATTTTTTCAGCTCTTTATTTAACTGTGAGCGTGTAACGCCTGGCTGTACTTTTACAAGAAAATCATTCTCTCTTACTTCAATGATTTTATTCATGAGAGAAAAATCAATGGTAATTCCTAAGTCATAGGGAATAACATGCCCTTCCAAGCTGGATCCAAGTCCAAATGGCACTACTGGAACCTGATATTTGTTTGCAAGTCTCATAATCTCACTCACCTGGAGTGTTGTCTCTGGAAAAACAACGATATCCGGCAGACTTGGAGCATGATACGATTCATCTCTGCTGTGCTGTTCTCTAACTGTCTGATTGACTGATACCCCGCTTTCAGGAAGAATATGTTTAAGAGCATCTACTATATTTTCTGCAGCCATTTTCATTGTGATCTCTCCCTTGAATTTTTTATGTAAACGCTTGCAATAGATCGTTTATAATAAAAGACAATAGGTCCTACCAATCAACACATTGGTCTAACCACTTTCAATTATACTTAATTATCTGAAAAATACAATAAATCATTCTATCTTTTAGGAAGTGAAAATTAAGATGAAGCAAAAGAAACGAATTTATGAAGTCATAGTCGAACAGCTAAAAGAATTTTTTCTGAATGGAGAATTAAAACAAGGGGATAAACTGCCTCCTGAACGTGAATTGGCAAGCCGTTTTAATGTCAGCCGCACATCAATCAGAGAAGCTCTTCGCATTTTGGAGATAAACGGAGTAATCGAAATCAGACAGGGCGGCGGAAGCTACATAAAAAAAACAGGCTTCCCTTGTACTTCTGAAGAACTTTCAGCCGTTATCAGCAAAGCTGAAAACCACCTTGTCTATGAAATGCTTGAGCTGCGCCGTGCAATCGAAGCTGACTCTGCATACCTTGCCGCTCAGCGGGCGACTTCTCAAGAGTTAAACAAACTTCGAAAAGCTCTCGAATTGATGGCAGCCTCAAAAAACGATGTGGAATCTGGCTTGAAGGCAGACTTCAATTTTCATCTGAATATTGTTCAGGCAACTCACAATTCATTATTTATAGAGTTGATACAGACATTAAGCGAACAAATGGAAGATACAATCCGAGCAACGCGCAGACACCGTCTTTCTGACCCTGACAGGGCTCATGATACAATTGATGAACATAAAAAAATATATGCGGCAATCGCTTCCGGAAACTCAACATTAGCAAAACAGCTTGTGGAGGAACATATTACACGAATTAAAAGTGAATTGAGTGAGTATTTCTTAACTGGCTTAGGAGAAAATAAATGATTAAAATACTTTAAATTTTTGGGGATTGATCAAGAATGGAGATAAATTGTAGGTTTTTAGCTGTAAAGCATCATCGCATATGCTGTGATGCTTTACTAAATTGAAATGATTATCTTTTTTTACAAAACCGTTCACAATCTTTTTCGTTACTTAAAGGATCCTATCTTTTTAAGCTTTAGGTATCGTTCCTCGAAGAATATATGGGACAGTTGCCTTACTATCTATTTGTACGTATTCATTAGCTATTTTAGAATCCATCCAGGTAATCTCCTCAATCTCTTCTGGTCTTGATAAATGGATTTCTCCCCCTATTATTTTCCCGCTGAACGTAAAGAAGATCACATGATGCCCTCTTTCTTCAAAAAACGCTTCGCTTACAGATAAAACATCATTTATTTGCACATCTAAACCAGTTTCTTCTTTTACCTCACGTAAAGCGGCTTCTTTAAGAGTTTCTCCCTGTTCAACTGCTCCCCCTGGAAGTGTATAGTATGAAGATTTCTCTCCTTTGTTTTTGACCATCAATACATTTTTGTGATCATCATTTAGAAGGACATATGTTACATCTACTCTTTTCATTTATTTCAAAACTCCTTTTTTTAAAAGATCAAGATATTACTGCTTTCTGCTCTTAATAAATATAGTGGGATTCTTCGTGTGCCAAAAAATGACACACGCTTTAACATGCTCTTAAAATTTTAACATAATATTCCACAATCAGGGTATACCTTTAAAAACTAACCTCTCTTTTCCAGCAAATCTATAAATTTTCAAGATACGAGGATGTTTACTATGAATTATTCTGTGATTCATGGTAAACTTATCATTATTTTAATTTTCAAAAAACACGGAAAGAATATGGAATCCTTTCCAGAATAAGAGGTGCATACATGACAACTAAAACCAAAACGATAAAAGACCGAGATCATAATGCTGCTCTTCGCCGAGATGTGAAGTTTTTGGGCAAGCTATTGGGAGATGTACTTGTTCATCAGGGCGGACCAACCCTTTTAGAAAAAGTGGAAACGATTCGTGAGATGACAAAATCCCTTCGCAATAATGAGGACTATTCCAACTATGCAAAATTGAAGGAGGAAATATCTACACTTGAACCTCCTGTGAGAAAGCAAGTGATCCGTGCATTTGCCGTATACTTTCATCTAGTTAATATCGCCGAACAAAATCATCGCATTAGAAGGCGCCGTGATTATCAATTTCAGGAGGAGTCTGTAAAACAGCCTGGCTCACTAGAAAATGCTGTTGCTTCTTTAAAGGAGAATGGTATTTCATCAGATGTGATTCAAAAATTGCTGAAAACCCTATCCTTAGAGCTTATTATCACAGCACATCCAACTGAAGCAACTAGAAGAAGTGTTCTTGAAATTCATAAACGAATCGCTGCCTTGCTTAAAAGTTTGGATCAGCCTGTCATAACTAATCGTGAGCGCCAAGAGCTTGAAGATAGACTATTTAACGAAGTCGTCATCCTGTGGCAAACTGATGAGCTGCGTGACCGAAAGCCTACTGTTATGGATGAAGTTGCAAATGGCTTGTATTATTTTGATGAGACATTATTTGAAGTCCTCCCAAAGCTTCATCAAGAACTAGAAGATTGTTTGCTGGATTATTACCCTGAAGAAAATTGGGAGGTTCCAAATTTCCTTCGCTTCGGTTCATGGATTGGCGGAGACCGCGACGGCAATCCAAATGTAACCCCTGAGATTACATGGAAGACCTTAACGAAACAGCGGACTCTGGCTATTCGAAAATACAAGGAATCTCTCAAGCAATTAAGGAAGCGGCTGAGTCAGTCTACAAAAAGAGTGTCAGTCAGCGCAGAATTGCTGAAATCGATTGAAAATGAAGCATCCATTTTGAATCAAAACGAAAAATGGCAAATTGAAGATGAAGTTTATCGCTGTAAATTAACAATCATGCTAAAAAAACTTGATGCGCAAAGTGAAGTCCGTTATAAAACGGCTGAAGAGTTTCTTTTCGATCTTAGATTGATTCAAAAGAGTGTTATGCTTCACCATCCAAAAGGATATGAATTGAAAAGTTTGCGGGAGCTTATAAGGCAGGTTGAACTTTTCGGCTTTCATCTCGCAACACTTGATATTCGCAATCACAGCGGTGAGCATGAAGCAGCGATTAAAGAAATCTTTCATTCTGTAAAGCTTGCAGAAGATTACTCCAGTTTGTCTGAAAATGAAAAAATGAAGCTGCTTGGAAACGTCCTTCAAGATCCAAGACCTCTTGTTTCATTTACAGAGGATTATTCGAAAGAAACACAGGATGTTTTAGAAGTGTTCCAAATGATCCGAAATGCACATAAAGAATTTGGAGAACGTTCAATTGAAGTATATTTAATAAGCATGACACAATCTGCAAGTGACTTGCTTGAAGTAATGGTGCTTGCAAAAGAAGCTGGAATTTACCGTCTGCATCCTGATGGCCGAATTGAGAGCAAATTAAACGTTGCTCCCCTGCTTGAAACGATTGATGACCTTATTGCTGGCCCAAAAATCATGGAGCAGCTCTTTCAATTAGACTTTTACCGAAAACACTTAAATGAACAAAATAACCTTCAGGAAATCATGCTTGGCTATTCCGATGGAAGTAAAGATGGCGGTACTCTTACAGCTAATTGGAAACTATACAAAGCCCAGCAGGAAATTCATGAGATGGCGAAAACGTACAACATCCGTTTGAAGTTTTTCCATGGCCGCGGGGGTTCTTTAGGCCGAGGCGGCGGTCCACTCAATCGCAGCCTGCTTTCTCAGCCTGCTGAAACATTGGGAGATGGCGTGAAAATAACAGAGCAAGGTGAAGTACTTTCTTCACGATATGCTCTATATGACATCGCATACCGCAGCCTTGAGCAAGCAGCTTCAACCCTTCTTACAGCTGCGGCACATGTCTCAAGTGAGGCTGAACAATCTTCCATCAGAACAAACGACTGGGAAGAAGCCATGGATAGGATCTCAGCTGAATCTTTGAATAAGTATCAAGAGCTTGTCTTTAAAGATCCTGACTTTTTAACTTATTTCAAACAAGCAACACCTTTGCCTGAATTGGGTGCGTTAAACATTGGGTCACGTCCAATGAGCCGTAAAGGCAGCGAACGCTTCGAAGATTTGCGCGCTATTCCATGGGTGTTCGCTTGGACGCAAAGCCGCCAGCTTCTCCCTGCATGGTATGCAGCAGGAACGGGTTTACAAAGCCATGCAAAGAATGATGTGAATCTTGCACTCCTTCAGCAAATGTACAAAGCTTGGCCGTTTTTCCGCTCGACCATCGACAATCTTCAAATGGCATTATTAAAAGCAGACTTGATGGCAGCTAATGAATATATCGCAATGGTTGAAAATCAGCATGCAGCTGAGCGTATTTTCAAAGAAATCGAAACCGAATACAACCGAACAAAAAACATTTTGCTGGAGATTACACAGCAAGAAGAATTAATGGACCACCTGCCAAATATCCAAGATTCTGTAAGACTTCGGAATCCTTATGTGGATCCTTTAAGCTTTTTCCAGGTAGAAGTGATTTCAAAACTGCGTGATGCGAATGAAGAAAACAATAACGATGAACTATTAAGCGAAGTGTTGCTGACGATTAATGGGATTGCAGCGGGGCTTCGAAATACAGGATGATCTAAAAAATCGGACATGTTAAGTGTCCGATTTTCTTTATTTCTATCTTACCTTCTGTTATCTGCTGCATTCATTTGGAGCCATTTACTTAAATGAACCGTGCCAGACTGCAAATTGGATTTCCCCTCCAGGATTGTTATATATTCTAATGAATTGTTATCAGGATCCTTAAAATATATGCTTGCTGATGGCATCCACGCATGTACAACTGGTTCACTGGCATCTAAACCAAAAGCAGGAGAAAGCTCGATCCCTTTAGCAGATAAAAACTCAGGAACTTTCAATAATTCCTCATACGATAACCGAAATGCAAAATGAGACGGAGTAAATTTCTCAGCTGGCACTTCCCAAATTCCGAGCATTTGCTCTTTATTCGACGGATTTCCTATCCAAAAGAAAGCAGCCCTTCGTTCCTTTATAACAGCAGCCAATTCAAGTTCTAAATTTTGATAAAATGCAATTGCTTTTTCTAAGTTTATCGTCTCGACATGTGTCTCATATAATGTTGCAAGTTTCATTCCAATCTCTCCTTTACCTGATAGTTAATTCTTGCCCTAAGTTTACTGAAAAACAGGATAAATTAAATCAAATAAAAGATTGAAAAAAGAGACTTCTTTAGTCTTGTGTTCGAGAGATCTCCCAAAGTAAAGATGAACCATAATTCCCCAATAAAAAGCAATATTTAGGACAATCAGTGAAAACTATTGCTTTTATCCCCTTAAACTGTCAAGCTAAGATAGGAACAAAACTTAACAGGAAAGATCATACAGGTGACGAAATGATTGAAATTAAAATATCAACCCTAAGCAACGGGGAATTTAATAGAGGTGTATTCGCAACACGCGATATTGCAAAAGGAGAGCTCATCCACGAGGCACCAGTCATTCCTTATCCGAATGAAGAACATGTTCATATCGAAAAGACAACTCTTGCTGATTATGCATTCGAATACGGAGTGAATCATACTGCCATACTTTTAGGCTACGGCATGCTGTTTAACCACTCCTACACTCCTAATGCCACTTATGAAATCAGCTTTGAAAACCATACCTTTAACTTTAGTGCATATAAAGACATTAAAGCTGGAGAAGAAATACTGATTAACTATAATGGCGATGAAGAGGATCAAGAACTGCTTTGGTTTGATCGTGATGATGAGAATGATCAGAAGAAAGAAGAAGATAAATAATGATGATAGGCCCGGAGAGAAAGAATTAAACCTTTTCGGGAAATGATAAATAACAGTGCACATAACACCAAACCCAGTTTTGAAAAAGGCAGCTAAATCAGCTGTCTTTTTTTATATAAATTATACAAAAATTTTGTTCTCCTTTTTAAGTAAGACTTCGTTGCAGAAGATCTAGTTTCGATAATTATTATCTACAGCTTGAGACTTAGTCTAACAACAGTCCTGGGATGGACGAAACTTCTATGTTTAGGAATGATGACTTTCGTTACCTATATTAAGCCTTTCGAAAAAATAAAAAAAATAGTGAAATAGATAAAAGGATCATCTAAGATGGTCCTTTTTCTAATCGATTCATTTGTTTATATATTTCACGATCTATGAGAGCCATAACGTTATCCCGCCCGATATGGAAACTAGATTATACATTATAGAATAATCATCTATCAGATATTTTTATTCCATATTGCTATGTTTCAGCAAAGCCTGTTCGTTACTGACTTCGTTTTTCTCTGCGTATTTTAGACAGATGCCATCGAAAAGGATGTGAACACATTGATCGAATAATGACCCTAGTGGCTGTATGGTTGACTGTTCGCCTTCTTTTCGATATTTTGTTGCTGCAGGAACATGTAGAATCAGGGACGCATGTGAAGCTAAAGCTGCATCAGTATCCGCCGTTATTACAATGATTGAGCAGCCAATAGATTTTGCTTTTTCTGCAGTCCAGACAACGTTTTTTGTTTTACCAGACCCGGAAACGGCTATCAGGATATCCCCTTCCGAAATAGATGGTGTAATGGTTTCACCTACTACATAAACTTCAGCTCCTAAATGCATTAGACGCATAGCAAAGGATTTGGCCATTAATCCTGAACGGCCTTCCCCTATAACAAAGATCCGCTTTCCTTTTTGAAGCACTCTGACAATCTCTTCAATCTTCTGCGTGCTGCTTCGTTTAATAACTGTTGATATTTCTGATAGAATCGTTTCCAATTGATTCATTATATTTATCCTTCTTTCCTTCTATTATTCTGCGAAAAGCCTCTGCTGCTTTTTCAGGGTGAATGGCTTTTGTAATGGCTGACCCTACGATGACAATATCAGGAAGCGGTTCTGCCATATTCCGGATGGAATCGCCAGTAATACCTCCTGCAACTGCCCATTGCAGTGCAGGATCAAAGCAGTAGCTGTTCGTGCTTTTCAGTCCTGATCGTTCTTGTAAATCCTTGCTGATATGATCACAAAAAATAGCATCTGTAAATGCAAAAATAGAAGCTCTTTGCTGTGCCGTTGTGTTTAATATATCAATCATTGTTTTTTTGTCATGCTTTGCTGCTGCTTCCATGCACACCTCAATTGTGGGCATTGGTGATACCCCCATGACAGTGGCTATGTCAGCACCTGCATTAAAGCTTAGAGTAAATTCGTATAAAGCATTATCGATGGTTTTCATATCTGCCAGAATGGTTTTATCGGGAAATGCTTCTTTAAATTTAGAAATGCTTGCAACTCCAAATTCTTTTATTAACGAAGTTCCCACTTCAATGATGTCTATGTATTTTTCAGTCCTACTAGCAATCTGGATCGCTTCTTCCATTGATAAACGGTCTAAAGCTAGTTGAATTTTCATCATTTCACCTCTCATAAACCGATTTAGTTATACTTTAAAAAAAGAGAACTCTTGGCCTATCACATTCTTGGCTGAGATGATTCTCTAATCATTAGTTCACAACCGAAAACATACTCGTCAAAACCTTGAAGTTCTTTGTTTATTTGCTGCAGCAATAATTCTGCAGCCTTTTGGCCCATTTCATAACCAGGCTGTGCAATAGTGGTTACTTGTGTTTCAGCTAAATGGGCAAGCGGAATATTATCGAAAACAATTAATGCTACATCTTTTCCAATTTTTATATGCTTCTCTTTGAAAAACTCCAAAACTTCAAGAAACACTAGATCATTTCCTGCAAAAAGGGCTGTTGGACGCTCTGAAAGACCAAAGAGCTTTTCCAATTCATTTTTCATTTTTTTTATTTCAACATGAATCATATATTCTTCCTTCATGGGGATACCCGCTTCATTAAGCGCCTGCTTATATCCATGAAGTCTTTCAATCCTAGGACTGATGCTTAACGGCTGGGTTACAATTGCAATTCTTTTATGTCCATTTGAGATAAAGTGACGAATGGATTCCACAGTAGCTTCACTGTTGGCTGCAAGAACTGAATTTGCATTTAACTCATCTATTTTCCGGTCTATAAAAACAACCGGATATTCCTCATCTATTAATTTTTGATATAAATCAAGATTTTGTCCTGTCGGGAAAATAATCAGACCGTCTACCTGCTTGGCTTGAAGGACCTCAATATATTTTCTTTCTTTTTCTGGATTGTCATCCGCATTACAAAGTATGGCGTGCATATCATGCTCATAACAATAGTCTTCAATGGAACGGCTAACCTCGGTAGAAAGGCGGTGCATAATATTCCCAACTATAACTCCGATCATAGATGTTCGCTTCTGCTTTAAGCTTCTTGCCAGATAATTAGGATGATAGCCCAGCGTTTTGATTGCTTCATCAATTTTCCTCTTTGTATCATCACCCATATATTCGTACCGTTTATTAATAAATTGGGATACAGTACTCTTAGAAACACCTGCTTCCTTAGCTACATCCGCCATCGTAACTCTTGCCATCTTATCAACTCTTTCCAATTACTTGTACCGTCCATTTTATAGGATAGATTTACATTAATCCACTCTCCGTTCAACCTATTTAAATTTCCTTGTGAAATTTTTCTATGCCACCCATTCCCCTCAAAAATGAGCGGCAGTCGAATTTTATTCTCCTCTTGCTATCCTGACTTCTTTCATAAAATGTGATGCTTTTTCCATCATGTTACGAAGTGCCTCTTCGGATAATTCTTTTTTTGTATTTACAAGTGTACTTCCCACTCCGACTGCCACGGCACCTGCTTTAAAATAATCTCCTGTATTATGAACATCGACCCCGCCTGTTGGCATTAATGGAATATGGGGCAGTGGACCTGCTATATTTTTAAAATAGTCTGGACCGACCGAACTTGCCGGAAAGACTTTGATTAAGTCTGCTCCATACTCATATGCTGTCAGAATCTCCGTAGGTGTAAATGCACCAGGCACACTGATTACACTGTAGCGTTTAGCCATTGTAATCGTTTCTTTTCTTACTGTCGGCGAAAATATAAATCTCGCACCTGAGAGTATAGCTGCTCTTGCCGTTTCAGCATCAAGCACAGTTCCGGCTCCAACTAGTACATCTTTTCCAAAGTATGATGATGCTGCTTCAATTACCGACATTGCTTTTGGAGTTTCCATAGTGATCTCAAATGCAGTCACTCCGCCATTTTTTAATGCATTTCCAATAGATATAATAGATTTGGGTGTCGCTCCTCTTATAACAGCAACAACCCCGCGTTTTTTGATTTCTTCTAAACCCACGGTCTCACTCCCTATCAAACTTTGCTTCCAATTCTAAGTACCATGTATTGATACTTCTTGCTGCTTTGCATACTTAGAGAGCAACAGCTTTTATTTGGACTGCCATCCTGCTGTGTTTTTTATGAAATACTAGTTTTCAGCGCAGATTGGCTGATATTTTTTTCTTTTGCTTTTTTCGTCGCAATAATTGTTAAGATGGCAGACAGTAATAACGAACCGGCCATAAAGATATACGAAGCCCCAAAACCTCCAGTAGAACCATTTAAATACCCAACAACATATGAACCAACAAATGAACCAAGTGCACCCATTGAATTGATCAATGCCATCGCGCCGCCCGCTACATTCCGCGGTAAAATTTCTGGTATGATCGCGAAGAATGGTCCATATGGTGCGTACATGGCTCCTCCTGCTATGATCAGCAATACGAAGCTTATCCAAAAATGACTTGTACCAATTAGATAGGAAGCATAGAATGCAATGGCTCCTATAAAAAGGAATGGCCAGACAAATTCTTTTCGTTTTTGCAATTTATCGGAGAAATGAGATGATACCAGCATAAGCACGACTGCTAAAACATAAGGTACTGCTGCTAGCCATCCAGTCTGGACAATGCTCATGTTAGGTGCTGCTTTAATAATAGAAGGAAGCCACATAACGAATCCGTAAAGCCCTACACTCCATAATGCATATTGCATAGCTAAAAGGATGACAACTTTTGACCTAAACGCTTCACGATAGTTTTTAACAGGCTTTATTCCTTGCTGTTCCTCATCAAGTTCCGCCTGCAAGTCTGCTTTTTCCTTTGAGCTTAGCCACTTAGCGTCTCTCGGATGATCAAAAACAAGCTTCCACCATAAAAATGCCCAAATGATTGCTGGAATACCTTCAATAATAAACATCCATCTCCAGCCATAGGCCTCCAATAAATAACCTGAAACAATAGACATCCATAAAACGGTTACTGGATTTCCAAGAATAAGAAAAGTATTTGCCCGAGAACGCTCCGCTTTTGTAAACCAATGGCTTAAAAAGACCAGCATCGCTGGCATAACGGCACTTTCAACTACACCCAGCATAAAACGAATGACAAATAATAAATTTACATTTGAAACCATTCCTGTTGCAGTAGCAAGGGCACCCCAAGCAATCAATGACCAGAAAATAAGAACTTTAGCACTCTTTTTCTCTGCATAATGGGCTCCCGGAACCTGAAAAAAGAAGTATCCAAGAAAGAACAGGGAACCTAGCAGTGATGATACGGCTGGTGTAATGCCTAGATCTTGAGCTAAACCGCCTGCTGCACCAAAAGAATAGTTAGCACGATCTAGATATGCAAGACTGTACGTGATAAAAACAATTGGAATTAAACGAAGCCATCTTTGTTTTGCAATCGTTTGTTTCATAGTAAATCACTCCTTATATAGGTCTTTTCATATATTCCATTAATTCATGTCGATCTGGATATCCATCATTGTCCCCCTGCGATTGTACAGCCAGTGAGCCAATTGCATTTCCACGGAACACTGCTTCATGCAGCGGCAGACTTTCAAGAAGACCGCTGATAAGACCAACCGCAAATCCGTCTCCTGCTCCAACCGTGTCAACAACTTCTTTTACTTCAAACGCATTCACAATCCCTTCTTCAGAACTGCTTTTATAAAAGGCACCTTGTTCCCCAAGCTTAATCACAACAAGCTTGACCCCTCTATCTAAATAAAAGGAAGCAATATCACGCGGGTTAGTATACCCTGTTAATAGTTCCCCTTCAGAAATACCAGGAAGAACATAGTCTGCTTTTACAGCAAACTGATTAATGACTTCAATCATTTCTTGTTTTGATGACCATAAAGTTGGTCTTAAATTAGGATCAAAGCTGACAGTGCGCCCCAATTCTTTCATATAAGAAAGTGCTGTTTGAGCAAAAGAACGTGTATGGCTTGAAATAGCTAATGGGATGCCTGTCATGTGAAGATGACGTGCATCGCTAAAATATTCTTTGTGAAAATCTTCAGCACCCATGAAGCTTGCTGATGAGCCCTTCCTGAAATATTGAACTTCCGGATCTCCAGCAGCTGCCTTTTCTTTCAGCTGAAATCCGGTTGGATAACGTTTATCTATAAATACATGTTCAACATTCACATTTTCCTCTGATAGCCTTTTCATAATATATTTTCCGAATGCATCAGACCCTACTTTACTTGCCCAGCCAGATTTGAGTCCTAACCTTGAGAGGCCGATTGCCACATTTGTTTCGGCACCTGCAAGTTCCCTTGTAAAATGTTCAATTTCATGTAACGGCCCTGGATTTCCCGCAATAAACAGGGCCATTGCTTCACCAAACGTTACAACATCTAACTTTTGCATAAAACCTCCCCTTCCTTATACGTCTTGTTGGTTTCAACCATTTCCACATACTCTCTTAACCGATTGACTGGTGCAATCGGGAATTCAAGTGCTTTGGGCAGATCGATTGGAAACTGTCCGGCTATGAATCGCCAAGCAGCGTTTTCATTATTGGATAATGCGATGGTTGTCAGCTCCTTGCCATTTTGAATAACATTTTTCAAGTGCAGGTATGCGACAAATTCTTTTAATTGCATTAATGCATCCATCCATTTTTCATTTGTATACATCCAGTTCCCCGTATCAAAGGTCATACGAACAGGAACATCAGAAATATAAGCGCTTTCAAAAAAATGCTTCAAGTCCGATATATTCCCTCCATACTGAGTCTGATCATTTTCAACGAACAGCTTTACTTCAGCATTTTTTAAAAATTGTTTTAGGTCTTCTAAATTAGAGACCCCTTTTATGTAGTGCCCCAATGATGTTTTTACCCAGCTTGCACTTAAAAGGTCCGCTTCCTGAAAAGTTAATTGAAGTTCCTTAATGTTTAGTGATCCGTCTTTTTTCCATAACTCGATAGGAGCTGAATAAACTGTAAACAGTGAGGTAGCTGCAATTTTTTCACTTAGGTGCTTCAGAGGCAAAATCTCATCAGTAAATAATTCTCTCCTGATCTCAACACCATACGCACCAGATGCTGCTATTAATTTAATAAAAGCAATTTGACCATTCTCTAACACTTCTTTTCTATCAAAAGCGTTTAATGGAATAATAACATTCTTCACACAAGCGCTCCTCCCCCCCATAAAACACTAAACCGGTTTAGTAAATCGGTTTATAGAAATTATAATTCTTATGTAAGCGTTTTACAATACATTTATTCAACATTAAATTTTCAAGATTGAGTATTTTATTTTAAGTGGGGTAATTCTAAATTAGATGTTCTTCCTCCTGATGGCCATTCTGAAGGTTTAATTGGTGAAGCAATTAAAGAACGCAGGGATGATGTGTTTTTCGTTTCTAAAGTTTATCCCCATCATGCTGGATTAAATTTGATTTCAACAGCATGTGAAAATAGTTTGAATCGGTTGGGGACCGACCGCCTGAACTTATATCTTTTACATTGGAGAGGACGAATTCCTTTAGCAGAAACGATTGAAGGTATGGAAAAACTGAAGAAAGAATGGAATATATTAGGTGGTGTGTATCCAACTTCGATACAGATGATATGGACAAGTTATGAAACACTCCAAATGGATGAAATTGTGAGACAAACCCATTAGATTTTATTTAATTATTTTGTTAATCTTTATAGGCTTTATGCCATTGAAAGGTTAGTCGTGTAATCTAAAGCATAAAATCTCCCCATTCTAAAACTACTTCTTAGTTTTATCTGGTTTTTTGAGACTTGTAGGTGCTAAACCCTGGAAATTATATATAACACTAACACCCAGGACCAATTAAAATTTCCTCATAGTATTCTGACTATCATTTCTTAATTGCAACAATTCTAATTCGCTTATAATCAGCTACCCATATATCATTTTTATATAAAGCTGATTGTATCTTATCTTTTATCTTTTCATAAATAACCATTTTTTCTTCTTTGGAGAACTCAGGGAAAAAGTCATCCGCAAAACTGTCTAACCAATGATTCAATCCCTTTTCTCCATCTGTTAATGGTGTAGGTCTATCAAAATGATGAGCATATGATACTTTAAATCCGTATTGTTCAAGTAAAGTGCTATATTCTCCGATACTTGGAAAATACCAAGGATTTCTTTTTCCTACATTCATCCCATATTTTTCTGATAGGACATCTATTATCCCTCTAATAACAGTTTGAACATTTCCTTGTCCTCCGAATTCAGCTACAAAACGACCTCCTGGCAAACTGATTCTACAACTTTGTCAGCTCGTTTCATCCAACGAAGGGCTGCATTGGAGAAAATAGCATCATACTTTTCATTTGTCCTAAATGTTTCCCCGTTTTCATCACTGAATGGGATTTCAGGATACTTTTTACGTGCTGTTTCAATCATTTCTCTTGAGAAATCAATTCCTTTTACGATGGCACCTGAGTTAAAGATTTCATATGTAAGATCTCCCGTTCCACAGCCTAAATCAAGTATTTTTTCACCTTTTTGCGGTTGAAGCAGCTCAACCACTCCTTTGCCAAAATTAGATACAAAGCTTAATTTATCATCGTATAGATCTGCATTCCAAACATTCACAGAACTCACAAAATACCATCCCCTAACTTTCGGTTATAAGATAAATTCCACCACAATTAGAAAATCACCTCCTATACATTTCTAATTATGGAAGTGTCAGGAAAATATGGATTTCTATTGTTGAAATCGTCCTGGAACAGAAACGCTTCATAAATATAGCCTACTACCTTTATATCCAAGTAACGACTTATAAAGGCAGTATTATTTATTAGTTTTTTTCTTCGTAAGTTGCTCTTTATCCACTGTTGTAGGTGGTTGTTCCATCCATTCATTTCTTATCATGATGTCGGCTCCATCTTTCGCATATTGAGCAACTTCAAGTGATAATCTTTCATAATTTAAAACTAAGTCGGTTCGTTGACTAGCGGCTGCTGACATTGCGTAATTTCCTGTTCCTGCTGCGCTTAATAATCCCATATGATACATTGTTAATTTATCAGAAAATGGTGGTGTAGTTGAATTCGTTATAGAAACATCAGATGAAATAGGTGATTGTATATCGTTACTGAGAAGTGTACTTGTAAATATCTTCATATGCTTTTGTGAGATATCCCTCCCTCTTAACATCCATTTTTGAATTTTTTCATTTGGAGATATTTGGGCAAAACTCAGTGAAAGTTTACTTCCGATATGGTTCGTTAGGTTATTCATGTATAAATGTGATATTTCAATGGCGTTTAATGGTCTTTGTTTACTGAAAAGAGAATAACCGCTTAAATATTTTTTACTGTCTACATAATCCGATTTAACTGGGTACGGGATATACGGTGATCTAATATATAGTCCTTTTGAAAGTAATACATCTGTACCTTTGTCAAATAAATCTGAGGTTTCCTGAAGTCCTGCCATGAAATATGTTTTTAAGTCTTTTCTTGCGCACATAGAAATAAAGCCGCTGTATGCTATCATTCCTACTTTTGCCATATGAGCGATATATTGAAGGATAAAAGAGTCTGTATATAAACGCGGAGCATTTAAATTTACATCTTCATTTGTAAATCCTGTTGGTAAAGGGAGGTTTTCATCCTGGAAAATTTGTATTAGCTTTTCTAAATGAGTAGTTGATAGGTTATTGGCCAACTCAGTAATCGGGCGAATATCTTTATCTTCTACAATTTTAAAAAAATAACTTAAAACGCATTTGGACATACTATCATTCATGTAAGCAGTCCAAATTGAAGCTATTTCAGCAGAAGTTAGTTGAGTGTGATGTTCAGTCATCATTAGGTACCTCCAGAAGCATTTTTTTGGGATAAGTATATTCTTTACATAATTTTTTAATATTATTAAAAAGTATTTACGTTTTAACTTCCTTAGGAAATGGAGATATACACTTGAATCAGTCCCTAAAAGTCAGTAAATGAACGCCATCGAATGTGATACATCATGCTGAAAGATGATAACTTCTATATTGTTAGAATGGAGTGCTACTGCTAAGGAAAGCACACCAATTCCATAATACTAGCTCAAAAAACTTAATCCCCATTGTTATCATGCAAAGGAACCAGATCTATTCCTACATTCTTTTTTCTAATTCGTATCTCACAGCCTGTTTAGCACTGTCCATTCACTCTTTTCCCCAATATCTAGTTGGTACCTGACAAAATTTCAAGCCTTAAATTAACCCGGATGACATTCTATATCACTTCAAAGTACCATCCATAATGCACATCAGGCGTACGCAGGCGATAAGTCCATAACACGCCAACTTTTACCTTGAAAGGGATATCATTAAATGCTGCCTAAATATTTTTCTATCAGAAACCGTGACATTAGAACGTATTTTCTCTTTCCATCTTTTCCTGTAAAGCGGTTTACCGGAAAACGTTTTATTTGGCCATTCAATATTGTAATTTAAAGGGCAATTGCAGACTCTTGTCCCATAATAAGATACCCTTCAAATTAATTTATAAATTTTTTGATTCTTTACACTTAATCCATTTTGAATATTCCAGGTTTAATTTAGCTAAACAACAAATTTCAGCATGTCTAATTTTTAATTGCCTTATTCGTGCTTTCGTTAATAACTGTTGCTAATCCCACTGCGTATTCGATATTACCTGCCATTTATTCTGTTTTTAATAAAGGCAATACCTAGAAGGATAATTGGTATAATCACCTGAAATGGAAGATGCAAATATAGTGTAACTATCTGTAAACCTTCCTGCAGATGACCAGAAAAATTACTTGCCATCGTTATAGACAAAATCAAAATGACGAGACCAATTGGATAAACCATTCGTGAAGGTTCTTTGATGTTAAACAAGTTTGCAGTTCCTGTAACAGCTGCATAACAAAAGATGCTTATTTTGAAGAAGCCGCCAATAATAAGGGCAAGCATAAAATACACATCAAGCCGTTCCAAAAAATCTGCAACCTGAATGGTTTGTATTGTACTAAGAAGAGGAAATGCAGCAAGGGTAGTAAGATCCACGCCTAGAACACTTATGTTAAATGCCATTACAATAGCTAAATTTATTCCACTTAATCCCAAAGCAAACAAACCGGTCATTCTCGCCTTTTTCGATTTATTTAAATAAGGCATAATCATCGTAAATACGATGACTTCTCCAAAAGGTACATACAAGGTTTGAGTAATTGTGGCTTTTAAAACCGGGAGAATTCCATGTTCAAGTACCGGCTTTAAATTATTAATATCAATTAATCCTGAGACTACAACAAGGATGAAGCCTGTAATTGCGAGCAAGTACATTAATACAAACAACAATTCACCTGTTCTTGCTAATACCTCGATTCCTTTTCGAATGGTATAGACAACAGCCAGCGTCAATAATGCGTTTATAATGAACAACGGTGTATCTGGATAAGCAAACGTTACCAATAATTCTCCAAAGTCTCGCAATACCCTTGCAGCGAGATATGTAAAATATAAAATATAAAGATAGGAAAGGCTGCGCCCGAGTACTTTTCCAATAATTTTTTGAGTATATTCTGTTGGAAGCATATCAGGATAAAAACAGTAAAGGCCATGATAGACTAAAAATAGGAAAAAACCGCCCAGCATACCAAGCAGAACTGCAATCCAGGCATCCTGTTTTGTCTCGATAGCAAGCGGAAACAGTAATGCACTTCCAAGTTCGAACAGTAAAATAAGGACAAACAGCTGATATGAGCTAATTTTCGCCTTCTCCACTGAATTGTCACTTCCCTTTTAATTATTTATCCATTTCAGATAAGTGGGGCTTTTTTATCATACCTGTTCTGCGAATAAAAGCATCAACTTTCACATCTGCCTTTATTTCTGAAAAGTGAACATCGTTCCATTCATATCTTAGCTTTTTCCATACAACTGGATTGGAGCGATATACAGCATCACCAAACCCAAAAATATCCGTTTTGTCTTCCTTTGCCAGTTGTACTGCGTCTTTGATCTCTTTCATAATTTCTTTTTCTAATAATTCTTCGATTTTAAACAAAACGTTGGGGTCATTCAGAGTGACAGGAACAGTAACCTCTCCAATATCCCCTTCTACCCGTACATGAATGGAAATATGAGGACGATTATTTTTCATGTCAGCAGAAATTTTAGTCTTTTGACGGATAACCTGATAGGCAATCGCATCTTTATCTTTCTCCCAGCTGACATTTACATCCGTTGATTTGATTTTATCAAGCACCCATAATATGCCTCTTGCAGATTTTCCTTGATACCAATTAACCAGCTTACCCTCTTTAAATATTGCAAGGCCTTCAGCTTGAAGGACTGTATCTAGGGCAGTTTGTTGAATATTCTCCATCTTTTTTCCTTGTTCTTTATTGCCCACTGCGCGAAAACCGCTGATAACAGGCTCTTTTCCAGAAGATAGAAGGTTTTTAACAACCTCTTGAATGTTGACATTCAAATGTTCCCCCCAACGTCTTTCCGTGAATTTTAACGTTTTAATGACTTTATTTGCAGGAATTTTGTCCACGGCGGTTAATGTCTTTACAATATCTGAAGCATTTGAATCATGTGCGATCACAACTGTGGCTGTAGTTCGAAATTCAGGGTCCCGCACTAAAGCATCAAACATTTTATTGATACCTTCTTCTTTTGCCAATTCCTCGCTGATGATCAGCAGGTTTGTATGTGCGTAATATAGTTTTCGCGAAATCTTGGTTGATGCACGCCGGCTCATTTCAACTAAATTTTTACCTGTCGAGGTATAGACAGAAACGGATGGACCCTGTCCGCCTCCTCCGCCTTGCGTGCCTCCTGTCACATTTCCCGGATTAATAATTTGAAAAGTTCCAACATACTCACCGTTATCATTTTTATCAATTCCTAGAGCTGAAATTAATGCCAGATCATTTAATTCCTTTTTACTCCAGCACCCAGAGAGAATAGATATTATTATCAAGAGAAGAAATAATGCTTTTAGATTCATTCTGATCGTCCTTCTTTGAACTTAATATTTTCCATTCCACGGTTTTCAGGGGGGGCCGGCTTCTGGTCTTTCCCGCTCCGGCCAATATTGTTAGAGATTAATCTTGGTCTTTCTTTTAAAAACCACCATGGCAATCGAACAAATGAATCACCCGTATTCGTCGGAATAAAGGGAGCAAATGGTGCCATATAGGGTACACCAAAAGATCTTAAACCGCATAGATGAACAATCATCATAATAAATGTGAGAATAATTCCATAAAAACCAAATGTAGCTGCACTCAGCATAAAGATAAAACGTATCAGACGAGCAGAAATAGCTATAGCATATGAAGGAGTTGCAAAACTTGCAATAGCAGTTATGGCAACTATAATCACCATGGCTGGTGATACTATTCCTGCCTGTACAGCAGCTTGCCCAATCACAAGAGCTCCGACGATTGAGATTGCAGATCCAATCGCTTTTGGCATTCGTATACCAGCTTCTCTTAATATTTCAAATGTTACTTCCATAATGATTGCTTCAACGAGAGATGGGAAAGGTACGGCTTCACGCTGGGCTGCAACTGCGATTAAGAGAGGTGTCGGGATCATCTCTTGATGGAATGTTGTGGCAGCCACATAACCAGCAGGTGCTATCAGGGATATAAAGAAAATCAGGATTCGCAGAAAGCGCAGTGCAGTGGCGATATCAAATCGAACGTAATAATCTTCTGCTGATTGAAAAAACTGAATAAATAATGCTGGAGCTAACAGTACAAATGGGGTGCCATCTACAAATATGGCCACTCTTCCTTCCAGGAGATTTCCTGCTACCATATCTGGTCTTTCTGTATGGTAGAGAGTTGGAAATGTTGTAAGTGTCTGATCTTCAATCATCTGTTCAATATAGCCGGACTCTAAAATACTATCGAGATTAATTCTTTCTAACCGTTTACGAACTTCTTTAATAATTTCATCTTTGGCAATACCATGGATATACATGAGTACAACATCAGTGTTCGTAACGGTGCCAATTTTTATAGACTCTATCCACAAGTTTGGATTTTTAATAATTCTCCTTACCATTGCTGTATTCGTCCCAATTGATTCAGTAAAACTTTCTCTAGAACCACGGACAGCTACTTGGGTTCCCGGCTCCAGTATTGAACGTCTTTCCCCTCCTTTGGTGCTTGCACTCAACCCTTTATTCGTACCGTTTACTAAAATAATGGTATCGCCTGACATTAAGGACAATAACAGTTCATTCCAATCACTTATCTGTTTTACACTGCCTATAGAAACAATCTTATCTGCCATAATGTCTAAGATTTCTTCATAGCAATCCGTTCTTACTTTTAATTCAAAATTCTCCATTATTGATTCAATTAAAAAATCGTTGATGGATTGGTTATCTACAATACCCTCAATATAAATAATTGCTGCTGTAACTTCAGGATCTTTACTTATTTTCAACATTCGAACGATTACATCTGAGCTATTACCTGTTTTATGATTAAGTGTCGCAATATTTCCTGTAAGAGATATGCTTAATAGCTCCGAAAATTCTTTGTTTGATATATCTTCACTAGATTCATCTTGTTTATTACTTTGATTCTTAGATTTCTGCTTAAAAAATGAGGGCATATTATAATTAACCTTTCTTTTCCTTCTTTTATTTCTTTATCTTTTTCATAGCATTTATTTGTTATGCAAAATCTAGAATTTTTTTCCTAAAGGTATAACAACTTTATTTTATTAAACAGGTAGTGGAGAGTGATATATAATGAAAATGATTGCCATTCCTATAGTTATGATGTTGATGTTAACGGGGATTTCATTTGGGATAGATATTCTTCAAGGATTTGAATTGAGAACATCTCTTCTTAATGCTGTCAACCCCTTTCTTGTGATGGAAACTCCCGAATTAGCCGTTTTCATTTTTTTTCTATTTTGTTTTATAATAGATGCCTTTGTCAGCGTTTATAAAAAAAGAAAGAATGAACATAAGAATGCCAAAAAGCAGCCACAATCATAGGGATATAAAAAGTGCATTAAAAAGGAGCTGCTGCAGCAACTCCAATTTTTTTATAAGTTTTTTTTGCTGCATTTTCATCCATTTCCTTATCACCTATCCACTGCTGATAATGGATCTCGTGAGCCATACTGTCCAATATTGCCTATCTTGCCTCAATTTTTTCCCTCTTTTTGAAACGATTTCTTCATAGTCTCCTGTTGCAATCCTTATGTAAGGTTCAACTTTTTTATCATAGGGGCGAAAAAAGTAGCACTTGCCAGTTTTTTTGTATCTCTAGTTTTAATTTGAAAATCGGTTTTAAGATATACAACACGCCTTATTGGGAATTCCATAACAATTTTATCAACCGGCTTGTGATTTCCTATACTCCCTCAATAAAAACTGAGCTGCCTTCAGCAAGCCACCACTGTTGAACTCAGGGCACTCCTTGTAATAAAGGAATCACTTATGAAATAAAAAAGAGACAGGAATGAATTCCTGCCTCTAATGCAAATTGATCAATCATGAAAATTAGTTCCGTCTGTCACTGCTTTTACGACACCTGTGCGGATAACAAAGTCACCGAAGTGTTCTCCATCCTGGCGTTCTTTAGCATATCGGGAAAAAAGAACTCCCAGTTCGTTTAAAATTTCTTCTTCACCAATGTTTTCACGGTACATTTTACTTAAGCGGCTTCCGTCAAAGGCTGCACCGAGATACATATTGTATTTTCCAGGCGCTTTGCCGATGAAGCCGATTTCACCTAGTGCATGGCGGGCGCAGCCGTTCGGACAGCCTGTCATGCGGATGGTTATTTCTTCGTTCCTCAGACCGTTTTCATCAGCGATTGCTTCGATTTTATTTAGCAGAACAGGTAAGTAGCGTTCTGCTTCCGCCATTGCGAGTCCACATGTTGGAAGAGCAACACACGCAAGCGAGCTGCGGCGGAGTGCTGAATGATGCTTGCCGTCCGTTAAACCGAATTGTTCAATCAGTTCACTGATCTTTTTCTTTTTCTGAGCAGATACATTTGATATGATCAGGTTTTGATTTGCTGTCAGACGGATTTCCCCCGTATGAATCTTTGCGATTTCACGCAAACCAGTCATCAGCTTATAATCATCAAAATCTGCAACACGTCCACCTTCTACAAAGAGTGTAAAATGCCATTTTCCTTTGATGCCTTTTACCCAGCCATAACGGTCGCCATTATCATCGAAATGATACGGCTCAGCTTCAGCCAGAGTCCAGCCGAGGCGATTTATCAGTTCGGCTTTTACTGTTTCAAGCCCAAGGCGGTCAACTGTGTATTTGAACCGGGCGTTTTTCCGAATGGAACGGTTCCCATAGTCGCGCTGAATCGTAATGACTTTTTCCGCCACTTCAAGTATTTGATCCGGTGTACAGAAGCCGATAACTTTGGCGAGCTGGGGATACGTTGCTTTGTCGCCATGTGACATTCCCATTCCCCCGCCGATTGCTACGTTGAAACCTTTTAGCTTACCATCTTCAACAATCGCAATGAATCCAAGATCCTGAGAAAATACATCGATGTCATTTGATGGCGGAACGGCGATCCCGATCTTAAACTTCCGCGGCAAATATAGAGGACCATACATCGGTTCTACTTCTTCCGCTTCCGGAGTACCGACTACTTTTTCTTCATCAAGCCAAATTTCGTGATAGGCTCTTGTGCGCGGCAGCAAGTAATCGCTCAATTTTTTTGACCATTCATACACTTCGGAATGAAGTTCAGATTGATATGGATTTGAGTTGCACATAACGTTGCGGTTCACATCTCCGCAAGCTGCAATCGTATCAAGCATTGTCGCATGTATTTCCTGAATTGTTTTTTTCATATTCCATTTTAAAATGCCATGCATTTGAAAGGTCTGGCGTGTTGTCAGTTTTAATGTGCCATTGCCGTATTTTTGAGCAAGTTCATCCATGACGAGCCATTGCGCAGGCTGTGCCACTCCGCCCGGCATGCGGATGCGGAGCATGAACTGATAAGCAGGTTCAAGTTTTTGCTTTTGGCGCTCGTTGCGAAGATCCCGGTCATCCTGCAAATAGCTGCCGTGATGCTTCATCAGGCGATTGTCATCGTCTGGAATTCCGGCACTGATTCGATCTTGCATCACTTCTGCAAGGGTGCCGCGCAAATAGTCGCTCTTTCTTTTAATGTCCTCAACATCGCTCGGTGGGCCATCCGGCGCTTTTAAATTATGTTTGACAATTTGGTTCACCATGTTGAAAAAACTCCTTCCGATCTGATATCAATACACATCACGCTGGTAACGTTTTTGCTGCTGCATATCGGCAAGATACTCTTCCGCCTTTTCACGGCTCATACCGCCCTCTTTTTCGATAATCTCAATCAGAGTGTGATGAACGTCATGCGCCATATTTTTCTCATCTCCGCAAATATAAACCACAGCTCCTTCTAGAATCCACTCAAACAATTCTTTGCTGTGTTCAAGCATACGGTGCTGCACATATACTTTTTGTTCTGTATCTCGCGAAAAAGCGACATCCATTTTCGTTAACGCTCTGTTTTCCAGCAACTTTTGCCATTCAGTCTGGTAAAGGAAATCTGTGACAAAATGCTGATCTCCGAAAAACAGCCATGATTTTCCTTCTGCTCCCATTTCTTCGCGCTCCTGTATAAAGGAGCGGAAGGGTGCAATGCCGGTTCCGGGACCAATCATAATAATCGGCGTTTCCGGATTCTTTGGCAGCTTAAAGTTTTGGTTGCGCTGGATGTAAACCGGCAGCGTATCCCCCGGCTGCAGACGTTCTGCGCATAAAATCGAGCAGACGCCATTTCGTTCCCTGCCATGTGATTCGTACCTGACAGCGCCAATTGTCAAATGCACTTCATCTGGATTAGCGGATAAACTGCTTGCAATTGAATATAGACGTGCCGGCATTTTTCGAAGGATCGAGATAAATTCTTGTGACGACACTTCCCATGGACCAAAATCACGAACCAAATCGAGCAAGTCGCGGCCTTCAAGATACCTTTTTAATTTTTCTGCATTGTCAGACAATAAAAGCTCCTGTAAATCTTTATTCTTAGAAAGCTGCGCTGCCTGCTCAAGGAGCGGTTTTGTTAAAACAGTAATTTCAAAGTGAGAAATAAGTGCTTCTTTAATCGCAAGGATGTCTCCTTGTTTATTAACCGTCACACTCTTTTCTGGATCCCAATTCATTTGGTCAAGAAGCATATCTACAAGAGCAGGATCGTTTGTTGGATAAACTCCGAGGCTGTCACCTGGTTCAAATGTTAATCCAGATCCTTCAAGGGATAACTCAATGTGACGTGTTTCTTTATTCGAACCGCGGCCATTCAAATTAATTGTTTCAAGCACTTCTGCTTTAAACGGATTTGTTCTGGAATATGCTGATTCTGCTGATTCAATTACTGCCGGAACGGGTGCAGCACTTCCGCCCTGCGCTTCACTTAAGCCAGCAAGAACTCCTTCAAGCCATTCTGCCGCCGGCTCATCATAATCCAGATCGCAGTCAGTTCGCGGATAAACGCGGGTGCCGCCAAGCTCGCCCAGCCGCTGATCAAATTCTTTTCCAGTCTGACAGAAAAATTCATACGAGCTGTCTCCAAGCGACAAAACAGAAAAGCGAAGATCTTCTAGCTTTGGTGCCCTTCTGCCATGAAGAAACTCATGAAACGACAGCGCGTTATCCGGCGGTGTTCCTTCTCCATGTGTACTCACGACAATTAGAAGGTTTTGGACTTTCTTTAAATTGTTCGGCTTAAAATCGTTCATGGATGAAACAGTAACTTGATAGCCTCGACCTTCAAGCGTCTTGCCTGCATTTTCAGCAAGCCCCGCTGCATTGCCCGTCTGTGATCCATAAAGAATGGTCACTTCTTTTGAGATTGTCTGACCAGTGCTTTCTGCAGGAAGTTCTGCTTTTGGCTCTTCTGGGACAGTAACTGACTGGGACGCAGCCAGATAACCGGTGAGCCAGACTTTTTGTGTTTCTGTTAAGGTCGGCAGAAGACTGTTAAGAAGCTCTGCCTGCTCCTGATTAAACGGACTGTTTAGTACCTGAAGTTGCAACGATTCCCACCTCACAAAGTAATTTAATACTGCTTTTAACGTTTTTTTATAAATATTGGTTCAACAATTCTTTTTAGAATAGAAAGAATTTCATTTATACATGTCTATTATCCCTATAAACTAAGTGGGTTTTATAGGCAAAACCATACATTTATCTTTCCAAAGTATACTATAATCACTTTACTCGAAAACAGAAAATTAGTAAAATACGTATAATTTATGATAACTATTAAGATTACTAATAATAAACCGACTCCATTTCATTTCCCCCTTGAAAGTATTAGCATCTCTAACAGCTCTTCAGGAACAAGCTTCAGCTTTCCATGTTCAAATTCACTTAATGGTTTCCAAAGCACCTTAAATATTGTGCCGTCATCTTCTTTCCCTTCAAATGATTCCATTGAATAAAATGATTGGTCTGCAAAATCTGCATTGTAGACCTGTACAATTTCGTGACCCCTGTCTCCATTAAAGGTAAAAATATTTTCAATTGTCCCCAAGAACTGGATGTTATTAATAGCTGCTCCTATTTCTTCTTCAACCTCTCTCACAAGTGCTTCAGAACTCCTTTCTCCAAATTCAATTCTTTCACGAATAACACCCGGTCTTGGTTCATTCCATCATAATTGGACGTAACATTGATTCCATTTATTGTTTTGTCTCCGCTTTCAATTGAAAAGCCCATACGTGTGTGAAAATTTATTGATCCTGTGTTAACTGGAGAGGTTACGCAACGAACAGTATGACATCCATTCTGTTTCACGATTTTAAAAAACTCACTATATAATCGGTGACCCACCTTATTATTTCTATATTGCGGATGCACACCCACAAAATGAATATAGGCCTCCTCAGGATGAGATTGTGATAAAAAACCGATTAAGAAACCGATCATTCTCTCGTCTTTCTCTGCTGCCAGACTCGTATCATTAAAATGATCAAAGAATAATTTAGGGAGCATGTTAGTCATATTTCTTCCTCCCCACCAATCATTGAGCAAAGGAGAAATCTTATAGTAATCGCTTGGTTCAATATGGCGAAGTTTCATCCAAATCACCTTTCAATGCCAAATTTTCAAAAATGAACTCCAGTGATTGTTGGTAAAACGGAAGATGTGAGGTTTTATAATCAATTCCAAGCTCCTTGAACCAATCATTCAAACCAGTCCACAATGATTCACATTTCTGATAAACTTCTTCCTTGTCACTTAATGAACCCTCCATAACTGCTGATGCAAGCTCTTTAAAACCTGCAGGCTTTGAATCCATTGATATAGCTTCCTCTAATGTCCTTGCTCTTGTACTAAAGTATTGTTTGTTGGCTAGTCCGATGAGTTTAGCTGTTTGCCAGGTTAGGTCTTTGGCTCCAATTGGGATATATCCAAAATTATTTATTTCAAAGTTATTTCTTAGCTTTGCAACTGTTTCAAATGGTTCCCAAACCATGAATTCCTTCATGGCCACTCTAAATGCTTCATCTGAATTTTCATACGGCAGTTTTTTCAATTCCTCGAATAGATTTTTTGGGTCATAGATTTCTAGAATATTTATATAGACTCCTGCTGTAATAGCCCAAGATTCATCCACTACCTTAGCAGATTTAATAATCTCGCTTTCCTCAATCATCCCAATTTCTAATTTAAACCTGTCATAAATAAATTCATGATTCTTCAGCTTAAACCCATCTTTCGTGATGACATGCAATTCGATATCGTAATATGGCCCATCCGTGTTCAAACTAATCGAACCATAAGCACCAATTGCTAAAATATTCTCTTTATATGTATTTAATAGCTTCTCTTTAACTTCATTAATGATTTCGATTTTCTCTTCTGGTTGTTGCAGCTGGGAATGGCAGCATAAAATACACCTCTTAGCCTTTCATCATTTTTACCCGGAAATCACTTTCACATTTTCCTCAAAATAAGCAGACCTCGCAGGAATTATGACGGTAATGAAAAGTCCTGCAGCAAGCAGGAAACTAGCAATTGAAAAAATCAGGCAAACCACATGCAAAGAAAACAGTTCAGCAGTTAAGCCCAGAATCAATGTTAACACAATTTGAACGATGCCCTGGAACATTTCTGCCATACTTCCAAACCGGCCCATTATCTCTACTGGAACGTTGTTTTGGAAAAAGGTAGCATAGCCTGTATTTGCAAATGCCATGAAAAATCCTAAAAAGACAAATGCCGAGGTAGCTGTAAGAAAGCTATAAGAAGCATAAAATAAGACATACCCTGCAGATGTCAATACCATACCTGCCCCAATATAAAACCGCAGCTGCAGTTTTTGAGCTGTAATGGCAGCAACTGCCGCTCCTGCCAACGCCCCTAAGCCTGTAATACTCACAATAAGACCATAATCACGGTCAGTCAATTTCAAGTGCTGTTTGATGAAAGTAGCTTCTTGTGAATCTAAGGCAAATCCAAACAGCATGGCCCCTTGAAACAGTAAATAAACAATCAGAAAATATTTTGCGTTCTTTATAAATTCACTGACTGCTTTCCAATCGCTGAGAAGAGTTTTCCACATTACGGGATTGCTTTCGTGCACTACTTTCTCATCTACATCAGGAAGAAGATAGATTAAAAAGGCACAAATGAGAAAAGTCACCGCATTAATGGCTATGCATAGGTCCGTTCCTGCATGCATAATGAGAAATCCTGATATCGCTGGTCCTAATAAGAACGCACCAGAGCTTGTCATGGTCATAATGGAATTAAATCGTTTTCTATTTTCAGGAGGAATCAGTTTTGTTATGTACACTGAGGAACTTGGTCCAAAAAATGAACCCGCACTATTAATCAAAAAAACAATTACATAGATCGCCCATAATGATGATAAAAAGGGAATCACAAAGACCAGGCCCCCTCTAATTACATCTGCTGCGATCATTAATTTTCGTTTATTAATCCGATCAATGACACTTCCAGCCCACGTATTGGTAACCAGCATAGCAATGGGCCGAATCATATATAGACCTGCAACCGCAGCTGCCGAGCCTGTGAGATTAAGGATAGAGAGATTAATAGCAATTAAGTAAATCCAGCTGCCGAGATGTGATACGCCTATTCCAGCAATGAGCAGGAAAGGATTTTTCCGATTTGTTAAATCCATAAAAACACACTCTTCTCTCACCTAAAATTAGTATTTTAATCATAATAGTACCACTTTTGCTATTTAAAAATTGTAATATTTTTATAATTTTAAATAACTTCTTCAATTATGCATCATAATTGTTCAATATGTCTTTCCGCTTTTTTTCCATCCCTATAAATTGTAGAATAGACTTGAAGGGACGTGAAAACATGGCAGTCATTTTGCCTCATATTGAAGATTCCAATGCAACATCCTATATCCCTCCAAGCGGAGAATACGAAAAATTTGAAAATGATGCCCATTACGAAGAAAAAGTAAGAGAATGGGGACTAAGTACAACTAGAGAAGTAAAAAAGGAGTTCTGGTATAAGGAACGGACTCATCAGCGTCTTGTGACAATAAAGGGATATCAATCTTTTGGTGAAAAAGCAGTTCACTATACATTGGTTATTGAATTTCAAGATGGAAACCTATCTTGTATCCATTCAGCTTATCTGAAGGAAATGCAATCTTCTAATTTCGGGAAGGAAATCAAACCACTGGCTGAAGTTAGTTCTGAGGAAAATACCCCAAAGTCTGAAGAACTTGCAAAGAAAGCTGAACCAACTGCTGAGACTGTGAAATCAAAACCAGTTAAAGAGAAAAAGGAGAAACCGGCAAAAATAGCACTGCCTGAGGACAAGGTCCACTTTACTGGAAAAGTGAAACAGTTTGCGATGAGCTGGAATCATTTTAATGAGGAAAACGACGAAGTGGTTATTCTTGAAAACGTCCGAATTGAAACGGATGAGCCGATTGAAGTTGGTCTTGCATGGTGTTCCCACAGCAAAACGCTGAAGAAGTTAGAACTCACTCCTGGCGATGACCTTGATTTTAACGGGAAAATCGTCAAGAAAAGCCTTCCTAAAGGAAAGGATGTTGAGGATGAGTCACTCCTTTTAGATGTATCGGTGCCTTATAAGATCAACAATCCCTCTAAATTGACGAAATTATAAACCCTGTATTCAAACCTGCAGATGATTGTCTGCAGGTTTGATTCATCAAATTATGATTATAGGTCAAAGTACTAATCTAATTTACATGCTGTTTCATCTTTTTTCATCTTCTTTCTTATTTTGAAGTGAAAATCCCTTAAACCATTCCATAAACTGAGAATAAGGATAATATGCAGTGCCTTTTAACTCGATTCTTGGTATGTCTGGAGATTTATCGAGCAATTCTTTCATCTCTTCTTTTCCTATTCCTAAATAGGCATGTAATTGATTTTCTTTCATTTATACAGGGTACTCATTGTAACTGCTCTTCGGATTTTTAATGTTTTTCAACCCTTCGCCAATAAAATATCCGAGTGCAGCTAATCCTGCTCCAACCCAAAACAAACTCGCTTCCATTATGTATACCTTCGTCAATTCGTTTATTCGCTTGTATCATAAATACGATTTTGACAGACCATTAGTTTTCATCAAATAAGGATAATTATCCAAAAAAAGAGAGCTGAATGGCGAATCCCAGCTCTCTTTTTGTTTTCACTCAGTCCCTTCAGCGCTCTTTATTACTCCGCAGGCCTGTCTGTCGCCTGCATCACCTGTCTTCATTGTTTCTTCATCTGGACCTGGTTTCCCTTCCGATTCATAACGGTCGGGGATATTGGCAAGGTTATCGGGACTTGCGTGAATAATAATTGCTTTTTCCTGCTCCAATAATTGTTCCATTGAGACCCTGTCAAACGCGGCAGAGAATTCTGCTTTGCCATCTTCGTTCACGAATAACGAAGGCATATCTCCAGCATGTTCAGAGTGTGTGCTGTCATCAGGATTAAAGTGTCCTTCAGCAGTTGTAAATGGACCTTCCGCCGCATCGGGTTCACAAACTCCTTTTTCGTGAATGTGGAAACCATGATAGCCAGGTTGAAGTCCATCCATTTCTGCTTCAATCATAACGTGATTTTCATGCTCTGAAAAAGTAACCGTGCCGACTTTTTTATTCTCTGTATTCTTCACTTCAGCAATCGCGCCAGGTTTCATATCTTGATCTGTGTTTTCTGCGGAATCTTCCATATTCGTTGTTTCCGTATCATCAGTAGTTCCTTCCCCGGAACACCCGAGTGCTATAAATAGTGCAAAAAGCGGCAGTATAAGCTTCCATCTGTTTTTTTTCATCACTCACTCCTCCTTGCTGTATATGTTCCACTAAAAAAAGGACATAAACTATATGAGGAAAAGATGAGAGAAAAGTCCGAAAATAAGTCATTAATATAGTTCTATTTACATTTTATTAACCGAGCTCCCGTTTTACTATTTTTTCTAACAGAACTTCCTTAAACTGTTCAAATTTCATCTTTTCAGATTGCTTTGCGCCATGCCTCCTAACACTCACTTCATGATTATCGACTTCCTTATCTCCAACCACCAGCATGAAAGGAACCTTACTCTTCTGTGCCTGGCGAATTTTCAAATTAAACTTTTCATTTTTGCGATCAAGACTAACTCTTATGCCGATCTTTTTCAGTTCATTTTTTATTCTTTCTCCATATTCAAGATGCACATCAGAAACTGGTACAATTGCCACTTGGACTGGAGCAAGCCAAACAGGAAATACTCCCGCAAAATGTTCAATCAAAATTCCGAGAAATCTGTCAAGTGAGCCTGATATGGCCCGATGGATCACGACTGGTCTTTGTTTTTCATTGTTTTCATCAATATAGCTTAAATCGAATTTTTCCGGCATTTGAAAATCAAGCTGAATTGTCGCACACTGATGGCTTCTTTCGATAGCATCTTTTATGTGAAAATCAATTTTTGGTCCGTAAAAAGCTCCATCGCCTTCGTTTAAGTGAAAAGAAATTCCAAGATCTTCAAGAACCTTCTTTAATGCATGTTCTGCATTCTCCCAAAGCTTATCCGAGCCCATCGCTTTATCTGGCTTAGTTGAAAGCTCAACGGAATAGTCAAATCCGAACGTACGATAAACTTTATCAATCTGATGAATCACACTCATTATTTCAGCCTTGATTTGATCGGGTCTTATAAATAAATGAGCATCATCCTGGCAAAAAGTGCGGACACGCAGCAGTCCATTAAGCGCTCCGCTGTATTCATGACGGTGAACCTGGCCAAATTCTGCAAGCCTGATCGGAAGGTCGCGATAAGAATGATGCTGATTTTTAAAGATCATCATATGTCCCGGACAATTCATTGGTTTTAAAGCAAACTTTGTTTCATCCACCTCAGAAAAATACATATTTTCATGATAATGATCCCAGTGGCCAGATTGTCTCCATAGTCTTTCATTCATCATGTAAGGAGTCTGTACCTCACAATAATCAGCTTCAGCCTGAACCTCACGGAGAAACCGCTGAAGCTCATTTTTCATAATTTGGCCATTTGGCAAAAAGAATGGCATACCTGGCGCTTCCTCTGAAAACATAAAGAGCTCCATTGCTTTTCCGATTTTTCGATGATCACGTTTTTTCAGTTCCTCCATCTTTTTTAAGTGATGCTGGAATTCTTTTTCACTTGAAAAAGCAACACCTGAAATCCTCTGCATGATATGGTTTTCTTTCTCACCTTTCCAATAAGATCCTGAAACTGCAGTTAGCTTGAACGCTTTAATGAATTGCGCTGAAGACAAATGCGGCCCGCTGCATAAATCTAGAAATTCGCCATGTTTATAAAACCAAAACGAATGGTTTCCAGCTGAATCATTTAAAACTTCAAGCTTTAACGATTCCCCTTTTTCAGCAAGCAATGCTTTAGCTTCCTCATTTGAAAGTTCGAATCGTTCAACTTCATGTTTTTCGTTCATGATTTTCAGTATTTCATCTTGAATCGAACATAATTCTTCTTCGCGAATAGTGTGCGGCAGCTGAAATTCATAGAAAAAGCCTTTTTCATCATAAGAGTCACACCCTAAAATCGCCTTTCCATACAATCGTTTTACTGCTTGCGCTAAAAGGTGTGCAGCCGTATGATTCAGAAATGGAAAACGTTCACGAGAATCGATTGGTATGATCTCAATCTCTGAGTCATCATAAATCCTCTCGCTCAAACTCACCGCTTTCCCATCCACCTTTGCTCCAATCGCTATATTACCAAGTCGATTGCTTATTGAATAAGCCATGTCACCCACTGAAACACCTTTCTTAAATTCTTTCTTTTCACCATTAAAACGAATCTCCATCTTTACCACTCCATTTCATTAAAATAAAAAAACGCACTCATCCCTTAAAAAGGGACGAGCGCGTTTACCCGTGGTTCCACCCAGGTTCCCATTCATTCTGACAAACGAATGGCTCCAGCGCTTTAACGCAGCGTCTGCGGCATGGCATTTCCTCCATGCAGTTCAAAGGCGGTAAGTTCATTTTTCTGCATTAGGAAGATCTCAGCTTTTCTCCCCTCTCTGTGAACCAGATAAAATGCCTCATGTCCTCATCCATACAATTTTATAAAAAAAAACGCACTCATCCCTGTAATAGGGACGAGCGCGTTTACCCGTGGTTCCACCCAGATTCCCATTCATTCTGACAAACGAATGGCTCCAGCGCTTTAACGCAGCGTCTGCGGCATGGCATTTCCTCCATGCAGTTCAAAGGCGGTAAGTTCATTTTTCTGCATTAGGAAGATCTCAGCTTTTCTCCCCTCTCTGTGAACCAGATAAAATGCCTCATGTCCTCATCCATACAATTTTATGAAAAAAAACGCACTCATCCCTGTAATAGGGACGAGCGCGTTTACCCGTGGTTCCACCCAGATTCCCATTCATTCTGACAAACGAATAGCTCCAGCGCTTTAACGCAGCGTCTGCGGCATGGCATTTCCTCCATGCCAGTTTTAAAGGCGGTAAGTTCATTTTCTGCGTTAGGAAGATCTCAGCTTTTCTTCCCTCTCTGATAACCGTTTAAAATGTCTCATGTCCTTTTCATTACTTTTCAGTTAATTATTTATGAGTTTACAATACATTCCAAGTGAAATCAACTGCTTTTTTTAGATTATTCAGATGGATCATTCTAGTTCCAATAATTCTTTATTTATTCTTTGGATCATTTTGCTCGCAACTCCATCTTTTTCAAGAAGGGTTGAGGAAGACAATCTTTAATATTTATTCCACTGGAGGATGTCATCAAGCGGAAGACGTGTTTTTGGAAATCCTGCTTTTGTTCCTTTACCAAGTGAGATGAGCATTACCGGTTCGAAGTTTTCTGGCAGATTGAAAGCTTCTATAAATTTGCCGGCGTCATATCCGCCCATTGGCACCGTGTCATAGCCTTTAGCTTTTGCAGCAAGCATAAGCTGCATTGATACAAGTCCACCATCAATCATAGCAATTTTTGACAATCGCTCTGCCGGAAAGTTTCCGTAATTCTGAATGATGCTATTTACATACGTCTCTTTTACTTCTTCTGTCATCACACCGTTTTTAACCAGTTCTCCGTAAATCCGATCAGCGTTCTTATAAGCTTTTGTATCTCCAAGAACAGCTATTACAACAGAAGCATCAACAATTTGCTGCTGATTGTTAGCAATAGGAAGCAACTCTTCCTTTGCAGCTTGATCATCGATTACAAGAAATCTCCACGGTTGAAGATTGGAAGACGATGGAGCTGTGATCGCCGCTTCTAAAATATCCCGGATTTCACTTTTTTCCATTTTGAACGCAGGATCATACTGGCGAACAGATCTGCGTTCTCTCGCTACTGTAAAGAATTCTGTATCGTCTAGTACTTTAGGCTTCTCTGCATTTACATCCAAATCTTTCACTTTATTTAAATATTCTTCCTTGCTCATTGTTTTCTTTGACATTTTGGTTCTCTCCTTTTAACTGTAATGTTTACAGGAACAGTATATTCCTGAAACTGTTCTCACGTCAAGTACAGTTAATTAAATAAAAAAAACGAAACATTTCGTTCCGTTTTCTCTTTTATTTCATAAGTAAATCAGCTATTGTTTTTTGCTTTAACCCATCAACGATCCAGCTTTCCATTTCATTTCGAAGTTCAAATAGCGCGGTCCTCGTTGTAGAGTCAAAGCATTCTTTGCTCTCAATGCATAGAAAACCTTTAGTGAAAGGCTCAGCTTTCATCGCATCATAGACTTCCGCAAGTGTGATATCACCCGGATCTTTTACAAGAGAATAACCGCCATCCCTGCCTTCTTTCGCTTGAATCAAACCGGCTTTTACTAAGTGGGTTAAAATCTTTCTTAAAAAGGCCGATTGAGATTCAAGCTTCTCAGCTATCTTTCCGCTCGGACAAAGTCCTTCATAATCTGCAAGAATTATCAGTGCCTGCAGCGCCATACCAAACCACCCAGTACTTGAAATTTTTTCAGCCATCTCTTCTCACCTCTTTATCCATGTCTATTTTGAAGGATTAAAATTTGAAAGTCAAAGACCGTTAGAAAAAATATGACTGCAACTTTAATTACCCAGCTACCTGCCACTCAATATTTAAGCTAACTTCCTCACTAATAGGAGAATTTTCGGAAATTAACAATTTCTTTCCATAACATCTGCATCATTTGATCCTAAAAAAAGAGACAGAAATAATTCCTGTCTCTCCTCCATTAGCTTTTCGTTAAATTCTCAACAATAAACTCTAGTTGTCCCTCTAATGAAATTGGATCGTTAAAATAGAAGCCGATTGGGTGAATTTCAAAGACACGGTCATTTTTAACAGCAGGAAGGTCTTTCCACATCTGACTGTTGTACGTTTTCGTTCCGTCATCTTCAGCTGACCATGGACTTGTGAAAATGTAGTCACCAGCATATTCCGGCAGCTTTTCCAATGAAAATTGCGCATAGCCTGCGCCGCTGTCAATCGCTTCTTTTTGAATAAGATCAGGTGCCTTTAAATCAAATTCTTCGTAAAGAATCTCTCCTCCACGTCCAAATGTAGATCCAAAAACGTTGATGCCTTTGTCATATGGCTGGATTAAAGCAACGGTTTGATCACCTACAGCTTTTTCAACTTCCGGCTTTTCTTCTGCAATTTTTTTGTCCCAGCTTGCAAGCCATTCATCCGCTTTTTCTTCTGTTCCAGTCATTTTTCCGAACTCTTTCAGCTGTTCTTTTGTATTAAGTGCTGAATATTCAATCGCAACAGTTGGTGCAATTTTCTCTAATTGATCGATGCCCTCGTAAGTTGTCCAGGCAATAATTAAATCTGGTTTCAGTTCAAGAATTTTTTCTGCAGAAGTGCCATCGCCGATGTTTTCTGTACCTTTTGTTTTTCCTTCAAAAAAAGGATTATCAAATACATTTTGAGGTGCACCTACAGGCTGAATACCGAGTGTTAAGAAATGTCCATAATAGCTGTCAGCTACAAGCACCACTCTTTTTGGATGTTTAGGAATCTTCACATCTCCATTTGCTGCTTTATATGTAATCGTCTCTTCTGTTTTCTTTTCAGAAGAAGAGTTTTCTTCTGTTTTCTCCTGATTCCCGCATGCTGCCAATATCCCTATGACGAACAGTGCACAGATTAATCCAATAATTCTTTTATGAAATTGTCCCTTCATGCTGGTTCCCACTTTCTGAATTGAGTGATAAGGATTATCATTATCATTATATCAATTTTTTTTGAATAGTAAACTATTTTTTTAAAAAAAGATAGCCCCTATGATATTCTTAGGTTAGGAGTTGAGCACATGATTATCAATGATAGCGTTTATGGAGAGTTTAAAGTTGAAGGAATTCTGGAAGAACTGATAAACAGTAAACCAGTTCAAAGATTAAAAGGCATTCACCAAGGAGGAGCAAGCTACCTGGTGAATGAAAAATGGGATGTAACTCGATTCGAACATTCCATTGGCGTGATGATTTTAATAAAGAAGCTGGGCGGCTCATTGGAGGAACAGATAGCAGGATTGCTTCACGACATCTCACACACAGCATTTTCACATGTGATTGATTTTGTTTTAGAAAATAAAGAAGAAGACTATCATGAAAAAATATATAAACATGTCGTTGAAGATTCTGATATTCCATGGATCCTGCATAATAGCGGCTACGACTATAAAGAAATCCTGTTTGGCGATTCTAAATGGACTTTACTTGAACAGCCTGCCCCTGAATTATGTGCAGATCGAGTGGATTATACACTGAGAGATATGCATCAATATGGATACATTTCCAATAAAGAAGTCCAGTTTTTCCTGGATAATGTATTCACAAAAGACGGGAAAATGGTTCTTCTCTCAATTGAAGCAGCTGAATGGTTTACAGAAATCTATTACAAAGAAGTCATTGATTTCTTTATGGATCCTCTAAATATATACGGATACGACTCTTTGGCGAAAATATTGAAATGCGCATTGAACAAACAGATCATTAAACTTGATGATTTGCTTGGCACTGATCAAGAAGTAATGGAAATTCTGAATTCTTCACACGATTATGAAATAAAGCAGCTGGTAAATCAACTGCATCCCAGAAAAATTGTTAAAGAAGACCAAAACGACTACGATTTACATCGAAAGACTAAAATCAGACTCATCGATCCCCCTGTTCTTCATAATGACAAATTGGTCAAAGCATCCTTATTATCGGATAAAGTAAAGCTGATGAATGAAAAAGCTTCTAAAAAAGCTGCGGAGGGAATGTTTGTAAAGGTCATTTCTCCTTAAGAAATGACCTAAACGATTACTTCTTTTTAATAAATTTCACAATCCAGCTGACAACAATTGAAAGTATAGTGTAAACAATGACCCAAATGAAAAAAGAATCGTTAAATAATGTAAATGTTAACACACTAAACAAAATGAGGACAGCTATCGGCATGATGTACCACTTTTTCAGCAAAAAGCAGCTTGCTGCAGATAGAACGGTGACAATGATTGGGCATATGATCAAAACAAAAACGAATTCCATTAAGACACTTCCCTTCAGCTATAAAGGCATTAACCTGTTAAATAATCCCCTTACTATCAAAGAAATCTTTTTTTGAACATAAAAAACACCAATCCTGTATTGGTGCCTTAAGAAGCAAAATAAGATTCATTATTTTTGTAGATCATATACCGCTGCAGCCCTCTTGTTTGTTCAAATGCCTTTTTCGCATGCTCTATTGCTAAGGTTTTATTTCCTTGCTTCTCAAAAATTTCTGCATAAATACTTTCCTTCATCCATCCCTGGGGCAGCTGATCCGCAATTTCACGCGCTTTATTTAATTGCTTGGATTCAATTGCAATAAAAGCCTCATAATACAAACGATACGACGCTTGCTTTATCGCTCTTACATTTTCCTTTGCAGCCTGTAAATCCTTTTTGTAAACCGCATAAGTTGTGTTCAATAACGCCTGTCTATATGAGTTTTTGTATTTGGCATTGAATGCTGCTAGTGCTGTTTCTGCTTCAGCATCCTTGTTGTTGGCTATTGCGTAATAGAGCTGATACATCGGATTTTTTTGATGTTTTATTAAGTATTTTTCCGATTTTTTAACATCCTTCGAGAATAGAATTGGACTGATTTGTACATACATATATCCCCCCATTGAAACGATCAGCAGCAACCCTATCAATGGAATGGGAGCTTGAATGGTCCCGAGCAAAAAGCAAAGCAGAAAAATAAATGTGTAGAATAGTACGTGCATTTTCAAAAAATGATGCCTCCTCTTTATGTACACTATCTTGATGATACTCACAATAGAGGAAGTTATCAATCTGAATTAGCCATTTTACTGCTCTTATTCTAAAAATCTTACCAGTTCCCTATTAAACTTTTCCATTTCATCATAAAACAAACCATGTCCGCTGTACTTGAATGGTACAAGCTCAGAGTCTTTAATTCCATCATTCATTAGCTTGGCAAAAACAAATGGACATACTTGGTCTTTCATCCCATGAAAAATGGCGGTTGGAACGTTAATTTTCCCTAAGTCATCGCGGAGATCTTCATCTCTCAGCGAAACGGCAGAAAGAGCAGTTCCGTGACCTGATGCTTCAAGTCCTAAGTCCTGGAACCAGTTCTTAAAGCTTTCTGTAATGTACTTCGCAAAGAAAATTCCGCCAAATCCTGTAAGCATTTCAGGCCGGTCTTTGTAGGTTTGTTCAATGAGTTTGTTTACCTCGGTTTTTGACATCCCATATGGATAGTCAGGACGTTTTGTGAAAGATGGTGCGGCTGCTCCAAAAAGTGCAAGCTTTGACACTTGATGACCTGCATGGCGCGCCATGTAGCGAATCGCAATAGCCCCGCCCATAGAAAATCCGGCTAAAATGACGTCTTTTAGCTGCAAAGCGTCAATCACCGTCCGAACATCATCAGATATTCTGTCATAGGAATAGCCTTGCCATGGTCGGTCTGATTTGCCAAAACCGCGGATGTCGATTGCAATGCATCTAAAACCTTGCCTTGGCAGCTGATTAAACTGATACTCGTACATTTTATGGTTGACAGGCCATCCATGGAGAAAAAAAATGACGCGGCCATCTTTCGTACCAATATCCTCAACAAATAAATTGACATCTTGTTCTGCTTTTACGAAATATCCCATATAAATTCCTCCCGATATAATAAAAAGCTGTGTGCATTAATTGTTGTTTCTCTCATTTAGACTTTGTACGACTTTCATTAAGATATGTTTGAGAAAAGAACCAATAAAAAAGAGCTGTTTCTTAAGAGAAATAGCCCTTTTGCTTATTTTTTTTAAGGGCAATATGGCTTGGATAATTTTGTTCTGTCATGGAGATCCATTCAGACACTTCCTTGAGCATGCCCTGTACTTGCTCTTCTGTTAGTCCTTCTTCAGCAGCCCTGTACCAAATGTCTTCCATGATTGAACTTAGATTACGAGGATAGGAGACATGATCATGACGAAGTACATAGCTTAAAATCGGTTCAGCATCTCTTCCAGCCTGTTCGCTCTGTGACATGTGCTGAATGAGCCAGCCCTCTTCATTTCGAATTAGTGTATATCTATCATAATGCCCCCACTTGCGTGTATAGACATCCAAGTGAAAGGTTTTGCCAAGTGTCTGATCCTCCGGTTCATCATTTGCGTTAATATTATCCAAATAGTTAAGCAATTCTTCTACAGGACGAACGTGGTGATAAAACTCTGGATGCTCAGGCTTCATCCCCCGGATACGAATGGTTTCACGGTGAAGTTTTGGTTTTGGATCAAGTGTAAGATGCAATTTATGGGCAGTCGAACCCATTTCCTCATAGACCTTCTCGATTTTCTCGTAGGATTGACTTCTTCTTTCTTCCCTTGTTAACGATAGAAAATCTAGAATCTCTGCTACCTTCACTTTCAATAGCTTCCGCAGTTTTTTCTGCTCTGGACTTAATTCAACTCTCATCGCCATACCTCCACTTCCAATCTATCACCATTACCAAACATCCCTGCTGTATTTTAAATCTATTTTTTCATTTTGGTGCAAATAAGGTTCATATTTTGAATCACCGATCTTCACAGATAAAAACGCGATTTTATTCTCAAGGCTGTATAATTTAATTTCAGCAGGCTGAAGGGTGTACTTGAAAGACACTCCATTTTCATCAAACAGCTCCATTTTCAAAACATCGAGCTGAATATCATGGTCTTCGGGATTCTTTAATCGCAGTCTAATCTGCAGGCTAAGACTATCTTTAGGATCGATACGGATCCCCTCTACACTGCAGGCGATCAGTTTTTTGTCTCTTTTTTCATCGTCGGCAATTTGATTTATGTTCCGAATTGCCTGCTCGCATATCTTGACTAAGAACGTGCCAGGCTGCTTCTCAAACTTAAAAACCTCTCTGCTGCTTTCAAGAAATTCATACAAACGATCCAAATCGTTCAGCTTGAATGAAACTTGATTCGGATTTATTGCACCCTTCATTTCTTTATAATCAAAAGCAGGTGTTAATATAGCCGTGTATTTTTTATTTAAGATCCAGCATGCTCCCATTTCATTTAAGCACGCAGCACTTTTATAGTAATGATCAGACAGCACATAAATGACCCATGAGTTGCCGCTTAATTTCTTATGAAGATAATCGTAAATATCTTCATCATTTGGAATATGATAGCCGGGATATGAACTGCATACAATATTCGGCACCTTCATCATCGTCAGCAAGTTAACCAGTTCTCGGACATAGGCTTCATCACAATGAGCATGACTGATAAAAATAGTATCGATCAATAGCAGGGTCTCCCTCCCTCATTTATTACTTCAGAAGAAAATAGAGCGTGCATTCATGGAAATTATATTCACTCTATTAGAGAGATATGATTGATCAAAGCTAGTAAACTGTACTTAAATGAATAAGCGTCCTTCTTTTTAGAAGAGACGCTTTCATTATGTATTGCAATCTTACTTGTTTTATTGCTCCGAATAGATAAGTAATCACAGTAGGTCTTATTGTCGAAATCTGAAAGATAAACAGACTGTCAGTTTGTTTTTCCGGGTTAACTGATTGTTTTATTTACAATCGTGTCCTTATTTCTCCAGGAAGTCTTTTAAAAAGCCTTCATACTGTCCTTCTGCAGTCAAAAAGTCTGCACCAAGCCACGTCCCAATTCCGGCAGCTGCTGACCAGATGAGCAAGCTCGCAAGCATCCATCCTGTAACGGCTGTTCGTTTTGACCCGAATCCCATACTTAAAAATGCAGCCAAATGGGATCCTACTAAAAGAGGTCCAATAATCGTCAGACCTGGCAATCCAAACCGATTCCATAGTTTTTTAGCTCTCTTGGACCGCTTAGTCTCATTTTCTTCTAGCGTTGCTGCTTCTTCGTTTATCACAATAGGATCTTGTTTCTTCATCTTTCTCTTTTGAAGCCAAATTTTCACCTTTTCAATAAGCAAAATGAGCAATACGACTGTAAACGCATTCCCTAAAAAAGCAGTAATGGTCACTGCAATCGGCGAAAGTCCTGCCAATATCCCTATTGGAATGACACCGTAAACCTCAAACAGCGGAATGGCTGCCATAATAAAAACAACTGCATACGCAATAAACGTTTCCATTTAAATTCTCCTCTATTAACTTATTCAAATGCAATCACTTTCTTACTTACGTTTTAACTAAACAAAAAGTTCCAATACTAGAGTGACTCTTGAAAAGGTTTTGAACGATTAAATTGGAACGGCAACAAAAAGAACAGCTATTCACTGTTCTTTTTGTTTTGGACACAAGAGTTTAAAAGCTAGTGTTAATCTCCATTTTCAACAAACAATTTTCAAGCAGATGCCTATCTATTTTATTTACATTAAAGTATTTTTCCTTGTACATGGCCTTCACTATTTCTTTGATTTCTTCAATAGAAAAATGATCTTTGCCGATATGTTTGGAATAAAGATGCAAAGGTACATGTTCCCCATCTTTATGTAATGGAGGCTGTATATATTCAATGTCTTCAAACAGAATATAGTTATTTCTTTCAAAGAAACGATTTCTTTTTACACAGTCCTCTTTTTCTTCTGCAGTATGTACTGCCTCCAGTTTTTCTGTTTCTAAAAAAATCGTTTTTAAAGAAGGATATCCAGCCAATTTGGCATCTTTGTTAAGGATTTCTTCGATTTTCAATAGCGTTTTTGATCCTAACCCCTTGCTTCTTATATGAGGATTTATACATATGTAAACGATAAACCCTGAATTCACATCTGCTAAATAGTGTGCAGTTGCAAATGAAACTAGCTGCTCTCCTTCTAACCCAATCAAGAACCTAAAAGTATTTGGAAAGCTGATGTTAGTGTATTTAAAACTTTCGGCAACTACCTGATGAGGTTCTCTTACATCGACCGGAAACGATTGATCGTAAAGTTTCAGGGCATCTTCCAGGTAAGTCGTGTCCTCAAATGATATTTCTTCCCATCTAATATTCATAGCTATTTTCCTCCAATCTACCATAAATTCACATATTTACTTCACAATCTGCAATGCAGCCAGAAAGCAGCACAAGAACTAGAATCAAACTGCAAAATCCACTCACATATGGATACATTTGTTAAGATTCACTATCATTCACAATTGTTTCCTTCATAAGACTTGCAATGTGCTTCGCATTTTCGCTTTTCAATTGTTCAAGCTGTTCTATGACTGTTTCTCTGCGTTTGATTGAATGATTTTGACTAAGTTTGCTTTTGCCTTCCATCTTAGTGATTTTTATTCTGAATCCAACAATCCCTTTGCTTAATCCTTTTATGTATGCAGGATCTGCTTTATCTAATTCGTACGAACTGTCTGGTTTCTCATAGGTGTCCACCAAATCTTGCAGGGATTTCATGAGTTCCTGTTCACTTTCAATCATTTCAGCTTCTCCATAAACATGTACAGCTGTATAATTCCAAGTTGGAACGGCAGTGTTTGTTTCATACCACGAAGGTGAAATATAGGAATGTGGACCATGAAAAACAGCAAGAACCTGCTGATGTTGCATGTCTTTCCATTGTGGATTCTGTCGGGCAACGTGACCAATTAAAACTTCTTCAGCTCTGTCTAAAGCAAGCGGCAGATGTGTAGCAAAAGGGATGCCATCAAGCAGTGAAAATAGAGTGGCAAAGCTATTCTCTTCGATTATCTTGTAGATTCCTTCTTTTTCATTTAATTTAAAATGCTTTGGAATATACACTTGAATCCCCCTTTAAGGCACACTGCTTTTAGTGTGCTTCTTTCAAATCTACCATCATCTTCCACACCGAACAACAAAAACGAATAATAACACAAAAAAACAGCCCTGATTGAAGGGCTGCCCGGACGTTTTATATGGATTATGCTTTGCGAACGTTAGTTGCTTGAAGTCCACGTTGACCTTGCTCAGTTTCAAATGTAACTGATTGGCCTTCTTCTAATGTTTTGTAGCCTTCGCCTTGAATAGCTGAGAAATGAACGAATACATCTTCTCCACCTTCAACTTCGATGAATCCAAAACCTTTTTCTGAGTTAAACCATTTTACTTTACCTTGTTCCATTTTTGTTGCCTCCTAGTGTGTAAACACACATTGTATTACTATTCTTGTTCATGTTCATTTCAATCAAGACAAAATCCGTTTGAAAATTATCATTCGAACAAAAATAATTCTCTCTCATCATAACAGTTCGACATATGAATAGCAATTTTATTTCAAATTTTTCCTATTAAAACGAAAAATAGGGAATTAATTCCTATATTTAAACCGTTTTGTTCGAGGTTTTTCACCATCAACCCAAACTCTTGACCTACCTTTTACCCCAGAAACAATGCCTCTGTCATCTTTTCATATTGTTGTATGGAATAGCACAAGACCAAGAACTACTATCTAATAAAACCATCGGCCGTATTTAATGGATTTTAAAAAAAAACTAAAAAAGCCCCATAAGAGAGGCTTCTTTCATAGCGTACTAGCAAATATAAGCTGAACCAACAATAATTAACAAAATAAACAAGACAACAATCAATACAAAGCAGTTTCCATGCCCGCCGTGAACCGGATAAGAAGGATATGCACATCCGCAGTCATAACCGTACATTTACAAACACCTCTTCATTTGAATTTTCTTTACAGACTACTTTATGAAGTGGGTGGCTGTCCTGTATGTGCATTCGCCCAATTTCCTGTAAAAAAATCATGATGAAGATTTATTAGCTAAATTTTTAAAAATATTTTCCTGTTCTAACACCTTTACAAAGCCGAGTTTTTCATAAAAAGCTCTTGACGACGTTTCATTTACAGTAACAAGATATGCAAACTCTGCACCTAATCGTTTCGATTCATTCAAAAGGCTTTTCATAAAAGATGTGCCATAGCCTCTTCGCTGGTACTCATCTAAAATGGCCACTTCTTCTATCTTGGCAATCTTAGAAATAGGAGATATATAAAGCTCTGCGCTTCCAATTGGGACTCCGTTTTCATAGCAGACAAACAGTCTGATTTGCTTTGACTGATAAAATGGTTTTTTCCTCTTCAATTTCGTGTTAGCAAAACCTGCATTAATATGCCTGGCATCATATAATTCCATCGCACGGCACGCATCCCGAAGTGCTGCACCTTCTCCAACTTTGGTAACGATTCTGCTGCAAACATCCAGAGATTTTAAATCGTGCAAGTAATATAAATCAAGATCACAAAAGTAATCATCCATTGTCAATGAATACATCATTTTTTTATCGACTCTTACATTAAAGGGCAATTTTACATGGACGAATGTCCGATTCAGCGCCTTATGGGATTCCGCAAGCACTTCTCTTAGCAGGATCGGATGATAAGGTGTTGTCATTTTAGTAAAATGATGACTGTACATTCCTTTTAGAGAGTCATCTTTAAATGTTCGAAATAGCGCTGTATCCTTCACATCACAAAACAAACGCAAATATTCTTCTTCTGCTGCATCCAGCTCATTTATGAAATTTATCATATTAGCTTTTCATCGGTTCGAAATATTCAATCCATTCGCCGTCTGGGCCTCTAAAAAAGAGGTATTTCGCACCATTTGGCAGCGTAGTAATGTCTTCATAAATGAACTCAGCCTGCAATTCGCGGAGTCTTTCTTTTTCTCCTTCAATTTCACTTACTTTAAAAGCAACATGATGAACCTTCCCTTCTTGGGGAAGATCTGGGTTATATCCTTCGATCAGTTCCACAATAATCGAATCATCTATTCCTAAAAATGCAAGCTTCATTTTTTTATCTGTATGTAAAAATCGGTCAATAAATTGCAATCCAACCACTGTCTGATAAAATTCAATTGATTTCTCTATGTCCTTTACTTGAATTCCAACATGCTCAAATCCCTTTATTGCCAAGGTTACCCTCTCCTTCTCTTTTATTAAAGCTCTAAAAACATTGTTGCTTTAGCTAGTGACCTGAAAAATCGGTTTTTTTGATTTTTCAATGAATTTACAGCTTCCAAATTAGTCATGTATCTTCAAATTCAAGGAAAAGAGCACACCATTACTTAGTCCATGTGAAAAATCCCTGCGCAAAGCAAAATCAAGGCAAACACAGCCTATGTTAATAAAAGTATATCAAATTCCTGTCATTCTATCACATATCTTTAAGCTTATCTGTTCATTCAAGTAAAGGTAAACGAATTGCATAATCCATACTCTTCCAGCCAAATACTAAGACAAAATCATACAGTGAAGGTATTTTTGCTCATGACAGCAAGGGTTTTATTATTAATTGCTTTTATATTGCCATGGCTATCGCTTTTCTTTCTCAGAAAAGAAACGACCAGAAGGTACATGCCTGTTGTCATTTTAACAGCTTTAATCATGACCATCGTTTTTAAATCGCCTACACATATGATGTGGACCATTCACAGGTATATCGTTCCGTGGGGCTATATGACCCGACGTAAGTTTTGCCTATGGTCTTTATACAGTTGGTACTCTATGGATTTTTATACTGACATACCATAAATTTTCACACTATTTTCTTGCAAATTTGGTTCTGGATGCTTTTTTATGTTTTATAGGTTTGAAATGCCTCGAGATGCTTGGAATCGCTTCGTTTCAAATAAAAATGTGGCAATACTTTCTGATTGTGTTTGGTATATCATTTATTATTTATGGCTATCAAAATTGGCAGGAAGGTATTTTTAAGGACGAGCCGATTCCTGAAAAAGACTTTTAATTTGAATAAAATCTGTTATTCCAGCGTAAAAAAAGACATCACATTGGATGTCCTTTTCACCTTAATTTTACTGAAACAGCACGGTGTATTTTCCATATCCTTCTTTTTCAAGATCTTCCTTTGGAACGAATCTAAGTGCTGCAGAATTGATGCAGTATCGAAGTCCGTTCGGACCAGGTCCATCGTTAAACACATGGCCCAAATGGGAATCTGCTGATTTGCTTCTAACCTCTGTCCGAATCATGAAATGAGAGAAATCTTTCTTTTCAATGACTTCATGCTCCCCAATCGGCTTTGTAAAGCTCGGCCAGCCGCATCCGGCGTCGTATTTGTCCGTTGAACTGAATAAGGGTTTTCCAGATACAATATCTACATAAATGCCGTCCTGTTCATGGTCATAATATTCGTTTTGGAATGGACGCTCCGTACCATTATTTTGTGTTACTTCATATTGGATGGGCGTTAATTTTTCTTTTAGTTCTTTTTTGTCCCAATGATCTTTAATATAAGCATCACGCCCTGAGCCTTTACGGTATTGATTATATCTTACAGGGCTTTTTTGATAATATTGCTGGTGATATTCTTCTGCTTCATAAAACGGCTTAGCAGGCAGAATCTCTGTTGCAATCGGTTTTTCAAAGCGACCGCTTTCCGAAAGCTTTTTCTTAGACTCTTCTGCAAGCTGCTGCTGCTCTGGCGAGTGATAGAAAATGGCAGTCCGGTAAGAGTCTCCGCGATCGTAGAATTGACCGCCTGGATCTGTCGGATCGATTTGCTGCCAAAAAAGCTCAAGCAATCTCTCGTATGGAAATATTTCTGGATTAAACGTAATTTGCACAGCTTCATAATGGCCGGTTGTTTCTCTGCAAACTTCTTCATAAGTCGGGTTTTCTTTATGCCCTCCTGTGTAGCCTGATGTTACTTTTTCGATTCCAGGTAATTCGTCAAATGGATGTACCATGCACCAGAAGCATCCTCCAGCAAATGTGGCAAGCTCTGTTATTTTCTCACTCATCTTGTTTCCTCCTCGGCATGTATCTATGTTCCCATTATAACATCTCCATATTTAAATCCCAGAATTCAGCTCTCTGCCTGTTTTTCTTGACATTCTTAGCTTGTTTCATTACATTTAATTAATGTTTACTAACGTGTAGTATTTTTTTCCCTAATGTTTGGTCTGGGAGGTTTTGAAGTGGAAAATCGTGAAGAAATGATGTACGAAATGGAATCTTTAATGAGAAACGTCGTCCGTCAGCTAAGAAATGAAATCAATCTTGTTCTCAGCAACGTTTTATCACGCAACGAATTTATCGTTTTAAAAAGTTTAAAAGATAATGGACCGCTTAATTCGACAGTTTTAGCAAAAGAGCTCGAAGTGTCGGCAAGTCATATTACGACCGTAACGGATTCCCTGATTGCTAAAGAGCTTATAACAAGAAAAAGATCAGATAATGATCGAAGAATTACAGTTATTGAGCTAAGTGAAAAAGGTCATCTCGTTTTAGCCGAATTTGAAAATAAAAAAACCGAATTTTTTTCAAAACGGTTTCAATGCTTTACAGATGAAGAGCTTTATCAGCTGATTAAATTGTTCGGCAAACTGGATCGCTCTAAATAAAAGGCTGTTTCCGCAAAGGAAAAAGCCCATTCCCTTGTTTTAGAATAGACCCAAGTAAAAATACATAATCCTTCCTTGTTATGGAAAAATAATGATAAATAACAAGAGGAGGTTTCGTAATGACTGCACCTTATCTATGTCCGAATTGCAAAACAAATCGAACAAGATTTAATTTAATCGAACAGTCACCAAAGTCGGTTAAGCTTGATCCTCAGTCCGGCAGCGTTATCCAAGAATTCACACAAGAATCTCTTGATCCGTTTCACATTGCCTATAAAGGACCGGCTTACAAAGTACAGTGCGGTGTGTGCGGTTTGATTGAAGATGAGCTTACATTTGTAAAGCTTGCAGAGCTGAATCAAAAGTAAGAAAAAGGCCTTCAGGCTCTGCAGAAAGTCCATACTCATCACAAAAAAGCGCTTAGTATCTGAGCGTTTCAGGCTGTCGACAAAGTCGGCAGCTGCTTTTTGTATTTTGGATGGAGCCCATATTTAGTAGCATAACTTCTTAAAGAATCCAAATCTGGATATTGAGACTGTGAAAAACCACTTTTTCTGAAATGTTTTTTTCTAAAAGTGATTTTGTCTACACTCTGAAGCGCTTAGTATCTAAGCGTTTTTTACTTTTTTCCGTTTTTCTCCAGAAATTCAAAAATGATGCCTGTTAGCTGATCAGATTCTTCCAGCATTCCCATATGTCCGCTTTTTTCCAAGGTTCGTTCCATAATGTGAGCACCCTTGTGCAAAAATGTTTTTTCAGGAGGGATTACCTGATCATTTCTGCCGGCTATGAGCAATATCGGTAAATCCGGATTCTGCAAAACCTTTTGACGATCTCCACGATTTTTCATAGCCTGCAAAGCTCCGATTGCTCCATATTTAGAAGTTTTATTGCCTATTCGTTGTGCAAATTGGATTTCCCCATCAAATCTTTCCAAATTCTGAGGAGCGAATAGTTTAGGAATCAAATCGTGAACAAATAGCTCAATACCTTCTTTCTCAATTCTTTCCATTCCCTTTACACGGTTTGCTTTTCCAGCTTCATCATCGGGCAGTGCGGTTGAATGAATAAGAGCAAAGGAGTGAAGCATTTCTGGAAAACGTTCCGCAAATGCAAGTGTGACATAGCCCCCCAGCGAATGTCCGATAATTGTTGCTTTTTCTACATCAAGAGCTCTAATCAATTTTGCGATATCATCTGCCATATGTTCGATTTGATATTCATCTTTTGCTGTACTGGAGGAACCATGTCCCCTTAAATCAACAGCAAGTACACGGTGCTTTTTTGAAAGATCCGGAATGATCTTATTCCAGTATTCATGACTTCCGCAAAAACCGTGCAGCAGTACTATACAATGGCCTGCCCCTTCATCCCTATAAGAAAGTGTGACTTCCCCTACGTTCTGATCAAAATACGCCATTACTCATTCCTCCTTGTTTAGATCTCACGTGTATGCTTCCCTGCTTGTTTCGAACTAAAACATGACCAAAATCTTGTGACATTCACCCATCTTTTTTCATATGTTAATTACGAATTTAAAGATGGGAGTGCGGAACATGAATGAAACGAATAAATATGCTGAAAAAGCAATGAAATATGACATGCTTGCTAATTATTATAAATATTCAGATCCAGAAAAGCACGTCATGTATTATCAAAAACATATATATGCCATGCAAAATTGGATGCACAGCATGCAATACCAATCCGCTCGGATGCCACAGACACAATTAGAGCCTGGAATGTCAAAAGTCCGTGTGATTCATGCTTCACCTGACGCTCCGGCTGTAGATATTTATGTCAATGGAAAATTGACACTGCAAAATGTAAAATTCAAGCAAATCAGTGACTATCTTCAATTGCCTGCCGGGCAATACCGTATTGACCTGTACGCCGCAGGAACAACGAACCGTCCTGTCCTGACAGATATGTATATGCTTCTTCCAGGAATCACATATACTATTGCTGCAGCTGGGAATCTTTCTGCTTTAAGGCTTATTCCTTTCGTCGACAGAACTTTCGTCGCTGCCGGAGAATCAAGTGTAAAATTCATTCACTTATCTCCCGATGCTCCCGCAGTAGATGTAGCAGTAAAAAATGGAGATATTCTATTCAAAAACGTTCCATTTTTAGAAGCTACTAAAAATGTGAAGGTGGAACCAGGAAGGGTTGATTTAGAAGTTCGAATTGCCGGAACTGATAACGTCATTCTGACTGTTCCAAAAGTGCAATTTAAAGCAGATACAGCTTATACTATTTTTGCAGTGGGCTTCGCGAACGGTACGCCGCCATTAGAAGCGTTAATCGCGATTGGGTAATATATTTAGGTATTTTAACAAAATGTAAAAATAATAAGCAAATGTAAAAAGCATGTTCAGTTTTTGTAAAATTGACATTTTTTCTCCAAAAATCGATTATGATGAGTTTGACCAGCTGACAGGCCGGTTAAAAATCTCATTCAGATAGGTTACAAGGGAGGAAAAAGAAAATGAAGAAAGACATGCTATTAAAAGTTGGGGCTTCTTTATTGGCTATATCACTAATGACTGCTTGTAACGACACAGAAACAGACGCACCTGAAGAAGATACAACAACTGAAGAGGGTACAACTGAAGAAGAAACAACTACTGAAGAAGGTACTACAGAAGAAGGTACTGAAGAAGGTACTGAAGAAGGTACTGAAGAAGGTACCGAAGAAGGCACTGAAGAAGAAGGACAATAATATTAAGAAGATATACGAAGAGGAGGCTCCAGGCCTCCTCTTTGTAACATATTAGCCTTTTTGCCGGCTGCTTTTTTCATCTTTTAAATGAAGAGAGTATATAGCGGCGCTCAAGAAAATTGTGCTATAGGAAACATTCAAAAAGACTTCATCCATTTTTTCATCTACATAAGCCAAGTAAGCGATTCCCCCAAAATATAGGGAAATAAACAAGCCGATAATACTAAATAAAAAAAACCCGTTCTTCACTGGACTTCACCTCATTTCTTTTTCTTTTCTGCCACAATCTTCGCCTGCTCATTTTCATAAGCCACAACAAATGATGCTCTATATGTTTTTTCAGCTATTTTTCCGTCTGCTTTTTCCTCAGCTGTTATTTCTGCATTGACCTGAACATTTTCGCCTTTTTTGTCTGTTTGAAGATCAAGAATTTTAATCGAAGCAAGGTTTTTGAACTGATTTCGAAAGGCTTCATATGTCAATTCAGATTGCCAGCTGCTGCCCAATAACGAGTAGGCTGTCACAAAATCATGAAAGTCTAGACTCTCTATGTAATAGCTTATGAGATAATCAGCTGTTTCTAACTTTTTATTTTCACTTATTTCTTCAGAATCGTCAAGACCTATATCTGCAGGCAGGGACTTCATCGGATTTTCAGACCAGCTTTCAGCAAGCGGAAGAATATCTTCTATTGGAATGCTAAAACCAATCTCTCCTTCTTCCATTTTCGCAGAATTCATACCAATAACATAACCATTTTCACGGTCCAGCAGAGGTCCGCCGCTATTTCCGGGTGCTATCGGTGCAGATATTTGATGTACCCCTTTATAAGTATACGGCGGTAAATCAAAGTCTCTGTTCGTTCCGCTTATAATTCCTGTCGTCACTGTGTTTTGCAATCCAAGCGGACTCCCAAGCGCAAGAATTTCCTGCCCTAGCTCCACTTCAGCATTTGCAGAGATTCTAACAGGATCCTGTTCCTTTAATCCTTCAACTCTTACTAATGCAACATCTGTTTCGGTACTGATTCCAATGACTTCCCCATTATATCCCTTTGCATCAGTCGTTCTCACTTTAACATTTTTTTCACCAGCTACGACATGTGCATTCGTGAGTACATCTCCCCGGTCATTATAGAGAAATCCCGAACCAACTGTTCCATCTGCAAGTTCGACCATGACGACTTTTTTTTGGGTTTCCCTGATGATTTCTTTTAAATCCAATTGTGTTTTCTGCTGTTCTCCATTCTTATCCTGAAGAATTTCAGACTCGGCAAAAACTCGATCTGATGCTTGATTTTTCATGTATAAATATCCGTAAATTCCTCCCGTTATTATGATCAGAGTAAGTGTAATACTAATCAGCCAGTTTTTTTTCATAATCCTTCCCTTCTCCTAATTCGCAAACCACGATATATTTTTAATCTTCAACGTTATTTTTTCATTAACCCCGTATGTAATATGCTCAAAATCAGCTTCCATTCCAGGTTTTACTTCATTAGGATAAACGTTCGTTTTCCCTTTCTCAATTTCTTTTCCTTCTTTATTCAAAACTGTAAATTGAACGGTTATCGAATGAATAGGATGACTGGAAGTATTTATTATTTTCCCGGTTGTTGTTGCATCGCCGAATTCGTCAACCTTGACCTCAATGTTCGATATGTCAATTGCCTCTGCTTTCAAGCGCTCTTCCTCTTTGGCTGCAGATACAGCTTTTTCAATTCTTTTTTGTTCAGCTTGCTCAAATGATGCTTTTTCAGAAATGATTTTTTCCTTTAATGATAGGAGTTTTTCATTATCCCCGTCGTATTGAAGAGCTTTATCCACTGTCACAATGGCAGAATTAAATTGCTTATTAGAGAGGTCCTTCTCCGCTTTTACCGAGCCGATCATCACCATTTTGGATTGAATTTGTTCTTTCACCATGTCTGCTTCAATGTCATCAAGCACTGATACAGTTTTCAGCTGCTCAGCAAGCTCATCAATGGAATTTAGTTTATTTATTTGCTGTTTGACTTCCCCAACCGTCACATTCACATCTGCTTTTATTAGATCTTTTTGAATGTTGCTGAATAAAGGCGAAGAGTGAGGACTTACTATTCTCGTAAGGATATCAATTTCCTTTGCAGCTTGTTCCAAATCGTTATTTTGGATAAGTTCATTGATGTAATCCATATCCTGATGATAATCTTGAATGCGTGTAATTAAATCTTTTTCATTCTTCAGCACTTCATAATCATTTCTTAAGCTGATGCCCTTTTCTGCATATTGCAGTGCTTTGTCAAAGTTACCTTTTAAAGCTGATTGCTCTGTTTTCTTTTGCAGGGCAATGACTTCTTCATTTATTGCTGCCTCGTAATGATATCCAGCCAGCAATAGACCTGAAACGAAAACAAGACTGGCTGCTGGAAGAATGTACAAGACTCGTTTTGATGTTCGAGATAAGTTTCGTTCTTGATCATTCATATATAATTTTTTACCGCAGTTTGGACAGTAATTTGAAAATCCATCAATTTCCGTTTCACCGCAGTGAAGACATTGCATCGGGGCATCCTCCTATACTGGCAGATTTTATCCTCTTTATTCCGACATTTTCTTCTATAAGTATACATGGTTCGCAATATATCTACTATTTGAACAGTTTTTAATTAGCAAAAAGTTCATACCAAATACCCGCAACTTACTAATTACACAAAAAGAAAAGGTTTACTTCAACCGCTTCCAAAGAGATTCACTCTGCATCCTTAAATGATTTCCATAAAAATATGAATGAAATTCATTTGAATGTTCGATTATTATGCCATTTGAATCATTTTCTGCAAAAGTGCATGAGCATTGTTTCAAAGTAAGGTTTGCAGAATCGCATACCGTATTTATTCTTAGCTCTCTATTAAATATAGTGATAAAAATAACACCTTTTCCTAAATGGAATAAGGTGTTACCCGAACGTAATCAGTCCTGCAAGTCCATTGGAACAAATAACTTAAATTTAATATCATCATTTTTAAGATCAAACGATTCTGCTTTAGCACGCAAATTATTTTTAAATTTCAGCTCAGTAATTTGAACGTCTATGCTTTCATTTTTAGGATCAATATATACATACTCAGGCAATGGATATTCCTTTTTAATATAGCTCATTACATATGGAACCGGGATTGGCAATCGGCCGATAGATAACCGTTTCACTTTAAGGAGCATGTTTCCGTCCTCTTTTACTTGAGGATCAAATGATAGTGTGAGGTCAATTTCTTTATTGAAGGCTCTTACCTTTCCAAATAAATTGACTTCTTCATCTAGTTCCACACGATAGTTTAACTCATCAGCTCTTGCTTCTTTTACTAAGTAATAGTTTATCAGCTGATTCAAGTCTTTTTTAGAAGAGCTAACTGTAAATGGAATTGTATCTGAGTTTATTTTCTCAGTTGATTCCGTCTTTGGCCGTTCGGCTGGAAGAAACGGTGAAACCACTACAAAGAGCAAAAAAATAAGGTTTAAGCTTAATAAGGTGATAAAGGCTATTTTCCATTTTTTCATTTCATATCATCCAATCTGAATACATCTAGTCTGAGAGGCTTGAATAAACTCGGTCTGCTATTAATGAATACCCTGTTTCACTCGGATGAAACTCATCTGTATAAAGAAGATTTGCAACACTTTTTCTTGAGAATATATCTTCAATAGGAATGAAGATAGCATTGCCGTCTTTCATGACAATGGAAGACGATGTTCGGTTCCACTCTTCTACAATGGTGTCAATCTCACCGAGCTCAGGAAGCATCAATTTAAAAGGATTATACAAGCCAGTATACACGATGACCGCATCTGGATTAGCGGTGCGCACCGTTTGAAATATTTTTTTCATTCTTTTTTCAAAAAATGGCTGTTCTTCCCGATAAGGCTCCAGCTCCAAATCCATAATATGATTTCTGGTAACCTTCATAATATCATTTCCGCCTATCGTCATTAGAATGATATCTGCTTCTCTAAGCTTTTCAAGTACTTTTTTCTTTTGTAATACCTTCAATAAATCCGTTGTTTTATGGCCTTTAACGCCAAAGTTAGCTACATCGACAGACGAAATATTCTCTTCTTTCTGAAGAAGATCGCTGACATCTCCGACATATCCTCCGTTATTTTCAGTATCTCCAACTCCAGCAGTTAATGAATCTCCAATCGCAACAACAGTCAGATTGCTTGGGACAAAATTTCTGGGGATGGGTTTCTTCATAAGATGTTCTTGAACATTATCCGGTTTAACTGGTATATTTGAAGACTTCATGGATAAAGGATTGCATCCTGACAGAAAGAGAAAACCGCCTATAAATATAAGCTTTAAACCTCGAATCATCATCACCATCCCCCTTTTCTTCCTTCTTTTAGCCTATGATTATATCATGTATTTGCGTTCACTTCATCCATTAATAATTTGCAGAACGATTGATATTGGACATCAAATAATGTTTTTCCATGACAAAATGGAGCACATCAAAAATATAACTGTTCTTCATGGTAGAGAGTACACAAAATTTATTACATTTTTAAGTCTATACGTCTGCCTTTTTTTCTGCTCATTCCTTATTTGATTGATTCTTATCAATAATTATCATCGCTTTATAAGCATATATAGTTAAAGCAGAGCAAAAATGCTGGACATAAAAGGGAGGAGAATGTTTAATGAAACGACCCCCGCAGAGAACAATGGATCAAAATATACCACAGCCAATAAGAGATGACGGTGCAGGCGCAACTGACCTTGGCCCCCGTGATATTATGCGTGACATTGAGAACCCTGATTTACTGGTTCCGCCTGTAACTGATGCCGGAAGTGTACCGAACTTAAAATTCTCTTTCTCAGACACACATATGCAATTAAATCACGGGGGCTGGTCCCGTGAAATCACGATAAGAGAATTGCCGATTGCCACAACGCTTGCAGGTGTTAATATGCGTCTGACACCCGGCGGAGTAAGAGAATTGCATTGGCACCAGCAAGCGGAGTGGTCTTACATGATTATGGGTAAGGCAAGGATTACTGCGGTTGACCAAAATGGCAGAAATTTTATAGCAGATATCGAGCAAGGTGATCTTTGGTATTTCCCGCCTGGAATCCCCCACTCCATTCAAGGACTGGACGGGGGATGTGAGTTTCTGCTTGTTTTTGATGATGGCAGCTTTTCTGATCTAAATACGTTTTCAATATCCGATTGGTTTGCACACACACCTAAGGAAGTTCTTGAAAAGAATTTCGGTGTAACGGAAAACGCTTTTGCTCACATCCCAGCACAGCAAAAATATATTTTCCAGGCTCAAGTGCCCGGACCTCTAGAAAGTCAAATCGTACAAGATCCGCAAGGCGTTATTCCAGAAAACTTAACCTATAAACTGCTTTCGCAAGAGCCAATCGTGACACCGGGTGGATCTGTAAGAATCGTTGATTCAACTAACTTTCCAATATCAAAAAAAGTGGCAGCAGCCCTAGTTGAAATTAAACCAGGTGCAATGAGGGAAATGCATTGGCATCCGAATAACGATGAGTGGCAATATTACCTTACAGGCACAGGCCGCATGACTGCATTTGCAGCAAACGGAATTGCCCGCACATTTGATTATCGTGCGGGTGATGTAGGTTACGTTCCTTTTGCATATGGACACTACATTGAAAATACTGGCAGCGACAGCCTTTGGTTTCTAGAGATATTCAAAAGTGATTCGTTTTCAGACGTATCATTGAATCAATGGATGGCACTAACTCCGCATGAGTTAGTTCGTGATAATTTAAATGTCGGGCCCGAACTTCTCAACGCGCTTCGCAAACAAAAATGGCCTGTCGTCAAATAATAGGTGCAAGGTTAGATTTTTACCAAAAATCGGAATTAGACACTCGTATTAATCTTATACAAAAAAAATCCGCTGGCTGCGGATTTTTTTACTGGATTTTTTTGACATCTTCTATTATTTCGTCATACGGAGTATTTTCAACTCCATTATAATCCTTCATTACTTTTCCATTTTGATCAATTAAATAAAACAAAGTACCGTGTATTACTTGATCTTGTCCCTCAGGTTTCTGAACAATCGTTTTAAAACTGTTTTTTGCAAACTGATCGATGTCCTCTTGTGTATATCCTGTTAAGAAATCCCAATTTTCAAGGGATAAAGGATATTTACCTGCAAATTCCTTCAATTTGTCGGGTGAATCCACTTCAGGATCGACACTGAATGATACGAACCTGACATCTAATCCTTCTTCTTTTAATTGCTTTTGCAGCTCAGTCATATGTGCAGTCATTGGAGGACAAACCGTATCACAGCTCGTAAAGATAAAGTTAGCTATCCAGATTTCCCCTTTAAGATCATTTAAACTGACAGTCTTTCCATCTTGATTTTGATAGGAAAAATCATCAATTTCATAGTTTAACGCGCCTTTAATTCCATTCGTTCCGCATGCTGATAAGAGGCTAAATGTAAGGACGATAAATAGTATAAATAAGCTCCTGGTACTTTTATTCATTTCAAGGTGTCACCTTTCATCCGTAATCTATCATGGAAAGTGTACCAAATCATTGAAAGAATGGAAAGCGAATGAATGAAAGTGGTTTCACTTTTCATAGATTCGACACAATTACCTTTTCATTACCTTGAGAAAATCATTCAAAAAGACATCATAGTTAAATTTGATGGCAATTCGATGGATCGGGTAATCAGCAAGCTTCTGATAAGGTCTAAAATCTGCAATACTCTGACCCCTTGCATCTCCCGGTTCAAAAATAATTCTGACCGGCTTCTCAACCAGTGTAACAGCACCCTGATTCCCCACACCCCATAATGTCAGCAAGTCGTGTATTGGTCCACCTGCAATTTCAGGAGTGTTTTTTTTATAAAAACTAGTGTAATAATCAATCATAGGTTTCAAAAGCTTGCCAACCTCATCATTTTTCTCCCTATAATAATGATCTAAATCCTGAACCTTCTCAGGAGGAATAATGGCATAATTTGTTACGTTGAGAGGAAATATCGTAACTTTTTCAGCAAGCGTCATTACCAGATTTGCTGCAAATGGATCACCATAAAAGTTAGCTTCTGCTATAGGTGTTACATTCCCTGGATAAAGGAAAGCTCCTCCCATTACAAAAATCTCCTTTACCATACCCATTACGGTTGGATATAGAACAAAGGCAGTTGCGAGAGATGTTAGCCGTCCTACATTGACAATGGTTAGATTGTAATTGTACTGAATGATAAGACTGCGTATCAGCTCAAAATTTTCAAATTCCTCACCAGAAGAGTCAAATTCATGGGCGAGCGGACCAAAGCCCTGCACTCCATGTATTTCAGGATAAAAAACAGGGTTTTCGCCTGTTAAAGGTCTTGCTGCACCGCCGATAATGGGGATATCCACAGTTTTGGTCAGGAAATTTAAATAACGTGCGCTGTTTATGGCTGTCTGTTTGGATACATTTCCATAGTCCGCTACAATGCCAATAATATTTATCTGGTCATCATAATACCCGTACATCAATGCGACAATATCATCTATCCCAAAATCACCAAAAAACAGAACGTTTTTAGCTGCCATCATTCCCCCCCCTCGCTGATTTCATAAATTGTTCAAAAGTTCTTTTCTCTTTTTCCATTAAGTATGCTGCGATATGGTAGAGTATGAGTAACAAAAAAAAGCAGGTGAAAAAATATTGAAACAGAGAGTCCAATTTTTGATGACGACTTTTATGGCAGGATCTGTCCTGCTCACTGGATGCTCAGACTCTGCAAAACAAGAAGATAAGCAAGAGCATAGCGAACATCAATCATTCAAAAACAATGGGGATATCCAAGAAAAAACCTCATCAACAGGTGTGCTTCCGAATTTTCTGGATGATCAGCCTGATGAAATTAAAACGCTATACGCCGCTGCGGGCAAACACGAAGAATTATTAAGCTATATGCCATGCTATTGCGGCTGCGGAGAATCTGCGGGACATCAGGATAATGGGAATTGCTTCATTAAGGAACGGATGGAAGACGGTTCGATCGTGTGGGATGATCACGGAACGAAATGCGGAGTTTGTCTGGAAATCGCAGCCAGAGCTATTATTGAACATGAAAAAGGCATGTCAATGAAAGATGTCCGCGAAATGATTGATGAGCAGTATAAGGATGGCTATGCAGAGCCTACTGACACAAAAAAGCCGAAAATATGAACAGCAAAAAACGGAATCCTTTGCTATAGGGTTCCGTTTTCTAACTTGGAACGTATATCAATTTCCACCATGTGTGTTCATTGAATTTCTGGAAATAACCTCTCCGATATGCTCATCCTGTTTTGATTCGTCCGGTAGACTCATGCCTGATTTTTTTTCAAAGAAGATAGCGATCGCACCAATTACCAGCAAAGGACTTATTAATAGTAACCAAAACATACTATTCACCCGCTCTCTTAGGTTTCACTTTGTATTATTATATACGTTTGAAGTTCAATAAAGTTTCAATTTTCAGAAAAATAAAATTGTTAGTGTTAGCAGAAGAAGATCCGTAATCAAAGAAAAATCAGAGATTATCTTTTTCGCAAAATGAAAAACGCATGGAATCCCATGCGTTTTCTATTTATTCAGCAAAATACATAAATCCGATTGCCCCTGGGCCAGTATGAGTTGAAATCACTGGTGTCGTGTAACAAATGTCAATCGGGAAGTCAGCATTCATTTCGAGCAAAGCATTCTTTAAGTTCGTTGCAAGCGCCATAGAATCAGCATGAGCAATACCTACAGCTTTTACTGTTTTGTTTTTTACATCTTCAGCAAATTGCTTAGTTAAAAATTTTACGATTTGTGAATGACTGCGCACTTTTGTAACAGGTGTGTACACCCCGTCTGCAAGGGAGGCAATCGGCTTGATATTAAGCAATGAACCAATCATTGCTTTACCTCGGCCGATTCTGCCGCCTTTAACAAGGTTATCAAGTGTGTCGACTGTTACATATAGATGGCTATTCTTGCGAATGTGCTCAATCCGCTCAAGAATTTCCTCTTTGGCAGCACCTTGCTTGGCCATTTTCGCGGCTTCAATCACTTGAAAACTTAAGGCTCTTGATATAAACATGGAATCGATGACGGTGACATCTGCTTCCGTCATATCTGCGGCCGTTTCAGCTGAACGAACGGTCCCGCTCATGCCGCCTGTCATATGTATTGAAATAATGCTGCTCCCGTCTGCACTAAGTTCTTTGTAAACCTCAGCAAACTTCCCAGCGGAAGGCTGTGAGCTTTTCGGCAGCTCGTCCGTTTGTTTCATCTTATTTATAAATTCAGCAGGCTCTATATCCACTCGATCAAGATACGATTCTCCATCTATCACAATTGTCAGAGGGACAACATTAATCTCATATTGATCAATGATGTCCTGGCTCAAATCTCCGGTTGAATCAGTTACGATTTTAACCTTTGTCAATGATATCACTTCCCTATTAATCTAACTATCTTGTATTATACCCTCAATTAGTATAGTTTCAATCTAATTTGTTTACAATTTATTAACACTTCATAATTAGTATTTTTGATTCAGACATGAATTTTTATTCTTTTTCAACAAAAAAAGACCGCACTGTATTTGTACGGTCCCATGACTTGCTATGCGTTATGTTTTAAAATGTCAGTTTGAAAGATGGCTTCATAATCAGGCCATTTTATTACTTTCTTTAAGTATTCCCTGAATGAATAAACAGCATTAGGGTTCTTTTGAGCCGTAATCTTTGTTAAAAACGTCTGCAGTCGGATTTGAACGAGAAATCGGTATTGATTATCTTCCTCCAATACTGGAATATCTGTGATCTTTACCTTATGTCCATTTAACAGCTTGAACTCTAGGCTCTTGAATAACAAGTTATCAATCCTCTTTTTCACCCGTTTCCTATATTATACCTCAGGAAAATGCAGAAGTCTGTCTAAATGTGTCACGAAACAATAAAATTTTCAGGAGAATCAGATAAATAGATGAAACAGGCTGCTGTCTTTTTTCACTTCTGTAAACGGGAAACCTTTGCGCTGCATTCTGGATAAAAGGCCGTCATAATCTTCTTTAAGCTTAAGTTCAATGCCGACAAAGGCTGGACCGCTGTCACGATTATTCTTTTTAGTATATTCAAACCTGGAAATGTCATCGTTTGGTCCGAGCACTTCATCCAGAAATTCTCTCAGGGCACCTGCACGCTGAGGAAAATTCACAATAAAATAATGCTGCAGACCTTCATACATGAGGGAGCGTTCTTTCATTTCCTGCATGCGGCCAATGTCATTATTGCCTCCGCTTACAATACATACAACATTTTTCCCTTTTATTTGGTCACGGTAAAAATCAAGTGCAGCAATTGGAAGCGCACCTGCAGGCTCAGCAACAATTGCATTCTCGTTGTATAAACTTAAAATGGTTGTGCACACTTTTCCTTCTGGCACAAGGACGTGATCGGCCACAGCCTCTTTGCAGATTGAGAAAGGAAGGTCTCCGATTCGTTTTACGGCTGCTCCATCTACAAATTTGTCGATCTTCTCCAATTCCACAACTTCACCGGCTGCAATCGATTCCGCAAAAGACGGAGCTCCTTCTGGCTCAACCCCAATGACTTTCGTGCCAGGGGAAACTTGTTTAAAATAAGTGCCGACTCCTGATATTAGACCGCCTCCGCCGATACTTGCAAATACATAATCAATTTCAGCATCGCAGTCATTCATAATCTCTATGGCAACGGTTCCCTGCCCGGCGATAACGTCTAAATCATCAAACGGGTGAATAAAAGCTCTTTCTTCAGACTCACTGCATTCTCTCGCCTTTTTATAAGAATCATCAAAGGTATCTCCGGTTAAGATGATTTCTATATTTCCTTTGCCGAACAGTTCTACCTGTGAAACTTTTTGTCTTGGAGTTGTAGATGGCATAAAGATCTTGCCGTGTATATTCAATTGTTTGCAAGAATACGCAACACCCTGCGCATGATTGCCTGCACTTGCACAAACAATACCATTAGCTGTTTCTTCCTTCGAAAGCTGCTTAATTTTGTTGTAGGCCCCTCTTAATTTAAAAGAGCGGACAATTTGCAGATCTTCACGTTTCAAATATACATTGCAATCATATTTTTCAGAAAGGCGTTCATCTTTTTGAAGAGGTGTATGTAGCACAACATCCTTTAACAAATGGTGCGCCTTTAAGATGTCTGCCACATGAAGAGCTGGTTCAAGATTCATCATTTGTTTCATCCGTAAATTCCTTTCTGCATCTTTGATTTAATTGGAACATTATATCATGAATATTCTAAATTTAAAGTTTATATTTAAAAATTCTTACATTTTTTTAACATAAGGTGGTTTTCTAATGGAAATTGAGATAAAGTCATCCTGCTGTGCGGTTCCCTGTCTTATTACAGCAGATGCAGATAACAGGAAATATATGATTCGAAAAGAAGATACAAACTGTGAAGTGTTTAATTCGCTGAAAGATTTAAAACAATCGATTGATGAAAATTGGTCTAAAGAGATGTTTGAGGATTAATCACAGTATCAACGCATGTTTGAACACCAAAAAAGGGATTGATGCTCTTTGCATCAATCCCGGACCGTTACTCAAATGTACCTTTAACAATTGATTCCTTTTCATGAACCATTAACGTTCCTTTTGCAAAAACAGATGAAATTTCAAGCGATTTTTTATCAACGAGAACTAGATCTGCTGCTTTTCCCTGTTTTACTTCTCCTTTAGCTTTCAGTTTTAGAACAGCTGCAGGGTTTAATGTAATGACACGCAGCGCCTTTTCGATCGGCACATTCTCCAAAAGAATGGCGTCTTTTACTTCTTTGTATAAAGAAGAAACTTGTCCGATCTGCAAACCGATCAGCACCCCCTGTTCATCAAATTCAGGCAAACTGGCTTGTCCGTCTGAAGTAAAGGTAATGTTTTCAATTGGAACACCTGCATCCAGCATTTCTTTAAGACCACTGCTGCATTTTACTTCTCCCATTTCAAGGAACCGTCTCACAGTGCTAGTTGTAAAATCAACATAGCCTCCGTTTTTCGCGTATTCAATCCCCGCTTCAAACAGATTACGGTTACGATTGATGTGGGTAGGGTGAAACGTTTTTACAGGTATATCCGTTTTTTCCACTACATCCTGCAATAATGAAAGCTTTGATGGACTATCGCCTAAGTGAACATTTACAATTCCAGCTTTGCCTGAAAGCATCCCGCCAATTCTGGCTGCAGATGCAATTTTAGCCATTTCTTCGAGTGTAGGCTGTGAGGAACGGTGATCGCTAATGGCAATTTCGCCAGCGCCAATAATTCTGTCAATCAATATAATATCATCTTCAATTTTCCCAGTGAGTGTTTTCACTGGAACCTGATAGCTGCCAGTATGCACGAAACATGTGATGCCCTCTTCTTCAAGGCCTCTTGCTTTTGCAATCAGACTTTGCATCGTTCTTGTCGTGCCATCTGTCCCGATGACACCAACCAGAGTCGTAATTCCGTTCATTGTCGCTTGGGTTAGCTTAATTTCTGGTGTTCTCGTGCGGTAGCTTCCTTCACCGCCCCCGCCTATTATGTGAACATGTGAATCAATAAAACCCGGAAATATGTACTGTCCATCCGCATCGATGATTTTAACAGGCAAAGCTGATGGCCATTCAATAGCATCTTCAATAAAACCAATTTTCTCATCTGTGATAAGAATATCTTTTTTTCCTAAATACTCTGGCGCATAAACTTCTCCATTTTTTATCAATGTAAGCAAAATCATCTCTCCTAATGTTAGTTTGATCATTATCTATTTTCTGAAAAAAAATTACTTATTGGTTCCATTTAGTTGTATTTGGGTGTTATAATAAACCCAATTCATAAATCCGGGAGTTGAAAGACATCGATAATCAATTAACAGCAGCCTATACATTCGATGAAATCATTGGAGAGCATTCCTTGATGATCGAAAAAAAATTTATAGCAAAAAAACTTGCGAGAGCTGATTTACCGATTATTATAGAAGGTCCAACCGGAAGTGGCAAGCAGATGTTTGGCAACGCCATCCATAATGAGTCCAATCGAAAACTGCTGCCTTTTGTATCAGTGAATTGCAGCACATTTTCAGATGAACAGCTTCAGTATGAACTTTTCGGATCGGAACACGATGAAAAAGCAGGACTTTTTGAAAAAGCTGAAGGCGGTACTATTTTTCTAAATGATATTTCAAGCATTAGTCTGCAGCTTCAAGCTCAATTGCTGAGAGTGCTTCAAGAAAGACAAGTTCAAAGAATTGGATCTGCCCATTCTAAACTAGCGGATGTCCGAATCATCGCCTCATCTGCAGCCGCTCTACAGCCATTAGTAGCAGAAGGAAGCATGCGTGAGGACTTATATTATCATTTAAATGTCCTTAGAATTACACTGCCTTCTTTAATTGATCGCAGCAGTGACATTCCCCTTCTCGCTGCTTCTTTTTTGAAGAAGCGACAGCAAGCTTTGCGGATAGACAAAAAAGTAATGGATATTCTAATGAAATATCATTGGCCTGGAAATGTGCTTGAACTGAAAAACATATTCGATTATTTAATGACAGTGTGTGATGGCCGTTCGATTCAGCTGCATGATCTGCCGAAAGAACCTTTTTTAACCAAAGAGCCGAATAAACAGAAAAAAGAAACGAAAATCCAAAAGGATAAGCCGCTGACGCTTATGGATAAACAAGAATACCTCTTTATATTAGAATCCATTCGTGCAAGCAATGAAGAAGGAGAACCCGCAAGCAGGCGAATTATTTCGGACAGCAGCAAAAATTCCCGCCATCCGCTCACACCGCAGCAAGTTCGGCACAGACTCGATTTTTTAGAAAAAAATGACTATATAACAAAAGGCCGTGGTCGTGCCGGGACAAAAATCACGCTTGAAGGCTTGGATTTTCTGCAATCATTAACCGAAAATCTTCAAACGATCCAAAAGGAGGCAAACCAAAATGCAATACTCGATTAAAGAAGAAATTGCAAATGCCATAACACACGGAATTGGAGTTCTCCTGAGCATTCCAGCTCTCGTTTACTTAATTATTTTCGCATCAAAGTATGGCGATGCATGGCATGTCGTCAGTTTTTCGATCTTTGGCGCTACAATGATTCTCTTGTATCTCTTTTCAACCTTATTGCACGCCATCCCACATCGAAAAGCAAAAGATGTCTTTGAAATCCTGGATCATTCAGCCATCTATTTACTGATTGCAGGCACGTACACACCCTTTCTTCTCGTTCCTTTACGCGGCACATTAGGATTTACCCTGCTTGGTATCGTATGGGGGCTGGCCATTGCAGGAATCGTACTTAAAATATTCTTTGTTAAGAAATTTATCATCCTGTCAACACTTGCCTATATTTTAATGGGCTGGCTGATAATCATTGCGATTAAACCGTTATATGCATTTTTAAGCCCTGAAGGATTCACTCTCCTCCTAACTGGCGGGCTGCTGTATACAATCGGGGCTATCTTCTATGTATGGCGCAGAATTCCATATCATCACGCCATTTGGCACGGCTTTGTATTAGCAGGTAGTGCAGCTATGTTTTTCTGCATCCTGTTCTATGTGCCGGATGTGCCGTTTATCTAAGTTCGAAAAAAGAGACCCATTCGCGGTCTCTTTTTTTTTGATTTACACTAAGATGGAATTCATATAAGCACGAATGAGCCAGCCCAATCTTTTGGCAGCTTATGAATAGTTTTATCCTGTTTTTCAACAGATAAACTTATGTTCGATCTTCTTCACTCTGTTTAACGTCGGCAATCTGCAGATTAAGATCCAACTCCAAAAATAATGGGAAACAACATTCTTAACATTCTGAATGATCCACCAGCTGCGTTTAAAAAAAGCCTCCCGTCTAAAGGGAGACCGCTGATTCGCTTCTATTTTTCAAAAATGAGAAACTCATAATCATAAGGATTTTTTTCATCTTTAGGACCTTTTTCACGATAAATGATTTTATACTTCTCTTCTTTGAACTCAGGAAAATAAGTATCTCCCTCGAACGTATTATGAATTTTTGTTACATAGAGCCTGTCTGCTATGTGCAGGCACTCTTTGAAAATCTCGGCTCCGCCGATGATAAAGAGATTCTGATCTGCATAAGCTTCATTTACTAATGCTTTGTCAAGAGAATGAATGACCGTCACACCTTCATGTGAAAACCGCTCATTTCTTGTAAGTACAATATTTTCTCTCCCTGGAAGAGGTTTTCCAATGGATTCAAACGTTTTTCTTCCCATTAAAACCGGTTGTCCCATCGTTGTCTTCTTGAAATAAGCCAAATCCGCCGGTATTCTCCATGGAAGGTCATTATTATGTCCAATCAGCTGGTTTTCGTCCATCGCAACAATCATCGAAATCATACACTCACAGCCCCTTTTATGTGCGGATGAGGATCATATCCTTCTAATGTGAAATCCTCATATGTAAAATCAAAAATAGATTTCACATCAGGATTCAGTTTCATTTGTGGAAGGGATCTCGTTTCTCGGCTTAATTGAAGGTCTATCTGCTCAAGGTGATTTTTGTAAATGTGAGTATCTCCCATTGTATGTACAAACTCACCTGGTTCTAAATTCGTTACATGGGCAACCATCATGGTCAACAATGCATAGGATGCAATATTAAAAGGCACTCCTAAAAAAACATCTGCTGAGCGCTGATACAGCTGACATGAAAGCTTGCCATCAGCAACGTAAAACTGAAAAAAACAGTGACATGGCGGCAAAGCCATTTTATCAACATCTGCAGGATTCCAGGCGCTTACGATTAAGCGGCGTGAATCTGGATTGTTCTTAATTTGTTCAATCAAATTTGAGATTTGATCAACCGTTTGTCCGTCCGCACCTGCCCATGACCGCCACTGATGTCCGTAAACAGGACCAAGCTCTCCATTCTCATCAGCCCATTCATTCCAGATCCGTACGCCATTTTCCTGTAGATACTGTACATTTGTATCACCGCGCAAAAACCAGATTAATTCATGTATGATTGACTTTAAGTGAAGCTTTTTGGTTGTCAGAAGGGGAAATCCTTCTTTTAGATCAAATCGCATTTGATAGCCGAATGTACTGATTGTTCCTGTTCCAGTCCGGTCCTCTTTTAATGTTCCATTGGCCAGCACATGCTTGCATAAATCCAAATATTGCTTCATTTAATGACACTTCCTTCATTTTATTCATAGTGATAATTGTATAGGAAGTCTTATGTGTTTTCTAGACTTTTATATAGATTGGCAACAAATCTGTAGGATAGCGGCGCCTGTTCACGCAGCTTCTCCTTCGTGCTTTCATTTAAATAATACATTGCAAAAATTTCCGCAAAATATTCTTCTGGAAAATGCTCAAAGTATGTTTTTCCGGGAAAAAGCATGTGCGCCTCTTGTTTCCATATATTCAAATATAGAGGATTGCTTCTTACATTTGAAAAAACATTGCGGTCAGCCGCATGAGCGAACTCATGAAGCTCTAGTGCGACTGAACCATGCCCCATTCCATACTTGCTGTGTCCGATTTTCACGTAAACGAATTCATCGTCACTCATCCCAGGCACGCTGTCCCATGTTGAATTTTCCGCATAGCCCCGGGGAGTAAGCCCTGCTAAATGCTTAAGACCTTGCTCATCTGTCAGATCACCAGTGAAAAATTTGATTTTTACATTCTGCTGAAGGGCTCTTTTTAAAATGACCGGGTGAACACGATTCAGGTTATGAAGCATATAGGCTGTATCAGCCTCAGAAATAGAATGTTCAGGCAAATATATCATTTGCAGCAGCGGAGAGTTTGAAGAAATGGAACCCTCAGAAGAGAAGGAATGATCTTTAAGCAGGATTCCTGATGGAGCGTCTGCAAAAACAAATTGATAGATTGAAAACACCACCCCAAACGAGATGATGAGCACTATTAGTTTTATTTTCATATCATATGTAAGACTCCTTAAAGGATTTTCATAATGTTCCGGTAAAGTGAAATTTCACTCAGTGGGGTTTTCGCTGGGTTTTCGCTGAACCTTCGGACCTTTACGGGCAGTTATCCCCAACTTACCTCTTCGATTTCTCTTAGTCTTAAAGAGAAGCATTACTGCCCGTTAAGGCGGGGAAAATATATATATATGAAAATAGTAACATATAGTTTTTGGAGGGACTAGACTTTTTACCCTGTAACTTTTATGCAAACTTCACCATATGATGGAAATTATAATGGAAATTAGGTGAATATCATGAGGTTGTTAATTAACAGGAATATCCCTTATAAACAAAGACAGCAGCTGACACAAGAAGTCATAGAGGTTATGACTCTTAAAAGCTATATGATTCTGGACGGCTTGACATCGATTGGACTGATATCGATTTTTTATTTGTATTTCAGCGGCTGAAAGCCAAAACAAAAAAAGCCGCATGAATGCGGCTTTGTAAACTGACGGATTAAACGCCAGTGCTTTTGCTTTGGTTTGATTTATTTCTGAAGTAGTTAAGCACGAATGTACCGATAAACATAACTAATATAATGATAAAGAATACAGAGTGCTCAATATGAATATGTGCAACGCTTAAGCCCATTTTGACAGCGATAAGCGCAATCAGGATATAAGCAGTTGTTTCGAGTTCAGGAACTCTGTCGATCAGCTTAAGGAATACACCAGCAACTCCACGCATCATCAGAACGCCAAGTACTCCTCCTAAAAGAAGAACCCATACTTGTTCACTAACTCCGAATGCAGCAAGCACGCTGTCTACAGAGAATGCAATATCCATTAATTCAACGGCAACAACCGTTCCCCAGAATGTACCGAATAAACGGATAAGAAGACCTTTTTTGTTAATTCCGCCGTGTTCTTCTTCACCTTCGTCACTTTGTTTTGATTTATCAATAAAGTACTTTACAGCAAGCCAAGCTAGATATGCAGCACCTAAGATCTTAACCCACCATAGTTTAATTAAGAATACACCGACACCGATCGCAATGAATCGGAAAATGTATGCTCCAAGCAAACCGTAGAATAAAGCTTTTTTTCGTTGCTTTTCTGGTAAATGTCTTACCATTACAGCAAGTACTAGTGCATTATCTGCTGATAGTAATCCTTCCAGAATAACTAATGTACCAATAAGTCCCCATGAAACTGGATCTGTTAGAACTTGTCCCCACATTTCCCAATTAAAAAATTGTGCGTACGTGTCAAGCATTCCTTGCAATATAGACATCTACCGTTTCCTCCTAAACATTACGTTAACTTTTTCATTATACTGAATAAAAGATTGCTTGTTAAGTATTTTGATCTTTCTTCGCTAAATTGACATATCTTGTTTTGAATTCGCCTCCCATTTGTTTATATACGAATGACTATTAAAAAAGTTTCAAAATATCCGATGCCAAATAATTCATCTTCCTATTATATCAACGTATAATCACATACTGCCAAAAGAAAAAACGCATTATTTGCAATGCGTTTTGATATTCCTTATACAATTGTAGGAGTCTGGCGTCCATCTGCAATATCCCGGGCACGATGCGCCATCCGGCTTGCTGCAGCGGCTGCAAGGGCTGCAACTAAATCATCAAGAAATGTATTTACCCGGTTGCCGCTGTGTTCATCAAGCGCTTTTATGATTCCAAACTTCTCCTTATCCAAATAACCAAAGTTTGTTAAACCGATCGAGCCATAGACATTTACGATGGAAAGCGGAATGATCTCATCTATGCCGTAAAGAGGTTCATCTGTTTCAATGAGATGCTGCAGAGGCTGAGGCAGCATCTTTTGCTCTGCCAGCTGATCTAGTGCCAAACCTGTTAGAACCGCATGAACAATTTCACGTTTATTTAACACCTTCTCCACATTTTCAACACAATCTTCGAGCGTAATATTCGGAATGTATTTGCGCTGCAGCGTCATGACAATATCCGCAATATCCTCTAACGTTACACCCCGATCAATCAGCATTTCTTTTGTTGTTTTCACCATTTCATCGATTGTGTATTTGCTCAAAAGTCTTTGCACCCCTTTAGTGTGTCATCCAATTTGGCGGCATATTCTGATTCCAGTAAATACTGCCAAGCTCGTGATGCTTTTGAAATGAGTCGTGGTGAGTATGATAATGAAAATTAAACCAATATCCCTGCTGCGGGGGATGATCGCGGCGCACATGAAACCTTAAGACGTCCTGTCCTGTTTGTTTGTTGTAAAGATGAAAAATTTTCTCGCCTTTCCCATCTGCAGGTTTTTTTGAGATAACCAAATCCCGAACATCTTCATCAGAGTATTCATCTGTATATTGGATGATGGCTTCCTCCATCTTCGGCAGAATAACAAGACGGAATTCATCTTCGATAACTGAGCCGATTCTGTCACCGAATTTTTGAAAGGATTGAGTTTCAGCAGCTTCTAAAAAAGATGATAGATACGTTTCTTTCTCTTGAAATTCGTAAGCGGTTTCATCATTTAAATAATGCCTGTGTGAGTTGGTTAATTTAGCGGCTGTATCTTCTTCAGAGGAATGTTCCTCGACTGTGAGGGCAGCTGGAGGAGCAACCAATCCAAAGGTTGCAATCGTAAATAAGATGACAAGCGTTTTTCTTAGCCATTTGTTCATCATGGTTTTCTTCCTCCCAGTCTTCCTATTATAATATTATTCTATCATAGATAAATTCTAAATTTATAGAATTTTTTTGTGAAAAGATAAATTCTATTAACGTGTAAGGGTTTTAAAAACAGATAAAAAAGTTTACACTATAAGAGATGTTGGAAATAAAATACTTCTCACATATTGGAGTGAATAATAATGGGCTTTGAATCAGTATTTATTATTGCATCTTTCGTGACGCTTGCTTATTTTATTTTCGCAGAGATTACTGATTAAAAAAGCTCATGGCGGCCGCCATGAGCTTTTTTAATTTGTTCGCAAAGATTGTTGTTTTTCGTAATAAAGTAAAGGTTTCGTGCTTGAAGTTGACCTTGAGAAAACTAGTGAAAAGCAAATGATTTAGAAAAGATCCGTTATTTTTTCTGTTTTTTATTTGCTGATGATTGTTTTCGGCCAGTTTCACTTACTGTAGTACCTTGGCCTTCAGGTTCCGGTGAACCAAGCTGTGATTTTGATGGATCGCTTTTTCGTTTTGACATTGGATGAGCACCTCCTCATCCTATTTTTTACGAATCTTCCATTTCTATCACACCAAAATGAAATTTTGCCGTTTTCCGTTTGAACACTTCAAAACCAAACGAATCAAATGACGGGCTTTTCCAATGGTTTTTTAATACAACTCTCTTTGCTGCAACCCGTTTTGCTTCTCTGATGACTTCATCCGTCAGCGGCTGATCGAAACTTAAGGTTCTTAATTGTTCAATTCCATTTGATTCTTCTATTTCTTCATCAAACATCGGATCAAAATAAACGACATCAAATGCGTTTGTTTTCAATGATTTTAAGTAATCTAAATGATTAATATGCGTAACATTAATTCTCCGCATACTTTCATCAAATTCTGAAATGCCTGTTTCCCACTTATTGAGTCCTGTTTTTACAAGATACGCAACCAGTTTCCTTGCTTCTGCAGCAGTGACGATTCCTTTCTCTCCGACTGCAAAGCTTGCAATGATGCTGTCTGAACCAAGTCCAAGTGTACAATCTAAAAAGCGGTCTCCCTTTTTTAAGTCTGCAGCAGCAAGCAAGGGATCGCTTTCCCCTTTCTGTACCCGCTTCAGACGAAACATAGCGGAATTAGGATGAAAGAAAAAGGGATTTGGCGTGTTCAGTTCATGGAGCTCGAGCCGATTTTGACCAACTACGAGAACATCAGAATGATATGCTTCCTTCATTGCTATTACCGATTTTTTCTTACGAGGCTTATACTCAGCTTTTAGATCAAAAGCAATCATTTCCGCCATTTTGATCATCATCAGATTTGTCCTTCCGGCTGTTGTCACGATCAATCTTTTTCACTCCGTATCGTTTTATCGTTTGCGGCTAGAAACCTGGGAACCGCACGGGGTATTTATCTGCCAAAATAACCGGTATATCCCTGAAATTATCATTATATCGCCCAAATTAAATATAAATACATTTCGGCAAAATCCTTCCTTTTCTAAAAGAGAAAAAGGATGCCATCTAGACATCCTTTTTCACTACTTATTAGATTGAAACGCATTTAAAAGATTTTCCATAATATGTTCAATGGAACTTCCTTCAATTTCATGACGCGGAATAAAGTGAACCACTTCTTTGCCTTTAAGCAATGCCATAGATGGAGATGATGGCTCCAGTCCTTCAAAGTAATCTCTCATGGCAGCAGTTGCTTCTTTATCCTGGCCGGCAAAAACAGTCACAAGGTTTGCAGGGGCATGATCGGTTTGCATAACAGCCTGGGTGGCAGCCGGTCTTGCAAGTCCTGCCGCACATCCGCAAACGGAATTTATAACAACCAATGTGGTACCTTCTGCCTTTTCCATGAAATCTATTACTTCTTCTTCAGTTGTAAGTTCATTAAAACCAGCGTTTGTAAGTTCCGCACGCATAGGCTTCACCATTTGACGCATATATTCTTCATATGCCATTGACATTGTTTATTCCTCCTAAACCTTCGCATGTAGTAAAAGAATACTACAGGAAGAATAACAATTCAACATCCGAGCCTCAGTGTGTTTTTTGCGGTTCTTTAACATCTTCAAATGCATCTGTAACCGCACCTTGAGATGCACATGAAACCGTTCTTGCGTATTTCCCTAACACTCCGCGTTTGCGAAGCGGCGGAGCAGACCATGTAAGTCTTCTTTCTGCCAATTCTTCATCTGAAACGTGAAGGCGCAGCTCTCGGTTATCACTATCAACCGTAATTAAGTCGCCTGACTTTACAAGTGCAATTGGTCCGCCTACTTGAGCTTCTGGTGTGATATGACCTACTACAAGGCCATGAGTGCCTCCTGAGAAGCGGCCATCTGTCAGAAGAGCAACACTCTCTCCTAAACCCTTCCCTACAATGATGGAGGAAAGAGAAAGCATCTCAGGCATTCCTGGACCGCCTTTAGGCCCTTCGTAGCGGATAATCAGAACGTCGCCTGCAACAATTTCATTGGTTAATACAGCTTCTGTTGCTTCCTCTTCTGTATCAAACACTTTTGCAGGACCTGTCATCTTCGTCACTTTGAGGCCGGAAACTTTGGCAACAGCTCCGCTTGGAGATAAATTCCCCTTTAAAATGACAAGCGGGCCATCTTTTCTCAATGCCTGTTCAAGTGGATAAATAACTTTTTGACCTTCTCTCAGACCTTCCTGATCTCTAAGATTTTCTTCAATTGTTTTGCCTGTAACCGTTAAACAGTCACCATGCAGCAGCCCATGCTCAAGTAAAAGCTTCATGACGGCTGGAACACCGCCTGCTTCGTGTAGGTCCTGCATTACATATTTTCCGCTAGGCTTCAGATCTGCAATGTGAGGAACTGTTTTTTGTATGCGTACAAAATCGTCCAAGGATAGATCAACATCGATTGAGTGCGCGATCGCCATCAAATGTAGAATGGCATTTGTTGAACCGCCTAAAGCCATTACAACAGTAATTGCATTTTCAAATGCTTTTTTCGTCATGATATCTTTTGGATAAATGTCTTGCTCAAGCATGCGATAGACAGCTTGGCCAGCTTCATAGCAATCATTTTCCTTATATTCTGATTCAGCAGGGTTTGAGGAACTGCCTGGTAAGCTCATTCCCATCGCTTCAATTGCAGAAGCCATTGTGTTTGCAGTATACATTCCCCCGCATGATCCTGCGCCTGGACATGCATGACACTCAATTTGATGCAATTCTTCGCTGTCAATATCTCCGTTGTTGAATTTGCCAACTCCTTCAAATGCGGAAACAATGTCGATATCTTTTTCATTCAGTCTGCCCGGTTTAATCGTGCCGCCATATACGAAAACAGCTGGAACTTCCGCACGTGCTATAGCAATCATACAGCCTGGCATGTTTTTATCACACCCGCCGATTGCGACAAACGCATCTAAATTTTCAGCTCCAACAACGGTTTCAATTGAATCTGCAATGACTTCGCGGCTTGGAAGAGAGTAGCGCATCCCTTCAGTTCCCATAGAAATCCCATCTGACACAGTAATTGTGCCAAAAATAAGAGCTGCACCGCCTGCCGAATTTGCACCTTTTTTAGACAGCTCTGCAAGCTTATCAATATGTATATTACAAGGAGTAACCTCACTCCAAGTAGAGGCAATGCCGATTATCGGCTTTTTGAAATCCTCATCCTGCATCCCTACCGCACGAAGCATGGCACGGTTTGGCATTCGTTTCATATCATCGCTGATTACCTTACTTTTGATTCTTAAATCCTTTTTGCTCACTTTCATCACCCCGTTAAAATGTATTGTTATATACTATAGTCCGAATTCTTTAGTATTTCAACAATATTCGCATAATTTACAAAAATAATAAATATTTATTATTAGGTAACAGAAAATTTTAATCTTTGTTAAAGCGGTTACACCATTAAAACAGATCAGTATATAAATAAAAGGCTGTTTCCGCATTGATTGTTGTTTTTGGTTATAAATTTCACCCGTGGATTTCCGCTGCAGTCACTTGCTTTCCGCGGGGAGGGATGGGAGCCTCCTCGGCTATGCCTGTGGGGTCTCCCATTCCCTCTATTTCCCGCAGGAGTCAAGTGCCTTCCGCTACAATCCACTAAAGGTTTTAACCATTTTTTCTAAAAGCAACAAACTTTACGAAAAGAGCCAAATAAAAAAAGCGATCTCCTAGGAAATCGCAATCTCTTTTTGATCTGTTAAAATTAATGGTCCATTTTTCATAATGGCAACAGTATGTTCATATTGTGCAGACAGTTTGCCATCAACAGTCCTTGCTGTCCAGCCATTATCGTCCATTTTCGAATACCATGTGCCTGCATTCAGCATTGGTTCTATCGTAATAACCATTCCTTCTCTAAGTCTTAGCCCTTTGCCCGGTTTTCCATAATGAAGAACGGTGGGCTCTTCATGCATTGTTTTTCCGATTCCATGACCTGTAAAGTCTCGTACTACAGAAAAAGACTCTCCCTCTGCATAAGACTGAATTGCATGGCCAATATCACCTAGGCGATTTCCGGCAACAGCTTGCTCAATTCCTTTATACATCGCGGTTTTAGTCACATCCATTAATTTTTGTGCATCTTCAGATATGGTGCCTGCAGAATGGGTCCAGGCAGAATCCGCCAATGCCCCGTTTAAATTGACAACAAAATCAATCGTCACGATGTCTCCGTTTTTCAGCGGCTTTTTGTTCGGAAACCCATGGCAAATCTCATCATTGACAGAAGCACAAGTTGCATACTCATATCCTTTATATCCCTTCTGTTCAGGAGTTGCCCCATGTTTCTTTAGATAATTCTCTACAAATGCATCAATTTCAAGTGTAGTCACGCCTGGTTTAATTAATTGCGCCACCTCTTTATGACATGCAGCCAAAAGTTTGCCGGCCTCATGCATTTGCAAGATTTCTCTTTCACTTTTTAAAATAATCATTGTTTTCTTCTCCTCTTTCGACATTATCTTAATCATTTTCTGGATGTAGCTTTTACGATAAGAAAATGCGGATTCGTCATGACGTATTCATAGTTTGTCGGATGATTTCTTTTAAAATTCTCTGTGCCCCGTGGTTCAGATAGAGCATCAATCGCAAAATAGCAGCTCGTATCCGTTATGATTTTCTCCATCTGCTTTCTGTAAAAACTGACTTCAACCGTCATACCAGCTTTCTTCCAAACGTCATGCAGCAGAACTTCTTCAAAATAGCTTTTGCAGTCAAAGTTTTTAAAATCCATAAATGGATGATGGGTTGAAAATAATAAAATCCCTTTTGGTTTTAACACTCTGCTGAATTCTTTGAATATTGGCATCCAGTCCTTGCAATAGTGGAGAGTTAGGGAACTAACAACCATATCAAATGTATGATCATCAAATGGCAATGGTTCATTCAAGTCGTGGCACAATATACTGGCTGCGCCTCCAACTCTTCGCTTTGCCGCTTCTGCCATTTCATGACTGATATCAATAGCAGTAACATTTGCTCCTTTTTCAAGAAAGGTTTCAGTGTACCAGCCTGCAGAACAGCCTGCATCCAGAATATTCAGCCCACCCAGCCGCTCAGGAAGCATCTTCATCATGGCAGGCCGTTCATAATCCGTATTGTATGGGCTATCGTAATCAACATTCTTTTCATAAGCGCCGGCTAATTTATCAAATGCATCCCTGGCAGAATATGTCATTCACGGACTCTCCCTTTCTTTTTTACTCTAAAAAAGACTAAATCGTGTGCTGATTTAGTCCCTTTTTATAAAAATAGGTTACTGTCTGCTTTCAGTCATTTGCTTCCAGACGGAGCCTTTTGCTTCTTCTCCGCCTTCAATTCGTTCAATTGCCATCTTCACTTGAAGACTCACTTCAAACTCAGGGTCATTTTCTGCTTCTTTGAGTGCGTCCAATGCTTTTTCATCGCCAACTTCATATAGGAACATGGCTGCTCTCCATCTGACAAGCTTATTTTTATCCTTGAGAGCGAGCATCATTTCTTGCATCGCACTTGGATCGCCAATGTCTGACAGGCAATCTCCGGCTGTTCTGCGCACAGTAACGGACTTGTCTTTTAGCGCTTTGTATAGGTATGGAAGGACTGACGGTTCTTCAATCATTCCTAAATAGACCGCCGAAAGTCTGCGAATGGACGCTTTCTCATCATCAAGAGCTTTGTCTAAAACCGGCAAATCGCTTTCTTTAGGGTTCATCTGTTCCAAATGGGCATATCGGACCGTCCAATCAGGATCATCGAGCATATCCAGTGTAACCTTATAGGATTTACGGGCTGGTACAGGTTCTGATTTATCTTTTTGCAAAAGGGCTTCTGTCATTTTAGTTAAACGCTCATCGCTATATGCAGCAGAAAGCTCCTCGACTATATCTTTTCCGATTTCATCAAAATCGCCATATCTGACACCTTGTTCCTTCCACTTTCTTTCAAGAACGACATTGTCAGCATTTTGCTGTGCTTGTAAGACAGCTTTTTGAAATCGTTCCGGCAGACCGAATCTCCGCTCTGCTTCTCCATCAGAAAGCTTCACTTGCAAAGGAATCCCGCTGAACATTTGGATATGCACATTTACTTCTCCAAAATGGTCATTGATTTGCGTCTTGCTGCCGTCTTCTTCAACACGTTCTCCGAATGCTGCTCGGACTTTTGGCAGAATTTCCTTCCAGTCGAATTTTGCATTGCGTTCCACTGCAAGAAAATCCGCTACGTGATACACGCCTTTTACACCTTCCACTTTAAGGATCTCCTGAATGACAGCAGGTGCTCCGTCTGCCGTTTCTTTTTTATAATTATTGCTTTTTCCTCCGGGAAGCTCTTCGTCTAAAATAACCTTCATTGTATTTGGACTTGGAGTCGGTTCAATCGATTTAATATTCAAAGCCATGTCACTCCTTGTTTTCACTCTGTTCTTATTCTATCACAGGAAAAAGGAGTCTTTCCATTTAGAGAAACTAAGCCTGATTGCTCCGGCGGGGTCCTTCCCATTCAAGAAAGAACTGTGATAAATAATCCAGCATGAATTGATGCCGCTGCTGAGCGACTATTTTACCTTCTTCTGTATTCATTAAATCTTTCAGTTTTAGCAGTTTTTCATAGAAATGATTAATTGATGTGGATTTCATATTTCTATATTCATCATATGTCATGCTGTCGCGGGCTGGTATGGCCGGATCGTAAATGAGATTTCCTTTTGAACCGCCATATGAAAACACTCTTGCAATTCCAATCGCACCCATTGCATCAAGTCTATCAGCATCTTGAACAAGCTGTGCTTCAATTGACGATACAGGTTCGCCAGTTCCGCCTTTATATGAAATAGTTGAGATTACTGACAGCACTTCCTGAATGGAATCACGGTCCAGACCTTTATTATCTAAAAACTGTTCCACATCATCTGTTTTCAAGCGGATTTCAGGACTGAGCTTATCATCAATGACATCATGCAAAAGCGCTGAAAGTTCAACAACAACCTCATTGCACGAGTATTTTTTCGCAAGAGTAACAGCGGTCCTTCTTACCCTGTCAATATGCATCCAGTCATGTCCAGTACCTTCCGCTTCAAGTTGTTTTTTAACAAATGCCTCTACATTTTCTATTAATTGCACCAATTTGACACTTCCTATTCTATCAACGGTTAATGCTCTTCCCCGCTGTGCGGCAGTTTTTTGCAAAGGCTGTTTTCGCATTGATTGTTGTTTTTGGTTATAATTTTGCCCGTGGATTTTACGCTGCAGACACTTGCTTTCCGCGGGGAGGGATGTGAGCCTCTTTTTCCCTCAGGAGTCAAGTGCCTTCCGCTCCAACCCACTCAAAGTTTATAATCATTTTTTCTAAAAGCAACAAACTTTACGAAAATTGCAAAAGATGCAGGTTGCTAATTTACGGCAAATAACAGAGCTGGTTACACAAATCTTTACTAGATCTTTAGCAAAAACTGAGTGTTAATCTGTAATAAACCACGATACTCCAACTACATCTTCACCTGTATGAACGCCAATCGTTGTACATAATGGAACAAGCTTAAGATGAATGTCCGGAAATTCCTTTTTGATGACATCGTATAATTTTGAAGACTTATCCCGTTTGGAGCTGAATAAAATGGCCACCTCATCAATGGCATGATTTTGATTTCCTTCTTTAATAAGATTTACAATATACTGAAACGCTTTTTTCTCCGACCTTACTTTTTCAGCTGTAGTAAGCTTGCCAGACTCTACCCTGATAATGGGCTGAATATTCAGCAGGCTGCCGAGATAATATTGTGTCCCGGTCATTCTGCCGCTTTTATGCAGTCTTGTTAAGTCGCCGATTAAGACATACGTTCGATGATTTTCACGTATTTTTTCAAGCTTAGAAGCGATTTGATTGATTTCGATTCCCGCTTCATTCATTTTCATTGCCGCCTTTACCAGCCTTGTTAAGGGCTCGGTTAATGTCAATGAATCGACAACTGTGACCGGAATGTCAACTTCAGCAGCAGCCTGTACAGCCGATGTATATGTACCGCTAAGCAGACTTGACAGATGAATCGAAACAATTTCATCATACTCATCTCCAAGCTTTTTATAAAGTTCCACAAACGTACCCGGTGATGGCTGTGATGTTGTGATTGCATTCGAGGAATCTTTCAGCAAGACATAAAGATCTTCTGCCTTCAGGTTTACCCCATCTAAATATTCTTCATCATTGATGCAAATAACCATTGGGACCCAGTAAACATCCGGATGGTCTGTCAGTTCCTCATCAATACTCGCTGTACTGTCTGTTACCCAAGCAATTTTTCTTCCCATTTATGACTTCCCCTTTGCATTTTTTTCAAACGTTTCCCATCTTCAATTATTATGCAAAAGCCTTAAAGAATCCTCTATTAGAGCATTTTTTTATTTGGTTCTTTCCTAAAACGCTATTCAATTCAATTCAGTACGTTTAATCGATATTTCAGGGTAAGGATTTTATTAGAAGAGAGCACGAAATTTTAATAATAGACGTGCATGAGTTTACCTTTGAAGAAAAAAAATCTATGCGAACACAGCCTTTATTTTTGGAAATAAATGAAGAGCTGTATCATAAAAAAATGCCTGATGATGCTTTTCAGGGATTATTTCTTTGAACAAATCAATATAAGGCTTTACTCTGATTAATGGCCAATCCGTACCAAACAGCAGCTTTTCATAATGGTCACAAAAGGCTAAAGCATGAAGAAGATGATCAAAAAATCTCGTATTCTTCTTTTCAGCGATATTTTCTTCAGTCCCTACGATCAAGCCTGATAAATCAGCAAACATATTATCATTTTTATAAACAACTTCCGCACCATCAAGGACCCACGGATCACCCAAGTGTGCCATCATAAATTGAATGTCCCGATGACTTACGGCCACTTCATCCAGTGTAAGCGGATGGCTGTACTTTAGCAGTCCCCGGTCAGAATAGGTATCCCCTGTGTGGAAAACGACAGGCAATTGATAAGCTTTAGCCAGCTCATAAACAGGTCCGTAAATTTTGTCATAGGCATAGTATGGATAATAGCCCAAGTAAATTTTGATCCCTGCCGTCTGTTTCTGCTGCAATGATTTTTCCAGAGCGAGCAGATTCTTTTCGTCTAATTTTTCCGGGTTAATACCAGGACAGCAAAAGAAAGTTGCCGGCATCGATCCATCAAGATCTATCCCCATTGGAGTTTCGGCTGCCGGGTCCGGAAAAGAACCCGCTTTTGTTTCCGTTACTCCCATTGCAATTGCTGCCACAACACCTGCATCCTTATATTCCTTTTGCAAACCCTCTATCGAATAATCAATAAGAGATAGTGTGTCTGCCGTTTGTTTAAAGCTTTGAATTTTAGAAACATGCATATGGGCATCAATGATTTTCATGCTTTATCCTCCTATCAGCACGTAAAAGAAAAGAAGCCGATTGCTCAGGCTTCCTCTTTTAACAACTGCTGAATTTTTTCTTCCATTTCCTTTGGATCTGTGTTAGGTGAAAATCTTTCGGCAGCTTTGCCGTTTTTGTCCACGAGAAATTTCGTGAAGTTCCATTTCACTGCTTTTGAACCGAGTACACCTGGAGCCTCTTTTGTTAAGTGATTAAAGAGCGGATGAGCATCTGACCCATTAACATCCACTTTTGCATACATAGGAAATGTAACCCCGTAGTTCAATTCACAGAAGCTTTTGATCTCCTCTTCATTTCCAGGCTCCTGGCTCATAAATTGATTGCACGGAAATCCAAGGATTTCCAAACCTTCCGATTGGTAAGACTCGTAAAGCTCCTGCAGCGCTTTATATTGGGGTGTGAACCCGCATTTGCTCGCTGTGTTCACAATGACCAGCACTTTTCCTTTAAAATCGCTCATTGATTGTTCCACACCATTTATTGTCTTGATTTTATTATCGTATATACTCATCAATTCATCTCCTTATCTCTTTTTTTCAATTTCATCAAGAGTATCGATGGCATGTTCAGCCATAGCTATTAAGTCATCCATTTGGTCTTCTCCAATAAGTCTTCTAAAATCAATGACAAACGTATGCTTATAAGTTTCTGCCGGTATAGTGTGTGAAAGATGATGAGTGACTGAGTGATGTGCCCCCCAATTTTCTATCACAATGGACCTGGCATGGGTTTGATCATAGGGTGAGTATACATGAAATTTCAAGTGGACTTCACATCCAGGATTTGATTCCTTCTTGAGAAGCTCTCCCGACAATTGTGATGTGCTCATTTTTAAACTAAATTCAGCAGCAGCATTACGATTTCCTTCTTTTAAAGAAAATGTGTTTTGATAGGTTCTAGACATAGCTGCTGCAAGTCAACTATGTCTTTACGCTTGATGACTTCTATGATGCCTTCGAGGTCTGCATCATAGATTTCGCCTTCGAGGACAACCTTCAAGTTATCAAAAGCAGTTGGATCAAACATTTAAAATAGCCCTGTTGCCTTTCCAAAGTCGTCGACATTCATGCTAAGCGCGGCAGGTTTTTTAGGGAGTCCAGGCATTGTCATGATATCTCCTGTTAAACAAACGATGAAGCCTGCTCCAATTGAAGGTTTCAGTTCACGAATTGTAAGGGTAAAATCCTTTGGCCTGCCTAAAAGCTCAGGCTGATCCGACAAAGAATATTGGGTTTTTGCCATACAGACCGGCAAATTCGACCATCCATAGCCTTCAAATTCCTTTATCTGCTTTTCAGCTTTAGAGGAAAAATCTACGCATTTTGCACCATAGACAGTTTGAGCAACTTTTGTGATTTTGTCTTTGATGCTATCGTTTAAATCATATAAGAAATCAAACTGATTTTCTTCTTGATCGATTGTTTCCAGTACTTTTTCCGCAAGCTTAATTCCTCCAGCACCGCCTTTTTCCCATACCTCAGTCAGGGCAGCCGGATGTGAATGCTCCTCACACCACTTCATAAGTGCAGCGGTTTCTTCCTCTGAGTCTGTAATAAAACGATTCACTGCTACAACGTAAGGCAGACCGAACGACTGAATAGATTCAATATGCTTAGCAAGATTTTCTGCTCCAGCAAGCATTGCTTCTTTGTCGGATTGTCCAAGCTGATCTTTCGGTACACCTCCGTGCATTTTCAAAGCCCTGATTGTCGCAACAATGACGACGGCAGATGGAGAAAATTCTCCAGCTCTCGTTTTTATATGCAGGAATTTCTCTGCTCCAAGATCTGCACCAAATCCTGCTTCAGTGACAACATAGTCCCCTAGCTTAGCAGCCATTTTTGTTCCCAGCAGACTGTTGCAGCCATGTGCAATATTGGCAAATGGACCGCCATGAATGATGGCTGGGGTATGTTCAAGCGTTTGAACAATGTTTGGCTTGATTGCATCTTTTAAAAGAAGGGTAAGAGCCCCTTCGAATCCTAATTCGCCAACTGTTACTGGTTCTTTATGATAAGAAAATCCGATAACAATCTTAGATAGTCTTGTTTTTAAATCATTCAGGTCTGCTGCCAAACATAAAATAGCCATGATTTCGGATGCTACTGTGATATCAAAATGATCCTCACGCGGTGTACCATTCGCTTGCCCGCCTAAACCAATCACTACATTCCTAAGTGCACGATCATTCAAATCCAAAACCCTTTTCCACATGATTCTTCTCGGATCAATCTGACATTCATTTCCTTGGTGAATATGATTGTCTATCAATGCTGCAAGTGCATTGTTAGTAGTTGTGATCGCATGGATATCACCTGTGAAATGCAGGTTAATATCTTCCATCGGAATCACTTGTGAAAATCCGCCGCCGGCTGCTCCCCCTTTTATTCCCATTGTAGGACCTAATGATGGCTCTCTCATGGCAATGACAGCTTTTTTATTCAGCAGATTTAGTGCTTGCCCAAGACCAACAGTAACTGTGGACTTCCCCTCACCTGCAGGTGTCGGATTAATAGCTGTTACCAAAATGATCTTACCGTCAGGCTTTGTTTTTAGCCGATTTAATAATTCCAAAGAAATTTTAGCTTTATATTTTCCAAAGTATTCAATTTCATCAGCTGTCATATCAAGTGCCCCAATTACCTCTTCAATCGGCTTGATTGGTGCTTCTTGAGCGATTTCGATGTCTGATTTATGTTTTGTTATTAACACACAGCGCCCTACTTTCTCCTATTAAATATGTATTTCTCGCACAATTGTAACATAAAAGCAAATTGAATTATTATTCTAAACTTTCTATAATAGAGAAAACTTAGAATGTAATAGAAAGTTGAGGTTCGTTCATGCCAATTAATATTCCAGCCGACCTTCCAGCCAAAGAAATTCTTGAAAAAGAGAACATTTTCATAATGGACGATAAGAGAGCCTATCAGCAAGACATCAGGCCATTAAATATTGTCATTTTAAATATTATGCCCGAAAAGCAAAAAACAGAGGTGCAATTATTGAGACTTCTCGGCAACTCGCCGCTTCAGCTTAATATTACTTTTTTGCGGCCAAAAACTCACGTTTCAAAAACAACGAAGCAGCAGCATCTCGAACAATTTTACACAACGTTTGAAACAATCAGGCATAGAAAATTTGATGGAATGATTATTACTGGTGCTCCAATCGAGCATTTGGAATTTGAAGAGGTTTCATACTGGGAAGAACTAAAAGAGATTTTCGAATGGACAAACAAAAATGTCACCTCAACTTTGCATATTTGCTGGGGTGCACAAGCAGGACTTTTTTATCATTACGGCGTAAATAAATATAGTCTGCCAGAAAAATGCTTTGGTGTTTTCAAGCATGACATTTGTAATCCTTCTGTAAAAATTGTCAGAGGTTTTGATGATCAATACTATGTGCCCCATTCTCGGCATACGGATATAAAGAGACAAGATGTTGCAGCCATCGCTGAACTGGAAATTGTCAGTGAATCTCCTGAAGCAGGCGTTTGTCTTGTCGCCTCAAAAGATGGAAAACAAGTATTTTTAACAGGTCATCCTGAATATGATTTGCTCACATTAAAAGAGGAATACGAACGTGATGCGGCAAAAGGAATGAACACAAGCATACCGCTGTCTTATTTTCCAGACAATGATCCTGCCAGAAAGCCTGTTCAAAAATGGAAGTCTCATGCCCACCTATTGTTTGCAAACTGGCTGAACTATTGTGTTTATCAAGAAACACCATATGAGTGGGAGTAGGGAAGATAATTTTTCCATATGCACGAATTGGTTTTATTTGTTAAAATTTAAGCAGAATTTAATTAAATTTTTATTTAAACTTTATATTTCAGCAATATTCGTATGTTACGCTTGTAATAGTAATCGTACTTCATGTGTTTTTTAGAATAAATTTGAGGTGAATGCATTGTTAAAAAAACCAAAAGTGTTGATTTTAACAGCGAAATACGGGAATGGACATGTTCAAGTTTCAAAAACACTAGTAAAGCAATGCAAGGACTTGGGGATTGAAGAAGTGGTCGTCTCGGATTTATATGCAGAATCAAATCCAATCTTTACAGAGATTACTCAATACCTTTATTTAAAAAGCTTTACAATCGGCAAACAGTTTTACCGTATGTTTTATTATGGAGTTGATAAAATTTACAACAAAAAACTATTAACTCTATATTTTAAGCTTGGCAACAAAAGGCTGCATGAGCTTATTGAAAAAGAACAGCCTGACATCATTATTAATACGTTCCCTATCATCGTAGTGCCTGAATACAGAAGGCGCACAGGGATTGTTATCCCGACTTACAATGTTTTAACAGATTTTTGCCTTCATAAAATATGGGTTCATAAAAACATAGACAAATATTATGTTGCAAGCAAACGGGTAAAAGAGAAAGTCATGAGTCTCGGAATACATCCCGCTGCAGTAAAAGTAACCGGCATTCCGATCCGCTCACAATTCGAAGAAAATTTAGATGAAGATGCCATATATGAAAAGTACAATTTAGACAAAAAGAAGAAAACTCTGCTCGTAATGGCGGGAGCTCACGGAGTATTAAAAAATGTAAAAGAGCTGTGTGAATCGTTTATAGAGAATGAAAACCTGCAGACAGTAGTCGTTTGCGGAAACAACAGTGCATTAAAAGAGAGTCTTGAAGGCATTTCAGGAAAAAATAAAGAGAACTTAAAACTTCTTGGCTATGTTGAGCGTGTAGATGAATTATTCCGGATTGCATCATGCATGGTCACGAAACCAGGGGGAATCACACTCAGCGAAGCTGCTGCAGTTGGTGTTCCTGTCATTCTCTATAAGCCTGTACCAGGACAGGAAAAAGAAAATGCGTTATTCTTCCAGGAAAATGAAGCAGCGCTAGTTGTAAACCGTTCTGAAGAAGTATACGATGCGGTCAGCAAACTCCTGCAAGATGATAAAAAGCTTAAGCGAATGAAACGAAATATAAAGAAGCTGCATCATCCGAACTCATCTTTAACCATAATGGAAGATATCGTAAAAGAAGCTTCTCTATTTAAAGAGAATAAATATATAAAAGCACAATAAACTAAACGGTCATTGCTTTCAGGATGGAGGGGAAATGAAATCCTGGAGGTCACATATGGATACAGGCACACATATTACGATGGGATTTGGTTTAGCTGGTCTTGCATATCTTGATCCTGCGGTCTCAGCTCAGCCAGAACTGGCAGCAGCTGTCTTGTTTGGCACTGTACTCGGCTCAAATGCGCCAGATTTTGATTATGGCATCAAGATTGTTAAAGGAAATGGCATGTATACCGAGCATCATCGCGGCTTCTCTCACTCCATACCTGCATGGTTTCTGTGGACCGGGTTCTTAACAGCCCTTATTTATCCATTTTATTCGAATCTATCGTCCTTGGATTTCCTGCATTTGTCAGGCTGGATTTTTCTTGCTGTAATTCTGCATGTGATTTTTGATATTTTTAATGCATATGGAACTCAGGCGGGAAGGCCCTTTACAAATAAATGGCTTTCGCTTAACTTTATTCCATTATTTGACCCGCTGATTATCTTTTTACACTTATTAGGCTTTGCTCTTTGGGGCTTGCTCCAGTCTCCCGGAATGATTTTTTTGATTGTCTATGGTTTGATAGGACTGTATTTGATAGAACGTTATTATAGTTCAAAAAGAGTTTTAACCCGAGTAAAAAAACAGACCGAAACGAATGGAACAATCACGATTATACCTACTATTCTCTGGTCGGTCTGGCACATCGTGATTGAAACAGAGACTGAATTCCAAGTCGGCGAAATGCGTTCAAGAAATATCGTATGGATTCATTCTTTTGAAAAGAATGACCAGGATCCTGATATCATTGCTATCGCCAAAAACGAAAAAAATATAAAGCACTTCTTAAATAATTCAAAGTATGTTCATGCTGTGGCAATTCCAATCCACTCTGGATATGAAATTCGATTTTTCGATCTGCGCTTCCGGACAAAAAATCATTATCCATATATGGCCGTATGTCAAATGAATTCCACCCGCGAGATTGTCTCGTCCTGTACAGGATGGTTTCATCAAACAGAAAAAATCAAAAACAAGCTGCTTACACAAGAACGAGCAGCAAAGACGCGGATTCAAGCGTAAAAAACAAAGGATGACCTATTGAACGCAGTTTGCGTTTATAGTCATCATTTTCTTATTGTTCTTTTTTTAATTCTTCTTCAAAGTAAAAGGTAGATGGATATTCCTTAAGAATGTAAGAGTAGCGATTCATATTTTTTATATACTTTGATTGCATAACGGTCACAGTTTCACCTGTTTTCACAATTTGAACAGATTCACCATTTTGAAACTTGCTGGCATTACTCTTCATTCTGCACTTCCTTTCAACATATTCCTATTATACCATAGCAAGAGGAAGGATTTTCAGGAAAGAAGACAACTATACATCCAGAGCTGATCTATTAACTTGTTGTATCTCTGAAGTAAACCTCTTCATATGGCTGGACAACAACAAATCCTTCACCTGAGAACTTCATTTGAATGGATTCTCCGCTTCCCCGTCCCAAGAATGTTTTAAACGAAATATCGGTAACGAATTCAGGTGTTAAACTCCCTGACCACGCTACTGTGGCGTTTGGATCCGTATAAACAGGGTCACCTTGTTTGACAATTAACGTCAAAGGTTCATAATGAGATGTTATCGCAATCATTCCTCTGCCTTCAAGCTTCACATTAAAAAGACCTCCTGAAAGCATTCCAGCTATTTTTCTCATCATTTTAATATCCCATAAAATCGAGGGTTCAAATGCAAGCAAATCATTTCCATTTACAAATAATGTTTCTCCATTCAGATTGAGAATGGATATTTTCTTCCCCTGATCAGCTAAATAGAGCTTTCCCGAGCCTGTTGCCTTCATTAAGGAGGTGCCTTCACCTGAGAAAGCTTTTTTGAATAATTTACCAATACCATGCTCAAGAATTCCTTCACGCTCATACTTTATCTGGCCTCTGTATGAAACCATCGCACCTGCCTTCGCCCATATTTGTCCATTTAAATTGATCTCAAGCAGCCGCTCCGTTTCAAGTTCAAATAAGCCTTGTCCTTTGTCCTTCTGTTCTGTCTTCTCCACGAATTCCTCAATTGAATATCGGTTCATACGTTCCCTCCTTCTTTCTTTTGAAGCATAAACAGCCATAAAAAAGAGAGTGACTGCTTTAATTCAGGTGACAGCTTACCAATCATATCTTCGGTCACTCCCCGTTTGTAAACTCCCTGACTATCAGCCAGTTCCCATCCGTTCTCAAGCGCCATTTTTTCAAACTCCCAAGGCATCATTGTATTACATATCACAGGTTTTCCGTAAAGCCTGTCAAAGCTGTTTGTTCGGGGATGAGCTGTAGGACCTAATATGGCGATACATAAATAGCCATCATTTTTCACCACTCGTTTTAATTCGTATAAAGCAGCTAATGGATCTTCTGTCCACTCAATACAGTTAATTGTCAGCAGCGCATCCGCTTTTTCATCTGCAAAAGGAAGGTCCAGCATATTGGCCTGAATAAATTCGAGCTTATCTGGTTTTTCATGCTTTTTCGCGAGTTTAATCATTTCAGGTGAAAGGTCAACTCCAGTGACGTTCATCCCCTCTCTCGTCAGAAGATAAGAACCATATCCGTCTCCACAGCCAATATCAATAACTTCAGCTTCCGGGTTCACGTACTTCGAGAAAAAAGGCACGATCGAACTTCTGCTACCCGAATCCCACATTTCTTTGCTTCCTTTATTCCAGAATGCAGCGCGTTCATCCCACTTCTTTTCAGCTTCTTTTTCCCAATCATATGTATTCTTCATATTCAATCAGCTCCAAATTTTAGCATTCTCTACTTATTTCTAGAAATCATCCGGAAATCCTTTTCTAACGAATATTTCAATGTAACTGTTAAACACTATTCAAGAAAGGGGTGCTGATCATGCAGAAAGAATCCTTTGTAGCCGCACAAAAAAACGGAGACGGAGATCTAGTATCATTTAAAACCTCTGCCGGAAGAACATTATCCTATCAAGAAGCACTCATGGAAATTGACAGAGGTGCTATTGAAGGTGTAAACACCTTTAAAGGAAAAGACGGAGAAATGTACATTCGAAGCAATCCTGACCACAATAAAGCAAATAATCTAGATTCTCTACCACCATTTTAAAAGGAGACCTATTTATGACAAAAAAAGTAAACAAAGGCAGCGAAAACGGCAACTCGCCTAAAAAAGGCCACTTTCAAGAAGAGTTCGGCCAGGAAATCATTTCAGGTGATAACAGCAAAGGAAACAAACGTAACAAGGATCAGAAATCAAAGACTTCAAACAAGTAAGGCGAAAAAGCCAGTCCGTTATACTGTGGACTGGCTTTCTGTTGGCGAAAACTGTGTTAATCAGTGACCCCCCGTATTTTCGCACTTCGTGTTTGACTGATCACTTTTTCTTTCTGAGCTGCCTCTTCTCTTTTATAAGCGCTGACAACTTATTTTTGACCGTTCAGCCTATTTTCCCTATGCGAAAACAAAAAAAACTCAGGCACCAGCCTGCGGGCCACAGGTATCTTAATCTTCCCTGTCAAACTCATTTCCATTTCTTCCTTTGTCAATCGTTATCGCAGCCGTTTCATTATTCATATACAACGGTACTTGCATTTTATCTCCATTGTCGTAAAATGCTTCGTTGATCTTGTCATTTGCTTCATTTACTTCTTCTGCTTCTTCGCTGCCAATGTAGGATGTTTTCTCTTTTTTTTCATGCATATGCTCGCCTCCATTCGTTCCTAGCCTTCCCTATACAACAAAAAAATCTCCCTGAATGAAGGAGTTTTTTGACTGATTATTCGCCTAATTGTTCAGCAAGGATTACTCTCTCTACTGCTTCGATTGCATCTTTTTCATCGCTGCCTTCTGCTGTTACAACGATTGTTGTTCCTTTAGAAATACCAAGTGACATCACACCCATAATTGATTTTAAGTTTACAGTGCGTCCGTTTGCCTCTAAGTTTACATCAGCTGTAAATGAGTTGACTGCATTTACAAGTGAAGTTGCCGGACGTGCATGTATACCTGAATCACTTGTAATTTTAAATGATTTTTGTTCCATCGTACTGCCCCTCTCCGATTTGTTAACAAAACATATTATAATCGATTTCTCATAAAAGAGAACTGTTTTTTTATGCAAGTTTGATGATTTCTTCCTGAAGAATGTAGCTATGAAGATAGATGGTGCATGTTTCTGTATTCTTTTTCTCAATAATAATTGTATTTTGAAGCGCGTCCTTAATAATAATGAGCCGTTCCCGTTCAAACTGAGGCATGGTTTTCATTGCCTCAAGCTGTCTGCATGCCAGGAGAAAACGCTCTTCACTCATTTTGCGGTCTTTTTTAAAAATAACCTGCATATCTCCAATGCTTGTTTTATACACGTTTTCCACATCCCTTTTCAAGTCATTTCACCCTATATTAAAAATATCTGAAATTTCAGTAAAAATCTATAGGTAACTTGACGACAAATTTCCAATAGTGTATATTATAATCATCATTTGGCGAATAGTTTGTGAAATAGAGTGATTTCAACTTTTGTTTACGCATACATATTTTGCTTTGTGATAAATATTTCCAGGTAGCAAAACCTTGTGCTACAGTATTAGGAGGATAAAGTACTATGCAAAACGGTAAAGTTAAATGGTTCAACAACGAAAAAGGATTTGGATTTATCGAAGTTGAAGGCGGAGACGATGTATTTGTTCATTTCTCAGCAATCGAAGGAGACGGCTACAAATCTTTAGAAGAAGGCCAGGAAGTTTCTTTTGAAATCGTAGAAGGCAACCGTGGACCACAAGCTGCTAACGTAGTGAAATTATAATTACTAACGTAATTTATATCTGATCATATACGAATGCAAGAAAGAGGCTGAGTTTTCTCAGCCTCTTTCTTTCGTTAAATCTTGGCTGATCATTAAATACTCTACTGCCTTCAGGTTTTGTTTAAGCTTCTTTTCAATTCTTGTTACTTCAAATTGATTGAAGACATTACCGTTTTTCGCCATAAAAATGAGCATGTCTAAATCCCCATATATCTCATAAAATGCATTTTTCACATCTTCATTAATGCTGATATTCGTCCTCATCATGTGCGCTCCTTTTACCTTCATTATCGTCTGTATAGTCTAAAAGTTTCAATTTTATTTTATTTTCTACATATTTCTGTTATAAGGAACGAAATTCCTTCTTTTTAACGAATAATTATATATTCAGAAAATTTAATTTGTTTCTTTAGACTCATGATTCAAATGTATATTTTATGAAAGATGTCGAACGCTATGTAGTGGAGGTGACGAACATGGATCAGATTAAACATACGGGTCTTATCAGTGGCTTCAATAACTTAAAACAATTAGAAATGGCTGTTGCGGCAGCGCAAAAAATGACAGGCTCTGCAACGATGAGCATGGATCCTGAAGCGATTCAAAACGCAGAACAGGCATTGAATGATGCCAAGGCACTCTATCAGACTGCAGGTGATACTGGCGTTGACCAAGCCTTTCTGAGCAACCAGAATGAACTGCTGCTGCAATGTGAGCATCAGCTGAACGAGGCAAAGTCCTGAACCGTATTTATTATAATAAGAAATAAGAAATCCGCTGATTCTTTATCAGCGGATTTTTTATGTTAATTTTTTTCCGAAGTCTTTAATCATTTGGCCTACCGTACATTGTTCAATGCAAAAAGCGTGAGCATAATTTTTTCCGTATTCTTTGCGAAAGGTTTTTTTCAATAAACAATCTGTACAATATGTGTCCAGAAGCTGATCAATTTCTCCAACAACTTGTTTTTTCTCCAATTCATTCATCTCCATCAATCACTGTCCAATTTCCATTCACTTGCTACGGATATCCCCTTTAATCCTTGTGATGCAAGCTTATCGGCTTCCTCATTCTCTTTTCTTGATATGGGAACATAGGCTGGGAGTATTTTCATTTTTTTCAGGGCTGCTTCTATTTTATCCAGCCAATTGTTATGTGCGTCTTCATAGCATGGCCATTCTCCTGATAGCTGCTTCAGGACAACTTGTGAGTCTCCTTTAAAGGTGACATCCTGGTGACGTACACCCAGTTCTTCAAGCTGCCGGACCATATAGAAAAATGCCATATATTCCGCCTCATTATTCGAATCGGCACCCTCAGCCTTTGCACTGAATCTCATTCTTGTTCTTTTGTCATTAAGCGTGTAAAAAACAACGGCTCCTAAGCCTGCTTCTTTCGTCTGTTTATTATAATTTCCATCGAAATAAGCTTCTACCTCTGTCGGCTCGTAAGCTACTTCTATTTTTAATTTCTTTAATTCTTTTAGTGACCACGAAGTACCCCTTGAATCAATGAAATCAAGAGACTTCATCCGGCCTGTTTTTTCAAGATCATCCCCGATTGAGATTGCTGAATCAAGGTCTGTTTCATCAGAGGTGAAAAGTATGCTCTTTTTTTTCGGGCTGCTGTACGTCCATTGTATTTGATATTTCACATGTCCCACTCCTCAAACGGTCCTGAGCTTGTCATGTATTAGTTTTGCTCATACCATCAAATGTATTCACTGTGCTATAATCATATTCGGTTATTCCTATTTGCAGCGTTAATGATTGTATGGCTCGTTTTTTATGTTAATCAATTTTATCATTGTTTTTTTATTTTATAAACTATTCGGCAATAGCTGGTTGTTCATCTGGATGGGAACTGCAACTGGCTGTTTTCCAAAGGCTGTTATCGTAAAGTTTGTTGCTTTTAGAGAAATGCTTAAAACCTTTAGTGGATTGTAGCGGAAGGCACTTGACTCCTGCGGGAAATAGAGGAGAATGGGAAGACCCCACGGGCATAGCCGAGGAGGCTCCATCCCTCAAAGCGGAAAGCAAGTTGCCTGCAGCGGAAATCCACGGGTTATATTTATAACTAAAAACAACAATCAATGCGAAAACTGCCTTTCCAAAAGAGAAGGAGCTGAAGTTAAGTTGATAGAAGTTTATGTCGATGGTGCCAGTGCAGGAGATCCTGGTCCGTCTGGAGCTGGCATTTTTATTAAAGGTCATGGAAAAGGAGAGCAGCTTTCGATACCCCTTGGTTTGATGACGAACCATGAAGCGGAGTATCATGCATTGATAAAAGGTCTTGAGATTTGTCTTGAAAAAGGCTTTTCCATCATATCAGTAAGGACCGATTCACAGCTTGTCCAGCGTGCCGTTGAGAATGAGTATGTAAAAAACCAAGCTTTTATCCCTCTTCTTGAAAAAGTGATCGTGCTTTCCTCTCAATTTGACTTATTTTTTATTAAATGGATTCCAAGTAAGCAAAACAGTGTTGCTGATCAGCTATCGAAAGCAGCCATTCGCATGAATGAAGAAAACGAATCATGATGATTAAAAAATCTGTTATTGCTGATCTCAGTCTGCTGCTGGTTGCATTTATATGGGGATCTACCTTTGTCATTGTTCAAAAAGCCATTCACATCATGCCGCCCAACTTTTTTAATGGCATACGATTTTTTGCCGCTGCAATCATTTTGACGATAATTTGTTTGATGGTAAATCGTTCCAGGCCATCAAAGGAAACACTTTTAGCTGGAATGGCACTTGGAAGCTTCTTGTTTTTAGGATATGGATTTCAGACTGTTGGCTTATTGTATACCACATCATCAAAAACTGGATTCATCACCGGATTGAGTGTAATTATCGTACCGCTATTATCCATTTGGCTTCTAAAGGAACGTGCAAGGAAAACGGTTTATCTTGCCTCAGCGCTTGGCACAACTGGATTATACCTATTAACGTTAAGTGATTTTTCAACGATGAATTTGGGGGATCTTCTCGTTTTGTTTTGTGCCATTGCTTTTGCCCTGCATATTATTTTCACTGGTAAATTTTCTGGAAATCATGATGCTTGGATGCTTACGATTGTTCAGCTGACAACGGTTTCCGTATTGAGTTTTTTCGCTTCTGGACTGTTTGAAGCTCAAACTGTAAAAGAGAATTTCAGAAGCATGTTCACGTTCGATGTCCTATTTGCTCTTATCATTACAGCTTTATTTGCTACTGCCTTCGCTTTTTTTGTTCAAACGAAGCTTCAGCAATATACAACTGCTGCAAGAGTCGCTCTCATCTACGCGTCAGAGCCTGTTTTTGCTGCACTAACCGCATTTCTGTATATCGGTGAGCGTCTTACATCATTTGGGCTAATTGGCTGTCTTCTTATTTTGTCAGCAATGGTTGTGGCGGAATGGAAACTGGACAGCGGGGAAAAATCGCTTTCATCATAAAAATCTCGGGAAATCTCCCGAGATTTTTTAAATTATATGAAGATTTTGTGCAATGTGGATTGCCTGCTTCCGTGTTGCTGCCTTTTCTTTAGTCAGCGTTTCAAGGAGAGACACGAAAAAAGATCCATCAAATTCTTTTTGTGCTTTTAACGTTAGTTCAATTGCAATAATCACCAATTCATCCTCTGCACCTGTGTAATGCTTGCCGAATTCAATGAAGCCACGCGCATCTTCCTTCAGCTGAAATCCTTTCCCTTTTAAGTGCAGCAAAAAATCAGCTAGTGACTGTTTCGTTTGTAGCAATGGGGACCCCGCCTTAGGTGTAAAGTATAATCTTCTCTAATTTTAGCCGATGGAAGAATTAAATTCCATACGATTTTTGTTAGTAATAGCCCTGCTCCTGAATTTCATCTGACTGAAACGTAATGACAAGGGGATCTTTATTTTGTGCTTCCTTCACCATCGCTTTTGCAACAGTTTTCGCATGGATCGGCTTCATCATTTTTAATTTTCCGATAAAAGCAAATCCAAGTCCTTTATAGAGCCATTCCCCCATCTTTTCACCAAAACGGAACTCTTCTCTCTCACCAAGCAGCAAAGATGGCCTGAATACGATGACAGAAGGAAGTCCCATATTCCTGAGGGCATCTTCCATCTGTCCCTTTACCCGATTATAGTAGAAAAGCGAATCACAATCAGCTCCAATCGCTGAGACAGCAAGCACTTTTTCAACACCATGCTGTTTAGCAAGCTTGGCTGCTTCCACTACATATTCATAGTCGACTTTATAGAACTCTTCCTTTGTTTTCGCTTGTTTCATTGTCGTTCCTAAACAGATAAACAATTCATCTACAGCAAATTCTTCTTCCTGTTTTGCTAAATGATCGAAATCCGTAACGATATTTTTATATTTAGCATGTTCCCGGATTAATGGTTTCCGTGTAATTGCCTTTACCTCTGCGTACTGCTTTGATTCCAGCAGGAGACTCAGAAGTTCACTTCCAATCAAACCAGTAGCTCCAATAATCATCGCTTTCTTCATGATCGCCACTCCAATCTTATAATTAGAATCATAAAGGAATATGGGCTATTAATCAAAAAAAGAGAGGTCACATTGCCTCTCTTACAGCAAGGGCATCTGATAAAAACGTATGAAGCCCTCTAAGTTCAATCTCTTCTATCATCTTAATTGCCCGTGTATGTTCAACATTTAACAGTGCTTGATCAAGCTTGCATTCTACTGGAACATCACATGAAATTTCAGCAAGCTTTCTTGATAAATGCAGCATTTCGATGTCCTGCTCAATTTTGGTGCGCTGTGCTTTTGTCAGTTCTTCCAAGCTGCTGAGCAAGACTTCAATTGATTTGTATTTAGCAATCAGCTTATAAGCCGTCTTTTCTCCGATTCCGCGAACGCCAGGATAATTATCACTGCTGTCGCCCATCAGACCCTTAACATCAACAAGATGTGCAGGCAGGATGCCAGTTTCTTCAGTAAAGAAGTCATGTGTATAAATTTTATACTGTCCAATTCCTTTTTGCATAAGGACGACTTGTACACCTTCGCAAAGTAATTGAAGCAAATCACGGTCACCAGTTAAGATTGAAACATTCATTTCATTTCCATATTGTTTTGCAAGCGTCCCGATGCAATCATCAGCCTCATAACCTGCAAGTCCAATATTTGGAATATTTAAAGCTGCCACTACTTCTTTTGCTAAATCAAATTGTGGCAGCATTTCTACCGGAGCTTCCGGTCTATTTGCTTTGTAATGATCGAACAATTCCGAACGGTATGTTTTGCTCCCCATATCCCAGCAGCAAATGACATGACTTGGATTAAAATGTTTAATAGAAGCAAGCAAATGTTTTAAGAAACCATTAACGGCATTCGTAGGAATCCCTTTGCTGTTTATCATAAAGTTGCCGTATACAGATGTTGCATAAAACGCTCTGAAAAGAAGCGCCATGCCATCGACGATAAGCAAATGCTGTTTTTCATTCATATAATTGAAAACCCCTATCTAAAAAATTCAAGTACCTCTATCATACCATAATTTTAGGATAAAGCTGTAAGGGAAAAACATGAAAAAGGCCCTCGCGTCACGCGATGGCCATCTTGGGGAAAAACTTATTTAAACTCTTCGTTTTTTTTGCTGTTCATTTTCTTCACTTCATTCTCTGCATAAGAAGCGAATTCTTCATTAAAACCATTTTTCTTTTTGGCATTATTATTTCGCTGTGCATTTGCATTTCCGCTTTTTGTTTTGCCCATTCGTAAACACCTCTTTTCAGTTGTGTTATGAATTAGTTTTTCCGAAAAGGGTTCCAGCTTACACACAGTATTTATTGGTTATTAGCTTTTATATTTACGATCAACAAACTCCTGTACCATTTCATCTGACACGATTTTTCTTGTTGGAATGATCCCTTGTTTTGCAAGTTCGTTGATTTCAGCTGTTACTGCATTAATGCCGCTCACAGAAAATGGCTGTGATTGCTTGCATTGCTGAATTGCCTGCTCAATAAGAGCTTCTCTTCTTTCTTCGAGCACTAAAAATTTGGATACAATCGCATGCTGTTTTTTACTGTGTGCTGATATTTCTTCATGTACGTTCGTCATTAGGCAGATCTCCTCTTTTTTTCATCAGTTTAATCACGGTGTCTGTTGGTGTCCAGCAATCAAATGAATAGTCAGGCTTTGTTTCAAAACCTAGCCGTTTGCAGCGGTAGGTCATTCTTTGATCTGTCCTTATGCTTTGAAAATGAATGCACGTGGCACAAACCTGATATTTATTACTTATCATCATACAGCATCCCGCTCCCCAAGCTCTATAATAATTTGCTTAAGAGCTTGATTCCCGTCTTGATAGCGGGTCAAATCTTCGATTGAATAGGCTGAAAGCAATGCTTCGTAAAAATTTTCTGCTTGATTGGTCAGGTTTTGAATAAGCATTCTGCATTCTTTCATGAATAAGCCGCAGTAATATTCACCGAATTGATTTTCATGAGCAGATAAAATATCAGTAATGGGCTGATCAAGCTTTATCTGCAGGTCATCGCTCATGTTTTTCTTCTCATTCTTCTCGAAAAATGATTTCGTATTTTTAAACTTTTTCAGCGGCTGCCGGATTTCACTGGTATTCATTTCTTTTAAAGCCACATACAGCTTCGGAGTTTCAAACGAAGCAAGGTCAGGCAGTACTGTACGAAGCTGGATATTCACTAATGCCATTTCTTTGGAATGACGTTTGAAGACGTCGTTAAGCAATATATGACTGTATTTTTCAAGCCGCAATGTCGTCGCTTGAAGCTCCTGAACCAGATGAAACTGAAGAGAAACAAGCAAGTCTTGAAGACAGTTCTCAAGAATTTCTTTAGTCTGCCTAGTTGCACCTGCAAAAGCACCAGGATGAAACGCTTCTTTAAATAAATCTGGGAACCTGAGCAAAGTCCGTTGTTTCACATAGAAAAGCTGCTCTTTTATTTCCTGCAGGACTTGTTTTTGTTCAAGCTCATGAAGCTGCGAACTGAGCATTGAAACAATCTCTGTCCGTTCTTTTGCGAGCTTCTCTTTTTCAATCTGTCTTTTTTCCAGATCATCATCCGCTGCATCCAGAATGGATTGCAGCTGCTGCTGTGCAATGGACAATTCCACTTTGGCTGACATGATCATTGAGGCAGATAGATCATTATTTATATAGTGCATAAAGTCATCTTGAAACACATAAAATTCTGACGTGCTTGGATCAGACGTTTTTTCCAGTTCCATCATACTTGAAATTCCATACAAGCGCGGATTTCGAATCTCATGCGTCAACAGCTGTCCTGTAATATAATCTTTTACCATCTCGATTTCTTCTTTGCTTTCTGCTAGATCAATTGCGTTAATAACAAAGAACATTTTATCCATTGCAAATGTATCTTTAACTCTTCCAAGCTGCTTTAAAAATTCGCGGTCCCCTTTTGAAAAAGGATGGTTGTAATACGTGACAAAAAGGATGGCATCTGCATTTTTAATGTAATCAAAGGCTACTTCCGTGTGTCTCGAATTAAACGAGTCTGCTCCTGGCGTATCAACAATGGTTATACCATTTCGTGTCAGCGGGCTGTCAAAGTAGATGATGACTTCTTCTACCGTACAGGCTTTCTCTTCGTTTGCCACAAATTCTTTATATTCCGCCCGGTCCACCACTTTTGTTGTTCCGCTGAAAGATGGAAAATCTCTGAGTGCGCTAATATAAAGAGGCAATAGTGATTTCAGTCTTTCATTTGCACCAGACAGCTTCTCCAACTCAGATAGAGCAGTCCATGGAGATGCAGCTTCAATTGAAAAGAGATCGGCAATTTCCTGCAATAGCCCTGCTTCTGATTTGAATTTAACTTCAATTAAACCGTGCGGCTTATCAGCTGTAACCGGTACTATTTTATTGATTGTAGCTGTTGTCGGCGTCGGAGAAGATGGTAATAATTTTTCTCCAAGAAGGGCATTTGCAAAAGAAGACTTACCTGCGCTGAATGCCCCGAATAAAGCAACTGTAAATGTCTGATTCCCCAGGGAATGAGCTTTTTCCAAAAGAGATGATGACAGCATATTAAAGCCAGGAATATGTTCCACTATTTCTGAGGCTTTCTTTAGCTGCTTTGAAAAGAAAGTATGGTCAACTTCCTGTACAGCTGCCGATTGCTCTTCAATTTTTTTTGCATCTACAGTTAAAATAGGCTGCAGGTTTTCAAGTACGCCTTCAACCGGTTCCATCATTGGATTTTCAGCCATCCAATCTGAAAGACTGATATCAGTCGAGCTTTGAGGATCCATTATTTCATATAAGTCATTCTTAACTTGTTCGAAAGAGATCAGCTTATGATACATTTCATTCATTTCCTCAAGCTGCTGATTCGCTTCTTGTACCTCATTTTCAAGATTCCCGATTTGATCTCCGCTCTTGTTTTTTAATTGAAGTTCAATCTCCTCCAGCAATGGCAGTATCTGCTGTTTGCATTCTTTTTTCACAGCTTCGCTTAAATCATTTGAGTATGTAAGTGTATATTGAGAATTGACTGTAGCCCCCTTTTTAAGGGATTCCTGCAGCAGCTGGGGTTTTATCTCAACTTTAAATGAATGTATTTTGTTTAATAGAACAGAATCATGAATTTCATTTTCAGTGATTTTCTTCTTCATAAGCTCAGAAAGATGCCACGTGACTTGCGACTGCAAATGGTCTGTCAATTCCACAAACAGCTCAGTCTCCCGTTTTAGGCGTTCCTCAGCCGTTTTTGCTTTTGAGAAGAAAAGGCCGACTTTAAAGTCAGGCTGGGACGCAGCTATGAATAATTCCGCTTTTGATCTTGTCTCAAAAGGGATGAGATTTGCATTCTTCAAAATATATTGCAGCTGCTCTTTCATTTCAAAAATAGCACCGCTTACTGTCCTTAATAAGGCTTGAAGCGCAGCAGATGATATTTCTTTTTTTGTTTGTACCTCTTTCAATTGCTGGATTAATTCATCTGCGTGAATATCTTTTATCTCCAGGTCATCCTCTTTCCACTGCAAATATTCATCTGCCAATGATTTCAGCGTTACCTGCGCATTATCTAACACGAGATGATCTTGCTTAATTGTTTCACGGATTAGCTTTTTAACCGTTTCCAGCTGATTGAGAGGGTTTTTTGAATCAATCAGAGATGTATAAAAGATATGATTCCTTAAAAGCCCTGCCCCTCCAAATGTCATTTCAATCTGTGATTTAAAATGAGAAAAAGAAACTTCTTCTTCACGATGTTTGTCAATTTGATTCACAATAAGGCATACATTTTTGCCTTTGTGTATCATTTCACTAATAAATGCTACATTTTCTTCTGATTGAACGTGGTTATAGTCTGTTACATAAAAAATTAAATCAGCAAGGTGCATTGTCGACTCGGTTGACATTCGATGAGCTGCATCTGTCGAATCAATGCCAGGTGTATCCATAATCACCACATTTTCAGGTAACGCTTGATATGTATCGCTTATTTCCACTTTGATGATCTCGTCGCCTTGCTTACAGTAATCTTTTACTTGCTGAATAGAATATTCTCCAGCCAGTTTCAAAAGATTTCCGCTGCTGTCATGCAAAATAACAGACTTTTCCCCTTTTTGAAGCAAGACAACATTGGCGCTTGTCGGAATCGGGCTTGTCGGCAAAATCGCTTCTTCCAGAATTGTATTGATCATCGTAGATTTCCCTGCGGAAAAATGTCCTGTAAAGGCAATATGCTTCGTATCTTTATGAACTTTATAGATTAGCTCTTTTATTTTATCCCCTGCTGCAGTATTTTCTTTCACTTTTTCAAAAATAGCAGCTGTGCGCGGAAGCAATTGATGTTTTAACGTTTTCGTGCTCATTGCATAAACCCCTTTGTGTAGCGTATACTGCTATTTTACTTGATTTTTTGCCTTTTTCCCATCATATTATTGAATGAGTGAATTGTTCTTTCCTTAATTTGAAACTTTTTTTACAATAGGTCCTCCCTGCAGCCTACTGACAACCCGAGTTTCCTATAAGTTTATTACTCGACTCGTGTTACTGAGGAGTCAGCAGCGTTGATCATGATGAAATTATTATACAGACAAATTAGGTGGAAAAAGGGTGACTTGGCATCGTGCTCAAGTCACCCTTTTAAATGTTTACTTTTTCTCAAAAAAGTAATGTTAGATTTTCTTTCCTATATACAGCAGATGTGAAGAAATTCCAAGCAGATAAGGATCCTTTGCTGTCTCGATCAGAAGCTCGGTCAGTTTGTTTAATTCAGAGTCCCCTTTCTCACGCCACAGGTTCCAGCTGCTCTCATTCAACGCTGCACCGAGACCGGTTGAACCAATCAATTCGCTTGTTTGAAACCCATTCGATTCCATGAAAGGACAAATGTCTTCTACTTTATAGAAGTAGGCTCCTGTAAATCGCCCTTTTTCTTGATGGTTAAAAATTCCTGTTTCTAAAAAAGTACGGATTGATTCAATTGAATTATTTGGTCTCCAATTGTCTGGCGTTTGAAGAGAAGCATACATATGATGAGACCTGGATCTGAAAGCGACAAAAACATACCCATCTTTTTTAGTGATCCGGTTAAGCTCTTTTACCGCTTTATGCCTCGCTTCATCTGTTTGCAAATGATAAAGAGGGCCCATCATAAGGGCGGCATCGAATGCTGCATCTGGAAATAGAGTCAGATTTGCTGCATCTGCTGTGTAAAAACCATTAAATTGATTGGAGAGATTAAGCTCCTTCGCTTTTTCTTCTGCTAGAGCAACAAGCTTTGGAGTTACATCTGAAAGGGTGATTTGATACCCATTTTTGGCAAGTGCCATGGAGTATTTTCCAGGTCCAGCACCATTATCCAAAATGTGTGCGTTCTCTGGCAAATAGTGTTTTATGTAATGGAAGTTCACAATAAATTCTAATGGCTCACGGTCTAGCCGCGTCCACTCTCTTTCAGCAAAGCCTGTATAATAGTTAATCACCGATTCCATCCTGTTGCCCCCTATCATTCCGTCAAAATATTTACAATTATACCATTATCATTCCATTTTCTGTTATCAAAATGGCTAATAATGGACGTAAATAGGAGTTTGATAATGAAACCGATCTTTTTGATAATTGGATCATGGTTTTCGCTCATATAATCACATTTTTGAAAAAGAATGACTCTTTTTTGATAGTTGGACTGGATTTATGATGTTTTATCTTCAACCTGCCCGTCTTTAGATGTTTTCGCATGAATGTTGTTTTGGTTATAAATTTTACCCGTGGATTTCCGCTGCAATCCACTTAAGGATTAATCATTTATTTTAAATTTGATAAAAGCCTTAATTTTAAAATAAGCTGCCGCAATGACAGCTCCGATTCATTTCGTACTGTTTATCAAAACAATTTAATTTTCCGGCTGTTTCACCTTTTGAATGGTATTCTTCGGAACTTTCCATTTAAAGATTTTATTAAGGACATTGTAAATTGCTTTCGATTCTTTTGTTAACAACGGTCCGAGAATCGCTAATATTAAAACATATAATGCGGAGAATGGTTTTAAAATCGGCATTAATCCGCCTGCTATTCCTAAGTTAGCCATGATGATTGAAAATTCACCGCGGGAAACGATGGTCAAGCCAATGTTTAATGAACCTTTGTGAGATAATCCAGCTCTTCTGCCTGCTATCATACCCGCTGTGATATTTCCGAGAATCGTTAACACAACGGCACCTAAAGCAAGCCATACAGCTCCACCCAATGAAAACGGATCAATGCTTAAGCCAAAGCTGAAGAAAAAGAGAGCTCCAAAGAAATCACGAAATGGAACGACTAAATGTTCAATGCGATCGCTGTGTTCTGTTTCTGAAAACACAAGACCTAATAAAAGGGCGCCAATTGCTTCAGCAACATGGATTGTTTCTGAAAAACCGGCTACAAAGAAGAGGGATGCAAAAACGACGATGATAAATATTTCATCAGATGAAATATTTAATAGTTTGTTGAGAATTGGTGTTGCTTTCCGGGCAACGATGAAGAACAATAACATGTACCCGAGGGCAATAAGAATTGAGGTTACCGCTCCGCCAAATGACGTTGCATCTCCAAGAACGAGGCCTGATATGACTGATAAATAAACAGCTAAAAAGATATCCTCAAACATGATAATTCCCAAAATCAGTTCTGTTTCCGTATTACCGGTTCTTCTTAAATCGACCAATACTTTAGCGACAATCGCGCTTGAAGAAATCGTAATAATACCGGCAATAATCAGAATTTCAAGCAGAGGAAAACCTGCCAGAAATGCAAATAGCAATCCTAAGGAAAAGTTAATTGAGATATAAATTGAACCCCCAATAACAATTGACTTGCCTGATTTTATTAATTTTCCGATAGAAAATTCCAAACCGAGGTAGAAAAGGAGAAATAGCACACCCATGCGTCCCATAAATTCAATGATTTCGGCACTCTCTATGAAAGTTAAATCAATGACTCCTATTTTGGGAGCGTGAGGCCCAACCACCATGCCAAGGACAATAAGGAATGGGATAATGGAGAATTTAAACTTACCTGCCAATAGAGCTGCAATTGCAACTAAAACTAATGCTGTACCAACTTCAAATACTAAATGATCCATCTATACATACTCCCCCTTAAGAAGATAATAAATTTTTAATTAACGCTTTCAAATCCTTTCTTTCTCCTGAAATAACTAAAGTGTCACCAGCTTCAATCATCGTTTCCGGTCCTGGATTCAATACCTTTTTCTGATTTTTTTTCATGATAGCGATTACCGTTACACCGTACTCGTTTCGGATATCAATGTCTAAAATGGATTTATTCATTGCAGGAGCACCAGGCTCGACTTTGAACCATTCAATCACAAGGTCATCAAGAGCTATTTCAATGGACTCCAATGCTTTTGGCTTGTAAACCATGCCGCCCAAAATGGCTGCAATTTGTCTTGCTTCAGAATCATTAAATGTAACACTTGAGATGCTTTCTTCATGATCATCACTATCAAAATGATAAATCTCTCTTCTTCCATCATCATGAATCACGATGACAATTTTCTCATTGGTTTTCGTGATGACTTCAAACTTTCTGCCGATTCCCGGCAATTCACTTTCTCTGCAATTCACACCTATTCCTCCTTCACTTTTGGGCAAAAAAATAGAGGCCTTTTAATAAGGTCTCCAATTTTCTTACTTTCATTGTATCGAATTTTTTTGATGTATTCAAATAGTTTGTATGTTTATTCACAAAATGATCAAAGCTTACTCCATTAAAGCTCTTTTGATGAAAAAGGCAAAAAGTATTTAACCCCTCTGCGATTAAATGGAAGCATCTTCATATCTGCAAGCAAATGACTCCCATAACCCGCAGTGCTTACTAGAAAAGCTCCATCCAATCCAATCGCCTGCTCAAATTGAAAGGCAATCACTGCAAAAAAACCAAGGCCTAACAATGAATGGGTATAGCTTCGATGAGGAACAAAGGAAGCAATCACGATAAACACTCCAAGCAAAATAAGCCAGTTTTCCTGAAGTGAGATTCCTCCTGCAAGAACTCCAAAGCCAGTCATTGTCAGCATGTGCCTTTGTCTTATAAAAGCAGAAAAGACAATGATTGCAGCTCCTGCTCCCATTCCAATCCAAATTTCACTGCCTCTCCCTTGAAAAAAACTATACATGATCATTAAAAAACCAATAACCTGAGCCAATGTACGAATAAAACGATGGGAAAAAGTGATGCGGTTGCTCAATTTACCATCGATATCAATATCAGGCATCAATGCGGCCAGACCTCCAAGACCTGATAAGATAAGTGTTGTCTGAAAATCAGTCTGCATTGAGCTTGCGATCACAAACCCTGTTCCAGCCCCAATGGCCATGTGTGCTGTCCCGTTCATAGATGTTTAGAATCTCCTTTTTGTTTGATTCTCCTATTCTAATATAAAAATGGAATACTGGGAGGATTTTTTATTAGAGAAAGTTTCATTGAGGAAATTGGATATACCCGAAATTTTCAATATATCGCCCACAGCAGATATATCGCCCAAAAATCTCAATATAAAGATGTTTTGACAAAATTCTTCATCTATTTCAAAAATTATCTTACCTGAACGTTCCAAAAGGTATAAAATGACGCCAAAAACTCCATAAAAAAAGATCCCCAATTGGAGATCTTTTCTGCTTAGAATGTATGTGCCAAGTCTTTAGCGCGTGCAATTCCATTTTCTTTAATTTCTTGAGCTTTGTCAGGCATTGCAGCGTGACCTTCGATGAATAAGCCTTCAAAAGATGGAACTCCGAAGAAATTCATCATGATGCCCAGGTAACGGTGTCCCATTTCCATTTCAGCTGCCGGGCCTGTTGAGTAAATGCCGCCGCGAGCTTGAATGTGAAGAGCCTTTTTGTCAGTTAATAAACCAACTGGACCTTGCTCTGTGTATTTGAATGTTTTTCCTGCAACAGCTACTGAGTCAAGATATGCTTTCATCACTGGAGGGAATGAGAAGTTCCAAAGCGGTGTTACGAAAACAAATTTATCAGCTGAAATAAATTGTTCGCTTAGCTCAGATAGACGGCCTACTTTGCCTTTTTCTTCTTCAGAAAGCTCTTCAAAGCCTTTTCCTGTTTGAAGCTTGCCCCATCCGCTGAATACGTCAGCATCGATATGCGGGATATTTTCTTTATATAGATCGATGTGTACGATCTCGTCATTTGCATTTACCTCTTTGTATGTGTCAAGGAATGCTTTTCCTGCAGCCATACTGAAAGAAGCTGTATCGTCGTGCGGGTGTGCTGTGATGTATAAAACTTTTGCCATTTTGTCATTTCACCTTTCTTTTTTCAAATTAGAGACATTTTATTATTGATTTAAATTGTAAAATTAAAACAATAATTTATGAATCTTTAAATTAAAAATCTTTAATTCGAGATAATAATATCTGAGATTTGTTTTTTTGTCAATCGATTTGATTTCAAAATAAAATGATATAAAAAAATGTCACCTAATATAAAGGTAACATGCTTAACTATGAGTATTCGATAAGGTCTCTGCCATCGACACCGTTCATTACGAAAGCAATTGTCTCAGCTCTTCTGTCATTTCTTCTACTAAGTGAGGTCTGCCGTGAAACATTGCAGGTGTATTCTGAAAAAGCTGGATCAGCCATTTATTCTCCTCTTTAACGGCAACTAGAGTGTGATGTGTATTTACATCTGGGTTAAGATCTGATTTTCCATGCGGCACCATTCCTGCAATAGCGCGTAAAACAGCTGCATCAGGACCGAGGAAACGAATGTTCTTCACTTTGGTTACAAATGGAGCAGTAGGATGATTTGAAAATATGGGGCTAAGATGAGAGAAGATCTTCTCCCGTCCAATCTCCTGACTGCCATCAAATCCAATTATCTCGCCTTCCATAGTAAATAAATCTGCCATTTCACGGGCATTTCGGCTGTTCCATGCCTCTATTAGCTGCTGATAGACAGAATGTATTTCGTTCGAATTCAAAATCATTCCTCCTAAAACTTCAAATTCACTTAAGATTTCATTCAATATAGAACGATGATACCATATTTTTTTCAGAGCTCTCTCATATAAAATATCTATAGTTGAATACTATAAAAAAATGGTTACACGAGGATGATACTAATGACCGAATTTCCTGTGATTCATACAAATATTTGGGATGCTGTCATTGCTGTTCCAACAGTATTGATAGTAACCCAGCTATTAAAAATCCTGTTCCATATACCTGGAAAGTTTGTTCCGACCATAGCCGGGCTTCTGGGACTTGGAATCTCTATTTTATTCAGCCATCCCCATCATTTATCAGCAGGCATATTTATGGGGTTTTTTTATGGCGGTGCAGCGGTGGGATCTTACTCTTCACTAAAAACATCAATCCTTGCTTTTCGTGAGCATTCTAAGTATAGACATGAGCCATGATGAAAATACAAAAAAAACTGCCTTATAGGCAGCGGATTTATTCAAGCTGAAGTATTTACTTTTTTAAGTATGTAACCAATTAACAAGCTGTAGGCTAAGACGGTTCCTAATAAGAAAAACATTGTCATTGTCTCACACAACCTTTTCGATGAGAATGATTCTTAACGAAAGTGTATCACGAATGAAAATCATTTTCAACAACAAAAGCGAAAGCGCCCTGGTCAGCTCGCAAAGAAAATAGGAATTTCACGGGGAAGGCGCTTTTTGCCTTTTCCGGGAAATTGTCTTTTTCACAGTGAGCTAGGCACCGTAGCTGGACGATGTTTATCTCGCAATTACTCTTTTCTGGGAAGAAACCTTCTTTTAGTCATAAACAATTCTTCATAATCTGTATGCTGCAGCAATGCTTTTTCTTCTGCTGGAATACGGATGGCCATGATCACGGCATTGAGGACTGTAAATAGTATGGCCGTGGCATATGCTTGAAATAAAACTGGCAAAAAGAGAATTTCTACAGCGACAACCAAATAGTTTGGATGCCTCATAAATTTGTATGGACCTTTTGCAACGACTTCAAGATTCGGTACGATTATGATTTTCGTATTCCAATTTGATCCGAGGCTGAAAACGGCCCAGTATCTAATGATTTGGGTAATTGCGATAATCGGCAGAATTACCAGCCATAGCGGTGAAACTTCCTTATTAAAAACAATCACTTCAATCATTAAGGAAAATAGAAACAGGATATGCACAGCTACAATTATAGGGTAATGTTTTTGTCCGTATTCTTCTCCCCCCATTGTTTTCATATATGCTTCGTTTCGCTTCGCAATAAATAATTCAGTCAGTCTTTGAAGAATGATAATGACAAGAAAAATATAAAAGATCATGCTACCTTCTCCCACTCGACCAGTAAAAGCTCAGAGCAAAAGCCTGGCCCGAGGGCTGCTATGATTCCTAAATCAGAATCATCTGCAAGCGTGCTGGTTAAATATTGCTCGATGACATACATAACGGTTGCAGATGACATATTTCCATGATTTCTCAAAACGTTTTTGGAAACTTCCAGCTGGCTTTCTTCAAATCCGAGACTGGCCTGGTATGCCTGAAGCACTTTTTTGCCGCCTGGATGGGCTAAAAAGTGCTTTATTTCGTTGAGGGGAACTTGTTCTTCTTCCAGATACCTTTCAACAGTCTCCCTGAGCCAATTTTTTATAATACTTGGAATATCTCTGGAAAAAATAACATAAAAACCGTTGTTTTTAATGTCCCACCCCATGACCTCTTCGGAATCTTTCATGAAAGTTGATCTCGTAGAGCGTGTTTTTGGTACGTTTATGAGTGCAGAAATGTCATCCAAAAGAACATCTTCACCAGCCAGAAGTGTGCAAGCTACACCATCAGCAAACAATGAGGTGCCGATGAAGTTGCTTTTCGAAAGATCATCATGCTGAAACGTAAGGCTGCATAATTCAACGCAAACGACAAGCACCTTAGACTGCGGATATGCCTTGCAGTAATCATGAGCTCTTGCTAGACCTGAAGCTCCCCCTGCGCAGCCAAGACCCCAAATTGGAACCCTCTTTGTTGACTCTCTAAACGGTAATTGATTCATAATTTTTGCATCAATGCTGGGTGTGGAAATGCCTGTGCTTGAAATAAAAAAAATCACATCAATTTCTTCAAATGCAATGTCTCTTTTCAAAAAATTCTTCGCAGTCAAACAGTTTACGATCGCGTCACTGCCGAGTGCTACAGCTGCTTCTATATAGGTATTATTTTTATCTTCAAAAGAATGCTGAGCAGTATACCATTCAAGATTTTTAACGAACTGTCTGCTTTCAATATCGCCATTTTTAAACGCAGGCAGCAGTCTGTTTATATCTTTAAAAGTACCTTCAAACAGTTCCTTTGCAAATTCAACTGTCGCCTCTTGGGGCAGCTTATTAGGCGGTATGCTCTTTCCAACCGACAAAATGTATGCCATAAACACACCTCATTCTCACCTGTTTGAGGTTATTTTTTCCATTATCACGTTTATTTATGTAGAAATTCCCACCCAAACGAAAAAAAGCTCTTCCCTGTAATGGGAAAAGCAACGTTTTAAAGGAGTTGTTGTTGTGCTCTTTTATTATACCCTGAAATCCATGATTGAAAAGAAAAGATTTAATGGGAATTATTGTCTAATATGTTTGAAAAGAAGTATGCCATGTGGATTTCATCATCAAACTTCCCGTTCAGTACGGCTTGTTCCCGCTGTATTCCTTCAACGACAAAACCGTACTTCTTATACAGTTTCAGCGCAACTTCATTTGAAGCAAACACAGTTAAGCATAGTTTGTGAAGACTGTTTGTGCGGCACCATTCTAATGTGGCGCTCATCAGTTCTTTTCCAATTCCCAGTCCTTGAGCTGAATCGCCAAGCCATGTCCGAAAAAGTCCTGTATGCTTTTTCATCTCCAGCTCGCCGCGAATCACTCTGGCAATCCCCACTATTTTCCCTTTAAGTTCAACGCCAAGATAAAGATTATTTTTTTCTTTCATATCTGAAATAAAATCTATTTCTTCTTGAATGGTTCTTGGTCGCTCTTTTTGTATGTAAGCGCCAGAATCAATGATGCTTTTTACAGCTTCGATGATGTCCTGTGCATCTTCTTCTTTTACTTTCCGCAAAGTCACCTGCTCACCGTTTTTTGCTGTAAAGACTGTTTTTTTTACCTCTTGAGTTATCATGACGTCAGCTCCTTCTTTTTAGTATATCTCTGGCACCCAATAAGTAACACATTATACAGCGTGTCTCACTTCTTTTCAAAGAATCTTACATCAGTCTTCCCTTTTCGCGCAAATAGGCTTCTACATCCTTAAAATTGTTCACACCGATATATTTGATCCCCTTCTCTTCTAACAGCTCACACAGTGCATCCTTTGCAAAAGTAACGTCTGCATAAACAGCCGGATGTGAATCTGGCTCGCTGTCTCCAAAAAAATAAATGGTTTCATACTCTTCTTTTAACTTTACGATCACTTTGGATTTATCAATCCCATAACGCTCTGAATATTTCCAGTCTTCTTTATCAATTTTCAAATGTACATTCCGGCTATGAAAATATCCTTCATTTGAAAAGATTTCTACATTTTCTGCCCCTATTTCATTCAAAATATGGCGGATGTAATAATCCGTCCCTGCACTTAAAACATAGAAATCCCCGCCGTTTTTTTCAACCAGCTTTATAAAATCCCGGATGTGTTCATCAATTGGCAGCAGCTTTATCGCCTCAATTAAAGCGTCCTCATCCTGATGAATGGATGCAAAAACTTGACTTAGAAAATCAATATCAAGCAGCTTTCCAGACTTCCATTGTTTATACAGCTCCCTTCCTTCTGGAAAATAATTCTCTAAAACAAGATGATAAAAATCTTTTTTCGAAATCGTTCCATCGAAATCAGATACAAAAGCCCATTTTTTCATACAATTCCACTCCTGAATTTTTATTTTTTTCGATTGGAAATAATTTGAAGCAACCTTCATATGATGAAGTAATTGCGTTTTATTTTGACATCAAAGGGGTTACTCAATGAAAAAAATTCTTCTTATCTTCACTCTTGCCATCGTCATGTTTTTTGGTGCTGGAATCAGCAAAAGTTCTGCTGCAGGAAGCGACTTTATTATCATCAACAAGTCAAACAACCAGCTCGCTTTTTATCAAAACAGCAAACTGAAAAGCGTCTTTAAAGTTGCGACTGGCAGACAGCCTTCTTATACGCCTGAAGGAAAGTTTAAGATTGTTAGCAAGATTGTGAACAGACCGTATTACAAAAAAGGAATTCCTGGAGGAGACCCTCGGAATCCTCTGGGCAATCGCTGGCTTGGCATTAATGCACGGGGAACTTGGGGAACGACTTACGCCATTCATGGCAATAATAACCCAAGTTCCATTGGAAAGTACATCAGTGATGGCTGTATTCGAATGTATGACAATGAGGTCGAATGGCTTTACGGTCAGGTGAATATGAATACAACTGTCATTATTACGTCATCCGGCAAAACATTTGATTCCATTGCACTTGCAAACGGTTATAAAATCAGCGGCAGCAATGGTACTCCTTCAAAACCTGCATTTTCATCCGGGCAGAATCTTAAAAAAGGCAGCCGCGGAAGTGATGTAAAGGTTCTGCAGCAGCTATTAACCTCCCGCGGCTACAGCACGAAAGGCATAGATGGCATTTTCGGGAACAATACGGATCAGGCAGTAAGAAAGTTTCAAAGAGATAAAAAGCTGAGCGTTGACGGAATCGTCGGACCTGCTACTAGAAAAGCACTTAGTATGTATTAAAAAAGCTGCAAATCAAGAATTAAAAAGAAAGCCCTAAAACTTGTTTTAGGGCTTTCTTTTTGTTTAGACCTCTATTAATTCCAGATGAAAATCGCCAACTGCACCTTCTTCATACAGGTTGATAAGGGACGTGATATAGTTGCTGATCGTGCCTTGAAATGCAAGGTTGGCGCCAGGGACATTCACTTTAAAATTCTGATTATATAATAGAGTTGTAATCTCATGGTATTCTGATGATTTAACTTTAAAATCCAATGTGATTTTGTGCAATGCTCTTCCTTCTTTAACAACCACTTCATGTTTGAAAGAATAGGGTTTGATTTCTGTGTGATTTAATAGAACTGTATCTGTCATTGCAGTCACATCTCCTGAAAGTTGATAGAGAAATCGTACCACTCTTTCCAGACTTTTTACAAAAATTTTGCCTAGTGCCCTTTAATCTTTGGAGACCTCAGTGCTGAACATTCATCGATCATAAATATTTCTGCCTGAAACTCTGTAAAATATAGGTGCGTTCTCCCTGCTTTTGTGGGCTCATCAATATTTATCCTCACTCATTTTTCCCGATCTTCCTGCCAATTATCTTTAAAATCCGTACAGCAAATTTTCCCCAGCACCTGTCCTACCAATGGACAAATCTCTTAAGCTGAGATAAGGACCCCAAAGGAGCTCTTTAAGGCACAAAATACGCTCTAAAGCATAAATATAGGTCTCACTGGCGCACTTTGAAGGCACAAAATACTCTCTTAGGCCGAAATATGGGCCTCAACGGAACCGATTGAAGTCCAAAAAACTCTTTTATACAGATATTTGAACCTCAACAGAGCACTGCTCCTTCTATCCCCTATGATAAGAAATCGTGTTTGAGAAGACTAATTTTATACTTTTTTTATCTTACAAAAAAAATCCTCACAGCACTGTGAGGACACAAATGATTAAGAAGCCTGCTTACCTTCTATGTTCACAAGACCGCTTTTCTTTTCCGTACGAATGACGTTAAAGAGAATGTTTAATAGGATGGCTGTTAAGCTTCCGGCGACAATCCCGTTGTTCGTTACTATTTTAACGGATTCCGGCAAATTAGCAAACATGTCTGGAACAGCTGTAACACCAAGTCCCATTCCTACAGAACAAGCAATAATCAGCAGGTTTTCCTGTGAAGCAAATTCAACATTGCTGAGCATCTTTATGCCATAAGCGATCACCATGCCGAACATTGCTACCATTGCCCCTCCAAGCACTGCTTCAGGAATAATAGTTGTAAATGCGGCAATCTTCGGAACAAGTCCAAGTACCATTAACATTCCTGCTGCAGTGTAAATGACATTTTTAGATTTAACACCTGAAAGTGAAATAAGCCCGACATTTTGAGAATAAGCCGTGTAAGGAAATGCGTTAAAAATGGCTCCAAGCAAGTAGGCAACACCCTCTGCACGATATCCTTTAGCAAGGTCTTCTTTTGTAATCCTCTGCTTCGTAAGATCTCCCAGAGCAAAATACACACCTGTTGACTCAACCATACTTACAATTGCAACTAAAATCATTGTAAGGATCGGTGCGATTTCAAACGTCGGGGTTCCAAAGTAAAAAGGCTGGCCAATTTGAAACCATGTGGCATCATAGACTGGCTGCATATCCACTTTTCCCATAAAAGCGGCAGCGACTGTTCCGGCGAGCAAACCAACTAAAATAGATATCGACCGAATAAACCCTGTGAAGAATCGATATAAGAGAATGATAAACATTAGGACGCCAAAAGCCAGCCCAATGTTGGCAATCGAGCCAAAATCAGGAGCACCTTGACCTCCAGCCATATTGTTCATGGCAACAGGAATTAATGTTATACCAATGATTGTTACGACAGATCCTGTAACGACAGGCGGGAAAAATTTCACAAGCTTGCCGAAAACGGTTGAAATAAGGATGACAAAAATCCCGGAAACTAGGATAGCACCGTATATGGAAGAAATGCCATACTCTGTTCCGATCGCAATCATTGGTCCTACTGCCGTAAATGTACAGCCGAGAACGACCGGCAAGCCGATCCCAAAAAATTTATTTTTCCACACTTGAAGAAGTGTGGCTAATCCGCACATAAAGATATCAATGGAAACAAGATACGTTAGCTGTTCTGCTGTAAGACCAAGTGCACTGCCAACGATAAGCGGCACAATAATTGCCCCCGCATACATAGCAAGAACATGCTGAATGCCTAATGAGAAAACTTTCAATGACCAATTCTTCATACTGCCGCCTCCGTTTCTTCAAGAAATTGAACTTCATTATTTTCCAATGACTTTATTCTTGCGAGTGATTCAACACGCAGTCCTCTTTCACGAAGCATTTTACCGCCTTCTTGAAACGACTTCTCAATCACAATTCCAATTCCGGCAAGTGAAGCCCCAGCTTGTTCAACTATTTCTGCTAGTCCCAGGGCAGCCTGTCCATTTGCAAGAAAATCATCAATAACTAAAACACGGTCAGATGAAGTCAAATGCTGGTTTGAGACAGCAATCGTATTTTCCTCTTGTTTTGTAAAAGAATAAACAGACGCCGTTAGAAGCTGATCCGTTAACGTCAGTGATTTCCGTTTTCGCGCAAATACAACTGGAACGTTAAGCTCAAGAGCTGCCATTACAGATGGTGCAATCCCTGAAGATTCTATTGTAACAATTTTTGTGATGCCTTCGTTTTCAAAACGGGCTGCAAACTCTTTTCCCACTTCTTTCATTAAGAATGCATCAATTTGATGATTCAAAAAGGAATCTACTTTCAGTACTTGATTCGAAAGAACCTTGCCCTCGTTTATAATTTTATCTTGTAGCAGCTTCATTAAGATATCCCTCCAAATATGCAAAAAACGGCATTGTCTCACATAGAGTGAGACAATGCCGTCATATCCGGAACAAAAGAAAGAAATCCTCATATTAATCAGGAGTTTTTTCGAATAGAAACAACACTGCTCACTCATAGTCAGATGATTTACGGTCATCCGGTAGAAACTTGCAGGCCATATTCCTGCGATTATATGAGTGCTCGTTTATTTGATTATTTGCATTATAACAAGGAATTTTACGATTGGGAAGTATTTTTTCACGAAAAAACGAATAATACAATCACAAATGATTTCAATTATTCGTATTTTTCTATTAAATTGCTTCATTTTACATGATAAAATGGACGAAAAAGACATTCAAGTATTCTCGCCCTTCTAAATGAATACCTTTTTGCAAGATTCAATTGCTATGAAACACCATATCGATCCTGAATCCAGCCAAAACTTTCACTGACCGGAGAAGCTGCTAATGGCATTAAAACACTGCCTTCTTGAGAGAGCTTCTCAAAAATGTGCTCTATTTCTTCCTCTGTATCACATGCTACAAACAATGAAATGGCTGGATTAAAAGTAAAAATCATGCTCCACGATGCTGTCTATACATATGATTGCCTGCCCTGTGATAATAAAGCAGCATGCAGGAACGTTCCATATTCGTGGTGAAGAATGCTTTTTATTTCTGATCCGTCAAAGATTGAAAGATAATGTTTTATTGCTTCCTATGCTTTACCACTGAACATTAATAACGGTGTAATTTTTTGATCATTCATACCCATCTCTCCTTTACCAATAAAATAAGACCGCACTATAATCAGGATAATGTGCGGCCTTTTCCTTTTACTTAGCTTTTTCTAATTGATACAGCTTAGAATATTTCGTTTCAAGATGATCGATTAAATATTGCGCATTCAAACCTTCGCCTGTAACATCATGAAGAATTTCAAGCGGCTGTTTCATTTTTCCGTATTGATGAATGTTTTCAGTCAGCCAGTTTTTAATCGTTGCAAATTCCCCAGTTTCAACAAGTTCATCAAAGTTTGGCAGATCCTTCTGCATCGCATTTTTAAACTGTGCTGCGTACATATATCCCAGCGCATATGAAGGGAAATAGCCGAACATACCGCCTGCCCAGTGAACATCCTGCAGAACGCCCTCTCCGTCATTTGAAGGCGTTACACCTAAGTATTCTTCATATTTCTCGTTCCAGATACGAGGAAGATCTTCAACTTGAATTTCATCATTGAATAAACCTTTTTCAATTTCATAGCGAATCATGATATGCAGCGGATATGTCAATTCATCTGCTTCAATACGAATAAGCGATGGTTTTGATTCGTTTATCCCTCTGTAGAAATCCTCTAATGAAACGTCATCGAATTGCCCTGATGAATGCTGTTTCAGTGAATCATAGTAACGGTTCCAGAATCCTGGGTTTTTCCCGATGAATTTTTCATAAAAAAGAGATTGTGACTCATGAATTCCCATGGAAGTTCCATCACATAAAAGCGTACCTTCTAGGGTCTCAGAAATATTTTGTTCATAAATCGCGTGTCCGCACTCATGGATCGTGCCAAATAGTGCAGTCCGGAAATCTTTTTCGGCATACTTCGTTGTCACCCTGACATCCCCGCGGTTCAGACTGATCGCAAATGGATGCACTGTTTCATCGAGACGTCCTGCTTCAAAGTCGTAGCCAAGTTCCTTTAGGAAAAATTCAGAGATTTCCCGCTGCTTTTCTTTTGAAATCGGCTCGTAAAGAAAACTAGTTTGTGGCTGATTCGGCGAATTTGTTATGGCTTTAACAAGAGGAACAATGCGCTCTCTTAATTGACCGAAAACACGATCCAGCACATCAACCGTTACCCCTGGTTCATATTGATCTAAAAAAGTATCATATTTGTTGTCTTTATAACCCCAGTACTCGAGGAATTTTTTATTTGCATCAACAAGTTTTTTCAAATAAGGAGCGAACATACTGAAATCTGATTTCTCTTTTGCTTCTTCCCATACCGATTCTGCTTTAGATTTAAGGATGACATATTCTTTAAACTCATCTTGCGGAATCACTTTCTTCAGCTTGTATTCTTTCTCACATTCAAGTGCTGCCTTGTATGCAATTTCTGAAACCTCATTTTTTGCCTGCAGGACTTGATCAATATAGGATCTCATGTGATCAGACGTGATCATTTGAAAGACTTCAGTTGACAGCACTCCAATAGCCTGCGATCTCTGATCTACTGCTTTTTTTGGCGCACCTGTTCTTAAATCCCAGAACATTAGGGAAATCGCTTCATTATAGCTTTTCATTTTTTGAAGATATTCTAAGAATTCTTTTTCAACGGATTGAATAGACAATCTGTTCACCCCTTCGAATTTGTATGTAAATAAATAGTAATAATTTTCTAACATTTTTAGATTAAATGAATCCTCAGGTTTTTGTCAACCATTTATACAGACTGGAGAGTCGGTTTTATGCTCCATATACCGCTTGAAGCACTTATTCCATAAGTGATGCACTAATTTTCAACAATAAAAAAGCGAAGGAATCCCTTCGCTTAAACGATTTCTGCCTCAACAGGCAAAATAGCTTTTACTTGATCTAATACGTTCAAATCACGTTCGTTTGATAAGAAAATCGAAATTTGTCCTTGATCAGAGCTTGTTCTGATCAGACGTCCGATCCCCTGCTTCAGTCTTAAAATCATATATGGGAGATCTACATTTATAAATGGATCAGCTGAGCTATTGCGTTTCGCTTCAAATACAGGATCTGATGGAGGAAACGGCAGTGACCACAGGATAACATTAGAAAGAGATGGACCTGGAATATCTAGACCTTCCCACAAATGGACTGCACATAAAACAGACGTTTCGTCATTTTGAAACTCAGATACAAGCTGGCTGATTTCCTGATCGCCTTCAAATAAAAATGAATATGAACTGCCATTGCTGCTCACATGCTTTTTAAAGACTTCAAGTTCCTCCATTGCACTAAACAAAACGAGAGCACGCCCATTTGACTTCTCAATTTCTTTAAGAGCCCGATCACATTTTATTTTGTTTAAATCTTGAGCAGATGATAAGTTATGCAAGGATATTTTCATATTTTCCTCATAATCAAACGGAGACTCCACTGTAAGGGATAAGTAATCTTTAATTCCAAGGCTATTTGCTATAAATTCAAAAGATTTATCACTTGATAAAGTAGCAGATGAGAAGATATATGGCTTCTTCTGTGAGAAAACTTTATCTCTCAGCACTTCTTCAACTGTTCTCGGCATGATGATCAAAGAAAAATCTTCATCACGCGTTTCAATCCAGTAGATGGCCCCTTTTTGCTGATTAAACAAAGAAATGGAGAATTCCATTGAATCCAAATATTCTTCAACGATTTTCAGCTCATAGGAATCTATCGTATACATTTCACTTTCAAATACAAGTGCTTCTCCGATTTCTGAGAGCATTCGGTGCAGCTGAACCCCTTGTTTTTTTAACGTATCATTCATAACTATTTTAGAACGATGTGATCCCGGCACTTTCTCAGATGCCGCAAGCAGGTCCTCAAAAAATTCTTCATTAATGACAAGTGTGTCTTCTACGAGATGTGCAAACTCTTCGCGAATATCATTTTGCAGCAATCTTTCAAGAAGTATCGCTAAAGTGCTGCTTTTCACACGGTATGTTAATGCTTTTTGAGCTGCATACTCAAGCAGATGCCCCTCGTCGAAAACAACACAGCTATGCTCTGGAAGAAGCGGCAGCTGGCCTTCTCGTTTTCTTGAATCAATTGTCCAAATATGCTCCATGTAAAAGTCATGTGAACAGACAATTAGATCAGCGGCTTTTCTATAATGATCACGCGATAATGTTAGACCGCAGCGGTGTCTTTGATCGCATGACAAACAGTCTTGAAATGAATCATAATTAATCGCATTCCATTCTTCATCTGTCAAGTGCGGGTATTCTTTCCGGTCGCCATAGTGCTGGAAAGATTGCATGCCTGCTTTTTCATGCACGAAAGATGGCAGGGATTCAAATAAATCAAGGTAGATGTCTTCCCCCGTTCTCTGTACGGTTTGATCCAATTTCTTCAGACACAAATATTGATCCTGTGACTTGCCAAGGCGTACATCAATATTCAAGTCCAGATGCTTCCGCAGTTTTGCAATGTCTCCTTCATTTTTAACGAGCTGTTCGATCAAGGTTTCGTCAGCACATGCTACGATGGCCGGTTTTCCGACATATCTTGCATAGCTAATTGCATAAAGCAAGTAAACAAGTGTTTTTCCCGTTCCAACACCCGCTTCTGCAAACATTACATTTTTTTCCCGAAACGCTCTTTCAAGCTGAAAAGCCATAAAAATTTGTTCATCTCTAAGTTCAAAGCCTTTTTCAGGCAAAATATCATAAAAAACATCGCCGATCCAATTGTTTAATCCTTCATAGAAGTTTTCATTTTTTGATACGGCAAAAGGCAGACGTGACGTCGGCATGTATCAGATCCCCCACATTCTTTTATACTCGAAAGGTCATTATTTCACTTTATGCCTGTATAGTCAAGATTTCAACATTAAGCATAGGAAAAGCGCAAGCGCCCGTTTAGCGCAGACAGGCAGAAAAGAATCCGGCAGAAAAGTCCGGTTTTGACTTTTTTGACGGATTTGTTTGGCCGGGGAGTTGGGCGATTCCGCTCGTCATCAATGCGCAAAATATATACTTTTTCACTTTAAAAAAGATAGGCTTTCGTTATCAGAAAGCCTATCCTTTATCTGTTGTATAACGTATCTATCATTACTTTTTGATCAATTGCAGAAGCATGGGCAAAAGCTTTAAGAAAATCAGAACGAGCACTATTCAGTGATTGAGCTGCAGCTTCTTGCCCGTTTTCAACAAGCGATAGATAAGAAGACGACAACGCCTTCGAAATTAAGTTAAAGTCTTCGTTTACGTGCAAAAAGACCACCCCTTGAATTTTATCAATACTGATTCTATTGTATTCAAGGATGATTCATACTATACCTGCTTATTTTCACGAGGAGGACGTTTACCCCAAAATTGATAATAATCCGTTTCAATAAAGCCATTAAACAGTTTTCGTTTTTTTGTCGCTTGCTTGCCGTAAAAATGCTCGAAGCTTTTATGTGAAGTCAGCATGTAAACAGACCATGTGTCATAAGGTGCAAGCGCACGGCCTAATTGCTGATACATTTCCTCAACTTCTTCTTTTTCACCGAGCCGTTCCCCATACGGCGGATTGCCGACAATCACTCCGAACTCTTTTCGTGTCGTAAAATCACTGACTTGCATTTGTTTAAATTGAATAATTCCCCCGAGACCTGCTTCATCTGCATTTTCATCGGCAATCCGGATCATGCGGTGATCAATATCATAGCCTGCAATATCAAGAGGCTGATCGTAGTTTGCAAGGTCCTCAGCTTCAACTCTGGCATTATTCCAGTGCTTCTTGTCAATCCAATTCCATTGTTCCGAAATAAATTCACGATTAAAGCCAGGTGCAATATTTTGACCGATCAAAGCTGCTTCAATCGGGATCGTTCCTGAACCGCAGAAAGGATCAGCGAATGGACGATCAGGTGTCCAGTTTGTCAGCATGACAAGAGCAGCCGCCAATGTCTCTTTTAAAGGGGCTCCGCCTTGATCAAGCCTGAATCCTCTTTTATGAAGACCGGCACCGCTTGTATCAATTGTAAGCGTGGCTGTGTCTTTTAAAAGTGCAATTTCCACTTTAAAAACAGGACCTGATTCTTCATACCAATCTGATGTTTTTTTATAATGCAGCTTTAATTTTTCTACGATCGCTTTTTTTACAATTCTTTGACAATCCGGCACACTATAAAGCTTTGACTTCACTGATTTTCCGGTAACGGGAAATTCTGCCTTCTCTGGAATAATCTCTCCCCAGTTCAATGCTTTCGTTTTTTCAAAGAGCTCATCAAATGAATAAGCTTTAAATTCAGCTACCTTCAGCTTGACACGATCAGCCGTGCGCAGCCATAAGTTCACGCGTGGTATGTCTTTCTCTTCTGCTTGAAATGTTACTTTTCCGTTCTCAGTCGTGCATTCATAGCCTAAATCCTTTACTTCCTTGGCAACAAGCGCTTCCAGACCCATTGCAGCAGTTGCAATTAATGTGACTTTTCCCAAAGAAAATCACCTTCTTTTCTTTATTAAAATGTTTGTATGTCTTCTCAAAGATTGTTGTTTACTGCAGTTAAACATGTTCACGTTTATTCGACAGGATACCGTGCTCTTTCCACAAAAAAGCTTTCACTGAAAAAATCGATTAAAGATACCAAATAAAATTGTTATTTTCGAATTGAGCCAGATGTTTTTATGTAAATGAAAAGCTCTCATCTAATGAAGAGAGCCTGTTTCTAATTATGGTAACCTATAATAACGTTCTGTAAGCCATGTTTTGTCCCTTTGTACTGCAATCGGCCGGTATACCTCGTACTCCGGTGGTAATCATCTATCTACAGAAGCTATGCTTCCGGCCTTCTCCTTGTTCAATTCCTAAGAGAAGGTGCCCCTACCTATATTTGGGTTTCTCGCTCGAGGGGTTTACCGCGTTCCACTCTTCAGGTTTCCCGGAAGACTACGTCACTGTGGCACTTTCAAGGTATTCAAGCCATATCCCAAAGGGACTTAGGCTTTTTCCCTGCCGTCAGCCAAGATCCTTGACTGCCCTAGCTTATGACTTCGCTAGGCACGAACACTACGGGCATCTCAGCACCGTGCGAGCATGGACTTTCCTCTACAGCCCTAAAGACTGCAGCGATTACCTGAACGTTATTATTTTTTAAGAACAAGTATTAGTATAGTTAATTAATACGATTATTGCAAGTGGAAATAATTTGGAAATCAATCGTACAGCTTGCTGCCAAATACGTGCTTCTCCAAGTTGGATAATCGTTTTAAAATATCAAAGTTTGTCGTATTTGTCTGTACCGGCTGTGCCTGCTTGCGGTTAAATGAATCTTCAAGCTGCTTTGTTAACCGGAGGTTTTCCTGCTGCAGCTCTTCAATTTCCTGATGGAATGTTTCATAGTCTTTAATGACCAAGTCTAGAAATTTATCAACATCTTCTGGTTTATAGCCGCGCATTCCTTGTTTAAATTCTTTTTCTAAAATTTCTTTAGCCGTTAATTTAATTTTATCAGAAAGCATCTCTCTCACCTCGTCACACTGAAATCATCACTACATATTTTTTCACATTCTAATTGCCGTTGTCAATTTATCATCTCTAAGTTGACCAAAATCCATCCGACTTGCTCTGTTCTTCTTCTACAATCATCTGAAGATCTGAAAAAGAAATCATCATTAATGAATATTCGTTTGCTTCTGACCATTTTCTGGCGGTTTCAAGCAAAAATTTTGGTGAACCATGATTATCTTCATCATAAACAAGCAGCAATCCTTCACTTTTCGAGACAAAAAAATGATTTTTCAAACGAAATTGGTTTGGATTTTCGTATTTTCTCTTTGTGATGCTGTCAACAAAATCCGCTTGAGACAAAATGAATTCATAGGCTTCCTTATTGTCTTCATTCCAGTTTTCTTCCTGGTTTAAAAAAGGTGTTAGCACACCCAGCTTTAATTCATCATACTCTAACTGTAATTCAAAGACAACCTCTGCTGCCCAGAGCTCCACACCTAGCTGTCCGCTAATCAATACCCATTCTAAGCCTTCTTCAATCAGAGGACGCAGTGATTTTTCAATAGCTTTTTTTATGTATATGACAGCAGGATCATCTTTTTTAAAGATTCCCAGCTCAAATGGCTTGTAGCCTGAAATCGTCAGAACTTTCATCTGTTTCCGTCTCCCTTCTAAAGAAGATAGGAGCTGACATGTTGCATCAGCTCCTACTAAAGATGTTAACGGCCGTAAGGACTAAATGGTGGTCTTGGACCGCCGCCGCAGTTGAATTGTTGGTTGGAAACTTCATTTACAAAAGATTGTGTTTGAGGGAAGTAATGTTTATGCTGGTACATCTGATGGTTAACTACAGTAGTATGAGTAGGATGAATGTGCGGAACAACTGTTGTAGAACAAATATGCTTTACACAGCATTTTGTTGGATGAACAATCGGCGGACACATATTTGCAGGTCCCATTGGCCCCATCATGCTTGGTGATACCATGTTTGGAGCTGGCATATTCGGTCCCATCGTACTAGGTGATACCATATTTGGCATATTCGGTCCCATCATGCTCGGCGACACCATATTTGGCATATTCGGTCCCATCGAACTTGGCGAAACCATATTTGGCATATTGTTATTAGGCATCATGTTTGTTGGTCTCCTTTCCTTCATTTCTTATCTGTCTTACAGTGATAGTCTATGAAGAAAAGTGTGTACATGTACTGATATAAAAACCTATTTTTTACAAGAATGCATAGAAACTGTCTTTGAAGTTTGAAAAGATAAAAACTGTAGCAAATAAAACGATGAAAAACAAGTAGAAAATCCCTTTATACATATTCCGCTCACCTCAGGTAAATAGTGTGTACAGTCGTTTATTTTACACGGTTCTACACAGTTCTACAATTACCTATTTGCATCTTCGAAAAATTTCACAATATCGACAAATTTCCTGCGAAAAAGTGCTGTTTTTGCGCTTACCCGGGGAATAATTACTCAAGTTTATTTCCTAATCTCTTCATTCTTTTTAACAGTTCCATTTTTACCTTTTCTGAGTTCGTTTTTAGAGCTTGATCCTTATCTTTAATTGTTAAATAGGCAGTTGTTGCATAAGTTAGGGCAAGCTGATAGTTTTTTTCCTTATGTTCATAGTATTTGGCAAGCTCAACAGCTGCTTTTGCTTTCTGCCTCATGCTGGATCCTTCTGCCACAGATTTAAATAAAGGCAATGCTTCCTGCATGCTTTTGTTCCTTTTATAGTGCATGGCCATTTCGAATTTCGCCTCAAATTCCCTTGCTTCACTTCGGTCTGCAACAGCTTTAAATGTGTCGAAAGCTGTTTGATTATCACCTGATGCAAGAAGCCATCTGGCCACCTCAAATTGTTCTGAATCCGATGCTTCGACACCCGGGAACAAGATTCGGTATGAAAGATGAATATAAAGCGAGATCAGTGAAAGGATGTCAATTTCATTATGTGTCAGAACTCCTGAAATTTGGTCAGGATCCTGCGTTTGTACATAGCTGAAATAAATCATGGGAGCAAGGTAGCCCGGAACATCATGTTCACGCTGAATCATCAGGATTTCCCGTTCGACAATGCTGAGCTTGACAGAATCCAGCCTGTCTTTCCACAATCTTCTCGCCGCATGAAATAAATCAAAGTGGCCAAAAGCGGGCAGTCTTGGCACTAGATCCCGAACGAGCGTATGACGTGTTTTCACTTGTGGCCAGTCGAATGCTTTGCCATTATAGGTAACAAGTGTCTTTGTATTCACATCACTTAAAAAGCTTTGATACAAAGCAACTTCATTTCCCGGCTTCGGCAGAAAGTGCTGTTTCACCACAATCCTGTCTTGAAAGACTTGCGCATGTCCGAGCAGAAAAATCGTGTTTCCTGCCCCTCCCCCAAGTCCCGTTGTTTCCGTATCAAAGAAAAACAAGTCAAATGAATCGTGGTCTTTACTGGACAGTGGATGTAAACTTTCACTATTATTCCACAGAGAAACGGCTCTGTGAAATTCTCCAAGCTGATAGAGACCATGTTGATAATCGAGCGGATACGTTTTTTCTCTAACAAAGCAATATTGCCCATCAAACCAAAACGGCTTCGCATCTAGGTTTTCCCACTTCTCTATATACGGAATTTCATCTGTTTCTCTCTTGTCAGAATGGATTTCCTCTGAAGGTGCAGAATTCTCAGCAAGCGCCATATGAGATTTTAAACGATTTAACTTTCCTTTTAATGACAAGAATATTCTGCTCCTTTTAATTGAAATAATAGACGAAGGGTATCTTCTTTTTGGTGTTCTGAGCCTTCCAGTCCTGTACACGAAGGACAGCCAGATTCGCAAGGACAGCTTCGGATCATGGTCAAAGCCTCTTCAAGCACCGTCTCCATCGTATCGTAAACTTTGTTTGCAAGTCCGACTCCCCCTGGATAGCGGTCATAGAGGAACACGGTCGGCTTTTCGTTATGAGTCGCCTTCAATTGCGGAATCACGCTTATATCAGAAGGATCACACATTACACTTAACGGAACGATATGATTTAGAGCATGTGATATACCAAGAAGTGCTTCCTCGAGCCTATCCTTTTTCATTGCAGCTGTAAGTTCATCTGATAAACTGATCCATGCTGCATTTGTATGAAGCTCTTCCTCAGGGAGGTGAATCGGTCCAGAGCCGATATTTTCATGTGTATCGAATTTAATTTTTTTAAAAATGGTGGCCATCGCCTGAACGGTTACATCTCCAAATCCGAGCTGATGAGAATGCTTTTTTCTCGTTTTATCTTCTTCAAGTACCTTTAATTGAACGGCGAGATTAGCGTCTGTAAAATAATCAGCATCCACTTCTCTGACAAAAGCTTTTTTTTCTTCCCAATCAAGCTTTTCAACCTGATATTGAATCCCCTGGTGCAAATAGATTGCTTCGTCATGCAGCAGTGTCATCGCACTGAACCTGTCCATTTCTCCAATAACTTTTACATGTGCAGTATTTGACTGATCAATGATAATGACATTTTCCTGTGAGGCTGACCTTAGACTGATGTTATGAGCCGGAAAGGAATCGTTCATCCAGTGATACCGTTCACGATTATAATAAAGGACTTTTTCTTCTGTCAAAAACTCAAGGATATCTTCAAGTTCTGTATTTCCAAAGGTTTCGCCTTGTTTAAATGGCAGCTCAAAGGCAGCACATTTTACATGATCAACTAACACAATTAGATTATCAGGATTTATGATTGCTGTTTCAGGATTTTGCTTAAAAAAGTAGTCTGGGTGCTGAATAATATATTGATCAATAGGAGTTGATCCGGCCACCATGACAATAAGCGCCTCACCGCTTCTTCTTCCCGCTCTTCCTGCCTGCTGCCAGGCACTTGCAATGGTTCCTGGATATCCGGTCATAATACACACTTGCAGCTGTCCAATGTCAACGCCAAGTTCTAAGGCATTCGTACTGACGACACCAAGAATTTCACCATTCCTGAGGCCACGTTCAATTTCACGCCGCTGCTTCGGCAAATAGCCTCCGCGATAGCCGCGAATGGTCTGTTTCCCTACCTCTCCTTTTATGAGCTCCTGCAAATAAGTTAAGATAATTTCAACTCGCACTCTGCTTCTTGCAAAGACAATAGTCTGTATTTTATTTTTTAAAAGTTCGCTTGCAATCTTTCTGACTTCGAGCGTTGCACTCTTTCTAATATTCAGAGGTTTGTTAACAATTGGAGGATTGTAAAAAAGAAAATGCTTTCTGCCTGATGGCGCACCGTTATCATCAACAAGCGTCATCTCTGTTTCCAGCAGATTTTCTGCAAGCTCTTTCGGGTTTGCAATTGTAGCAGATGTGCAAATAAACACAGGACTGCTTCCATAAAACTCGCAAATGCGTTTTAATCGCCTTATGACATTTGCAACATGACTGCCAAAAATCCCTCTATATATATGAAGTTCATCTATGACGATATATTTTAAGTTTTCGAAAAGGGAAACCCATTTTGTATGATGCGGTAAAATCGCAGAATGGAGCATATCAGGATTCGTCATCACAATATGACCCGCTTTACGGATTACGTTTCGAATCGTTGGAGCAGTGTCCCCGTCATATGTATAAGAATTAATATTTACGCCTAATTCAGTGATTAGCTCGTTCAATTCACTTTTCTGATCTTGCGCAAGTGCTTTTGTCGGAAACAAATAGAGTGCTCTGCTCGTTTCATCATCCAGAATTTGCTGAAGAACCGGCAAATTGTAGCAGAGAGTTTTCCCTGATGCTGTAGGCGTTACCGCAACAAAGCTTTTTTTCTTATTTGCAAGCTCATAGGCCGTTGCCTGATGAGTATATAATTGCTGAATCCCTCTTGCCGATAGAGCATCTGTTAATCGATGGTCAACACCAGAAGGCATTTTGACTGTCTTCGCTTCTCTTGGTTCGATCGTTTGGGCATGTACAACCTGATGTTTAAACTGGTCATCCTTTTTCAGGAAATCAATGATTTCTGCCAGTGACTGCTTACGTCGCATTCGTTTCACCTCTTCTTCCATTTTAACAGAATAAACGTTCGATTTTAAGCAGAATCAATATTTATTAATTGAGGAAAAGAAAACCAAGACTTTGCAATTAATGACCAGAAGAAACGCGCTGAAGCCGGACGTAGATACCTATTTTCAATATCCACAGCCTTTTTCCTTTTATAATTTCCTGAAAAATAAAGAAAAAGCGGACTGCAGCCCGCTTTCCTCATTTCACTTTTACTTCAAGTACCTTTGCACTGCCTCGTGCAACTTGACCTAAATCTGATTTTACAACATTTTCAATGATATCACCGTTTGTGATGATGATTGGTGTAATTGTGCTAGCCGCTTTTTCTTTTATCAGGTTAAGATCAAACGTAATTAATTTATCACCGACTTTTACTTTGTCGCCTTCTTTTACAAATGCTTCAAAGCCTTCACCGTTCATAGAGACAGTTTCAAGACCAATATGCAGGAGAAGTTCCATACCTGTAGCACTTTTTATTCCGATCGCATGCTTTGTATGGAACAGCTGAATAATTTCTCCATCTACTGGTGAAACAAGCACTCCCTCAGCAGGCTCAATCGCCATTCCGTCACCCATCATTTTTTGAGAAAAAACCGGATCTGGAACATCTTCAAGGTTCAATAGTGATCCTGTCAGAGGAGCATATACCGTTTCCTCAGTTTGTTTTTCTGTTTTTTTGCCAAATAGTTTTTTAAGCATTTTCATTCTCCTTTTAGTTTAAGCTACTATTATTAGAAATACCCTGTACCCCTGAAATTAAACGCTTACCGCACTGCCTGACCTAGTAAAAACATCCATCCAATGCAGATTCAATTTCCCGTCCCCTTTTAATAAACACCATTATTTAACCATAAAACGCTTAAATCAAGCAACCAAATCGGCCTTTCTTTCATATTTTAGTGTAAAAGAATACTTGGAGGGTCTAACAATGAAGGAAAACGATCAAAAGCGTTTTTTTGAAATAGCTGAACGCTTCTTTAACGATAATCCCCTGAAGGAATATACAAATGAAATAAAACAGCAATTCCAGCAAGGAATGAACATCCCTTACATGAACATCTCAGTTCTTGAAGAGGAAAACAAATTTATTGTTAAAGCAAAGCTGCCCGGCATAAAAAAAGAACAAATTCACTTTGACATGCATGAGCGCTATTTAACCATTACGATAACACATTCTGAAAAAGCCGAAGTTCGGCAGCCAAACATGTATAAAGCATCTCATACACATAAAAAACTATCAAAAACCGTTTTATTGCCCTTTGAACCAGATCGAAATGTACTCGAAGCTTCAATTAAAGATGAAAGTCTGATCATTTCATTTCCTGTAAAATAATAGAAGTTTCCAAATCCCTGTCCAAAAATTAACACTATAATTTGACCGGACCTATAAGAAACTAAAGGCAGGAGGTGCTGGACCATGAAAAATGAGCACACAACAAGAATTAGCGCTGAACCATCGGAATCCCCAAGGCTGGTTATAAAAACAAATTTAGATGCTTCATCCCCTGCTGAAGAGAATCCTTATTATGAGAAAAGCGATAAAGAAAAAGCAAAAGCCTATTTTGAGGAGCAGTAAAATGGATAAATCATTAAGCTATTTGCGTGAAGTCTTATCAAATTATTTAGACGAGCATGAGGTAAGCAGACATTTGTATCAAAAGCTCTCGAAGCACTCTTTTGAAAATGAAGAACAATTTGCCAGAGCTTTATCTAATAAGGAACAATCCTTCTTGAATCAAATGCTTCCCCATGAAATCAAACATGCAATGGGAGAGCAGGATTACTTGCGTGCCGGCCAGCTCAATGAAGTGTATGAACAATTATTATAGAGGTGTACTTTTATGAAAAATCAAGGAACAAAACAATACAGCAATACCGATATTAGCAAAGTAAAACAGCTCAATGCCGAGTCCGGCATGTCCTATCAGGAAGTGAAGCAGGCACTGGCCGAAAAGTATATTCAGAATAAAAAGTGAGTTAGAGCCGTTCTGACCAAGGAGTCAGGCACTGGAATAGGTAATTTTTTCCTGCAGCATAAAAAAACGCGTGAGATAGACTACACGCGTTTTTTCTTATTCTTTTTGCTCATTGGATCTTTCGACAACAGATTGCTTATATGCTTGATGAGTCGTAATCGCTGCCCCGGCTGCAATAAATCCATTTGCAATGCTGCTTACCGATAATCCGAGTGTGAAAATACTGGCTAGGATGCCTGCTCCAAGCAAGATCCAAATGATCATCCAATCTTGCACTTTAGGTGTTCTTTTCAATGCATATCCTAAAATCATTAAAGCCGGAACGACAATTACTAATTGCGGATGGACACTAATCTGGTCGAATATACCTGATAGTGCGGATGTAACCATTTTTGATCTCTTCCCTTCACTATGCTTGGATTACTGGAATTTCTTAATCTTCGGTAAACATGCAGATATCTTTTTTTAGCCACTACACTTTAAACATCGAAGTTACACCTTTTACTAAGGAACTCATTTGATTCACAGCTCCCATCATCTGTCCCGCTGTGTCCATTACTTTGTTGAAATCCATTTGCCCGTCCGGTTTTTTGAATTGCGACATAACGGTTGAGATTCCGCCTGTTTGATTTTTCGGATTTGGCATTGGCTTTGGATATGGATTAGCATACATGGACTGTGCAGGAAAATTTTGAGGCTGCTGGGCATGATATCCTTGCACCGGATACCCATTCATTAAAGGCGGCAATTGACTTTGCTGATAAAAAGCTTGAGCTTGATTATGCGGCATTTGTTGATAATTATGTTGACCCTGAGGCAAATATGCCGGGTTTTCATATGGCAGGTATCCTTCGTATGGATAATAGTAGCTGATTCTTTCTTTTCTTCTTCTGTGATTTTTAAACGATTCTGGTCCACTCGAAAACATTTTAATTCCCCTTTCTGGTACATTAGGCTATTTCATAGGTATGCAAAAAAAACGTCTTCGTGCTTGACTAATTAAACTGATAAATGTGTCAATTTATGTCGGAAGTCTAAATTTTACAAAAAATTCACAATGAAAAATGACATGTTACTATATGGATAAGGGAATGGGAGGAGATTTAAGATGAATTTGGAAAGCATTAAATCTGTATTTTTCGAAGCTAAGCAATATGAATCAACAAGCATGAGTGAGCTATTGAATTTCATTAAAACCATGTACATCAAAGGCGACTTATCCATCAGCGAGTACAGAAAAGCCGTTATGCTGCTTGAAACGTCCGAAACATCTAATCCCGAACAAACAACACAAGTATAGTTATTTTCTTAAATCAGCGAGGAAGCCCCTCTCTGATTTTCTTTTTTTAATACATAAAGCACTCTATTTGAAACCATATTAGTAATGGATTCTTATTTATAATATGGAGGTTTTCTAAATGGGAAGAGGCAAGGATTTCAATCACCAGAAAAAGGGACAGGATCGGACAATTTCAAAAAAAGGACAGCCTGTGCCAGCTAAACATTCAAAGGATGTTGAATACGCAATTGAACCCGTCGCAAGTGAAGGAGAACCTGCTGTTACCTTTCAGGAAGCTCGTGAAATTGATGAGTAACTGAATTCTATTAGTTGAAAACCGGTGATACTTTCGCCGGTTTTCTTTTTTCCAGTAAAAGCAAATAGTGGCCTAGGTTCGTTCAGGACAGACTGATAATGCTCTGACCGCGGATTTAGGAAGGTTAGCTGAATATCAATGCTCCGAAATTTATATCATGTAAATGTAAAACCATGATGCACTTTTTTCTACTGTGAAGCACTTTACGACAATTCTATAGTCTCTTAACAAAGAAAAAGCCCCTATTTAAACGGAGCTTTCTTTACGTATATGATCGATGACCTGTTCAATGACATAATCAACAGATTGCTTCATGTTTTTAAATCGGATCGGCTTTGAATCTTTATAAAAGGATTGCAGCACCAGCTGTTCAAAGTTTTCTACTGTGGAATCAATCTGAACGGGAAAAAGGTATTTCGGCCTTGCATCTATCCGCCATTTCAATACGTCTTCCTTCCATTCATTCATGGTCTTCATTGCCTCTTCAAATGCAGGCTTTACTTCATTAAAAAAATCAACCTCTTCTTTCTTTTTTGCATCATTTTCAAATCGGCTGACACATTCGCCTGTTATACGAAGAAGTTTATTCGAATTGTTAAGAATTTTGTTTTCCATGTTCCGTTCACCTCTATGGGGTATCTTACCAAACATGGACATGAAATGCCATCGTTCTAATAACTCAATCGATATGAGGCATGCGCTATGGAGTTTGCATCTTCCCTGTTCTTTTCATCCTGAATAAATTGCTGCAGTTCAAATAAATGCTGATTTGCGCTTTCCAGATTTTCAGAAAATTCCTCTTCACTCTGACATATGGTTTCTGATACTCTCTTCTGTATGGCAAGCTCTAATTTCGTCATCTCTTCATCAAGTTCCATTAACAATTTTTCAACAACCATTTTAGGTACGAGGTGCTCCACGCTGACTCCTCCTTTCAATCTACCGTTACTATTCGAGAAGCTCCTCTTCCCTCCCTTCAAGAGTGACAAAACTAGTTCGCATTCGGCAAAGAAAGAAGAAAATATTGGAAAAAACGTATTTTTCGACACCTTCATATGCGACAAGAAGTATGAAATGTTTCTGCGTGCAAACAATACGATTAGGAGGTGTTGACATGGCAAAAGAAACGAAAAAGAAGCAGCAAAAACAAACTCAGCAAACTTCGAAGAATGATTTAGATAAAAAGCTTGGAGGGCCAAATCGCCCTTCGACTTAATGAAAAGAAGCTGGGTAAAGTTTTTTTAGCAGTAAGGTTAGTTGGGTTTCAAAACGATTGAATCTGCTCTTGCACATCGATAAGAAGCTCCAAATCTGATTGTAAATCTATATTGGTTTTAGAAAAGAGCCTAAAAAAGCAAGGATGCATTAATCCTTGCTTCTTTTTCCTTTGCTGAACAAGTACTCCTTTAATAAGGCAAAGGCATGCATCTCATTTTGTTTTTGCCGAAGCCAATACGTAAAATCTGTTTTTTTCGGTTTAGCCAGGGGTTTATACCATTTTTTCACTGACTGGCCATGAAACCAATTTCTCTCTTTTACGTCTAATTGGTGAGAGATTACCGGAAAGGCTGTTCTTAGAAAAGGTGAAATCCGTTTACAATCACTATCTGAATATTTTTCATAATCATACCTGGAACCCGTATGAACATTCCTTTCGGAAAAAGCAAAAAATCTTGAATAATAGTCTGGATGAAAAAGCAGCCATGATAGATTTCGCCCAAGTTTAATCCGGCTGTCAAGACTTCTGAAATTGTGCACGGAAAATCCAAATAACCTGCCTTCTATAGTCGGAAAAACGACTGTGCTAAAATGAAAGAGGTCCTGAAAAAGAAAAAGAGGCGAGTGAAAGACCTTTTTCTTGAAGATAGACTTTTCAATTATCGGCTTCTGGATTAAGTTCTGTTCGTTGATTATTAATGAGGTCATCAGTCTTTCTTCCTTTTTCGTATTCCAGAAAAAAAACCATTCCTTTATCATAAATGAAGAAACATGGAACTCCTTAAGCAAGTGAAACATCGGACGCTGCAGTGTTTTTGATATCTCGTATAGCATCAGCTGAGGATATGCATCAGAAAAAATAAGCCAGTTTGCATCCTCATACGTTAAAAACAAAGCTTTAATCATTTTTTTATTTAAAACTTTTTGAAACCAAGTGCCTTTTAAATCCGTCATACAGTAGCCGGCATTTCTGGAAACCATGCTTGCAAGGAAAGACCATTTAATTTCAGGGTTTCTTTTATAATATTCTTGATAACTTTTTGTTCTTGAAATATTGTCGTAATTTTTTCTTGCTGTCGTATTCTTTATAAGTGCTATAATATTATTTTCTTCCTTTGTTCTATGAATGGCTGCTTCAGAGTGAAAGTCGTGCATGTCGTCACCTCACTTCTATAGCGTATCCCAGAAAAAGCTGTAGTACACATACGCGACGTTAACAAAATCGAAACTTTTTCGCCATGTCTTTTTCATTTTTTTTGATATGATAAGTAGTAGTTTTACCTGAGGAGGGAAGAAATGATTTTTCGTTATCCTAACGGAAAAACGTATAATCCAAGTTCGGCTTCTCCTAAAGAGCGCCCTCAAAAAGAGACTTACAGCAATAGAGGGATGTCACTTGAGGAGGATTTGAACGAGACAAATCTTTATTATTTAGACAGAGGAATCGCTGTTATTCATAAAAAACCTACCCCTGTTCAAATTGTAAATGTTGATTTTCCAAAACGAAGTGCAGCTGTTATCAAAGAAGCCTATTTTAAACAATCGTCAACAACAGACTATAATGGTGTTTATAAAGGGAAATATATTGATTTTGAAGCAAAAGAAACTCAAAGCGCCACTTCATTCCCGCTTCAGAATTTCCATGAACACCAAATCAGGCATATGAAAATGGTGCTGGATCAAGATGGCATATCCTTTGTCATTCTTTCTGCCTTCCAATCATTTTATTTAATGGAAGCAGCCATACTCCTTGAATTTTGGGAAAGAAAAGAAAGCGGCGGCCGAAAATCGATCACAAAAAAAGAAATCGAGTTAACAGCCCACCCTATTCCGCTTGGCTATCAGCCTAGAATTGATTATATTAAGGTATTGGAAAAACTATATTTTCTCTAAATCCTTTAAAGCGGATCTTGTAAATGAAAGGTTGGAAATGCAATGTCAGATCAATATAAAAGCCGTGAAGAGCGCAGAAAGGCGCTATCACAAAACAGCAAAAGCAAAAACAAAAAACCAAATAAACCAGAACGAGGTTCCATTTGGAAACGAATTCTATTCATCCTCGTCTCCATCGGACTTATTGGCATGATTGCAGGCGGAGCGACCTTTGCCGTTATCGCAGCCGGAGCACCGAAGCTAGATGAGAAGAAATTAAAGGATTCATACTCTTCAACGATTTTTGATAAAGATGGAAATGAAATAACCGAAGTCGGCGCTCAAAAACGAACCTATATCTCATATAACGATATTCCCAAAAAGCTTGAAGAAGCCGTTTTAGCAACCGAAGATGCCCGGTTCTATGAGCATAGCGGGGTTGACATCATCCGCCTTGGCGGGGCTGTAGTTGCCAATGTCACACAAGGTTTCGGCTCACAGGGCGGAAGTACCATCACTCAGCAGGTTATTAAGAATTCATTTTTCACACATGAAAAAACTATCACGAGAAAGGTTCAAGAACTTTGGATGGCCTTTCAATTAGAACAAAAATATTCTAAACATGAAATTTTAGAAATGTATTTAAATAAAATCTACTACCATCCTGAATATTACGGAGTAGGCAAAGCTGCAGAAGGATTTTACGGCAAAGAACTTAAGGATCTTGAATTGCACGAGGCTGCAATGCTTGCCGGCATACCGCAAAGTCCAACTAGATTTGATCCGAGAAAAAATCCTGAAGCTGCTGAAAACAGACGAAACATCGTACTTAATTTAATGGTAAAGCAAGGATTTATTACAGAACAGGAAGCGGAAGAAGCGAAAAAAGTTCCTGTCCAGTCTACAGTCGTTGCTGAAAAGGAAAAATCAAATCCATACAGCGCTTACGTGGAAGAAGTCATTGAGGAAGTAAAAGATAAGACGGATATCGATGTGAGCTCAGCTGGCGCAAAGATCTATACAACACTCGATACAAATGCACAAAAATATGTAGAGGACCTGTTAAATGGAAATGAAATCAGCTATCCTGACGATAACTTCCAGGCAGGTGTAACCCTCATTGATACAGAATCAGGCGAAATCCGCGCAATTGGCGGCGGACGCAATCAAAATGTCGGGGACTTCAACTATGCAATTGATACGAGAAGACAGCCTGGGTCCACCATTAAGCCTGTTCTTGATTATGGTCCGGCCATTGAATACTTAAAATGGTCGACATACGAACAAATTGTTGATGAACCATATACTTATTCAAACGGAGTCAAAATCAATAACTTTGACAGAAGCTTTAAAGGACAAATGACAATCCGCGAAGCTCTCGCACAGTCCCGGAATATCCCTGCTTTAAAAGCGATGCAGGAAGTAGGACTTGATAAAGCACGCGATTTTGCAGTAGGACTTGGCATACCGCTCGAAGAGGAAATTCCGGAAGCCTATGCAATTGGAGGCTTTAGAGACGGCGTCTCCCCTCTTAATATGGCAGGAGCGTTTGCTGCTTTTGGCAACAATGGAATTTACACTGAGCCTCATGCTGTTACAAAAGTGGTTCTCAGTGACGGGACAGAAATTGACCTATCTCCTGAACCTGAATCAGCCATGAGCGATTATACGGCTTATATGGTAACGGATATGATGATTTCAGTCGTAGAGAGAGGAACAGGAACTGCTGCAAGAGTTCCTGGCGTAACAGTGGCGGGGAAAACAGGTACAACGAACTTCAGTGATGATGAAAAAGCAAAATACGATGTACCTGCAGGCGGTGCAAAAGACAGCTGGTTTGTGGGCTACACCCCGAAATATGCAGCAGCTGTGTGGACTGGCTACATGAAAAATGATGAAAAAATGCATTTGACGAAAACCGACCAGCAGCTTGCAAAAAAAATCTTTAAAGAAGTCATTTCTGAAGTCTCAGATGGTGACAGTTCTAATTTCAAAAAGCCAAATTCTGTTTCAAGGGTTACGGTTGAAAAAGGATCTAACCCTCCGAAACTAGCGGGTGAATTTACACCTGATAATAAGAAAATCAGTGAGTATTTTGTAAAAGGCACTGAACCTACAAAGGTTTCTGAAGAATATAAGAGAATTGCGAAGCCTTCTGACTTCCAAGTCGATTACGATCAGGAGAAGAATGAAATTCTCCTTAGCTGGAACTATACCGATGACCTAAAAGATGCCGTATCGTTTGAAATCAGTCAATCCGTTGATGATGGACCTGCACAAGTCATCAACAAAACCAAAGATACAAGTATGGTCATTCCTAATGCCGTACCTGGGGCAACCTATAAATTCCAAGTTTCAGCAGTAAGCGATGATGACAGCTCAAACCGCAGCGATGCCGCAGCAGCTGTTCTCAAAGTTCCTGAAGCAATCATTGAAGAACCAGTTGAACCGGAAGAACCTGAAGAAGGTGAAGAACCGGAAGACGGTGAGGGATTACCTGATGAGGGATTACCTGGTGAAGGTCTCCCTGGTGAAGGTGATGGAGATGACGGCGGAGATGGTGATGGAGAGCAGCCGCCTGTTGAACCTGGTGAAGGCGAAAATCCAGAAGATCCAGCCAACCCGATTGTCCCCCTTCCTCCTGGTAATGGAAATAATGGGAATGGGAGTGGAAATGGCAACAATAATAACGGAACTACAGAAGGAACAAACGATTAATAAGCCTATGAACCCCCTGCTTTTTTGCAGGGGGTTCTGTTATTTAAGTAGAAAGTTTTAGCATCCTTTTTAAAGGTAAAAGACAAATCTTTTTACCTCCTTCTTCTTGTTGTTAGCTTATTTAATTTATCTTTTAGGGCCAATATTGCTGATGCTGAGGGAAATATGGAGTTTGTTTGAATTGCGGTATATATTGCAGCTGTTGATACTGCGGATTTATATTTTGTCGTGGTATATTTTCATATTCTCTGTTGCAGTTCTTGTATGGACCTATATATGTTGTGGGTTTAACTGGTTCAATTGCTTGTTTCCATTGACTTTCATCCATACAATACGTATGCGCCATGATATTTGCAGGAGTGAATTTTAATAGGTCAGAACCTAAAATCACTTCTGGAGTTGATGCATCAAAGATTGCCAAAAGATGAGTATTATCAACTGAAGCTACCTCATAATGCCACCAGCCTTGTGGAACATTTGCCACTTGTCCAGGTGTAATTGAGAAATTCAGAATTTGTTTTGTAAATGGATTCAGAATTGATACAATTGCAGCACCAGAAATACAATAGACTAGCTCAGCTGCATTTTGGTGATAATGCGGTTCTACAACATTATCAGCACTTAGAAAAATGTCCAACAGTGACACATTTTCCAGTGTATTCAACTGTTTTACACCTAATACATTAATATAATTTTTGTTATCTTTTCTGAATAAAGGACTTTTATTAACATCAAACGTGTATTGAACGGATGGAGATGTATAATCCATATATGAAACCATAACCTCACCTCTCCTATTAAGTGTAAGAGAAAACTTTATAGGCATGTTATGCACTTCCAATTAGTTCCGTGTATTCAGTTTAATAGGAGTGCGAAACATCATGGATAATAATTATTCAAATATCGTCAAGCCCTATAACAAAAAAAGCGCACGGACCTATACTGATCCATACGCATAAACTTTATAATTTGTTCTTATTAGTCATAGCATTCTTTTTATAGAACTGCTTAAGTGTTTCTTCTATAAGCTGCTGCAGCTGAACAAATGAATGATACTGCTCAGGCTTGGAAATAAGATATGTAAGCCTTTCAGCTGCGTTGATTGGTTTAATTTGCAGGCTTCCCATATCAGAATGCATTACATCCAAATGATCGACAGGTCTATCGTTGCTCCAATTAAGCAGACAGATCAGGATAGAGATTCCATGGTTCATATCCGCTTTGTCTGCCTTTCTTGCTTTCGCTTGAAATTGGTTTATTATTTTGAGCTGAACGGCATCCCATTCCTTCAGCAGAAGCGGCACATATAATGCTGAATTTGTCCATGGAGAGATTGCCATATCTATGTTGGCTTTTGCACAAATATCATAGAAAAAAGGATTGTTTCTTAATACTTCTTCGATTGAATTTCCAGAAAGGTCAGAAACGCATTGCACCTTTTCTGAAAAAAATGGTTCATATCTAAAGTCTTTCGGAAGTTCAATTGATGGCAGCATGTGTTATGCTTCCTTTTTTCATTCTCTTTTGGCCTTCTCTGCACATGTGAAGGAGCGGACATTCTGTACATTTAGGTGCCTGGGCTTTACAGTGATATCTGCCGAAGAAAATCAGGCGATGATGCGTTATCGACCATTCATCCTTTGGAACTTTTCTCATCAGCGTTTTTTCCACCTCAAGCACTGAATCTTTCCATTTGCAAATCGCGAGCCTTTTGCTGACTCTTTCAACATGTGTATCAACAGCAATTGCCGGAACTCCGAATGCTACAGATACAACGACGTTGGCCGTTTTTCGACCTACACCGGGAAGCTTTGTCAGTTCATCACGGTCTTTTGGTACAATTCCCCCATATTCTTCAAGCAACAGCGTGCAAAGCTTTTGAATATTTTTCGCTTTATTTCGATACAAGCCGATTGACCTGATATCATTCTGCAGTTCTTCTATTGATACAGATAAATAATCCTCAGGTGTTTTATATTTTTCAAAAAGCTGTTTCGTGACCTTGTTTACAAGAACATCTGTACACTGTGCAGACAGTGCAACAGCGATCACCAGCTCAAAAGGGTTGCTATGTTTCAATTCACAATGTGCATCAGGAAACAGCTCTCCCATCGTATCAAGAGCTTCCCTGATTTGTTTCATATTCAGCATGATATCACCTGTTTAGTTTATGATTTAGCTTTCCAGCCAATTATAAAAAGGCACTTTCCGTTTATATTCTTCGTCGCTGCTTTGATTTTGTTTGGCAGGCTGAGCCTGATGCTGGCGGAATCGTTTTCCATAATTCCTCGCCTGATCAATCGTTCTGATGCCATTTTTCTTCCATTCAAAAAGAATTCTGTCAATATATCTGAAATTCAATTTTCCGGATATCACAGCTTCTTTTAATGCGGCTTTAATAATGAGCGGATCGTGATAATCCTGATCCATCCAAATCGAAAGCGTCTCAACTTCAAATGGTGAAAGAGGCCTTCCAAATTCACTTTCAAATACAGGATACAAATTAATGTTATCCTGCTCCTGTTTTTCTTCTGTTTTCTTCTCATTTTTAGACATCATAAATTCGTACAATTTTCCCCAGAGAGGTTTTAAAGAATACCGTTCATACTTAATGGAAGATTGTTCATATTCCTCGATGTCCAGAAATCCTCTTTGCATTAAGCTTCTTAAAAGGGAGGTACATGCAGATGTCGTGATGGACATATGATTTGAAAGTTCGTTCGGGGTAGGAAACTGATTTCCGCTCTGAAGATGCAGATTGACTTGCAGCAGTAAAATCAGCTCTTCTTCTTTTACTCCAAGCTGATGGTAGTACATGATTAAAGACGCAGGAACAGATAAGGATCCATGCTCTTGCATCTGAACAAATTGTTCTTTCTTCAATTCGAGTCACCTCTCCTGAATAGTATAACACGTCCTCCCTGAAAAACGCTGCATGTTTTCCATTAGGATCTTGTTACCAAAGCGGGGGCAACTATTCAGCGCTCAGCCGCCAAAAAATCTTTTTTTATTTGCTATCCAAAAAAACAAGAGCCTCCTTCAAGAGGAGACTCACACTATTTTTATTATGGATAAAGCCGGTTAAGCAAACGAGGGAACGGAATGGATTCACGGACATGTTCCACTCCGCTGATCCATGCAACCGTACGTTCAAGACCTAAACCAAAACCTGAGTGCGGGACAGATCCGAATTCACGAAGCTGTAAGTACCATTGATAAGCCTCTGGTGAAAGATCATGCTCATCTAAACGGCTTTTTAATAGCTCATGATCGTGAATTCGCTGTGATCCGCCAATGATTTCGCCGTATCCTTCTGGCGCAATTAAGTCTGCACAAAGTACAACATCATCACGGTCAGCAGCAGGCTGCATGTAAAAAGGCTTAATTGCAGTAGGATAATGTGTAATGAAGACTGGTTTATCAAAGCTTTCGGCAATCGCTGTTTCATGCGGTGCTCCAAAGTCGTCACCCCACTTGATATCATCAAAGCCCTTTTCGTTAAGGAACTTGATCGCATCATCATAAGAGATGCGAGGGAAAGGCGCTTTAATTTTTTCAAGTTTAGACGTGTCACGTCCGAGTGTTGTTAATTCAAGCTTGCAATTCTCAAGTACACTTTGCACGATATAAGAAACGTAATTTTCTTGAACGACAAGGTTGTCTTCAAATTCATAAAACGCCATCTCGGGTTCAATCATCCAAAATTCAATTAAGTGGCGTCTTGTTTTTGATTTTTCCGCACGGAATGTCGGTCCGAATGAGAAAACCTTTCCAAGTGCCATTGCTGCTGCTTCCATATACAGCTGTCCGCTTTGAGACAGATAAGCATCTTCATCAAAGTATTTTGTAGCAAAAAGCTCAGATGTACCTTCTGGTGCGCTCCCTGTTAAAATCGGAGGATCAACTTTTGAAAATCCTTCTTTGTTAAAAAATTCATATGTCGCACGAATGATTTCATTTCTGATTTTCATTACAGCATGCTGACGTTTAGAACGAAGCCATAAATGACGGTGATCCATCAAAAATTCCGTACCGTGTTCCTTCGGTGTAATCGGGTAGTTTACAGACTCGTGAATGACTTTAATTCCAGTCACACCAAGCTCATATCCAAATGGAGAACGCTCGTCCACTCTTACCACACCGGTCACGTAGATGGAAGACTCCTGTGTAATGGATTTCGCTGTTTGAAAGATTTCCTCATCCACTTCAGCTTTTACGACGACACCTTGAATAAAGCCTGTTCCATCGCGCAATTGTAAGAATGCAATTTTTCCGCTTGAGCGCTTATTAGCAATCCAGGCACCAATTGTTACTTCTTTATCTACATACTTGCTTACTTCTGAAATTGTTGTTTTCACGTAATTGTCCCTCCAAAAACCGGATCAAAATATATGTACATAATTGCTATTATACATTCGTTGCATGCTTCAATCAAACATAAATGTGAGCCGTCAAAAAGACGACTCATGTTTTTAATGGATTGAATTTTCTTTCACAAACCGCTCAATTCTTACAAGTGCTTCTTCAATCGTTTGAAGAGAAGTCGCATATGAAAGTCTGACATTGTCTGGCGCACCAAAACCGGAACCTGGAACGAGCGCAACTTTTTCCTTTTCAAGCAATGCTTCAACAAAATCATCAACGCTTGCAAAGCCGGTGATTTCTGCAGCCTGCTTGGCATTCGGGAATAAATAGAATGCTCCCTGAGGTTTTAAACAAGTAATTCCCGGGATTGAAACAAGTTTATCGTAAATGATGTTAAGGCGTTCTTCAAATGCTTTTCTCATTTCTTCTACTGGTTCCTGTGAGCCTGCATATGCTGCAATAGATGCATATTGAGCAATAGATGTCGGATTAGACGTGCTGTGGCTGGCCAAGTTTGTCATGGCACCAATGATTTGTTCATTGCCCGCAGCATATCCAATTCTCCAGCCTGTCATTGAGTGAGATTTTGAAACACCATTAATGATAATCGTTTGCTGCTTTAGTTCTTCAGAGATCTCAGCAATTGAAACATGCTTGTTATCATCATAAATCAGCTTTTCATAAATTTCGTCTGAAACGATAAGAACATTATGATCAAGACAGATTCTGCCCAGCTCTTCAAGCTCTTCTTTTGAATAAAGCATTCCTGTAGGATTGCTTGGAGAGTTAATCACGACTGCCTTCGTTTTTTCAGTAATAGCAGCACGCAGCTGCTCCGGCGTCATTTTAAACTGGCTTTCTTCAAGGGCTTCAACATAAACCGGCACACCGTCTGCCAGCTTAACCTGCTCTGGGTAGCTTACCCAATATGGGGCTGGAATAATGACTTCGTCACCTTCATTCAGCAAAACTTGAAAAAGGGTATAAAGAGCGTGTTTTGCACCGGTGCAAACGATAATTTCATTTGGCTTATAAGTGAGACCCTGATCATTTTGAAATTTGCCGATAATTTCTTTTTTCAATTCTGCCAGACCTCCAGAAGGAGTATATTTCGTCTGGCCTTCATTCATTGCTTGAATAGCTGCATCAATAATAAACTGCGGTGTGTTAAAGTCAGGTTCGCCGGCACCAAGGCCAATGACATCATGTCCGGCAGCTTTCAGTTCTTTTGCTTTTGCTGTAATTGCTAAAGTGGATGAAGGTGTTAATGCTGATACTCTATCGGCTAATTTCATGGACGTGTCCCCCTATTTCTTTATGGCAATATGTTTTTGAATTTCACCATTTGTAAAATTCACAAAATCATATGTATAGCGATTTTGTTCATCAATATACTTTATTTCCCAAAGTGGTACGTTTTTTTCCATACCCAGCTTTACACTGATTATTTTTTGAGGATTTTGTTCTCTGTTCACGATTTCAAGCGCTTCTTTTTCAGAAATGCCATCTGATGCAAGTTTGAGAACTGGTTTTTTCTTTGAATCCTCCGCCACCCAAACATAAACATTCTTATTGCTTTCATTTTTTCCAGCAATAACAAAATATTGTTCCAGACCGTTAAAAGTGTGGACACTTTCTGCATTTTTTAATTCTGTTTGTCCGGCGGCCCGATCGATTGCTTGATCATGTCCGCTGTTTTTCTGAGTCATGGCTGATTGATATACATGTATAAACCCGCTAAGAGCAATCAGCAGCACTATGGCCAAAACAATTGAAGCTATAATTAATTTTCGTCCCATTCTGCAGATCCCTACGTTCTGTAAATCGTAAATACGGCTTTATTTTTATCATCCTGATCAAGTGCAAGCCCAAACATGAGATTTTCTCTCTTCAACGTGCGATTCAGTCCATCGACAATTTTATAGAGATCATCCGAATGCTCTACGGTTACGGTTGATAAAATTTCAATTTTACTTTCCATGACCTATTCCTCCTAAACAAAAACAAAAATTGTAACTTATATGTCAGCCTCAAAGGGCAACAATAACAAATACAGACAACAACAAGTTGTTTTATGTACCCATTATAACAGTAACAATATCAATTAGTGAAAATAAATTTTCTCCTACCACACCATTGCCTGTGCTGCTCACACAGGCATTTTTTTGCCATCAATTTTTCTTCCAAAGCAGGATTTCCTGATGAAGGCGTTCCATCGGCTCCACATGTACATCAATGGATGGCAGTGAGGTAATAAAGTGTTTTCCATATTTCGCATCTACAATCCGTTTGTCAAAAACAAACAGCAATCCTTTATCGTTTTCAGTCCGAACGAGTCTGCCAAATCCCTGTTTAAATTTTAGGATCGCTTCAGGCAAAGAAAAATCATAAAAGGCATTTTTCCCTTGCTTGGTCAATTGTTCGCATTTTGCTGCAACAAGCGGATCATCAGGAGGTGAGAACGGCAGCCTAACGATAATCAAGGTCGTCAGCTCATCACCTGGAAAATCAACCCCCTCCCAGAAGCTGCTTGTTCCGAGCAAAATCGCTTTCTCAAATTGGCGGAAATTCTTTGTAAGTTTCGTAATGCTGCCCCCGCCTTGGCCCATTATCATAAATTCTTCAAGCTCTGAATCGGATTTCAGCACCTGATGTGTTTTTTTCAGCATGTCATAGGCAGTGAATAAGACAAGGAGCTTTCCTTCTGTTGCTTTGGCGATTATTGATATATTTTTAGCAATCGACGATGTATATTCCTCTAACGTGACATGCTGTATCGAAGGAAAATCTGCTGGGATCATTAACTTAGCTTGTTTTTGATAGGTAAAAGGCGACTCTAAAATGAGACTTTTCGGATAATAATCAGTCAGACCAAGTTCTCCTATAATGTAGTCAAAGGATTTATTAACTGTCAAAGTCGCTGAGGTCAGCACCACACTCTTCATATCCGAGAAAAATCCATCTGCTAATTGTTCTGAAACAGAAATAGGCTGTGAATAGACGCTGACTGCATTTTTTGCTCCTCTTGATTCAATTTCAATCCAGCAGACATTTTCGTTAGTTTCCTTGAAAAACAGTAGATCTAAGTCTCTGTATGACTTCTCGAATTTATCAAGAATGGCAAAGTACTCGTATAAAATGAATGATTCATTTTCATTTTTTACTTTGTGGAAGTCTTCTTTTTGTTTTTTCATCATTTTGATCAGATCATGCAGTTCAAACTTCACTCTCGCAGCTGCTTCTAAAATAGAGAGCCATTTTCTTGTCCGCTTTTGATCATGTCTATAACGGTGAGTGATCCGATTTGTTTGAACATCTTTTTCATTTTGAAGGACATATGTATGCAGGGAGCTGAAGAGGACTTGATTATCTTCAGCAAGCTGTTTCAGTATTGTATCCATTTCAAGGAATGTGCCGTTTAAACGCTTCTCTGAAAATAAGTCTTGTGTTCTTCGCAGCAGTCCGTCCGTATAAATATTTCCAAGCCGATTTGTTAAAGCCTGCAAGGTTAAGTAGTGCATTCTGGTTCCTAAATGCTCGCTTGCAATTCGTTCAAAATGATGGCCCTCATCAATTATTACTTCATCAATCTGATCAAGGAGATCGCTGGATGAAGAAAGATTCGACATTAAAAGAGAATGATTTGTAATCACAATATCTGCCTTTTTTGCCTTTTCATAAGCGCGCTGATAGAAACAGCGCGTTCGCCAAGGGTTTTTTTCTGATTTTGAAGAAATGGCATCATAATGAAGCCTCTGCCACAGCAATTTCCCTCCAGACGGCAAATTCAGTTCATCAAAATCCCCTGTTTCTGTCTCTGTCAGCCAGATTAAAAGCTGTGCCTTCGTTAAAATATTATCATAGTTAAAATCATCTTCATGCAAATACTTTTCAAATTTGCGCAAACACAAATAATGAGATTGGCCTTTTAAAACGGCCATGTGAAAAGGATGATCAATGGCTTTTCTGAGCATTGGATATTCTTTTGTCATCACTTGCTGCTGCAAAGCCGTCGTATATGTACTTACTAATACACTTTTCTTTTCAGACAATGCATAGTGAATGGCAGGAATTAAATAAGCGAGTGTTTTTCCTGTTCCCGTGCCAGCCTCGATTAATGCATGCTGATGAGATTGAAAGGATTCATGTATTTCTTTTATCATCTTTGCTTGTTCATTCCGAACCTCATACTGCTGAAATTGCTTTGCTATTGGACCTTCTTTTTTCATTAATTCATCAGAAAATGACTGAAAATCTTTTGTTAAGTTTATGGAATGATCTTGTACAGTATCTGCCATTTTTTTTATGGCCATCGACCGGAATATTTCTATTTCTTCTTGCTCCTTAAGGAGCAAGAGACGTTCGGAAATGATATCTTCCAATACTTCTTCTATATCACTGATAAAGGACCGCGATAAGCGTTTCAGTGCCTGAAGTGTTACTGGAGGAAGCTGAGATAATTTCCTTAGGATATGTAAAAGGAGTTCCCCTGTTACTTCGGCATCGCTGTCTGCCCGGTGGGGATTAAGATGCGTGATGTTTAATTCTTCGCACAGCTCAGACAATTTATAGCTGGCTGCGTGCGGAAATACAATTCTTGAAAGCTCCACAGTATCTAATACAGGTCCGGTAAATCTGGGATACCCGCACTTGTGGAGTTCTTCTTGTATGAAGGATAGATCAAAATGAACGTTATGCGCCACAAAAAAAGCATCTTCTAATAGGGCTGAAACATTTTCAGCAATATCTTCAAATGGAGGGGCATCCTTTACCATCTCATTTGATATTCCGGTTAATTGTTCAATAAAAAGCGGAATCTTTTGGCTCGGATTGATAAAACTTGAAAATCGTTCTGCCACTTTTCCGTTTTCAATGACGACGGCTGCAAGCTGAATGATGCGATCCCCTTTTTTAGGTGAATTGCCGGTCGTTTCAACATCTATTACCACAAATTTTTGTTTCATGCTTACACACCTCTGCTATATCAAGACTGCTATCGAACAAATAGTTGTTTTACGCACCAAAATCATTCACGTATTAAAGTTCATATCGTACTCTTATCCGATATAATCAGAAATGGAATCCATTTAGCTGCGATTTCTACTGAAAATCCAATCACCCGGTTAATTGCTAAGTGTACGAAAAACGCCTATATCAAAAACCATTATCGTTATTTTACCACTTTAAAAGCAAAATCCCCCAAACAATCGGGGGATTTTTTTAAAAGTTATAGAATTGTTACAGCTGGCTCCTGTCCTAGGATCTCTACGATCTGATTGTTTTCATCCATAATCGCAACTTTAGGTATATGTCCATGAACCTTTTCTTCCGAAACCATTGCATAGCTGATGATAATGACGACATCGCCTTCTTGTACAAGGCGGGCCGCAGCCCCATTTAAACAAACAATGCCAGACCCGCGCTGCCCTGGGATAATGTAAGTTTCAAAACGTGCCCCGTTATTATTGTTAACAATCTGCACTTTTTCATTTGGAAGCATATCAACTGCATCCAGTATATCTTCATCGATTGTGATGCTCCCGACATAATTCAGGTTAGCTTCTGTTACACGGGCACGATGAATTTTCCCTTTCATCATTGTACGGAACATAAAAAATCTCCTCCACTGACTTATCTATCTTTAAATTCATTTATTAATTCAGTTCAAACGTTATATTATCAATCAGCCTCGCTTTTGTAAACTTGACAGCAATCGCAAGAATACCTCTGCCTTTGCGAACGTGTAATTCCTCAAGCTCAGGATACGAGTAAATTTCTGCATAGTCAATGATTCCATCTGTATGTTCAGAAATGTATTCAGATACGAATTCAATAATACTTTCAGGTGATTTTTCCCCATTAAGAATCATTTCTTTCCCGGCCTGTAATGCTTTGTAAAGATGAGGCGCCTGTTTTCTTTCTGAGTCAGTCAAATAAACATTCCTTGAGCTTTTAGCAAGACCATCTTCTTCTCTGACTGTTTCTACTGGAACAAGTTCAATCGGAAAATGAAAATCCGAGATCAGACCGCTGACGACAGCTACTTGCTGTGCATCCTTCATTCCAAAGTAAGCACGGTCAGGCTGAATAAGGTTAAACAATTTTGTTAACACAGTTGCTACACCGTCAAAATGGCCAATTCTGGACTTTCCGCATAATACGTTCGTACGCTTTTCAACCCTGACTGTAACGGATGGCTCATTCTCATACATTTCACTGACTGATGGAGCGAAAATATAATCTGCTTGAGCTTCTTCTGCAATAAGAGCATCTCTTTCCATATTCCTCGGGTATGAATCAAAATCTTCATTCTCACCGAATTGAAGCGGATTTACAAAAATGCTTAAAATCAATAAATCATTTTGTTGTCTGGCCTCGTTCAATAATTTCAAATGTCCTTCATGGAGAAAGCCCATTGTCGGAACGAAGCCAATGGATTGCTGACTTTTTTTATGCTCTTTTACTATTTGCTGGAGTTCTTCTATCGTTGTAATCATCTTCATTTGGCCGTTGTTCCTCCGTATAAAGACTGAAGCTCTTCATCTTTCATAGTGAAAGTATGTTTCTCTTCAGGAAATTGTCTGCTTTTTACCTCTTGTACGTATTCACTCAATGACGTTTTAATTTGTCCGTCAATAGCAGTGTATTGCTTAACGAATTTAGGCACCCGGCCTACACCATAGCCAAGAACATCATGGTATACAAGCACTTGTCCATCCGTTTCTGCACCTGCGCCAATTCCAATGACTGGAATGCTTAATCTATTTGAAATTTCTTCAGCGAGCTGTCTTGGAACACACTCAAGCACAAGTGCGATCGCTCCGGCTGCCTCACATTGTTTTGCATCATGCACTAATTTTTTTGCGCTTTCAGCATCTTTTGCCTGCACTTTGTATCCGCCTAGTACACCGACTGACTGCGGAGTTAGCCCTAAATGGGCAACAACCGGAACACCCGCATTTGTAAGCGCTTCGATAATTATCAGCACTTCATCTGCACCTTCAACCTTGACAGCATGTGCACCGCTTTGCTGCATGATTTCAGCTGCGCTTTTTAACGATTGTTCTTTTGAATAATGATAAGACATAAACGGCATATCTGTCACAATGAAAGTAGAAGGAGCCCCTCTTTTGACAGCCTTTGTGTGATGAATCATATCACTCACCGTAACAGGAACCGTAGAGTCATATCCCAGCACAACCATTCCAAGTGAATCACCGACTAAAATCATATCCACACCAGATTCTTCTGCAAGCTTTGCAGAAGGAAAATCATACGCTGTAAGCATAACAATCGGTTCGTGCTGCTGCTTCATTTTCATAAAATCTAATCTTGTTTTCATTTTTTCCCCTCCCGTAAATTGCAGAGGAATTTCGTAACCGAATGACATGAAAAAACCTTCTTCGAATAGGAAGAAGGATTGTTGGTATCAGATCGGCTGTTCATCCCTCTGTCCCAGTCCGCAATCGGATCAAGGCAGAACTTTTATTCATCATTTGTTATACCAATAGCAGGTGCAGTTCCGCAAAAGGATACTACCCGACTAAAATTATAACAGAAAATAAAAGGGGATACCAATTTATTTGGCCCTATATTACGTTGAAAATGCAGGATATTTTGATGCGGATCATAAGATCTCGTTTCAGGCTGATAATAACTGGATTCCGGATAATAAATAGGCTTTTAGGATTATAAACCCAAGACCAAATTCAAACCCATGAAATTTGGTGAAGAGCCCTATTTCAGGCTCTTCACCAATATCAAAATGATTAAGGTTGAATTTCAATATCTGCAGAATAAATTTTTTCTATTTTCCCTTCTGCTGTTTCAAGCAAAAGCACACCTTCGTCATCGATTCCGGCTGCCCGGCCGCGAATAGCGCCATGAAGGGTACGGGCTATCAAATTTTTATTCAAACTGATTGCATAGCTTTCCCAAAGCAGCTTAACAGGCTTAAATCCATGAATTAGATAACTGGTGTAAAGTTTTTCGAAATTTTTTAATATGGCTTGAATGACTTCTGCCCTGTCACTTGGTTTCCCTGTTTCTATTGCAATAGACGTCGCAACTGACTGCAGTTCTTCAGGAAATTGATCCAGTGCGTGATTAACATTCATTCCTATGCCAATGATGACAGAGTGGACCTGATCTGCCTCTGCCTGCAGTTCTGTCAAAATGCCGACGATTTTTTTGCCATTGATCAGGATATCATTCGGCCACTTGATTTCTGGTGTTAGACCTGTCACTTCTTCAATGGACTGTATGAGTGCCACAGCCGTTAATAACGTTAATTGCGGCGTTTTGTTAATTGGAATTTTCGGTCTGAGAATCAAGCTCATCCAAATTCCAGTCTGCTTTGGGGAATACCACACTCTCGCAAGTCTGCCTCTCCCGCTGGTCTGCTGATCGGCTACGACAATAGTCCCCTCTTCTGCACCATTACCTGCTAATGAATGGGCAATCTTTTGTGTGGAGGGAACCACTTCTTCAAAATGTATGTGACGCCCCATAAACTTTGTTTTCAGTCCAAGCTGTATTTCATTTCCGCTGATTTTATCAGGTTTATGAGTAATTCGATACCCTAGCTTTCTTACTGCTTCGAGTTCATATCCTTCACTTCTCAAGTCCTCGATGTGCTTCCATACTGCAGTTCTCGAGCAGCCAAGTGTTTCACTTAGCTTTTGACCGGATAGAAATTCTCCTTCAGATTCTGAAAAAGCTTGCAATAATCGTGTTCTTAAATCAGATTGCACGATTTTAACATCTCCTTAATAGCTTCCTTGCTGTTATCGACTTCATCGTTCACAACGGCGAGCTCAATCTTTTTAATTAATTCACCCATCCACGGACCAGGTTTTTGATTACTTAGCTGCAGAAGGTCGGTTCCTCCAAATTCGAGTTCATTTTTAGAATGAATCGGAAGACTTTGATAGAGAGCTTTAAGCTCTGATCTGCCCTCATTTGAAAGTACATTTCCCTCGATTAGGTTTTTCACAGCTTCGACTTGAAGGGCACATTGTAAACCTGACTCATATAGAAGCTGCTTTGTCCATTTTCTATTTATACGTTCCTTCAAAAAAAGGATGTTCTTCGCAATCATCTCAATTTGCCGATTGGAGAGTTTCCATTCTCTTAAAAATTGTTCTGTTTCACTAATCTTTAACACATATATCAAGGCAGTCCACCGCTCTTCATTTGCAGACAAAAGATAGAAAGGCAGGCCACTCAATTGCAGAAACTGCTGTTTTTTTGTTTTCAGGCATGGAAGATGCTCATATATTCCTGTGTCAGCCACAAGCTTTAATGCTCTCTCACTGCCCCTTCCTGCCATTATTTTTTCAAACTCCATGGTTTTTCTTTCAACAGAAATTTTTGATAATAATTGAGCATTTTCACGAATGGAAGAAAGTGTATCTGTACTTAATGTGAATTCAAGCTGACTGACAAACCTGATAGCCCTAAGCATGCGCAATGCATCTTCTGAAAAACGCTCATGTGGACTGCCTACTGTAGTAATAACCTTAAGATCAGCATGTTCTCTGCCCCTAAAATAGTCAATGATGGTTCCTTCTTCGTCCATCGCCATTGCATTTACAGTAAAATCACGTCTTTTTAAATCCTCTTTTAACGATGAAACAAACGTAACTTCACTCGGTCTGCGGTTGTCATTATAAGCTTTTTCAGTTCTGAATGTCGTCACTTCATAATGTATTCCATTCAAAATGACAATCATGGTGCCATGTTCTGAACCGATATCAACTGTTCTTGAAAAAAGAGATCTGACTTGATCCGGGGTTGCAGAGGATGCGATATCTACATCTTTTATCTTTTTTCCAAGAAGCGCATCACGTACAGATCCTCCTACAAAATAGGCTTCATAACCATGCTCTTTTAATCTGCGGATGACTGGCAGCGCTTCCTGAAATTCCTTATTCATCCCGATCACCCTTGTCAAGCAAACTATAATAAAGATCCTCGTACTGCTTGACGATTATGCTGGAATGGAACTCTTCCTTTGCAATTCTTATGGATTCTGCTGACATTCTGCCATACAGCTGTTCATCCATTAGAATGGAAATGGTTTTTTCAGTTATCTCCTCAATATCCCCTACATCACACAAATAACCTGATACTCCATCTTTAATGACTTCAGGAATTCCCCCAATATTTGTTGCAACGCATGGAACACCGCAAGCCATAGCCTCTAAAAGCACCAGACCAAAACTTTCTTTTTCAGAAAGAAGAAGTTTTAAGTCACTAATGGAATATAGTTCTTCCAAGTGATTCTGCTTTCCGAGGAAAAGGACTTTCTCCCCAATTCCCAACTCTTTGACAAGCTTGCAAATAGATGTCATTTCTGGCCCATCGCCTACTAACAGAAGTTTTGCTTTCACTTTTTCCGAAACACGTGAAAAGACTCGGACAACATCATGAACACGTTTCACTTGACGGAAGTTTGAAACGTGGATCATAACCTTTTCATTTTCTGATATCCCGTACTCACTTCTCAAGTGTGCTGCGTTCTGTTTATGGTAGATGCGTTCATCAATAAAATTATAGACCGTTTGAATCTCTTTATCCGGGTTAAGCAATTGATAGGTTTGTTCGGCTAGTGCTTTTGAAACAGCAGTAACAGAGTCAGATGCTTCAATCCCGAACTTGATCATATTTGAAAGTGACAGATCCTGTCCAAGCACGGTTATGTCCGTGCCATGCAATGTCGTCACAATCTTCAGCTGATCTCCGACCATTTGTTTGGCTAAGTGCGCACAAACTGCATGAGGAACGGCATAATGAACGTGAAAAAGATCCAATTTCTCTCTTTTTGCCACTTCAGCCATTTTACTGGCAAGAGCCAAATCATACGGCGGATGTTTAAAAACAGAGTATTGATTCACTTCCACTTCATGGAAAAAGATATTGTGATACATCTTTTCAAGACGAAACGGCCTGCTTGATGTTACAAAATGAATTTCGTGGCCTTTTTCCGCAAGCTTCTTCCCAAGCTCTGTAGCAACTACGCCTGAACCGCCGACTGTCGGGTAACAGGTAATCCCTATTTTTAATTTTTTCATATCGTTTCCCCTAATAAATCTTTGTGTATTAAAATCGGAGATTTTGTTAAAAATCCCTCTGCGTAGCTAACACCTGCTTCTTTTCCAAATAGTCGCTCACGGCTTTCGACACCTTCAATGTACCCGTTAATCAGTGGGGTGTTTAAAGAAGCATCACTTTTAATAAACTGACTTTCATAAGCTCTAAGACTTGAAAGCTTTTTTTCCATTGTTTCTGTCACATCAATCACGAAGTCGGGTTTATGATACCCATTGATCATATAATAATAAAGATGACTGACACGGTGTGGAGGAAGATCAGAATCATCTTTCACTTTTTTCACTCCTGCAGAAAAACTGGCTTCCTCTACTAATTTCGCACAATTTCCATGATCAGGGTGCCGGTCTTCAATCCATGGTACAAATACGATCCTTGGCTTGTGCTCGCGAATAACAGATACAATTTGCTGAATGTATTGCTCCTTCAAGAAAAGTCCCCGATCAGGAAGATTGAGAAAAATCCGTTTATGTATACCAAGGATGCGAGATGCTTTCTCAGCCTCTGAGTGCCTGAGTTCTACATTGCCATTTGAGGAGAGCTCAGCTTCTGTTAAATCACAGATGCCTGTTTTATATCCCTTCTCAGCATATTTAGCGAGTGTTCCCCCCATCCCGATTTCAACATCATCCGGATGAGCTCCGAAGGCCAGAATATCGAGCTTATTTTTTTCCATAATCGTTTTCAATTTCATTGTCATTTACAATTGATCTCCATTTCAAATCACCGCGTTCAAGTCCATGAATAAGGATTTCAGCAGTGCCCATATTCGTTGCAAGCGGAACTGCGTATACATCACATAAGCGGATCAGAGCTGTTACATCCGGCTCATGAGGCTGTGCTGTTAGAGGATCCCGGAAAAAAATCACCATATCCATTGCATTGTTTGCAATGCATGCACCGATTTCCTGATCGCCGCCAAGAGGTCCTGATTGAAAACGGTGAATATTGAGTCCTGTTGCTTCTGTCACTTTAAATCCTGTTGTTCCTGTTGCATATAGCTTGTGTTTCTCAAGAATCCCTTTGTAGGCAGTCGCAAATTGAACTAAATCATTCTTTTTCTTGTCATGAGCAATCAGTGCAATATTCATCAGACATTCCCCTTTAGTCGATTAGATTTTCTAGACCGTAAACCAAAATATCAAGTTTCATGACTTGCTCCACGCACAGCTTTACACCTGACATGAATGATGCCCGATTAAAAGAATCGTGGCGGATCGTTAACGTCTGACCGTCTCCTCCAAATAATACTTCCTGATGGGCTACTAATCCTGGCAGACGAATGCTGTGCACATGAATTCCCTGGTAGTTCGCCCCTCTTGCTCCTTTAAGCGTTTCCTTTTCATCAGGATGGCCCTGTTCTTTCGCTTCTCTTACCTCAGCAATCATCTCGGCCGTTTTCAGACCTGTTCCAGATGGGGCATCCAGTTTTTGATCGTGATGCATTTCAAGAATTTCAACATCATGGAAGTATTTCGCTGCCATTTTCGAAAATTTCATCATTAAGATTGCGCCAATCGCAAAATTAGGTGCAATAATGGCACCGATTTCTTTCTCTTCTGTCAGTTCTTCCAGCTCTTTTAAATCGGCATCTGAAAATCCAGTTGTCCCAACTACAGGTCTTACCCCATATTCTAAAGCTTTTTTAGTATGTATTTTTCCGATTTCAGGAGTTGTCAGATCAATTAAAACATGTGGCTTTGTTTCAGCAAAACATTTATCGATGTCTGTGTAAATCATGGCATCACTTTTAAAATCATCTGCTTCACTAAGTTTTTGACCTTCATATTTATGATCTATGACACCAGCAAGTGTAAAATGCGCTGTATCTTCCACTAGCTTTACTGCTTCTCTTCCCATTCTTCCCCGTGGGCCTGCAATGACAATTTTTATCGTATCCATGGTTTCTTTCTCCTTAAGAATCTATTTTTGTCCAGCGGTCTTTATCTCTCGTATTAAATTTTTTCATTACAAGGTTATGTGCTTCTTCTAAATCAATATTCAGGGAATTAGCTAGGCAAATTAACACAAATAAAATGTCACCCGCCTCTTCCTCAATCTTCTTTTCCTGTTCTGACTGCTTTTTCGGTTTTTCACCATATGTATGATTAATTTCACGGGCGAGCTCGCCCATTTCTTCAGTCATCCTTGCCATCATCGCAAGCGGGCTGAAATAGCCTTCTTTAAACTGGCTGATATAAACATCAACTTCTTTTTGAAGATCTTTCATTGTTTTATCACTCATGATTGTTCACCTCTTCTTATTCCTTTCCATGTTAGCCAATCTAAGCCTTTTTGACAAATTTTTAAGCATTGTCACTGACTGTCATTGCACCTTTTGTTTCCATCATCTATAATATTATCGCTAAGACTAGTCAGAGAAGGAGATACAGAATGTTCTTTCATCTAAAAATAAAAAATATTTTATTTATTTTACTTGGTTCAGCTATATTCGCTTTCGGACTAGTACATTTTAACATGCAGAACAACTTGGCTGAAGGCGGTTTTACAGGAATTACACTGCTTTTATTTTTTATTTTCAAGATTGATCCTTCCATATCAAATCTTGTACTCAACATTCCGATCTTTTTTATCGGCTGGAAGCTGCTTGGACGGACAACCTTTATTTATACAATTATTGGAACCGTATCCCTTTCAGTCTTTTTATGGCTGTTTCAGAGATATCAGATTGTGATGCCCCTGAAAGATGATCTGACATTAGCTGCTTTATTTGCAGGAGTATTTATTGGTGCAGGTCTTGGAATTATCTTTAGATACGGCGGAACTACCGGCGGAGTCGATATCATCGCCCGGCTTGTACATAAGTATAAAGGCGTCAGCATGGGAAAAACAATGTTCATGTTTGACTTCATCGTCATCGCTCTTTCTCTTGTCACCTATTTATCCTATAAAGAAGCGATGTATACACTGGTTGCTGTGTTTATTGCAGCAAGAGTAATTGACTTTATGCAGGAAGGTGCTTATGCTGCTAAAGGCGCTACTATTATTTCTGGTCGGAACGCTGAAATTGCAGATAAAATCATACAGGAAATGGACAGGGGCGTCACTGTTTTAAAAGGGCAGGGATCTTTTACTAAAATGGACATCGATGTTTTATATTGTGTTGTTGATAAAAATGAAATTGTCCGGTTGAAGATGGTCATAACTTCTATTGATCCCCACGCTTTCGTCGCCGTAAGCGATGTTCACGATGTACTTGGCGAGGGTTTTACTTTGGATGCAGATAAAAACCCGATACAACGATAAAGAGCCTCTTTTGAAGGCTCTTTTTTATATTGGTGTCCAGCACCTAATTCTCTGACAATGGTGTTTCCGCTTTTTTATTTGTTCATATCCCGTTCCCGATTCGCTTTTTCTTTTTCACCTTTAAATTTGCGCCATCCAGTATAAGATAGCGATAACAAGATGATACTTCCCGTTGAGATCATCACCCATAGCAAAGATGGATCAGCCTCATCTTCTTTTATTCTGTCAAATAAGTTCTGCAATTCTTCTTCCATCAGTGATAGCTGATTTACTTTAGACTCTAAGGGAATTTGCTTGAAAACTGAATCCTCAACAACTGATATGTGAGCATCTATGCGCTGCACCTGTTTTGTGTCGGTGTCCATCATAATACTCGGATAGATCATTTCGTAGAGAGACACAAACTCGCTCCAATCCTGTTCAAAAGATTGATTATCTTTTTTTTCTACATCACCTATCAAATTGGCAAAAACGGTCATGATCGGGTCTTCCATTGAAACCCATAAAGGCTGGTGTTCTGATACCATAGCATCGACGACAAGTCTAAGCTGGATAAGCGATCTGACCTTTTCATCCGGTGTATTGTTTTTTTCTTGCAGAGTATCCAGTGCAGTATGCTGCGATGAAGATATCGTGCGGATTTGTGCTGCGGAAATACTTTCATTATCTTTAGTCATCTCTTCAAACTCTCTTGAAAAATATTCGACCAGCTGAATCGATTCCTCAAAACGGCTTTGTTTTGAGAGCTGAAGAGCTGTATCGGAGAGTTTGTTCAAATCTTCCCACGAACCGCTGTGCCCTTCATGGTGATCTGCATAAAATAATGCTGGATATGTGAAGATCATCAAAATGGAAACTGCGATTGCGATCATTGTTTTTTTCATCCTTGTCCCTCCCAAAACTTCTAATAAAAAAGTATGAAAAAGTGGACAAGGTTAGACCACCTTTTTAAGCGATTCATAAAAAATCAAAGGTGGTCCAAAATTAAACGAGATTCAATTTTAAAGAATTCTTTCGAACGACAAAATAATAGGCAAGAAAAATGGAGAACAAGCTTAGCCAAAACGTAAAATATCCGATTTCAGGCAAGTAGTCCATCAGCACGCTGTATTTAGGCATCATTCCAAATACGTAATCAATGATTTCGTTATGGAGTGTCCAGATTGCAGCAACAACTAAATGCCAGACTTTAAATCTGTAATAAGGAGCATACAATAAACCCTGCACTGCCATTCCGAGATGGGACAAGATCAGCATATAGCCGACAGGATCGAGAACTCCTGTCTCTTTTAATACAAGGAGATTCATGACGACTGCCCAAATTCCGTATTTAAAAAGAGTAATAATAGCAAGTGCTTCAATCAGCGGAAGGTTTTTCTCAAATAAAAATGCAAGCATGACAATGGTAAAAAACAAGCTTGCAGTTGGACTGTCCGGAACAAACGGGAGGAAGATGGCCGGTGTTTCAAACAGCTGATACCGATACCAGTAATATCCGTAAATGGTTCCGAATAGGTTTACCGTGAACATGAGAAATAAAAAAGGCTGTTTTACGAGCAAATACTGAAACCACTTCATGTCTGTTCATCTTCTTTCATTCTTTAATATGTAATTAAACGCAGAAAAAAAGCTGACGTTTTGTCAGCTTTCACTTATTTTGAAGTAACTGTTGAAACGAATTCAGAAAGCACTTTCAATTCTTCATCTGTGCCTTTAAAGATCCCAGCCGGCATTCCGCCCTGACCTTCTTTTGCAATCTTAGCAATTTCTTCTGGTGATAGTCCATTATCAACTAATGAAGGTCCTGCAGCACCACCTGCTAAGTTATCGCCATGACAGGAAACACAAGTCTGCTCAGTGAAAATTTTGTAGCCCTCAGCTTCTTTGTCAATTTCTGCTTCAGCTTTAATTTTCCCTTGTTCTGCAGCTGCTTCCCAGTCATGTGTAGCAACTGATTCCCATGTTAAGAAAATGGTAGCTGCAACAGCCAGCAGCATCATCCCAACTGCTACAGGACGTTTTGAAGGTTTTCTCTCAGGTCCGCGGTCGATAAACGGTGCAAGAAGCAAAGCTCCAAAAGCTAGTCCTGGCATAATAAATGCACCAATTACCGTATATGGACCAGCTGCATATGTGTATTTCAATAATTGATATAAGAATAAGAAATACCAGTCAGGCAATGGAATATATCCAGTGTCAGTCGGATCTGCAACACGCTCAAGCGGCGATGGATGCGCCACAGTCAAACATAAATAGCCAATCAGGAAAACGGCGCCGACGAGCCATTCTTTTAATAAGAAGTTCGGCCAGAACGCTTCCGTTTTACCCGGGAATTCAGAATAATCTTTTGGAATATTCGGTTTTCTTTCAGCTGGAACACGTGAATCTCCAACAAATTTCATCCCTTTTCCGCGATGCATGATTTCCCCTCCTTCTTTGGTAGTACCGCAAATGAATTACATATCATTTGTGGACAATCGTTTTTCTGATTATTTTATAGAGGTCCAGATATACCCTGCTTACGAATCATAATGAAGTGAGCTCCCATTAAACCAAATAATGCTGCAGGCAGGAAGAACACATGAATAGCAAAGAATCGCGTCAATGTCTGTGCACCGACAATTTCCGGATGTCCGGCAAGCAGTGTTTTCACTTGAGTTCCGATCAGCGGTGTCGCTTCAGCAATCTGAAGACCAACCTTAGTAGCAAATAGCGCTTTCATATCCCAAGGCAATAAATAACCTGTAAAACCTAACCCTAACATAACGAAGAAAATTAAAACACCAACTACCCAGTTAAGTTCACGCGGTTTTTTATAGGCACCCTGGAAAAATACACGCAATGTATGTAAGAACATCATAACGATAACAAGACTCGCTCCCCAGTGATGCATGCCGCGGACTATTTGTCCGAAAGCGACTTCATTTTGCAGGTAATAAACAGATTCCCATGCATTTTTAATATCTGGAACATAATACATTGTTAAAAACATTCCAGAAAGAACTTGAATAACAGTAACAAAAAACGTCAGTCCGCCAAAGCAATACACAAAAGCTGAAAAATGGTGCGCAGGATTAACATGTTCCGGCACTTCATGGTCAGCGATGTCTCTCCACATAGGCGTAATATCCAAACGTTCATCAACCCAGTCATAAATCTTGTTTAACATTCATTACGCCTCCTTTCGTGGTTTCGCTGAACCAAGATACAAAAATCCATCTTTCACTTCACTTACGAACACATCAAGTGGTGCAAGCGGCGGTGTACCAGGTACATTTGTTCCGTCTTTTTCATATCTTCCATAGTGGCAGGGACAGAAAAATTGGTTAGGATTAGCCGGATCACTGTTCCAGTTAACCGTGCATCCTAAATGTTTACATACAGGCGACAGAGCCACTATATCCCCTTTGTCATTTTTAAAAACCCATGCAGCTCGTGGTTCTTCAGACTTGTGCCAAGCATCAACTTGTTTAATTTTAAAATTAAAACGTTGAGGTTCTTCAGTAATTTCGTCTACTTTTACAACCTGTACAAGATCTTGCTCTTCAACCTTGCCAAGTACAGGGTCGAGCGCAAAGCGAACCATTGGCATTAGCATACCCGCAGCCATGAAACCGCCTACACCTGTCAGCGTATAGTTGAGAAATTGTCGTCTTGAAACCCGATGTTTTTTCTCGCTCATCATTTTCCCCCCTCTATCTTAAGCTGAAGTCCGTTCGGACATACGATATAACCATATAAAACTAGGACAATCTCATGATATATCAATCTTCCAGTAAGGTCAATATTATCCTTTTTTGGAACAATAAAAATGTAAGGGTTTTTATGAGGCCTTCCAAGATTGTAAGAAAATGTTCAAAATTTGGCTCACTTGATCCTCAATCATTTTTCTTTTAAGGGACTCGTCCATATGTTCCAATGGAATAGCCGGAAGATAGATCACCATGTCTTTATGTAATTCTTCCACATTTCGCCACAAATCATCACTTGTAATGAAAAAAATATGTTTGAAATTGTCCTTTACTTCATGGTACCATTGTTGAATTGTTTTTACTCCATCTGTCATTTGCCCTGAAATGTACGTGCAGGCTGGAAATAAAAAGACCCTTCCCTTAAGCTGACGTTCAAGATCTTCTGTGATCAGCGCAGTATACTCCCCTTCTTCAGCCAAAGATTTCACGTTATTTCCAAATCCTATTTGGACAAGCGGGATGATGGCGGTATCTACATATTCCTTTGACTGAAGATACATGCTTGTGTCTTCTGATGTCCATTTCATGACTTACAGCTCCCTCTATTTATTATGTAATAATTATATAGGTATTATTTGTGTTTGTTAATAAGGTTTTGAAATAGAGGGAGATATTGGTTTCTGTGTTTCATTTTAAAGAGCCTTTGTGCCAAAATCCGTTTTATCAATTTTTAGGTTATAAGTGATTTTTGCTTCACTGAATTTTTCACCCCATTCTTCTCGGCTTCTCTCAACCAGCATTCCAAAATCATTAAAACTTTAATAAATCATAGCTTTGGATCTCCTTCTATTAAAGAAGTGAAGCCCCTTCAATTAAGAAGAGGCTTCACTTTTAAGTTTTAGTGCGCAATCTGCGGTACCATACAATTCCTAAAGCACCTATTGCCAATCCAATCAGCAAGATAGAATAGGAGTTCGTTGCAGTATCTGGCAGGCTATTTTCAGTACTTGATGAGTCTCTGCCATTCCTATTGTCTGATGCTGGATTCATGTTATAATCCGGATTCTCTGAACCACGATCATCAGTTCCGCTATCTGTCCCCTCTGGATTCCCTCCGTCATTGTCAGCTGGATCTCCGCCGTTGCCATCTCCAGGTACTTCCCCGCCAGGTGGTGTAACAGAATCGTTTTCAAGTGCAAGAATAAAAGTACCTCCTTGTTCACGGCCTGGCAGATCAACTGTTACTTGCTGTTCATTCGAGACGTTATATTCCTTTCCGCTATATAAATCAATAACCTTATCAGATTTCTCGAATGGTACGTCAAGAATAACCTGCTGCTTTTCTTCAGTTGTATTAATACCTACTAAAACAGCATGATCATTGTATTCCCGTGAGAAAACCAGGTATCCATCTTCATTGCTGCCTGCCGTTTTTTCACGTGTTCCTTTTGAAAACACTTTTGAAAAATCTTTGCGGATGTTAAGCAATTTTTGATAATGAACTAATAAATCATTATTCTCAGTATCTGCCCAATTCAGATTATAGCGATTTTCATTGAATTCGCCTTTATCCATATCACCTGCATGCTTGCCTGTTTGACCGAGCTCTTCTCCATAATAAATGACTGGCTGGCCTTTTGCTGTTATTTGCAGAGAAGCTGCTATTTTTTGTTTGCTTACATCGTTGCCTGCGTGAGCCATGAGGAAGCCATCTTCATCATGACTGCTCAGAAATTGTCCCATTGTAGCCGTATTCGAAAGCTTGTCATTTCTTGATTCCAATCGTGCTTCAACCTCGTCTATGTTTCCATTGATAAAGTCGCGGGCATCATACTTGAAATTAAAGTCTAAAAGCGAATCCATTTGTCCGCTATTTAAATAACCGCCCGTATTATCAATGCCTGCTCCATAGTACTCGCCGATCATTTTGAAATTCGGGTTCACTTTTGTTAATTCATTTTTAAATGCCTTCCAGGTTGTTTCTTCAACATGCTTTACTGTATCGACGCGGAAATAATCAATAGATTGACCTGTATCCGTTTTATGTGCTGCCCACTTTGTTTGCCATTCAATGATTTTTTTGCGAACTTCAGAATCTTCTGTTTTTAAATCTGGCAAGCCAGCGAGTTCACCTTTGATGACATCTGTTCCGCCATCACGGAGCATACCTTTAAAACGGCTGCGATCTTCCTCTGTCGGAAAGTTTGGGATGCCGTCATTATTAGCATCGTTTTCTTTCAGACCATATCCGGTATGATTCAGCACAACGTCAACCATGACTTTTATATTCCGTTCATGTGCTTTATCAATTAATTCATTAAAGTCTTTTATTTTTCCTAAATGTTCATCAATCTTGGTAAAATCTTTAGCCCAATATCCATGATATCCATATTGATTGCCGTCTTTATTGTGTCTCAGATCCCAATCAATATTATCCACGATCGGCGTGATCCAGATTGTATTAATTCCTAAACCTTCAAGGTAATCCAGTTTGTTTGTGATTCCTTTAAAATCACCGCCATGATATGTTTCTGGATGCTTTTGATTATAATTTTCATCATTGGGATCATTATTAGATGTATCCCCATCAAAAAATCGATCTGTCAGCATGAAGTAAATTCTTGCTTCATCCCAGTCAAAATCACCTTCATCAGAAGAAACTCTTGTTTTTACTGTTACTTTTGCGGTTGTCGTGTGTTTGTTTCCAAACTCATCTACTGCTGTTACCGGAATTTCCTTCTCACCTGCTGTTACTGAATCTTTTACTGAAAGAGTAATTTCGTTCAATTGAGGATCAATCTGCAGCTCTTTAGATCCTCCAATTGAAGATGCGTCTGCATACAAGCTGGTAAATTTTATACCATCCCGTTCGGAAGCGATCTTTAAGCTTAAAACGGCATTCTGATTGGATTGGATTTCATTTGGATATACACTTGCGTCCATCTTCACTTTTGGAACAATGTACTCAATAAACGATTTCTCAAAATAAGGATCTTTAACTTCTGTTGTCACTCCGTCTTTTGTTACAAGATACGTATATTCGTACTTTCCTTCTTTCGGAATATCAAATGTATGCTTGAAATATTCATTTTTCTGATCATATTCCATATCATAAAGATTTCCGTCAATCCTCAGCTTTACTGCTTCAATCCTATGCATTGCATTATTTTCAAACAGCTCCTGATCACGATAAAAGAATGTCGCTTTCCCATCAGAAATAACAGGTCCTTTAACTGCAGGAACGGTATGAAACTCTCCTTTGCCGCTCTCAACAAAAACCTTTGTGAATGTCTGAACAGGATCTGCTTCTATATAGCGGTCTTGATCGTAAGGATCTTTTTCAGCCCAATCCTGCCCTTTTCTTAACACGAAGCCAATCCTTGAAGCATCAGGCCCTATTTCAAATGTAGAAATAGCTCCTTTATCATTTTCCTTCGTGAAGCGCTTTTCACCATCCTCAAGTCCTGTTTGCCACGTCCAGATATTCCAATCTGTATAATCGTTTCCTTCTCTGGAATAGGTGAATTGGATGTATCTTTTCTCATATTTTTTCACGGTTAATTCTAATTGAGCTTTTACATCGCCAGCTTGTGCTGTAATTGTTGCTTTTCCTTGTTTTAGAGCCCTTACTTCTCCATTCGAATTCACGGAAGCAACAGATGCATCGCTTGTATTCCATTTCACATCGGCTTGTGAAATGCTTTGTCCAAATTGATCTTTTACTAAAGCAGTCATCTGTGAAGTAAAGCCTTCGAAGATGCTGTCTGCACCTGTCAAAGTAATCGATGAGGGAATTAAATCCGCAACCGTTACATGAATCGTTGCTTTCACATCACCGATTGCTGCAGTGATTTCCGTTTTCCCTTTCTTTAGGGCCGTGATTTTCCCTGCCTGATTGACAGTTGCAATCTTATCATTTTTTGCAGACCAGAATATTTTCTCTGTACTTGGATTTCCGTTTTGATCTTTCGCAATAGCACGAATGACTCTTGTGCTGCCTGGTTCTAAGCCTAATTCTTTAGGGGTAACATCAATCGATTCAACAACTGGTGTGTAGGTTTTTTCTTCATCGAATAAAACCATCATAGAAAGCGGCTGTATTTCTGCCTCAGCTTTGTCTATTGTTCTAAGCGATTTTGTACCAGCATCTTTATGATCAACAGCTACATTCCATTTGACATCGTCAGGCAATGTCACTTTTTTGGCTTCATTGTTTCCGTTATAGATAACGACAATGTTATTCCAGCTGTCGCCATTAGCATGATTTTTGAGCTTATAAGCAACAATATTCCCGTCTTGCTTAAAGACTTCAATGTTCTTCTCGGCAGCTTCTTTTGTACTCATTCTGAAAGCAGGATGCGTTTTTCTCATTTCAATTAATCCTTTGTAATAATCAAAGACTTCCTCGTACTCTTTTTTATCAGCCCAGCGAATTTGATTGATTGCATCCGGACTTTTGTAGCTATTGTGATCCCCGAATTTCGTGCGCAGCAGTTCATCTCCTGCATGAATGAATGGAATTCCTTGAGAAGTGAGGGCAATGCCATTTGCCAACAGGCTGCGCTTAACTGTTTCATTTTCCATTACGTAATTCTTATCTACTGCATGATGAGGGCTGGCTGCAGCAACCGCTTCTTCAACTGAAGAGTATTTTACGGCATCCTCGCCTTGAAGGATTCCATCTTTAATTTCAACAAAGCCTTCTTGATCCTCAAGTCCTTGTGTTTTAATGACTTTATCCCACATGTTCAAGTTGTCATGTGCTGTTACGTAATTTATTGTTTCTGTAGGACTGTTTGTGAAATCATTAATTGCTCCATACACACCTTTTAAAAGATCTGCTTCTTTACCTGTTTCCCCTGTAGCGAATCCTTTTGAGGCATCATCACTGCCGCCTTTAATTGCCCCTCTTAAATTATCATTGAAGACTGCAAAATGTTTGTCTTTTTGAGAACCTTTTACGGTTTGCTGATTTTCAGGAAGCGGTGAACCGCCAGCTTGCCACGGTTCTCCATAAACCAGGATGCTTGGATCAACCTGCTCATGCAATTCCTTCGTAATTTGTTCCATTGTAGGAGTATCAATTAATCCCATCAAATCAAAGCGGAATCCATCTACATTGTACTCTTCAGCCCAATAACGAACTGAATCTTTAATGTACTTGCGAACCATTGGGCGTTCGCTTGCAATTTCATTTCCTACACCTGATCCATTTGCAAGCTTGCCTGTATCCGTTGTCCGGTAATAATAACCCGGAACGATTTTATCAAACGGACCATTTGGCACATCAAAGGTATGATTGTATACAACATCCATAACGACGCGAATCCCCTGATCATGCATGGATTGAACCATTTCTTTAAATTCTTTTACACGTACTGCCGGATCTTGCGGATCCGTAGAATACGATCCTTCAGGTACATTGTAGTTTTGAGGATCATATCCCCAGTTGAACTTAGGGTTTTTAGAATTAGGATCATCAACGGTTAATTCATTTACTGTTTTAAAATCATAAGAAGGCAATAAATGAACGTGTGTTACACCTAAATCTTTTAAATGATCAATTCCAGTATTGTTTCCGTTATTATCTGTTGTTCCTGTTTCTGTAAATGCCTTGAATTTCCCTTTATTTTTCATCCCTGAATTTTCGGCAATTGAGAAATCACGTACATGGAGCTCATACAAAATGGCATCTGTCGGTTCGATATGAACAGGCTTGCTTGATTGATTCCATTTCACAGGATCCGTTTTGTCCAGTGAGAGAATCGCTGATCGCTGACCGTTTGCACCAACTGCAACAGAGTAAGGGTCAGCCACATAATTTATTTTCCCATCTGCAAATTCAACTTTAAACATATAGAATTGACCGTTTAAATCACCGGTTATCTCTTTTGACCAAACACCGTTATCTGAGCGGTCCATTTTCCGTTCAGAGCCATTTGTATGGTCTTCAACAAGGCCTGCTTCGTTATAAGTTCCAGCATCGTCAAATAAAGCAACACTCACTTTTTCAGCTGTCGGTGCCCATAGTTTAAATGTGCTTTTTGAAGATTGATAGGTTAATCCTAAATCTCTTCCATTATAGTAATACTTCTTATCATCTAAGATTTTTCTCATTGTGACCTGTGCCGGAGCAAAATGATCGCTTCTTACTTCATATGGCTTTGTCACATCAACATCTTCGGGATTCTCGATTGTCAGCAAAACTTGATTGTCCCTTACTTTTTTCACGTTTGCTTTTAACTCTTTTTTGCTTTCATTATTTGTCACTCTAAACGTATCAATCTCTGAATCTTCAACTGGATGAGTGGTAGTAACAGTAATCGTATCTGCACTATCCATCATAGCAGTCTGAACTCTTTCTGAAATATTAGCTTCCTCTTTGCTGTAATAAACCGTTTCAACCCCTTCTACAATCCAGGCCTCTACTTCTTTCTTTCCATCAGGAACCGAGATGGTACGCTGCATTTCCTGACTGGCCCAGCTTCCAGGACGGGTAATGACATTGATTTTAGAAGATGAGAATTCTTGAGATGCAGAGGCAAATCCATCAGCTGTTCTATTAAAATCATATTCCTTGCCGTCTTTTCCATCTTCCCAAATCCACATATCCCATTCATTTTGTTTGCCATCAAAACGGAAGTAATTGATTTTGAATGTATAGAGTGATTCACTATTTGTTTCAAAGGAAACGGAAAGGTCCTTATCCAAGGAAGTTTTAGAAACCTCGCCTAAAATGGCTTGCTTAGGAACAGACAGTATATACGATTGAGCTGTTTGCAGTGCTTCAGGCTTAACCGTTACTTGAGTTCCATTTGCCTTTATCTCCGATTTAACAGCTTGTCCTTCGCTGTCTTTAAGCTCGATCAAATCTGGCTGGGCCAGCTGAATCGATTCATTATAAGTAAGAGTAATAGGAGAAGCGGTCTTAACATTTTTTTCTCCATTAGCAGGAGATGATGAGATCAGGTTGAGTTTTGCTGCCTGATCGATCCCGCTGACTTTATATTCACTGCTGTATGCAGATTGAACATTAGGATTGTCTTTTTCATTCCATGATTTCGCGGTGGCATTTCCGTCTGCTTCGGGACTAACGTCAAAAGCGCCATGTTCAGCAGCATTATTTCCGCTCAAAACGGCAATTGCTTTTAGCGTGTCATCATTTTTTAATCCAAGTTCGCTCAAAGGAATTTTACCTTCAAACCCTTGTGTCCGGTCAACAGCAAACTCTGCAGCCTCTGCGCCGTCCCACGTTGAAAGTATAGGTATACTTAAATCACTTGAACTGTAAAGAGCAGCTCCGTTCATTTCATTATCATTTTTGATTCTTGAAACAATATGAAACTGCGGTTTCTCGTCCATGCCTCCAAAATGAAACGGAGCTCCCCATGGATTTTCTTCCACTTTTGAATCAATGTCATTTACGTTGAGTGCGAGATTGAGATACATCCCATTCTCTCCCCAATTCGGGATATTCTTAGCATCGACCCAATAATATAAGTACTGACTGTCATTTTTCAGGTAGACATCCCCAAGCTGAAATCCTTCATAGCCCGCGGCCGCAGAAGAAGAAAGAGATTGAGTTTCTTTCCAGTCTTCTTTGCTTCCATCAACTGTTATCCCTGTTTCTGCTGCTTCAGAAATGACAGGCCAAGTACTGGTCATCCCGCTGAATAACAACAGCCATATAAGAAACATCGCTGTCCATTTCTTTTGACTTCTCCTCATCCCTTTTCCCCCTTATGCTTGTTTGTGAAATCGTTTGCACAAACTGACAATTTAAAAAAATATTGCCAAATATGTAAACGGTTACATATAACAATCATATTTTGTCATGTTCTGACCGAAAAATCAATTGAAAATTCAGAAAAATTTATTTAGTAGTAATCCACACTATCTAACTTAGAGATTTACCATTACTTTCAGGTTTTATCGGTCTAATTCATGGTTTTATCAGTCTAATTTTCAATTTTATTGGTCTAAACTAAGATTTTATCAGTATAAAACACAGTATGATCAGTTTAATAAAAAAAAGAACCTCTTCTCTCAGGAGGTTCTCACTTATTCAAGCATTTCAGTTTTTCTGTTAAACTTGCAAATGCTTCTTTATCTTGTCGGTCAAGCGCGTCATCAATCATTTGCAGCAGCTTTTCTTTTTGGAAAGTCTGAATGGATTCTTCTAAAATTCTTTCAGCGATAACACGGTCTTTTTCATTGATGTTCAAGTGTTTTGGCATAAATGGATTTGCTTCAAGCACGGCTGCGTAATTCGGCGACTGGTAGGCCGAACGGAAGTTAAGCTGAATGAACAGATCCTCGTCTTTATTTAACCGAATATCATGAAACGATTTTTCTGCATCCGTTGTCATGACATTTTCTTTGTAAAAACGAAATGGCACTTCCTCTACACAATGCGTTGACATGATAATCCCACGCGGACAATACTGAGCCTGCTCGACGAAATGCACTTTTTCCATCAGCGTATCGTGACTCATTAAGTAATTCAAAATCCAAACACACTCTCGTCTCTTCAACTGATAATGATTTAAGAACCACCTGATAAAATCCTTCTTCTCAATGACAGATACAGGGGCCATCATATGCATTTCCCTCCTCTGCTAACTGTAGATTCTTATCTTTTAAAGTTCAACAGATCTTAGGTGAAATCCTTCTGTTTGCGAGTTAAAAATCATCCTCTAATTGTATCAAAATCTCTTCGATTTCGACATTCGCCGGATCGTACTTCAAAGCTTGACGGAACATTTCCTGAGCAGCAGCGCGATTTCCATCTTCTAACAAGTAATAGCCATACTCCATAAGAAAATCTGGTTCTTCCTTGAAGAAATTATATGCGCGCTGGTAATGGTTTAATGCATCTGAATATTGCTCCGTTTCATGATAAGCCCGGGCTAATTTCCGGTCGTATTCCGGATCTTCCTCTCCGTACCTCATTACTTCCTTCAGACAATCAATCACGTCTTCAAATTTTTGTTCCTGCATGTAAATATTTGTCAGTGTTATTGTTGCCTCAACATGGCCTGGATCAATTGCAATTGCTTCACGAAGCAATTTTACAGCTTCATGCGGTTCATTGTTTTTCAAGGCTACTTTCCCGCCGTAGACGAAAAGTTCTTTATTATATTCATCGACCTTCAGCCCATCTTTTACTGTTTGCAGACTTTCTTGCAGCATGCCTTCTTCTTCGTATGCTTTTGCTAAATATAAGTAAAGAGATGTATATTCATGATCGAGCTCTTTTAATTTAATAAACTGATCGATGGCTGTTTTTGTATAATTAGCCTGCAATGCCGTGAATCCATATCCGAATAGGGTATGCAGATCCACTTGTTCTTCTACTGCTTTCTCATAATACGGAAGAGCTTCTTCAAATTCGCCGGAGGCACTGATTGATTCTGCCAGCCTTTGATAGACATTGACTCCCGTTATCACAGCATGCTCTTTTAACACATCTTTAAAATAGGGAATGGCTCTATGGTAGTGACCTTGATGAAAATAAAGTTCACCTAAAGCAAAGTCAATTACAGGTTCATTCGGCACTATTTTTTTTGCAGCAAGCAGCTTTTGCTCGCTTACTTCGTTAAGCCCCTGCATTTGATACAAATCTGCAGATAAGATTAGTGCCTGCACATAAGAAGAATCTGTTTCAGAAATTGTGTTTAAGAGTTCAAGTGCCTTTTCTTCCTCATCCATATCAATATAGAGTTCTGCTAAAAACACCGTAATCTCAGATTCTTCCGGATACAGCAGCTGCATGTCTTCCATAATATTCAGCGCTTGTTCTGTATTGCCCCACTGATAGTATTTTTCCGCAAGCAGAAATTTCTCCTCATCATGCAGAGTCTTTTCGATCGCTGTCAGTTTTTTCAAGCCTTCTTCTGCTTGTCCTGACTCAACTAATTCTATTGCTTCAGCTAGTGAATTTTTCAACTTGTAACGCCCTTTCTAAGAAAAGCGCAAGCACCTTTATTCCTCCGGCAGGCATAATTGGGGTTGACGCTGAAGTCCCGGTTTGACTTCATCGGCAGCACCGCTTTGACCGGGTTGTCAGGCGCTGGAACTGGACACCAATGCGCAAAATTTTATAGTTATAAACTTTCAGGGGAACTCCTTATGGGACAGCATTTGCAGAAAACCTTCCAGACATGGCAATTTCACAATATTCTCCAAATCCTGGTTTTAAACAAATTTTCTGACCTACTTTGATCAGCTGTCCTTTATGAATCGTAAATTCAGGAATATGATTATGATACCCTCCAGAGAACTTTTCTTCAACTGAATTGAACTCATTTAGCCTATACAGGTTATAATCAACTTCGCCGCCGATGCGGATATCTCCTTTTTCTGGGTAAATGCCAATTTTCATTAAGATCGGTTTTTCTATCTGGACATGCTCCATTGGACACTCCAGTTCTGCTGAAATTCGGTGTTTCATCATCAATTGTATGAATTGCATTTTCTTTTTATTTAAAGAAGCATGCTCTCTCCAAAGCGGCAGTAACGTCATTGGAAAACCATAAATGCTATTTCTGATCCATTCCCATGGGAAATCGGCAATGGAATCTTCTGCGTTGATCTCGATAACAAGCAGCGGGATTTTATTTTTTTTGCAGTTAATGAGCAATGATGGGGTCAGTTTTTTCAGCGGAACTTTTACACCGATGCAGTAATCGATAGGAGAATTAATCATGATTTGTTTCTTTTTTCGAATCGCTTCTGGAAGATCCCGTTCATATTCTGCTGAAGCAACTGCAATCACGGTCGTACAGCCTTTTACAATCAGTTTTTCCATAAAGATTCTTTTAATATCAGAAAATGCACCTTCAAGAGAGAAATCAAGCATCACGTGTCCAGGTGTCAGCACATAGGACCCTGCATTCATTTTCATAGATTTCATCCGTTTTAATGAAGGACTTATATAATCAATTCTGTTATTCCGAATCAGCAGAGAGCTTTTTTCAAAACCATTGTTTTTTAAGACATTCGCATCTTCAATGATATACGCCAAAGACTATCATCCCACCCTTCGATTCTTCTTAAGACAAGCTATGATGAGTTCGGGCTGGTTATGACAATTATATGAAAAGCGCAAGCGCCAGGGTCACGACAGGCAGAAAAGGAGCTGACAGAAAAGTCCGGTTTTGACTTTACTGGCAGATTCGTTCTGACCGAGGAGTTAGGCGCTTGCGCTGGACATCAATGCGCAAAACTTTATACTTTCTCTTATCTCTTTAAAAAACCTTTCGGGACCATGTCCCGAAAGGTTTTATCTTACTTTACAGCGAGCTGATCCAAATGCTCAAAGAATTGAGGATAAGATACATCTATCGCTTCATGTCCCGAAAGTGAAACATCTCCTTTTGCAATTAAAGCTGCTATTGCGAGCATCATTCCGATTCGGTGATCACCATGGCTTGATACAGATGCTGAAGATGTTAAAGTCTGTTTCCCGCGGATGATCATACCATCATCAGTTGGTTCAATCACGGCACCAAGCTTGTTGAGCTCTTGTACAACGGTATCAATACGGTTTGTTTCTTTCACTTTTAATTCACTTGCATCCTTAATAATGGTATCTCCTTCAGCTTGTGTCGCAAGCAGGGCAATGACAGGAATTTCATCAATTAAACGAGGAATCAAATCACCAGAAATAGTTGTTCCTTTTAATTCGGATGTTGAAATCGTCAAATCAGCAGCCGGCTCGTGGGCATGTGTGCCTTTTTCCTCGATTGTTAACTTTGCCCCCATTTTCGTAAGGACTTCAATGATGCCAATTCTAGTTGGATTAATTCCTACATTTTTTAATGTGATTGTACTGTCTGGCACGATGGCGCCAGCTACTAAAAAGAAAGCAGCAGAAGAAATATCTCCAGGCACTTGAATGGATGCCGCCTTAAGGGACTGTCCTCCGGTAATTTCTACCGATAAACCCTCTTCCTTTACTTCTGCGCCAAAGGCTCTTAGCATTCTTTCCGTATGATCTCTTGATTTATGAGGCTCTGTTACTTTTGTTTTTTCATTATGAGCCTGCAGGCCTGCAAGAAGGATAGCTGACTTGACTTGGGCACTGGCTACAGGTGATTGGTACTCTATCCCTTTAAGCTTACCGCCCCGAATAGAAATTGGCGTAAAATTTCCATCTTGTCTTCCATCAATCGATGCACCCATATTTTTTAAAGGGTTCGTTACACGTGTCATCGGTCTTTTCGCAATGGACTCATCACCAATGATGCAGGCATGAAACGTTCGCCCTGCAAGGATCCCAAGCATGAGACGGGTCGTTGTTCCCGAATTGCCGACATCCAATATGCCCTCTGGTTCTATGAGTGCATCTATTCCTTTTCCGGAAACCCTCACCTTTGTTCCATTTTGCTCAATGTCAACGCCCATTTGTCTAAAACAGGCAATTGTTGATAAGCAATCTGCCCCTGCAAGGAAATTCTCAATCTCAGTTTCACCGTGAGCAAGAGCACCAAACATGACGGCTCTATGAGAAATTGATTTATCACCTGGTATGGCAATTTCACCTTTTAAACTCTTTGCTCTCCGCAGTTTTTTTTCAATTGACATAACGAATCACCTCATTAACTAAAAAATGTTTTGTAATCTGTATATTTTTCAATGCATTTTTGCGCTCTTTCACGATCAACATCCGTTTGAAAGCTGAGCCTTAACACTCCATATATTTCCTCGCGCGTTTCAATAATCCGGATGTTTGTAATGCTTATTTCCTCCATTGCCAAGTACCCTGTAATTTCAGAAATCACCCCGGGATAGTCGGGAACATCGACGTATAAATCGTAAAAGGATGGAATTGCGCCTTTCTCCCGTTCAGGAAGGCCGTCTCTAAAATCCTTAGCCTCCTGAAAATAAGCAAATAAAGCATCTCCATCAAGTCCATGAACTAGCTCTTTTACATGATTCATTTCGTTTTGCCAGTCATCAAAAAGGGCAATCAGCTTTTCTCTATTGTGCAGCAGAATATCCCTCCACATCGCAGGACTGCTTGATGCAATCCGGGTAATGTCTCTAAATCCGCCAGCTGCCAATCGTTTAATGACAGGATGACTTCCTTCAAATCTGCCTGCTTGATGAACAAGACTCGCAGCGACGATATGAGGAAAATGACTGATGACCCCTGTCACTCCGTCATGCTCGCCCGGCGTCATTTCAACAAAATGAGCTTTTGTTCCTTTCAGTACATTTTTCAGAAGCATAAGAGATTTCTGAGACGTGTGGTCTGTTGGAGTCAGTATATAAAATGCATTTTCAAAGAGATGGGCCTTTGCAGCAATGACGCCTGATTTATGCGATCCGGCCATTGGGTGGCCGCCAATAAACTGCACGGCTCTTCCGAAAGCCTTTGTAGCGTATTCGATAATCTTTTGTTTTGTGCTGCCCACATCCGTTATGATGACACTTTCTTTTAAAGAAAGTTTGCTTAAAGACTGAATAATGGAAAGAGTCTGTTCCACTGGAGTGGCAAGGATGATCACATCCGCCGATTCGATGCCGGCAAATTGATGCAAGGCTATTTCATCAATTACTGTCAGAGTCTTTGCAATCTCAGCCTGGCTCTGATTTATATCATACCCGACTATTGTTGAATCAGGAAACTCTTGCTTGATTGCAAGGGCTATTGAACCGCCAATTAATCCTAGCCCGAGCAGATGAATTTTTTCGACTTTATGTTCCATTCTCATCACCTTTAGCTGCGCAATTATGTATGAAGAAAGAGGTGATGGGCATCACCTCTTCTTTTATTCGTGCGATTTATTGTTATTCAGGGCAAATTCACGCGATTTTATTAGGAAAGAGCACGTGAATGGGTCTTTTTACGAAAAACACAATCTATGCGAAAACAGATTTTATGAAATCAGCTCTGATAGTATTTGCAGAATTTCTTCGTTTTGTTCTTTCGTTCCAACCGTAATACGAATTGATGTCGGAAAACCGAGTGCTTTTCCCGAACGGACGATATAGCCTTTTTCTAAGAGGGCCTGAAACACTTCATCTGCATCACGGTTAAAATCAATCAGAATAAAGTTTCCTTCTGAAGGATAGTAGCTTAAACCATTGTCTTTGCTGAATTGATAAAATTGCTCAAGACCCTGTTTATTTTTTTCTGCACATTTTTTAATGAAATCCTGATCATCTAATGCATGAAGTGCGGCGGTTTGTCCTAAACGATTTGTGTTAAACGGCTCTCTTGCCGGTTCAATGCTTCTGATTAATTCATTATTTGCGATTCCATACCCTACACGCAGAGCTGCAAGTCCGTATGCTTTTGAAAAAGTCCGCAGTATCATGACGTTTTTATACTTTTTAATTAACGGCAATGTTTCTGGGAAATCTGAAGCTGTGACATATTCATAGTACGCTTCATCAAGAATAACAAGCACATGTCCAGGCACCTTTTTCATAAAATCATGCAGAGATTCCTCATTAATATAAGTCCCTGTTGGATTATTTGGCGAACATAGCCAAATCACTTTTGTTTGCTCATCAATGGCATCAAGCATTGCATTAAGATCATGTTCTCCATTAATCAATGGAATTTCCTTTATTTCTGCACCTTCAATAATTGCATTGTGCCGGTATTGAGGAAAGGTCGGTGTCGCCATGACAGTATTTGTGCCTTTTTTCAAAAAAGCACGGCAAATAATCTGCACAATTTCGTCTGAACCGTTTCCGAAAATAATCTCGTTTTCTTCTACTTTTAAAAAGGTAGCAAGTTTTTGGCGAAGCAGTGCACTGTATCCATCAGGATAAATGGCCAATTGATTTAACTCATCCTGAATGGCTTTTTTTGCCTTTTCAGAGCTGCCGTAAGGATTTTCATTGGAAGCCAGTTTCACGATGTGTGTTAAGCTGTATTCTCTTTTCACTTCTTCGATTGGCTTTCCTGGCTGGTAAGGCTTTAAATTAGTAAGCTGGTCTTTAATCTGCACGATGGACACCTCTCCTGTTATAAAAGCGGAGTGCTCCGCTTATCTGCACATTTCATCCTATGTTCACTTTAGCATCTGAAACAAAAGAAGCGGCTTTTTCTTCAAATTCCAAAAGAGCAGTTCTCATTGAATCTGGATCTTTCAATCTTAAAGCTAATCTCTCAACCTCTTCAATAAGGGCGCTGCCTACAACAACTCCATCACATACCCTTGTCAGTTCGTCAACATGCTCCTTTGAAGAAACACCAAAACCGACAACGACAGGCACTGAAGCTTCTCGTTTCACGTCGCTTAGAAAATCAAAGATGCGTTTATCAAATGTCTTCCTTGAACCTGTGACACCTAATGAGGAAACGCAGTATAAGAAGCCTTCAGCACTTGATACGATTTTCTTGAGACGCTGTGATGATGTAGGAGCAACCATGGATATAAATGTAACCCCACGCTGCTTGCATGACTCTCTTAAGTCTGCACTTTCTTCAAAAGGAAGATCTGGAATAAGCAGTCCGTCAATTGTGTTTTTCTCCGCTAAAGCAAAAAAGGATTCTTTCCCTAATTGTAACACAGGATTATAATACGTAAAAAGAATTATTGGAATAGTTAGACCTCTTTCACGCATTGAAGGAACAAGCTCCATTGCTTTTACGATATTCATTCCTTCAGAGAGTGATCTTTGTGACGCACGCTGGATAACTGGTCCGTCCGCAAGAGGATCTGAATAAGGAATGCCAAGCTCAATGGCAGTTGCCCCTTTCTTCTGGAGAGAAAGGGCCAGCTCGATTGTAGCATCTCCGCTCGGGTCTCCTGCTGTAATAAAAGGAATGAACAATTTCTTATTTTGCTGCAGCTGATTCTGCAAGTATGCTTGCATTCTTATCGCTCCCTTCAAGAGAATCCATCAGTGTATGAACATCTTTATCCCCGCGTCCTGATAAACAAATGAGCAGTGTTTCTTCAGGATTCATTTGCTTGGCAAGCTCGAATGCTTTTGCCAGAGCATGAGCTGTTTCAATTGCCGCAAGGATTCCCTCTTCCTTCGCTAAAACGGTCAGCGCTTCTAATGCTTCATCATCCGTTACGCTCTCATATTTCACTCTGCCGCTGTTTGCTAAATGGGCATGCTCTGGTCCGATTCCGGGATAATCAAGACCGGCTGAAATGGAATACGGTTCAATAATCTGGCCGTATTCGTCTTGCAGAAGATACGTCAGCGAGCCATGTATAACGCCTTTTGTGCCTTTCGTAATCGTTGCAGCATGCAGAGGTGTGTCAACACCTTTTCCCGCTGCCTCAACTCCTACCAGCTCTACATCCTCTTCAATAAAAGCCGCAAACATGCCGATTGCATTGCTGCCTCCGCCTACACATGCGACTACTTTATCGGGCAAACAGTTCAGCCGTTCTTCCAGCTGCTGCTTTGCTTCGTCCCCTATAACTCTTTGAAACTCTCTAACCATTAATGGATAAGGATGCGGGCCGACTACAGAGCCAATCATATAGAAATGGTCTTCACAATGCTGAACCCAGTATCTGATCGCTTCATTAGTAGCATCTTTCAGCGTTTTATTGCCGCTGTGAACAGGAATCACTTCCGCTCCAAGGAGTTTCATTCGAAAGACGTTAAGCTGCTGTCTGTTCACATCCTCCTCACCCATGAATACTTTGCATTCCAAGCCGAACTTAGCAGCAACTGTTGCTGCTGCTACTCCATGCTGCCCTGCACCTGTCTCAGCAATAATCTTTGTTTTTCCCATCTTTCGCGCAAGCAGGGCTTGACCAATTGCATTGTTAATTTTATGGGCTCCTGTGTGATTAAGATCTTCACGTTTTAAATAGATCTTCGCTCCGCCAAGTTTTTTCGAAATGTTTTCGGCGAATGTCAATGTTGTAGGTCTGCCGGAATATTCAACCAGCAGTCTATAATACTCGTTCATAAATTCTGGATCATCCATTGCTTCTGCAAAAGCCGTTTCAAGCTCAGCCAGCGGCTGCATTAAGGTTTCAGGTACAAATTTTCCTCCAAAATCTCCGAATCTGCCATTTTCATCTGGAAATAAATACATGCTGATTCACCCTTTCTTCTAATCTATCCAAAAGCGCCTTATCTTTTTTCTCGTTTTGTTCAATTCCGCTCGAGATATCGATTCCCTCCGGGTTATGCCCAAGCAATTCAACAACATTGTCCGGCTGAATGCCTCCTGCAATGAAAAGAGTTTTGTTCATTTTCTTTGCTGCATTCGAGTAAAGCGGAACTCTCGACCAATCAAAGGTTTGACCTGTCCCTCCGAATGCATCTTTAACCTTGGAATCTATGACAAATCCATCGGCTGTATCCTTAAAAGCTCTCATAGCTGACAACGTCCCCTCATAATGGGGCAATGCTTTCCAAACCGTTTTATTAAAAAGAGTTTTTATTTCAGCTGTTTCATTGACACTCTCTGTGCCATGACATTGGATGACGTCTATTGGCAGTTCATTCAGTACGTTTTCGAGCTCTTTAAGCTTAGCATTCACAAATATCGCAACCAGTTGTTTATCATTAATATCCACTTCTTTAAGCCACTCTTTTACTTGGTTTGGTTCAACTCTGCGTTTGCTTTTGGCAAATATGAATCCAAGATAGTCTGCGTTGGATTGACTGGTGATCTGCAAATCTTTCAGGGATCTGTTGCCGCAAAGCTTGATTAGCGGCTTAGTCATTTTGTTCTCCATATAAAACTTTGATTGCCAGCGCCTGATCTTCCTGCCGCATAAGAGATTCCCCGACTAAGATAGCATTTGCGCCATACTTTTTCACCGTATTTACATCTTCAAACGTAAAAATGCCGCTTTCACTAACAAGCAATGTTTCTTCAGGAACAAATTTGCTGATTTCCTTCATTTGATGCAGATCGGTTTGAAAGGTAGATAGATCTCGATTATTGACACCTAATATATTAGGAATGAATTCAGGTAAAAGCTTTTCTAAAACAAGTAAAGAATGCACTTCTACTAAAACATCCATATCCAGTTCATATGCATGCAGATAGAGTTCATGCAGCTTCCTTGGCTCAAGAGCTTCACCGATTAAGAGGATGGCATCTGCTCCAATGTTTTTTGATTCTTCCACTTGCTTATGATCGATAATGAAGTCCTTCCTTAAAACAGGCAGACTTACATTCTTTTTTATTTCTGCAATAAAATCACGATGTCCTTGAAAAAAGCTTTCATCCGTCAAAACAGAAAGACAATCCGCTTTTCCCGCTTCATATGCTTTCGCAATTTCAACTGGATGAAAGGATTCCTTTATAACACCTTTAGATGGAGAGGCTTTTTTCACTTCTGCAATTAATGCAGGCTTTCGGATTGAATGCTTTAAAGCTTTATAAAAAGAGCGGTTCGAGACCTGTGCTCTCTCTGGAATAATGAGCGTGCTGATTTCTTCTCGTTTTTTTTCAAGAATCTTAGTAAGCATATTGCTCCTCCTTCTTTCTCTGAAGACGAGTAAGCTGGTGAATGGCGGTTCCATTATGAATGGCTTCAAGCGATAGTTTCACACCGTTTTTAAGAGAATCTGCCTTTCCAGCCACATACAGCGCAGCACCAGCGTTTAATGCGACAATATCTGCAGCAGCACCTTTGCGATTCCCTTGAAAAACATCTAGAATAAGATTTGCGCTTGCCTTAGGACTTTCAACTTGAATATCTTTCAATTTCCCTCTGCTAAGTCCCATTTCTTCAGGCGTTATTTCATAGCGGTCAATCTTGCCATTTTTCAATTCCACAATATCTGTAACATCCGTTATGCTGCATTCATCAAGACCGTCTCTGCCTGTCACCAGCAGTACATGCTCTGAACCTAGCTCCCTCATGGCATACGCAATTTTCTCTGCATATTCTGTAGAAAAGACGCCCATTACCTGACGTTTTGCATTCGCTGGATTCGCTAAAGGTCCGAGTAAATTAAAAACAGTCCTGAATCCGATTTCCTGTCTCGGGCTCACCGCATGTTTCATTGATGAGTGATAGAGTGGTGCAAAAAGAAAACTCATATCAAAATGCTGCAAAGCAAGTTTGGCCTCTTCAGGTGTTGTCTGAATTGAAATACCAAGCTGTTCCAGTACATCTGCACTCCCGCTTTTAGATGAGATCGCCCGATTTCCATGCTTTGCTACTTTTACTTGAAGAGAAGAAGCAAGAATCGCAGAAGCAGTCGAAATATTGAATGTTGATGCCCCGTCTCCTCCTGTTCCGCACGTATCAATGAGATCATCCGCATACTCAATTTGTGTCATGTGCTGCTTCATTGCTTTTGCAAAGCCGACAAGCTCTTCAACGGTTTCGCCCCGGAATCTGAGAATAGAAATGAAGCTTGCAATTTGGCTGGAAGTGGCCTTTCCTTCCATCACTTGATTCATGGCAGTCATCGCTTCTGCCTCAGATAGCGTATGACCTTCTATGCATTTACCGAGCAATGTTTTCATTAAAAGCCGCCTCCTGTTTCCCAAATACTTTTTCGGTTAGTTCAATCGTTTTTATTAAGGCACTCGCTTTATTTCTAGTTTCTTTCCATTCCAGCTCAGGCTTTGAATCTGCTACGATTCCTGCGCCTGCCTGTACATATGCCTTTCCGCCCTGTAATGCAATTGTCCGGATGGTAATGCAGGAATCAATATTTCCATCAAATCCGATATAAGCAATACAGCCCGCATATGCATTTCTTGCAGTTGGCTCAAGCTCCTGCAAAATCTGCATTGCCCTTACTTTTGGCGCACCTGATACAGTTCCTGCCGGAAATGAAGAAAGCAATGCATCTATAGGATGGGTGTTGCTTCTTAATTGACCTGTCACTTTTGAAATTAAATGCATCACATGTGAAAAGAGGCCAAGTTCCATTAATACAGGGGTTTGAACCGTGCCATAATCAGCTACTCTGCCAATATCATTTCGTGCAAGATCAACAAGCATATAATGCTCTGCTTTTTCTTTTTCATCATTTCGAAGATCTTGTTCAAGCTGCAAATCCTCTTCTTCCGTCTTTCCTCGTTTTCTTGTGCCGGCAATCGGATGGATTTCCAAATAACCGTCCTGTACGTATATCAATCTCTCAGGAGAACTGCCAATCAGCTCTGTTTCATCAAATTTGATATAAAACATATAAGGAGATGGATTCACTACTCTGAGCATTCGGTACAAATCAAAACCCTTAGCTGTAATCGGGATTTCAAACCTTTGGGAAAGTACTCCTTGAAAGATATCCCCGGCTCTGATATATTCTTTTATTTTTTCTACAGCATCCAGAAATTCATTTTTCCCAAAATTAGAGCTGACTCCTTCAAATGAAACGGATGCCTGATCCATCGGTGCCAGCATCAAATCATTGAATTCCCGTTTCTCGGTTAATTGCGAGATGAGCTGATTGATTTTCGCTTCTGCAATTTCATAAACTGCTCGTTTGCCTGCTTCAGATTCGTTTCCTGACAGCCGTTCATAGTGAATAAAGGAAAGAGTTTTATCAATATGATCAAATGCAATCATCGTGTGACAAACAAATAATAAACACTTTTTAAAGTTCAAATCTTGATTCGCATGCTTTTGAACGCGTTCAAACATCGTGACAGAATCATAGCCTAAATAGCCGACAGCCCCTCCTGTAAAAGGGATATCAAGATCTGGAAGCTTTACTTTTAAATAGCCGTCCATCCAGAGAAAGATATCTTTCAGAGACGAGGATTCATAAATGGTCGTTCTCTGCTTAGACCTTACATAAAAACGATCATTCTCTTCTTCAATGAACAGGAAGGGATTTAATCCAATAAAGGAATAGCGTGACCATGATGATTCCTCGTCTTTGCTTTCCAATAAATAAACCGCTTCATCTTCAAATACTTTAAATAGCTGGATCGGCGTAAATGTGTCAACTTGAAATGACTTAATAACAGGAATTGTTTGATAGCTTAAACTATCATGATTAAATGAGGCAAAATCGGTATGAACCATAAAGTACTCACTCCTCCATCAATATGGAGAATAAGTATTTAGGAGGTTTTATGCGGAAAAGCTACGGATGAAATAAAAAAACCCAAAAACAATGAATCTCTGTTTTTGGGTAGTCTTTACCGTAACGAAATATAAAAGACCTCAGCTAAACTCACTCATTCTCAGCTACCCTAAACTCATGCTCAACTAAAAACTATTTAAAACTGCTCTGACTTTCTGAACTCTATTCTCGGCTAACGCACTGGAACATATTAGAAGCTCTCTTCTAATTTCTATTCTTGTGGACTATGTTAATACACCCGCTTCCGTATGTCAACGGAAAATGCCCTTAGGAATTCCGATTGGCATACCACAAATAAATGCGCACTGCTTCTTTTTTTGGGAGATCACGAATTTCAGCCTCATGCATTGGTGTACCGCGGGTGATGATTTTAACAGCAGCCAATCCTGTTTTTCGCTGCAACCATGATTCGGTCACAATGACTTGTTCAATTTTACTCTTTTTCGTAATAAAAAAGTCTGAGGAAAAGGATCCCGTTCTCAATTTGAAAAACGGACTTGCCAGAAGATAATCGCTGTTGAAATATTCAAGAATTCAAAGGACAGTGATCAGCACTAAAAGCCCAATTGAGAAATACCATCTATCTGGCCAAAAATAGAGCAGGACTGCTGTTCCAATGATCCTCGGACGGATCAGCTTGATCCAAAGTGCAATATGAAAAAATTAAAAGATCTATTCAACATTCTTAGTGCGAATTTTCTTATAGGAGCGCATAGAAAATAGACTAGTTCTGTTGAAATTCTATGATTCACTTTTTTCTACAGTGAAGCTCTTATGCTGCTCCATTTACCCGCTTTGGTACATAGCATAAGTCACTTGTACTACAACGCCTATTGTAAAATTAAGTAATTTATAGTGTGTGTCTTTGAGTTATTCAAAAGACCTGAAAAAGGAATTGACATTCCACGCACGCAATAAAAAAAGCAAGGGAAAACTCCCTCGCTTCACTGATTTCAATCTTTCCCTGTCAAATCAGGTCTTAGAACGACAGCCTGACCTTGATAAACATGCATTACTTCCCTTTGGTTTAAAGAAGTCTGCACCGTCATCATGACTCTGATGCATTTTTCAAGGCTGCCTGCTACAGGAATTTCCTGCATGCACATAACCGGTACATATTCCCATCCTTCAAAGTTGCGTAACGCTTTTGCTGGAAATACAGCATCTAAATCTGCTGTCATAGAGAGAAGGACAGAAACGACCTCTTCTGGATAGACGCTGTTTTTTTCGATCATTTCAAGAACTAGGACTTCAGTTGCTTTGATGATTTGTTGTTCATCGTTTTGATCAACTGTTGCTGCTCCTCTGATTGCACGAATCAATCTGATCCCTCCTGTCTCCATTTTTCTAGTAAGGATCTTAATTGATCGCTTTCGAATGAAGAAGTTCCTGCTTCTCCTATAGCATTTAATAACACCATTGTAATCGTGCCTGAGTGAGATTTTTTATCTTTCAGCATTCTGATTATTAAGGATTCAGTAGGTAGTGAATGTGGTACTCCAATAGGAAAACCTAATCCTTTGAACCATTTTTTGATTTTTTCGTAGTGGAGGTCTTTTTTATTTACCTTCTCGCTAAGCCAAATGGCAAATAGCATTCCAATTGCGACCCCGTCACCATGACTGATTTTCCCATAGCCTGCTTCCGCTTCAATCGCATGACCAAGAGTATGCCCAAAATTCAGGTGTGCTCTGACACCCGTTTCCTTTTCATCCTCTTTTACGACTGCCGCTTTTACACGAATACCCTCAATAATCATGTGCTGAAGCTTTTCATCATCAATATCGTCAAGATTATAAATTCCAGCAGCAAGCTGCTTAAACAAATCGATATTTCCAATGAGCCCGTGTTTAATCACTTCTGCAAATCCTGAACGCAGCTCGTTTCTCGGCAATGTTGAAAGGAATGCAAGATCGTAAATGACACCGGCCGGCTGATAAAAGGCACCGATCATATTTTTCCCTTCAGGATGGTTGATGGCGACCTTTCCTCCAACTGCACTATCATGAGCAAGCAGCGTTGTCGGCAGCTGAATAAATGGAATCCCTCTCATATATGTCGCAGCCACAAAGCCAGCTAAGTCGCCAATCACTCCTCCTCCAAAAGCAAGAATGAGAGATTTTCGATCAAGTCCCAGTTTAAGAGCGTAGGTTTGAATATCGTAAAAGCTTTCAAATGATTTATGCTCTTCACCGCTTGGCAGGACATATACTTCCGTTTTGTAAGATTTTCGCAGTGCTTGCAGGAGCTGCTCGCCATAAAGGGTTTGAACAGCAGCATCAGCAATAATTAGAATGCTGGACGGTTTTAGTTCAGAAATTTTTCCCAACAGCTTTGTATCTATAATATTTCTCCCAACCGAAACCGGATATGATCCGGAAGCTGTTTCTATAAGCAGATCCTTCATTAGAATTCCCTCGCGTACTCACGCATTTCCTGAACATGCTCCCGAATAGCATCCATGCGGTCAACCCCAAATTGCTCAACTAATGCATTGGCGATTTCCCAAGCCACAACTGCTTCAGCCACTACACTTGCTGCCGGCACTGCGCAGCTGTCCGAACGCTCGATGCTTGCTGAAAATGGTTCCTTGGATTCAATATCCACACTTTGCAAAGGCTTATACAGCGTTGGGATCGGCTTCATCACACCTCTTACGACGATTGGCATTCCTGTTGACATGCCCCCTTCAAAACCGCCTAAACGATTTGTTTTACGTGTATAGCCATTTTCCTTGCTCCAGATAATTTCATCATGGACTTCACTCCCAAATTTGCGGGCTGCTTCAAAGCCTATGCCAAATTCTACACCTTTAAACGCATTGATGCTTACGATTGCACCTGCAATTTTAGAATCAAGTTTGCGGTCATAGTGAACGTAGCTTCCAACACCTGCAGGCATACCTTCTACTATTACTTCAACAACGCCGCCAATTGAATCACCATTGTTTTTTGCATCATCAATTGCTTTCATCATTTTTGCTGCTGCGTCCCCATCCAAACAGCGGACAGGGGATTCTTCAGTAATGCGCTGCAGTTCTTCAATGGATGAGTATTCCGTGCTTTTTGCCTTTATTGATCCAATTTCAACGACATGGCCAGCTACCTTGATGCCAAGCTCAGACAAAATCTTCTTTGCTACTGCACCCACCGCAACTCTGACCGTTGTTTCACGGGCTGAAGAACGTTCAAGCACGTTGCGTATATCTCTGTGGCCATATTTAATAGCACCGTTTAAATCTGCATGTCCAGGACGAGGGCGGCTTATTTGACGTTTAATATCTTTTTCTTCACCATCTTCCAAAGGTTCAATGCCCATTATTTTCGTCCAATGTTTCCAATCATTATTTTCAACAACAAGTGCGATTGGAGAGCCCAGTGCTTTTCCATGACGGATTCCGCTTGTGATCTGAACCTCGTCCTTCTCGATCTGCATTCTTCTTCCTCTTCCATGACCCTTTTGTCTGCGCGCAAGATCAACGTTAATATCCTCTGCGGTAATAGACAGACCCGCCGGTACTCCTTCAATTATCGCGGTTAATTGCGGTCCATGTGATTCTCCTGCTGTTAAGTATCTCATCTCCAGCTCTCCCTTCAGCGCACTAACGCTTTTAAGTAACACTATATTATTTTAAGTAACACTATATCATATGTAGAGACAATTGAATAGAAAGTTTGTCCCTAGCTTTTCTTATAAAAAAAAGTACCTGCTGATTCCAGATTATATTGATCGCTGTAAAAAATCTGCTCTGTGCTTCCAACAAAAAAAATCCCATCTTTTTTCAGCGCTTTTGAAAACTTGTGATACAATAAGTTCTTTGCCTCTTCGGTAAAGTATATCAGCACATTCCTGCATACGATTAAATCGAATCCATCTTCAAAAGGTTCTGCTAAAAGATTGTGCTTTTTAAATTGCACCGTCCGAATGATGTCTTTACTAATTTTATATCCTGCCCCATCTGCTTCAAAATATTTGCGTTTCATATCTTCCGGCAGTTCTGCCAGACTGCGTTCGGGATAAATGCCCAGCTTTGCTCTGGCAATTACATTTTCATCCAGATCTGTTGCCAGAATTTTAATCGAATGCAATGGCATATATTTTGAAAGTATCATGGCGATCGTATACGGCTCCTCACCAGTTGAACATGCAGCACTCCATATTTTAAGCGATTTTGACCGTTTAAGCATTTCCGGCAGCAAATCACTTTCTAATAGATCCCAACGTTTTTTATTTCTATAAAACTCTGAGACATTGATGGTAATCCGGTCGAGGAGCTCATAGAGAAGCTGCTCATCCTTACAAAGGGCCAAATAAAACCGTCGAAAATCTTCAAATCCTTTTTTCATAAAAAGGGAAGTGATTCTTCTCTTCATTTGTGATTCTTTATACAAAGAGAGATCGATTCCTGTTTTGCTCTTAAAATCTTTCGTAAAATGTATGTAATCCACGCTTTTCAACTCTCCTACTGCAAACTTACTCTATGAATAGTATATCGGATATTGCATAGTTCTTGTGATATAAGTATAGAAAAAATCTGAATACTCTTAGAAATAATGTGATTTGCAAGTCTTAAACGGGGATTTATACTGCATATGAACCTTTCTAAAAGGCTGCATGATTGAAGATTGGAGATACAATACACGCGGTTCTAATGTGCCATATCTTAATTTTGAGGTACAAGAAAAGCCAGCATCTCTGCCGGCTTAAAATAATTTAATAAATCCAAGTATTGATTGCTTTATCGTATTCTACTAATTCTTCTTGAATGAAGAACAAATTGACTTCACGCTCAGCACTTTCAGGTGAGTCAGATCCGTGAATAATGTTTTTCCCTACTAATAAACCGAAATCTCCTCTGATTGTACCCGGTAATGCCTCAGCAGGTTTCGTTTTGCCCATCATTTGACGTGAGATTTCAATTACATTTTCACCTTGCCAAACCATTGCAAATACTGGTCCTGATGTAATAAATTGAACAAGCTCATCAAAGAAAGGCTTGCCTTTGTGCTCTCCATAATGCTGCTCAGCTAATTCGGCTGAAATTTGCATAAGCTTAGCGCCAGCAAGCTGTAAGCCCTTTCTTTCAAATCTGGCAACTATTTCCCCAATTAGTTGACGCTGTACCCCATCAGGCTTAACCATCATAAATGTTTTTTCCATATCAATTCTCCACCCCGCGATTGTATGTATAGGTTTTCTTAACCCATGGAAATCGTACCATTTTTTCATTTTTTTCGCAATCACAGGATGAAGAAGTATTTAAAATTTTCTTTTTCCAATATATTTTGCAATGCTGGATAAGGTTGATCTTGCTTTGTTTCTAGGCAATTCATTCAGAACGCTGAAACCTTTTTGAAGGTACCTGTCACTAATCTGTATAGAGCGATCTATTGCATCAGAGCCTGCAATAGCCGCAATGATGTCATTCATTTCCGGTAATGAAGTTTCACTCGTTACTTGGCTGATTTTCTTTTTCAGTTCCGGGTTCTCCATTGCAAACAGCACAGGAAGCGTAATGTTTCCTTGAAGCAAGTCTCCGCCTACAGGTTTGCCAAGCTCTTCTTCTGTTGAAGTGAAATCAAGGATATCGTCGGTAATTTGAAAGGACATTCCAACATAGTAGCCAAAAAGGAATAATTTTTTATGTATAGATTCCGGGACTCCGCCAGCAATTCCGCCAAGCTGACAGCTCGCGGCAATCAATAATGCCGTTTTCCGTTTGATGCGTCTTAAATATGTACGTAAGTTTTGCTCATAATCATATTTATCTTTAATCTGTTCGATCTCACCTAGTGAAACTTCAACTATTGTTTTTGAAAGAATTTGATGTGCTGTAATATTTTCTAAGGACGTCATGATTTCTAGTGACCTTGCAAATAAGTAATCTCCTGTATACATGGCGATGCGGTTATCCCACTTCGCTTTAATTGTCGGTCTGCCTCGTCTGAGCTCGGAATCGTCGATCACATCATCATGGACTAAAGATGCCATATGAATGATTTCCAAGGCAATGGCCACTTTTTTCACTTTGTCAATATCATATTCGCCGAACATTGCTGACAGCAATACAAAAACAGGGCGGATACGCTTTCCCCCTGCCTGAAGAAGGTGAAGCCCTGCCTCGCTTAATAAAGGCTCATTGGAGCTTACCGTTTTTTCAAGTTCCTGTTCAATCAGATCAAGATCTGCATTTAAGAACGAATACGTCATTTTAAATTTCATTCTATTCACCTAAATACTCGCATTTTTAAATCATTTACTGCCGAGATGCATTGCGGCTACCCCGCCGGTAAAAGGTTTAACTTCTACGTTTTTAAAGCCTGCCTCACTGAACATCTGTGCAAGCTCGCGCATCCCCGGGAAGTCTCTGGCTGATTCCTGCAGCCATGAATACTCTTTATAGCTTTTAGCAAATAGCTTTCCGAAAAGAGGCATAATATACCGGAAGTATCCGAAGTAAAGCTGTTTAAATCCGATCATTGTCGGCTGGGATGTCTCCAAGCAGACAACTTTTCCGCCTGGCTTTACGACACGGTGCATTTCTTTAAGCACCGTCATGTAATCTGGTACATTACGCAATCCAAAACCAATCGTTACATAATCAAATGTATTATCCGCAAACGGGAGATCCATCGCATTTCCATGGATTAATTCAATATTGGAATAATCCTTAATTTTCTCTCTGCCGATTTTCAGCATATTATTGCTGAAATCAAGGCCTGTTGCTTTTCCTTGCTCTCCTACTGCCTCAGCCATAGCAATCGTCCAGTCAGCTGTTCCGCAGCATACATCAAGGGCGGATGAACCCTTTTTGACATTCATTCTTTTCATTGTCTCTTTGCGCCATGCAATATGACGCTGAAAGCTGATAACTGAATTCATCTTGTCGTAGTTTTTATATATTTTTTCAAAAACTGAATGAACTCTCTCTTCTTTGGATTGCTGCATTTCATAAACCTTCTTCCGCTAACGTAGTGTACCTTATGTCCTGATTATACTTGAATGAATGCAATCTTGCTAACAGGATCTTTTGCAGGGAGGATGGTTGCTGAAAACAGTTTTCTAAAAGATCGACCGTTTCGTCGAAATAACGGTTGCAAAACTCTTTCAAATAGACGCCGGTCAATTCAAGCGTCCCGACATTTTTTTTCTTTTTCTCCAAATTCCTCATTAGTGATATAGATTCTGTGCTGTATTTGTTTTTTTCTAAGGAAAGCCGTTTGTAAGAAAGGAATTTTGTTGATAGCTTTGAAAACAATCCAGCATGGAAATAATCTGAAACATGCTGGAAAAGCGCTGCTTCTACTTTAGACAAACTCGCTACAAATGAATCAAAATCGCTTGCTGACTCTTCATACAGGCGAATTTTGTGTTCATTGATTTCTTTTATTGCCGTTGCTAACGTTCGAATCATTCCAATGTCCTGCATTTCTGATAGTAAAGCGTAATACAGACCGCTGAAGTAGTCTCCTGCAAGAACAATAAGCTGTCTTTGCATAAACTCTTCCTGCTTTAAATGTTCGGAAGTGGATACTTCTTCATGAGTATCAAGGGCAATTTGCACGAGCATCGCTGTAATTATGTAATTCTCTTTCTTTTCGTTTGGAAGATCAAGCTGATCAAACAAAGCATAGAAAAGGAGCAGTTTATCTTCATCAATAACAGGAGATGGAATATATTTTGCTAAAAATGGATGAGTGAGCTTTACGTTTAACATTTCTTTAATCTTAGTCATTTGTACATAGATGTCTTGCAAATAAATCACCCAATCCCCATGTAAATAGAAAATTTTTTCGAAAAGCTAGCAATAGCAACAAACACTATTAGTTTGACAATAGTCATTATACCATAATCTCTATCAGCAGAAAATTATCTTCTAGAGTCGCTTTCCATTTCACCGTAGCTTGTTTGAATGATTGCTTTTCCTCTTATTTTGATTGCTGATGTATGTTCCGTAAACTGGGCAATCATAACCTCGCCTTTATCAAGCTTTTCAGAATGATGAAATCTAGTATCTGATCCGCGCGTTAATCCGATGACATTGACTCCGTCTTCTTCTGCTTTTATCACTAAAAAATCGTTCGTGCTGTCTTTCATAGGTTCACCCCCAAATCCTTATTCTTGGCTTTGTGCGTAAGATTGTATTTTTCGCAATAAGCTCGGTTCATGTCTAGCAGCAGGTTCTAATCCAGTACTGTTGCTTGAAATCCACCCTATAATAAAATGAAAACACTATACACACCTGTAAAGCAGCAACTTTTCAGAAAAAAACCTTATTCTTTAATGAATGATAATACTTCAGCTCTTGCCGCCGCATCCTTAACAAAGATGCCTCTGACAGCAGAAGTCACTGTTTTGCTGCCTGGCTTTTTCACACCGCGCATCGTCATGCACATATGTTCTGCTTCTACTACAACCATCACGCCATGAGGCTCGAGTGAGTCAATTATGCTGTCGGCAATGGTAGATGTAATTCTTTCCTGAAGCTGAGGTCTTCTGCAGACAGCCTCTACAGCTCGTGCAAGCTTGCTAAGTCCCGTTACTTTTCCGCCCTTTGGGATGTATGCGATATGAGCTTTCCCAAAAAACGGGACTAAGTGATGCTCACACATAGAATGGAATGGAATATCTTTAACCAAAACTAGTTCTTCGTGATCTTCGCCAAAAACGGTTTTAAAATGTTCTTTTGGGTCTTCGTTCAAGCCGGAGAAAACTTCGGCATACATTTTGGCAACCCTTTTAGGAGTATCCAGCAGTCCTTCGCGATTTGGATCTTCGCCAATCGCTTCAAGAATGAGTCTTACCGCCTGTTCGATTTGCTCTGTATTGATTTGCCCCATACAAATCCTCCTAAAAAACAATATATTTGATACAGATTCTAGCATAAGTAAGAGTTTAAAAGCAAAGAAATGACGTGCTTTGCGGGACTTGAGTGTGTGTTTTTCGGAAGAATTTCCAAAAAGGATCAGTTCTAAGACATTTATGATTTTCAATTCTTTTAAGAAGGAAAAACTTGTTTCTTTAAAACTTACTAGAAAAGAGCACGATTTCCATATAATCAGTCTAATAAGGGAAAACAACAATATATTCTAACACAACTCATTCAGGCACTTTGTGGCCCCCTGTTTCTGCTTTTCTGCTGTTTTTGGGCTTCATTCACTTCTTTTGAAGACCTCATTTCGGGCTTTTGAGCGCTTCTTAGTCCCAAAAAGATGCCAAAACAAAGGAAAAGCCCCTTTAAAAGGGGCTATCCATGTTCATTGTGTATGTACTATTAGCTTTATCATACACGGGTTAGAGCACATTATTTTCCAGCTACAGCGTCTTTAAGAGCTTTACCTGGTTTGAACGCAGGCACTTTGCTTGCTGCGATTTCGATTTCCTCGCCAGTTTGTGGGTTGCGTCCTTTACGAGCAGCGCGCTCACGTACTTCAAAGTTACCAAAACCGATCAATTGTACTTTATCACCGTTTTTAAGTGCATCTAAAAGTGTATCGAAAACAGCATCAACAGCTTTCGTTGCATCTTTTTTTGACAATTCGCTAGCTTCTGCTACCGCGTTGATAAGTTCTGTTTTATTCATGCCTTTCACCTCCTCCCAAAGATTGACTGTTAAGCAATAAAAGTTCTGTTAATTTCATTTCTTTACAGATTATGCATAATCTATACATGATAGATAGGCATTTTACTGTTAACACGCTAATCTTATACGATTAACGGTCAGAATTCAATGATTTTCCGCATGAATATTGGGTTTTTAGGAAGAATCGCCCAATGCAGAAAATAATTTCTGATAGTAGATTAACACATCCTATTTCGCTAAGCAAGGAGAAACCTTGATAAAACCTAAGTAAATCAATAATTGAAGATGCTTTCAGGCGAACAAGCATTCCTATAAAATACTTATTTTACTAAAAAATCCGAAATGTGATAATTATTATCCTACAATATATAAAACATGATAATGACTCTAATATATAAAGAGAAAGATGTAAAGTTAAATTTTATTAAAATAAAATTTTGTAAGGTATTTGTTATGAAACTGAAAACTATTTTTAAAGACAAAAAAGATGACCCTATTTCGTGGTCATCTGTTCAAATACATTTATAGAATGATCGCGATTAATCCGCCTGATCCTTCGTTAATAATTCTTTCCAGCGTTTCTTTCAGCTTGTATCTCGCATTTTCAGGCATTAAAGATAGTTTCGCTTGAATTCCTTCTCGTACGATTGAGCTCAAGCTTCGTCCGAAAATATCTGAATTCCAGATAGAAAGCGGATTATCTTCAAAATCCTGCATTAAGTACCGTACCAGTTCCTCACTTTGCTTTTCTGTACCGATAATTGGAGCAAACTCTGATTCCACATCAACTTTAATCATATGAATGGAAGGAGCCACTGCCTTTAATCGGACACCAAACCTTGCACCCTGACGGATGATTTCAGGTTCATCCAGGCTCATGTCGCTAAGAGCCGGCGCTGCAATGCCATACCCTGTCTGCTTTACCATCCTAAGAGCATCTGACACTTGATCATATTCAGCCTTTGCGTATGCAAAGTCCTGCATCAGCTGCAGCAAATGATCTTTTCCCCGGATTTCTACTCCGACTACCTCTTTTAGGATCTGATCGTACAGATCATCTGGAGCATACAAGTCAATTTCGGCAATTCCTTGCCCCATTTCAATTCCAGCAAGACTTGCCCGGTCAATGAAGTCATATTCGCTGAAATATCCTACTACACGATCAACATCTCTAAGGCGTTTAATATCCTGAACAGTATCTTTAACAGCTTCCTGGTAGCTTTCGCGCAGCCAGTGGTTATCACGAAGGACCATTACCCAGCTAGGAAGATTCACATTTACCTCTAGGACTGGGAACTCATAAAGTGCTTCGCGAAGAACATTGATTACATCTGTTTCGCGAATACTTTCAACACTCATCGCAAGAACCGGGATGTCATATTTCTCGCTCAGCTGTCTGCGGAGTGTTTCTGTTTCAGGGTGATATGGCTGTACAGTATTAATGATCATAATGAATGGCTTGCCGACTTCTTTCAATTCCTCTATTACGCGTTCTTCAGCTTCGATGTAGTCTCTTCTAGGAATTTCTCCAATGGAGCCATCTGTTGTAATAACAACTCCGATCGTTGAATGTTCCTGTATCACCTTACGAGTGCCGATTTCAGCTGCTTCATGGAATGGAATCGGCTCCTCATACCACGGAGTGTTAATCATTCTTGGACCGTTTTCGTCTTCATATCCTTTTGCTCCAGGCACTGTATAGCCTACGCAATCTACCAATCTAATATTGACGTCAAGTCCCTCATCAACATGGATTGAAACAGCTTGATTCGGAACAAATTTAGGCTCTGTCGTCATGATGGTTTTTCCGGCTGCACTTTGCGGCAGTTCATCCTGCGCCCGTGCTTTATCAGCTTCATTATCAATATTCGGAAGCACGACAAGCTCCATGAACTTTTTAATAAAAGTAGATTTGCCTGTTCTTACTGCTCCCACTACTCCAAGATAGATATCGCCGCCAGTGCGCTCAGCAATATCTTTGAAAATATCTACCTTTTCCAAGTGATCCCCTCCCGATCATAGGCTTCTTGGGTTATTGACCGTCTTCTTCTTCGTGTTTTAGGACACTATATATTTATGACGTTGTCCTATTTATTTATGACAGTATCCGAAAATTTTTTCATTTCATTTTCTTATTATGATTTTAAAAATGAAAAACCCCTCTTTCAGAGTTTATTCTCTTAAGAGGGGTTCATGCCTTATTTATCTAAAAATACAGGTTCATTTTTTTCATTAACTGTATATGGCAGCGAAAAAGCAGGAACAAATGGGGAATCTTCCACTAAAAGATCTCTTATGTCTTCACCTTTTGCGATTGTTCTTTTCTTTTTGTTTAATACTTTAAACAAATCAATCCTGTAATCTACATACACTTCGCCTTTATTATCAATTACAAAAGGCAGCATTTCGCCTGAATACGGACTTATTGCCTGCGGGGCTTCCTTGTAACCCAGCTTTTTATAATCTAAAGTAAATACATTTTCAGCCACAATATCTTTATATGGCGGATACCCGTTCGAAGCTTTATACACATTTAATCTTGTTTTCAAATCACGGATTTCTTCTGAAATACGGAGATCAATCAGCTTTACTGTCGGATTCTCTTCAACATCGATGAGAACATACAAGTAAATTCCTCCGTTTTCATAAGCGGTTCCAGGCGGTTCAGCCATATACCCAGGCACGAGCTGGGCAAAGTCAACGGGGTACTTTTGATAGATCGGGGTTTTCATATCTCTAGTTTTTATTGGAAGCAGTCCCCCGGAATCTTCTTTAAAGCGATCTACCGTATTTTGAACACCTGCAATTTGATCTTCATAAGCTACCTGATTTTTGGTCAGTTCCTGATCAGGATATAAACAGCCTGAAAGCAATGTCATGAGTAAAAATACAGGGATAATAGCTGCAAACTTTTTCATGAAAATCTTCCTTTTATTTTGAAATTCATTATTCATTTACAGGACCGCTGAATACAACAAAAATAATCATTAATCCTGCTAGAATCATAAAAAAATAGGCAATTGAGGCAAAAATAACCTTTAAAAACCCTTTCATTTTATATCTGCTGAAATAGATTGATATGATCGCAACAAACATAAACCCCATTGAAGCGAGAGCAATCCACATCTTTAATAACGCTGGACTCATTCTCTTTCCTCCCCTTTTATTCCGAAAATATTATATCACAAGAAAAGCGGAAGCGCCTGTTTAGCTCCGACAGGCAGTTAAGGATCTGACAGAAAAGTTCGGTTTTGACTTTACTGGCAGAGCCGTACTGACCGAGGAGTTAGGCGCTGGAGCTGGACATCAAGAAAAGCGGAAGCGCCTGCATAGAAAAGCGGAACCGACTGCTTAGCTCCGACAGACAGATAAGGAGCAGACTGCAAAGTCCGGTTTTGACTTTTCAGGCTGATCTGTTCTGACCGAGGAGTTAGGAGGTGGAGCTGGACAAAAGAAAAGCGGAAGCGCCTCCTTCTCCCGCAAAGCAGCTAAGAATTGTCCAAGGTCAATTAACGCTATCATTCAATGAGATGGCAATTGACCAGAGGATACGCTTATTGGGTAAATAATAAAGCCTGTCCCCTCATTCCATAAAAAAACTGAAGTAAAGAGGGGCAGCTTTACTCCAGCTATTTTTACTGCAGACTAATCGAACCCAAAAGATTAGAACAACTCATAATTTACTACGATGCATTTTATGCGAATTTCAGAGCATTTGCATCCTCTAATGCCTATTTTCACGGATAAAGTCTGCCGATTCAGGAGCCAAGAGGAGATGTAAGTATATGATTCAATGCTAAGTGTGATTCACGCATTTGCACCTAGTGGTCCGTTTCATGAGTAAGATCCTTATTCTTTTACAAACTCAACCTATAGTATGCTCACTCCAAACCTTATGCCACACGACTCAGCTGCGATTTTCACTAATATTCACAAGATCTTCCATCTCATGTGTTTTCACTCGTGCCATTAATGAATCAACTGCATCCTCAACTTCTTTATCATTAAATAAAACATCATATAGGGCTGCCGTGATAGGCATTTTTACGTCATATTTTTGTGCAAGCTGGTATGCTGCCTTTGTTGTTCGAACGCCTTCAACGACCATGCCCATATTTTCAAGCACATCTTCAAGTTTTTGGCCTTTTCCGAGCAGATTGCCAGCTCTCCAGTTTCTTGAGTGAACACTTGTACAAGTTACAATAAGGTCGCCAATTCCAGTTAATCCTGAGAATGTCAGCGGGTTTCCCCCCATTATGCTGCCAAGGCGGGCAATTTCAGCGAGTCCTCTTGTGATAAGTGCTGCTTTTGCGTTATCTCCATAGCCTAAACCATCCGTAATTCCAGCAGCAAGCGCAATGATGTTCTTTAATGCCCCGCCTATTTCAACACCAATCATATCTGGATTTGTGTAAACCCTGAAATGATGGTTCATGAATAAATCCTGAATAAGTTCAGCTGCTTCAAGATTGTCTGATGACGATGTTACAGTTGTCGGCTGTCTTAAGCTTACCTCTTCGGCATGACTTGGACCTGATAGGACTACAACATCCTCAAGCAGTCTTTCAGGCATTTCATCTTTAATGATTTCGGAAATGCGAAGCAGGGAATCTGGTTCAATTCCTTTACTGACATGAACTACCGTAATCGGCTGATCAATTACTTTGATGACCTCTTGCAGAACTTCTCTTATTGCCTTTGTCGGAACAGCAAGGACAGCAATTTTTACATCATTTAAAGCTTCCGCCAAATCCGTATAGCCTCTAATGGCATCAGATAATTCCACATCCGGCAAATATTTATGATTACGATGAGATTCATTGATCTGCTGAATTAATTCCGTCCGGTGCCCCCAGAGCCTTACTTCATGGTTATTATCCGCAAGTACGATGCTCAGTGCTGTGCCCCAGCTTCCTGCACCAAGAACTGCAATACGTTCCATATCTATTCACCCCTATTATTTTCTTGCTCTTGGAAAGATTTTAATTGGTGTGCCTTCAAAGCCGAATGCATCACGGATTCGGTTTTGTAAAAATCGTTCATATGAAAAATGCATCAATTCAGGTTCATTTACGAAGATGGCGAATGCCGGCGGTTTAACTGCAACCTGTGTCGCATAATAAATCTTTAATCTCTTCCCTTTATCTGTTGGAGTCGGATTCATTGCCACCGCATCCATAATCACATCGTTAAGGACGGTAGTTTGAACACGGAGTGCATGATTTTCACTTGCTGTAATAATTTTTGGCATCAGGGTATGGATTCTGCGCGTTGTTTTTGCCGATAAGAAAACAATTGGTGCGTAATCTAAAAACAAGAAATGATCTCTAATATTCGTTTCAAAATCCTTCATTGTTTTTTCGTCTTTTTCAACGGCATCCCATTTATTAACGACAATTACAACAGCACGTCCAGCTTCATGAGCGTAACCGGCAATTTTTTTGTCCTGTTCAATAATTCCTTCTTCACCATCTATGACAACAAGAACTACATCAGAACGGTCAATTGCTTTAAGGGCGCGGAGAACACTGTATTTTTCAGTTGACTCGTATACCTTCCCTTTTTTTCTCATTCCAGCCGTATCGATAATGACAAAATCTTGTCCTTCATAGCGATAGCTTGTGTCAACAGCGTCACGTGTCGTGCCTGCAATGTTGCTCACAATAACACGTTCTTCCCCGAGCAGGGCATTGACAAGCGATGACTTCCCTACATTCGGGCGTCCAATTAAACTAAATTTAATTGTTTCATCGTCATAATCTTCTGTCACGATATTTTTAAAATGCTCAGCAACGGCATCGAGCAAATCACCAAGACCAAGTCCATGAGATCCAGATATCGGGTATGGCTCTCCAAATCCAAGTGCATAGAAATCATAAATACTTGCTCTCATTTCAGGATTGTCCACTTTGTTAACGGCAAGTACTACTGGTTTTTTGCTGCGGTAAAGAATTTTGGCGACTTCTTCATCTGCAGCTGTCACGCCCTCGCGTCCATTTGTCAAAAAAACAATAACATCCGCTTCATCAATCGCAATTTCAGCCTGCTGGCGAATTTGAGCTAAAAACGGCTCATCTCCAATATCAATTCCTCCCGTATCAATCACGTTAAATTGATAGTTCAGCCATTCTCCGGAACTGTATATTCGGTCTCTAGTAACTCCTGGTATATCTTCAACGATTGAAACACGCTCGCCTACGATTCGATTAAAAATTGTCGATTTCCCGACATTCGGACGGCCAACGATCGCTATTATCGGTTTTGCCATATGCTATCTTTCCTTTCAGCTTACAGGTTTATGTATTTGACTGTTTTCGCATTTTTTATTGTTTTTAGTATAAATTTCACCCGTGGATTTCCGCTGCAGGCACTTGCTTTCCGCGGGGAGGGTTGGGAGCCTCTATTTCCCGCAGGGGTCAAGTGCCTTCCGCTACAATCCACTATAGGTTTTATCCATTTTTTCTAAAAGCAGCTAATTTACGAAAAGAGCCATGTATTTTAATGCGGGCAACATATAAGTTTATATCTTACATTATAAGCTTTCCCTTTTCATGAAAGAAACCCTTCTCATATTAACAGGGAAGGGCTTAACTTTTATATATTAGCAGAGATTAGCATGTTTCACAACTCAATGCTTTACAATAATATAAAGATCTTCGCCAATTCCATGTGCAATTCCGTCGAGAATCGCTTCAAGATTTCTAGCGTAAAAATCCATTTCTTCTTTTGTTTTCACAATAAATACAGCCGTTCCTCCTGCTACTTTTTCAGGACTTGTCGTTATAGCTGCAAGAATATATTTTTCGAGTGATGTTTTCACTTATTTGACCTGCCTTTTTTATTTGCCTTTGACTCACTTGGCATCCTGATGGCATTTTCAAGGGTCGGAACTTCCCCTATGACAGTTTTCGCAAGTTCAATATCCCCGCCTTGAGGAAGAACAAAGACCCCAACTCTGCCATCATCCAAATCACGTTTTGCAAGAGGCACTAATGATGGCTCTCCAGAATCACGGTGAACCCCAAGAGCTGTCGATACATCGTGAAGTATGGCCTGTCTCTGTCCAAGATTTGCAATGGTCGTTTTCGCATTATAATTTTTTGGAGTCAGAATAAAACCCATCCCATATTTCAAAACAGACTCTTGCTTTGATGGAATTCCGATATTCATAATATATATGTTATCGATATATAAACCGGCACCATCAAAATGGGGCTGTTTATATTCAATATGAACGATATCCTTCAATTTGCTTCCAGCCATTAATTTTTTTGCAATGATGAGGCAAATCACACCAACTGCTATAGCTGCCCATACATTCACTACTAAATACGCGAATGTAGTCGCAAGAGATGTAAAAATAACAAGATAATTTCTGCTTTCGAACGCCACAGCAATCCCCTCAATATATGTACTTCCACGAGGAACCAGCTCATAGCCATCCAGTTCTGCCAAAGTATTTCTTTCCATATTTCGTACTTCTCTGAACTGAGAAGCTGCAAGTGTCAAAAACGTAATAGCCGTAAACTCTTCCTCCATAATGGCAGGAATCGCGATGGTCCCAAGACCTGCAGCAATAAATCCAAGTGCAACATGAATTATTTTTCCATGCAGGTATGTAGGGTACTGCCGGTAATCCGTTCGCAGCATATAAAGTCTTGAAATAACACCGAAGGCTACTCCAAATAGGATTGGAAAAGTATATTCATTCATCTTATGCCCCATTCCCCTTTGCAGATTTCTGAACATGCTGATTAAATGCTGCCGTAGTTGATCCCAGATAAGTCCAAACACAAATAATTGCAAACCCTGCTGCAGCCATATTTAAATAATCAGAAGTTCCGATTGTTAACCCTTGATGAAATTTCCCTAATATCACCCAGAATAAAAATTCGCCCTGGCTCATCGAGAGAATAAATATGCCTAAACGTTCCGCCATACTTTTCCCTAAATATATGGAAAGCATACCCAATAGCCCAGTAATAACCGCACTCCTGTCAATCAGAAACCACACGGGATCATAGATCTCAAATAAATGAATTCCGGCATAAGCGCTAGTAAGTGCCATGACAGAGAGGAAAAAATATACCTTACGTTCATTTTTAGCTGCTAAATAATAGCCTGTGCTTATTATTAATAAAAACGCTGCCCGTATATAAAACGAATCAAACTCAATAAAAAGGTCAACCAAACCGATGCACAGCAAAATAATCAGGGATATTATCGTTCTGCCTGTTGATTTTTTCATAAAAAAAGCTGCGACGATCCAAGCCGCCCACATGATCCAATAAAAAATAACATGTTCCACCATTACCACTCCTATTTTTATCATTATGGCTGGATTTAATGTTCTTTAATCCAGGACACAGATAAAAATTAAACTCATGAAGTGCTGCAGCTTGAGAAATAATAAAAACAGGAAAAGGAGGGATATAAAATGGGACGTGACCGTCAAGAAAAAAAGCTGAAAGAAAGTAAACGCGTAGAGTCAGATCGCGATCAATCGCTAAATTATAAAGGAGCAACCTCACTCGAAAGCCCTGAGGAGTCAAGGTCGAGGAATAAATAAAAGACGGCTGGGCAGTCAATTTCTGCCCAATAAAAAAGAAGTTCGCATCCCTGGGAAAAGGCGCGGACTTCTTTTTATTATTGGCTTGTTCGAATAGATTGCTGTTTTTCCTGAACAGACTTATTTACATTTATCATTATAGTTTAGCGCTCTCTTCTTTTAATTTCGCTTTCCTTATAATAACAATTGCAGGTAGGGTCCTTGCCGTTTTACTTTTGTATCATTCGATTACTGAACGATTTTGTATGAATATTACGTTCATTTAATATATGATGCGTTTGACCTGATAAAATCAATGGAGCACTTTGCAATTGCCTGATATCATTAGCCCCAAGCGCTGTCATAATCATTTTTAGATCTTCTACTAAGCTTTTTATTTCACTGATGAGAGCATCATATCCCTCTTCAATTAAAATCTTAAGGAAAAAACCAGCCATACCTGCTCCAGAAGCTCCCAGTGCAATCGCTTTTGCTGCATCCATCGCGTTTTGAATTCCGCCAGAACCAAGAATGGAGACGTCTTTTACTGATTGTGAGAGCTCAGCAATCGATACTGCAGTAGGAATTCCCCAGTCGTTAAAATAGGATAAGATTCTATTTCTGCGTTCGTTTTCAATTTTGGCAAAGTTCGTTCCGCCAAAACCTCCAACATCTATCGCAGCAACACCGATTTCCTGCAGTGATTTGGCAGCTTCACGGTTCATGCCAAATCCGACTTCTTTAACGATAACAGGAACCTCCGCAGCCTCTACAATGTCTGAAATTCTCTCAAGAGCTCCTTTAAAGTTACGATCACCTTCTGGCATGACCAATTCCTGTACAACATTCAGATGAATTTGAATCGCATTTGCTTCTATCATTTCAATGGCAGCTTTAGCTTGATCTGCTGTTGCCTCGCTGCCGAGATTTGCGAATAAAATACCTTTTTGATTCACTTTTCTTACGATCTCATATGACGGCCGTTCACTCTCATCACGAATCGCTGACATTTGTGAGCCTACAGCGAGCGGTATCCCGCATTCTGCTGCAGCAGATGCCAGTGCTTCATTAATTTTGACGGTTTCATCTCCGCCGCCGCCAGTCATTGCATTGATAAAAATTGGCGAACTTAGAACAAGTTCGCCAATTTTAGAATTCAGGTCAATGTGATGAACAGCTGTATCAGGCAGGCTTTGGTGCAAAAACATGATATCGTCAAATCCGTTTTCTCTAAGCTGTCCTGTTTTTAAGGCATGTTGGATATGGTCAATCTTTCTCTTAGCTCTGCTCACTGTCATCACCATTTATTTCAATTTATTTAATTTATCGCCAATCAAATCGCCTAATTGAAAACCAGAAGATTCTTCTTTCGCCTGATAATTTCGGTAATCCTCTTCATCAGCTTTTGAAGGGCCTTCTATCTCTCTTATGCTTAGCGAAATGCGCTGTTCGTTTTCATTTACATCGAGCACCTTAACTTTTACTTCTTCATTCTCAGAAAGAACCTCATGGGGTGTTCCAATATGCTTGTTTGAGATTTGGGAAATATGGACAAGTCCTTCTACTCCTGGAAGGATTTCGACAAAGGCACCAAAAGATACGAGTCTTTTCACTGTACCATCCACTACATCACCAGCTTTAACTTTATCTGTGATGTTTTCCCAAGGTCCAGGAAGCGTTTCTTTAATGGACAGTGAAATTCTTTCGTTATCACGATCAATGGATAACACTTTTACTTGTACTTTTTGGCCTTCTTCAACAACCTCAGAAGGTTTATCTACATGGTTATGCGACAGCTGAGAAATGTGTACAAGTCCGTCAATGCCGCCAATATCAACAAAGGCGCCGAAATCTGTTAAACGCTGAACTGTTCCTTCGAGCACCTCTCCTGCTTTGATCATTTCTAATCGCTGCTGTTTCTTCTCACCTTGTTCTTTTTCGACAACTGCACGATGAGAGAGGATGACACGATTTTTCTCACGGTCAATTTCCACTACCATAAGAGATAACGATTTTCCTTTATAATCTGAAAAATCTTCCACAAAGTGAGATTCCACTAGAGATGCTGGTATGAAGCCTCTCACGCCAAGATCAACGACGAGCCCGCCCTTTACAACATCCTTTACTTCAGCTTCAAACACTTCTTTTGATTCAAATTTAGCTTGCAGCTGACCCCAGGCAAGATCTGCATCAATTGCTCTTTTTGAAAGGATAAGAGCCTCATCCTCGACTTTTGTCACTTTTAATTGAAGTTCTTCATTTTCACTTACAACATCAGAAGCTTTTTCAACGTGCAAGCTGGAAAGTTCACTGATAGGAATTATTCCAGTGTGTTTCACGTTTTCAATTTCAACAATTACCTGTTTGTCTTCCACTTTGGTAACAATCCCTTTCAGGACGTCGCCTACTTCTGGTGTTTTTACTTCTACATCATTCATGTCTTCAACCATTCCAATTACCTCCTTGGTCACAACCTACGACTTAGTTGGATATGTATGAAATCACTTTTTTTAGAATAAAGTGAAAATACTCTTTTTATTAACTTCTAATAAATGTTACATTTTGTCAAGTACAAAGACTTTTATGATTGATGTTTTTCGAGAAGTTCAGCAATTTTTGACATGATAAATTCTGTTGCCTCTTCAGCTGTTGCTTTTCTTTCCCTTAATGAATCCAGGTTAATAGGTTCACCGAAATATACTCTTACTTTATTGAAAGGCTTATAAGTGCCTATAACTGCACATGGAACGACTAATGCATCTGACCTAAGGGCGAAAAAGCCGGCTCCTGCAAGGCCTTTGCCAAGCTTTCCATCTTTGCTTCTCGTACCTTCTGGAAATAAACCGAGAACTCCTCCATCTTTCAGTACGTTTAATCCTTTTCTTAAAGCTTCACGGTCACTCATTCCTCTCTTGACAGGAAACGAACCTACTTTTCTGACTATACCCCCTAATACAGGGACCCGAAACAATTCTTCTTTTGCCATAAAATGCACTTGCCGCGGCGCTGAAATACCCACAGTGGGAGGATCTAAATTATCAATGTGATTCGAACATAATAAAACAGCGCCATCTTTAGGGAAATGTTCTTTTCCTTTCACTTCAATCCGATAAAGAGGAAAAAAAACGGCAGCAACAACGCCTTTTGCAAATTGATAAAATGTCATCTTCATCAAAGCCTCTCTTTAACGATTTTCTTAATTTCCTCTACTACTCCCTTAATAGATAAAGAGGTTGTATCAATCTCAACAGCATCATCTGCTTTTTTAAGCGGGGCAATTACTCTTTCAGAATCCAGTTTATCCCGTCTTGCAATATCAATTTTCAATTGCTCAAGATCCGATTCAAAGCCTTTTGAGAGATTTTCATCATGCCGTCTTTTAGCCCGTTCGAGGACTGACGCTCTCAAAAATATTTTCACTTCAGCATTTGGAAGAACATGTGTACCGATATCTCTGCCATCCATCACGACTCTTCCGCCTCTTGCCATTTCCCGCTGTCTTTTTACCATTTCTTCACGGACATAGGCATGTTTTGCCACGATTGATACTGAGTTTGTAACATCATGAGTGCGGATTACTTCCGTGACATTCTCCCCATTGATCAGAACGTGCTGTCCATTTTCACATGGAACTAGTTCAATTTTAGTGGCAGACAATATCTTCTTAAGCTGTTCCTCGTTTTCTAAATCAGCATTATTTTGTATTGCTTTATAAGTAAGAGCGCGGTACATCGCACCTGTGTCAATATAAACGTATGAATAATCTTCAGCTAAGATTTTTGCAACCGTGCTTTTCCCAGCTGCTGCCGGTCCATCAATTGCAATTGAAATATTATGATCCATAGTTCCTCCTTGATAGTTTCCTAGATACATATTGCAGGAATTCTTCGTGTTGTTAAGATTTTTAGGTCAGAAACAAAAACAATGCAGGTCTGCTTATCCTGCATAGTTTACTGTTTAAATGTTTCAAGCCATTCGTTAATTGTCAGCTTATTAACACCTTCATATTGTACCACACGTGAAATGTGAGGCTGCAAGCTTGGGATTCCAAGGGCAGCTTGAGCACAAATTAGCAGCACCAGCTGAATGATTACCATTTTAATCAGAATTCTTTCAAACCGCAGCATACTTGTATACATCTCCAGGGTTTTATTACTAGTATGATGCAAAAGGATCCTGATTATTCGCTAAAAGCTCCCTTTTTCTTTAGAAGCAGCTGCTGATCAAAACAAAATTGAAGCAGTTTTTTGCGATCGGTTTCTGTTAAATCAAGAAATTGAAGGGTTGCCATTTCTTTTTTATCACTTTTTATAACCCTTACCATTTTTGCTTTAATTTTCGCATATTCAATTGTGCCTTTTTGAAACGGAAGAGAAAACCAAGCAGTTACTTCCTCATTTTGTTCAAATGATTGTTTACCGGGCAGATTAACTGCTGCTCCGCCAGCACTAATATCTATTGTCGTAGTAACAAATGGCTGAAATCGCTGACTTGCGGAATGAAGAGCTACATCTATCGCAGTTTCGATTCTAACGTACTCTCTTCTTTGTATTCGGATCAGTTCATGTGCTTCCGGCATTTTAAAAGTCAGCATCGGAATTTTTTCTTTACAGCGCCCCAGCACTTCCGTATGAAAAAGATAAGCATTTTGATCGTTTCCTACAAAAGAAGCTTTCAAATGAGTCCCATTCAGCAGAAAAGCTGTTTTCCCATTCTTTTCATATACTGGATAATCAGTATATAATACCTGGTTCTTTAGGTCGACTGCTTTGCATTTTAATTTTGACGCTTGATCGTCTTTTAACTCAAAAATTAAACTATCTCCAATATTCAGCATACGATCACACTCTCTTGTTCGGACTCTACTCTTTCATTAAATCATGGAATATAAGAAAAGCGCAAGCGCCCGTTTAGCGCAAGCATGACAGATAAGAATCCGGCAGAAAAGTCCGGGTTTGAATTTTCCTGCGGATTTGTTCTGGCCGAGCGAGTTGGGCGATTCCGCTCGCCATCAATGCACAAAATTTAATACTTTTTCTCAAAAAAAAAGGAAAAGAGTATTTCACCTTTTCCTTTCTTTTTTCATTAAATTTCCTGATAGATTGGCTCTGAGTTATCAAGCTTTTCAACCTTTTCCTCTGACCCATCATCTGCATTAACGAAAATCCGGTAAGTATCATTTTCCATCGTTCCTAAGAATTCATAGCAGAGAATCTCTTCACCGAGTTCATTTGTAATGATTGCGAGTCTGTCTTCTTGAACCAGCAGGTTAGGATTTACAAATCCTTTAGCCTCTGCAAGTGTCAGCCCGGCTTTTGGAATTTCACGTTTACGGTGTGAAGCCAGATAATCTCTTGCTGAAAATCCAATAACTTTCCCGTCATCAAGAGCAACCTTCATCCTTATAGCATCTGGGTACAGCCTCACATTTTCATAAACCGAGACAAATGAGAAAATACCTATATTCTCAAATTGAGCACTTTCGTACAGAACTAAATCTTCAAAACCCTGGTCCTTTAAAAACTTTGCTGCATTATTTGATGCATCATTCAGGCTTATTTTTTGATCTTTAACTTCACGTTCTTGTATTAGCCAGATCGGGTATCCTCCTTTTTTGGTAATATCCAAAAATACATTTGATTTATGTTTAGGATCATTTACTTCAACACTGTAAAATTCTAATCGCGATCCTTTTCCGCTAGGAGTGATTTTCATATTGCCGGCTGCACTTGGAACAAACTTTTTAATAATTTGAGGAACTTCTTTTTCTGTCACTGTTTTTCCTTGTAGGTGATTAAAGCCCTCTTCTGATTTTTTGACCGATGTAAACGATGGATCAAAATCTGTTTCTGAATATGCATTCACATTTTTTTCTACCGTCTTAAATCCGTTGATTATCGTGTTGTCCATTTGTTTTTCACCTGCTGCAAGAGCAAGTTCTACATCCATCCATCTCAGATTATTATCAATGACAAGATGCTGTACATTTCGAAGTTCTTTCTGAATATCTTCAGATTTCGTATAAAGCTGCTTTAGTGTCGCATATTCTTTATCTGATAATGGTTCCTTATCTAAATCTCTGACAGCTGTTCGGTAACTGAAATCTGCAATACTTGCCAGAAATTCTTCTGTTTTATTAAAAGGCAGAAGTGTCAGTGGAAGCTGCCCGACATCAGATTGGGCTTCAGACGTAATTCTCCAAACATCTACAAGTCCAGGAGAGAGTGATTTTTTAGAATTCATCGCCAGAGTGGCGCCTATTTTATCATTAAGCTGATCAACCTGATACGTTAAATCATGAAATGCTCGCTGATAATTATTTTCTGCGTGTATCAGTACTGCATTTTTCTCTTGATGCTCTTTGTAGCCCCAATAAGCTGTTCCGACAATACCTATTGTCAAAATGGCAATCAATATACCTCTGATCATTTGCTTTCACCTCTTAATTACAGAATATGTGCTTACCGATTTGCTTAATTTGAGGGCGTCCCCAAATCCAGGCACTTGTCGCTGTATTCGGATTGAAATAATACTCGGCTTCTTCTGTAGGATCCCAGCCGTTAATGGCATCCATGACAGCCTTTTTCGCAGTTTCATTAGGAGTCAGCCAGATTTGTCCATCTGCTACAGCAGTAAAAGCTCCTGGTTCAAAAATGACACCTGAAACAGTATTAGGGAACACCGGACTGTTCACACGGTTTAAGATAACTGCTGCCACTGCAACTTGGCCGATATAAGGTTCTCCGCGCGCCTCACCATACACCGCATTTGCCATAAGCTGAATATCATTTTGTGAAAAGCCTTCAGGCATATTTACTGCAGTTGTTTTTGCTTTTGCTTTTGATTTCGGTTTAGGCGCTGCTTTCTTTTGAGGTGCTGCCTGTTGTTTAGGCTGTGTTTGTTGTTTTTGAGGCTGTTTTTTTTGAGCAGCTTGCTGCTGATTCCCGCCTGCTCCACCCTTGCCGCCTTTCGCAGCTTTCATTTTTGCTTTAAATTCTTTCGAAGGAGAGCTTTGTTTGCTTAGAGGAACTCCTCCATAATGAGTAAAGTCCTTACCAGAATTAAGCTGTTTATGAACAAAATCCCGATAGTATTTCGTAGTCTGCGTCAATTTTTGCTTTGTTGACTCACCGACCAGGCCGTCAATTTCCTTTAAGCCAAACTCATATTGAAAGTTGCGGACCGCCCAGTAAGTACTCCAGCCATAAACTCCATCGATAGAACCGTTATAATACCCGTTGTATTGCAATCTTGACTGCAGTTCAACAACATCATCGCCAACAGCGCCTTTTTGAATCACTTGATTCGAGAACGCATGTGCTTCATTTTGATTTAAAATTGTCATATGAAAAACGAGGGCAATAAGTACTGCACCTGCCGTCATCCAAATGAAACGATATTTCTGCATGCTGCTGCCTCCTCATACTTGATGGTTTTCCTTACAAAGTATTTTTTGTAGTAAATGGCATTTTATACAACATGATTTAGAAGTTCTCTATATAATAAAAAGCAACCCTTCTTTCAGGATTGCTTTTCAGACTTATACAGGCTGTTTCAAAATTCTTGCTTTTTTCGCTTTATGCAAAGCAAACCACCATAAAAAGAACATAAAAGGCACCATATAAAATGGCCAAAGTTCGTGTGAAATCAATATGTAATCATATAATCCATGCAAAAGAACCGGAATAGCCAAAGAAAACAGAATCCATTTCTTTTTATCAGATGGACTGGAAAATTTGCCTTTTCCAAGATAATAACCCATAATCACACCAAATAGGGCATGACTGGATACAGGAAGTAATGCACGTCCGATCGCAAAATCCAAACCATTTGCAAGCAAATATAAAATATTTTCTAAAGTGGCGAATCCAAGCGAAAGTGATACTCCATATACAATCCCGTCATAATGCTCGTCAAAATGTACATGTGGATAAATGGTAACAAACAAAATAAACCATTTAAAAAATTCTTCAAGCAGCCCGCTTGATAAAAAAGCATTCACTAAACTGGATGGAACAGCACCTTCAGCTTCCAATACATACTGAATAAACATAATAGGGAAAACGAGCAATGCCCCAATAACGAACGACCTGAAAACCATATAAAAAGGCTCCGAATCATACTGGTCTTTTAAATAGAAATAGCTTAAAATAGCTAAACCGGGGGCTATGCCGGCAGATATAATTGCAATCATCTACAGGCCTTCTTTCTTCTAGTTCTGTGAGCACAAAGATTCGTTCTTTTTGTGTTAAGGCTCATTCATATCAGATAATAGGATTTCGTGTTCTTTCCTAATTAAATGTCCTTGCATAACAGATACACGCTCTTTATACGATTGTGAAACAACAATGCTTTAGAAATGAGCCTTCTTCTAAATTCTTCTATTTATTAATGGTATCATGTTATCGTAAAATTGAAAATGAATCGTGAACTTTTCAGAGAAAAAGATTTTTTAACAGACGGAGGAACTTATGAAACATATTTTTGTCATTCACACGGGCGGAACCATATCAATGAGCGAAGATGAAACAACCGGGGAAGTGAAACAAGGAGAATCGAATCCTCTTCTTCATAACTTATTGAAATTTAACGATTTAATAATTACGGCAAAGGAATTGTTTTATCTTCCTTCGCCTCATATTACACCAATCGAAATGCTTCAATTAAAAGAAACAATCGTAAATGCCTGTAAAAAGGATAAAATTGATGGCATTGTTATAACACACGGGACTGATACACTCGAAGAAACAGCTTATTTCCTTGATCTGACTTTGAACATTGATATTCCTGTTGTCATTACCGGCGCAATGAGATCGAGCAATGAGCTTGGTTCAGACGGCCTGTATAATCTTGTCTCCTCTATACAAGTTGCCGCTTCAGATCAAGCGGCTTCCATGGGAGTGCTTGTCGTAATGAACGATGAAGTGCACTCGGCACAAAATACCACTAAAACCCATACCAGCAATGTGGCGACCTTCCAAAGTCCTCAGTATGGACCGATCGGCATTGTGAACAAAAGAGGAGTAGCCTTTCATCATAAGCCTGTTAACAGAACCTTCCTTGAGGTAAAAGAACTTACGAAGCAAGTTTTACTATTAAAAGCCTATGCGGGCATGGATGAAGCAATTTTGAATGCAATTGAAGGATTAAAACTGGATGGACTTGTAATCGAGGCTCTCGGCCAAGGCAATTTGCCACCCAAAATGATGCCTGCATTGAAGAGATTAATTAGCTCAGGGGTAAAAATTATCATCGTATCAAGATGCTTTAATGGAATTGTTCAAGATGTCTATTCCTACGAAGGCGGCGGAAAAACGCTAAAAGACAGCGGAGTTATTTTCAGCAATGGTTTGAATGGACAAAAAGCTAGACTAAAGCTGATGATTGCCCTTGAAACAACTCAGGATGATCAGGAATTGCAGGCAATCTTTTCATATTGAAACTGTTAAAAGACATCATCGGAGCGATGATGTCTTTTTCTTTGGAAATCAGGGAATTATTGAAATGTAATTACCAAGGTTCCGCTACAGCGCCTTTAGCTTTTGTTCATATCCTTATTCTTTTTTCCCTTGAATATGATCGGCAAGTATTCCGCCATGAAATCGCCCATTCTCAATAAAAATTTCATTGGCATTGTTTCCAGCTGCAATCACACCGGCAATATAGATTCCTTCTACATTCGTTTCCATTGTTTCAGCAGAAAAAGCCGGTCTCCCTGAAGTTTCATCTATTGCTACACCCATTTTTGATAAAAAAGAGTGATCTGGATGATAGCCAGTCATCGCAAAAACAAAATCGTTTTTTATCGTTCTTTCTTCATTGCAGTCGATTTCATAGGTAATGGAATCTTCTCTAATGTCTTTTAATAAAGAGTTAAACTCCATTTTAATCGTTCCATTGCGGACAAGTGCATCAAATTCAGGCAATATCCAGGGCTTCACGCTAGGTGAATACTCTGCACCTCTATAAATGACTGTTACACGCGCGCCTGCATTTACAAGTTCAAGCGCTGCATCCACACTTGAGTTTTTGCCTCCAACAACCGCAACATCTTTGTCAAAAAACGGATGACCTTCTTTAAAATAATGAAATACCTTCGGCAAATCTTCTCCGGGGATGTTCATGTAATTCGGGTGATCGTAATAACCAGTTGCAATGACTACGTAATTCGAATGGTACTTATCTTTCGTTGTACTTACAATAAAACCTGCGTCTTGTTTGACAACTTCTGTTACTTTTTCAAAAGCATTAATTCTCAGTCTGCTTCTCTTTACAACTTCACGATAATAAGAGAGAGCTTGATTACGATGAGGTTTTCTATTTTCAGTTATGAATGGAATACCGCCAATCTCAAGCTTTTCACTGGAACTGAAAAACGTCTGATGGGTGGGGTAATGATAAATAGCATTTACAATGTTTCCTTTTTCAATAACGAGCGGAGTTATCCCTTTTTCCTTTAGAGCTATGGCTGCTGCTAAACCGCAGGGTCCGCCTCCAATGATAATAACATCTTCCTTTTTCAAAACGTTCACTCCTGTATCAAAAAACATAAGTACAAAAAAATCTCCTATCGGTAATGATAGGAGATTTTAAGATGTGATGCAAATATTTGGTTTAGATCCAGCCTCTGAAACGAGATGCTTCGGCCATTTTACGCACTCCGACCATGTAGGCAGCCAAACGCATATCTACACGGCGTGTTTGTGCAGCTTCATAAATGTTATTAAATGATTTAACCATCACTTTTTCAAGCTTTTCTTCCACTTCTTCTTCCGTCCAGTAGTAACCTTGATTGTTTTGGACCCACTCAAAATAAGAAACCGTTACGCCTCCAGCACTTGCTAATACGTCAGGTACTAAGAGAATGCCGCGATCTGTCAGGATTTGAGTACCTTCTAGCGTTGTAGGGCCATTAGCAGCTTCTACCACAATGCTTGCACGGATTAAATGAGCATTTTCTTCCGTGATTTGGTTTTCGATCGCTGCAGGAACTAAAATATCACAATCCAGTTCGAGCAGTTCTTTATTTGAAATTGTATCGTTAAATAGCTTCGTTACTGTTCCAAAGCTGTCGCGTCGATCAAGCAAGTAATCAATATCAAGGCCATTTGGATCATGAAGACCGCCATATGCATCTGAAATACCGATAACCTTTGCTCCTGCATCATGCATAAATTTAGCCAGGTAGCTTCCTGCATTTCCAAATCCCTGAACTACGACACGGGCTCCTTTAATATCAATGCCCTTTTTCTTTGCTGCTTCATAAATACAAATCGTAACACCTTTTGCAGTAGCCGACTCACGTCCATGTGAACCGCCAAGTACAAGCGGTTTTCCTGTAATAAAACCAGGAGAGTTAAATTCATCTATTCTGCTGTACTCATCCATCATCCAAGCCATAATTTGCGAGTTGGTGAAGACATCAGGTGCAGGGATATCTTTTGTTGGCCCAACAATTTGGCTGATTGCCCTTACGTATCCTCGGCTCAGACGTTCTAATTCACGGAACGACATATCACGGGGATCGCAGACAATACCGCCTTTTCCTCCGCCATATGGCAAATCAACGATACCGCATTTTAAACTCATCCATATTGATAGCGCTTTAACTTCAGTTTCGGTTACACCCGGATGAAAACGAATTCCGCCTTTTGTAGGACCAACAGCATCATTGTGCTGGGCACGGTAGCCAGTAAAGATTTTGACTGAACCATCATCCATTCGTACAGGTATTTTTACCGTCATCATTCTCAGCGGTTCTTTTAATAGTTCATAAACTTCTTCAGGGTATCCTAGTTTCTCTAGGGCTTTATGTATCACCGTTTGTGTTGATTTCAACACATCATGCTTTTCATGTTTATGATCGGTGCTTTTTTCGGCTACCATTCGAGTAAACCTCCTACTGTCTTTTCAGTTGTGTGGAAATGTCCACCTTTCATGACATAGTATACACCTTCAAATGTTTTCTGCAAAGTAGAAAAATCAGAAATACTGCAAAAACAAATTCATTTTTGTAAGCGATTTCAACGAAGTGGTTTTAATGGATATAACTGGATGAAATTCAGGGAATATAGTGAGAAAATAGCGAATTTTATAAAAACATTTTCGAAGAAATTAATGTGCCTATTTTAGTGGAGCCGTATCTTATTAAAACGGGATTTGGATAAAGGTCATGGACTTCGCTTATTTCATTTCTAGGGCACGATTTTGCTGGGATTGCTAAGATATTGGTTTGCGAACCAAATATACTTTAGTACCCCTGAGCAGTAACTCGCCGAAAGCTTTTTGAACCCTTGGCCAAGTTTTCATTTTCACAAAAAAACCCACAGTCACTATCACTGTGGGCTATAGTCTGCTATTTATTTTTACTCCAATAATAATGATAAAGCTGTTCGATTGCCTGTTCTGGTATTAAGCATTTTCCATATTCCTGCAGCCAATGAATGGAGATCATGGATGGATTTCCATACTCCGCAAGGATAGAGACTAGTGAATCGATTTCAATCGGCTGATGTTCATCAAGCATGAAGTAAAATCTATTCTGATAAGAATACACGGCTCCTTCTTTTATCCCTTGATGGCAGAGTGCATTCGATAATTGAATGATGTCTTCAAAATCCTCAAATTCAAAGATAATATCATAGCTTTGATCGAGACTGACCTGCATCTCAATGTAATCGTCTGCGTAATCTTCATCAACCTCTTCTTCCTCATGGTTTTTCGTCACGATAATGACCATCCCCTGAGCTTGAAGAGAGTATACTTCTACAGCAATTGGACCTATTGCTTCAAACCCTAATTCCTCACTTGCTTCATCCATCATTTCCCGAAAAAGCTGGTGCACTTTTAGAGAATCTTTCCATAAGTCTTCTTTCGTAAGACCTCTGTCCATCAGATCGTCTATAGTTAAGAAGATTTTGATTTTGTTATAGTTCAATCGCTCTAGCCGCATCCCTTACCCTCCTGCCGTCAGAACGCCCTTTTCCTTATCATATGAAATGTAGGTGGGATGGTTCAATGATTTTGTAACAAGTTTACACTCTCTTATGGAGTTTAGACAAGCAAAAGATTCTGGAATAAGAAGTTAGACGGAAAGACGTTCCTTCAGCCATTCATCCCACTGGTTTTTCGTGTCTCCGACGAATAAGGTTTCATAATTTTCCTGCTTTACTTTTGGGGCTATGTTAAATCCAGTTCCCCCGAGTCCGATAATCAGCTTTTCATATTTTTTTGACAATTCATTAACCGTATCAACTGTTTTTGCTACATTTTCCTTCATTGTACAGGAAAAAAATAAAAAACTTGGTTTGACTTCTTCAAGGACACTATCAATATCCCCTTCAGCAATGCTTGTCCCAAGATAAATCACTTCAAATCCTTTTCTTCTTAAATACAATGTAAAAATAAGCAGGCCTAATTCGTGCAATTCGCCAGGTCCGCATACAGATACAACTTTTGGAAGCAGGCCATTTACCGGCAGTGTGTGGAGGATAATTCCGATGCGGGAGCGAAGAAAGGAGGAAGCAAAGTGCTCATGCGCAGATGTTATTTTCCCATTTTCCCACGAGTCCCCTATTTTCACAAGTACTGTTCCCAGAATATCAATAAGCACTTTATCAATTGAATAAAGGCTAAACGCTTTATTTAATAGCTCATGAGCATGATTTTCATCAAAACTAAGCAATGCTTCCAATAGTTCCTCTGTTAAGTCCAGTGCATAATCAGGTTTGCTCCCTGGAATAGTGACGGGCTCTTCACTGGTCAGATCGCTGTTATCCAATAAATTCACAGCCTGGCTGATTGTAAAGCCTTTATTCACTTTGTTAATCAGCCATTTTAAAATTCTTATATGTTCCTCTGTATATAAACGGTGACCTGAATCATTTCGAACCGGTGCAATCATATTATAGCGTCTTTCCCAAGCTCTTAATGTTCCTGGTTGGATTCCAAGCATTTTGGAAACTGCCTTAATGTTGTATTTGCCTTCTTGACCAGACATATCTAATCCTCCAATAACAATAATCACTGTAGTAAAAGTATATAGGATTAAAAAGTACGTGTAAACTTTGTATAACAAATGAATAATCACTGCTGATATCAGCAGTGATCTGCTTTCACTAGTATGTACATCTTAATGCTAGTAAGCATTTTTCAGAGAATATCTCTTCCTGTTTATTGTGGCAAGTCCATAGATGACTGTAAAACCCGCTAACATCAATGTTTGCCAAAATCCTATTTGAAATAATATATAAAATTGAATAAAAACACAATAATTAATCGCAGTTTCCAGCACATTTCCTTCATTTTTCAGCAGAATCCCGATCGTAAGTCTCCATGCCTCTTTTAATAGATAAGCGTTTAGCATGAATCCTGCTGTAAATAGAAGCATTGAAAAAAATGATTTTAACGGATTTAATACAAGATGCATCATAAATTCAGGCAAATAAAAAGGCAGCTGTACTGTAATCCACTGACAGACAAGATAACCTGATAAAAATCCAAGTATTAAACATACCGCTGATTTTAACAAAAAAATCCCTCCCCTACACTTTTATGTAGGAAAAGGATCTTTATTCATCTTCATGAATATCAAGCACTCTGAAACCTGCTTTCTCAATTCTTTCAATAAAGCGCTGAATATTGTCCTTTTTTTCGATTTTCATGACAATTCTTCTGACCATCTGTTCTGTTTCATCAAACGTAACAAGTGAAATGATCTCTTCGTGAAATTGTTTTGCAAGCTCTGTCAGCCTTGCAATCCGCCCTTCCGTCTCAACCGAAGTAAATGCAATGCGTACACCTTTCTTATTCATTCCAAAGGCACTTTGAAATTGTTCAAGAACGTCATATCTTGTAACAACTCCAAGAAACTCCTTTTCTTTTCCTACAACTGCAATCAAGGGAAAATCCTTAAGTTTCAGCAGCGTTTTTTCAAAGATTTCTTCCCCTTTAAGGAAAACATCGCCATGTATGGCTATCTCTTCAGCTGCTGTATTTTTCAAAAACAGTTCTTTTTGGACATTGGAATGGAAGTATTGCTCATACAGATGGTACCTGGTGATGACACCTATGTACGAGGTCCCCTTTAAAACTGGTATACCATCGATTTTATGAGTTTCCAGCTTTTCAAGTACTTTCAACAGGGAATCCTCTGCTTCTGCATGAAACGTTCTTCCTTTTGGAATCATTGTACTTTTCACAAACATCGCATCACCTCATTCAGGTTTTAGCTTACCTTCAAGATTGTTTGCTAAACTCCTTTAAAGAAAGTCATTATTTACTCTCGAAATACAAATTAATGTCAAAATTCTTTTTCATCATGTCATAGACTTCAGCTCTCTTTTTCCAATGGTACGGCTGCGGCCAGAGTTCAGAGCTTTTTCTGATAATCTCTGTCCTTAAGCCATGATATTCTTTCTCATACTTCTCTTCCTTTTTCTTATGATAGTGGGCCGTTGCATAACTTGCACCAATGATCAAAATGATGAAAAAATGAAAGGAATTTCCGACTAGCTCCCCTAGCATGTATGAAATATTGGTCCCGTTTGGAATGACTGTGAACTGGTAAAAATAAAGTAAAAAAAACATGCCTCCCGAAAGAGTAAAAAGCTGCCATCTAAAACAGTTTCTTTTATAGCGGTCATATTTTCGTTTTTTATTCAGCACGCTTTGCAGCATTTGTTTTGTTGCTAAATCCGTTGAATCATTAAGCAGCTGTATTTGTTTTTCCAAACCGCTCACACCCCTACCGAAATGTTCTTTTCTTTTAATAGATTATATGATGTTGTCCAATATGATATGAAACTAGGAAAAGAAAAAACGCATGATGTGATTCCATGCGTTTATTGTTTAATGGGTATTTTAAGGACCTGTCCTTCAAATACGCTGTCCCCGCTTAGCTGGTTCCACTGTTTGATCAGCGCTTCACCTGAGCGGTCACTGTAATATTTAATTGAGATCCTGAATAGGTTTTCTTCTGGACCGACAGTATGTTCAATGATTTTATAATCTTCCTTCTCCTGCTTTGGTTCTGGTTTTGGTTCTGGTTTTGGTTCTGGCAATTCTTTTTTTGGCTCTGGATCCTGTACAACAGGTACTGTTTTCTTTTGTTCTGGCTGTGCAGATGCTGTTAGAGCATCCGATTCATCACTTTGAACAGAGCCCACAGCAGCTTCAGCTGTATTTTCTTCAGGATCTTCTAAAGATTGCTCATCAGGCTGCTCAGATTCTTCCTCGTCATCACCATACTTAATTAGTACATCTTCATAATCGGATATATTTTCGCCATTGACCGTTTTAGAACGGTTATCGAAATATGAAATACTATAGTAAAAAAGGATCGGCAGCAGGAAAAAAAATAAGGCCAGTAAACTTATCGCAGGATATTTATATTTTGACTTTTTCTTCTCTTTCTTTTTATGAATTTCGCTTCTTGATGGATAGCTTCCTGTTTTAGACTTGTATTCATCAATTACCTTCTGTCTTAATGTATCAGCTTGATCAGAATTTTCATTTTTGTTCAATTTGTTCACCTCCGTTAATGAATTGCAAACGAATTTGAATGGCAAAGACTAAATCAATTATAAAATGAGCAAAGACTGTTACAAATAAATTGCCCGTCCAATCGTAAACAAATCCAAGCAAAATACTAATCAACATAACCATACTAAATAATAAAACTTTTGTTAAATAACGAAAATGCAATACGGCAAATATTATACTTGCCGTCCAGATTCCGAATTGGGTCTGGATGACACCCCGAAACAAAAGCTCCTCAGTAAACGAAATGAAAAGACAAAGAATAAAGATGTGCGGTATAGATCGATTCCTAAACATCTTTTCATTGATTCCGCCATCATCGTACCATTTTTCAGGCATAGTCTTCATAATGAGCCAATCCATAAATACTACAATGACTGCGGTAAATCCTCCGATAATAAGGATTTGTGAAATCTCTAGTTTCCAAATTATTTTAAAATCAGACATACTATTAAATAACATCATACTCAATATGACCGAAATTGTAAGTAGTAAAATTTGAGTAAAATAGAGCTGCTGCAGCAATTGCTGATCTGACAGTCTTTTCACAAGTTCATTTTGGCGCTTAAACATTTCATCACTCGCTTTGGCCGAAAATAGCCTTTAGTTCCAATCTCCAGTTAAGAGGTTTTTCAATTTCTGACTTCTCTTCTCTTTCCATAAATGACAATAGGGAAAGTCCGCACCTGTCACAGCACATTTTCTGTGAAAGGATGTTTTCTTCATGAAAATAGCTGATAATCCCTTTTCGTCTGCAGTCCTTCGAATGAAGCCATTTTAACACAGCATTCAGCTTTGATTTTTTGAACTTGAGCCGCTCTTCAATTTTTGAATAGATTTCTGCTGCAGCTTTTTTTTCATTATGATACAAAGGATAGGTGAGCCCATCTAAATGATGGAGAATAAATCTCCCTTGAGTCTCCGTAATCGCTGTCCGCCCAAATACATCCTCTTCTGTTAACCCGTCAGCTTTAGTTAGAAGATGAAGCGCCTCATGAAGCTGTTCATAGCTCGAAAACTCTGATTGGAGCAAGGTTAACTGAATATCCATATCACCCTGGCTAATAAGAGAAATAGCCGCACTTGGCAAGCCATCTCTTCCTGCTCTTCCAATTTCTTGCACATATGATTCCATTTGCGAAGGAAAATGAAAATGGATCACATATCTGACATTGGGTTTGTTGACACCCATTCCAAATGCATTCGTACAGCAAACAACATCCAGCTGATCATAAATAAACTGCTGCTGGATAAGCGTACGCTGTTCCTGTTCCATCCCAGCATGATAATAGGCAGAATGTTGTATGCCTTCCATTTTTAAAAATTGAGCAAGGTTTTCAGTCCATTTTCGGCTGGAGCAGTAGATAATCCCAGGACCTTTCAATGATCGCACAAGCTCTGACACTCTTTTCATTTTATCATCAAGAGAAAGGCATTCCTCAATCGCGATGGCAATATTGGTGCGGTTTACAGATTGAATATGTTTTTTTACATCCTTCATTTGCAGTGATTTTTCGATATCTATTAGCACATCAGGAGTGGCTGTTGCAGTTAAAGCTAAACATGGAGCTCCGCCAAGCTGTCTTCTTATTCTTCCGAGTTTAGAGTAATCAGGTCTGAAGTCATGTCCCCATTGTGAGATACAATGTGCTTCATCAACTACAAACAATGAAATTTCCACATTGCTTAACGCCTCTGCTACTGCTTCTGACTGCAGGATCTCAGGAGAAACAAAAATATATTTGTATTGATTCAGGTTCATTAACGCCCTTTGCCTCCCGAGATAAGACAGCGTGCCGTTTAATCCAATCACTCTCTTTTCCCCCCGCAGCCTGATCTGCTGTATCTGGTCTTCCATCAATGAAAGCAGAGGTGAGATAATTAAAACCCTTCCTTCTAGCAGATAAGCAGGCAGCTGATAGCAAAGTGATTTACCGCCTCCTGTCGGAAGCATTGCCAGTACGTCGTGACCGTTTAAGACATCATTTATTATCTCTTCTTGGCCATTCCGAAAGTGGCTATATCCAAAATGGCGTTCTAATATATGCTGTACGTTCATGACTGCCTCCTTATCCGAGTGAATGCAAGTCTGATCTGGAAATACGAATATTCATCATGTAACGCTTCTTTTACAGCTCTAAGCTGATGTGTTTGTAATTCTTTGATTTTGTCAGCGATGATTAGCAAATGATCATCATTTAAAAACATGGAGATATCAAATGTACCATCATTCAAAGCGATTTCTACAACATGATCCTCGATTGTACTGTGCTTCAAATTGCGTATATTTGAAATTTCCTCTAATGATTTACCTAAATGGATCAATTGAAGAGTTTTGGAGGTGGATTCAGTAAGAGGATTTACTTTAGAAAGGTCTCTGATCATTTGGAATAGCATTGGAAAAGGCGAATGAGGCTTCATGCATTGTTCCATCATACGGTGAATGATGTTCCAAAACGTAATCTTTATATAATCTGCATCCTCATTGAATATTTCTGCAAGCTGTTCAAACGTTGATCCAATCCGATCATGTGAGGTAAGTCTATAGACAAAAATTTCTGCTTCTCTCTTTGTAAAAGCCTGAAGCTGAAGCAGCAATTCGTTATGTATTAATTCTGAAAGCCGCTTCTTGCTGACAGTTGAACGCTTTAAAAATTGCTTGACCCAACCCAATACTCTTTCGTCTTTTGTAACCGGCAAATATTTCTTGCTGCCGGCGGAATCATGGGATAATACTTGGGTAATCAGCATGAGCCTTTTCCAAAAAACAAATCCTCCTGATCCATAAATAGTTCCATTTAAACTAGAAGGAATCGGGTGTGTGTTTAATGTGTTCACCAATACATTATTCGCTGAATAGGTTAGTACATAAGCATCGTTTTCATCATGATATAAATAACCTTCTGAAATCAGCCTTTTCATATCCGCATCAAACTTTTCCCTTGGCAGCGACGGATACATTCCAAATAAATTGGACAAATGGAAAAGTTTGCTGTCCTGAATGGTTTGCGATGATTTTTTGCCTTTCAGTAAATGATAAACGGCAGAAGGAGACCGCTCTCCGCCAAATTGATTCAAACAATTTAAATAGAGAATATCCAAGTAATTTAGACTCATCAACATCACCTTACACTTTTTGACACGATTCGTGCATTATCTCTATTGTATCAGATTCCAGTATGAAAATGGCGTTTAAACTTATTCATAAAGGGTACCTTAAATACTATAAAGCCTTGTATGATAAGCATTCTCAATGTATTTTTCTATTGAAAAGTTTCGAAAACAGTTTTACAATGGATAAATATAAAGAGGTACGAACTCGTTCCCGTTTGATTTTTAGGGCTGCACGCTGACAAACGAATGAATGTACCATATCATATAGTGTAATCATTTCAGAGGAGGTTTTATTGATGGCAAAGTATACAATTGTTGACAAAGATACTTGCATTGCTTGCGGTGCATGTGGAGCTGCTGCACCAGACATTTACGATTATGACGATGAAGGCATTGCATTTGTAACACTTGATGATAACCAAGGTATTGTTGAAGTACCTGAAATTTTAGAGGAAGACATGATGGATGCTTACGAAGGCTGTCCGACTGATTCCATTAAAATTGCTGATGAGTCATTTGACGGCGACGCTTTAAAATTCGAATAGAAAATCAAAGCCCTCTGCGGAATCCGCAGAGGGTTTTTTATTGTTTAGGAAATTATAAAATGCAACAAGTTGTAGATAATGAAATAAAGTTATCTACTGCAAGCTCCAGCGCCTAGCTCACTGTGAAAAAGACAATTGCTCAGGAGAAGGCAAAAAGCGCCTTCTCCGCTTAAATGACACTTGATTCTCAGGTGCGTCATTTAACCCAGGTCAATTCCTATTTTCTTCGCGAGCTGACCAAGGCGCCCTCTCGCTTTTGTTCTTTATGCTGCCCGTTTATAGTTCGCTTGTGCATGGATCCATGTTTTAAGCTTCGCGAATATAGCCATAAACACAACTGCCATCACAATTCCTTTAATTAGGTTAAACGGCAAAATTCCTGTTGCAATCAGCGCACGCATTTCTGGTCCTGCCATTGCCGGTGCATTCATGAACCAGGTGTAAGCCGGAAGGAACAAATAGTAATTTAAAATACTCATGACTCCTGCCATAACGACCGTTCCAATTGACAGACCAATTGCAAGGCCTCTCATTGAGTTCATCTTACGATACATATAAGACGCAGGCAGTATATATAAAACCCCTGCAATAAAATTAGCCAGCTCTCCGACAGGAACTCCTGTCGCATTTCCCATAATGATATAATGCAGAATGTTTTTTATGGCTTCAACCATAATTCCGGCTCCAGGACCAAACAGTACGGCTGCAATAATAGCCGGTACATCTCCAAAATCAAGCTCTAAAAAGCTTGAAAAGCCAATCGGGAAGTTAAAAATCATTAATATGAATCCTATACTGCTCAGCATCGCAATTGCGACTTGTTTCTTCAACTTGCTTTCTTGCATGTTACTCTCTCCCTTTTTCGATCCATCCGGAAAGAAAGGAAACGTCCTGCTTCTTCCTTACAAAAATAAAACCCTTTGCACGTAAATGAGCAAAGGGAGAATTTTTTGAAAGGTTAAATAAACGGTTAAAATTAACATTTTAATCGCCAGAACCTCCATCTTCTCCCATCCAGACTATACTGTCGGCTCTGGAGTCTCACCAGATCCTGCCAAACTGCAAACGGCTCGCGGGCTTAGAAATAAAACGCATTTCATCACCGCCGGTCGGGAATTGCACCCTGCCCCGAAGATAGACCATATTATTTTGTTTTCGAGATAAGTATACTTCATACCTTGCATTTTGTGAATCAAAATGCTCAAAATCATTACTATCATTGTTTTCCATTTACAATTTCTTTACCCTTTTAACGCTTTACCGTTATTGACATAATAATCTTAATATGATAAATTATCTGATATTTACAGTACACCTTAGGGGGAAAATCATGTATCGAATTTTAGTTTCAGATTCAATGAGTGCAGAGGGTCTGCAGCCTTTACTGCTCGCCCAAAATGTGGAAGTTATTCAAAAAAAAGCTGCGGATGCAGAAGATGAGCTGCATACGTTTGACGCTCTGCTGGTCAGAAGCGCAACAAAAGTGACTGAGGAATTAATTTCAAAAATGACGTCACTGAAGATGGTCGCAAGAGCCGGGGTTGGAATCGATAACATTGATCTTGACGCCGCTACAAAGTATGGAGTTGTTGTCATTAATGCTCCTGACGGAAATACCATTTCGACAGCTGAACATACTTTCGCGATGATGACCTCTCTTCTGCGCCATATTCCGCAGGCTAATGTATCAGTCAAATCAAATGAGTGGAATCGCACAGCGTTCGTAGGAACAGAACTTTATGGAAAAACGTTAGGTATTGTCGGTTTAGGAAGAATTGGAACAGAGATTGCCAAACGCGCTCAAGCTTTTGGAGTAAATGTCCTCGTTTTCGATCCATTCTTGACCCGTGACCGCGCTGCAAAAATTTCAGTTAAAAGTGCAAGTTTAGATGAACTCCTTGAACAGGCAGACATCATTACCGTTCATACACCGCTCACAAAAGAAACACGAGGTTTAATCGGTGCTGAATCTTTACCTAAAACAAAAAAAGGCGTTTATTTGCTCAATTGTGCACGAGGCGGAATCATTGATGAAGCAGCAATTATTCCCTATTTAGAAAGCGGGCATATTGCAGGTGTTGCACTTGATGTTTTTGAAACAGAACCTCCAGTTGATCATCCGCTATTGCGCTATGACAATGTTATTGCTACACCGCATTTAGGGGCATCCACTAAAGAAGCCCAGTTAAATGTCGCTGCACAGGTGGCACAGGATGTTCTTGATTTTCTAGATGGAAAGATGGTTACAACCTCTGTCAACCTGCCGACATTAACAAAAGAAGTTTTTGAAAAAATTCAGCCCTTTTATAAGCTGGCCAAAAAAATGGGCAACGTTGTCTCACAATGCATGAAGGAGCCTGTACATGAAATAGCTATTCAATATGAAGGATCCGTTGCTGAACTTGAAACTTCTTTTATTACTAAAAGCTTAATTTCCGGTTTTTTAACACCGCGTGTCGCATCAAACGTAAATGAAGTCAACGCAGGAATGATTGCTAAAGAACGCGGAATCAGCTTCAGTGAAAAGATTACTTCAAATCAGTCTGGCTATGCCAATTGCATAACCGTAACAATTTATGGAGATCAAACAACATTTGAAATGAAAGGGACACATATCCCTCAATACGGTGAGCGAATTGTCGGCATAAACTCATTTAATATTGATTTCTATCCTACTGGTCATCTCATATACATTCAGCACACAGATAAACCTGGGGTCATTGGACGTGTCGGACGTATTCTCGGAGACCATGAAGTAAACATCGCGACCATGCAGGTTGGCCGTAAAAATGTCGGAGGAGAAGCGATCATGATGCTTTCCTTCGACCGTTCATTAGATGACGCCTTGCTGAAAACACTTTCTGAAATTGAAGATATTGTTTCCATCAGAGCGATTGAACTGCAATAAATAAGAAAAACGCAAGCGCCTTGGAAAATAGCAAGTTCACAGGGTAGGCGCAGCCTTTTCTTTAGAAATTGTCTTTTGCTAAGCGAGCTAGGGTTTTCCTATAACTAGAAAAAACAGAGAGCAACATTGCTCTCTGTTTTCTATTTTCTTATCATAGGAATCTCAATTTCAACTTTTGTTCCTTCTCCGACCTTGCTTTCAAAAGAAATTTTCCCATTGTGCGATTCAATGATCCGGTAGCTTACTGTTAAACCAAGCCCTGTTCCTTTTTCTTTAACGGAATAAAAAGGTTCTCCTAACCTCTTAAGCCTTTCTTCCTCCATACCGCTGCCATCATCTGAGATGACGACTTTCACGCGTTCCCGGCGATGGAAAACTTTAATATCAATTGTGCTGGAGCTTGCTTCTATTGAATTCTTGATTACATTAATAAACACTTGCTTCAGCTGATTAGGCTCGCAATCCATTTCAGGCATTCCGACAGCTGGCTGATAATTAATTTTAACGTTATACATATTGGCCTCTGATTCTAAGAGAGAGATGACATTGAACACCAGATCATTTAAACTCGTTTTTTTAAATAAGATCTCCTGCGGTTTTGCAAGGACAAGCAGCTCGCCGACAATTTGATTAATCCGGTCAAGCTCCCCCTCCATAATTTCATAATACGTTCTGTTCACACTGTCATTCTTATTCATCAGCTGAACAAAGCCTTTAAGCGATGTCAAGGGATTCCTGATTTCGTGGGCTACACTTGCAGCCAATCCCCCGACAACGCTTAATTTTTCCGCTTTTTGCAATCGGTCCTCAGCCGCTTTCATTTGAGTAATATCGCGTCCGATAACAACCAGAGCTTTTCTTGATCCGTCTTCATTAAACAATGGAACCTTTATCGTATCAAACGTTTTAAAGTTTCCATCAGGCAAAGGAATCATTTCTTCGCTGCGTGAAACAGCCCCGCTTTTCCAAGTGAGCTCATCTGATTCTTCACAATAGCGAAGTGCCTCCTGGTAAAACTCGCTATACTCCGCAAGCTCAGAGTCCTTCTTCCCTTTATAGTCCACACCTTGAAGCTGAAATAATTCCAGGCCAAAAGTATTCACTTCAATCCATCTGCCCTGTCCATCTTTAAAATTAACAAAGTCAACCATTGAATTGATCAAAGAGAGCAGTTTTTCCTTCTCACGCTCTAATTCTTGAATTTGTTCATTTTTATTAATTAAATAATAAATAAAAACACCAGTGAAGAGAATAAAAACAACAGCTTTAAATTTTGAGATCAAAATAAACATGAAAATATCATAATTTAAAAATGATAGCAGATGATCTGTTCCGAACACCCAGATAATACTTATCAAAATATATATATATAGAATTTTTTTCTTTTTCGACATGATCGTCTCCTGTAAAAATGTGTGTAGATATCCATTTTACTATTAAACCGGACCAGATAGGTAGATATAGTTTAAAATCATTTATTTCCAAGTACAAAAGCGCAGGCGCCTTGGCCAGCTCGCTGCGAAAATAGGAATTTCACAGGGAAGGCGCTTTTTGCCTATACTTTTGTGAATTTTTTTCACCGTATACCTAATCGCCGAATTGGACGGAGATATCCAAAATATCTTACAACACAAAAAAGTGTTATTTCAAAAATGAAATAACACTGCACGATATGTCTATTTAAGCGGAACTTCCTTTCGAACTCCTTTTTGAAACGTCATTAATGAGGAATAGCCAACTTTTTTCGCGAGTGCGATCGCTTGGTCATAGTCCGCACCAACGTCCTCTGGCACATGGGCATCCGATGAAAGCACGATCGGAATTTCCTTCTGAAAACACATGGTTAGAAGCCGTTCATCAGGATACAGCTCTCCTACCGGCTTTCTTAAACCGGCAGTACTGATTTCCACGCATGTTTTTGATGAAGCTAACGCATCGGTTGCCCGGTCATATTGCTGCAGCAAAAACTCTTCGTCGTTAGGTACATAATTAAAGATCTTAACTAAATCAAGATGCCCGACAATATCAAATAAATCCGACTGGGCGAGCGTTACAACCTGTTCGAAGTATTTTTCATAGACATCGTTTACATTGCGCTTGTCCCACTCATGGAGATATTCTTTTAAATCAATTCCAAAGTTATCGACCCAGTGAATGGATCCTATTACATAATCAAAATCGTATGTATCTATGAAAGCTTTCATTTCAGCGTGTTTTCCTGGAGTATAATCCATCTCAATCGACATTTTAACATCAATATCACGACTCCATGCTTCCTTAAAAAGATTAACATAGTCATTCATATCGTAATAGCGTCTTTCTTCAACCCATGGATTGCTGAGAATATCTTTCGTTTGATAAAAATGATAGGCATGCTCCGAAATTCCGAAATGCTGAATCCCTTTTTTCTGAGCTTCGTTTGTAAATTGCTTCAAATAATCCAGTGTCAAGCTGCCTCGTTCTAAATGATTATGATAGTCTGTCCGCATCGTCTGCCCCCCGTAAGTTTTGTCTATTATATCTTTTTTTGGGTTTTGTGACAATGCATATTCACTTTATTCTGAAGAACCAGAATTCTTTGTAATCATTAAATGCTGCAAAGGAAAAATGACTTCTGTTTTTAAGTTGTTTTCTTTCTTTAATTGATGTATCGAAACGTCAAACTGATCTGCAATGGAGTAGAGTGTATCCCCTCTTTTCACAGTGTATGTATTCGCTTCTAGCCTTTCATTTATGTAAAGCTTCTGACCAGCCAGGATTTCATTAGACTTTAGCTGGTTCAGCTCTTTCAGAGACTCAACAGAGGTTCTGTGTGCAGCTGAAATACTCCATAGTGTATCACCTTTTTTCACCGTGATCTGCATGGACCCGTCAAGCTGAGCTGCAGGCTTTGTCATCGCTGGCATTGCTTCAATCGTATTCGCTGCTACCATTAGAAATGGATCAACAGCATTTTTTTTATCTAATGTCCAATTTCCCTTATGTACTTCAAAATGAAGATGTGTTCCTCTCGATAAACCTGTATTGCCGATCGTGCCAATCTCCTGGCCTTTTTTCACCTTCGCAGACTCTGCAACAGAGCGTTTGTGCAAATGTGCATATACCGTCTCGTATCCTTCAGGATGCTGAATAAATACTACGTTCCCATACGTATCTGAATAATAGGATTTTGTAACAATCCCTTCTTGAACAGCTAAAATCTTTGTTCCTTCAGGAGCCGCAATATCGATGCCTTTATGTTTTCCGCTTCTTGTCCCAAATGTATCAGTAATGGTGCCCCTGATTGGGTGCGACCAATTTATTTCTGAAGCCCCTGATGATTCTTCTGCTTTTGCTTGAGTTCCGCTTACGAATAAAAGAACGATGCATACTCCTACTAATAGTGCTATTGATAACCTTCTTAACAAATCTAACATATTCTCCCCCTAGATTTATGTTTGACCCAAATTGACCAATATTAGTATTATGCAGCAATTTCCATTTCATACATAAAAATGTAAAATAAAAACGTTATTTTGCATAAATAAGAACTTTTAGGACCGAGATAACCATCTTGTGATCCACGATCAATCGTTTATAAAGGTTCCCGCACCATAAAAAAGAACCTCAGCTTCATAAGCTGCGGCTCGCACATAATGTTTTATTTCACATCTACCGGATTAGGGGAAAATGGAACGGGAACGGCATTCGTAACATCCATTTCTCCAACTCTTTCAACATTTAATCCTTCAAATTTCACATTTTCATATCCAAATTCTTTTGCTGTCAGTAAAATGGCTTCAAGCATCAGTGTATCTGTTTCGTTATCTTCAATAGTAGATTCATTCGTAAATTCGATGATGACATCTTCATCTTTTTCTTTAATATTTTTTATCATAACTGATTTTTCGATGACAGGTTTTAATCCAAGCGTCCCATTTTCTTTCATGGCTGAGAGAGCTTCAGATAATTTATTAAAAGGAAGGATTGATGGTGCAAGGAGCTTAGGAGCTTCCATACTCTCCTGGTAGAGAAAGTAACCTTTTCGCTTTTCTTTGCTCAGGGTCTGCCTTTCCTTAAACCCATAGGCACCAAGTTCAATTCCTTTTTTTCCGTCTTTAAAGTATTCTGCTTCTTCAATCCCCTGCCAGCGAAACGATTCTTCAATGCCTTCAGCAAATAATTTATTTTCACTTTCAACAGCAGATTGAGCATACGAATTTTCATTTACATTAATTAATAGCTCTTTTGTTGTTCCTTCAGCATATTGAATGTCTGTTCCTGTCAATGGGGAAGAACTTAATCCAAGAGGTGCCGGGTCCAATGTTGCTAGTAAAGATTTATATTGATCTAAATAATTTCCGCTTTTCTCTGTCTGGATGCTGATTGGAATCATGTTTTGAACTTGCAGATCGGGATAAGCGAGGGTAACAATGGAAAATTGATCTTCTTCACGTGCAACAAAGGTGCTTTTTTCCGGCTGCGGCTGTATTGAAAGCTCTGCTTCACTTTTATAAGCCGAGTCCTGTACTGATTGTTTTGCCTGCTCATTACTTGCCATATCCATGTTTGAGTCTGATTTACTGCTCTCATTTGATTGAAATTGATTTAAGAAGTAAGGTGACATTAATAATAGAATAAAAAGAGCGGCAACACTGGCGAAAGCAGGCGTTATCCATACCTTCCCCTTCTTGTGCTTTGTTTCTTTTTCTGAAATATGAGCAAAAATTTCAGATGAAGTTCGCTGATCCTTAATGGACGGCAGCTGTTTTAGGGCATTGACGAGCTGATCTTCATTCCAATTCTTTTTATTCATCCTTTTATGATCTCCTCCTTTCTCTCAGTGTTGTCAATTAAATGATTTTTTAATGCTTTTAATGCACGGTGCTGAGTTGTTTTCACTTTACTCTCCGTCCATTTAAGAGCTGAAGCCGTCTCTGCGATAGACAACCCCTGAAGATAGCGCAAAATAATGACAGAGCGCTGATCGACAGTACATCTATCAAGTGAATGGTAGATTTGCTGCATTTCTTCGTTTTGTGCAGCTACTTCATCCGGCAGAGGCTGAACATCCTGGATTTGCTGACGATCCCAGTCAAATTTCTCAAGAATTCGCTGCTTCAAGTTTTTTTGCTTCCGAAACCAGTCGATGGCGACATGACGTGAAATAGAAAGAATCCATGTTTTTTCACTGCTTCTGCCTTCAAAACTGTCGTAAGATTTTAAAATGCGTATATATACTTCTTGAACGAGGTCTTCAGCCTGCTCACGATTTTTCACCATATAAAATAAGAACTGAAAAATATCCTGGTGATACTTTTCATAGATTCTCTGAAAGGCCTCTTCCATGAATGAACCCCCGATCAAACAATTAGTCGATTTTTTAGTTAAAAAGTTACAACTTTAACTATATAATGACGCAAAACAAAAAGGAAGGTGCTGCCTTCCTCATTTTCCAACTTTTTTATGACTGTTTGGGCTTTGTAAAAACGATTGCGCTTCTTTCGTATTCGACATCTTTAGAACCGAGCCGTGCATTTGCCACTCTTGCAGCTGCAAAGAAATAGTCTGAGAGCCTATTCATGTAGGTTAAAACTTGATCATTAATCTCTGTTTGCTTCTGCAAGGATACAATGCACCGTTCTGCGCGTCTTGCTACTGTTCTTGCGATGTGAATAGCCGATGCTGCCTGTGTGCCGCCTGGAAGGATAAAACGCTGTAATGGAGGTGCTTCTGAGGTATATTGATCAATTCTTTCTTCCAGAAATGCAACCATGTCAGCCGTTGTTTTATACGGATGTTTCTGCTTGCCATGAATAACGGCGAGATCGCTGCCGCAATCAAATAGCTCATGCTGTATCTTTTCAAATTCATGATACAGATCAATCAGGTTTTCCCCCTGAAGCCATGTCATCGCAAGTCCTACAAATGAATTGACTTCATCAATTGTGCCGTATGCTTCGACTCTTAAATCATCTTTATCGACCCGTCCTCCTATAATGCTTGTTTTTCCTTTATCGCCGGTTCGTGTATATAAGTTCATTTAAAACAGCCCCTTTATTTTTATAGGCTCTTTTCGTAAACATTGTAGCTTTTGCAAGTGAGTAAAAAATCGGGTTTTAGACTTTTTACACTAGTTACGGCAGTGCTTATGCAATAACCACAGGCAAAGCAACAATCAATGCGAACAGAGCTTTTATATAAGAAAAGAGCGACACGTCGCTCTTTTAAGTTTACTGCATAGTTATGCCAAAATCCTTTTTATTCAAGAAATACTGAAAAGTTTTGTACATGACAGGGTACAGCACGATAAAGAAGATGCCATTTCCAATTGCATGCGCTGTATCAAATGGCAATCCCGCCAGATAATAAGCTAAACCATTTTCTGTTAAAACAAACATATTCAGAGACACAACAAATCCAAAGAAATATCCAGACAGCACGGCAACTGGTGTAAAAACAAAGAGTCTTTTTGATGTAATATATTTCCCTAAAACACCTGAGATCAATGCAACCGCGCCCCAGGCCAGCATTTGCCAGATCGTCCACATTCCCATACCGAGCAGCAAATTACTGACGAAGCAGCCTAATACAGCTACGATGATTCCGTTAATAGGACCAATCAAAATCGAAGTAATGATGATGATGGCGGTCATTGGCTGGATGTTTGGAACAAATTGAAATGCCAGTCTCCCTATCACTGATAATGCTATCAATAACGAAAGCAGACTGATTCTTCTAGTCGTCATTCTGAGCTCCCGGCTTACTCATAATTTCTTAAATCAAATTCTATTTTATCTCCATCTTTAAGCTCGATTTCATTTGCACCTGTCATCGCATCTTCACCATTAACGACAAGATGCCAGTATGTTTTTTCGCTCTCGCTAGCCTTGATTCCATCGATGCCGTTAATAAACCCCCCGGCTTCTTCCACTTCAAAGTTTTCTTTCATGACATCCATAAGAGTCTGTCCTTCTTTGATGGCAACTTCTTTTGAATCGACTTCCTCTTCCATATTGTTTTTAGTCAAGGCAACAGTGGCTTTTGTTTCTTCAGCTGTTTCCTTATTTTCAGCTGCCTGCTCTGAATTTGATGTTTCTTTTTTAGGCTCTTCTGCAGTATTTGCACAAGCCCCCATTACCATTAAAAGTAATATTCCTAGTAACCCAAAAACCTTTTTCACAAACAATCTCTCCTTTTATGTATCCATCTATATTGTATAGCTTAAAACAAAAAATGAAAAAGCCCATCTTGGAGGATGGGCTTAAAAACGGCATATGAAGATTCTGAAGGTGAATGCAAAGACAGAATCTTGCCGTCTCTATGCTCAACCCCCGAAGAATACAAACTTTGTAAGAGATTAGGCAGGTCTACTGACTATTGCTTCATTCTAACTGATCCTTCCCATACAACAAACAGCATAGCTATGCCATTGGATTATACAGTGGATATTTTCAGGTCGTCGGCAAATACAGTTGCGGGGACAGTTCAGGCTTTTCACCTGATTCCCTATTAAGCGGCAAGCACCTATATCTCAAAATATTTAATTATGTTAATTCAGTATTATTTTACAAAAAAATCCTCACAGCTTCAACAGAAAATTCAGACGGTGTTCCTTATGAAACAAGAATTTTCGTCACATTCTTTCAGAATCATCGCTTTTTCGTGGCAGATAGAAGCTGAAGGTTGTGCCTTCATTTACTTTGCTGTGCACTGTTATCGTTCCTAAATGTGCATCTACGATATTTTTTGCAATCGCAAGACCCAAACCAGTTCCAGAACGGCCTCTTGTTCTTGCTTTATCTGCTTTATAAAATCGTTCAAACACAAATGGCAAATCTTCCTCCACAATTCCTGTACCGGTATCCTTCACATCGATTTTTATTCCGTGAGACACACTCTGTACATGAATTTCGACAGAACCGCCTTCAAGCGTATGTCTAATGGCATTATCAACTAAATTGGTAAGGACTTGTTCAATCTTGTCAGGATCAAGCACAAATTCCGGCTCAACTAAGATGACAGATGAGGATAAAGAAATTTTCTTATCCTTTGCCAGCCCCTGAAATTTACGATTAATTTTTTCTATAAATTCATGGATGGAGATTTCCTCATAATTTAGAGTAATATGTCCAGCTTCCATTCGGGCGAGGTCAAGAAGATCGTTCACGAGTCTTCCCATACGAAGTGACTCATCGTAAATGACTTGAGCAATTTCTTTCTTTTCCTCTTCAGAACTTGCTATATCGTCTACAATGGCTTCGCTGTATCCTTGAAGCATCGCAATCGGTGTTCTTAGCTCATGACTGACATTCGCAATAAAGTCTTTCCTCAGCTTATCAAGTCTTCTCTCCTCAGTCATATCTCTGAGGACAGCAACCGCACCTCGTACATATGACTGGTTATATAGCGGACTCATAACCATGACCCAGCTTCTGCCCTGCAAATTCACTTCCACGATATGCTCTTTCTCTGTATTGACCACACGCTGAAATAATTCTTTTGCTTCTGGCGGAATTTCCTCACCTTCATTAATTTGCATTTTTTGCTCGTAATACCATGCCTGTAAAAACCGTTCCGCAGGAGGATTTGTTACAAGAATCGTGCCATCAATGTTGAGAGTGATTACGCCGTCTGCCATACTGCTTAAAATGCTTGTCAGGTGCTCTTTTTCCTGATTGAGCGCATTAATGTTGAATTTAAGCTGTCGGCCCATTTGATTAAAGGCTATGGCAAGTTCGCCAATCTCATCATGACTTAAAATCGGCACCTTTGTATCAAATTTACCTCTTGTCAGCTCTTGAGTCACTTCACGCATTTTTCTAAGCGGATAAGTGATTCTTGTTGAGAGAAAAAAGGCGAAAATAGTTGTCAAAATGATCGCAATTCCGGCAGCAAGCAAAATATACTTTGTCGTATTCTTTGTTGTTTCATGAACTGCAAGGAGGGATTGCGACATAAATACAGCGCCATATTCTCCATTCTTACGTTCATATGGCACACCGACGACCAGCACTTCATCATTATTAGCCGTATTCAATTTTTCTTCTTCAGACAGTTCCGCAAGCTTGCTTACATTTTTTTGATCTGAAAACACTTTTGACAGTTCTTTGTCATTTTGTATATCCTGCATTTCGAAAGTCGGGGTGCTGTCATATTTTTCGGGAGAAAACCAGTATCGATTCTCATCCTCAACAATAATAATGCTTGTCAGTTCATCTGCAAGTTCCCAAGAAATCGAACGTGCCAGGTCCTGATCTTCGTGGCTTTCTAAAATTACCGATATTTTATTAGCAAGCTGCGTCAGTTCACGCTCGGCTTCCCCTACATGGTAATTCTCCATAAATTCAAGAAGCAAAACAGTCAGTATAAATAAAACAAATGAAACGAGCAATAAAATGGTAAACCAGAGTTTACCGACTACACTTTTCCAAAACATCATTCACTGCCGACCTCAAATTTGTAGCCTACTCCCCATACAGTTACGATCATGGAGGCTGCATCAGGCGAAACTTTGCTTAATTTTTCTCTCAGGCGTTTTACATGGGTGTCTACCGTTCTTAAATCACCAAAAAATTCATATTGCCACACTTCTTTTAATAATTTTTCGCGGTCATAAACTTTATCAGGTGTTTTCGCGAGGAAATACAGCAATTCATACTCTTTTGGAGTTAAACTCACTTCTTTGCCGTCTGCTGTCACACGGTGTGCGTCATGATCAATTGATAGATGAGGAAAAACAATCACATTCTTCGCTTTCGTTTCTGTTTTCAGGAAAGAGGTTGTTGATGATCTTCTTAGCAGAGCTTTTACTCTCAAGACAACTTCTCTAGGGCTGAAAGGCTTCACAATGTAGTCATCTGTGCCGACTTCAAAGCCTTGGACTCTGTTTACTTCCTCACCCTTTGCTGTCAGCATGATGATAGGTGTCGCTTTTTTCAGGCGCAGCTGGCGGCAGACTTCAATCCCATCCATACCAGGCATCATCAAATCAAGCAGAATTAAGTCATATTCAGCTGACAAAGCCATTTCAAGGGCATCATTGCCGTTGTCTGCTTCTTCAATTTGGTAGTTTTCTCTCTCTAAGTACATTTTTAAAAGTCTTCTAATTCGATCCTCGTCATCAACGACCAGAATTTTATAGTTATTGTTATTTTCCATCGTGTGTCTCCTCCTCCGAATTATCCTATATGATTATCTTACCAAAAAACCTTCACTTTATATGGAGTGAAGGCTTTCTTTTAAATGTAAGAAGTATCATGAAGTGAAACTTATAATAAGACTTTACTGTTTTTACTAGCTTTAGTGGCGCCTAAGCGTAGGAATGCAATCCGGCAATGACAAGATTGACAAATATCAAGTTAAACATGATGATTGCAAACCCGATAACTGCAAGCCAGGCTGATTTCTCGCCTTGCCAGCCTTTTGAAAGACGCAAATGCAAGTATGCAGCATAGAACAGCCATGTGATAAGAGCCCAGACTTCTTTAGGATCCCAGCCCCAAAAGCGTGTCCATGCAATTTGCGCCCAAATCATTGCAAATATAAGAGCGCCCAATGTGAAGACCGGAAAGCCAATCGTTACGGATCGATACCCGATTTCATCTACTAAATCAAGATTGACATTTCTCGTGAGAGGCTGAAGGAAAGCTGAGATTCTCTTTCTCAGGATTAAACGGATCGCTCCGTATAATAGTAAGCCAGTGCCGATAGACCAGATTACGGTATTTAACTTTCTGGCAGAAATTAAAGCGGGAACTTCAAAGAAAGCTTCCATTTTGCCTTCTGTTAAAAGTTCACCTTGATGCGGTCCTACCAGGGCCGGCATATTATAAACCATTTCAGCATTCTGCTCATTTTTGTCGGTCCATTTATAAACTGCTTCATAGTCCATTAATCTGAAGGTACTGGTAATGGCTATAAAGGCAATAGTAGCAACAAGTGTATACATGACAACTTCCAGCCAGAATGTTTTCTTAGAGTTTTTTGTCTGATCTACTGCTCTGATCAGGTAAATCACACCTGCAATAAAGCTTATGGCGAGAATCGCCTGTCCAAGTGCAGCTGTTGTTACATGAATATGAAGCCAGCTGCTTTGAAGAGCAGGAATCAATGGTGAGATATCTGTCGGAAACATACTGGCATAAGCAATCAGCAGCAATGCAACCGGCAGTGTAAAAAGTCCTAAAATGGATACTTTATAAATAAAGTAGAGAACTATGAATGCAAGAACAAGCATCATGCCAAAGAATGTAGTAAATTCAAATAGATTACTGACCGGAGCATGTCCAGAAGCAATCCATCTTGTAATAAAATAGCCAACTTGTGCTGCAAAAGCCAGAATGGTGATAGCAATACCTGCAGACGCCCATTTACTTGGCTTTTTGTATTCCTTTCTCTTATCGCGAATCGCTCCGCCAAAGAGAAATGTCGCAGTCAAATATAAAATGAAAGCTGCAAATAGCAAATTACTGCTTAAAGCCGCCACACCTTTTCCTCCTCTATGACTAGTCTTTTTTCTCGTCTGACTGATCGATCGGCTTTTCAATCATCGTTCCTTCAAGCACAGAATCAATCTCATTTTTAATGCCATACCAGTTTTTATTCGTATGTCCGGCTAAAAGAATGCCTTCTCCGCTGCGTCTGATCCAAATGCGGCGATGGTTCCAATACATACCTTGAGTAACTCCAATCATGAAAATGGCTCCGCCAAGTCCAAGAAACCAAAGTGTGTTGTCTTTCCGAACGGTAAGGGCTGATAAATTCTTCGTTTCAACCCCTTCAAACTTCATTTTCAGCTGATTGTCCTCATTCGGCTCAATCGTTTGCTGAATGGCGACAAAGCTTGTCTCCCCTTTAGGATTATCAGGTGAAATCATTTTAAAAACAAAGGCAGGATTATCAGGAATTCTTGTTTTCGTAGCCGGTTCACCCTCGCTGTTAAAATAGAAATCAGGGAGGTAGCTCGCTACTTCAACTTTATAGCCATTGCCCAAATCAAAATCCTTTTGCGGGTCGAGCAGGTCAATCGTCAGCTGGCCGAAGTTTTCTTCTGTCTCTTTGTCTACTAAACTGAATGTCATTTTATTTAATTCATTCAGCTTATAATCGACCTGATACAGTGCATATGAATCATGCTTGAGCGGCTGATTCACCTTTATTTCGCCGTCCTTCACTTTTTGCAGCTCAGGCTCTGCTCCAATCACTGTCTCGCCTTTGCGTTCATACAGGGTTACATTCGTCTGATAATTTTTCACAACGTTCCCATCGCCCACTCTCGTAAGGGCATCCTGAAAGACTTCATCTTCATTTTTCTTTTGATACGTTTCCATAATAAACGAATCGCTTTTCAGAAAATATTGACCATCTGTACCTGGAATCACATTTGTTTCGCCTTCGCGTATCCAAATGACATCATCCACGTACATGCCAGGCACAAACCGAAGCATGGCGCCAAATAGGAAAATAATAAGGCCGATATGATTGACGTAAGGTCCCCATCTTGAGAACCTGTTTTTTTCCGCCAGTAAATTTCCGTTTTCTTCTCTGACATGATAGCGTTTTCTCTTCAAGCCTTCTTTGATATGTACCAGTTGTTTATCAGCATCCTGGACAGAACTTGTTTCACTGAATAGCCGCTGCCTGCGCATAAAACTTTCGTGGCGAGTCACGCCCTGTTTTTTTAATGCACGATAAAGAGGAATAAATCGGTCCAGGCTTGCAATGACAAGTGATGCTGCAAGGGCACCGATCAAAATCATGTACCACCAGGAACTGAATAATTCATGAAAGCCCATTTGAAAATAGAGCTGGCCAATGACACCATATTCCTCACGGTAAAACTCTTTTGGCGTCACATTTGGCGGTATGTACATTACTTGCGGCAGAATGGTGCCAATTGCTGACGCAATTAAAATCAGGACAATAATCCAGATGCCAACTTTAACAGACGAAAAGAAGTTCCAAATCTTATCGATTGGCGTCTTCTTGTATGTCTGTGAGCGTCTGGCACTTCCATCATATTTCATATCCAATAGTTTACCAGGTACGGTTTGCTTCTCTTCCTCTTCTCCGACCTTACGACCGCAAGATTCACAAAGAACCGTCCCGTGCGGATTGCTGTGACCGCACTTGCATTTCACTTCTTTCATGATGAAAACTCCCCGTTTACGGCTTGATTGATTCCATGTAATCTCTGACCATCCGCTCAGTCATTTGGCCAGTGATAATTTTCACTACTTTTCCATCTTTATCAATCAGGAATGTAGTCGGAAGAGGTACAACTCCGTATGCATCTAACACTTGTCGATCTTTATCCAGTACGACAGGAAAAGATAAATCATATGTATCTGTAAAATTTTGAACGGCAATCTTTGATTCTGCGATGTTGACGGCAAGTACCTCTACACCTTGGTTTTTATAGTAGTCATATTGATTTTGCATGTAGGGCATCTCGCGTTTGCACGGTTCGCACCAAGTACCCCAGAAATTAAGGAATACGCCTTTCCCTTTGTAATCTGAAAGCTGATGCTTTTCCCCGTTAATGTCTGTTAAAACAAAATCAGGGGCTTCGCTTCCAGCCTTTACTTTTTCCTTGCTTGAAAAAAAATTCGTATACAGTGTATATCCAAGCGCAGCGACCAACACGAAAAGGATGATCGATCTCATGAGCAACCGTCTTTTTTTCATTAAAAACTCTCCCATATCTCATGCATTTCAACTCATTATATCACTGTTTATTTCAAACGTTTTCTTGATAATTTGAAGTTTATGTGAAAATTAAAGGGCTTACTTTCCGAATTTAGCCAATGATCTCAGCTGTTTTACTTCATGCGGAGATAATTCCCGGCCGTCTCCCGTTTTTAATCCTTTTAAGTCGAGAAAACCATACGTTTCACGCTTGAGCTTTAACACAGGATGGCCAATCGCCTCAAACATGCGGCGGACTTGACGGTTTCTGCCTTCGTGAATGGTCAGCTCAATTATGCTTGTTTGCTTCTTTTTATCCAAAGAAACGAACTTCACTTTTGCCGGTGCTGTTTTCCCGTCTTCGAGCATGATGCCTTTTTCAAGCGCTTTTAATTTTTCGCGGATAGGAATTCCTTTCACTTTAGCAACATACGTTTTCTCTACTTCACTGCTTGGGTGCATAAGGAGGTTAGCAAAATCACCGTCGTTGGTCATAATGATGATGCCGGACGTATCATAATCAAGTCTTCCAACCGGATAGATGCGTTCCTTTATTTGCGGGAAAAAGTCAGTTACTGTTTTTCTGCCTTTATCGTCGATTGCAGCTGAAATCACGCCGCGCGGTTTATATAGAATAAAATAAACGGGTTCTTCTTTTTCAACTGGAACCCCGGCCACTTCTACACGGTCATTTCCAGAAACTTTGATTCCAAGCTCTCTTACAACTTTACCGTTCACCGTTACCTTGCCTTCTAAAATAAGCTCCTCTGCCTTTCTTCTTGATGCAAGACCTGCATGAGCTATCACTTTTTGTAAACGTTCCATTTCTTTCACCTCGTTAACATCTTACTTCTTATCATTTTTTTATACAAGTTTCCATTAAAACGATCCTTTGTGAAAAATTGCATGAAGTCCTATTATCTCATAAAAGGGGAGCAAATGAGCAAAAAGTTTTGATGTTTATAAGAAAAGCGCAAGCGCCCGTTTAGCGCAGGCATGACATAAAAGAATCCGGCAGAAAAGTTCGGGTTTGACTTTTTTTGTTATGGTCGAGGAGCTGGACAGAGATAACCTTATTTTCTGCACAACATAAAGAAGCTGCCTAAACATAGGCAGCCTCTCTCATCTTATTAAAAAAGCATCATGACTATTACGATTGAAGCAATAATCCCCATAAGATCAGCAAGCAGGCCTACCTTAAGCGCATCACCCATTTTTTTCACTCCAACTGCTCCAAAATACACGGTCAGAATATACAGAGTCGTATCTGTGCTCCCTTGCATAACCGCAGCAAGTCTTCCAATAAAAGAATCGGGGCCATACGCGGAAATTAAGTCTGTTGTCATGCCTAGGGCAGCAGTACCCGATATGGGTCTGATAAAAGCCAGCGGTACAATCTCGCTTGGCACCCTGATTGCATCTAAAGCAGGCTTCATCATCCCGACAAAAAATTCAAGGGCCCCTGAAGCTCTGAAAATCGTAATGGCAACGAGCATTCCTACTAAATACGGAATGATGGAAAAAGCGATATCGATCCCTTCTTTTCCTCCTTCAACAAATGTTTCATATGTCGGCACTTTTTTGAATGTGCCATATAGCAGAATAAATCCGATAATCAGCGGGATCATCCATAACGAGATTAAACTGATCATACCCATTCTATTTTCGCTCCTTCCGCATTCTCCTATGGTAGAAATAGCGGTCAATCAGAATGGCGCCTATTGCTGAAATAATTGTTGCAAGCAACGTAGGGCCAACAATATCTGTCGGAGAGTTTGACCCATATGTCATCCTGACAGAAATAACCGTCGTTGGAATCAGTGTAATGCTTGATGTATTAACAGCCAAAAAAGTAATCATCGATCTGCTGGCAACCGGCTTATCGCCATTTAATTTCTTCATTTGTTCCATCGCTTTTATTCCAAGCGGGGTTGCTGCATTTCCCAGTCCAAAGAGATTTGCAATCATATTTGATAGAATATAGCCCATTGCCGGATGTTCTGCCGGAATCTCCGGAAACAGTTTACTGACAAATGGTTTGAATAATTGTCCAAGTTTTTCAAGCAATCCTGCTTTTTCAGCAACTTTCATTAATCCAAGCCAAAAAACAAGAACACTGATCAAACCGATGCTGATGGTGACAGCATCTTTTGCACCTTTAAAAACGGCTGCATTCACTTGCTCCATCGTCCCATTTATCATCGCAAAGATAATCCCGATGATTGTCAGTCCAACCCAAATGATATTAATCATAATGGATGAAACCTGCACCAATGAAAAATAACTTGCGGAACTTCTCCCAAATTGCAGCATTTGGTTTATTCGTCAGCCCATTATCAAAATAAATGGGTACTTCGTCCACTCTTTCATCCTCAACAATAAAAGTCATTTTACCGACAACGTTCGGAACATCCTCAGGATCGTGCCAGCTTTTTTCAGGTTTTATCAGAGAGACATTGATTTTAAGCCTATCTTCTTCCTCTTCTGTTAACGGATAAAAAACATCCCTTTTAATAAACAATTTATTTTTATACATTTTATCTTTGATATCTTTTAAGGTCCCTGCTTCTTTTATTTTAAATAAGTCATAATCGCTGAAGCCCATGTTAAACATCCCGATATGATCATTCCAATCATCTGACGCATCAATTGTCACTGCCACCAGATCCATTCCATCTTTAGATGCAGTCGAAACAAGAGTGCGCTTAGCCCGTTTCGTATAACCCGTTTTTCCGCCTGTGCTGTATTCATATAAGCTTGTCAGCAGTTTATTTTTATTTTTCCATACCCTGTCCCATTGCTCATTCGGATTTGGTGCTCGATGAACTTTTGTCCCCTGAATTGTTCGGTACATCGGATTTTCCATGGCGTATCGTGTCAGAATCGCCATGTCATAAGCAGTGGAATAATGATTTTCGTGATCATCTAGTCCATGCGGATTAGCAAACTCCGTGTTCATCATGCCGATTTCCGCTGCTTTTTGATTCATTAAGTGCACGAAGCCCTCGACACTACCGCCGACATGCTCTGCTATAGCGACAGCTGCATCATTCCCGGATCGAAGCATAAGACCATATACAAGGTCCTCAAGCTTAATTTTTTCTCCTTCCTGTATATATACAGCCGACCCCTCTGTATGTACCGCACGATTGCTTACCTTTACCTTTTCCTCCATTTTTCCTGATTCAATTGCAAGTATCGCTGTCATAATCTTTGTTATGCTGGCAATTCTTCTTTTCGTATGGGCGTCTTTTTCAAAAAGAATTCTCCCAGATTCTTGTTCAATTAATATCGCACTTCTTGCACTCACACCTATTTCAGCAGAAGAATGGTGCGGAAACCCCGACAAAAGCAAGAAGAAGATGAGTACGATCACTGTTATCGCTTTCCGTTGCCGCATAACACCCACGTCCTTTTATTGTTTTGTACAAGTTTATGCGGGTGGACAAAGGTTATGAACGTAAAATTCTAAAAAACGGGCTCATTCTATTAAGCCTCATCGCGTTATTTTGGTTCTAATCTATTTATACTTCTACTTGATAACCAACACCGTACGCGTAATTAGCAACTATAAAATCACAAAAAAAACAGCCCTGATGAAAGAGCTGAATCCTTTACTTACTTCGACTGGATCATTTTCGTGCGGTAATCTGTCTCGTAATATTCCAATTCCTCACGAATTTCCTGAAATCCGCTTTCTAAAGATGCAATCATCACCTTTAATGAATCAGGTGCAGTGTGGCGGTATTTAATCGCATTTTTCCCTGTATAGGCTGATCGGCTGTCTTCGTACCAAACGTCATTTTTAGGATTATAAAACTCCTCAATGCATTGGTGATAAATTTTATATAGTACTTTTTCAGCAGCCTGTTTTCGGAACGGCTCATTTTGAAGAACGATGTGACAAGCTTCCAGTCCTTCCTCGCAATAAACAGATAGTCTTCTCAAGTTGCGGAATAAATCTCCATAATACGCCTCATCCCCTGCAGTCTCATCCAAAAATGATGAGATTGTTGCATGATTCAAAAACGAATTCAGTTCGTTTACGACATTTCCTAAAAATCCTTCTACTTGTTCTGTTTGTGCTTTTACTAACGTATTTCCCATACTGACACATCCTTTCAAATTCTTGATCTTCTTTTATGTATGGCTGTTTTTCACTTTTTCAACGACTTTATTATAGGGTACATTTTGATGCCTGTTCATTTCATCAGCCGCCATAAGCGCTGCACGGATATCTATCCCTTTGAGATAACTCTGGAATTCTTCTTCCGTGTTTATATACATCCTTTTTCGCATCAAGAGTGATTCATTTTGAATGATGCATATAAGCGCCAGAATATCTTTGAGGCGTAAATCCTGCCCTGCAAAGAGTTCAGCATTTTGCTCAGTGAATACCTGTTCGAAATACCGTACATATAAAACATGAAAAGTCTTTTCAGTCTTGCTTGAAACAAACGTGACTTCAGAGCGGTTAAAAAAATCCTCAGATGTATTTGGCATCTCTTTCTCTAACTCATACCCTCTGCCATTTTTTATAATCACCTAATTGCACCCCTATGCACTTTTTCGTTCAAAAAAAGGAACAAAGATATTCCTTTGCCCCGTTCTTTTTTATTTTATCATAGGTTATTATGCAATAGTGAAAATTATTTGATTTCTTCAAAAGTTTGATTGAAATTTTCAAAAAAGAGATCCGCTTCTTCATTAAAGGACTCGTCATCCACTTTATCAGGAAGCGGAGGAAGCTCTTTAATGGTTTTTAACCCGAAATACTCAAGAAATTCCTTTGTTGTTCCATATAAGATCGCTCTTCCGGTTCCCTCTGCCCGCCCAACTTCTTTTACAAGAACCTTTGAAACAAGAGTTTGAAGCGGCCGTTCTGATTTCACTCCGCGGATATCTTCTATTTCAGTTCTTGTAATCGGCTGACGGTATGCAACAATAGCAAGAATTTCAAGTGCAGCCTGTGATAAGGCTGTATGGTTCGGGGTTTCAACAAGCTTCTTTAAATAAGCTGCATGTTTTTTCTTTGTCGTTAATTGAAACACACCAGCTACTTCAATGAGTTCAATTCCGCGCTGATTTTTCTTATAATCATTTTGTAATTCCTGCGTCACGTCTGTTATGGTTTCTACTTCTATTTCCAGAACTGACGTCAGCTGTTTCATTGATAGTCCCTCATCGCCAGCTGCAAAAAGAAGAGCTTCAATGATGGATTTCCATTTATCCAAGGTTTTCTAACCTCCCTAGAATATAAATATCTGAAAAATTTTCTTCTTGTTCAATCATGATGCTGTTTTTTTTCATCAATTCCAAAATGGCAAGAAACGTGACGACTAAATGATCCTTTTGATTCGATGGAAAAAGATCCGTAAACATTCTGCGCCGCGGATTTCTTCTAAATTCTTCCAGAATTTCATCCATACGTTTATCAATCGGTATTTCCTGTCTTGCAATTCTTGTCTGAAGCGGTTTTTGCAGTTTTTTCCTCCGCATCATCTTTTGAAATGCTCCGAGCATATCATAAATGGATACATTCATCGATTCTTTCGTAAAGACGGGTTCTCCCGCATACTCACTTAAATCACTTGGCGGTTTTGTGAAAACCTGTGAGCGTTCTTCTTCCATATGTCTAAGGTCATCAGCTGCCTCTTTGTATTTTCGGTATTCAATCAGCCTTTTCATCAGTTCATCCCGCGGATCCTCTTCAGGTTCGAAGCCAAATTCATCCTCCATCAGTTCTTCCTCATGCTTAGGAAGAAGCATTCCGCTTTTAATGGACAGGAGGGTTGCCGCCATCACCAGATATTCTGATGCGACATCAAGCTGCAGTTCTTTCATCGTATGTATATAAAGCATATACTGCTCTGTAATTTCAGCAACTGGTATATCGTATATATCAATCTCCAGTGTATTGATTAAATGCAAAAGAAGATCCAAAGGTCCTTCAAATGCGTCGATTTTCACTTTGTATTGCAACTTCATCCCACCACTTCATTCTGTACCATTCATGTCGGCTACCCTATAGTATAGAACATTCTCGTCCCAGGTCCAATACTTATTTTTTCAGCAAACATCCTTTTTACGGATCTTTGACTTAGCCGAAAAATGGCCAGAACCGGGATATACGCCCAAACAATCGGGCAGACCCGGTCATATGATACCTATGTAAAATGTATGTTACTTTAAGGAGGAGCACAAAAATGGGAGATAAAGGATTTAATTATGGCTCAGGCTTTGCTTTAATCGTTGTTCTTTTCATCTTATTGATTATTGTTGGAGCTGCTTGGCTTTATTAATGATTGAAAAGACGCTCTATCATATGGGAGCATATCATCAAAAACCCCTAGCCTGCTGGCGGGGGGTTTTTGAATTCGTTTATTTCATTTATCTGTCTAAATTGAAGATTCATCAGTTAAAATCAGGATATTATCAGTGTTAATGTATCATTTAACAGTGTAATAGGTCTCAGCACACAAATTTTCGATTCTTGCCCTTGCCAGTTCGATTAAAAGCCTTATTCCTTTTCTTTTATGCTACACTAATTCTAAATTAGGGCATGAAAAGAGGGTGAGGAATTGTATCCGAAAGCATATATTGAGTATCTTGTTCATTTCCATGGAGACCGTGATTATTTTGAATGCCATGAGGTGCTTGAGGAGCACTGGAAGGAAGAGCAGCCAAAACAGCGCAAGGCATATTGGGTTGGCCTTATCCAAATTGCAGTAGGTCTTTATCACCATCGCAGAAATAATTGGAAAGGCGCGCTAAGAATGATGACGAACGCCTTGGCCATTTTGGAAAAAGAAAAGGAAGCACTGCTCGAGCTTGGCTTAGATCCTGCGAAAACAGCATTGCTTTTAAGGGAAAAAGTGAAGGATATTCAAAACAAAGTCCCATATCAAAGCATTCAATTGCCGATTTCTGATGAAAACCTTCTGAATGAATGTATCGAATATTGCACTAAACATCAGCTTCAGTGGGGCAGCGTCAGCAATATGAATGATGAGTTTCTCTTGCATAAGCACACACGCAGAGACCGAAGCGAAGTCATTATTGAACGAAAAAAAAGTCTCGCTTTGAGACAACAGAAAAAAAGAGATGAAACGTAAGCTTCATCTCTTTTTCCTTATTCAGAATCCGTGCACTTTTCAAAAAATGCCTTCGTATGTTCGTCAGGAACAACTGCTTTCGTTTTGTACTGTTCTTTTAATGCCGTCACCATTTTCTTGCCGATTCCTTGATGACGATGAGAAGGGTTCACACTTACATGCTGAATCTTCACGTGATCATCATCCTCGAACACTACTCCGATTGTTCCAATGATATCTTCATCTTTCCATAGAAACAGCTGCCATTTCTCATCTGTTTCATATTGCTTCATCGTTTGCTGCAAATGCTTTAAATCTTTTTCATTTGGCATAAAAGATAGAAGACCCATTGCAATTTTTTCAAAGCTTTTCTTATAGCGAATTAACATATGAACCCCTCATTAACGAAATAACCTTCCGATTAGAGAAAGCAAAAATAATAAACTTGCGCCTATCATCATGTAAAATAAGATCTTTTCCTGATATCTTCCTTTATCCTTATCATCATGATTCAAGAAGAATCACTCCTCAAAACATTATAAACAGTTTTTCACGCATTTTAAACACTTTTGCTGAAAATTAATCCAAAGTATGCATTAAATTCGCCATTTCAATGGCAGCAACTGCTGCTTCATAGCCTTTATTCCCAGCTTTTGTTCCTGCTCTTTCAATTGCCTGCTCAATGGATTCTGTCGTCAAAACACCGAAAATAACCGGTACGCCTGTAGAGATGGAAGCTTGAGAAACCCCCTTAGCTGCTTCATTACATACATAATCATAATGCGTCGTTGATCCTCTGATCACCGTTCCCAATGTGATAACAGCATCATAGTTATTTGTTGAAGCCATTTTTTTAGCAACTAATGGAATTTCGAATGCTCCGGGAACCCATGCAAGTTCCACATTATCATCTTCTACTCCGTGTCGTTTGAGTGCGTCCACTGCACCGCTGAGAAGTTTACTCGTAATGAATTCATTGAATCTCCCGACAATGATCGCTACTTTTAATCCTGATCCAACTAAGTTCCCTTCGTATGTTTTCATGTTTGTTTCCCCCATATTATAAGTTTAGTATGTGTCCTAATTTTCCTTGCTTTGTTTTCATATAGCTTTCGTTTTCCTTTTTTGAAGGCATTTGAATCGGAACGCGATCAACTACTTTCAGCCCGTATCCTTCAAGCCCTGCTATTTTCCTTGGGTTGTTGGTCAGCAATTTCATCTGAGAAACCCCAAGATCCCGCAGGATTTGAGCTCCAATTCCGTAATCTCTTAAATCATCGGCAAACCCAAGTTTCTGGTTCGCTTCAACGGTATCATAGCCTTCCTCTTGAAGTTTGTAGGCTTTCATTTTATTTAAGAGGCCAATTCCTCTGCCTTCTTGTCTCATATACAAAAGAATGCCATTTCCAGCCTCTTCAATTTGCGCAAGCGCTACATGAAGCTGGGGACCGCAATCACAGCGGTTTGATCCAAACACATCGCCTGTCAGACATTCAGAATGCACGCGGACAAGAGTTGGCTGATCAGATAAAATCTCACCCTTCACAAGTGCGATATGTTCTTTCCCATCCAATACATTTGAATATCCAACCGCTCTGAATGTTCCAAACTCAGTCGGCAGCTGAATGTCAGCTTCTCTTTTTACTAGAGCATCTGATACATTTCGGTAATGAATTAAGTCCTTAATGGTAATCATCTTCAAATCTAACTCTTTTGCAATTTCAATTAAATCCGGCACCCGGGCCATTTCGCCGTCTTCTTTAATAATCTCGCAAATAACGCCTACAGGACTTGCACCGCAGAGCTTTGCTAAATCTACTGCTGCCTCTGTATGTCCAGCTCTTCTTAAGACGCCTCCTTCTTTTGCAATAAGAGGGAAGATATGACCTGGCCGTTTAAAATCAAGTGATTCTGCGTCTTCATTTAAAATAGCTTTAATGGTTTCTGAACGCTCAGATGCACTGATTCCGGTTTTCGTTGTTTTATAGTCGATGCTGATTGTAAAGGCTGTTCCGTGCGGATCTGTATTTTCACCGACCATTGGATGAAAATTGAATCTTTCAGCATATTCTTCTGTTAACGGCACACACACTAAGCCTCTTCCGTGCTTGATCATAAAATTAATAATCTCTGGCGTCGCATAATCTGCAAGAGCGATAAAATCTCCTTCATTTTCACGATCTTCATCATCTACTACGATGACGGTTTTCCCTTGTTTTAAATCGTCTAATGCTTCCTTAATGGAATGAAATGACATGATGATCCCCCATTCTAGTAAAAGCCATTTTCTTTTAGAAAGTCCGTTGTTAAGGATGAAGATGATTCCGTTGATTGCTGTACAAACTTTTTGATATATTTCCCAATCATATCGCATTCAATGTTTACAATATCTCCTGCCTGTTTGCCTCCCAAAACGGTTTCGGATAGAGTGTGCGGAATAATCGAGACGGTTACTTTACCATCCTCTAATCCGAAAATCGTTAAGCTGATGCCATCAATGGCAATCGATCCTTTCATGACCAGAGATGAAGTGATATCTTCACTCACTTTAATGTCATAATAAACCGCGTTTGCTGAAGGCTTTTTACGTATGATCGTGCCAATCCCATCCACATGGCCAGTGACAAAGTGGCCGCCGAATCGTCCGTTTGCTGCCATCGCCCGTTCTAAATTAACGGATGACCCTGCCTTTAACGAATTCAAAGATGTAGCTTTTACCGTTTCAGGCATCACATCAACCGTGAATGACCTGGCAGTAAATTCAGTTACCGTTAAGCAGACGCCATTTACTGAAATACTATCCCCAAGATTTATATCATGTATGATTTTTGCTGCATGAATCGTTATCTGGATTGCATCCTCTGATCCTTGCATATTCCCGATGGTACCTATTTCTTCAATGATGCCAGTAAACATCTTAGTCACCCTCCTTTTTCGCACAAACGATTTTGAAATCTTCTCCGAGCATTTCTGTTTCTATTATTTTCAAGCGCAGCGCTTCATCTATATGTTCGAATCCCATTCCTCCTACGAGAGGATAAGCATCCTTGCCTGCGATGAGTACTGGTGCAACATAGCTCACCACTTCATTAAAAGCTCCTTCTTTTACAAAGCTTCCATGTATGGCGGCTCCACCTTCTACGAATAAAGATGTGATGCTTCTTTCACCCAACAGCCGAAGCAGATCCGAAATTTCAATTTTAGACGTTTTCATTTGAATGATGGCAGCCTTTTTATTCTGAAAAGAGCTGATCTGCTCAGGGCTGACAGCACTCCCTGTAATAATCCAGGTTTCTGCCAATCCATCATTTAGAACAGCTGCTGATTGTGGAGTTCTCAAGTGAGTATCCAAAATAATTCTGACTGGCTGTTTTATTGGATAATCAAGTCGGCATGTAAGCGATGGATCATCTTTTAACACGGTTTCGACACCTGTTAAAATGGCGTCATGAATCTCCCTGTAACGATGAACATCCTTTCTTGCCTTTTCTCCCGTAATCCATTTGCTCTCTCCTGTTACAGTTGCCGTTTTTCCGTCAAGACTGCCGGCCCATTTTAATGTGACGTATGGCCGTTTTGTCTTAATGTAGTGGAAAAATACTTTATTCAGCTTCTCCGCTTCTGTCTTCAACATTCCGGCCGTTACTTGAATTCCGGCATCTTCGAGTTTTTTCAACCCTTTTCCGGCAACAAGCGGATTCGGATCTTCAGCCGCAACAACAACTCTTTTTACTTTTGAAGAAATAAGCAAGTCTGCGCACGGCGGTGTTTTTCCATGATGACTGCACGGCTCGAGCGTTACATAAACAGTTGAATCTTCCGCATTTGCGCCAGCCATCCTGATCGCATGAACTTCTGCATGCGGTTCACCCGCTTTTAAATGTGCACCCATTCCAATTATTTGACCATCTTTTACAACAACAGCTCCAACGAGCGGATTCGGACTTGTTTGTCCAGATCCCTGTTTTGCGAGCTGAAGAGCCACTTTCATAAAATCCTGATCCTCCAATATGCCACCTCCCTTTTTTAGTATGAAAAAAAGCCTCAGGTAAAAGATACCTGGGGCTTTGTAAGGGATTTCAGTCACATATGCATGTCAAACAAGAGTACTATTCATCTGTTTTTTCAGAAAAATAATACCCGTACGTTCACATTGTGTTCCTTCTCCCATCCAGACTGTACTGTCGGCTCTAGAGTTGCACTAGATCCACCGCTCACAAAAATGCGAGTCGGGTCACGGACTTAAAAGCAAATGCTTTATCACCGCCGGTTGGGAATTTCACCCTGCCCCGAAGGATTTCAATGAATTATGAAGTTTACCTTTCTAATATATTATCGGGATTAGACGAAGAATGCAATTAATTAATCTCTGAGTTTTTAGATTGGAGATGATTTTATGATGGTGGTTGGGTCTGGAAGGAAGTGATAGGCGCTGTACTTTTTAGAGCCGTATGGGGCCCTAGAAACGGTGGGATTAAAAATTCAGGGTACCATTGGAGCTGTATGGTACCCTTGAATCGAGAATATCTCAAATCCAGGGTACCATTGGGGCTGTATGGCGCCCTTGAATCAGGAAAATCTCAAATCTAGGGTACCATTGGGGCTGTATGGCGCCCTGGAATCGGGAATATCTCAAATCCAGGGTACCATTGGAGCTGTATGGCGCCCTTGAAACGGGAATATCTCAAATCCAGGGTACCATTGGAGCTGTTTGGAGCCCTCGAATCGGGAAAATCTCAAATCCAGGGTACCATTGGAGCTGTATGGCGCCCTCTAATCGGGAAAATCAGAAATCCAGGGTACCATTGGAGCTGTATGGCGCCCTCTAATCGGGAAAATCTCAAATCCAGGGTACCATTGGAGCTGTATGGCGCCCTCTAATCGGGAAAATCAGAAATCCAGACATTCATTGACGCTTCATCATTAAGAGTTAACAAAATGAGAAGACTTCCCGTGCCCTACATGTTCAAAATGATCATACAATATTTTCCGTATCGTTTTCTTGGATTTAATCAGCTTACACCATTCTTGAATTTGATCAGTCGTAATTTTCCTCTCGGGAAAAAGAAACTTAAATTCTTTAATACTGCTCAAAACTGCCGGTAAATACGCTTCTGTATTTTTGCAGTTTCCACATATAAAAACTGATTTGTTAAAAGAATAATACAGAGATTTACACATCCTGCAAACAACTCCCTTTCTAACATCATCATACCTATATTTTGGCAAGCGTGAGTATGGAGACTCTTCCACATGAAGTGCCAAAAGCTTCTCGGCAAGCTCCGAGTGAACCTCTTTTAGGGGACCCGCTTTTCTATTCAATTTTTTTGCAAAACGATTCAGCTGTGATGGAAAAATGATCGGCAATCCTGGAGAAGCTTGATAGAGGTGAAATTCGGGGTTAATAAAAACAAGGTACCCTTCGACTGAAAAGAAGAAGTTATTTTCCTGCAGTAATCTCCTAAATAAAGATTCGCTGCGCCTCAGCTGGATCAGCGGATTTTTCATTTCGAGTTTATAGGATGAATACCATTTTTCTCCTTCAAGATAAAAGTCACCTTCATAGTTTTTCACTTCAAACAGATAGATTGTGTCCGGTGTAAGAAACAAAGTATCAGCTTGATAAAATGAGCTGCTTGTTTCAAACATTAGATCGCTTAAAATTGTTCCTCTTCCCGCATTTGCAATAAGCCAGTCATCAAACTTCTTCTCCCCTTCATAACCTTTTTCAAGTTTCAAATAGTAATTTTTTTCTTCAGAACGGAGATTCATTCGCGGATGCAAATATCTATAAATCATTAGTTCCAGGGGTTCAGAACGATTTTTCATCAAAATAAATCACCTCCTTTTTCTCATCATATGTAAGCTATACCATCAAATCGTTAAAATCTGATTTTCAGCCCACTAAAAAAAGCTGCCCCTTATAGGACAGCTTTAAAACCTTGCTTATTCTTCCCAAACTTTAACTTCTTTCATAACATCGCCTTGCTTGATTTTATAAATGTTGTCCATGCCTTCAATAACTTGGCCGAAAACTGTGTGAACGCCATTTAAATGCGGCTGCGGCTCGTGAACGATGAAGAATTGGCTTCCGCCTGTGTCTTTTCCTGCATGTGCCATTGATAGAGCACCTGCTACGTGTTTGTGAGGGTTTCCAGCTGTTTCACACTTAATGGAATAGCCTGGGCCGCCAGCTCCTGTTCCTGTTGGATCGCCGCCTTGTGCTACGAAACCAGGAATAACACGGTGGAAGTTTACTCCATTGTAGAATCCTTCGTTTGCAAGCTTCTCAAAGTTTTCAACCGTTTTAGGTGCAGCTTCTGGATAGAATTCAATGACTAACGTGTCGCCGTTTTCCATTGTAATTTGACCTTTTTTCATATGTATGAAACCTCCTGCTTCTTTTTTTCGTCTAATAGACTGAACGTTATACATTCTACTATATTACGTTCAAGAAAGCCAAGGAGATCGATTGCAGCCGCATCAAGAAAATCGCACAGCCAAAAAACTCTATCGCCGATTAGAAAAAAATACTATAATGAAGTTTGTTGTCATGAACTAAGGAGGTCTTTTTTTGAAAAAGATATTGGTTTCAATTATGGCGATTGCTTTGTTTGCTTTCCCAACGATTGGGTTAGCTGATGCAGCCGTCGGAGATAAAATTGTCACACTCGGCAAAAATTTAACGGAAGATCAGAAGCAGACTATGCTTAATGAAATGGGAGCTGACGATCAATCACAGGTCATTGAAGTTACAAATGAAGAAGAACATAAATATTTAGGAAACTATATTCCAAAAGCACAGATCGGCACGAAGGCTATTTCTTCTTCTGCCATAACAATTGAAAAAAGCGGCTCAGGCCTTGAAGTAAACACGAAAAACATCAATTGGGTAACAGACGAAATGTATTTGAATGCATTAATGACAGCAGGCGTAAAGGATGCAACCATTCAGGTTTCCGCTCCGTTTGAAGTTTCTGGAACCGCGGCACTAACAGGATTGCTAAAGGCATATGAAGTCACTTCGGATGAAGCAATTCCTGAAGAAGTGAAACAGGTCGCAAATGAAGAGCTTGTGAAAACGGCAGAGCTTGGCGATAAAGTTGGCGAAGAAAATGCTAGTGCGTTAATGGCGAAAATTAAAGAAGAGATTGCAAATAACGGCGTGCCCAAAACAGATGCAGAGTTTCGTGAATTAATTGAAAAAGCGGCAAACGACCTTGGTATTACCTTATCAGAAGAAGAAATCAACAGTCTTGTGGCATTGTTCAATAAAATGAAAGATGTGAACGTAGACTGGGATCAAGTAGGACAGCAGCTTGATAAAGCAAAAGATAAGATTTCAAATTTCATAGATTCAGAGGAAGGACAAAACTTCCTTGATCAGCTGAAGGAGTTCTTTATCGCACTTTGGGATGCGATCATCTCCATTTTCAGCAATAAAGACAATGCTTAAAATGTAAAAAAGACGAGCTCCTTTTGGAGAGCTCGTCTTTTTTTGATGGTTATTTGATGACTTATCTTTGAGTAACCTTGGATTTTAACGGTAAATCTAATGCAACTAGATCTTGAAACGTTTCCCTCTTAATGACCAGCTGCTCTTCGCCATTTTCGGCAAATACCACTGGAGGGCGCGGAATGCGATTGTAATTGTTCGACATCGAATAACCGTAAGCCCCTGTACAAAATACGGCTAACAGATCATCTGGATTTGCTTTAGGAAGCGGAAGATCCCAAATTAGCATATCTCCGCTTTCACAGCATTTGCCTGCTATCGAAACAGATTCATCATTTTTATCATTCATCCGATTGGCAAGCGCTGCTTCATATTTCGCCTGATAGAGTGCAGGACGGATGTTGTCGCTCATTCCTCCATCAACAGAAACGTACTTGCGGATGTTTGGCACTTCTTTCTCAGATCCTATGGAATAAAGCGTTGTTCCGGCGTCTCCTACGAGAGAACGGCCTGGCTCAATCCAAATCTCCGGCATCTGCATACCGCTCTCAGAAACGTGGCCTTTTATGCTTTCAACAATTTTTTCTACATAATAAGTAGCCGGAAGCGGTTCATCCTCTTCGGTATAACGAATGCCAAAACCTCCGCCAAGGTTGACAACTTTCGGTTCGTAGTGAAATGTCTCTTTCCAATATCCGACTTTCGTGAATATTTTTTCTGCAGCAAGTACGAAACCTGTTGCATCAAAAATCTGGGAACCGATGTGACAATGGTAGCCGAGCATGTTAAAAGAAGATGAGGATAAAACTTTTTCCATCGCCTGCTCTACTTGGCCATTCTGAAGATCAAATCCGAATTTAGAATCCTCTTGTCCTGTCGTAATATAATCATGGGTATGCGCTTCAACCCCAGGGGTCACCCGCAGCAGAATTGGCACAACTGTATTCTCTTGTGCCGATAGTTCTTTTAGAAGTTCGATTTCATGAAAATTATCGACTACGATACAGCCAATTTTCAGCTTAATGGCCATTTCCAGTTCTTCTTTGCTTTTGTTATTGCCGTGAAAGTGAATACGTTCTGTCGGGAATCCAGCCGTGACAGCTGTATAAAGCTCCCCGCCTGAAACAACATCAAGCGATAAGCCCTCTTCTTCCACAAGCTGAAACATAGCAACAGATGAGAATGCTTTGCTTGCATACGCAACTTGAGCTTTTACTCCAAGCTTTTCAAATGTATTCTTAAAGCTTCTTGCACGGTCGCGAATAAGCGCAACATCATAAATATATAAAGGTGTTCCATATTTCGCCGCTAATTCAGCCGTGTCAACCCCGCCGATTTCAAGGTGATTCCGATCGTTTACTTTACTGCTTCCATGTAAGAACAATTTAACATTCCCTCTTTCATCTCGGGTAGACAAAAAGACAGTCGTTACCCCATGGCTGCCAACTGTCTATTCATTCTTTTCCTTCAGGTAAATTAAACTTACAATATCATAAAAGCAACGCACTTTCAATGTTAGTTTGGCTGTTTTCTTACATTTTGAGGATGAACGATACTCGGTCTGATTTTTGCACCTGGAACAGTCGTACGAATGATAATTTGCCAAAATGCCTTTGCATTAAACGGCAGGAATGGCCAAAGGTACGGCGTATTAAGCGAGCGGATACTCGTTAGGAACAAAAATAATATGGTTGTTCCAATAACAAGCCCTTCTGCCTGAAATAATGCTACTGCAAGCAGCAGAACAAGCCTCATCATCTTGTTTGCTATACTGAGCTCATAGCTAGGGGTAGCAAACGTTCCGATCGCAGCGATCGCTACATATAAAATAACTTCTGGTACAAAGAGCCCTACATCAATCGCAATTTGACCGATCAATGCTGCAGCAATTAACCCCATTGCTACCGACAAGGCAGTCGGAGTATGAATGGCAGCCATCCTTAAAAATTCTATTCCGAGATCGGCCATGAATATCTGAACGAAAATCGGGATATTTTTCTGCTCATTTGGTCCAATGTATGATATTTTCTCTGGCAGAAGGGAGGGTTCCAGAACATATAAAAACCAAAGAGGCACAATGAATATCGATCCAATAATTCCTAAAAATCGAACCCATCTTAAAAACGTCCCAACCGCTGGCGCCTGACGATACTCCTCCGCATGCTGCACATGGTGAAAAAACGTTGTTGGTGTAATAATGACACTTGGTGAAGTATCCACTATGATAAGGACATGTCCTTCTAACAAGTGGTTGGCAGCAACGTCTGCTCTTTCCGTATACCTGACAAGCGGAAACGGATTATAGCCTTGCTTAACTAAAAACTCTTCAACCGTTTTGTCAGCCATTGTTAATCCATCAATCTTTATTGTTTCAAGTTCTTTTTTTACAACTTCAATTAAATTCGGGTCTGCAACATCTTCTATGTAGCAAAGACAAATATCTGTTTTTGAACGCTCTCCAACTTTCATCATCGAGTATCTTAAGCGCTCATCTCTAATTCTTCTTCGAATAAGTGCTGTATTTACAATAATATTCTCTACAAACCCATCCCTGGATCCGCGGACTACTTTTTCAGTATCAGGTTCTTCAGGATTTCTTCCTGGATAGCTCCTTACATCAACAACAAGCCCGTAATTGCACCCTTCAATCATGAAAACAACAAGTCCTGACAGAACCTGATCGACAGCTTCATCAATTGTTTTGATTCTTTGAACCTGCTGATTTACTAGGCGGTTTTCGATAATATCATTTACCTTCATCTGTTCATGTTCATAATCATTAATCTCAATTAGTTCTTTTAATAGCTGAATGATATAGGCGGTATCACAAAGCCCATTCACATAATACAGGTTAACCGCAATGTTCATTACTGTAATTTTACGGACCCCTAAATCAAAACTTTGGTTCAGTCCTACGTGGTCTTTAAAGTAATTTTCATTCACTGCGAGCTTAGGAGAGATTGATGTCTTTTGTTTCACGTTTTCGCTCATCCGCCATGCCGCTCCTTTCAAGAATCAGTTCTACTGCTTTCATCGTAATCGGAGACCCATGATCCAGACTGTCTTTTCGGGCCATTTTGCCAATGTCGCCAATACCGACAATAATCGGAACATCCAGTTTATCGAGACAATAAACCGTATCTCCAGTCATTTTCCCGACTTCATATTCACGAATGCCGCTCTTGTCTACACCGTATTCAGATATCAGTCCGTCCCTATCAATGGACACGTCAATATTTGTCCATTCTGATCCGTGAGTCTTTGCAGCCACAGCAATAACACCCATAACATCGATTTGCGGATGTTCGGCCACATACAGAAGCGCCCTTTCACCTGGTCCCTCTTCTAATAAGCCGCAATCATCAAACATGACAAAAACAGGATCATAAGGAGTTTTCAAGATCAATTTTACAATCTCAGGGCCTGATAATAACGTCGGATTTCCTTTAGATTGCGAAATACACCGTCCGCCAATTTGTTTTGCAGCATATGCAATTGTTTTGGCTGCATAAACATCCCCATCTGTTACTAAAATGACCCTTCGTGTTTCTGTCATAGGATGATCTTATCCTTTCGGTTTGAAAATAACTGCTACAAAGAAAGCAAAGACGATAGCTGATGATATACCAGCAGAGGTTAATTCAAAAATTCCGATTCCAATTCCAATAATTCCGTGTTCTTCTGCCTGGTGCATCGCACCATGAAGCAGTGAATGACCAAAACTTGTAATGGGAACGGTAGCCCCTGCTCCTGCAAATTTAATAAAATTATCATAAATGCCGAAACCGTCAAGAATCGCACCGATTACAACAAATGAACTCATAACATGGGCAGGTGTTAACTTAGCTACATCCATCAGCAATTGACCAATGACACAAATGGCTCCGCCTACTACAAACGCAATAAGATATTCCATTATCCGTTCCCACCCCTGTTTACACGTTCAAATACAACAGCATGAGCAATCGTAGGTATTGATTCCTTTTGCTGAATCATTGTCGGACTAAGCAAAGCACCCGTTGCCACAACCATAACACGCTGCAGGTTTCCGCTTTTCAATTCATTAAAAATATGGCTGTAGGTCACAACTGCGGAACATCCGCATCCGCTTCCGCCAGCAAAAACATTTTGATCAGGACGATAAATCATCAGGCCGCAATCGTTATGATTTGCATAAACATCATAGCCATCCTCTTTGAGCAAGTCCTTTAAAATCGGACTTCCGACTGATGCCAAGTCACCTGTCAGGATTAAATCATAGTCTTCAGGCTTTGAGTTCAAATCTTTGAAATGCTGGGCGATTGTATCAGCTGCTGCTGGCGCCATGGCAGAACCCATATCGAATGGATCTGTTATTCCGAGATCGGCAACTTTACCAATTGTAGCTGAAGTAATCATTATGTCACTTTCATCACGGCTCACGATAACGGCACCTGCACCTGAGATCGTTGATTGAGCCGTATCCGGTTTTTGGCCGCCATATTCTGTAGGATAACGAAATTGTCTTTCAGCGGTTGCATTATGACTGCTCGTTGCAGCCATTACCCGATTCGCAAATCCACCGTCTACCAGCGCGGATCCTACTGAAAGAGTTTCCATCGAAGTTGAACAGGCGCCAAACATACAAAGAAAGGGAATTTTATTTTGTCTGGCTGCATAATTTGCCGTTACATTTTGATTTAAAAGATCTCCTGCAAGGAAAAAATCAATATCCTCTTTTGTATAATTTCCTTTTTTCAAAGCATGCTCGATCGCATCTTCCATTAACCGCCGCTCTGCCAGCTCCCAATTATCTTCCCCGCAATGCAGATCATCGTATGTTTTGTCATACAATTTCCCAAATGGCCCGTCTGCTTCTTTTGGACCTGCAGCTGTACCGCTGGACTGAACAAATAATCGATTTTCAAATTGCCACGTTTGTTTTCCCATCAATCTCATCTGACTGTCACCTCCTTTTTAAAATGCCAGACCATATACATATCGAATGATACCAACCACATAGGCAGCAACAACCCCGAACACAATAACAGAGCCTGCCAGCTTAAACATGTTTGTCGCCACTCCTAGAACAAGACCTTCACTTCGATGTTCAAGCGCTGCACTTGTCATCGAATTGGCAAAACCAGTTACGGGAACAGCAGATCCTGCACCTGCAAATTGACCAATCCGATCATAGACTCCAAATCCTGTGAGGAGCGCTGATATGAGAATTAATGTGGCTACTGTCGGATTGCCGGCTGTTTTTTCAGTAAAGTCAAAAAAGTGCATGTACATATTTTGAATTCCCTGCCCTAATATGCAAATAAGGCCCCCTACAACGAAAGCCTTTATGCAATTTAAAAGGTACGGCGGTTTTGGCTGATATGTTTTAATTTTGTTTTTGTAATCATCTTTTAAATTTGAAGTTTCCACTTTTTACCCCACCTTTATTGATATACAAAATAGAGCCAATGAAATAATGAGCCAGCTATCTTGCCAAAGACAATTGCCATAAGAAGAATCACGATCTTATCAGCAATGCCTATTCGTTTTGCCAAGATTGGAAAAACATTTAATACTTCTGTGAGAGCTGCAGCGAGCATTCCAATGAAAATGCCATTTATTAAACCGATTGGAACGAGAAAAAGGTCTGATAAATAAAGCTTAGTATCTCTTAGGCTTACCCACCCTCCAGTTATTGCGCCTGCCACAATCGCCCACTCATATGCTTGGATGAGAGCAACAGTTTTTGTTAGCTGTGTAAGCCTCGGAATGATCCCAAGCACAGTTAAAAATGCTACAAATCCAGAGCCGACAGCCAAACCACCTGCGAGCCCAATGAAAATCGCGATCAAAATATTAATCGTCGTCATCAATTTTCTTCATGCTCTCTTTGTTTTCTTTCATCGCTACATACATGTCCATATCAAGCTGATAATTGAACATTTCTACTTCTAAAGGACTCGGCTCCTCATTAATTCTCTTTTTGAAAAGATGATTAAAGAACAGAATCATGCCTAATCCTAATCCTATGGAATAAGGAATCTGAAGCAGCAGCGGATGTTCGGATGTGCGGCCCGTTATGATTGTATAAAGGCGTTTATGAACAAGCTGCATACTGACATCCTCATGAAAGTTCATGATGGCAAGTGCCGCTCCTACAAAAAGCAGCAGCCATACGAGTGCAAACAAAGCAGGCGAATAGGTCTTTTTGTCATATACAATCTCAACAATGGTCTGTGCTGGTCCAACCGACTGCACATCTATTTCCGGATCTGTTTTATGTACTTCTGAAAGTACTCGCATGACATCAATTACGACAATGTTTTTATCACTAGGCTGAACCTTGTAAACCTGCAGTTCTCCAATATAGTCGCGCAATGGGCGAGCTGCAACGACCTGTGCAATTTTCGAGATGGTTATACAATCGTTCGGATGGACCTGAACGCGATGACGAAGTCTAATGTACACCGTTTTTTCCATCACATTTCACTTCCTGAAAATAGGATTGTATATGTAGTATGCATTGGAAGAATTTATATCATGCAGAATGCATTCATGGACCATTAATTACCAAAACTATATTCCCGACATTGATTATGCGTTTGCTCATACGGTGGAACATTGCTTACTTTCTGGATTTGTCTTTTATCAGCGGATTTGAGTATCTTACTCGCTACAAACAGGCTTCTAATCCGCCTCTCTCTAGTTTCACGGAAAATTCGAATTCATCGGCTTTTTAGTTTTTCGCAGAAAAGTATGCCCGCTTAGCAATTTTTAGATGACCAAACAAAAAAGACATACCCCAGTCGGATATGTCTTTTCCAATTATTGATCCATACGATCTTTCATTTGCTGAAGAATTTTTTTCTCAAGCCGTGATACTTGAACTTGAGAGATGCCTAGTCTTTCGGCTACTTCAGATTGGGTTTGATCCTTGTAGTATCTTAAATAGACAATTAATTTTTCCCGTTCATCGAGTTCTTTAATTGCATCCTTAAGCACAATTTTATCGAACCATTTATTCTCTCCTGAATCTGCAATTTGATCAAGGAGCGTGATAGGGTCTCCGTCATTTTCATAGACGGTTTCATGGATGGAGGAAGGTGCGCGTACGGCTTCTTGTGCAAGAACGACTTCTTCTGGTGTAATTTCTAAGTAGGCTGCAATTTCCGAGACAGTTGGCACCTTGCCTAATGATTTCGATAAATCATCTTTTGCTCTTCTGATTTTATTGCCTAACTCCTTGAGAGAACGGCTCACTTTTACAGTTCCGTCATCTCGGATAAAGCGTTGAATTTCACCAATAATCATCGGTACAGCGTAGGTTGAAAATTTAACATCATAGGACAAATCAAATTTATCCACCGATTTCAAAAGCCCGATGCAGCCAATTTGAAAAAGATCATCCGCTTCATAGCCCCGATTTAAAAATCTCTGAACAACAGACCAAACAAGACGCATGTTCTTCTCAACTATAATGTCTCGTGCTGTTTGGTCGCCTTGCTGACTGCGCTTAATCAGTTCTTTTACTTCATGGTCCTTTAATTGTGTTTTTGAGATATCGTTCTTGACCTCCACATCCATAGCAAGTCTCCTTAATTTACTAAAGCTTTGCTTTTCGCTAAGTGTTTAGTAAGCTTTACCGCTGTACCTTCTGATTTTGATGATTCAATCTGAACTTCATCCATGAAATTCTCCATAATTGTAAAACCCATTCCTGATCGTTCAAGTTCCGGCTTCGTCGTATACAATGGCTGTCTCGCTTCTTCTACATCAAGTATCCCAATACCCTCATCCCTGATTGAAAGCTTCACAACATTGTCATCCAGCGTTACGGAAATATAGACGATTCCGCTTGGATCATTGTCATAGCCATGAATAATTGCATTGGTAACTGCTTCTGAGACAACCGTTTTTATTTCTGTTAATTCATCTAGTGTTGGATCAAGCTGTGCAATAAATGAAGCAACGGTAACACGCGCAAACGATTCATTCTGGCTCAGCGCTGAAAATTGAAGGTTCATCTCATTTTTCATGATGCCACCCCCAAAGTCATAAGCGCCTTTTCCTCTGATGTTTCTAGACGAATAATTTTAAACAGACCTGACATATCAAATAGTCTTTTCACTGCAGGTGAAATTGCACAAACGACCATTTCTCCGCCGAATTGCTTTACCTGCTTATATCTTCCAAGAATCACGCCTAAACCTGAGCTGTCCATAAATGACAATTGCTCTAAGTTTAAAACGATATGCTGAATGTCTTTTGATGCAAGTGTTTCTGTCACTTTCTGACGCAATTCCTCCGCCGTGTGATGATCCAATTCTCCGATCAGCCGTATACACAGGACAGATTGCTTCACATCAAGCTCAATTGCTAGACTCATCCATACTCCTCCTTCTATTCTGGATAATGTCTGATTCGAGGTTTTGATATGCTTTTCCTGCCCTGTGACAAAACTAGTGCGAATTCGGCAACATCAGCTAGACTTCGGGAAGTTTCTATACTGTCAGGAACTTATTTGGTGTTCATCCTGATTTGGTAAAATCTGACAATACTCGTTTATACAAAGTCCACCAGCTTGCTTGGGCAATATCCCCTTCAGCTACAAGGGGGCTCTCGACGACAACTTTGTCATCTTTTTTAAGGATAAGCTTACCGAGCTCATCGCCTTTTTTCAGCGGTGCTTTCAAGTTTTGCTTCATGACAACTTCCTGAGTGACATCCTTTACACTGCCGCCTTTTTTCGTTAAAACAGAAATCGGCTCAGATGTAACTAGATTCAGATTCTTGCTGTTTCCTTTGCTTATTTTCATTTTTGCTACAACTTCATTTCTTTTAAAAAGTGGATGTGTCTCGTACTGGCTGAAAGCATAATCAAGCATTTTCGTAACTTGTGCATTTCGGTCCTTTGGTGACGGGGCACCCATTATCACTGCTATAACACGCATGTTTCCTTTTTTAGCGGTTGCTGTTAAGCAATACTTTGCTTCATTCGTAAATCCTGTTTTGACACCATCGACACCTTTATAAAATCTGACTAAGCGATTAGTGTTTACGAGCCAGAATTTTTTATCAGTATCTTCACGCAGGTAATCCTCATATTGACCTGTATATTTCGTAATCTCATCAAACTTCAAAAGTTCTTTAGCCATCACAGCCATATCATGTGCAGTGCTGTAATGATCCTTTTCAGGAAGACCTGTCGGGTTTTGGAAAGAGGTATGTTTGAGACCAAGTTCTTTTGCCCGATCGTTCATTTTATCTACAAAAGCTTCTTCTGAACCTGCAATTCTCTCGGCCATGGCAACAGATGCATCATTGCCAGAGGCGATTGCAATTCCTTTCAGCATTTCATGAACGGTCATTTCTTCTCCTGGCTCCAGGAAAATTTGCGAGCCTCCCATTGAGGCAGCATATTCGCTCGTACGGACTTTTTCATCCATTTTCAGCTGGCCCTTATCGATTTCTTCCATTATTAACAGCATCGTCATAATTTTTGTCATACTTGCTGGAGGAAGCTGTTCATCACTATTTTTATCATATAGAATATTTCCGGTATCACGCTCAATCAGGACTGCAGATTTCGCTTTGTCTGCAAGCTGAGCTGAACCTTCTTTTGCAAAAACCGGTGTTGCAATGGTTAATATCATGGTGCATAGCGTTACGGTTGATAGTAGACGTTTCATCTCCAAACCCTCCATTCATATACATCCCATTTTTTCCAATTGATGAAAAAATATACTAATGAACAATAAAATTTTGCATAGAAAAAGCCGAGATTTTCATCTCGGCTTTTTGCGTGTTTTATTCCTTAATTGTGTCGTGAACAAGCGGTGGAGCTTCCACTGAATTTCCGGACACTTTAATGCTCTCATATAACTTTGTTTTCACTTGTTCGACGTCTTCCTTGTTGCTGTAAATAGTAACTAGTGAATCGCCTTTTTTAACAGCATCGCCAATTTTTTTATTCAGCATCAGGCCAACAGCAAGATCAATTTCAGACTCTTTCGTAGCCCGCCCTGCACCAAGCCACATTGCAGCAACTCCAACGGAATCTGCCACAATTTCAGAAACGTAGCCGTCTTCTTTTGCTTCAAGTTCTACTTTGTAGCTTGCCTGCGGCATTTTACTTGGGTCATCAACTACAGAACCGTCTCCGCCTTGAGCTTCTAAGAAGATTTTCAGCGTTTCAAGCGCTTTTCCGTTTTGGATAACTTCCTCAAGCATTGCTCTTGCTTCCTCAAGTGAAGATGCTTTTTCAGCCAAGAATACCATGTAGCTTCCAAGCGTTAAGCAAAGCTCATGAAGATCTTCAGGTCCTTCGCCTTTTAATGTATCAATCGCTTCTTTAATCTCTAAAGCATTACCGATTGCATAGCCAAGAGGCTGGCTCATGTCTGATATTACTGCCATTGTTTTTCTGCCGACTGCATTTCCGATTTCAACCATCGCCTGTGCAAGCTCTCTAGCATCATCAAGATCTTTCATAAATGCGCCTGCGCCTGTTTTCACATCAAGAACAATGGCATCAGCACCTGCTGCAATTTTTTTGCTCATGATTGAGCTTGCAATCAATGGAATGCTGTCAACTGTTGCGGTTACATCACGCAAAGCATAAAGCTTTTTGTCAGCTGGAGTCAGGTTTCCGCTTTGGCCGATAACAGCAATTTTGTTTTGGTTCACTAATTTAATGAACTCTTCATTTTCGATTTCAACGTGGAAGCCTGGTACAGCTTCAAGCTTATCAATTGTTCCGCCAGTATGGCCAAGGCCGCGGCCAGACATTTTCGCAACTGGAACACCGACAGCTGCAACGAGCGGTCCAAGAACAAGCGTTGTTGTATCGCCAACACCGCCAGTGCTGTGTTTATCTACTTTAATGCCTTCTATTTTGCTTAAATCAATCGTATCGCCTGAATGGACCATTTCCATTGTCAATTGAGCGCGCTCCTGTTTCGTCATTCCTTTGAAATAGATCGCCATTGTTAATGCACTCATTTGATAATCCGGGATATCTCCATTTGTATAGCCTTTAATGATAAAGCTGATTTCTTCTTTCGTCAGTTCTTTGCCGTCACGCTTTTTTTCAATCAAGTCAACGATTCTCATTATTTACCCACCCTTTGTTAGTTTGTTTCGTTTATGTCTGCTACAATTTTCTTAACTAGATTCAAGAAATTTGCTTTAACCATTTCTGTCGTTTCCATTACTTCATCATGAGATAATGGCTGGTCCAAAATGCCGGCTGCCATGTTTGAAATGCATGAAATCCCAAGAACTTTCATGCCTGCATGATTAGCGACAATAACCTCAGGGACGGTGGACATCCCTACTGCATCTCCCCCAAGTACACGAGCCAGACGCACTTCTGCTGGTGTTTCATAAGCAGGCCCGGTGTTTCCTACATAAACACCTTCCTGAACGTTAATGCCAAGCTCTGAAGCTGCATTCTTCGCAAGCTGTCTCAGTTCACGGCTATATGCTTGTGACATGTCAGGGAAACGGGCACCTAAGCTTGAGTCATTTGGTCCGATCAAGGGACTTGTTCCCATATTATTTATATGATCTGTGATGATCATTAAATCGCCTGGTTCAAACGATTCGTTTACTCCTCCTGCTGCATTCGTTACGATGATCGTTTTCACTCCCATTTCCTTCAGCACACGAACAGGAAATGTCACTTTTTTCATTTCATAGCCTTCATAAAAATGAAAACGGCCTTGCATGGCAACAACGTTTGCCCCCTTTAAAGTTCCAAATACAAGCTGTCCTGCATGGCCTTCAACAGTGGACACAGGGAAATTTGGAATTTCCTCATAAGGAATTTTCACTGCATGTTCAATTTCATCTGCAAGGACACCAAGTCCAGATCCTAAGATAAGGCCAATTTCAGGCAGTTCTTTCACTTTTTCTTTCATATATTGTGCAGATTGTTGAATTTCTTGAATGTTCATGTATCCATCCCCCTTAGTTCTTTAGTTCATGCAAAAAGCTTTTTCCGTGCTTTGGCATTGCAACTTTAAAATTGTCAGCAATCGTAGCGCCGATATCTGCAAACGTTTCTCGGATTGGCAGCTCAGAACCGCTTTCCCATTTCGGACTGTAAGCAAGCAATGGCACGTACTCACGTGTATGGTCTGTGCCATGATGAACAGGGTCGTTTCCGTGGTCAGCTGTAATGATCAGTAAATCATCGCTCTTTAATTTTCCCAATATTTCAGGAAGGCGGGCGTCATATTCTTGAAGAGCTAAACCATAGCCTTCAGGATCGCGTCTATGTCCAAACAGAGCGTCAAAATCAACAAGATTTACAAAACTGATTCCAGTAAAGTCCTGATCTGCTGTTTCAGCAAGTTTGTCCATGCCATCCATGTTTGATTTTGTACGGAGTGCTTTTGTAATCCCTTCTCCATCATATATATCAGAGATTTTTCCGATAGCAATTACATCAAATCCACCGTCTTTCATTTCATTCATAACGGTTCTCTCAAACGGTTTCAGAGCATAATCATGACGGTTCGGCGTTCTTTGGAAGTTTCCAGGATTTCCAACAAACGGACGTGCAATGACTCTCCCTACCATGTATTTTTCATCAAGCGTCATTTCACGAGCCATTTCACAAATTTTCAGCTGTTCATCGATTGGAACAATTTCTTCATGAGCTGCAATTTGCAAGACCGAATCTGCAGAAGTATAAACAATAAGAGCTCCTGTTTTCATATGCTCTTCGCCAAGCTCATCAAGAATTTCGGTACCCGAAGCCGGCTTATTGCCAATGATTTTTCTGCCTGTTTTTTCTTCAAGTGCTTTAATTAATTCATCAGGGAAGCCATCAGGGAAAACTTTGAAAGGTGTTTCAATTTTCAGTCCCATGATTTCCCAATGGCCTGTCATCGTATCTTTTCCATTTGAAGCTTCCATCATCTTTGTATAGAAAGCTTTTGGCTTTTCCTGAAGGGGTATACCTTCAATTTCCTTAATATTGCTCAAGCCCAGTTTCGCCATGTTCGGCATTTGCAGACCGTTCATATGTTCAGCAATATGCCCAAGTGTATTAGAACCTGTGTCGCCAAATTCAGCTGCATCAGGCGCTTCACCAATACCAACCGAATCCATGACAATTAAAAATACTCTTTTATATGTATAATCAGACATGTACATCCTCCTTTAATCCTATACAGATTACTCTTTGAATAACATTCCCTACTGTTTCAGAATGATTAGCAGATATTTATTGGTCAGAAGTCTGACATCTCAATTATAAACCGTTTTCACGCCTTCTGACAATAGATAACATGATAATATTCTATACTTCTCTTTTCCTTTAGCAGCTTTTATTAAAACATCAGCTTGATTTGGCTAATTCCGCTTCTCATACCGTATTTTGCTTCAACTTCCCGTTTTCTCCTTTTAAAGCTTTCATCCAGATTTCAATTTGTGTTGCATAATTCCCTGGTTTTTTCGCGAAAACTGCAGCTTAAAATACTGAGTGTATCTTAGGCTCACAGCTTATGTTCGACCGCTCAAGGAACCTATAACCCATCAATTTTTTTGTGCGTTACAACCAAAAAAAGCCATCGCGCAGCAGCGCAAATGACTTTTAAGCTCGGGGATGATATTGCTTATATACATCTTTTAATCTAGTTTTTGAGACATGTGTATAAATTTGAGTCGTTGATATATCGGCATGTCCGAGCATTTCCTGTACAGCTCTCAAGTCAGCCCCATTTTCAAGGAGATGGGTTGCAAATGAATGACGGAGTGTATGAGGGGTTAATTCTTTGTTGATCCCTGCCTCAAATGCAATTTTCTTAAGATTTTTCCAGTACCCCTGTCTTGTCATACGATTTCCATGATGATTTAAAAAAAAGGCATCTGTCTGGTTTTTCTTTGAAGCTAATTTTATCCTGCCTTTATCAATGTAAGCTTCTAAGGCTTCGGATGCCGTCCGGCCAATTGGAACAATACGTTCCTTGTTCCCTTTTCCGAAGCAGCGGATGAATCCCATGGTCAGATGGACATCATTCATATCTAGATTAATCATTTCACTTACCCGGATTCCCGTTGCATAAAGGAGCTCAAGCATCGCTTTGTCCCGGTAGCCATATGCAGAGATCAGTTTTGGTGTATCAAGCAGCTTTTCGACTTCAGTGAGAGATAATACTTTCGGAAGCGTCCGTTCAACCTGAGGGGATTCAATGTGCACAGTCGGATCATGATCGACTGCTTTTTCTCTAAGAAGAAATTGGTGAAAATTACGGATGGATGCAGTGTGGCGCGCAATTGTTTTGCTTGATTTGCCGGCATCCTTTAGTGATTTAAGAAATTGGATGATTGTCAGTCTCGTCACATCTTGGAACGCTGTCATTTGCTGCTGTTCAGCAAGAAATTGATGGTAACTTCTTAAATCTCGTTCATACGAGACGATTGTGTTATGGGAAAGACCCCGTTCCACAACCAGATAATGCATGAAATCCTGAATTTGATCCTTCAATCTCCTCTACTCCCCGTTTAAATAGAAGAAAAACAATCGATTCAGCCAGTGCTCCTCTTCATCGGTCACCATCTTTGTCACTTTTAAAGCCGCACCTTCAGGCTGGTCATAACGATGCATTTCTTCATACTCTAAGTTAACCCAAATGATAGCATAATAGAAAAGAATCGTAAATCCAGTAAACAGGATAAACACTTTTATCATATCAAATAAAGTTCTTGCCCAATTCATTGCAGCAGTCCTCCTCAGCCCAGTCTTTCATTCTTACCTAAAACATATGCCAAAAAGGACAAACTTTATACTAGAAAATGCACAAAAAACCTCTCCTGCTCGATAGGAAAGGTTTATTGTTCGTCTTCTTTCTGTTCTTTTTCCTGACAGCGATAGCAAATGCCATGAAATGTCAGTCTGTGATCTTTAATTTTAAAGCTGAAGTCGCGTTCTACAATCTGTTCAACATCTTCTAAAAGATCCTCTTCTATCTCAGCGACAGAACCGCATTCAATGCAAACGAGGTGATGATGAAAATGAGCTGCGCCTTCTTTTCGTAAATCATAGCGTGAAACGCCATCTCCAAAATTTATTTTATCGACAATTTTTAATTCAGTAAGTAGCTCTAACGTCCGATAAACAGTTGCTAAACCAATCTCTGGCGCCTTTTCCTTAACGAGGAGGTAAACATCTTCAGCACTCAAGTGATCTTCTTCGCGTTCAAGCAAAACCCTGACGGTTGCTTCGCGCTGAGGAGTCAGCTTGTAGCTGGATGAATGCAACTGCTTTTTAATTCGATCAATTCTGCCTTCCATAACACACATTCCTCCCTCGCCACTTCCTCATTCATTATATCAAAAGAAAGGGATGTGTCCAACTAAAATAATTACAATCTAATAAATGAAATGATTATCATGTTAAAATCATTCTATTTAGAAACCAGTTCTATGACGTTCTTCATTAAAATGGGTGACGCATACGCTTCAAGACCAGAAGCAATTACGGTCAGCACAGATATAAACAGGAAAACAGCTGCGTATCTTGTGAAAAGGGCGAATGGCGATTCGGTTACATTTGTTTTTTTCATCAGCAGCTGCTTTACAATTTTTAATGAAAAGGAAATGGCAACCGTACCCATAATAATAAAAGCCGGTATTAATATTATATTTTGAGGCAAAACCGATACAAATGAAAGCATAAAGCCTTGCCATCCCATTTGATTCACGAGAAAACCAACCGTGAAGCCGACTACCATGCCTTTTAAGAATAACATAATCAAGATAACCGGCAAACCGATAATAGAGATGCCGAGCACCCACATCAGACCAAGATACTTCAGGTTATGAAAGAAACTCTGCTGAAGCATTTCAACGGAGCTTGCCACTTTCCCCTCAGAAATTTGTCCGAAAAATCGGCTTAAATAAAAATACAAATCCTCTTTTTGCGTAAAATTCATGCTGTTGACTATGACCGCACCGAAAATGACCCCCATCAAAAACAAAACAAATACAAAGAGATAGAGTGAAGAGCGTTCTTTTATATGCTGAATAATCATTGCTTTTAATGGTTGTTTGCGCATATTTTTTCCTCCTAGTGTTCTCTTACTAGATTGTATGAAAAAAGGAAGAAACTATGTCATTCTATCATTGCATTTTTTTCCCAATATTATATAATACATTAAAATCAGAAAGGCGGTTTTGTTATGAAAAATCCACTATTATTTGATTTCCCCACAGAACTTACTACTGATAGGCTCTATATTCGAGCGCCGCGTCCAGATGATGGAAAAGCAGTGAACGAAGCCATCAATGAATCTATGAATGAGCTTAAGCCTTGGATGCCTTTCGCACAAAAACCGCAAACGCTTGAAGATACAGAGGCAAACCTTAGAGAAGCTTGTGCCAAGTTTATCTTGCGGGAAGATCTGAGACTGCTGATTTTTGACCGTAAGCATGGACATTTTATTGGAAGCACAGGGTTTCATCGCATAAATTGGAATGTGCCAAAATTGGAGATTGGGTATTGGATTTCCACAAAACATGCTGGAAATGGCTACATGACTGAAGCCGTTGAAGCATTAGCGAAGTTTGCAGCAGAAGAATTCGGGGTCAAACGCGTGGAAATCAGGTGCGATCCTGAAAATATCAAAAGCCGCCGCATCCCAGAAAAATTGGGATTTATTCTTGAAGGTGTTCTGAGACAGGATGATGTGTCAGCGGACGGCAAGACATTACGTGATACGTGTGTCTTTTCAAAAATCTTTTAATCTTTTTTTAATAGATAAGAAAGAATAAAATTTTGCGCATTGATGGCGAACGGAATCGGCCAACTCCTCGGCCAGAACAAATCCGCAGGAAAAGTCAAACCCGGACTTTTCCGCCGGATTCTTTTCTGTCTGCCTGCGCTAAACGGGCGGTTCCGCTTTTCTTGATAGAAACTGTTTTTTCGAAGATTGGATAAACAGCATATCCCGTAAATACACCGAGCAAATTCAGAATAAGATCATCAACATCAAGACTTCCCCGGCTAGTGAGATATTGGGCTGTTTCAATAATAGAAATGACGAAAAACGCCACTAAAAATGCCGATTGTTTCGGCTTTGCTTTTATTTTCATTAAAAAACCATAAGGAACAAACAAGCCGATGTTGGCTGCTAGATTATAAAAGGCAATGATCAGAGAAACTTGCCCTGAAAAATAATAGCCGATTGTTTCAAATGGCACCAGATTATAGCTGTTATTTTGTGCTTCTGGCCGAATAAACAGCAAGATCAGCAGACTGACTGTATATAGTATCAAACAACCATAGACTAGTTCATACGGCACGATCATTACTTTTTTAAATGATAGAAAGACACTGAATACGATGATTGCCGTTAGACAAAACCACACAACAATCGTCACAATCGGGTGCAAATACTCAGTTAAGCTAAGCCATATTGGAAGCAGCAAGAAAAACAGGCTCTGTGAAACTGCAAGTGGTATCCAATAGATTTTTTCCATTCATATTAACCTTTCAGCGCAATATATTGCTGGATAAATGGGCACTTCACTGTGAAGTGCCTTGTTTTGAAGAGATTTTCCCGTACACTCCGCCTCCGCCAGGTACGACACTAAGCTTTCCTTCTCTCGCAGCGAGAATATAATCTGCTGTTTTTGCCGGTATAACCTGTGTGAGTTCATCTCTTAAGATTTGATTTAAAATGACCATTTCGGTTCCAAACGCCCTTTTTAGTTTCTCCAGCGTCTTTGGACCGATACCAGGGATGAATTGCAGCGGGACTTGATGTATATAAGGAGGGCGAGCTGGCTTCAACACATTATCATCCGCCAGTTCTTTCAGGCGGGTGCTCACTCCTTTTGTGGATCTTATGCTCCTGCATTTTCCACATGCACTGTCAGCTTTCTCTTTCGGCGCACCGCATTTCTCGCAGGTTGTTCCGTAATACTTCCCAAGCAGCGGATTTAATCCATTATTGGAAAGAATGCATCGATTATCCTTCTTTTTCAGAGCCTTTTTCAGCTCCTCGAAAGAAGGCTCATTTAATTGAAGTTTCTGATACTCTCTTCCAATTTTAACATGAGAGTGTGCATCAGAATTTGTTAAAAAAGGATACTTATTCAGCTCAGAAACTTGTGAGGCCATCTCCGTATCAGAGCTTAAGCCAAGTTCAACCGCATCAATCAGTTCAGGATCAAACACTTCTTCAAGCGACGACGTCACCCCGCTCCCATAAAGGCTTTTATGTGGTGTGAAAATATGAGCAGGGATAAATAAGCCTCCAAGTTCCTTCACTTTTTTCTGCAGATTCCTGCCGCTTTCATACACTCTTTGCGTACTTAATGTTATGTTTTTAACCCGCTCTGCCAGCCATTCTGAAAACTGTTTCATCTCATGCATAGCAGGCATAAAAACCAGTACATGCAAAGGGCCCTTGCATGAGCTGTCATAAACTTCGATTTCAGAGCCGAGAATCATTGTTGTTTGTTTAAATTGTATGCCGCCCCCAGCAATCTCTGTCCATATTCCCTCTTGCAGACCCTGTTCCAATGTATCCAAGATCTCCGGAACGTGGCAATCAATGATTCCGATTATATCCATTCCTTTATGCTCGCTTGCTTCTATGAAAATCGTTTCAAGCGTGAGCTGGTTTGAAGCGGTAATTTTAACAGGCTTGCCAGAACGTGTCCGGCCAATATGAATATGCAAATCTGCAAAATATGTATTCATCTTATTTTTGAAGAGCCAGTTTCAGCTGCAGATACTGAACGGCGTATGCTGTTTTAGCGTCAAAAATACGCTGTTCGTGAATCATTTGCTGCGCTTCCTCAAGTGTCACCTCCAGAACATCTACAAATTCATCCTCATCAAGTTCTGCTTTCTCGGTTAAAATCTCCAATTCTTCCGTAAAATATAAATGAACCAGCTCATCTGCAAATCCAGGCGATGTGTAAAAAGAGATTAAGTGCTGAAGGGAATCCGTTGTGTAGCCTGTCTCTTCTTCTAATTCCCGTTTTGCCGTAACCTCTGGAAGTTCTCCTTTTTCAAGCTTTCCTGCGGGAATTTCGACAAGCACGCGTTCCATCGCTTTCCGGTATTGCTGCACCATGACAATTTTGTTCTCTTTAGTGATTGCGATAACAGCAACCGCACCTGGATGCTTAATAATTTCCCGTGTGCTTGTTTTGCCATTCGGAAGCACGACTTCTTCTAAGTACAAATCAATAATGCGTCCGGAAAATAATTTTTCTGATGATTTAGTTGTTTCTATTAAATGATTCATACTCATTCCTCCACGTTCTACAAATTCTGCTTTTCACATACATTCTATCATATTAAGAAAAGCATATTGGCCCGTTTAGCTCAGGTATGACAGTTGAAAATCTGTCAGAAAAGTCCGGATTAGATTTTTCCTGCGGATTTGTTCTGGCCGAAGAGTGGAGCTAGACATAGATGAGAAAAACTTTATACCTTCTTATCAAATAACAAAAGAAACGAGGCGAGCGGATATGAAGATCTACCTTCTTGACAAAGGCGTTGTTCTGGTTGGCAAGGCATGGGAGGTTCGCGAAAAACTGAAGGAGTACAGCCGGAAATATGAAACGGTCGAGCAGTGGACAAAAGATAAATAAGCGTCTCAATTGCTTTTTATCCGCTCTTGTACTAATGTCGAAGAAAGACAAACTGCAGGAGTGATACGATGAAAAAAAGACAGTTGGGAACGTCAGACTTACTGGTCAGCGAAATTGGACTTGGCTGCATGTCTCTTGGCACAGATAAAGAGCAGGCAGAATCCATCATTGATGCAGCGGTTTATGAAGGAATTAATTATTTTGATACAGCGGATTTGTATGATTTCGGACTGAACGAAGAATTTGTCGGTGATGCACTTAAAAATCGAAGACACGATATCATCCTTGCAACGAAGGCTGGCAACCGCTGGAATGAGAGCAAAGACAGCTGGACGTGGGATCCATCTAAAGCTTATATAAAAAAAGCTGTGAAAAATAGCCTTAAACGATTGCAGACAGATTATATCGATCTGTATCAGCTCCATGGCGGCACAATTGAAGATAACATTGATGAAACAATTGAGGCGTTTGAAGACCTAAAAAAAGAAGGCGTTATCCGGTATTACGGAATCTCCTCGATTCGCCCAAATGTCATTAAGCAGTACTTGGAAAAATCATCGATTGTTTCCGTCATGATGCAATACAGCCTGCTTGACAGAAGGCCTGAGGAATGGTTTTCTCTTCTCAAGGAACACAATGTCAGCGTTATTGGAAGAGGTCCTTTAGCAAAAGGTCTGCTGACAGATAAATGGGAATCCAAGCTTTCTGAAGAAGGCTATCTATCATACAGCGAGGATGAACTCCGTAATCTGCTTCCTTCTATTCATGCAGAATCAGATTTATCAATGACAGAAACGGCCCTGCAGTATTGCCTGAAGCAGGATGTGGTTGGATCTATCATTCCTGGGGCCAGCAAAATTGAACAGGTTCAAGCAAATTGCTATGCAGCAAGCGCACGTCCTTTAACTGGTGAGGAATATATTGCTCTGCAGGCTTTGACGAAGTTTGAAAAGTATGGGCAGCACCGCTCGTAATTTATTCCACAGTCGTCAGAGAAAAGCCTCTTCGAAAGCATCAGCTGTAATGAAAACAATTGTTCATTCTGGCCAACAATAAAATCAGGCAGTATAAAGCTTGTGGATTCTTCCTATTTTTTCGGGATGAATCCCTTCTTTTGCTGCCGCTTGAGGATAATAAAAAGTGTTGTTCAAAAATAGCAAAGGAAAGACATTAAAAGAGGCTGACTCAAAAGGCCGTTGAACAACGGTCTTTTGAGTCAGTTTTTTAGTTTAGAATATATTTTGGTTATTTATTGGTGTTTTTCGGTTGTATAAGAGAGATTTCCCTCTATTATATAGCCTTTTTGATATGTACTGCCATATCCCCAATCGGCAATGAGCGAATTTGGTTTTGGTCGGTTATACGTTTTAATAGGTTAAAATGTGGAATGAGACATCCTGTATCACCTGAACGCAGGTGAACACTGAAGCCTGTGATAAATTGATTATTGATTTTCAGTTCCAATTTGCGCATTGTACCCAGCTGCCCATTTTTCATATGTCTTCCTTCATCGCATAAAAGTCGCAGCCCGATCAGTCTTCGAAAGCTGTCGATTCGCTTTTTGAAGCGTGCGATTTTTTGGTTAGTTGAGAGGCGCTCTCTACGGTGTTTGTTGTGGTAACTTCAATGCACAAAAAAGGGTGCCCAAAAGCTAGACTTTTGGTACATCACCCTCTTTTTAAGTCAGTTTTAAAGAATATCCAAGCTAATAGCTAATGCTGCTAAAACTTGAAGTAAAACTTGAATTGTAATAACAACATCCAGATCTAAAGCACCAACATTAATATTATGAGAATTATTAATAATAATCTCTTGTTCATTAATTTGTTCAATGCGGGCAAACTGGAACAATTCTTCTGTAAATCTATCTGCACCCTCAATATCGTCTGCAAATGAAATTCTAACAATTAGAGTAATTGCTGCCTGTATAGCTGCTTGAAGTGCCGCAGCCGCCTGCACATCAATAGTTAATAGGTTAACATCTGTAGAATCTACAATCTTAATTCTTTCTGAAGATCTTTGAGAAATGCGAGTACTGTTTCGAGCACTTTGAGATACATTAGTTCCAGCAGATTGAAAGTTTTCATCTTGAGTTTCATTGTTGCTATTGTTTCCATTAAAATCTGAGAAAATAACTCTGCCTCTAGCCATTCTATTTCCCCCCTTTCTGTGTCATTACATTTTGAAGAAATTCCTCTACTTGCCCATTTAACTGATTAACCATTTTTCTAAGAGGCTCTTTCTTTTCCTCTGGAATGGCTTTAAGCTTTGAATCAATACCGTATTTTTCCAAAAGTAGTTGAACAAAAAGATTTGTTGCATTCTTATCCATCTCAATCTCTCCTTTCACCATATTTTATTCATACAGTGAGTTTTCGTCTGGGGGAACAACCTCTGATAAAAACACATTTTTCGACAATTTTTATAATATTTCGGGGGGATATGGACTATATGTCATTATCAAGTTAAAGAATCTTTATACTTTTTTATTTTTTTCCGACGGCAACTGACAAAAAATGTGTCATTTTGCACTTATCATTTACCTATTCAACTATCTGAAAATCTCTTATTCAATTATCTGTTGTATCCTAATCTATAAAGCTTTTAATATGTTGATAATACATAGAAGCGTTGTTTTTCAGTGACTTTCATAATACTTGATTCATTTAGGTATCGAAGTCGTATTCATTGAATGCCAGTGCATTCGATCCAACGCAAAATATTTATCATTTTTCAGGGCTTGAGTCAAAAAAAACTGACTCAACAAAGGCGTTGTTTCTCAGCCTTTAGAGTCAGTTTCTTTTTTTGTTTATTTATAATCATTCCACTTCAGATTGCTGTCATTCAGCAGCTCTTCGAAACTTTTGTTCTTCTCTTTTTCTTTTTTCTCTTTTATTTTCTGAAGACGCTCTTCTTCAATCTTCTGTTCTTGTTCTTCCATCAAGCCTTTTTTCATGTTGGAAAGCTGCTGGAACAAGTCAGACTCTATATGATCTTTTAAGTTTAGTTTATCGTCTGCTTTTTTGGGCTGCGTCTTTTGCTGTTTCTTTTGTTTTTTAGCCATGATGATCACTCCCGTATCCTCTCATTATATACAAGAAAGACGGTTTTTAGAAAGCGATTTTACCCGATTAATAAGCATCAAGTTTTACATCGTCTCCAATTATCAGCTCTGGCTCTGTTGATTTTTTAATATCTTCGATTGTATATCCTTTTGCCACTTCAACAAGCTTCAGGCCAAGCTCTGTTACATCAATAACAGCCTGATCGGTAATAATGCGGTGGACGACCTTTTCGCCAGTCAGCGGCAAAGTGCAGGAATTCAAAATTTTTGGCTCTCCATTTCTGTTCACATGATCCATGATGACAATGATTTTCTTGGCGCCATGCACAAGATCCATTGCCCCGCCCATGCCTTTAATCATTTTTCCGGGTATCATCCAGTTTGCAAGATCTCCAGCTTCTGAAACTTCCATTCCGCCTAAAATCGCCACATTGACATGACCGCCGCGGATCATTGCGAAAGACTCGGCACTGTTAAAATAAGCTGAACCAGGGATAGCAGTTACTGTCTCTTTTCCAGCATTAATCAGGTCAGGATCAACATCTGATTCCTTTGGATACGGCCCAATGCCTAGCAATCCATTTTCTGATTGAAGGACTACCTGTTTAGATTCATTTATATAGTTAGCCACAAGCGTCGGCATGCCGATGCCCAAATTAACATAGAAACCGTTTTCAATTTCCTGTTCCGCTCTTCTCGCTATTTTTTCACGAACAGCTGCTTTATCCTGTATCATCGTTTTTCCTCCCATCAAACTGTCTTTTGCACAGTTAACCGTTCAATGCGCTTTTGCTGTTCTCCAAGTATTAAAGATTGCACATAGATGCCTGGAGTATGAATCTCACTTGGAGCAATCTCTCCAACTTCAACAAGTTCTTCGATCTCAGCAATCGTTACTTTACCAGCTGCAGCAATCATTGGATTAAAATTTTGGGCTGTTTTATTGAATAGCAAATTCCCCATTTTATCGGCTTTCCATGCACGAATCAGGCTGAAATCCGCAGTGAGCGCTTCCTCAAGCAAGTAATCTTTCCCGCCGAATTGACGTGTTTCCTTGCCTTCTGCAATTGGTGTCCCTACTCCAGCTGGCGTGTAGAATGCAGGAATACCGGCACCGCCTGCCCGGATTTTTTCAGCAAGCGTTCCTTGCGGGACAAGTTCAACTTCTATTTCCCCTGAAAGCACTTGTCTTTCAAATTCCTTATTTTCACCGACATATGAGCTGATCATCTTTTTAATCTGCTTGTTTTTAAGAAGCAGGCCAAGCCCCCAATCATCTACGCCGCAATTGTTTGAGATGATCGTTAAATCCTTTACACCTGTTTCTACTAATGCAAGGATCAGATTCTCAGGGATTCCGCATAGGCCGAAACCGCCTACCATTAATGTTGATCCGTCTTTTATGTCTTTCACTGCATCTGTAAAAGATGTATGCACCGTTTTCATTTTTTTCACCCCTGGATTTATAGATTTTCGACGATTGTTGCTACACCTTGGCCTCCGCCGATGCAAAGTGTTGCTAAACCGCGTTTTGCATCTCTGCGCTTCATTTCGTGAATAAGTGTAACCAGGATTCTTGTGCCGCTCGCTCCGATTGGATGGCCAAGAGCGATCGCGCCTCCGTTAACATTCAGTTTTTCTTTATCAAAGTGAAGTTCGCGGTCAACTGCGATGGACTGTGCTGCGAACGCTTCATTTGCTTCAACAAGGTCTATATCTTCCATCGTTAACCCGCTCTTTTGAAACGCTTTTTGCACCGCTGCAACCGGCCCAATTCCCATAATGCTCGGGTCAACGCCTGCGTTGCCATTTGCCGTAATCTTTACCAGCGGCTGAATACCAAGTTCTTCTGCTTTTGCACGGCTCATGACAACGACTGCTGCAGCTCCATCGTTAATTCCAGATGCATTGCCTGCTGTTACTGATCCATCCTTTTTGAAAGCCGGTCGCAAGCCAGCGAGTTTTTCAGCCGTTGAACCAGCTCTTGGAAACTCGTCAGTGTCAAATGTGACAGCATCTCCTTTGCGCTGAGGAATGACGACAGGCGTGATTTCATCTTTGAACGTTCCTGCCTGGATAGCGTCTGTTGCTTTCTTTTGGCTCCAGGCAGAGAATTCATCCTGCTCTGCTCTTGAAATTTCATATTTATCGCATAAATTTTCAGCGGTTACTCCCATATGATAATTGTTAAAAGCGCATGTTAACCCGTCTGATATCATCGTATCAATCAGCTTTTGATCGCCCATTTTAAACCCGTCGCGCGCATTTTTTAATATGTACGGTGCCTGACTCATATTTTCCATACCGCCGGCAACAATGATATCAGCATCCCCAGACAAAATGGCCTGTAAAGCAAGATGTACGGTTTTCAGCCCTGAGCCGCACACTTTATTGATTGTCATAGAAGGAATGTTTTCCGGCAATCCTGCTTTAATCGCTGCTTGACGTGCCGGATTTTGTCCAAGTCCTGCTTGCAGGACATTCCCCATGATGACTTCGTCTACTTGCTCTCCTTGTAATCCTGCTTTTTCTAAAGCTGCTTTTATTACGATTGCTCCAAGTTCAGGTGCAGATACACCTTTCAGCGCTCCTCCAAAGCTTCCAATTGCTGTTCTAACGGCACTTACGATAACCACTTCATTGTTGCTCATTTTCATTCATCCCCTTTTCATTGGATCATAGTTGGTTTCGCTAAATAAAGATAAATTCCTTCAACATTTTTAAGATTCAAATTTCATTTGCATCTAATGCTAGTAAACTACTAATATAGAAATATGTAAACCCTTACACCGAAAAGCGGAACCGACTGTTTAGCGCAGGCAGACAGATAAGGTTCCGACAGAAAAGGCGCTTTTTGCCTTTACTGGCGGAGCCGTTCTGGCCAAGGGGGTAGGAGGTGGAGCTGGACACCACAGAAATGAGGAACCGCCCATTTGCTTCGCCACAGAAATTCCACTCAGGCTGCGCCAATTTACCGGCTGCAGGCATCTATCTGCTTACACCCATTTTAGAAAGGCTGGTGCTTTCATTGAATCTACCTGAACATGTGACCTTAATTGAAGTTGGTCCGCGCGACGGGCTTCAAAATGAAAAAAATGAAATACCGACAGAAATTAAAATTGAATTCATTAAATCATTAAAAAATGCGGGTTTTAAGGAAATGGAGCTGACTTCTTTCGTCTCTCCCAAATGGGTTCCTCAATTGAAGGATGCGGAAGAAATCATTCGATACTGCACAGATGAGCATCGAAATATTGTACTGACTCCAAATGAAAAAGGCGTGGAGCTGGCAAAAGAGGCAAAGTGTGACAGTGTTGCCTTCTTCGTTGGCGTAAGCGAGTCCTTTAATCTGAAAAATATTAACAGAACAACGAAGGAAAGCATGGCGTCCCTGCTGCCGGTGATTCGTCAGCTGAAAGCGGAACAATTCTTTGTGCGCGCCTGTATCTCTACTTCTTTTTATTGTCCTTACGAAGGGAGAATTCATCCTGATGATGTACTGACTATTTGTCAGCAGTTTGCAGATGCAGGGGTCGATGACCTCAGTGTAGCAGATACGATTGGCATGGCAAATCCTCTTGAAGTTTTTGAGCTGTTTTCCCAATTAAAATCACGATTTCCCGACGTGCTGCTGACTGCTCACTTTCATGATACACGCGGCATGGCTCTGGCCAACATTTTTGCTGCCTTGCAGGCAGGAATTGACAGATTTGACACCTCTGCAGGAGGGCTTGGAGGCTGTCCATTCGCACCAGGTGCTACTGGAAATGCGGCGACAGAGGATGTCCTCGGCATGCTTCATGCTTTAAATATTAAAACTGGAATTGACATGAATCAGCTTTTTAAAGCCGTCGAATTAATCGAACCTCATCTTGCAGGAGCAATTCAAAGCAAACAATACCATTTAAACAAACGGGCAAATGCTGTTAAATAAGGTTGAGTTCACTTTGGCTGGTTTTTTTCATGACTCGTTATGCCTAAAGGCTTTTATTTAATGAGAAAAGCCTTTAAATAAGAGAATGAATGCTGACGCTACAGCAGCCGCACAGCTTGGCAAACCTATTAAAAACACTTGAATCGCCCAGCTTGTTCTTGCGTCTCTTTGTTTCTTCGACTCAGCATGGAAATTCGCTCTTACTCTGTCGCCATTTACAAATGCATTTGTCAGCAGCCCTGAGATGCCAAAACAAATGAGGACAATGGCAGACATCATGATGAAAAACAATTGCAGGTCTTTCAAAACTAAACTGATGATACCCGCGATACATGCTGTTAAAATCCCAATTCCAAATGCTTTCATGTTTTTCACTCTCCTTTCTCTTTATACGCAATGGATAAGCAGGATGTTGCAATTATTCGTATAAATTCTTTTCTTTTTCCAAACGTTATGAAATATAGAAAGGAGTGATGTTCCATGTCACATGAAAAAGCATCCAAAAGCCAAAAGGGAAAACCGAATGCTGATACTGTTAAACAAACGGTAGCATTCGAAGAAATGGAAAAAGCCGTTCATCCAACAAAACGGCAAAATTCTGAGCAGTGATTGTGCAGCAAGCCATGGGGCTTGCTGTATTTTTTTAGACAGTTGTGCTGCATCTGAGTTCTCTTTACATATTTTCCACTGCCCTAGCTTCATGCTAAAATAATGTCATGAACTTAGAGAGGAAGAATGTTGATGAAAAAGTGGCTAATCGGAGCAGGCATTGTCCTCTCCTATATCTTCATCGTCGGTTTCTTTTTTACGAACCAAATGATGTATATGAAGAAGAAGACAGATAAAGAAATTATTGATCGTGAAACGAAAGACGGACATTTCGATGAGAAGGAATATGATGCCTATAACAAAATTGAAGTTTCCATTCCTTCGCAATTCGGCTATGACATTAAAGGCATTCTTATTGCCCCTCATAAAACTTATTCCTATGTGATCATTTGCCATGGAGTCACGATGAATCGTTATAATTCCGTGAAGTATATGAAGCTCTTTTTAAACAGGGGAATCAATGTGCTCATTTATGATCATCGCAGACATGGGGAAACCGGCGGAAAAACAACAAGCTTTGGACATTATGAAAAATTTGATCTGCAATCTGTTGTGAACTGGCTCAAAGATCGCGTTGGGGATGAACTTCATTTAGGAATTCACGGGGAATCTATGGGAGCCGTTACGACGCTTCTTTATGCTGGTCTAGTTGAAGATGGAGCTGATTATTATATTGCTGATTGTCCTTTTTCTGATTTGCAGGAGCAATTGCTCTATCGCTTAAAAGCAGATTTTCGTCTGCCAGGCTATTTAGTGATGCCGATTGCAAGACGGTTTTTGAAGCTTCGTGATGGCTATTCCCTCCGGGATGTATCACCGATTTCAGTGATTGACCGGATTCAGCATCCTGTTTTATTCATCCACAGCAAGGATGATGATTACATTCCTGCTGCGATGACTCAGCAATTATTTGATAAAAAACCCGGCTTCAAAAAGATCTATTTTGCTGAAAAAGGATCCCATGCTATGTCCTATACAGAAAACCGTGAAGAGTACGAACGCATCATTGACGAGTTTTATGAGGATTTGAAGAACCATACAGAAGCTGAATTGAAACTTCATTCATAAGAACAAAAGCGCAGGCGTCTTGTTCAGCTCGCGAAGAAAATAGGAATTGACCTGGGTTAATTGACGCACCTGAGAATCAAGTGTCGTTTAACCGGAGAAGGCGCTTTTTGCCTTCTCCTGAGCAATTGTCTTTTTCACAGTGAGCCAGGCGCCGGAGCTTGCCGTAGATATCTTTCTGTCATTATCCACTACATAATGACTTTTATAATTTCCTATACAATAAAAAAGCGCAAGCGCCTTGATCAGCGCAGTCAGTCAGATCCGTTCTGAACAAGGAGTCAGGCGCTTCCGCTTGCCATCAATGCACAAGAATTTATTCTTATCTTTCGAAAAAAACGTTTGAATCTGTTTAAAGATCCAAGCGTTTTCCTATTCACCCTAAAACATCTGTAATTTCTTTCATATTCTCATCCAGCCAGGCAATGGCTTCATCAATCGTCGCAAATTCTGTTGCTTCAAAGGTCATTTCGTCTTGAAGAAGCCAGACATCTTTCTTGTCCTCAAACACTCCCCCGATCGACCAATGAAGCAGTGTATAAGGGTGGTTGCTGTTTAAAAAGGAAACCCATGTTTTATTCAGCGCAATATTTTTAAGTGACGTTAAACGATCCTTCATCTTCTCCCCCACCTCACTTTACAGTTAAGCTCATACGGGGATTTAAGTTTTGCGAAGGACATGTCAGCATGTATGTGTTTGCTGTTTCGTTAAAATCAATTGTCATTTTTTCATCCAGGAAAACCGTTTTCGATTTCTCAACCAGGACTGGATATTGGTTTGTTTCAATTTGGATATCATCGCTGTCTTTTTCATCTGTGAGCCAAAGTGCCGTAACACCGCTGACGACACAGCCGCAGCCGTCCGTATCATATTTTAATTTGATCTGCTTATTGGGATTTTCTTGTACTTTCGCCGATATTTTAGCCATTGCACGGTCTGTCCATTTAATTTCCATCTGACAATTCTCCTCTTTTCAGTTGCTTACGGCCATTTTATCATAAGTTTCCAAAACTCGCATAAGGTGAAACTTCAATCAGCGAAGGCTTTTCTCCCGTTAATGCTGGAAAAATACCCGCTTTGTCATATCAGAATCCCTGATTGAATACTTTTACGTATAGAAAAAAGGAGGTTTTACATGTGTCTAAAGCTCAAATAAAAGTGAATAATAATGGGTCTCTCCGTGTAACCGGTGATGTGGAATTGATTGATGCAGCCGGCAATGTCTTTCAGACTAAGCAGAGCTTTTCGCTTTGCCGCTGCGGGTTATCAAAAAAGATGCCATTTTGTGATGGATCGCATAAGGGGACGTTTCAATCGATTGTGCACGGAAATGCGGAGCCGCCTGTTTAGCCCCGACAGACAGATAAGGATCCGACAGAAAAAGCCGGTTTTGCTTTTACTGGCGGAGCCGTTCTGGCCGAGGGGTTAGGCGGTGGAGCTGGACAATACGAAAAGCGGAACCGCCTGCTTAGCCCCGACAGACAGATAAGGATCCGACAGAAAAAGCCGGTTTTGCTATTACTGGCGGAGCCGTTCTGGCCGAGGGGTTAGGCGGTGGAGCTGGACAATACGAAAAGCGGAACCGCCTGCTTAGCCCCGACAGACAGATAAGGATCCGACAGAAAAAGCCGGTTTTGCTATTACTGGCGGAGCCGTTCTGGCCGAGGGGTTAGGCGGTGGAGCTGGACAATACGGGCAGACTGGTCTAACCTCCGAAGATTTCTGATTAATTAATAAGACTGTCCTCAGAGTGACAGTCTTATTTCCCGCGGATATCTGTGATCTTGTCTAAAGGCAAATCAAAACGAGTTTCTTCTGAGTCAATGATCCGAATGCTCCCGCGGATTGGATCTACATAGTGCACATGGCCTTCCCGTACATGAAAATCATGATTTTCATAATAAGTAAAGGCAAGCTCCCGATTTTCTTCCATTGCAAGACTGATCAATTCATTGAAATGCTCAAGCTGCTGCTCATCCATCACAGGCTTTACTGCATATCCCTGTTCAATCTCAAGCTCTCTCAAAATTTTTACATGCTCAGGCAGCATCATTGATGTCCATTTGATATTGCCCCGATCCCGAATCATGACGATTCCTCCCTTTTCTATGCTTTATGCCCGCCAACAAGCTTCGCGCGATGTCTTGCTGTCCCGGCTTTTGTATAGGAAACGGCGCGCAGCAGGGCATTTGAGCCGTATTTTCCGCGAATGGAGTCCATCACATAACCGAGGATCTGTTCTTTTTCACGATTAGGCTGAAACAAATCAAGCTGCATCTCGGCATCATCTTCAATATTGGACAGGGCAATTGAGATTTTCCGGACGGTTTTATTCGCATAAAATTGGTCAAATAATGTGATGCATGTTTCATAAAGCTCCATTGTAATATTGGTCGGCTGGCGCATTGTTCGCGAGCGGTGAAATCCGCCTCCGAGCTCATCGTGGCTGTAGCCGATTCCAAGACTTACCGTTCTGCCGGCTTTCCGATGCTGCCGGGCCCTTCTTGCCACTTCCTCGCACATTTCAAGGATGACGTGTTTTACTTCGTTCGGATCAGGATAATCCCGCATTAAAATCTGGCTTTTGCCGAAGCTGATTTGTCCCTGCAGGATCGGCGCTCCAATTTCAGACAAATCAACGCCCCATGCATGATAATAAAGCTGATTTCCCATAATGCCGAATTTCTTCTCAAGCGCATCAAGCGGATGATTGGCAAGCTGGCCTACGTTGAAAATCCCCATCCGGTTCAGCGTTTTTTCAACCTGGCTGCCGATGCCCCACATTTCCCGAAGCGGCTCAACTTTCCAAAGTTTCTTCTTCACATCCTCATACGTCCATTCGGCAATTCCTTTTTTCTTCGCGTCCAAATCCAGGCAGATCTTGGAGAGCAGCATATTGGGGCCGATTCCGATTGCACATGGGAGTGAAAATTCACGTTCCATATCGTCTCTGATTTTAGCTGCAATTGTCCAGGCATCTCCCCAGATGCCCTCGACCCCATCAATTTGAATAAAGCTCTCATCCACACTGTACGTATGAATGGCATCCTTTGGAACGTACCTGTGAAAAAGGCGTGTAAGCTCTGTTGAGATGCGGACAAAGGAGGCCATTTTTGCATTGACAATGCGAATGCGGGGATCGTTCGGAATTTCAAATAAACGAGATCCGGTTTTAATGCCAAATTCCTTTTTCAGGCACGGTGAAGCTGCGAGCACAATGCTCCCCTGCCGCTCTGTATCGCCGACAACAGCTAAATGGCATGTCAGCGGATCAAGCCCTTCCAGAACCGCCGCACAGCTTGCGTAAAAGCTTTTCATGTCAACGCACAGAATTTTTCGTTTTGGAAATTGACTGTAATCCTCAATCATAGTTCTTACTCCTCATAACAGAATATATGTTCGTGTTTATTATATGACTAATAGTAAGCGAATATACGTTCGGTTTCAATGGTAGTTTTCACCATCAGCAAAAAAATAGCTGCTTGGCATCCGGGAAAAACCCGCTTATAATCATGATTAAGAAGAGGTGGAACATGGACGAAAAGTGGATTTATAAAATGATTCAGCAATCCTTTCAGCAATATGAGCTTGCTGGTTCACTTAGTAAAAAAGAAGCACACGGCCTTATTGCAAAAGTAATCGAAAAAAAGAAGAGTGAAGGATCGGAATGGTTTGAAGTGGTTGAGGATGTTGTGTATAGCTATGTGACAAACCAGGAACTATAACGTAAGAAAAGCGCAAGCGCCTGTTTAGCGCAGGCATGACAGATAAGAATCCGGCAGAAAAGTCCGATTTTGTTCTGGCCGAGGAGTTGGGCGATTCCGCTCGCCACAATGCGCAAAATCTTATACTTTCTTATCCCGTAAAAAACCGGCCAAAAGGCCGGTTTTTCACTTGATTATTTTCTCGATAGAGCCTTCCCCGCAACCTTTTCAAACAAACGAGGCATGAGCTGGTAAAAGCTGCTGCCTGCATTCATCCAGCCGGGCAAATTAATTTCACGTCTGCTTGTCAGCATAGCGTTCACAATTTTTTCTGACACCTTATCAGGATTAAGCATAAAGCGCTCTACATTCTTTACGTAGTTCCCGCTCGTATCGGCAATTTCGAAAAAGTTCGTTTTTATGGGACCAGGATTAACAGAAGTGACATGAACATTCGTCTCTAAAAGCTCCATCCGCAGGCTGTTTGTAAACCCGAGCACAGCGTGTTTTGAAGCAGAGTATAAACTCGATTTTGGCGTTGCAAGCTTTCCGGCCTGTGAAGCGATATTAATGATATGTCCTTCGTTTTTCTTTTGCATGGAAGGCAACACCATTTTCGTACAGGCAATTAAACCAAACACATTTACCTCAAACATCGATTTCATTTCTTCAAGTGACGCATCTGCGACTGTATTAAAAATACCGAATCCGGCATTATTAACGAGAACATCAATTTGCGGAACATCCGCAAGAATCCGTTCAAAAGTTTGCTGCACCGCGTGTAAGTCACTGACGTCAAGCTGATGGTACATACAATTCACATCATATTGTTTCGTAATGTTTTCAGCGACTGCAGCAAGACGATCCGATCTTCTGGCAATTAAGATTGGATGACCCCCGCTCTTCGCAACAAGGACAGCCATTTTTTCACCGATTCCGCCTGATGCTCCTGTAATAGCTACAAACCGATTTTTCAATTTTTCATTCATTTATTACACACCTCAGGTATAAATTTTCTGCGCCCCCGCCATATGACCTTTAATTTCTCCAGCAGTCTCTAAATAATCCAGCTGTCCGACCGTTTCAGATATCGTGAGCATCATTTGTCTTTTGTAAAGATGCGGGAAGAGCATTTGACACGCTTCAAATGCCGTCATCGGCTTTTCTTTTATAAAAGCCCGCACCTCCAATGCCCGTTCCTCCTGCTTTTTCAAACGATAGCGGATGAGTTCATGCGGCATCTCGACCGTTTCGCCATGACCTGAAAACACTCTTGAAATCGGTATTTTGAGCAATGATTCAAACGATTCATTAAATTGAACCTGCGGTTTTGGCCGCTCTCCCCCGTTCATCGGCGGTTCAAGCAAAGGGTTTGCTGAAATATGCTGCAGAAGATGATCGCCGCCAAACATCAGGCCATCCTCTGCACGATACAGAGCGATATGTGTTTGGGCATGACCCGGTGTTTCAATGACATGCCAGCCGTCCATGCCAGGAACAGAGTCTCCCTCACTGATGCCGGCTGTTAAGTTCCGCTTACAGGCATACTTCATGGAAGAATCAAACTGAGCCAAGTAAGGAAGCATCCGTTCATCAATTCCGAATTCAACGAATAGCTTCAAAAAGAATTCTTTTTGAGCCTTCATGAATGACTCATCCTGCATAATCCATGGCGCGTTAAAAGGATGACCGATCACATCGATCGACTGAGGCAGGTAATCAAGCAGTCCGACATGATCTGGATGATGATGTGTAAGGATGACCTGTTCAATGTCCTCAATCCGATAGCCCGCTTGCTCCATTTGAGACTTAAGGGCAGCGAGTGCTTCAGCTGTTTTTGGTCCAGCATCAATCAATGTCAGCCTATCACCTTTTACAAGATACACGTTCACATCTCCTACTGGAAATGGAGTCGGCAATGTTAACTTAATGATCATATCTGATTTCGTTTTCATACCATCTTCCTCATTTGTTATTTTTATATAAGTCTAATATATTCACTGCACTGTTTATGAATGCACATTCATTGATTATAAGCCTTATTTTACACGTTCCTTGCAAATGTGTCATTATTTTCAAATAATTCATGATTAGAAAAGCAAAAAAAGCCACTTGACAAATGCTTGTCCAACCTAGCATAATGATGAACAAATCAATTTAATGCACGAATGCAGGAAATGAATATAGATTGAGCGATGAACAGGAATAGTAAATCAAGCAATGATGAGCAGAGAGTGAAATCCGCCGGCTGAGAGATTTCACCGTCCCCTTGCTGATTGAACCTGCCCTGTGAGCTGTCAGGCAAACTTGACGTAATCCCTCGTTACGGGATTTTAAGTTGGGGTCATGCATTTCGCATTTCCCAATGAAGGTGGTACCGCGGAACCTTTTCGTCCTTTATTTCAAAATTGGATGAAAAGGTTTTTTTATTTGGCTGTTTTCTCATAAATTGTTATTTTCGTAATCTACACGTATTTACCAAGGATTCAGGTTCTTTTACTCAAAACATCTTTGAACAATCAAGAGCTTCAATTTTATTTTTAATATCAGGAGGAATTCACATGAAGAACATCGCATTTGTAGGGGCAGGATCAATGGCAGAGTCCATTATTATCGGATTAATTAATGGCGGTGTGTGCTTCCCTGAACATATAAAAGTCACAAATCGCGCGAGCACGGAACGGCTGACCTGTCTTCATCAAGCCTACGGGGTATCTGTTACAGAAGACAAACAGGAGACCGTCAGAGGGGCGTCTATTATCATTCTTGCGATGAAGCCAAAGGATGTCCGTGCAGGAATTGAAAGCATTAGGGATTATGTGAACAGCAATCAAGTCATCATTTCTATTTTGGCTGGCATCTCAAGTGAAACCATACAGGAACTGTTCGGGAAAAAGCTTTCCATTATTCGTGCCATGCCAAATACATCAGCGACCATTCAAAGATCCGCTACAGGCCTTGCCTGCAATTCAAATGTAACGGCAGCCCAGCTAAAACAGGCAACAGAGCTTTTCCAGGCTATCGGAACAGTTACACATGTTGAGGAAGATCAATTAGATGCGGTTACAGGCCTTTCCGGGAGCGGACCTGCTTACATTTATTACATCGCAGAAGCACTTGAAAAAGCAGCAGAAGAAACAGGCCTTGAAAAAGAGACAGCGAAAGCATTGATTGCCCAAACTCTTCTTGGAGCAGCAGAAATGCTGATGACTTCCGGAAAAGAGCCTGGGGTCCTTCGGAAAGAAGTCACAAGTCCTGGCGGCACGACAGAAGCAGGTATAGAAAAACTGCAGGCATATCAAGTTGATGGAGCAATCGCTGCATGTGTAAAAAGAGCAACGGAACGATCGCATGAACTTAGAGAGATATTCGCAGAAAAGGCATTAAAAGAGCATACTTGAAAAGACTGGTGCAGGAATAAAGCCTCCCATGTATAAAGAAAAAGGCTGAGTAACTCCCTATGCAAGGGATTTGCCAGCCGCTTTTTTTAATTTCATAGAGTGAGAGAGCCGAATGCTGTTCTTCAGCCAGATTGGCGCATTGGGATGCAGAAGAATCTCATCGTACGTCATCCAGGCAACAGACGAGACTTCGTCCTCGCTCTTTGCATAAGGTGTCCCGCTCTCATATTCACACAAAAAAACGACATCAATTACATGAACTCCCTCATCTGAAACGAACGAAGTGCTGTGAACATAGAAAATGTCTTCTTTCACAGAAATTCCGACCTCTTCGTCAATTTCGCGTTTTACTGTTCGTTCTAAAATAGATGAAGAAGCCCCTTCATATTCTACTTTTCCGCCAACAAGAGAAAGCTGTCCTGCAGCATGTTCCTCTTCCATACTTCTTTCAATAATGAGCCACCTGTCATGTTTGAAAATCGCACCTTCAACATTCACAACAAACATATAAAAGAATCCCCCTTATCCGTAATATCCGAAAAACTGAAGAAGAGCCACATTAGAAATTGTGACAAAAAGTCCGCTTTGCAATGGCTGCCTCTTCGATTCCATTCTCACCCAACCGCAAGAAGGATGGAAAGCACTCCAAAGCATAATTCTTCTAATTTACCATAAAAGGAGCTTTCCATGCTCTACTTTGGATCAGTTTCCCTTTTATCGTTCCCTGGTCATATGTTTAATAAGCCAGTCATTTGCATGATCTTCCACGACGTCCAAATGATCCATGAAGCTATGGGCTGCTCCATCTACGATCACAAGCTTAGAATCTTTCGGCAGCCACGTCATTCCAGCACGTGATAGTTCAGATAACCTTTTTTCTTCCTCATCGTAATTGCCATGAATAATTAATACAGGGCACTTAATTGAAGACAGCAGTTTTTTCTGATCACACTGCTCAAAGTCAAGAAGCATTTGCTGATCGATGATTACTGTCTTTCTAGGTCCTTTGGAGAGCTGCTCTGTTATTTTTCCGCTTTCAGCAAGTTCTGTCATTTGTTCCGCTGAAAAATGCTCGTCCCACTGATAGACTGTTCCGCCCGTCGAAGCACCGGTCAGCACCATTGTTTGAATGGCTTCAGAATGACACATTAAACAGATACGGGTTCCGAGACTGTGTCCGTACAAGGCGATTTTTTGGAAGCCTCTTTGTTTCACAAACGTCAGAACAGACTGTAAATCATCTGCTTGTTTTGCCATGGTCAGCGAATCGTCATCACTTTCTCCGCATCCGCTGAAGTCAAAAGCGAGTACATTGAAGCCTGACTTTTGAAACCGAAGAGCAAAACGGTCAAATCTTCCCCGAGAGGTTTTATCTGACGTAAAGCCATGGCACATGATGACGATCGCATCGGCAGAAGCAGGATAAAAATTCCCGATCAATGTTAATTGCCGGGAATTTTTCATTTCAACACGTTCGAACCCCATTTTTTCTCACCTATTTCTTTTCAAAAATACGTTTCAGCGTAAATGAAAGCAGGGCAGGACATGTCTCAAAAGAGTATGGGAGATGCAGACGCTCCGTCCATTTGTGCGGATCCTTGCCAAAAGGGCCGACATTTAAAACAGGAATGTTCAATTCTTTGATTTCCTGCAAAGGAAGCTGATAATGATCTCCGTAAATCGGCATGTTTGCTGTCAGTTCACGAATTGATTCCTCGCTTTCTTTAATCTGCAAAAAGCTTAAATCAGACAACCCGGCAAAATATTGCTGGTTCTTAAGAGAAATTTGAAATTGATTTTTTGCATAGCTTTGAACCTCTCCAAGAACACCTTGTATAAAATCATCCCCTTTTGAAGAAACAGATGGATAAAACGGCGGACTGTAAAAAACAACAATCAAAGGCGCAAGCTCCTTGCACAAGCCGGATAAGCCAGAGACAATTTTATTTGTGAAATGGCGGTCATCCAGATCCCCGCGATTGGCTTTTAAATAATGAATATGTCTGTTTACTTCAGCCTCTCCGACTTTCTTCACAGCGTACTCAAGCAGGTCATCATAGGACATAACGGTTACTTGATAGGACGCAGGTGTATATGTGACAGACTGGCTGTAGCGTCTTGCTTTCTCGTCATAGAATCGCTCAATATTGTTTGCCGCTTCCTCTGCTGTTTTCAAAAGCATATCATGCAGCTCAAGCATACTGCGTTTCATTGTTAAAATATTAAAAAGCGTAACGGCTTCATGCGGAATTTGCACCGAATACTCTTCCTTTAAATCCTTTTGCATCAGATTCATCGGCGGAGGTGTGACTTCGTCATCCGCTATTTCGCTGTAGCGTTCGTTCAGTTCAAGCAGCCTGTTAAGCTCTGATACCATCAGGTTTGCGTTTAATCCTGAAAAAGGCTCCCCAACATGGGTTTCAACTCCGCTGCAGTAAAATCCCGCAAGCACTTTGCCGATTGAACCCGAGTATACATAATAATTCTCATCGTTTGGATATCTAGAAAACATTGGTTCCGAGTTTACGCATGCCCGGTATGAAAGGTTAAACTGGTTTTTCAGATCTTTCAAAACAGGTACCGCTCCAAGCATACCGGCAGAATTCACTTCCTCATCAGGAACGGTCACCAAAAGAAGATTCCCATCAAACTCACCATCCATTGCTCGCTCAAGCATTCCAAGCTGTACGGTCAGACCCGCTTTCATATCCATTGTGCCCCGGCCAAACAGCCAGTCGCCTGTTTCAATATCTTCTTTTACATGAGGTGGCAGCAGATCAGCTGAATTCAGCAGCTCCTTCGTTAATTCGTGGGGATGGAACGCTAAATGCTGCAGGTGACCATAATCTTTCACATCAACAACATCAAAATGACTCAATAAAAGAACGGTTTCGTCTGTCTGCTCCTTGCTTTTTACAAGCGCAGTCAGAAAATACCGTCCATCATCAAGCGGATGCAGCTGAAGAAAATCAGGATTTTCTTTAAAATAAGGAAAATCATTCAATACATAATAAAGATGCTGTGCAAGTGCAATCTCATCTTTTGATCCTGTAATGCTTGCAAGGTTCACTAGGCCAGTTAAAAGTTCCGTCAGCTGCTGCTTTGATTGCCATTTTGAATTCATGATGAGACCTCCTATAATAAATGCTGTTTCTATTCTATAGAATTTTCGCAATTTTTAAAAGAGGTGTCAGGCAACTTCAATGAAGTATGCATTTAAAGCTGTTATACTTTTTATGAAATTCATTTCAGGGAGGCAAAGCTAGATGAAAAACCATTTATTCACACCATATACCGTAAAAAATGTCACACTGAAAAATCGCATAGTGATGTCTCCAATGTGTATGTATTCTTCCCATCGCGAAGGCGGAATGGTTGAAGATTTTCACATGACACACTATATCAGCCGGGCAGTCGGCGGTGCTGGACTGATCATGATAGAAGCAACATCTGTCACTCCACAAGGAAGAATCTCCCCTCAGGATTTAGGGATTTGGAACGATGAACATGCAGATGGACTTGCAAAGCTTGTAGACGGCATGAAGCAATACGGGGCAAAAACAGCCATCCAGCTTGCACATGCGGGACGGAAGGCTGTTTTAGAGGGTGAAATCATTTCGCCTTCAGCACTTGCTTTCAATGAAAAAATGAAAACACCCGCTGCAATGACGAAGGAACAGATCTCTGAAACCATTCAGGCATTTAAGGACGGAGCGATCCGCGCTAAAAAAGCGGGATTCGATATCATTGAGCTTCACGGTGCGCATGGTTACTTAATCAATCAATTCCTGTCCCCTTTGTCAAATAAACGGACAGATGAATATGGCGGAAGCAAAGAAAACCGCTACCGTTTCTTGCATGAAGTGATAGAAGCAGTAAAAGATGTATGGGATGGTCCATTGTTTGTCAGGGTATCCGCAACAGACTATCATCCTGAAGGATTAGACGTAGAAGATTATGTGGAATTCAGCACCTGGATGAAGGAACAGGGCGTTGATTTAATTGATGTCAGCTCAGGGGCTTTAGTGCCTGCTGATATAAAAGTTTTCCCTGGATATCAAGTGAAATTCGCCGAGCGCATCCGTGAAGGAGCAGGCATTAACACTGGTGCGGTCGGACTCATCACATCAGGAATCCAGGCAGATGAGATTCTCGGAAATGAACGTGCGGATTTGATTTTCCTTGCACGCGCACTTCTGCGCGATCCGTATTGGCCCCGGACAGCGGCACTGGAGCTTGGGGCGGAAATTGAAGCTCCGAAGCAATATTCACGAGGATGGTAAAGATATTTTGAAGTTTAATAACTGGAAAAGCAGCTATGACGGCTGCTTTTTTTCAGAAAATAATTCATTTACTCTTTTCTCTGGCATCAAGACAAAAATACAATCACCTTGATGCTTTTCAATTTCCGTTCCATCCTTCCTTGTTGAAAACCCAGTTGCAGGACTAAAGACCTTTTCTTCCTGTTTCTTTCACTTCAGAGAAAGCACCAAGTCGATTGTGAGGAACTTTATTTTTATTAACTGCTCCTGGTAAATGATCACCTTGGAATACGATTGTGCGCAATCAGTACAGAAAATGTAAATTCAATAAAAAGAGGAGCTGCATCAGCCCCTCTCAACTATTGCTAAAAACCCTTTTCATCTACCAGTTTCACTTTATCCTGAAGAAGCTCAACCTCTCCTCCTCCAGGCACCAGCTCATCTTGCTGGAAATACCAGAGGACCGTGTTTTGCAAATTGTATTTTTGGGCGATTTCTTTCTCCAGCATGCCCCCTACTTGGAGAGTTCGTGCTTCGGCCCCGTTTATTTTCACTTCCAGAGATCCTTTCTCATCTGAGAGAAGACCATAGATCATAGAGTTACCGTAGAAATGATAATTTAAAAGTTCACTTTCAGCTTGACGGTCTTCGAGCGGATTTGTTGAGATGGACCCAGCTTTCCATCCATAAATTCCTTCTTTTAAAAAAGCCGTTCCAAGATGATTCTTTTGGTCAATAAAAAAGAAGAGGGCTTCATCGTTTATTTTATAGGCTGGAATAACTACTTCCAAATCATGTTTCGTATGCTGCAGCGCTTCAAGAGGCTCATCGAAGGATTGTGATATTTCTGTCATTGACCAGATGACAAAGGCCAGACCAAAACAAATGAATAAACCTAAGGTTACTTTGTATTTATTCACCAAATCCCCCCATTCTTCAAGTGTCTCCTGTTATTTTTTATATTCTAGGCCTTTAAGCTGTATTCCTTTTATCCTTAGAGGGAAATAATCTGCACTATTTCGCTATTTTCAGGCAAGAAAAAAGGAACTTCATCAAAATCTGATGCCGTTCCTCCCTAAATCATTATTTTGTTTCGCGGTGCAGGGTTACTTTTTTAAGTCTGGGTGAATATTTTTTCAATTCCAGGCGGTCTGGATTGTTTCGTTTGTTCTTTTTTGTTATATAATTGCGATCACCAGTCTCAGTGCATTGCAGGGTTACGTTCACTCTCATATCATATTTCCTCCTATTAAAATCATAAAACGTAATAATTACGATTTGATAATGTTATTTTAGCTGGTTCTATCTCCTTTGTCAACTCCATATTCTTTGAATGTCCGCATTCCCATCGTGCTTGAGAATAATTTTAAACACATCGGGATTCGTCATGCTCATCAAGTGATCATATCCGAACGAATTATCGAAAAATCTGAGCAGCAGGGTTGTTAAATTTCCATGACTGACGAGTACTATATGATTTTCTTTTGAAGCAGTAATCTCGGCCAGAAGAGAACAAACCCGCTCTAAGCCCGATTGGTTAGACTCGCCGCCTTCATAGGCAAGAGACAGATCGTCAAATGTATCCTTAAGCCTGTCTTTCCAATCCTTCATGCTCTTTCCGCTCATCACTCTTTCGGATAAGCGCTCATCAAGATGCAGTTCAAGATTTTTCTTTTCGGCAAGCGGAGCTGCCGTTTGAATGGCACGGAGAAAAGGACTTGAAATGATTATGTCAACTTCAAGCCCTTTAAAAAACTCAGCAAGACCTAAAGCCTGGATAAGCCCTTCATTTGTAAGCTCATCATCAAATGCCTGACCCTTCGCCTGACAATGCCGAACAGCATATATGATTTTAGTCATTTGCTCTCTCGACTTCAAAACATGAAAAATCCTCCGCAACCGATGTGTTAGGAAAAATTGATGCTGCTTCACTTAACAGTGTGTCCTTATCGTCATCCTGATAACGGGCACTAATATGAGTAAGAACCAGTTTTTTTGCATTTGCTTCTAAAGCTGCCGCTGCAGCCTGGGTTGTCGAGGAATGAAAATACTGGTATGCAAGCAGGTCATCTCCCTCACCGAACGTCGCCTCATGGACAAGCATGTCTGCGTTTCGTGCAAGATCCAGAATTTGCGGACATGTTCTCGTATCTCCTAATAATGCCACTACTCTTCCTTTTTTAGGGGCTCCAAGAAAGTCAGCGCCAGATAGCACTCTGCCGTCTTCTAATTGAACGGTTTCGCCATCTTTTAATTTTTTATAAACAGGCCCCGGTCCTACTCCTGCCTCTTTTAACTTGTCCACAAGGAGCATTCCCGGAGCATCCTTTTCAGTAATCCGATACCCGTATGAAGGAACCCCGTGTTCCAGTTTCTTCGCTACAACAGTAAATTGCTCATCTTCAAAAACAAGACCTTCATCAATTTCAACGATTTCAAGCGGATATTTTAAATGTGTAAAACTAAGCAGAAGAGATGACTGAACATAATCTTTAATTCCGGCCGGACCATAAATCGTCAGAGGCTCTTCCCCGCCCTGAAACGAACGGCTCCCCAAAAAACCCGGCAATCCGAATATATGATCGCCATGCATATGTGTTATAAAGATTTTTTCAATTTTCCTCGGTTTTATTGCAGTATATAAAATTTGATGCTGCGTTGCCTCCCCGCAGTCAAACAGCCAGACAGCTTTGCGTTCCTCTAAAAGACGCAGTGCGATTGAGCTGACATTTCTTGCTTTTGCGGGCATTCCCGCACCCGTTCCTAAAAACAGCAGATCCAAAATTGCTTCACCTCGTCCGATTTTCTTATCTATTAGAATACATGACTTCCCGGAAAATATGAAGAATGAAAAGGGATTTAAATGGTTTAGAAGAATATATCATTAACTTGAAGAAAGGGGATTCTATGAAAACTCTAAAACATATCGTGTCTGTATCGGCTTTCATTAAAAATAAAAACAACACAAACCCTGCTATACGTATGGTTCTGCTTCAATAGAAGCGAAAAGCTGGTTAATACAGAAATTCGTTTAACATCAAACAAGGATCTTTCCTTCGACAGGTTTATTTGAACTATTTATTAATTTTCATTTCATCTTTTATCTTTTTTTTTCCGATTTGTGGATTCTAATTAATTGGTTCATACTACTTATGTATGAAAATAAACTTAAATGTTTGATTTACATCATTTTTAGCATTAAAATTAAGTACTTAAACAGGTTACATACTTTTTTAATAAATCCGGCTGATATAAAGTGAGGTTCAATACATGGATAAGGAACAAAAACCAAAAGCAGTTATCGTAATATTCGGAGCAACAGGAGACCTTGCAAAACGCAAGCTTTTCCCCTCCATCTACCGCCTGTACCGCAGCAAGAAAATCGATGCTGACTTCGCAGTTGTCGGGGTAGGAAGAAGACCGTGGACAAATGAGGAATTCCGCTCGAATGTCAGTGAATCGATTCAATCATCGTTTAAGCAATCATCTGAGCTTGAAGGATTCACATCACACTTTTATTATCATCCGTTTGATGTGACAAATCCATCTTCATACTTAGAGTTAAAAGGCATCCTGTCCGAAATGGACAGAAAGTATCACATCCCGGGAAACCGGATGTTCTACATGGCCATGGCACCTGAATTCTTCGGAACGATTGCAAGCAATCTTAAAAAAGAGGGATTAACTGCAACAGAGGGCTGGAGCCGACTTGTGATAGAAAAGCCGTTCGGCCATGATTTGCCTTCTGCCCAGGAGCTTAACGATGAAATCCGCGAAGCTTTTTCAGAAGATCAAATCTACCGGATTGACCACTATCTCGGAAAGCAGATGGTACAGAACATTGAAGTCATCCGCTTCTCTAACGCCCTGTTTGAGTCTGTATGGAATAACCGCTACATCTCAAACATTCAGGTCACTTCAAGCGAGGTGCTAGGCGTCGAAGACCGGGGACGCTATTATGAAAACTCAGGTGCTCTGCGGGATATGGTTCAAAACCATCTTATGCAGATGGTAGCCCTCCTTGCAATGGAGCCCCCAATTAAACTTGAAACAGACGAGATCCGTTCTGAAAAAGTAAAAGTGATGCGCGCACTGCGCCCTCTTACTGAACAAGACGTGCCTGATTATTTCGTGCGGGGACAGTATGGAAAAGGCGAATCTGAAGAGGTATCTGTTCCGGGCTACCGCGAAGAAAGCAATGTTGACCCTGAATCCAATACTGAAACCTTTGTTGCCGGCAAGCTGATGATCGACAACTTCAGATGGGCCGGAGTTCCTTTCTACATCCGTACAGGCAAGCGAATGACCGCTAAGTCAACGAAGATTGTTGTTCAGTTTAAAGATCTGCCAATGAATCTCTATTCAAACGATGTAGACAGCAATCATCCGAATCTGCTTGTCATTCACATTCAGCCTGATGAGGGCATCACTCTTCACCTGAATGCTAAAGAATCAGGCGGCGGCTCTTATGTAAAGCCTATTAAGCTAGACTACTGCAGCAACTGTGTTGACCAGTTCAACACTCCGGAAGCGTATGAAAAGCTCATCTACGACGGCTTGCGCGGAGATGCTACTAACTTTACTCACTGGGATGAAGTCTCACTCTCATGGAGCTATGTTGATACGATTTCGAAAGCATGGGAATCGAATAAAGCGGAATTCCCTAACTATGCATCCGGCACAATGGGACCAAAAGCAGCTGACCAACTTCTTGAAAAAGACGGCTTCCACTGGTGGCCAATTACCGATATGGTCGATTAATTTTTCGAAAACGCCTGAGAATTCAGGTGTTTTTCTTTGTATATGGCTGCTGACGGCCATCTGTTATCATGCATAAAAAAATCACCTCAGTAGTGAAGTGATTTTTTCTTTGATTCGATTTTGACGTACGACCAGAAAATAAGGAAAGAGAGTCCAATCAGGCCGGTCAATCCCCAAAAGATGTTTGCATAGATCAAGGAAGCTGGAATGCCTTGCTGCCATTCAATCAATATACCTGAGAGAGCTACGCCAAAAGCCCCTCCAAAGAATTGAATCAGCTGGGTCAGGCCCATTCCCGATCCAATATCATCCTCCGGCAGAATGCGGGATGCCTCATTGGCTATACTTGAAGTTAAGCTTGAAAAACCAGTGCTCATAAACATATAGGCAATCAGGATGGCGTATGGGGATTTTCCAGCGGACAAAGCCAAAATCAGCAATGAAATCAGCAGCATCCCATGGCCAAAAGAAATCAGCGGTACATTTCCAAACCTGTCAATCAGCCTGCCGATGAATTGGGCTGCAACAGCAGACAAGATGGCACCAGGAAAAATAATAAGTCCGATGGCTGCCGGATCTTTACCAAACAGTTCAGTTAGAATAATCGGCATCATAAAGAGAGTTGAAAAATGAAGGATAAAGCCTGAAAAAGCAGCTGCAGCAAGCTTGACATACTGCCTATTACTGAACAGCGAAGGCTGAACAAATGGGATGCTGATTTTGTGGATATGCTTCCAGAGAATGAACAGCATCAGCAGTGTTCCTGCCAGAAGCGGCAATGATAAAGTGGATAAAAAGAGCAGCAGTCCCGTGACGCCGAGTCCTGTAAGCAGCCCGCCGACCGAATCGAAATGCACTTTTTGCACGTCCTCTTCCGGCAATAGCTTTTTGAACATCGGAAGAAGAAAGACAACAAATCCAGTAATGACAAAAAGGTAATTCCATCCGAGGTAGGTGGTAATGGCTCCTCCGATGACCGGACCAAGGCCGAAACCAAGCGATGCTGCAGAGGAAATCAGCGACATCGCCTTTCCCCTTCTTGAAATCGGGATGTATTTGCCAGCAAGAACCATCGCAAGGCCCGGAACAGCTCCCGCCCCTGCTGCCTGCAGAACTCTTGCGAATAAAAGCAAATAAAAGCTATGTGAAAAGAAACCGATGATAGAGGCAGTTCCCAGCATGGCAAGCCCGATGGCCAGGAGCCTTGATATAGGAATAAAATCTGACAGGCGGCTGTATGTCAGCGTTGATATGGCAAAAGCAATTGAGTACCCGGACACAATCCAGGAGGCAGTGCCTGATGAGAGAGACAAATCACGAAGCACACTCGGCAATGCAACATTAAACATGGTCGTGTTCATCACGACGAGCCAGACTGTTATGCTCCAAAGCATTACAATTTTGTTTTCATGCTTTAAGCCGGGGACTGCTAAACGTCTCTCTGCAGATATAGTTGACATGCGTATCCCGCCTTCAGCTAATTATTTCGTTTACCTAAAGAAATATATACTCCGCCGGCCGGATACGTCAACTTTTTTGCATCACTAAAATACCGGACGATCATAGTCTAACGGGCTCCATTTTGACTGAAATCTAAATAACAATATTTATTGGCATAAAAAAGAAGCTCTGGCCGCCGGGTCATTGAAAAATTTGATATAGATGTTGCCGCCAATTTCATAGAGAAAACTATATAGGCTATACAAATCTCTTTCAAGATCAATGGCAATGACGGGTGCAAGCTTCTACAACCATCCTGCCACGTTTGCTAAATACAATTTATTATAAAACTTGTTATCTAACTCAATCTCCATTAAAAATGACGCTTTCCGTTTTTCTGAAAAGCGCCCGGTTGAAGATTGTAAGATGCTAAAATCCTGTAAAGTCAGCACCTTTGCTAAAGTTATTTGCAATTATAAAAATTGACCAGCGTCTATCCTAGTGGAACTTTTCCCCTTAACCTGCTTTAACGTTGCTACTATAAGAAAGCTGACAATCACTAATAGAAGCCATGAACTCACCTTTCCCAGATGAACGAAACTCCATGCATCGGTTTGGTTTGGATATTCCCAAGCTCCAAAGAACGTTGCGATATTTTCGGCTATCCATATAAAAAATCCAATGAGTACAAAAGAAAGGGCGAGTGGCATACGGTAACGTGTTCCATCAACCTCGTATGTGACCCATGATTGCCAAAAGACGATTATTACAAGTCCTGATAACCACCAGCGAACGTCAATCCAATAATGGTGTGTAAAAAAATTCAAATAAATCGCAGCGGTAAGAGATACAACTGCGAAAAACGGCGGCCATTTAACCAGTTCAACTTTAAGCCTCCTCCACGCCTGGCAAAGATAACTTGCTACACTTGCGTACATGAATCCGCTATACAAAGGAACTCCAAAAATTTTAAAATATCCTTCCTCTGGATAAGACCAGGAGCCCATATGTACCTTAAAAAGTTCAAGAGCAAGTCCAATAAGGTGGAACAATGTGATAACCTTTAGTTCATCACGTGTTTCAAGCCCAGAACGCACCATCCACCACTGCATCAGAAGACAGATAAGGAGCAGCCAGTCATACCGCGGCAGGAAGGGAAGCGGAAGGATTTGTGTAAGAGCCAAAGAGGCAAAAATAACGACAGGAAACAAACATGACAGGGCCTGCTCCCATCCAAAACGAACGAGTTGTTTGATTGCTCTCATGAATTTTGCCTCCAAAGGTTTTTTCTGAATAAAATGTAAGTTCTGCTTAGTTGGTGTCTTCATTACTTCGGTATTCTAAAATATCTCCTGGCTGACATTCTAAAGCCTTGCAAATCGCCTCTAAAGTTGAAAGCCTAATTGCCTTTGCCTTTCCATTTTTCAAAATAGAAAGGTTAGCCATTGTTATACCAACCCTCTCCGAAAGTTCTGTTACGCTCATTTTCCTTTTAGCCAGCATCACATCAATATTGATTATAATCCCCATGTTATTCACCTCAGACCGTTAAATCATTTTCTGATTTTATATCAATAGCCTCTTTTAATAGCTTTTGCAGAACAGCGGCAAAGACTGCAATCACAAATGAAGCAAAGATTATGACCATTCCGATTAATATGATACCCGGGGCGTCGTCTATTTCCGCCATGAGATAAAACAGCGGCATACCCAGCACATACAAGATACTGATACTGAATGCACAGTATTTTATATTCTTTAAAGCTCCTACAGATAATTCCGAGAAAGCTTTATTCTTGTCAATATAGCTTAAAAGTTTAAAAGCTTGATACAGAGCAAAGTAAAAAGGTACCGCCGTAGCATACAAATCAATTAGAACGAGATATTTCATATAAGCAAGATCTGGATACAATTCTGCTGCAAAATTTGCTATCTCAGGCACCAAAAATATGCACAAAGCAAGAACTGGGATTCCAATTAGAATGACAGCTATCTTTAAAAAGAGTGTTGTTCCCCGTTTCATAAAAATCACCTCACGATTTATTTTCAATTTGAATTTAACACATTAATTATTGATATACAATAAATATTTATTTATTTTTATAGTGTTTTTGTTGTAAAACAATTGTTAATTCATTTTGTTCCTCTGCAACGTTCTTTTCATAACCCCAGATTTACCAGTTGAGAAACAAAAAAAACACGGAGCATTCCGCCCCGTGTTTCTTTCATTACTTAGACATCCATTCTGTATGGAAAATACCTTCTTTATCTGTACGCTGATAAGTATGAGCTCCAAAGTAGTCACGCTGTGCCTGAATAAGGTTGGCAGGAAGCGTTTCTGTCCGGTAGCTGTCATAGTATGATAACGCAGCTGAGAAGCTAGGCACCGGTACTCCCTGTTCAATCGCAACCGTTAAGACTTTGCGAAGAGCTCCCTGGTAGCCTTCAGCAATTTCTTTAAAGTATGGATCAAGCAGCAGGTTTGCAAGGTTTGCATCACGGTCATATGCATCTTTGATTTTTTGCAGGAATGCAGCGCGAATGATGCAGCCGCCTCTAAAAATCATGGCGATATCGCCGTACTGAAGATCCCACTTGTATTCATCCGAAGCTGCTCTCATTTGAGCGAAGCCTTGTGCATAAGAACAGATTTTACTCATATAAAGAGCTTTGCGCACAACTTCAATCAGTTCTGCCTTATCGCCTTCAAAAGGAGAAACAGCAGGTCCTGATAAGATTTTGCTTGCTTTCACGCGCTCATCTTTCATGGCAGAAATGAATCGTGCAAAAACAGACTCTGTAATAATCGGCAGAGGAACACCTAAATCAAGAGCGCTTTTGCTTGTCCATTTTCCAGTGCCTTTTTGGCCTGCAGTATCTAAAATGACGTCAACAAGCGGCTTTCCTGTTTCTTCATCCGTTTTAGTAAAGATGTCTGCAGTGATTTCAATTAAATAGCTGTCAAGCTCGCCTTGATTCCAGTCCGCAAATACTTCATGCAATTCTTCTGCAGATAGACCAAGAACATTTTTCAAAATAAAATAAGCTTCTGAAATCAGCTGCATGTCGCCGTATTCAATTCCGTTATGAACCATTTTCACATAATGGCCTGCACCATCAGGACCGATGTATGTAGTACATGGATCACCATCAACTTTTGCAGAAATCGCTTCGAAAATAGGCTTTACTAGATCGAAGGCTTCTTTTTGGCCGCCAGGCATAATTGATGGCCCTTTAAGTGCCCCTTCTTCACCGCCGGATACGCCAGTGCCGATGAAGTGTATGCCGCTTTCGGCAAGCTCCTTGTTGCGGCGCTGTGTGTCTGTATACAGCGTGTTTCCGCCGTCAATTAAAATATCCCCTTTATCTAAATGAGGAAGCAATTGTTCAATAGTAGCATCTGTTGCAAAGCCCGCTTTGACCATCAGCAAAATTTTGCGGGGAGTTTCAAGTGATTGAACAAATTCTTCAATGCTGTATGTACCAACCAGATTTTTACCGCTGTTTTCTTTCAGCATCTCCTCTGTTTTATCAGAAGAACGATTATAAACCGATACGGAATATCCGCGGCTTTCTATATTAAGAGCGAGGTTTTTGCCCATGACGGCCAAACCGATGACGCCAATTTGCTGTTTTGACATTATGTTACTTCCCTTCTCAATCAATTTTTATATACAGAGCTCATGTATACAGTCACATGGATTCTTCATGTAAAAATAACACAGGAGCCTTGCTTTTATCAAGTAAAGCGCCTTAATTATTCCCTTAAAAAATCTTTATTAAAACTCGTGCCGCTTGATTTATCATCTTCTGATTTGTCCACTTTCATCCCGCGTTTCACCATGCTGCCGCCATATTTCCTATTGATATCTTCAATCGTTTTGTAAAGAGGTTCTTTTTTTGCATCCTCCTGAAAAGAAAAAAGATCCAGCTGCTTATAAGCATCCTCTTTCGGAACGAGATCCTGGCATGTTACGCCAAGCAGCCGGATTGGTTCACCCGTCCAATGCTTATCAAACAGCGCTTTAGCATGTGTAAGAATATCCTCTGTCTCAACAATAGGGTTATTCAGTTTCTTACTTCGAGTATATGTGCTTCGGTCAGAATAACGAATCGTCGTAAAGATTTTCGTGCCGAGAACATCCTTTCGTTTCATTCTGCTGCTTACTGAATGTGACAGACGGTTCAGAGTTTCATACAGAAGTCTGGCCTCTGTCGTATCTTTTGATAAAGTAGTTGAGTTTCCAATGCTTTTAAAATCATAGATGGAGTCAGGGTTTACCTCTCTATCATCTATTCCATTTGCTCTTTTTTTCAGGCGCTCGCCGTTGATTCCGAGAAGCTGCTTTAATCCGATCACATCAGCACCTGCAAGGTCTTTTATCGTTTGAATACCAATTGTTTTTAATTTCTCGGCCGTTTTTTCTCCAACCCCATGCATTTCGCTTACAGGGAGAGGCCAAAGGGTCTTACCCAGCTCCCGCTTTCTGAGTACAGTGATGCCGAGGGGTTTTTTCATGTTGGATGCCATTTTGGCGAGAAATTTATTAGGTGCTACACCAATGCTTGCCGGCAGCAAAAGCTCTTCCATCAGCCTGTCCTGAATGGTCCTAGCGATTTGAAGAGGGTTGCCCTCCTTTAAAAACTCCGTTAAATCCATATATCCTTCATCAATTGAAACGGGCTCAACCAAATGTGTAAACTCTCGTAAAAGGCCGAACATGGCTTTAGAGGCTTTTCGGTAACGGTCAAAGTTTGGTTTACGGACAATCAGTTCAGGACAATGCCGTTTCGCCTGCCAAAGCGGCATGGTCGTTTTCACTCCCTTTGCCCTCGCTTCATAACTGCAAGTAACTACAATTCCTTTTCGTTCTTCAACGTTTCCTGCAATTGCAACAGGCTTTCCTCTAAGTTCGGGTTCAAAAGCCATTTCAACAGATGCATAAAAGCTGTTCATGTCCACATGTAAAATTACTCTTGGTCCACTTAGCTCTTTCATCTTATTCATCTTCTTTCCAAACAATCGTTCTCTTTCCATTTTATCATATAATCCAAAAAAGCCGCCATCAGGTAAATGGCGGCACTGTTCATTTTTTCCGACTGTCCTTTAAATCTGAAAGGACATCTGATGAAGGCAAGAATCAGTACCTATTCTGCTCTTAAACATGAAAAGCGTCCGTGGAAAACAGCTTTTCAGAGATATATACCTCTAATCGGAATTCATCAACCGATTTCGGAAACATATCAACCGATTTCCGGATTTTATCTATCTGCTTTTTAAATTTATCTCCTCAATCAAATATTTATCAACCAAAGCTGCATTCGGCTGCAAAATTAAAAGCATGCATAGCAAGCTTTCAACACTCTACTTTATCAAATCCAAATCTCTCTAAACATTCATTGTACGCTTCCATTCTGCCTAATATTTTGCCTTTTTCAAGCTCGTTCATTTCGTCATCCATCAGCAGCTTGCAATTCTCCTCCGCTCTTGTTTTCATATAGGAGGCGATTACGCTTTCATTTAATGTATTTATTTTGATAACCCTCCTTAATAAGGAAGGTACCCTGCTGGGCACTTTGACAATCTATTAGCGGCAAAAAGCGCAAATACGTTATTAAAAACTTCGAAAAAGCTCGCTGTCTTGTTATAAGGCAGTGAGCTTCGTTTTTACTTCTTCCAATTTTTCTTTATAAATTCTTCTCTTCCGGACTCTTCTCTTTCTTGCTTATATTTCTCCGGATTTTTCGCATAAAACTTTTGATGATATTCCTCTGCATGGTAAAAAGGAGCTGCCGGAAGGATTTCAGTTACAATCGGCTTCTTAAAGCGGCCGCTCTTTTCAATGGCAGTTTTTGACTGCTCTGCTTTTTGCTTTTGCTCTTCTGTATGATAAAAAATGGCTGTGCGGTACTGGCTGCCCCGGTCAAAGAACTGACCGCCATCATCTGTTGGATCAATTTGCGGCCAATATAACTCGAGCAGTCTTTCATATGAAAATACTTCAGGTTCAAATGTAATTTCCACAGCTTCCAGGTGGCCTGTTTCACCTGTTTTAATTTGTTCATAAGAAGGATTTTCTAATGTTCCTCCTGTATAGCCAGAAACAACCTCAATGATGCCAGGCTGCTCGTCAAACGGCTTCACCATACACCAGAAGCATCCTCCGGCAAAAGTTGCTTTTTCCCTCTTTTTCATGCTGAACACCTCTATTTTCTGAAATAAGAAACAGCAGGAGCAATCGCTGCGCCTGCCATTCTTTTTGGATTACTCGCCTTTAGCTACTTCCTCAATGATCGCGACAACAAGCTCAGCTGTTTTCACAAGCTCTTCTATCGGCATCTTTTCATTGGTAGTATGAATATCTTCATACCCGACTGCCAAATTCACAGTTGGAATGTCAAACCCGGCAATAACATTGGCATCGCTGCCTCCGCCGCTTGTTTGAAGCTCGCTTGTTCGGCCGATTGCTGCAGCAGCTTTTTTAGCAACTTCTACAACATGATCTCCCTCGCCAAATTTAAAGCCTGGGTACATTACTTCAATATCCACTTCAGCACGTCCGCCCATTTCAGCAGCAACGCTCTCAAAAGCTTCTTTCATTTTCGCCACTTGAGCTTCCATTTTTTCAGGAACCAATGATCTCGCTTCAGCCAAAATATTCACTTGATCGCAAACGATGTTTGTTTGTGTGCCTCCTTCAAAACGGCCAATATTAGCTGTTGTTTCTTGATCAATTCTGCCTAAAGGCATTTTAGCAATTGCTTTTGCAGCAATCGTGATCGCAGATACGCCTTTTTCAGGGGCGACACCAGCATGAGCCGTCTTGCCAAAGATGGCTGCTTTTACTTTAGCTTGTGTTGGAGCTGCAACAATAATTGTGCCGACTTTTCCATCACTGTCTAATGCATATCCGAATTTTGCCGTGATTTGAGAACCATCTAAAGCTTTTGCGCCTACAAGGCCAGATTCTTCTCCGGCAGTAATAATAAATTCGATTTTTCCATGTGAGATGTTATTTTCTTTTAAAACACGGACTGCTTCTAGCATCGCGGATAAACCTGTTTTATCATCAGCACCTAAAATCGTTGTACCATCTGTCACGATGTAATCATCTTTAATGGATGGCTTTATGCCTTTTCCAGGAACAACAGTGTCCATATGTGAAGTAAAATAAATCGGATCTACTCCGTCTTTTACAGCTTCCAGAGTACAAATTAAATTTCCTGCACCGTGCCCGGTAACACCCGTTGTATCATCTTCAACAACATGAACCCCAAGTGATGAAAACTTTTCTTTTAATACTCTTGCAATTTCTGTTTCGAATTTCGTTTCTGAATCAATTTGCACAAGCTCAAGAAATTCATTAACTAAGCGTTCTTGATTAACCATATGTATTCCTCCATAAAGTGTATTAAAGCGGAATGTTCCCATGCTTTTTGGCAGGTCTTTGCTCTTGCTTTGTCCGGAGCATTTCAAGGGCCTGAATCAATTTAATTCTTGTATCCCGCGGATCAATGACATCATCAACCATACCCTGACTCGCAGCAACATAAGGATTTGCGAACTTCTCTCTGTATTCTTCGATTTTATTTGCTCTTGTTTCTTCAGGATTTTCGCTGTTCTCAATTTCTTTAGCGAAAATGATATTCGCAGCACCCTGAGGACCCATCACGGCAATCTCGGCATTCGGCCATGCAAAAACAAGATCCGCTCCGATTGATTTGCTGTTCAGTGCAACGTATGCTCCGCCGTAGGCTTTTCGCAATATAACCGTCAATTTAGGAACGGTTGCTTCTGAATAGGCATATAAAATCTTTGCTCCGTGTCTGATGATTCCCCCGTGCTCCTGCTTAATGCCAGGGAAAAACCCTGTAACATCTTCAAACGTAATAATCGGAATCTGGAACGAATCACAAAACCGGATGAAGCGGGAAGCTTTATCTGAAGAATCAATATCAAGTCCGCCGGCCATGTATTTTGGCTGATTGCAGACGAGTCCAACGACCTCACCTTTTATTCTCGCAAAACCAACAACTATATTTTTGGCAAAGTCCTTTTGCACTTCATAAAAAGAATCGGCATCAGCAACTTCTTGAATAACCACACGGACATCATAAGGCCTGAGAGCATCAAATGGGATGCAGTCTGTCAGGTTCGGACGATAATCAGCATCATCATCGAATGGCAAAATCGGCGCTTTCTCCTGATTATTCTGCGGCAAATAGGTGATTAATTTCCGGACTTGAGAAAGCACCTCTTCTTCTGTTTCACCTGAAAAATGGGCATTTCCGCTGATAGTGTTATGTACTTTAGCTCCGCCTAAATCTTCGGAACTGATTTTTTCGCCTGTTACCGTTTCAATCACTTTAGGACCTGTAATAAACATTTGACTTGTTTTCTCGACCATAAAGACAAAGTCTGTAATCGCAGGAGAATATACGGCACCGCCTGCGCACGGACCAAGGATAACCGAAATTTGCGGTATTACGCCCGAGTAGATGGTATTGCGGTAAAAAATCTGTCCATATCCATCTAATGATACCACACCTTCCTGAATTCTAGCACCTCCGGAGTCGTTAAGGCCAATGAACGGCGTTCCGCTTTTGGCTGCCAGGTCCATGACCGCAGCAATTTTCTTGGCATGCATCTCTCCAAGGGCTCCACCAAAAACCGTAAAGTCCTGTGAAAATAAATAGACAGGTCGTCCGTGCACTTTGCCGTAGCCTGTGACGACTCCGTCACCCGGTCCTTTTTTCCCGCTCAGACCAAAGTCATTGCACCGGTGTTCTATGAATGGATTCATTTCAACGAATGTTCCTTTATCAACGAGAAGATCGATGCGCTCTCTTGCTGTCAGCTTTCCTTTTTCATGCTGCTTTTCAATGCGCTCATCCCCGCCGCCCATTTCGACTTCACGTCTTCGGTCATATAATTCATTTATTTTTTCGAAAATATCAATGCTCATAGAACCGTACCTCTCTTTTCACAAAGTTCCACTAAAACCCCATTTGCAGCTTTCGGATGCAAAAAGGCAATCGATGCACCTCCGGCTCCGTTCCTTGGTGTTTCATCAATCATCTTAATTCCGTTTTCCTTTAATTCCTCAATCCGTTTCTTTATATCATCCACTCCTAAAGCCAAATGATGTATGCCTTCTCCCCGTTTTTCAATAAACTTGGCTACAGGACTCTCATCTGAAGTGGGCTCCAGTAATTCTATTTTTGTATTTCCAATTTTCAAAAAAGCGACTTTAACCTTCTGCTCTTCCACACTCTCAATGCCTTCAAGCTTTAATCCAAGAGTCCTCTCATAAAACGGAAGCACCTGTGAAATGGATCGTACCGCTACCCCGATGTGATCGACCTTATTAATCATCTCTTCCCCTCCTCTAGATGAAAACGCTTAACTTTAATGAACATGACTTACTTCTTTATCCGAGGACAAAATTCCTGCTGCTTCGACTAAAATGTGCATTTTTGTTCAAATCTCTTCCCTTGTCCCATTCGTTCATTCACGTTAAAATAGGGATAGAATCCTATATAGGAGTGAATGTCATGTCTAAAAGATTTCAAAAAGCTGTCGTATACCTGATGCTTGCAGTGATGATTGCTACAACGTTACTTGCTGGAATGAGCATGTGGTTCTAATACAGAAAAGCGGAACCGTCTATTTAACCCCGACAGACCGATAAGAATCCAACATAAAAAGCCGTTTTTGCTTTTACTGGCGAGGGGTTAGGCGGTGGCGGAACAATGAGAAAAACGGAAGCAAGAAGGACAAGTTTAACAATGTACAAAAGGTGACTCCCTCTTCAGGAGTCACCTTTTTTCATTGCACCTTTTTGAGCAGCGATCTCCTCAAAGGAATTGTTATTTTTCGTTATGAAAACTTTTGTTCCAATTGGAAGGTGCTCAAAGAGGATTTCTACTTCTTCATTGTACATGCGCACGCATCCCTGTGTGACAAAGGTGCCGATAGAATCTTCATTATTTGTGCCATGTATGCCATATGTTCTACCATCTGAATTTTCCGCATCAAACCCGATCCACCTTGTTCCCAGCGGGTTTTTCGGATCGCCGCCTGGAATATTCTTTTTCCGATAATAAGGATCTGCTGCTTTTACTGTAATCGTAAATTCTCCTTCAGGTGTCAGCTTTTCATTTTTGCCTGTGGCAACATCAAATACTTTGACAACCTGCCCATTATCAATATAGGCCAGTTCATTTGAATGCTTATTGATAATCACATAGGGATCACCGACGACCGGATTATCTCCAAGGGGCCAGAGAGGTGAGAGAAACATTATGAACAGAAGGATTGTCTTCATAAAAAATCACCCTTTTTTCTTTATACTGTACGAAAAGGGTGAAAATCATGCTATCCAGTTATTCCTTTAAATTGACTCTTAATCACAAGATACTGCTCCATTTCCCTTACAAAATGCAAAAGTGCAGCTCGTGCTTCAAATTCTTCGCGCGTTTCCGGCAAAGGCATTTCCTCAAAGCTTTTTCTCATATGATGCAGCTTTACTAAAAATTTATGAGCCGTATTTCCTGGATGGATCGCTACTCGAACTTCTTGAATAAATTCTGCGATGACTTCCGCCTGATCGAATGTAACATTTACGGAAGTGATAATCGGAAGAACGCGTTCTATGATTTCAAATTGCTTTTCTCTCATTTTAAAATAGTGATAGTAAAGATTTTCATGTCTCATAAAGTGATTTTCGACATCTCTGAAAGCGAGCGTCTTCGCTTCATTAATCAATTTAGCAGTCTCCGTTATTTCTTTTCCATCCCACGTGCTGTCATTTGAAAGTAAATAATCCTCAATTTCCTGAAAGATTTTAGAAAAGTTATCTTCTATTTTCAGCTGATATTCTTTCAGCTTTTTATCTACGCTTGGCATGTAGAGATTCATAATAAGCGCTACACCTATTCCAGTAGAAATAAGTGCAATTTCATTTAACACCAGATCCATTGTGATATGTGAGGAATTGTATAAGTGCAAAATAATAACTGAACTAGTGACGATGCCTTCTTTCGCTTTGACGAGCACAGTCGTTGGAATGAAGAATAAGAGAAGCAGACCGATAACAAACGGATTGTAGCCGATTCCTTCAAAAAAAACAAACGAAAATAATATAGCGACTAAACAGGCAAAAAACCTGGCCCATGAGGTCTGCAAAGATTTCTTCTTTGTCACCTGGATACAGAGTATGGTCAGTATTCCTGCAGATGCAAAATTATCAAGCTGAAAAAGTTGTGCAAGACTGATTGCAATCGCTGCTCCTAATGCTGTTTTTAACGTGCGATATCCGATTTTAAACATTTCCTTGCCCCTTGCTTCATTGTTCTGTTTCTTCATTTAAACACATTTGGAACATAAAAGAAAAAGATGATCAATTATGATCACCTTTCACTTTTGAGATTATAGCATTTTTTCAAGAAAAATTTGAGCACGTTTTGTTTTAGGGTTTGTAAAAAATTCCGTAGGCGTTGCATCTTCTACTAATACACCTTCATCCAGGAACAATACCCGATCAGCTACTTCCCGTGCAAATCCCATTTCATGCGTAACAATAGCCATCGTCATTCCAGAGAAAGCAAGATTTTTCATAACTTCCAATACTTCCTTAACCATTTCCGGGTCAAGTGCAGAGGTAGGTTCATCAAACAGCATAACTTCAGGGTTCATCGCAAGCGCTCTCGCAATCGCAACACGCTGTTTTTGACCTCCTGATAAACGGCTTGGATATTCATGAGCTTTTTCGGCAAGGCCGACCTTTTTTAAGAGCTCGTGACCTTGAGCTTCTGCTTCTTTCCTGGATGTTCCTTTAACCGTAAGCGGTGCATAGGTTAAGTTTTCTAAAACCGTTTTGTGAGGAAAAAGATGGAAATGCTGAAAGACCATGCCGACATCCTGCCGCACTTTATTAATATCTATTTTCGGATTTGTGATATCCTGATCCTTGATCCAGACATGTCCATCTGTTGGATCTTCCAAACGATTCAAACAGCGCAAAAAGGTTGATTTACCAGAGCCGGAAGGTCCAATAATCGCCACAACCTCTTTTTCAGCAATGGATGTTGTGATTCCCTTGAGCACTTCTAATTTTCCAAATGACTTATGAAGCTTATCTACTTTAATCACTGCGCGCCATTCTCCTTTCAACGAGTTTGCCAAGGAGCGTTAGTATCATAACCATGACATAATAGATTAAGCCGGCAATTAAAATCGGCTCAAAATAACGGTATGTTTGTCCGCCGACAATATAGGAACTTCTCATAATGTCCTGAACTCCGATTATGGTTACGATCGCGGATTCCTTCGTTAACGTAATAAATTCATTCATTAATGCAGGTAAAATATTTTTGATTGCCTGCGGAAAAATGATATCCTTCATCATTTTTGAATAAGGAATGCCGAGAGCCATTGCAGCTTCGCGCTGCCCTTTGTCTATTGCCATAATGCCTGCTTTGATTACCTCAGAAATGTAGGCACCTGAATTAAGTGCAAATGTTGCAACAGCCGCAGGATATGGATCAATCTCAAATCCAAGAATTTGCGGTGCACCATAATAAATAATCAATAATTGCAGAATGAGCGGCGTGCCGCGAAAAATAGATGTATATGCATCAGCAATCCACATTAGCGGCTTGATTCTGCTGATTTTGAATAAAGCCAAAATGACAGCAAGAATAAAACCAATTAAAGCAGAAAGGCCAACTATTTTCAATGTTACTGGTATCCCTTGAAGAATAAAAGGAATGGAAGGTGCTATAGCCGGAAAATCCAGGTTCATTTCAGGGACACTCCTTTCTTATACGAAAATAAAAACGTTCAACATTCGTATTGTTGAACGTTTTTTAATGTTTTGCTTATTTTTCTTCTCCGCCGAACCATTTTACGACTAATTTTTCAAGTTCGCCGTTTTCTTTCATCTCCTGAAGAACTTTGTTGAATTCTTCTGTATGTTTGCTGTCTTTAGGGAATGCAATCGCAGAACCTGCTTCTTCAGTATTCCCGTCTTCAATCGTAAATCCTTCTAATTCTTTATCATTTTCAAAATAGCCTTTTGCTACCGTATCTTCAATGATTGCTGCATCAAAACGGCCTGATTTCATTTCTTGAATAAGTTCAGGAATTCTGTTGCGGTTTTCTACTTTGATGTTTACTTCTTTGGAGATTTCTTCAGCTTTTCCTTCTTGAATAGATGCAAGCTGAACGCCGACTGTTTTACCTTCTAAGTCTTCAATTGACTCAATGCCGCTGCCTTTTTTAGCAACAATCATATGTTTAGCTGTGTAATAAACATCTGAAAAATCAACGCTTTCTTTACGATCTGCTGTTGGAGTCATACCTGCAAGAACAAGATCCGCTTTATTAGCTTGAAGGGCTGGAATTAAACCTGTGAAATCCATATCTTCAACTTTTATTTCATAGCCAAGTTCTTTTCCGATTGCTTTGGCCAAATCCACATCAAATCCAATGATGTCACTGCCCTTTGCAGTATCAATATATTCAAATGGAGGATAATCTGCAGATGTTGCCATCTTCAGCACCTTTTTCTCTCCGCCTGTTCCATTTTCTGAAGATCCGCATGCAGCAAGAACTCCAATGACTAACATAGAAATCATAACCAATAATAGCTTCTTCATTTTCTTCCCCCTTGATGTTTTCTTAAAATTCTAAATTTAATAATATTATCTTCTATAGAATAATATTTTACAAGTATTTTTTAATGAATAAATATCCGACTTAATGTATTTTAACACATGCTTATAAATATGCAATATATAGTTATATTATTTATTTTTATACATTATTACTATACTGGAAAAGAGTGTAAAACTTTTGAGAGATAAAAAAACAGCACAAAAAAACTGCCGTATAAACGGCAGTTCAGATTTCTTCACAATGCTTGTCAAAAGCTTCCTGAAGCTTTGCTACGACACTCATTGGGTCATGTCCTTCAATTTCATGGCGCTCCACCATTGTCACAAGCTTGCCGTCTTTTAAAAGGGCAAAGGATGGCGATGAAGGCGGGTATCCAGTGAAATGCTCTCTTGCATATGCTGTTGCATCTTTATCCTGTCCGGCAAAAACGGTTACCAGCCGGTCGGGTCTTTTATCGTAATGAACTGAATGTGCTGCTGCCGGCCGTGCAATTCCTCCTGCACACCCGCAAACCGAGTTAACCATTACAAGCGTCGTTCCTTCTTTCTTAAACGTTTCTTCAACCTCTTCAGGTGTCGTTAATTCTGTATATCCTGCAGCCGTAATTTCTTTTCTAGCTTGTGCGACTACATCATTCATAAACATATTAAAATCAATATTCATGTCATTATCTCTCCTTTACTCACAATAGATTCATTTTACCAAGAGTTTCAGAAATTGACCAATAATAAAGAAATGCGGAATCGCCCGTTTAGCTCAGGCATGGCAGATAAGAATCCGGCAGAAAAGTCCGGGTTTGACTTTTTTGATGGATTTGTTCTGGCCGAGGAGCTGGGCGATGGAGCTGGACACCCGCAAAAAACAGTATCGCGTGTTTAGCCATTATTTTCTCCGTTCAAAAAAGCGGAAATTAATTCTTTCACGCTGCTTGATACTGGCCGTTTGCCTTCTGTGACTTCTCTTTCATATTTTAGCATATTCCCTTTTATATAGGAGTGCTGAAAAAAATGATGCTTCAGCTGTTCTTGTATCATGTCGTACAGCCATTCTTTTTGCTGAAGCTTTCGTCTTTCTTCGAAAATACCGTTTTCCCTTGTTTCTTTACTGAAAACGGTTATTGTCTCCCATATTTCATGAATTCCTGTTTCATGAAGGGCAGATGCAGTTGCCGCTTTTGTTTCCCAGCCAGGTGTATATGATTTTAAAAAGTGCAGGATATGATTATATTCATGCATGGCTTTTTTTGCGTTTTCAAGATTCTCTCCATCGGCTTTATTTACGACAACAAGATCTGGAAGCTCCATAATGCCTTTTTTCATCGTCTGAAGCTCATCACCAGCACCGGTCAATACTAATAAAAGGAAAAAATCAACCATTCCGCGAATCGCAAATTCGCCTTGTCCGACCCCGACCGTTTCAACAAGAATCACATCATATCCGGACGCCTCACAAACAATAATGGATTCTCTTGTTTTCCGGGTAACACCTCCAAGTGTTCCGCTGGACGGAGACGGACGGATGAAGGCATCAGGATTCCGGGATAACCGTTCCATTCTCGTTTTATCCCCTAATATGCTGCCCTTGGAAACCTGACTGCTTGGATCGACAGCAAGTACGGCCACTTTATGTCCAAGACTGCATAGATAGGTGCCAAATGCATCAATAAATGTACTTTTCCCTGCTCCTGGAACACCTGTTATGCCAATTCGTATTGATGGATGGCCCTTTTGCAGCAGCACCTCAATCATTTGCTGCGCTTTTTCAAAATGCTTTTCGGCATTGCTTTCGACAAGCGTAATCGCCTGTGCAACTGCAACCCGTTCCCCTTTCAAGACACCCTTTATATAATCTTCGGCACTTTTCTCAACGCTCCCGGTTTTTTTTCGCTTTTGCCGCTTATCGGTCATTCTTCTGCATCCTCATAGCCCAGTCTTTCGTAAATCTTTTCAAGCATGACTCTCGCTGCATTCGGAATAACAGTGCCGGGTCCAAAAATAGCAGATGCCCCGCTGCTCAATAAAAACTCGTAATCCTGGTAAGGAATCACTCCTCCTACTATTACGACGATGTCTTCTCTTCCTAGTGATTTCAATTCCTGCACTAATTGCGGAAGGAGCGTTTTGTGACCGGCAGCCAGAGAACTCATTCCAACAATATGGACGTCATTTTCAACTGCTTGGACAGCCGTTTCGGCAGGTGTTTGGAACAAAGGTCCAATATCAACGTCAAACCCTAAGTCTGCATAGGCTGTTGCAACAACCTTTGCTCCTCTGTCATGACCGTCCTGACCCATTTTGGCAATCAAGATTCGCGGTCTTCTTCCTTCCAGCTCGTAAAAATCATCTGTAAGCTTCCTTACACTTTCAATTTCTTCTTCGTTTGAGAACTCAGAGCTGTATACTCCGCTAATAGAACGGATAACTGCCTGATGGCGCTTCGATGCTTTTTCAACTGCATCAGAAATTTCTCCCAGAGTCGCTCGCGCTCTTGCAGCTTCGACAGCAAGCTCCAATAAATTCCCTTCACCGCTTCTGACTGCCTCTGTTAAGGATGCAAGCGTTTGGTCTACTTTTTCCTGATCACGCGAATCTTTCAACGCATGCAGCCTTTCAATCTGTTTTCTTCTTACTTCAGTATTATCAATGTTTAAAATTTCAATTGGATCCTCTTCTTCCACTTGAAATTTATTTACTCCGATGATCGTTTCAGTGCCTGAATCAATTTTCGCCTGACGCTTTGCTGCCGCTTCTTCTATTTTCATTTTAGGCAATCCGGTTTCAATCGCCTTTGCCATTCCGCCTAGATTCTCTACCTCTTCAATGTGAGCCCACGCTTTGTCCATCAGCTGTTTTGTAAGAGATTCTACATAATAGGAACCTCCCCATGGATCTATGACATCACAGATCCCGGTTTCCTGCTGAAGATAAAGCTGCGTATTTCTGGCAATTCGTGCAGAAAAATCAGTCGGAAGGGCAATTGCTTCATCAAGAGCATTCGTATGCAGAGATTGTGTGTGTCCCATAACGGCTGCATGGGCTTCAATGCATGTTCTGACTACATTGTTAAACGGATCTTGGGCAGTTAAGCTCCACCCTGACGTTTGGGAATGTGTTCTGAGCGCCAGCGATTTAGGATTTTTTGGATTAAATTCTTTTACAATTTTTGCCCACATTAATCGGGCAGCCCTCATTTTGGCGACCTCCATGAAATAGTTCATGCCAATTGCCCAGAAAAAAGAAAGCCTTGGGGCAAATTGATCGATATCAAGACCAGCTTTTAATCCAGTCCGGATATATTCAAGTCCGTCTGCCAATGTATAAGCAAGCTCTATATCTGCTGTCGCACCCGCTTCCTGCATATGATAGCCTGAAATGCTGATGCTGTTGAACTTAGGCATATGCTTTGCCGTATATTCGAAAATATCCCCAATGATTTTCATGGACGTCTCTGGCGGATAAATATATGTATTACGAACCATATATTCTTTTAATATGTCATTTTGAATCGTACCCGCAAGGGCTTCCTTGGAAACTCCCTGTTCCTCAGCTGTCACAATATAAAAAGCCATGATCGGCAAAACAGCGCCATTCATTGTCATTGAAACAGACATTTGATCTAAAGGTATTTCATCAAACAGGATCTTCATATCGAGGATGGAGTCAATGGCGACGCCAGCTTTGCCGACATCCCCTTCAACACGGGGGTGATCTGAATCGTACCCTCTGTGTGTTGCCAAATCAAAGGCGACAGATAATCCTTTTTGTCCCATTGCCAAATTGCGGCGGTAAAAAGCATTGCTGTCTTCTGCAGTTGAAAAACCGGCGTACTGCCGGATCGTCCATGGACGATTAACATACATCGTTGAATAAGGTCCTCTTAAAAAAGGCGCAATTCCAGGAAAGCTGTCCAAATAAGGCATTTCATTTCGGTCTTCCGCAGTATAAACCGGATTTAATGGAATCCCTTCATTTGATTTGAAAGTTTCTGCAGTTTGGCTGCTTTCTTGTTTTTTTTCAAAAAAACGATCATTCATTAATTCTGTATTTGCAAGATTAATTCGAGTCATTCGACGCTACCCCCAATTGAAGCTGCATTTTTTTCAAGCAGGCATACACATCCATCCCATGGTGAATGCACTCTTCAATGTGCCTTTTCTCTAATACATCCTTTTCATATCGACCTATTAGATAGGCAATACTTCCCTCCGAAATTTGTCCAAAATCAAACGATTCGTACGCGGCATCCTTTCCGCACACAATGATTGGCTTTTGCGGAGAAGCTGTTTTCAGCTGATCAGGTGTTAAGATAGAAGCTTCCATTCCTCCTGCTGAGAGCATACCTGTGAGAAAATCCAGTCTCGGCTTGTATTCCAGCAATTTACCAAGAACAACGACTTGGACTTTTGGATAATGGCCGAACTTATTTTTGTACTCATCTGCAGCAGCTCTTAGCCCTTCGTATTGCACAGCAAGCCTCGTCGGCATCAAAGGCGTTATTTCGAAATCAGAATGTTCACTGACCATTGCATTGATTTCGCTAATCGTTAAATATTTTGCCGCGTTGATCCATTCTTTAAGTGATGTTAACTCATGGTGGACAGAAGCAGCAGTGAATGTTTTTCGATCTGCAGATTTTTTGATATGTCTCGCCTGCTCCTGTATATTTGCATAATAGTTTGTACCAATCAGATGCACCTTGCGTTTGCTGACATCTTCCATTCTTTGCTCCAGAAGATCGCGCAGCTTATTTTGGATATAGTTTTGTTTTACTGCCTGTGCAAATCCGCCTATCGCTTCAATGGATTGAATATTCTTCCAGGCAAGTGCAGCAAGTTCTTCAGTCAGCTCCTCAATATACCATGAACCTCCTGCAGGATCGGATACTTTAGACAGCAAGCTCTCTTCTTTCAAAATATAGTGCGTATTTCTAGCTATCCGATCGCCCATTTTGCTGACTTCTCCGAGCACTTCATCAAACGGGGCAATCGTTAAGCTGTCAACTCCGCCAATAACTGCTGAAAAGGATTCCGTAGTCGTTCGCAGCATGTTAACATACAAATCATTTTTTGTTTTATTAAAGGAAGATGTAGTTCCATGCAGCGAAATGGCATGAGCATCATGGTTGGCACCGAAAGCATTTAAAATCGTCGCCCATATTTTTTTTGCTGCTCTGAATTTTGCAATCTCCATAAAAAAGTTTGATCCTATTGAAAAGGAGAAACCAACTCTCCCAGCAAGCCTTTCAGCGGAAAATCCGCGGTTATTCATCTCATTCAGCAGCTCGATAGCATTGGCAAAGGTATATGCGAGCTCTTCTGTCGCAGAAGCTCCTGCGTTATGGTAAATTTCACCGCTGAATAACACAAGTCTTACGTCGGATAAATTTTCCTGTTCTATCACTTCGATCATTTCAGCCAGGATCTCGATTTTTTTAGAAAGATGTACCGTTCCTTTTTCAATCCATTCCCCAAAAGGATCAAAGGCGAATGTTCCCTTGCATTCAACATTTTTCGTATAAGCTATGAATAATGGAAAAAAACCAACATTTCCTTTTAGTGAGATATGAAAGCTTATTTGATTGAAATCAACGCCTTCAAAAACCGTACATACATCATCATAAGAATTCACATAAAACATATTTTCAAGATAAATCATATCTTGTCCTCTTTTGATGGCAGACAGAATTTCTTCGTTTAACTGTGCAGGCGTTTCTGAAAGCTGAAGCTTTTGGCTGACAGACCATTCATTTTTCAGCTGAGATGCTTCCACCGCTTTTACCCGAGCAGATTGGATATCTGGCATTGTATATAATGGTTGTAACGTGATACATTCATATGTTTTTTTTGAAAGGCTATGAAAACTTTTCCCCTTTAAAGCTTTTTCAGCTTCTTCAATCCACATTTGTTTGGATACTTTTTCAAAATCATTTATTTCGTGATTGATTCCCTGCTTCATACTCCGCTCCCTATTGAGGAAGCCCACCCCCTTGACGCAAAAGAATGCGTTTACATTTATGAAAATACTAAAAACTTAATCTATTTCATTTTATTACATCTTGCGTCTATCAGCAATTCCATTCCATACTGAAACCTTTTATGAGCTTGGAACGTAATTATTTAAAAAAAGGTTTCGTTTAATGAAAGAGAGGTTATTTTAAAGATGAAGAGACCATTTACGCTGAAAAAGAAACGGAAAAAAAGAGGAAATTGGATTTTCGACATAGCACTTGAATGCATTGATTTTATTGAGATACTTATCGTTTTACCCTTTCGGATTTTATTCTTTTTCTTCAGATCCATTGTTAAAAATATAGGTGATTTATTTTAATTCTGAGACAGGTTCATTTGCTCATAAGGAGTTTTTATATGACGAAATATAAAAAAGGCGTGCTGATATATAATGGAAATGCCGGTCAAAAGGACGCAGAAAAAACACTTGGCATCTGCGTTCCAATCATTTCCCTTCATGTGGAACAGCTTCTGCTGCTTCAAACAGCCAAACCTCGTGATGCAGAAGAATATTGCAGAAAGCACGGGGAAGATGCCGACATCGTGATTATCCTCGGTGGAGATGGAACCGTTCATGAATGCATCAATGGTCTTGGCGGTCTTGCAAAGAGACCTGTAATCGCTATTTTGCCAGGCGGAACATGCAACGACTTTTCAAGGACACTTGGCATTCCCCAGAACTTAAAAAAAGCTGCTGAAGTGTTGTTTTCTGGAAGATTGCGCGGAGTTGATGCTGCCAAAATGACGAAAGGCTACTTTCTTAACTTCTGGGGAATTGGCCTTGTCACTGAAACATCGGAGAATATAAATGATACAGAAAAAGCTCTTCTTGGCAAAGTCAGCTATTTTCTGAGTGCATTTCGAACAATCAAAAGCATGAAGCCCTTTCACTTCAAATTAAAGCTTGATAATAAATGGATTGAAGAGAAAGCGATCATGGTATTAATCACTAACGGCAAAATGATCGGAACGAATGAGCTTCCATATCCCGATATTAAAATCGATGATGGCTTGGCAGATGTTTTCATCATTAAAGATGCTAATTTTTCATTAATAAAAGAGGTATTGAGCATGAAAGATAAAATTGAATGGGATCATCTTGACTCACAGCTGCGGCATTATCAGGCAAGCAGCCTGCAGATTGAAACGAAGGAAGAAATGAGCGTTGATACAGATGGCGAGATTTATTCCAATACACCTGAATCAATCACTATGTTACATCATCATTTTCAAATGCTCTGTCCGAAGGATGATATACAATAGCCGTCACAAAAATTTGTGACGGCTTTTTTCAAGAGAAGTGAAATGATAAGGTTTGCGCATTGATGGCGAGCGGAATCGCCCAACCCCTCGGCCAGAACGGCTCCGCCAGCAAAAGCAAAACCGGCTTTTTCTGTCGGATCCTTATCTGTCATGCCTGCGCTAAACAGGCGGTTCCGCTTTTCTTACTGTCCAGCTCCATCGCCCAACTCCTCGGCCAGAACAAATCCGGCAAAAAAGTCAAAACCGGACTTTTCTGCCGGATTCTTATCTGTCATGCCTGCGCTAACCGGGCGATTCCGCTTTTCTTCTTAATAAACAGATGTAGTATCTTTTGATGTATTCTCAAGGATTTCTTTCACTCTTGCAAGGAACCTTCCGCATACTAAACCGTCAAGGACGCGATGATCCAGTGACATGCACAGATTCACCATATCACGTACAGCAATCATGCCATTGTTCATGACAACAGGACGTTTTACGATTGATTCCACCTGAAGAATTGCGGCTTGCGGATAGTTGATGATTCCCATTGACTGAACAGATCCAAATGAACCTGTATTGTTAACAGTAAATGTTCCGCCCTTCATTTCGTCTGCTGATAATTTTCCAGTGCGTACTTTGCCTGCAAGCTCAGATATCTCACGTGCAATGCCTTTGATTGTCTTTTCATCGGCATGTTTTATAACTGGTACGAATAATGCATCATCAGTTGCAACTGCAATTGATATATTGATGTCTTTCTTTTGAATGATTGTGTCTCCTGCCCACATCGAATTGATTTGCGGGAATTCTTTTAATGCTTGAGCAACAGCTTTGACGAAAAATGCAAAGAAAGTGAGATTGAAACCTTCTTTTTGCTTAAATTCATTTTTAATTGTATTCCGGTATTCAACAAGATTCGTAGCGTCAACCTCAATCATTGTCCAAGCATGTGGTGCCTCGTGTTTGCTGCGAAGCATATTGGCCGCGATCGCTTTTCGAATACCTGTTACAGGAATCTCGATGTCACCCGGCTGAACTGCAGCAGATGAAGGTGATTGTACAGACTTCTGAGGTGCAGCTTGTGCAATTGTCTTTGGTTCAGCTTTTGCAGCAGTCGGCGCTTGTGGAGCAGCCTTAGCTGTGCTGCTTGCTTTTGGAATATTGCCGCTTTCAATGACTTTCTGCAGATCTTTTCTCGTAATTCGTCCGCCGGCACCAGTGCCTGTTACGTGTTCAAGTTCGATATCATTTTCCTGTGCCAATCGCAGGACAGCAGGAGAATAACGGTTCTTATTTGATTGATCAATTTGGGCATCTGACTGCACCTTTTGTGTTACCTCAGAAGGTGCATTTGTTTCAGCTTCTGCAGGAGCTTCCGTGCTTCCGCCGCCAACTTCCACTTTGCAAATGATTTCCCCGACAGCTAACGTATCTCCTTCATCCGCAACTAATTCTTTGATCACACCTGTAAAAGAAGATGGAACCTCTGCATTTACTTTATCCGTCATAACTTCAGCGATTGGATCGTATTTGTTTACTGTATCTCCGACCGATACAAGCCATTTGCTGATGGTTCCTTCTGTTACACTTTCCCCAAGCTGTGGCATCGTCAACTGTTCAATTGCCATGTATGTTCCCTCCTTAAATAAAGATCTACTTAAAATTCAGCAAGCTTTCGCATAGCTGCTTCTACTTTATCTGGATTGATCATAAAATGCTTTTCCATTGTTGGTGCATACGGCATTGCCGGAACATCAGGTCCTGCAAGACGCATAATTGGAGCATCCAAATCAAATAGACAGTTTTCAGCGATGATAGCTGATACTTCGCTCATTATGCTGCCTTCTTTGTTATCCTCAGTCAAAAGCAATACTTTACCTGTTTTTGAAGCTGCTTCCATAATGGCTTCTTTATCAAGCGGATACACTGTGCGCAAGTCAAGAATGTGAGCTGAAATACCATCCTGAGCAAGCTTTTCAGCAGCCTGCAATGCAAAATGAACACATAAACCGTATGTAATAACAGTAAGATCTTCGCCTTCGCGCTTCACATCGGCTTTTCCGATTGGCAATACATAATCATCATCAGGAACTTCGCCTTTAATAAGACGATAAGCACGTTTATGCTCAAAGAATAAAACAGGATCGTCATCTCGTATCGCAGCCTTCAATAAGCCCTTAACATCATAAGGTGTTGATGGCATAACAATTTTAAGCCCAGGCTGGTTGGCAAATAACGCTTCTACAGATTGAGAATGGTAGAGTGCGCCATGTACGCCGCCTCCATAAGGAGCACGAATTGTAATAGGACAGCTCCAATCATTGTTCGAACGATAGCGGATTTTTGCTGCTTCTGAAACGATTTGATTCACTGCAGGCATAATAAAATCTGCAAATTGCATTTCTGCGATTGGTCTCATTCCGTACATCGCTGCTCCAATTCCAACTCCAGCGATTGCGGATTCTGCGAGCGGCGTATCAATAACACGCTCTTCGCCAAACTTGTCATACAATCCTGTTGTTGCTTTAAAGACTCCGCCTTTTCTTCCTACGTCTTCACCGAGAACAAAAACTTTTGGATCACGTTCCATCTCTTCACGAATTGCCATTGTGACAGCATCTATATAAGAAATGACTGGCATTGTTCTTCCCCCTTACTCTGCGTATACGTATTTTAGTGCTGTTTCTGCCTCAGCATATGGAGCATTTTCAGCGTAATCTGTTGCTTCATTTACGACATTCATAATATGATCATGAATCTCTTTTTCCTTCTCCTCCGTCATGACGCCAGTTTCTTTTAAGTAAGCTGCAAACTTTAAGATCGGGTCGTTTTTCTTAGCTTCTGAAACTTCATCTTGTCCGCGGTATGTGCGGTCATCGTCATCGCTTGAGTGAGGCGTTAATCGGTATGAAATGGCTTCTACAAGTGTTGGCCCTTCTCCGCGGCGGCCTCTGTCAGCTGCTTCTTTGACTACTTTATATACTTCAAGAGGATCATTTCCATCAACAGTATACCCCGGCATACCATAGCCAATTGCACGGTCAGAAATTTTTTCGCATGCTACTTGTTTCTCGTAAGGTACTGAAATCGCATATTTGTTATTTTCACACATAAAAATAACAGGCAGTTTATGAACACCAGCAAAGTTTGCGCCTTCATGGAAGTCCCCTTGGTTTGATGAACCTTCACCGAACGTGACAAATGTTACAAGATCTTTCTTTTCCATCTTGCCGGCAAGAGCAATTCCGACAGCATGCGGAACTTGAGTCGTAACTGGAGAAGAACCAGTTACAATGCGATTTTCTTTTTGTCCAAAGTGACCAGGCATTTGACGTCCCCCTGAGTTTGGATCTTCTGCTTTAGCAAATCCAGAAAGCATTAATTGCTTTGCTGTCATTCCAAAAGCAAGCACCACTCCCATATCACGATAATAAGGAAGTGCATAATCCTTCTCGCGGTCAAGAGCGAATGCAGCTCCAACCTGGGCAGCTTCCTGGCCTTGACACGATATAACAAACGGAATTTTCCCTGAACGATTCAGCAGCCACATCCGTTCATCGATTTTGCGCGCCATGACCATCGTTTCATATATTTCAAGAACATCCTGATCGGATAAACCAAGTGTTTTATGACGATTTTCTGCCATTTTATTGCCTCCTCAAAAATCAGTATGTAAGGGATTGACCCCTTTAAGAGTGAATTGCTTTTCCATCAACAGCAAGTGCAGCTTCACCTATTGCTTCAGACAGTGTAGGGTGAGGATGAATTGTTTGACCAATTTCCCAAGGTGTTGCATCAAGCACCATCGCAAGTCCTGCTTCTGAAATCATGTCCGTTACATGCGGTCCAATCATGTGAACACCAAGCAGATCATCTGTTTTTGCATCAGCTATCAGCTTGACAAAGCCATCGGATTCACCGAAAACAAGTGCTTTACCAATTGCACGGAATGAAAACTTGCCTGTTTTCACTTCGAAGCCAGCGTTTTTTGCCTCTTCTTCCGTATATCCGACACTTGCAATTTCAGGTGAGCTGTAAACGCATTTAGAAACCTTTTTATAATCAATTGCAGAAGGATTATGCCCAGCAATGTGTTCAACCGCTACTATGCCCTCATGTGAAGCCACATGCGCAAGCTGAAGACCGCCAATGACATCGCCAATTGCATATATATGTGATTCTTTTGTTTGCATAAACTGATTTGTTTTTACAAATCCTTTTTCGACCTGAATCTCTGTATTTTCAATGCCAATTCCTTCAACATTTGCCTGGCGTCCAACTGATACAAGGATTTTTTCAGCAGAAAACGATTTTACTTCACCTTTATGCTCAGCACTGATTGAAACGGATTCACCTTTTTCAAGAGTTTCAGAAAGTACCTTGGCACCTGTTACGACATTGATTCCTTTCTTCTTAAGCAAACGCTGCATTTCTTTTGAAATTTCAGCATCTTCTGTCGGCAAAATGCGATCTGCATATTCAAGTACTGTTACTTCAAGCTCAAAATCAGACAGCATAGAGGCCCACTCAATTCCAATTACGCCTCCGCCGACAATAATGATTGACTTTGGCAATGTTTCAAGCTGCAAAGCCTCATCAGATGTTAATACAGACTCGCCGTCTATTGTAAGGCCCGGTAAACTGCGGGGACGTGAACCAGTAGCTACAATAACGTTTTTAGGAATCAGCATCTCGTTTTCCTCACCGTTATTCATTTCTACTGAGATTGTTCCCGGCATTGGAGAAAAGATCGAAGGACCAAGTATGCGCCCTGTCCCTTCATAAACGTCGATTTTCCCTTGCTTCATCAAATGCTGAACACCTTTATGCAGTGTATCAATGATAGATTGCTTACGTTCTTGCACCTTTATAAAATTCAGCTCAACGCCTGAAGTAATAACGCCAAACTCTTCGCTTCTTTTCGCCGTTGCAAAAACTTCTGCACTTCTAAGCAGCGCTTTGCTTGGAATGCAGCCTGCATGCAGACAAGTCCCTCCAAGTTTTCCTTTTTCAACTATTGCTGTTTTTAAGCCGAGCTGGCTGGCGCGGATCGCAGCTACATAACCGCCTGTGCCGCCGCCCACAATGACGAGATCATATTCTGTTGCCATAGTGATGCTCCTCTCATTTAAAATCTAGTTGTATATGTTAGAATCCATTTTTTGATCAAGATATTCTTTTGCCGGTTCTTCTCCGCGCAACACACGGAGAGCTCCTTCTGTAAGTGCCTGAAGTTCGTTCTCTCCCGGAAATACAATGACATCTGCTATCCAGTCTATATAAGATGAAATTTCTTTTACAAATTGTTTTCCGTAGGCAAGTCCGCCCGTTAAAATAATAGCGTCGACTTTTCCTTTGAGAACAGCACTTGCTGCTCCAATTTCTTTTGCGATTTGATATGCCATTGCATCAAATATAAGCTTTGCCTTTTTATCTCCGGCTGCTATCATACGCTCCACTTTCTGACCGTCATTCGTTCCAAGATAGCCCACAAGACCGCCTTGTCCGACAAGCATTTTCATTACTTCTTCGCGATAGTAATCGCCAGAATAGCAAAGATTCACAAGATCGCCTGCAGGCACTGTTCCAGCACGTTCAGGACTGAACGGACCATCACCGTGAAGCCCGTTGTTTACATCAACAACCTTGCCCAGTTTGTGAACACCAATCGTAATCCCGCCGCCCATATGAGCGACAATAAAGCTCATTTCACTGTATTTTCTGCCGAATTGCTGAGCAACTTTTCTGGCCACTGATTTTTGGTTCAGCGCATGAAAAATACTCTTTCTTTCGATTGATGGGACGCCCGATACCTTTGCAATCGTTTCCATTTCATCTACAACAACAGGATCAACGATAAATGAAGGGATGTTTAGTCCGCTTGCTATTTCGTAGGCAATGATGCCGCCTAAATTCGAAGCATGCTGACCTGCAAACCCCATTCGGAGATCCTTCAGCATTTGGTCATTCACATGATAGGTGCCGCCTTCAATCGGACGAAGCAATCCCCCGCGGCCGCATACAGCGCTTAATTTAGAGATATTAATGCCCTCTTCATCAAGGGTTTCGAGAATGGTCTGCTTTCTGAATTCGTATTGTTCTATAATGCTGCTGAAAGCATTAATTTTATTTGTTTCATGTCTGATTGTCTTTTCAAAAATAGATCGTTCATTATCAAATACGCCAATTTTCGTCGAGGTTGAACCTGGATTTAAGACGAGAATCCGATATTCTTTCTCTTGCAACGTCTAATACCTCCAAATGTAAGAAAGATAAGACAACGCAGGTACACGCTGTCTTGTATCCATTCTCAGTTAATTGCCAATTAGCGGCGGCTTAAAATGTGATGTCCATTTTGCAGAAATTGACTGCGTGAGTTTCTCATTCTTTCAATGCGCTCTTCCGCTAAACGGTCAGCAGCAACATATGTAGGAATGCCGTCACGCTTTGCAATTTCAAATACACGCTCGATATTTTGATAAATGCCTTCTACTTTTTTCATCGCTCTTTCACTATTGTATCCCAATAATTCGTCTGCTACATTAATAACTCCGCCAGCATTAATGACATAATCAGGTGCATAAGCAATTCCCATCTCATGTATTGTATCCCCATGGCGGGTTTCTCTTAATTGGTTGTTTGCAGCCCCTGCAATTACTTTCGCTTTGATTTGAGGAATTGTATCGTCATTGATGGTAGCCCCAAGTGCACAAGGTGCATAAATATCGCAGTCAACGCCGTATATTTCATCAGGATCTACTGCTTTTGCCCCAAATGCTTCAACTGCTCTTTGGACAGCTTCTTTATTGATATCTGTTACAATCAGGTGTGCTCCTTCTTCATGCAAATGTCTGCAAAGGTTAAAAGCTACGTTTCCAACACCTTGTACAGCTACAGTTTTTCCTTCTAGTGAATCTGTTCCAAACGCAGCTTTAGCTGCAGCTTTCATACCTCGGTATACACCAAATGCTGTAACAGGTGACGGATTTCCTGAAGAACCGAATGCTGGAGAAATTCCAGTAACATAGTTTGTTTCTTCGTGAATCAGGTCCATATCTTCTACAGTTGTGCCTACATCTTCAGCAGTAATATAGCGGCCATTAAGCCCTTGAATATAACGGCCGAATGCACGGAACATCTCTTCATTTTTATCCTTGCGCGGATCGCCGATGATGACTGTTTTTCCTCCGCCAAGATTTAAGCCTGCTGCAGCATTTTTATACGTCATTCCCTTAGCTAAACGCAGTGCATCCTCAATTGCTTCTGCTTCTGAAGCATACGTCCACATTCGTGTTCCGCCTAAAGCAGGTCCTAGAGTTGTATCATGAATGGCGATTATTGCTTTTAATCCAGAGTGTTTATCTTGACAAAATACCAATTGCTCATAATTATATTGTTCCATATATTTGAAAATTTCCATGTGTAAATCCTCCTAAGATTGATTTCGTTTGAGATCCATGCAAATAGCTGGACGTTTACGACTTAACTTGAGCAAATCGCCAATGCAAGTGAATATAATTTGCTTTCTGATGAATCTGCACGGCTAGTTAATACAATCGGGGCTTTTGCACCCGCAATGATGGCTCCGACTTTTGCCTGAGCAAAATACATGAGAGATTTATATAAAACATTGCCAACTTCAATGGTTGGTACTAAAAGAATATCTGCTTGCCCCGCAACCTCGCTTTTAATGCCTTTATGTTCTGCAGCCTCAAAGGAAACTGCATTATCAAGTGCAAGAGGTCCATCTACGATGCAATGCTTAATCTGGCCTCTTTTATTCATTTGAGAAAGAGCTGCAGCATCTAAGGTTGCCTGCATAGAAGGATTAATCACTTCAACTGCAGCAAGAGGAGCTACTTTTGGAACGTCTATCCCTATCTTTCTTGCCACCATGACGGAATTCTCAAGAATTTGCTTTTTTTGTTCCAGATCAGGTGCAATATTCATTGCAGCATCGGTTACAATCGTATACCTTTCATAGCCCGGCACTTCAAAAACGGCAACATGCGAAAGGATTTTGCCTGTGCGCAATCCATATTCCTTATTTAATACTGACTTTAAGATAACAGCTGTTGGAACATTGCCCTTCATTAAAACATCTGCTTCATTATGAAAAACAGCCTTTACAGCAAACTCTGAAGCTTGCTCCCCGGATCTTGCATGCTTAATATGAAACTTATTTACATCAGCATTTCTTTCCTGAAGCATGATTTCAATCTCTTCTTTATTGCCGAACAAAATAAATTCAGCAAGCCTTCTTTCTGATGCCTCTAATACAGCTTCAAGCACCTCGGAATCTTCTGCTGATGCTACAGCTACTGTTTTATTCTCTAGTTGGGCTGCTTTTTCTAGCAGGCTTTCTAAGTTCATCACGTTTTCAATCCCTTCAAGATGTATTCACAGCACCCATCTTTTAATATGCAAGAAGCGTGCCAAGGAGATATTATGTAAACGCTTCACTTTCTTCAATATAAGCACGCGCAATAATTTGCATGACACGCAAATTATTGCATGCATTACTTTGCAAGATTGTATTTTTCTATTTTATAATACAGGTTTCTCAGAGAAATACCTAATGAAAGGGCCGTTTTGGTTCGATTGTAATTATGTTTAATCAAGGATTCCCTAATAATCATTTCTTCAAGCCGTTCAACCGATTCTGCAAGTGTTTCATTATTCGTATGGTCTAAAGAATAAGCATTAGCGGCAAGTTTTTTATCGTGGTCTAAAGCAAGTTCAGGTAAATGATGAGATTCAATTGATGTTTCATTATAATTCATGAAAATCATTGCCCTTCCCAGAACGTTTTCAAGCTCTCTTACATTTCCAGGCCAGCTGTGATTCATAAGCTTGTCCAAAGCTGACTTTTCAATTCCTTCAATGCTCCTGCCATAATCCTGATTTAACTTTCGGATTAGATGTTCGCTTAGCAAGAGAATGTCGATTTTTCTGTTTCTTAAAGGAGGAATTGAAATCGGATATCGATTTAAGCGATAATATAAATCCTCACGGAACGTTCCATCGGACATAGCCTTTTCAATATTGATATTTGTTGCAGCAATTACTCTTACATTGATCGGTATGGATTTTGTCGAGCCGACCCTGACAATCTCTTTTTCCTGCAATACACGGAGCAGCTTTGCTTGAACATTTGCTGAGAGCTCTCCTATTTCATCAAGGAAAATACTCCCTTTATTCGCCTCTTCAAAAAAGCCTCTTTTCCCGCCCCGCTTTGCTCCAGAAAAAGCACCCTCTTCATAGCCGAAAAGCTCACTTTCAAGCAGGCTCTCGGAAATGGCAGCGCAATTCACTCGGATAAACTTGTTATACTTGCGGTCGCTGGCATTGTGGATAGCATGCGCAAACAGCTCTTTGCCTGTTCCTGATTCTCCTCTGAGCAGGACTGTAGCTGGCGTTTTAGCCCCGAGCTTTGCCTGTTCAATGGCAAGTTTAATCTCTTCACTTGCCCCGATAATATCTTCAAATGCATATTTTGCTTCAAGCGTTCTAATAATTTGCCTTGCGCGATTTAATTCTGTAGTTAATGTTTGAATCTCTGACATGTCATGAATGATGCCGACACTGCCTTTCAGCTTGCCATCTACAATAATTGGGGCGACATTGACAATGACATCCTTTTTGCTGGGTCCTACCTTCATCCTGACCCCTCTGACTGGTCTTCTGGTCTCAAGCACCTTCATATGCATGCTCTCACCTTCAGATATATCTGCAGTCGCAGGTTTACCTAAAACCTGCTCTTCTGTTAACCCTGTCATTCTGGAGTACGCAGGATTAATTAAAATCCCTCTACCCTCTTCATCTACAACTGATATGGCTTCATCAGACGATTGTATGATGGCTTGAAGAAGTGTTTGAATTTCTTTTAGATTCGTCATTTCTTCCGCCAGGTTTACGATATCCGTAATGTCCTTAAAGATGGAAAGGGCTCCAAGCAGCAAACCGGAGTCATCAAAAATCGGTATTCTCGTTGTGATGATTTTAAGACCATTTTCAAGAACCTGCTCCTGGTTTACTTCTACCTCTCTTGTTTTCAGAACTCTCGGCAGCTGACTTGAAGGAATCATCTCTTTAATCAGACGGCCGATCACATCCCCTTTTTTCAATCCCGTCATTTCTTCTGCCGTTTTATTAAATAGAATTAGTCTTTGCTTTTCATCAATAACGATCATGCCATCGTTCGTTGAATCAAAAATTGTTTCATGCTTATGCGTAATATCTTTCAGAGCAGAAATTAAATCTTCTTTCTGATTAATCAAATTGGAAATGATATGAGCAACAGACCCAGGAATAATGACTGTATTCCTGCTTCTTTTTTTAAGAAGCTCCTCAAACACATCATGATCCCCTGTCGCTTCAATCACTATATCAATTTGATCAGATAATAATGGCTTCCAGTCTGAACTTGTCAAAATTCCAAGTTCTCGCGCCAAGTGCATTCCTGGGGCATCGGACCGAATATCTGCGACCGCCATGACTTCCATAGCTTTTATTTCCGTCAGCATTTTTAACAGTGTCGTCCCGCCCTTACCCGCGCCAACCAGCAAGACTTTTTGCATATGTATTAGCCCCTTAACATTCAATATGTATCCTATGTAATTTTTGTTTTTGCAAAATATTGCACACTTTCATCATATCATTTTTTGTTCACTTGACAAATTGTTTTTTTCGTTCGACAATTTAATAAGATACAGGGAAAGGATTATTAAATGATGATACGAATATTTGCTCTTTTAATCATGGTGATTCCTGGAGTACTGGCAGGTTACGGCATCAAATTAATGCGTGATATGCTGTTTGGCATCCTGCAGTCCCCTTTTCCATCATTATGGCTTCAATTTACAGCAGGGCTGCTTTTGTTTGCAGGAGGATTAAGTTTCGTAGCTGGATTTGTATTTTATCGCGATCGCAAGCGCAATAAAGTCCAGAAAAAATTTCAAAGAACGAAAGCATAAGCGCCTTGGCCAACTGCCATTTCCACAAATAAATGAACCCCGTTAGTTTAATCTAAACGGGGCTCATTTATCATTTTTTTATAGCTGCAGCTCTTTCGGGATAATCTGTGAAAAATCCTGCACACTCTGCTTTGAACAAACTTTTCATTTTCTTTTCATCATTAACTGTAAATGGCCTTACTTTAACACCGTTTTCCTGGGATAATTGAATCGAAGTTTCATCTACAGCATAATGAATAGGGTGAATGGCACTTGCTGAAAGAGTTTTAGCGTAATTCCAAGGTTCAAATAACCTTTCACTAAAAAGGGCTGCCGTTTCAATTTCATTTGAAATGGAGTGGCACTTTCTCAAACTGTGATGGTTGAATGAGGAAAGGATGACGCGGCTAGGCATACTGTGCCTGTAAACCAGCTCTATCACTCTTTCCTCAAGCTGCTCATAATGGATGAGGTCATTTTTCAGTTCTATATTTACAATAAAATCGCCTGGCGAGCTCCAAATTAGTACTTCTTCCAATGAAGGAATGAAAGCCTTTCCTGATTGAGCAGGAAACCGATAGCACGCATCAAGGCTGTGAAGCTGCGAATAATTCAGATCCTTTACAAACCCTTTTCCATTTGTCGTACGATCAACTGTTTCATCATGAATAACAACAGGAATTCCGTCTTGTGAGAGGTGTACATCTAATTCAATCCCATCTGCACCTACATCAATTGCTGCAAGAAAAGAAGGCATCGTATTTTCTGGAAATGAACCTGCCGCCCCCCGATGTCCAAATATTTTGGTCATACTTTCACCTGCTTCATTTTTAATGGTATTTTTATTTTTCTAAGAATCATAATAATCCACTAAGTCATGTTTCAAGGATGTATAAGGCCCTTTCATTTAGGCTTTATATGAATTACAACAGACTTTGCGAAAGAAAGGAGAAATAACAATTGAGACCATTGCCTATTTCAGCAGATACTGCACAAAAACTTGCTAAAGAACTAAATGTGCCTATAGAGCAGCTTATGCATATGCCACAGCATATCCTTTTGGCTAAGCTTGCAGAGATTCAAAAGAAGAATGAAGAGCAATAACAAATCTAAAAGAACCCAATCATAAATGAAATGGGTTCTTTTTTAAAGGCTCTTTCGTAAACATTGTTGTATTTTGGTTTTTTTACATTTCTTACGCCTTCTAAAATTTCCCTGTATCTTCAAATTCAAGGAATAGAGCACGTCAGAGAACTTAATTCATGTGAAATAACTATAAGCAAAGCAGCCATAGCGCACAAAGCCTTTTTATAGTATAGCTTCTAAGATTCTAACCCTCTCAAGAAGCTTTATGTTCCAGCCTTAATTTATCAGCAACCATCGCAATAAATTCTGAATTTGTTGGTTTTGCTTTAGACATGCTTACTGTATAGCCGAATAATGAAGAAATCGATTCAATATTTCCGCGGCTCCACGCAACTTCAATTGCATGACGGATAGCGCGCTCCACACGGCTGGCTGTTGTGTTAAATTTCTTGGCAATATCAGGATACAACACCTTTGTTATGGAGCCAAGCAATTCAATATCATTGTAAACCATCGAAATGGCTTCTCTTAAGTATAAATAGCCTTTAATGTGAGCCGGCACTCCAATTTCATGGATAATACTTGTAATATTTGCATCAAGGTTTCTGCCTTTATTTTCGGAGTGGGATCTGTGAGTGGAGTTTGATCTTGATAAAATAGGTGCAGCTGCCTTACCGCTTACTTGACGGATATGATTGACCAGGTTTTCCATATCAAATGGCTTAAGGATAAAATAGGAAGCTCCAAGATCAACCGCCTTTTTCGTTACATCTTCCTGACCGAAAGCAGTCAGCATAATGACATTGGGCTGTTTTGATTTTTCCATTTCCCTCACTTTTTCAAGTACAGCAAGACCATCTAAATGAGGCATAATGATATCCAAAACAAGAACATCAGGATCTCTATCTTTCAACATGTTAAGACACTCTTGACCGTTATACGCAATGCCAAGCACTTCCATGTCTTCTTGACTTGAAATAAATTCATCTAAAAGACCTACAAGTTCACGATTATCATCCACGACACACACTTTTATCTTCTTCACTTAAGCTTCCTCCTCAGTCTTCGTTTCCCACTTCTATCGTTAGCGTCTCTATACATCATTCTAAATGAGAATTTCGACAATGCAACAAAAATTCCTCTTATTTTTTTAATAAATACCAAAAAAATGAAATATCTAAATTTTTCTCCAATTTACTTACGAATTCGACGACTTACGCCATTTGACATTTCCAAAGTTAAACAAATTTGTCGAAAAATCTTCTTTCTCTTTATTTTACCTAAAAAATCATAAGAAAGAAAGCCAAAAAAAATAGCTGTTAAGAGGTTGTCTCAACAGCATTTTAAAAGAAAAGGCAGTAGTATAATTTTTTATCTCATTTATGTCGGGCTCCATCACCTGACTCCTTGGTCAGAACGGATCTGCCAGTAAAGTCAAAACCGGACTTTTCTGTCAGCTCCTTTTCTGCCTGTTGGAGCTGATCAAAGCGCTTCAGCTAGCTTTTTTAACATCTTTATTATAAATATCAATGCCTGCTTCACTTAGCATCCACTCAATGTGAACACCGTAGCCTGAAGTCGGATCATTGACGAATACATGAGTGACTGCTCCAATTACTTTTCCATTTTGGATGATCGGGCTCCCGCTCATCCCCTGCACAATGCCTCCAGATTTAGCTAAGAGTACAGGATCAGTAATCTTAATAACCATACCCTTAATTGCCGGGAATTTCTGCGGTGTTGAACTGACAATTTCAACATCAAATTCTTCCACTTTGTCTTGATCAACGACTGTTAAAATATGAGCAGGTCCTTCTTTTACCTCATTAGATAAAGCAATTGGCATCGGCTTGTCATAAAGCCCGTTTGTTATTTCATCATTCAGCTTGCCAAAAATGCCGAATGGACTATTACGTGTAATGTTTCCGATAATTTGACGGTTACTGGAAAACCTGGCCAGCTTTTCGCCCGGGTTTCCATTACTCCCTTTTTCAATGGACGTCACGGTAGATCTTACAACCTGTCCATCTTGGACAACAATTGGCTTTTTTGTATCCATATCTGAAATCACATGTCCGAGTGCGCCATATTTCTTTGAATTCGGATCATAAAACGTCATTGTGCCAATTCCTGCTGCTGAGTCTCGTATATATAAGCCGATACGATAGGCATGTTCATTTTCATCTTTCAAAGGTACTAATTTTGTTGCAAATTCTTTATTTTCACGCGATATCACTAAATCAAGCGGTTTGCCTGTTTTTCCTGCATCTTGTATAAAAGGTGTTACATCACTCATGCTTTCAACCGTTGATCCATTAATTTTTTTAATGATATCTCCAACCTGAACACCGGCGATTTCTCCCGGAGATTTTTTGCCTTCAGCCGTTTTTATTTGGTGATGTCCAACAACAAGAACTCCAAGCGTATTTAATTTCACACCGATGGATTGACCGCCGGGAATAATTTTAAAATCTTCAAGGACCTTCACGTCCACTTTTTTAATGGGAATACCAGCGAGGTCAAATACAATTTCGCCTGCTCCGCTTTGCTTGCCTTCAATCTGCAGAGAATCATCGCCATTCTTCAGCGAGAAAACGTGTTCTGAATCATCTGCAGAAATGATTGCAGGAAGAGACGTGGCCATAGATAATTGCTGATTTTCAAAAACGGTCAAAGAATTTGGCAATTGAATGTATTCTTTAACAGGTTTTACAAATCCTAAACTCATTAAAGAAACAAGGAGAATTAAACCAATAATTTTTCTAATTTTATCAAACTTCAAGCACTTTCACTCTCCTCGCTCCTACCACACCAATACAATTGGCTACATTCATTAATTTTGCCTTCTGGAGGTTCATTTATAACCGATTTTAAAAGAAAATGTTGCTTATTATATGTATAATGAGGATTTAAAGCATAAAAAAATACTGCCAATAATGACAGTATTCATAAGCTCTTGACGGAATCAGCAAGTGCAAGAAGTTCTTTTGCGTGCTGCTTCGTTAAATCAGTCACTTCCACTCCCGCAATCATCCGTCCTACCTCTTTAATTTTTTCCTCTTCTTCAAGAGGTTTGACGCTCGTTTTCGTCCGTCCTTTAACGGTTTCTTTAGAAATAAAGAGATGAGTATCTGCCATGGCGGCGACTTGCGGCAGATGTGTAATGCACAGCACTTGGGATCCAACTGAAACTTTATAGATTTTTTCAGCAATCGCCTGGGCTACTCTGCCGCTGACACCAGTGTCCACTTCATCAAAAATAATGGACGTCACTCCTTGATGCTTAGAAAAAATGCTTTTCATTGCCAGCATTATTCTTGAAAGCTCTCCGCCAGATGCAATTTTAGAAAGCGGCTTAAGCGGCTCGCCTGGATTCGTAGATAAATAAAACTCGATTTCATCAATGCCATTCTCTCCAAATTTGGCAGGTACACCATCGATTTGAGGAGAATCTTTACTTCCTTCCCGAACATCAAACATTACTTCAAATTTTGTTTTCTCCATATATAATTCTTTTAGCTCGCGCTGTATTTGCTTTGTCAGTTCTAATGCCGTTTTTTTCCGGATGGATGTCACATGCTTCGCTTCGACCAAAAGATCTTTTACGAGGCTGTCCAGTTCATTTTTCATTTTAAATAAATGACTGTCACGATTTTGAATCGTATCGATTTCCTCTTCAATAGTCGCTGCATATTCGAGTATTTCCTCTACATCGTGCCCATACTTTCTTTTAAGATGTGTGATTTCTCCAAGCCTGGTTTCAATTTCGTTCAGTCTTTGGGGATCAAATTCTAATTGATCAAGTTCGTTTCGAATTTGAAATGAAAGATCTTCCAGCATATAAAAGCAATTAGAAATGGTTTCTGACATTTCTTTCAGTGAGTCATTTATGGCTGCAACCTCTTCTAATTGGCTCATGGAATGACCTATATAATCAAGTCCTCTTTGCTCGCCATGAAGGGCATTATAACTATTCTGAAGAGAATCAAATATTTTTTCAAAATTAGATATTTGACTCTTTTCTTCCTGAAGCAGCTCATCTTCTTTCACTTTCAGATCCGCTTTTTCAATTTCATCAAGCTGGAATTGAATTAAATCAAGCCTGTGTGCCATTTCTTGTTCATTTTCGGAAAGTTGCTTTATTTTTTTTACAAGCTTTGCATATGTATCGTAAACTTCGCGATATGAAGTAAGTGCAGCATTGATTTTAGCTGATCCGAACTGATCGAGCAGCTTCCAGTGATTCTCCTCATTCATTAACTCTTGATTATCGTGCTGTCCATGAATGTCGATGATCATTTGTCCAATCTCTCTAAGAATGCCAATGGTCACAAGCTTCCCATTAATTCTGCAGATGCTTTTTCCAGACGCTGAGATGTCCCGTCTTAAGACAATCATCCCATCGCTTGTATCAATGCCGAAATCTGCGCATCTGCTCATACAAGGGTGTTTTTCATCGTCAAGCAAAAAAAGACCCTCTAATTCAGCACGTTTCTCGCCGTAACGAACAAATTCAGATGAGCCTCTACCGCCGACAAGCAAATGGACGGCATCTATAATAATCGATTTCCCAGCCCCAGTTTCTCCAGTTAAGACCGTCAGTCCCTTTTCGAAGGAAACGGTTAAAGATTCAATGATAGCAAAGTTTTTTATTGAAAGTTCCGCTAACAAATGCCGGATACCTCCTTCATGATTCTTGGGTGGCTCTTTTCTAAGGCATCGCTGCCTTACAATCGGATTTTGTGCATTCAAAAAATTGTAATAGAAAAGAGCTTGAAACCTTCATAATAAACTCGAAAGATTTTATTACAAAAAAACAATTTATGCGAACACAGACCTTTTTATTAAAGCATATCCAAAAATCGTTTTGAAATGGTAGCTGTATCTTCCGGAGTACGGCAAATGATCAGTATTGTATCGTCTCCGCAAATCGTGCCTAATATCTCATTCCAGTCAAGATTGTCAATAAGTGCACCTATGGCATTCGCATTCCCAGGCAATGTTTTCATGACAATGTTATGTCCTGCAGAATCAATTTTAACAAAAGCATCCATTAATGAACGCTTTAGTTTTTGCAGCGGGTTAAAGCGCTGATCTGCCGGAAGACTGTATTTATATCTTCCATCAATCATCGGAACTTTTACGAGATGAAGTTCTTTAATGTCTCTTGAAACAGTGGCCTGTGTCACGTTAAATGCGGCATCCTTAAGCATGTCCACCAATTCATCCTGCGTTTCTATTTCATTTTGAGTGATCAGCTCGCGGATTTTTATGTGTCTCTGACCTTTATTCATTGGGCACCCCTTGTAACTGTATATTTATACTGAATATGTTATCTGATATCAAAGAAATTGTACACGTTTTTATAGGAAATCTGCAAACGTGCATATCCTTATTTTGATCATAACAAACAGGAATAATAGCTGCTCTATTATTCCTGTTCCGATTTTTTGCTTTTTAATTCGAGGTGCGCGCTTTGTACAACTTTTTCAATGGATTCCGGAATTTTCAGCGTACCCCGTTCATCATCACCGTTCCATCCAAGGTGAAGCAGGAATTCGATGTTGCCATCTCCTCCCGTAATTGGAGAATACGATAAATTAAGGCAATCATAGCCCTCTTTCAGTGCAAATTCAGTGATTGTTTCCAATACCATGATATGCGTTTTTGGTTCTCTTACAATTCCTTTTTTGCCTACCAATTCTTTTCCAGCTTCAAATTGCGGTTTAACCAGCGCTACACAATTACCCCCCGCAACAAGAATTTTTTTAAGTGCAGGAAGAATCAATTTAAGTGAAATAAACGAGACATCAATTGAAGCAATTTCAGGCAATCCCTTGGAAAAATCAGCTGGCGTGGAATATCTGAAATTTGTTCGCTCCATCACTACTACGCGTTCATCCTGACGGAGTTTCCACGCAAGCTGATTATAGCCAACATCAAGTGCATAGGAAAGCTTGGCCCCATTTTGCAGTGCGCAATCTGTAAATCCTCCTGTTGAAGACCCGATATCAAGAAGAATTTTATTATCCATTGAAAGGTCAAATTCATTTAAAGCTTTTTCAAGTTTTAAGCCGCCGCGGCTTACATACGGAAGCATGTTCCCTTTTATTGTAAGCTGCAGTGCAGGATCTACTTTCTCTCCCGGCTTTTCAATTCTTTCTTCATTTGCATAGACGAGGCCTGCCATAATCGCACGCTTAGCTTTTTCTCTCGTTTCAATCAGCCCTCTTTCAACGAGGAGAATATCAATTCTTTCTTTTTTCGAACTCATTCATTAAACCCTTTTCTCTTTCGCTTTTGATATGCTTAAAATCCGATCAACAGCAGCATCTGCTGTTAAACCAATTTCCTCCAGCAGTTTCGTTACGCTGCCGTGTTCAATGAAACGATCAGGAATCCCCATTCGATCAATGACGGCATCTGTAAAGCGGTGATCATGTGCAAACTCAAGCACTGCACTTCCAAATCCGCCTTGCAGAACAGCCTCTTCGATTGTAAGCACAGGCAAGTTCTCAGCAAAAATTTCTGAGAGCATTGCTTCATCAAGCGGTTTGATGAATCTGGCATTTACAACACGAACAGAAATATCTTTCCCGGCCAGACGTTCGGCTGCCTGCAGGGCCATTTCTATTGTTGTGCCAAATGTCAGAATAACTGCATCTGTTCCTTGTCTTAGAACTTCCCAAGTTCCGATTGGGATTTCTTTTAACTCGTCATCCATTTTTACGCCGATCCCGTTGCCGCGCGGATAACGAAGCGCAATTGGCCCATCATTATACTTCAGTGCTGTTTGGACTAAATGCTGACCCTCATTCTCATCCTTAGGCATCATCACAACCATATTCGGCAAATGTCTTAAAAAGGCGATGTCAAAGACACCTTGATGTGTTTCTCCATCAGCACCTACAAGTCCTGAACGGTCAATTCCGATGAAGACATTCAGGTTTTGACGGCAAATGTCATGAACGACCTGATCATAAGCACGCTGCAGGAACGTTGAATAAATAGCCAAAAATGGTTTCATATTCTGTGTTGCAAGTCCGGCGGCCACAGTAGTAGCATGCTGTTCAGCAATTCCGACATCAAACATGCGGTCAGGAAATTCGCTTGCAAAGCCCTCAAGCTTTGAGCCCACTGGCATAGCAGGAGTAATAGCAACGATACGATCATCTTCTCTCGCAATTCTCCTTACTGTTTCACTGACAAGACTGCTCCATGCAGGTCCTGCTGTTTCGCCTTTAACAAAGTCACCAGTTTCGATCTTATATGGGCCTGTACCGTGCCATGTGCCAATTTTATCTGTTTCAGCCGGCTGATACCCTTTGCCTTTTTTAGTGATGACATGCAAAAGAACCGGTCCTTTTGTTTTCTTTGCATACTGCAGATTTTCAAAAAGATCATCGTAATTATGGCCATCTACTGGTCCAAGATACGTAATTCCAAGCTCTTCAAAGAAAATGCCGGATACAAGCATATATTTCAGGCTGTCTTTTACACGTTCAGCTGTAGCTGCAAGCTTTCCTCCAACAGCAGGAATTTTCTTAAGGATATATTCTAATTCATCTTTTACCCACTGATATTTGCCGGCCGTTCTTAATTTTCCAAGAACATTATGAAGAGCACCAACGTTTGGCGCAATTGACATCTCATTATCATTTAAAATAATGATCATGTCTTTTTGTTCATGGCCGATATGATTCAGCGCTTCAAGAGCCATTCCCCCTGTTAAAGCACCATCCCCGATAATAGGAACGATATGATCTTTCGTTCCTTTCAGGTCTCTCGCAATAACCATTCCCATCGCCGCAGACAGCGATGTCGAGCTATGTCCCGTTTCCCACACATCATGTTCACTTTCATTGCGTTTGGGGAATCCGCACAGTCCCTGATATTGTCTGATCGTATCAAATTCACATGCACGTCCGGTCAATATTTTGTGAACATACGATTGATGTCCAACATCCCATAAAAATTTATCATTTGGGCTGTCAAAAATTTTATGCAAAGCAATTGTCAGTTCTACAACACCTAGATTCGGACCTATGTGCCCCCCGCTGACAGATAGCTTTTCGATCAGAAATTTGCGTATTTCAGCACTCAATTGCTCGAGTTCATTATTTGATAGCTTTTTTAGGAAGGAAGGGTCCTTGATTGATAACAGATCCAAATGGATCACTCACTTTCAGTCATAATTTCTAATTAGTTCTTTTCGTTTATTGTTTTCTTGTTTTCATGTGAAAAAGAGCCGCTACACAGCTGTGGTAACGGCGACATTTGTATCATTTCATGAAATTCTTCTTGTCATCCTGATATCCCGTGTTGTTTGGAAGAGATATGTATAAAATATGGTGTAAGTATAACATACCATATTGAAAACCTCAATTTGATGGTGTGCTATAACAGGGTTATGGCTTGTTTTACATGCAAAATTGAAAAGGGTGAGGTGGAACAGTTGCTTAGTGGTTTAACATAAAAAAACGTGACATCCACAAGTCACGTTTTCCTTCTTAATGATCTCTCGAAGCAATCAAGTCGCATAAATCTCTAAGCAGACCAGACTGAATATTGATTTTTTCAAGGATGTGTTTCGCTGAGGAAATATGGTCTTCAAGCTTTGCCTTAGCCCCTTGTAGTGATAATAAAGAAGGATAGGTTGTTTTTTGATTGGTTTCATCAGAGCCAACAGGCTTTCCTATTTTCGATTGCTGCCCTTCAATATCCAAAATATCATCCTGAATTTGAAAAGCGATGCCAATATGATAGGAAAATTCACGAAGGAGACTTATTTCTTCCTTTTTTGCATCAGACAGAATTGCACCTGCAACTATGCTGAATGCTAATAACTTTGCTGTTTTATGCTCATGAATATATTGTAAATCCTCAAGGGACAAGCTTTTCGCTTCACCAAGCATGTCTGCAACCTGACCGCCGACCATCCCTTCGATACCTGCTGCAAGAACCAATTCGCTGATGAGTTGTAAGCGTACATCAGCAGAAATACTTTGCTGTTCAGCAATCAGCCCAAAACTATGTGTCAGCAGTCCATCACCAGCAAGAATAGCAAGGGCTTCACCAAACACTTTATGATTTGTCGGTTTTCCCCTTCTAAGATCATCATCATCCATAGATGGCAAATCATCGTGGATGAGGGAATATGTATGGACCATTTCAACTGCACAAGCAGCCGGGATGCCAATTTCTTCGTTTTTCCCAAATGCATGCAGCACAGCTAAAACCAGGATAGGACGCAGTCTTTTGCCGCCTGCACTTAACGAATAAATCATGGATTCTTTAATGGATGACGGTGCCTGAAGCTGACTTATATATACTGGCAGCTTCTCTTCTATTCGTTCTTTTCGTGAAGAAAGAAAAGCGTCGAGAGCTGCCGTCATTATTCTTCCACCTGAAGATCAAATGGTGCAAGTTCCCCGTCCTCGCGAAGAATAAGATCCATTTGTTTTTCAACGGTCTGCAGTTTGTCATGACAAAGTTTAGATAATTTCATGCCATCTTGAAAATAAGCGATTGCTTTTTCTAAAGGCACATCACCCTCTTCAAGCTTTTCTACAATTTGTTCCAGCTCTTCCATTGCTTGTTCAAAAGTAACTTCCTTTTTCTCACTCATGCGCTTTTCGTTCCTCCACTCCTGTTACTTGACACACTAGTTGTCCATCTTGCATCTGAACGTGAAGTTCATCGCCTGATTTCACTTGGGAAATGCTTTTCACAAGATCTTCTTCATGGTAGGCGATGCTATATCCGCGTTCCATAATTTTCAGCGGGCTAAGTGCGTTCAGGTTTGCTGCCATGGCTTGAAATTTTGCCTGCTTTTGGCGATAAAGAACAGACATATCACGAGTCATTTTTGCAATTAACCGTTCATGCTTTTCTTTTTCCCGCTTCACTTGGTCACGGGGATGCAGCCGGTATAATCGATTTTTCAATTGATCATACTTGTCCTTTTTCAGCTGGATGGACCTCATGCTTTCTTTTTGCAAAGACTCTACTAAATCATCAAGCTGCTGTTCTTTTTGCTGATACAGCTGCTTAGGATATTTAAAAGCATATGATTTTTGATAATATGCCAATTGTTCTTTTTTTGATGAAAGTTTTTCCTGCATGGCACGCAATAAGCGCGTTTGTCGATTTGACGTTCTTTCTAACAGTTCAGCAAAATGCGGCACTGCAAGTTCCGCTGCTGCTGTTGGCGTTGGCGCTCTTAAGTCAGCAACAAAATCCGCGATAGTGTAATCTGTTTCATGTCCAACAGCTGAGATGACCGGCACATCAGAATGAAAAATTTCTCTTGCCACTATTTCTTCATTGAACGCCCATAATTCTTCAATCGAACCTCCGCCGCGACCTACAATTAATACATCCAAATAACCTAATTCATTTGCATGTTTAATCGCTTTGACAACAGACGGACCAGCATGAATCCCTTGAACGAGTGCAGGCAGAATGATCACCTTTGCAGCTGGATAACGGCGGTTTATTGTGATCAATATATCTCTGATTGCTGCGCCAGTAGGCGAGGTAATCACGCCTACTGTTACAGGGTATTTAGGTATCGGCTTTTTATGCTTTTGGTCAAAAAGCCCTTCTTGTTCGAGTTTCTTTTTTAGTTCCTCGTATGCCAGATAAAGGTTTCCAATTCCGTCCGGCTGCATTTCTTTCACATACAGCTGGTAGTTTCCGCTCGGTTCATAAACAGATATTTCTCCTCGAAGGAGAACCTTCATGCCGTTCTCAGGTTTGAATTTCAGGGATGAATTCTGTCCTGCAAACATAACGGCAGCGATTCGCGCCTGTTCATCTTTTAACGTGAAATACATATGTCCGCGGCTGTGCATCTTAAAATTTGAAAGTTCACCTTTAATCCAGATATCTTTCAGATGAGGATCAGCATCAAACTTTCGTTTTATATACTTTGTTAAAGCCGTGACTGTCACATGCTTGATTTTACTCATTTTTAAACTGCTCCTTTAAAGCTCTTTTGCTGCATGTTTTCTTTCTGCTGAGATTTTAGCAGATTTAACGACGTTGTGTGCAAGCATTGTAATCGTCATTGGGCCTACTCCCCCTGGAACAGGTGTGAGGTGGCTTGCTATTTGCTTCGCCTCTTCAAATACAACATCTCCGCACAGTTTTCCAGTCTCGAGTCTGTTGACGCCAACATCGATCACCACTGCACCTTGTTTAATATGCTCACCTGTAATGAAGTTCGCTCTGCCTACTGCTACAACCAAAATATCTGCCTGATTCGTAACTTCACTTAAGTTCGGCGTTCGGGAATGACAATAAGTTACTGTAGCATGTTCATTTAACAAGAGAATCCCGACAGGTTTGCCTACAATATTACTGCGTCCTACAACAACTACATGTTTTCCGGAAATCTCGATATTGGCAGATTTGATCATTTCAACAATTCCTGCTGGTGTACATGGCAGAAATGTATCTTCTCCAACCATCATTTGACCAATATTCAAAGGATGAAATCCATCTACATCTTTATCGGGAGAAATTTTTTCAATGACTGCTTTTTCTTTAATATGATCAGGAAGAGGAAGCTGAACAAGGATGCCATGGCAGCTGTCATCATTGTTATATTTATCAATTACATCAAGCAGCTCTTTCTCTTTCATTGATTCAGAAAAATGCTCGAGCGTAAATGCAACACCGATTTCTTCTGATGCTTTTTGCTTTCCTTTGATATATGAAATAGAAGCCGGGTGATTGCCTACTAAGATAACAACAAGACCAGGCTGAACACCTTGCTCTTTTAACTCTTGTACATCTTTTGCAAGCTGGGTTCTTTTTTCCTGTGCTAATTCTTTTCCGCTAATAATTGAAGCTGTCATTGTGTTGTTCCTCCTCTAGAGTGATTGGTTAACGTTCAATCGTTTGTTTAATATTCGAGAGGACACCATTAATAAACTTAGGTGATTGATCATCTCCAAAAGTTTTAGCAAGTTCAATCGCTTCATCAAGAGATACATTGACAGGGATTTCATCAATGTACATCATTTCGTATACAGCGAGACGCAAAATAGACCGATCCACATTTGCAAGTCTTTCAAGTTTCCATTTCACTAAATGCGGTTTAATTTGTTCATCAATTTCTGCTTTGCGTTCAATTGTTCCTAAAACAATTGAAGTCATAAACTCGTCTAATTCTTCTCCGTCAAGCGCATGTGACATCGCTTCTTTTGGATCAATATCACTTACATCTATCTGAAATAGTGCCTGAAGGGCTTTTTCCCTAGCTTCTCTACGTTTCATTTGTTTTTGCTCCTTTATGTACAAAAATGTCGAAATGTCATAAAAAGATAATATCATATTTTAAGGATAGAAGCACATCGGTAAAATCGATTTTTATAGAAATGACGAATAAAAAACTCGAATTATCATTTAATATTCGTCCTTGATTAAATGTTCAATCTATTTCAAGATCAAAAGCGCAGTCGTCGTGGACATCTGGCAAAGGGAATAAGCATTTTAAAAGGAAGGAGCTTTTTGCTTTTCTGTGAAATTGTCTTTATCACAGGGAGCAAGACGGGGATATCCACAAACAACAATTTTTAAAGGAACAAAAAAAACCAAAGGAAGAACTCCTCTGGCTTTACATTTCCTGGTCGATTTCAATTTCCTGTGATTTTGTTTCAAATTGAATTCCGACTACATGGATATTAATTTCGTTGATTTCAAGTGCTGTCATGTTAAATAAAGCTTGTCGCGTATTATCCTGAATACGCTGGGCTACCGTAGGGATTGAAACTCCGAACATCATGACACAATAAACATCAATTGTAATGCCATCTTCTGAAAGATCAACTTTTACACCTTTGCCGTGATTTTTTTTCCCTAAACGCTCAACTACTCCTGATGCAAAATTGCCGCGCATTTGTGCCACGCCTTCTACTTCAGAAGCCGCTATCCCGGCAATGACTTCAATTACTTCTGGAGCAATTTCAACCTTGCCAAGACCAGTTTCTTCATGAGTCATCTCAAGCAATCTGTTTTCTTTCAAGAGTCAGCACCTCCATATATTTTTCAAGCTTCCATTACTTTATGGATTTCTAAAAATTTAGTATTGAAATCACCTGAAACAAACGTTTCGTTTTCGAGCAGTTTCTGATGAAAAGGAATCGTTGTATGAATTCCTTCAATTACGAATTCCCCAAGTGCACGTTTCATCCTGGCAATCGCTTCATCCCGTGTAGATCCATATGTAATTAGTTTAGCAATCATGGAATCATAATAAGGCGGAATGGAATAGCCCGGATACACTGCTGAATCAACTCTAACACCTAGTCCGCCGGGCGGCAAGTACATTTCTATTTTACCAGGTGAAGGCATAAAATTCTTCTCTGGGTTCTCCGCATTTATGCGGCATTCAATCGCCCAGCCATTAAAAGTGACTTCATCTTGTTTAACAGACAGCGTCTCGCCAGAAGCGACCTTTATTTGTTCTTTAATCAAGTCAATTCCTGTTACCATCTCTGTGACAGGATGTTCTACTTGAATGCGCGTGTTCATTTCCATAAAGTAGAATTTGTCTTCCCGGTAGTCAAAAATAAATTCAACTGTACCCGCACCTGTATAATTCACTGCTTCTGCTGCCTTCACTGCAGCTCTTCCCATTGTTTCGCGCATTTCCGCTGATAAGGCAGGAGAAGGCGTTTCTTCAAGCAGTTTTTGCAGACGGCGCTGAATGGTACAGTCTCTTTCTCCTAAATGAATGACATTTCCAAGCGAGTCAGCCATCACTTGAATTTCTACATGTCTGAAGTCTTCGATGAACTTTTCAATATAGACTCCGGGATTGCCAAATGCTGTTGCAGCCTCCTGCTGAGTAATTTGAATGCCTTTAATCAGCTCCTGCTCTGTTTTCGCAACCCGGATTCCTTTACCTCCGCCGCCTGCTGTCGCTTTGATAATAACCGGATAGCCAATATCATTTGCCAATGAGACTGCATCACCGCTGTCTTTAATGATCCCTTGTGAACCTGGGACAATCGGCACTCCCGCTTTTCTCATCGTTTCCCTGGCAACATCTTTCGTACCCATTTTAGAAATAGCGTCTGCACTGGGACCGACGAAAATAATATTGCATTCATGACAAAGCTCTGCGAAATCTGCATTTTCTGCAAGAAATCCATATCCAGGATGAATCGCGTCACTTCCGGTCAGTTTTGCTACACTTATGATGTTCGTAAAATTTAGGTAACTGTCCTTTGAAGCTGTCGGTCCGATGCAAAATGCTTCGTCCGCAAGCTGAACATGCAGAGAGTCTCTATCAGCTTCAGAGAAAACTGCAACCGTTTCTACCCCCATCTCCTTGCATGCCCGGATAATCCGTACCGCAATTTCTCCTCTATTTGCAATAAGCAATTTGTTAATCATAGTTTCTCTCCTTACTCTGGTCTAACAAGGAATAATGGCTGGCCGTATTCTACAAGCTGCCCGTTCTCAGCTAAAATCTCAACGATTTCGCCTTTTACTTCTGATTCAATTTCATTAAACAATTTCATCGCTTCAACGATACAAACGACTGAATCTGCAGTAACCTTCGAACCAACCTTCACATAGTCGTCCGTCTCAGGTGATGATGCGGCATAAAATGTTCCGACCATCGGGGATGTGATTTTATGTAATTCCTCTTCTTGAACAGAAGCTGTTTCCGCTTCTTTCTTAGGTTCCGCTTTTACTTCCTGAAGTGCTTGAGCTGCTTGCGGAACAGGCTGCAAGTATTGTTCTCCAGCCGGCATTGCAACAACTTGACTAACAGATTTCTCAAGTTCATCTGAACGTTTTTTTAATTTAATTTTAGAACCTTCATGCTCATACATAAATTCATCAATGGAAGACTGGTCAATGAGTTTGATCAGTTCTCTGATTTCTTGTATCTTCAACATCTGTTGGCACCCCTATTCAAATTCTTGATGATTTTGACCATCTTAATTTAGTGATTAAGAAAGTATAAATGGTGTTCTGCATACATGTCTAGCTCCATCGCCCAACTCCTAGGCCTGACATCAATCGAATAAATCAAATCCTGGACATTATTTTTATCTGTCATGCGTGCGCTAAACGGGCGATTCCGCTTTTCTTATTATAGCCTAGTACTAAAACGTAGTCCTATATTATACATCTTACGACAGGTGGGTGATGAAATTCAATATTAATTCTTTCCTATTCTAGTTGATCTTAAAATGTGAGACTACTTTAAATTATAAGTTAAATCTGTAAAATATGAAACGTTTACAGCCAGAAAAGAAAAATTCCCGCTGTGCAAACGCACGGCGGGAACAAGATGTTTACTGATTTGACGGCTGTAATGTAACGGCTACATCCTTCATATCTTCCATTTCACTGCTTACTAGCTGAATAATTTTATTTGCTTCAGTTTTAGAACTTTTTTCCGCTTTAACCGTTACTTGAACTTTCTGGCCATCGATGCGGACAAGTGCATCATCATATCCTTTTGCTTTTATAAAAGTTTCAAGCATTTCTTCTGTTGCATCAGCCTCGTCAATCGCATTTATTTCATCTTTGGCTGCACTTTTTTCTGCTGCAGAAGCATCTTTGCTGACAATTGTATCTTCAAGATTTTCTTTTCTTTCATTCCTTGAGTCTTCCAGCTGCATACGAATCGCTGCGAACAGATCATCATTTGAGACAGATACAACTGTCCCATCTTCCGCTTCTTCTACAGTTACTTCCCCTTTTTCATCTTCAGTTACTCCCCCTTTTTCATCTTCAGTTACTTCTTTTCCAATGTCTTTCGCAGCTTCAGCTTTTTCCCCTTTCTCAGCTTCGGCACCGGTTAGAGCTACATCCTGTTTCGTTTCTTCAGGAGTTGTAATATAGTAAACAGACAGAACAACAACTAAGCTTAACATTGTTAATAACCAAACCGTTTGTTTTTTCAGCATCATTCATGAATCCTCCTTTATTTCCCTTTTTTAGCTGCCACTGCAACACGATGGCTGGGGACTCCCAGCACTCTTGTTACCGCCTCAACTATTGATTTTTTTATTTGAATGTTATCAGCACCCGCTGCTACAACAAGCACTCCTCTAATTTCAGGTTTTTTCGTTTGCAGGATAATCGGAGTTTCCTGTTCGCCCTTTCGGATAATGACAACTGATTCTTCTGTATTACCATCATCAACTGTCCTCTTTCCCCCTTGAGGATCTGTTTCTTCTGTCGTCTGGTTTTGAGTCACGGTATTTTTTTCAAGAACTTGTTCTGATGTTGCTTCCACATTGACAACAACCGTAACGTTCTCAATGCCTGCCATAGACTCCAGCGCTTCTTTTAGTTGATTTTCATATTCCTGCTCATATTTATCGATCGATCCTGTCCCCCCCTCGTCTCCAGAGGGCTTAAAAACATCGGTATCTTTATCTGAGGAAGATGTTAGACCGGAAACTTGTTCTATTTGAGTTAAACTGGTGTCCTTTGAAAGAAGATTGCTGACAAGCATAAATCCGATTCCAAGAGCCAGGACGATTAAAAAATAATGATACTTGGCAGGTTTTTTTCCGCCTTCTAAACTTAATAAATTTTTTATTTTATGAAATAAATTCTTTGAATCACTCATTTGTGCTGCCCTCCCCCCCGTCCATCTTCAAGGAAATTTTCTCAGGTTCGATCTCCCAAATATTAGCTAAATATTCTTGTATCTCTGATGCTTGATCTATCTCTTTTTCAGGCTCCGACTTCTTTGAAGAATTTATATCTACTGGCTGAATGGTTTCTATTGCTGCAGAACCTTTTTCTGCTGCTTCAACAAAAACATTAATTCCAAGAAGTTTTTCATGATTCCCTTCAAAGGACTCATCTACTGAAAGTGAGACTTTTTTAATCGTTAAATCATAGCTTCGCACCAGCTCCTCTTTTGCCTGCTCTTTTAATTGGACAGCCATGTTTTCTAAAATATATGCATCATTTGAAGCTTGTATTTCTTTTTTCTGCAAATCTATCAAATTTTTTATTTCTTCTTCGTTTGAGGGGTTTTCTGACTGAAGTTCTGCTACGAGAGAATTGATGTCTGCTGATAATAAATGAAAAATTGGTGTAAGGATAATGACAATGAGCAGAAGGCTGATGACCATCTTGGCATACTTTTGCATCGCCGAATTAGGAAGAAGCAAATCAATGATGACGGCAAGCATAATAAAAAGAATGATATTCGCAATCCACTCTGTTAAAAAAGACATGCTTGCTTCCCCCTAACGCACCATCATAGTAATATTTCCAGCCGCGATAATGACGGTTATGCTTAAAAAAAACATTAACGAGACAATGGCGAGCGCTGCAAAAATATAGATGACACTTTTGCTGATAATATCGAGGCATTTAATAATGGGACCTCCGCCCAGGGGCTGCAGCAGTGCAGCGGTAAATTTATAGATAAAGGCAAGCGTCAGTACTTTTATTGCCGGAAATGCAGCAATTAAGAGCAGGATGGCCACCCCGATAATTCCAACGGTGTTTTTCAATAGCACAGAAGCACTTATGACTGTATCTGTGGCATCTGTAAACATCCGCCCAAGTACTGGTATGAAGTTGCCTGTCACAAATTTAGCCGTTCGGATCGCCATACCGTCAGAAACTGCAGCTGAAGCGCCTTGGACTGAAATGACTCCCAGAAAAACGGTAAGAAATGTACCAAGCAGGCCAACTCCTATATTCCGCAGAAGCTGTGCAAGCTGAGTCACTTTGTATTGATCAGTCAATGTACTTACAATGCTGAGCAGCGCTGACAGGAATAAAAGCGGAAGAACTATCTTTTCAATCAAAACCCCGCTTGTGTTCATGAGGAAAAGAATGACAGGATGGAAAAACGCCGCTGATATTAGTCCACCGGATGACGCCATTAATGCGAGAAGCAGGGGGATGAGAGCCAAAATAAAGCTAGTCATTGTTCGAATGGCTTCCACTGTATAGTCAATCGCAATATGAAAACTATTCAGGGCAATAATTATTAACACCATATAGACAAGTGCATAAGCCACCTTGCTTACAGTACTCTGGCTGAAAGCATCCTGCAGCAGCTGCAAAAGCATACTGAATATCGTCAGCAGAATGAGGGTGCCAAGCAATTTACCGTTTGCAAGAATTTCGTGGAAAATATATTTAAAAAGCGCTTTTGTCCATTCCTGGAAGGATAATTCCTTTTCTCCATTTAAAAATTGAAGCAAGCTTCCTTTTTGACTCTCTGGAAGATACCCTCCATACTCTGTCATAATGTCATCCCAGAATTTTTTGATTTCCTGAATTCCGAGCTTGTCTATTTGCTGATCAACTAAATCCTGATGCGGTGGAGGGGGAGAAGCTTGTACAATGACAGGAGAAAAAAAGAAAAGAAAAAAGATAGCAATGATTCCTTTTTTCATTTTACTCACCCCTTAAAAACCTCACTATTATGCTGGTATAAAACTAATAATTGTTTCGATAATAACGGTCAAGATTGGAACAGCCATTGCAAGAATCAGGATTTTTCCGCCAAGCTCAATTTTTGAGGCAATGGCGCCTTGACCAGCATCCTTTGTGATTTGTGCCCCAAATTCAGCAATGTAGGCAATTCCAATAATTTTCAAGATGGTTTCGACATACATCATGTTTATATTTGCATTCAGCGCTATTTTTTCAATCATCGTAATGATTTGGGAAACTTGATCAACGAGAAATAAAAAGATGACACAGCCGACAAAGACGACAAGCATAAACGCATATGTCGGCTTTTGTTCTTTTACAATCAAAGCAAGAAAAGTAGCGACTAAACCAAGTCCGACAATCTGAATAATTTCAATCGCTAAGCCCCCCTAGCCCTGGAAAAGGAAGACTGATTTTATTTTTTGGAAGAGATCCTCAACAATGGAAGCTACCATGAACAGAATATATATAAATCCAAGCAATGTGACCCATTGTGCATACTCTTTCTTTCCCATTTGATCGAGTATTGTATGAAGAAAGGCTACTACAATTCCAATTCCAGCTATCTGAAAAATGATATTTACATCTACTCCCATTGCATGTAATCCTCCTGACTGCTACATCAATAAAATAACGAGCAATAATCCAGATAAAAAACCTAAGCTTTTAAGCATTGTTTCATAACGGCTTTGTTTATCAAGCGCGTCTGCTTCTTCTCTCTCCAAATGTGTCAAGGTTAATCGGATATGCTTTTGCTGTGAGGAAATATCATGCTGGCCAAGCGTTTCTCCAAATTGCTTTAATATTTCATATTCACCCTGCTTGAAAGCGGTCATGCGCCAAACTTCCTGAAGACTGCTTTCCCAAGCAGCCTTGACGCTCGTATGTCCCGCTGATAAGCGTTTGGAAAACTCTTCAAAGAACCAGGAAAGCGGCTTGGGCATTTGTTTTGAAAGAGTCGCGGCAGCTTCCTTTAGAGGTGTATGGGCATACATAATTTCAGCTTCTAAAGCCTGCAGCGCAACCTTAAGCTGTCTTAGCTGCCTCGGACGCTCGCTTATGTGTCTAGCCACTTCAAAACCTGTCCATGTTGTCGCCAGCAAGATAAAAACAGCACCAAGTATTTTAATCATGAAGGAATACTCATTTCATTTTTTAATAGACGATGGTCTCCGTCCAATATTCTTTGAACGGTTCCTGGTCCTCTAGATCTAGATAGCTCGAAATAGCGTTTAAAGATTCCGTGATCCAGCAACGGCTTAATGGTCGGACGGGAAAGCAAATCTGCCAGAGAATGCCCATGAACTGAAATGAATAGTCCGACACCAGCATGCACGGCTTCTAAAATAGCTTCTGTATCTTCCATTCTTCCAACCTCATCTACTACCAGAACTTCGGGACTCATTGATCTGATCATCATCATCATCCCTTCAGCTTTCGGACATGCATCAAGCACGTCCACTCTCTCGCCGAATTCATGCTGCGGAATTCCATTAATGCACCCTGCAATTTCTGACCGTTCATCGACAATTCCAACTTTAACGGATGGAATGCTGCTTTTTCCTGTACTCATAATCCTGGCGAAATCACGGAGAAGTGTTGTTTTTCCTGTTTGCGGAGGCCCTATAATCAGTGTGTTAAGCCATATTTTGTCATAACAGCTTGGAATATAAGGTTCAGCCATTCCAAGTTTCTGTCTTGCAACCCGAATGTTAAAGGAAGTCACATTTCTGATTGCTTTTACTGAACCATTTTCAGTAATCACACGTCCGGACAAACCGACACGGTGTCCGCCCTGAATCGTAATAAACCCTCGCTTAAGCTCTTCCTCTAACGTGTAAATCGAGTATTGGCTTAACTCATTTAATAAAGAAATACCATCTTGATGCGTCGCTCTGCATGGTAAAAACACAGGCTCGCCTGAAATCACAATTTCTACTCTTTTTGAAATCCTAATGCGGATTTCCTCCATTTTATCCAGAGCTCCCTGCGGCAGGTTCTGAATTTGATTTCTAATTGCTTCAGGAAGCAGCTCGAAAATCTCGTCCAATTGGCTTCCTCCTTGCATAGTTCTCTTGATACTCTAATGTTTATGCCAGCTTGGACACAATATGACTTTAAAGTTACTTGTAAACGCCAATTAATATAAAGGCTACGCCGATTGCGATAAAAATAAGTTTTGCATAGGAAAGCTGTTCGGCAATCTGAAAAATTCCGATTGTCATTGTCAAAATGAAAATGATGGGACCAACAATAGCTAACAAGGAATTAATTAATACGGCTTTCCTCACATCATTAAAAACGAGCATCAAAATAGCTGCCGTCATTTCAATGCTTGCAGATAAAAACCGTAAAAGAGCCATTGACCTTACAGCTGGATCTAAATTAGCGAGGTAGTGTTTCATCTTGTCCTCCTCCATGTTTATTACTAAAACTTATGAGGAGAGAAGGATGATTAGACAAAAAGAATTCTTGACAGAATTTTCAGATTTAATAATAATTAGAAGAAAGGGGGATGTGTCATGGGATTTGGAGTAGAAGCTTATGAATTATATAACTATTTGCAATGGGTACTTGGAATTATGATTTATATCTTCCTTCCTGCAGTATTTCTTTTTAAAACGGGGAAAAGAAAAGAGGAGCAAGGACAAGCCTTTCAGACGCAGCCAATATTTGAGGATAGAACAATAGAGGATGCGCCTTGGTCAGCTCCGACAGGCAGAAAAGGAGCTGACAGAAAAGTCCGGTTTTGACTTTACTGGCAGATCCGTTCTGACCGAGGAGTTAGGCGCTGTAGCTGGACGCAGATAACTTTATTTTATTTTCCACAACCAATTACCTTTTATTATTTCCTAAATAACAAAAAACTCCATCTGAGCCAGATGGAGTTTTTTAAAGTGATACGAAAGTATATGATTTTTGCGCAATGATGGCGAGCGTAATCACCCAACTCCTCGGCTTTTCGTGTCTGCGCAAAACGGGCGATTCCGCTTTTCTAAATTACGCTCTTGATACGTATGAGCTGTCAGTAGTATTAATAATAAGAACGTCTCCTTCATTTACGAAGAAAGGCACGTTAACAACTAAGCCAGTTTGAACCTTAGCAGGTTTTGTTCCGCCTGAAGCTGTATCGCCTTTAATGCCAGGTTCTGTTTCAACAACTTCTAATTCAACTGTATTTGGCAGTTCAACACCAAGTGTTTCGCTTCCGAACATCATGATTGAAACTTCCATGTTTTCTTTTAAAAATTTCAATTCATATTCAATTGCAGCTTCAGATAATTCAACTTGATCGTAGGATTCTGTATCCATAAATACATGCTGATCACCATTTGCATATAAGTATTGCATTTTACGGTTTTCAATTTGAGCTTTCGCTACTTTTTCTCCTGCACGGAACGTTTTTTCCTGTACAGCACCTGTGCGCAGGTTACGAAGTTTTGAGCGAACGAATGCAGCTCCCTTACCTGGTTTTACGTGCTGAAAATCCATTACACGCCAGATGCCGTTGTCCACTTCAATTGTTAAACCAGTACGAAAATCATTAACTGAAATCATTTGTGTTCCTCCTATGTAAATCTTGCTTTTTATCAGTTGGAAGCTTTCATTATAAAATGATAAGCTCTTTTGGAGAATGAGTTAGAGACTCATTGCCAGCTTCTTTTACGATTGTATCATCCTCGATACGCACTCCGCCAAGCTGTGGAATATAGATGCCCGGCTCAACTGTTACAACCATGCCCGGTTCAAGAACTGTTTCAGATTTCATGGAAAGTGACGGTCCTTCATGCACTTCCATTCCAAGACCATGCCCTGTTGAATGGCCGAAATATTCCCCGTAGCCGTTCTCAGAAATATAATCCCTGGTGAGTGCATCTGCCTCGATACCAGTCATGCCAGCTTTAATTCCTTTCATTCCGCGCAGCTGTGCTTCAAGTACAATTGAATAGATCTTTTTCAGTTCATCACTTGGATCTCCTACAGCAATCGTTCTTGTAATATCTGAACAATATCCCTTGTAGTATGCGCCAAAATCCATCGTTACAAAATCGCCTTTTTCAATTTCTTTTTCGCTCGCTACACCATGCGGCAATGCAGAACGGTGTCCTGATGCAACTATAATATCGAATGATGAAGAAACAGCCCCCTGCTTTCGCATAAAAAATTCAAGTTCATTCGCTGCTTCGATTTCTCTTATGCCTGGGCGAATAACGGTTAAAATGTGCTTAAATGCAGCATCTGCAATCTCCGCAGCTTCCTTTAATATCTTAATCTCTGCTGCAGACTTAATCAAGCGTAACTTTTCTACCGCACCAGACACAGGAATAAACTCGATTTCTTTTAATGCTGCCTTGTATGCTGAATAAGAAGCAAAGGATAAATCATCCTGTTCAAAACCCAGTCGTTTAATATTCATTTTTTCTGCTTGAACTGCTACCTCTTCAAGGATTGGACCTTTGTGTTGAACAATCTCAAAGCCTTCCACCTGTTTCGCAGCCTGCTCTGTGTATCTGAAATCGGTAATAAAAACAGCCTTAGAATCAGTAATAAGTGCAACACCTGATGAGCCTGTAAAACCTGTCATATAACGGCGGTTATAACTGCTCGTAATAAAAATTCCATCCACATCAAGTTCTTTTAATCTGTTTCTCATTTTTTCAAGCTTCATATCATTTCTCCCCCATCCTATTATATAAAGCGAGTAAAGCATATTGATAACCATGGAAACCAAGACCGATAATCTGTCCAGCTGTTACAGGAGCTGTTACAGACTGATGCCGGAAAGATTCACGGCTATGTACATTTGAGATGTGCACTTCAATAACCGGGAGTGAAACACTTGCAATAGCATCTCTTATTGCATAGCTGTAGTGGGTGAAGGCACCGGGATTCATCACGATTCCATCATATTGCTCATCAGCCTCATGAATAGCATCGATGAGATCCCCTTCATGATTAGATTGAAAGCACGTAACCTGAAAACCTTGTTTTTCTGCAAAAACCATCAGTTCCCTTTCTAAGTCAGTAAGGGTTTTGCTTCCATAAATATCTGGTTCCCTAAGTCCCAGCCGATTGAGGTTTGGTCCATTAATAATTAAAAAATGTCGCATCTAAAAACTCCCTTTTAAGAAATGCGCAGCACCTTGTTCAGTTCTGACAATCCGCCCTTTATTGTACGATACCCTTCAACATAAGGTCAGCTTGTGCAGGAAGGTCTAAAGAGCTGCCCCAGACTGCTAAGCAGAAAACGAATACATTAATATACGACAAAAAAATAGAATGTTCAATTTATGAACATTCTACCATAATTGCTGATGACTTTCCTTAATGTTGGGAATGCGCTTGAGCATTTTTTTTGCTTACTATTTCATTATGCTCGAAGGAAATGGTATAGCCTACAAAAACTCCATATAAGATGTATAAACAGATTGTAGTCACTGAAGTCATCCGATCAAGCTCAAAAACAGATTTTAAGTTTGGAAAAATTGGATTGAGAAGAAAGAAAACAAGCGCCCACAATACAATTCCATAGGCAAGACCCACATACATGGATGAGAATCTTTTCAGCACAAAAAAGTAGATGAGGGCAGCCACAATCGACAGAAGTCCGATGCCGAAAACAGCAACAAAATTTCCGAGCACACCATTTTTCCAATCCCCTAAAATAAATGGCTGCAGAAGTAAATTCGGGCTGATCTCTGTAAGGTTTAATGCATAAGCTAAATAACCGAGCAAACTCCAGAAAACACCACCGGCAAATCCAGTGAACATTACTCTGACAATAAAAGGAATTGATTCACCTGGCTTATCTGGATCCCTTTCTTTTTCACCGGCAGAATTTGACTGAAAATCATCTGACATATGTACACCTCCTGCTATTAGTATGTACACATGACATGATCCATCATGCATAATAAGGAAATCCAGCTTGGGTAATAGGATTGGCAGCTAATTTTAAACAAAAACAAATGTCTAGTAAAAGAATCGAAGGATATACTAGTAAAAATGATGAAGTTCACAAAGAATTAAATACAACTGCCTAGAGGTTTATCTTGTTTTTATGTAGAATATAAACATAACATTCTCTTCACCCTTAGTTTAAAATCATTTAAAAAAGAGAATAGATAGGTAGGTTGGTGAAACATGTCAAAGCAGAACAAGCCTGCATATGGCGGGCAAGCAGTGGTAGAGGGCGTCATGTTTGGCGGAAAGCATCATTATGTTACGGCAATCAGGCGCAAAAATAAGGAAATTGAGTATCTTCGATTACCGCGAAAATCAAGCAGTATGATGACAAACTTAAAAAAGATTCCATTTATTCGCGGCATCGCAGCTATTATAGAAGCAAGCGCAAATGGAACAAAGCACTTGAATTTTTCCACAGAACGGTACGATCTCGATCCTGCCGAGGATGATATTTTAAATCAGCCTAAAAAAGAATCAAAGCTTACCATGCTTCTAGGAGTTGCAGCAATCGGTGTCCTTTCCTTTCTCTTTGGAAAATTCATTTTCACTTTAGTCCCGCTCTTCCTGGCAGAGCTTACAAGACCTGTATTCTCTTCTGATTTCGCACAAATATTAATTGAAGGGTTTTTCAAATTAATTCTTCTGCTGGTCTATATTTACGCAATATCGTTTACTCCGCTGATTAAGCGTGTCTTTCAATATCACGGTGCAGAACACAAAGTCATAAATTGTTATGAAAATGCTCTGCCATTAACAGTGGAAAATGTCCAAAAGCAAACCCGTCTGCATTATCGATGCGGCAGCAGTTTTCTCTTATTTACAGTTATCGTCGGGGTATTTGTCTATATGCTCGTACCAACAGAACCTTTATATGTACGTGTATTAAACAGACTTGCCTTGATTCCAGTTGTCATCGGCATTTCATTTGAAGTCCTGCAATTCACAAACAAATTAAGAGATGTTCCGGTATTAAAATGGTTAGGCTATCCCGGTTTAAGTCTTCAGCTGCTGACAACAAAAGAACCAGGTAATGACCAAGTTGAAGTAGCAATTGCAAGCTTCAATGAATTGCTCCGAATGGAAAAAGAAACTGAAGAAGGTATAAAAACTGAGCAAATTGTATAAGCTGAACTTCATTAATTCATTTTCATCTTGGGAGGTGGACTCATGAAAAATCGTATGAATCCATTTGTGATGATTGTGTTAGCTCTTGGAGGAATCGGGTTTATCTTGACGCTGATCAACAGACCCGCATTCCTATTTAGAGAAATGCTGATATTCGTTATTGTTCTAGCCATCATCTTTTTTGTTGTTCGTTACTTTACTAAACAAAAAATGGGGAAAGACTCCTCCTCATATTCGAAAGCTGCTAAACAATCTAAAAAACGTTTCAGTGAGCGCAATTCAAACGGCTCCCATTTGAAAAGTGTTTCAACGCCAAAAAAGAGCAGCAAAACATCGACTGCCCTGAAAAAGAAACAAGCATCTCATTTAACGGTCATTGAAGGGAAAAAAGGAAAAAAGAAAAGCAGGGCATTTTTTTAAAAAGCTCATAACTTGATATTTAAAGTCAGTTTACGCGGAAATAAATTTCTGAGCGAAACAACAACCTATTGAAAACCTTTTAATACGTCCATTTCTTCAAAAATAATTCAGTACGACTTCTTCCTAGCTCAATGAGAGCTAGTTTTTTTTGTTCAGTTAAGTCAAATTCTGTCGTCAGAATACTTTCCACTGGCAAGAAGATTATGTTCTTTTCATGTCTGCTTGCAATATGACGGGCATCATGCGCCTCCTTCATTGTTTCAAAAAGAGCGCCATACATTTCAATGGCGTTGCGTATGTTGTTTCTTGGTCTCTCTTCTTCCCTCGGACTCAATTTCACCCCAAGAACAGGTCGTGCTTGAATAGATTTCTTCTCCTTAAAAAGCCATATTGGAAAATTGCTTAATACACCGCCATCTACAACGATATTGGTTCCACTGGAAGTTGTCAGTTTAACAGGCTCAAAGAAATAGGGAAGACTGCAGCTCATTCGAACAGCTCTTGCAACAGAAAATCGTTCTGGAATTAGGCCGTACCTGGGCAAATCATCAGGCAAAACAATAATTCTTCCGTTGGTAAGATCAGAAGCAATTATTTTCAGTGACCCGTGCCTTAAATCTCCAAATGTAGAAACCCCCCTGTCTTTCAGCTTGCCTGCTATCCACTCTTCAAGCTTTACACCTTTATAAAGCCCAAGCCGCCAATATATATTAATCCATTTCATAAATTTAAACGGAAGAATGGATGGATTTTTATCTAATAATTTACCAATCTCTATTTCATCCATCATTCTTTCGACTTCATCGCTGCGATATCCTGCAGCAATAAAAGCAGCAATGATTGATCCAGCGCTGGTTCCTGCAACCCTGATAAATTGCAGCCCTCTCTGCTCAATTGCCTGATATGATCCAATAAGTGCAAAACCCTTTATTCCGCCGCCAGAGAAGACGCCATCAATGTACAAAGAAGTTCCCCCCCTTCTCCCTATCTTACATTGTAAGATGAGTATGCAGGAAATAGACCTTTGATATTTATGATGGATTCATGCTTCACTAATCCAATAATATAAGAAAAGCGCAAGCGCCCTTGCAGGCAGAAAAGCCGAGACATCGATTCGCAATATTATCTACGTTCCAACAACTTAAAAAAGACGAGGGCTATTGTTCGCCCTCGTCTTTTTAAGAATCGCTGTCTTGTTCATTTTGTTTTTGAATGGCACGCAGAGCTGCAACTCTTGTTTCGTCTCCTTCAAAGAACTGCACGAGATCACCAATGCGATCAATAGCATTCCAGCTGAGATGATGTTCGATGCCTTCTACATCATTGTAAATTTTTTCTTCATCCACGCCAATCAGCCTCATGAATTGTTCAAGCAGTTCATGGCGATAAACAAGGCGTTTTCCAATTTTTTTGCCTTTCGGCGTTAATATGAGTCCACGGTATTTTTCATATATGAGATATTCATCTTTATCAAGTTTTTGGACCATCTTCGTTACTGAGGAGGGATGAACGGATAAAGCTTCCGCAATATCAGATACGCGGGCATACCCTTTTTCTTCTATTAATATGTAAATCTGTTCAATATAATCTTCCATACTTGGTGTTGGCATATGGTCCCCTCCAAAAAAACGTTCAATACATAGGAAATCATTACAAGTGTACACTAGTTTATATTCAATGACAAGGAAGCCTTCGATTTAAAACCCGAAAAGAAAAGAGCTGGAAATCCAGCTCTCTCTGTTATAGCCCACACTTTAATTGTGCACCACAGCTCGTACATGTATTACAGCCGCCGATATCTTCAACCGTACCTTCGCGGCAAATCGGGCACGTATTACCTACTTCGTTCCCGATTGTCACATTTGTTGATCTTAATGCTTGAATCGTATCTACAAGCACGACTTTTCCCTTATCCTGAGCAGGTGCCTCTTCGTTTTCAGAGAACGTATTTTCCTCCGCTTTTAAAGTAAGAACCTGCGTGTCACGGCTTCCGTCAACGTAAACCGTTCCGCCTTTTGCTCCGCCTTTATATAAACGTTCATATACTTTTTGAACTTTATCAACCGTATATCCTCTTGGTGCATTGACTGTTTTGCTGATTGAACTGTCAATCCACCGCTGAATCACACACTGTGCATCCGCGTGAGCTTCTGCGCTGAGCTCCATTGCTGAAATAAACCATTTAGGCAGATTGTCAGGATCTGCTTCTGGATGCTGATCCAGATATTCCTGCACGATATCCGCTTTCACTTCAATGAACTTTCCTAATCTTCCGCTTCTGTAATAAGAGAAAGAGAAGTAAGGCTCTAAACCAGTGGAGACGCCAACCATTGTCCCTGTGCTGCCTGTTGGAGCTACAGTTAATAAATGTGAGTTTCGAATGCCGTATTCTTTAATGTCGTCTAAAAGATCAGCCGGCATTTTGCTCATAAAACCTGTCTTTGTGAATGCATCACGTAAACGGTTTGTTTCTTTTTCTGTTTCACCTGTCAAGAATGGGAAGCTTCCTTTTTCTTTTGCAAGCTCAACAGAAGCCTTATAAGCCGTTACAGCAATCGTTTCAAATACTTGATCGATTAATTGATTGCCTTCTTCTGAGCCGTACTCTGTTTCACAGTAGATCAGAAGATCGTGCAAGCCCATAACACCCAGTCCTACGCGGCGTTCGCCTAAAGCTTGTTTTTTGTTATCTTCTAAGAAATAAGGTGTAGCATCTATTACGTTGTCCTGCATGCGAACACCGACTTCTACAGTCTTTTTCAGTTTTTCAAAGTTAACCGTTTTGTTCTCTTTATCTGCCATTTCAGCAAGATTTACTGCTGCGAGATTGCAGACAGAATATGGTGCGAGAGGCTGTTCTCCACACGGATTTGTTGCTACTACCTTCTGACCATAAGCCTTTGCATTCGTCATGTCGTTCGCATTATCAATGAAGAAAATGCCTGGCTCTGCTGAATAGGTCGCACAGATGTTAATTAAGTTCCAAAGCTCTTTTGCTTTAATTTTACGGTATGTGCGGACTTTGTAGCCAAGCTTTTCCCATTCACGAACATCTCCATGATTATGCCAATCTTCGTTGTAAGCTTTCATTTGCTCTTCATCATAGCTCTCAACATCCGGGAAGCGAAGTTCATATTCCTCATCATTTTCAACAGCATCCATAAAGTCTTTTGTTAATGTGACTGAAATGTTGGCACCGGTAAGGAATTCAGAGTTATGAACGCTGTATGTTCCTCCAGTAACCAACTTCAGCTCAGCATCTTTAATGATTTTTTCATTAAATCCGCCTAAGCCCGGAATTTGTTTGTAGTTCATAATGCTCTGGTACATCGCGGTTTCCTGCTCTGTCAGCGGTTTGAACTTTAATTTTTCCTGAGCGTATTTTTTGATTGTATCGTCATTCGTATTTTCTATTAAATAGCGTAAAATGCGAGGATTCTGCATTTTTGAAATAATGAATTCAATAATGTCAGGATGCCAATCGGCAAGCATGATCATTTGGGCGCCACGCAAATTGTTACTCCTCTTTTCTAGAGGGGCCAGGTCATTTCTGCCTGGCTCTCATGTTTTCACATGAGTTCGGACTCTATCATCAAAACCTTTATTAAAGGCTTTGTCTCGCGCCTCGGAAGAATGCTCTCCCGATTTACTCACACCACGTATTTAAAGGTGTTTTCAATAGTCTCTGAACGTTCGTCTTCATTTCCAAAGACGCTTCGCTGCTGATTGCCCATTGTATATCTTTTTCATTTTTAAACCTTCACGCTCACTGTTGCCAGTCACGTTGTGGTTGAAAAAGCTTTAGGGTGTTCCAGCAATTCACGAGATTTTAATCCCGCCGTGTGGACTTATTTTTTAACGGGATCCGCCCTGCTCAACAAGATGAGTCAGCTTTGCTATATCATCAAGCCATGATACAGAGCCTGAGGATTTGCCGTTCACTCCTCGTGCAAGCGTATTTCTTGGACGAAGTGTTGATCCGTTCGTGCCAACTCCGCCGCCTCTGCTCATAATTTCCATGACTTGCTTGCGGTGTTCTGAAATGCCTTCCCTTGAATCTTGGACAAATGGCATCACGTAACAGTTGAAGTAGGTAACGTCAGTTCCTGCCCCAGCTCCGTACAGCACACGTCCTGCAGGAATAAAGTTCATGCTGACTAATTCCTGATAGAATTTTTGAAACCATTCCTGGCGCTTCTCTTCAGTTGTCTCAACAGATGCAAGTCCAGTAGCATTTCTTTTTGCAATTTGCTCATAGTAGACTTCAAGCGGCTTTTCTATCACATCTAATGAGCGAAGAATGACTCCTGTTTCAATCTCTTCAGGCTTATCAAGAGAATGGCGGTATTCTTCCTCAACTTGAACAGTTGCCATTTTTGTCTGCCAATCAACCTCTAGGATGTAGCCAAGTCCTCTAGCCGGGAATTTAGGATCTTCTTTGATCGTCAGAACAACGAAATCACCTTTTGACAGCGTCAGCTTTTCTGTGTCTTTAAACGTGTATCGGTCAAGCATGACTAAACGAGATACACCTTTGTGAGTCAATTTCATATCTTCTGTTATTGGGTGAACTTGGGGAAACAAAGAAATATCGTGGTTCAGTTTGTCCACATCAAGTTTTAAGTTTTCATTAAGGGCAACGGTCATTCAAACAACTCCTCTATCTATCTTTTACTTGATTAATTTATCATATCATCTTCTAAATATCAATATATAGTACTTCGTTTTTGTTTGATAATACTATATATTGATCGAAATTCAAAATGATTTTATTTTGTCAAATTGAAAACTGCATAAACAAAGCTGAAATAATGAGGAAAAAGAAGATAAGAACTCATTAATCGCTTTTTTTGAAGAAATTTGTCGGTTGCAAAATCTTCGAACAGCACAAAGCTAGAAAATTAAGGAATTTATTAAAAAGATCAAAAAATTAAACAAAAGCGACAGTTAAACTCGTCGCTTATCGTTTATAATTCCATTCTTCCGTACTGTACTTTTCTCTTGCTATTTTTTCTACATATGCCTTTTCTTTATCGGACAATGTATAGGATTCAAGTGTGATATCAAGCCCTTTTTCAAAGCCCTTTTTAAAAGCTTCTTTCGCTTCAGCAATCGTAACAGGGGTTGCTCGCAAAGCATTAACAGCAACAGCTTTGTTTTTAAAATTCTTTTGCATCCGTTCTTTAACCCGTTCACTCGGGTACTTAAACAGATTGAAAAGCTTTTCTTCTTCCAAATCCAGCAAAATGGATCCGTGCTGGAGAATAACTCCTTTTTGACGTGTCTGGGCGCTTCCTGCTACTTTTCTTCCCTCAACAACAAGTTCATACCATGATGGTGCATCAAAGCAAACGGCAGAACGGGGATTTTTCAAGCCTTGCCGTTCTTCCTCTGTTTTCGGTACTGCAAAATAGGCATCCAAGCCAAGCTCCCTAAACCCTTGCAAAACCCCTTCAGATATCACTCTGTAGGCTTCAGTTACCGTTTTTGGCATGTCTGGATGTTCTTCTGATACTATGACGCTGTATGTCAGCTCTTGATCATGCAATACGCCTCTGCCGCCAGTAGGTCTCCGGACAAAGCCTAAGCCATACTTTTCTACTGCTTCGAGGTTGATCTCTTTTTCCACCTTTTGAAAATACCCCACAGAAAGTGTTGCTGGGTTCCATCCATAAAAACGGATCGTCGGAGGTATGATTCCTTCGCTATTCCAATCGAGCAACGCCTCATCCAAAGCCATATTAAAGGAGGGAGAGCAATTGCCTGAGTCAATAAATCTCCAAATTTCCTTCGTCATCATCAGCCCTCATTTTCAACTATTAGTTATGTAATTATTTTTCTTCGCCTAACCTAGTCTATCAAAAAGAAGGACCGGATGAAAATAATTATGTCTTATTCATAGATGACAATTTGTTTAAGCTTATATATAATAGTACTTGTCAAATAAGTATCAAGTTCATTGGAACTTAACATTAGAAAAGTAGCGTATAAAGGAGTCGGGTCAGCTTGACAACATGGATTTTTTTATTGATTTTATTAGGTGCATTAGCAGCCTACACCATTTTTTCATATTTCTATCAGCGTAAAATTATGAAAACATTAACGGAAGAAGAATTCCGTGCCGGATACAGAAAAGCTCAGTTAATAGATGTGCGAGAGCCAAATGAATTTGATGGCGGACATATTCTTGGTGCAAGAAATATTCCTTTATCGCAAATGAGACAAAGACATAAAGAAATCCGCAAAGATCAGCCTGTCTTTATTTACTGTCAAAATACAGTGCGCAGCGGACGTACAGCTCAGATGCTTAAAAGAAAAGGCTACAACGACATATCTACATTAAAAGGCGGCTTTAAAGGCTGGGGCGGTAAAATAAAAGCGAAAAAATGAGATAAAGTCTGCAGACTGTTCTGCAGACTTTATTATTTGTATATAAGATAAGCGCAAGCGCCCGTTTAGCGCAGGCATTGACAGATAAGAATCGGGCAGAAAAGTCCGGTTTGTTCTGGCCGAGGAGTTGGGCGATTCCGCTCGCCATCAATGCGCAAATTCTTATACTTTCTTATCTCTTGAAAAAAGGATCCGCTTATGGCGAATCCTTTTTTGTTTCTTATTGTTTTTGGTAACGCAAAATCGGCTTTCTTGCTGCTGTTGTCTCATCAAGCCGGCTGACGACTGTTGTATGAGGTGCTTCCTGAACAATTTCAGGATTTTCTTCTGCTTCTCTTGCAATTTGCAGCATTGCATCAATAAAGGAATCCAGTGTTTCTTTTGATTCTGTTTCAGTAGGCTCAATCATGATGCATTCTTCAACATTCAATGGGAAGTAAATAGTTGGCGGATGATAACCAAAATCCAGCAGCCGTTTTGCGATGTCGAGAGTACGGACACCTAATTTTTTCTGACGTTTTCCTGAGAGTACAAATTCATGCTTGCAATGTCTGTCAAAAGGAAGATCGTACGCATCTGAAAGTCTTCTCATCATATAGTTTGCATTTAATACCGCATATTCTGTCACAGCTTTTAATCCATCAGGTCCCATTGTTCGGATATACGTGTAAGCACGGACGTTTATGCCGAAGTTTCCGTAGAAAGGTTTCACACGGCCAATAGACTGAGGACGATCATAATCAAATGTATATTTGTTATCGCGTTTCACCAAAACTGGTTTTGGCAAATACGGAATTAAATCAGCTTTTACTCCAACAGGACCAGATCCAGGGCCGCCGCCTCCGTGAGGACCCGTAAATGTTTTATGAAGATTTAAATGAACGACATCAAATCCCATATCTCCTGGGCGTGCCTTACTTAAAACAGCATTTAGATTGGCACCGTCATAATATAGCTTTCCCCCAGCATCATGGACGATTTTCGCCATTTCCAAAATATTCTCTTCAAAAAGTCCAAGTGTATTAGGATTTGTCAGCATTAGTGCAGCTGTATCGTCCCCAACAACACGTTTCAAATCTTCAAGATCAACTAATCCTTGATCATTCGACTTCACCGTGATGGTTTCGAAGCCCGCAACTGTTGCCGAAGCCGGGTTTGTGCCGTGAGCTGAGTCAGGAACGATTACTTTCGTACGCTTATTGTCTTTGTTTGCTTCATGATAAGCGCGGATCATCATTAGTCCGGTCCACTCACCATGAGCTCCTGCTGCAGGCTGAAGCGTAACCTCATCCATACCTGTAATTTCAATAAGATGCTCCTGAAGATCATACATAAGCTCAAGTGCACCTTGAACTGTGCTTTCATCTTGCAGAGGATGAATATGAGCTAAACCGGCCATACGCGCAACATTTTCATTGATTTTAGGATTATACTTCATCGTACAGGATCCGAGGGGATAAAAACCTGAATCAACACCATGGTTCCGATTTGATAGAGCTGTATAATGCCGCATAATATCCAGTTCTGAAACTTCCGGCAGTTCAGCTTCTTCAGAACGCAAATATTCACTTGGAATCAATTCCTCCGCTGATGCTTCAGGGACATCTAATGAAGGCAGACTGTAGCCTGTTCGGCCTGATTTTGTCAGTTCAAAAATTAATGGCTGATCTTGATTATTCATGTCCATCCCCCAATTCCTTAACAAATAAATCGATTTCATCTTTTGTGCGCAGCTCTGTTACAGCTACGAGCATATGGTTTTCAAACTCCGGGTACACTCTTCCCAAATCAAAACCGCCAATGATGCCTTTTTCAATAAGCTGTGCATTTACTTCTTTTACCGGTTTGTTCAATTTAATGACAAATTCATTAAAAATGGCTCCATCAAATGCAGCTTCAACTCCATGCGCAGCAAATGCCTTCTTTGCATAATTTGCTTTTTGTATGTTTTGCATTGCCATCTCTTTTACACCTTTTTTGCCAAGTGCTGTCATGGCAACAGAAGCAGCCAGTGCATTCAGAGCCTGATTTGAACAAATGTTAGATGTCGCTTTGTCGCGGCGGATGTGCTGTTCACGCGCCTGCAATGTTAAAACAAAACCGCGTCGGCCTTGATCATCTGTTGTTTGTCCGACTAGTCTGCCTGGGACTTTACGCAGCAATTTTTGAGTGACTGCAAAATACCCGCAGTGAGGACCGCCAAAAGCTGTTGGAATTCCGAACGGCTGTGCATCTCCAGCCACAATGTCAGCTCCAAATTTTCCAGGAGGAGTTAAAGCCCCAAGCGCAAGCGGATTAGAAGATACGATAAACATGCTTTTTCCAGTATGGGCAATTGGTTCAATTTCTTTCAGCGGCTCAATTTGGCCAAAAAAGTTTGGATATTGAACAATAACTGCAGCTACTTCTTCTGACATTTCCGCCTTTAATGCATCAAGATCTGTAACACCATTCTTTACTGGAATTTCCACTACCTCAATATATTGACCTTTAGCATACGTTTTAAGAACGTCTCTGCTTTCTGGATGAACAGCTTTAGAAACAATGACCTTCTTCTTTTTCGTTTGTCCAGCTGCCAGCATTGCCGCTTCAGCTAATGAAGTGCCACCATCATACATAGAAGAATTAGCTGCATCCATGCCAGTAAGTTCTGCAATCATCGTTTGAAACTCAAAAATGGCTTGTAGCTCGCCTTGAGAAATTTCAGGCTGATATGGAGTATACGCCGTATAAAACTCCGATCTTGAAATCACATGGTCAACAATGATCGGCATGTAATGATCATAAACACCCGCACCCAAGAAAGATGCGTTGCTTCTTAAATCTTTATTTTTCGAAGCAAGCCCGCTTAGTTCCCTTACGAGTTCAGTTTCTGATTTTGCTTTCTTAATCTTATATTCTCCTTGAAAACGCACGCTTTCAGGAATATCTGAAAAAAGCTCATCTATTGAAGATACTCCGATCGTATCAAGCATTTCTTGCTGATCTTGATCTGTCATCGGCAAATAACGATGTTTCATGGATGTGTTCCCCTTTCAATCTCGTTCATTTTTTTGGTCGCTTATAAAAAGGTGTTGCCACTACGATTGCTTTTAAGCGCTTTTTACGGACTTGCACCTCTACCTCTGTTCCTGGCTCTGCAAAATCTTTTTTCAAAAGGGCCCAGCCAATGTTCTTCTTTAAAGTTGGTGATTGTGTGCCAGTAGTGACTTCCCCAATCTGTTCATCACCATTAAAAACTTCATATCCATGGCGGGGAATGCCTTTGTCGACCATTTCAAGTCCGACAAGCTTTCGAGCCGTACCATTTTCCTTCTGTTCTTTTAAAACCGCTTTTCCGAAAAAATCAGCCTCTTTATTTGGTTTTACAGCAAACCCAATGCCAGCTTCCATCGGAGTTATTTCCTTTGAAAGCTCCTGGCCATACAGCGGGAGGTTCGCCTCAAAACGAAGTGTATCTCTTGAACCTAGACCGCAAGGAAGGATTCCCTCTTCTTTCCCTGCTTCAAGGATGGCTGCCCACAATGAAGAGGCATCACCAGATGCACAATAGATTTCAAATCCATCTTCACCTGTATAGCCTGTTCTTGAAACTAGAGCTTTTACATGATTGATTTCAACGTCATCTTTAAATTTAAAGAACTTAATTTCACTTAGATCTGTTGATGTTAATTTTTGAAGAATTGATTCAGCTGAAGGTCCCTGAACTGCCAGCTGGGCAACATCTGATGATATGTTATGTAACTCTGTATCTCCAAATTTGTGCGCGTCGAGCCAATTGTAATCCTTCTCAATATTCGAAGCGTTCACTACCAATAAAAAATGCGTATCTGATTTTTTATAAATCAATAAATCGTCAACGGTTCCTCCATCTTCGTAGCACATAGCAGTATATTGGGCACCGCCGTCTTTTAACAAGGAAACATCATTAGTCATCATTTTTTGAAGGAAAGCAAGACTGTCATTTCCCATAACGTCAATTTCACCCATATGTGAAACGTCGAATAAGCCCGCTCTTTCCCTGACTGCCTCATGTTCTTCTTTAATAGAAGAAAACTGAACGGGCAGATCCCATCCGCCAAAATCAATCGTCTTTGCACCATGTTCTTTATAAACATCAAATAAAGGTGTTCGTTTTAAATCCGTCATGATTCATTGCCTCCCCAAAATGGTATAAAAAAAGGACAGAGAACTCCCTATAAAAAAGGAAGTCTCTGTCCTTGCACCTGAAAGTTTACCTTGCCAAAATAACAAGGCTTTCCCCTTTGGTGGTTTGCTGCTTTCACAAACTCTCTCCAGAGTTGCGTCAAGCAAGAGTTCTTTTGCCTGAGAGATTCACAGATGTTTGCTCCTTCGGCGCTGCATGGTGCGGCATCTCAGATAAGTAATCTAAATAAGCCGCCAGCAGTCTCTCCCCTTGCTCTCATTCGCTCATATTTTCTATAAAACTGGTCATACTAAAAGATAACATTCTTTGACATTTTGACATTTTTGACAAAAGAAGCTAGCTAACTGAAAAGTATGTATGTTAGCAACTTTCTTACTTATTAACATCCTACCATTATGAACATCATTCATCAATCTATTTTTTTATTAATAATAAATAAAATTCATCATTTAATGTTCGTGTTTTACCCTAATTACTCGTATTTTATCATAATAACTTTCTTATTCACACCTTAAAGTGAACAATTTGATTTTATTCCACCTTTTTTGAAAGGGCTGTCATTTATGAATGTAAAAATCAATTTCGATTCATCCTGGCAAGATGCTTTCTTTACTAAATTAGAAGATGATGGACCTTGGGCCAACTGGGAAAATTATAAATTAGCCTGTGAAGTACAGAGGCATTTGATTGTTCCTTCATTTGAAGGTTTACAGGCACCAAGTCATCTGCCAGATTTCACACCGCTTCCTCACCAGTTGGAGGTCGCAAAGCAAGTAGTTGAGAATATGAACGGAAAAGCCATTCTTGCCGATGAAGTAGGGCTTGGAAAAACAATTGAAGCTGGCCTCATCGTAAAAGAATATATGATCCGTGGATTGGCTAAGAAAATCTTAATTCTCGTGCCAGCATCGCTTGTTTCTCAGTGGGCAAGAGAACTGCATGAAAAATTCTATATTCCTGCTGTTGAACAAAAGAAAAGTTATGTTTGGGAAGCATGTGATGTTGTTGTTTCATCTATTGACACCGCAAAACGAAGTCCTCATAGAGAAATCGTCCTTGAGCAGCAATATGATTTAGTCATCATCGATGAGGCTCACAAACTCAAAAATAATAAAACAAAAAACTATGAATTTGTTCAAAGTTTGAAGAAAAAATATTGTCTGCTGCTTACAGCGACTCCCATACAAAATCGTGTGGAGGAAATCTTTAATCTTGTTTCACTTCTTAAACCAGGCCACCTCGGGAACGCAGCTTATTTCACTGAAGTTTTTTCAGCTAAGAACCGTTCGCTTGATCATCATGAGCACTTACAGGAGCTTGTGAACAAAGTGATGATCCGAAACCGGCGCGGCGATACCGGAATTGACTGGCCTAAACGTCATGTCGAAACGGTCCAGATTGAGCTTTCTCCGACCGAAAGGAATTTGTATACTGCTATATCAAGGTTAAAATCATATGGAACAGCTGCAGCAAGCATGTTTTCTATAATGACGCTGCAAAGAGAAGCTTGCTCAAGCAGGGAAGCGGTTTATATGACATTAAAAAAAATGACCGAGCGTCCTGATGGGGAATCATCGCCGCTGCCTGATTCGATTATACGGGAATTAATGCAATGCATTGATGAAGTGGATGGCAACTCAAAAGCAAAAAAAACCGTTGAGCTGATTCAAAAAATTGATGACAAAGTAATCATTTTTACAGAATATCGGGCAACACAATTTTATCTGCAATGGTTTTTGCAGCAGCATGGCATCACTTCTGTTCCTTTCCGCGGAGGTTTTAAACGGGGGAAAAAGGATTGGATGAAAGACTTATTTAAAAATAGAGTACAAGTGCTCATTGCAACGGAGGCTGGCGGAGAAGGGATTAACCTCCAATTCTGCAACCACATCATCAACTATGATTTGCCCTGGAATCCAATGAGGCTTGAACAGAGAATTGGAAGAATTCATCGGCTTGGACAAGAAAAGGATGTTTATATTTACAACATGTCGACTAAAAACACGGTTGAAGAACATATTTTAAAACTGCTTTATGAAAAAATAAATCTCTTTGAAAAAGTGATTGGCGAACTCGATGAAATCTTAACGAAATTAGAAATTTCCAATTTTGAAGATCATCTTCAGGACATTCTTTTTCAATCTAAAAGTGAAGGTGAAATGAAGATAAAAATGGAAAATTTGACATCAATCCTTCATTTTGCAGAACAGGAGCATTCTGAAAGCAAAGCAGCAAATGGAGAATAAACCCGAGTCACTAAGGAGGCCACAGTAATGCAGCAGCAGCAAATCAGCCAGTTCTTAGAAAGTTTCTTTACCGCAAATTCATGTCAGATCACCAATAAACATCCAGGCTACATGACGGTTCAATTAACAATTGAGATGGATAAAGAGTTAATGAACCGTCCCTTTTATTGGACATATCTCGAAAAAACCGGTGGAACGCCAAACCCAATGGAGCTGACGTTGTTGACAGATGCTAAACTCAGTCCTACTGAAATAAAAGGAGAGACGATACACTTTGGATCGCCTAGGCTTCATCAAATTTTTCGAACGAGTAAAAAATTGGGAGGTCATATTCGACTCTATGAAAATTCACCTCATAAAGGCAGTTCACAGTCACTTCACCCATGGCTTGGAGTAAATGTAATCGTTTCTTATCAAAGTGATAAAAAAAAGGATCATCTTTATTCAATTGGCCTTCACCTTATCAGCGGGGCAATCATTGAAAATTTTCAGGAGCATTTAGAGAAAATCACTTTAACACCAAGGATTCCTGATTTATGCTTTACGACTACTCCAATGATTAAACCGCAGAGCGGGCTACATCGAATTCAGAATTATATTCAAAGTAAAATTGAACAAGATGACCATTCATGGGCAGATGACGCCAGGCAGCGCTGGAACGCAGATATGATGCTGTTAAGCCATTTTTATGAGGATCTTGACGAGAAACCTGAAGCTTATCGATTAGAAAAAGAAGCTTTGAGAGAATTGTATGATCCCCAAATAAATATATCGATTGTAAACGGCGGTATTTTTTATTTATCGCAGCATGCATTCCATTAATGTCGAAAACTGCAAAAATTAATTTTCAGAGTCGAAAATTAATTTTTGCAGTTTCTTTATATTGAACAATTTTACTGTCGATAACGATGTTCCTTCTCTTTCAAAATACCTATACAAAAGGGATATTAAACCATATTATGTTATTTATTTGCAATGTTTTCAAAAAAATGAAAATATTTTTTGTTATCGACATGATTCAGCACAAACCGTAAAAATCTTTTTTTATAATTGTAGTAAATAAGATATACAAGCTTTAAGGACTATAGCAACACTGTAATTCAAGCTGGCTGTTTATTTTGAATATAATCAGACAAAGGCAAACCAGCTGAAAAGCTGGGACGCAAAGTCACAGATCTAACGTTGCGATTAACTAAGATGGCTGGGCTGCCTGAAATACAAATACGTATTTTAGGAGGAGAAAAAATGGAGATGGTAATCATGGAAGTTGAAAAGATGGATCCTGAGTGGGAAGAATTAATCTTATCAGCACTTGAAATGGGTATAAGTAAGGAAGAAATCCGAGATTTTTTGCAAACGCAAACACTTAATAGTTGACACAGACAAAAAACTACATATTTTTTCAGTTTAATCGTTCTATATATATAACAATTCCTTCGTTATATGCTATAATGGCACTGGGAAGGTGATCATATGATTGGTGAACGCATCCGTAAATACCGCAAAGAACGTGGACTATCTCTATCAGAACTTGCTGATCGCGCTGGAGTTGCTAAATCATACTTAAGTTCCATCGAGCGTAATTTACAGTCAAATCCGTCTGTACAATTTCTTGAAAAAGTCTCAACCGTATTGGGAGTATCAATGAATACCCTTATTCTAGAAGATTCTATCTATGAGACAAAAAAGGATAATCTTGATAATGAATGGGCAAACCTCGTAAAAGAAGCGATGGACTCTGGTGTTACGAAAGATCAATTTCGTGAATTCCTTGAATTTAATCGGTGGAAGATGAACCAAGATAAATAAGAAAAGCGCTAGCGCCTGTTCAGAATAAGACCCACTTGCTGGTCTAGATGGAAAGGTGCTTTTTCATTTTTAGTTCTTTATGACAATAAATAAAAAGCGTTCTAGATATATGCTAGAGCGCTTTTCTCATGCCAATTTATCAAAACTGTTTTTACTTATGGATTCTTTCTTCACATATCTGTCTAAATTTGCTTTAGGCTGATGTATGGCCCTGATTGGTTTCATTTTCGTTAAATCATTTGAGCAAATTGGACAAGTCCATTTTCCTGTCGAACAGCTGCTGAACGAGGGCTGATAACAGCGATTGCAAAGTTTTTTGTACATCCATATTCTCCTTTATATCAGAATTCCCTTTAACCAGATGGCATGCATGAATAGTACTATTGCATATGCGATTAAAGCTATGTAAGAAACGAACTTTACAGCATTTGTAGCAGGCAAGCATTTAAATTGAATAAACATATACAAGAAAAGTGAAAATGATAACTTAAAACCAATAAAGATTAAGGGATGCACCTCATAAAGCCATTTCATGATTGGGTTTGCTTCACTGATGACATGCAGCTGAAGCCCTGCAACTGTCAGAAACGCATCAAATACATTGACAACTGCCAAAAGTATGAAAGCATATTTCAAGGGATTCATCCCCTTTTTGTTTGAAATAACGAATTAATTTCTTAATAAAGAACATTTTTAGGAACAGGAACTATTACTTAGTATGATATGTTCTTATGGCAAAAATAATTCTTTCGCTTCGTCTAGTTGGTCTTATTACTGAAGGAGGTTCTTTTATTTTATAGTTCCGTTATCTTAGAATATCCTCGAAAAGTGTATTCTACTGATTTATACAAATGATCCTTTTTATTTTAGAGAATTAAAGTTCTTATTAATGAACTAATTTAGTCTATTATAAAACACGTTCTTTATAAAGAAAATCAATACATAGCTTCAATTATTGGCTATATTCTTTTTTTTCTGCCATTTCCTTCGTTTTCCTATTTATTTCATATTATTTCAAAATGAAACTTTATAAATAACAAAAAAATAAAGCCGCCTCTATGGACGACTTTATTCTTCAATTAATCTCCGCCGCCTCCACCGCCTCCATCACTGCCTCCGCCGGAATCTCCTCCGCCTCCCCAGTCAAAAAAACCAGAGTCTGAGCGATCTCGATCATCTGCATCTGAACCTAAAAATGGAAAAACAGAGGATGAATCTGTACCTCTATGTCTTTTTTTACTTTTCGTTCCAGCTGAGATAATTGCAACGATTATAAAAACAAAGAAGAAAATCATAAAGAATGCCATTCCATTACCCCCTTTATCCTAATTAACAAAATAGATTACTATCATATTGAAATTTATAAAGCGGAACTCCATATGAAAAAATAAAAATTAAAGCAAGATTGCAGCACCTAGTGATCCATTAAATAACATGAACAAAGTACGCTGTAGTTTTTTTAGATCATACATTCCATCCCCCCTTGTGAATAGCAATCAAGTTTTTGGTAAAAATAACTAAAAAGGATGGTGAAACGTTTGAAAAAGACAATTGCGCTATTGCTACTTCTCTTTATATACGGAATAACGCCTTCATTGGTTTCATTTTCCAGCGAGGTTTCTGCTGCTGAGCAAACCGATTGGAAAAATTTCGCCATAAAAGAAACGAAAAAGCGTTATCCTCTCTCTCAAGTCCTATTTGCACAGAAGATCTGGGATAATACAAAAAAGAATCAAACGGTTAAACAATATAAAGTGACAGTCCGTGAAGGTATGAAGGACATTGGCGTTTTCGTTACGATCTCGTACGATGCGAAAACAGAAAAAGTAAAAAAAATTCAAGTCTTAGAAGAAGCGGATTAAAATAAGGTACCCTGATGGGTACCTTATTTTAATGGAGCAATATTTGTTTTAGCCTCTCAATATAAATGCACTTTTATCCCGCAGAATTTATACAAATCAAAAACTGCACCCCCAAATGTTAGATCATGTCTAATATTTGTGGTGCAGTTCATAGAGGCACTTTTTATTTTCTTTTTTTCATTAATAACATGACAGCGAAAGGCAATACGCCAAACCATCTGCTAAAAAGGGGCTGACGTTCTTTTTTACGGTTCGTCTTTTTTACTTTACGTTCTTCTTTTGGTGTATCCATATATCGCACCAGCTGCTGGGTCATATATTTCACATAATCATTTGTAGACAAAACACAACACCTCACGTACATTTTTTTCTTAGTTTAGCCAAGGCCGTGTTTTTTTAATCTGACAATGATTTCTTCCGTGATATCCTCTATTTCCTTCCCCGTCGTATCAATCATAAACGAGCAGTCGTCATAGGCATTTTTCCGTGACGCATATAATTCAGCCAGATCTAATTTTGAAGCATTCATCGCAAGAGGACGCTCCCTGTCTTGCTGAAGACGTTCAAAGATTACATCTAAATCCGTATATAAAAACACAATCGTTCCATGTTTTTTCATCCATTCCCGATTCTGTTTACGAACAGGAAGTCCTCCTCCTGTCGTGATTACGATATTTTTTAAGGAAAGTGTCTTAAGAGCATCTGTTTCAAGATCCCGGAATGCCTCTTCGCCTTCTTTATTAAAAATTTCTTTCACTTCTTTTCCTGTCTTTTTCACGATATGTTCATCTGTATCATAAACAGGAAGATTCAACGTTTTCCCTAAAGCTCTTCCGATCGTAGTTTTTCCTGTCCCCATAAAACCAGTTAAATAAATTGCCTTCACAAATCATTCACTCCGTATTTTTTTCATAACTTTACCACAGTTTCAATCATAATGGGAGACGTTCTTTTTAGAACGGTTTAAAATCTGGACCAATAAATGATTTTTTCTTGAGAAACGCTATACTTGTATGTCGCTGAATTTGATAGGTTTTCATCCATTTCACACGTGATTTTTACAAGAATATGTTCCTCATCAGTCTGATTAACTTGATAAACGATTGTGCTCTGATCAAGCATGAGGGTTTGCTGTCCAGTTAAATTTCCTTTCTGTATCTCTGCTAAAGAATGCTTTAATCCATAAAGCATTCGATTCTCCAAAAGTATGGTTTGCCCCCGTTTATGGTAAAAATTTATTTCTGTAACATATAATGCACTGTGATGAAAAATGATCATTAAACAAAACATGGCCAAAATTGCGGTTGATGGGAGGATTAAGCCTTTTTCGTTTCTCATCAGTTGACCTTGATTTCATGAAAATTTCTTAGTTTGCTGTGGTATTCACTGTCAGTAATGCTAGTTGCGGTTAGTGATACTCCACCATAAATTGGCTTAAAAACAATATTCTTTATATTGCGGAGGCAAATGATATGTCCTTTACCATCAACTTGTCTTCTTACTAGTTGACCGTACTTTTCATATTCAATTATTTCTCCGGACTTTGAAGTAAAGGAAATTCTTTGCGGTTCTACTTGTAAATTAGTGCCTTCACTCAGTTCAAGCAATGCCTGCTGAAGAAAAATCTCCCATTCTAATGGGCTTATGTCTGTTTTTCTCTCTGAAATGGAATAAAGGTGTGGAATGAGAATGGCAGTAGAAGAAACAATGATCATAAAAATACTGAAAGAAAAAATCATATTAAGTAATGTAAATCCGCTATTCCCCAAAATAATAGAGGCATTTTTCTTCTTTTCTATCAACATAATCTTGCCATTGAATACACACATGTTCACTTTTCCCCTCCTTCTTCCATAAAATCTGGAATTTGGTATCATTGCTGAAACTTCCTTGTTTTTCCTTTGCAGAATCATCGAATTCAACATCCTCAATATGCTCTTTCAGAACGCTTAAAGCTTCATGATTCAATTTGATGTTTGCTCTTTCTTTATTAATATAAATTGACGCTGGGAGCAGAATTAGGGAAATCATTGTCCAAATACTGAAAGAAACAAGAGCCTCTGCCATTGAAAATCCTCTACAATTCTTCAACATACATTCGTCCCATTCCCATATAGAAAATCATCTTGTATTTTTTTTTATTACAGTATACATTCATGGTCCCGCTTTGCGAGATCCCGCCAATATTATTAAATAAAATTCTTGCATCCATTGTTAAAGGATCAACTGTAATACTCGCATCATAATCCACTGTTAATATTCTCTTAGATTCTAATCCACCCTCTACAGCAAAGTACTTATGTTTTGCAGGATCAAACAGGATACTGACACTTTTTTTATTTACAATAGCATGCTGCTGAGCATGTAAAACATCTCTTTCAAGTGCTTCAAAGAATAATTCAGCCGTTTTCTGGCTTTGCACGGATTGAGCTGAGATAAATGTCATCAGCATTAATATGGCAACAATGCTCAGTACGATAATAGCTTCTATAAGTGTATAGCCTTTTTGGCTATTCAGACTTTTCAATAACCTTTCCAGTTGCATCAATAGTCAGCTCAGTTCCATTCGGACATACGGGCATATCAACAATATATCCTGCCGTTTGCAATTCATCTAAAGAAGGAATTGCTTTTTCCTCTATTTGATAGGCCGTTGACTGAGCCTGAACAGTATTTTTCAGCCCTTCACACCCTTTTTCCTGAATATTGCCATGGTGCTTTGTAATGTTTGGAATGGTAATCAAAAGTAATACAGAAATAACTAATAATACGATAAGCATCTCAATTAATGTAAAACCCTTCTCACTTTTCATCTTTTTCCTCCTTTTTTCACAAAGCTTCCATCATATGATACATTGGCAAGATCATCGATAAATACATAATTAGGACTGTCAAACCAACCGCAAGATAAGCTGCAGGCTGAATCAGCATTATCCATTTCATCATTTTAGTCTCAATCCGTTCGAGTACAAATTGGCTGTATGTGTATAGTTCACGGGCTAAATGCCCGTTTGCTTGTCCATGAGCAACAACTTGTGTCAATTCTTTTTCATAAAAATCATTTCGTTCAACTAAAACTTCAAACCGGTCTCCTTTTTTCAGCTGCCTAATAAACCATGCAGCCTCATCTCGAAAAAACGGAAGCAAATTCTGATTCTCAAAAACAGTTAAGCTTTCATAAATGGATAACCCGCTTTTTAACAAGTTGCTTAACTGCAGTGAAAAATAGTAGCTGTTTAAAAGTAAAGCAAACTTTTTCCAAAGCGGAATTTTCATAGACATTCTCATTTTTTCCTGTGGTAAAAGGTTTTTAAAAAATGCCACATAAAAGATCAGGCTACAAATGAATAAAAGAACTAGTAATACCATAAAAAAAGTCGATCCTTGAAAAATAAAGAATAAAACTTCTGTTAGAAAACTTTGCTTTAAATTCATAGAACGGTAAATTTGTTCAAACTGCGGAGCGATAACGGACTGAGAAATGTACATGAGGATACCAATCGTGAAAAATAGAAAGAGAGGATACTGCAGCACTTTTTTTAATTTTTCATGCTGAATCATCTTTCTGTTCAGCATTTCCCCTCCTTCACGAAGAGCGAACTCGAGGTTACCGTGCTTTTCTGAGAAATATAGATAACTCAATACTTCAGAATGAAACTGCAGTTTTTCAAATGTGGTTCGCAAAAGAACACCTTTTGATAATTCATTTAAACAGAAGAGAATGTCTTGTTTTTTTTCTTCACTCAAATCAATTGCTGTGAATTTCATAGCTTCATTCAATGAATAGCCTTTTTCAAGCAGGCTGCTCAGTCTTTTCAGAAAAATCGCCTGATCTTTAAGAACCCACCTTTTTTTAATCCTCATATTGATAGATCCATTTATGCATCGAATGAGTCGTTAAATAGCCAAGAGCAATTCCTTTTTTAATAACATCTTTTAACGTTGTATAATCACACTCAACATCTTCGCCTCGTGCTTCCTTTAATGCAAGGCTCAGATTTTTGCCATATAGCATTTCAAAGATCCCAAGCCTTTTCGTTTTTCTCATTTTTTTGCAATGAGGCGAGCATTCATCTTCACAAAATGGACATTTAACGGCTACCAGTCTTTGAGCTACCACGGCTAAAAATGTTTGCTCTATTTCAGAAAGACTGACATCAAACTCAAGCATTCGGTAAATTGCCCCCTTTGCATCTCGTGTATGCATCGTCGACAATACTAAATGTCCTGTCAGGGCAGCCCTAATCGCTATTTGGGCTGTTTCCCGATCACGGATTTCACCAACCATTATAATGTCCGGGTCATGCCTGAGGATTGCTTTTAATCCGACCGCATAAGTAATCCCTGCCTTCTCATTAACTTGCACCTGCAAAACTTCTGAGCTTTTGGTTTCTACGGGATCCTCCAGTGTAATAATGCTTCGGTTAAAGTGTTTTTTTGCATAGTGTATCAATGAATATAAAGTGGTCGTTTTTCCCGAACCTGTAGGACCCGTAAACACCATCAGGCCATGTGAGTGGTTAATAAAGGATAGAAGTTTATTTGCAGACTGAGGAAAGAGTGAAAGATGCGAGAGTGACGGAATGACTTCATTGGGAAGAATTCGAATGACGAGGCTTTCTTCATAGATTGTAGGTAAGGTTGACATGCGAAGCTGTACATTTATCGTTTCGTTTGATAAAGCTAGCGCACCATTTTGCGGCCTCCTTCGTTCTCCAATATCCATTGATGCCAAAAATTTATAATGTGCGATAATTCGTTCACAAACCTCTTTGCGGATCGAGCGTTTTTCAATCAAATCATCGTCGATTCGATATTGAATGACAGCATCTTTTTCCCTTGGAACAAAGTGAATATCTGACGCATTTAATGAGCAAGCTTCTTCGACTATTCGTTCACTTAATAGTTCAATTGAATTCATAACATCCTCCTTTCAAATTCTTAATCAAAGCTTACTAAAATCCCATAAAAAAATCACACCGCTAAAAATAAGTTTTAACCTCTAAAATCAACAAATTCGATTATGATTATTTACTTTTCCTTTATAGAAAATAAAAATTTCCGAACCAATAACATAATTTTCATCATTTCTGTCAATAATGTAGGAGGTGTTCATTGGGTTATAGCCAAGCGGTAAGGCAACGGACTTTGACTCCGTCATGCGCTGGTTCGAATCCAGCTAGCCCAGTACTTTTAAAGCATAAAAAAACCTGCAGCGGCAGGTTTTTTTATGCTTCTCGTTTTGCATAGTATATATATGGCTTTCCTTTTTGATTTAAATAAAGAAGGCTTCTCTCAAATATTCTCACTATTTTGTTATTAATAAAGAACAATCCGTTCTTTATTAAATTATGAAACATACTTATGATTTTCCTTCTTTTTTGCAAGTTTTGTCAAAGCTTGGGGATTATAACCTACAACAAGCTTTTTTCCATCTGTGATAATCGGTCTTCTTAACAGCTTTGGTTCTTCAATGATTAACTTTAACACTTGAGATAATGGCAGTTCATCAATATTAAGGTTTAAATCTTTATAGGTATGGCCTCTAGTGGCCAGAATTTCATCCATGCCGTCTGTTGTCAGGTGAAGAATTTTTTGCAATTCTTCATAAGTAGGAGTTTCACGGAATAAATGCTTTTCCCTGAAATGGATGTTATGTGCTTTTAACCAATGCTTTGTTTTCCTGCATGACGTACAGCTGGGGTACGTATAAAAAATCAAGTCATTCATTGTTCTTCATCTCCCATTCTTGTATAAGGTTTGCTTAATAAAAACTCTTGGCCGTTAACAATTTTTTATTTCTAATTTAATTGTATAGCAATTGTTTAACTTATGTATAGTAATAAGCCATACAAAAATTTGATTTTTTTTCAATATTGCTTACACATTGTTACATATTTGGCACTTCTAGAATGTAAACGCTATTTACAATGGTATTGGACGTACATTATAATAAAAAAAGTGATGGACTTAGGGACAAAACAAAGGAGGGATTGACATATGGATCGCATGTTCCGAGTATTAGGCTTCTGGACTGGAATCTTTGCTGTCATGTTTTATTTGGGAGATATGAAAACGACTTCATTATTATTCTTCGGACAGACTGGGTTTTTCGTGCTCTTATCTTATTTGAAATTATCAGAACGGATGTATATTTACATTTTCGGTGCATATTTGACGGTATTCTTCGTTGGCTTTACATACTGGACAACATTTATGATGGTGCCTGGACAAGGCGGACATTAATGAAATTAAAAAGGGGTAACCTGCAAATTTTCTTGCGGATTACCCCTTTTATTTCTATCTAAATTTTATACTTTTCACTACGATTCGTACCTTTCTCATGTACATACACTTGAAAAAAAGAACTTATCCCTTCTGGCATGATTAAACTTCGAATGGCTCGATTTTGTGTAGCGATTGCCCCAAAAGGATTTAACTCATCATTATCTTTAAGGAAAGCAAGGATCCCCGCCTTTAGTAAAAAGTCATCTTGTCTTTCACTCTCCAGCAAGTTCCAGCCAAATTCTTCCGCTCTTTTTTCTAATGCATCAAAATGAATGTGTGTTGTTATGTCCATATCAAATGGATGCTGTAAAGGATGCATCATTTGGTGCCGATAATATCCTCGCATACTTCCTTTCAATCGCGCAGGATGCTGCCATTCTCTATTTGTATATCCATAGTCTACAGTAACAATAACTGCCCGCTCGGTACACTCATTTAATTTATCCATGTATTCTAGCATCTTTAAAGGTATCTCATATCGCTGGCCTTCTAATAATTCAATCTCCTGCCATTTCAGATACTGAATTATTTTTCTATTCGTTAAAGGCATCAGCTTTTCAACTAGATCGTTATTTTGATTAAACGTTATGTATACTTCATATAATATGGAATCTCTATTTTCGATCACTTCAACAGGAAAGGCATCAAATAGCTCATTTGAAAAAATGATGCCGCTATAAGGCCTTGAGAGCTTGTCTATTGAAGGAATAACTGTAATGGCATGAGATTCAGCCTGATCCACCTGGAGCTCTCTATGGTACCCGCTCTTTTCAATTGTAAACACATTCAGGTTAGAGTATGTCTCAGGTGAAATTCTCTTCCACTCATCCAGCATCTCTGCCAAAAAACGGCCTGTTCCTCCGCCTATTTCACAAAAGCTGGGATTCACTTCATCACGTTCCACCAGCTCAGCAAAATACTTGGCAAAAAGTTTCCCAAATACATTTGAAACATGACTAGATGTATAGAAGTCACCATTTCTGCCGATTTTTTGTTTGTTTTTCGAATAATAACCCAGCACAGGGTGATAAAGCGCAAGATTCATATATTGTGAATACGAGATGGCCCCGCCTTGTTTTATTATATAATCGAACAATGTCTTCATCATTCTTAAAATCCATTTAAATAGGGATTGCTTTCCATTTCTATTTCAATAACCGTGTCAGGACCATGCCCTGGAAGAACGATTGTGTCCTCTGGAAGGGCAAGCAGCTTTTGATGGATGCTCTTAATTAATTGCTGGTGGTCTCCTTGCGGCAAATCTGTTCTTCCAATACTGCCTGCAAATAAAGCATCTCCAGAAACAACTATGCCGCTTTCCTCAAAATAAAACGAGATGCTTCCAGGTGAATGTCCTGGTGTTTCAAATACTTGAAATGAAAATGAACCGATGGAAAGCTTGGTTTCCTGGTCTATTAAAAAATCTGCATCACGTGCAGAAATGGTCTGTGACATAAAAGCTGTTGATCCATTCATTGCCGGATTTGCAAGCCACTTTTTTTCATTGCGATGAATATATACAGGTATATGATAGTGATCCCTGACATCATCAACAGCTCCAATATGATCAAAATGAGCATGTGTCAGAAGGATTGCGATCGGTTTTAATCCTCTCTTTTGAATGTGCTGAATTAATTTTGGCCCTTCACTTCCAGGGTCAATCACAAGGCAATCTTTCATTGAATTTGAGATAAGATAACAATTTGTTTGGAGAGGTCCTAAAGGCAGCTGCTCCCATTTCATACTAACACCCCAATTGCACGTTTTTTCTTTCTATTCTACACTATTCTTAACATGAACTAAATAAATTTGGGGTGAAGCACTGCGTGAAGAATTATTACGGAGTTGAATGGAACAAAAATGGCCGTTCAAAAGGTGTAATTCCAGAGTTTGAAAAATACGACAAAGATGAAAGTATACTGTTTACCGATAGTTTGGAAAAAGCCAATTTTATTAAATCACTGCTGGAAAGAGAACAAATATTTGAAGAAATGCATCAATTAATTAATGTACATCCAACCAAGATATATGATTCATTTACGGATTATGGATTCATTTCTGAAGCTGGTCATCATTATCTTATATCAAATATGGTGATCTCATTTAAGCTTTGGTCTAATGACTCTAATCAGCTGAAAATGTGCATGCTACAAGCAGAGGAGCATTTAATTGCAGAAAATCAATCAATATTGTTTGCGGATAGGAATGATCAAGAACTTGTTCAAAAAATTGCCCTTTCGTATCATGTAAGTGTTGATTTCGACCTCGACAAACAGAATGAAAACGTTTAAAATATTAAAAGGAATATTTTGTTTTTCATTCTATTTAAATTTTTGCGATTTTAAAAAAGAAATACATACGTCAGGGGGCTTCAAGATGGGATTAGTTATTATATTTTCTCTAGTTACATTACTTTCTGTATATGGATTATTCCGCTCGTTTAAAGGCAAAAACGTACTTGGTATTTTCTTTGCAGGGGGTACACTTGCAGTATTTGGCTGGTTCACTGTTATGACAATTATTAATCACGGATTTCCAACTGCACATTAACAAGAAAAGCGGAACCGCCTTGCTCAGCTCGCGAAGAAAATAGGAATTTTCCAGGGAAGGCGCGCTTTTTGCCTTTTCTGGGAAATTGTCTTTTTCACAGCGAGTTAGGCGGTGAAGCTGGGACAATAGAAAAAAGCTGAACCGCCTTGCTCAGCTCGCGAAGAAAATAGGAATTACCCAGGGAAGGGCGCGCTTTTTGCCTTTTCTGGGAAATTGTCTTTTTCACAGCGAGTTAGGCGGCGGAGCTGGACAATATGAAAAGCTGAAGTGTTTTGGTCATCTTGCTTTTGCAAGTATGTTCCAAGGCGCTTTTTATTTTATTCAAGTTAACACTATCGACTGACTGCCCTTTCGGTTGAATCAAGATTTTAAACTTGCATGATTCCAGCAAAAAACCTTGGCCTCAAAGTTTGGGCCAAGGTTTTTTATTTAACATGCGCATTTACACTTTTTAGCTTACTTTCCATCGTGGATTCTTTATCTCGGCGGTCATCAATGCGAATGTTTGTGGCTACTCGCTTAATACCCTTATCAAACGGTGTTTCATGGATTGCCTGAATGACTTCCAGCAATGTAGATAATTCCCCTTCTATAATCGTGTTCATTGGAGTCAGCTGATATTTAATTTTCCCTTCTTGCTCAAATCCTTTAAGTATTGATTGCATTGCTGCAACGTACTCGCTTACACTTGCCGTTTTTGTGCCGATTGGGATGACTGTCACGTCTACGATTGCCATAGTTCTACCGCCTTTTTAATCTTTTCATTTAACGATACTCTTAATTTCTGCTTCTTTCAAGTCTATGACATTTTCCAGGTAGGAACCGTATAAAGCTAACTCTCCGCTTGGCGAAAGCATGATATCAGAGTTATCAGCATTTTCCAGGATAACAGAGGATGTTTTAGCTTGAAGATCAACAGCTGTTAAATTAAATTTATTTTCCTCTGAACCAGGTACAAAGGTATAAAATAACATGTTTCTGTCCGAGTAATCAAAGTGCGGTACGAGCCATTCGGAATAAAGAGGCAATAGCTGCACGTCAAAAGAATAAATGAGTTCATCATACTTTTCATGATAAAAAGAATAAGAGCCGATTGATTCTTCTTCGTCCTTAACTTGAACTGCTAATGAATAATCCCCAAAATTCGCATGGTTTATCATTTTTTCTTCAACCATAACTTCTTTATGATCAATTAATGACTGCCTGTATAAAGGAGCAGTAAGCTGAGGTTCTCCTTCATCCCATTTTAAATAGGTGATTTCTTCATCTGACAGCCATTGAATAAATGGAATATCAACTGGATTTTTCTCTAAAGAAAAATCCTTTATATTCAGGATAAACGTTTGAAACGTCCAATTTTCATCAAAAGAAGTCAAAAATATTCGTTCTCCGCTTGGGCTCCATGAATAGGTGAGCTCAGTGGAGGGAAATGTCCTTTTCGTTTGCTCATTACCCAATTTATCAATGACAATAACCTCTGCTTCGTAACTTGACGGACTGACATGAACTAAAATTAAGTTTCTATTTGGACTTATTTCAAGCTGTACAATTGAAGAATCTGATTCATATAATTTTTCTTTTTCACCTGAAAAGAGGTTATATTTATAAACAGTCGATTTTTCGGCATTTTCGCTTAGATAAAGGATGTTCTGCTCGTCAAGCCATCCTTCTGCTGAAAAAAAGTCATCATCGGAAATTGGAATGACGTTTTGTTCTTCCAGAAAATCAACTGATAAGTATCTTTCTTCATTTGCAGGCTTCCGGATCTCTTCTAGGTCAGAAACATCTTGCGGTTGATGAGATTGCTGTGTACAGCCAGTTAATAAAATTGCCGTTATGAATACTATTAGTGTCAATCTGTATCTCATCAACTAATGCTCCTCTCAATTACTCTCATTCATTATTACGTTTAGAAGATTGGAATTGTTTCATTATTTTAAGGAATATAAAGAAGCCCAGAAAATTCCCTTGCTTTTTTCGTAAATTTCATCTAATTGATTTAATGGCAGCGGGTTAACACCTATGCCAAGTTCAATGGTAAATCCGCATTTTTTCTTTTCAAAAATGAACCAATCCCTGAAACCAGCATGACTGTCGATATTCCGAATTGGCTTATACCCGCTAAGACGGCTGTATTCAGTCACGATGGAGAGTGATTCATCTGGCTCGCAGTTCATATACCCCCAATAGATTTCCTCTCCTTGGGTGTGAACAGCAACGATGAGGTCAAATTCTTCTGCATTTGCCAAGTTTGCCATTGCAATTGATTCTGGCTCTGTCAGCGGTGCGTCTCCAGGATAATCTCTTGAAGCTGGTAATTTGGGGATTTTTCTTTCTTTTTCTATGTCCCAGTAAGCAGGAAACTGATTATTAAGATCGACTCCATTAATATTCGCTTTCCATTGCTCAAAATCAAGGCTGTTATTGTTAATTGCTAAGACCGATTGGTAATGAGGATGTTCTGGTGATAGTCCGTTTAGTACAAGCTGAACGCCATCTGGATTGACCATCGGCATAAAAGACAATGTCGTTTTTTCATATAGCTCGATCGCATCATGCCCTTGAAACGATTCACCGTCTACTATTGCCTGCAAATACTCATGAAGCCAGCACATTAAGACCGAAGTCGTGATCCATTCATTCGCATGAAAAGAACCATTCATATGAACCTTTTTTGTACCCTTCCCAATTTGCAGTTCAATAAGCGGCAATCCGAGTACACTGGTCCCAACCGTCCTTTGCTTTATAAAAGGAAAAGCTGTAAGCAATGTTTCAAGATCTTCTTGAAGAACATTAAAATCATAAGCCCTATGTTTTTGAATAAAGTTCGGAGAGTTCAGGGAAGTGAGCGAACTCTTGTAAAAGTCTATTATATTCCTAATGGAGGTCTCATTGGAAGTGGACGATATGTGACAATTTATTTCTTTAGAAAACGGGATATTAAATGTTTCACCTGCGTGAATCAAACTTGAAATTCGCTCAGGATTAGAATCATGGAGAAGCTGAATTGGTACTTTTAAAAAAGTGGAGATCTCATCAAAACTTGTTAGTTTCTTTGCTCTGACTTTCATCCTCATTCCTCCCTTTATTTGGGTTATTACTAGCATATGTTGCATAGGCCCCAATCTTGAATGAGGGTTTAAAACAGAATGAAAGACTGACAAATTTTAATAAGGGCAAGTTCAATGGAACGCTCCGAGAAATTGTGCGGATCATATCGACTGTGACTATGACAATTGTAAAAAGGGACATTACATTAGCTTAGAAAAGCTGGACCTGAAACAAGTGTTTTCAGATCCATACCCTCCACCATCGATCGAAAAAAAAGCTTTGGCTCAGAATAAGGAGAGCCAAAGCTTTATTCTTACTTATTTAGTTTCTTCTTTAGTTTCTTGTGGTGCTTTTTTATCTTTTCCATTTTTCATTTCATCATAGAAACGCAATAAGTCTCCATAGATGATTTTATCTGAATAATTCAGTTCTTGCTTGGCTTTTTCCATATATGGCTCACATGCCTGTTTGTCTTCAGCCGGCTCTCCGGTAGATTTATCATAGCAAGTTCCGCCTGTATATACGAATTTGTCAGTAATAAAGCTGCCATCACGCAAAACAGTCAGCGGCAGTTTATCTTTTGAGAATAAATCTTTGCCAAATTCGATCTCATCTTTCGTCTCAATGCCTAATAAATGCATGAGCGTTGGACGGATGTCAATTTGACCAGATACATCAGAAATCGTTTGAGGTTTTTTATCGGTTACACCTGGAATATGAACTACGAATGGAACCTTTTGCAGTTGAATTTCATCGAATGGTGTGACCTCTTTGCCTAAGAATTCACCCATTGCAGCATTATGGTTCTCAGAGATTCCGTAGTGATCTCCGTATAGAACGATAATTGAATTATCGTATAAACCTTCATCTTTCAGCTTCTGAATAAAGTTTTTCAGAGCTTCATCCTGATAACGAACAGTTGGAAAATAATTGTTCAATGTCTTACTGTTTGAATCAAATTCATCAATCATTTTATCTTCTTCATTCAGTTCGAATGGGAAATGATTTGTGAGCGTAATATGCTTGCTGTAAAATGGCTGTGGCAATTCCTTCATATGATCCACAGACTGTTCAAAGAACTCTTTGTCTTTTAATCCCCATCCAACAGAGTTTTCTTCATTTACATCGTAATCATTTACATCAAAGAATCGATCGTAGCCTAAAGCCTGATACATAATGTCACGATTCCAGAAACTTTTATTATTGGCATGGAATACAGCGGAATAATAGCCTTTTTCCTTTAGTAATTCAGGTGTAGCAACATATTCGTTATTGCTGTTTGTAAAGAATACTGCACCACGGCCAAGAGGGTATAGGGAGTTATCAACGATGAACTCAGAATCTGATGTTTTTCCTTGGCCTGTCTGATGATAGAAATTGTCAAAATTATAACTCTCACCGATAAAGTCATTTAAGAACGGAGTAATTTCCTCACCATTAATCTTTTGATTAATGACAAAACTTTGTGTTGACTCTAATGAAACCATGATTACATTGCGATCTTTTGCGATCCCGAACATTTCATCATTAGGTTCTTTCTTATTTGCTTTTACATAGTTTTCAATTTCAGTCAGGCTATTGCTGTCTGCCAATGCACGCTGTGCGGATGTTTTTGACTGAATAATGCCATCATATACATGAAAATTGTAAACGCTGATGTTTTTAACAAGCATTTCACGGTCAAATGAACGGGTCAGAAGCTGTGGACGCTCAGTTTCAGCTAATCCTAAGTTAAAGAAAAATACTCCTGCAACTAAAAGATAAAAAGCTGTTTTTTCTTTTCTTGTTACCGTTGCATCAGTCTTGAATCTTGGACGTTTCATTAACCAGAATAAAATAGCGATATCAACTACCAGCAATAAGTCAAATGGTTCGAATAAAGAAGAAATACTGCTGCCAAGATCCCCCATATTGCTTGTCTGGAATAAAACTGGAATTGTAAGAAAATCATTAAAGAATCGGTAGAAGACGATATTTGCAAGCAGCACTAATGTTACAACTATACTTGCACCTAAAATATATCTGTTTCGATTCTTTTCTTTCATAAACAGCCCAAATCCAAAGATAAACAATAAGAAGCTAAGCGGGTTTATGAATAAAATGAATTCTTGTGTAAAGTTTTCTATTTTAATATCAAAGCTAGTTTTGTAGACAATGTATGTTTTAATCCACATAAACAATGTTGCAATCAGTAAAAATAAAATTTTCGAAAGTGATTTTATACGCATTTCATAACCTCCTCATACGTTAGAACGTGCGTAACATTTATTATTCATTCAATATTTTCCATAAATTAGGTTGAAATGAAACAACTAAACCATATCTTAATACTTCTTTAACAAAAAATCAATCGTTTTTAATATTTCCCTTACAATAGGATGATAGAATAATAATGTTCAGCTTATTCGTTTTACCCTTTAGTTAGACGTATGAAACCAAAAAAAGTTTCATTTATACCAAAGTAAAAATATTAAGAATATTACATAAAAGTAAAGGAGCCTTATCTGACAACGATAAGGCTCCTTTATATTATGACTTATTTTATTAATAATATGTGTGTCAATCTGATGAAAGTTTCGTTTTCACCAGCCAGGCTCCGCCTATGACTCCTGCATCATTTCCTAATGTTGCAATAGAGATCGAAGCTCCCTCAGCAACACGCGGAAAGGCAAAACGCTTGAAATATTTTTCTACGTTCTGTCTAAGGTGTTCCCCTGCTTTTGACACACCTCCGCCAATTACGATCTTCTCAGGATTTAATCCATTTGATAAATTAGCAATAGCAAGACCAAGCTGCATTGTAATATACTCAACAATTTCTGTTGCAAGGTAATCACCTTGTTCTGATGCTTCAAATACATCTCTTGATGAAATGCTTCCATTTTCTTCATATAATTTTCTTAATACAGTAGGTGAATCGTCCATGTTTAATTTTTCTAAAGAAAGTCTTACAATTCCTGTTGCAGAAGCAATCGTTTCCAGACAGCCTTCTTTTCCGCAGTTGCACGGGGCGCCGCCATCTGTTACTGAGGTAATATGTCCGATCTCCCCTCCTGCTCCATTAACTCCATGTACAACAGTGCCGTTTGAGATAATTCCCCCTCCAACTCCTGTACCTAAAGTTACACAGATTACGTCCTTAGCCCCATCTCCTGCACCTTTCCACATTTCACCAATCGCTGCAATATTTGCATCATTATCGATTACTGCCTTCAGACCCGTTTCTATTTCAAGATGATGCTTTAAAGGATAGTTCTTCCAGCCTAAGTTGACTGTTTCATATACGAGGCCTGTTTCTAAATTCACAGGACCAGGAGCACCCATTCCGATTCCTGCAAGCTTAGCCTTCGTTTGGCCTAATTCAGCGAGCTTGGCATCAATGGCTTTAGCAATATCTGTTGTAATGGTTTTTCCGCTTTTATCAGTTGGAATTTCCCATTTTTCGATCATTTCACCATAATGGCTGATAAATGCCATTTTAATTGTAGTTCCGCCTAAATCAACGCCCACTAGCCATTTGTCTGTCATTGTCTATGTCATCCTTTTTCTAAAATTTAAGAAACCGTTTGCACAATTTATTAATAAAGTTTAAATCTTTTCTTTATCTTTTTCACGCTGCGTTTCTTGTCTTAAGAGCAAAATTGCCATTTGAAAGTCTTGAACTTCAATAAGGCCGGATTCAAACAGCTGTCTAACTTCCATTTCCATGAGTTCTAAATCGGCAGCACGATTCCCAATATAAATAATCGTTCCATACTTTTTCAAAAGCTGCTGAACATCGTAAACAGTTTTCATTTTTTTCACCCGCTATATTGGAACTTGATCTATTTCATACTACATAAAAGTATAAAGGAATGTATAACCGCGTCAAGAGAATTATCATGAAAGAAGAAAAATTCCTGAAATAAAAGGCTTTTTTCCTCCTGTTTTATTAGTTTGTTACTTTACATTCGAATATAGTGTGTCTAATTGTTTTGTAAGAAGGAGTTTCTAAGTGTTTGGATGGAAAAGGTTAACTAACGTGCATGGGTATTCATACGAAAAATAATTATCTCTGTTCACAAAGCAACTAAAAAAAGGACAGCTTCCTGTCCTCTGACTTTTCTGGTCACTTGGCATTAGTATCAATTTTCTGCAAACTGAAAACCATACGTATAGGCAGCAATTATGAAGATTAAAGACAGAACGATTCCTGCAAGTCTCAAACCCCATTTGTTTTGCTTAGGCAGCTGCACAATGAGGGCTGCTAAAAATCCTCCAAGCAATCCCCCAATGTGACCTGCATTATCAATATTCGGGACAGCGAAGCCAAAAAGAAGATTTAGACCAATAATAAAAATCAAGTTAGAACCGATTGTTCTGAAAAACAATTTCGGATTGCTGATTCCGAGATATAGCAAGGCGCCGAAGCATCCAAATATGGCACCTGAGGCTCCTGCAGATATTGAAGGGCTAAGGGCAAAGCTTGCAAGTGATCCGGCAGCGCCTGCAAATAAATAAATGAATAAAAATTTAGCTGAACCATACATCCTTTCAACTGCGCCGCCAATATAAACCAGCGCCAGCGTATTCATCAGAAGATGAAGCATTCCGATATGGAGAAAAACAGGAGTAATAAAACGCCACCATTCACCATCTATAATAAATGGATTATACTTAGCGCCAAACTGAACAAGTGTTTCTGTATTTTGACTGCCGCCTGAAGCTTCTAATAACATAAACATAAAGACCTGGATTGCTGTAAACAAATATGTGAATATAGGCTTACCGAAATGAAAGATTTGTTTTTCTTCTTTGATCCTCCGATTAGAATATGAAATGGCCTTTCTTTTTAGTTCTTGTGTGTCCAGGAATTCATTTTCTGATGGAAAGGTAAGAGGCACGTGCAGAAGTTTTTCAAGAAATAAAACACTTTCATGATCTTTCTCTTTATCAATCACAATTGATTTTAGAGTTGTTTGGCCATATTGATGCGGCCTCTCAATGCGAAACTCCCAATCATCTACCGGAGGATACGATGAAATATAAATATTCAAAATTTGTATTGGATGCTTCCATGATTGCTTACGGATATGATCAATTTGCGCTGCTGTTTTTTCAATATCCTGCTGAAGCTGGCTTCCCCAATCCAGCTCCATTCTGATCAAACGCACAATTTGAAAATCCTTATTCCTATAAGGATCAAGCAAAATCTCCCGCCCATCATCTGATAAACGGATAATCTGATATTCGTGTCTGGTTACAAATTCATAAATCAAACTCCAATAAAGATCATCCTGCTTTATCATCATGAGCTTCTCTCCGAACTTTTTATTATTAGTATACCAACTTAAACCGCAGATGTTAAAGAATTGAGCTTTATTAAAACAAAAAACACCTGTTACTTAACAGGTGAGCTTTAACGAAAAGCACGAAACATGAATTTTTCCCGTATAAAAGGTATTCTCATGGACAGCTGAATAAAAAAGTGACGTATACCCGGCTGACTGAGCACCGCATTCATCAGCCGATACCGATATTGATAAAATGCCAATACTCCAACCACCATCAGCAGGATTGAATTCAATTTTCGCATCATCATCCCTCCTTGTATTACTTTTTGCCCAATTCCTTGTTTTTATCCGCTTTTTTTAAGGCTTGTTTCGCATTGATTGTTGTTTTTTGGTTATAAATACAACCCGTGGATTTAGCCATTTTTTCTAAAAGCAACAAACTTTACGAATAGCTTTTTTTAATGAAGATGTTTTCAAAAAGATTGTTTTATCCTTATAAGACCAATTTCCTCGCTTGATAAGAACAATATCCTGGAAGTGACGCTTAAATGAATAAACAGGCAAAGAAAGAAGTCACTAGTATTGATAAAAAATTAACTCCATCATTATTTAAGAAGCCTCTTATTTTCGTTCCTTTTGTATGACAGTGGAAGGATTTTTCAGTTTGCTTTCCACATGCTGGACATTGATATTGAACTTGTATTGATGCACCTAAAACGGTATCAATCATATTCCCCATGAATCCAAGGAAAAAAATGACCCAAAAATCAAAGATACTCATTGGAAAAAACAGATAAGAAGAAATCCCTATTAGAAAAGCACCTGCGACTGCAGCAGAGGTGCCAAGCGCACTTACTGCCCCTGATGTACCTTTTTTGACTTTCTTCATTGTAAAAATCATTCTCGGCATTTGTTTACTAAGCGTGCCTATTTCAGAAGCCCATGTATCCGCATTTGCCGCTGCAATCGAAGCGGTGAAAACGACATCACTTCCGTTAAAAGGAATACAAGCATTAAGAATGCCCACTAAAGCAGGGATCCCTCCGTTGGCAAGGACCTGCACCACATCTCTCTGTTCACCTTTTTCAAGCAAATCATCTACACTTTTCTTTTGATCACGTTTAAACTTGCTCCAAAGACTTGAGCTTCCAAAAAAGAGTCCAAGCAAAATAAGTCCGGGGTATCCAAATCCGAGAAAAATAGCACTGCCTACAAAACAAGCTGCAATTGCTCCGGATATGGTTAATGACTTAAGCTTTAGTCCTGCAATTGATATAACAAAGATGAATAGAAATGCAATCAATGTCTCATCCACCTGGAACAATCACCTCTTTTTCCGTCAAAATTTGATGGACAGGCATATCATAAGGCTCGACAGGAATTGAAGGTACAATTTGCGTTTCAAAAGCAAGGGAGATCGTCTGGCCCTTATACTCAGATAAATACCTGTCATAATATCCCCCTCCATAACCAATTCTAAAACCTTCTCTGTCAAAGCATATTCCAGGAACAATCACCAGATCAATATCTTGCGCTTTAATAAGGCTTGTTTTTGACACAATTGGCTCTCTCAATCCAAAATAAACAATTTCTAATTGACTCTCTGACTCGAATGTCCGGAACTCCATTTTAAATTGATCAGGGTAGCATTTAGGAATCACGACTTTTTTATTTTGACGCCATGCCTCTTCTATTATCATACTTGTTTCAATCTCTCTTCCTCTTGAAATAGTAAGTGCGATCGTTTCGCTTTGCTTCCAGAAGGCATGTTTGAAAAGTCTCTTATTAATACGTTCGCAATGACTTTCATATGTATCTTTATCTATTGACTGAAGACGTTTTTTCACTTGATTTCTAAGTTTTGATTTCAGCATTGATGCGCTCTCCCTTTTATCAGTAAAGTTTATGTATACAGAACAATAAAGCTGTTTTTCGTAAAAAGACTAGTTTTCCAACTTTTCTATGGTTTTGTGCTCTTTTCTCATGGCTCTTTTCATAAAGTTTGTTGCTTTTAGAAAAAATGGTTAAAACCCTTTAGTGGATTGCAGCGGAAGGCTCTTGACTCCTGCGGGAATTAGAGGGGAATGGGGACCCCACAGGCATAGTGCACTGCCCCCTATAAATTGGACACTTTTTTACTAAGCAGCTTGCTCAAAACTAGTTCGATAAGACACTGGACTTTTTCGTTGTAATAGTGATTTGATTCTCAAATGATTGTAGTAGTGAATATACACTTCAAGCTCTTTCTTGAAGTGGTCTATACTCTCAAATTGTTGTAAGTACAGAAATTCTGATTTCAATATCCCGAAAAAGTTTTCTATAACGGCGTTGTCGTAACAGTTTCCTTTTCGAGACATGCTTTGCGTAATGTGATTATCTTTTAAAATCTTCTGGTATCGAGGCATTCTATAATGCCAACCCTGGTCAGAATGAAGTAAGAGTTCGTCGTTTTCGTTCACGTGTTGTAAGCCTTCGATCAGCATCGTTTCTACTAAATCAAACGCAGGCCTTGTATGGAGCGTATACGTGATAATCTCGCCATTAAACAGGTCCAGAATAGGGGACAGGTATAACTTCTGACCAAACAATTTAAATTCCGTGATGTCTGTCACCCACTTCTGGTTTGGTCTCTCTGCCTTGAAACAACGATTTAAGATGTTTGGAGCTGTTTTTCCGACTCCTCCCTTATAGGATTTGTACTTCTTCATTCGAACGATGCATTGAAGCCCTAGCTCTTTCTTAATACGAAGGACTTTCTTCTTGTTAATCATATACCCTTTGGCTTGAAGGACATCTGTGATACGGCGATACCCAAGGCGTCCTTGGTGCTTACGGTAAATGAAGCGAATTCTCCTTTTCCACTTGCGGTCAGGCTCCGGCTGTTTCCATAATTGAACGCGGTAATGGTAGGTGCTTTTCGGCAAATCAGCAATCTTCACCAGTTGGTTAACAGGGAATTCGCGCCTTAGTTCATAGATTACTTGCGTTTTGAGTGTTTTACTGATTCTTTCTGAACTAAGGCTCGCAGCTTTTTTAAATACGCATTCTCCATACGAAGAAGCTCGTTTTCTTTTTTCAATTCTTCTATAGATTGGTCAGAGGAATTTTCTTTCTTATTCCTTTTCTTTTGATCATGAGATGACATGGCAGATGACCCCTTTTCCTTTATTTCAAGGGCATCTTCACCACCAATCTCCCACTTTTTCTTCCACCTACGGACCATACAAGGATCAGGTATGTGGAAAATGGCCGATGCCTCTCGAATCGAGTAATTCGTTTCATTTATAAATTGAATTACCCTCAGTTTAAAGGCTGGCGAATAGTTTGTATAGGGAAAGGAGAATGCTTGATCGCCATGATGTTTGAACAGCATCACCCAGTATCGGAGAACGGAGTGATCTACTCCAACCTCTTTAGCTAACTCTCGATCACTTACTAAACCATTCAAATAACGTTGTACGGCTTGATGTTTTTCTTCTAATGTAAGATTACGCAATTGAAGTACACCTCCTATTGTTAGATGTGTGTCCAACAATAGGGGTGCACTTCATAGCCGAGGAGGCTCCCATCCCTCACGCCTGCAGCGGAAATCCACGGGTACAATTAATAACCAAAAACAACAAGCAATGCGAAAACAGCCTTAAAGGCATTAAGCTATTTATTGACCGGCAAAATAAATATGGATTAGAAAAAGGGCTATAAAAAAAACAGCAGGAAATAAAATTCCTACTGCTTACTTTGTTTCGCGGTGTAATGTAACCTTTTTCTCTCTAGAGCAATATTTTTTAAGCTCCATACGATCTGGGTTATTACGTTTATTCTTTTTAGAAATGTAATTACGTTCGCCGCACTCTGTGCAAGCTAATGTAAGATTCACGCGCATGTTGATTTCCCTCCAAACTAAAAAACTTATACTAAATCAGACTTTACTATAATAGCATTTTTTAAATGCAAATTCCACATTATTTTATTTTTTTCTTTATATGAGGTAAACGATAAGTTAATGATCTTTATTCATATACTCTCTCCACGTACTGACAGCCTCATGATTTAAGTCAGCAAGCGTAGAATGAGCCTGTATCTTACAGTGTCCGATCATGCCCCCTAAGGTGCAGGATTTTCCCACGTCACTATTTTCCCATAAAATAGAATGAGTAATTTTAGAACCTTCCTGAATGGTGACCGCTTCTGAAAGGACTGTATTTGGACCTACAATGGCACCTTCATGGATAATCGTGTTTCCACTTAGATAGATAGGCCCTCTTAAAGTAACATCATCTTGAATGGTTACACCATCCTCCATCCAGATTCCTTTGGCAATTTCTTTACCCTTGGTTGGAAGATTCACTTTATGATCTAGCATATCAAATTGAGTTTGGCGATAATTTGCTATCGTACCGACATCTGACCAGTATCCAATAGCTTCATACAAACTGATTTTTTCATTATGGCTTAGAATGGCCGGAAACACATCTGTGCTGAAATCGTAATATGTAAAACCTTCTAGGTAGGTAAATACAGCAGGATTCAAAATATATATTCCTGTGTTTATTGAGTGCTGAGAAAGATCACTCCAATTTGGCTTCTCAAACATCTTTTTCATCTTTTTATTCGATGAAAGCAGCACGCCATATTCGATTGGAAAGTCCAATGGTTTCGTAAAGATCGTCACTGCTGCGCTATGAGCTGCGTGATGCTCTATGCCTGCTCTTAAATCAAAATCAGTAATAATGTCTCCGCTGATGACAAGAAACGGCTCAGTAAGCATGTGCTCAGCTAATTTAACACTGCCCGCTGTACCAAGAGGCATGCCTTCTTCACTGTAAGTTATCCTTACACCCCACTTTGAACCGTCTCCAAAATAGGAACGTATTGTTGAAGACAAATAATGTACAGTCATGATGATTTCGTGAATACCATGTTTTTTTAATAGCTCAATGCCATATTCCATGACAGGCTTATTCAAGATGGGTACCATCGGTTTTGGACAGTGATTCGTAAGAGGTCTAAGCCTGCGTCCTTCTCCACCTGCAAGGATCACAGCTTTCACATGTTTCATCTCCTTATCCGTTATGATAAAGTCCTTCATATTCCTGTATCACTTGATTGACAATGCGATTATAGGCATACTTGCTGTAGACGTCTTCAAATCCTTGTTGTGCCATCTCCTTTGCCCACTCTGTGTTATCAAGGGCTTTTAAAACGACTGAAGCTAGTTCTGCTGAATTTCCCCTCTCGAATAAAAGGCCATTTCTAAGATGACAGACAATTTCTTTCAATCCGCCTGTGTTTGACGCAATTGTAAGCCTTTTCGCTGCCATGCTCTCCAAAGCAACAATTCCAAATGGTTCATAAAAACTGGGGATAATGTTCATCATGCAATGATTAAGAAGTATATGTATGAACTCTTCATTTATAAACCCCAGGAATGTTACACTTTTTTGAACGTTCAATTGTTTCGCTATTTTTTCATATTCGTTGCGGTGCGGCCCATCTCCTGCTATCACAAAATGGATTTTGGGAAAACGTGCCAAAATACCCGGTATCGCTCTTAAAAGAACATCAAACCCTTTTTCTTTTACGAGTCTTCCCATTGAAAAAATAAATGGCCGTTCCAATAGAGATCCCATTTGATGCTTATTTGAATTTTTATCATACATATTATTTTTAAAAGGATTTATTCCATTAGGAATGATGGATAATTTTTTAAAAGGGATCTTAAATTGCTTTTTGAGTTCTCCCTTCATATAGTCACTGCACACAATAACTTTGTCAGCGGCCTCTACAAGCAGCCCCTCTTCTTCATGGATATGCTTTTGCATCGATGAAACGATGTCGCTGTTTCTGCCTAGTTCTGTTGCATGAATTGTCGCGATCATCGGTACATGAAAAATCTTCTGAATGGATTTTCCTGCTCCCGCTGTAAGCCACTCATGGGCATGAACAAGGTCAAAGTCAATCATTCGATTGCTCAATAGAAATTGAACAAATGCCAGATTGTGATTCATTATCCATTCCACAAGCGATCTATTCGAAATCTGAATAGGTTTTAACCGATAAATATGGAAGCTGGGATAAGGGTTTTCATAGTCAGGAAGCTCTTCCTCTGAAGAAATGGTAAGAAGAGTAACCTCGTAATTCATGTCAGCCAATGCATGTGTAAGATCAAACACATGTCTTCCAAGTCCCCCAACTATATTAGGGGGATATTCTGTTGATAGCATTAAAATTTTCGGTTTTTCAATATGTGAAACAGCCTGAAATGGGTCTTCAGTGTATAAAATATATTTAAATAAGTCTGCTGCTGGGCGATATTTTTTCATTTGACCGTCGTTAAATGAGCAAATTTCATTGAATTGATGAATGTGTGTTTGGATCCGATTATGCCCATAGTTTATCGATGTTCCATTCTCAATCATAAATGTCCAGTCACTGCTGACTGCAAGCATCCATTCTTTTATAAGAGCCGCATGCTGTTTTTGTTTCATTTCCCGGGAATTTACATATGATTGCCGCCAAGTCTTAAATAAATGGTTTTCCATAAGGTGAAATTGATGAAAGTAGCCTGCTGTTTTTTCATTAAGCCACATATCACCGAATCCGTTTTTCCCCCATGTAGAAAATGACAGTTCCATTTTTTGCTCAATCTGTTTTTCTTTCTTCAGCCATTCTGACGGTAAAATAAAAGGGTGATCCGAGTCCAATACTCCAGCCAGAAATTCCGGTCCTTCAAACCACCAGTGTCCAAATAACTCAAAATCAAACGGAAGCACATTGAGCCCATTTGCTCGATTGAGCTTCTGCATAAAATCATCTGCGTCAATCTTTGTTTGTGCAAAGGCTTTTTCAGGATGATAGATCTTTTTATCATCTGTCTTTCCAGTTATACCCCAAAGTTTCAGACCTGTATTTACTCTCACCTTTTTACGGAAAGCAAACTTACTGATTTCATCCCACTCTCTTACAAATCCGACATCACGATAATATTCCCGGTACTCAGGATGAGCAGGGTACCCGCTATATTTATCCCAAACGTAATTTGCCTGCTGCCGGTTTCGCTTAAAGATTGTCAGCCCATTGTAGGTTATCGCAGGTTCTGAAAAATCAGGGGAATCAGAGAATGTATATTGAATTCCTTGTTCACAGAGAATTTTCGCTGTTTGCTCATTTATCGCCATTTCGGGCAGCCAAAATCCTTTAGGCACTGCTCCAAAATGATGTTGAAATGTTTTGATTCCCCACTCCACTTGTATTTTCACGCCTTTTTCTGTACAAAGATAAGGCAAAATGGCGTGTGTAGCAGATGTTGTGATGACTTCAATCTTTCCTTCTCTATACAGATTTTTATACCCATCAAGGATGTTGCCTCCGTACTTCATAAACGTCTCAATCAGCCGGTTGTAATGTTTCAAATAAAAATCTAAAACTGATCGTTCAGTCTGAACCTCCCTGCTGTATTCCGCATGAATTAAAGCAATTGTTTTATGCAGATACCCAAGATAATTAGCTTGAATGATCTTATCTGCCATCATCTCCATAAGGGTAGGTGAAAAAGAAATAGTAACGGCAAGACGTTTCAAGTCATTTAACTTCCAAAGCATAGGTATATAGGATTCTGAAAGTGCTTCATATAGCCATCTCTGCTCATATTGAGATTCGGAATAGTCCGTAATAAAAGGCATGTGGGCATGAAGGATTATTATACTGCTGCTTTCCATCAGAGTCATTCCCCTTTCCATCATTCATAGGCAGAGTATGCAGAAAATTGTCTTTTCCAAACACTCTCCTCCGGGTCGAGAGTTACCCATTTTAAATCCTTCATATATATTCCTTTCATTTTTATTTCGTTTGATTTAAGAATGGTAAGTCTATGCATACCGGATTGGGAGACAATGAATTCTGCATAGTATATGCCGCTGCCCTCAGTTTCTTCTATAAAAAGAAAAGGGTCGTTATCTGTAATGTTTATATCTTTAAACCAAATATAGTTACTCTCTTTATAATAAAGACGAATTGTTTTATAAAGAGTGGAAAAAGGTACATTGCAAATAATAGAAAGACTCTTCTTTGTTTGAGCACTTATATTCCACTGCAGGAACAAGGTCGATTTATTTTTTATTAAAAGAGTCATTGCATCCCCATATGCTGGTTTTTGTGAACGTATTGTATTAAGGTTCTCTGATTGATGATGAACCACGATTTTTCCCCACTTTCAGATTAAACATTTGTTTTTATTATGACATAACATAGATCCGTGATAAATCGCACTGTAAGTAAGACATTTTTCGACATTTCACATATAACTCTTTTGAATGTACGAAATCTATGATATAAAGAAAAAGGGAAAAAATATTAGAAGGTGAATAAAAATGGAGATTATTATCATTGCCCTGTTTGTTGTCAGCATTCTTTTAATTGGAATTTCTTTTTTCCAAAGGGACCAAGTAAAGGATATTGAACAGGAACTTGATCACCTGTCCGTTTCTTCCATGCAGGAGATATACAAGTTAAAGAAAAAAGTAAGAGTTTTAGAGGAAGAAATTCTTCAAAATGATTTAGAAATTTCAGAAGATGATTCGATTGATCCTCAAACACTTCAGCGCATTGTTATGAAACATAATCAAGGACTATCAAATGAAGCAATCGCCAGATCTGAATACTTAAGTGAAGAAGAAATCGAATCGATTCTTAAACAGAATGAGAGGGTCTTAACATGAGTAAAAAGGGATTTCAATCATTTGCAGCTGGGATGATTTTATCCACCTCTGTTCTTGCCGCTACTTATTACATGGGAGAAAGCAACGAAAAAACAGTTGCTTCAGTCAGCAAAGAAGTGACCGAAAATGATATAAAAGAATATTTAATAAAAAACGGTCAAACAGCCATTGATAATAAAGAATATGACGAGCTTGTTGCATTTAAAGAAACAACTCTTATTGAAAAACAAAAACAGGCAGAAGAGCAGCCAAAGCCTGAAGAACAGCCTCAAAATGAAAAATACACATTGAAAATTGTTGAAGGAATGAATACAGGGGATGTTTCAAATATCCTTGAACAAGAAGGTGTCATCACTTCAGCAAAAGATTTCAATGAATTCGTGATTTCCGGCAACTATCATACAAAAGTACGCATGGGAACATTTGAACTAACTAAAGGCATGAGCTTTAGTGAAATTGTAAATATTCTCGTTAAATAACTGATAAAAAAGCTTGTCACTCTGAGAGTGACAAGCTTTTTTGTTTAAGCATTTAAATCGTATCTTCTTCCTTTTACAAGATATAGGATACTTTCAGAAATATTTGTAGCATGATCTGCAGTTCGCTCAATATATCTGCAGACAAACATCAATTGAGTAATTTGCTGCAAAAGTTCTTTTCGCTCAGGCATGATTCCAAGAAGTTCACGAATGGTTTGACCGTAAAATTCATCCACCTGATCATCCATATCAGCTACTTTTTTTGCTAAAACTACATCTTCCTCATTATATGCCTTAATCGAAAGAGACAGCATTTCTACAGCAATAGCATGCATTTTTTTGATCGTTTCAATCGGTTTAAATAATGGATCATCACCGATGCGAATCGTAGATTTAGCGATATTAACAGCAAAGTCTGCCATTCTCTCAATGTCATTTGAGATTTTTATGGCAACGATAATACGTCGCAAATCAATGGCAACCGGCTGCTGTTTAGCGATAAGTAAAATGGCAAGATCATTGATCTCCTCATCTAAATCATCAATACGCTCATCATTTTCGATGATCTCTAACGCTGCTTCTACATTTTGATTTTCTAATGCATGAATAGAAGCAGTTAACGCTTTTTCAGAAAGTTGTCCAATTTCAATTAATTTATCGCGCAATAATTTTAAGTCATATTCAAATTTTTCTCTAACTACCATATTATTTTCCTCCATGTTGTCGTTTAGTTTCTATTATATAGGATTTAATTATGATATGGGAAAAAGTCGTGCGAATTTTCATTTGCACGACTTATTTATTTATAATTTATCCAAATCGTCCAGTAATGTAATCTTCTGTACGTTTATCTGATGGGTTTGAGAATAAGCGATCTGTTTTTGAATACTCGACTACTTCGCCATTTAGGAAGAAAGCAGTACGATCAGAAATCCGGGCAGCTTGCTGCATATTGTGAGTAACAATTACGATGCTGTATTGTTTTTTCAATTCCTGAACCAGCTCTTCTACTTTTAATGTTGAAATTGGATCTAGTGCAGATGTAGGCTCATCCATTAGGATGACATCTGGCTCAATTGCTAGACAGCGGGCAATACATAAACGCTGCTGCTGACCACCTGATAAACCATAAGCATTTTCTTTAAGGCGATCTTTTACTTCATCCCAGATTGCAGCGCCTTTTAAGCTCTTTTCAACGATTTCATCAAGTGTCTTTTTGTCGCGGATGCCATGAATTCTTGGTCCATAGGCAACATTGTCATAAATTGATTTTGGGAATGGATTTGGTTTTTGGAAAACCATGCCAACACGGGTTCTAAGATCTTCCACACCGTATCCTTTGTCAAAAATATTTTTGCCGCGGTAAATAATTTTTCCAGATGTGCGGACGATAGGAATTAGCTCTACCATGCGGTTTAATGTTTTAATGTACGTTGATTTTCCACAGCCGGAAGGTCCGATAATGGCCGTTACTTCATTTTCATAGATATCAAGGTCAATATTTTTTAATGCTTGATCATTTCCGTACCAAAGATTAAGATTATCTGTTTTGTAAACGATGCTTTTTTCTTTTTCAGCCTTCGTTTCAAACTCCTCATTTTCATTGCGCTCTTTCACAACTTTTGTCATTTCCATCGTGTGAAACCTCCTTCATCCTTATCAAAAAGCTTAGTAACGTTTTTGGAATTTATTACGAATTAACACTGCAATAGAATTCATGACGATCAAGAAAATAAATAATACGATAATCCCAGCAGCTGCTACGTCTTGGAAATCAGCTTGAGGTCTTGATGCCCAGTTGAAGATTTGAATTGGCATTACAGTAAATGTGCTCATAAAACTTTCAGGCAAATAATTAACAAATGCAAATGCTCCTACAACAAGAAGAGGTGCTGTTTCACCAATTGCTCTTGAGAAAGCTAATATACTCCCTGTTAATATACCTGGTATTGCAGCCGGCAAAACAACTTGACGAATCGTTTGCCACTTCGTTGCGCCCATTCCATAAGACGCTTCCCTCAATTCTTTAGGAACGGCACGGATTGCTTCTTGTGATGCTACAACAATGACCGGCAGCACAAGCAGTGCCATTGTGAATCCCCCGGCCAGAATGCTTCTTCCAAGTTCAAAGTATCGAACAAATACAGTTAAGCCTAATAGTCCAAATACAATCGATGGAACACCTGCAAGGTTTGCAATATTGATTTGCAGGAAATTTGTAAATCTGTTCTTCTTTGCATATTCTTCTAAATATAATGCTGTGCCTACTCCTAGAATCAAACCGACAGGAATAACGACTGCCATCACCCACATAGATCCGACTAATGCAGCCTTAATCCCTGAGGCAGATGGTCTCCTAGATGCAAAGTTTTGAAAAAATTCTGGAGTTAAATAGCTAAATCCTTGAGTGAATATCCGATATAAAAGGATTGCCAATACAACCAATGCAAAGCTTGTAGCTAATAGGAAGATACCTTTATATATTCCATTAACCGCTAACCTGCTTGACATTTTTTTAGCGACTTTCTCTTTATTGATGTAGTTCATTTTAATATTCCTCCCTAAAACGACGAGAGATAAACTGAGCCAGTAAATTCATCAGCAATGTGAATATAAACAGGGTCATCCCTACAGCGTAAATACTATAGTAAATCGTTGTTCCATATCCAGCATCACCTGAACTTACCTGAACAATATAAGCTGTCATTGTCTGAATCGATTCAGTTGGATCCAATGTTAGCTTAGGCGTAGCACCGCCTGCAAGAGTAACAATCATCGTTTCTCCGATAGCTCTTGAAATAGCTAAAACAAATGATGCAACAACACCTGAAACAGCAGCAGGCAAGACAACTTTAATTGCTACTTCAAATTTAGTAGAGCCAAGGGCCAAGGCTCCTTCTCGCATTGATTTAGGCACTGAGGTCATTGCATCTTCAGAAAGCGATGCAATCATAGGAATAATCATAATGCCTACAACAATTCCGGGGCTAAGCGCATTAAAAAATCCCAAGTCTGGCATGATGGATTGAAGCAATGGTGTCACGAATGATAAAGCGAAGAATCCATAAACAATTGTTGGGATTCCTGCTAAAACTTCTAATATCGGTTTAATAATTCTTCTTACTCGATCAGAAGCATATTCACTCAAATAAATAGCAGATGCTAAGCCGATAGGCAAAGCAACGATCATTGCGATGACAGCAACAAGAAGTGTTCCCGAAATTAATGCGATGATTCCATATGATGGATCACCTGCGAAGAATGGATACCATTCTTTTTGTGTAATGAAGTCCATAAATTTAACTCTGCTGAAAAACGTAAATGTTTCAACAATCAATGTGAATAATATACCAACGGTAGTTAGGATTGATATAATGGCTGTCAGCAGTAAAAAAGCAGGAACTAATTTCTCTGTAAATTTCAACCAAGATTTTTTCTCTTTTTTCTCTCTTATCATTTCGCTGACTGAGCGACTTGTTTGTGTAGCCATATTGTGAAAACCCCTTTCCAAAACATGGGAAGATGAGAAGCAGTTATGCTCCTCATCTATTAGATTTTGAAATTATTTTAAACCTTCGATTGTTTCAAGCTGCTCTGTGTATTTCTCTTCAGGAAGGCTTACATAGCCAACTTCTTCAGCTAACGCACCAGCGTTTTCCATGTAGAATTTAACATATTCTGCAACTTGTGGTTTTTCTTTCATTGAAGCGTTGTTTACATAGATGTATAATGGGCGTGAAAGTGGGTTGTATTCACCAGACTCAACTGATTCGTTTGTTGGTTCTACAGCTTTGCCCTCTTCATTTACGATTGGAACAACTTTTAAAGTGTCTTTGTTTTCTAAGTAATAAGCATACCCAAAGTAGCCCATTGCTGTTTTATCGCTTTGAACGCCTTTTACAAGAACGTTGTCATCTTCAGAAAGTGTTGCTTGTTTTGCTACTGCTTCATCTTCAAGGATTACTTCATTGAAATAATCATAAGTTCCTGAGTCAGTTCCAGGTGAGAAAAGTTTGATTGTTTCGTCTGGCCATTCAGGGTTAATATCTGACCATTTCTTTTCTTTGCCGTCTTCAACCCAGATCTTTTTCAAATCTTCAACCGTTAATTCTTTAATGAAGTCATTTTCTTTGTTAACTACGACAGATAATCCGTCAAATGCTACTTGTAGTTCTGTATATTCAATTCCAGCGTCTTTCGCTGCTTGTGCTTCTTCATCTTTAATTGGACGTGATGCTTGAGAAATATCAGTTTCACCAGCTACGAACTTTTCAAATCCTCCGCCAGTTCCTGATACGCCGATAGGAGCTTTAACATCTTTGTTTTCCATTGCGAATTCTTCTGATACTGCTTCACCGATAGGAGCTACAGTAGATGAACCGTCAATTCCAACTTCACCTTCTAATTGAGCTGCTTCGTCTTGTTCAGAAGATTTTACACCAGTTGTGCCAGTGTCCTCTGCATTTTCACCATTTCCACAAGCTGCTGCGAATGCAAGCAATGATGAAATCATAATTGTCATGGCTAAAAATTTGAAGCTTTTCATATTTCTTAATTCCCCCTACAAAGTGGTGTTTTTGTCCTACAAGTAATACAATACAGCCTAACTGTAAACATGGTTTTAATCGAATGTTAAGGTTTTGTAAATACGTGAATATTTTTGTCGCGTTTTGTAGAATACATATGGCCGTAGAAAAAAGCACTCTATAAATAAGAGTGCTTTTATTTTCTACAGTTCTTTGTTAATTATTCATTTTCTTGGTCTTCCAATACCCTGGCATCCTCAGGCTGGCCAACACCTTCCTGAATTCCTTCTTTGCTTTGTTCGCTTTTCAGTTCATAATATTTATCCATCACCCGTCTGCCAATTTGATTATTAATAGGGTGAGAATTTTTTGCTTCGTCATATGCCCATGGCACTACAACCGCAAATGCAACTTCTGGATTATTATGAGGTGCATATCCAACAAGGGTTAAGTTATAGGTAGGTGACAGGAATTTATCTTTGTTCGGCCCGTCATAAAAAGCCTGTGCTGTTCCTGTTTTTCCTGCAGGAGAATAATCTGCTCCGACAAAATAGGTATATGCTGTTCCGTTCTTCTCTTGTGTAACACGTCTAAAACCTTCTTGCACTCTTTCAATGTACTCACTCTTCATATCAAGTCGGTTTAAAATTTCTGGGTTAATTGATTCAATGACAGATCCGAGATTATCTTTCGGAGAAGGTTCTCTGATTTCTTTTACTAACTGGGGCTTCATCCGATATCCGCCATTTGCAATTGTAGATACATATTGAGCCATTTGCAGGGGTGTATATGTATCATATTGACCAATTGCTAAATCAAGCAATAATCCTGGTGTCACATCCTGGCCTTTAAAGCCTGTTGCTTCATTGGGCAAATCAATTCCGGTTTTGACCCCAAGTCCGAATTGGCTGTAATAGTTTCTAAGCGTCGAAAAAGCTTCGATATCGAGCGGCAATGATTTATTTCGTCGATATTCTCCATTTGCCATAGCGATCGCTGTCTTAAACATATATACATTTGATGACCGCTGCAAAGCTTCTAGATCATTTATATTTCCCATATTGCGATACGATTTTTTTGGAGGAGATCCTTTAATATATAAAGGTTCATCCAGCAAAACAGATCCGGGTTTAATGACACCAGATTGAAATCCAGACAAGACTGTTGCACCTTTAACTGCAGATCCCATTGTATAAGAGCTTGTCATGGCACCTAAAGAATAATCCTCAAGAACCGTCTTACCATTTTCATCTTTTTTGATTTGTTTTCCTGCCATTGACAGCATTTCCCCGTTCCGAGGATCCATCATTACGACAAATGCGCGATCAAGCAGCGCTGTTCCCGGTTTCTTTTTAGCAGCAAGTAATTCTTCTTCAATAATTTTTTCAACTTCCTGCTGAAGGTCTACATCGATAGTCATGATTAAATCCTTGCCGCTTTCTCCTTCCGAAATGACCTCTGTTTCAAGAATGTTCCCTGATTTGTCGGTAATATTTCGAGCTTTAGCTTTTTGTCCTTGTAAAATATCTTCGTACTGATATTCCAGGTAGCTTTTCCCTACTCGATCATTGCGGCTGTATTCTCTGGACATATAGTAATCAAGACGTTCATGCGGAATCCCTTCATTTGATGAAGAGATGCTTCCAATTAATGTTCTTAATGTTTTATCGAACACATATTGGCGCTCCCAATCTGTCGTAATATCAACTCCAGGCAAATCTTCCAAATGCTCGCTTATATAAGCAAATTCCTCTTGTGAAATATTGTCTTTTTTTATAATTTGCGGTGTTAGCGCATATCCGCTGTCCATCTCTCTTTTAATCGCGAGGGTTTTCAATTCGTCTTTAGAAATATCCTGCAAATCTTTTTCTGTTATACGCTCAAGTTGAAGGTCGTAAAGATCATCATCGCTTATAACGCCGTCAAGAACCTTTTGTTTATCTGATTTGGTAATCTTTTTTTCTGCCTGCTCAGGCCGCGTTAAGATCCAATAATCTTTCTTGTCTCTTTCTGTAATCTTTTTCAAATCTTGTTCAATTGTCTCTTTATCATCATTTGAGGGATCTTGTTTAAAAATCTTTGCAAGCTTTGCTGCAACTTCTAAACGCTCTTCCTGAGAAGTAGTATTTGACCTCGTATATGTGATTGCATTGATTGGTTTGTTATCAACAATTGTATTGTAATTCCGGTCAAAGATTTTCCCCCTTGGAACTGAAGTACTGATATTGACTTCCTCATTCCGTTCAACTTCCTTGCGGTAATCCTCTCCGTATACAATTTGAACAATTCCAAGCCTCAAAATAATTCCTGAGAAAACGATAAAAACTAGAAAAAACAAGATATTAAGGCGAAGTGGGACTGTTCTTTTCTTTTTCTTTGTCATATAGCACCGCCTTATTTTCTTTATAAATAACACAATAGACACCCTAGAAGGTGTCTATTGTTATAGTTTATGAAAAATATCGACTAATTTCTATAAAATTCGACACTTGTAACATGATTGTCATATCTGTCTAACTGCTCTCTCCATCTACAAGATTCGGTTCAGTCATATTTTTCTGTCCGCTATCATCAATCTGTTCATTTGTTCTTTCCAGGTTCATCTTTCGAATGAAGAAATAGATAAAAGTGTGACCAGAACCTATGATGGCAAGCAAAATAGGTATACTTTGCTTTTCATCAAACATTGTAACTGACACAATAAATAAAATAATGGAAGTAATTCTGCCGAGGTTAAGGAAGAGTTCTCTGACAACAATATATTCTATTCTCGCTTCAGCTGCATTCCACGACCTCCCAATTACATCGTACGTTAAGGAAACATAAGGTACAAGGAGCATCGGATATGCTATTGCAATGGCAATTGCGTACATAATCAGCTTTGAGTAAGAAAGATCAAATATCAGCAAAAAGATGGAAGCATATAATAAAATCCCTCCAGCCAATATTGATTTTTTTCTCATTTTCTTTGTTATCAGCCGAGTTGCCAGATAGTAACTTACAAAAGCGACCGCTGAATTCACGAGGCCAAATTTTCCTAATGCAAGCTCACTTCCCGTTGTAATAAATACAAGAACTCCAACAACAAAGATAAATGTGCCTTCACGAATCCCTTGGAAAAAATGGGCGTTTGTAATCATTCTCCAGTTCAAATTTCGTTTTCTTTCTTTTAAGACTTCAACCAGCAAATAGCGGCCGTGAGCGTTTCTTCTATTTAAAAACATGCTTAAGATAACCGCACAGAAAAACAGTCCCAGGGATATTGTAAAAATGGTTTTATATCCATTATCATCAGCCAGCCTTGAGATTACAAAACCTGCTACAATCGGGCCGATCATTCCCGCTGAAGATGTCATAATTCCCAGAAAACCATTAAAAAAATCTCTTGTTTCAGGTTCTGTAATTTCAAATGTAAGGACATTAAATGAAAGCCAGTAAAAACCAGATCCAATACCCAGCAGGCCTCCAAGAAGAACGATATTGTTAACAGCATTTTCTCCAATAAGTAAAACGGTTAAATAAAAAATGGCTAAAAAAGTGACTCCGAGTCTGAACACAATCACACGGTCAATTTTTTTCGCCCATCTGCCGGCTATCATAAATGTAATCGGCTGCATAATGACAATTGATAAATTATAAATGCCCAGATCCAAAAAGCTTTCCGATTGCTTCCATAGATACACATTTACAAACGAATTTGAAAGGGCAATCCCTAATGAATACATACCGCCGATAATCAGCAACAGTGCTAAATCCTTATTTACTTCTACTCCGCCAATTAGTTTTTGCAACTTAGACATACTTAAAACTCCCCTTTATGAACTAACCATTAGTCTGTCTTTATGAGAGGGAGATATGTATCCTAATTTCACATTAGAAAGATGGAGAACAGCACTAAAAAACTTATTTAACACAAAAAAACAGGGGATCAAAAGATCCCCTGCTTTTTATAGAGTGATTACTTTGCTTCTTCGTAGCGTCTTGTTACTTCTTCCCAATTAACAACATTCCAGAAAGCAGAAATATAATCAGGTCGGCGATTTTGGTAGTTTAAGTAGTAAGCATGCTCCCAAACGTCAAGTCCAAGAATAGGTGTTTTACCTTCCATTAAAGGAGAGTCTTGGTTTGGAGTGCTTGTTACTTCTAATTCGCCATTATTGACAACCAGCCAAGCCCAGCCAGATCCGAAACGAGTTGCCCCAGCTTTTGCAAATTCTTCTTTGAATGTTTCAAAGCTGCCGAATTTGCTGTTGATTTTATCAGCAAGTTCTCCGGTTGGAGCTCCTCCGCCGTTTGGAGAAAGGATTGTCCAGAATAGACTGTGGTTTGCATGTCCTCCGCCATTGTTTCGTACAGCAGTACGGGCAGCTTCAGGAACTGCATCTAAATTTGAAACTAATTCTTCAACGCTTTTGCTAAGAAGATCTTCTTGACCTTCTAAAGCTGCGTTCACATTTGTAATATACGTATTGTGATGCTTTGTGTGGTGAATGTTCATTGTTTCCTTGTCAACATGAGGTTCCAATGCATCATATGCGTAAGGCAATTGCGGTAATTCGTAAGCCAATTAAATCTCCTCCTTCAAATGTATGTACACCTTAAGCTTAATCATCAACATAAGCTTGTCACATTAAGATTACCAAAATTGTCCGATTGTTTCAATTTATATGCATTAAAACATGTCAATTCTTTTGAAAATGTCCCATTTATAAAACAGCATATAAAAAATACCCAATCATGATCAGCTGAATAATCGATTTTGCAAACACTCCTGAGATAAAACCGATCAAAGATCCAAGTCCAACTTTGGCAGACTCTTTCAGATCCTTTTTATGAATAAGGAGTTCAGCAAGAACAGCTCCAAGGAAGGGACCAATGATTATTCCGGCAATCGGGATAAGAAACGGTCCAATCAATAATCCGATTGTACTTCCCCAAATCGCAGCCTTGCTGCCGCCAACCCGCTTTATTCCCATCAAGTTTGACACATAATCAGCTGCAAACAACACCGCAACAAATACACCTTCAATCATCCAAAACTGGTACCCGAATTCTTCAAATCCAAAAAATGCCCCATATAGAAGAAATCCAGCCACTATAAAAATGACACTTGGAATTACAGGATAAACCAAACCTGCGAACGCAATGATAAACATTATAATGATCAGCGCCCAATAAATAAATTCCATTTCATCCCTCCATCATAAAAAATGAACTGAGAAAAAAGCAAGGGAATCTGCCCTTGCTTTCATTATAACTGAACATGTCGTTTTTAAACATTATGGCTTTTTCCTAAACAATTGTTGCTTTTTCAATCAAGTACAGTGTTTTCAATCGTATCATTCGATTTTATTAGAAAAGAGCACGATATCCTAATAAATTCGGAAAAATTTATGCGATAACATGACAGCCAACATTATTTACGGTAGCCTAGAACAGCTTCCGCTATGTTTACTGAATGATCGCCAATTCGCTCTAAGTTGCTGATAATATCAACAAAGACAATTCCTGCCTGACCTGAACAGATTCCTTCATTGATACGAAGAATGTGTTTTTTGCGAAGCGTTCTCTCCATTTTATCGATTTGCTCTTCTGATTTCATCACTTTCGCAGCCAATGATGTGTCTTTATCATCTAAAGCTGAAATGGCATCTTTCAGTGTTTCAATCGTTAATGTAAACATTTCTGATAAGTCAAAAAACGCAGATTCAGTAAGTTTTACTTTATTGGTTAATTGATAATCTACTAGCTCGACAATATTTTCAAAGTGATCACCGACGCGCTCGATATCTCTCACCGTATCCAATAATGCTGAATGTTCTTCAGACTCGAATGCGGACATTTCCGCTCTTGAAATGAGTATCAGATATTCGGTAATCTTACGGTCAAGATTATTGATTGCGTCTTCAATTTGATAGGCTTTTTCTGAATGCTTTTGCTGATGTGATTCAAGATATTTATACGCTTCTTCCAATCCGCGTAACGCGAATTTACCCATACGCAAAATCTCTTCTTTTGCCTGTCCTAAAGCAATTGATGAGGATTGCTCGATGAAAACGGGATCAAGATGCTTAGCTTTATATTCAATCATTGCATCTTCGCCAGGTATAAGCTTCGTCACAATATAAGCAAGCAGACCAATGAACGGGAGCTGAATAATAGTATTCGCAACATTAAATGTACCATGCGCAAATGCAATGGTCATTTCAGGATTAAGATCAATATTTGTTTTAAGCATCATGATAAAATCAGTAAATAACGGAAGGAATACTAGAAAAATGGCTGCACCTATTAAGTTGAATAGAACATGTGCTAATGCAGCTCTGCGTGCAGCAACTGATGCGCCAATTGAAGCTAATACAGCAGTAATTGTCGTTCCTATATTGTCACCGAAAAGAACTGGAAGAGCACCTGTAAGGTCAATGAGACCTAATCCATGTAATTCCTGCAGAATTCCAATCGTCGCACTTGAACTTTGGATAATGACAGTAAAAATTGTTCCTATGACAACACCTAACAGAGGATTGTCACTCATGCTGACTGTAAGGTCCTGAAAATCTTCTAATGTGTGCAGAGGCACCATACCGTTACCCATTAATTCAAGTCCGTAGAAAAGAGCCCCAATGCCAAATATAATTTGCCCGATATTATGAATTTTTTTATTTTTAAAAAAGAAAAGTAAAATAGCTCCTATGAACAAGACCGGTAAAGAATATTCTGAAATGTCGATTCCGATAATGAATGCTGTGACGGTGGTACCAATGTTGGCACCCATGATGACACCAATAGCTTGTCTTAAACTCATGAATCCTGCACTGACAAGTCCGACAGTAATAACAGTAGTTCCACTGCTGGATTGTATGAGGATGGTCACAAAAATACCTGCAAGAACCCCCATGATGGGATTGGTAGTAAATTTATCTAAAACATCTCGAAGCCTGTCTCCGGCAGATTTTTGCAATCCGTCGCCCATGAACTTGATTCCGAACAAGAAAATACCTAGTCCGCCTGCAAATTCAAAGATCATTTTCTGTAGATCTAAATCCAACCTGTTCCAACCCCCTACCTCTATAATCGACAACATTCTACAACCTCCCCAATTATTAACGAATTGTTGATTAATTGTAAAGGATTTTAGGGTGAATTCTTCAAAAATTTACATTATCTTAACATTCGTCTTCTTGCTGTACCTTTAGCCTTGTTTCTTTCTGATGAGATGTATAAAATGAAAGCTGTATTACTATGAAGGATGTGTACCATAATGAATATTTTTAAACAATTTGCTAAAAGTCTGTACTCTCCAAAAACGATTTCTATGTTTCGTTTTCAAGGAATCGGAAAAACCATTCTTTACGTGTTTTTACTTACCCTCCTTGCTACCTTGCCAATGGCTATTTATATGTCAACTGGTCTTTCAGGGCTGCTGAAAGGATTTGATTCCACGTTACAGGAAGACCTTCCCGATTTTAAAATAGAAGACGGCACATTAATCTCTGAAACGAAGGAACCGCTCGAATTTAAAAAGGATGAATTGTTTATTGTGTTCGATCCTACTGGTTCATTTACTGCAAATGAGATGGAAAATAAACAAAATGGAATTGGCTTTCTGAAAAATGAGTTTGTGTACACAGTAGCAGGTCAGGCCCAAAGCATCGACTATTCTATGCTAAATGCTGATATGACCAAGGATGACTTGTCTCAATACTCTTCCCAATTCGAGAGTGTTCTTCCAATTGTCCTAAGTGTTGTTATTTTCATCTTATTTATATTTACGTCCGCTTCTAAATTCATAGAGATTACTTTTTTGGCATTTGTGAGTATCCTATTTAGGAATAGCTTAAAGCGAAAAGTGAATTTTAAACAGCTTTGGGTCATGGCAGCCTATGCGATTACCCTTGCAACTTTCTTCTTTATTATTATGGAGCTCCTGCAAGTAACCGTTCCAAGCGGTATTTTTATCAACTGGTTCGTGAACCTGATCATTATGTACTTAGCATTAAAAGAAATTCCTGCTTCTAAACAGCCTGTTGAACGGAATTAGAAAAAGCGAACTCTCATACCGAGAGTTCGCTTTTTTAACTTACTTTATACTCTTTCGTTGTTTTTGACAGTTCACCGGAAAGTGTATTCAGCTTTAGTCCAATTTCATGGGTGCGATTCATGTGTGCGTTTTGTTCTTCAGAAGCTGCAAGCATCTGCTCCGCACTGGCAAGTGTTTCCTGGGAGATGGAGGCAAAGCTTTCTGCAGATTGTTCCATAACAGGAAGAGACCCGTTCAGCTGCTGAATATGTTCCTTCATATCCGAAAGTTTTACGTTTACAATGTCAATTTCGCTCATTAATTCATCAAAAGTAGCTTTTGATTGAGATGCTTCAGCAAGATGAGAATGAATATTGCCCAGCATATATTCAAATTCTTTGGATGCTTGAACTGATATTTGTTCCATTAATTCAATGGATTTTGTAATATCTTCGGTTGCCTGTGAAGACTGTTCAGCAAGTTTCTTAACCTCGTTGGCAACTACTGCAAATCCCTTCCCAGCTTCTCCTGCACGCGCTGCTTCAATTGTTGCATTGAGTGCCAGAAGCTTTGTCTGCTCTGCAATGGTTTGGATAATCGCCACAACATTAGCAATAGAAAGCGAATGCTCTTTCACACCTCTAATTGTCTTTGTCATTTTTTCAAATTCTTTTTCAAAGGAATTCATCGTTTCGATCATTTGTGACACACTTTTTTCTCCGCGATATGCTGATTGATTCATATCAGTAGCACTGCTGAATAAATATTCCATATCCTGAAATACAACTTTTAATTCGTCCTTCATTTGTCCAAACGCAAGAATGCTTTCCTCTGAGCTGGATGCCGTTTGCTCTGCACCGACTTTTACAGTCTTAATCGCATCAACAAGCTGAATATTATGTACAATTACATCATCTGTAGCTTCTTTCAGATGTTCCCCTGTCTTTGACAAATCAGATGTCGCGCTGTCAATATTTACAACCATCATCCTCATTTGTGTCATCATTTGGTTAAAGCTTTTAATTAATGAATTAATTTCAGGAATAGTCGTTTTAACATGAATGTTCTTTGTTAAATCGCCTTCTCTTACTTCCCTCATTGTATTTCTGAATACTGCAAGCGGTTTTGTTAAACTGCGAATGACAAGGACAAGAAAAATCGTTGTAATCACTGCGCTTATCAACACCATCCACGCAGTAAAAGATGCTAGTTCACCCGTTGTTTTTAAATAATCCGCAGTAGGCACTGCTATTAAAAACTGACCTTTTAATTCCTGAACATTTTTAAACGATAATGTGTAGTCTATTCCATTAATTACTTTATGGATGACCCCATTTTCTTTTTCAATAATTTCGGTAATCAGCTGATCAGAAAACGAAATCTTTGTATTCTCATTTATTATATAAGGTGTCGACTTATTCTCGTTTACTAAAAAGAATTCCGCACCCAATCCATCCTGAATGAGTTCTGACGATTGATTCGTAAGAACTACTTTGTTAAACCGTTCCAAAAATTCTTCTTCATCCCCAAGATAAGCAAACATCAAATTGCCTGCAATTTCTCCGGTTGTATTCACTTCACGCTGCAATCTGTCTTCAATGATATCCATCGTTGTGTCTTTTGCTTTCGCGTAGGAAGTAAACCCTACAACAGAAATGGAAGCAATCAATAAAGCGAGCACCAGCATGAGCAATCTCGTCTGCAGGCTAATTCGCGAAAGAAATGATTCTTTCACATGACCCCCATGAATCTTATTTGGCCTTCTTCTCAGGTTTATAAAATTAAATAATGGCTTAAATTTCATATTTTTTTCATCCTTCCCATTGATTCATGAAAATTATCCCAAATAAATGTTAAGGAAATGTAAAGCCAGCATTAAATTAATAAAAAAAATGTCGAAAACTAAGTCAAATTGATTTGTTTTTTTCCAATTCTCTCTTTTTAGAGGGACTTTTCACCTCTTTTTTCATTAATATTACATATTTGAATGGGACAAGCATATTAATAATTATCGCAAATACTAGGGGGATTGATTATTTGAAGCGATTATCCATTTTTATCCTAATGTTATTTCTAATATATATTGTCTACTTCGACATGAATAATGGAACAATCGCCATCAATCCTTCCCTTACAGAAGGTGAAAACAAAGCTATAGAAGTTTCCTCAGCAAAGGCTTCTCCTTATATTGAAAAAAAAATCAGACAGGGAGAAACGGTCCTATCGATTATAGAGCAGCTGCATAAGGAACAAATTCCTGTTTCCATTGAGCAGATTACAACCGACTTTGAAAGGCTGAATCCGAAGGAAAAAGCTGAATCCATCAAAGTAGGAAAAACATATAAATTTCCGCTTTATAAAAAAGAAGTTGCTTCATAATTCTTGTCAATATCGAGCATCCACTGTTACAATATGTGAGGGATAGCACATTTTCTCGCATCGAACGATAAAAATGGTTACTATGTTAGAATAGAACCATGATTATTAATTTAAGGAGCGATTTACACGTGAGTGAAATCATACATCGTACCAAAACCCGTCCTGTTAAAGTAGGAAATTTAACAATTGGCGGAAACAATGAATTAGTCATTCAAAGCATGACAACAACGAAAACACACGATGTGGAAGCTACAGTTGCTGAAATCCTGCGTTTAGAAGAAGCCGGCTGTCAGGTTGTGCGTGTGGCTTGTCCAGATGAGCGCGCTGCTGATGCCATTGCTGAGATTAAAAAACGCATTAACATTCCACTTGTTGTAGATATCCATTTTGATTATAAACTTGCCCTCAAAGCAATTGAAGGCGGCGCAGATAAAATTCGAATTAACCCGGGAAACATAGGCCGTCGCGAAAAAGTCGAAGCTGTTGTGAAAGCGGCAAAAGAAAAGGGTATTCCGATTCGCATAGGCGTAAATGCCGGATCTCTTGAAAAACGCATTATTGAGAAATACGGCTACCCAACAGCTGACGGTATGGTTGAAAGTGCCCTTCATCATATCAAAATTCTCGAAGATCTCGATTTTCATGACATTATTGTTTCGATGAAAGCATCTGATGTGAACCTTGCAATTGAAGCATATGAGAAGGCTGCAAAAGCTTTTGATTACCCGCTTCATTTAGGTATAACTGAGTCAGGCACTCTTTTTGCCGGAACAGTTAAAAGTGCAGCCGGTCTAGGTGCTATATTAAGCAAGGGCATTGGAAACACTCTTCGCATTTCTTTAAGTGCAGATCCTGTTGAAGAAGTAAAAGTCGCAAGAGAGCTACTGAAATCATTCGGCCTTTCATCAAATGCAGCTACACTTATCTCCTGCCCTACATGCGGCCGTATTGAGATTGATTTGATCAGCATTGCTAATGAGGTTGAAGAGTACATCTCAACAATAAAGGCTCCTATAAAAGTGGCAGTATTAGGCTGTGCTGTAAATGGTCCTGGAGAAGCACGCGAAGCAGACATAGGAATAGCAGGAGCAAGAGGCGAAGGTCTACTTTTCCGTAAAGGACAAATTGTCCGCAAAGTACCTGAGGAAACAATGGTAGAAGAATTGAAAAAAGAAATTGATAAAATCGCTGAAGAATATTATGCAAAACAGGAAGCTGAAAAAGCAGCTGCTGCTGAAATGCAATAAAAACACGCTTGGCACATTATGCCAAGCGTGTTTAATTTTATTAGAAGAATGGCAAAATGAAAATGCCAAGGATCAATGAAACAATACCAATTCCAATTGCCCATCCCCCTAATGCTTCAGCACCTCTGCGGCGGGCAATAAATCCAACTATAATCCCTGCCGCTCCGAGGATGACTGGAAAAACAAATAATGAGATAACCGAAAGAACAATGGCTAAATACCCCATTCTTCTTCCATCAGCAGCTGTATCGCTTTTTTCTTCATCACGATCATAATCAGCATCTCTTCTTAAGGTTGCAGGTGCTGCAATTTCAGCTGCCGTTTCTTCTTTATAATCTTCACTCACATCTGGCCTGTTGTAGCCAACTTTATCTTCACGGAGATCATAATCTTTAATATTTCCGTGATAGTCGTAATCTTTCTCGTCTGCCATTTAAGGATCCCTCCATTCAAATTGTAAAGGAACATTTATAGTATGAGTCGTTAAACGCGACAGTATAACTGTTAAAGATTACTGTGATTGTCAGAAACGTTTATGATACACTAACAAGTATAGTTCAGACAGCAAGGGAGAGAATGCATTATGCTTCGTTTAGGCATCGATATCGATGGAACGGTTACATCACCTGAAACATTTGTTCCATATTTAAACAAATCATTTGGAATAAATATTACATTAAATGATATGAAAGAATACGACCTGACAAAATTATTAAATATTTCAGAAGAAGACTTTTGGAAATGGATGGATGAGCAGGAACCAATCATTTATAAAGACGCTCCTATGGCACCCGATGCAAAAATAGTTTTGGATGAGTGGAGCAAAACTCATCAGCTATTGTTTATTAGCGCACGCAGAAATCATTTACAGGATATTACGTTAGACTGGTTTAAACGAAATGAGCTATTTTACCATCATATTGAACTTATCGGTACACATGATAAGCTGAGTGCCGTCAGAAAAAATAAAATTGACGTATTTTTTGAGGACAAGCACGATAATGCATGTATGATCAGTGAAGAGTTCAATATTCCAGTTATCTTATTTAATACACCATACAATCAGGAGCCTATTCCTAAAAACGTCATCCGTGTTAATAATTGGATTGAAGCGAAAGAATGGGTTAACGTTTGGAATTTGCAAACCGAAGCAAAATAATAAAATGAAAAAAGCTTGCAGAACTTCTGCAAGCTTTTTTTAGCATTCTAATGAAAACTTCCTTGAACCGCCTTTCTCAGCGGGTTATTCAGCAGTAAGAGGCTGTTCATGACATTCTGGACATGTCCCATAAATCTCAAACTTATGTCCGCTGATTTCATAGCCGCTTAAATTTTCTTTTAATTTTTCCATTGGACATGAAGCGATTTCTTTTGTTTTGCCGCAATTCAGGCAAATGAAATGATGATGATGATGATTCGTTGAACAGGTAAATCGGAAATGCTTTTCACCTGAAAGCTCTGTTGTTTCGAGAATACCCATTTCTGCAAAAAGAGAAAGGTTGCGGTAAATCGTATCAAAGCTTAAGCCTGGATAATCGGTTTTCATTTTTTCAAGTACGTCTCTAGCGGTTAAATATTTATTTGATTGCGCGAATAAATCAAGCATTTCTTCACGCTTATTTGTATATTTATATCCTTTTTCCTTCATTAGCAGCAAAGCTTCTTGAACATTCATCTTACTGACCCCTTTTTAGTTTGGTCCATAGTATTGACAATACAAGGATGAAGACTGACAGCATGACAATCGTTCCTCCAGGAGCTAAATCTAATTGATAAGCTAACACTAAACCAATAATAACAGAGATTTCTCCAAAGAGTACAGAAAAGAATATCGCCTGTTTAAACCCTTTTGCTATTCGGATACTTGCTGCTACAGGAAGCGTCATTAACGAAGACACTAGCAGGATGCCGACGATTCGCATAGAAGCAGCAATGACAAGAGCGACAGTTAAAATAAAAATAAAATGAATCCACTTTGAGTGTATACCTGATGCCGCAGCATGTTCTTCATCAAAAGATAGCAAAAACAATTCTTTGTATAAAGAAAAAATAACAATCAGGACAAAGACAGAAATTCCTGCTATGATCCATAAATCCGTACGTGTAACAGCACTTACGCTTCCGAAAAGATAGTTAAATAAATCTGTATTGAAACCATCAGCAAGTGATATAAAAATAACGCTTAAACCTACTCCTGCCGAAAGAATAATTGGAATCGCAAGCTCCTGAAAATGCTTATAGACCGCCCGCAGTTTTTCTATAAAAAGCGATCCTGCTACCGAAAAGCCCATTCCTAAATAAATGGGATTCAAACCTGCCATACCAAGCACTTTTTTCTCAAGAAGCAGGCTTGCAGCTATCCCTGCCAAAGTGACATGACTCAGCGCATCAGCAATTAAAGATAACCTTCTGACAACAACAAATACTCCAAGCAAAGGAGCAATTAACCCAATAAGAATACCTGAAATAAATGCATTTTGTAAAAATTCATAATGAAGAATACTGTTTATCATTTTTCTTACCTTACCTTCCCTCGTGATCATGATGATGATGATCATGAGTCAATACATGAACCGTGTGACCATAAAAGTCAGACATATCAGAGTTTTGCAGACTCTCAAATTCCTTGGTATTTCCGTGGAAATGCAGATGTTTATTTAGACACGCGACATGAGTTACTTTATCTGTAATCGTACCAACATCGTGAGTTACAAGCAGCAAAGTGATTCCCATTTCTGTGTTTAAGTTTTTCAGCATTTCATAGAAACTTTGTACAGTTTGAGCGTCAACTCCAACTGTTGGCTCGTCAAGAATGAGCAGCTTTGGATCACTTACAAGCGCTCTTGCAATAAATGTACGCTGCTGCTGTCCACCTGATAGTTCCCCGATATTGTGTTTTGATAAGTGCTCAAGACCAACTGCTTCAATAGCGGCTTTTACTTTCTTGTGATGCACCGGTTTGAGCATTTTAAACAGGCCTAATTTAGAAGTGAGCCCGCTAGCTACAACCTCGTAAACAGAGGCAGGAAAGCCAGTATTAAAACTGTTGGCTTTTTGCGAGACAAAACCAATTTTATGCCACTCCTTAAATTTTCGGATATCCTCCCCGAAAAGCTTAATTTCTCCATGATCCGGCTTTAATAGACCAAGGAGGCATTTCAGCAGCGTTGTCTTGCCTGAACCATTAGGTCCGACCAATCCAAGAAAATCACCTTCTGTAACAATAAAGTTTATGTCTTCAAGTACTCTTCCGCGTTCGTATGTGAATGACAAATGACGTATATCAATAATAGGCTGATTCATGACTTTCACCTTCTAGTTTAAGAATGGTTCCGATTTAAAAATCGTAAAAAAAGATCAGAAACCAATGTCTGATCTTTAACATAAAAATTATACAGGATTATTAAGAAAAGCACAAGCACCGTTTTGCTCTGACAGAAGGATAAGAATACGGCAGAAAAAGTCCGGGTTTGACTTTTTTGCCATATTTGTTCTGACCAAGCAATTAGGTGAAGGAGCTGGGCATCATTTCTCTCTTTTGAAAAGCGCCAGCGCAATAGTCAGCTCGCAAAGAAAATTAATGAATGGCTGACTTGAAGTTCGTACCTTTCGTTTCTTGTGTATTCATTATGGTTATGAATGCATTTGTATCAATTTCATGAACGATTGACTTTAACTTTGTCACTTCAAGCCTTGTAATAACAGCATAAATGACCTCTTTCTCATCATCTGTGTAACCGCCTTTTCCTTTTAACTTCGTTGTTCCTCTGCCCAATCTTTGCAAAATGGCATCAGAAACATCTTCATAATAGTCAGAAACAATAATGACGGCTTTTGTTTCATCCAGCCCCTGAATCACAGTATCTATGGTTTTAAAGGCAATATAGTAAGCCATAACTGAATACATCGCTTGTTCAGCACCAAATACAAACGCTGCCCAGGTAAATACAAAAATATTAATAAACATAACAAACTCGCCTACCGAAAACGGCAGTTTTTTTGTAAGCAAGATACCTAAAATTTCGGCTCCATCAAGCGAACCTCCATTCCGGATAACTAAACCAACTCCAACACCAAGAATCAATCCTCCAAAAACTGTTGCTAAAATGGGTTCTTTCGTAAATGGTTCTGCATGATGAAGCAGCCCCTCAATTATTGCGAGGCATACAATCCCGAAAATAGATGAAACCATGAATGTCTTGCCGATTTGCTTGTAGCCGTAATACATAAATGGCAGATTTAAAACGACAACCAATGTTCCAAAGTTGATGAATGGAAGGCTGTCAGGTGTTATAGAATCTAAAATTAGCGAGACCCCAATGATTCCGCCATCGATAATGCTGTTTGGGATCAGGAAAAGCTCAATTGCCATTGCAGCAAGGGCTGCTCCGATAATAATTAAAATCAGCCTGGATAATAAACGGCCGACACTTTCTTTTTTATGCTGTTTTTTTGTCAATTGTATGACTCCTCTCCGTTTATTAAGAAAAGTGCAAGGGCCATTGTCAGCTCTCCTCGGTCAGATCCGTTCTGACCGAGGAGTTTGGCCATCCGCTTGCCATCAATACACAAAACTTTATCTTTCTTATCTACCAAAAAAATAGACACTTTTCCCCTAAGTGAACCATACATTGAATTGTAGAGGAGGTATGTACGTGATTTTATTTCAAAAAATTATTAACCAAAAACTAAATTCTTTGGATGCCGATGGATTGCTGCAGCTTGCAAAACAAAACAGCCTTTCGATCGATCGAATTCAGGCTCAGGCGATTGTTAAAATTATTAGAGGGAAAAACATTAATATTTTCGATGATGCACAGCGTATCAGCCTTTTAAAAAAAGTAGCTGCAATTACTTCACCAGCAACTGCTCAGCAAGTGAATCAATTACTTCAGCAATTTATAGGCTAAAAAGCTGTCGGGCTTCATCGACAGCTTTCTTTTTTATGCTTGATTGCGGATTTGTTCCAGCAGGTTTTCATTGAATTCCTTTTGGCGCAGCATCGCTATCTCAAATTGATATGGCGGTTTTTTATCTTTCTTCTCTTCGCCAACATAAGGAGTTTCTAGAATTTTCGGCACATCTGCAAGCTGAGGATGATGGACGATGTAATTTAGAGCTTTAAAGCCGATATGACCAAAGCCGATGTTCTCATGACGGTCCTTTCGTGCTCCCGTAATGTTTTTGCTGTCATTGATGTGAAGGACTTTCAATCGGTCCAAACCCACAATTGAGTCAAATTGCTGCAGCACGCCATCGAAATCATTGACGATATCATATCCTGCATCATGTGTATGACACGTATCAAAGCATACTGAAAGATGCTCATTATGTGTAACGCCATCAATGATCTGAGCAAGTTCTTCAAAGGAACGGCCGCATTCAGAGCCTTTCCCGGCCATCGTCTCGAGGGCGATTTGAATATTTTCATCTTTATCAAGAACTTCATTTAGGCCCTCGATAATTTTTTTGATTCCGATTTCTGCTCCTGCACCGACATGTGCTCCTGGATGAAGGACAATTTGCTTCGCTCCCAGTGCATGGGATCTGTCAATCTCTGATCTTAAAAACTGAACACCAAGTTCAAATGTCGCAGGATTTGTAGTATTGCCGATATTAATGATATATGGTGCATGTACAACGATATCAATAATTCCATTTTCACGCATATGAGCTTGTCCAGCTTCAATGTTCAAGTCTTCTATTTTTTTTCTTCTCGTATTTTGAGGTGCTCCTGTATAGATCATGAAAGTATTTGCTCCGTACGATACAGCTTCTTCGCTTGCAGCAAGCAGCATGTTTTTGCCGCTCATTGATACATGTGATCCTATTTTTAGCATCTGCTTATCCCCCTACTTGCGCTTTTGGTTTAATCTTCTTTGTCTCTTTTTAATTTCATCCATTTCTCTCGTCATTTTCTTTTTATAGCCAGGCTTCACGCCTTTTGGCTTTCTAACTTTGCTTTTTGCCATTTGATCGACGCCATCTGATGGTCTTACGCGTTTTTGTCTGCGTTTGCGATCCTCTACCTTTTTCCACTCGCCGTCGACAAGATCCTGATTTTCAAATTCAATGCCTAATTTCTCAAGTGTAATTAATGCATCTTCATTTTCTGGCTCATAAATAGTAGCTGCAATTCCAGAATAATCTGCACGACCGGTACGGCCTACACGATGAATATAAAAGTCAAGGTCACTTGGGAGTTCGAAATTAATAACATGGCTGACTCCTTCAATATCAATTCCCCTTGAAGCTAAATCGGTCGCAACTACATATTGATATTCAAGTTCATTGATTTGCTTCATCATTTTTTTGCGGTCCCGCGGTGATAAATCGCCATGGATACGGCCAACTTTAAAGCCTTTTGCAATTAGTCCGTCTGCAACCTCATCAGCCTTCTTTTTCGTATTTGTGAATACGATTGCTAAATACGGATTGAAGTTTTTCAGCATTTCAGATAACAGAACCGTTTTATTGCGGTGACGAAGAGGTACTAATACATGCTTAATTTTCTTTGCGGTTGCTTGTTTAGGTGCAACATGAGTAAATTTTGGGTTTTCCATGTATTTTTTCAAAAAAGGCTTTAATTTTTCAGGAATCGTAGCTGAAAAGACAAGAATTTGCAGTTTTTCAGGCATGTTTCCGCCAATTTTATCAACATCTTCGATGAATCCCATATCAAGCATCAAATCGGCTTCATCTACTACCAATGCTTTTGCCTGATGTACAAAAAGGGCTTTTTCGGCAATTAAATCCTTAATTCTTCCAGGTGTACCAATGACAAGCTGAGGCTGTGTTTTCAGCTTATCAATTGTGCGCTGCTTGTCTGTTCCGCCGATAAAACATTTAGCAGAAATCGTTTCGTCTTCTGGTGCGAATTTAATGACTTGAAGGGCATCCTGATAAATTTGATTGGCAAGCTCTCTAGTAGGGGCAGTAATGACAACTTGTACATTTTTGTTAGAGGGATCAATCCTTTGAATAAGAGGCAATAAATAAGCGTGCGTTTTTCCTGTGCCTGTCTGTGATTGTCCAATGGCTGTTTCCCCTTTTAAAAGCGCAGGGAATAAGCGTGCTTGAATTTCAGTCGGTTCATAAAAACCCAGCGCTTTAACAGCATCTATAATAAAAGGCTTAAATGGAAACTGATCGAACTTTGTTTGTTCCATGTTCATCATCTCCTTGATGAGTAAATTAGAAAATAAAAAATAAGACACGGGTGTCCATCAAAACATTATAAACGATAGCCGGCAAAAACTCCAATCGAATCCGCCTATTCTTATAACGATTGAAACCATTCCGCTTGATTCTGCATAACTTATAGGTAGAACAGACGTTAATTTAAAAGGAGGATCATCATGTTTCAGCAAAGACCTATGCCTCCAATGCCTTCTAGAGGATTCCCTCCTCAAAGAATGCAAATGGGCGGTCAGCCTTTTTTAAATCGAGCTTTTGGAAGCCGTCAAACTGGCGGATTTGGACGTGTTGGGTCATTCCAGCAATTCGGTCAGCAAATGAGGCCATTTTCTTCACAATTTGGCCCACAGGCATTCGGCGGTCAGCAATTTGGTGTTCAGCAGGCAATGGGCAGAGGCGGAGGAATTAAAGGCTTGCTATCAAGGTTTCTCCCAGGCGGCGGGGGTGCAGTGAATGCAACTGGCGCAGCACAAGGTTTGCAAGGAATTGCAAGTCCTGCCAACCTGTCGAGCATGCTTGGAAATGTTCAAAAAGTTCTCGGCATGGCTCAGCAAGTGACGCCTATGGTCCAGCAATATGGTCCGTTAGTTAGAAATCTTCCTGCTATGTTTAAGATTTACAGTGAACTAAAAAGCGGAGGATCTGGCGACAGTGAATCTGTATCAGAAGAAACAAGTTTAGAAGCAGACAATTCAGCTGAAGGTACTGAATCCGAAAGCGATCCGCCTAAAGAGATTTCGTCTCAGCCTGTCAAAAAGTCTGTGAAGGAAAAACCGCCAGCTGTAAAAGGGGCGTCTGCTCCAAAGCTTTACATCTGACATTCTTCTTTGTATTCTTCCTCATTCTCCGCTATAATAATAAGAGATTACGAGAGCCAAAAAGCCTTTTTCTTTGGCTTTTTTATATTCACTCTTCTCTTTAGGAGGATCTTTTATGGAAGTTATCAAGATTGCCCCGCGCGGATATTGCTATGGCGTTGTTGATGCCATGGTGATTGCAAAGAATGCGGCTTTAGATAAATCATTGCCAAGGCCTATCTATATATTAGGCATGATTGTTCACAATAAACATGTAACAAATGCATTTGAAGATGAAGGCATTATCACCTTAGACGGCAGCAATCGTATGGAAATACTAGAAAAAGTAAATAGCGGAACTGTCATTTTCACAGCTCACGGCGTATCACCCGAGGTTCGCAAAATTGCGGCAGAAAAAGGTCTTTTCACTCTTGATGCCACTTGTCCTGATGTAACAAAAACACACGACTTAATCCGTGAAAAGAAAGCTGAAGGGTATCATGTGATTTATATCGGAAAAAAATCACATCCTGAACCAGAAGGTGCTGTAGGTGTAGCGCCAGAAATCGTTCATCTGGTTGAAACAGAAGAAGATGTTGATGCACTTACATTTCAGAATGACAAAATTATCGTAACCAATCAAACGACGATGAGTCAATGGGACGTATTTGACATTATGGAACGTGTAAAAGAAAAGTATCCTCACGTTGAATATCATCAGGAGATATGCCTTGCGACTCAAGTACGCCAAGAAGCGGTTGCAGAGCAGGCAAAAGAGGCTGATTTAACGATTGTAGTTGGCGACCCTAAAAGCAATAATTCAAACCGTCTTGCTCAAGTCTCAGAGGAAATCGCCGGTACGAAGGCCTATCGGGTCTCAGATATCAGTGAATTGAAGCTGGAATGGTTTCAAGGAGTGAAAAAAGTGGCGATTACTGCCGGCGCCTCTACTCCTACACCTATTACAAAAGAAGTCATTCAGTTTTTAGAGAAATACGATCCTGAAAATGATTTAACCTGGAACATTGAGCATAACGTTCCTTTACAAAAAATCCTGCCTAAAGTAAAAGCTGCAAAATAAAACAAGTGCCAAATCTAAGATTTGGCACTTGTTTTTTATAAAAAAATTATACAATCGTAAATGGATCTGTATGAATCTCCGATGGAAAAATAGTTACCTCAAACTTCTTTTCCTCACACATAGAAAGAAGGATGTCTGTTACCCCTTTTTTCATCACTTTTTCCACATTATGTCCTGGATCTATTACATTTAATCCCATCATCATTGCATCATGTGCTGTGTGATAATAGAGATCGCCTGTTACATAGACATCTGCACCTTTTCTTTTTGCCTGATGGATATATTTGTTGCCGTCACCGCCGAGTACAGCAACTTTCTTAACCTTTGAATTTTTATCGCCTGTCATTCTTACAAAAGGAACTTCAAGCGTTTTTTTTACATGCTCGGCAAATTCATGAAGTGTCATCTCGTTTTCTAATATTCCGACTCGACCTAAGCCTAATGCCTGACCCTGTGCTTCTACAGGATAGATGTCGTATGCCACTTCCTCATAAGGATGAGCTTTAATCATGGCTGATACTATCTTTCTTTGCTGGCTGGCAGGAATAATGGTTTCAATTCTTTCTTCTTCTACAAATTCCGTTTTCCCGGCTTCTCCTACGTATGGATTAGAGCCTTCAAGCGGCAGGAAGCTTCCTGTACCGCTAGTAGTAAAAGAACAATGACTGTACATTCCAATATGTCCTGCACCTGATTGCCCTAGAACGGCCTTGAGATTGTCTGAATGGTCTTTGGGTACATAGACTACTAATTTCTTTAATTCCTCCTGATAGGTATCCTCAAGCACTTCTGTGTTCGTTAATTGCAGGGCTTCTGCGAGCAAATCATTTACTCCCCCTGCTGCAACGTCTAAATTAGTATGTGCGGCATACACAGCTATATCATGCTTGATGCATTTTTCAATGATGCGTCCTCCCGGCTGATCTGTCGCAATATTCTTGAGCGGGCGAAAAATTGGAGGATGATGGGCTATAATCAAGTTTGCTTTTTTCTCAATGGCTTCATCCACTACTTCTTCGAGAACATCCAGCGCGATCATAACACCATGAATCGGTTTACTCAATGTGCCGATTTGCAAACCGATTTTATCACCTTCCATTGCATATTCTTTTTTCGAATACGATTCAAACAATTGTATGATTTCAAAGCCGTTAGGTATTTTGCTCATTCCTCTATTACCTCCTTAAGCATTACGATTAAATCATGCAATTCTTTTTTCTTTGCCTCATTCTCACGGCTTGAGGCGGCACCGGATATGCTGTCGATAATACGATGATAATGTTCACATTCCTGCTTCCATTTTTTTAGAAAAGGCTCTGTTTTTTCTTTCATTAAAAATGGCCCTAAAAGCAATCCTTTTTTAAGCGTCGAATGCTGATAAGGAGCTTCTGCATTTCCCCTCTCAGCAACAAGTACTTCATATATTTTTCCGTCTTCTTCCAGAATTTCTTCATTGATCAGTTCCCAGCCGTTTTCAAGCAGCCATCTGCGCACATGATGAGCATGCAGGTTAGGCTGAAGAATTAACCGTTCAACACCTGCTAATTTTTGCTTTCCTGCTTCAAGAATTTTCTCAATTAACGCTCCGCCCATACCAGCAATAGTAATACAAGTTACTTCATTCGGCTGAATGACATCAAGCCCGCTCCCCAAACGAACGGATATGACGTCTTCAAGCCCGCTCTTCTTCACTTGTTTTTGTGCCGATTGAAATGGTCCCTCCACAACCTCTCCTGCAACAGCTGACAAAGCTAAGCCGTTTATAAGGGCATAGCAAGGCAAATAAGCATGGTCTGATCCTATATCTGCTAACACAGCTTTTTCAGGTATATAATTGGCTACTGTTTTTAGCCTTTTGGATAAATTAACATCATTCATCTTTAAACCACCACATTCTTATGTACTTTAATATTCTGCTCTCTCTATAATAAGAAAAGTCCTTCACATATGCAAAGGACATTCTCACTTCATTATTTAATTTTAGAAACCCATTCTGCCATCTCGTCCAATTTTTCATCAGGAACTAGACCGGGAGGCATGTTTCCTCTGCCATTTTTAATTGTTTCTTTGATTCCGTCAACACCCAGTCTGTCGCCGGCACCTTTTAGAGCCGGACCTGCACCGCCTTCGTAATTCTCACCATGGCAAGAAATACAGCTTTGCTGGTAGATTTCCTCTGGTGAAGCGTTTGCAACTTCGCCCGATTTATCTTCCTCTTTACCTTCTCCAGCCATTTCTTTCATATCACCGAGCCCTTTTATAGATAAGAAAAACATAAGGCCGATTCCGATTACGGCAACTAAAGCAAATGGAATAAGTGGATTGCGATTCATTATGTAACCTCCCCTATGTAAAAATCTTGAAATGCAGGTAAACGATAGATTTAAACAATCTCTATTTTACTTCAAAATTTCACGAAGTAAAAGAACTTATTCTATAAGTTAAGCTGTTTTTCAAAATTTAGTCAAAAAAACTTCATCAATATGATGAAGTTTTTGATTTGTTATGATTCAGCACCCAATTTGCCGTGCAATGACCATGCGCTGCACTTCACTTGTTCCTTCGCCAATTTCCAGCAGTTTTGCATCTCGAAGGTATCTTTCAACATGATATTCTTTCATATAGCCGTATCCGCCATGAATCTGAATGGCTTGATTTGTCACTTCTGTACACATCTCAGATGCATACAGCTTGCAAAAAGAAGCTTCCTTCGTAAAGGGCTTTCCTTGATCTTTTAACCATGCTGCTTTATAGACCATCGTTCTTGCCAGTTCAATTTTCATAGCCATATCTGCGAGCTTAAATTGAATGGCCTGAAACTCGCTTAATGTTTTGCCGAATTGTTTTCTTTCTTTAGAATATGCCAAAGCTTTTTCAAAAGCAGCCTGAGCAATTCCAACCGCCATTGCTCCAATTCCTATTCTTCCACCATCAAGGGTCATTAAAAACTGTCTGAAGCCATTGCCTTTTTTACCGAGAAGATTCTCAGCAGGAACAACTACATCTTCTAAGATCAGTTCAGTCGTATTTGAAGCGTTTAATCCCATCTTTTCATAATTATCGATCACTTTAAATCCAGGTGCATCTGTTGGAACAATAATTGCACTTATTTCTTTTTTGCCCTCTGAACGATCTGTTATTGCTGTTAATGCAAGGAATTTGGCGTATGATGCGTTTGTAATATAGCACTTATTTCCGTTAATTGTAAACTTCCCATCATCCATTGTTGCTTCAGTAAGCGTACCTCCTGCATCAGATCCTGCGTTTGGTTCCGTTAGACCGAAAGCTCCTAAAGATTCACCTGAACAAATTTTCGAAAGATATGTTCTTTTTTGTTCTTCTGTTCCAAACATATGGATTGGTGCTCCGCCTAAAGAAATGTGAGCCGAATATGTAATTCCAGTTGAACCGCATGCCTTGCTGAGTTCTTCCGTTACGATTGCAAAGCTGATTGTATCCGCGCCGCTTCCTCCATATTCTTCTGAAAAGGGGAGTCCAAGCATCCCCATTTCTCCGAGCTGCTGAAAAATTTCAGCAGGAAACTGCTTTGATTTATCCCTGTCATATGCTCCAGGCTCAACCACTTCTACTGAAAACTCTTTAATCGTTTTTTGAATCATGTTCTGTTCTTGTGATAATTCAAAATTCATGGTATCCCTCCGTTTTGTATACGCTTACATATTGAATTATAAATTGAAACAAACTATTTTCACAACTTTTTAAATTTTTATTTAATTAAAAAAATTTCGTGACCTCATCCTTTCAAAAGGGAATGTGATCATTCTTCGCGTTTTTATGAGGCTTTTCAAGGTTTTATTTCGAATTTCAAGAATTCTTTTCCAAAAAACATGAAGGGCTAATGTTCATTTATTAGGAAAGATAAGGGAAAATTCAGTTGAGGGTGATTTGCAAATTAAATAACAATTAAGTAAAATAAATGAAAAGAATGAAGTTTTGTTAACGTTATCATAATGAAATTGCTTTTTTAAGGCAAACAAACAGCATAAACATTGAGATATCAACTCAATAAAAAAAAGCGAACATAATGTCCGCTTTCTACTCCAAGAAATCTTTTAATCGTTTGCTTCTGCTTGGATGACGCAGCTTGCGAAGTGCTTTTGCTTCGATTTGACGGATACGTTCTCTTGTAACACCAAATACTTTGCCGACTTCTTCAAGAGTTCTCGTACGTCCATCGTCAAGGCCAAAACGAAGGCGAAGAACATTTTCTTCCCGATCAGTCAGTGTATCCAAAACATCTTCAAGCTGTTCTTTTAACAGCTCGTATGCTGCATGCTCTGATGGAGAGGTCGCATCCTGGTCTTCTATAAAATCACCAAGATGTGAATCGTCTTCTTCACCAATCGGTGTTTCAAGTGATACTGGTTCTTGGGCAATTTTTAAAATTTCTCTTACTTTATCAGGGGTTAAATCCATATCTTCAGCAATTTCTTCAGGTGAAGGTTCACGGCCAAGGTCTTGAAGAAGCTGACGTTGGACACGGATCAATTTATTAATTGTTTCAACCATATGAACAGGGATACGGATGGTTCTGGCCTGATCAGCTATCGCTCTTGTAATCGCCTGTCGGATCCACCATGTAGCATACGTACTGAACTTGAATCCTTTACGGTAATCAAACTTCTCAACAGCTTTCATGAGACCCATGTTGCCTTCTTGTATAAGGTCCAAAAACAGCATTCCGCGGCCTACGTATCTTTTGGCAATACTTACTACAAGACGAAGGTTTGCTTCAGCAAGTCTTCTCTTAGCTTCTTCATCGCCATCTTCAATTCGATTTGCAAGCTTAATTTCTTCATCAGCTGTCAGCAAATCAACGCGGCCTATTTCTTTCAGATACATACGAACAGGGTCATTAATTTTAACTCCAGGGGGTACGCTTAGATCATTTAAATCAAATTCTTCTTCTTTTGCAAGCTGCTGTATATTAGGATCATCGGTCTCCTCATTATCACCAACTAATTCAACACCCTGTTCACCAAGGTATTCGTAATACTCATCCATTTGGTCTGATTCAATTTCGAAGCCAGACATGCGTTCTGCAATCTCTTCGTATGTTAAAACACCACGTTTTTTTCCGATTTCTGTTAATTGGTCTTTTGCTTGTTCCAATGTCAACTCAGAATCATGGGTTTGTTTATCAGCCATTGGATCCCCTCCTTCCAAACTCTTGCAATTATACTTTATGTGAATGAGCTAAAAGGTATAAAACTGCCTTAGCTGCAATGAATCATAATTTTTTTGCGTTTATTCAGCTGCCATTATTTAAGGTCCCGCTTCAGCCGGATGACTTCCATTGCAATATTGGCGGCTTTCACAAAATCCTTTTGACGCTCTGCTTCAAGCTTTTCAGCTTCTTTTTCTTTTATCATTAACCAATTTTGGTGATTCAACACCTGTTTGATGTAATCTGCTAACTCTCTTTCAGAAATATCTTCATTAACGGAGAGCATGGCGATATCTGATACAAATTGGTGAAGCCCTGTGCCGGGGAGTTTTCTAAGAAAAGAGCTTACACTTGCTTCATTTCCTTCTTCGTAATAAGCATATAAGTAAGTTATAATTGCTCTGTGCTCTTCTATGTTGAATTGAAGCCCAATCCTATCAAGCACCTTTTGTGCAATTTCCCTATTGCGCAGCATATGTGCAATTAGCAGCCTTTCTGCATTGTGAAATGCAGGCAAAAGTCTTCTCTGCTGCGGCTTAAAAGCTGAAGCGGCTGGAGCGGTTTGCTGCTCCTTTTTCCTCTCAGGCTTTTTATTCAATTTTTTCTCCTGCATTTGACTCTTCAGCACATCCATCGATAAGGAAAATTCTCCAGATAGCTGTTTCAAATACAATTCAATTTCCACTGGGTTTTCAAGGAGGCTTAGTTCTTTCAGTATTTCTTCTATATACTGCAGTCTTTGTCCTTCATCTTGAAGATTTTTTCCTTTGCGGAAGAATTGCATTTTAAATGCCATTAACGTGATGCTGGCCCCTATTACATCTTTTTTGAACTTTTCTGGTCCATGTGTTCTAATGTAGTCATCAGGGTCTGTACCATCAGGCAAAGCCGCAACTCTCATTTTACAGCCTGCTGCAGCAAGTGTTTTGGAAGCTCTTAAAGTCGCTTCCAATCCTGCTGAATCAGAATCATAACAGATTATAACATCTCCGGCATTTCTTTTGATGATTTTTGCCTGAGCTTCTGTCAATGATGTTCCCATTGTTGCAATTGAGTGCTGTACACCAGACCGTACGGCGGAAATAACGTCTGCAAATCCTTCAAATAAGACAACTTGCTGATTTTTCCGTATATGTACTCTTGCGTTATGAAAATTATAAAGAACTTTGCTTTTATTAAAGATAGGTGTTTCAGGACTGTTTAAGTATTTAGGCTGTTCTTTTCCAAGTACTCTTCCTGAAAATGCAATCGGTCTGCCTCCATGATCAACTATTGGAAACATAATACGGTTACGAAAACGGTCTAAGTATTGATCAGAGGAGCTTTTTTTGACTAGAAGCCCTGCTTTTTCCATCAACTGCGGATTGTACCCCCGCTTTGTCAGGAATTTGGCAACAAAATCCCATGAATCCAGTGCATAGCCGATTTCAAATTGTTCAATGGACTCTTTTGTAAATCCCCGTGATGTTAAGTAATCCAAGGCAGCTTGACCTTCATTCGTGTTTACAAGCAAATGATGATAAAACTTTTTGAGCAGCTCGTGTGCTTCAATCATTTTTTCATTTTCGCTATTTGCATCTTTTGGCTGAACTGGATTTATTTGATCAGGAAGATCAATATGTAATTTATCAGCTAATGCTAAAGCAGCTTCAACAAATGAATAGCCTTCAATTTGCATTAAGAATGAAAAGACGTTCCCGCCAGCACCACATCCAAAGCAATGATAAATCTGCTTATCATGTGAAACGGAGAACGATGGTGATTTCTCGCCATGAAATGGACAAAGTCCAAAATGATTTCGTCCTTGCTTCTTCAATTGAACATATTCACTGACAACATCCACAATGTCTGCGGATTGTTGAATTTTTTCGATGATTTCATCAGGAATGCGATTTGTCATTCTAACAACTCCGTGATACAAATATTCGTGATTTAACCACTAATTCCTGCATCTTTCGACAAAATCTTTTCTAAAGTGAAAATAAAGCTGTCTCTGTCTGCCTGGGTAAACTTCTTTGGACCTTTTGTATGCTTGCCGCCACGTCGTTCTTTAGCCGAAAGATACCTGTATTCCAATGCTGTTTCAATATTGTCTTCTGTATATTGTTTACCCCTTGGAGTCAGGACAATAACCCCTTTATTCAGGAGAAGTCCTGCAAGTCCAATATCTTGCGTCACAACAATATCATGACGATTAGAGTGATTAACGATATAAATATCAGCTGATTCTTTGCCGGTATCCACATAAGCCCAATCAAATCCGTATGTATTCGATGTCTGATGATTGTACGAGGCAACAAACAGAACACAGATATGATAGCGAATAGCAAGATCTGCAATTTCCTGTTTAACAGGGCAAGCATCCGCATCGACAATTATCTGCATCTTTTTTTCGTCATCTTTCACTATTCTACATCACTCCAATAGATTCCTTCTAAAGCATTTAGAAAAGATAGCTGAGAAACCGCGACTCTATTTGTCGAATTATTTTTCCTTGCTTTCCTTGACAGATCACAATAAATAGTTTATTCGTTCTAGGTCAAGTCTAAACCTAAAATAAGTAATTTTATCACAATTTTTTATTATAATACAAAGTCTTTAAATTTTCCATTCTTTTTAACTGACTAAATCCTGTTAATTTCAAGCAAACAGAAAACTCAGAGGGATCGAATCTCTGAGTTCAAATCTAGTTTCCGTTTTAATTATATCCGGTCATAATATTTTGAATCATATTAGCTGTTTCTTCAACTGCTTTGTTGGAAACATCAATGACTTGACAGCCAATTCTCTCGATTATCTTTTCAAAGTATTCAAGCTCTACTTTAATTCTGTCTATGTTTGCATAGATGGCTTTATCGTTAAGTCCGAGTGAAATCAGTCTTTCTTTTCGGATGTCATTTAATTTATCCGGGCTGATTTTTAATCCAATGCATTTTTTAGGAGATACTTTAAATAGCTCCTCTGGCGGCTCAACTTCTGGTACAATCGGCACATTTGCTACTTTGAACCGCTTATGAGCCAAGTATTGAGACAGGGGTGTTTTCGATGTTCTTGAAACACCTACCAAAATAATATCAGCTTTCATAATCCCGCGAGGATCACGGCCATCATCGTATTTAACAGCAAACTCAATCGCCTCTACCTTTTTAAAGTAGTCTTCATCAAGTTTGCGGACTCTGCCAGGTTCGTATTTTGCATTGATGCCATAAGCAGACTCCATTTTATCTATTAACGGGCCGATGATGTCATAATAAACAACCCCTTGCGCTTCAGCTTCTGCAATAAGTCCTTGCCTTAGATCAGGCACGACCAATGTAAAGCATACGATCGCCTGCTCAAGCTTAGCGAGAGCTATAACCTCTTTAATCGTACCGAGATCCTCTACATAAGGAATTCGTTTGATTTTTGTGTCAGCAGCATACCCGTTAAATTGGCTTATTGCCGCTTTTATGACCAGTTCAGCGGTTTCGCCCACAGAATCTGATACTACATAGACATGACGATTGTTCATACCATTCCTCACTCCCCAGTTAGATGATTTCATTCTCCGCTAGTCCGACCAAGATTTTCGTCATATTTGTTTTAGTAATTCTGCCAATTACTTCAAAACCCTTTTCAGTTTCTTTAATAACAGGAATGGCATCAATTTGTTTATTTATTAAGTACTTTGCAACATCCATAATATAATCTTCGCGCTGGCACATCGTAATGTTCGGCATTCGTGTCATAATAATATTTACAGGTATGGAAGCGAGCTCCTGCTTGCCGATGCTTGCTCTAAGCAGATCTTTTCTTGATAAAACTCCGACAAGAATTGACCCTTGGTCCACCACAAATAAAGTTCCGACATCTTCCAGAAACATCGTAACGATGGCGTCATACACAGATACATTTTCATTTACGACAACAGGAATAGATTGAAAATCTTTTACTTGTAATTTTTTGAGCTTTTCTGACAGGAGGCCTGCACCTGTTTTCCCAGTATAGAAGTAGCCTACCCTTGGTCTTGCCTCAAGGTAGCCTGCCATTGTCAGAATAGCAAGGTCAGGACGCAGTGTTGCCCTTGTCAAATTCAGCTGATCTGCGATATGTTCACCAGTAATCGGCCCATTGTCTTTAACAATTTGCAGAATATGATCTTGTCTTTTATTTAATTCGATTGTACTCACCGCCTTAAGGTTCCAATACATATGTATCGCTCGTTCTTCTATTTCCGATGATTAAATAGGTTATACTATATATAAATATTATATACTATTTGTTCGGTTTGAAAAGAACCTTTAGAAAAGAAAAGGGGAACCGCCTGTTTAGCCCAGGCATAGCAGAAAAGGATCCGACGGGGAAGTCCGGGGTTGACTTCATCGGCGGAGCCGTTCTGACCGAGGGGTTAGGCGGTGGAGCTGGACAATTACGAAAAGCGGTTTCAATTTCTGCAATCAGTTATTTGTTCTCCTAAAAAAGAAGGAGACGATTGCCGTTTAGAGGCAACCGTCTTGTTTCTATTTTACAATGACAGCATCCATATTGGCAAAAGATTCAATCATGGCAGCAAGCTGTTTCATTTGCGCCAGACGATTCGTTTTTAGAGCCTCATCATCAGCCATTACCATTGTTTCATTAAAGTATGATTGAATAAAAGGCTGCAATGTGCAAAGTGAAGCAAAAGCCTGTTTATAATCTCCGCCGGCAACGCTCGATTCATATTCTTTTTTCACCTGTACAGATATCTCGTAAAGAAGGTGCTCTTCATTATTTTGGAAGAGTTCAGGGTTCACTTCGTTAGCAGACCCTTTTTTCGAGATATTTTGAACCCTTGCAAAAGCTTCCATTGTTTCTTTAAAGTTTTCACCTTTAGAAGAAGCTTCCAACACTTTTGCTTTTTCTAAAATAGCTGTCAGCTCATGCTGATCTGCTCCAAGGACTGCATCAATAATATCGTATCGTATTTTCTTTTCATCCAGAACATGCTTAACTCTCATTTTGAAAAAAGCAATCAGATCATTTCTTACTTTGTTTTCATCAATGTCTTTAAACGGAACAAGAGCAATTTCAAATAATTCTTCTAAAGAAATTTTCCACTTCTTAGCCAGCAAAATCTGTACAATTCCGCTTGCTTGACGTCTTAGAGCATAAGGATCCTGCGAACCTGTTGGAATAACGCCAATTGCGAAGAAACCTGAGATAGTATCCAGTTTATCAGCAAGAGCCACAATAGCACCTGTGTTTGAAGCAGGAGCCTTATCGTCAGCATGCCGCGGCATATAATGTTCATTTATTGCTGCAGCCACTTCATCTGCTTCTCCAAATGCCTTAGCATATTTTTCACCAATAATCCCCTGTAATTCCGGAAATTCATATACCATATTTGTCACAAGGTCGAATTTACAGATTTCCGCTGTGCGTTTTACAAAAGATTTTTCTTCATCTGATGCATTAAATCGCTCTGCAAGAGCAACGGAAAGCTCAGTTATTCTTCTTACTTTATCTCCCGTCGTTCCAAGCTCTTCATGGAAAACAATTTTATCCAGTTTTTTCAAATTGTCTGCGATCACAAGCTTTTGATCTTCTTTATAGAAAAAAGCAGCATCTGATAGGCGTGCACGAAGAACCTTTTCATTCCCTCTTGCTACATTTTCAATGTGGTTGTGATCACCGTTTCTTACGGTTACGAAATATGGAAGCAAGCGTCCTTCATGATCTTTCACAGGGAAATAGCGCTGGTGCTCTTTCATCGTTGTCACAAGCACTTCTTCAGGAAGAGATAGGTACTCTTCTTCAAATTTCCCAAACAACGCTGTAGGATATTCAACCAGATTCGTTACTTCTTCCAATAGTTCCTGATCAATCGGAATGTTCCACTTGTTTTCCTCTTCAAGATGATGAAGCTGTGTCAAAATGGCTTCTTTTCTTTTAACGGGTGAGGCAATGACAAACTGAGACAGCAGGACCTTTTCATAATCAGCAGGACGCTCAATCAATTGTTTGGTTCCTAAAAAGCGATGCCCCATTGTTTCATTTCCTGTATGTACACCAGTGATGTTAAAAGAAATGACCTCCTGGCCAAATAAAGCAACGATCCATTTGATCGGACGTGCAAACCTAAGATCCTGTGATCCCCAGCGCATATTCTTAGGAAAGGTCAAGCCCGTTATGATTTCTCGCAGCTCAGTTAAAAGCTCTTTCGTTTCTTTTCCTTTAATAAACTTCTGAACATGAACATATTCGATGCCGCCAATTTCCTTGAAATAGATATCATCAACACTTGCACCCTGGCCTCTGGAAAAACCGATGGCTGCTTTGGACCAGTTTCCCTCTTGATCCAGTGCAATCTTCCTAGCGGGTCCTTTAGCTTCTTCTTCAATATCCATTTGTTTAATCGCTACACCCTGGATTTGAACAGCCAGTCTTCTTGGGGTGGAATACACGCTGACTTCCCCAAATGAGATATTTTTCTCCTTTAGCCAGTTTGTAACTTTGAGAGAAAGCTGATTCATAGCATCTGTCACAAACCTTGCGGGCAATTCCTCAAGTCCGACTTCAAGCAGCAAATCATGTTTACTCATTTGTTTTCGCCTCCTCTTGTTTCAGCATTGGGAACCCTAATTTTTCCCGCTCATCATAAAATGTTTTAGCCACTTTTCTGGCTAGGTTCCGAACACGGCCAATATACCCGGTTCTTTCAGTTACAGAAATTGCACCTCTTGCATCAAGCAAGTTAAACGTATGGGAGCATTTAAGTACGTAATCATATGCAGGATGCACAAGTCCCTCATCCATTTGTCGATGTGCTTCTTTTTCGTAAATAGCAAAGAGCTCGAACAGCATGTCAGCATTAGATGTTTCGAATGTATATTTAGAATGCTCATATTCAGGCATTAAGAAAATATCACGAACCGTAAATCCTTCTGTCCATTCTAAGTCAAAAACATTCTCCTTATCCTGAATGTATGAAGCAAGTCTTTCAATCCCATAAGTGATCTCTACAGATACCGGTTTGCATTCAATTCCGCCAACTTGCTGGAAGTAGGTGAATTGTGTGATTTCCATCCCATCAAGCCAGACTTCCCATCCTAGTCCGGCACATCCTAGAGAAGGATTTTCCCAGTTATCCTCAACAAAGCGAATATCATGCTGAAGCGGATCAATCCCAAGCGCTTTTAAAGAATCTAAATACCATTCTTGAATATTGTCAGGCGACGGTTTGATAATTACCTGAAATTGATGATGCTGATAAAGACGGTTCGGATTCTCTCCGTATCTTCCATCAGCCGGACGGCGTGACGGCTCTACATATGCCACTTTCCAAGGTTCAGGACCTATCGCCTTAAGGAACGTATAAGGGCTCATCGTTCCTGCTCCTTTTTCGGTATCATACGCTTGCATTAAAATACAGCCGTGATCTGACCAATGTTTTTGCAATGTTACAATCATGTCTTGAATGTTCAACCTAAGCACCTCCAAATGCTTTACTTATTTAAAAACCGTGTTCACGAAACCAATAAATACTCATTACCGTATTTATTCAGGTTTCGTGCTTTTTTCTAAAAAAAGGCTGTTTTCGCATTGATAGTTGTTTTTGGATATAAACTTTAGCCGTGGATTTCCGCTGCAGGCTCTTGCCTTCCACTCCAATCCACTAAGTTTTTAACCATTTTTCCAAAAAGCAACTTAACTTTATGAAAAGAGCCTTTAGAAAACAAAAAACTCCCGTCTCTATGCAGCTGTCAGCTGCATAGGGACGAGAGTTAACCCGCGGTTCCACCCTAATTGCCAATGCATCAAAGCATTAGCCTCTTTCCGGAAAAGTTGCTCAAGAACGCCTTTTCTCTGCCTGTTATCCCCTAGCTCGCACCATCCTAAGGTCGCTTTTCATAACAAATGGCAAATACTCTTTTTCTCTCACCGCAACATATTAATTTATTAGCATCATAATTCAATTAAAAGACGATGTCAATATGTATCAGGACAGCTTTCCTTTTAACGACTCAATCTGATCTAAAAACTTTTTGGATTTAAGGAATAAACCGGAGTATTCATTATAATATGAATCAATGACACTTTTAATTTCAGCCTTTGTCTCCGGTTTTACAGTCACTTTTCCAAGTCTTTCTAAATCAAAATAATAAAACAAGCGCAATAGCTTAGCTGTCCCTTGAGAAATTTGCAGTCTATACGGATCGATTTCAAAGCATCTGTGACAGATAAATCCGTTTTCTCTAACAGAAAAATGAAACGTCCCATCCTTGCTGCTGCAGTTTACACATGAATCGAGCTGAGGATATAAACCAAGTACATTCACTATTTTCATTTCAAAGATATGAAGCAATATATCCGGGTCAATGCCTTCATTCAAAAGCTGCAGCGTCTGACTGAACAATTCAAAAAGAAAGGGATTGGGTTCGCGCTGTTCCGTACTTTTATCAAGCAATTCAGCAATATATGAGGCATATGCCGTCAAAAAGATATCTTCCCTGATCCCCCGCATGGATGAAATTGTCTCGCCCTGCTGCAAAGCTCCAAGCCCTGAAGATTTTTGAAATAAGAAATGGCCATAAGTAAATAACTGAGTTGAAGAGGTTAATCGGCTGCTGGGTTTCTTTGCGCCTCTAGCCATAACCCCGATTTTACCCATTTCACGGGTAAAAATCGTAATAATTTTATTTGTTTCACCATAATCGGTTGTTCTAATCACAATTCCTTCACATTTTTGAAGCAATCTTTCTCACCATCCAGAAGGATACGGTCAGATCACGAAATTGGAAAATCAACTTCTGCTAGCTCATGATCTTGTAAATCGGGTCCGTCACCAGTATCTTTTTCCAGTTCCTTAAAAAGAAGATAGGTATCAATATTACCTGTATTAATAAAGACTTTCCAGGTAAAATCCAACATGTAAACCCCCACCTTTCTGTCGTTAAGACAAGCAAGCTTTTATCCAATTTCTATAACGTTATTTTGACCTGATATCCTTCATTTCATGTTAAACAAATTTTGTAAAAAAGCAGTTAACAAAAGGCTTTGACAGCACCTGTATTATTAAAATGTCTTTGTTCGCAAAGACATTGGTTTAGAAAAGAGACTTTTTAATATTCGTCTTCTCTAAATCCGAAATCACGAAGCTGGGTCATCTTATTGCGCCAGTCTTTTTGAACTTTAACCCATAGCTCCAAAAAGACTTTTGTACCAAGCAATGCTTCAATGTCAGCTCTAGCCCTCTGGCCGACTTCTTTCAGCATTTTCCCCTGCTTGCCTATTACAATTCCCTTTTGGGAATCACGTTCAACTATGACCGTTGCACTCACATAGATTGACTGATTGTTATCCCGCCTTTCAATGGCATCAATAACAACAGCCACTGAATGAGGAATTTCTTCCCGTGTTAAATGCAGCACCTTTTCACGGATTAATTCAGAAATAATGAATCTTTCTGGATGATCTGTTACTTGATCTGCGGGATAATATTGCGGTCCGACAGGCAAGTAAGATTCAATTTGCTCGAGAAGTGTATCGACATTATTACCCTGCAGCGCAGAAATCGGGATGATCTCTTTGAATGGGTAAAATGCACGATACTGATCAATTAATGGCAGCAGCTGATCAGGGTGAATCTGGTCAATTTTATTAATGATCAAAAAAACAGGAGTTTTAGTATGCTGCAGTTTTTCGATGATAAATTCATCACCGCGGCCATAACCTTCTTCCGCATTAATCATAAATAGGACAACATCGACTTCTTTCAGCGTGTTTTGTGCAACCTTCATCATGAAGTCGCCGAGCTTGTGCTTTGGTTTGTGAATTCCTGGTGTATCTATAAAAACAATTTGAGAATCGTTTGTCGTGTAAACGCCTTGAATTTTATTGCGAGTTGTTTGCGGTTTGTCGCTCATAATGGCAATCTTTTGGCCAATTACACGATTAAGGAATGTTGATTTCCCTACATTTGGCCTTCCAATGATGGAGACAAAACCAGATTTGTAGCCTTTTTCTGTATTATTCATTTAAATCCTCCGCTGAAAATGCTCCTGGAAGCAAATCTGCTACTGTCCACTCTTTTACATCACCCTGCAAGTTTGTTAAGATGACTTTCATGTCTTTAGGACAAAGTTCCGAAATAACCTGTCTGCAAGCTCCGCACGGTGAAACAGGACCTTCTGTGTCAGCAACAATCGCCATGGCAGCAAACTCCTTGTCACCTTCAGATACAGCTTTAAACAAAGCTGTTCGTTCTGCACAATTTGTCATGCCATATGATGCGTTTTCAATGTTGCATCCTCTGTATACTTTTCCGTCTTTAGTTAATAGAGCAGCTCCAACTTGGAATTTGGAATAAGGAACATATGCCATTTCACGTGCTGCTATTGCTTCTTTGATGAGTTGTTCTGATTTCAAAGCTCTACTTCCTTTCTCTTTGGCGACACCATGTATTTCTATTTTACCTAAAAAGAGCAGAAATTTCATCCAAATGCCGCAAATGTAATTTAATTGTAAGAATTTTCCCAAAACTTATAAAACTTTCGGAATAAAAATGATTAATCCTATAATAACCGCTAGCACAGCATAAATCAAAACAGCACCTGCGGCTGCGTCTTTTCCCGCTTTTGCCAATGGATGATATTCTGAGGTTACAAGATCTACAATCCGCTCTAACGCTGTATTCATTAACTCAAGAGAAAGCATTCCGCCCATTAAAAAAAGGACAATAATCCATTCTGAGAGCGATATATGAAAGAAAAAACTGGCAGCTGTGACCAGGATGCAAATGACGATATGAAATTGAAAGTTCCGTTCGGTTTTAAAAGTAGTCAGGATCCCGTCCCAAGCAAAAGAAAAACTCCGAAAAAACCGTTCCCGCTCAGATCTCCCTTTTAAGCCCATAAGCATCAAGGATTTCCTTTTGTTTAGTGAACATCTTTGCTTCATCTACAGGTGTCATATGATCATACCCAAGAAGATGAAGAAAGCCATGTACCGCTAAGAATCCAAGCTCTCTTGTAAAGGAATGGCCATATTCAAGCGCTTGTTCCTCTGCACGGGGGACAGATATAATAATATCTCCTAAAACTTGAGGCATGTCCATCCCTTTTATTGAAACTTCCCCTTCGCCCTGCTCTTCCATTGCAAATGAAATAACATCTGTTGCCTGATCTTTATTGCGATAATCCCGATTGATTTCTTGTATTTTTTGATTATCAACGAAAGTAACGGATAGCTCAGCATCCTCAGAAATACCTTCTATTTCAGCTGCCTGCTGCAGAAGACGATTGACTATTTGCAGCTGATCTTCCGCGAGTATTCCTGTTTCATCTGTCATGTCGATGATTATTCGATTCATGCTTGTCTCACCTTCTGTTTTGTTAGTTCCGGATATTCAATCCGGGAATGAAAAATACCTTTTAATGTCTCACTAAGTGATTTGGCGATTATATCAAGTTCTCTTAACGTTAAATCACACTCATTCAGCTGATGATCTTGTAGTCTGTCCGCAATGATTCCTCTAATAAGCTTTTCAATCTTATCTGGAGTCGGGTTAGACATGGAGCGAACCGCAGCTTCAACACTATCAGCAATTGAAATGATGGCAATTTCTTTTGTTTGAGGTTTAGGTCCCGGATAACGAAACTCGTCTTCATAAATATCTGGATGGTTTTGTTTTGCTTTATGATAGAAAAATTTTAATAATGTTGTTCCATGATGCTGTTCAGCTATATCTACAAATTCCTTTGGCATCTTATGCTTTCGCAGAAGCTCTGCACCGTCTGTTGCATGTGCAATAATAACATTTTTGCTTAATTGAGGCGACAATTTATCATGCGGGTTGTCAATATTCATCTGATTTTCGATAAAATACTGAGGCCGTTTTGTTTTACCAATATCATGATAGTACGCTCCTACACGGGCCAGCAGACCATTTGCACCAATCGCTTCACAAGCTGCCTCTGAAAGATTTGCAACCATGACGCTGTGATGATAGGTTCCAGGTGTTTCTGTCAAAATTTTACGTAGCAAAGGATGATTTGGGTTAGATAACTCAATTAATTTCATTGTTGATAATATGCCGAATCCTGTTTCAAAAAATGGCATGAACCCAATCGTCAATACGGAAGAAACAAGTCCTGATACAAGGGCCATAATAAAATAAGAGCCGAGTTCAATATTCGAATAGCTCCCATTTTGGATGAGAATAATCGAAGTAATGATCAGGATATTTATTAGCGCTATAAACAGCCCGGTTTGAAGAATTCTTGAACGGACATTATGCTCGTTAAGGAATAACACTCCCGCTAAACAGCCGAACAAGTAATAGACTCCAATGGTAAAATTGAATGTCCCTGTAACGCCTTCATTAAAGATAATACTTCCGCAAATGGCAAAAATAATACTCGTTAAGATCGCAAGCCTTTCATGAAGCAGAAGTTTAATCATCATAGCTCCCATCGCAACAGGGACAAGGTAGCCGATATGCGTATATTCAATTTCCTGAAAGAAACTGATGATTTTTATGAGGAGGATTGTAATGCTGAAAATCAAAACGTATAGAATCAGAGAGTGATTTTTCTTCTCTGCTGATTTATCAGGTGCTTCAAAATAATAAATAAGACCTGCAATAATCAGAAGAATGATCAGCATTAAACCAGCAAATGGCTTTAAAGAAAGCTGATTGTCAAGCAACCCGACAAGTTCAAGCTTACGGTAAATGTCTCTGCTGATGTATCCGTTTTCCTCGACTAGAATCTGACCCTGTTTAATTTGAACTTCTTTTACATCATCATATGCCAGCTGCTTTTTTTCTTCCGTTGCGTCCAAATCAAAGACAAAGTTGGCAATCACTGCATATCTGCCGAGCTGGATGGCCGCATCAGTGAGTTCAGCACGCAGCGTAGAGGATTTAAGTTCTTCTTCTACAGCATTCTTAGCCTCCTCTTGTTTTTGCAGAGGAATTTCATTGCTCATGACACGATTTACTGCTGTAATAATTGCATCCTGGGCAATTGACAATTCATTGTCAGTAGAATTTAGCAGCGCTACGAAAGCATCATCCGGTATTTCTTCCCGAATCTCTGCAGTAAGCTTTTCTTTTAAACGTTTAAGTTTTTCTTCTCCAGAAATAGTAAAGGCTTCTTCTCCTTCAGCCAGATTTTCATTCTGAAGTTTCATTTCATCTGCTGCTTCATTATTTGTTTCTTTTACAAAATCAAAAATGGATGTTATGACTTCTACTCTATTTACAACATAGTCTTTTCTCAGCACATATTCATCTTCTACAGCATCATATGCTTCCTGGCGTTTTTTTTCTGTTTCATAGGTATCATCTGCCTGTGTAGGTGCGATAATCGTTTGATCTGAATACGTGAAAAGTTCAACATCAACTGTTTCCGGTTTTACATTGCTGTAAAGGGAAACAAATATAACTGCTGCCAGCATGACATACATTGAAATATGTATAAAACGGTAGTTTTTTGCTTTTTCAATCAGCTGGATAAATTTCGTCTTCTTCTTCGTTTTCATAACATCACCCCCTGCTCCCCTTCACCGTCTGGCGCCCATCCAATTTTGGCAGTAAGTTACTAAAAAAGAAAAAAAGCGACCCGAAATCGGGCTGTCGGGTCACTTTGTCTGATCATATGCTTCGATGATTTTCGCAACCAGCGGGTGGCGAACAACATCTGATTGCTGCAGTTCATTAAATGCTATGCCGTTTACAGATTGCAGTGTTTCTTTAGCAACTGCAAGTCCTGATTTAACGCCTTTTGGCAAGTCTACCTGTGTGATATCACCTGTAATAACCATTCTTGAGCCAAAGCCAAGCCTTGTCAAAAACATTTTCATTTGAGCAGGTGTCGTATTCTGAGCTTCGTCTAGAATAACAAATGCATCATCAAGCGTTCTTCCTCTCATATAGGCAAGAGGAGCGATTTCAATCGTACCTCGTTCAATTAAACGCTGGGTGTGCTCCATCCCAAGAACATCATGCAATGCGTCGTAAAGAGGGCGCAAGTAAGGATCGACCTTTTCTTTCAAATCACCTGGAAGGAAACCAAGACTTTCTCCAGCTTCAACTGCCGGCCTCGTTAAAATGATTTTTTTGATTTGATTATTCTTTAATGCGCTTACTGCCATGACCACAGCTAAATAAGTTTTTCCAGTTCCAGCCGGACCAATGCCAAATACAAGATCTTTATTCCTGATCGAAGAAATATAATGTCTTTGGCCAAGTGTTTTCACACGTATTGATTTTCCGCGCGCATCTTTGCTAATTTCATCTACATACAATGCTTCAAATTCATCCAGTTTCAATTGTTTCGCCATTTCAATTCCATAAATGACGTCTCTCTCACTAACTGAAATACCTTTTCGGATAAGGACCAGCAGTGATGTTAATACGTCATCTACTAATTGCACACTTTCAGAATCACCTGATACGTAAACCGCTTCGCCTCTTGTCACAATTGAGACGTTCAGTTCATCTTCCATTCGCTTGAGGTGTGCATCATTGTTTCCAAATAAAGCAACCGCTTCATTTGGATTCTCTAATTGCTGATTTATCGTAACTAGTTCTTCTGGCATTCTTTAATCTCCCTGAACAATTGGTGTTGTTTTTACGATATTTTCTATAACTTGGTAGAGCACTATTAGTTTTACTTTACCATTCTCACTCGATTGGTGCAAAACTTTTTGACCCTTTATTTCAGCTTCATCTCCTAATTTCTGCTGAAGTTCTTTTTTTCCATCGTTTAGTGCGGCTTCCTTTGCTTCATTGATGGAGTAGCTTCGTTTAACGACTTCTTTTTCACGATAAATTTCTTTTACGTATCCGAGAGGCAAGCTCCATTTTAAAAATTTTACAGTCCTCACATCGTCCTCCATTTCAAACGACGGAAATATCTCCTGATTAAATCCCCAAACCGGAACATGAAATGATCCCAGTTTTAAATAATACTTACGTTTATCTTTTCCAGAAAACACATTAAAAGTCGTCTCAATCGGTTTAATTACTTCTGCCCGGTACCACGTTTCACCGAATATCTCGGCTTTTGCTGCGACCTTTTGCTGGTTTTTCTCATTTCCGATAAAACCTGAAACAAGAATCTGCCCTTCACGTACATGTTCATGAATCGTTACAGCAGGCTGTCCTTGTTCCACGTACATTTTAGTGATAATTGCTTTTTTCTTCGCAACGATGTGCTGAGGACCTGATAGCGTTATTTTTTCAGGCTCGTTTTTTTCCACAACCTCCAGATGATAATTTGTCCCTATCAATTCCACCCCAACCCATGTGAGCTCTTGGATGTTGTTCGTAAGCTTCCGCTGTATCGTATCAGGATCATCAATAAAAAACTGCAGTTTCCCAACTTTTACTCCCATTGCATCAAGCTCTTTCTTGATTAAATGCTCTGTGCTGGGCTTGGCCCCTTTAATATCAATTCCCCATACCATGTTAGACAATAAGAGGATCACGATAAAAAACAGCCCGAAACCAATAATAAATCCGCTGTTCTTCAAGGATCTTTGAATAAGAAAAGGTAAGCCTGCCTTACGCTTCAAGTAGCATTTGCATTCATTTTTCCTTGCTACGGAACGGATGGCATGTACATCTTTAAGCCGAATAAAAAAAGAGAGTGACTCCTCTTCTCTTCGTACATTCCAAACGGGTATATCGTTTCTGATGCAGTCATTAATAAACCTTTCCATCCCTTTGCCGCGAATTGTCACTTTTACAATACCGTAAAAGAAATTGATCCATTGGTTTTTCATATCCCATCCTCCTATTCACGATTGATCCAAATAATTGACCTGGTCGATTTTTCCCTGCAGAAGGATTTCTTCCGGCAAAATCGTTTTTATTACAAAGGCTTCTCCTTTAATTTGAAGCTGACCCTGTTTCAGCAAAAGCCGCAGTTCATTCTCTGTAAAGGTGAGCAGCCCTCTATGATTTTCAATATAAATATGTATTTGGCCGATCATCGTGATGCGGGGAAGATCCATCATGACATCCTGGGGTATTTCTACTGTTCTTGAGATCAACTCAGCAAGTTGCCTGCGCCATTTTTTTGCCATAAAAAAGAACCCCCTCTCATCTCATATGTATGAGTGGAAAGGGGGTTCTAACACTTCTTTTTTAACGCTTACCTTTTTGTTCTGGAATGCGGCTTTTTGGATCTCGGAGGACCGAGAATTTCGCTCCAAATGAAGCCTTGAACGGCATTTTCTCTATTTATTGCTGCGCTTGTTTTCTGTCGTTTGTGCAGACTGCTTTTTGGTTCAATTTGATTTGTTAATTGATTTTCATTTATTGCTGAGCCAATTTCAGCGCCAAGTTCACTGATGTCTTTTTTTGCTGAGTGATACCTCGATTCAATGGTCTCAATAGCATCCTTCATGCTTTCGTGATGAACAGGCTTTTTCACGTTTTCGTCGTTTGAAGGAAGTGAGACAGTTTCAGCGGATGATTGTTTTTCTTTCTGTCTGCGCTGTTTTTTTTCCTTTCCTTTCTTGCCGAATAAGGATGACAGAACAAAAATGAAACCAGCAACAACTAAAGGATTACTCAGAATAAAGTCGATGATCTCCATGTTTCAGCCCCCTCCTTAGTGTGAGAATGAGAGCTTATATTATTTATTGTCATGTTCCGGCTGATCTTTTGAAAGCTTTCCAATCGAATCTCTCATACCTGTATCCGCATTGATGTTTTCAAAATTCATATAGTCCATCACACCGATTTTGCCGTTCCGCAAAGCTTCTGCCATTGCGAGTGGAACGGTTGCTTCTGCTTCAACTACTTTCGCTCTCATTTCTTGTGTTTTTGCGTTCATTTCCTGTTCCAGCGCCACAGCCATTGCACGGCGTTCTTCCGCTTTTGCCTGTGCAATTTTCTTGTCAGCCTCAGCTTGATCTGTTTGTAGAATCGCACCAATATTTTTGCCGATATCAACATCAGCAATATCGATCGACAGAATTTCAAATGCAGTTCCTGAATCTAACCCTTTATTTAAAACGGTTTGTGAAATCATATCTGGATTCTCAAGCACTTTTTTATGGTTATTCGAGGAACCGATTGTACTGACAATCCCTTCACCTACACGCGCAATAATCGTTTCTTCGCCTGCACCGCCGACTAAGCGTTCAATATTTGCACGCACGGTAATACGGGCTTTTGCCTTAACCTCAATTCCGTCCATTGCAACACCCGCGATGAATGGCGTTTCAATGACTTTAGGATTAACGCTCATTTGAACAGCTTCTAAAACATCACGCCCAGCTAAATCAATTGCCGCACATCGCTCAAATGATAGCTCAATATTCGCACGCTCAGCAGCAATTAAGGCATTGACCACACGATCAACGTTCCCTCCTGCTAAATAATGGCTTTCAAGCTGATTGATTGTGACACCAAGTCCAGCTTTATGTGCTTTAATTAATGGATTTATAATTCTATTTGGGCTTACTCGGCGCAGCCTCATTCCGATTAACGTGAAAATACTGATCCTTACACCTGCTGCAAGCGCGGAAATCCACAGTGTGATCGGTACAAACGTAAATAAAACACCCAGCAAAATAACTCCAATGACCACTAAACCTAATGTTAAAAGCAATGATGGATCCATACTTTTCCTCCTTGTATTAAAGGATCTCTCTTACAACAACACGAGAGCCTTCAACTTTAACGATTTTAACTTTCTGATCCTTCTTGATATATGTTCCTTCTGTTACAACATCAATCCGTTCATCGTCTATCAAGGCTGTGCCTGACGGTCTCATTGATGTCAGTGCTATCCCTGTTTTTCCGATTAGCTCCAATCGATTCCGATTCGAAACATACCCGCTTTCAGTATTTGCAGAATCACGCAAGATCAGTTTTTTAAATATATTCATACGTTTTCCAAACACCTTTACAAAAATGATGGCTGCCGAAATGGCAACAAGAAATGCTACAACTAATGAAAATGCCATATAGCCAATATCATCAGTTGCAATAAAGAAGCTTAAGAGGATTGCTCCAAATCCAATAAAGCCGATGATTCCGCCAGGGACAAAAATTTCCGCAAATACTAGAATTAATCCAACTATGAAGAGAATGACTGTTTCAAGTCCTGCAAGTCCAGCAATATAATGGCCGTAAAAGAATAAAAACAGTGAGGTTAATCCCATAAATCCTGGAAGGCCAAACCCCGGAGTATATAATTCTACAATCAGGCCAAGACTTCCAATCGATAACAAAATAGGAATGACAATCGGATTGGTCACAAATCTAGCTACTTTTTCCGCAAAACTTACTTCAATATCTATGACTTCAGCATCATTTAATTTTAAAGCTGATAAAAGACTGTCCAGATTATCAGCAACGCCCTCTGCATATCCTACATCCCTTGCCTGATCAGAATTGAGAGTCAATAAATCTCCTTTGCCGGCACCAAGCTCCGGTAGATCAACATCAGGATCTGCCATAGCTAACGCGTATTTTGAATCCCTGCCATTTTGTTCTGCAGATTCCTTCATTTCAGCAAGCCAGAGCGATTCAGCTTTTTTATCAGCCGTATTGCCCTCTAAATCAATGATTGCTGCAGAACCCATCTTAGCGCCTGGAACCATGTAGATCAGATCTGCATTAAGTGCAATGTATGCTCCTGCTGATAGTGCTCTTTTGTCAATAAAAGCGGTTACCGGGATGTCTGAAGCTCTAATGGTATCCGCAATTTCCAAGGCTGCATCTACTGCACCTCCAGGAGTATTTATATCCAGAATAATGTGGTCAGCCTTTTCTGCTTTTGCTTCTTCAAACGACCTTTTAATAAATTGTGATAATCCCTTTTCAACTGTTTCTTCTATAGGAATGACTGCTACTTTGTCAGAAGCATTTTTCGCTTCAGGCATGTAGGCACCGCCAAACAGCGAAAGAAACAAAACTACTCCCAGGGCAATATGAAATAGACTATTTTTCTTTACCGTCAATTGTGTCTTAAGCCCCCCTTCTCTAAAGGTTATCAGTAATACGTTTCATGTTAAGTATAAGTTTCAAATTAAGGAAAAATTCTTAAAGAGAAAATTGAATATAAAAACACCTTGTTCAAATGAACAAGGTGTTTTCCGTTTTTTATGATAGCTGTCCAGCTACAGTTTTATTGACCAGCGCACCATCAGCCTTACCTTTAACCTTAGGCATGATTGCAGCCATAACTTTTCCCATGTCTGCTTTTGAAGACGCATTTACTTCTGCAATTGTTTCTTTCACAATTGTAAGAAGCTGTTCTTCAGAAAGCTGTTCAGGCATGTAAACCGTTAAGATGTCAAGTTCAGCCTGTGTCTTTTCAACTAAATCTAAGCGATCAGCCTTACTGAATTCCTGGAGGGAGTCTTTACGTTGCTTTAATTCGCGAGAAAACACAGTCAGTTCCTCTTCAGCAGACAACTCCTGTTTACCCAGCTTGATGCCTTCATTTTGTAATGAGGCTTTCACCATGCGGATAACAGCCAGTTTGTCCTTCTCTTTGTTCTTCATCGCTTGTTTCATATCTTGATTCAAACGCTCAAGAAGACTCATAAATCCACCCTCTTTAGAATTTGCGTTTTCTAGCAGCTTCAGACTTTTTCTTACGTTTTACGCTAGGTTTTTCATAGAATTCGCGCTTTCTTGCTTCTTGTATAGTACCGCTTTTTGATACTGTACGTTTGAAGCGACGAAGAGCGTCCTCAAGCGACTCGTTTTTACGAACGACCGTTTTTGACATTCTTATTCCCTCCCTCCGAATACAACCAATCGACATCTTCTGTTTATTAAACATGTTTCAAGAAAACATGTACTTTGCAATTATAATATAACGTTTCACAGAGGTCAACTTATATAAGAAAAAGTTCGCAACTTCGTTCGTTTGCAGAACAAAAAAACTGGAGCTGTACGAAGATACCCTTATTTCGTTTTCACTTTTTATTAAACTTGCTGATAAATTTTTAAAAAGAAGCATTCTATAAGCCGCTTGTCCATATAGTTTGTAAGAAGAGGTGATTAAATGGAGGCTGCAGGCTTATTCACGCTCTATTTAGCGGTTTTTTTAGCGGGAATGTTTACGCTGAAAAAAGGACTTGCGATTTTATCCGGCCATGCAATGAGAAGCTGGATCTATGCTTGCATTAATCATCCAGTTAAAGCATTCATGGCAGGCATCCTATTTACAGGTATTCTTCAAAGCAGTTCAGCGGTCATGGTTATCGTCATTGGACTTGTTTCAGCAGGTGTCATTTCGTTCAAACAGACGATTGGAATTATCCTTGGGACGAATATTGGCTCTACTTTTACAACACAGTTAATTACGTTAGATATCGGATCACTTATGATTCCGCTCTTCATAATTGGGTTCATTTGTTTTTTTGGCGGTATTCTTTTGAAAAAAGAATTGCTGATTCGAATGTGTGCTGTATTTTTCGGCCTAGGTTCCTTGTTTTTAGCGATGTCAGGGTTTGGGCAATTAGCCGAACCATTATCGAAGATGCAGCTTGTCAGTGAATTATTGCTGTACACAAACGAACATGCTTTGGCTGGAGTTGTTAGCGGTACCGTTTTGACCGCCATCATTCATTCGAGTGCGGCAACCGTTGGAATCATTATGAGTTTTTTAAACGCAGATATTTTGAGCCTCAGTGCTGGAATAGCTTATGTGCTAGGTGCGAATATCGGCACTTGCATAACTGGGCTGATGGCTGCTGCCGGCGCCAATCAAGAAGCAAAACTGACAGCTTATTCTCATGTCTGGGTAAATATTATAGGCGTTGCCGTATTTTATCCATTCATTTCTTACTTTAGCTCATTAGCTGAACAACTCTCTTCTCATCCAGATGTTCAGCTTGCTCATTTCAGCTTGATTTTCAATGTGATTAGTTCACTGGCATTGTTGCCTTTTGCTAATGCTTTTGGCAGCTTTGTAGAGGCTTTTTCAGCTTTATTTAACAGAGGCGGACAATCTTAGTATTCATTTTAAAAACTTGATGGAACGTATTCTTTTATCAGCTTCAATGGTTTAATCAAAAAAGACTGCCAAAAAATCGGCAGTCTTTTTAATTTATCTATTAATAATCGGAGTTAGATTCTTCACCTTTAACGATAGAAATTCCAGCGCTTGCACCGATGCGTGTTGCACCAGCTTCAACCATCGCTAAAGCCCCAGCACGATCACGTACTCCTCCAGAAGCTTTTACGCCAAGATCTGGTCCTACTGTTTTACGCATAAGTGCGATATCTTCAACAGTTGCTCCGCCAGTTGAGAAACCAGTAGATGTTTTAACGAAATCTGCACCAGCTTTAACAGATAGTTCGCAAGCTCTTACTTTTTCTTCTTCAGTTAAAAGCGATGCTTCGATAATCACTTTCGTAAGCGCTTTTCCTTTAGCTGCATCAACAACAGCACGGATGTCACGTTCCACTAACTCATCATTTTTGTCTTTTAATGCGCCGATATTAATAACCATATCAACTTCTGTTGCGCCTTTTGCAATAGCATCCTTTGTTTCAAATGCTTTTGTTTCCACTGTAGTAGCTCCAAGCGGGAAACCGATAACAGTACAAACTTTAACATCTGTACCTTTTAATAAAGCAGCTGCATTTTCAACCCAAGTTGGATTTACACAAACAGATGCGAATTTATATTCCTTAGCTTCTGCACATAAAGCTTCAATTTGAGCCTTTGTTGTTTCTGGTTTTAATGCTGTATGGTCAATCATACTGCCAATATTTACTGACATATGTAGTACCCCTTTTCCAATTAATTAGTCGTCTGACCTCTTACATCTTAACATTTTTCTAAAAAAAATACGAGTACAAAGTTAATTTACACCAGCAAAAATATTCTAAACCATATTTCTTATAAATTGTCTTCATGCATGAATCTTCCAATGTGTTTTCGAAATGCAAAAAACCCGGTCGAATCGACCAGGTCAAGATGTTAAACGAATATTTTCTGGGATTGTTTCCTCATCCATGACACGTACAAATTGTCCTTCAGAGAAAGGATACCCTGATTTTGTTATTTTTACTTTGATAATTTTCCCGATCATTTCTTCTGAAGCCGGGAAAATCACTTTTAGATAATTATCTGTGTAGCCAACGTAGAGGCCGCTTTCAGGCTCTTCTTTATACAATTCTTCTGGAATAACCTCAAGAACTTCGTTTTCGTATGCTGATGCATACTCTTTTGCAAGCTGATCAGATAAAGCAATCAGCTTGTGAACGCGTTCGTTCTTAATTTCTTCATCCACCTGATCTTCCATTCTTGCAGCAGGCGTGCCTGTGCGTTTTGAATAAGGGAAGACGTGAAGCTCAGAGAATTGGTGCTCTTTAATAAAATTGTAGGTTTCCATAAATTCTTCTTCTGTTTCCCCAGGGAAACCAACGATAACATCAGAAGTGACAGCAAGACCCGGTAAAGCTTGCTTTAGACGTGTTAAACGCTCAGCAAAGAACTCCATCGTGTATTTGCGTCTCATTCTTTTCAGTACGGTATTTGAACCTGATTGAATCGGAATGTGCAAATGACGGACAATTTTATCTGATTGATCAAGAACTTCAATCACTTCGTCTGTAATCTGACTTGCTTCAATTGAAGAGATTCGGATGCGTTTTAAGCCGTGAACCTGAGAGTCGAGGTCACGAAGCAGCATCGCGAAGTTATAATCCTTCATGTCTTCACCGTAACCGCCAGTATGAATACCCGTTAATACGATTTCTTTATACCCTGCATCAACAAGCTGCTGTGCCTGCTTAATTACTTCTTTAGGATCACGTGATCGCATTAAGCCGCGTGCCCAAGGAATTATACAGAATGTGCAAAAGTTATTGCAGCCTTCTTGTATTTTTAACGACGCTCTTGTACGGTCTGTAAATGCAGGTACATCCAACTCTTCATATACTCGAGCCTTCATGATGTTGCTGACGCCATTAATCGGCTGTCTTTCATTCTTGAATTGCTCAATATAGTCAAGCATTTTCACACGGTCAGACGTACCGACAACGATGTCTACCCCAGGAATCGCCATGATTTCAGCTGGAGAGGTTTGAGCGTAACAGCCCGTTACGCATATAACGCCATCAGGATTTTTGCGGATTGCACGGCGAATGACCTGACGGCTTTTTTTGTCTCCAGTATTTGTTACTGTACATGTATTGATGACATAAACATCTGCTTTGCTTTCAAACTCAGACCGGTCGTAGCCTGCGTCTTTGAACAACTGCCAGATGGCTTCTGTTTCATAATGGTTCACTTTACAGCCAAGTGTATGAAATGCTACTGTTGGCATGATAATCACCTCGATAATTCAAAATTATAGGAGATCGCAGATAAAACATAAAGCGGAGCCGTTTCCGTCCTTAAAATTCTAGGCCCTAATCCGCATACGATAAAGTCCGTATCCGCAAGCTGTTTTATCTCTTCTTCTGTTAGTCCGCCCTCAGGTCCGAAAACGACTAGGATTGATTGTCCGGGAATGGCGGTATTTAATGCTTTTGCTAAATTTGAAAGTTCGTCCTTTTTAGATGATTCTTCGTATGCAACAATCTTTAGATCGAATGATTTAGAAATTTCGAGCAGTTTATTCCATCCTGCTGGTTCATGGACTTCAGGAATCAGGTTTCGATAAGATTGTTCAGATGCTTCTTTCACAATCTTTCTCCAGCGCTCCACTTTTTTTGCTGCCTTTTTTGAATCAATCTTTACAACAGAACGAGCAGCATTAAAAGGGATAAACGAAGCAGCACCAAGTTCAGTGCCCTTTTGAAAAATCCATTCCAGCTTATCCCCTTTAGGCAGCCCGCTCGCAATCGTGACTGATACAGGAAGCTCATGATCAATATTCTGCCATTCAACGATTCTGCATAATATAGAATCTTCATTAACTTCTTCTATTTCACATTGGGCCGCTTGTCCATCTGATGTACAGCAAATCAGGCTGCTGCCCGGCTTCATACGCATAACACGGGAGATGTGATGAACATCGTCTCCCGTGATTGTAATTTCGGATGTTAAGGTCTCTTTTTTTTCTTTGATAAAATAACGCTGCACAGTTGAGCACCTCTTATTATTAGGCTATTTTAACATTAATTGCTGATTTTCATAATGGCCTAATGCTTGAGCGCCATAAATCAGATAATCATCGATCTTTTTTCAAAAAAGCCTATTTTTTTCTTGCGATAAAAGCAACCCAGTCCTCCATGACTACCGTTTCTTCAATCTCAAACCCAGCCTCTATCAGTCCATCTTTGACTTCAGCCTTTTTATTAAGAATGATCCCAGAAGTTATGAAAAGACCGCCTTGTTTCAAGATTTGATTCGCATTCTGGACGAATCGCAGAATGACCTCAGCCAAAATGTTAGCAACAACAACATCTACCGGACCTTCTACTCCGTTTAAAAGATTATTCTGTGAAACGGAAACGGTCTGATTTACTTTATTTAACTTCGTATTTATACGTGCACTTTCAACAGCAACAGGATCCAAATCAAGTGCTGCGACATGCTTTGCTCCAAGCATAGCTGAGGCAATGCTTAGAACGCCAGAACCTGTTCCGACATCAACAACTTGATCATTTTCTTTAACAGAACGTTCAAGTGCTTGAATACATAAGACCGTTGTAGGATGAGTTCCTGTTCCAAAGGCCATTCCGGGATCCAGTTCGATTATTAGTTCATCTGAATGAACCGGTGTATAGGTTTCCCATGTCGGAACAATAGTAAAACGCTCTGATATTTTCACAGGATGATAATACTTTTTCCATGCAGTAGCCCATTCTTCCTCATTTACTTCACTGATGGACATATCGTTTTTCCCAAGATCAATATCATGAATGAGCAGATTGTTAATTGCTTCTTTTATCTCTTCAACTGTTTCTCCAAGGAAGCTGTTTACCGGCAAATATGCTTTTATAATAACACCTTCGTCAGGATAATCATCAGAATTGAGGTGGTAGATTTCTCCATACACACTTTCGCGTTCTTTTAATAGATCCATTTGATCTTCAATGACGACGCCGCTTGCTCCAGCTTCGTGCAAGATATTTGATATTGGCTCTACTGCTTCTTGTGTTGTATGAATACTAAATTCAGACCATTTCATTCTACCAGCTCCACTTCTGTTTATTCACCCTTAAAGGCGCGTTTTACTTTATCAAAGAAGCTTTCTTCATGTTCATCAGGCAAGCCTCCGCTGATTTCTGCAAAATCACGCAATAATTCCTTTTGTTTTTCGGTTATGTTGGTAGGTGTAAGTACACGTACGATGATATGCTGATCACCTTGGCCATAGCCTCTTACGTTTGCTACACCTTTTCCCTTCATACGGAATTTAGTGCCTGTTTGCGTTCCCGCCGGCACTTTAAGCTTCACTTTTCCATGTAATGTTGGCACTTCGATTTCATCACCCAAAGCAGCCTGGGCAAACGTTAATGGCATTTCACAGTAAATATCGTCTCCATCGCGCTCAAAGAACTCATGTGATCGAACTTGGAAAACGACATAAAGATCACCGCTCGGTCCGCCATTAAATCCTGGTTCTCCTTGTCCGGAAACTCTCAGCTGCTGACCATCATCGACACCTGCAGGAATTTTAACTGAAATCTTTTTGCGTTTTTGAACTTTGCCTGCTCCGCCGCATGTGGAACATTTATGCTTGATCATTTTGCCTGTTCCGCTGCAATGATTACATACACGACGGTTGACAATTCTTCCGAATGGTGTGTTTTGTTCAACATTCAGCTGACCTGATCCGTTACAATGCTTACACGTTTCTGGCTTTGTCCCAGGTTTGGCTCCAGAACCATCACATGTATCACATGTTTCCTCACGCGGAATTTCAATTGTTGAATCTTTCCCAAAAACCGCTTCCTCAAATGAGAGAGTCATCGTATATTGAAGATCTGCTCCCTGGCGAGGTGCATTAGGATCCCTTCTTCTTCCTCCGCCGCCAAAAATGGAACTGAAAATATCGTCAAATCCAAAGCCGCCGCCGAAGTCAGAACCGCCAAAACCTTGGTTTGGATCTGTATGGCCAAACTGATCATATTGTGCACGCTTCTGATCATCTGTCAGTACTTCGTAAGCTTCTGAAATTTCTTTGAATTTATCGGTTGCATCTGGGTCTTTATTAATATCAGGATGGTATTGTTTTGAAAGCTTGCGGTACGCTTTTTTCATTTCATCCTTTGTCGCGCTCTTACTTACTCCAAGCACTTCATAGTAATCACGCTTGCTCATAATTTCTCACTCCCGAATTCTCACATAAAGTAAATTGTATCACTCGATTTAGCTCCATTGCAAGATTTTGTTTATGAATAGAAACTGTTTCCATACGAACAATCTATTCACTATTTTCTAAAAAGCTTTCCCCTTGTCTGACAAAAGCACAGGCGACTTTGTCAGCCTGCTGCGAAAATAGGAATTTCACAGGGAAGGGCTTTATGCCTTCTCCGGGAATTTGTCTTTTTCACAGTGAGTTAGGCGCCTGAGCTGGACGGAGATCACTTTATTCCGATTTCCACAATCAATAAAAAAATTTATAGTTTCATAATTCATGAAAAAAAGCCAAAGTCAAGACAAGCCTGACTTTGACTTTCCTTTTGCGAAATGAAATGATCCATTTCCGCTATTATTTATTTTTTGTCGTCGTTTACTTCTTCATATTCAGCATCAACTACATTGTCATCCTGCTTCGCTTCGCCTTCAGCACCCTGTGCTTGCTTTGCAGCTTCTTCATACAATTTCATTGATAATTGCTGAACGATTTCTTGAAGCTCATCTTTTTTCGTTCTGATTTCTTCAAGTTCATTTTTCTCGATCGCGGCTTTTAAAGCATCTTTTGCTTCATTCGCTTTTGTTACGTCAGCTTCGTCTACTTTACCTTCAAGATCTTTTAACGTCTTTTCAGTCGTGAATACGAGCTGATCCGCTTCATTGCGAAGTTCCACTTCTTCTTTGCGCGCTTTGTCGGCATCTGCATTTTCTTCTGCTTCTTTTACCATGCGTTCGATTTCTTCATCACTTAAACCAGTAGATGATTTAATTGTGATTGTTTGTTCCTTATTCGTTCCCAAATCTTTTGCACGAACGTTAACAATTCCGTTTTTATCAATATCAAAGGATACTTCAATTTGCGGAACTCCGCGAGGTGCTGGAGGAATGTCCGTTAATTGGAAACGGCCTAACGTTTTATTGTCAGCTGACATTTGGCGTTCACCTTGAAGAACATGAATGTCTACAGCTGTTTGACTGTCAGCAGCTGTTGAGAATACTTGTGATTTACTTGTCGGAATTGTAGTGTTGCGATCGATCAATTTCGTGAACACGCCGCCCATTGTTTCAATTCCAAGTGAAAGTGGTGTTACGTCAAGTAAAACAACGTCTTTGACGTCACCTGTGATAACGCCGCCTTGAATGGCTGCTCCAAGTGCTACAACTTCGTCCGGGTTAACACCTTTTGACGGCTCTTGGCCAAGCTCTTTTTTGATTGTTTCTACAACAGCAGGGATACGAGTAGATCCGCCAACAAGGATTACTTTATCAATTTCATTTTTAGAAAGACCAGCATCTTTAAGCGCCTGGCGAACAGGACCCATTGTTCTTTCAACTAAATCAGAAGAAAGTTCTTCGAATTTTGCACGTGACAATGTTACTTCCAGATGAAGCGGTCCAGCCTCTCCAGCTGTGATAAATGGCAATGAAATTTGTGTGGAAGATACACCTGAAAGGTCTTTTTTAGCTTTCTCAGCAGCATCTTTTAAACGCTGAAGTGCCATTTTATCTTTTGAAAGATCGATGCCATTTTCTTTTCTGAATTCAGCCACTAGGTAATCAATGATAACTTGGTCAAAGTCATCTCCGCCAAGACGGTTGTCACCTGCAGTTGAACGTACTTCAAATACGCCATCTCCAAGTTCTAATACAGATACGTCAAACGTACCGCCGCCTAGATCATAAACAAGGATTGTTTGATCTTGGTCTGTTTTATCTAAACCGTAAGCAAGTGCTGCAGCAGTTGGCTCGTTGATAATACGTTCCACTTCAAGTCCTGCAATTTTACCTGCATCCTTTGTTGCCTGGCGTTCAGCATCGTTGAAGTAAGCTGGTACAGTAATGACAGCTTTTGTAACAGGCTCGCCTAAATAGTCTTCTGCATATGCTTTTAAGTGCTGAAGAATAATTGCAGAGATTTGCTGAGGAGTATTCTCCTTGCCTTCTACCTCTACTTTATAATCAGTTCCCATATGTCGTTTAATGGACATAATTGTGTTTGGATTTGTAATAGCCTGGCGTTTTGCAACTTCACCAACCTGGCGTTCGCCATTTTTAAATGCTACTACTGAAGGAGTTGTGCGGTTGCCTTCTGCATTTGGAATAACTTTAGGTTCTCCGCCTTCTAATACTGCAACACATGAGTTTGTTGTACCTAAATCGATGCCGATAATTTTCCCCATCGTAGAAACCTCCTAATATGTAAGTTATTGATTCACTTTAACCATTGCTGGTCTGATAATGCGGTCTTTCAATTTGTAGCCTTTTTGGAATTCTTCAATGACAATATTGGATTCAAAATTATCATCTTCTACCTGCATGACTGCCTGATGAAGATGCGGGTCAAACGGCTGGCCTTCTGCTTGAATCGCTTCAATTCCTTCATTTTGCAGAGCCTGCAACAGCTGGCGATAAACCATATCCATCCCCTGTAATAAGGATTGTGTTTTTTCATCATCTGTATCTATTTTTAACGCTCTTTCAAAATTATCGAGAGCTGGCAGTATTTCGGTAATCAAATTTTGAGAACGATACTTTTGGGCAGCCTCAAGATCAAGACGGGCTCTTCTTCTGAAGTTATCTAAATCTGCCTGTACACGGTACATGCGATTTTCTGATTCGTTAAGCTTTGCTTCAAGCTCTTCAATCTTCGCTTTTGCTTCAGACAGCTCATCCATTTCTTGTGCTTCTTCCGCCTCTTCTTCATGAATCATTGTTTCCTCTTCTTGATTCTTCAATGACTCTTCTTCAGAAACTGCCTCATTTTCTTTTAGGCTTTCTTTTGCGTCGTTAGTCAATTTCTTTCACCTCCCTTAAAGTGCAAGCATGTTAAGTCCATGGTAAGGGAGTGGAAACACAGTTCCACTCTCCTTCAATATGGACAATGTTCCTATGTGTGATACAGATTCGTTATAGCTTTTGACAGATCTTTTGTTACAATCTGCAGCAGACTGATAACGCGGGAGTATTCCATTCTAGTCGGCCCCAGGACGGCAATCCGTCCTATTTGTTTATTATCAACAGAGTATGTCGCTGTTATCAGGCTGCAATTTTCCATGGCAATGTTTTGATTTTCTTTTCCGATTTTAATCGTAATGCCGGAATCATAGGCCTGCAGAATATTGTATAATTCATGCTCTTCTTCAATCATCGTTAAAAGTGTTCTGACACGGGCTATATCATTGAATTCAGGCTGGCTTAACATATTTGTTTTACCGCCAAAATAGATTTTTTCATTAGGACTCATTGTAAATGTTCCTGAAAGCACTTTAATGATGGAATCATAATTTTGAATGTGATTCCTCAATAAGTTTACAATTTCTTTGTATATTTTGTCATGTAATTCGACAATCGGCACATTAAATAGCCGCTCATTTAATATATTAACCATTTTTTCGATATCCTGAGGATCAATTGAACCCGGGAAAGAAATGGTTCTGTTTTCAACATGACCTGTATTCGTAACTATAATTGCAACAGCAGTATCTTCGCTGATTGGGACAATCTGAATTCTCTTCAGCCGGTTTTCATTTACTTTAGGTCCTAAAATAATCGATGTGTAATTTGTTAAATCTGAAAGAATTTGAGCAGATTTCTGCACAACTTTTTCCAGTTCAAATATACGCTCTGCAAATACAGATTTTATTGTAACAACATCCATATTAGTAAGCTTTTGAGGTGCCAGTAAATGATCGACGTAGTAGCGGTATCCTTTTTCAGAAGGGACCCTTCCCGATGAACTGTGCGTCTTTTCAATAAAACCCATTTCTTCAAGATCTGCCATTTCATTGCGGATCGTCGCTGAACTGAATGTAATCGATTCCTTCTTCGAAAGAGTTCTTGATCCGACGGGCTGTGCAGATTGAATAAAATCATCAACAATGACCTGCAATATTAAAAGCTGACGATCTGTTAACATTATCATCACCTCTGTTAGCACTCTATCAGTGCGAGTGCTAAATCTATAATAAAAAGTATCAAAACAAACGATAAATGTCAATTATTAAGATAAATAAAAACGAAAAGACGGATGCCTTTTCGCATTTTATTCTTTGCTTTCCGCTTCTTCTGGAACGACGCCGATAAATGCTTGAAAGACCTCATTGCCAAGCAGCTTTCCTTTGTGTGTGAGCTTAACGGAATCGTTTTGTTCAATTAGCAGCTCTCTTTCAGCTTGCTGCTTAATTTGCATTCCAAACACACTTTCAAGTGAGGTGCCGAATTTTTTTCCAAATTGACTTTTGCATACACCAGATGATTTGCGCAAACCGAGGAAGAGTTCTTCTTCCATCTTTTCTGCACGTGACACTGTATGCTCGTTGGTATAAGGGAATCCTGATTCCTCGATCATTCCCATATATTTTTTTAATGGGCCTGCATTAGCACGGCGGGCATCTCCAATATAGCTGTGCGCTCCTGCTCCAATTCCGTAATATTCTTCATTATTCCAATACGTAAGGTTATGTTTGCTTTCATAGCCAGGAAGAGCAAAATTGCTGATCTCGTATTGATGAAAGCCATGGCATTCCATTTTTTCCATCAGCAGTTCATACATAGCAGCTTCTTCTTCCTGAGGAGGAAGAGTCAGTCTTCCTTTAGACATTAAGTTATAAAAAACCGTTTTTGGTTCAACGATTAAGGAGTATGAAGAATAGTGCTGGACGTTCAGCCCAAAAGCTATATCAAGTGATTCTTTAAAATCACTCAGTGTTTGACCTGGAAGACCATACATTAAATCAATGCTGATATTATCAAAACCAGCTTTTTCAGCAGTTTCAATGCTCTTTAGCACATCTGCTTTCCGATGGGTTCTTCCAATCCTTTGCAGCAGATCATCATTAAAAGTCTGGACGCCAAAACTTAAACGATTCACGCCTAATTCTCGCATAATCTTTAGTTTTTCATACGAAAGATCTCCAGGGTTTGCTTCTACTGCATATTCATGTATAGAAGGCAGAGGATTAAATTCAGTATTGATTGCCAGCAAGAGCTTTTCCATCTGCTTTTCATTTAGTGCGGTAGGAGTGCCTCCTCCGATGAAGATCGTTGTCAACTCATCTGCAGGGTATTTTTTGATTGTATTTTTCATTTCCTTTTGCATGCTGTCCAAATATTCATCCACTGGCTGATTTTTCAAGAAAACCTTATTAAAATCACAATAATGACAAATTTGTTCACAGAAAGGAATGTGAAAATATGCAGCTTGTACCATTCGTTTTCACCTACTAATAAAGAAGCCGCAGTACATCGACTGCGGCAAATGTTTTTTATTACGTTATCATATTTAATACGATATTAAAAATAAAAAGATTTAATTGTCATCCATTTTGAGGACTGCCATAAATGCTTCCTGCGGAACTTCAACTGATCCGACTGTCTTCATCCGTTTCTTACCTTCTTTTTGTTTTTCAAGAAGTTTTCGCTTACGGGAGATATCTCCTCCATAGCATTTAGCAAGAACGTTTTTACGCATGGCTTTGATTGTTGAACGGGCAACGACCTTTTGTCCGATTGCTGCCTGAATCGGCACCTCAAATTGCTGTCGCGGAATCAGTTCCTTTAATTTTTCTACAATGATTTTCCCGCGATCATAAGCAGAATCTTTATGGACAATAAATGACAGTGCATCAATTTTTTCATTATTCAGCAGAATATCCATTTTAACAAGCTTGGATTCTTTATAGCCAATTAATTCATAATCAAAAGAAGCATACCCTTTTGTATTGGATTTTAATTGATCGAAGAAATCATATACGATTTCAGATAAAGGCAGTTCATAAATGATGCTTACCCGGTTTTCATCTAAATACTGCATATCAATAAAATTGCCGCGCTTGTTCTGACAAAGCTCCATAACAGCGCCGACATAATCGTTTGGCACCATAATCGTTGCTTTAACATACGGCTCTTCAATACGGTCAATTTTTTGAGGGTCCGGCAGATTAGAAGGATTATCAATGCGTATGTCAGTTCCATCTGTCATGAAGACATTGTATATAACACTAGGAGCTGTCGTAATTAAATCGATTTTAAATTCACGCTCAATCCGTTCCTGAATAATCTCCATATGAAGCAACCCAAGGAATCCGCAGCGGAAACCGAAACCTAAAGCTTGTGATGTTTCAGGCTCAAATTGCAGAGCTGAGTCGTTAAGCTCCAGTTTTTCCAATGCCTCGCGAAGGTCATTGTATTTGGCGGTGTCGATTGGATATAAACCGCAATAAACCATTGGATTTAATTTACGATAGCCAGGCAGTGCCTCTGCCGCACTGTTTTTAGCATCCGTTATCGTGTCACCAACCCGGGTATCTCCAACATTTTTAATGGCAGCCGTTAAAAAGCCAACATCTCCAACATTCAATTCATCAAGCAAAAGAGCTTTAGGAGTGAAAACGCCGACCTCTGTTACTTCAAACTCTTTGCCTGTAGCCATCATTTTGATCTTCTGACCAACCTTAACTGACCCTTCTACAACCCGAATATATGCGACTACACCACGATATGGATCATATAAAGAGTCGAAAATAAGTGCTTTTAGCGGCGCTTCAGGATCACCTTGAGGCGCAGGAACTTTTTCAACAACCTGCTCTAATATTTCTTCAATTCCGATGCCAGCTTTAGCGGAGGCTAAAACAGCTTCTGACGCATCAAGTCCGATAACATCTTCAATCTCTTGACGCACACGTTCAGGATCAGCGCTCGGCAGATCTATTTTGTTGATGATAGGCAGAATTTCAAGGTCATTATCAAGTGCTAAATAAACATTTGCAAGTGTTTGAGCCTCTATGCCTTGTGCAGCATCAACAACAAGAACGGCACCCTCACATGCAGCCAAACTGCGGGAAACCTCGTATGTAAAGTCGACATGTCCCGGTGTATCAATCAAATGAAAGATGTATTCTTCCCCATCTTTTGCTTTATATTTCAGCTGAACAGCATTTAATTTAATTGTAATTCCGCGTTCTCTCTCAAGATCCATTGAGTCAAGAAGCTGATTTTTCATTTCTCTTTGTGTTAACGCTGACGTTTTTTCGAGTATTCGATCGGCAAGCGTTGATTTTCCGTGGTCAATATGGGCAATGATTGAGAAATTTCGTATTTTGGATTGCCTTTTTAATTTATCTTCTTTATTCTTCATAATCGTTCTATCACTCCTACTAAACTGGCCAATGCACTAAATTTAATTATATCAATAGGGGTTATAACATTCAACAAGAAAAGCGGGGGCGGCTTGGTCAGCTCGCGAAGGAAATAGGAATTTCACAGCAAAGGCATGCTTTTTCGCCTTTTATGGGAATTGTCTTTTACACAGCAAGCCAGGCGCCGCTGCTGAACAACAAGAAAAGGAAAGAGCCCTTACTTGCTGTCTGAATTAACCGAAAATGTCCATTAAATAATAAGGCTGTTTTCGCATTGATTGTTGTTTTTGGTTATTAATTCTACCCGTGGATTTTTCCGCTGCAGGCACTTGCTTTCCGCGGGGAGGAATGGGAGCCTCTATCTCCCGCAGGAGTCAAGTGCCTTCCGCTACAATCAACTAAAGCTTTTATCCATTTTTTCTAAAGCAACAGAATTTACGAAAGAGCCAATAATAAAAAGGAAGCCGTTTGCATGAATGACTTCCTTTTTAGCATATTCAATTTATTTTTTATTGAAACAGGCTTTCCGCTATATCAGCAAATAAAGTGATCATGCCTGTTATAACAGCACTCACAAGAGAAGCGAGTTTTTTGCCCATTTGTGAGAAGAAGTTGAATGCTTCCATTTCTTCAAGTTTATTTTGTTTTTCCTCCAAATTATGGCTTACTCCTAACACGGAGGCTTCAAGCTCGCCTGATGAATCATTTTTCACTTCAAAAGCGCTGCTCAAGTCTGGATCCTGATAGCCTTTCATTTTTACAAGCCCCTCGTTGGCATGCTGCATGCCCAAAAGAACCCCAACCAGCAATACCGAGCATAAAACAAAGCACTTCAGCGTGAATTTCATCATCATACTCCCTTAATCTTCATACTTTTATAAACTAAGCTCATTTAAATCTATAAGCGATTAAAAAAACAACCTTTGACTTCTCCGAAATCTATGTGAATACAAATTACTTCTTTTCAGTTTCTTGGGCAGCATCGACTTTCTCAGCCTGCCAGTAATAATCACTGAATATGTCTGCTACTGCATCAGCTGTTCTGTATAGCTCCTCAAGGTTGTTGTCAACACCGCCAAATTCGATCAGCATGGCGTTATTGTTTAAATCTTGATTATATAAACTATTTGAACCTTCACTATTCTTTAATAGTACACCTCTGCTCATACCTGGATATTTCTTTTCACTTATCTTATGAAGCTCAGTGGCCATTTTTATATTTTGATCGTGTGAAGGATTTTTGCCTCCAATAATAAAGGCAATTTTTGCGTATTTTTCACCTTTAATGTCAGTCGTAGTGACATTATATCTCATAGAGTCACGGTGAATATCAATAATATACTCAAGGTCTTTGTTGCTGGTCATGGCTGTTTCAACTGTTTGACGGGACATTGAATAAGACTGTGAGTATTTCCATCCTTTTTCATTTAATTTTTTCATAAAGTTTGTTTTATCAACATTTGATCCAATTCCTTTTTCCTGAAGGGACTTCCCAAGTCTATCGCCTACCAATGTAACATTTGCTTCAGAGTGATGTGCTCTGTTTGGTTCCGTTACTCCCTTTAGCAAAGGCAAATAGGACTCTGTTGTATGTGTATGATAGATATAGACAATTTTGCGGTCTCCTGTAGAAGCGATTGGAGGTTCTACAGAATTCTCAGGCTGTTTATTCAAATCATTTAAATCTGCAATAGATGCTTCACGTTCTTCTAAAAGCACTTCCGTTGGAGGGGGTGATTCAATCGGCATTGTTGTATAGTTTGTTCCTTCTCCAGCTACAAGAATTTCCGTGTCAAACAATGTAAAACCCGGAAGCTCTCTGCCAAGCAAACTTCTCGGATCTTGCGGGTTTATACTTGTTGCTGCCTTAAAAAAAATAGAAGAAATACTTGGCGGTTTCGCTTCTTCCGCCAGATCCTGAATAAAATATCGATTCTCGAAACCGAGCAAATGAATAAATGACTGACCTGATATTCCTTTTGTTAAGTCGTTGATAGATTTAGATGAAATCTGATACTCAGGCTTTAAGGAAGTCAATGCTCCCGATAGTAAAAATATGAGCATGAATCCGATAAAGCTGAGAACGAATCCTTTTTTTATGCTTGTCCCATTTAAGGTGACGATTATACCGCGATTATTGCGAGTCCGCTTCATCATATTCCTCCTTCAAAGCTTGCCTGCTTAACTATATGCGCAAGCCTGAAGAAGTAGAACAGAGTTAATGTGTATAAGACCTTGCATTGCTGCTGTCCACTTGTCTATGAAGAGCTTCATTGAGTCCATTGGCAACGACATTTGCCATATCTTCGATAAAGGTATCCACTTCTTTAGGTGTAACCATTAAATTATGGCCAAGCGGCGAAAGCACTTCATGAATCAGCCTTCTTTTTTCATCATCTTCAAGTGTTCCAACAATCCCCAAAAACTGCTGTCTATGTTCATTTGATGGCAAATCCTCATCTGACAGCACTCTTTTTTCTCCAAACGTCATTCCCGCTGGTGTAAGAGACTTCGATGGCCGATCTCCTTCTTTCATTTCTCTTCCGAAATGCTTTAAGATAAAATCAATCGTGTCACTTGTAATGGACACAGCATCAACTACAGTTGGAATGCCAAGTGCAATAACAGGTATTCCCAAAGTCTCCATGCTTAATTCTTTTCGTTTATTGCCAACTCCTGATCCAGGATGGATGCCCGTATCTGAAATTTGGATCGTCGTATTTACACGTTCAATGGATCTTGCAGCTAGCGCGTCGATCGCAATTACAAAATCCGGTTTTGTTTTTTCAATAATACCCGTAATGATATCGCTCGTTTCAATGCCTGTAATCCCCATAACTCCTGGGGAAATTGCACTGACAGGCCTGAAGCCTTCTTGTACGTTTTCAGGCTGAAGCTGAAAAAGATGACGGGTGACTAGCAGATTTTCAACGACTATCGGTCCAAGTGAATCCGGCGTTACATTCCAGTTTCCTAATCCAACAACTAGACAGCTGGCATCTTTTGTAATCTTCATCATTTCCATAAATCGGCTGAATTCTTTTGCGAAAACATCGACAACCTTGTTTTGCAGGTCTGTATCCTTCTGGCGAATCCCCTGAACTTCAAGCGTTAAATAATTTCCAGGCTTCTTTCCAGTAAGATCTGCCCCTTGCTGTGTGATTTGCAAAGAAGTAATTTTCACACCGTCTTCATCACGTTCTTTTACGATCACACCTTCAATATCAGATGATTTCGTCTCTTGTTCATTTGTTTTTGATTCTGCTGCCAAATCCCTTGCTTCAATGGCTAAATCTGTCCGCACGGAATACATGCTTAAATCTAAAGGTTCTTTCATCGTCTTGACCTCCTAAGCTGCAAAATGATACTTATTCTTTATTTTTGCCGTATTTTCCTGGTTTCATTCTTCACAAGTACAGGTGCGATATAAATTCCTTTACAATTATATTGCAATCTATATGCCCGTTTGATAAAATATCACTTGTTCTTATTATTAATGAAACGACGAGTATAATAGATCTCGAATGCTTTTTAGGAGGTGAAACGAATGCCAAACATCAAATCTGCTATCAAACGTACAAAAACTAACGCTGAGCGCAATGCACACAATGTTACAATCAAATCAGCAATGCGTACTGCTATTAAAAGAGTAGAAGCTCTAGTTGTAAACAACGATTCTGACAATGCAAAAGCTGCACTAGCTGTAGCTTCTAAAAGAATTGATAAAGCTGCTCAAAGTGGTTTAATCCACAAAAACGCTGCAGCTCGTTACAAATCTCGTTTAACGAAATCTGTAAACGGTCTTTCTGCTTAATTGAAAAAAGATCCTCTTCCCGTGAAGAGGATCTTTTTTATTGGCCCTTTTTAAGACGATGATGCAGTAGATGAAAATTTTACGAAAACAGCTTATTTATTTAAATAATTTCAGTAAAAACAATTCAATAGCCAATTGTTTGTCCATTCTCCCGGTCTTCATATCATAATCAGCATCTGCAAGCTGATTCATAATCTGCGTCAATTCTACGCTTTGAAAAAGCTGCGCCTGCTGCATTGCGAGCTTTACCCTAAAAGGATGCACTTTAAGATTCCCGGCAATTTGCTGCTGTCCATATCCTAGAACAGACAGTTCTTTTACTTGAAGAATCAGTCTGAACTGATTGATCAGCAAAGATAAAATCTTAATGGGTTCCTCATTTGCTTTCAGCAAATCATAAAAGATCTGCATGGCCCTCGTCCGGTCTTTTTTTATTACCTTCTCAATCAGTTCAAATATATTTTGCTCAAGTGTTCTTGAAACGAGCGTTGAAACCGTTTCTTCTGTTATGACTCCGTTTTCCCCGGCATATGTACTTAATTTCATTAATTCTTGTGAAATTGCCATTAAATTTCCCGCTGACAGAATATAAAGCTGATCTCTTGCTGATTCTTGAAGCGTGATTGCATGTGCTCCCGCAAGAACATTCATCCACTTTTTCGTTTCATGCTCCGAAAATCCGTTCATCTCAACAACTTCAGTCATTTTCTTGACAGCTTTTGTGACTTTTTTCCGTTCGTCGAGTTTTTCATATGGAGCCACGATGACCAAAATCGTGTATGGCGCAGGGCTTTTAAGATATTCCTCCAGCTTATCAACGCGGTGTTCGATTTTTTCTTTTTTCTTTTCACTCGTTAAAAAATGAGGGTTTTTAAGGATAACGACTCTTTTTTCACCTAAAAAAGGCAATGTTTCAGCATCTTCAATCGCTGATTCTAATGCCGTTTCAGATAAATCATATTGTGCCAGGTTAAAATCCATTTCTTCTTTATGCAGGGCAGCGTCAATAATCAGCTGCAAGGTTTCCTGTATGAGATAAGATTCTTTCCCAAGCAGCAAATATGCAGGCATAAGCTGTTTATTTTTAATGTTGTTCCAAACGTTAAGTATCATTTCATCACCTAGTTCCAATCATTCTTTCCTAATCGTATCGGTCCTTTGGTCTTTTAGCAAGTGAAGATTGTTTTTGCACAAAGTGAAGAGGGAACGGACTATGCCAGTTCCCTGATTTATATTAACGCTTTCGCACATGCCCCAGGTTACATCTGCAAAAAAGCGATCGTTATCTGTACTTATATTTTTAACGTGGGGAAGAGATTCTATATGTGTAAAGTGTTGTCAAATGTCTGCTTGGAAAATGATAGATTTTTTTGTCTTTTTGGCTTATACTATAAGGCATATAGGAGGGGTAAATTGTGAATGAATTTGAGAAGAATGTACAAAGCAAACGCAACGATGCAGTAGACTCTGGTGTAGGATTTATTGCTTCATTTGGCTTTTTTGCCACTATATTTATTTTAGCTACTGTTATTAAGTTAATCGGTTCTTGATAACCCTTACATAGAGACTGCATATGCAGTCTCTTTTTTCAGCGGCTCTTTAAAAAACATGAAATCATTAATTCAATATCATTTTAGTAAAGCGGCTTTTCATTTATCTGATACACTATCGTATGGAGGCTGCACCGAAAACGTTCCACTATTCCCTTTAAATTTATACGTAACCGCTCCATCCATATTTGTTTGAAATATTTTCACCCGATACTTATTCAGCAAGTCAATGACTTCATCATGCGGATGATTGTACCGGTTGTTCTCTCCTGCTGAAATAAGCGCAATTTTCGGCTTCAGCTGCTTTAAAAATTGATCTGAAGTAGAACCTTTGCTCCCATGGTGGCCTACTTTTAATACATCTGCCCTTAATTCTTTATACTTTTCAAGAATCCGTTTTTCCCCATCGTGTTCCAGATCACCTGTAAAGAGCCATTTCAATCCTCCTACCTTTGTAAAAATAACTAGAGAATCGTCATTTTTGCTTTCTGATAATTCAATTGGTGATAAGATTTCCATTTTAAAAAAAGGATCATTCACCACATCCCCGCTTTTTAACACCGTAATCCTTGTCCCCTTTAGTCTCGCTTTATCGATTATTTCCTCCTCAAATTCACCTCTTAAAAACCCAAAGGGCACCATCATTTCTTTCACACGTATTTCTTCAAGGAGCTTGACGGCTTCTCCAGCATGGTCAGCATCCCCATGAGTCAATATCAATTTATCCAGTGTTCTTTTACCTTTTGATTTTAAAAAGGGAATTGTAATATCTTTTGCGATTGAAAAATGTTTGCTTTTTTCTTTCCAAGCATCCTGATTAAACGTAAGCAGTCCGCCTGTATCAATTAAATATGTACCTTGATTATCCGGCGCAGAAAGGTAAATGGAGTCTCCTTGCCCTACATCAAGCATAATAACTTCACCTTCTTGCACAAGCAGTTCAGACTCATGCTGGAAAAGGAGCAGTACAATCATTAAAGAAATCAAAAGCTGAGCATCTCTCAACTGATAGGATTTTTCATACACAATAAATATCAGGCATAAGACGACGGTGAAAAGAAATAAAAACAAAAAGGAGGGTTTGCCAAAAATCAGCATAAAGGAAGGCTTACTGTTGAAAAACAGAACGAATTCATTGCTTACCTGCAGCAGAAAGTCAACAAGTGAAACGAGCAATGACCCGAGTGAAGGAAAAATGATTCTTATGAAAACAGCTGCTAATGAGAGCGGAAGAACGACAATGGAATAGAAAGGAACAAAAAGGATATTCATCGGCAGGCTCAGCAGTGATAGCTGGTAAAAGCTATACAGGATGATCGGGAGAGATGCAAGCTGGGAGGCGATCGAAACGGCTAACAGCTGATAAAATCGGTTATGAACTTTAGAAAATGCTTGTGCTGACAATATTAATGTGAGGCTTACAGCAAAGGATAATTGAAATCCCACTCCAAATAAGGAATAAGGGTCAGCAAACAATAATACTAGAAATATGATGGAAATAACATCAATTGACGAGAGCTTTAATTTCATTTGCTTTGTTAAGAGGTAAAGCATGCTCATCCCAACTGCCCGCAGGACTGAGGGGGCTGCACCGGCGATTACTCCATAAATAGGCAATAGAAACAGTAAAAGAAGTCTTGCTTTTTCATGAGTCATTCCTGACCTGATCAAGATATAATAAATCCCGGCAACTAAGATGCCCACCTGCAAACCGGAGATTGCCAGTAAATGAACGATGCCAATCTCTTGATAAGCATCATTAATGTCATCTGAAATTTGTGACCGCTCTCCATACAGCAGAGCTTGGACGATACCCTCAGACTGCTCTGGAAACACATCTGAAATAAATAAAATCCCCTTTTGTCTGAATGATTTTATTTTTTCTAGAAGCGTTTTTTCACCTATCCGGCAGTTCTCTATTAAATCTGCTTCGAATACCCAATGTATACGCTTGTACTTAAGATAATCCGCATAATCAAAAGCATTAGGATTCGTATCATGTTTAGGCCGCTTTAACTCTCCCTTAAACGTGCAAAGAGTGCTGATCTGCAAATGTTTAAACTTCATTTTTTCTTGTTCTGTTTCAAAATAGTACACAGCAGATATATCTTCTTGGTTAACATTTAGTCCTATTTTCATTTGATTGCCATCCATTTTAGGAAAATCAGTTACTTTGCCTTGAAAGGTAATCGGTCCCTCCTTAAATTGAGTAGCATTGCTGTTATCTGCTGCATGGAAATGGAGTAAGAAAAAACCAGAAACGGCAAAACAGCCTAACAATAGAATTGTTTTTTTGTGAAAAACAAAGAATGCGATAAAGATGAGGATTAAAAAGAAGACAATTGGATGGTAGGGGAATTTTGCAGCAGCAACAGCTAAACCGGCTGCTGCCGCAAAATAGATGAGCTTTCCTTGATAGCTTATTTGATTCATCGCTAAATTATTCGTTGCTTTTAAACAGCTTATCTGCTTTTTCTATAAGCTTGTTCCGGTCAGCTTCGTTTACTTCATCTAGTTTTTCAAGCAGTTCACCTATGAACTTTCTCTGCTCTGCAGCGAGAGGATCCTCATTCCGCTCGACTTGCTCTACGTGAACTCCTGCTTGTTCAAATAATTCGATCGCGTATGGATGATTTTTGTAGCATGCAGCATAATAGACTTTTTTAATCCCGCTTTGGATCAGAGCCTTGCAGCATTGCAGGCAGGGAAAATGAGTGACGTAAATTTCCGCTTCGCTTGTTGGAACGCCAAACTTTGCACATTGCAATAAAGCATTCATTTCAGCATGTATGGTTCTGACACAATGGCCGTCAATTACATAGCATCCCTCATCAATACAATGAACCCCTCCAGCAATTGAACCGTTATATCCGCCTGCAATAATCCTTTTGTCCCTAACAATTGTTGCTCCTACTGCCAGGCGTGTACATGTGCTTCTGAGTGCAAGCAAATGACTTTGCGCCATAAAATACTGGTTCCAAGAAATTCTGTTCATGTTATCCCCCATTAGTTGAAATTGCTTTAATCTTCTTCTAGTGTATCGATTCATTGAAAAGCTCGTCAATTCATTTTACAGAAATACTGTCTTTTAATTTTTCGAATGATTTATCTCCTATCCCTGATACATTTAATAAATCTTCAATCGTCTTAAATTCTCCTGATTCTTCTCTGTAAGAGAGGATGGCTTCAGCTTTTGCAGGTCCAATCCCTTCTAAAGTCTGCAGCTCTTCTAATGTGGCTTTATTAAGATTAACTTTCCCTTCTTTTTTTGTGGTTCCTACCGGGGAAGGCTGCTGAACAATCTCACTATCCGCTTCTCCCTGTTTCGGAAGATAAACAATCATGCCATCTTCAAGCAATTGTGCCAGATTAATTTGTCCGGCATCTGCAGACTCTGTCAATCCTCCCGCTCTTTCAATGACATGGTGAAATCGCTCTCCAGCTTTCATTTCATATACACCAGGCGATTTGACCTCACCCTTTACATCAACAATTACGGTGCTGCTTTCTTCTATTGCAGCTGCATCAGGTTCATCTTCTTGAACAGATTCCCCTGCTAATAAAGGGTCTGCTTCTTCATTCATTGCTGATATCCGTTCATCAGTTTGTGAATTTTGATACATTTGAAAAATAAACAGAGATGCGGCAATTCCGAGTACTCCAGCTAGATATTTATATTTTTTTAGAATTTCCATACATAACTCCTTCGCGGGATTCATATTTTTTCATTATTTTTCATAAAGTGTAGGAGAAAGAAAGTAAAGGAGGGGATGAAACATTGAACGCAGGTTTTATTGGTACAGGGAACATGGGGAAAATATTAATTGAATCGTTTATTGAATCGAATGTACTTAAGCCCTCAGCTATCCATATAACAAATCGAACGTTTGAAAAAGCAGCTGCTTTAAAGAAAGAATATCCAAAAATAAACCTGTATTTATCGCCTGAAGAAATCGCTCGACAAGCCGAGCTTATTTTTATATGCGTTAAGCCGCTTGACATTCACCCCCTGTTGGTCAAATTATCACCCTATTTGCGAAAAGATCAATGCATCATTTCCATAACCAGTCCCATAAATGTTGAACAGCTCCAGTCCATCGTTGATTGCCAAGTAGCCCGTGCCATTCCAAGCATTACAAATCGTGCCTTATCAGGTGTATCTTTATTGACTTACGGGAATTGCAGCCCATCAGCAAAAAAGAAAATCGAAGAATTATTTCAGGCTATTTCCAAACCCTTTATTATTGAAGATTCTATAACAAGAGTATCGTCTGATATTGTCAGCTGCGGTCCTGCTTTTTTCAGCTATCTTCTGCAAAGATTTATTGATGCAGCAGTCCGGGAAACGGAAATTACAAAAAATCAGGCAATCCAGTTAACTAGCGAAATGGTGATCGGACTCGGAAACTTATTAGAGAGTGAGTTATACACGCTTCCTGCCTTGCAGGAAAAGGTATGTGTAAAAGGCGGAGTAACCGGTGAAGGCATTAAAGTAATGGAAGCTGAGATAGGAGAGATGTTTGAACATTTATTTCAGCGAACACATAGAAAATACGATGAAGATTTAAGAGAAGTAAAGGAGCAGTTCGAAAGATATGAGTGATAAAAAGAGTAATTCTGCAGATCTTTTAAAAATCCTTCCATATAAAAAAAAACCATCGAAAATTTTTTTCGATGGTTTTTTACTAAGAGATAAGAAGTATAAAATTTTGCGCATTGATGGCGAGCGGAATCGCCCAACTCCTCGGCCAGAACAAATCCGCAGGAAAAGTCAAACCCGGACTTTTCCTGCGGATTCTTATCTGTCATGCCTGCGCTAAACGGGCGCTTGTGCATTTCTTATTTTGCAGCAACAAAAAAGATCCTCTCAGCATCATGCTCTGGAGTCTGCCTTTTAAAATCAGCGCTGATTTCTTTTATATCGAAGCCAGCTTCAGTCAGCATCTCTTCATACTGGTTTACCGGATATGTTCTTTGAACATGGTATTCGTCAAAGCGGTCATAGAGTTCTCCGCGTTTTACGAAGAAAGACAAATCGTGTTCAATGCTGTTTGGCTCCTCACCAAGAAAACTGTTCCAAATATAACTCACATCTTCGCCATTCTCAGCAAACGTAGCTTCAGCGAAGATTTCATTTATTTTATATAATGAGTGCACATCAAAAACGAGGATACCGCCTGGTACAAGCTGCTTATAAGCAGCGGTTAATGCAGCTCTCACATCTTCCTCTGTTTCGAGATAATTTAAGGAATCACAGCATATGAAAATACCGTCAAATGTCTGGGCCAGCTCGTCAAGCGATCTCATATCCTGCTGAAAATAAGGAATGCTCAAACCATGTTCAGCAGTCTTCTGAAATGCAATTGAAAGCATTTCTTCACTAATATCAATTCCAGTGACATCATAGCCTTTTTGTTTAAGTCTTATTGAAATTTCACCAGTTCCGCAGCCTAAATCAAGCACTTTTATACCGCCATTTCCGAAAGTGGCCATGCTTTCATGAAGAAATTCTGTCCAGAGCTCATAAGGAGCTTCCTTCATTAATTCATCATAAATTGCGGCAAATCCTTTATAGATCATTGAGAAATAACGCTCTCCAATTTTTCTGAAGGAGCATCTCCCCAAAGTTTTTCAAGCTTGTAATAATTCCGTTCATCTTTATGAAAGACGTGTGCAACCACATCACCCATATCAATCAGAATCCAGCGTGCTTCGTCAAAGCCTTCTAATCGTTTTATTTCAATGCCGTTTAGAGCAGCCTGATCTTTCATTTCTCTTGCAATTGCCTGAACCTGTTTATCAGAATTTCCGTGGCAAATTAAGAAGTAATCTGCAATTAGTGAGATACCTTCCATTTTTAATGCTACGATATCTTCGCCTCTTTTATCATCTGCCGCTTTCGCTGCGATTGCTAATGTTTCTTTACCAGTCAATGCGCTGTTCCTCCTTTTTCTTCAAAAATCAAGTAATTATAAGATTGCAGTGTTTCAGGATAAATTGCTTGATTTTTATTAAGCAAAAATAAAATTGTATTTTTCATAGATACGATCAGTGCCTTATTTAAATCACTTTTTGCTAGTTCTCTCACTTCATTTGCACCTGGAAAGATTCTCCCTGGTTCTATATAATCCGCTACATAAATGACTTTATCCAGCAAGGTCATACTTTCTCTTCCAGATGTATGGTATCTGATGGCGTCTAAAATTTCCGCATCATGAATACCAGCCTCTTTTTCAACAAGATAAGCGCCTACTGGAGCATGCCACAGTTCAGGACTGTGAAACAGCAAATCCTTACTCATATTTTGTTCGATAATGATCTGTTTCATTTCATTTTTGCTTCGGAATTTCGCATAATCATGAAAAATGGCTGCCGTTTCAGCTTTCTTCGGATCAGCACCATACAATTGAGCAAGTTCTATAGCCGTTTCCATCACACCCAACGTATGCTGATACCTGTGTTCTGTTAATTGATCCTTCACTAGTGACAATGCTTTTTCACGTTCCATATAAATGATTCTCCTCAATATAGCCCCTCACTTCTGCAGGCAATAAATAATCAGTTGTCTGACCAAATTTCATCCGTTCTCTCAGCATAGTAGATGAGACTTCGAAAATTGGCACGTTTACTTCGATTATCGGATATTCTGTATCTGCATCATAACCTGCCCGCTGCACTCCTACAAACTGAACGAGATCAATTAGTTCTTCAATTTTGTGCCATTTCGGCAAAAACTCAATCATATCTGCTCCAATAATAAAATAGAACCGAAAGTCCGGAAATTGGTTCTTTAATAATAAAATCGTATCATATGTGTATGAAGGACCTTTTCTTTCAAATTCAATGCTTTGTACTTTAAACTGAGGATGATTCTCTACACATATTTGGAGCATATGAAGTCTATGGAAGCTATCCATCGTATCCTTCGATTGCTTATGGGGCGGTATTTGATTTGGCATAAACCAAATTTCATCAAGATGAAGAGAATGGTACACTTCATTTGCCATTAATAAGTGTCCGTTATGAGGAGGATCAAATGTTCCTCCAAAAATCCCAATCTTCTTCATCATCCCACCTCCTATTTTATCTCGGCAGCTTAATTTCTTTATTTTCTTTAGACTCTTTATATAAAACAATTGTGTTTCCTATTACCTGCACAAGCTCAGCTTTAGCACCTTTAGAAAGGTTTTCAGCTACTGAATCGCGATCTTCCTCACAATTCTGAAGCACACTCACCTTAATCAGTTCTCTTGCTTCCAGAACATCAGCGATTTGCTTAATCATATTCTCATTAACCCCGCCTTTGCCTACTTGAAAAATCGGGTTTAAATGATGTGCTTCTGCACGTAAAAATCGTTTTTGTTTACCTGTTAACATGTAAATCCTCCTAATTGTTCGTAAACTAAATGACTCATTCTGGCTGTATCCGGCGTTTCTCCAGTCCATATTTGAAAGGCGAGAGCTGCTTGATGAACAAACATTCCTACTCCATCCAATGTTTGTGCTCCTTCCAGTTCAGCAGCCTTTAATAGAGCCGTTTTCACTGGATTATAGACGATATCGCTTACGATTGAGCCTTTTTTCAATCCTGTTGCTTCAATTGGCTTTTGCAGGCTATTTGGATGCATGCCAATCGCAGTGGTTTGAATGATTACATCATATTTTGAAAGGCCAGATTCTGCTTCGGATAAAGACAGAACACTTCCTTCACCTTTAACCGGGCATTCCTTTATTAATTGTTCTGCTTTTTCCTTTGTTCGATTGGCAAGATCAATCATTGAACACCCTTCAGCTGCGAGCGTGAAATAAATGGCTCTTGCAGCGCCGCCAGCACCAATAATTAAATACCTCTGCTCATGCAGAGGCTTTTTCATCAGAGGCAGGAGTGACTGCAAATAACCTTTTCCATCTGTATTATATCCTATCAGACAGCCGTCTTTATTAATTACCGTATTTACTGCACCGATCAGCTCAGCACTTTTATCAAGTTTGTCTAAAAACGGAATAATCGCAGCTTTATGAGGAATGGTGACATTAAAGCCTGCAATTCCTAAAGCTTTTATTCCATCAACAGCCGCTTTCAGCTCATTTTTTTCTACATGAAAAGCATGATAGCGTGCATTCATCTTTTTCCGTTCAAAAGCATCATTGTGAATAAGCGGTGACATTGAATGACCGACAGGACAGCCAATCAGACCATAAACTGTATCCATACAAGTCTCCCCCCAGTTAAATTAGTGAAGGCCGTAATGTGACATTAACGCCTTTAGGAGCGTATGCTGTAACTTTTTTATCCCCCTCGTTTACTGTTACCCATCCGAGTCCTGAAAAAACAATATCGGTCTTATCTTGCCGGATTGTAAATTCATGAGGAATCATTTCTGGAAACTCGTCCAATTGATCACGTCTTGGAGGTGTCAGCATTTCACCAGCATGCTTTTCATACAGATCATCTGCGTTTTCCTGCTTTGTCCGATGAATAGTCAAATCAGCAGGCAAATAGCAAGTCAGCGAAGTTCTGCCCCCGTTTAAATAATCTAAACGTGCAAGGCCGCCAAAAAATAAAGTTTGCATTTCATTTAATTGAAATACCTTCGGCTTAACTTCCTTTTTAGGAGATAATATTTTCAGATCCTTCTTGTCAACAAAATGAGCCATTTGGTGATGGTTGATAATTCCTGGAGTGTCGTATAATGAGGAGCCATCATCAAGCGGAATTTCAATTAAATCAAGTGTGGTTCCGGGAAAATGAGAGGTTGTAATAACATCTTTTTCTCCAGATACCTCTTTAATAATCCGATTTATAAAAGTAGATTTCCCAACATTCGTACAGCCGACAACATAAACATCCTGGCCATCCCGGTATTGTTCGATTGCTTCTGTCACTTCAGGAATCCCCTGCCCTCTTGCTGAACTGATCAGAAAAACATCCACAGGGTTCAATCCAAATTCTTTTGCTTCCCGCTTCATCCAGTTGATTAATTTTTGCTTTTTCACTGATTTCGGCAATATATCTGCTTTATTCCCAACGAGTAAAATGGGATTACCTCCAACAAACCGCTGAAGTCCAGTTAACCAGCTGCCATTAAAGTCAAAGATGTCTACGATTTTGACAACAAGAGCATCGGTATCCCCAATTCCATGCAAAATCTTCAAGAAATCTTCATCTGTTAACGAGACATCCTGAATTTCATTATAATTTTTCAAGCGAAAACAACGCTGGCATATGATTACTTCTTTTTCTCGGGCACTTTCTGGTGCATATCCTAATTCCTCTGGATTTTCCGTTTGAATCTTAACACCACAGCCGATGCAAACATATTGTTCTTCCAATTTTAATCCTCCCACTGAAGCATCCCTTTTCTTTTGAGGGCTGCCAAAATTCTTCGTTCAATTTTACGGTTAAGTCTTGTCACGAATCCATCCGTGGATGCTACTGGAACAACAAGAATGGTGTGAAAACCATTACGGTTTCCTCCTAGGACATCGGTTAACAGCTGGTCACCAATAACTACCACATCTTTTTTATTCAGATTCATATTTTTCACTGCACGTCTGAATGCTTTGCCCATTGGCTTTCTTGCTTTATAGATAAAAGGTATATTTAGCGGATCTGAAAAAGATCTCACACGTTTTTCTACATTATTTGAAACAATCGTTACAGCGATTCCGTGGTCTTTCACATCTTTAAACCATTCAATCAGTCTAGGAGTTGCGCTTGGACGGTCCCATTCCACAAGCGTGTTATCCAAATCTGTAATAATTCCCTTCACTCCGCGTTCTTTCAATGCAATAGGAGAAATTTCAAATATATTTTTTACATATTCACCGGGCAGGAATAGTTTTAACATTTAATAAACACCTCATCGGACATTTTTTTGCCAAATTACATCATATCTGATTTTAACCGTTCTTTCAAAAGAAACTTGACAAGAGAACCTTTTTGCATCACTTTTTCAATAAATTTTTCGACAAAAAATGTAAATTTTCAACACTGTGGATAAAATTATACACATTATACACTCATATGAATTCCTCTACTAATGAAATTATAAACAAGATATTAACAAGTTATCCACCAGTGTCTGTGGATAAGAGAACGATTGTTCTAATTTTTAATTCATGTTAGATTAAACCTACTAGCAGAAAATAACATATTAGTATATGCATGGTGTTAACAAATAGAACACCTTATTTATTTTATACAGGAGGTGCAAGCCGGCTATACGGCAAAACTGATGCGTAAACTTTCTGATGAATTATTGATTGAATCGTATTTTAAAGCAACAGAGATGAATTTAAGCGAAGATTTTATTGAATTGATAAGAGTTGAAATTAAGCGCCGTTCTTTAAATCACGTTTTAAAAGCTTCTTCCTAGCTTCTAAAACGTGATGGTTCCCTTTTTAGGCTCTTATTATCTGTTCACTTGTAAGTGGTGTATTCGTTCATTAATATTCTAAAATAAACGTGAATAAGTTTAACTGCGGGAAACATTTATGCGAACACAGCCTTTTTAAATGCCACGATTTCTCCAGCCTTTATTTCCTTCCTAAGTGCTACATGATCCGAAAAAACAATTTTATCTTTCTCAAATAGCAGAACAACTGTCGATCCGAATGAAAAATACGCAAGCTCTTCTCCTTTTTGCACCTTTTCATTAGAATGGGTTATTTCAATCGTATTTATAAACATCGCGCCCACTTTAACTACAGCAACGTAATTTTCGTCCTTTTCCATCACTTCTGTAATTGTCCGGTAATTTTTAGATAATGGAGCTTTTCCATATGTTAATCCCAGTTTATTAACCGGATAAGATGTACTTCCGAGTTCAAACTGTTTCGAAACGATTCCGGAGACTGGACTGTGAATCCGATGATAATGACTTGGGCTTAAATAGAGTACAATAAAGGAACCATCCAAATATTTCTCAGCGAGGTCAGCATCTCCTAGCATTTCTTGAATCGAATACGACTGATTTTTCACGAAAATCTCTTGATTTAATGAAATTTCCCCGAACTGTTCAATCATTGCATCGACTGGGCTAATGATGGTATTTTGTTTATCATCAAACGTTCTAGTGCCTTCCTTTAACCCCCGGACAAAGAAATCATGCAATGAAGAATAAGATTTTAATGGATTTTCTGCTTCTTTCACATTTACTTGATAAATTTTTGCATATGACGGAACAATAAAACGGCTCAATGATGATTTTGCAAACTTCATAATTAGTTTTGAAACAGGCAAAAAGTTTGTCAATTCGATAAAATTCTGGTATAGTTTCTTTCTCAATTTTGTCCTCCAAAAAAATTACTTTACTACATTGAAATTGATGCATAGAATGAGAGTAGGCCTTTAGGTCATTTATGCAAGTTAAGGAAGTGCAATTATGTTTTTTTTAAGCTATGTAGATGCAACGGTAAAGAAAATAAAAGCGAATACGGCTAACCTGCTGACGCTGGTAAATCTCGGACTCGGCGGCTTTGCAATTATTTATACAATAAACGATACTTTAAAACTCAGTCTTCTGCTCATTTTTGTAGCGGCTCTTGCTGATCGGTTTGACGGGATGGTTGCCAGAAAGTTCAATATCGAGTCAGAGCTTGGCAAACAATTGGATTCAATGAGTGATATTATATCATTTGGAGTAGCTCCTGCACTACTTCTTTATAAAGGTATATTATTTGAATTAGGTGCTCCAGGAGCATTTTTCACCGTCCTATATATCGGCTGCGGTGCCTTCAGACTTGCAAGATTCAACATTTCAGACAACAATGGATTCTTTAATGGACTTCCAATTACAGCTGCCGGATGTATATTGACGTTAAGTTATTTATGGAAAGATATCATGCCAGTTTACAGTTATATCTTCTTGATGATGGTATTATCATTCTGTATGATTGGATCATTTAAAATCAGAAAAATGTAGGAAACACCTCATGTTTGAGGTGTTTTTTTTGGCTACTTATAATAATTATTGTAGTAATAGCCTCCTCCAAGAACGAGGAGAAGAATCAGCAGAACGACAATAAAAGCATACCAATAGCCAAAGCCCGAATAAGGTGCATAAGGATAAGGATAAGGATAAGAGTAAGGAGTTGGCGGCGGCCCATACTGTGGAGAGCATGATCTTGTTCGCATTTAAAAGACCTCCTTTTTTTAAAACGATACATACTAATTTATGTGACATTCATCCAGTATGTATAGGCTGCAGCCAAACATGTCACTTTTTCTTCTATGAAAGGTCCATATTTTAAAAATTTTCCCTTTTTTCAAAAAGAGGGTTTACAAATATATTTTTTGTGGATATAATTACCAATGTAATTAAATTTATGAAAAGGGAGGTCGAATCAAATGTTAATCATTCAGCCAAAAGCTATTCAATTTAATATGGATCTATTCGACCAAACTGGTGCACGATTTTAAGTTTACTATCGTCCTTATCGCCACAGGTTGAGTAGTATCTGCCTGTGGCGTTTTTATGCGCAATTTTCCATAAAACGTTCAACGCCACAGGTATGCCCTGTGGCGTTTTCCATTTTAAGGATGAAACCATTCGATGAAGGAGGTGATAGGTATGACCATCCACTTATTATTTGTGACATTAACTGTTGAACGAAAGAAAAAGACGATCGATCAAGTGCAATACGAAGAACAAGTTTATAAATCGTATGAAGCGATGATGAACAAATGCTTTCAAATGTATAACGGCAACTAATTTTAATGAAATTTACTAATTGAAAGGAGAGAATGAAATTGATAATTCAAATGATATTAAGAATGCACCTCAATGTGGAGAAGGATACTGCATAGAGACATCATCCATAAGCAGGATGCCTTGGCTGTCAGATCTTAAGTTAGCTTTATTACATCAATAAAAGGCTCTTTTCGTAACGTTTGTGCTTTTAGAAAAAATGGTTATAACCTTTAGTGGATTGTAGTTGAAGGCACTTGACTCCTTCGGGAAATAGAGGGGGATGGGAGACCCCGCAGGCATAGGCGAGGATGCCCCCAACCTTCCCCGCGGAAATCCACGGGTATAATTAATAATCAAAAACAACAATCAATTCAAAAACAGCCTAAAAAAAAGATGAAAAAAACGAAGAACGTTATAGATTCTTCGTTTTTTTCATTTTTTGCTTTTCTGCTGGTTTTTCTTCTCTTTTTCTGCCCGATAAAACTCATGAAACATTTTCATCAAAGCTCTTTTCTCTATTCTGGATACATAGCTTCTTGAAATGCCAAGCTCTTTCGCGATTTCCCGCTGCGTCTTCTCCTTTTGCAGGTCCAGTCCAAATCTTCCAACAATCACTTCTTTTTCTCGATCGTCCAGGATATCAATAAATTCCTTCACTTTTTCAAGTTCCATATTCAATTGAATGGTATCAATCACATCTTCAGATTCAGACTTTAAGACATCAATTAAGCTTATTTCATTTCCTTCCTTATCCTGTCCGATTGGATCATGCAAAGATACATCTTTCTTTGTTTTCTTTAATGCCCGCAAATGCATGAGAATTTCGTTTTCGATGCATCGTGCAGCATATGTGGCGAGCTTCGTGCCTTTTCCTTCAGAATAACTTTCAATGGCTTTTATTAACCCAATGGTGCCGATTGAAATAAGATCTTCGGAATCCTCGCCTGTATTCTCAAATTTTTTTACGATATGCGCTACAAGCCGCAGGTTATGTTCGATCAGCATATTCCGCGCGTGTTCGTCTCCAGTTGCCATTAACCTTAGGTATTTCTTTTCATCGTTCGCTGATAAAGGCTGTGGGAAGGCATTATTTTTTACATATGATACTAAAAATACTAATTCCTTTAATAAGTACCCTAATGCTGCTAAAACCCCTGACATTAAGCCACCTCCACGTACAAAATGTAGGCTTTAGCCTATAAATCATTTGTATGTAAGGAGAGGCATGTTTGTGTCTGTACAAAATGAGATTGTACTGAAATATCCTACTTTTATTTTCAAATAAAACGCATACATTATGACACTTTTGAAAACCCTATTGATTCTTCCATTTTTTTAAACAATAATGGATTTTAATGTTGCTGTATTATCGTTTCAATTAGTATGGCAACTCACAATATGGAGGTGCACATTTTTTGAAGAAAGTTTTGTCTCTAGCTGCCTTTCTTGTGATCGTTCTATTAGTAAGCTGCGGAAATCGTGCCGAACGGTATACCGTCGTCGCTTTTGGCGACAGTAATACACGCGGCGCCAACTGGACCATTCGAAATTATCAGGACACAGATAAATGGGTGAATTTAATAAAGTCAACATTGCCGGTTAATGATCGACAATCTTTTATCCATAATGCCGGAATTGGCGGCGAAACAACAGAAGATGCAAGAAAAAGATTTAAGTCTGAGGTTATTAAACTTAAGCCCGACTTGGTTTTCATTATGTTTGGCACAAACGACGCTGTCATTTTGCCAAATGGAAAACCGAAAGTGAACCATGCACGCTTTAAAGAGAATCTTCTTTATTATGTGAAGGAAATAAAAAAAGCTGGAGGCACCCCTGTTCTTATGACTTGTTTGCCTATTGTGGAAGGAAACGGTAAGGACAGGCTCTATTATACTAGATATCCAAAAAAGCTATATGCTCATACAGATGGTGCTAGGAACTGGCATAATTCATACAACGATATAACCCGTGAGGTCGCTTTTAAGAATGATGTAACGTTAATTGATAATTGGACGAAAATGGTGCAGGTCGCCGGAGGAGATTCGGATGAGGCTCTTTTAAAGTCAGGAATTATTGACCCTTCCGGAAACCACATGACGCCAAAGGGTGCTGAACTTATTTATTTATCTATTCTTGAGAGCAAAGTGCTGAATCCCAATTAGCCGAATCAAAAAAACTCAGATCAATCTCTGGAACTTAAAAAAGAGATTAATTAAATGAAAGAACCCATTCACAAGAATGGGTTCTTTCTATTTTACGCTTCTTCTTCTTCCAAGCGTTTTTTATATGTGATGGATCTTTTAAAACAAAGAAAGGATGCAAGCAGAAAGACAGAAGTTGTTCCCATCATAACGTACTCTTTCATTGCATTTGGATCCTGTCCTTGTGCCGGAATCAACATGCCGATATATAAAAAGACACTGACTGCGAGCAGCGCAAATGCGAATCTCTTATAATCGGTCATAAGCTGTTTTACTTGTTTTCTATTCATCTTAAACATCACCTGCAAAGAATATGTCTTATTAATAACGATAACATATTCCCGCCAGGTTTTATGCAAGTAATTTCCACCAATTAAGGTATTAGTTTAAAGCTTGTTTTAAGTCTTCAATCAGATCCTCTACATCTTCAATCCCAACAGAAATTCTTACTAATCCATCTGTAATGCCGAGCTCCTGACGGCGTTCTGAGGGAATAGATGCATGCGTCATTTTCGCAGGGACAGAGATTAAGCTTTCTACAGCTCCTAAGCTTTCGGCAAGTGTAAAGTATTTTACTTTTGACAGAATTTCATCTGCTTTCTGCTCGCTGCCGACATCAAAGGATACCATACCGCCGAATCCTCCTGCTTGTTTCTTCGCAATCTCATGATTTGGATGATCAGCAAGCCCAGGATAAAACACTTTGCTTACGGCTGGATGCTGGGTAAGGAACTCAACAATGGCTCTGGTATTTTTTTCGTGAGCTTCCATGCGGAGAGCAAGTGTCTTAATGCCGCGGATAAGCAGCCATGAATCCTGAGGCCCAAGAACACCGCCTGTTGAGTTTTGGACAAAGTGAAGCTGCTCAGCCAGTTCCGCGGAGTTCACGACGACAAGGCCCCCGACAACATCACTGTGGCCGCCAATGTATTTTGTTGCACTATGAACAACAATATCTGCTCCTTTTGTTAAAGGGTTTTGCCAATAAGGCGTGCTGAACGTATTATCTACGACCGTAAGAAGTCCATGTTTTTTAGCAAAAGCTGCAGCTGCTTCAACGTCTGTAATTTTCAATAATGGATTTGTAGGTGTCTCAATGAAAAGCGCTCTCGTATTTTCTTTAAGTGCCCCTTCTATGTTTGAAAGATTGCTTGTGTCAACAAATGTTGAATCAATGCCAAGACGATTTAATACCTTTGTCATGACTCGATATGTTCCGCCGTAAACATCGTCTGTCAAAATGACATGATCTCCGCTGTTAAACAGCATCATCACTCCTGAAATGGCAGCCATTCCAGACCCAAATGCAAAGCCTGCGTGTCCTTCTTCAAGATCTTTGATCAGCTCTTCTAATGCATGACGTGTTGGATTTCCTGTCCGGGAGTATTCAAATCCTTTATGATTTCCAACACCGTCCTGCTTATATGTGCTGACTTGATAGATTGGTGTAGAGACTGCACCTGTATGAGGATCTCCAACTATACCGCCATGAATCATCTTTGTTTTGCGTTTCATATTAAATTCCTCCTTCATATATTTTTTTGCTTAAATAGCGTTCACTGCTGTCAGCAAATATGGTTACGATATTCGTACCGGATTTAGCCTTCTCTGCTTCTTTTAATGCAGCATGAAGAGCTGCACCTGATGAACTTCCAACAAGCAGCCCCTCTTTTACCGCCAATTCTTTCACTCGATTAAAAGCATCCATATCAAGGACAGTATGAATACTGTCAAAATAAGTCTCGTCCATATAATCAGGCAAAAATTCCATGCCAATTCCTTCTGTTTTATGCGGACCTGACTCACCGCCATTTAGGATCGATCCTTCTGGCTCAACAATCACTGTCTTAACTCCATTGTTTTTTTCTTTTAAAAATTGGGCCGTACCCATAAATGTTCCGCCTGTACCCGCTCCAGCAACAAAAACATCGATATGGCCTTGGAGCTGTTCCCAAAGCTCAGGACCGAGTGTTTTATAATACGTAAGGGGGTTTGCAGGATTTGCAAATTGCTGCGGACAATAAGAATCTGGAATCTCCTCTAGAAGCTCTTGCGCTTTCTTGATGGCTCCTTTAATACCTTCGCTAGTGGGCGTATTAATTACCTTCGCGCCTAAAGCCCTCATAATATCCTGCTTTTCCATGCTGAATTTTTCAGGCACACACACAACAACATTGAGCGTTCGATGTATAGCAGCAAGTGCAAGGCCTATGCCCGTATTTCCTGCTGTGGGTTCAATAATTGTTCCGCCTTCTTTTACCTTGCCTGTTTTTAGAGCATCATCTATTAATTCAACTCCAAGGCGGTCTTTAATGCTTCCGCCAGGATTTAAAAATTCAAGTTTCGCAAAAAGGCGCACTCCTTCTGGCAGCTCAAATCGGGTTATTTCCATTAAAGGAGTATGCCCGATTAGTTCTTCAATGCCCTTTACAACTTTCATCTTTTTCACTCCTACGAATAAAAGGAGGGATCAGAAAGACACGATCCCACATCTATTAACTTTTTAAAGCTTTTACAATGCTCAGAACGAGATTTGCAGAATTTTTTGCAGCTGTACCTAAGTACTGTTCAAATGAAATATCGGATTCTTTTCCGGCAATATCAGATAATGAACGGATAATCACAAATGGCACACCAAATTGATGAGAAACTTGAGCGATAGCAGCCGCTTCCATTTCCACTGCATAGAGATCTTCAAACTTTGTGCGGATATACGCAACTCTCTCCGGATCATTCATGAATGAATCTCCCGTTGCAATCAGACCCTTTACAACTTGAATACCTGTTTGTTCTCCAGCCTGTTTTACAGCTATGTCAACAAGTCTTTCATCTGGCAAAAAAGCTGCTGGCATGCCTGGAACCTGCCCATATTCATAATTAAACGCTGTTACATCAACATCATGATGTCTTACTTCTGTTGAAATAACAACATCACCGACATTCAGAGATTGGTGAAAACCGCCTGCTGAGCCAGTATTAATAACGTAATCAGGTTTAAAACGATCAAGTAAAATGGTCGTGCTCACTGCAGCATTTACTTTACCGATTCCTGATTTTAATAAGATGACTTCCATTCCATTGTAAGTTCCTGTTGTAAATTCACTGCCTGCAATTGTTTCAGCAGAAGGATTTTCAAGCTGGTCTCTTAATATAGATACTTCCTCTTCCATAGCTCCGATTATTGCTGCTTTCATATCATTCAAATCCTTTCAAAAGGCGATTATTGTTTCACTGCTTCCATTAACCAAACAAATTCATTCATTTGTGTAAAGGTAATTTCAAAAGAGTTGCTTTCAAAAATACGGCGCATGATTGAATGTGTTGTGTAGTATTCTGTTTCAAGATCATTTGCCAAGTTTAAGAATTGATGCTTCTTCGACTTTTCGATCATAGCATCATACGCTTCCTGATCAGCAAAAACAGTGTCAGCAAAAACTATTTTACCACCTTTGCCAAGGATGCTGCCATATATTGCGACAGCTTTCTCTTTTTCTGCATCTGTTAAGTGATGAAAGGCATACGTGCTGACAATTGTATCTATCTTTTCACCAGGAACAGGAAATGTCAGAAAATCACCATCATTGATCTGTGCTTTTTTTCCGAGTTTTTCTGCAGCTTTATCGCGCATTGTTTTAGAAGGTTCTATTCCATACACTTTCTTTTCTTTATTTAAAAGTACTTTCGTTAAATTGCCAGTGCCGACTCCGAATTCTAAAACAGTATCTCCAGAGAGCTCTGAAACAGCATCAAGTATTTGTTCATAGTTTGCAAAAACCGCTTTATATTCTTCATCATGTCCACCAACAGTTGAATCATACGAATGAGCCCAATCATCAAATAATTCTACAAATTCTCTGCCCATTTATGCCACACTCCATTATATGATGTTTTAAATTTTACAATCCCTATCTGTATAGTATGAATTAAAAAAATAACTGTTCTTAATTTACCATAACCATCTTAAATTTGGCAATGAAAAGAGTTTCCAGCCATAGTGATTTCTTTAGTTTTCTGGTAAAATGAAAACGCATTAGAATGGAGGTTTGAAAAGTATGTTTAAATTAGACTTCATCAAGGATAAAGTAGAATTTTTTGAAGCAGAAACCATAAAAGAGCTTGAAAAAAAGATCAATGAACAAATTGAAGTAAATAAGGCTATTTTACTTGAACTTCATTCTGTTTCACATCAGATGCATGTTACGGAGGAAGGCAGAAGATTCTATAGTGCTGCCGTTCATTTTAAGGCTAAATAGAAATTAGCGGATCCTCAGCGAAGGACTATTGAAGTTTTATCTATCAAAATTTTATCAGTCTAACGGATTCTGCAAACATATTAAAAAGGTGAGACACGAAAAATCGAGTCTCACCTTTTAGCATTATCTAGTTTCTGTTTCCTTTAGTTTTTCAACTTTAACCGGTTTCCAGCCTTCGTTTTCTACCCATGTAATTTGAACTCGGTAATTTTGAGATTTATCTTTCGAAGAAATTGTTCCTACTGCATCATTCGGGCTGCCATTGTTTCCTAAAAACCAGATGGTCATATCCGATTCGCTTAAGCCTGTTGCATAGCTCATTGCTTTTGTCATCTCAGCCCAGTCTTGTGAACTCTTATCGTACCGGGCAACATGCGGCTCAGCCTGTGAGGTACCGACCGGCTCCCAGCTTGGATTTTCTACGATTTCTTCAACGTTTGAGTTTGGATCTCCTTCAGTAACAACTTCTTCCCCTTGTTCTTCTTCCTCAGTGGGTTCTTCTGAATTTTCATCATCTTCTGTAGAAGCATCTGTTTCATTGCTGCTGTCTTGCTCTGATTCGGTATCTTCTTTACTCGATGATTGTTCTTTATCTTTTTCTTCTTTATTTTCGATTTGGTTAGAACCCGTTTCTTCATTCGTATCTTTTGAAGCTTGTTCGCTGTCATTTCCGCCTAACATCAGTGATGAACCAATCACAATGATTAAGAGAACTACAATGCCAATTAATGTGTTTAGGACAACATTTGCTTTTCGGCGCTTATCACGATTTTCAAAACGTGATCCTTTACTTATTTTGCTCAAGTGAATTACACTCCTTTATCCCTCTAACATTCTGTCTTATTCTAACATTAGAATGCATTTCTATCTAGTAGAAGCATTTTCTAGCTGGGCAAGTTCATTTGCCGCATCATAAAAAATACTGTTTGCCACAGATTGCGGGCTCGTCGTATCCATTTCAACCACTGCCAGCGCATATTTGGGATTCTTGGAAGGAAAATAGCCCGCAAACCATTTATGTACTGTTCCTTTCCCCGTTTCTGCAGTCCCTGATTTACCTGATACCTCAATTGGCAAGGTTTGAAACCTTCTTCCTGTTCCTTCCCCGTCTGTAACAACAAGACGCAGCAAATGCTGGAGCTTTGATGCTGTGTATGGAGAAATGGAATCGCCCGCTTGTTCATTTTCAGGAAATTTAAACATGGTCGTACCGTTTTTATACAATATACTATCTACGATTTTCACCTGCTTTTTTTGTCCCCCTCGTGCGATAGCAGCCATCATGTTGGCAACTGAAAGCGGGGTGACTCTTACATTCTTTTGGCCGATTGCTGTTTGGGCAATCGCTCGGACAGATCCCTTATCCGTTTTTTCTCCCCAAATGCTCGGATTTTTTTCTTCAGGGAACTGCATAAATTTATCATAATGATAAACAGGCCCGCTCCAGCCAGCCTTTTCAGTCAGTCCCAATTTCCAAGCAAACGTTTCAACGACGTTCCGATCTTCTTTCATTAATTCATTTGCCATTGATGTAAACGCATAATTGCAGCTCTTCGCAAAACTTCGCTCAACATTCAAAATACCTTCGTCCTGTTCACCGTTATTTTCTCCATACATGTTCAGGCTGCAGTCATACTTTTTGTCAGAACCTACACCAGATTCAATGCCAGCTGCAGCGATAACTGTTTTAAAAACAGATCCAGGTGCTATTGCTGTTAGCATCTGGTTTGAATACGTATCAGGATCAGATCGATTCAAATTGGGCTTGCTTACCATAGCAAGCACCTCACTTGTTTCAACATCCAGCAGGACAAGTCCTCCTTTTTTCACGTTATAACGGTTCATAATCTCATCCATCTTATCCTGCAGAGCGCTGTCAATCGTCGTTTTAATGCTCACTGGATAAAATGGATTTGCGTCTGCAATGTATTTTACATTAATCCCGAATAAAGGATTACCGTCTCCATCTACATGATAGAGCAGCTTCGTTTCCGCATCAGGCAGCAAAAATTCATCAAACGCTTTTTGCAGGCCGGTTATGCCCAGCTGCGTTTTTGACGATAAATTTTTCTTTTCAGGATATTGAGCGCGCAGGAGCTCTGCATTTTCACCAGTGATCCCGATGATATGACCTGCTGTTTGATGGCTGATTTTCGTTTGCTGATAGATTGCAAATACGCCTGGTATCTCAAGCTTATTAATTTGATTCATCATTGAGTCTGTCAGCTTGAACCCTTGATCAGCTCCAAGCAAAAGCGGTTTATCAGCGGTTTTCAGCAAGTTTTGGATTTTCATGCTTGAAACATTTAAAATTCCAGATAACTTTGTGACTGGCCATTCGACTTTATTAAGAAATGGAAACAGGACAAGCTTTGCCTCTTGGTTTTGAACAAGCGCATTCTTATTTCTGTCCACAAACCGTCCTCTGCCATCATCAATCATAACTTCTTGTGTACGCTGGCTGACACTTTCCTCAATCAAATTGATTTTCCTGTCTGAAAAGGATTCTGTATGGATCAGCTGAATATCCGCAAGTCTTAAGATAAGCAGCAGCATGGATAGTGATATTCCAATTGCAATCAATCTCATTCTCTTTTTAATTTTCATAGAAAAACACCTCGTCTGTGACTAGTGTCGACGAGGTGTTTTTTTATTAAACCTATATTTATTTAACGTTTGTAATTTTTACGCGCATTTCTCCGCCTGGAGTCTGAACATTTACTTCTTCTCCAACCTGACGGCCCATCAGGCTTTTGGCGATAGGTGAATCATTCGAGATCTTCCCTTCAAATGGATCAGCCTCTGCACTGCCTACGACTGTATATGTTTCTTCGTCCCCATTAGGAAGTTCAATAAAAGAGATTGTTTTCCCAAGAGTGACAACGTTAGTGTCTGCATCTTCTACAATGATTTTCGCATTGCGAATCATGTTCTCAAGCGTTGTAATACGTCCTTCAACAAATGCCTGCTCTTCTTTAGCTGAATCATACTCAGAGTTCTCAGACAAATCCCCAAAGCTGCGGGCAATCTTAATTCTTTCAACTACCTCTTTACGTTTCACGGATTTTAAATATTCCAATTCCTGTTCTAGCTTTTCTTTACCTTCAGTCGTCATAGGAAATACTTTTTCTTGTGCCATGATCTCACTCCTTCTAGTATTACTGTCCCCAAATGTATTTGGTATGTAAAAAAACTGCACTGTGATGGTGAGAGGGCTTCATGTAGCCCTCTCCTAACAAATTTGTATATGCTAAACTTTTCAGGTGATCTTGTGATTTATCGAATTGAAGAATAATCTTTAGTTAGCTTAAAAGCAAGCCTCTGGCTTGCTTTACCTCAGGAGAGCGTTTAGCTCAATATATTGGTAATAAAGAACTATTCTTTAGTCATCAAAGAATCTTGAGAAACTTTTACAGCCTATACATAATATGGTCACAGTACTCTTTATCTATGCTATGTTATTACAAAATTGCATTTAGTTCAAGAATTGTTTGAATTTTTGTAACCATAAGGTCAATCGCCACATGATTTTGACCGCCTTCTGGAATAATGATATCGGCATAACGCTTGGTGGGCTCAATGAATTGATTATGCATTGGTCTTACAACCGATACATACTGTTCAATTACTGAATCAATTGTTCTTCCGCGTTCTTTAATATCGCGAAGCATCCGTCTGATGATGCGGATATCAGCATCTGTGTCGACGAAAAGTTTCATGTCCATTAAGTTGCGAAGCCTCTCATCCTCTAAAACTAAAATCCCTTCAAGGATGATGACGTCTTTAGGTTCAACCAAAAGGACATCATTAGAACGTGTATGAAGTTTATAATCGTACACAGGTTTGTCGATAGCCTCATAATTCAGAAGCTTTTTAATATGTTCAATTAATAGCGTATTATCAAATGCAAGCGGATGATCATAATTTGTGTTTAATCTTTCTTCATATGGAAGATGACTTTGATCTTTATAATAAAAATCCTGTTCAAGCATTAAAATGGAGTGTCCTTTAAAATGCTCATAAATTGATTTGGTAACACTTGTTTTACCGGAGCCGGACCCGCCTGCAACTCCGATGACAATGGGCTTTTTCCCCATCATGTCACTTCCCCTTCCGCATCATGTTATTTGGGAAGACTTTTTGATCCGCTTTAAACGTAACGATTTGCAGAGGGTGACGGGCAGCATCAAGTTCATTGCCTTCTTCGTTCCAAATTGTATCAATCGTTTGTTTGAAATTCTTGATCTCCGGTCCGAAGAATTCAACTTCATCGCCTGGCTTGAAGTGGTTGCGCTGCTGCAATGTAACCATGCCGGTTTCTTCATTATAGTCCAGAACCAATCCTACGAAATCATATGTTGTTTTCTTGCCGTGAATGCCAAACATTTGCTCATCAGTACCTGGTACCCCTTCAAAAAATGCAGGTGCCGTGTCACGATTTGCACACTTGTCAAGCTCATCAAGCCATTCTTTTTGAATCACGAAATTCTCAGGATCTGCACAATAAGCATCGATTACTTTTCGGTACACACTGACAACTGTTGCAACGTAGTGAATTGATTTCATGCGTCCTTCAATTTTAAGGCTGTCAATTCCCATTTCGATCATTTTTGGAATGGATTGAATTAAGTTTAAATCTTTTGGGCTCATTGCAAATGCTGCATCGTCCTCACTGAACAACGCCTTTTCCTCATTGTCAGCCAGCTTGTATAGATCGTAGTCCCAGCGGCACGATTGACAGCATCCGCCGCGGTTAGAATCACGTGCTGTCATGTGATTGCTAAGTACACAGCGTCCTGAATATGCAATGCACATTGCACCATGTATGAATGTTTCAATTTCAATATCAACTTTTTCTTTCATTTCTTTTATTTCTTCTGCACTCGTTTCACGGGCCAGAACAACACGTTCAAGGCCTTCCTCTTTCCAGAACTGAACAGCTTTCCAGTTTGAAAGTGATTGCTGTGTGCTTAAATGAACCTCAAGCTTTGGAGCTACTTTTCTGCAAGTTTCAATGATTAATGGATCCGCTACGATGATTCCCGCAACTCCTGCATCTTGAAGACCCATCAAATACTCTTCAAGACCGTCCATATTTTCATTGTGGGCAAAAATATTTGTTGTCACATAAATTCTTGCTCCATATTTATTTGCGAATTGAACACCTTCAGCCATTTCCTCTTGTGAAAAGTTATCTGCATTTGAACGCAGACCAAATTCTTTTCCTCCGATAAAAACAGCGTCTGCGCCATAATGGACGGCAATTTTCAGTTTTTCTAAATTACCGGCTGGTGCAAGCAATTCAGGTTTTTTAATAATAACACGTTTGCCGTCTATGATTTGTGAGATGTTATCTTTAACAGCCACCATTGTTTTTCCCTCCTATTTTATTAAAAGATTAATACACTGTTTCTTTAAAGAAGAATCCTGTATCTAATGGACGGTTTTCCGGTTGAATGTCCTCTATATCTGAAAGTAACTGATCTTTTATTTCTTCATACTGATCACGGTTATCTGTACATAAATCAATGGCCTGACGATATTTTTTTGTTACTTCAATGATATATTCAGATGTTTGGAGCACGCCGTCAATTTTAAATGAATCAATTCCTGCATCAATCATGTCTGACAATTCGTCAATGATGCACATATCATTTGGGCTCATTATGTGTGTGCCATTTTCATCCTCATAGATCGGATATTTATTGCTGCGCTCTTTATCATGCAGGAACATCGTTTTTTCTTCTTGAATGCTCTCAATCTTCATTGCTTTGCCTTGGTACTCATAATAGTTTCCGATCAGGGAACGCTTAGATTGGAACATACAAGTCATTCCATGAACCTGAACTTCAATTTCAACTTCAGCATGTTCTTTCGTTTCAATGATTGAATCCATGCTTAATTCTCTTGCAAGGACAGCACGTTTAGCGCCTTTTCTTCCCCAATAATTGCACGTATGCCAGTTCGTTGCTGTTGTTTCCGTATTCCAATGGAGCAACATGTCCGGAGCTGCTTCTCTTGCAGCCATTAAGACAGCCGGATCTCCAAATACGACGGCATCTACTCCAATTTGATCTAAGAATCTAAGATAATCTGTTAATTCTTCGACCTTCTCATTATGAAAAATAGCATTCATTGCAGCATAAACTTTTACATTTTTCGAATGGGCAAGTTCTGTAGCTTCTTTCATTTGCTCACGATTAAATTCACCTGCAAGGCGCAGGCCGTAGTGCTGCTCTCCAATGACGAAAGCATTAGCTCCCGCTTCAGCAAGCGGAAGAATATCCTCAATTTTAACTGGTGTTACAATTAATTCTGGTTTATTCATCTTTTTCACCTCGTTTTATACTAACTGCCATTCCGTCACCGACTGGAAAAATGGCCGTGTGGTATGCTTCGTTTGACATTAGCCATTCATTGTATGTTCGTATCTTTCTCAAAAGAGCACGCCTTCTGCGATGAAAGGACATATCCTCTTCTTCAGATGCCACTAGCCCTTTAAATAAAACATTGTCAGTGATGATGCATCCATTTTTTGAAAGCATTGGTTCGTACATTTCAAAGAAACGCATATACTGCCCCTTTGCAGCATCAATGAAAATGACATCATATGGTCCTTTTTCCTCGATAGGTTCTTTTAGCTCTAAGGCATCACCATGCAAAACAGTGATTCGATTTGCCAATGCATTCGCTTCAATATTTAGATGTGCCTGTTTATAGCGCTCTGCATTTCTCTCAACTGTCACGATTTCCGTTTCAGGAAGTGCTTTGCACATACGAATGGAGGAATAACCAATTGCAGTGCCTATTTCTAAGATCCTTCTTGGCTGTTTCAGCACCAAAAGACTGATGAGCACTTCTATCCCGGTCTTTTCCATAATGGGAACGGCATGGTCAAGTGCATATTGTTCCATTTTCTTGACCGCTTCGTCCTGATCGGGAAGAAGACTTTCTATATATGTTAAAATCGTATCGTTTTCCATAGTCTTCTCCTTCAAACGATGGTGCGTTTATAGTATAAACACCGTTAAAGTGTGAATTAAGTCATGAAAATAAGAGTCCTTGTAGAGAACTCTTGTCATTATTTGTCATTTTATTATCTTTGTCTTCACAACTCGATATATTTTACCACAACAGATAAGGGAATGCGAATATTTTCACGTTCCCTTATCTGTTCTTCACCTAATAAAATGGTCTGAATCTTTCCTATGAATAAAGAAATTAACACACTAAAGAAATAAACCCTACTTATTTGATATATGCTCTGCTTTCGCCTTATTGTGCTCTTTAAGCGTTTTAGTGAAAATCACTTCTCCCTTTTTTGTAGCAAGGAAGTAGAGATAATCCGTTTCTTCTGGCTCTACTGCAGCTTTCATTGACTGATTGCCTGCATTTGCGATGGGACCAGGAGGAAGACCTTGAACTTTATACGTATTATATGGCGAGTCAATTTCAAGATCTTTATAGAAAACGCGGTCTTTGTGTTCCCCAAGAGCATAAAGTACCGTCGGGTCTGTTTGAAGAGGCATTTTCTCATCGATCCGATTGTAAAACACACTGGAAATTTTGTCTCGATCGATTGATTGTGTTGCTTCCTCTTCAATCAGCGATGCCATCGTAAGGAATTGATGAACCGTCATTTTTCTTTCTTCCAGCTGGGGAATATACGGTTTGACAGCCGTATTTGTCTTTTTAATCATCTCTTCCAAGATAAAATCAAGAGATGGCTTTTCCTCATAAAAAGGATACGTAGCCGGGTAAAAATAACCCTCAAGCGGATACTTAATATGCTGTCCATATATATCCTTCGTAATGGTTTCAGGATATTTCTTTTGCATGGCACTGATAAAATCTTTATTGTTCATTCGATCCAGTATTTCTTTTTCGGTATACCCTGTATTCTTTGCAATGCCTTTCGCGATTTCCGTTACTTGTATGCCTTCTGGCACAGGAATTCGAAAGACGACATCCGTAATCACTTTCCCTGATTTAAGGCTCGCAACAATATCTTTGATTTCCATAGAGGGATTTAGCTTATATTCTCCTGCTTGAAATCCGGATTCATTTTTAAACTTAATATAGTATTTAAATACTCGTTCATCTTTAATAATATTTTTCTCTTCCAGAATGCTTGCAATCGTTGAAACTGAAGACCCTATCGGGATGTTGACATCAACTGCATTCTTATCCTTTTCATCCACTGGCTGCAGAGCAGACTTAATATATAGATAACCGCCTCCGATTAATCCTGTCATCAAAATGACGAAACCAGCAAAAATCACAAGGACAATCTTTCGGATGACTTTCGCTTCCTGCTGTTTTTCAAGGAGTTTATGTTGAAATGTATGTTTGTTCGAATCAGCTTCAGACATTATTTGTGCAGTCCCCCTTTCATCAAAATGATTATACTACATAATCACTGTTTTTTCGCCAAAATCCAGCATATTTTTGAATGAAAGTACGTTTTTCACCTTTTTCAAGTTAAGATGGTTGCGGCAATGACAATCCTACCATGGAACTATCTTGTTCGTTTTCTTCTTTTGAGCAGTAAGGCAGAAAAATTTTTCTGTTTTATTTTTTCCCTAATGGCTTCCATAAAATCTGCAAAATTCTACTTTATAAAAAAAACCAAATAAAAAAACCGTCTTTCGACGGATTTTTTTATTTTTCTTCCTCTTGCTCCTCATTATCAAGGAATGTATTCAGCATTTCTTCAACAAGATCCCACTCTTCTTCTGTTTCAATCGGAGCAAGTTCCCCGTCTATTCCGTCTTCTGCAGGTTCAAAGCTTGATGCATGAATTTCGATATCTTCTTCATCATCCTGCTCGCCAAGCGGATAGTATAGGACATAAGATTTGCCGAATTCTTCTGATGCAAATGTAAAAAGAATTTCGCAAAGCTGTTCATTTCCATTTTCGTCTACTACTGTAATTTGTTTTTCTCCGTGTTCCATTGCAGTCACCTCATCTATAGTTTGCTGACAGTTTAATTCAGACTATCCAAGTATCCCTGTAAAATCATCACTGCAGCCATTTTATCAATTACTTTTTTTCTTTTCTTTCTGCTGACATCTGCTGATATTAATACTCGTTCAGCAGCCATCGTGGATAATCGTTCATCCCATAGAATGACAGGCAGGCCAAATTTTTCTTCAAGCCTTGCTGCAAATAATTGGCTTGCTTCTCCTCTTGGTCCGACAGTTCCATTCATGTTTTTCGGAAATCCGAGCACAATTTTATCTGCACCATGCTCCTCTATGATTTGTTTCAGTCGTTCTAAACCATAGTTTCCGCCGGCTTCATCAATTTTAATCGTTTCTAATCCTTGTGCTGTCCAGCCAAATTCATCGCTGACAGCGACTCCAAGTGTTTTGGAGCCAAAATCAAGCCCAATAATTCGCATATTATTCCTCTCTATGATGGTGTAAGTACGATTTAACTAATTCCTCAATTAGTTCATCCCGCTCCAGCTTGCGAATTAAATTTCTTGCATCGCGATGACGGGGGATGTATGCAGGATCACCAGAGAGCAGGTACCCAACGATTTGGTTAATCGGATTATAGCCTTTTTCTTGCAGAGCATCGTATACCGTGAACAATACTTCATTCACATTCGTCTCAACTGCATCCTCAGAAAAGTTAAACTTCATCGTTTTATCAAAGGAACTCACGATTTGCACCTCTTTCCCAGATTCACCTGTAGGAATCTGCTTGTCCATTCTTACCTACATTCTACACTAACAATTGAAATTATAAAACGGATTTCCCTTTTAAGCGAAATCTTTATGCAAATTTCACTTGAAAGCAGATTGAATCGTATGAAAAATTAAATGGTTTTTACCCATTCCTCTGCATACTTTAAAGCATCCTCAAGCTTTTCAGGATCCTTGCCGCCGGCTTGAGCCATATCTGGACGTCCGCCGCCGCTTCCGCCGCACCTTGAAGCGACTTCTTTAATCAATTTGCCTGAATGATAACCCTTTTCGACTAAGTCACCTGTAATTCCTGCTGCAAGACTTACTTTTCCATCATGTGCAGCTCCAAGAATCACGATTGCCGATCCCAGCTTTTGCTTCAGCTCATCGACCATTGTTCTTAGGCTGTTCATGTCTTTGGCGTTTACTTTGCTTGAAAGCAGTGTTACACCATCAATTTGAACGGCATTGCTGACTAAGCTTCCAGCTTCTACATTGCCCAATTTTGCTGTTAATGATTCATTTTCTCTTTGGAGAGTGCGCACTTCTCCTAGAAGAGCATCAATTCGGCCTATTGTGTCTTTTGAATTGGTTTTTAATTTAGCTGCTGCTTCTGAAAGAATGGACAGCTGGCCTGTAATCAGCTGATAAGCACCTTTACCTGTTACTGCTTCAATCCTTCTCGTTCCTGCACCAATACCAGTTTCTGCGACTATTTTAAACAATCCAATTGAAGAGGTGTTATCGACATGGCAGCCTCCGCACAATTCAAGGCTGTAATCTCCAACTTGAACAACTCTGACGATATCCCCGTATTTTTCTCCAAATAACGCCATTGCTCCCATTTTCTTCGCTTCTGCAATAGGTTTTAATTCAATATTTACAGCAATGCTTTTCCAGATTTGTTCATTTACGATTTGTTCAATTTGTTCAAGTTCCACTGGCTGTACTTGGCCAAAATGTGAAAAGTCGAAACGAAGTCTCTCAGCTGTCACTAGAGAGCCTGCCTGATTGACATGACCGCCAAGAACATCTTTTAAAGCCTGATGCAGCAAGTGTGTTGCCGTATGATTCTTAATAACAGCACTTCTTGTAGTTTCATTTACAGCAGCTGTTACCTCATCATTTGTTTTAAGAGTGCCTCTTATAACAGCTGCAGTATGAAGGTTTTGTCCATTAGGTGCTTTTTGAACATGCTTTACTTGCAGCTTCACACGATCATTTTCAATAATTCCTTCATCAGCAATTTGTCCGCCGCTTTCAGCATAGAAAGGCGTTTCATTTAAAATAAGCTGAACTTCATCTCCAGCAGTTGCTTCATCTGCAAGTTCACCGTTTTTAAGGAGTACGGCTACTGTTGCTTTCGTTTCTAGCTGACTGTACCCGACGAATGTGCTTTCTGCTTTAATTTCACCTAGCACCCCGCCTTGAACCTGCATTGAGTCAACATCCTGTCTTGCTGAACGTGCACGTTCCCGCTGTCCTTCCATTTCACGTTTGAAACCTTCATGATCAATTTCCATTTGCTCTTCTTCTGCATATTCCTCCGTTAATTCAACCGGGAATCCATATGTATCATAAAGACGGAATACATCGGCACCTGGTATCACACGGCTTCCTTGCGCTTTTTGCGTTTTTACAACTTCAGCTAAAATGGATAAACCATCATTCAATGTTTCGTGGAAGCGTTCTTCTTCATTTTTAATCACTTTTTGGATAAATTCCGTTTTTGATTTTACTTCCGGGTAAAAGTCAACCATGATTTCGCCAACTACAGGTACAAGTTCATACATAAACGGACGATTGATATTCAGTTTTTTTGCATACCTTACCGCACGGCGAAGAAGACGGCGAAGAACGTATCCTCGTCCTTCATTTGACGGCAAAGCTCCATCTCCGACTGCAAATGTTACTGTACGAATATGATCAGCTACAACTTTAAATGCTTCATCTTTTTCAATATCCACACGGTATTTCTCGCCTGAAATGGTTTCAGTCGATTCAATTATCGGCATAAACAAATCTGTATCAAAGTTCGTTGGGACGTCTTGAATAACAGATACCATTCTTTCAAGTCCCATGCCTGTATCAATGTTTTTCTTCGGCAGAGGCGTGTATGTTCCATCTGAATTATGATTGAACTCTGAGAATACAAGATTCCAAACTTCTAAGTACCGTTCATTTTCTCCGCCCGGATATAATTCAGGATCTGTCGGATCATTACCGTAAAACTCGCCTCGATCATAGAAAATTTCTGTATTTGGTCCGCTTGGTCCTTCCCCAATATCCCAGAAATTACCCTCTAAACGGATAATGCGCTCTTCAGGCACTCCGATTTTATCTTTCCAAATCAAGAAAGCTTCGTCATCTTCAGGATGAATCGTAACCGATAGCTTTTCCGGATCAAAGCCTATCCATTTTTCACTTGTTAAGAACTCCCAAGCCCAATCAATTGCTTCTACTTTAAAATAATCGCCGATAGAAAAGTTACCAAGCATTTCGAAAAATGTATGGTGACGGGCTGTTTTTCCGACATTCTCAATATCATTTGTACGAATAGATTTTTGAGCATTGCAGATTCTTGGATTTGCTGGGATTACACGGCCATCAAAATATTTTTTTAGTGTTGCTACTCCGCTGTTGATCCACAGCAAGGACGGATCTTCATGAGGAACCAAAGATGCGCTTGGCTCTACTGCATGGCATTTTTCCTTGAAGAAATCTAAAAACATTTGACGAACTTGAGCTGATGTTAGTGTTTTCATCTTTATTCCTCCTCGTAATTTTGACAAAATAAAAACTCCCGTCCCTGCGAAAATCATAGAGATTTTCACAGGGACGAGAGATTGCTCGCGGTACCACCCTGGTTATAGACAGTTTTGTCCATCACTTCATTTAACCGTAACGTGGTAAAGTCGGCAGGTTTTTCCTGCACTCTGGAATAGCCTTCAGTTCCCCTTCATCCCGGAATTTCTTTCAGCCTGGGAAATTCCTCTCTTGTCAGATGGTCTGAAACATACTCGTTCCTTCATCGTTTTCTATAAATATGTAGTATAGGCAGAATTATAGTTCAAGCGCCCCGCATTGTCAATGCTGCCTCCTTAATTGAACAAGATGCATAAGTGTAACTTTCAGCACTGCAAGAACCGGCACAGCTAAAATCATGCCTATGATACCGGCAATTTCCCCTCCAGCAAGAAGCGCCAGCATGATAATTATCGGGTGCATGTGAAGACTTCTTCCGACGATCAATGGGCCGAGTATATTCCCTTCGATAAATTGCAGTGAAAATATAATGATAACAACAATCAGCACTGTATTCAGCGACATGGATGCGGCGATTATGACTGCAGGAATCGCACCAATGATCGGACCAAAATATGGAATCACATTCGTAATCCCTATTAAGATTCCAATGACAAGCGGGTATTTAATATCAAAAAACCATAGAGACAGAAACGCCAAAAAGCCGATAATGACGCACACAAGCAGCTGACCGCGGATGTAGCTGCCAAGAGACTGATCCACATCCCGAACAAAGATAATCGCTTCTGACCTCCACCGTTTTGGTGTTAAATACCATGCAGCTTTTTTTATTTGCTCATAGTCTTTCAGCATGTAGAAAACTAGAAATGGAATGATGGCTATTATTAAAATATAATCCATAGTCTTTCCCACACTATTTAAGATTCGGTCAATCCAATAAGAAATCCATGCTTCAATGTTTTGAAAAGCAGATTCAATTCTCCCATGAACCTCCTCAGGAAAACGGTCTGTTTGATTGTGAATCATCGAGAGCCATCCCTGATATTTTTTTTCGAATTCCGGAAAGCTTTCAGAGAGATCTTTAAGCTGTGTTATCATGACAGGTATTCCTCTGTAAAACCCATAACCGATTCCACCAAAGAAAAGGATATAGATTATTAATATAGATAGTGTACGCGGTACCCCGGTAGCATGCAGCCTTTCAATGACAGGGTGAAGCAAATATGTAATAAAACCGGATATCAGAAAAGGGAGAAGGATTGCTTTAATAATAATAAAAAAAGGATCCCAAAGAACTCTCAGCTTCAAAAAGACATAAATCGAAAGCAGACATAAAAGAAAAATGCCGATTCTCATCAGCCATTTTAAATAACGTTCTTTCAAAAGCCATCCCTCCTCATCTATAGTTTGGAGAGGAGGGATGGAAATATGCATGGGAATTTTTAATGCAGAAGAGCTTGTTCAACGCAGGCAGGCCATATAAGGATCCGACAGAAGGACTGGGTTTGACTTTTTTGGAGGAGCCGTTCTGACCGACGAGTTATTGGGAGAGCTGAACATAAATGATCAAAAATTGAAATGCTTGAAAAATGAAAAATTATGATGGCGACATTTTTATCGTTTGTGTGGCAAACCTAAAATAATAAAAGATCTATTCATAATATTTTGTGAGAAATTTCTTTAAGCAGGGCATTTAAAAATCTACTAGATATGTTGATATTCAATGATGCTCTTTTTTCAGGGAGAAAGACGATTTTTCTGTTCTATTAACTGCATTGACGCACTTTTTACCAGTGGGAGAGCCTTCTTTGTGCTGCTAACTCCGTTTTGATGCACTTCCTTCCAGCAGGAGAGCCTTCTTTGTGCTGCTAACTCCGTTTTGACGCACTTTCTTTCAGCAGGAGAGCCTTTTTTGTGCTGCAAATTCCGTTTTGACGCACTTTTTTCCAGCAGGAGAGCCTTCTTTGTGCTGCAAACTCCGTTTTGACGCACTTCCTTCCAGCAGGAGAGCCTTTTTTGTGCTGCAAACTCCGTTTTGACGTACTTTCTTCCAGCAGGAGAGCCTTCTTTGTGCTGCAAACTCCGTTTTGACGCACTTTTTTCCAGCAGGAGAGCCTTCTTTGTGCTGCTAACTCCGTTTTGACGTACTTTTATCTGTTCCATTCACTGGCTTTGACGCACTTTTTCCAGATCGATTATTTTAAGCAAAACAATGAAAAATCCCCTGCCTAATAAAAAGCAAGGGATTTTAATACATTAAAACTTTCTCATGATTCGTTTTCGCATTTTCTTCATTGCACGTTTGGACATTGGAATGCGTTCCAAAAAATCTGAAAGCATTGAGGTCATTTTGCGGTTCATTGCGTATTCCCCCTATTTACTGTCTACATGCTGATTGTACGATCGTCATCTGTAAAAAGATCATCCAGGGAGCTAAGAGATCCATCTTCTTCCACCTGATGGGTAAAGATTTGGCCTTTTGATATGGACAGCTCAATAAAGCAGCCCCAGCAATAATACTGATTAACGCCTATCTTCCCAATGTCTTTACTTTTACAATTTGGGCATTTTAACAATGCGGTGCACCTCGCTAATGAATAAAATCCATGACGATTGCATCTTTGCTAATGGTTAAAGACCCCGGAGGTTCAAGTTTTTTCTTCCCCTCCATCATATCTGCAAAGAATCCGTCCGTCAGTTCATATGCTACAATGGTGCCCACATGTTCAGAAAAATATACATCTGCGAGCAGTCCCAGCTTCTCGCCTTCCGTAGAATACACCGCTTTATACTGAAGGCGCTGGTGTGATTGCAGGAAATAAGCCTTTCTGAATTCAGAAAGTGATTTCAGGTTGCTTCTGCCGTTAATCATTATGCTATCCTGGCCTATCGTAAAAATGGAATCTGCCGGAAAAATGCGCCCTTTTCTAAAAAGCCCTTTTTCGTCCATTAACAACCCCAGAAAACAACCGTGTGCGTCGAAACAAATATCAGAAACGGTGCCTACAAATGATCCGTCTCCAATGTCAACAACCGGCATGCCCTTTAGCTGTGTGAATGTCCGCAGGAGATACTCCCCCTTTCCGAACATTCTTAGATTTTGTTGTCTTCCATAAAGTCATACGGGGTAATGCCTTCCATTCCAATCATGGCATCTGCAAGATCAAATGGAAGCTCAGATGAAAGTTCATCAAGAACCTGATATTCTTTGGCAAGTTTCATTTTCAAAGAAGTCTTGCGGCTTAAATGGTCTCTGTTTTCAATCCCCCGCTGCAGCGCTTCCTGCTCACCGCAAAGTATTAAAAATTGCTTGCTTCTCGTTATGGCTGTATAAATTAAGTTCCGTCGAAGCATTCTGTAATAGCTTTTGACAACTGGCACGACAACGATTGGGAACTCACTGCCTTGTGATTTATGAATGGAACAGCAAAAAGCATGTGTAAATTGATTGAAATCAGATTTTGTGTATGTTACCTCATTGCCATCAAAGGAAATGACAATCATATCTTCTTTCTCTGTGTTTTCCTTTGCATAAAAAATGGACACAATCTCACCGATATCTCCGTTATACACATTGCTCTCAGGCTGATTCACAAGCTGCAGCACTTTATCTCCAGATCTGTAAACCGCATCGCCGAACTTCATTTCCCTTTTATTTTCCGCTTTCGGATTAAATAGCTGCTGCAGTAAGATGTTGAGCTGATCAATTCCTGCGGAACCGCGGTACATAGGAGCAAGAACTTGTACATCGCGTGCAGTATAGCCTTTTTTTATCGCATTTGAAATCACTTTTTCTACAACTTCTTTTACCTGTGCACCGCTGCAGCGAATAAATGATCTGTCTTTCGTGGGCGCAGACAAGTTAGCTGGCAGCATTCCTTTTTTAATATCATGGGCAAGCTCAATGATAGACGAACCCTCTGCCTGTCTGTATATATCCGTCAGCCTCACAACAGGAACCGCTTGTGATTCAAGCAAATCACGAAGCACCTGGCCTGGTCCGACAGATGGGAGCTGATCCTCATCTCCAACCATAATCACCTGAATATGTTCGGGAAGAGCTTTAAAAAGCTGATTAGCAATCCACGTATCAACCATTGACATTTCATCAACAATCAGCAATTTTGCGCCAATCGGGTTATCTTCCCCATGATCAAAGCCTCCTGCTCCGTTCCATTTTAACAGCCTGTGAATGGTAACAGCAGGCAGCCCTGTCGCTTCCGTCATTCTTTTTGCTGCGCGCCCTGTTGGAGCAACCAATGAAATGGGAAAAGGTTCATCTTTTTTGTAATCTTTTTGATCTAATGAACAGCCATGCAAATCAGAGTAAAGCTCCACGATCCCTTTAATAACGGTTGTCTTGCCAGTACCTGGACCTCCAGTCAGTAAAAGCATGGGTGACATCAGAGCCGTTTGAATGGCTTCTTTTTGAGTTGGGGCGTACTGCACCTTCATTCTTTCTTCCAAATTTCCTAATGAGAGCAAAAATTCTGATTCGGGAAACATGCTGTCATATTCTGTTTGCAGCAGAACACGCTGAATGCTTTTAACTAGGCCTTGCTCAGCAAAAAAGAGCGATGGAAGATAGGCTCTGTCTTCCTCGATTATTATTCCGTTGTCCTCTGCAAGTGCTATGATTTGAGCAGAAATATCTGTTTCTTGAATACCTGAATACTTTGACTGGTTCAGCAATTCCATTGATTTTATGATTAACTGCTCAAGTAATACATATGTATGGCCCTCTTGAAGGCATAGATTTTCGATCGTATAAAAGCAGGCAGCTTTAATTCTCTCCGGGTGATTTCCGCCAAGTCCCATTTGTCCGCCGAGTTCATCAGCGCGCACAAAACCAATTCCTTCAATATCTTTAACAAGCTGAAATGGATTTTCCTGAATCACCTGAATTGTTTTTTCCTGATATGCCTGGTAAATCTTCATCGAAAGCTGCGGACCGAAACCAAGCTGATTTAGAATAATCATTGCCTGCTCAAGTCCTTGATGTTCTTTCAGCTGATCAAGCAGCTGACTGGCTTTGTCTTTGCTGAGCTTTGGCACATTATCCAGTACAGAAGGATCCTCCATCATTTTCGAAATGGCACCTTCACCAAGTACATCTACAATCGCTTCAGCTGTTTTTCTGCCAATCCCTTTAAATAGATCGCTCGAAAGGTATTGAATGACTCCATCACGCGTTTTTGGAATTTCCTTGCGGTAATGGTCGGCCTGGAATTGCTGTCCGAATTTCGGATGCTGCGCGATCATTCCGTAGAAGGTATACGTCTCGTCTTCATGCAGAAGAGGAAAATAGCCTGTCACGGTTATTTCTTTTTGATCATAATTTTCGCTCGTTTCAAGAACTTCCGTCTTTAAGACTGTATAATGATTTTGGTCATTCTGATAGATAACCGTGAGTATCTTTCCTTTTAAAAACCGTTCCTGCTCCTGAAACAGGTCCGCCTTTTGCTGCACAAGATCTCCTCCCTTCTGCTATTTGCTTATTCTCAAAACGTTTGGATCAGCTGCTTTAAGTTAGAGGCCATGGCATGATCCGGCTGAATGGCCAAAGCTTGATCCAACATTTCCATTGCGTTTTTTGCATCTTCTTTAAATGCAAAACCAACACCTAAATTATAAAATGCGTCTGCATGATTTGGATCCTGCTCTACAACCAGCTTAAATTGCTGAATGGCTTCATCAATTGATTGCAGCTGTGCAAGACATAGTCCATATTGAAAGCGTGCTTCTGTATCCTCTTGATTTAATTCAACTGCTCTTTGTAAATAAGGAAGCGCTGGCAGCGGCTGCTCCATTTGCACATAACTCATTCCCAGCATGAAGTACACATCAGAATGATCCATTCCTTTTTGAACAGCTTTTAAAAACATTTTTTGGGCGGATTGAAATTGCTCGCCGTTGTAATATACATTTCCCGCCCCATAGTAGGCAGTTGTTGTGTTCTCGTCAAGCCCGATTGCCTTTTCAAAAAAAGTAATCGCCTTTTCATATTCTCCAACTGCTGCTAATAAATTTCCGAAATTCACATAACCAACAGCATCTTTCGGGTTTTCTTCGATAAACTCCGAAAAATATCCTGCCGCTTTTTCAAAATCGCCTTTTTGCATCGCTTCTATTCCTAATATACTTTTATTCTCCATCTTGAGTAGCACCCCTGTGAATTTTTTTAAATGAAAAAACCCCAACCGACGTTGAGGTTTAAACAAAGGTTGTAGTATTAACCAACATACCAGATTTTATCATTCTTTTTAAATACTTCATCAATGGTTCCGCCGCCAAGACAAACTTCATTACTGTAAAACACAACAGCTTGTCCGGGTGTAATCGCACGGATTGGTTTGTCAAAAATAACCTGTGCTGTCGCATCATCCATCATTTTCACTGTAACCGAATGATCTTCCTGACGATATCTGAATTTTGCCGTACAGACAACTTCACCTTCTGGAAACTTGTCTGAAACCCAGCTGATGTTTGTAGCAGTGATTGAATCGGAATATAAAAGGTCGTTGTCAAAGCCTTGGTCCACGTATAAAACATTTTTTTCAAGATCTTTTCCTACGACAAACCACGGATCTCCGCTGCCGCCAATACCCAGACCGTGACGCTGGCCAATGGTGTAGTACATCAATCCATCATGCTTGCCTTTTACTTCACCTGACAGAGTCTGCATTAATCCAGGCTGGGCTGGAAGGTACCCGCTTAAAAATTCTTTGAAATTGCGTTCTCCAATAAAGCAGATTCCTGTACTGTCTTTTTTCGCAGCAGTAGCAAGGTTTGCCTCTTTTGCAAGCTCGCGTACTTTTGACTTTGGTATATTTCCGATTGGGAACATAACTTTCGATAATTGTTCTTGAGTCAGCTGATTCAGGAAATATGTTTGATCCTTATTTTCATCAGCGCCTCTTAGCATTTTGTATTCCCCATCGCGGAATTCGACCTGTGCATAATGCCCAGTAGCCAAATAATCCGCTCCAAGTGAAATCGCATGTTCTAAGAAGGCTTTAAATTTTATTTCCTTATTGCACATGACATCAGGATTTGGTGTTCTTCCTGCTTTGTACTCATCTAAGAAATAGGTAAATACTTTGTCCCAATACTGCTTTTCAAAATTCACGGCATAATAAGGAATTCCAATTTGATTGCAGACCTGAATCACATCGTCGTAGTCTTCAGTAGCCGTACAGACTCCATTTTCATCTGTATCGTCCCAGTTTTTCATAAAGATGCCGATCACATCATAGCCCTGCTGTTTTAATAGGAGTGCCGCCACAGAGGAATCGACCCCTCCTGACATTCCAACAACGACTCGAGTGTCTTTAGGTGCTTTTTGCATCTTTTTCACCTCCAGTAAAAATCATTCTAAGCTGTTAAACGCTTCACAATTCCAGCTGTTTCAAATGCAGCTTTCTCAACTTGTTCCATAGTATTGCCAAGCCCAAAACTAAATCGGATGGATGCTTGGGTCCGGTCTGATTCCTTGCCGTACATCGCAACCAATACATGCGATGGATCAATGGATCCTGCCGTGCAAGCTGATCCGCTTGATGCAGAAATCCCTGCTATATCCATGTTCACTAACAGCGATTCAACATTTGTTCCTGGAAAATAAAGATTCAGCACATGCGGAAGACTGCTTTGCAGCTGCCCATTTATTTCAAACGACACATCTTCGCTTTTTAATATTTCAATGATCTTCTGCTTAAAATCATGATAGAGTTTTGTTTTTTGTACTCTAGTTTCAATTGCAAGGAGGACGGCTGATTTTAATCCTGCAATACCGGGTACATTCTCTGTGCCCGCACGCCTTTTCAGCTCTTGTTCTCCGCCATGCGAATGCTGTTTTAAGGCAACGCCTTCTTTTACATATAGAAAGCCTGTGCCTTTAGGTCCATTGATCTTATGGCCTGAGGCTGAGAGCATATCAATAAAACTTTCCTTCACATTCAGTTCCATCATGCCATAAGCTTGTACTGCATCTGTATGAAAGAGCGCCTGATGATTCTTTAAAATTCTTCCGATCTCTCCAATCGGCTGAATGGCTCCCGTTTCATTATTGCCATACATGATTGTGACCAAAATTGTTTCAGAAGTCAGCGCCTTTTCCAATTCAGCAACAGAGATAACCCCATTTTGATCGACAGGCAAATATGTGACGTGAAAACCCTGCTTCTCTAAATACTTGCATGAATTTAAAACAGCATGGTGCTCAACGGAAGAAGTAATGATGTGTTTCCCTTTATGCTGATTTGCAAGAGCAGAGCCGATGATGGCTAAATTATCCGCTTCCGTTCCGCCGCTCGTAAAAATAATTTCTTTAGGTTTTGCATGAATGCTTGCGGATATAACTGCTCTTGCCTCATCCAATACTCTTCTGCTTTCTCTGCCAAAGGAGTGGATGCTTGAAGGATTTCCGAAAACCTCCTGCATATAAGGGATCATCTGATGAATCACTTCTGGATGCATTGGAGATGTAGCGGCATGATCCAAATAAATACGTTCCAACGTACACCCTCCTTTTAAATATAGAACATGTAAGATTCTTGCTCGCCTTCTGTGTAGCTTGCTAAATCTTCAAGAGTTGTATTATCTAAAACATCTTTTACAGCGTCGCGGATGCGTATCCATAAATGACGCTTGGCAGGCTCTTCATCTTCCAGCACCTCTACGGGACTGATCGGACCTTCAAGAACTCTGATAATATCACCTGCTGTAATAGCCTCAGGTTCATTTCCTAAAACATAGCCGCCATAAGCACCGCGAATGCTTTTTACTAAACCTGCATTACGAAGAGGAGCAATGAGCTGCTCTAAATAGTGTTCAGATAAATCGTGGGTTTGGGCAATGCTTTTTAAAGAGGTAGGTCCTTCTCCATGTTTCTTTGCCAGCTCTATCATAATAGTAAGACCGTATCGGCCTTTTGTTGAAATTTTCATATTTACACCCCTATATTTCTAACTTACTTGGTGAACCGGCGGATCTTTTCTCAATGTTTTTTCAATCAAGGCATTTGTTGTCTTCTGACATTGAGGAAGAGTAATTCCAATGACAAATCCGATTGAAATTGTGCACACAATTGTTCCAATAAAAACCGGGCCGCCCAGCAGCCAGCCGATGAGAAGAACAATCAGCTCAATTCCGCCTCGTATCCTTGAAACTTTCATTCCTGTTTTTTCAACGAGGGCAAGCATTAATGTATCACGGGGACCTGCGCCGCAGCCTGCAGAAATGTACACTCCTATTCCATACCCCATGACAATAATCCCCATCAAAAGCATCAATGTTTTTCCTGCAGCACTTGATGGCGTCTGTATAAATGGCATCATCAAGTACAAATCAATAAATACTCCCACCGTCAGCATATTGACAATGGCACCTGCCTGTGGCCATTTTTTTGTAAAAATGGAGGATAGAAGCAGAATGGTTCCTCCTACAATAATTGCCCAAGCTCCAATCGTTAAACCAAGCTGGTAATATAAACCTATATGAAGCACATCCCATGGAGATGTGCCAAGTTCAGCTCTTATCGTAAGTACAATTCCTAAAGACATGATGAGGAGTCCTATGAAGTAAACGCCCCACCTCAGGCTAAGCTCCTGATTTCTTTTATTGCGCAAAGCACTCATCTATTCTTCACTTCGCCTTCTGTCAATTGAAGATTCGCGAAAAAATAAGGATCTTCCTTATAAACACCATTTTCGTTTCATTTCATATTAATGAACCTACGCTATTATAGCATATTATCGTTCATTAGAGCATTCAAAATGACTTATCTGCAGATCCTAATCTGCAAGAATTCAATTCAAATGACTCAGAAAGAAAGTCATGATAAGCTTAACTAATAAGCTGCAGGTTCGTCTTAGGAGTGATAATTTGAAACCACTGGCATTTCGAATGAGACCGGAAAATATAGATGAAATCATCGGTCAGGAACATTTAGTTGGAAAAGGCAAAATGATTGAGAGAATGGTAAAAGCTAAGCATTTAAGCTCAATGATTTTGTACGGCCCTCCCGGTATAGGCAAAACTTCTATTGCAACAGCGATTGCAGGAAGCACAAACACAGCATTTCGAAAGCTCAACGCTGTTGTTAATAATAAAAAAGATATGGAAATCGTCGCAGAAGAAGCAAAAATGTCCGGAAAAGTCATCTTAATTCTTGATGAGGTGCATCGTCTTGATAAAGCAAAACAGGATTTTCTCCTGCCTTACTTGGAAGACGGAAAAATTATTCTGATCGGTGCAACAACAAGCAACCCTTATCATGCTATTAACCCTGCCATCAGAAGCAGGTGTCAGATTTTTGAATTAAAGCCATTGAGCCCTGAAGACATAAAAATCGCACTTGAAAGAGCTTTGAAGGATGAGAAAAGAGGCCTTGGGAAATACAATGTTTCTATTTCTGAAGATGCCCTTATGCACTTTGCGTCCAGCTGTGCGGGTGATGTCCGTTCTGCACTGAACGCACTTGAACTCGCGGTCATCTCCTCTGATCCTGAAGCAGCCGGAGAAATTCATATTACCCTTGAAACAGCAGAGGAATGTCTGCAAAAAAAGAGCTTTGTTCACGATAAAGATGGCGATGCTCATTACGATGTGCTCTCAGCTTTTCAGAAATCAATCCGCGGTTCTGACGTGAATGCAGCCCTTCATTATCTTGGCAGATTAATTGAAGCTGGAGATTTAGTCAGCATCAACCGCAGGCTATTAGTCATTGCCTATGAAGATATCGGACTTGCTAGCCCGCAGGCTGGTCCAAGAACACTTGCAGCCATACAGGCCACAGAAAGACTTGGGCTGCCTGAAGCGAGGATCCCGCTGGCAAATGCTGTTATTGAGCTTTGTCTTTCACCAAAATCAAATAGCGCTTATGCCGCACTCGATGCAGCAATAGCCGATATCCGTGCAGGCAAAAGCGGTGAAATTCCCGCCCACTTACGCGATGCCCATTATAAAGGGGCTGAAAAGTTAGGCAGAGGAATTGAATATCAATATCCTCATAATTTTGAAAATGGATGGGTTAAACAGCAGTATCTTCCTGATACATTGAAAAAGAAAAAGTATTATGAACCTAAAAAGACAGGAAAATTCGAACTTTCACTTTCTCAAATCTACGAAAAGCTGATGAAGCAGCAATAGAAAGGAGCATGACACAAGGTCATGCTCCTTTTCTATTTGTCTTATTTTACTTACCGTACAAATTATCGGCCAGAAGGCTCCGCCATCCTCAGTCATTCACTCGAGAAATTTTAATATCCTTGAGGAGATCCATAATGGCATGTCCGCCCATAATTAATCCTGCAACAGATGGCACCCAGGCATTAGATGATGGCGGCATTTTAGCTTTGCGGATTTGCGCAGCATCGTTGCCCACTCGCACTCGAACATCCTCACGAATGACAATCGGGCTTTCGTCAGAGAACACAACCTGAATTCCTTTGCGGATTCCTTCTTTACGGAGTCGTGTTCTGACAACTTTTGCAATCGGGTCTGTATGTGTCTTCGAAATGTCTGCAACCTTAAATCTGGTCGGATCCGTTTTGTTTGCAGCACCCATGCTTGAAATGATCGGAATGCCCCGATTTAAACATTCTTTCATTAAGTGAATTTTATAAGAAATCGTATCTGAAGCATCAATGACATAATCCAGTCCATAGCTGAAAAACTCTTCATATGTTTCTTCTGTATAAAACATCTTTAATGCAATGACATCACACTCTGGATTGATTTCTTTAATACGGTCTCTCATTAAATCTGCTTTTGGTTTTCCGACAGTAGAAACCAGCGCGTGAATCTGACGGTTAACGTTTGTAATGTCAACATCATCTTTATCAACAAGCAAGATGCGTCCCACACCTGAGCGTGCAAGCGCCTCTGCAGAAAAAGAACCGACTCCTCCGATTCCGAGGACTGCAACCGTGCTATTTTTCAGAATTTCAATGCCTTCTTTGCCTATCGCAAGTTCATTGCGGGAAAATTGATTCAGCAAAACTCTCAACTCCATTATTAACTATAGTATTAAACCATGACAGTATTTTACCTGAAAATGAATATATCATACTTTGAATGAAAAACAAGTGCTTCTACCTATTTAATAAGAATTCACAGTAATTAAAAACCTGCATAAGCAGTATGCTCATGCAGGTTGATTCGCCACTCGGGAAAGAAGTCCCAATCGTGCCGTCGCTGATATCTTGGTTTTGAACCCGCTCACAGCAGGTGGGTGCCCTGTTCCATGTATAGTAAGTCCTCTAATCAGATGATAAGGCATTTACATATCAATGGAAACGCGAACTCCCGGATCAAGTAATGTTGGATCAAAACTAAGTGTACGACGTACACATCAGGACTTCTTTTTATCTTGTAAAAAGATTACCACACAAGGGGAAGGTTTTCAAGTAAATCCATATAGGCACTATTCACTCTTTTTCAGCTTTAATGCAAGATGCAAATCTGTTAATTGCTCTGTGCTGACTTCACTTGGAGCATTAGTCAGCAGGTCGCTTGCACTTGCTGTTTTAGGGAAGGCAATTGTATCGCGCAAGTTTGTTCTGCCTGCTAAAAGCATGACTAAACGGTCAAGTCCGAGGGCAATTCCGCCATGGGGAGGAGTGCCGTATTCAAACGCTTCTAAGAGGAAGCCAAATTGTTCTACTGCTTCTTCCTCAGAAAAACCAAGCAGCTTGAACATTTTTTGCTGTACTTCCTTTTCAAAAATACGGATTGATCCTCCGCCTAGTTCATATCCGTTTAATACAAGGTCATATGCTTGAGCTTTCATGCTGACCGGGTTGGTCTCGAACAGTTCAAGATCTTCGCGTGCAGGCATTGTAAATGGATGATGTGCAGCAAAGTAGCGGCCAGCTTCTTCGTCATATTCAACAAGCGGCCAATCAATAACCCATAGGAAATTGAACTTGCTTTCATCAATTAAACCTAATTCTTTTCCAAGTTTCAGTCGAAGAGCTCCAAGTGCATCAGCAACAACTTGCTTCTTGTCAGCTACAAACAGCAATAAATCTCCAGCTTCTGCATCAGTTACTGCTTTCAGGCTTTCCTGTTCTTCTGCAGGGAAGAATTTAGAGATCGGACCTTTCAGCTCTTGCTCCTCAACTTTTAACCAGGCAAGGCCTTTTGCGCCATATTGAGAAACAAACTCGGTCATTGCATCAATATCTTTTCTTGAATAAGAGGCAGCTGAGCCTTTCACGTTTATCACTTTTACTTCTCCGCCATTTTGAACCGCACCGCTGAATACTTTAAAACCGCTGTCTTTCACTAATTCAGACACATTAATCAGTTCAAGGCCAAAACGTGTATCCGGCTTATCCGAACCATAGCGTCCCATCGCTTCATCAAATGTCATTCGCGGAAGAGGCAGATTAAGCTCAATACCTTTTGTTTCTTTCATTATGCGTGTCATCATTTTTTCCATTAATGACATAATTTCATCCTGGCTCATGAAGGACATTTCAATATCGACTTGTGTAAATTCCGGCTGACGGTCAGCACGTAAATCTTCATCCCGGAAACAGCGGGCAATTTGGTAATAACGGTCAAAGCCGGAAACCATCAGCAGCTGTTTGAAAATTTGCGGTGATTGAGGCAATGCATAAAATTCGCCTTCGTGCACACGGCTTGGGACTAGATAATCACGAGCTCCCTCTGGAGTGCTTTTTGTTAAAATCGGTGTTTCGACATCTAAAAATCCATTTTCATCTAAGAAGTTGCGGATTGATTTCGAAACATTGTGGCGCATTTTGAAAGTATCTAACAAGGCAGGTCTTCTTAGGTCTAAATATCGGTATTTTAAGCGAACATCTTCTGATACTTCTTCTGATTTATCTTCAATTAGGAATGGGGGATTTTTAGCAGCATTGATAATTGTTACTCTTTCAACCTTTACCTCAATTTTTCCGGTAGCTAAGATAGGATTGACTGTTCCCTCAGTACGTCCAACGACAATTCCTTCTATGTCCAGGACATATTCGCTGCGGATCTTTTCAGCAATTTTCAAAGCTTCTTCTGAAACTTCTGTATTGATCACAATTTGAACAATTCCCGATCTGTCTCTTAAGTCAATGAAAATAAGTCCGCCCAAATCGCGTCGTTTTTGCACCCAGCCTTTTAATACTACTTTTTCTCCAATTGCTGATTCTGTTACTTCTCCGCAATAATACGTACGTCCAAACATGTTTGTCTCTCTCCTTTTGCTATGCTTTTATATAAGCAATAAGTTCATCTAATGCAACTTCTGTTTGACTGCCTGTTTCCATGTTCTTTACTGATATGATGTTCTTTTCAAGCTCATCTTCGCCTAACACAGCTACAAACTTAGCTTGAAAACGGTCAGCAGCCTTAAATTGAGCCTTCATTTTTTTATCTTCATAGTCTTTTTCAGCTGTCAGTCCAGCTTTTCTCATCTCATATAAAAGAGATACGGAGCGATCTTTGGCTTTATCTCCGAGCGCAACGACGTAGCAGTCAATTGATTGTTCAATCGGCAATTCTACTTTCTCGGCATCAAGTGCGGCAAGAAGTCTTTCAATGCTTAAGCCAAAGCCTATTCCCGGCGTTTCCGGTCCGCCGACGTCTTCAACAAGTCCGTTGTACCTGCCTCCGCCGCATAATGTTGTAATCGCACCGAAGCCTTCTGCATCGCTCATTATTTCAAATGCGGTGTGATTGTAATAGTCAAGTCCGCGCACTAAGTTAGGATCCACTACAAATTCAATATTCAAATCTGTTAAGTATTGCTGAACTTTTTCAAAATAAGCTCTCGACTCATCGTTTAAGTAATCCATAATTGAAGGAGCTGTTTTCATTAGTTCATGATTGCGATCCACTTTACAATCCAGGATTCTTAAAGGATTTTGCTGCAATCGTTTTTGACAATCTGAGCAAAATACACCAATTCTAGGTTCAAAGTGGGCAATTAAAGCCTCTTTGTGTGCTTTGCGGCTGTCTGCATCCCCTAGACTGTTGATAATTAATTTCAGGCTCTTTAACCCAACAGCACGGTAAAGCTCCATTGCAAGAGAAATCACTTCCGCATCCATTGCAGGACTATTGCTTCCAAGCGCCTCAACCCCAAACTGAACAAATTGACGATAGCGCCCAGTCTGCGGTCGTTCGTAGCGGAACATTGGCCCGATATAGTAAAGCTTCGTAGGCTGAATTACCTGTGCATACAGCTTTTTCTCAACAAAAGCGCGAACTGTTGATGCTGTTCCTTCAGGCCGAAGGGTCATGCTTCTTCCTTTACGATCCTGAAATGTATACATTTCCTTTTGAACGATATCTGTTGATTCTCCGACTCCTCTTTGAAACAATTCGGTATGTTCAAAAATAGGTGTGCGAATTTCTTTATACTGATATAGTCTGCATATCTCACGAGCCGTATTTTCAATATATTGCCAGCGTTCAACATCTCCAGGCAATATGTCCTGTGTTCCTCTCGGAATTTGAAATGACATGATTTTCTCCTCCAATTATCTTTTACCCAAATAATTTTGAAAAATAAAAAAACTCTCATCCCTACATAAAAATGTAGGGACGAGAGTTAGATCCCGTGGTGCCACCCTAGTTGAAGCAAAATTGCTCCCACTCGAGACAGTTAACGCCTGTCACGTCCACCTCCTACTCAGCACGAATGCCGTTCAGAGGGAAACCTAAGGAGTGTTCTCTTCATCAAGTCATCATGTGAAAAGCTTTCAGCCACGGCTTTTCTTCTCTTATCATGTGTAATCTTGACTACTCTTCTCCATCAATGGTTCAAAAATATGTAGTTCTTGCTAAGATTTATATACTATCATACGAATGTTTCAGGCTCTGTGTCAAGAGCGATTTAACTGTTTTTTTAATTTCTTTGCTTCTCTCAAATTCAAACCATATTCAGAAGCCAGCTCATATAAATTTGAATGCTGTTCCTTTTCTGCAAACTCATGAAAATTGACCCCGAATACATCATTACTATTGTAATGGCTTATTTCACCTTTATCACTATGCCTCATCTCATTGCTCCTTTATTTTGCTTTCGATTTCCATAGTGTTTCCTTTTTCCGAAAAAATATATCAAATGTACCAAGGGAATGCCGATATAAAAAGAGAAAGTATTATAAGTTATCTATGAAAAGGAGGATCGGTCATTGTTTCGAAAAATTTGCTTTGCCATCATTTGCTCTCTGCTTTTAGTGAGTCAGCTTCAAATGATGCCAGAAACTGCTGCAGCTGAAACAAATAAAGCTGTGATTGCAGTTGACGGTTTAAATATCAGAAGCGGTCCAGGACTAAGCTACTCGGTCATTGCCAGTGTGAAAAAAGGGGCTGTGTATTCGATCACAGACCAGAAAAAGGATTGGTACCAAATCCAATTATCCGGAAAAAACAAAGGGTGGGTTGCTTCATGGCTCGTAACCCTTCAACAGACATCCTCCGGAAATAATGCAAGCACAACCAGCTCATCAGACACAGTAAAATCGAACGCTGAAGATTTACGCATTCGAAGCGGTCCAGGAACAAGCTTTCAAGTAACCGGTACATTTGATAAAGGAGAAACAGCTTCCTTTATTGAACAAAACTCAAACTGGGTGAAAATATCCTATCAAGGACGATTGGGGTGGATTTCAAGCCAATTTGTATCCCTTCAGAAGAAAGTTCAGGCTCCTGCAAATACTGGATCATCAGTATCGATGAGCGGCAAAGTGTCGGCTACATCTCTTAATGTCCGCAACCAGCCTTCAACAAAAGGGTCTACAATCGGCAGTTTAAAAAAGAATGCGGCCGTTACCATTACGAAGACGCAGGACAAATGGTACGAAATACAATATAACGGCCAAAAGGGCTGGGTACATAGTGATTTTATTTCTGCTAGTTCAGGAAAAGCGCCAACACCTGCACCTGCCACAGGCGGAAAAACAGGAAAAGTAACAGCAAGCTCCCTGAATATTCGGAGCAGCGGCAGCTTAAATGGATCTGTTGTTGGTTCTATTTCAAAGAATACTCAAGTCACCATTCTTGAAACGAAAAACGGCTGGCATCATATTCGTTATTCAAACAATAAGAATGGCTGGGTCTCAAGTTCCTATATTTCGATTGTTAATGAAAGTACAAACACAGATAAAGGAACGGGTGCTCCAAATCAATCTAAAGTAAGCATTCTTCAAAATGGGACAAACATCCGAAAAAGCCCTTCAACAAATGCAAGCATTCTAAAACGCGCTAATGCAGGCGAACAGTTTTCAGTCGTCAGTAAAGAAGGCGATTGGTTTAAAATTCAGCTTTCAGGAAACGCAACTGGATTTGTAGCAGGATGGGTCGTATCCCAGTCAAATGGAGGCGAATCCGTTTCAAGACCTGGCGGTGACGTAACTTCTTATTTGAAAAATAAAACCATCGTGATTGATCCAGGTCACGGAGGACGTGACAGCGGTGCAATCGGCACTAGAGGATCTCTCGAGAAAAACTTGACATTATCAACAGCTAAACTTGTTTATGACAAATTAAAAGCATCTGGAGCGAATGTACACCTGACTCGAAGCAACGACAGCTACATCAGCCTAAGCTCTCGAGTAAGCACGGCACATTACCGAAATGCAGATGCATTTATCAGTCTGCATTTTGACAGCATCAGCAACAAAACAGTCCATGGTATGACAGCATACTACTACAGCAGTTCAAAAGATAAGCCGCTTGCGAGTCCAGTGCATTCGGAATTGATGAAGCAAACCAAACTAAAAGACCGCGGAACCAAGGTAGGAAATTATCACGTGCTTCGTGAAAATAAACAGCCCTCTGTTCTGCTTGAATTAGGTTATGTAAGCAATAGCACAGAAGAGATGACAGTCAGCTCAAATGCGTTTCAGGAAAGAGTTGCACAAGGACTTTATTATGGATTGGCACAATATTTTAAGTAAGCATGCAAAAAACACTCTGGCACTTGCCAGAGTGTTTTTTTGCGGATGCTTGTTTGATTGAGAACTTGTCCGGAAAGGAATGATCAGTATTTGGTACCTCATAATAGATCTAATCTCTTTGCCGCACTTTTTTCAGCTTGGAGGCAATTTTTCTGTTCCATACACACGCTTTGCCGCAGCTTTTTCAGCTTGGAGACGATTTTTCTGTTCCATACACACGCTTTGCCTCACTTTTTTCAGCTTGGAAGCATTTTTCTGTTCCATGCACTCACTTTATCGCACTTTATCATAGACATAGCGATTTGTATAAGACAAACAACACACGTATTTAGCCTGCTGTTTTCCGATAAAACCATACACTCATATTTAGTTCCACAATTATTTCCTAAACAAAAGAAAAAACCGCCGGGCATAGTGCACGGCGGCGATCTTCTTAATTATATTATGATTCAAGAATCAATGTAACAGGACCCACGTTTGTAAAGGTCACATTCATCATTGCACCAAATTCTCCAGTTTGAACGTCAATTCCTTTTTCTCGAAGCTTATCATTGAAAAATTCATAAAGCGGCAATGCCAATTCAGGCTTTGCAGCAGCCATGAAATTAGGTCTTCTTCCTTTTCTGCAATCTCCGTAGAGGGTAAATTGCGAGATTGATAAGACTTGTCCGCCGACATCAAGCAGGGAATGATTCATCTTTTCCTCATCATCTTCAAAAACTCTTAAATTGGCTATTTTATCTGCGAGGAATTCTGCATCCTGTTCTGTATCGTTATGGGTGACTCCGACTAGGAGCATGAACCCTTCTGATATTTTGCCAATCGTTTCGTTATTTACGGTTACTTCCGCATTTCGGGCACGCTGTACGACAATTTTCAAAACAAAAAATCCTTTCTAATTCATGATTCTTCTTACAGAATAGATATCAGAAATTTGCTTAATTCTCTCCACAACTTTATGGAGATGGCTTATGTTTGAGATTGCAATCGCCATATTGATGGTAGCCACTTTGTTGCGGTCAGATTTGCCTGCTACAGAAGAAATATTAGTTTTCGTTTCATTAACAGCCTGGAGGACTTCATTCAGCAAGCCCCTGCGATCATAGCCGAGTATTTCAATTTCAACATTGTACTCTTTGCGGCCATTGAGCTGAGTTTCCCACTCTACCGGAAGGAGACGCTCCTGTGCTTCGTCTGTGTGCACGTTAGGACAGTCGTCCCTATGCACAGATACTCCGCGTCCTTTTGTAATAAAGCCAACGATTTCATCACCTGGGACTGGGTTGCAGCATTTAGACAAACGGATTAATAAATTATCGATTCCTGTTACACGAACACCGCTGTCCCGCTTCTTCGAAGAATATGGCCGAACTTCTGAAATAACTTCTGAAATATCTTTCTCTTGTTCTTGATCACGCTTTTTGCGCCACTTCTCTGTTAAGCGATTTGCAACCTGTGCAGCTGTAATGCCGTTATACCCAACCGCAGCATACATATCCTCATCGTTTGAGAAATTAAATTTCTCTGAAACGCGTTTTAAATTTTCTGCAGTTAAGACTTCTTTTAATTCAAAATCGAGATTCTTAATTTCTTTCTCGACCATCTCTTTGCCTTTTTCCACATTTTCTTCACGGCGCTGTTTTTTGAAAAACTGGCGGATTTTATTTTTCGCCTGAGACGTTTGAGCTAGCTTAAGCCAATCCTGACTTGGACCATAGGAATGCTTCGAAGTCATAATTTCAATAATATCGCCTGTTTTTAATTTATAATCCAGGGTGACAATTTTGCCGTTTACTTTTGCTCCAATGGTTTTATTTCCGATTTCCGAATGAATCCTGTATGCAAAGTCTATCGGAACAGAGCCTGAAGGCATCTCTATGACATCGCCTTTAGGTGTGAAAATAAATACCATATCTGAAAATAAATCAATTTTTAAAGATTCCATAAACTCTTCAGCGTTCGTTGTATCGTTCTGGAACTCTAAAATTTCACGGAACCACGTTAATTTTTGTTCTAGAGTTGACTGCTCTTCAGCCTCTTTGCCTTCTTTGTAAGCCCAGTGAACAGCAATCCCGTATTCTGCAATCGTGTGCATTTCCTTTGTGCGGATCTGCACTTCAAGCGGGTCACCTTTAGGGCCAATCACCGTTGTATGAAGGGATTGATACATGTTAGGTTTCGGCATGGCAATATAATCTTTAAACCTGCCAGGCATCGGCTTCCAGCAAGTATGAATAATACCTAAAACGGCATAACAGTCTTTAATGCTGTTCACTATAATCCGGACTGCCAATAAGTCATATATTTCATTAAATTGTTTATTTTGAAGCGCCATCTTACGGTAAATGCTGTAAATATGCTTTGGTCGGCCTGAGAAGTCAGCTTTGATATTTACTTCATGAACACGGTTTTTCACTTCATCAATTACTTCATCTAAGTATAGCTCACGTTCTGCGCGTTTTTTCTTCATTAAATTAACGATGCGATAGTATTGCTGAGGATTTAAATAGCGCAAAGCCGTATCCTCAAGCTCCCATTTAATTTTTGAAATCCCTAAACGATGTGCCAAAGGAGCAAATATCTCAAGTGTTTCATTTGAAATTCTGCGCTGCTTTTCCTGAGGCAAATGCTTAAGAGTCCGCATGTTATGAAGACGATCTGCAAGTTTAATCAATATCACACGAATGTCCTGTGCCATTGCGACAAACATTTTACGATGATTTTCTGCCTGTTGTTCTTCGTGAGATTTATATTTGATTTTCCCGAGCTTTGTAACCCCATCTACCAGCATGGCGACTTCATCATTAAATGTTTGTTTCAAGTCATCAAGTGTCACGTCTGTATCTTCTACGACGTCATGTAAAAACCCACCCGCGATTGTCGACGGATCCATGTCCAAATCAACTAAAATCCCTGCGACCTGTATGGGATGAATAATATATGGTTCACCCGATTTTCGGTATTGTTCACGATGTGCCTCTTCAGCAAAATCATAGGCTCTTTGAATAAAGATCAAATCTTCACCTGTCAGATAGCGTTTAGCCTTCTCTATGACCTGCTCGGCAGTCAGTACTTGTTCATTAGCCATGGAATCACCTTTACAATGAGAACTTTATTGTACCTATTATCATTAAAAACACGGAAGAAGTAAAGAGAAATACTGTCATTTATATGTCCAATTAATGGCTGGAACTTGCCGTAATATAGAAAAAGCACCCTATTCCGAGTGCTTTTGCCTATTAGATTAAAACTTCATCAATGTTAAAATATCGTAATCATTTAATTTGCTGCGGCCATCAAGGTAGCTTAATTCGATTAAAAATGCGATGCCGGCAACAACTCCGCCAAGCTCTTCAACTAATTTAATCGTTGCTTCGATTGTTCCTCCTGTTGCAAGCAAATCATCTGTAATCAAAACGCGCTGTCCTGGTTTAATCGCATCCTTATGCATAGTCAGTACGTCTTTTCCGTATTCAAGGCCATACTCAACACGAACGACTTCGCGTGGAAGCTTGCCCTCTTTGCGCACAGGCGCAAAACCGACTCCAAGAGAATAGGCTACCGGACAGCCTATAATAAATCCACGTGCTTCTGGTCCTACAATTATATCAACGTTTTGTTTGCGGGCATATTCAACAATTTGGTCTGTTGCATAGCGATAAGCATCGCCATTGTCCATTAACGTTGTAATATCTTTAAATTGAATGCCTGGTTTTGGATAATCCGGCACCACTGTTACATATTTCTTTAAATCCATATTAAGTTTGTCCTCCTCATGCATTGACAAGCGTTGACGATTTTTTCATTCTTTCATCAAACCATTCTTTCAAATCCTGGTATGACGAATATAATAACGTATTTTCAAGCTCTAACTGCTGGAGTTTAGAGGCATACGCAGTAGATTCGGCTAGATCTCGTTTAGGTGGATGATGATTGACAGAAATAATGCCATTCTCTATTGTAGCAAATTCTAAGTCAAAAAACACCTGTGACATGAAATCTATTGTTTCATTTGACCAGCCTTTATGGCGGGCAAGAGCCTGGGCATGTTTTTTCAAATCAAATGTACCCTTTTGCTTTAAAAATCCATAGTACCATTTAAAGTGTTCCCTTGTAGGGATTGTTGCAAAGAAATGCTCAGCCTGCTGATGAAAAATAGCATAAATCCTTTCTGGCCGTGCTTCTTTAAAAAGGGCATCCAAGTGAGAAATGGAGGGCGGAGTATCAATAAGTGTCACATATTTATTAGTTATGTCCAAATCTGGAGCTGGTTTTCCGTCTTCAATGTATAAAAGATTCAGACCTGATTCTTTGAATATACCTAATGTTTCTTTCTGAAACACGATATGGATATTTTTTTCTCCATCTATTTTTTCAATGGCTTTTTGAAGATTTCTAGCGCCTCTCGCATCAAACAGCTGCCATTCATTCACCGACAAATCCTGTATCATAAGCTGCGGCTTACGAAAGTTATTCCACTCATTTATCGAGAGCTCCCCAATCATGGATACTTTTGACAGAGGCGCAATATGATCATGGAGATGTCCAAATCCAAATCCTATACAGTCTAATTGCTGTTGTGCATGTTCTACTGAAAGCTTCAAATGTGTTTGATCAGAACCTATTTTCCGCATCGAACTTACCTGTACGGCATCCAGCAAGAAAAGAGGTTTTGGATTTCCCATGCCAAACGGTGCAAGCAGGTTCATTTCTTCAATTGATTCAACCGTAATCTCTTCCACCCCGCATGAGGCATCAATTGATTTAATGGGTGTAAAATCACTATCGGTCAGTTTATCATTTGCAAGCGAGATCAGACGTTCTCTTAATTGATCAACATCATTTATATCGAGGGTCATTCCTGCTGCCATAGGGTGACCACCAAAATGAGGCAGGATTTCGCGGCACGTTGATAAATTATCAAATAGATCAAATCCTGCAATGCTTCTTGCAGATCCTTTAGCAATTCCCTTTTCATGGTCAATGCTTAAAATAATTGTTGGGCGGTAATACTTTTCAACCATTCTTGAAGCAACAATTCCGACTACACCAGGATTCCAATTTTCTTTTGCAAGAACGAGAACCGGGTTATCTTCAATCGGATATAATGACTCCACTTGCCGGATGGCTTCTTCAGAAATTTGAGAGACAATCTTCTGTCTTTCTTTATTCAGCAAGTCTATGTCTTTAGCAAGACGTGCTGCTGCTTCTGGATCCTCTGTCATCAGTAAATGTACAGCAGGGTCAGCAGACTCTAATCGTCCAACTGCATTAATCCTCGGACCAATGGCAAATCCGATCGTCTCTTCGTTCACTTCTTTTCCATCAGAACCTGCGACCTTTAGCAGCGCCTTTAGCCCTTTTCGTTCTGTCCGGCTTAATTGAGAGATACCTAATCGAGCAATCAGTCGATTTTCTCCATGCAGCGGGACGAGATCAGCTATCGTTCCAATAGCAGCAAGTTCCAGAAGATGCTCCGGGGCATGCCCTAATAGTGCATGAGCAAGTTTAAAAGCAACTCCTACGCCCGCTAAGTCCTTAAACGGATAGGTGCACATAGGCTGCTTTGGGTGAATGATGGCATATGCATCAGGAAGCACGGGTCCTGGTTCATGATGATCTGTAATAATCAAATCAACGCCAAGTTCTTTTGCAATCGCTGCTTCGTGAACAGCTGATATTCCTGTATCAACTGTAATGATTAACGAATAACCTTCTGAATGTGCTTTCCGGAAAGCCATTTCATTCGGGCCATATCCTTCCGTAAAACGATTCGGTATATAAAAATCAGCATGGGCACCGAGCGAATTCAATGTTTCCAGCATAATAGCCGTTGAACTCACACCATCTGCATCATAATCTCCAAAAATCAATATCTTTTCATGATTCGCAATGGAATCTCTTATTCGTTTGACCGTTTTCTCCATTCCGTAAAGCAAGAAAGGATCTAAAAAACCATGTTTTTCAATGTGCAGGAAATGCTCAGCCTGTTCTGCCTCTTCAATTCCGCGGTTTACTAACAAGGAAGCGACCAAAGGTGTAATGTTCAGCGCATTTACTAATTCATCTGCTTTTTCTGATTGATGTTCTTGAACATCCCATCGCGTTTTCGCTTTCAACAAAAAAATCACCCCTTAACCACACTATTATACTAGAGTGGTTAAGGGGTGACAAACTGAAAATTACAGTTCTTCAGACGTTTGGCCAATTTGTTTGGCTCCATGTGAACTGCTTGTTGTTTCACGTACTAGCGGATCTTTCCTGAGTGATTCATTTTCTTTGATCAGTGCTGCTTTTTCTTTTTCTAAGCCTTTCAATTTGCGCTGAAGGGCATAAATTCTTGTCAGACCGGCTGAGGCAATCATCAGTCCTCCCAGCAGAACGGATCCTAAAATGATAAGTATAAGCGGCCAGTCAGCCTCGCCGAACAAATAATCTACTTTAACTGGATTCACATTGATTACTGCAAAAATAGCAACAATAAGTGCAAATAGAATGGCAAAAATAAAACTCCATTGTCTTTTCATCTTTTTTCCCCCTCTTATTTATTTACAAATTTTTTACCCTCTTCTCTTAAATTGCAAAACATTTGGCTTTTATTATGATATCCATACGAGGAGAAAGAATTGCGGAAATATAGAAAAACCGCGATTGCTCGCGGTTTTCCCTTTTATACGATTGGCTCGTCATTATCTTGAACTTTTTTCATCGTGCTCTTCTTTTTAATCTCTTTCCACTTCCAGATCATCCATAGCTGTGCAGCTATAAATAAAGAGGAGTATGCACCTGAAATTAATCCTACAAGCAAGGCAATTGAGAAGTTTCGAATGGACTCGCTTCCGAATATCATTAGTGCAATGACGCAGAAAACAACGGTTAGAACAGTATTTACCGAGCGGGTAAACGTCTGCTGCAAGCTGCGGTTCACGATGGATTTCAAATCATCATACGTTTTCACTTTTGTTTTTTTATAGAGCTCACGGATCCGGTCAAAGGTGACAATCGTGTCATTAATAGAGTAGCCGATAATTGTCAGTACCGCTGCTATGAACGTAACATCTACCTCAAGACGTGTAATGCTGAAGAACGCGATAATAAAGAAAGCGTCATAAAGCAGGGCAATAACAGCTGCTAAAGCCATTTTATATTCAAATCGCAAGGAAACATAAATGATGATCCCAAGTGATGCGATTAAAACACCATACATCGCATTTCTGGCCAATTCTTTTCCAACTGTAGACGAAACAGTACTTACACTTGGTTCTTTTCCATATTTTTCAATAAAATGTTCTTTTACTTCAGCTATCTCACCTTTATCGAGCACACCGATAAACCGGGCTACTGCAATTTGATTTTGATTTCCGGATAAAACGATATCTTTTGCCTCAAGATCAAGATTTGCAAGCTCTGATTCAATTTCTTCAGCTGTTAATGCCTTTTCCGATCCGATCTCAATGCGTGTTCCGCTTGAAAAATCAATACCAAGATTCAATCTAAAGACAAGAAGAAGAACAACTCCAACAGCAAGCAGAACTCCCGAGAAAGCAAAGAATTTTTTCCGGTGCTTAACGAAGTCTACTTTATCAAACTTAGTAGGCGCGTCAATATCTTCTGTTGATTTGCTTAAATCAATTATGTCTTTTTTATTTACGCCAAAATATCCAGGTTTTTTATCTAGCCATTTGCTTTCCACCAATAGTCCAAGCAAGATTCTGCTTAAGAAAACCGAGGTCAAAAAGCTGACAAGGATGCTCAAAACAAGGCTGGTTGCGAAACCTTTAACCGCACTTGTTCCGAAGAAAAACAGCACACCGCCTGCAAGCATCGTAGTGATGTTCGCATCGAAAATCGTAGTGAATGACCGGCGGTTTCCCGCTCTGTAGGCAGATCTGATCGACTTGCCGAGTTTTATCTCCTCTTTAATTCTCTCGTATGTAATGATATTAGCATCAACTGCCATCCCAACTCCCAGAATCAAGGCAGCAATTCCAGGAAGTGTTAAAACGCCATTCATCCAATCAAAGACTTGAAGGACAACATAAAGATATGCGCTTAAAGTAACTATAGCAATAAATCCAGGCAAACGATAGAAATAGAGCATAAACAAGAAAATGAAACCAATACCTATAGCTCCTGCAAGCACCGTTTTCTGAAGAGCTTCTTCTCCAAATTGTGCTCCTACAGAAGTTGAATACGTTTCATCAAGTTTAACAGGAAGCGAACCTGCATTAAGCAAATTTGCCAAATCCTTCGCTTCTTCTAAAGTAAACTGCCCTGTAATGGTTACGTCTGTAGTATTAAATACTTCTCTAACACTCGGATTTGATAAAAATTTAGGCGATTCCTTCGTGACTTCTTTTTTATATGAGTCACCTTCTTGATAATCCAGCCAGATGACAAGCTGGTTTTCAGGCTGCATCGCTAATATTTGCTCTGTTACGTTTTTAAACTTCGCAGCATCCTTCAGTTTAACTGCTACAATTGGTTCCTGTGTATCCGGATCAAATGCTTGTTTTGATGCACCTTCCACTAGATCAGAACCATTCATCATGACTTTATCGTTTACATCACGGAATGTCAGTTCAGCCTGAGTAGAGAGGATCTCCCTTGCCTGATTTTGATCCTTTACGCCTGCCAGCTGAACCCTGATCCTATTTTCACCTTCAATTTGAATATTTGGTTCGCTTACGCCAAGCACATTTGCTCTCTTTTGAAGAGCATTAACTGTACTGACAAGTGCATTGCGGTCAATTTTATCGCCTTCATTCGCAGGCTTTACGTCATAAAGAATTTCAAACCCGCCCTGAAGATCAAGACCAAGCAAAATATTATCTGCAGCTTTGTTTCCAAAAGCTCCAATCAAACTCCCTACGCAAAGGACGAGTAAGAAAAAAGCAATAATGCGTCCTTTTTTTACCATGTTGTTTCCTCCTTAGAAAAAAACCGTTCAATATGTATTAACCTTCTTGTATGCCCAGCTTTTTGCCTTCTTCACTTTCAAACCAGCTTCCCGACTTATAGGACTGAATCGTAGCAAATGTCATAAATTCATTGGCCTTGATGGACATGATATCTGCGACCATTTCGTAAACCATTAGTTCATTCTTTTTTTTCCATTTTTTATTTCTTAGGAAATTCCAAAGCTCTTCTTCTGTCACCTCGCCATAATCAAGGATTTTGAATTCTTCAACCTTACTGACTAGTGCGGGCTTTACGTGATGGCGATATTTTTCAATTGCATCCTTTTCCATCAAGACACGCTCCTTCATTTAACATTTGTCGGATCATTTATTTTTCAGGCTCTTTCATTGTTGTTTTTTTTCAATCGTATTTAGTCCTTTCGATCGTTATGTCAGGGTTAATTAAAGTTCACGAAACCCGCCTATAGACGTGAATGAGTCTTATTACGAATAACAACAATCTATCCGAAAACAGCCATTTTCAAAGCCGCTGCTTGAACATACTTGTCATGCTTGGCCATTCATAGCGCATATAGTAATTGTATATGATTACAAGCTATTTGAGAAGGCAGGGAAAGCCATGTCAAAGCAAACATTTTTACAGGGAACAATTATATTAATAGCTGCCGGTCTGATTACAAGAGTTCTGGGCTTTATTAATCGAATTGTTGTGGCACGTTTTATCGGGGAAGAAGGCGTTGGCTTATATATGATGGCAATGCCTACATTGGTTTTAATTATTACAATTACTCAATTCGGTTTGCCGGTTGCCATCTCAAAATTAGTCGCAGAAGCAGAGGCAGAAGGAAACCATCGAAAAATAAAAAAAATTCTGGTTGTATCACTTGCCATAACCGGAGCATTGAGTCTATTATTCACTCCGGCCATCATCCTGCTTGCTCCATATTTATCAAATTCGCTGCTGACAGATCCGAGAACTCTGTATCCCTTACTGGCCATTAGTCCTGTTGTTCCGATTATAGCAATATCATCCGTGCTAAGAGGATACTTTCAGGGAAAACAAAATATGAGACCTGCCGCGATTTCACAGGTGCTGGAGCAAATCGTCCGGATCTCACTGATTGCTGTTTTCACAAAGACATTCCTCCCATATGGAATTGAATACGCCGCAGCAGGTGCAATGGCTTCAGCAGTTGTAGGGGAACTAATTTCTCTCATCTATTTATTCTCCATGTTCAAGATGAAAAAGAAATTTAGAATCAGAAGAAAATTTTTCAAGTCACTTCATGATGGAAAAGATACGTTCCAAAATCTAATGAGCATCGCTTTGCCTACAACAGGGAGCAGAATGATTGGTTCAATTGCATGGTTTTTTGAGCCTATTGTTGTCGCACAAAGCCTTGCAATTGCAGGATTCACAGCAACGATGGCGACGAAGCAATACGGTGAATTAACGGGGTATGCACTTCCTCTGCTTATGCTCCCATCTTTTATTACATACTCCTTGTCAACAGCGCTTGTTCCCGCAATCAGTGAAGCAATGGCTCAAAATAAGCTCAATGTCGTTCAGCACAGACTGCAGCAGGCTTTTCGGCTGTCTTTAGTTACAGGGGGTTTTGCCGTTGTTATTTTATATATCTACGCCAAACCGATGATGACCGTTATGTACGGCAATAGCCACGCAGCTATGTTTGTGCAGGTGATGGCGCCGTTTTTTATCTTTTATTATTTTCAGGGACCCTTGCAGGCTGTATTGCAGGCGCTTAATCTTGCAAAGGCGGCGATGATTAATAGTTTTATCGGCTCTGCCATTAAGACAGCGCTGATTTTTCTTTTAGCAACTCGTCCTTCATTAGGCATCATGGGCGCAGCACTTGCAATCGTAGCAGGAATCATGCTTGTCACTTTGCTGCATTTGGCAACAGTCATGAAAGTGATTTCATTGACCATTCGGATTGGTGAATATGCACGATGTATTTTAACTATGATCATCACAGCCGCTGCCGGTTATTATTTCTATCCGCTGCTTTCCCTTGGCACCGGCTTAAATCTCATCATATCTGTCATATTTACATTTACCGTCTATGGTATTCTGTTAGTTGGTTTCCGGCTGATCCAAAAAGAAGAAATCAGGAGAATTCCATTTGCAGGAATCTATCTTTCTTATTTTGTCCCCCGCAGTAAATGATTATTTTTCTTCCTTTAAGTCGATAAAAAATGCACCTTTATTATGTGTGCAAAAGGATATATTTTTTATGTCTGAATAACCTAGATCTCTCAGCTGCTGTCTAAGCCATAGATTGGTTTTTTCAATTCTGAATAAGTTTTCTTCCTGAATCAATCCATCTATAATCAGCGGCAGCTGCAGCTCTTGTTCTTCATTTTTTTCATCTTTTTTGATTACTGAAAGCTTTCCAGAGGGTTCGAGAATGGCAAAATCCACTTCTCTAATATCATTGATCTCTTTGTCCCTGAGCTGTGTCATCAAATCATCAAAATTGTATCGCTGGGTTTTCATCGCATGTTCGTTAATCTTGCCTCTATCAATGATGATCGTCGGACTTCCGTCCAGCACCTTTCTAAACTTTTGGTTTTTGAGCGAAAGGTAAGCCAGTCCTATCTGAATACCAAGCAGCAGAAACATCGGAATTATTGTATGTATCAAAGGATCATTTGTATTTTCTATTGCCATGACAGCCATTTCGGCAATCATTAAAAAGACAACAAGATCAAGAATGCTTAATTCACCAATTTCCCGCTTTCCCATCAGTCTGAAAATAATGACGATCAGCACATATAAAAAGATCGTTCGAGCCATTATGATTAAATTTTCTTCCATCACATGGCCTCCTTTGCTTCATAGATAGTTTTATTTTGAACGGATATATCATTTTCATGTAGTCTCTTTTTTAAAACATCAATTTTTCAATCGTATTTGCTGTGAAAAATTCAATGTTAGAAAAGAGCTAATCCCTAATGGTAGTCACGGAAAAGTCCTCCATGAAAACAAGAATCTTTGCGAACAGCCTTCCTGTAAGACAAATTAGATTCTATTTTTTTATGAAGTGAATAGGATTGTAATAAGACGAGCAAAAACAAGCTGATAAGATTTATTGGTAGGAGGAGGAGATTGCAATCGAGACGCGAAGATGGGGAAAAGCCATACTCTATGGGTTATCAAGTATTTTAATTTTAGCTCTTGTCACTAGTTTACTGTTTTCTATACTTCTCAAATTCACCAGTTTAACAGAGACATCCATCACCTGGTTTATTGTTGGACTGTCGTTTTTAGCTGTATTCATTGGAGGATTTATTGCAGGAGGCAAAGGAAAGGAACGCGGATGGCTGATAGGAGGCACAACAGCTCTTCTCTATACATTAATCATCTTTTTATTTCAGTTTTTAGGTTATGGAAAAACATTTACAATGGAGCAAACGATGTATCACGGCGGATTTCTAGCGATCGCCATGCTTGGTGGAGTCATCGGGGTAAATTTATCAGGGTCACATAAATAGAAAAAGGGTGATCTATTTTTGATCACCCTTTTTCTATTTTGAAGAATTCAAAATAAAAAGCGTCTAAAATGACGCTTTTTTCTTTGCCTTATGTAATTAGGCTTTTTCCATGTTGATTCCATTTTGCTCAACAACATCGCGAATTGCGCGGCGTTCAAATGTCAAACGAGATCCGTCACCAGCTTTTACAATGACTTTTTCTTCGTCGATTGAATCAACAATGCCATGAAGGCCGCCAATCGTTACGATTTTGTCGCCTTTTGAAAGACTGTCCTGCATTTCACGCACTTTCTTCTGCTGTTTCTGCTGTGGACGAATCAATAAAAAGTAGAAAATCGCAAACATTAAGATTAACGGTCCAACCGTAGTCAATAGTTCCATATTTTTCACCCCTTTCAGCGGTTAAAAGTTTTTAGCATTCGGTTTATTAAAACCGTATTGTTCAAAGAATTCATTTCTGAAATCGCCTAAACGATCTTCCCGAATTGCCTGTCTTACCTGCTCCATTAATTTTAACAGAAAATGAAGGTTATGGTAAGAAGTTAATCGGATGCCGAATGTCTCGTCACATTTCATTAAATGGCGAATGTAAGCGCGGCTATAATTGCGGCAAGTGTAGCAATCGCAGTTCTCATCAATCGGTCCGAAATCACGTGCGTATTTTGCATTCTTTACTACTAAGCGGCCATTGCTTGTCATTAATGTACCATTCCGGGCAATTCTTGTCGGAAGCACACAGTCAAACATATCAATTCCTCTGATTGCTCCATCTACCAATGAATCAGGAGATCCAACTCCCATTAAGTAACGGGGTTTGTTAGAAGGAAGCAAAGGAGTCGTTGATTCAAGCACTCGGTTCATAACGTCCTTTGGTTCTCCCACAGAAAGACCTCCAACAGCATATCCCGGGAAATCAAGCGAGATTAAGTCCCTTGCACTTTGTTTTCTCAATTCTTCGTATTCTCCGCCTTGCACGATTCCGAAGAGACCTTGATCATTAGGACGCTCATGTGCGCTCAAGCAGCGCTCTGCCCATCTGCTAGTCCGTTCTACAGACTTTTTCATATAGTCATATTCAGCCGGATATGGAGGACATTCATCAAACGCCATCATAATATCAGAGCCCAGCGCATTTTGAATCTGCATTGCTTTTTCAGGTGAAAGAAACAGCTTGTCTCCGTTTAAATGATTTCTGAAATGAACGCCTTCTTCCTCAATTTTACGGAACTCGCTTAAACTGAACACCTGAAAACCGCCAGAATCCGTTAAGATAGCACGGTCCCAGTTCATGAATTTATGAAGGCCTCCAGCTTCCTTTACAATTTCGTGTCCAGGGCGGAGCCATAAATGATATGTGTTGCTTAAAATAATTCCTGCACCCATTTGCACAAGCTCCTCGGGTGACATTGTCTTTACTGTTGCCAGTGTTCCTACTGGCATAAATACCGGTGTTTCAAATGATCCATGAGGTGTATGAACACGGCCAAGTCTTGCTCCGGTCTGTTTACACGTTTTGATTAATTCATATCTGATTGGTGATGATGACACCTTTTTTCCTCCTTCAAGGCTGTTTTTTCTCCTTTTGAGGTTATAAGCCCTTGTTGTTGCGTTTAATCCTTGTTTTAAGGATTTATTAAAAAGCGTTTTATAATTTCTGCGTAAAAAGCTTAGATAATGAGCATGGCGTCGCCAAAGCTGAAAAAGCGGTATTTTTCTTTGACTGCCGTTTCATAGGCATTCATAACATGCTCTCTGGTAGCCAGCGCACTTACCAGCATAATCAAAGACGATTTCGGCAAGTGAAAGTTCGTAATCATTCCATCAATTGCACGGAATTCATAGCCAGGATAGATAAAAATATTAGTCCATCCGCTGTCTTCAATAAATACACCATCATTTTTTGTTGCGATAGTCTCAAGGGTACGGGTTGATGTAGTCCCTACCGAAATAATCCGTCCGCCTTGTGTGCGCACTTGATTTAACAGCTGAGCTGTTCCCGCACTCATTTGATAAAATTCCGCATGCATTTCATGTTCTTCGACGACATCAACACCTACAGGACGGAATGTTCCAAGACCGACATGAAGAGTAATAAAAGCAATATGCACACCATTCTTCTGCAATTGTTCTAAAATTTCCTCTGTAAAATGCAGACCTGCTGTCGGAGCTGCAGCTGAACCTATTTCTCTAGAGAAAACAGTCTGATACCGTTCCTGATCATCAAGCTGTTCTTTTATATATGGAGGCAACGGCATTTTTCCGAGAGCCTCTAGCGCTTCATAAAATATTCCATCATAGCTGAACTCAAGCAACCTGCCTCCGTGCTCTGCTTCGCCTGTGCAGACAGCCCGGAGGATGCCGTCGCCAAATACAAGCTCAGTGCCGATTTTTACGCGCTTAGCAGGTTTTGCCAGAACCTCCCAAACATCACCTTGCTCTTGTTTTAGCAAAAGCAGTTCTATTTTAGCGCCTGTGTCTTTTTTCTCGCCTATTAAACGGGCTGGCAGTACACGGGTATTATTAAGAACTAGACAGTCTCCCTCATGAAGATAATCAATAATTGTCCTGAATTGCTCATGCTGAACCTTGCCTGTTTCTTTATCCAGTACCATCAGCTTAGAAGCATCGCGTTCTAAAAGAGGCACTTGTGCAATTAATTCTTCAGGCAAATTAAAATCAAATAAGTCTACTTTCATTGTTTTTTCACCTTTTCTATTGTGCAAAATCCTTATTTAAATCGTCCAAATACATTAAACAAAATGGTCAGCAATATGCTGATCACGATCGATGTAACAATTGGAAAATAAAAAGTTGTAGTTCCCTTTTTAAAGACAAAATCACCAGGCAGCCTGCCAATCAGCTGCATGAATAATCCTGCGAAAAAAAGAACTGCGCCCATCATCATCAGAATTTTGGGAAATTGGGTCATCGTTCAGGAGCCTCCATATGAAAGTGATGATAAACTGCTTCCGTTACCATTCTACCCCTAGGAGTGCGTTGTATAAAACCGATTTGCAAAAGATATGGCTCATACACATCTTCAATGGTGTGAGATTCTTCGCCGATTGTAGCAGAAATTGTATCTATCCCGACCGGACCGCCCTTAAATTTTTCGATGATTCCCATTAAAAGTTTATGGTCTATATGATCTAATCCAAGCTTATCTACCTGCAGTTTTTCAAGTGCTTCGTTTGCAAGCTTGCCTGAAATAGACGTTTCTCCAATCACTTGGGCAAAATCACGCACCCGTCTTAATAACCTGTTCGCGATCCTCGGTGTCCCGCGTGATCTTCTCGCTAGCTCCAGCGAGGCTTCTTTTTCCATGCCCATTCCTAATATATCAGCAGTCCGCTCGACAATGTGTGAAAGCTGCTTTTCATTATAATATTCGAGTCTGCTGAGCACACCGAAACGATCACGGAGCGGGGCGGTAAGCAAGCCGACTCTTGTTGTTGCACCGACTAGCGTGAATGGCGGCAAATCAAGACGGACAGAACGGGCTGTCGAACCTTTGCCAATCACAATATCAAGACAAAAGTCTTCCATTGCCGGATATAAGACCTCTTCAATTGAACGCTGCAGGCGATGAATTTCATCAATAAACAATACATCTCCAGGTTCAAGAGCTGTTAAAATCGCAGCAAGGTCTCCAGGTCTTTCAATTGCAGGACCTGAAGTCGTACGTATATTCACGCCCATTTCATTCGCGATAATGGTTGCGAGTGTGGTTTTACCAAGCCCTGGAGGACCGTATAAAAGTACATGATCAAGCGTTTCGCTTCTGAGCTTAGCGGCCTCAATAAAAACTTTCAGATTTTCTTTTACTTTATCCTGACCGATGTATTGGGAAAGTGTTTGAGGCCTTAAACTCAGCTCAATGGCACCTTCATCTAACTCGGCTTCACTGGATACAAGACGTTCATCCATGTCTTATCACCTTACTTTAATAGCTTTTGCAAAGCTTTTTTCACATACTGATCGGTTGTTAAATCTTCCTCCATTAAGGACGGAACCACTTTATTAATCTCACGTTCAGCATAGCCTAGAACTTTAAGGGCTTCAAGCGCTTCGTTAAGCGCTCTTGAAGTCGTCTCTTTTTGCTCGTATTTCTCATGTGTAAAAAGATCCGGAGCAAGCTCTCCTGCGACGTCTGCAAGTTTTCCTTTAAGATCAAGAATAATCTGCCTTGCTGTTTTTTTGCCAACACCGGGAAACTTGATAAGAAACTTCTCGTCTTCATTTTCAATGGCTCCGACTACTTGTGACGGATTCCCTGAAGCAAGAATGGCGAGCGCTCCTTTTGGCCCGATTCCTGTTACATTTAGCAGTTTCATAAATAAAGCTTTTTCTTCTCTTGTATGAAAACCATATAAAGCGAGGATATCTTCTCTGACGTGCTGATATGTATAAATCGTCACTTCCGCGGAACGATTTCGCTGATAGCTGAATGGATTAGGAGTGTGTATCTGATACCCGATGCCACCGTGGTCAATGACAACGTATTCGGGAGTGACAAAATCAATATAGCCTTTTATATATTCGATCAAAACATTATTCACCTCTTCACAACTGTACCTCATTGTATCATAATTCGTTCATCTGCCTGTAGTAATAATCATTAAAAATTAGAAAAAGCCAGCGCTTTTGCACTAGCTTTCACTATTTCACATCTGCTGGAGAGGAATAAGCTTTATAAGATTCGATGACCTGCAAATATTGATCTTTTGATTGGATGCGTATGCCTTGGCGCAGTTCATCTTGCTTTCGGGTTTCCAGCTTCCTGACATCAATCTGAAAAAAGGATTGAATAATTTCCGAGGCATCATCAGGCTTTCCGTTAAAAATAGAAAAGACACCTTCTGATGAAATGCCAAAATACCCGTTCGCTTTAAGTAATGGGGAAATATCATCTACTTCTTTTTGGAAAATCATTTGTTTATCGTCCTGATCAATTAACTGCCAATCCTCATATTTAGCCCAGAAATCTTCCATTGCCAAAATGGTTTCTGTCTTTACTTCTTCACTGATTTCGCCATCAAGATAGATTCGTTCCAAAACAACTGTAACGGTTAATGGACCGCTTACCTCATAGACTTCATTTTCCTTTTCAGAAACATTCTCAGATGCCTTGGATTCTTTTTCATTCAAAGAAGGAATTATGAAAAGCCATGTGACTATGACGCAGGCAATGGCACTAATCAGTAAACGTTTAGACGACATCATTACATACACCCCAAATCATGAGCTATTTACCTTTAAGGCAAGAATAAAAGCGCAGGCGCCTTGGTCAGCTCGCGAAGAATATAGGAATTGACCAGGGTTAATTGACTCATTCAAGATCAATTGTCAATTAACCGGAGAAGGCGCTTTTTGCCTTCTCCTGAGCAATTGTCTTTTTCATAGTGAGCTAGGCGCCGCAGCTGGACGCAGATAACTTTTTTTCATTATCCACAACCTAATGACTTTTATAATTTCCTATAAAAGAAAAAACTTCTATTCGTCATTTCTAGTTTGACCAAATTTAGAAGTTTTAACCACTCATGATTTTTGTTTTAAAGTACTTGTTTTCCTGTTTTTATTTGAAACTTCATACTGATTACTTAACCATCAAAAAACAGGGGTCTCCCCCTGTTTTCAGTTATCTTGCCTGCTGAAATGGCTCTCTCATGATATTGCCCATATCATCAAAAAGGTCTCTGATATCGGTATCAATTGTTTTTTTCGGCTGGCCGTTCTCAATGTTGTCATTAATAGTTCTTACACGTGTAAATGTGCCTTCATCCGTGACAACTTGAACTTCTTTACCTTTAGCTAACGGTTTTACAGCATTTAAAACTGCATTTTTAACGTTTTTGTCGTTTTTATCATCCGTATCAATGGCTACAAGCAGTTGATCTCCATTTACAATCGTACGAACATCATCAACGTTTTTGACGTCAGAAGCTTTTTCAGAAACTTTTTTCGCCAGTGATTCTTCTTGGTCATTATAATAGTTCACTTTTCTTGCCTGACCGTGATAATTCTCATCAGATCTGCTGAACCGATTATCCTTTTCAAGCATGCCATCTTCGTTTGAAAGAGGAGCAGTCGGATTGTCCATTCTGCCATTATGAAACGCATCATCACGGTTATTCACGTTCGTGAAGTAGTTATCATTCATGTCCCCTTCCATCATTTCTGTTAGAGGACCATCGTTGTCAACACCATTATCATTGTTGTTGCGGTGTTCATCTGAATAATAACCAATTGGTCTTGCTGAGTCGTCATATCTGGTATCAAGCGCACCTTCATTGGCATTGTTATTGCAGCCCGCAAGGCCTGCAGTTACTAATGCAATCGCTGCAAATGCAGAAACTTTATTCCTCAATATAAAAACCCCCTGATTTTCCTATTGCGAGCAAGTTCCGCTCTTGTATAGGTTGCACGTTCAGGGGAGCAATATATCTGTTAGTTAACGGTAAGTTCTTAAAATAATGGACAGACTAAATAAGAGAAATTGAATATTTCTTTTTTTAATAAAAAAGCTGTTCGCATTTAGTGTTGTTTTGCGTTTAGTTGTTTCACACTCCCAAAGTTCTCGGTCGTGCTATTTTCCTCTAGTTTCAATATACACAAATATGCTGAATCCCGTAAATACTGTAAAAAATCCAAAACTCGATTTTTCACTTACTAGCTTAAGCAACAATGTTTACGAAAAGAACCAATAAAAAAGAGACGAACAGCCTGCCTCGTCTCTTACCGCTTCTCTCAATCGTCATCGTCTTCTTCATCAAACCGCGGCATTTCAAACTGGCCTCCTTGAGGCTGGCCCCCAAACTGACCTGGCATTCCTCCATATTGGCCACCCTGACCAAATTGCTGACCTGGCATCCCGCCATACTGACCTTCCTGACCAAATTGCTGACCTGGCATTCCTCCATATTGGCCACTCTGACCAAATTGCTGACCTGGCATCCCGCCATACTGACCTCCCTGACCAAATTGCTGACCTGGCATTCCTCCATATTGACCGCCTTGATCAAATGGCTGCCCATTCATTCCCATTCCGCCGCCTTGGAATGGCTGTGCTCCGAACCCAGGTCCCATAAATCCTGGGCCCTGCTGAGGAAATCCTGGGCCAAATCCAGGTTCAGGCCCTCCGCATCCGCAATCTTTTTTATGGTGCATGACAGGACTTAATCCAGGCTGCTGATTTTCCATTCCCGGGTCCATCGCTCCTGCTACTCCTTGCGGCATATTTGGCCACCCTGCATAAGCACCTTGCACTTGAGGGTAGAACCCGGGGCCTGGCATTGGAGGAGACATTGGGAAGCATCCCGGTGGATAGCCATATCCGGGAAAACCAAACCCAGGGCCGCCTCCAAATCCAGGTCCGCCATATCCTGGTCCACCGAATCCCGGACCTCCATAGCCCGGACCTCCAAAGCCTTGCTGTCCGCCATATGGCATCTGCTGGGGCATATAAGCTCCCATTACTTCATCATCGTCATCATCATCAAAAGGCATTTGCTGAAAGGGCTGCTGCGGCATTCCCTGCATTCCTGGCATAACACCATATGGAGCCGGCATACCCCATGGCTGTTGCGGATAGCCAAATCCAGGACCTGGCATTACAGGAGAAACAGGATAACAGTCGTCCTGACCCTGCCACCCAGGACCTTGATCCTCGGCACCTGCAACCTCATTTCCATTTTGGTACGGCGCTTGCCCTGGGAAAGGAAGAGATCCTTGGAACGCTCCTTGTACACCTTGCTGCGGCATGTTTGGCTTATTCTCCATGTGCTGTAATGCCTCCTCTTTATTAGCAGGTGAAACAAATTTCTGCTTTTCAACTGGTTTTTCTTTCGGCTTTTCAATCGGTTTTTCCTTCATCTTTTCCATTGGTTTTTCTACGGGTTTCATCATTTCCGGCAGCACATTTGATGGCTTAGGCGGAAGCTGCGGCTGTGGAGCCTGCGGCATCATCGCCATATTCAGCATATAATAGTTATTAATGTCGAGCTCTGGATATACTGGCTGCTTAATATTTGGAACCGGGGGTACGTATGGAACAGATGGTTTCTCCTTCGGAACTTCTTTAGGTTTCGTGTCTGCAACTTCCATCACCTGTTTCGGCTTTTCTTTAGCAAAAGGATGCTCTGATTTCGGCATTTCCTTTTTACCAGAGAAATTGAGCTTTGTCTCATTTTTCACAGGAACTCCGCCACTTGGGACTTTTATCTTCATTCCTGGCATGATTAAATCAGGGTTGCTTAGTTGAGAGTTCATTTTTTTCAATTCTTCAAAATCTACTCCATATTTTTTGGCAATTTTCCAAAGCGTATCGCCTTTTTGAACAATGTGGATTTTCAACTTTTCCCCCTCCTATGCTTGAAACTTTATCGCATATGATTAGCAGGCAATTATGCCATTCTTCTTCATCACAACTTATGCTTAAGAAGACAAATATATGTTTAATGGCTAATAAAAAAACTGACAAACATAAGATCAAAGCAAGCAAGAATATTACTTGATTCATCTTATTTTGTCAGTTCAGCCTTATACGTTTGCAAGCATTCTATCCAGTGCCAAAACAGCTTGTGCTGTTGTTTCGGGATCAACTTTTATTGGATTAATTATTTTGCCTTCTTCAAGACCTTCAAGCGCCCATAATAAATGAGGGAGATCGATTCGATTCATCGTTAAGCATGGGCACATAAATGGATTGAGCGAGACAATTTCTTTGTCAGGATTCTGTTCAATGATCCGTTTCACCAGATTCATCTCGGTCCCAATCGCCCATTTGCTTCCAGCTTCTGCAGCTTCAATAGCATCAATAATATACTTTGTAGAACCAGCCAAATCACTGACAGCAACAACTTCCCGACTGCATTCAGGATGCACGATGATTTTCATGTCAGGCTTCGTTTTCCGCAAATGTTCTACATTCTCTACAGTGAACTTTTCGTGAACAGAACAATGGCCTTTCCACAAAATAACAATTATATCTTCCGGATCCCCATCATATTCCAGTTCGTTTGTGATTGGATTCCAAATCCCCATTTTTTCAAGAGGTACCCCTAAATTAAAAGCAGTATTCCGTCCTAAGTGCTGATCTGGCAAAAATAGTATCCTCTGTTTTTGTTCAAATGACCAGTGCAGCATTTTCTCTGCATTTGAGGAGGTAACAGTAGCACCGCCATTTTTTCCAACAAAAGCTTTAATAGCTGCTGTTGAGTTAACATATGTTAATGGCAAAATGGTATCCCCAAACATCTGCTGCAGTTTTGTCCATGCCCGTTCTGTCTGTTCAATATCAGCCATATCCGCCATGGAACAGCCTGCTCTCATATCAGGCAGGATTACCTTTTGCTGACCGGTTGTCAGCATGTCAGCTGTTTCAGCCATGAAATGCACGCCGCAAAAGACGATAAATTCTGCTTCTTTATTAACGGCCGCCGCCTGAGCCAATTGCAGTGAATCTCCTGTAACATCTGCAAATTGCACAACCTCATCTTTTTGATAATGATGGCCCGGAATCAGCAGGCGTTTTCCAAATTTTTCTTTTATCTTTTTTACTCTCTCTATCATTACTTCCTCTGGCAGCTCTTTATAATGAGGGGGCATTTTTTCATTTGTTTCAAATTGAAGCATCTCTAATACGTTCATCTATTATCCTCCTTATTCAACATTCATGCTAAGATCAAGTGATTTCACAGAATGAGTCAGCATTCCGAGTGAAATAAAATCCACACCTGTATCGCGGTACTGAGCCAGATTTTGAAGTGTGATTCCTCCAGAGGCTTCAGTAATAATGGACCCCGGTGTAAGGCGCACAAAAGCTGCAGTTTCTTCAGGTGTCCGATTATCAAACATAATAATGTCTGCTTTTGCTTCGATAGCTTCCAGCAGCTGTTCCTCGGATTCAATTTCAACCTCAACTTTGATCATATGCCCAGCCTGTTCGCGAACTTTTCTCACTGCATCAAAAATCGAGCCGCAGCTTGCGATGTGATTATCTTTCAGCATGATACCGTCGTATAAGCCAAATCTGTGGTTGAACCCGCCTCCGCACCGAACTGCATATTTCTCAATCATTCTCAGCCCTGGTGTTGTTTTGCGGGTATCACAAATTTTTGTATGAGATGAATTGAGGCATATAACTGCCTGATTGGTTAAAGTTGCAATTCCGCTCATGCGCTGCAGTAAGTTTAATACAACCCTTTCCCCTGTCAAAAGCGAAGAAATCGGCCCTTCAATGATAGCTGTATTTTCACCTTTGCATATCTGATCACCATCTTGCTTCAACAGCTTAACCGTTACACGCTGATCTAGAATGCCATACCCGGTTCTGACAATATCAGCACCAGCAAAGATCCCGTCTTCTTTTGCTGTAATAATCGCTCTTCCATATTGTTCATCTGAAAAGACGAATGAGCTAGTCGCGTCATGATCTCCAATGTCTTCAATAAAAAAGGACTGGAGCTGTTCTTTAAGTTTAAGTGTATTCAATTTCCATCACCCCTGAACGATTCTGTAAATTAGACTGGATATCATCTTTAGAAAGCAGGATTTTCTTCTTGAGCCATTGCCTGTCATCTTTATGAGGATAATCTGTACGAAAATGGCCTCCCCTGCTTTCCTTTCTTCTTAATGCAGAGATGACAATAAGCCAGCCAGCGGTCATCATATTTATTTTTTCAACCTCAGATTTTGTGAAATCATTCACATTAATGTCCCAAAAAGAGATAGGCTGTAAAAATTTCTCAAACCAGCATTTTATATGGATCAGCCCTGCTTCAGAACGTTCAATGGCAGCATAGTTCGTCATCATCCATTGTATTTCTAGCTTCGAAGGCAGGATGAATTCTGATGTGCTAAATCGACCTGACAATTCTTCATGTTCAGTAACTGCAAAATCAGAAGAATGTAAAATGTGGATTCCAAGACGGCTGCCGAATACCAATCCCTCCAATAAGGAATTGCTTGCAAGCCGATTGGCTCCATGTACGCCAGTACAAGCTGCTTCTCCAATGGCGAATAAATGTCTGATGGAGGTTTTTCCAACAAGATCTGTTTTAATGCCGCCCATTAAAAAATGCATACCTGGTGATACAGGAATCAAACCTTCTTTTAAACAAACACCATGCTTTTTGCACATGGCTGAAATCGTAGGAAAGCGGCTTTCAAAGTTCTGAATGGACGTAATATTAATGAAGACACGATGGCCATTTTTCATTTGAGAAAAGATCGTTCTTGCGACAATGTCTCTAGGTGCAAGATCTCCAAATGCATGCACCCCTTCCATAAAGGCATCCCCATCCGCATTTTGAAGAAAGGCTCCTTCTCCTCTGACAGCCTCTGAAATAAGGCCTACACATTCCCCGTCAATCAGCAGCATGGTTGGATGAAACTGAGTAAATTCCATATCTGTCAGGATCGCTCCAGCACGAAATGCCATCGCCAGTCCGTCACCCGTTATTGCGTTAGAATTGGAAGTATGCAAGTAAAGACCGCCGCAGCCGCCTGCAGCAAGAACCGTTTGCTGTGCCAAATGGGTTTGAATGTCACCAGTCGAATTTCTCGTGTACACACCTTTGCATATTCCATCAGAAATGATGAGATCCAGTGCCATTTCATCTTCAATAATCTCTACATTATGATTTAGCTGAGAGAGTAAAAAGTGAATAACCGCTTTACCCGTTGCATCTCCTCCTGCATGCAAAATCCTGCTGAATCTGTGTGCACCTTCCTGACCCAAAAGCAAATTCCCTTCTGGATCCTGGTCAAAAGAAAAACCGCTCCGGATAAGTGCAAGCACTTCTTCTGCTCCTTGCTTTACAAGCAATTCAGCCGCATTTGAATCATTATGATGGCACCCTGCTTCAATTGTGTCTTCGAAATGACCTTGCCAGCTGTCATTTGTGTCAATTGCTGCTGCAATGCCGCCTTGAGCAAGCATTGAATTGCTGTCGTATTTATTAGATTTAGAAAGAATCGTTACCTTTTTGGAAAATTGAAGCTGAAAGGCAGCAGATAGCGCCGCAATTCCGCTTCCGATAATAATAACGTCAGCTTGAGGCACAAAAAAACCTCCTATACTTTACAAGTGTCTTGACACCTATATTTACACAAAACTAAAATAATGACAAGAGGTTTTTTGATTGATTCTTTTGATTCTTTACCTTTTTCGCGTTATAAAAAATTCAGCCGATCTAAAAGGACGAAACCCAGATGATAGACGTAGATAAGCCTTTTTACGAAAAACAACAAACAGTCTTTTGATTTGAGAGGAGATCAGAATGTGATTTATTTAGATTACGCTTCAACAGCACCTATCAGCGATGAAGCTCTCCATGTTTTCGTTCAGGCTTCAAAACAAGCATTCGCGAACAGCAACAGTCTGCATGATGAAGGAGACCATGCGAGAACGATTTTAGAAGCGTGCCGCAAACAGCTTGCAGAGTTAATTGGGGGCTATCCTTCAGGTATTTATTTTACTGGAGGAGGGAGCGAATCCAATGTGCTTGCTATTGAGATGCTGCTTAAAAATTCACCAAAGCATAAAAATCATATCGTTGCATCAGCAATGGAGCATTCTTCAATCTATAACTATCTGAAATCCCTTGAGCATACGGGATATGAGATTACTTTTTTATTGCCTGACAAACATGGTAAACTGCATGTAGATACAATAAGGAGTTCTCTAAACAATCGAACTGCCCTTGTGTCCATCCAGCATGCCAATTCTGAAATTGGCTGTATCCAAAATGTGAAGGAAATCGGGCATTTATTACATGATAAATCGATTTATTTTCATAGCGATTGTGTTCAGTCGTTCGGAAAAATACCAATAGAAGCAGAGTTATGGAAAGCGGATGCGATTTCTCTTTCCAGTCATAAAGTGTATGGCCCTAAAGGTGTAGGCAGTCTTTATTTAAATTCCTGTGTTAATTGGCAGCCAGTCATACCTGGAGGCACACATGAAAATGGCGTTAGGGCAGGCACAGTGAATGTACCCGGCATCGCAGCATTTGTTGCTGCAGCTAAAACCCAATGTACGGTCATGCAGGAGGAGAACATCAGGCTGGAATCCTTAAAACATGCTTTCTTTGCTAAACTTGAAGCATATCGTGAACACGTGCACATTATTAATAAGGATATAGAAAATCAATTGCCAACGATCATTGGGCTGATCGTGCGCGGTATTGAGGGACAATATATGCTGCTTGAAAGCAATCGCCGCGGAGTCGCTATATCAACAGGGACAGCCTGTCAAATTGGGATGCAGACACCTTCAAAAGCATTATTGTCAACAGGACTGACAAAAGATGAAGCCTTGCAGTATATTCGCATTTCAACAGGAAAACAGACAAATGCCGCTGACCTTGATGCAATGGCGGAGATAATCGGGAAAGCAATAAAAGAGAGATATTCTGAAAGGACGGAAAGTCTTCATGAATGAAGGTAAAATTCTTGGAAATGAACGAAGAGAATTAATATTAAATTGGCTGAAGCAATCGAATTCGCCAATTAAGGGGAGCGAAATGGCAAAGAGAACAAATGTCAGCAGACAAGTAATTGTTCAAGATATTTCTTTGTTAAAAGCACATAATGAACCGATTCTGGCAACGAGCCAGGGCTATGTTTACATGAAACAGGAAAATGATGAGCTCCCCACATTTAAGCGTATCATCGCAAGCAGCCACACTCCATCCGCAGCTGCAGAAGAGCTGAATCTTATTGTTGATTACGGCGTGACCGTAAAGGATGTGATGGTTGAACATCCCGTCTACGGTGAATTGACGGCGTCTATTATGGTGAGCAACCGGAAGGAAGTAAGGGATTTCATCGCTAAAATTGAAGAAACAAAAGCAACCTATTTATCTCAGCTGACGGAAGGCCTGCATTTACATACATTAGTAGCTGACCGCGAAAAAAAATTAGAAGAAGTGTGCGCTGCTCTTAAGATTGCAGGATTCCTTGTTGATGAGGAGGATTGAATGCACAAGCAAAACCGGCTCGCAATCTGCGAGCCGGTATCATTTATAAGGAATAAGCGCCATATGTTCCAAGAATTCTGACACTGCAGCCCAAGGCTTCAAGCTCTGCCATCGCTCCAGGAATCAGGACATCATCCATTTTCATATCAATATCGATGATAAAGAAGTAGTTTCCGAGGCCCGTTTTCATTGGTCTTGACTCGATTTTGGATAAATTGAGCTTTCTCCATGAAAAAGCGGATAGTACTTGATGAAGAGCACCAGATTGATCAGAAGGCAGTGTAATCATGAGCGTTGTTTTATCTGTGATCTTATTGTCTGTTTTCGGTTTAATGAGTGTATGCTGGTTCGGATGCAGCACTGCAAAACGAGTATGATTATGTGTGTAATCATGAATATTTTTACGGACAATTTCAAGCCCATATTCGTTTGCAGCTAATTCATTTGCTATAACCGCTATATTTTCTTTTGGCTTCTGCTGTATGTATTTTGCAGCTGCACCAGTTGAAGTAGCGTACTCGTACTTTGCCTTTGGCAGCTGCTGACGAAGAAATTTGTGACATTGTGCAATGGCATGAGAATGAGAATAGACTCTCTCAACATCTTCCCATTCGTTTGCGCGTGATGGATGGACCATTAAATGCTGCTGAATAGGCGCTGTAATTTCCCCGATGATTGCAAGCGGCTGTTCATGAACCAAATAATCTATCGTCAGGTTAACCGATCCTTCTAATGCATTTTCAAGCGGGACAACGGCAACATCAATGGTACCCTCTGCAACAGCATCCATACACTGCGGAATCGTCAAAAACGGAACATGCTCTGCGTGATCGTCAAAAAACTTTGTAACGGCAAGGTGTGTAAAGGTTGCCGCCGGACCTAAATAACCAACTCTATAAGACATAAGAAATCCTCTCCCCTAAGCTCCTGATCCTAATATCTCTACTTTCTCTACAAATTCAAGCCGTTTAAGCTTTGCCATAACGGTGTTAATATCTTCTTTCATTCCATTTGTGTTCAGGGATAGCGTGACATTGGCGCGGCCCTGAAGCGGAATTGTCTGATGAATGGTCAGAACATTGCACCCGGCTGTTGCAACGACAGCAAGCAGCTGTGATAATGTGCCTGATCGATCCTCAAGGTGAAAAAAGAGGGTGATAATCCGTTCGTTTACCATCGTATGAAATGGAAAAACAGCATCACGGTATTTATAATAAGCGCTTCTGCTCATGTCTACACGCTGAACGGCTTCGGCAACAGAATCTGCTTTTTTGCGCTCGATCAGCTTTTTGACTTCAAGCGTTTTCCTCATTGCCTCCGGCAGGACATCTTCCCTTACTAAAAAAAAGGTTTCTTCTTTCATAACCTGCTCCTTTTCTCTATCTGCCTGTGAAAAAAGAAGAGCGGCTTAAGCTCTTCTTTTTAGGCTACTCAATAAATTCAAATTCGAATTCAAGCAATCGCACGATATCGCCGTCTTTTGCACCTTTTTGACGAAGGGCTTCGTCGACACCCATTCCGCGGAGCTGTCTTGAGAAACGGCGAATCGATTCCTCACGCAGGAAGTTCGTCATCTTAAAGAGATATTCTACTTTCTCTCCAGATACGACAAATGTTCCATCACTGTCACGGGTAATTTCAAATTCTGCAGCTTCTTTATCGAATTTATAAAGAACGCGGTGATCGGAAAGATCTTCTTCCTCATATAGCGGGAATTCAGGTGTCTTTTCGATCGTATTCATAATTTCAAACAAGAGATCACGTACACCTTCACGCGTTACAGCTGAAATAGGGAAGATTGGAAGATCGTCCTCAAGCTTCTCTTTAAAAGCTGCCAGATTATCTTGTGATTCCGGCATGTCCATTTTGTTTGCGACAATGATTTGCGGTCTTTCAGTAAGTCGTAAATTATATTCTTTCAGTTCTTCGTTAATTGTTAGGTAGTCCTCGTAAGGATCACGTCCTTCACCGCTGGACATATCAATCACGTGAACGATAACACGTGTTCTTTCAATGTGGCGGAGGAATTGATGACCAAGTCCAACACCTTCATGTGCACCTTCAATCAAACCAGGCAAATCTGCCATAACAAAGCTGCGGCCATCACCAGTTTCAACAACACCAAGGTTTGGCACTAGCGTTGTAAAGTGATATTCGGCAATTTTTGGTCTTGCTGAGCTTACAACAGACAGCAAAGTTGATTTCCCAACACTCGGGAAGCCAACTAAACCAACATCTGCAAGCAGCTTTAGTTCCATGATGATATTGCGTTCTTGCCCTGGCTCACCATTTTCAGATAGCTCGGGAGCAGGGTTTGAAGGTGTTGCAAACCGGCTGTTCCCGCGTCCTCCGCGTCCGCCTTTTGCGATAACCGCCTGCTGGCCGTGTTCTGTTAAATCAGCAATAACAGCTCTTGTTTCTTCATCCATAACCACTGTTCCCGGCGGGACTTTAACAATCATTGGCGTTGCATTTCTGCCATGCTGATTTTTTGACATCCCGTGCTGTCCGCGGTCTGCTTTAAAATGACGCTGATAACGGAAATCCATTAATGTGCGCAGTCCTTCTTCTACTTCGAAAATAACATCCGCACCTTTACCGCCATCTCCGCCGGCAGGTCCGCCCTTTGGAACATATTTCTCACGGCGAAACGCAACAAGTCCGTTTCCGCCGTCGCCGCCTTTTACATATATTTTCACCTGATCTATAAACATGATAATCCTCCGCTCCAAGCCAATTATGTAACTCCGACCGTAACGGTCAGTTCATCCGGGGATAGTTCATAATGCATGACTGACACTTGATTGCTTTCATTTGATTTCAGCCAATTCAGTAATATTGCTTTCTCTGTTATTATGCCTTTAAAATCAAAAAAGAATCGAACTTGTCCTTTATTGGCTTCTGTTTCAATTGTAATACTGATATGATTCTCTGAACATCTGTCAACCGATTCATCAAGAATTTGAAAAAATTGTCTGCACCAGTCGGTTACCTGAAGGTCATAGTGTGACAAGTCTTCAATGGAACCCAGCACTTCATACTCCAATGAATAATGATGCCTATTCCAATTAAACGTCATTAACAGACTTGCAAACGAAAGCATTTTTAAGTTGCACAGCTTTGATTCACTTTGTGCCTCAATGACGATTTCTTCGATAATCTGCTGAACGCGATCGTGTCTATTTAATGATAAATTTCCTTTTATTAATTGCAGCTTATTCATCCAATCGTGACGTGAATGACTTAACACATCGACAATATTCCACTCTTCATTTGTTTTTTTCATTTCGGCACTCCTACTCCCTTTTTTCTCTATTCTTTTTCTCTAGGAGCTTTAAGTATTGGAAACTGAATGTCGTACTAAATTATAACAAACTATTTAGGGGAAAATAAGTGCAATTTGAAAAAAGCAAGAGGAAATCAAGGTTTCGGGGAGATTTTAGGGAATAAGAACAAACGCGGATAGCGCCTAATCAGTCCATGGAGAAAATAGGAATGGCCGAGATTCTTTTCACATTGATCATTCATGTGTTTAATCGTCCGAGGTTAATTACCACGTTAAATGTCAAAAGTCACTTAACCCGAAGGATGCGCTCTTACCTTCTTCTTACCCATTAATATCCACAGCTGAAAATTGTTCCTGTAAATGAAGAAAAACTCTAACCAGAGGCTAGAGTTTTCCTAAAAGAATTATGCTTCTTGTGCTACAGGATATACGCTAACTTTTTTACGGTCACGTCCGAAACGCTCGAAACGTACAACTCCGTCCACTTTCGCGAAAAGAGTGTCGTCACCGCCGCGGCCAACGTTTTCACCTGGATAAATTTTCGTTCCGCGTTGACGGAAAAGGATAGAACCACCGCTTACGAATTCGCCATCCGCACTTTTAGCACCAAGGCGCTTAGAGATTGAATCACGACCGTTCTTAGTAGAACCTACTCCTTTTTTAGAAGCGAAGAACTGAAGATCTAAACTTAAAAACATTCTAGTCCACCTCCTGCTGATTGTTATTTATCGTAATTTTTATGAAATGTCCATAGTTCAATTCAATTGACTGCAGCGATACGAGCATGCCTTCAAGCAGCAGCTGAGCCTGTTCGCCCGCTTTCTGCCCGAGTTCATGAGGCAGCTGAAACGAAAGAAATCCTCCGTCTCCTCCCTGTTCAACAATCGGCGTTATGCCTGTTAACTTATGTATCGCATTAACAGCGCCAAATACGACAGCAGATGCTCCGGCACAGACAATATCTTTTCCATGTACATCGAAATCGGCATGTCCAGATAATGTAAAGGATTCAATTAAACCGCCGCTTGAGCGGTTAATGACTGCTTTTATCATCTTAAAAGGCCTTAAGCGTTGATTGCGTCAATAACAAGTTTCGTGTATGGTTGACGATGACCTTGTTTTTTGCGGTAGTTTTTCTTAGCTTTGTATTTGAATACAGTGATCTTTTTAGCGCGTCCTTGTTTTTCAACTTTCGCTGTAACAGTCGCACCATCAACGATCGGGCTACCAACTTTCACGTCATCTCCGCCAATGAATAAAACTCTGTCAAAAGTAACAGTGTCGCCTTGTTCACCAGCAAGCTTTTCAACGTAGATCGCTTGACCAGCTTCTACTTTGATTTGTTTTCCACCAGTTTCAATAATTGCGTACATTCCTATGCACCTCCTAATTAGACTCAGACTCGCCAGCAAACAGGTGATCCGGAGCAATCCGAAAAGCTTTGTACCTGCATCTGTGCGGTTGTAGCACGGGTGCTACAATCAATAACATAACAATACTATCAAAATGGGCCTATGTATGTCAATTATATTTTATCTTTATTTTTCATGAGCGCCCTAATGATTTCACGATCGCCAAGCTGAACAATTCTATATCGATCGATCCATTCCGTATTTACCTTCAGAAAAATCTCAAAGTGCAGAACCTGTTCTAAACGCTTGAGATGAACATCATTTTTGCCTCTGAATGCTTCTGCTGCCTCATAAGGCAGTTCAATTAATGCAGCTTCATGCTCCATGAATTGAAGTTCCCACAGTTCTCGTTCTAATTTAAACGCCACCGTATCAGGCGACAGCACTTGTCCTGTTCCGCTGCAAACGGGGCAAGGGCACATTATCCGGGATGCTAAATCTGGCCGGACCCTCTTTCGCGTCATTTGAAAAATATTCATTTGGGTAAATCCGATCATTCTCGATTGAACACGATCCCTTTTTGCTTCTTGCAGCATTTCCTTCAATACAGCTTGCTTGTCTTCATGATGATTCATATCAATAAAATCAATGATAATCATTCCGCTTAAATCACGCAGTCTGATCTGCCTTGCAGCCTCTCGTGCTGCTTCGATATTTGTTTTCAGCACAGTCTCACGCAAAGATGACTTACCTGAGAATTTCCCTGTATTCACATCGATTGCCGTTAACGCTTCCGTTTGATCTATCACAAGATAGGCCCCGTTTTTCAGCCAGACAATCCGTTTCAGCGCTTTATCGATTTCATGTTCAATTTTATAAGCATCAAAAATAGACAGTTTTGACTGATGAAAATGCACTTCCGTATTTTCATATCGGCTTTTTAAATCTTGAGTAAGCTCGAGATCATCGCAAATGATTTTCTGAATCGTTGCCGGATCAATTCCCCTCAGAATCCGATCGAAGAAGGGAGTGCCTTCAGTTAAAAGGGCGGGAGCCTTTATTTGTGTATTCTCCAGCAGATCCTCGTATTTTTTCTTTAAATATTGATATTCTTTATAAAGCGTGGCTTCTGCCTGTCCATTAGCGGCGGTACGGAAGACAAGACCTTCGTTATCCCCGCAAAAATGAGTGCCAAGCGTTTGGAGGCGTTCCCTTTCATCAGGATTCTCAATTTTTTTGGATACAGCAATATAGCCAGAAGTCGGCATATAGACAAGATACTGTCCGCCAAATTCAAGATTTGCTGTCAGCTTTGGCCCTTTGTGTTCTGTTGCTTCTTTTGCAACCTGCACAAAAAGCTGCTGACCTTCGTGCAGGCTGCCTGCTTTTAATATGGCAGGCAAATCATTCATTGAAAGATAGCCATTCTTCTCTTGTCCGATATCGATAAAGGCGGCCTGCATCCCCTGCAGGAAATTCAAAACACGGCCCGCATAAATGCTGCCGGCCGTTTCATTTATATGATGAACGTGAATCTCTTGAACGACTTCATCTTCAAGCAGTACACAGCGATTTTGCCCGCCTTTTGCATTTAATACTAACGTACGCAATGGTAATCCTTCTTTCTTTAAGGCTCTTTCTTATTTTTTCAACTCGTATAATAATATTTTTTATTTACTCATTTTATCAAAATTACGTCAATAATCATAATTCAATTCCCCTACTGTCGATTGAGTTCTTTTATCAGCGAAAAAGGCATGAAGAAGTTCATTCTCATCCAGTTCAAACAGCTTCTTCCCATTGCGTTCAACAATAATCGGGTGCTTGCATCCTCTTCTGAATTTCAGCAGTGTTTGAAAAATGGGTTCCCCCTCATCCACGACAATTGGCATTAATGTCGCGGGATCCTGCTGATTTCCATAATACCTTTCCAGCAAAAATCTCATGCTTACATAACTGCGATGCTTATGCTCCATATATAAAGAATAAATAAGAAAACCCGCTATCACCCATACGTTCAGCTGCTGCGGAAATAATATTAAAAAAACAAGAAGATAAAGCGCCAGACATAGTGCTGACACCATCAGCATGGCCCTATGTGCATCCTGATAGGGCCGTGTCATGGATACAAATAGAAAAAGCAGCTTTCCCCCATCCAGGGGCCATATCGGCAGAAGATTGAACAAAAGAATCATGCCATTATAAAAGGTGAAAAGCTGATATGTTTCGTAACTGAGCAAGCCGAAAAACTGAAGTAGAAAAGCCGCCCCCTGAAGCCAGATATGCTGAAAGGGCCCGGCGAGAATCGTCAAAAGTTCTTCTTTCAAAGGACGGTTGCCGTGCTCATCCACTTCTGCAACTCCTCCAAAAGGCAATAGAACGATTGACTTCAGACGCCAGTTGAAATGTTTCGCTGTCATTGCATGTCCGAGCTCATGAACGAATACAATGAAGAGCAAGATCAGCAGTGACTTAAAATGAGCGGTCATAACGGAAATCCCCATGATCAGCCAAAGGATTGGATGAAAATGAATGTGAAGAAAGACAGATAAATATTTAGTCAAAGGATATCACCTGAATCGGGTCAATAAATTGATCTCCCTTTTTAATCGCAAAATAATACGTTCCTTTTTGATCTTTATCCGTTTTGATTTTGCCGACTGCTGTTCCGCTTTCTACAAAATCGTAAAGCGACACTTCTGCCTTTTCTAAATTCCCGTACCAGCTTTTCGTTGTATCGTCATGAAGAACAACAACCGTCAATCCAGAGTCTTCTTTCTCTCCAATCTCAACAACCGTTCCTTCGTTCATAACTTCAACAAGATCGCTGCTCGTTTCAACCATTACGCCCTGTCCATTATCTTCAAACGTCTCAAGCACTTTTCCGGAAGCAGGTGCTGTAAATACTTTTTCCTCAGCAGGAGCCTGCTGATCGGGCGTTTTAATTAATGAGAGCGGATCACCAAACTGGTCACCGTACCATTTTGAAATCATTGCGAATTGAAAATCCTCTTCAAACGTACTGGAAACCACTTGCTGAACTTTTTCAAACGGCGGGGAATCATTCTTAAATACAATGGCTGAAACAAGGACTAAACAAGCCCCGATGAGCAGCTTAAACATAAACACATCAGGCTTAAATAATGGATGAGACCCGCCTCCTCCGCCACCGCCAGCCTCATACGAGTGGAAATCTCCTCCTCCAAATTTCTCTTCATCTGTGAATGATAGATTGGGCAGCTGTTTCTGAGGCTTAATCCTCTCAGTCTCCAAACTGCGGTCCCGTTTCCTTTTAGCCATTCTCTTGCGCAAATCATCCGCTCGATTACCCATTGCCACACCCATCCCCTCATGTCACATTTATTCAATTTTATGCCTTGTCCGAACGGAATATGACAAGCTTGGAGGGTCAGAATAGAAGTGAATTTTTTTAATTCGTTGTGTAATTAAAAGATTCATCTTAGAAAATGGGTTTTGAGAAAAAAGCAGCCGAAAAAAAACAATCTCCTAAACTCAGAGATTGCTTTTCTCACACTAATCTATACTCTTACGCCAAAAAAGCGTTTTATTTTCGTAAAGACTCCAGTATTAGGATCTTCTAATGATTGCAGCGGAATGGATTCGCCCAGAATGCGGCGGGCAATGTTCCGATATGCAATAGAAGCGCGGTTGTTTGAATCCATTGCAATCGGCTCTCCATTGTTAGAAGCTTTAATCACATCATCGTCATCCGCGACGATGCCGATTAAATCAATAGAAAGATGGGTAACGATTTCATCTACATCGAGCATGTCCCCATTTTTAACTAAATGGTTGCGGATTCGATTGATGACAAGCTTTGGCGGCTCAATGCTTTCTTCTTTTTCAAGCAAGCCGATAATACGGTCTGCATCGCGAACAGCTGAAATTTCGGGTGTAGTAACTACAATGGCCTTGTCAGCACCCGCGATAGCGTTTTTAAAGCCTTGTTCAATACCTGCTGGACAATCGATAACGATATAATCGTAATCCTGTTTAAGCTCATCAACAAGCTTCTTCATTTGCTCAGGGTTAACTGCTGATTTGTCGCTCGTCTGTGCGGCGGGCAGCAAATAAAGCAGGTCTTCAAACCGTTTATCTTTCACAAGTGCCTGATGAATTTTGCAGCGGCCTTCAACAACATCCACTAAATCATAAATGATGCGATTTTCAAGTCCCATCACAACATCAAGATTACGCAGGCCAATATCTGTATCAATCAGACAAACTCGTTTTCCTAAAATCGCTAATGATGTTCCTAAATTAGCTGAAGTCGTTGTTTTCCCAACTCCGCCTTTGCCAGAGGTTATAACGATAGCCTCACCCACGGTCAAATTCCCCCTTCAAACCTTGTCAAGTTAGGTCGTAAATGAGTCAACTGCTGCAGTCGATCAATGATGATAGTTTCATTTTCATCTATGTAAGCACATTCCATCTCGTGCTTTTCTGTCTGACTATGATCAGGGGCACGGCTTAAAATTTCACAGATTCTAAGCTGTGACGGTTTCATCACCGAAGCGGCAATGATTGCCGATTTATTCCCGTCATATCCAGCATGGGCAATTCCTCTCAGCGTTCCCATAATGAAGATATTTCCCCGTGCAATGACTGTTCCGCCAGGATTGACATCTCCAATCAGCAGCAAGTCACCTTCCACTTTTAGCACCTGTCCAGAGCGAATCATTTTAGCAACAGAGACCACTTCTGCTTCTTTTTTCATTTGCAGTGCATGATCTTTTGTCACAACGTTGCTTTCAAACGTTTCAACAACCAGATTTCGTTTTTTCTGTATAACAGCCTCAATTAAATCCTGCTGTTTTTTATGAAGGAGACGATTTCCCGCTTTTACATTAACGGTGATGTATGGTCCATCTTCATGAATATATTGCTTCAAAGATAACATTTGCTCAAGTTCATTCAGCAGTTCTTCAAAAGAACAAGAATCATCGAGATGCAGCGTTAATCCATCTTTTGTACCTTTAATAGTGACAAATTGCTGTTTTTGAGCCTTCATGACGTTCACCTCAACGACTATACTATTTCGACAGATATATGCAATCTTCCTCTTTTTTTAGGCTCTTTTCTTAAAATTAGTTGGTTTAATGTGAAAAAAGGCCGTCACAAAAATGAAGAGAATTAAGAAAGAAACCATTCTGGCTGAAGACCCAGCATATCTGTCCTTGCTAATCGTGTTTTACCAGAATGTGAATCATCAATATGAAAAACGAAAAACAGACTACTCATCCAGATAGTCGCTCTTTATTTTTGACAAAAAGCGGCTCATCGGATAAATGAGAATGACTGCCCCAACGGAATTTGCAATCAAAGTAGGCAGCAGCCTCAAATTAGTAAAATCATAGAATGATAAATGGGAATAGCCGATCAGCATTTGTATTCCGTATAAATAAAATTCCAGCAGCGTTACAGCAAGCAGAGACAGGAAAAGGACGACAAGCATATTTCCATGCAATGCTTTTAATGCTTTTGAAATCAAATAAGCAAACAGCGGATAAGCAAATAAATAAATGCCTAAAATTTCAGTGTACACAATGTCATGCAGCAACCCAAAGACAATACCATAGATCAATCCGAATTTTTGACTGTGATACGCTGTAATAAATACAAGTGACAGCATGACAAAGCGCGGAATAATGACTTGATCATCAGATGTAAACGGAAGCTCAATCAAGTCAACAAACGTACTTTCAGATATAAAAATAAATAACATCAAAAGAGGAAGGAGAATACGGTTCATTATTCTTCCTCCTCCTCTGGATCCATATTATCAATATCAATGGTTTCTTTTACACGTTTTGTAACAAACACACGATCAATATCATACAGGTCAGCTTCTGGTTTAATGTATGCCATTTGTGAAAGTCCATAGGAATCAGGCTCTACCTCCATAACTTCCCCAATGACAAGACCTGCAGGGAAAATTCCGCTGCTTCCTGATGTGACAACCTTTTGTCCTTTTTCAATTGGAACATCAGATTCAATTTTCTTAAGCAGCAGGGCTTTTTTCTTCTCATCATATCCTTCGATTAAACCAAAGATATTTGGCTGCCCTTCCTTGCCCTGAATCTCAGCAGCGATACGATTTTTGCGGTCTGGAGAACTTAAAAGCTGTACCGTAGAGTTGAATTTAGACGTGTTTTTAACTTTCCCAATCAGACCTTTATCCGTAATTACTGCCATATCCTTTTGAATTCCGTGCTGTGAACCTTTATCAATGGTAATCAGGTCAAACCAGCGCCCCGGATCTGGATTTCTTGCAATCAAAGTGGCAACAATCGGATTATATTCTCTAAGAGACTCAGCACCAAGTTCAGCTCTGAGCTTTTCATTATCCCGTTTCAGTTCCTGTACTTCTGTCTCGATTTTCATATGCTCATCAAGCTTGCTTTTCAGCAATTTATTTTCTTCATATGTATTTTTCAAATCGCCGACATTCTCAAAGAAGCCCGCTACATATTGTGCGGGCTTATGAAAAACGGTTTGGAATAGTCCTGTTGAATCTTTAACAAATTGTTCTGGCCATGTCAGCTGTCTGTCCTCTTTTAACGAGTAACCAATCAATGCCACTAAAAAGATAATGCTAACCAGCAACAATATAAGTCGTTTATTCAAGAAAAACTGTGGCATGTGACTTTACACCCTCTTAATGTTTAGCTGTTTTCGCAAAGATTGTTGTTTTTTCGAAACCGGCTTATTCACGTTTCTCACTAGGATTTCTTACTCTTTTCTAATCATTCATTTGACTTGATCCATGAAATCACAATTGAACGTATGAATACGATTCGAAAGCAACAGTGTTTTAGAAAAGAGCCTAATGTTTATTTCACAATTAGCGGCTGTCTCTTGCTTTTGTTTTGAACAAATGAATATGCTCAAGAGCTTTCCCTGTACCGATTGCAACACAATCAAGCGGGTTTTCTGCAATTAAAACAGGCATATTTGTTTCTTCACTGATTACTTTATCAATATTGCGAAGGAGCGCACCCCCGCCAGTCAGAACAATCCCGCGGTCCATAATATCAGCCGCAAGTTCAGGCGGTGTTTTTTCAAGTGTGTTTTTAACAGAATCAACAATTGAGTTCACAGTGTCGCGAAGAGCTTCAGCGATCTCTTTTGCCGTAATTTCAATCGTTTTAGGCAGACCTGTCAGCAAATCACGGCCGCGGATATCCATATTCTCGACACCTTCGGCAGAACCTGCAGATCCGATTTCCATTTTAATAGATTCGGAAGTGCGGTCTCCAATCATCAAGTTGTACGTTTTGCGGATGTAATTGACAATCGCATCATCCATTTCATCACCGGCAACGCGAATGGACTGGGAAGTAACAATACCGCCAAGCGAGATAATAGCTACCTCTGTTGTACCGCCGCCGATATCAACGACCATGCTTCCAGTCGGTTCCCATACAGGAAGATTTGCACCAATTGCAGCTGCAAATGGCTCTTCTATCGTATAAGCATCGCGTGCGCCTGCCTGTCTTGTCGCATCAATGACTGCACGCTCTTCTACTGCTGTAATGCCGGAAGGAACACAGACCATAACATAAGGTTTACTTGAGAAAATACCTTTACCTTTTGTTGCTTGTTTTATGTAATACTTCATCATTGCTGCAGTTGTTTCATAATCGGCAATTACGCCATCTTTCATCGGGCGGAGTGCCACAACATTTCCAGGAGTACGTCCAATCATATTCTTTGCATCATTCCCTACTGCTACGATAGACTTAGTGTCAGTCTGCATCGCTACAACAGATGGCTCACGAACCACAATTCCTTTTCCTTTTACGAAAACAAGGGTATTAGCAGTACCCAAATCTATACCAAGGTCTCTTGTCCCAATTCCAAACATCAGATGTATCTCCCTTTCTAAAAACCGAATTACTTTCTACTATTTTTTTAAAGTGGTTATTTGAGATCTAAAAAAACTCATAAACACTATTATAGCGTAATTACGCAAAAATAAAAGTGTTACAAATATCCTTTTTCTTTTAAACTCACATATTTTTGCTCACCGATAATAAGATGGTCCAAAAGTTCAATCCCTAACATTTTACCACACTCTGTTAATCTTTTTGTGACTTCAATATCTTCACGGCTTGGAGATGGGTCCCCAGATGGATGATTATGAATACAAATAATAGAGGCGGCAGAGCGTTTCAAAGCTTCCTTGTATACTTCCCGGGGGTGGACGATCGAGGCATTCAGACTTCCGATAAATACAGTCTGCTTATGAAGCACTTGGTTTTTGGTGTTTAAATAAAGGCAGACAAAATGCTCCTGAGATAAAAATCGCATTTCTTCCATTACATAATTTGCGCCATCTTGTGGCGATTTTATGACATATCGGTCTTCATAGGCCAGACGGTTAATTCTTCTGCCAAGCTCAAGGGCCGCCAGAATTTGCACGGCCTTTGCTTCACCAATTCCAGAAATGCACGTCATTTCATCAACAGTTGCTTCCTTAAGAAGTCTTAAGCCTTCAAAATGATTCAAAAGTCTGTTTGAAAGCTGCAGGACAGACTCCTTTTTCGTGCCCGTTCTGAGCAAAATGGCGAGCAATTCGTGATTAGCAAGACTTGCCGGACCATCATTCATTAATCGTTCGCGCGGTCTGTCTTCCTCAGGGAAATCATGGATTTTAACGGCTTCCAAGATCGGTTCCTCCTTGTTTCCCTCTCTGCTTTTATCTGTTATTTCAGCTTAAACCCTGCCGTTCTCAGCTCTTTGACGGTACGGGATACAGGCAAACCAACCACTGTAAAATAATCGCCTTTTATTTCTTTTACAAATAACGAGCCGAGCCCCTGAATCCCATATGATCCAGCCTTGTCCATCGGCTCTTCGGTTAAAATGTAATTTTCGATTTCGTCCTCAGTCACTGGCCAAAACGTAACATCTGTCTGTTCATAAAATGCGATTTTCTCGTTTTGAAAAATGATGGCAACTCCAGTTAAAACTTGGTGAGTATTACCTGAAAGTGCAGTCAGCATCCGCTTTGCATCCTCTGTATTTTCAGGCTTGCCTAAAATGTTTCCTTCATAGACAACAACCGTATCTGCGCCAAGAACAAACGATTCTTTAAACCGGTCTGCTACAGCGCCAGCTTTTTGTTCTGCAAGCGACATGACGATTTCAGAAGGCGGCAGCTTTGGATCAACAATCTCCTCGACATCACTGACAACGACTTTAAATGGAACTTTAACATTTTCAAGCAACTCTTTCCTGCGCGGGGAACTTGATGCCAATATAAGGTGCTGGTGCATCGTTCAACTTCCTCTCATTCGGTATAAAAAGGGAGATACATTGGTATCGTAGCAAACACTTTGAGGATATTCAAATGTGAAAAATTCGATTTTATATCGCAAAATAAACAAAAGCGCAGACAGGCTAAAAAGAAGCTGACAAAAAAGTCCGGTTTTGACTTTACTGGCAGCTCCGTTCTGGCTTTAGAAGTTAGGCACCGGAGCTGAATGCAGAAATATTTTATTTATTCCTGGTAAACAAAAAGATTGCCCGCGAAGGACAATCTTTATTTTAATGATGCTAAAAGATCCATTAGCTTCTGCTGTGCTGCCCAGCCTGTTTTTTCGCTTGCATCTTCCTTTAAGAGGGTTGAGGCATCCGATAGGTTCTCCTTCATAGCAGCAAGTGATTCATCTTTAGGCTTCAGTTTGTTTAATTCCTTCAGAATCGCTCCAGACTTTGTTCCAATCTCATCTGATGGACTGACAACTGCTGACGAAGATAATGTTATCAATGATTTAAGATGATTGATAAGTGCACTTGCATCCTCACTCGATTTTAGTGAAAAAGCGGCCTTTTTTCCGCTCCAAGGTTCAATTGCATTTGATAAATACACATTGCTCAGACCATCTGTTTCTTTCTTCTCGTTCCCCACTCCGCCATATACAAAAAATGATCCACTTTCTTCAACGGCTATTGCTGGAAAACCTTTGCTCTTTAAATCAGATACCGTTGCATCTGCTCCATCTTTTGATGAAAATTTACCGATTTGTGCGAAGTACATCTGAATGTCTGCTGAAGCCTGGGCTGGATTTGCAGCTTTATCTCCGCTTTTAGAATCTGGTGAAGCTGCAGCTGGTTCAGTGTCACTTCCATCAGGCTGAAAAGCAGCCGGCAAATCATCATTTGAGATAAAATTAAGGGCAATGAAGCCAAAGCTTACCCCAAGCACAATCGCCAACACTACTGTTACAGCATACTGTTTAAATGGATATCCGCTTAATGAGTTCTTCTTGAATGAACTAAAATAAGGAGAGCCCTTTTGCTTAGCAGATGGTTTCTTCGCAACAACAACCTTTGGATCATCCTCAAAGACTTCTCCATCATCCTCTGGCAAGACCCAAGAAAATTCATCTTCTTTTCTTGAACTTGAAGCAGCTACTTCTTTTTCTGCCATGACCTTCTCCTCCCAGCTTGTGACTGGAAATGCCGGAGATTGTATTTCTTCAGCTGATTCAGGCTGCTGATCTTTTTTCTGACCATACGACTTTCGTTCTTTACCGTTGATCTTAATCTTAATCGTGTTTGTCTGCTGCTTGTCCAATTCAACACCGCCCATCTAAAACGTCCTGAACCCAATGCTAGCATATGAATAAAAAAAAAGAACAAGACATTTGTCGTCTTGTTCAGAAAGGTTTTCGTCAAATAAACACTCTATTCGTCATCCTCATCATCAAGCGATGGAGTCAAAGGATTGGTTTTATCACTTGCCTCCGGTGCGATGACCTTTGGTGTTTCTTCTTTTAAGTCTTGCAAAGCATCCATATAGAAAGCGGAAACCTGCAAAGAGTAAATTAGCGGTTCTGCCTCCTGATCAAGTAAGGTAAGCTCAGGAAGACCTTCAAACGCTAAAATGTCTACTTTCGTAATTCGGGGCTGCTGTTCCAGTGTTTCAATGAATGCTTTCATATCATAATAATTGTTTGAAGTAACTTGAAGCGTGATGATCACTCGTTTTAGTCCTTCTGGTGCATTAGGATGGGGTGCAGAGGCTTCTGGAGCTGCTTGGTCTGTATTTTGATCCGATTCGGGTCCTTCCTCTGTTTCAGCTGTTCCCTGTGCTTGCTCAGCATCCAGAGCTTCTGCTGACTGATCTTTTGCGTCATCAGGAGGTTCCTGATCTGCAGCAGATTCTGACGGAACGCCAAGCGGCAGCAGAGCATCTTCACTTTCAGTAAATGTCATATTCTGTATGGTGCTGTTTGACACGGTTTCTGCTTTCTCGAGATCTAAAACGAGCTGCTCAACCATAGGGGAAACCGGCACTTTTCGCTGTAATTCTACAGAATTTACAACCGGTTTGCTTTCTGTCGAAGTCTCGCCGCTTGTTAACACCTTATACTGCTGTTTCTGCATTTTTTTCGAAGAGAGCAGAGTTTCGATTTCTGCGTTCTTTGGCTTGATGAACAGATAATAAGCACCGGCATACAGCGAACCAAGCAATAGGACGGCTGCAAGCAGCATAATAATATGTTTTTTATGAAGATGGATTGTCATCGGTTTCATCCTCACTTGATGGATTAACGAAATCAGGATTAATTTTCAAAAAATATTGAGCTTCTGATCTCGGCATACTTTGATCGTCTTCTTCCCTTTCAGGCACACTATCTGTAATTGGATTCTCCGGATTTACGACTGTTTCATCCTGCGATAAAGTCGTAATGCTGTTTAAATCTGCATCTGTAAAAAAAGCTGATTCTTTTAATCTGGCCAAATAGTATGCAGCTTCACGATTTGTATCAAATTGAACAGCAAGCGTTATTTCACCTAAGTCATTATAAGAGTAAGATTTGAAAAACCCCCGCTCCGGTAGCTGCTTTGCAAGTTCATTTAAAATCGGAACCGTATCCAGTGAAACACCGTTTGAATAATCGACTGCTGACTGAAGCGATGCAATCGACGACTGTGAAGTGTTCCCATTTGAAGGAGAATTTTTCGATGACAGTGCAGCATTTTGCTCTTCAAGCTGCGAGACTTCTTTTTCAATTTCAACTCGTTTTTTTTCAACAGAATATTGCTGAATGAAAAAGAGACCCGCCAGGATGAGGGTAATAAAAGCAACAATTAGGCAGATTGAAAGATTCGCAACATTTCTAGAATCTCTTTTTGGCAGTAAATTAATATTCGCAAGCATTTACTGCACCTCTTTTAATGCGAGACCCGCAGTTAAATAGAAAGATGCAGGCAGGGAAGATTTATCTGCAAGTTCAGCTTGGACATGCTGCATCGTATCTATTTTCATGTCATAGCGGGCAGTAAGCGATTGATAAACGTGCTGAAGCATAGGATGATCACCAGCTAAAAGGAAAGACGACACTTCATCACTCCCTTGGTTTAAAGAAAAGCGATAGAAATTCAGCACATGATCAATTTCCTTCACAATCTCATTCACTTGCAGCAGAAATTCTTCTTTTGAAACCGTTAGCTTAACGTATTTATCACCGGATTGCTCAAAAACAAGCTCTCTTTTTTCTTGTGATGCTATTTCTCCACGGTCAAGAATCATGTGTTTTTTTTCGATTTCAATATTGCGCATAAAAACAGGCTGCTCATTTTGAAAGATGCTTAAGTTAACAGACGTCAAATCAAATTGAATCAGCATCGTTGACTGTTGGTGAGGAACCGTTCCATACGAATAGAGGCGATAGTTGCATAGAGGAGAAATATCTGCTGCAATCGTTTTAAGCCTTGCTCCATCCAATAAATCAGAATACGCTCTGACCAGTTCTTCCGAAGAAGCGAACAGCAGAATGTCAATCTGTTTATCATTGCGGGACAAAACAATATAATCAAATACGACTTCTTCAAACGGCAAATGAATTGAAGAGCCAATTTCAATATAAAGATGACCTCTAATCTCATCATCCTTCAAGTCTCCAGGAACAGAGAGCTTTCGAATGACGACAAACGGATCAGGAACAATAAAGCGGACCTTTCTCCCTTTAATGCCCCAATCCTGAACACACTCATCCATTATCATCGAGAGAGTATCAAAATCCTGAATCACGCCGCCCCGAATAAGCCCGTCCGGCAGCCAGCGCTCCTCGCAGGTATGCAAAACAAAGGGCTTAGCCTGTTTCATCTCTACATAGCGGATGACTTCATCCTTTATCGTGAAATTCCCTATTTTTTTACTGAATGAAAATGCAGATAAACCCATGAATTCCCCTCCAAGCCTAATAACCAATCAAACTGACATACCATCTAAGAAGCTCTTCACCAAAAAAATAGGCCGCTAACGTTCCAACCATAATAGACGGACCAAACGGAATCGGCTGCTTTCGTTTCACCTTGCCTATCAAAATGCCAACAACACCGACTATGGATCCGACAAAACAAGATAAAAAGAAGGAAAGCAGAACAAGCTTCCAGCCAAGAACAAGACCGAGCACAGCAAAAAGCTTAATATCACCGCCGCCCATTCCCTTGCCTCTACTTAATATTGCAATTCCGTACAGCAAAAAGAAACCTGCAGCTGAGCCAATCAGCGAATCCCACCACGGTGTAAGCGGAATATAAATTCTCTCTATTATAAACAAACCTGCAAAAAACAGCAGCACTTTATCTGGAATAATCATATATTTAATATCTGAAACAAACAAAATCATGAACAAAGAAATCAGCGTTAATGCAATAACCAATTCTTTTGACCATTCCACCAGCAGCGGTGATATCGTAAAAAGAATTGCCGTCATCAGCTCAACAAATGGATAAAGCGGAGAAATCCGCGTTTTGCACTTCCGGCACTTCCCGCCCTGTAAAAGATAAGAAACAACAGGAATAAGTTCACCTGCTGTTAACGTATGATGACACCTCGGACAAGAGGACCGAGGCGCCACAATGGATTGTTTATTTGGTATACGCAGGCCTGCTACGTTGAAGAAGGAGCCTAGTAGGAGGCCGTAGAGGAAAAGAAGTATACAAAAAATTGTCATTTTTATTCTCTAGTAAAGGCTGCAGCAGTTTCATTATTTATTTCAGTCTTAGAAGCATCAGTAAAAGTAACTGTTTCATTACCTACAGTAATCGGACCTGCGTTTAGTATATATGCATTTCCTTCTCTAGAAACTGTAAAAGAAGTGACTAATTCACTATCAACCAATTCAGATAAGTCATCTTGATCCCACTCTGCACCGTCAGCTAACTGACCTTGATCTGCCTCATGCAAAGTTGATGCATTTAATATTTGAATAGCATCAGCTTTAATAGCATCTATTCGAGAATTCTGCATCACATTCCCAATACTAGGCACAGCAATCGCAGCAATAATCCCCAAAATAACAACAACAGCAAGCAGCTCGATCAACGTTAAACCGCGTTCATTCTTTAACATTTTTTTGAACATGTTTTTCTCTCCTCAACTAGTAAATTAGTATATAGTCCTTTGTATGTATACTTCTGTCATTATATCATAGAAAAAATGGGTATAATGTAAATATTTTGTCGAAATTAATTAATTTTGTTGAATATATCAAACATTGGAACTAGGATAGAAGTCACCACTACTCCGACTATTCCAGCTAAAAAAACGATCATAAGCGGCTCAATTAATGATTTAAGCCGATCAGTTGCCTGTTCCACTTCATCCTCGTAAAAATCCGCTACTTTTGAGAGCATTTCATCAAGTGATCCGGTTTCTTCTCCGATTGCAATCATTTGTGTGACAAGCGGCGGGAACACCCAGTGATCTTTCATTGGCTCAGTCAGCGAATTTCCTTTTTCCAACGAATTTCGTGATTCTTTTAACACTCGGCTGATGACTTCGTTTTCTACGATATTTTCAACAATCGAGATCGCCTGTAAGATTGGCACTGAGCTTGAGAACAATGAACTTAACGTTCGAGTCATTCTTGCGAGAGCTGCTTTTTGCAGCATCTTTCCGAAGATCGGTGTTCTAAGAGCCATCACATCCAGGTAATACTTCGTTGACGGCTGTCCTTTCATTACAGTCAGGGTAATAGATACTAGAATGATAGCTAAAATGACGATCCACCAATACGATTGCATCCATTCACTTGCTCCCAGCACGAATTGCGTGATCAACGGAAGATCAGCACCAAAATCACTGAACATCGTAACAAAGGTTGGCACAACAGCAACAAGCAAGAAAATAACGACCGCAATCGCAACAATACCAACGACAGCCGGATAAGCTAATGCAGAGATGATTTTCTGCTTTGTTTTATGCTGTTTTTCGTAATGGACAGCTAAACGGTCAAGTGTTTCATCCATATTCCCGGCTGCTTCACCGGCTTTCACCATGTTTGTAAACATCGAGGTAAAGATCTTCTTATGCTTGCTAGTTGCTGCTGAAAGCGCGTTTCCGGATCTCAGTTCTTCTTCGACATCAAACAGAGCTTTGCTCAGCGCCTTGCTGTCGGTCTGTCTTGCCAAAATATTCGTTGCATCAACAACAGTTATTCCTGCCTTCAATAGGGTCGAAAACTGTCTTAAATAGATCACAAATTCCTGCAGTTTTACCGGATTTCCGATGCTGATTTCTTTAGTAAGCAGCGTTTCTTGAAGCTCCTCAATTTTTGTAATCCGCACACCTTTTTCCTGAAGCTTTATAATCGCGTCACGCCTTGATGTGCCGACAATGACTCCGCTTGCCTGTCCGGTCTTTCCCCGGCCTTCATATTTGAACCTGGCCATTAACTAATCGACTCCTGTAAAAAAGGTTCTGCAATTTCACGCAGGATCACTCCAGATTGAACAAGGTCTTTGATGCTTGCCTCAAGTGTCATCATTCCTTGATCCCGGCTCGTTTGCAGGATGTTATGAATCTGGTGGATTTTTTCATTGCGGATTAAATTGGCAATCGCCGGATTATTCACCAGCACCTCTGTGGCTGCTCTGCGCCCTTTAAAATCAACGGTTTGAAACAGTCGCTGAGAAACAATGGATACTAGCACAGTAGCTAGCTGAATTCTCACCTGTGCCTGCTGATTTGGAGGAAACACATCGATAATCCGATCAATAGTAGAAGGTGCGCTTGATGTATGCAGTGTCCCTAGAACAAGATGACCTGTTTCAGCTGCCGTAATCGCCGTATGCACGGTCTCTAAATCTCTCATTTCTCCAACTAAAATGACATCAGGATCCTGGCGCAGCGCCGCTCTTAATCCATTCGCAAAGTTAAGCGTATCAAAGCCTACTTCACGCTGATCGATAATGCATGATCCGTGTTTGTGCAAGTATTCAATGGGATCTTCAAGCGTAATAATATGTTTTCTGCTTGACTGATTCATATAGTGAATCATAGCTGCAAGTGTTGTAGACTTCCCGCTTCCCGTTGGACCTGTAACTAAGATCAAACCTTGAGGCTTATGAGAAATCGCACTTAACACGTCAGGCAGCTGCAGCTCTTGCAGTGTAGGTATAGAGGTTGGAATGATTCGAATGGCAAGCGCTACGCATGAACGCTGCTTATACGTATTAATTCTGAACCTTGAGACACCTTGAATGCCATAAGAAAAATCAAGTTCGCCTCTTTCCTGAAACTTGTCCCACATTGCCTGCGGTAGAATCGATCTTGCCATTTGTTCCGTGTCTTCCGGATGAAGAATCGTATTGCTGTACTTTTTTAATTCCCCATTAATCCGCAGCATTGGAGAAATTCCTACCGTTAAATGAATATCAGAGGCTTTTAGTTCAAAGGCTGCTCTCATAATACTTTCTAGTTTTGTTTTCATAGGTTCATCACTCCGATATCGCAACACGCAGAATTTCTTCCGTTGTTGTCAGTCCTTGCTTTACTTTCAGCAGACCATCGTCGATTAAAAAAAGCGTTTTATTTTTTATGGCAAGCTCACGAAGTCTAGAGAAAGATTCACCGTTCATAATGACTTTTTTCATGTCATCTGACATAACCAATAGTTCATGGATGGCAATTCGGCCTTTGTACCCTGTCATGTTGCACGTCCCGCATCCTCTTCCTCTGACAATAGATTCAACCGTCATTCCGCGTTTGGCAAAAATCTCTTTTTCCCTAACTGTCGGTTGAACCGTTTCTGCGCAATCCCTGCAAACTTTTCTGACAAGGCGCTGAGCAACCACGCCAGATAATGAAGTTGCAACCAGGAATGGCTCCACTCCCATATCAATTAACCGAGTAATGGTGCCGACTGAATCATTCGTGTGCAGTGTGCTTAACACCAGATGTCCAGTAAGCGATGCACGAATGGCAACCTCGGCTGTTTCTTTATCGCGAATTTCCCCGACCATAATAATGTTCGGATCTTGTCTTAAAATGGACCTGAGTCCTTTTGCAAACGTCATTCCGACTGTTGTGTTGACTTGAATTTGGTTTATGCCTTCAAGCTGATATTCAACTGGATCTTCAATTGTAATGACATTCACTTCTTCTGAATTCAGCTTGTTTAATGCTGCATACAACGTTGACGATTTACCTGATCCAGTTGGCCCAGTAATGAGGACAATTCCAGATGGACGCTCAATCAGCTGTTTAAACCGCTGGAGGTTCACTTTATGAAACCCGAGCTGATTCATATCATTCAGAGCACTTCCAAGATCAAGCACCCTTAATACAATTTTCTCTCCAAAGACCGTCGGAAGGGTTGCAACACGCAAATCGATCGGATGAAAATCAAGATTCAGCTTAATCCTCCCGTCCTGCGGCACTCTCTGTTCAGTAATATCAAGATTTGACATAATTTTAATCCGTGCAGTTAACACACTTTGCATGTGCTTTGGAAGCGTTCGTTCTGTTTTCAGGACACCATCGATTCGATAGCGAATGGCAATTTTCGTTTCTTGAGGATCAATGTGTATATCACTCGCTCTTTGCTGTACGGCATTTTGCAGCAGCTGATTGACAAGCCTTACAATCGGCGAATCGGTTTCAGCCAGCTTGTCATCCTGCACAGCCTCTTCTGGCGCTCCAATCAGCTGATCAATGTCCTCTTCCATATCAAAATATTTCGTAATGGTTCTAAGAATATCATCTTTCGTTGCAATCGCCGGCTCAATTTGAAAGCCTGTTGACAGTCTTAGATCTTCAATTGCATAAAAGTCCATCGGGTCCGCCATTGCTACAAATAGCTTGTCTCCTTCTTTTTTCAAAGGAATCATATAATTACGCTTTGCGGTTTCTTTTGGAATCAGCGTAAACAGTTTCGAATCAAAGGGATAACGGAACAAGCTTACATGAGGAATGCCGAGCTGAAACTCCAGCACTTCAATCAGCTGCTGTTCAGTTATATATCCGCGCTGCAGCAGTGCATCACCGAGCTTTTGCACTTCGCTTTTTTCCCGCAATGTTGTTTGCAGCTGCTCTTCCGATATAAGACCTGTTTCGACGAGAAGGTCACCAAGTCTTTTTCTCATTTGCTTCATGACTTCAACCCTCTCCCTTTTCGAATGCCGGCTCTTCCCATAACTCATTTTCCTCAACTGTATTTTTCTCAGCTGGTGTTTGCTGTTTTGTAAACTGATTTTGGTTTGAATTCGGAATCTGACTTTGATCTGAATCCGGATATTGATTTAAGTTTGTATTTTGTCCAGGATACTCTGACATTCCATTATTGAATTCATCTTCTGACTGGTCAAACTCCGGGTTTTCACTATCATTAGGCAGCAATGGATCTTGAAGATCAGGAACTTCTTCAATAGATTGCAATGCTGTTTTTTCAATCTGATGGACTGGTGCATAATAATCATCTGCAATTAAAACTGTGTTTGCAATGTTGCCGTTTTTATCTAATTCATTTCGATATACCGTAATAGATTGTCCATCTATGCCCTCTTGTTCGATTCGAGTCGTATTCTCAGGTAATTTAGGATCATATTGGACAATTTTTTTCGGCTTATATTTTTTATCATTTTCCATCGTTAAACTGTATGCCTTTTGAAGGTTTATCCCTTCAAGCGTTATGTTTAAAAAGTTTTCATCTTGTGTGAGTTTCAGTTCATAAGCTGTTTCGTTCGGGTTAAAGATAATTAAATCCTGCTTGCCTGCTATGTAACTCGCTTCTTTTCCCAGTTCTGCATAAGACGGCAGGACATGACTTAAATGTCTCTCCACAACCTCAAAGTTAGTGGGTAAAATCGTCTGGTAAATTGCCGTTGCAAGCCATTTCAATGTCTTCTCATCAAGAGTTTTAAGTTTGTTTTCTTCTATATAGGAATGAAGTGAAAAAGTCTGTTTAGAATCAATTGTTACTGTGAGAGAATTTTCCAAGGTAAATGTCTCATTTGGAAGACTAGTGCTTAAAAGGATCGTTTTAGGCAGTTTTTCCTTGATGTAAAATTTATCGAGACTAATCGAATAAATCCCTTCTACAAGCTCTGATGCAGCAGCTGCCAGTTCTTTTGATAGCGCATTTCTATCCAGTGCTTTCAATGTCTCTGCGCTTATTTCGTTTTGCAAAAGCTGATTGAGCCCTGCATCATCAATTTTTGCTGAAATGTTCGCTGTTTTGTTTTCTAAAGCAAGGTTAACCGTTTTATCAACATCAAATTTCACAACTGCTAAATCCAGACTCAATTCTTTATCTGCTTGGAGAAAATAAAAGGTATTTTCATACCAGGATTTTATCGCTCCTTCAAGTTTGTCAGCTGCTTCTTTTTCAGATAATCCTGAAAGTTCAACTCCGCTGACTGTCACGCCTTCAGGAACTGTATCTTTAGTAAAGAATGCCCCGTATGCTTTCGCTCCGAAAAAGGAGAATCCAAAAATAAAGAAAACGCAGCCTGTTAACAGGACAAACGTTTTTAATTTAACTGTATTTTCCAATTCAGGATCCTCCTTTCACTAAATCTGTTTTTTTCAGCAATTCTTCAAAATCAATTTCTATTTCATCTTCTTTTGTAGAGACGTAAGCAAGCTCAGGAATATAATCATCCTCTAATAAACTTGAAGACGATTCAAACGGGGAACTGGCGCGGTCAGTAAGAAAATCAGTATCTTCACTGATAATAAAGTCGGGTTCTGGAACTTGAAGATTAACAGAAGAAACTGGTTCATTGCGAACTTCTTCGATTTCTTCTGTAAAGGGTGCTTGGAATGGTTTTGGGAAAGATTGATATTGTGGTTCAAACACAGGTGCAGAGGTCACAATTTTCAAAGAATTTACAAATAAATAACCTACTGCTCCAGTTAAAGTGATCAAAATAAGCAATCCGATATAAAATGAGAAAAAATAACTAGCTGCTAATCCTGTCAAGGCAAGCAAAAATGAAAGAATGGCAACCATCCATAGCTTTTCTTTCTTAATAGGCAACTGTTGTCTCAAAACGAACGGAACGACAAGAAGAACACCAACCAAAGCTAAAATGATTTCTAAAGCACTCACAATTCCAACATCCTTTTCTAGTTAAATAAACCCATGAAATAAGTATTAAATTTTTCCAAATACTAGACAAATTTCGACTAGTTTTATTGTATAATAGCTTAGAAGAGAAGAAAAGAAAGAAATGACATAATTACCATTAAATTTTTTATATAAAGCAGGTGTTCTTGATGAAAAAGGATTGCAGCAAGCAAAGCGGATTTACCTTAATCGAAGTCTTGGCATCCATCGTCATCCTCACAATAATGTTTTCAGCCTTAAGCGGATTTTTTGTAAATAGTGCGTCTTATTCAAATACATTTGATAAAAAGCTGACTGCTGTGCAGTTGAGTAAGAGTCTTTTGGAGTCGTATCAGAAAGAGGAGTTTAATTCAATTTATGGTCGAATTAACCGAGAAGATTATTTAGATAGCAACAAAATCCACGCAAAATTAGGTACTACACAAGAAATGATTGACACCTCTTTGTATAATGCAACTGTTTCTTTTTCGCATCCAGAAGATAGATTTAAAAATAAATTAATAAGAATTAAAGTTACAGTTTCAGCTGTTAATGACGATAGTTCAACTACTGCTGAATTACAAGGATACTTAAGAAAATGAGAATTATAGCTAATCAAAAAGGTGTAACTTTAATAGAATTGCTTTTGGTACTAGCTTTATCCTCAATGGTTATTACATTAGGCACTTCATTTTTAATTACAATGTTCAAAGCGAGCGATCGTACTCTTGCAGACACAAGTCTTCGCAATGAATCTGTTCTAGTGCTGGATGCTTTGAATAAAACAATGGAAAATGCAGATGAGCTTGAGATAGAAGACAATAATAATACTACCGGTCTTAATCATATTGAAATAACTGAAATAGAAATGATTGAAGATCCAAACAATGCTGGCAGCTTTTTAGAGGTAAGAGTGACAATACCAATACATGTAGACAAAGGTAATCTTTATATCAAAAATCGAGCAGTAAACGGAGAACAATTTTCATTAGAAAACACAACATTTTATATTAATAAAAACAAATTAATCTGCAAAATTATTATACAAGATAGGCGTTCAAATTCTGAACCTTATGAAATACTAAAAATCTATGACTTGGCAGATTGAGGTGTAAGTTTAATGCTAAAAAATCAAAATGGATATGCTTTACTAAACGTGCTGCTTGTATTTACAATTCTGACTATCGGTGGAGTATCATTACTGGGAATAACAATGAGTTCACAGAAATTCGTAGCATATTCACAGACTTATACTGAAGATATGGCAGCTGCAGAGATGGAGCTGGATGAGGGTATTGCAAATCTACAAATAAAGCTTGATGCATTAAATAATAATATAATGAGAGGTGCTGTTAATTCTATTAACCTTCATACAGCAATAGCTGAAATTATTCAAACGTTAAATTTAAATCAAGAAGAAAACAGCGCCAATTATTTAGCGACTCCTATCAGAAATATTACTGATGAAAATAATATTTTTATTCAGAAAGTAGAAATTTCTGTTCCAATTCAAAATAGAAAAAGTAAGATTTTAAAGAAAACTATAACAATTTCAACTCTTGCTGATGTTTTCAAATACAGTGCAGTATCCGATGGTAAATTAACATTAAATGGAGCGACAGACATAATTGGGGATATTAATGTAAAAGATGCAATTTATTTAAGTAATCATGCTAAATTTTTATACAACTCAAAAAATTATCGCCCAGAAACTACCTTTCCGTCTATTAACGGAAACCTTTCAGTAGAGGATGATGGTTCATACTCTCAAAAGTTTTTTACTGGAGTTGATCCTAATTGGACACCTATTCAAAATTTATCAAATATTAATAATTACTTTGTTCATTCACCTTCTATGAAAAATAGAGACGTAAATACAAATCAGTTCGATATTAAGGAATTGGTAAATGAAAAAGTGAAAATGTTCTCAAATGTTTCACTTACTAATCTATTTGAAAGTGACTCTTCTGAAGTTGATACCAAAACATATTCTAAAGGAGTTATATTCAGTAATCATTTAAAGGTAAAAAATTCACTTACAGTTAATGGGAATCTAATCTTAAATAGAGGTATTACACTTTTAGAAGGTGCAAAATTAAAAGTCACAGGCAATATATTTATATACAGTCCTTTTTATTCATTTTTGTCAGGTAATATTGAATTAACGAATAAAAACAATTTTCTTTTAAATTTTGGATATTCCTATCTTCATAATTTAGACTTAAAAGGAAAAATGTACAATTATGGTAGTTTGGATGTTAGAGATGATTTAAATATGAATGGTACAATCTATGTTTCGGGAAACACAACTATTGAAAATCTTAATAATCGGAGTGGCGGTACTGCAGTAATATTGAGTGATGGAAATCTTCAAGTATCAAATAATAATCAATATCAAACTTCTCCAAAAGAAATGAATGCCTTTTTATATTCAAATCAGGATCTGGAAATATATGGAGTTGGATCAAATATAAAAATCAAAGGAGGTATATATGGAAAAAATATTATTTTGAATGCAACTAAAGGAAATACCTACCCAGTAAGAGGGTATTCAGATTACATTTCAAATTTGAATACTAGTAACTATAATACGTACGGAAACTATCTTTACATCGAAAAAAATCAATCAAATCCATCTCTTCAATCGAGATTAAAAATTGAGTTTAATCCTGACATAATACTAAACCCGCCAACCGGCATCCCAACCGTGGAAAAACTGCAAATCACCGAAATCGACCAAAAAATCGAATAACCCAAAAACCAGCACCCATCAGGATGCTGGTTTTTCACATTCATTTCACTTCACATACTCAGCTACCTTATTCCTCCCCGCCTGCTTAGCACCAATGTACATCGCTCTGTCAGCATGCCTTATCAGGTCTAGCGGTCCATCGGCGTCGTATGGGGCGGTGGCATAGCCGATGCTTGCTGTGATGGTGACAGATTGGCGTTTGCCGATGTTTTGGATGTCTTGTTCGATGATGAAGGTTCTGTTGGCAATTGTTTGCCGGATTCCTTCTGCGACGGCGAAGCAGGCCATTTTGTCTACGTTAGGCAAAAGAACGACAAATTCTTCTCCCCCATAGCGCGCAACCGTTCCGCGGTCACCGATAAATTTTACAAGCCGTTCTGCAAGTGCAATAAGTACTTCGTTCCCAGCCTGATGACCATATGTATCGTTCACTTTTTTGAAGTGGTCAATGTCCAGCAGAATGAGCGATAAATGGTTTAGATGGATCGTATTAAGCTTGAGATATTCGGATTCGAGCAATTTCTCCATGTATCTATAGTTATAGAGGCCAGTCAGTGCACAGCGTTCACTTTGTTTTTTTGTTTCTTCATAACTTCTTGCGTTATCAATCGCAACGCCGAGATATGCAGTTAATAAGTCAACAATCATCAGCTGTGAATTGTCGTAGGATCGTTTTTTGTCAGAAGCAAGAACCACAATTCCTACAACTTTTTGATTTCTGACAATGGGTACGGCAATCATGCTTTCAATTGATTCGGGAAGCAGTGTTTTTTCAAGTTTTGCCCAATGCTGCCGTTTGCGGTATAAAACACTTTTCTTTTTTGCATAGACTAATCCGCTGATTCCCTGATGTACAGAAAGCTTTTCCTCAGTATTGTTGATAATCTGCCCATCCTCAAGCTTACGGATAACCTTAAGCTCATATTCATCAACAACATCAATGATATAAGCATAATCCGCCGAGATCATGGATGTTAACTTTTCAATATATACATCCAGCACCTCTTTTACTTCAAGGCGTTCTGTCAGCTGATGGCCGATTTCACTGGCTTGTCTTAAATATGTATTTAGTCGCTGGCTGTTCGATAGAAGAATCAGAATGAAGGATATTCCGACAAAAGGCACACCAACGTAGAGAACAGCAGCTAATCCAAGGTCAACATAAAGCAGATACAAGATAATTCCGACAGGAAGAAACATTAAGGTTGTACAGATTTCCCATAAGAAATCTTTCGAAAAGAACTTTTCACACCTTTTATAAAAAAATCTCCGAATCACAAGCTGAAGGAAAAAATGATTGACTAAACAAATCGAAAATGAATAAACAAGGATTTGCGCAAGAAAAGCGGGAGTAAAATCATTGTTGCCATGTGTTCCTCCGGCCATGTAGTATGCACCTGCACCAATAACCGAGACAACTAAAAACATTAAGGAATTCGTAGGATAGCGGAAGATTGACTTCAAACCTACTCTTAATTTAATAAGAAGGACAGTAAGTGCAATCTGCATTAGAATCATTTCAACAAACGGGCCAAATAGTAAAAAAACTGAAATCGATATCCCTTGTGCAAAAAAAACGGGTGTATCGTTCACAATTATCGGAAAGACGGAGACAATACACATGAGAATAAGAAATGCCGCGATATCCCATTCATTGCCTGTGATTATCGGCGGCCAAAAATAGTAAGCTGCAAACAAGGTAAACGGAAATAGAGCTGCCCACGATACCCACAATACAACTTTAAGATTTTTTTCCATGTATTGCCTCCTTTCAATCTTTTATTTTTTTATTTTAACAAAAATTCAGTTATCTGTCATTTGTTTTAGGACTATCAACCTAATATTCCGATAAATAATTCCGACAAAAAGGCCTAACTTCTGATATAAAATACAAGGAACCGGTTATAAGGTAGATATCATTTTGTTCTCCAGCTTCTATCATTTTCTGAAAAGCAGTTTTCCAATTTTCATCAAAATCCTTTTTTGTATGGATACATGCCTCAAAAAGCTCAGCTGCAGGAGCTGCTCTCGGAAAATCAAAGGTTGTAAAGTGCATGGTGTCTGCTATGGAAGAAAGGCGCTCTATCATATAATCATATTCCTTATCTTTTAATGCAGAAAAGAGGATATGTATCGTTTTGCCTTCAAAATGCCGCTGCATTGTAGAAACTAAGCTGTCTATTCCCTCTTTGTTATGAGCACCGTCAACGATGACAGCCGGATATTCAGAGACTTGCTCAAATCTTCCATTCCAGCTCGTTTGCAGGAGTCCTTTTATGACATGCTGTTCCTCGATTGCAAACAATTCGTTCACTCGCAGATAATCAAGCGCCATGACTGCGAGCGCGGCATTCTGGACTTGATGTTCTCCCCGCATGGATATTTCAAGGTTCTCAAAATGGCTGAAAGGTGTTTCCATTTCAAACCTTTCCCCCCGGTTAAGCGGCTGATGATTCAATACAGGGAAGCAGCCGTGGTAAAGCGCGGATTGATTTTCTTCAGCTTTCTCCTTGATTTCATTTAGGGCCAGTTCATTTGTGACAGAAGTCAGCATAGGGATACCTGGCTTTATGATACCCGCTTTTTCCCTCGCGATATCTTCGATTGCATGTCCAAGAATATTCATGTGATCATATCCGATGCTCGTGATCATCGTTAAGATCGGTTCGATAATATTCGTTGAATCATATGTACCGCCAAGACCTGTTTCGAGCAAAACAATGTCGCTTTTTTCATGTCTTCCAAAATAATAGAAAGCCATGGCCGTAATCACTTCAAATTCAGTTGGTCCGCCAAGTTGTGTCTGCTCAAGTCCAGCCGCAATCGGCTTAATGATGTTCGCTAAAAACAGCATTTCTTCATCAGAAATCGGTTTGCCGTTCACACTGATTCTTTCATTAAAGGTTTCTAAAAAAGGAGAGGTAAACGTACCTACCGTATAACCAGCCTCTTGCAATACGTTTCGCATATATGCAATGGTTGAACCCTTTCCGTTTGTGCCTGCTACATGAATGGCACGAACTTGCTTGTGAGGGTGATCCATTTTTTCCATCATCCATTTCATTCGCTTTAAACCTGGCTTGATTCCGAATCTAAGGCGCGAATGAATCCAATCTACTGCTTCATCGTAGGTTTGAAACATCTGTAACAGCCCCTTCTCTCTCTTTATAAGAAAAGCCAAGCTCCCTGTCTGACAGGTGCTTTTAGCTAAACTTATTATTATTCGCTCTGATTATATATGAAAACTCGGGTGTGATTCTAACAATCACACCCGAGCCTGTATGATAATTATCCCTTTAACTCACTGATTCTTGAAAGGACAGCTTCTCTTTTTTCAACATAGTCTTTTTCTTTTGCACGTTCTTCTTCAATGACTTTTTCAGGTGCTTTTTTCACAAAGCCTTCATTGCCCAGTTTCTTTTGAACACGTTCAACTTCGTTATTCAATTTATCGAGCTCTTTTTGCAGACGTAAAATTTCTTCGTCTAAATTAATTAGACCTTCAAGCGGAAAAATAAGCTCTGCTCCAGTTACTACTGCTGTCATCGCTTTTTCACCAGTTGCAGCATCTGTACTGATTGTCAGGCTGCTCGTGTTACAGAAGCGTTCAATATAAGCGCGGTTTTGATCAAGCTGTATTTGAATGTCTGCATTTTTCGCTTTAATGAAAAGCGGAATTTGCTTGCTCATCGGTGTGTTAACCTCTGCACGAACGTTACGTACGCTGCGAATCACTTCGACAAGCAATTTCATATTTGATGCTGCTTCCTGATCTGTTAATGAAGCATCTGCCTCAGGCCATTTCGCTATTGTAATGGATTCGCCTTTATGAGGAAGGTTCTGCCATATTTCCTCGGTAATGAAAGGCATAAATGGATGAAGAAGTCTCATCGTGTTATCAAGGACATAAGCTAAAATCGAACGAGTCGTTTTCTTCGCTTCTTCATTGTCGCCGTATAATGGAAGCTTCGCCATTTCAATATACCAGTCACAGAAATCATCCCAGATAAAGTTATAAAGGTAGCGGCCTACTTCACCGAATTCATATTTATCAGCTAGTTTTGTCACTTGATCGATTGTTTCGTTTAAGCGAGTAAGAATCCATTTATCCGCTACCGATTTTTCACCAGTAATATCAATCTCTTCAACTTTCAGTCCATCCATGTTCATTAAAGCAAAGCGTGAAGCGTTCCAGATCTTGTTGGCAAAATTCCAAGTTGCTTCCACTTTTTCATAGCTGAAACGCAAGTCCTGGCCTGGAGAGCTACCTGTTGACAGGAAGTAGCGCAATGAATCTGCTCCATATTTCTCGATTACATCCATTGGATCGACGCCATTTCCAAGCGATTTACTCATTTTACGTCCTTGTTCATCGCGTACAAGTCCGTGAATCAGCACATCTTTAAATGGACGCTGTCCTGTAAATTCAAGGCCTTGGAAAATCATGCGAGAAACCCAGAAGAAAATAATATCATAACCCGTTACAAGTACATCCGTAGGATAGAAGCGCTGATAATCGATCGACTCTGTATCTGGCCAGCCTAATGTAGAAAACGGCCATAACGCAGAGCTGAACCAAGTATCAAGAACGTCTTTATCCTGTTCCCAGTTTTCAATATCTGCAGGCGGTGAGTGATCAACATGAACCTCTCCTGTTTCTTTGTTATACCAGGCCGGAATTCTATGTCCCCACCAAAGCTGTCTTGAAATACACCAGTCGCGGATGTTTTCCATCCAGCGCATGTACGTATTTTCAAATCGGTTTGGAATAAAGTTTACTTTTTCTTCTTTACTTTGAAGCTCAATCGCTGCATCAGCAAGCGGCTGCATTTTAACAAACCATTGTGTTGAAAGGTAAGGTTCAACAACTGCGCCGCTTCGTTCGCTGTGTCCAACAGAATGAATGTGCTCTTCAATTTTGAATAAAACTTCCATTTCCTGAAGATCTTTTACGATTTGCTTGCGGCATTCAAAACGGTCAAGACCATTATACTTGCCTGCATTTGCATTCATCGTTCCATCTTCGTTCATAACAAGTACACGCTCTAAGTTGTGACGGTTGCCAATTTCAAAGTCATTTGGGTCATGTGCAGGTGTGATTTTTACAGCACCTGAGCCAAATTCCATATCAACATAATCATCGCCTACGATTGGAATTTCACGGCCGACGATAGGAAGAATCACGGTTTTGCCGATTAAATGCTTGTAGCGGTCATCTTCAGGATGAACAGCTACAGCTGTATCTCCAAGCATTGTTTCAGGGCGCGTTGTTGCAATTTCAATGTGTCCTGATCCGTCTGATAGCTGATAACGCATGTGGTAGAAGGCACCTTGTACGTCTTGGTGAATTACCTCAATGTCCGATAAAGCTGTTTTCGTTTTTGGATCCCAGTTAATAATGTACTCGCCGCGGTAGATTAATCCTTTTCTATAAAGAGATACGAATACTTCATTTACTGCTTTTGAAAGGCCTTCATCAAGCGTGAAGCGCTCACGGGAGTAATCCAATCCTAACCCAAGCTTTGACCATTGTGCGCGGATATGGGAAGCATATTCCTCTTTCCATTTCCATGTTTCTGCAACGAATTTTTCACGGCCAAGATCATATCGTGATTTGCCTTCTTCACGCAGTTTGCCTTCTACCTTTGCCTGTGTGGCAATTCCTGCATGGTCCATTCCAGGAAGCCATAATACATCATAACCTTGCATTCTTTTCATGCGGGTAACAATATCTTGAAGCGTCGTGTCCCATGCATGCCCAAGATGCAATTTTCCTGTTACGTTTGGCGGCGGAATGACAATAGTATAAGGCTGCTTCTCCTGGTCATTTGTTGCTTCGAAGTATTTGCCTTTTAGCCAATAATCGTAGCGATCACGTTCAATTGCCTGCGGATCGTATTTTGTTGAGAGAGTTTGTTCATTTTTCTCCATTCTTCTTCCTCCTTATATATCAGCCAGAAAAAACAATAAAAAACTCCTCTCATCCAATAAAAGGACGAAAGGAGTTGATTTCGCGGTGCCACCTTTTTTCATAGGCAAAATACTGCAGCCTATGCTCTCAAATGGGATAACGGCTTTCGTGCCGATTCTCTCTACTTCAAGTTCAAGAGAATTACTCAAGGGCGACCTTCAAGCGAGCTTGTTTAAGAAATCTTTCAGCAAATGATTTCTCTCTCTAAAAACAGCTTTAGGCTTTACTCTTCCCTGTCAAAGTATGTTTTGTAATGATAAAAAGCATATATGTATTATTGTATACAATCTTTCCTTTTTACGTCAATCATCTTCTCCATTTTTCTTCACCTTTATACACGACAAGCGCACACAAATGGGTATATACACATACCTTGTTAGCAAGAAAAGGCTTTAGTAAGGAGATTTAAGATGCGAAAAAAATTTAATTCCTATAACTTTACCCCTTGGGTGAAGCAATTCCGCGGGATTGGAGTTCAATTTATTGTTCCGATTACAATTTTCCAAGCTGTACGGACACTGATATTTCCGACACCCATTGATATCATTTTATTGGCATTATTGATTTTCCTAGGTGTTGCCCTTCATATGGACTGGATTTAAAGAACCCAATCAGCTTATTGATTGGGATTCTTTTATGTTGATTGCTGCTCAGCAGCTATTTTTTTATTCTCTTCTATTTGTGTTACTTTCATTATAAAATATTCGATATTTTTAAACGTCCAGTACGATTTTATAATATCCTGATTTTTTTTCAGCTGTGTGGCGCCGCGATCTCCCTGATTCATATGTTTTTTTAAGTTTCTGTAGATGAAATCAGGATAAGCAGAATAGCTCATAAACAAAATCATCTCTTCAGCGCGGTAAGGAAAATTCTGCTGATACGTATACAGCCAATCCACACATTCATCACCGGCAAATGGGTACGTATGAAACGTACGGTGATAGAAGAGAAGCAAGTCGTCAATCGGAGATGAGACTCTTGATTGCTCAAAGTTTGTCAAAAATCCTGTGCCCTGTTCATCATATAAAAAATGATGAATGGAAGCTCTGCCGTGTATGATGACCTGGCGTGCATCTTCTTTTTCTTTCATGATCTCATACCATTCGTCAAGCTTTTTCCTTGCAAACTCAGTGGCTCTTGCTGTCTCAAAATAGTAAGTGACAGCCTGCAGTTCAAATGGAGACAAGTACCATCTTTTTTCGCATTCCTCTACATATTTCTCGTACATGTCTTTGTTATCAGCCCATTGTTTCGATAACGTTTCATAATGAAATTTCAGATGATCCTGATTCAATTTTTCCGTAATGACCGTTTTCTGATGAAGAGAAGCTAATTCCCTGAACATATTCTTATGCCGTTCATCTCGCTCATCTGCTGATTCATTGTGGAGCCAAGGCATGATGTAATACCAATTCTCGCCATCGGATGTGAAAAACTGCCGATGTTTATTTCTGAAGATCGGAACATAGGCAGAAAACCCTTTTTGATGCGCTGTATGAAGCGTTTCTATAAAATGGTCATTACGATGTGCAGAGACTTTTTTCAAAGCGTACGCCGCTCCTGAACTTGTATAGACTTTTACAAGTTTGTCACTGATTGATTCCGCATACTCTGCTGTCAAATCGTATTGATTCATAACCGGAATCAGCTTTTCCATTTGGTCTCTCACCACTTTTTGACTCACCTCCCTTTTAGAAGGAACAATGAAACAATCACATTTTGAAAAAGAGCTTTACAAAAAAAACAGCTGAGGAATGCTCCTCCCCCGAGCTGTTCTGAACATTTTAACGCGTGTTCGCATAAACCGGAATATATAAAGTCTGCCCTTCATGAACATCTGCATCTGAATTTAATTGATTTACACGATGCAGCTGCTGGGCAGTAATGTCATAGCGGTCGCAAATACTGTCAATTGACTCTCCCTGTTGAACAATGCAGATTTTAAGCTTTGAAAATTCTTCTTCATCTTCACGGCCAAAAAGCTTTGTTAAGTAAAGGGAATTTTCGGTTTGCTTTGGCTGTTCCTGTTGTTTTGCTTCTTCTTTTCTGCTCCGCGGGCTTAGTTTAGGCTGTGCCGCATATGCTTCTTCATGCTCATGCTCATCCTGAGGTTTGCTGAAGTTATAATGAATTTCCGGCTGGGCAATTTCTTCCTGAATGGCTTGTTTTCTGACCTCTACATCAAACGGCTGATATAATTCATCATCTTTGTCATTTTCATTTACTAAGACAGCTTCATAGGATTCTGTATAAGCTTCCTGTGTATCTTCCTCAGACAGGAGTGCTTGAGGTGTGCGAAAGAGAGGTTCAAGCTCTTCTTCAGAACTGCTGTGATCTTCTGATTGCTCTTCCTCTTCATACCCTTCTTCTGTATCCTGGCTTGCAATCCCGCTTATTTCCAAATCAGCAACCAATTTCAGATTGCGGCTCTCTGATAAATCATAGTCAAACGATTCAATGGTTACATACACTTCTTCTAGATTACCAATTCTGTTTCTAGGGATGGTAATATCGACAGGAAAGCGGTGGAGCAGCTGTGATATGCCATCTTCTCGTGTTTCAACATCACTGATAAACCTGAGATTGGCATATTCAAATCCCTCTTCGTTGTAATCCTCATCTATTTTGTACTCACCCGTTAGTTGCAGTGCACCCCGAATGGAGATGTACTGATCGTATTCCTGGATGGAGATGTCTGGATCTAATGAGATGGATAACAGCTCACCTACTTCCTGTCCCTTTTGAAACCAAACGGATTCTTCAACAGAAAACCGTAATGATGATTGTTGATCCTGTGACAACATGAACTCCTCCTTTCAATGGCCTAACCAAATAGCTGTGACATTAAAGGTTTATGTGACAGAATCAAAGATTATGAGTAATTTTTCTGGTCTCATTTCTAAAACATTGATCCTTTTTAATTGTATTTAGTATGTTCAATCGTTTTTTCAAGGATTGTTTCGAGCGATTTTATTCTAAAAGAGCACGATATCCAAATGATAGACGTGAATATTTCTTATACAATTTTTGAGTACACAGCTTTTGAGAGGTTTTGCAAAAACATTTACCGGGAATGTAACTATTAACAAACTAAAAGGAGTGATTGCAATGTCAAAGGATCAAGGTTTAAGCGATAAAGTGAAAGGTAAAGTGAATCAGGCTAAAGGTGAGGTAAAAGATCAAGTTGGCAATGCAACAGATAATCCGAATCTGCAGCGCGAAGGCAAAAAAGATAAACTCAAAGGGAACATTCAAGAGGGTGTAGGAAAAGCGAAGGATGATTCACACCGCTATTAATTAATTTCATAAGGCTGTTTTCGTATTGATTGTTATTTTTGGATTATAAATTTCACCCGATGGATTTCCGCTGCAGGCACTTGCTTTCCGCGGGGAGGGATGGGAGCCTCTATTTCCCGCAGGAGTCAAGTGCCTTCCGCTACAATCCACTAAAGGTTTTAACCATTTCTCTAAAAGGCAACAAACTTTACGAAAAGAGCCTTTCATAAAAAGAGAATCGGCACAGGCCCGTTCTCTTTTTAATTCTATGATTACGAGCTATACTAGAGTAAAAACACAGGAGTTATTATGAAACCCTTATTCTTTATTATCATAGGCGTAATATTTTTACTGCAAATACCATTATGGCTAGGTATTGTCGCTGACTGGCTGATGATTGCAGTCGGAGCAATAGGTTTAGCAATTATATTAATGAGTAAATGGCTAAGCCGCAAATCAGGTTATGAAAAGAAATAAAAACAAGCCCCCGCCATGCAAGCAGGGGCTTTCGTTTGCTTATTTTAATACAGAAAAAGCTTTTTCTGCGGCAGCAATCGTTTTTGCAAGATCTTCATCCGTGTGAGCGGTTGATAAGAAAAGACCTTCAAACTGAGACGGCGGGAGGAAAACACCTTCGTTTGCCATTTCGCGATAAAATTTCGAGAAAAATTCTAAATTTGACGTTTTTGCTTTTTCGAAGTTCGTGACTTTTTCATTTGTAAAGAAGAAGCCAATCATCGAGCCAGCTCTGTTAACAGTAAGAGGAATCTCATATTTTTCAGCTGCTGCTGTTAAACCTTCTTCAAGTAGATCTGCTTTACGGCCAAATTCTTTATATGAATCAGGTGTCAGCTGTTTTAATGTCGCGTACCCCGCTGTCATCGCAAGAGGATTTCCGGACAATGTTCCTGCCTGATAGATCGGTCCGCTTGGAGCGATTTGCTTCATAATATCAGCACGTCCTCCGTAGGCACCAACAGGAAGCCCTCCGCCAATCACTTTACCAAGACACGTAATGTCAGGCGTTACACCAAAGTATCCTTGTGCACAGCCATAATCAACCCGAAATCCTGTCATAACTTCATCAAAGATTAACAGGGATCCATATTGATTCGTGATCTCTCTCAGATTTTCTAAAAATCCAGGAAGTGGAGGAACGACACCCATATTTCCTGCAACAGGTTCGACAATTACACCGGCAACATCGTCGCCGAATTGTTCAAATGCGTACTTTACGCTTTCAAGGTCATTATAAGGAACCGTAATCGTGTTCTTCGCAATGCCTTCAGGTACACCTGGGCTGTCAGGCAAACCAAGTGTCGCCACCCCAGATCCAGCTTTAATTAATAAAGAATCACCATGGCCGTGGTAGCATCCTTCAAACTTGAGAATTTTATTTCGTCCTGTAAAACCGCGGGCAAGACGCAATGCGCTCATCGTTGCTTCTGTGCCAGAGCTTACCATACGGATGACTTCGATTGAAGGAACGCGTTCGATGACAAGCTTAGCAAGTTCGTTTTCAATTAATGTAGGTGCACCGAAGCTCGTCCCGGATTCTGTCACTTTTTTAATGGCTTCAACTACTTCATCATTTGTATGGCCTAAAATAAGCGGTCCCCATGATAACACATAATCAATATATTCATTTCCATCAATGTCATAGATTTTAGAGCCTTTTCCTCGTTCCATAAAAATCGGATCCATCGCTACAGATTTAAACGCGCGGACAGGGCTATTTACACCGCCGGGCATTAATTTCAGCGCTTCTTGAAAGGCTTGTCTTGATTTTTCATAAGTGCGCATAAAGAATTCCCCCTTCCGATTATTGTTGTTCCTTGAGCCAGCGGGCAGCATCTTTTGCATAATAAGTCATAATCATATCTACTCCAGCACGCTTCATGCTGATCATCATTTCCATCACGATCGCTTTTTCATCAACCCAGCCATTTTGAGCAGCTGCTTTGATCATAGCGTATTCTCCGCTCACGTTATAAGCAACGATTGGCACATTGAAATTGTTTTTTACATCGCGGATGATATCCAGATAAGATAAAGCCGGCTTCACAATGAGAAAATCCGCACCTTCCATTAGGTCAGATTCAGCTTCTCTAAGTGCCTCAAAACGGTTTGCAGGGTCCATTTGGTACGTTTTGCGGTCACCAAATTGCGGTGTGCTGTGAGCAGCATCACGGAAAGGCCCGTAAAACGCACTTGAATATTTAATGCCATATGACATAATCGGCACATCTTCAAAGCCAGCTTCATCCAGCCCATGACGAATAGCCGCTACAAATCCGTCCATCATGTTAGATGGAGCGATAATATCGGCGCCTGCTTTTGCTTGGCTGACGGCTGTACGCGCTAATAAATCCAATGTGGGATCATTTAGAATCTTGCCTTCTTTTACAATTCCGCAATGTCCATGGTCTGTAAATTGGCAGAGGCATGTATCAGAAATGACAACAAGCTCTGGAAAGTTCTCTTTAATTTGAGTGATCGCTCTTTGAACAATCCCGTGATCGTGATAAGCTTGAGAACCAGCCTCGTCCTTTTCATCAGGAACACCAAACACAATGACGGACTTTATTCCAAGATCCGTTACTTCCTGCATTTCTGCATTCAAGTAATCGAGCGAAATTTGTTCAACGCCTGGCATTGATTTCACTTCATTTCTCTTTTTCTCTCCCTCTACTACAAAAATAGGATAAATGAAGTCTTCTGCATGCAAATGTGTTTCACGAACGATTGATCTCATGCTATTTGTACTGCGAAGTCTGCGATGTCTTGAAAACTGAAGATCCATGATTAATCATTTCCTTTCGATTCGATGTGAGTTTTGATTCTATCTATCATGGCATCGATTGTGTAAGTTTCACAAACGATGCCCTTAAATCCATATTGTGACAGTGTCTGCATTGTAATTGGTCCGATACTGACCAATGTGACACGGCCAAGTAAGGATACCAGATCTTTTGTTTGCATGACATTCATAAAAGCATCAACGGTTGAAGAGCTTGTAAACGTAATATAATCCAGCTCGTTTTGCTTTAATAATCGCTCTATAGTCTGTCCATCTTCTATATTATGTATTGTTTCATATAGTGTTACATCTGTCACGGAGTAACCCTTGTGCCGCAGCTCCTTAATGAGAATTTCCCTGGCCAGATTGCCTCTGAAAAGAAAAATATGCTGTGCTGATACCGTTTTCTCCGTAATTTCTTCTACCAGCTTTTCCGCCACATATTCTTGCGGAATGATTGTAACAGGAAAGCCGTTATTTTCAATCAATTGTTTCGTTTTTCTGCCAACAGCTGCAAATGTACACGATGATAGTTTGCTTTTATTTATCTGGTGATTTTTTAAGAAATCAAAAAAATAGGAAACACCATTTGTGCTTGTAAAAACAAGGCAATCATTCGGCTTGATGCTCATTATAATCTCATGGATTTGTTCTTCATTCTTTGCTTTTTCAAAACGGATAAGCGGAGTTACAATGGGAACTCCGCCAGCGTTTTTTATTTTCTCGGCAAATGTGGTAGCCTGCGTATGCTCTCTCGTAATTAAAATCTTCTTACCGGAGAGTGCGGCGGCCATTATATGTTAAGCTCCTCTTTCACACGATCGATTAAATCTTTAGCACCTCGTTTGATTAGCCGTTCTGATACTTCTCTGCCGATGACCTCCGGATCTTTTCCTATAATCCGCTCTTTATGAATCTCTTTTCCGTCTGGTGACGCAATTAAGGCAGTAAGTGAGATTTCTTTATTAAAATCGACTGTTGCATAGCCAGCGATCGGAACCTGACAGCCCCCCTCCATGACCTGAAGGAATGTTCTTTCAGCACGAACAGCAAGGTTTGTCGCTTCATCATTAAAATGTGACAAAAGCTCAAGCAGGTCATGATCGTCTTCTCTGCATTCAATGGAAAGCGCACCTTGTCCAACAGCAGGAACACATATATTTGCATCTATGAATTCTGTAACAACATCCTGGCTCCAGCCCATTCTTGCCAAGCCCGCAGCCGCTAAAATAATGGCATCATACTCTTCATGCTGAAGCTTTGCAAGACGAGTATCAATGTTGCCTCGAATCCACTTAATTTCAAGATCCGGTCTCACCGCAAGCAGCTGGGCACTTCTTCTTAAACTGCTTGTCCCCACAATGGCACCAGCTGGAAGCTCGGCAAGCTTTACATGATTCTTAGAAATAAACGCATCCCTTGGGTCTTCTCTAAAAGGGATACAGCCAATTGTCAAGCCTTCAGGCAACACCGCAGGCATATCTTTCATGCTATGTACAGCCATATCAATTTCACGATTTTGCATTGCCTGTTCGATTTCTTTGACAAATAACCCTTTGCCTCCAACCTTCGATAACGTTACATCCAAGATCTGATCACCTTTGGTCACGATTTCACGTACTTCGAACTCGAATGGAAGCTCGAGCTTCTTCAGCTGGTCAATGACCCAATTGGTTTGTGTTAATGCTAATTTACTGCGTCTTGAGCCTACGATAATTTTACGCATAAGTACCTCCAACTTTAACCTGATGTATGATGAATCCTTATGAATCCCATATGTGAAAACGGGATAAACTTCCGAATAAGAAAAAGTTTATTAATAGAATTAAAAAGGATGCGACATTTAAATATGCTACATGTTTGCCCTGCCATTCTTTCACGATCCGGTAATATAAGTAAAAGCTGTAAACGAGAAGCATCATAAAGGATCCGAGTACTTTAGCATCGTACCAATGAAAATCTGGAAGTTTTAAATACGCCCAAATAACTCCTAGAATTAAGCTTAATAACAGCATCGGTACTCCAATGACATTTAATACATAGGACATATGATCAAGCTTTGTCAAATCGTCGATTCGGAGTAAATGTTTACCCCACTTTTTCTTTTTCAGCAAGTTATATTGAATTAAGTAAAGCAAAGAAAAAACAAATGACAGCGTGAAAGCCCCATAAGACAAAATCGCCATCGTAATGTGAATAAACAGCAGTTCAGAGATCAACTGGCCGGAAACTGCCGCTGATTCATATTGCGAAGGAGCAAATGTATGAATGGAGAGCATAATAAATCCTAATACATTTGTGAAAAAAATAATAAAATCGACTCGCAAAAACCGATTTAACACAACAGACAGAGTGACCAGCACCCATGAATAGAAATATAAACCTTCAGATATATTTAAAATCGGAAATCTGCCAGTCGTAAACATTTGATAAAATAAAAAAATTGTTTGCAGCAGCCAAACAATAGAAAGCAACCAGAAGGCAACTTTGTTTGCCTTCCGGTTGTTATGAATAAAATCTATGAAAAAAAACAGGACGCTAAGCGCATAAATAATAATAATCAATTCATTTATTCTTGTTAAACTCATCTCTGGCATAAATCAAATTCCTCTCACTTACGATTGAAGTGATGCTCTTAATGGCTCAATCGTTTCTTTTGAGCTGCCGAGCGGCATTGAGTTTTCAAGTCTTTTCTGTTCTTCTACCGCTTCTTCTATATCAAAAATTTTCATGAATAGATCAAGTGTATGGTCTGCATCAGGTTCAGCAGACAATTCTTTTACCTTTAATATTGGATCCCGGAGCATTTGATTTATTATGCTTTTCGTGTGTTTATTTAAAAGTTTTAATTCACGTTCTGTTAAGTTCGGCATTTTACGTTCAAGGCTTTGCATAGTTTCTGCTTGAATGCCAAGTGCTTTTTGACGAAGAGCAGAGATGACAGGGACAACACCAAGAGTTCCGAGCCACTGTTTGAAGGCAACAATTTCTCCTTCGACCATCAATCCGATTTCTTCAGCTGCTTTTTGTCTTTCCTGCAGATTTGCATCCACAATTCCCTGCAAATCATCTATATCGTATAAGAAAACACTTTCAAGCTCATCAAGACCTGGATCAAGATCGCGCGGAACAGCAATATCAACCATAAACAATGGTTTGCCTTTTCGCATTTTTTCAACACCTGCCATCATGTCTTTCGTGATGACGAAGTCCTTAGAACCAGTTGAACTGATTAAGATATCGGCTTCAACTAAAGCACATTGCAGTTCATTCATGCTTTTCGCCACGCCTGTAAATTTCAAAGCAAGCTGTTCTGCTTTTTCAAAGGTGCGGTTCATTACAGTAACTTTTCGAACACCGCTGCCATGCAGATTTTGCACTGCAAGCTCACCCATTTTCCCTGCACCCAGAATAAGAACATGCTTGTTTGATAAATCTCCGAATATTTTCTTTGCAAGCTCTACTGCTGCATAGCTCACTGAGACGGCATTTGCGGCGATATCTGTTTCGGAATGAGCTTTTTTAGCAAGAGTGATCGCTTGTTTAAATAAATGCTGAAAAACCGTTCCAATTGTACCTTCTGTTTGCCCAAGCATAAAGCTTGTACGCACTTGTCCGAGAATCTGTGTTTCTCCAAGAACCATAGAATCTAAGCCGCACGTAACGCTAAACAAATGGTCAATCGCTCCATCATGCTCGTACATTGTTAAAAATGGAGAAAATGAATCTTTGTCGATTCCAAACCACTCAGCTAAAAATGCTTTAATATAATAACGGCCAGTATGAAGCTGGTCCACAACGGTATAAATTTCTGTCCGATTACAAGTCGAAACAATGATATTCTCTAAGATGCTTTTCTTGCCTTTCAGTGCTTTCATCGCATCTCCGAGCTCATTTGGATTAAACGTTAATTTTTCACGGATTTCGACAGGGGCAGTTTTATAATTTAAGCCAACAACTAAAATATGCATGATTCTATACACCCCACATACAAGAATACTATTACCATTATACCATGACCTGCATTTTTCTCTTTTTATAAATGTGAACAGTTCTTGAAAGCTTGTTCGTCTATGGTATGATACTACTTAAAAGCGTAAGGCCTGTTTAGCTCCAAAAGGCAGATAAGGATTTGACAGAAAAGGACAGATTTGACTTTACTGGCGAAGCCGATCTGACTGGGGATTCAGGCACTGAAGCTAGATATATGATTACAAAAGTTATTACAAATTCGTCCACCTTGAACAATACCAAAAAAAGTGCTTACAATCAAGGAAATCGTTCTATTATGAGGTGAATAATCTTGAAAAAATCGACAAAATTCTCTGCACTCACACTATTGGCTATCGGATTTTACTATTTTCTCCAAACCTTTCAAATTCAGCTTTTTGAAAATCAGCAATCCTGGCAGACTCTTCTTATCCTGTTTGGACTCGTTTTTTTAATCGGCGGTCATTTCGACCAGGATGACAATGCCATCCTGCCTGGCATTCTCTTGCTTGGCCTTGGCACTCATTTTCTTGGCATCGAACGTTTTCCAAATTGGCCTGATCATGCACCAGCCATCACGTTTATTATCGGACTTGGCATGCTGCTTCGTGCTGCAAAAACAAAATCAGGGACCTTTCAAAGCTTCTTTTTACTCTTGCTTGCCGTTTTCCTCCACTCATTCGACTCCATCATCAATGGGCTTGGATGGGTCGAACAAGGCATGCAGGTCATTCAGAGATATTGGCCAGTCCTGCTAATTCTTGGAGGTTTTTACTTATTATTTATAAAAAGAAAGTAAAATATGTAAGATGAACCAGATAAAAGGTGAATGAACAGTCGCAGAATGCGGCTGGCTTTTGATTTTGAGGTGCTGCTGTAAAAATAGATTCAGTTTGAGTAAAGGATAGGTTATGGTAAATAATACGGATGCTGCGGCGATTGAGAGACTCTTTTTCTCGCTTGAAGAGACTCCTCGGATTATAAAATACCAATTTTAGATAATAAACTATGTGTTCCGGAGAATAAGAAGACTGGTTCGGCAAATAAGAGCCGTTTTCCAGATAATAGAGCTGGAAACATGTTGTTGAAAGATGGTTCTTTTAATTGAAAGCGCTATTAAAAGAATGATTGCAAATATCCTCCCAGAGCATCTGAAAACAGAACATTGTGTGACTGTTTAGTATAAAAAGCAGACGAAGTTACCTTCCTCCAATTAATGAAAACGCACAAAAGAGAGTGCCCAAGATAAACTTTGGGCACTCTTTCTTTCATTTCTTCAAATTCGTATACTGCTCAATCATAGACCATGCTTCCACTTTGCCTTGTCCTGTTTCTGACGAAAAGCAAATAAGCGGATCATCAGGATCTTTGTTAAGTGTTTCCCTTACAACCTTCATATGCTTCTGCCATTTGCCTTTTGGTATTTTATCAGCTTTGGTTGCGACTACGATTACTGGGATCTCATAATGCTTGAGAAACTCATACATCATCACATCATCTTTTGAAGGGGCATGACGGAGATCCACCAGCAAAACAGCTGCACAAAGCTGTCTGCGCTTTGTAAAGTATGTTTCGATCATTTTTCCCCATGCATCACGCTCTGATTTAGAGACTTTTGCGTAGCCATACCCTGGCACATCGACAAAATGAAGCACTTCATTAATGATATAGAAATTCAGTGTCTGTGTTTTCCCTGGCTTAGAAGAAGTACGGGCCAGATTTTTTCGATTCAGCAATTTATTGATAAAAGATGATTTTCCTACATTTGATCGTCCGGCAAGGGCAATTTCCGGCAAGTCCAAATCTGGATACTGGTCGGGCTTTACGGCACTGATGACAATCTCGGAACTTGTTACTTTCATTGATTTTCTCCCACTAACGCATGCTGCAGCACTTCATCAAGATGTGATACAGGTACAAATGTTAAATCATTGCGGACACTTTCAGGGATATCTTCAATATCTCTTTCATTGTCCTTCGGCATAATGATTTTCGTTAATCCTGCCCGATGTGCACTCAGCGTCTTTTCTTTTAATCCACCGATTGGCAGTACTCTTCCTCTTAGCGTAATTTCTCCGGTCATGCCAACTTCTTTTCTAACAGGCCGGCCTGTTAACGCTGAAATCAGAGCAGTAGCTATCGTAATACCTGCAGAAGGTCCATCCTTTGGTACAGCACCTTCTGGAACATGAATATGAATGTCCTGCTTCTCATGGAAACCTTCGTCAATATTCAGCTCTTTTGCACGGGAGCGAATAAAGCTGAATGCAGCCTGAGCAGATTCTTTCATGACGTCTCCAAGTTTACCTGTTAAAATCAGTTTTCCTTTCCCAGGAGAAAGAGACACTTCAATCGACAATGTATCCCCGCCTACTGTTGTATATGCGAGGCCTGTTGCAACGCCGATTTGATCTTCAAGCTCTGCTTGGCCATAACGGAATTTGCTCTTGCCAAGATAGTCTGCAAGATTTTTATCTGTCACAGTTATTCTTTTTCTTGCTTCTGAGACAATTTGTTTTGCTGCTTTACGGCAAATAGCAGCAAGCTGTCTCTCCAAGCTTCGTACGCCAGCTTCACGAGTGTGGTAGCGAATCACATTTTGAATCGCTGAATCACGAATCTGCAGATGTGTTTTTTTCAAACCATGCTCTTTTAATTGCTTTGGCAGCAAGTGATCTTTGGCAATATGAATTTTTTCAATTTCTGTATACCCAGCAATTGTGATAATTTCCATTCGATCACGAAGAGGGCCAGGAATGGTTGATAAATTATTGGCGGTTGCAATAAACATTACCTTTGACAGATCATATGTCTCTTCAATGTAATGGTCACTGAACGTATGGTTTTGTTCAGGGTCAAGCACTTCAAGCATTGCAGAAGAAGGATCTCCTCTGAAATCACTGGACATTTTATCAATCTCATCTAATAAAAAGACTGGATTTATTGTTCCCGCTTTTTTCATGCCCTGGATAATCCGGCCTGGCATAGCGCCTACATACGTTCTGCGGTGTCCGCGGATCTCAGACTCATCTCTAACTCCGCCAAGGGAAATACGGACAAAATTTCGATCTAAAGACTTGGCTACAGAACGGGCAAGAGATGTTTTTCCGACGCCTGGAGGTCCTGATAAGCATAAAATCGGACCTTTAAGTGAATTTGTCAGTTTTTGGACAGCTAAGTATTCTAAGACACGGTCTTTTACTTTCTCAAGTCCATGGTGATCTTCATTCAAAATCGTTTCTGCACGTTTTAAATCAAGACGGTCCACGGTCGCATTTGACCATGGCAGCGAAGTGAGCCATTCCAGGTAGTTGCGCACAACTGAACTTTCTGCTGAGGTAGCAGGCACTTTCTCATAGCGCTCAAGTTCCTTTAATGCTGTAAGCTTGACATGATCCGGCATTCCAGCCTTTTCAATCTTTTCATTCAGCACTTCGACTTCGCCGGTTTTTCCTTCTTTATCGCCAAGTTCCTTTTGAATGGCCTTCATTTGTTCGCGGAGATAGTATTCTTTTTGTGTTCGCTCCATCGACCGTTTTACACGCTGGCCGATTTTCTTTTCCAGCTGAAGAACTTCTTTTTCGTTATGAATGATTTCAATTACACGATTTAAGCGTTCTTTAATATCGAGAGTTTCAAGTACTTCCTGTTTTTCTTTCAGTTTCAGAGGCAAATGGGAAGCGATAATATCAGCCATTCTTCCAGGCTCATCAATATCGGTCACAGTCGCAAGTGTCTCACCAGATATTTTTTTAGAAAGCTTTATGTATTGATCAAAGTGATCGAGCAGCGTTCTCATAAGTGCTTCATCTTCTGCATCTTTATCAGAGCGTTCTTCCAAAGAAGTCGCACTGACTGCAAAATAGTCACCTTCATCAACATAGTTTGTAATTTTACCGCGCTGCATGCCTTCTACAAGCACCCTGATTGTTCCATTTGGAAGCTTCAGCATTTGTTTTATTTTCGTCAATGTTCCTACTGGAAAGATATCGCTTTCTGTCGGTTCGTCAATTGAAATATCCCGTTGTGTCGTTAAAAAGATTATATGATCATCCATCATCGCTTTCTCAAGCGCCTGTACGGATTTTTCGCGTCCTACATCAAGGTGAAGTACCATTGTCGGGTACACTAACAATCCTCTAAGAGGTAGGAGGGGGACGATTTTCTCTTCTTTTTTCGCCAACTTTCATACACCTCCGTGACTATAGTATCAATCATTATAATATAATGAGTTCATTCTTGTACAATTCTATCTTATTGTCAAAACAGTGTCTATTTGTAAACATAATGAGGTTACCTTATGTAGTATACCCTTTACACTGACATAAGACTAACGAATTCACTCATATTTTGCATAAAAAAACCCCGAGATTACCCGAGGTCTTGTTTTATTAACGCGGTAATAGGCGCCGGCACCTCAGTCGGAGGATTCAGCAAGGCTATATCAAAAACTTCCTGTAAATGATCAACGGGGATGATGCGAATACCTTCAACTGTTTTTAAGATAGATTGCATATTTTCAGCTGGAATTATAACTGTTTTGGCTCCAGCAAGTTTAGCTGCTTTAATTTTTGGAACGACACCGCCGATTGGCTTGACATTGCCATGAATGCTGATTTCCCCTGTCATCGCAACTGTATGATCAACGGGGATCTTATGAATGGCTGAGAAAATCCCTGTTGCCATCGCGATTCCCGCTGAAGGACCGTCAACAGGAATGCCACCGGGAAAATTGACATGGATATCAAAATCATCTGCTTTGATTCCCATTGATCGCAGAACCGTAATAACATTTTCAATCGAGCCTTTTGCCATGCTTTTGCGTCTTACTGATTTCCCTCTGTCACCAATGCTTTCTTCCTCTACAATTCCTGTTATATTGATGGTTCCGTTGTCTTTTGCATGAATAACGGTCACTTCAATTTCAAGCAGGGAACCAGAATTTGGACCGTGAACAGCAAGCCCGTTGACGAGACCAATTTTTGCATTGCCGTATATTTTTTTATCATATCGGGGTGAAAGCTGACTTGAACTTACGACCCATTCAATATCTTCAATTGTAATTTCTTTTCGATCCTCTGTCATCGCCATGCCGGCAGCAATTTGCATCATGTTGACGACTTCACGGCCGTTCCTCACATAGGAGGTCAAAGTTGAAATACTTTTCTCGCTTGTCTTCATATTCACTTTAGCCGCTGCTTTTCTTGCTACAATGGCAAGCTCTTCTTGCTCTAGATCCCTAAAAAAGACTTCCAGACAGCGTGATCGAATCGCTGGAGGTATTTCATTTGGAGTTCGTGTCGTGGCTCCAATTAAGCGGAAATCGGCAGGCAGGCCATTTTGAAAAATATCATGAATGTGATTTGGAATTTGTGTGTTTTCTTCGCTATAATAGGCGCTTTCTAAAAACACTTTGCGATCCTCGAGCACCTTCAGCAGCTTGTTCATTTGAATCGGATGCAATTCACCTATTTCGTCAATAAAAAGAACGCCTCCGTGTGCATGTGTGACAGCTCCCTGCTTTGGCTGAGGAATTCCGGCTTGTCCCATGGCACCTGCCCCTTGATAGATGGGGTCATGAACAGAGCCAATGAGCGGATCTGCAATTCCTCTTTCATCAAAACGGGCCGTCGTTGCATCTAATTCAATAAAAACCGCTGCTGGTTTAAAAGGCGACTTTGTATTTCTTTTAGCTTCCTCGAGAACAAGCCTTGCAGCAGCAGTCTTTCCTACTCCCGGAGGACCGTATATGATTACGTGCTGGGGATTGGGTCCGCAAAGAGCTGCTTTAAGAGCCTTAATTCCATCTTCCTGACCGACAATATCTGAAAAATTTTTAGGGCGGACTCTTTCAGCAAGAGGCTCCGATAATTTAATCGATCTCATCTTTTTTAACTGTTCCATTTCTTTTCGTGACTCACGGTCGATCGATACTTTTTGTGTTCGCTGATTTTTTAATAAATTCCAAAAGTACAAGCCGATAATTACCCCGAAAAAAAGTTGTACAAATAATGCAATTCCAGTCCAGCTCATAGTGGTCCCTCCTACTGCGATGTCATATTTATAAGCTAGTATCTCCGAGGGGGTTCTTGAATAAACGTGAATATATTAACTATAATTTCGAGATTTATGTATAAAAATTATCAGTCTTTCACACATAGAACAAAAGCGCCTTGGTCAGTTCGAGATGAAAACAGGAATTGACCAAGGTTAATTTGCGCATTGAGAATACAAGCATCAATTAATCTGCTTTTTCAGAGCAATTGTCTTTTTCACAGTGGTTAATCGTATAGCTGTGGCAGATCATTTCCTTTTATTATTTCCAAAACAAAAAAAGCCTTGCAGAATTATTCTGCAAGGCTTTTTAAAATGGTTATAATGTATAAAATTTTGCGCATTGATGGCGAGCGGAATCACCCAACTCTCCGGCCAGAACAAATCCGCAGGAAAAGTCAAACCCGGACTTTTCTGGCGGATTCTTTTCTGTCATGCCTGTGCTAAACGGGCTCTTGCGCTTTTCTAATTATGCAGATGTTTTTGTGTCTTCCTCGATGATCGTGCCATCATTCAGCACAAGCTTAGGGGGAACTTTATCTGTTACTGTTTCAGCAGTGACCACACATTTCGTAATATCATCACGTGAAGGAAGCTCGAACATAACTTCTAGCATTAGTCCTTCAATAATAGAACGCAGTCCGCGTGCTCCTGTTTTACGTTCAATCGCTTTTTTCGAGATTTCCATAAGCGCATTTTCTTCAAATTCAAGTTCTACGCCATCTAGATCAAGCATTTTCTGATATTGCTTCACTAAAGCATTTTTAGGTTTTGTTAAAATTTCAACCAATGCTTCTTCATCTAAAGGCTGAAGGCTTGCGATGACAGGCAAACGGCCGATGAATTCCGGAATAAGTCCAAAACGAAGCAGATCTTCCGGCAGCACTTTTGAAAGAAGCATTTTTTGATCCAATTCATCTTCTTTTTTCTCAGAGCCAAAGCCGATAACCTTTTGGCCTAAACGGCGTTTGACAATCTGCTCGATGCCATCGAAAGCTCCGCCGCAGATAAACAAGATGTTTGTTGTATCAATTTGAATAAATTCTTGATGCGGGTGTTTGCGTCCGCCTTGTGGAGGTACACTTGCAACCGTACCTTCAAGAATTTTAAGAAGCGCCTGCTGAACACCTTCACCAGATACATCACGTGTAATCGATGGATTTTCAGACTTGCGGGCAACCTTATCAATTTCATCAATGTAAATAATGCCTTTTTCAGCTTTCTCTACATCATAATCTGCAGCTTGAATCAATTTTAAGAGAATGTTTTCAACATCTTCCCCGACATATCCAGCTTCAGTTAAAGATGTAGCATCTGCAATGGCAAAAGGAACATTAAGAATACGGGCCAATGTTTGAGCAAGCAATGTTTTACCGCTTCCTGTAGGACCAATCATTGCGATGTTGCTCTTAGACAATTCCACATCATCGATCTTGCTGTTTGAATTGATTCGTTTGTAATGGTTATAAACCGCTACCGCAAGACTCTTTTTTGCTTGTTCCTGACCGATAACATATTCGTCTAAAATTTCGCGAATTTCTTTCGGTTTTGGAACATCTTTAAATTCAACTTCCTCTTCTGTTCCCAGCTCTTCTTCAACAATTTCTGTACAAAGTTCAATACACTCGTCACATATATAGACACCTGGTCCTGCAACTAATTTACGAACCTGGTCTTGAGTTTTACCGCAAAATGAACATTTAAGCTGACCTTTTTCGTCATTAAATTTAAACATGTTTTCACCCCTTATATCTTTGTATCATCAAAGTACCCATACATCTTCATCTATAGGAGCTGCATTTCTGGATGATCTTTTTTCTTTCTATCCATAAGTATAAAGGTAATGGGAATGAATATCACGTAACTTACCTTCGTCCGCCGGCCGCAGCGGTCAAAAACTTGAAATTTGGTATGTATTGCATTGTACCATAAGTATGTAGATTACTGGAAATAAAACCACTCTGACAAAACAGTTTTTAAATTCAGGAAGTTAGAGTGTTTATATAGTATTCGCTTTCCCGTTTCAAAATCCTTGCCTGCCTGAAAAAAATAGAACATGTTTTATTCATGTAATCATTTGTTACCTTTATATGTATGTAGCATGCGGTAATTATATAGTACCCATTGCCGGTAAAAATAAATCTTATTTATAAAACAAGGCACGATCATCTCGCGCCTTGTTTCTTTTTTATCTATTATGCAGCATCTTTGCTGTTTTCAACAAGAAAGTCGATTGCTTTGCGTACTTTAAGATCTTCTTTTAATCCATCAACAGATCCTAGAGCTTGCTTGATGCTGTCAACAGGCATGTTGTACATTTCTGCCATTTTAGCAACTTCTGCATCAACTTCTTCATCTGTTACTTCGATGTTTTCAGCTTTAGCAATTGCTTCAAGAGTCAAGTTGTACTTCACGCGTTTAGAAGCATCTTCTTTCATTTGCTCTTTTAAAGCATCTTCATCTTGACCAGAGAATTGGAAGTATAATTCAAGGTTCATGCCTTGAGCTTGCAAACGCTGTTCAAACTCTTGCATCATGCGGTTTACTTCGTTTTCGATCAATATTTGAGGAATGTCCACTTCAGCATTATCAGAAGCTTTGTCTACAAGCGCATCACGAAGTGCATTTTCTGCTTCAGCTTTTCTAGTTTCTTCTAAGCGATTTTTTGTTTTCTCTTTTAATGCTTCAAGAGTTTCAACTTCTTCGTCAACATCTTTAGCAAATTCATCGTCTAAAGCAGGAAGTTCTTTCGCTTTGATTTCATGAAGTTTCACTTTAAACGTTGCAGGTTTTCCAGCAAGGTTTTCAGCGTGATATTCTTCAGGGAATGTTACTTCTACATCTTTCTCTCCGTTAGCCTCTAAGCCTACAAGCTGCTCTTCAAAGCCAGGAATGAAAGAACCTGAACCGATTTCAAGTGTGTAGTTTTCTGCAGTTCCGCCTTCGAATGCTTCACCATCGACGAAACCTTCAAAGTCAATCACTACTGTATCGCCATCTTCAACTGCGCCGTCTTCTTTTACAACAAGTTCAGCATGACGCTCCTGCAATGATTTCAATTCAGCATCTACATCTTCTTCAGATACTTCAGCATCGATCTTTTCTACTTCAAGACCTTTGTATTCGCCCAATTTCACTTCGGGCTTAACAATCACTTTTGCAGTGAAAATTAAGTTTTTGCCTTTTTCGATTTGTTCAACATCGATTTCAGGACGGTCGATTGGCTCAATGCCAGCCTCTTCAACTGCTTGAGGATATGCTTCTGGAAGAATGATATCCAAAGCATCTTGATAAAGTGATTCTGCGCCAAAACGCTGTTCAAACATTCCGCGCGGAATTTTACCTTTACGGAAACCAGGAATATTTACTTGTTTTGATACTTTTTTAAATGCTTCATCAAGGGCTTTGCTGAACGTTTCCGCATCAACTTCTACTGTCAGAACGCCTTGATTACCCTCTAACTTTTCCCATTTTGCAGACATATGTTTCCCTCCAAAAAATCTATTGAAATAGTGTCATAATCTAAGTCAGGTACGAACAAAGTATGCCTTGTCCATTTTGAACAAGTGATAAATTTGTTATACCTCTATGTAGATAAATTACTAAATCGGCCAGTGTAGTATATGAAGCCCGCCTGCTTTACGCATGGACAGGGAATCATCATTTTACAACCATTTTATTATAACATAGAAAAAATTCCTTTCAACATATACGTTAGATTTGCAAATAAGAAATTTCTTCTATTTCATAAATTTTTCCCGCTGCTTCCGCGAGCATGCTTTGTTTTACTTCGTATGTATAAGAGACCTCTTCTGGCGGCGCTGCAATGCCATGCATTTCGTAGCCGACAGAATGAAGTGCAGCCGCCCACAATTTTGCTTCTGCAGGTTCTGGCAAAAAAGGAAATAATACGTACAAATGACGAATCCATAATTCTTTGACAGCTTCAAAAAGGGAAGGGTTCTCTGCACCAAGAATATCGTCCAATACATTAAGGACCTTTTTAGTAAATGGCAGCTCTGATAAATCCTCAAGCTCTGCAGGGATAAGCGACATCGTTTTTCCGAACTTAACGATCTTGACCTCTTTTGAAATTTCATTTTCCATTAAAAGATGAAGAATCATCGATTGCACAACAGGATGGCTTCTTGCATCCTTTAAGATTGATTGCAGCTGCATCATATGCCTTGATACATTTCTGTCCTTTAACGATTGAATATAGGCAACCTGCTGATTAATATTCTCCAGCAAATTTCTTGGTTCTGTCCATTCTTCGTTTTCTTCGTCCTCTAAAGAATGCAATTCTTCGTCTTCGTTCATTTTCCGGCTGAAATCAAGCAGCTTATAAAAATGCTCCGCCTGATCATGAGGCAAATGATTTTCTTGAAGAACAGCTTCAATCGTCTGCTGCACTTCACCATACTGCCTCAATTGGATCAATATCGTTAAATATACCTGCAGGACAGTAAAATAATCACCAATGTCTTCGTGAAGCATTCTGCGGCAAACAGCTTTCGCTTCTTCCAGTTCCCCAAGTTCCATTAAACATAAGGCAATTCCGAGATGAATTTCAGCCCTTTCCTCTCCTAGCTCACGAACCTCATAAAAAAGATTGAGTGCTTCTTTAAATTGTTTATTTTTCAGCGCTTCCAATCCTTTATCAACTAAACGTTCGCTTAAATTAGGGAAGGGAATGACTTTTCTCTTTTTCTTTTCATCCATCATTAAGAATCATCTCCGGCATGCTATTTGCCTTCAAGTGTACCAATGGATCCTTTAGAAAACAAGAAAAGAAGAGAGTCCAGCAATTATGCCAGCCAGACTCTTCTTCTTTTTTCATAGGTTTTAATCTGTTCGTCATACATGAAAGTCAGGGAAATTTCATCATGACCATTAATCAGCATATCTTTCCAATATGGATCGATTGAGAACGAATACAGGACGTCTGTTCCTTCGGATATTTCCTGCTTCTCAAGGTCAATCATACACTCAAAATGAGGCTGCCTCGCCTTCTCAATTAATTTCTGATGAAATTCTTCTTCCACTCTAATAGGAAGCAATCCATTTTTTAAGCAATTTTGATGAAAGATATCGGCAAAGGAAGGTGCGATGATCACTTTAAAACCATAGTCTCCGAGAGCCCAAGGTGCATGTTCCCTTGATGAACCGCAGCCGAAATTTTCACCTGCCACTAAAATGCTTGCTCCTGCTGCTTCAGGCTTATTTAATTCAAACTCTGGATTATCGGATCCGTCATTTAAATACCGCCAGTCAAAGAATGCAAATCTTCCGTATCCGGTCCGTTCAATTCTTTTTAAAAATTGCTTCGGAATAATTTGGTCTGTGTCAACATTTGAACGGTTTAATACTGCCAATTTACCCTTGTGCACTTGAAATGCTTCCATTAGCAATCCCTCCTGCCAATTCTCTTACATCAACGAATCTCCCGAATAAAGCTGCTGCTGCTGCCATAGCAGGACTGACTAGGTGTGTTCGCGCTCCTTTTCCCTGTCTGCCTTCAAAGTTGCGGTTTGATGTTGACGCACAGCGTTTTCCATCAGGCACAATATCATCATTCATGCTTAAACACATGCTGCATCCAGATTCTCTCCACTCAAATCCTGCTTCTATAAATTTGGTATGCAATCCTTCTGCTTCGGCTTGAAGTTTGACCTGCTGAGACCCTGGAACGACAATCGCACGGACTGATGGATTGACACGCTTGTTTTCAATGACTTCAGCAGCCTGTCTTAAATCCGTTATTCTTGAATTTGTGCACGATCCGATAAAAACGTAATCAATCTCAATTTCCTGGATAGGTGTATCAGGTTCAAGTCCCATGTAGAAATAAGCTCTTTCTGCTTCCTGCTTTTCTTCATGTTTATTGAACATGCTTGTGTTAGGCACTTTTTCATGAACAGGGACAGCCATTCCAGGATTCGTTCCCCAAGTGACCATCGGCGAAATGTCGGCAGCTTCGACTGTGATTCTGTCGTCATACTCTGCTCCCGGATCGCTTTTAAGTTCTTTCCAATAGGAAATAGCTGCCGTTAAATCTTCGCCCTTCGGAGCATATTGACGATTCTTTATATATTCAAATGTCTTTTCATCCGGTGCGATCAGCCCTGCACGAGCTCCAGCTTCGATTGACATGTTGCATACAGTCATTCGTTCGTCCATCGTCATTTGTTCAATGGCTTCACCTGAAAATTCAATCACATACCCCGTACCGAAACGGACACCAAAAGTTCCGATAATATATAAAATAACATCCTTTGCCGTAACCCCTTTTTTCAAAGATCCGTTAATATGAATGTTTAATGTTTTCGGTTTTTGCTGCCATAAAGTTTGAGTTGCGAGTACATGTTCCACTTCACTTGTTCCTATTCCAAAAGCTAACGCGCCAAAGGCTCCATGTGTAGATGTATGACTGTCTCCGCATACAATTGTTTTTCCAGGCAAGGTAAGACCAAGTTCAGGCCCGATTACATGCACAATTCCCTGATCCGTACTGTTCAAATCAGCAAGCCTGATTCCGAATTCCCGGCAATTGGTTTCAAGCGCACTCACTTGCATTTTGGCAATTTCATCTTTTATTTCAAATCGGTTCACTGTGGGGATATTATGATCCATTGTCGCAAATGTATTTTCAGGTCTTCTTACCTTTCTTCCGTTCTGCCTTAAACCCTCAAATGCCTGCGGGGATGTAACTTCATGAATCAGATGAAGATCTATATACAGCAGATCTGGCTGACCGTCTTTATGATAAACAACATGATCATCCCAAATTTTTTCTACGATCGTTCTGGCTTTCAAAAAAATACCCCCTCTTCAATTTCAATTAAGAGACAGGCGCTTTTATATAGAAGAAAAGCGCCGGTTTTTCTTATGCATAAGCTTCCATAATGTTGAAGATTGTGTGATCATCAGCAAGTGCTGCTTTAATTTCTTCCACAAGCTCGGATGTGGAGAAAGGTGTTTCCCCTTTTCTTGTTAAATCAGCTGTTCTTTTCCCCGAATCCAGTACATGCTTTACTGCATTTTCAATTGCTTCTGCTTCTTCTGCCATTTGGAATGAATGTCTCAGCATCATAGCTGTTGATAAAATCATGGCAACAGGATTTGCTTTGTTTGTGCCAGCGATATCAGGAGCAGAACCATGAACCGGCTCATAAAGGTGAAGTCCTGTTGCTGAAAGACTTGCTGATGGGAGCATGCCAAGTGATCCTGTCAGCATAGAAGCCTCGTCGCTTAGAATATCACCAAACATGTTTTCCGTTACGATCACATCAAACTGTTTCGGGTTGTGTATTAGCGCCATCGCTGCATGATCAACGAGCATATGCTGAAGATCAACATCTGGATATTTCATTGAAACTTCCTCTGCAACTTCTCTCCACATTCGGCTTGATTCTAAAACATTTGCTTTATCCACAGATGTCACTTTCTTTTTTCGGTCTTGCGCCAGCTGAAACGCCTTTTCAATGATGCGCTCCATTTCATCACGTTTATAGAACAGCGTATCCACTACTGTGTGCTCGCCATTTTTCACATTTCGTTCACTTGGTTTTCCGAAGTACAATCCGCCTGTTAGTTCCCTTACAATCATGAAGTCGACACCCTCCACATATTCACGCTTTAAAGGCGAAGAATCGAGCAGGCTTTCAACTGTTTGAACTGGACGAAGATTTGCATAAAGATCCAATTCTTTGCGAAGTGCAAGCAATCCTTTTTCAGGTCTTAAGTGAGAGGGATTTGAATCCCATTTCGGACCTCCGACTGAACCAAGCAGAACAGCATCTGAATCCTTGCACATTTGCAGCGTTTCGTTTGGAAGCGGAGAATTCATTTCATCAATCGCTGCTCCTCCAATCAATCCATATTGAAAATGAAAACGATGATAGTAATGTTCTTCGATCGCTTTTAAAATTTCAACAGCACCATCCATAACTTCTTTTCCAATACCGTCTCCCGGCAATAACGCAATTTTCTTCTCCATATTATTCTGCCTCCTTCATGATTTGTATTAAACGGTTGCTGTTAGCGGATCCTGAACTTGTGATTGCAGAATGAGGATGCGGTTAACTGCATTCAGATATGCTTTTGCAGATGCTTCAAGCACATCCTGAGCCATTCCTCTTCCGCTCGATTCCGTACCTCCGACAATGACTTTTACATATACTTGAGCAAAGGCATCACGCCCGCTGCTGTTTGATTGAATTCGATAGTCCAGCAGTTTAATTGAAAAACCTGTGCACCGCTCAAGGGTATTATAGATTGCCTCTACACTTCCACCGCCGGTTGCTGCTTCTTGCACGAGTTCTCCCTGCTGATTTTTAAGAGTCACAGTAGCAGTCGGCACTTGCGTTGTCCCGTATTGAACCTGTAAGGAAACAAGTTCAAACATGTCTTCACTTTTTTCAACTTTTTCTTCTATGACTAGTGCTGCAATATCTTCATCTGTGAATTCCTTCTTTTTCTCAGATAACGTTTTGAACGTCTTGAATATTTTATGGCTTTCTTCTTCTGTCAGGCTGAAACCAAGTTCGATCAGCTTGCTTTTAAATGCATGACGTCCGGAATGCTTGCCAAGCACCATTGAGTTGGAGGCAACTCCTACAAGCTCTGGTGAAATGATTTCGTACGTTGTTTTTTCTTTCAGCACACCATCCTGATGAATGCCTGATTCATGTGCAAATGCATTTTTTCCAACAACTGCTTTGTTTGGCGGGATCATCATCCCAGTCAGCTTGCTCACCAAATCGCTCGTTTTTTTGATTTCATCAAGCTTCATATTTGTTTTAGCACCAAAGTAATCGGATCGGATATGAAGAGCTACGCCAATTTCCTCAAGAGAAGCATTTCCTGCCCGCTCGCCTATTCCATTGATCGTTCCTTCAATCTGACCAGCGCCATTTTCAATTGCAGCTAAGGAATTTGCAACGGCCATTCCTAGATCATCATGACAATGCGCGGATAAAATCACATTTTCAATGCCTCTGACATTCGATTTTAAATATTGAAAGATCTTACCGTATTCTTTCGGATTAATGTAGCCAACCGTGTCAGGAATATTAATGACACTTGCACCTGCTGCAATGACCTCTTCGACGATTTTTGCAAGAAACGGAAGTTCGCTTCGGCATGCATCCTCGGCAGACCATTGGATTAGCGGGAAATATTTAGCCGCATATTTTACTGAATCAACAGCTGTTTGAATGACCTGATCTGGTGATTGCTTTAACTTATATTTCATATGAATGGGTGAAGTAGCCAAGAATACGTGCAGCCTTGGGTTAGCACCATCTTTCAGGGCGTCCCAGGCAGCATCAATATCTGTTTTTACTGATCTGGCAAGTCCTGTAACAGAGCAGTCTTTAATGGTTCTTGCAATCTCCTGAACTGCTGAAAAATCTCCTTTTGAGGAAGCCGGGAATCCGGCTTCTATAATATCAACTCCTAGACGCTCAAGCTGAAGGGCAATTTGCAGTTTTTCTTTTGCATTTAAATTGACTCCTGCTGATTGTTCACCATCTCTTAGGGTTGTATCAAATAAGTTAATTTTTCGCACTTGCGACCACTTCTTTCCGTTTTGGCTTAACGAATGGCATCATTTCCCGAAGCTTTCTGCCTACAACTTCAATTTGATGTTCATTTTCTCTGTTGTTAATTGCATTGAATTGCGGACGATTCACTTGATTTTCAATGATCCAGTCTTTTGCAAATTTACCAGATTGAATATCGTTCAAGACTTCCTTCATTGATTCTTTTACTCTCTCATCTACAACTCTAGGTCCAGATACAAAATCTCCCCATTGGGCCGTATCTGAAATGGAATATCTCATTCCGGCCATTCCATCTTCATACATAAGGTCAACAATCAGCTTCAGCTCGTGCAAACACTCAAAGTATGCGAGTTCTGGCTGATAACCTGCCTCTACCAATGTTTCAAATCCAGCCTTTACAAGGGAAGTTAACCCTCCGCATAGAACAGCCTGCTCTCCGAATAGATCTGTTTCAGTCTCTTCTTTAAACGTTGTTTCCAGCACTCCTGCACGAGCGCCTCCAATTGCTTTTGCATAGGCTAATGCCAAATCTTTTGCATCTCCTGTAACATCCTGATGGACTGCGAATAATGCAGGAACACCGGCTCCGTCTTCAAATGTTCTTCTTACTAGATGACCTGGTCCTTTCGGTGCAACAAGGAATACATCAACGAATTCTGGAGGAACAATTTGATTGAAGTGAACGTTAAATCCATGAGCAAAAACTAATGCATTTCCCGGCTGTAATTGGTCTTTAATTTCAGCTTCATACACTTTTTGCTGCTGTTCATCAGGCAATAGCACCATCACAACATCCGCTTGAGCTGCTGCTTCTTGTACTGTTGTAACATCCAGTCCATCTGCCGCTGCTTTATTAAATGAATTGCCTTTACGGACACCTACAACTACATTTACGCCGCTGTCTTTTAAGTTCAGTGCATGTGCATGACCCTGTGAACCGTAGCCGATAACTGCAACCTTTTTCCCTGCTAATACTTCCTCTTTTACATCACCGTTATAATAAACTTTTACCATGTCCATTCTCTCCTTTTAATTTCAATTAGTTAGACGATTGAATATGTTTTTGCACCATTTGCAGCACGCTGTGTGCCTCTTGGGAATGCAGTTGTTCCAGTTCTCGCAATTTCTTTGATTCCGTATGGTCTCAATAGGTCGATGATTGCTTCAATTTTTTCCGATTCTCCTGTCACTTGAATGACAATGCTGTCTTTGCTGACGTCGATGACCGTTGCACGGAATGGCTCAATCACACCTTGAATCTCTATTCTTGTTGCTGGAGCTGCAATCACTTTTATAAGAGCAAGCTCTCTTGCGACAATCGATTGATTCGTAATATCCTGAACTTTTAAAACATCAATCTGTTTATTTAGCTGCTTTGTGATCTGTTCAACTTCTTTTTCGTCTTCAACATGGATGACAAAGGTCATTCTCGATATTCCTTCAATTTCTGCATGCCCAACTGTAATGCTTTCAATATTGTAATGCCGCTTTGTAAATAAACCGGTAATCCGATTTAGGACACCTGAGCGATTATTGACAGTTAAAGTAAGGATTCGCTTCACGGTCTAACACCCACCATTTCATGCAGTCCTTTGCCTGGGGCAATCATTGGATAAACATTTTCTTTTTGGCATACATTTACGTCGATTAACACCGGCTCATCTGATAAAAGTGCCTGTTTGAAAGCTGGGAAGTCTTTTTCAGTCTGAATTTTCAGTCCTTTCATCCCGTACGCTTCCGCTAATTTCACAAAATCAGGCTGTGACTGGAATACGGATTGTGAGTAGCGTTCCTCGTAGAAAATTTCCTGCCACTGTCTGACCATTCCAAGCACTCCATTGTTAAGTAAAATCACTTTAATCGGTAATTTCAGTTCGTGGATAACAGATAATTCCTGAAGTGTCATCTGAAACCCGCCATCTCCAAGGATTGCGACGACATTTGCATTTTTTTCTGCAAGCTGGGCTCCGATAGCTGCCGGCAATCCGAACCCCATCGTGCCAAGCCCTCCCGACGTTACCCAGCGATTTGGCTGCTGCAGCCGGTAATATTGTGCCGCCCACATTTGATGCTGTCCGACATCTGTTGAAATAATGGCTTCCCCGTTTGTCCACTCATGAATGAGTTCTAACATATACTGCGGCTTTAATTCCTTTTCAGACTTTTCATACCAGAGGGGAGCTTCCGCTTTATTCCTCTGCAGGGCTGCATACCATTCATCATGCTGTCCGCGTTTCCCATTTTGGTGAATTAAGTTTTCAAGAACAAGTCTTGCATCTCCAACTACTGGTATTTTCGTTTCTACTACTTTACCGATTTCAGCGGGATCGATATCAATGTGAGCAATCGTCGCACTTTTGGCAAAATGATTTAAATTTCCTGTTACCCTGTCATCGAACCTTGCTCCAACACTTATTAATAAATCACATTCATATAACGCCGTATTTGCGGTATATGTACCATGCATACCTGCCATCCCAAGGAAGAGCGGATGATCTGCCGGGAAGCTTCCGAGTCCGAGCAATGTATTTGCGACTGGAATGTGCTGCTGCTCTGCGTATTTTTTTAATTGCTCGCTTGCCTTGGCATGCAGAACGCCTGCACCTGCTAGAATAACTGGCTTTTTAGCACTGCTTACTGCTTCGACAAGCTTTCTGATCTGAAGGTAATTCGGCTCCATTTTTGGCTGATAGCCCGGCAGATGAACAGGATTATCATAATTAAAGATCCCTTCTGCGACTGCAATATCTTTTGGAACATCTATGAGTACCGGACCCGGTCTTCCCGTTGTTGCGATGTGAAAAGCTTCTTTGATGATTCGCGGAAAATCATTGACATCCCTTACTTGATAATTGTGCTTTGTGATTGGCATTGTAATTCCTAAAACATCTGCTTCCTGAAAGGCATCTGTCCCAATAACAGAAGATGCGACCTGGCCTGTGAATACGACCAGAGGCAGAGAATCAATCATGGCATCCGTAAGTCCTGTAATCAGGTTTGTCGCTCCTGGTCCTGAAGTTGCAATAACAACCCCAGGTTTCCCTGAAACTCTTGCATAGCCTTCTGCTGCGTGGATTCCGCCTTGCTCATGACGAGTTAAAATGTGATACATGCCGGAATCGTAGAGTTTGTCATAGATTGGAAGAACGGCACCGCCTGGATATCCGAAAATCACCTCTACCCTTTCCTGTTTTAAAGCTTCAATCATCATCATAGCCCCAGACATCGTTTTCGTACATTTGGCAGACTGTGCATCCAATTGTACTTTCATACTCATTGATTTTGCCTCCTTTTTCCCGCTTGCATCTTTAAGCCTTTTTTTATTTTTCTCTAATTATTTCAAAATAAAAAACCTTCCCTCCCCAATATTGCCCACGTATCATGTGAGTCAAAGGGGCGAGAAGGTTTGAGAACACTTTTCGCGGTACCACCCTTGTTCATGGCCATTAATTGGCCACCTTATGAAAGTCGATGACTTTCTTTTGATAACGAGTGCTGTGTAAATGGCACTCGGCTGATTCTACTAAACGTTCAAATCAGCACTCAGAGGTGAGTTCACCTAAAAAGGGACCGCCGGTTCTCAGCTCCACCAGCTCTCTTTAGATCCTTGTTTTTTGGGCTACTTTTCCTCTTCAGCGTTTTAATTTATAGTATCCTTAACTAACATGTAAACTTGGATTGCTGCCTTTTACTTTCACGCCATCTGAAATTACTTTTTCTCTAAAACACTCAAGCAATCTGTTTGTATGTTCTCCTGGCTGCCCGTCTCCAATTTCTCTTCCATCAACCTTTACAACTGCAATGACTTCAGCTGCAGTTCCAGTTAAGAAAACCTCATCCGCTGTATACACATCATGTCTGGTGAAAGGTTCTTCACGAACATCGTAGCCAAGTTCTTCTGCTATTTCGATAATGACATTGCGGGTAACTCCTTCAAGTGCTCCTAAATAGCCTGGCGGAGTTAAAAGTTTTTTATTTTTATAGATAAAGACGTTGTCAGCAGATCCTTCTGCGACGTAGCCTTGATCATTCAGCATTAACGCTTCGCTTACATTTGCGAGATGCGCTTCAATTTTCACGAGGACATTGTTAAGGTAGTTCAGAGATTTAACTTTAGGACTGAGAACGTCCGGTCTATTGCGTCTTGTAGGAACTGTTACAATGTCTATCCCTGTTTCATACAAATGTTTTGGGAAGATTGACAGCGGTTCTACAATAATGACGACGTTCGCTTCTTTGCATTTATATGGATCAAGCCCAAGATCACCGACTCCTCTTGAGACAACCAGTCTGATGTATGCGTCATCTAATCCATTTTTCTCAACCGTCTTTACTGTTAAATCCGTCATTTCCTCTTGCGTATATGGCATGTTGAGTAAAATGGATCTAGCAGACTCGTAAAGGCGTTTCATGTGCTCATTTAATCTGAAAATATTACCGCTGTAAACTCTGATTCCTTCGAAAATTCCATCTCCGTACAGGAATCCGTGATCATAAACTGAAACTTTAGCATCTTCTTTTTTTACAAATTCATTATTAAGAAAAATCCATTGGTCACCCATAAAGAGCACACCTTTCTTTTAAAGTCTAAACGCGTTAATCAGTTGAAATATAGTGTGTAAAAAAAATCCGTATAACGTTTGTTATGGACTCTTTTAAATGAACCTCACATGTTCATGTAACTTATATTTGAGCCTATATTACGCCCATTAAATAAAGGTGTCAACCGTCTTTTTGTGAATTATTAGATAATTTAGATTTGTTTGTTTATTTGTATACGCTTACATGCCTGTCATAATAGGGAATTCATTTTTTTGAAGTTTTTTTGAAGTTTTTTTCTGTGAGATTGTCTGACAGAGTTTTGAGTGGTTTTTCAGGGTAAAAAGAGGGGGCAAATTTGTTTTAGTGATATCGATTTTCGAGGATTCTTTATGAAGAACACAAGATAGATTGTTAGGGAAAGTAGCTCTTTTAACTGAGATTGTATTTAGCAGAAAAAGGTGATCATTATTTTAGTTTTAAAGTTTGGCCTAGGAGCTGGTAAATTTGAACACCTGAGTTTATACTTCCGCAGGATTACAAAACAAGCATCTAAAATAGTAAAACTGGTATTCAGATTATAAAATACATCACGCGGAGAATAAGTACTCGATTTAGGATAATAAGCCGTGGATTTTGCTCGGATGGATGCCCTGATACTTTGAAGTATGTGCTTTCACAAATGGCCAAGTGCAGCTAGAAAAGTGGATTTCGAATTAAGAAACGGATCAGACCAAAAAAATAAAACAAAAAACTTCTTCCGATCAAATCGAAAGAAGTTGTATGTATTAAGTATGGCGTCCCAGGAGAGATTCGAACTCCCGACCGTACGCTTAGAAGGCGTATGCTCTATCCGGCTGAGCTACTGGGACATCTTCATTTGTGAACGTCGTGATAATGTATCAGCGACATTTTTTATTATATGTTCCTGCACGATAAAAGTCAATAACTTTTTCAATATTTTTATGAAAGAGGGGAAAATATCCCTCTTTCATGATTATACTAGCTCAAACCTTTGAGTCATGCTGGTTACAAGAGAACCATTTGGCTCGTAAAAGGTCAATTCCGCTACTTTATTTTGTATTTCTAATATAACATATGTTTTTTCATTTCGCATCCGCGGAAGTCTGATGCTGCCAGGATTGATGAAGAGAATATTGTCGACATATTCCGCTCCAGCAACATGGGAATGGCCAAAGCAGACAATCTTCGCAGCATGTTCAGCCGCACTGTATTTCAAGTTCATAAGGGTCGATTTTACATTGTGCAGATGTCCGTGAGCAACAAAGAAACGGTATCCATCGACATCTTCAATGACTTCATTTGCAAACCGCTCTTCATAGTCACAATTTCCTCGGACAGCAGCAAACCCCTGTATAGCAGAATGATCGGCCTCTAGCTCGGAATCCCCGCAGTGAAACATCGCATCTGTTTCCCTTTGATGCCGTTCCCTGATTTCTTGAAGCTCATCCGTTAATCCGTGGCTGTCACTGATAATTAATACTTTCATGGTTAAAACTCCCCATCGTCAGGCTTGTAACAGTTTCGCAAGCTTTTGCAGCGCAACTGCACGATGGCTGATTTTGTTTTTTTCTTCCTTTGTCAATTGCGCCATCGTTTTAGCTTTATCTTTTACTAGAAAAATGGGATCATAGCCAAATCCATTTTCCCCGATTGGTTCATCCGTAATATAACCTTCAACAGATCCCTCTACTGTAATCGTTTCCCGGCCTGGTTCTGCAAGTGCAAGCGCACAGCGGAATCTTGCATTCCGTTCTTCTTTTGTAATGCCATTTAATTTATTCAGCACTTTTTCAATATTTGCTGCATCGTTCTTATCAACACCTGCATAACGGGCTGAATAAATACCCGGTTCCCCTCCAAGAAAGTCGACAGATAGACCTGAATCATCCGCTATCGCCATTTTTCCATACATTTTTGAAATGGCTTCAGCTTTTAGTATGGCATTCTCTTCAAAAGTAGAGCCTGTTTCCTCGACATCAGGCGACTCTTCAAGATCAAGCAAAGAAATTGCCTTCAAATCATACGCTGACAGAATAGACTGAAATTCAACTAACTTTCCTGCATTTTTCGTTGCAATAATGACTTCCTTCATAGACTCATCCCTTTCCATCTTTTTGATCGATGATTTTTAGAGCTAAATCTCCAAGGGCCTCCATTTGAATTGATATGAGTGACTTAATCCCTTTTTCAGCTAAATCAAGCAATTCATTGAGTTCTTCTCTTGAAAAAGTTGCTTCTTCCCCAGTTCCCTGAAGCTCTACAAACTTTCCTGAAGATGTCATTATGACATTCATATCCACCTCAGCCGATGAATCCTCGATATAATTTAAATCTAAGATCTCACCTAGCTTTGAATCAATTCCGACTGAAGTTGCTGCAAGAAAATCAGTAATCGGCAGTGTGCTTATTTTTTTCTGAGATATAAGCTTTCCAAGTGCTAGTGTCATGGCTACGAAAGCTCCAGTGATGGATGCTGTTCTTGTCCCGCCATCTGCCTGAATGACGTCACAGTCAATCCAAATCGTTCGTTCGCCTAATTTGTCCAGATCGACAACTGCACGCAAGGCTCGTCCAATTAAACGCTGAATCTCCATTGTGCGTCCGGTTATTTTACCTTTTGAAGATTCCCTGATTGTGCGCTGTTCCGTTGCACGGGGCAGCATCGAATATTCAGCTGTGATCCATCCTTTACCTTCCCCCCTCATAAAAGGAGGTACCCGGTCTTCAATGCTTGCGTTGCAAATGACTTTCGTATCGCCAACACTGATTAGCACAGAACCTTCAGGGTGCTTCACGAAATCCGCCACTATTTGAACTTTTCTTAACTCATCTTGTTTGCGTCCATCATGTCTCATCTTATTCCTCCGATCAATCCTAGTGCTGATCAAACATTTATGTATAAACAATAAAGAAGAGGCAGCGCTTATGACTACCTCTTTTGTTCTCTTTATATAGTATATCAAAAATGGATGATTAAAAACTACCTGTGTTCACATTGACTGGACGAGAGACCGGCTCTGCAATTTTTTTGCCGTCTTCATTCACTAAATCCGCTTTTCCATCAACCGTTAAAACGACTTCTTCAATACCAGGCTGTTCTGTCAGTGATAAAACAAGAGAGTTCAGAACATGCTTAGACACCATCTTTTTCTCTTCATCAGCACTTCCATAGATTGATTCATTGAAATTAAGTGTTACCGTTCCATCTTCAACCTTAGGTTCATCCAGCAGTTTCACACTAGGCTCAAATGTACTGAGCAGTGCACTTGCAATCGAAGGGCCCTCTGTCAATTCTTTGACAACAGCTGCGATTGGATCTTTTTCATCATTGCTGATCCTTGTTGTAACAGGGACATAGTATTCCTGATCATTGTGCTGTGCTGTAAAATATACGGTCAGCGGTTTTGTATTTGTAATGTCCATGACATCTGCTGTATCAAAGTTAATTCCATCCGCACGGCTTAATTCACTGCTGATAGGCGTGCCATTAACCGGCATTTCCTTCTGTTCATGACCATTGATCATAATCTTAACCGTTTTTACAGAATCAAACTGCGTCAGCGTCCACGTAATGGATTGAAGGATTTTGAGCTCATCCTCAGCTTGATAGTTTTTAAATTCTTTTGAAAAGTCAACGATAGCTGTTCCATCTTTTACATTTACATCAACTTGAGTATCCTGCGGAATAACAGCTCTGAAACCATCAGGAAGGATATTGCTGACCGGTCCGCCTGCAACAAGGTATTCCAGCACTTGCTTTGCTACGCCTTCTTGCTTAGGCAAATCAAATGATTGGGCGACGACCAATCCATTGCTGTCAATTAAGTATAACTGCCTAGTATTCGTTTGAGCTTTTTCTTCTCCTTTTTCACCTGCAGCTGATTCTTCTTCTTTCAGTGTATCTTCGTTTACTTTATCACCATCTTCTACATACGAAACATCTTGCGGAGGATCTAATTCTTTTGGTTTTTCTCCGCCGAATAATCCGCATCCTGACATGAGCAGCGTCGAGGTAATAACTGTAGCAGCAATCTTCATGTTTCTATTTTGAGACATACAATTCCCTCCTAAGGCAGTTTGTACTACTATGTATACGAGCTCATTGATGTTTTAGACCGAATTTGAAAAGAAATTTTGTACGAGCAGATGGAGTATGTTTTAAATCGTTTTCTAGAGGAAATTAAGACCTTAAGATGTTTCCAAAAAGAAAAAGGAACCGATATCGGCTCCTTTTTTGACTATAATGTGATAGATCTTACATTTTCAACAGGCTGCTCAAATAATTGAGAAGCGATTCGCTGGAAAAGCTCCTTTGATCCTGTTGTTAAAAACAAATGTTGATTTTCAGCTCGCGTTTGATTTAAAGCATCTTTATAAGACAGGATTGTACTGACTTCACGAGCCGTTTCGTCTCCTGAGCTGATAATTTTTACCTTAGGTCCCATATACTCTTCAATTATTGTTTTTAAAACCGGGTAATGAGTACATCCAAGGATAAGCGTGTCAATTGGCTGATCCCTTAATGGAAAAAGAGATTCCTCAACGATGGATACCGCGTACTCATTTTCGTAATCGCCGCTTTCAACTAACGGTACGAAAGAAGGACATGCCAGACTTTCCACTTCAACGGTATTTTTAATTGTTTTGAGAGCATTCTCATATGCTTTGCTTGCAACCGTATTAACCGTTCCGATTACGCCTATATGATTATTTCTAGTTACTTTAATGGCTGTACGGGCTCCGGGGAAGATGACACCTACAACTGGTATGTCCAGTTCATCCTGAATTTCCTTCAATGCAATAGCGGTAGCTGTATTACATGCAATAACAAGCATTTTTATATGATGATTCGATAAGAGATAATTCGTCATTTCCCACGTGAATGATCGTACCTCTTCAAGCGGCCTCGGTCCATATGGACACCTTGCCGTATCACCCAAATAGATGATGTCTTCATTTGGTAATTGCCTCATGATTTCGCGTGCAACGGTAAGTCCGCCGACACCGGAATCAATGACGCCAATCGCTCTGTTCAAAAAATCGCCTCATTCTTCTCTCATTTCTTGATGTAATTTCAATAACGACTTTTCAAGTTCTACTATTTCCTGCATGTCATAATTTTTTAAGACATTTTTTAAGTATTGTTGACGTTCATGAATTACTTCTTCGATGATGCGCTGCCCCTCTTCAAGCAAATGCACCTGCACAACACGGCGGTCATTTGGATCCTTTATCCTTACGACAAGCTTATTTTTTTCCATGCGATCGACCAGATCCGTTGTGGTGCTGCAAGCAAGATACATCTTATTTGATAATTCACCAACCGTCATATCACCAAATTCGGAAAGCCACTGCAGGGCCACAAACTGAGGCGGTGTAATCGGAAATTGATTGAGAATTTCTCGGCCCTTCTGTTTAACCATTACAGAAATATGCCTTAGTGACTTCTCCATATCTGCTACCATTTTATCACTTAATACATCATTATGAACTGTCATCTGCAACCCTCACTCATTCAATCTGACCGCACGAAATAAAACAAATTCTGCGATTGTGCGTATCACATACATTTTCTATGTTTTTGAGGAAAAATGCAAGTTTCATATATTTAACCGATATGAGAAATTGGAATTGCAGGCTCTTTTCAAACCCACTTTTGCTTTCATTCATACTTTTTGTATTCAATCTTTATATTAAGATTGCCCTTTATGTTTTAGATCACGTAATCCTAATAATAGACGTGAATAAGTCTATCTTCGGAAAACATCCATTTATGCGAACACAGTCTTCTTTTTTAACGAAAATAATAACCGGCTACCCTTAAATCAAGGTCAGCCGGTACGTATTAGAGCTCAAGTTCACCCATACGAAGGAGCTCAACAACAGCTTGTGATCTCCCCTTTACCCCAAGCTTTTGCATCGCATTGGAAATATGGTTCCGAACTGTTTTTTCACTAATAAAGAGCTCGCCCGCTATTTCTTTCGTTGTTTTGTCCTGAACTAATAATTCGAAAACTTCTCTCTCTCTTTTCGTGAGTAATGGCTTTGATTGAAACTCTTTCTCTTTCAAGAATTGTAACCCTCCTTGCTAGGTGCGAGCCGATCTAACGAATGGGTATAAGATTAGTCAACATATAGTATGTGCTCACTGCAAATGGGGTGACAGGAATCTTGGCTGAAATCCTTTTATTTCCGAGTCCATTTTTCAGGTTGCAAATACTTCAGATTGCGTGAGCATCTTCTTTTCCAATTCAAGAAACGGTACACTTTTTCCATTGTATTTCGAAATTTGCACAACGGTGCCTCGTCCTGTAAAACAAACGTCATCTTTTTCATTAACTGCACAATAATGAAGGTCCAATGAAGAATTGCCGATTGAAGCAACTTTTACATAAAGGCGAATCGTTTCATCAAAAAAGACTTGCTTCACGTAATCACATTGAATGTCTGCAACAACAGGAATAAGCTCGCTGTCTTTTTTTAGCCAATTTTGCATGAGTCCGGCATGCTTAAAAAATTCAATCCGTGCTTCTTCAAAATATGAAATGGATGAAGTGTTGTTCATGTGTCCGAACATATCTGTTTCGGAAAAACGGACTTTTAAAGAATAATAGAACGAAAAGGATTCTCTCCATTGATTCAAAGGTGAATGTATGTATGATATTTGTTTCATTTTCTCTCCTCAATTCTAAAAAACACCTCTTCATCGTGATGAAGAGGTGTTCTCTTTTTATTAAATAAATTAAACTTGATCACTGCCGAAGAAGTTTTTGAATGCCTGGAATGTCGTATCTCTATTAAGTGCTGCAATCGATGTTGTCAAAGGAATTCCTTTTGGACATGACTGCACACAGTTTTGCGAATTTCCGCAATTGGCAAGACCGCCATCTCCCATAAGAGCCTCTAAGCGTTCAGACTTATTCAGCGCTCCTGTTGGATGTGCATTGAACAAACGAACCTGTGAAAGTGGAGCAGGACCGATAAAATCTGAATTGCTGTTTACATTTGGACATGCTTCCAAACAAACGCCGCAAGTCATGCATTTTGAAAGTTCATAAGCCCATTGGCGTTTTTTCTCAGGCATGCGCGGACCAGGACCTAAATCGTATGTTCCATCAATCGGGATCCATGCTTTTACCTTTTTCAAGGAATCGAACATGCGGCTGCGGTCCACCTGCAAGTCACGAACGACAGGGAATGTTCTCATCGGCTGAAGTCGAATTGGCTGTTCAAGCTGATCGACAAGTGCTGTACAAGACTGACGGGGCTTTCCGTTTATGACCATGGAACATGCACCGCAAACCTCTTCAAGGCAGTTCATATCCCAAGTAATCGGAGTCGTTTCTTTCCCTTGTGCATTCACAGGATTTCTTCTGATTTCCATAAGGGCTGAAATGACATTCATATTCGGACGGTATGGAATCTCAAACGTTTCATCGTAAGGGGCTTCTCCTGGCTGATCTTGGCGAGTGATAATAAAACGAACTGATTTTTTCTCAGAGCCCATTTTTTTATTCCCCCTTTTTCTTCTTCGAGTAGTCACGTTTACGCGGTTCTATTAAACTTACATCCACATCTTCATAATGGAACTGAGGTGCAGCTTTTTGGCCGGCAAACGTTGCCATCGTTGTTTTCAAGAATTCTTCATCATTACGCTCTGGGAAATCAGGCTTATAGTGAGCACCGCGGCTTTCATTACGGTTATATGCACCTAGAGTTACGACGCGGGACATTTGCAGCATGTTCTGCAGCTGTCTCGTAAATGTTGCACCCTGGTTGCTCCATCGCGCTGTGTCATTAATATTGATATTGTCAAAGCGCTCTAAAAGCTCTTGAATTTTTTCATCTGTTTTTAACAATTTATCATTGTAGCGTACAACTGTTACATTGTCAGTCATCCACTCACCAAGCTCTTTGTGAAGAACATAGGCATTTTCTGTACCATTCATGTTCATAATGCCCTGCCATTTTTCTTCTTCCTGCACAACATGTCCATCAAATAGGGACGAAGAAAGGTCCTCAGCAGACACATCAAGGCCGCTGACATATTCTACTGCTTTCGGTCCAGCTACCATTCCCCCGTAGATAGCTGACAGCAATGAGTTTGCTCCTAAACGGTTTGCACCGTGCATCGAATAATCGCACTCTCCCGCAGCAAATAAGCCAGGAATGTTTGTCATCTGATCGTAATCAACCCATAATCCGCCCATTGAATAATGAACAGCAGGGAAAATCTTCATAGGAAGTTTTCGTGGATCATCGCCCATGAACTTCTCATAGATTTCAATAATACCGCCAAGCTTTATATCAAGCTCTTTTGGATCTTTATGTGAAAGGTCTAGGTAAACCATGTTTTCGCCATTGATTCCAAGCTTCTGTGATACACACACATCAAAAATTTCACGTGTCGCAATATCACGCGGTACAAGGTTTCCGTATGCAGGATATTTTTCCTCAAGGAAGTACCACGGTTTTCCATCTTTATATGTCCATACGCGTCCGCCTTCACCGCGGGCTGATTCGCTCATAAGTCGAAGCTTGTCATCTCCCGGAATGGCTGTTGGATGAATTTGAATAAATTCTCCGTTTGCATAATTTACACCTTGCTGATAGACAATGGATGCCGCTGATCCAGTATTAATGACTGAATTTGTAGATTTTCCGAAAATGATTCCAGGTCCGCCAGTAGCCATAATGACAGCATCTGAGCGGAACGATTTAATTTCCATTGTTGTCAGGTCTTGTCCAGTAATTCCACGGCATACGCGATCATCATCAATAACTGCGCCAAGGAATTCCCAGCCCTCATATTTCGTTACTAAACCGGCAACTTCATAACGGCGCACTTGCTCATCAAGCGCATAGAGCAGCTGCTGGCCAGTCGTTGCACCTGCGAATGCTGTACGGTGATGCTGTGTTCCTCCAAAACGGCGAAAATCAAGAAGACCTTCAGGTGTACGGTTAAACATAACTCCCATACGGTCAAGCAAGTGAATAATGGAAGGAGCAGCCTCGCACATCGCTTTAACAGGGGGCTGATTCGCAAGGAAGTCCCCGCCATATACAGTGTCATCAAAATGCTCCCAAGGTGAATCTCCTTCACCTTTTGTATTTACAGCTCCGTTAATCCCGCCCTGTGCACAAACAGAATGAGAACGCTTAACTGGAACTAAAGAAAATAAATCTACATGAACGCCGGTTTCTGCAGCTTTAATCGTAGCCATGAGGCCCGCTAAACCGCCGCCGACGACTATAATTCTACCTTTACTCATCTGGCCCACTCCCTTTGATTCTTGTACTCATCAAACAAATGCAAAAATAGTGCTTACTCCAACGTAGGATAATGCTAGGAAAAGTGCGATCGTCACATACGTTGAAATTAATTGAGATCTTGGAGTTACTGTAATTCCCCAGCTGACTGCAAATGACCACAGTCCGTTTGCAAAGTGGAAAATTGTAGAAACAACACCGACAATATAAAAGACAATCATAAATGGATTACTGAAAATGGATGCCATCATATCAAAATTAACATCCGCGCCAAATGCGGCTGCAATTCTTGTTTCCCATACATGCCATGAAACGAAGACAAGTGTGATAACACCTGAGATTCGCTGAAGCATAAACATCCAGTTGCGGAAGTAGCCAAACTTGCTTACATTGTTTTTAGCTGTAAAAGCAATATAAATTCCGTAGATCGCATGATATAAAAGCGGCAGGAATATAATAAATGTTTCCAGAACAATTCTAAATGGCAAGCTTTCCATAAAATGTGCAGCATTATTAAACGCTTCTTCTCCTCTTGTTGCAAAGTTGTTTACAACAAGATGCTGAATTAAGAAGACGCCAACCGGGATAACTCCAAGCAAAGAATGAAGTCTTCGGTTTGAATATTCTCTGTTTCCAGCCATCTGACATTACCCCCTAGTAATCTTAAAATCTTTTTTTTAATGTTTCTCCTATTCCCGGCAACCTTTTAAGTAAATAAACATTGTATGATAAAATGTGACAAATTTATTGTACTCCCAACAAGTTACAGCGTCAAGAAAACGCGTTCATAAATTTTAATTTTGTGACAAGTCGTATTTTTCACCTATTTTTATTTTCTTAAAATACTTTCAGGGCACGATTGTTTCATGCGATTTACTAATATTGCATGTTCTTATTCACTCAACATGAGATATAATAAATGCAGAAAGAGGGGGAAGAATGTGAAAAAAACGAGCGAACAAATTGACATGACACAGCTGCGGGATATGGAAGTACCTGCTTTCGCATATGAGCTGCTAAGAGAGGTGCTAATTCCAGATATTCTGGGACGGGACTCAGCATCCATGCTTTACTGGTCTGGAAAAAGTCTTGCCCGCAAGTACCCCGCTGAATCCATCGAGGAGCTCATCGCTTTCTTTTCTGCAGCAGGCTTTGGAACTCTTTCATTGGTACATAAGAAAAAAGATGAAATGGAATTTCAATTGGAGAGCGAATTGATCAAAGCCAGATTCAAAGCGATGAAAGAGCCTTCCTTCCAGCTGGAAGCAGGATTTTTAGCACAGCAGCTGCAGCGCATGAATAAGCAAATTACTGAAACGTATGAACAAGTGAAAAAACGGGCGGATAAAGTTGTCTTTACAGTAAAATGGGATTACAAAGATATGGAATTTAACAATGATTAAAGGGATGGGTCATTGCGGCCCACCCCTTTAATTTTTTTGTACGTTTCTAAGACATTGTTTTTTTAAATCCTTTTTAGGAGGTTATACCTGTTTTCTGCCGATGATTCTATACAACTTATTAGAAATGAACAGGATTTTTAAGGAAAACAACTATCTGCGCGAACTTTTTTATACGGCCGGTGCAGGCTGTTTGGATAATTCAAAGGCATCATGCAGGGCTTCCACTGCTTTTACCATATCATTATGCCCTATAACCGTTGATACCTTGATTTCAGATGTGCTGACCATTTTAACTTCGATTCCTTCCTGTGCAAGCACATGAAACATTTCTGCTGCAACACCAGGATTTGAAACCATGCCAGAACCAACAATTGATACTTTAGACAGACCATTTTCCGATTCTATTTTTTCAAAGCCCAATTCTGACTGATGCATTTCAAGAACGTCGACTGTTTCTGCTACATCACCTGTTTTTACAGAAAAAGATAATGATGCTGTGTTGCTGTCCGTTGAACTTTGGATAATAATATCAACATTAAGTCCATGGCTTGCCAGTGTTTTAAAGATAGTGGAAAGCGACAATAAATTATTAGGCAATCCGCAAACAGTCACTCTTGATACTTGGTCTTCAAACGCGATTCCTCTTACTACTAAATTTTGTTCCATCATTGTTTCCTCCTCAATTAACGTGCCGCTTTCTGATTCTAAACTGGATCTGACTTCTAAAGGAACTCCGTAATTTTTTGCAAATTCAACTGCTCGCGGATGTAAAACACCAGCACCTAAATTAGCAAGCTCGAGCATTTCATCATAGGAGATGCCGTCAAGCTTTCTTGCAGTTTTCACAAAACGGGGATCGGTCGTGAAGACTCCCGTTACATCTGTGTAGATATCACATTTATCAGCTTGCAGGGCAGCTGCCAGTGCAACAGCCGTTGTATCTGAACCGCCTCGTCCGAGTGTCGTAATCTCACTCCCGTCTGCAAATCCTTGAAATCCGGCAACAACCGCAATCTTTCCCTTCTGCAGCTGATTTTTTATTTTTTCAGAATCAATCCCAGTAATTCTTGCATTGCCATGAATATGTTCAGTCTGAATTCCAGCCTGCCAGCCAGTATAGGAGATTGCATCAAAGCCTTGTGCTTGAAGAGCCATCGTTAAAAGAGAGATGGTCACTTGTTCACCAGTTGTAAGGAGCATATCCATTTCACGCTTACTCGGTTTACTGCTGATTTCTCCTGCAAGAGAAACTAGATGATCGGTTGTTTTTCCCATTGCCGAAACCACTACTACGATATCATTGCCTCTTTCTTTCTCTTCAATTACTCTTTGTGCAGCATTCATAATTCTTTCAGGAGATCCAACAGATGTTCCTCCAAATTTTTGTACAATTAATCCCATATCAGCCTCTCACCTTTCTAGTATGTTTGATCGTCAGCAGGTAAAAGGGAGAATCTCAGAAAACGCAAAAAAAGCAATGAGATTCTCTATCTCATTGCTTGCATAAACGAATATTGGGAATTCATTCATACAATGAGATAGCACTCCAAGAAAAACATCTTCTTGACAATTTTACGTTTGTTTAACGCAAAACCAGCAATAAAAGAAATGGCTCTATTATCACTTCGGCGACTCTTCCCTTTCACCCAGCTTCACAGGAATCCATTTTCCTCTGATGAGCTACTCTTGAAGGTCGCACCTCTACCATCATTTAACGAACTAAACGATCTGGTTATGAAATTAGTTAGAATTGTAGCAAAGATTTTCGATTCATGCAATCTATTCTTGCAATTTTGTTAAGATCAGCTGTGCCGTGTTTGCGGGCATACCTGCTGCAATCAGCTCATCAAGGCTGGCTTCTTTCATTTTCTTCACAGAACCGAAATGCTTTAATAGTGTTTTTCGGCGCTTTTCTCCAACACCAGGTATATCATCCAAAATGGATTGAAAGGCAGTTTTCCCTCTTGTCTGTCTATGGAAAGTAATCGCAAAACGATGCACTTCATCCTGAATTCTTTGAAGAAGATAAAATTCCTGGCTGTTCCGCTCAAGCTCAATGACAGTTGGCGGACTTCCCAACAATAAGTTTGAGGTCCTGTGCTTATCATCTTTAACTAATCCTGCGACTGGAACAGATAAACCGAGCTCATTTTCAAGAACATCCTGGGCAGCGGCCAAATGCCCTTTTCCCCCGTCAATAATGATTAAATCAGGAAGCGGCAGCTCGTCTTTAAGAACCCTTGAATATCTTCTTCGTACAACTTCTCGCATGGATTCATAATCATCTGGTCCCTGTACGCTTTTAATTTTATACTTTCGGTATTCTTTTTTTGCAGGCTTGCCGTCTATAAACACAATCATTGCTGATACAGGGTCTGTTCCTTGAATATTGGAGTTATCAAAAGCTTCAATTCTTGCAGGAGTATAGATACCCATTTTCTCTCCAAGCTGGTCGATCGCTCTTATCGTTCTTTCTTCATCCCGTTCAATGAGTGAGAATTTTTCTTTTAACGCAATTTTTGCATTTTGATGAGCAAGCAGCACTAAATCCTTCTTCTTTCCCCGTTTCGGATGAATCGCAGTAACGTGCAGAAGCTGTTCTGCCATTTCATTGTCTACGCTGTCAGGCAGAAGGATTTCTTTCGGAAGAAAATGATTGTTTTTTGAATAAAATTGGCCGAGAAATGTTAAGAACTCTTCATCTGGTTCCTGGTAAAGCGGGAACATTGCGATATCCCGTTCAATTAATTTCCCCTGTCGGATAAAGAAGACCTGAACACACATCCAGCCCTTATCATAGGAGTAGCCAAATACATCACGATCCACAAAATCATTCATGGTCATTTTCTGTTTTTCCATTGTCGCATCAATATGCACGATCTGATCTCTATACTCTTTCGCCCGTTCAAAGTCTAAGTTCTCAGAAGCAGTCAGCATTTTTTTAGATAGTTCTTCTTTAATTTGCTTAAAACCGCCATTCAGGAATCGGGTCATTTCTTCGACCATTTGCCTGTTTTGCTCAGGTGTTACTTGATAAACACAAGGTGCCAGACATTGTCCCATATGATAATACAGGCATACCCGGTCAGGCAGAGTTGAACATTTTCTTAACGGATAAAGTCGGTCAAGAAGCTTTTTCGTTTCTCTGGCAGCCTGAACATTTGGATATGGTCCAAAATATTTCCCTTTATCTTTTTTGACATTTCTTGTCACGATAAGCCGCGGATGCCGTTCAGCTGTAATTTTGATAAAAGGATACGTTTTGTCATCCTTCAGCATGACATTATATTTAGGATCATGCTTTTTGATTAAGTTCAATTCTAAAATCAGAGCCTCGATGTTTGAGGAAGTTACAATATATTCAAAGTCTCTAATTTCACCTACAAGTCTTAATGTCTTTCCATCATGGGATCCCGTAAAGTAAGACCGCACCCGATTTTTAAGCACTTTCGCTTTTCCCACATATATGATTGTGCCGAAACGGTCTTTCATTAAATAACAGCCCGGCTGATCTGGCAGAAGTGCAAGCTTCTCTTTTATTAATTGCTCCATAGCGGACACTCCATTGTCTTAATCTTTTAACTGAAATTTTCGAAGTTATCTTTTTTACTATTTACTCCTATTCCTTATATTGTATCATTTAAGAACTTTCTCGTCTGTTTCGAACTGCGGCGAAAATCATTTCCTGAGCAATAATTGACATTTTTTTCAGCAAGGAGAGGTCATGATGGATTGTATAAGGGGATAAAAAAGAGGCCCAGATCAGGGCCCCATTTTCTTTTTAAATCAAATCAATTATTAGGCATGTTTATTTAATAATTCAGCTAAAGCTTCTTTCGGCTGGAAGCCAACTGTTTTATCAACAACTTCGCCATTTTTGAAGACAAGCAATGTTGGAATGCTCATTACTCCGTATTTACCAGCTGTTTCTTGGTTTTCGTCTACATCAAGTTTTACGATTTTAACTTTATCTCCTAATTCTTGATCTAGCTCTTCAAGTACTGGCGCAATCATTTTACAAGGTCCGCACCAAGGAGCCCAGAAATCAGCCAATACTACGCCTTCACTTGTTTCAGTTGAAAAGGTTTGATCTGTTACATTTGTAATTGCCATTATATTTTCCTCCTAATAGTTTAAGTTATTGAATGCCTAAAGTATAGCATTAAAGAATCTGACCTGCTAATTTTTTGCTCAAGTTTACTTTTCCCTATCTGTGTAATGAAAAACATACTTTCTTTCATAATAAAAACACGCCGCTGGGAGCGTGTTTTTAATGGATCAAGAATGCACTTTTAACTTTTTAAATTCTTCTGTCAGTAAAGGGACTACTTCGAAAAGATCCCCGACAATTCCATAATCGGCAACTTTGAAGATATTGGCCTCTGGATCTTTATTGATCGCAACGATTACTTTAGAGTTGGACATTCCCGCTAAATGCTGAATCGCACCAGAAATTCCGCAAGCAATGTATAAATCAGGTGTTACAACTTTTCCTGTTTGACCAATTTGCAGTGAATAATCGCAATAATCTGCGTCACATGCCCCGCGGGATGCGCCTACTGCTCCTCCTAGGACATCCGCAAGCTGTTTGAGAGGATTGAAGCCGTCTGTGCTCTTAACACCGCGGCCGCCTGCCACAATCACTTTAGCTTCTGATAAATCCACACCTTCTGATGCTTTCCTGACTACTTCTTTCACGATTGTGCGAAGATCCTTGATTTCAGCAGAAACAGAAGATACCTCACCTGTTCTAGACTCATCTTTTTCAAGAGGAGCAATGTTGTTAGGTCTGATCGTTGCGAAAATAGTTCCATCTGTAACGATCTTTTTCTCAAATGCTTTACCTGAATAAATTGGACGTGTGAAAACAGCATTGTCTCCTGCAATCTCAATTTCTGTCGCATCTGAAATGAGTCCGGACCCAATTTTAGCTGCAATTTTCGGCGACAAATCTTTTCCTAAAGCCGTATGACCGAATATAATTCCTTCTGGCTTCTCAGCTTCAATTACAGCAAGCAATGCCTGAGAATAGCCATCAGGTGTATACGTTTTCAATTTTTCATCCTCAACAGTGATCACTCGATCTGCACCATAATGAATCATTTCTTCAGCAAGTGATGTCACGCTGTCTCCAAGTAAAACAGCCGTTACTTCGCCGCCTTCAGATATTGTTTTGCCTGCTGCGATTGTTTCAAAAGAAACATTGCGCAGTGATTGATCACGTACTTCTCCCAATACCAGTACTTTTCTTGCCATAATAAAGTCCCCCTGTTATACGTTTGATTGAAAAAATCCGCTTTATTGTTTAAGCATTAGATTACTTTAGCTTCATTGCGAAGAAGTGATACTAATTCTTTTACTTGTGCATCTAAATCGCCTTGCAATACTTTACCCGCTTCTTTTTTAGGCGGCATATATATTTCAATTGTTTTTGTTTTAGGTTCAACATCTTCTTCTTCAAGATCAAGATCATCCAGTTCAAGTTCTTCCAATGGTTTTTTCTTCGCCTTCATAATACCCGGTAAAGAAGGATAGCGCGGCTCATTCAGACCTTGCTGTGCCGTAGCCAATAATGGCAATGTCGTTTCAATTACTTCCGAATCTCCTTCAACATCACGCACAACAGCCGCTTTATTTCCTTCAATTTCAAGCTTAGTGATCGTTGTTACATAAGGAATATTAAGGAGCTCAGCCAGACGAGGCCCTACTTGACCAGATCCGCCGTCAATCGCTACATTTCCCCCTAAGATCAGGTCTGCATCTTTATCTTTGAAATACTCAGCAAGAATTTTGGAAGTTGTGTATTGGTCTCCATCTTCAAGATCGTCTTCAGTATTAATTAAAACAGCCTTGTCACACCCCATAGCAAGAGCTGTACGCAATTCTTTTTCTGACTCTTCTCCGCCAATCGTTACAACCGTTACTTCTCCGCTGTTTGCATCGCGAATCTGAATAGCCTCTTCAATCGCATATTCATCGTAAGGATTAATAATGAATTCTGCACCATCTTCATTGATCTTGCCGTTTTGAAGCGTTATTTTTTCTTCCGTATCAAACGTTTTCTTCATGATTACATAAATATTCATGTCCATCCCCCTATTACGTTAAGCATTTATTATAGTTGTTATATATAAAACGTTTTGAACGTTTTAATACAAAGTTATTCGCCTTTAAACTGCGGCTGCCGTTTCTCAAGAAAAGCGCTGATTCCTTCTTTTGCATCGGCACTTTCAAAGACTGTCCCGAAATATCCCGCTTCCTTTTTCACCCGGTCATGATAGGAAAGAGTTTTAGAAGCGTTGATTAGATCAATGGCTGCACTTACTGATATTGGACTTTTGGCAGCGAATTTTTTTGCAAGCTTCATCGTTTCATCAGCTAAAGACTCTTCTGCAAAAGCATGGTTGGCAAGTCCATAATTTACAGCTTCCAAACCAGTTATCGGCTCGCTTGTTAACAGCATTTCAAGCGCTTTTGCTTCTCCTACATATTTAGGAAGTCGCTGTGAACCGGCGAATCCAGGGATAAGCCCCAGCTGAAGCTCAGGCAATCCAAGTTTAGCATTTTCTGTCACAAGCCTTATATGACAGCTCATTGCAAGCTCAAGTCCCCCGCCAAGCGCTGCACCATGAATGGACGCGATTACCGGTTTTGAAAACGTTTCAATTCTTTCAAACAGTTCTTGGCCATATGCTGCCAGTTTCGAGAACTCTTCTCCATTCGGCACAGAAACAAATTCTTTAATATCAGCGCCTGCTGAGAAGAACCGGCCTTCGCCTTTGATGACTATGACTCTGACTTCTTTGTTGTTTTCAAACTCATCCATGAGGGATGAAAGCTCTTTCAAAACATAAGACGAAAGTGCGTTTGCGGGAGGTTGTTGAATGGTTACGACCGCAACATAATCTTCTACTTTGACATTTAAATAGCTCACAACGCAGCCTCCTTGAATTTTTTTACAATAAGGCACATAGAGGGCTCTAAACCCTTCCGCAGCCTTTGATTAAAAGTTCATGAACATTTCCAGCAAGAGCAATTAGATCAAACTTTTGCTCATTCATGACCCATGTTGTTACCGTTTCATCAATGGTTCCGAAAATCATCTGTCTGGCTAACCGCGCATCGAGCGCTTCTCTGAATTCGGAAGTCTCTTTCCCTGTTTGAATAATGGAATCAAGAATATTCAAGTATCCTTTCAGGACCTCATTGATTCTAAGTCGCAATTCTTTATTCGACTGCCTAAGTTCAAGCTGGGTAACGATCGCGAGATGATGATCTTCTGCTAAAAGCGAAAAATGTTTTTCGATCAGCATGTATAACTTCTCCGCCGCCGTGTCCTTTCCTGCTATTTCTTGTTGAATTTTTTCGATAAATACACCCATTTTTTCCTGAAACAATGAAATGAGGATATCCTCTTTGTTCTTAAAATAAAGATAAATCGTTCCATCTGCGACTCCTGCTTGTTTTGCAATCTTTGAAACCTGTGCCTGATGATAGCCGTTTTCAGCGATCACGACGACAGCTGCATCTATTATTTGGAGATATTTTGGTCTTTTCTGTTTCAATGGAAATCTTCCTTTCGAACTGAATGAATCATCATTCATATTTCAATCATAAAAGTACATGTCGAATCTGTCAAGCAAAAACCTCCATATATCATTTACAAAAAAGAACCATCTCAGCAACAGAAAGAGACAGTTCTTCTTTCATTGAGGTTTTGCTGTTTTTCGAATAAAACTCGTTATTGACTATCATTGAGGTTTTATAATTCATGACAATTGAAAGCAGTGAAACACTAATTTGCATTTTTTAATTTATCTTTTTCTTCCTCTACAAGTGAACGCCTTAATATTTTTCCGACTGCCGTTTTTGGCAGCTCTTTCCTGAATTCATAGATTCTCGGAATTTTATATGCTGCCATATGCTTGCGTGCAAATTCATCAAACTCCTGCTCGGTTGCTTGAGCTCCTTCTTTTAAGACGATATAAGCTTTCACGGTTTCTCCCCGATAAGGGTCTGGTACGCCTGCTACTACAACTTCCTGAACTTTTTCGTGTTCATACAGAACTTCTTCAATCTCACGCGGATAGATGTTGAATCCGCCTGCGATAATCATATCTTTTTTACGGTCAACGACATAAAAATAGCCTTCTTCATCCATATAGCCAATATCACCGGTCATAAGCCATCCGTCTTTTAAAACGGCATCCGTTTCTTCTTGGTTCTTCCAATATCCTTTCATAACCTGCGGGCCTCTTACAGCAATTTCGCCCAGCTCATTGTAATTTGCCTGTTTTCCTGTTTCAAAGGAGAGGATGATGGAGTCAGTATTCGGCCATGGCACACCGATGCTTCCTTTTTTTCTATGAGACCATAGGAAGTTAGAGTGTGTTACAGGTGAAGCCTCTGATAATCCGTAGCCTTCAACCAGCTTTCCCCCAGTCTCCTGTTCGAATTTTTCCTGCACTTCAACCGGAAGAGGCGCCGATCCGCTTATACATGATTCTACGGATGAAAGATCGTAGTTTTTCAAATCCGGATGATTCAGTAATGCAATATAGATTGTAGGTGCGCCTGGAAAGAGTGTCGGTTTTAACTTATCAATCGTTTTCAGGGTATCAGTTGCGTCAAATTTAGGAAGAAGTATCATTTTAAACCCTTGCATAATGGAAAGGTTCATAACAGCTGTCATCCCGTAAACATGGAAAAACGGCAAAATTCCAAGCACTGATTCTTCTCCGCGTTTGCACTTATACATCCAGGCCGTGCACATGGAAGTATTCGCCACAAGATTTTCATGCGTCAGCATAACTCCCTTTGGAAATCCGGTTGTGCCTCCTGTATATTGCAATAATGCAATATCTTCTTTAGGATTTGTTTCGATTTGTTTAATTGACATATTTGTACGTTTCATTATTTCTTTAAATAAATGTGTGTGTCCTCTATGCTCTATTTTCACTACAATTTGGTTTTGCTTTTTTTGCACAAAAGGATACAGAAGATTTTTCGGAAATGGCAAGTAATCTTTAATGCTGGTCGTAATAATGTGGCCAAGTCCTGTTAACGCTTTCATTTTTGAGACTTTCGGATAGAGCAGATCCAGTGTAATAATGTATTTCGCATCAGAATCATTTAACTGATATTCAAGCTCTCTCTCCATGTATAATGGATTCGTTTGGACAACAATTCCGCCTGCAAATAAGATTCCGTAATAGGCAATAACAGCCTGTGGACAGTTCGGCAGCATGATGGATACTCTTTCGTCCTTCTTTAATCCAAGTTCCTGAAGATAACTTGCAAGTTTTAATGATTGTTCGTGAACTTCTGTAAAAGTCAGTTCCTTCCCTAAAAAGTGAATGGCTGTTTTTGTCGGAAATTCTTGAGCTGCTTGCACGAGATAAGATTGAAGAGGCATGTTGTCAATTTCTGCATAATGAGGTATTTCTTCCGGATATAAATGAAGCCAGGGTTTTTGAACTTCCATTTCAATTCCTCCTTTTGTGGCCATTATGACTTTTGGCTTATAAAGAAAGTATACCAAAGTTATATTCAGAATATAGAATATTTTTAGACTTATCATCTTAATGTATATAAAAAAATCCGGAATCATGTCATGAAATCCGGATTTCCCTCATATTTATTCATTTTTCAAGCGAAAAAAACCATAAAGATAATGCCGACTACAATAAATAAACCGCATACTCCAAGCAGTACTTTTGCCAATGTTTCCACTGTTTTCTCCCCTTAAATGCCTGCGCCAATGACGTATGATAAGCCAATGGAAATCACCATTGAAATAAAGCCTACCGCACGATTGTCTTTTTGTATTTCTTCATCGACCCTGAATTTAGGCGTTAAAAACTCATAGATAAAATAACCCAAAAGCAATAAAACAAATCCAAACATCCCCCAGCCTACCATTTCAAGCAGCGTATCGTGCTGGCCAATCGAAAAACGGAACACGTTTGCAATCCCAAAAATTTTACCGCCTGTTGTCATCGCAACCGCTAAATTCCCTTTTTGAATTTCATCCCAGTTATTATATTTTGTCACCAATTCAAATATCGTTAAAAAAAGGACAACACACAATACAACGACACTATAATACGCTGCAGTCTGAACGAATTCATTTTCCCAAAATTGATTCATTTCCTATCTCCCAAATCGATTATTTTAATTCGACAATCGTAACACCTGATCCGCCTTCGCCTGATTCGCCATAACGGGCTCTCTTCACATTTCTGTGGTTTTTCAAGTATTCTTGAACACCGGTCCGCAGCGCGCCAGTTCCTTTGCCGTGAATAATTGAAATTCTTGGATAGCCTGCCAAAACGGCATCATCCATATACTTTTCTACCCTCTGAAGGGCATTCTCATATCGTTCCCCTCTTAAATCAAGTTCGAGAGAAACGTGATAATCTTTGCCTTTCACCATAGCAAGAGGTTTGTGTTCGACAGGTTTAGGCCTGCTGATATATTGAAGATCATCTTCTTTAACCTTCATTTTCAGAATGCCGATTTGCACCTGCCATTCTTGATCACCGACTTTTGAAAGTAAGTGTCCTTTTTGATTAAAGCTGATGACTTTCACTTCATCCCCTTCTGCATATTGATGCTTCTGAGGCTTGATTTTAGGCTGTTTACTGCTTTTTTCAAATTGGGGCACTGCTTCTTCAAGACGTTTTTTTGCATCAATTAATTCATGCTCTTTGATACCTGTACGATGCTCTTTCTGCATTTTTCTTAATTCGCGGATAATGGACTCTGCTTCAGCTTTTGCCGCTTCAACTTTCTCAGACGCTTTCTTCTCTGCTTCTTCATAAAGTTTATCCCGTTCTTCATTAAACGAAAGGATTTGATTTTGCAGATCTGTATGAAGCTTTTCGGCATCCTTTCGAAGCTGTTCTGCTTCATTTAATTCTATATCAGAACGTTTTTTGCTGTCTTCCAGCGATGCAATCATTGTATCTACTTCATTGCTTTCTGCTGTCATATGAGACTTAGCCCGGTCAATGACAGACTGCATTAATCCAAGACGCTTTGAAATTTCAAATGCATTGCTTCGGCCAGGCACCCCAATCAGAAGCTTATAGGTTGGACTTAATGTTTCGATATTAAATTCTACACTTGCATTCACAACGCCTATACGGTTATACCCGTAAGCTTTCAGTTCAGGATAGTGCGTTGTTGCGATAACTCGTGCGCCGCGGTTGTGAACTTCATCCAGTATGGAGATCGCAAGTGCTGCTCCTTCTTGTGGATCTGTACCAGCGCCAAGTTCATCGAACAGCACTAAGCTGTTAAAGTCAACCCGCTTTAATATATCCACGATGTTCACCATGTGAGAAGAAAATGTACTTAAGCTTTGTTCGATTGACTGCTCGTCCCCGATATCGGCATATACATTTTCAAACACAGCCATTTCTGACCCGTCAAGTGCCGGAATCTGCAAGCCAGATTGCGCCATCAATGTAAATAAACCAACTGTCTTCAAGGTGACCGTTTTCCCGCCTGTATTTGGACCGGTAATGACGATTGTTGTAAACTCATCTCCTAGTTCGATGTCATTTGCGACAACTTCTTCATCATTCAGAAGGGGGTGCCTTGCTTTGAACAGTTTAATTCTGCCGCTGTCATTCATTTCAGGTTTGGAAGCTTTAATTTTTTTAGCATATGCAGCTTTCGTAAACATGAAATCCATTTCGCTAAGTGCTTCAACATTTACTAAAAGTGTGCTTGCTTCCTCGGCCACTTTTTCTGAGATTTCTCTTAAAATCCGTTCAATTTCTATTTTCTCTTTCATACGCGCTTGCTGCAGCGTATTGTTTAAGTCAACAACTACCTGAGGTTCTATAAATAAGGTTGCACCAGATGATGACTGGTCATGAACAATTCCGCCATATGCTGAACGGTACTCCTGTTTCACAGGCACGACATACCGATCATTTCGAATAGTAATAATCGCATCAGAAAGCATTTTTTGAGCAGACGATGAGCGAATCATTGACTCCAGTTTTTCTCTTACCCTCGCCTCTGTTGTTCTCAATGAATTTCGAATCATACGAAGCGTATCACTTGCCCCGTCAAGAACCTCCCCATTATCGCCGATACAGTGAAGGATGTGATGCTCTAAATCCTGCAAGGGCAGAATTTCAGATGCAAGCTCATCTAAGTGAGGGATCTCAATCCCGTTTTCCATCATGTCTTCTATGAATCGTTTCATATGCTTGCTTGCATAAAGGGTGCCTGCAATCTCCATCAGCTCATGAGGGTTCAGCATCCCGCCGATTTGAGCCCGTTTGACGCTTTGACGAATATCAACAAGTCCTCCAAGCGGAGCATTCCCTTTAAGACGTAAAACTTTCGCTGCTTCATCTGTCTGCTCCTGCAGTTTTCGGACCTCTTCGTAATCCGTTGAGGGAACAAGCTTTTCCACTTTTTCCTTCGCCAAAGAAGATGAAGTATGTTTTAGAAGCTGTTCTTTTACTTTATTAAATTCTAATACTTTAAACACGCGCTGTTGCACTATTTACAGCCTCCTTGCTGTCTGCGGGCTACTTATTATGCCGGTTAAAAAAGGATTGAAGCTGATTCAGATCCCATGTATTGATCACGTTCTCGCCTTTTACCCAGCCTTTAATCGCTGTCGAAACCCCAGTTTTCATATCATCGAGCATATCTATATTATGTGCGTCTGTATTGATGACTAGTTTCACACCTGCTTCGTGTGCTTTTTTTATATTTTCTGCGCTTAAATCCAGTCTGTTTGGATTAGCATTCAGTTCAAGTGCAGTATCAGTTTCCTTTGCAAGCTGAATGAGCATCTCTACATCTGGCTCATATCCGCTTCGCTTGCCGATTAGCCGCCCAGTAGGATGGGCAATCATATCAACGTGATGATTTTGCAAAGCCGTTTTCAATCGCTTCATAATTACGTCCTGTGACTGCGAAAAACTGGAATGGATGGAAGCAATGACAAAATCCATGCCTTCTAATACTTCGTCATCGTAATCAAGTGACCCATCAGGGAGAATATCCATTTCAACGCCTGCAAAGATTTTAAAATCAGCAAATTGCTCATTTAATTTGTCAATCTCTTTTCTTTGAGCCCTCAATCTTTCAGGTGTCAAGCCATTGGCAACCTTAAGATATTGGGAATGGTCTGTAATCGCCATATACTGATACCCTCTTGTTCTGCATGCTTCTGCCATTTCACTGATTGTAAAAGCACCATCGCTCCAAGTTGAATGCATATGAAGATCACCTTTTATATCTTCAGCAGAAATCAGTTTCATATCCCGGCTGTACTTTTCAACTTCTGTCCCATCTTCCCGAATTTCAGGCGGGAAAAAAGGAAGATCAAAATGAGCATAGAATTCCTCTTCTGATTGAAAAGTAGTGATTTCACCCGTTTCTATATTCTCCACACCATATTCACTGATTTTTTCTCCGCGCTCCTTTGCCAGCTGCCGCATTTTCACATTATGATCCTTTGAACCTGTGAAATGATGAAGCGTTGTAGCAAACTCATCAAGAGTGACTAAACGAAAATCAACGCCAATTTCATATTCGTATTGAAGCTGAACAGATACCTTTGTGTCACCGTTTGCGATGATTTCAGATACATTCGGAATCTTTAAAAGCTGATCTCTCACAAACTGCGGACGGTCTGTTGCAATAATAAAATCCAAATCTTTAACGGTTTCTCTTATGCGTCTCAAACTGCCTGCTCTGCTGTATTTTTGAATGTCTTCACATGATTCCAAATACGTCTCAATTTCCTCTGCAATCGGCAGAGCAAAAGAAAGCGGCAGTCTCTCAGGACGAGTACCAATCTCATCAATCCCAGCCAAGATCTTCTCTTCTGTTTTTTTGCCAAAACCGGCAAGTCCCTGCACTTTTTCCTCCATACAGGCTGTTTTAAGAGAATCCACGTCCGTTACTCCAAGCTCTTTATAAAGCTTTGCAATCTTTTTGCCGCCAAGTCCAGGCAGCTTTAATAAAGGAATCAAGCCTTGCGGAACTTCTGATTGAAGCTGTTCTAAAGTTTCAGATTTCCCGGCCTCTATAAATTCTGTTATGACTGCAGCTGTGCCTTTTCCGATTCCCGGAATTTTTGTAAAATCTTCGATCGAAGATAAACTGCGGTCATCGGTCTCCAGTGCATTTGCAGCCTTGCGGAAAGCGGCAATTTTAAAAGGATTTTCACCCTTCAGCTCCATGTATATGGCTATATTTTCAAGTAATTTAATCACATCTTTTTTATGGATACTCATATTTTTTTCCCACCTTAGATCAGCTCATATGTTTATCTATATAAAATGATACAAATATTTTCATAAAAAGTACAACAGCAAGGCAAGCTGCTATTGCCAAAATCTCATGTAAACGGTTTGGAAAGTCTTTTAATCATTCCAAAAAGTGCCCGAATTAATTAGGAAAGACACTTAATTCCTTTACAAAGTCAGATCTTTACTAAAAGGATGCGTTCGCAAAGATTATTTTTATCGATTTCATCCAAGTTTGCAGGATTTCGTACTCTACTCAAAATTGAAATTGCAAATTGCCCATTGGCAATACGATTAGAGAGGATTAATCTTTTAGAAAGGCTGTTTTCGCATTGAATGTTGTTTTGGTTATAAATTGTACCCGTAAATTTCCGCTGCAGGCACTTGCTTTCCGCTGTGAGGGATGGGAGCCTCCTCGGCCATGATGCCTGTGAGGTCTCCCATACCCCTCTATTTCCCGCAGGAGTCAAGTGCCTTCCGCTACAATCCACTCAAGGTTTTAGTCATTTTTTCTAAAAGCAGCAAAACTTTACGAAAATAGCCTTAGAAAGATCTTTACTAAAAAACTTCTCCTTATTGGAGGAGAAGTTAATTTGGAGCATATTGAATCCATAATTCCTGAACTTTATCAGAAAAATATGGCGTATGATGTACAATTAATTTTGCAAGTCCTGAATTCCCCATCGCTGACTGTACCTCTGGAATCGGCAGGAGACCGCCAATGAACAGCAGGATGAAAAGAATTAAATAGATTTCTAGAAATCCTAATATAGCGCCAGCCCATTTATTCAGCTGCTTCAGGATTGGCAGATATGTAACAAAATCAAGCATCGATCCTACAACTTGAAGTAAGATCTTTGTACCGATAAATAATATGACAAACGCTACAGCTCTATAATAGGCATCTTCAAGATTCCCGCCTGTGAAGAATGATATCGCAGATGAACCTTCTCCAAGTGTTGGATACGGAACCCATAGCTCTAACTTTGGTGCTAAAACACCAAAGTATTTATATGCTACAATATAGGCGATAATAAATCCTGTAAGATGAATGAATTGAAGAATAAAGCCGCGTTTAAGTCCGACTAATAGGCCCATTGCCAGGATGATAAAGAGTGCAATATCAAGCATTTACTGCGTCAATCCTTTTCTGTAATTTGTTTCTCTAGTTTTTCAAATTCTTCTTTTAATTTTAAATAGTCATGTACGACGTTAACTGCAGTTAAAACTGCCAGCTTATTTATATCAAGATTTGGACTTTTGCTGCCTATTTCACGCATTTTATCATCAACAATAGAAGCTACCAAGCGCACATGACTTGTGCTCTCCGTGCCTATTATTGAAAATTGCTGTCCATATATATCAACTGTCGTTTTCTTTTTTGAGTGATTATTCAACGAAAAATCCTCCATTCTTGAGAATCCTAATCTTTATCATAACATGATATCTAGTATAATGGAAAGATAATACCAATCAATATCTAGCATCAATCACTATTTTAGAAGAGGTGTCATTCCTTGTCCAATGCCGTTATTAAAATTGATCAGCCGACAATCCTGAAAATGAAATCTTATTACTCTGCCGATTCGGGAGCAAAGGTACCCCCTGGAGCCGTTTTTACTGCCAAGTCGAATGGATGTACAATTACTGCCTATAAATCAGGCAAAGTTCTTTTTCAAGGGAATCGGGCTTCAGAAGAAGCAGAAAAGTGGTCCAAGCCGGAACAAAAGACTACTAAGAAACCTTCGAAACCTCTTACTGTTTTTAGTCCGCCGCCGAACATTTCTACTCTCTCTATAATTGGATCAGATGAAGTTGGAACAGGGGATTTCTTCGGGCCGATTACAGTGGTTGCAGCCTATGTAAAAAAAGAACAGATCCAGCTGCTGCAGGAATTAGGGGTGAAAGATTCAAAGCACCTGAATGATAAACAGATTACATCTATCGCTAAAGACTTGCTTGTCACCATTCCTTACAGTCTGCTGATTTTACATAATGAAAAATACAACCAGCTCCAAAGCACAGGAATGTCTCAAGGGAAAATGAAAGCCATCCTTCATAATCAGGCAATCAACAAACTTTACGATAAAATTGCACCAGAAGTGCCAGATGGGGTTTTGATTGATCAATTCGCTGAGCCAGCCATCTATTTCAAACATATTAATGGGCATCAATACCGAACGGAAAATACCTTTTTCAGCACAAAAGCAGAGGGAATACACCTGGCAGTTGCGGCAGCTTCGATTCTAGCAAGATATTCTTTCCTTAAGGAAATGGACCTGCTATCTGTAAAAGCCGGTATAACTCTTCCTAAAGGTGCAGGTGCGAAGGTTGACGAAGCGGCAGCTGCTATTATAGCTAAAAAAGGAGAAAGCACGTTAAAAAGCTTAACAAAATTTCATTTTGCGAACTCTCAGAAAGCAAAAAAGCTTGCTATGAAGAAAAAAGGATTTTAATAAAACAACGGCAAAATCTCATTGATTTTGCCGCTGTTTTTTCACTATTTGATTTAGGCTGATAAGTGACTCTTCAGTAAATAATCTTTCAAACTCTGTCTGCCCTGCCAGATATGGAATTTTCCCAATAACAGGTACCCCGCTCAAAAGCTTCAGCATTCTCAAATTGTCTTGCTCCATTAGAGAATCTGCACTCGGCATTTTATTGACTACAAATCCAAGAACGGAAATCCCATATTTTATTGCATACTCTGCTGTCAGAATAGAATGATTGATCGTTCCTAGAGACGGATGAGTCACAATTATAATCGGAATGTTCAGTTCTTTAATGAAATCTTTCGTTAAGTATACACCATCTTCATTTTCAGCTAATGGCACTGCAAGTCCGCCTGCACCTTCAACAATCACTACTTCATTTTCTTTTTGCAGCTTATGATAGTGATTAATCATTCTATCCTTCTCTATTTTCACACCTGAAATTCTCGCGGCTAAATGCGGGGAAACGGGTGCTTCCAAACAGTATGTACACAACTCTTCTTGCCGATATGGCAATTGAGCAGCCTGTTGATATATCTCAATATCCTCTGCAATCAATTCACCATTTTCCCGTCTGCCTCCACTCTGAATTGGTTTATACGGAACAGCCTTCACACCAGACCTTTGGAGAATACCAGTTAAATAGGCTGTTACAAATGTTTTTCCGATTCCTGTATCTGTTCCTGTAATAAAAATTCCGCTCATCCCTTTACAGACCCAGTATAGGATACATCGGCCCTTTGAATGGGTCTGCGTATCGCTTTATACAATCTCAAAGCTAATAATGACGCACCAAAACAAAGAAGAAAATCACCGAAAACACTTAACAAAAAGCCGCTGTAAAATGCAGCGCTAAATGAAATGCCTGTTCCAATCCAAGTGTTTAACGACAAATATAAGTATCCTACTCCAAATAAATAAACAATTAAGAGACCAGCAAAATTTGCAAAAAGGAAATGTTTCAGCTTTGGCTGCTCGAATTTCTCAATTATTAAGCCAATACCAAAGCTTGCGGCTATAAAACCTATTAAGTAGCCAAATGTCGGCTGAAAGATATAAGAGAGTCCTCCTCCGCTTGAAAAAACCGGTAATCCCGCTAATCCGATCCCAACATACAGACATTGACTTAAAGCTCCAAGCCTGCTGCCAAGCAGAGCCCCTGCAAGGTAAACAAATAAAATCTGCAAAGTAAATGGAACAACCGGAAATGGTATTTTTATAAACGCACCCACTGCTGTTAAGGCCGCAAACATAGATACAACCGAAATTGAATAAACCGATAATGAACGTCTCATCCTTCTTCTTCCTTTCTCTTAATTTGATTTAATTTTAGATCTACACAAATATATATGTCAACTTAATTTTTTTTTAGTTGACATATAATCCGCTCTATCTTTACGATAGATCTATAGGACACATTCTTGAAGGGGGCAACTCATGAGCAGAAGCACTTTAGAAACACAGTTCAGCTACGAAGAACTTGCTGAAATGAACAAAAAGTATATATGGCATCCTTTTACACAAATGAAAGATTATTTGGAAGATAATCCTGTCATTATTGCTGAAGGAAAAGGCAGAAAATTAATTGACGTAAACGGCAATGAATATTGGGATGGCGTTTCTTCCATCTGGTTAAATGTACATGGGCACAATATAGAAGAATTAAATGAAGCCATTAAACAGCAGCTGGGTAAAGTAGCACATTCAACTCTGCTTGGAATGGCAAATGTTCCTGCGATTTTATTGGCTGAAAAAGTAGTAGCTCTTATGCCCAAAGGACTCACAAAAGTTTTCTATTCAGATTCAGGTGCAACTTCTGTTGAGATAGCTATTAAAATGGCCTTTCAATACTGGCAGCATCGTGGCAAAACTGGAAAAAAGCAGTTCATTACAATGAAAGAAGCCTATCATGGTGATACAATTGGCGCTGTTTCAGTTGGGGCAATTGACCTGTTTCATAAAGCATATAGCTCTCTTTTGTTTGAATGCATAAAAATGCCTTATCCCACTACATATCGTTCACCATACGGAATTAAGAAGAGCGTAATAGTGAACGAATCGTTAAAAGAATTAGAAAAGCTTTTAAGTGAAAGATCGGATGAAATAGCTGCTTTAATTATTGAGCCGATTGTTCAAGGTGCCAGCGGAATCATAGTAATGCCAGAAGGTTACCTAAGAGGTGTGAGAGAACTTTGCACTACATATGACGTTCTCATGATAGCCGATGAAGTGGCTACTGGTTTTGGCAGAACAGGGAAAATGTTTGCCTGTGAACACGAGCAAGTAACTCCAGATATTTTGACAGCGGGAAAAGGATTAACAGGGGGGTATCTCCCTGTGGCGATTACAGTTGCCACTGATGAGATTTATAAAGGATTTTTAGGAGATTATGAGGAGCAAAAAACGTTTTTCCACGGCCATAGCTATACAGGAAATCCCTTAGGCTGTGCTGTTGCGATAGCAAATCTTGAATTAATGGAGAAACGTAATCTAGTGAAAGAAGTGGAGTTCCTGTCAGATTATTTAGCAGACAGATTAACCGGGTTTTCACAGTTAGCTCATGTTGGTGACATTCGTCAAAAAGGATTTATGATAGGGATAGAATTAGTCAGAGATCCGGGCAATGCTGAACCGTTTGACTGGAAAGAAAGAATAGGTGTAAAAGTTTGCCGCCGTGCAAAAGAGCTTGGAATGCTGCTCAGACCACTAGGGAATGTGATCGTTTTTATGCCTCCTCTAGCTGCTTCAAAAGAAGAATTAGATGTGATGCTGGACATTCTTTATTTATCCATTTCTGAAGTAACAGAGAAATCATAAATAAAAAGCAGTGAAATCTAACTGGATTTCACTGCTTTTTCATAGTTAAATTATCCTCTTAACACAGCTGCAAATTTTTCTTCAACTGCGCGAAGTACTTTTTCATGCGCTTTTGTTACTTCCTCATCAGTTAATGTACGTTCTGGATCGAAGTAGCGCAGAGAGAAGGCAAGAGATTTTTTGTTTTCTTCCAATTTATCGCCCTCATACAAATCGAATACAGATACTTCTTTTAAAAGCTTTCCGCCCGCTTCAGAAATCGCTTCTTTAAGATCTCCAGCAACAATTTCCCTGTCAACAACCAGTGCGATATCTCGTGTCATCGAAGGGAAACGAGGGATCACAGCGAACTTTAGTTCTTCTAAGTTCGTTTGCAAAAGCTGCTGTAAAGCAAGTTCAAATACGTAAGTCTCAGTTAAATCCATTTGTTTTTGAAGTTTCGGATGAACTTGGCCGATGAATCCGAACGTCTGGCCATTGAGCACGATTTCAGCTGTGCGTCCTGGGTGAAGACCATCTCGCTTTGCTTGCTTGTAGGTCACATGCTCTGTCAAGCCAAGTACATCAAACAATCCATCAAGAATACCTTTTACAACATAGAAATCAACAGGTTTTTTCTCTCCCTGCCATTGATTCAGATGCCATAAACCAGTAACCGCACCGCTAAGGCGTTCTTTTTCAACAGGCTGCTCTCCTGCACCATTAGAAATGAAAACTGAGCTCATTTCATAAAGGGCTACTTGATCATTTTGACGGGCAAGATTGTATTTCAGTGTTTCCAGCAAATGCGGAAGTAAGCTCAAACGAAGCACGCTGCGCTCCTCGCTCATCGGCATTGCAAGACGAGTATAATCTGATACTTCCAAAGCAAATTGTGATGCTTTTTCTTCACTCGTTAATGAATACGTAATGGCTTGGTATAGTCCAGCCCCTTCAAGATAACGGCGTGCTTTCCGGCGATTTGCCTGATATTCAGTCAATCTCCCTGGTGAAGATGCACTAACCGGGAACGTAGAGGGAATATTATCATATCCATACAGTCTAGCTACTTCTTCAATCAAATCTTCTTCAATTGTAATATCCCCGCGTCTTGTCGGTACTGTAACAGTGAATGTTCCGTTGTCTTCCTTCACTTCAAATCCAAGACGGGTAAAAATAGATTGAATTTCATTCGTTGAAATGTTCATGCCGAGCACTTTATTTATTTTATCCTCATGAATGCTCACAACAGCCGGTTCTGCTTCTAAGTAATTTACTTCTGCAGATCCATTTAAGACTTCTCCGCCAGCAAGCTCGATCATTAATTGTGCTGCACGCTCTGCAGCAGCACGGACACGATTCGGATCTACACCTTTTTCAAATCGGGCACTTGCTTCACTGCGAAGTCCATGATCTTTTGACGCTTTACGAACGGTTTGACCATTGAAATAAGCAGACTCAAGCAGGATTGATGTTGTATCAGAGTGTACTTCAGAGTTTTCTCCGCCCATAACTCCTGCAAGTGCAACAGGTTCTGTACCATTTGTAATTACAAGATGTTCAGCAGTTAAAGTTCGTTTTTGACCGTCTAATGTAATAAGCTCTTCTCCATCTTTAGCAAGACGAACAAGTATTTCTTTTGAACCTACGTGGTCATAGTCAAAAGCATGCAATGGCTGGCCATATTCAATCAATACATAGTTTGTAATATCCACGACATTGTTGTGAGGACGAATGCCTGCAGCCATTAACCTTGTTTGCAGCCATAAAGGTGATGGTGCAATTTTCACATTGCGGATCACTTTAGCCACATATAGCGGATTTTCTTCTTTTGCTTCTACTGTAAGAGAGATGACATCAGATGCCTTTTCAGAAGATTCCTCGTGTGTAAGATCAGGATATGCTACGCTTCTTCCTAAAATCGCTGCCACTTCGTGAGCGACACCAAGCATGCTTAAGCAATCTGAACGGTTTGGCGTTAAACCAAGCTCAAGAATCTGATCATCACGGCTTAACTCGGCAAGTGCATCTGCACCTGGCTGAACTTCATTCGGAAAGACAAAGATTCCTTCAGAAAACTCTTTTGCAACAAGCTTAGACTCAATTCCAAGCTCTTGCAGGGAGCAAATCATGCCGTTTGATTCCTCACCGCGCAGCTTTGCTTTTTTAATTTTAAAGTTTCCAGGCAAGACGGCTCCAACAGTTGCAACCGCTACTTTTTGGCCTTTGTCCACATTTGCAGCTCCGCAAATGATTTGTACAGGTTGCTCTGCTCCAATATCGACTAAGCATTTGTTCAGCTTATCAGCATTCGGATGCTGTTCTTTTTCAAGGACATGGCCGATAACAACACCGCTCATGCCTTCATTCAGTGTTTCCACACCTTCTACTTCAATTCCGCTTCTCGTAATCTTTTCTGCAAGTTCTTCAGCTGAAATCCCGTTTAAATCAACGTAATTCTGCAGCCATTTATATGAAACAAACATCGGTAGCCCTCCTTTTATGCTCTTTTAAATTGTTTTAAGAAACGAACATCATTTGTGTAGTAGTGACGAATATCATCGATGCCGTATTTTAGCATTGCAATGCGCTCCGGTCCCATTCCAAATGCGAATCCGCTGTATTTTTTCGAATCAAATCCAGCCATTTCAAGAACATTTGGATGAACCATTCCTGCTCCTAAAATCTCAATCCAGCCTGTGCCTTTGCACACATTACAGCCATGTCCTCCGCATGCGAAGCATGAAACATCAATCTCAACTGAAGGCTCTGTAAATGGGAAGAAGCTTGGGCGCAAACGAATTTCACGGTCTTCGCCAAACATTTTCTTCGCAAAAGCTTCAAGTGTTCCTTTTAAATCACTCATGCTAATGTTTTCATCAATGACTAAGCCCTCAATTTGTGTAAACTGATGGGAATGTGTCGCATCATCGTTGTCGCGGCGGTATACTTTTCCTGGACAAATGATTTTAACTGGTCCTTGCCCTTTATATTTTTGCATCGTTCTTGCCTGTACAGGGGATGTATGGGTACGAAGCAAAGTTTCTTCTGTAATGTAGAATGAATCCTGCATATCACGAGCCGGATGTCCTTTTGGAAGATTCAATGCTTCAAAGTTATAATAATCTGTTTCAACTTCGGGTCCTTCTTCAACTGAGTAGCCCATCCCAAGGAAAAGATCTTCAATTTCTTCAATAACAGCAGTAATCGGATGATGATTTCCTGTGCGGACTGGTCGTCCAGGCAGGGTAACATCAATCGTTTCAGCAGCTAATTTTTCTTCAACAGCTGCTTCCTCAAGTCCTTCTTGTTTTGCTGCAATGCTAGTCGCAATGCTTTCCCGCACTTCGTTTGCAAGTGCCCCCATTAACGGACGCTCTTCTGCAGAAAGTTTCCCCATTCCGCGCAGTGCTTCTGTAATCGGTCCTTTTTTACCTAAGTATGAGACGCGAATCTCATTCAAGCTTTTTAAATCATTTGCAGCGCTGATTTTTTCAAGTGCTTCTAATTGAAGCTGTTTTAACTGCTCCTGCATGCTGTTTCCTCCTTTATTTCAAATGAATGCTCATTTTTTTCCAAAATAAAAAACCCGCCCAAAAAAGGGACGAGTTGAATATCGCGGTACCACCCTTGTTAACAGCTAATAAAGCAATAAGCTGCTCACTTCGTTCTAAGATAACGGAATTGATCCGGAACACCTTTACATTCAATATTTGAATGGTCCTGATGCCAACTAAAGAGGTGAATTCATTTACTGCTGTCATAAAAATGCTTTCAGTCTGCGGCATTTTCTCCCTGATTGACGCTTACGTAAACTACTCTTCTCTATCACGGTTGTTAAAGTATGTAACTGTATCTTATTATAATGAAAAGATTTTGTTCATGCAACATCGAAAAGCGGAACCGACTGGTCAGACCCGACAGACAGATAAGAAATCACCCGAAAAGTCCGGTTTTGACTTTTTGGGGGATTTTGTTCTGGCCGAGGAGTTGGGCGATGGAGCTGGACAACATCGAAAAGCGGAACCGACTGGTCAGACCCGACAGACAGATAAGAAATCACCCGAAAAGTCCGGTTTTGACTTTTTGGGGGATTTTGTTCTGGCCGAGGGGCTAGGAGGTGGAGCTGGACAAAGAAAACCTCTTTTATTTTCCATATCCGTTGTATTTACTTATTTCCTAAGCAATGATACAAGAGGATCCCTGCTGCAATCCCGGCATTAAGTGATTCAGCTTTCCCATAAATCGGAATGTACAAATTCTGATTAGTCAGCTTCAGCCAATTTTCATTTACACCGCTTCCTTCATTTCCAATGAGCAAAGCGAATGATTCCTTTATTTCTGCTTTTCGGTAATCGACTCCATTTTGAAGCGATGTTCCGTAAATCACAACATCCTGATCCTTGAGCTCGCTAATGGCCTGATCCAGCTTCCTTTTAATGATTGGAATGTGAAAGATTGATCCTTGACTTGAACGAATAACCTTTGAATTGTAAGGATCAACCGTTCCATCCCCAAGAATAATACCATCTATCCCTGCAGCATCTGCAGTCCTGATTATTGTTCCTAAATTTCCGGGATCCTGGATAGCGTCTATCAATACAGCCTTTTTCCACGAAACAATTTCTTGCTGTTCTGATTGGGCACAAACAGCCGCAGCTCCTTGAGGGGACTCGGTTTCAGAAATGGCTTTCATAATTTCATTTGTGACATATGTGATTGACAGATCATCCACATTCCAATGAGTAGGAATAGACGTTTCTTCTGAAATAATCAATTCTTTAATCACTGATTTATCCTTTAAAGCTTCTTCTACTAAATGTAATCCTTCAATTAAAAAAGTATTTGTTGTCTCTCGCTCTTTTTTTGTATGTAATTTACGCCATTGTTTTACTTTCTGATTTTGTACAGATTCAATTCGTTTCAAGTGTCTTGCTCCTTTATTTACTGCTTTTCTTTAAAAGGCGGCTACGTCTGATAAAGACGGCTCCTCATTTCTATATTATATCTTATTAAAGATACATAAAAAACACAAAATAACAAAGGATAAAGACAGGTAAATATTATAAATAATGGAGTGATTAAGATGGATTTAAATTTAAGAAATGCGATTATCTCAAATGTATCTGGTAATGATCAAAGTCAGCTGGAGGATACAATTGTTGATGCGATTCAAAACGGAGAAGAAAAAATGCTTCCTGGATTAGGTGTATTATTCGAGGTTATCTGGCAGAATTCGAACGAGGATGAAAAAACAGAAATGCTGACTATTTTAGAAGAAGGCTTAAAAAAGAAATAAATGCTGGGCAGCTGCCCAGCATTTTTTAATTAATCGAAAGTAATGGTTTTAACTGTTTCTTCGTCTAAGCGTTTAATAACTTCTGTAATTAATTTTACCGCATTTTCATAATCATCTCGATGAAGCATCGCTGCATGAGAATGAATGTATCTAGTAGCAATTGTAATGGAAAGTGCAGGAACACCATTCGCTGTCATGTGGATGGCACCTGAATCCGTGCCTCCGCCTGCAATCGCATCAAATTGGTATGGAATGCTCAGCTCATCAGCAACACCAACAACAAAGTCACGCAATCCTTTGTGAGATACCATCGATGCATCATAAAGAATGATTTGCGGACCTTCTCCCATTTTGCTTGAAGCTTCCTTCTCCGTGACTCCAGGTGTATCTCCCGCAATTCCAACATCGACTCCAAAGCCAATATCAGGCTGAATGAAGTGAGCAGACGTACGCGCTCCGCGAAGCCCTACCTCTTCTTGAATGGTTCCAACACCGTATACCACGTTTGGATGATCCGTATTTTTTAATCCTTTTAAGACATCAATTGCGATAGCACAGCCGATGCGGTTGTCCCACGCTTTTGCTAACAGCATCTTTTCATTGTTCATTACCGTAAATTCAAAGTAAGGAACAATCTGATCGCCAGGTAGGACGCCGAACTCCATAGCTTCCTCACGGCTTGATGCTCCGATATCTATAAACATGTCTTTGATTTCAACTGGTTTCTTTCTTGCTTCCGGTGGAAGGATGTGCGGAGGTTTTGAACCGATGACACCTGTTACATCGCCTTTTTTCGTTACAATCGTCACACGCTGTGCAAGCATAACCTGTGACCACCATCCGCCTACAGTCTGAAAACGAAGAAATCCTTTATCATCAATTTGGGTGACCATAAAGCCCACTTCATCTAAATGGCCGGCAACCATAATTTTTGGACCGCCTTCTTTACCCGTTTTTTTGGCTATCAAACTGCCAAGGCCATCTGTTGTTACTTCGTCAGCATATGCCGTTATGTATTTCTTCATGACTTCTCTCGGCTCTCGTTCATTGCCGGGAATACCTTTTGCATCTGTTAAGTCTTTTAGCATTTGTAATGTTTCATCTAATTTCGCCATTCATTTACCCCCTTTTCATCTTCCCACTATTATACTAAACGCTGGAAAGTAAAACAAAATCTTAGTAGCCCTGTTTTTGGCGATCGTGGTTCACTTCATTTTTCAAAACATAGGCAGCCTCTACTTGTTCTCCCGAAAACCCGAGAGCTTGACCTAACATAAGGTACTGTCTGAACAGCTTAAGATAGTGATCTTCTGAGTGACTCTTTTCAAACTGTGCAATCTTTTCATAAACCTGCATAAAATGCTCAGTTAAAGTTTGTTCGCTATCGTTAGACTCATACTTAATGTTAGCTGTTATGCCAATTTCAATTCCAAGCGATAAAATAAAGTGAACGCCGTCTACATATTCCTCAAGAATGACACTAGCTTCTGCAGGCGGCTTCAAGCTCCAAAATTTAAAGCATCTTGTTTCATTTGCAAGCTCGCCTACCTCAACAAGTAAAGCTAATATCTTCTTTTCAAGCAGCGGCTCATGTTCTAGATTGTGCTGTTTTTCTATTTTCGAATCCAAGTTTTTCTGCATCTCAAATAATTTTTCTAAATTCATTGTTCACCTCTCCTTTACTCGCCAAGTGTACCATTTGCACATCCTTACTTCAAAAAAAATGAATGATTTCAAAAAAAGTTGAAACCAAATCCATGATTGATTCGTAATGTAACAAAATACGTTTGGGAGGCACTTTCATGATAGTAATCCTGTTACGATTACTTTTGCTTGCAATAATTGTCTTTGTTCTATACTCCCTTGTGAGATATGTGGTGAATCCTAAGCGAAAGCTGGAACTTGCTCTTGAACAAAAGCAATTTTTCCTGCTGGACGAACGAGACAATGTGCGTAAAAACTTCTTTTTAACGTACAAAGGTGTTTTATTCGAAGGGGAAAAATACCTCGGGACAACAGATCAGGCATTTGAGGTTGTGTCCATTTTCATGTGGACCGGCAATCCGAGTCAATTACAAGGGCTGACTCTTTCTGACTTCGAATTTATAGAAGGTAAAGTAAAGGACAGGTATCCGCATGCCGCACTGGATTGGAAAAGTCCTGTAAAAGAATTTCTATTAAAAAGCCAAAAGCCGTGACATGAGATCACGGCTTTTGCATTGTTTTAATAAAAAAATCGTTCCATTTAATGATAACTCTTCGTTCTCTCAACAAATAAACAAATAAAATCAGCAATCCTATTAACACAATAGTTGTAATTAATGAGAACTTCCCGAAATATGCGCCAAATGAAGTAAAGCAAAAGGCTGCAGGGATATGAGTCCAAAAAGAAAGCTTTGCGTAATCTTTAAAAGAAGTCGATCTATCAAGGATACATAACGATAAAATAGAAAAATTTACGAAGGGAATCATCCTGAGCACAGTAATTTGTCCTACTGAAAGTCTGGTATACTTACCAAGCCATTTTTTCTTCAAACCTGAAAACCGCTGCAAAAAGGACGGAAATTGTTTTGAGATGATATAAAAGCTTAAGCTCGCTACAGTCAGGCCTATGATCGAATAAAATGTCCCGAAATGGGTCCCGAATAAAATTCCTCCAATTATGCAAATCACAACAACAGGAATAAACAAAAACTGTCTTAATATATGCATAAAAATGAAAAAGAGCGGCGCCAGGAAACCAGTAGATTGAACGGTTGAAACGACTGCAGAAGTTGCAAGATCGATTATCCTCACCTCATTCCCGCATTTCTTTTATGGCTTATTGTGAGAAACTCGCGTACTAAAGTGTATCTATATCAAGTTTGTACTATGACATTTTATATAAAAAATAGCTGAACAATACGATGTGAACCATCATTAAAATAGGAAATCCAGCGACAAACGTTTTATGCTTTGTTTTATGGCGGAAAGCATTCATACCAACAGTCAGTCCAATTGCTCCGCCAATGAATCCAACAAGCCAAAGTGTGCTTTCTTTAATTCTCCACTTGCCCTTTTTTGCTTTATTCTTATCTGCACCCATTAAATAAAATCCATAAATATTCAGTAAAACGTAATAACTGATCAGCAATGCCACTTTCATTATCCTCTCTGAATTAAAATGAGAAAAAAGGCCATTCTCGGGACGGTGAGAATGACCTTTCAATGAATATTAGCTGTTAAGCTTTGCTTTAGCAGCGTCTGCTAATTGAGCAAATGCTGCAGTATCAGTAACTGCAAGCTCAGCAAGCATTTTGCGGTTTACTTCGATGCCGGCAAGCTTTAAGCCATGCATTAAACGGCTGTATGAAAGACCATTTAAGCGAGCAGCTGCGTTGATACGAGTAATCCAAAGCTGACGGAAATCGCGTTTTTTCTGACGGCGATCGCGGTAAGCATACATTAATGATTTCATTACTTGCTGGTTAGCAACTTTGTATAATGTATGTTTTGAACCGTAATAACCTTTAGCTAATTTAAGAACTTTTTTACGTCTTTGACGTGAGACAGTACCGCCTTTTACTCTTGGCATGTCAATTCCCTCCTATGTGAAAACGAATTATTTAATATTGTCTAATAAATGACGGATGCGTTTGAAGTCACCTTTACTTACTAATGAGCCTTTGCGAAGTTTACGTTTTGCTTTTGTAGATTTGTTAGCAAATAAATGGCTAGTGTAAGCGTGTGAACGTTTTAATTTACCTGATCCAGTCTTTTTGAAACGCTTTGCAGCGCCGCGATGAGTTTTCATTTTTGGCATAAGGTATTCCTCCTCGTATCTTTACTTTTCTACTTTAGGTGCTAGAACCAAGAACATGCTTCGTCCATCCATTTTCGGATGAGACTCAATTGTACTTAAATCTTCACAAGCTTTAGAAAAACGGTCTAATACACGTTGACCAATTTCTTTATGAGTGATTGCACGGCCTTTAAAACGGATAGAAGCTTTCACCTTATCTCCTTTTTCAAGGAACTTGCGTGCATTTTTAAGTTTTGTGTTAAAATCATGCTCATCAATCGTCGGGCTGAAGCGAACCTCTTTAATACTGATGATCTTTTGATTTTTACGTGCTTCTTTGTCTTTCTTTTGCTGCTCAAAGCGGAATTTTCCGTAGTCCATAATACGACATACAGGAGGCTTCGCGTTTGCAGCAACTAATACTAAATCAAGATTCGATCTGGCAGCAATCTCTAACGCCTCTTGGCGAGATTTAATTCCAAGCTGGTCGCCGTTTGCACCAATCAGACGAACCTCACGAGCGCGAATTCCATCGTTTACCATCATGTCTTTGCTAATAATTAGCCACCTCCAAGGATTTTTAACAGAATAGATGAATTGTTTGTGCTACACTTTCTTGAAAAAACAAAAAAGTGTGGGCGCACAAAACACCCACACTACGATTTAGTATACTAAGTATATAGTCGTAAACCTGCAGACTGCACAAATGCGTCGATCAGGTGAGAAGCGGGTGCTTCTGCTTGCAAGACAAACTTCTATTCAATTACCCTGCAAATTATATCACGAATAAATTCACGGTGTCAAGTCATGTTGGTTTATCACAACAAAATGAATTGTACCAAACATTTAAAGGAAGTGCAATACTTTTTTTCGTGAAGATTTTAACGCTTTACTTCTTTAACGATCCCAGCAATAAATTCTTGAAGGGCAATTATTTCAGACTTTTGTTCACCATATTTACGGACGTTAACAGCTGATTCAGCTGCTTCATTGTCACCAACAACAAGCATATAAGGTGTTTTTTGGATTTGCGCCTCACGGATTTTATAGCCAATCTTTTCATCGCGTGCATCAAGTTCTACGCGGATTCCTTCTGCCTGCAGCAGTTCCTGAACTTTTTTCGCATAATCAAGATGCACAGAAGGCGATACTGGGATCACCTGCACTTGAGTTGGAGCGAGCCAAGTCGGGAAAGCTCCTTTGTATTCTTCAATTAAGAAGGCTACAAAACGTTCCATTGTGGATACTACTCCGCGGTGAATGACAACTGGGCGATGCTGTTTGCCGTCTTCCCCTACATACGTTAAATCAAAGCGTTCCGGCAATAAGAAATCAAGCTGAACAGTTGATAATGTTTCATCTTTCCCAAGCGCAGTACGAACTTGCACATCAAGCTTAGGACCGTAGAATGCCGCTTCGCCATCCGCTTCAAAATAATCAAGATCAAGCTCATCCATTGCTGACTTCAGCATACTTTGCGCTTTTTCCCACATCGCATCATCATCAAAGTATTTTTCCTTATCTTCTGGATCACGGTAAGAAAGACGGAAGGAATAATCTTTGATTCCGAAATCTTTATAAACTTCTTCAATCAATCTGACCACTCGGATAAACTCGTCTTTAATTTGATCTGGACGGACAAAGATATGTGCATCATTAAGTGTCATCGCACGAACACGCTGAAGTCCGCTCAGTGCACCTGACATTTCATACCGGTGCATCGTTCCAAGCTCTGCAACACGGATTGGCAGTTCGCGATAGCTGTGGATATCGTGCTTGTATACCATCATATGATGAGGGCAGTTCATCGGACGAAGAACAAGGTCCTCGTTATCCATTGACATCGGAGGGAACATATCATCCTGATAGTGGTCCCAATGGCCCGATGTTTTATAAAGTTCTACACTGCCTAGAACAGGAGTGTATACGTGCTGATAGCCTAAGCGCTCTTCTTTATCTACGATGTAGCGCTCAACGATGCGTCGGATCGTTGCACCTTTTGGAAGCCAGATCGGAAGCCCTTGGCCTACTTTTTGGGAAGTCGTAAATAAGCTCAGTTCTTTTCCTAATTTACGATGATCGCGTTCTTTCGCTTCTTCTATCAAACGAAGATGCTCATCCAAGTCCGCTTTTTTTATAAATGCAGTACCATATATACGCTGAAGCATTTTATTGTTGCTGTCACCGCGCCAATATGCACCCGCTACACTTAAAAGTTTAAACTCTTTTAATTTTCCGGTTGAAGGAACGTGTATTCCTCTGCAAAGGTCAAAGAAATCACCTTGTTCATAGATTGTCACCTTCTCGCCTTCTGGAATGGCATCAAGAAGTTCAAGTTTAAGGTCATCGCCAATCTCTTCATAGATCGCTTTCGCTTCTTCGCGTGTTGCCTCTTTGCGGACAACCTCGATATTTTCATTGATGATTTTCTTCATTTCTTTCTCAATTGCCGGAAGATCTTCAACCGAAATGGATTCCTCCATATCGATATCATAATAAAACCCATTTTCGATAACCGGGCCAATTCCAAGCTTCACATCTTTGTATAAACGTTTAATTGCCTGCGCCAAAACGTGTGCAGAACTATGACGGATTATCCCTAATGCATCAGGGCTGTCGAATGTCACAATCTCAATGCTTCCATCTTGTTCGATCGGTGTTTTTAAATCGATTAATTCACCATTAAATTTGCCTGCTAATGATTTTTTTCTAAGCCCAGGGCTGATGGATGCCGCAATATCTTCAGTAGTTGTGCCTGCTTGATACTCCTTTACAGCTCCGTCAGGAAATGAAATTTTTACAGCGTCTGACATCCTTGTCACTCCTTATCATTTTTTTAAAAAATAAAAAACTCGTCCCTATAGTAAGGGACGAGTGATTATTCGCCGTGGTTCCACCCTTGTTTCCATTCAGCAATGAGAGAGAATGGCTCAATAAAATCTGTAACGGGAATACCCGTCAGCAATTACTTGGCAACCTTGCCTTTCACAGCTGAAGTTTAGAGGTGGTAAGTGAATTATTCATGCCAGGAAGCTTTCAGCCTTGACTTCCCTCTCTAATGCCGTGATAACACGCTCATGTCCTCATCATAACTTATCATGTATTTACTACGTATTATAAAATCATTTCCAGGGGAAATCAAGGTTATTCACTATTTTTTTGAAGACCTGCCTTTTTTCTCGGAAAAATTTTCACACGCTCTAAAAAAATATTCTGAATGGTCTGAACCATTCCAAAGTCTGGAAAGTCTGTATATAAACAAATTTTGATTGGTGCAATTGATACGAGAGGTGCTAAAAGGGCAGAATCAATGTACATAGGATGCTTATGAATAAATGATCTGTCGATATGCTTCCTCAGATCGTCCTGACTCAACTGAGAAAAATGTTCATTAAATACCATCAGATCTTTTTCATGCACAATATGAAGCACCTTCATTTTTGATTCCCTGTTCATGACAAAGTCTCTTAAACTTTGAATGAAAGATTGATAATCCTGCTCAAGCTTGTACTCCTCAATTGCAATTTCAACATATCTATTTAAACGCTTCACATACTGGTGAAGACGGAATTTTATAAAGGAAGGCAGGGCAAATGATAGATTTGGCTTGATAAATTCAGCTAACGCTTCATAAATTGGCGTTTCTCTTAAAGGAAGTTGATTAACTTTAGGAATTTCGTTTCGTTCTCCTTCAATGATGGACTGGGCAATATGTATTATTTGCTGCTGCTCCTCAGGCTCATGAAAATAAAATCGGTCTTTTATTATAGAGAGCATCAGGTGATGTTCTTTGTACTTTAAAATATATCGGACGATCACAGGAATCAGAAGGACTTGAATCATCTCATCAAAATCAGTGCTTACAATCTGCAGTCCATGCTCCTGTATTCTCACAATCTCAGCTTTCCATTTTTTTTGTTCATGATCCAGCATGCTATGAACTGTTTCTGCTTCATACGGAGAATTGAAAAATATTTCGATCATGGTTGTCCCCCCTTTTTAGCCAATACCTGATTTCATGTATATGGCGGATAGAGGGAAATTAGAATCAGAAAATTAAAACGATGAAGTGAAAAGCAGCTATTTGGTTTAACCTAAATTTTCATTGTGGATTGTGCTATTGAGGACTTGCACGTCATGTTATTGTGATTGGCTGTACTCAAAGACCTGTTATGGGCGGCTAATACAGTTCATTAACAATTTGTGCTCGGTTTACCGGGAACTGTGCTCGCTTTGCACCGGTTTCTGTCTGCTCACACGCAATTTATGCCCCCTCTGACATTTAACTCCTAATTCCAGATTCCGTTTTGCTCCCTTACCCCTTTCAGAATATCTATCCTCATCCAAACGAAGAATATATCTTTTCCTAGCAAAAGAGCACTCTTTCTTAGACTGTGATCGCGATCATGCATTGGTTTGACCGCTCAAGCATTGTTTCTGACCGCTTGGGTAAAATTTATGACCGTTCATTCCTGTTTATGACCGATTAACTTCGTTTGTGACCGTTCAGACAATTACTGTCAGATTTCCATACGTTATTCTGGATTTGACCTTACTAACTCCAATCAAAATAGCTAGGAAGACATTTCAATTCATAAAAATGACAAAACCACAGTCTATAAAAAACTGTGGTTCACTAGAGGCTGCTCTTTATCTTTCTCGCCAGTTCCGTCCCTTTAATTCGTAAGAATCGGCAAGATATTTTATACGCTCCATGATTCTTGCTGACTTAACAGGTTCATCTTCTCCGCGCTGAGTCACGGATAAATGGCTCTGCAAGTCCTTCATGCTGAAGTTTGATGTGAAGAAAGTCGGCAGATTTTCAAGCATGCGGTATTGGAGGATGGATCCTAAAATGTCATCCCGAATCCAGCTTGACATCGCTTCAGCGCCTATGTCATCGAGCATAAGGACGGGAACTTTTTTCACGGCATCAATTTTGTCTTCAAGTGAATTGTCATGCAATGAACTTTTGAGCTCTCTCATAAATTCAGGGACATACACGAGCATGGAAGAGATTTTTTTCTTTGCCAGCTCATTTGCAATCGCACCAAGAATATATGTTTTGCCGACTCCAAACGATCCGTAAAGGTACATCCCTTTTACATTTTTCCCAGGTTCATAATCATTGCTGAAGCTGAGAGCCCTATTGACAGCCTTTATCCGGCTGTCTTCTTTTATATCAATGTCTTCCATCTTTGCATTCAAAATATCACGTGGAATAAACATTGATTTTATCAAAGCCTGATGTTTTTTCCGTTCATCCTCTGCTTCTTTCATTGGACAAACCTCATATTTCAAATCAATTGTTTTCCCTTGAAGAATAAGATGAGGATGATACCCTTCGACTAAATTTTTGCACTCTGACAGGCTGGGACAATCTGCGCATCGTTTGCTTTGCCCGATGTATTCATACAATTTTATTAAGCTTCGATTAATCATCGCATCGTCTATTTCCGAACGATGCTCGTCAAGGAATTTTTGAACATCCGGATGTTTCATAATTTGCGCTTTCATCGTGCTCATCCGTTTTTGAAAATCCTTACGATTTGCTAGTCCATTTAATGTTTTATTGATTGATTCCACCTGATCACACCTCCCCTATTATTCAGACTTCTGCTCCCTGAATTGTCTTAATTTTTCTTCAAGCTGCTTTCGCTCCAGGTCAACTTCTTTTTGATCAATTTCCTGTTTCGTTTCCGGTTTTTCCAAATCATCTTTCAGCCAATCAGGCAATCGTTCTTTCCGAATCACCTTTTTGCCCGTTTTGGCCGCAGTCGTTTTCTTCTCGGCCCATTCTTGATATTGACGGTGTTCCTGTTTGGCAAGGTCCATAGCCGCTTTTACAGTTGTTACTTGTTTTCTTGCCCAATGGCTGGCAATTTTTTGTACATATGTTTTTGAAAGCTTCATATCTGTTTTTAACATAACATAATAAATCAATACATTTACTACACCAGGATGCAGCTTTTGTTTAAACATCACTTCTTCAACAATTTGCAAATCTGCAGCTGAAGGCTCAATTCCATCCGCCAGGTCCATCAAAAATTGCTTTGGCGAAATAGAATCAAGCTGTTTGATGATCATTTCCTCCTGTGAAAGTTCCTTGTTTGAAGAAGGTCCAGACTTTAAAAAAACAGGCTGAATTTTATCCGCAAGTGCAGGCAGTTTTTCACCGTGCTCAAATTGATACCAATCTCTTGCAGCCTTTCTCAGGTTCTCCACTTGGATTGTTTCATTTGCATCAATAGCATTCATGACTACATTTTTCATTTCCATTGCGTTAATGCCATATAAGTAAGAAAGCTTTTTAATGGTTTCTTTCACTTTTTTCGTAATCGATTTTTTCGGAATGACTGCATCAGACAAGCCTGCAAAAAATAAGTCAAAATCAAAAACATCGTCTGTCATCTGCGGAGATGCAGCTTCCCCTGATTGGAAAAATTCTGAGTCCTTTCTCAAATTTAGATCCTCTTCTGCTTCGTCTGCCATTCTTGACATCATTTCGCTCGGCTGCAGGGATTGAAATACCTCATTAAAAGGCCGTGTAATCTGAATCAGATCTTGCGGCAGGCTGCTGTCAGCAAAAAACTTTTTCAGCTGATTATATTTGGTTTTGCCGACGCGATTATATAAATAAATGTTTAATACACCGTCCTGAAAAAACTCCCCGGGCAATAGAGGCGGTATTAATTCGTAGATGTATAGATTTGAGTCTTCTTGTTCTTTCTGATGTGTTCTTAATAAGCCGATGCCTTCAAGCTTAATCCGCTCTTCATAAATTTCTCTTAAATTGCTTTGCATCAGCGACATTAACCCGTGATGCGTCGTTTCCTTGCTCCATAGCCGGTCCTGCTCCAGTTCCGCCCAGAGCGTCATATAAAGGCCATAGCATTTAGCACCTAAAAGCGGCTGGTAGAGCAGCGTTAAGATTTTACGGTCAAAATCCTGAAGCACACCATTCATTTTGACCAAATACCGATCCACAGGCAATAGCTGTTTCCAATGCTTGTCCATTTCGTTCCCTCTATTTCATAGGCTCTTTTCTAAGGCACTGCTGTTTTTTTATCCTTTTAATGTTGTTTATCTATGTTTAAGTTCATAATAAAATGAGGAATTTGGAAAACAGCAATCATTTCGAAAAAAGCCATTTACTAAGTTGAAAAAAGAGCTTGAAGCGATTCCTTCATAAGCTCTTTATTTTACCTTTTTAATCAGTTCTGATAATTCCTGTATAAAAACATTAATATCCTTAAATTGACGGTAAACAGAAGCAAAACGGACGTATGCCACCTCATCAACAAGTGCCAGCCTGTCCATCACCATTTCACCGATGATTTCACTGTTCACTTCTGAAACCCCTTGATTTCTAAGTTCTTTTTCAATATCTTGAACGATTTCTTCTAATTGCGTAAGCGGGACGGGACGCTTTTCACATGCTTTAATCAAGCCCCTCAGGATTTTCTCCTTGCTGAACTCTTCTCTAACGCCTTCTTTTTTTACAACGATCAGCGGAATTTCCTCCACTTTTTCAAAGGTAGTGAAGCGATATTGGCATTCTTCGCATTCGCGCCGTCTTCTGATCGACTTACCTTCATCAACAGGCCGGGAATCAAGCACCCTTGTTCCATTATGCTGACAAGAAGGACATTTCATACTACCAGCTCCAATCCACAAGCATCAAGGTTGTTCTTTTATTTTATGAAAATAATCTTTAAGCAGCAAGAATCACTTTGAATGCAGTCCTGTACCTATAAACGGAAGAGCTTTATTCAGCTTCTCGTAGGCTTCTATAATTAGTTTGCGGCTAAAGCCAAAATCAGATGCAAGTTTTGTATCCGCTGATACATTAAAATCAATGGCCGTTTCATAAGGTCTCACTGAAACAATGGTTACGGTCATCAATGCTTTTTTGGGTTTTTCAAAAACAATGCATATCTCGCCCCGCTCTTCTGATACAGAGGTAATAGAGACTCCAGGCTGCCTGCTGAATACGTTTTCAACTGCTTCAATCGCTTTTTTAGCAGTTATTTTGTAATAATGGCTTTTTAAAGCTTCATCATAATGATTCTCTGATGTTTCCTGATCTTTCGAAAGGAACGTCTTCATTTTTCTAAGCATACTCATAATCGGCGTAAAGCTCCTTTACTAGATTCTCTCAATATGTATATCCTGCAATATCTGCGGTTTTATTCATAACTTTCACTATAAAATAAGAAAAAGAGGTGCAGTTCGCACCTCTTTTATTTTACATTAAAATCAATCATCATTAAAGAGCTTTTACTTGAGCTTGTTTAACTTGTACTGGACCCATGCCGCGAGGAATCTCAATATTCTCACGCGTTTGCGCACCAAGAGCTTCCGCAATATAGTCTGCAGCAATATTCGGATTTAAGTCACCGCATGTATATACATCGATGCTTGCATATCCGTGTTCAGGAAAGCTGTGAATTGTTAAATGTGATTCAGAGATAATAACAACGCCGCTTACACCTTGTGGAGCAAATTTATGAAAGGCAACCTCGCGTACTTCGGCACCTGATTTTAAAGCAGCATTTACAAACGTTTTCTCAATGTATTCCATATCATTCAGTTTATCAAAATCGCATCCCCATAATTCTGAGATGACGTGACGTCCCATTGTTTCCATTTTTAATGGATCCCCCTTTAGCAAAATTAGTTTACATGAATTCTTCGCAAATGGTTTGTTCAACTACCACGGGGGAAAGTTAGTCCAAAGAGGTCCTAACCCTTTAAGTAGCCACAAGGCCGTGCTTAATAAGAAGTTCACGAAAAATAGTATACTTCCTTTAGTTTATTTTTGCAACAAACTTTTTTCGAAAAATATGAAGCTCTTAATTTCATAAGAACCGCAGTGCCCGCTATTGCTCATTTTGTTTTACTTGCCTATTTTTAAGCAAAAGCGTTTGCGTTATCTTCTAATTTTTCTATTTCTGATGATATTGGCATTTTCAGACTATATTTTCAATAAAATCCTTTTCAGCACACGATTACTCTTTTTGGGGATTGGATCGATATATTTTTCAGTTTTAGACTGTAAATTCCTGTTTGGTAATAATTTTTTATTTTTATATTCACTTTATCCTGATTTACTATCTTGAAAGCGACTCTAATAATCCGACCCGAGGCCTTTTTTATCCGGTAATCTTCATTAACGATCCGAAATGGAGTTCTTATTATCTGTACTTTGAGACAATAAAAAACAGGCTGACAGCGCAGCCTGTTTTTGAATCCTATATTATACAGCTGATAATCGCTTCATTTTTGAAGCGACGAATTGGACTAAATCAACGACCCGGCATGAGTAGCCCCATTCATTGTCATACCATGCAAGGACTTTTATCTTGCGGTTTGCCATGACCATTGTCGATAATCCATCAATGATTGCTGAATGAGGATTTGTGTTAAAATCAATGGAAACGAGCGGCTCTGTCGTGAAATCAAGGACGCCATGAAGGGATCCGCTTGCAGCTGTCATAAATGCTGAGCTGACTTCTTCAACTGTTACGTCTCTTTTCACATCGACTACAAGATCAACAAGGGATACATTTGGCGTCGGTACTCGAAGCGCCATACCGTGCAGCTTCCCTTGCAGATGAGGCAATACGAGTGACAGCGCTTTTGCTGCTCCTGTCGTTGTCGGAATAATCGACTGGCCGCATGCTCTTGCTCTGCGCAAATCTTTATGAGGATTATCTATATTTTTTTGATCGTTTGTGTAGGCATGTACAGTTGTCATTAATCCATTTTCGATTCCAAATTGCTCATCAAGCACTTTTACAACTGGTGCCAGACAGTTTGTTGTACAAGAAGCATTTGAAATAATAACATGCTGATCATGATTGTAAGCCTCTTCATTTACACCCATCACAACCGTTATGTCTTCATTTTTTCCAGGTGCTGTCAAGACGACTTTCTTGGCTCCTGCCTGTACGTGATACATTGCTTTTTCTCCGTCATTGAATTTACCCGTAGCTTCAATCACGATGTCAATATCCAACAATCCCCAAGGCAATTCCCTTGGATCTCTGAAATTTAAAAGCTGAATTTTGTGCCCGTTTACGATTAAACACTCATCACCAGGAATAACTTCCCCATCGAATTTCCCGTGATTTGTATCATATTTTATCATGTGCGCCAACGTTTCAGCAGGATAGCTTGCGTTGATCGCCACAATCGATAAATTCTCTTCAAATATTGCTTTTCTAAATACCATTCTCCCAATGCGACCAAAACCGTTAATGGCAATCTTCGCTTTCATACCATTACCCCTTCCGGATTATGTGATATACTAATATATGCTTAATTTCATAAATAGTATATCACATTTAACTATAAATAGGATGATTAAAATGTTTTTTTTCAAAAAAAAAAAGAAATCCTGCCTCATATAGAAGCTAGATTCCATTTGTTCAGGAGCATTTCAAATTGTTTTTCCGTCTGTTCCAGCGATCCATTGTTGTCAATTACTTCATCGGCCATGTCTTTTTTATCTCGCAAAGGCAGCTGTGACTGAATTCGCCACTGTGCTTCTTCCTTTGTAAAATGATTTCGTTTCATCAGCCTCTCCAGCTGAACGTGTGGATCAACATAGACTACAAGTGTCACATCAGACAAATAAGAAAGCTTGCTTTCAAATAGCAGCGGGATATCGAGTACAACTGCCGGCTCATTTCTATTTTCTGCTTCTTCTTTTTGCTTGAGCATTTCCATGCGGACAGCAGGATGAACGATGTTATTCAATTTTTTCCGCTCCGTCTCATTTTGAAAAACAATCGTGCCTAATTTTTCACGGTCAATGGAACCATCTTCTTTTAAGATGGAAGGACCGAATGTATCTGTCACTTGCAGATACGCAGGTTCTCCTACTTCAACTACCTGCTTGGCGATCAAGTCTGCATCAATAACTGGTATGTTTTTTTCCTTAAACATATTTGATACGGTGCTTTTTCCGCTTGCAATTCCGCCTGTTAATCCTATCGTCAACGTCATTTCCAACCCCACCAATCGCTATAGCTTCCATATTCCTAACACGATCAGCAGCACTCCCGGTAAAAATGAGAGTTTATCCATCCAGCTGAATCGTGAAAATAGATGTCCGGATTTAATACCTAACGCAACAAAGAGTGAACTCATAACTGCCACTAATAGACTCATCATGATCGGTGAATACCCTAAAAGCGCTGCACCAATTCCCGCTCCGAACGCATCCAAAGACAGCGCGAATCCCAGCAGCAAAGCCTCGACTCCAGTAATGGTCCCAGACTTATCAATATCCGCCGCAGCCGGACGGCTTAAGATATTGATCACAATCCCGAACGATTTAATTTCCAAGTTAAGCAATGTTTTCTCTGATTCTTCCTGTGTCATTTCTTTTACCGGCTGGAAAAATTGATACAGCACCCAAACACCGATCGCAATTAATATCATACCGCCAAGCTTTGAAGTCAGGCTGTGCGGGAGAAATGAAGTGAGCAAGTGACCGACTCCCATTGCCAAAAGCAATGTGACTGCTGAACAGCAGGCAATAATTATAATTGATTTAAATGGCATGCTCATTCTTCTTAAACCATAGGTAAAGCCTACTGAAAAACTATCCAAACTTACTGCAAATGCTAATAATATGAGTGATGCAGCTGCAACCATAAACCATGCCCCTTCCGAAAAAAGCTACGGTAGTATATGACAATGGCCTATTGGTTGTTAATGATTAGCTTTGGCAGTCCCCGCAATAGTGGGTGCCCCTTCCTCCAACAGCTGTTTTTGTTAATGTCTTTCCGCAAATTTTACAAGGTTCATTCGTTCTGCCGTAAACGAATAAATCAAGCTGAAACATTCCAATTTGTCCCTGTGTGTTCACATACGATCTGATTGTGCTCCCGCCTTTTTCTACAGCGTCTTTAAGTGTTAACACTATCTCGCGGTGCAGCTTTACCAATTCTTCCTCTGTTAACTCATTAGCAGGCCTTTCGGGGTGTATGCCTGCTCTGAATAAAGCTTCATCGACATAGATATTCCCTAGTCCAACGACAGCTTTTTGATCAAGGAGGACAACCTTAATTTTTCGATTTGTCTTTTGAAGCTTATCATTTAAATATTGAACGGTGAAATCATCTGATAATGGTTCGATTCCAAGTTGTGATAACGGAAGAGTCATTTCTTCCTCGCCCTTTTTAAACAGATGCATCGTTCCAAACTTGCGGACATCTTTATATCTCAGTTCTGTACCATCTGTCATCGCAAAAATAACATGTGTATGTTTTTCGACTGGATCAGAATTTTTGTAGAGTCCGTATCTGCCTTCCATTCTCAAATGGGAAACAAGGACATAATCGTCAAGGATAAACTTAAGAAATTTGCCCCGTCTCCCTACGTCTTTAATCGTCTGGCCAATAAGCGCATCCTGAAATTGTTCTGTCACATCAGGTTTTTTTATGATTTTTGGCCAATGAATGTAGACAGCGGCAATTGTTTTTCCTTTTACAAGCTCGATCAGTGTTCTTCTTACTGTTTCTACCTCTGGCAACTCAGGCATCCTATCACTTCCTTATTTTGCGTCATACCATGATGGACCAAACGAATAGTCAACCTTGAGCGGCACTTTTAATTCAACAGCATGCTCCATCACCTGAGGCACTAATTTTTCAAGCTTTGCAATTTCATCTTTTGGCGCTTCAAAAATCAATTCATCATGAACTTGAAGCAATAATCGCGTCTTCAGTTTATGTTCTTTGAGCTGTGCCGCCATATCAATCATTGCTTTTTTAATAATATCTGCCGCACTTCCTTGTATCGGCGTATTCATCGCCGTTCTCTCAGCAAAACTCCGTACATTGAAATTCCTGCTCGTAATCTCGGGGATATAGCGGCGCCGCTGAAGCAGTGTTTTGACAAACCCGTTTTGTTTCGCTTCTTGAACACTCTCTTCCATATACTCTTTAACGCCTTCAAAGCTTTCAAGATAGCGTTTTATGAATTCTCCAGCTTCTTTGCGGGTAATATTTAAGCTTTGGGATAACCCATAATCGCTGATGCCGTATACAATTCCGAAGTTAACCGCCTTCGCTTGCCTTCTCATATTAGATGTAACTTCGCTTGCTTCAACGTGAAAAACATCCATTGCTGTTTTCGTATGAATATCAAGATCATTTTGGAAAGCCTCAATTAAATTGATGTCTCCTGCAATATGGGCAAGCACTCTCAATTCGATTTGAGAATAGTCTGCTGCAAACATTACCCAGTCCTTTTCTGATGGAACGAAAGCCTGACGGATTTTACGTCCCTCCTCCAATCGAATTGGAATGTTTTGCAGATTCGGATCTGTAGAGCTTAAGCGGCCTGTTTGCGTTAATGTTTGTACGTACCTCGTATGAACTTTATTTGAGTCATGATGTACAACTTTAAGCAATCCTTCAATATATGTTGACTGGAGCTTGCCCAGCTGACGGTAATGCAGAATTTCTTGAACAATTTCATGCTTGTCTGCAAGCTTTTCCAGAACGTCTGCTGATGTAGAATATCCCGTTTTTGTCTTCTTTGCGGCTGGCAGCTGAAGCTTATCAAATAAAATGACTCCGAGCTGTTTCGGAGAATTAATATTGAATGCTTCACCAGCTAATCGATGAATTTTTTCTTCAAGGTCTATTAACCGCTCAGTTAATTGATGCCCCATATTTTTTAAGCGATCCACGTCCACAGTAACACCAGTCGCTTCCATATCAGCCAAAATTATCGATAAAGGCATTTCAAGATCCTGATAAAGCTCAAGCTGTTCATTTTCTTCAAGCTCAAGCTGAAGCTTTTCTCTTACCATTTTTAGAGCAATGGCTTTGCGCACTAAATGTTCTGCAAGTTTTTCGCTGTCAGGAATTCCCCGTTTAGCACCCTTTCCATAAACAGCTTCATTCGACTGAACGATATGTATACCTTTATGGCGTGCCACACTTGCCGCATCATCAAACGATTGAGAGGGATCCAGTATATATGCAGCAAGCAAAACATCAAATTCAACTGCATTCAGATCAATGCCCTGCCAATGAAGCGCTACAATCGATTGTTTAGCATCGTAGACGGTTTTGCGCTTTGTATCATCTGAAGCCCATTTTGAAAACTTCTCTGATTTTAATGCTATATCCGTAGGTACGTAGAAGTTACCATTATCATTTACGATGGCAAGACCAATGATTGAACTGTTATGATAGTTTTCTTCCAATACTTCCACAATCAGCACAGCTTCATCAGTAAGGAGATCGTCTGTTATTTCTTCAACGATTTCAAACTGAACGTCCTCAATCGGTTCTTCCTCAATTTCAGCCTCTGCTCCAAGCTTATCAAGTAAGGAATTAAAGCCAAGTTCTTTGTAAATCCCGACTACTTTTTTTACATCATAGCCTTCGTACAAGACATCGGATAATGTAATTTCAATAGGTGCTGCACAATTAATCGTTGCAAGCTCCTTGCTCATAATCGCTTGATCTTTATTTTCCTCGAGGTTTTCTTTTAATTTTTTTCCGCTCACGTTTTCTAACGATTCCAGCAGCAATTCAAGTGTTTCGTACTCCTTTAAAAGCTTAATTGCTGTTTTTTCACCGATGCCCGGAACACCGGGAATATTATCAGAGCTATCACCCATCAGCCCTTTCATATCCACAATTTGAGCTGGAACAAGACCATATTTCTCCTGAACAAAATCTGGTGTATAAGAATCGACATCTGTAATGCCTTTTCGAGTAATATCAACTGTAATATGATCAGAAACAAGCTGTGTTAAATCTTTATCTCCTGAGATAACCTTCACTTCGAATCCATCTTGCTCAGCCTGTCTGGAAAGAGTTCCGATTATATCATCTGCCTCATAGTTCGGGAGCTCATAGCGAGAGATGCTGTATGCGTCCAACAGCTCGCGGATAAATGGAAACTGCTCAGAAAGTTCCGGCGGAGTCTTTTGGCGCCCTCCCTTATATTCTTTGTACGTCTCATGGCGGAATGTAGTTTTCCCTGCATCAAACGCTACAAGAAGATGAGAGGGCTGTTCATCCTCAAGAATTTTCATTAATATCATTGTAAAACCATATATAGCATTCGTATGTACGCCTTTATCGTTATTCAGCAGCGGCAATGCGAAAAAAGCGCGGTAGGCAATGCTGTTCCCGTCAATTAGAACGAGTTTTTTGGTCATAATAAACCTCCTTTTCAAGCTTAAATAACTTCAAAAACCATTAAATTATTGCTTAATATAAAAGACTCTTTTCAAAATAAAGTTGCTCAACAATCGAATTTTGCGTCTAATCGAAGTACAATCGTGAATTAGCAGAAAAGAGCACGAATCTATATTCGAAAGGCTGTATTCGCATTGATTGTTGTTTTTGGGTATAAATTTGCCCGTGGATTTCCGCTGCAGGCACTTGCGCTTTCCGCGGTCCGGCTGGGGGCCTCCTCGGCTATGCCTGCGGGGTCTCCCATATCCCTCTATTTCCCGCAGGAGTCAAGTGTCTTCCGCTCCAACCCACTCAAAGTTTATAATCATTTTTTCTAAAAGCATCAAACTTTACGAAAAGAGCCATACGAAAAAACAACAATCTTTACAAACAAAGCAATATAAAAAAACCCAAGATTTCTCCTTCTCTATTCTACCATGAGAGGCAGAGAGAAATAAAATCAAGGGCTGTTGATTTTTCAGAAGTAATCTGAGCTTGAAGACTTGCTTACTCCATCTCACCCATCAGCGTTTTTGCATAAGGCGAGTCAAACGGCATAATAATCACCGTTTCATCATTAATCGTTTTCTTATAGGATTCAAGCGTGCGATATAGCTCATAGAATCCAGGGTCTTTTGAATAGGATCCATTGTATACTTTAGCTGCTTCTTGTTCCCCCTGACTTCTGATCACATCTGCTTCCGCTGCAGCTTTAGCCAGCATTTCTTTAACTGTACGGTCTGTTTCAGCAATGATCGTGTTTTTCTTAGCATCTCCCATTGATAAGTATTCCTGCGCAGTTGATTGACGTTCTGAAATCATTCTCGTGTAAACAGATTCTTCATTATCTGCAGGCAAGTCTGTTCTTTTAATGCGAACATCTGTCACACTGATGCCATACCCATCTTTCTCAAGCAGAGAGTTTACGATATCTGTCACTTTATCATTTATGCTGCCCCTGGATGATTTTTCATCATTAATAATTTCATCGTAATTCAGCTGTCCAAGTTCAGAACGAACGGTCGAGAACGTAAATTCCGCCATTTTTGTTTCAGCATTTACAAGTGTCCTTGCATTGGCAATTAGTTTTTTCGGGTCATCAACTTTCCAGACCGCATAGTTATCTATCAAAATTCGCTTTTTATCTTTCGTATTAATTTCAGCCTCTTCTACGTCGTATGTCATTTGATATTTAGGGATAGAAGATACAGATTGAACAAAAGGAACTTTCACATGCAAACCTGGTTTTTCAATAATCTTTACCACTTCTCCAAATTGGCGAATGACTTTATACTCATTCTCTTTTACAACAAATAGGTTCGCAAAGAGAAGGATGGCCAGTACAAGCGTTAAAACGATCCAAATACCTGCACGGAAATACTTTCGGTACCCGCTAAAGTCCCTTCGCTGCTCATTCATATTCACTATATTATCATTGGCCATCTTTTTCACTTCCTTCTTCTTCAGCTTTAGGCTTCACTTCTGTTTGTTTTTGTAATTCACCAATCGGCAAGTACTTCATTGTGTTTCCGTCATCTTTCATGAAATAAATGCTTGCTCCCGGAAGCACTTGATCAATGGTTTCAAGGATTAATCTCTTTTCAGTGATGCCTTTTGCATTCTGGTATTCAGCTAAAACAGCATTGAAGTTCGCGACATCTCCGATTGCTTGCTGAGTCCGTGCCGTTTTATCTCCTTTAGCTTTAGAAATCAGTGCATTCTTTTCTCCTTCAGCTTCCTGTGTGCGCTGATTTTTATATTTCTCGGCTTCATTTATTTTCGTATTCATCGTTTCACGTGCACTCGTTACGTCTGTAAAAGCTTTTCGAACCTCATCATTCGGAAGATCTACATCCTGTAATTTTACTGCAAGGACTGAAATTCCGATATCGTATTTTTCTAGCAGAGAGATTAATAGCTCTTGAACTTGCGCCTCAATTTCTACCTTTCCAGAAGTAAGAGCATCGTCAATAATGGAACTTCCAATAATACTTCTTAAAGATGCTGAAGTGGCATCATATAAGATTTCCTGTGGATCCTCTGAATTAAAAAGATATTTTTCCGGATTGGTTATTTTCCATTGCACAACCATATCGGCTAAGACAATATTTTCATCCCCTGTAATCATTTTTGTATCCTTCGGAAAGGATTTGACATCTCCTTCTTTTTCTTCATAGCCAAATTGCAGGGAGAACGTTTCCTTCGATAATTTTTCTACAGATTGAATCGGCCATGGCATCTTAAAGTGAAGACCTGGTTCACTAATGCCCTCTTTCACTTCTCCAAATGTAATAATCACCGCCTGATCGGATTCATCGACCGTATACCAGGTTGTAAATGCTAATATAGCAAGAAGAATGACTACTAAAACAGCTCCAATAATTGTATAAATGCGTTTGATGCTAACCATACTCTCTGCCCCCTTTTCACCTTCACAATTATTTACGAAATTTCCATGAAAAGGTTTCATTTATATAACCTTTTCTAAACAAAAAAAGGGACGAGAACTGGATTGTTCTCGTCCAAAAGATTGGCTCCTTGGATGAAGGGGTTTTCACTTATTATATTATCAGTACATTATTAAGCAAAATTAAATGTGATGTAAATATAATGTAAAACTATTCAACTAGCTGCTCTTTATTTAGTTTTACAGTAAATGTAGTTCCTTCACCAACAGAGCTATTTACAAAAATCTGACCTTTATGCGCTTCAATCAAATGCTTCACGATGGCAAGACCTAGTCCAGTACCGCCTGAATTTCTGCTCCTTGCTTTATCCACCCTGTAAAAACGTTCAAAAATCCGCGGAATTTCTTCTTTTTCAATTCCTACACCAGTATCGCTAACGATAAAGGTAACGTGCTTTTCCCCGTCTTTTAAGAACACATTGACATTGCCGCCTTTAGTTGTATAGTTCAATGCATTGCTTATAAGATTAATAAAAATTTGTTTCAGCCGGTAGTCATCGCCATATACATACAGTTCTTCAGCATTTACATGCAGCGTAAGACTGATTTCTTTTTCTTCTGCTCTGCTTCTGAGCATTATAATGACTTCTTCAAGAATTTCCTTTAGATTGCAGTTTTGAAGGTTAAGCTTAAAGCCTTGCTGTTCAATTTTTGATAAATCGAGCAAGTCCTGAATCAGAGTTTTCAGCCTGTCGCTTTCCTTCAAAATGATTGATAGAAAATATTCAAGTGTTTGCCGGTCTTCAAGTGCACCATCAAGCAAGGTCTCGGTAAACCCTTTAATGGAGGTGATTGGAGTCTTTAGCTCATGCGAAACATTTGCTACAAAGTCTTTTCTCATTTGTTCCAGTTTTTTCAGTTCAGTTATATCATGAAAAACGAGGACAATGCCTTTCCATTCATCGTTTGTGCCTATAATTGGAGCTCCATACACCTCGAAATGCCTGCGCTCAATTTTCAGCGGAAGATGAAGCTGTTTTCGAGCCTTAATTTCCGTCATAAAAATGTGTTCTACTAAATCAATGATTTCCTGATGTTCAAATGCTTCATAATAAAGTTTATATAAAAAATGAGTGGATTCAATATTAAAGAGTTCTTTATAGGCGCGGTTTACAAGATTGATATAGCCCCGTCCATCGATTAATATCAACCCGCTGCCCATATTTTCAATTAAAGTCTGCAGACGATCCTGCTGCATTTCCTGGGCACGATTCATATCCTGCAAATTCCTTGCCAGCACATTGATCGATTGACTCAGCATTCCTGTCTCATCGAGATGATCTTCATATGTTCTAGCCTTATAGTTGCCCTTAGCAAGTTCCATCGCAACTTTTGTTGCAGATTCAATCGGTCTTGTGTACCGAGATGTAATTCTGACAGCGAGCAAAAGAATAACAATCAAAGCAATTCCTAAACTTGCAACGAGAAGCCCCCAAATTTGCTGATTGATTTTCTTTAATGAATTTTCAGTAGAGGTTAGCACTATGTAGCCTTGCTTCTCATCATTTTCTATGATGGGCAAGCCATAATAATAGAGATCTTTTTCATCAATATTCAGTTTGAAGCCTTTTTGCGAATTGCGATGCTTCAGCAGAATCTCTTTGGCAATAGCGTCATGGTTCTGCCGAAACGTACCGGCATCATTTAATACATTGCCGTTTCTGTCATAAATCGTAATATGCGAATTTATCGCATAGCTGTATTTTTGCAAAAAAGAATTAAAATCTGATGAGGCTAATCCTTTTTCCTGGATCATTAATTCTGTTACCTTCGCTTCTTTTTCCACACGTTCCTTAAAAGAACTTGTATAGTAACTGCCGAAAATTTGTCCGAGCAGAAGTCCAAGTCCAATCAGGACAGCAATTATTAGTGTGATAAGTGCAAATATTAGGCGTGAACGAAACCTAGTCATCCATTCTTGGCTCCTCAAGCTTGTAGCCTAATCCGCGAATGGTTTTAATATAAAGTGGTTTTTTTGTGTTTCTTTCGATTTTTTCACGCAAGTGGCTAATATGAACATCTACAATGCGCGTATCTCCTGCAAAATCATAGTTCCATACCGCACTCAGCAATTGGTCTCTAGTCAGGACTCTCCCTTTGTGTCTAGCCAAATACACAAGCAATTCAAACTCTTTCGGAGTAAGCTCAAGGCGTTCATCACCATAATACGCTTCATAATGTTCAGGGAGGATTTTCAGATCTCCAATCATCATTCTTTCTGACGTATCAACCTCTTTAGTATCTGTTTCTGCTGACACTTGTGTTCTTCTTAAAATAGCCTTTACCCGTGCAACAACTTCTCTTGGGCTGAAAGGCTTTGTCATATAATCATCTGCGCCGAGTTCCAAACCAAGCACTTTATCAAATTCATCATCTTTAGCCGTAAGCATTAAGATCGGAACCATGATTTTTTTTTGTCTCAGCTGTTTGCAGACTTCAATGCCATCCATCTTTGGCAGCATAAGATCAAGAACCATTAAATCGGGTGATTCGTTTAATCCTTTTTGAAGACCTTCTTCTCCATCGATTGCTGTAATTACTTCAAAACCTGCTTGAATAAGATTATATTGAAGCAAGGTTAAAATTGATTGTTCATCATCTACGACTAAAATTTTCTTACTCATATAAGCCTCCACCAATAGTTTTACCCCAAGCGATCCAAAACGCTTTTTCTCTTTTTCTATCTCCATTATAGAGGATAGAAGCAATTGAACAAACGTTTTCTTTTGGATTCGTGCCGTTTTAGCTGCGAAAAAAAGTTTTCTTTTTATTATAATGACCTAATTTGAGCAACAAATTCCAATCTTTGCAGAGAGCAGGCTCATGAATAGACAGATGCTGTTACGCCTGATTTTCAGCAAGTATTTTTTAAACTTGGGGTTTCGTGGAATTAACTTTATTATCCTCATTTTTCTGAAGGCTGTTTTCGCATTGGCCCGTGGATTTCCGCTGCAAGGCACTTGCTTTCAGCGAGGAGGGATGGGAGCCTCTATTTCCCGCAGGAGACAAGTGCCTTCCGCTACAATCCACTTAAGGTTTAACCATTTTTTCTAAAAGCAACAAACTTTACGAAAAGAGCCTTTCTGAAAAATAAAAAACCAGCAACCATTTAGGGTGCTGGGATTAATTTTAGAAATTTTCGAGAGCATTTCCGTCCATTGAAGTCAATTGAACTGGCGGCATAACAGAAATTGTTCCTTCAATGACCGTTGCTTCTTTGTCATTCAACGCTGTGACATGCAGCGTGATTTGATTATCTGACGTATTGACTTCTGTCACTTCAAAGAAAAATTGGATCATGCTGTAGTGATAAACAGGTTCTGGAAATGATATAGATTGCTTTAAAATATGGCTTCCGGGTCCAGGCAAATATTTTGAAACAGCGGATGTAATGATTCCTGTCAGCATAATACTTGGGACAATCGGTTTTTCATAGGGTGTTAATGAAGCATAGTCATGCTGAATGTAAAGCGGATTCGCATCATTCGTCAATCCAAGATACAAGAGCAAATCTTTATCTTCAATCTTTTCGGTCAACGTTAATTTCTCACCTACTGTGATTTCGCCGACTTGCCTGCCAAGCTTTCTTTTTTTGCCAAGCAGCATCCATAAACACCTCTCTTTTTTGAAAACGTTTACAATAATTGCTTTAAAGATGTTAGAGATTTCTCCCCAACTTCTTAGGATATTTCTTTTACGAAAGAACCTTCATAACGCTTTTCACAGATTCAGCAGACTTTGCTAAAGCTTCTTTTTCATCATTTTTTAATTCAAGTTCGATAATTTGCTCGAGGCCATTTCCGCCAAGAATAGTTGGAACACCCAAATAAATTCCATTAAAGCCATACTCACCTTCTAAGTACACAATCGCAGGAATAACGCGGCGCTGATCTTTAAGAATAGCTTCAGACATTTCTACTAATGAAGCTGCTGGAGCATAATACGCGCTTCCATTTCCCAGTAGATTAACAATCTCCCCTCCGCCTTTACGAGTTCTCTCAACAATCGCTTCTAAACGATCTTTAGGGATGAGTGTTTCAAGAGGAATACCGCCTGCATAAGAGTAACGCACTAGAGGCACCATATCGTCTCCATGTCCGCCAAGAACGAAGCCTGTTACATCTTTCACAGAAAGATTCAGCTCCTGAGCAACAAATGTACGGAAACGGGCTGTATCCAGAACGCCTGATTGTCCGATTACACGGCTTTTCGGGAATCCAGATTCTTTGTAAACTGTATATGTCATTGCATCAACAGGGTTTGTTAAAACAATGATAATCGTATTTGGGGAATATTTTACGATTTCATGTGTAACGCTCTTCATGATCTTTTGATTTGTCTGGACAAGATCGTCACGGCTCATGCCGGGTTTACGTGCAATGCCCGCTGTGATGATGACGATATCAGAATCAGCTGTGTCAGCATAATCGCTTGTTCCAGTAATGTTAGCATCAAATCCTTGTACTGGGCTTGCTTCAAGCATATCCAAAGCTTTCCCTTTAGTAGGATTCTCAAGCTGCGGAATATCTACTAATACAACATCGGAAAGTTCTTTTTGAGCTAATAAAAATGCTGTTGTAGCACCAGTAAAACCAGCACCGATAACTGAGACCTTTTTACGTTTCATACCCATTCAAAACATCCCCTTTAACTAAGTATAGTTAAGGCTATTTTTCAAGTGAAAAATAGCCTTAACCTGTTTACTTACATTTTGCTGATTAAAGCATCCGCGAACTCAGAGCATTTTACTTCTTTAGCACCGTCCATTAAACGGGCAAAGTCATACGTAACCACTTTATCTGAAATTGATTTTTCCATCGCGTCAACAACTAATTTAGCTGCTTCATTCCAGCCTAAGTGCTCAAGCATTAACACACCAGATAGAATAACAGATGATGGATTTACTTTATCAAGACCTGCGTATTTTGGCGCTGTGCCATGCGTAGCTTCAAAAATAGCATGTCCAGTTTCATAGTTAATATTAGCTCCCGGAGCGATGCCAATTCCGCCTACTTGAGCAGCAAGTGCATCAGAAATGTAATCTCCATTTAAGTTCATTGTTGCAACTACGTCAAATTCACGAGGACGAGTCAAGATTTGCTGTAAGAAGATATCTGCAATTGAATCTTTGACGATGATTTTGCCTGCATTTTCTGCATCCTGCTGTGCTTTGTTCGCAGCATCCTTGCCGTCTTTTTCAACGATTCGGTCGTATTCAGCCCAAGTAAATACTTGATCGCCGAATTCTTTTTCAGCTAATTCGTAGCCCCAGTTCTTGAAAGCACCCTCAGTATATTTCATAATATTTCCTTTATGAACTAATGTAACTGATTTGCGTCCTTCTTTAATTGCGTAGTTGATGGCTGCACGCACTAAACGCTGTGTTCCTTCTTCAGAAACTGGCTTAATGCCGATTCCAGAAGTTTCAGGGAAGCGAATTTTATTAACGCCTAATTCATTTTTCAAGAAATTAATAAGCTTTTCAACTTCAACAGATCCTTTTGCATACTCAATTCCAGCATAGATATCTTCAGTATTTTCACGGAAAATAACCATGTCAGTATCTTCTGGACGCTTGATCGGAGATGGCACACCATTAAAATAGCGGACAGGACGCAGGCAAGTAAACAAATCAAGTTCTTGACGAAGAGCAACGTTTAATGAACGAATTCCTCCGCCGACAGGAGTTGTTAAAGGTCCTTTAATCGCAATGAAGTATTCACGGATAACATCTAGTGTTTCTTCTGGCAGCCATTCGCCAGTTTGATTGAATGCTTTTTCTCCAGCCAATACTTCTTTCCATGAAATTTGTTTCTCGCCATTGTATGCTTTTTCAACTGCTGCTTCTAAAACACGTGATGCTGCTGCCCAAATATCAGGACCAATGCCGTCTCCTTCAATAAATGGAATGACCGGGTTATTAGGTACGTTTAATACTCCATCTGTTACTGTAATTTTTTGTCCTTGTGTCAAAATAATTACCTCCTGTTATGTATTATTTGAAAAGCGGAACCGCCTGTTTAGCTCCGACAGACAGATAAGAAATCACCCGAAAAGTCCGGTTTTGACTTTTTGGGGGATTTTGTTCTGGCCGAGGAGTTAGGCGGTGGAGCTAGACATCGCAAGTAAAGCGGAACCGCCTGTTTAGCTCCGACAGACAGATAAGAAATCACCCGAAAAGTCCGGTTTTGACTTTTTGGGGGATTTTGTTCTGGCCGAGGTGTTAGGCGGTGGAGCTAGACATCGCAAGTAAAGCGGAACCGCCTGTTTAGCTCTGACAGACAGATAAGAAATCACCCGAAAAGTCCGGTTTTGACTTTTTAGGGGATTTTGTTCTGGCCGAGGAGTTAGGCGGTGGAGCTAGACATCGCAAGTAAAGCGGAACCGCCTGTTTAGCTCCGCTGGACAGATAGGGATCTGACGGGGAAGTCCGATTTTGACTTCATCGGCGGAACTGTTCTGGCCAGGGAGTTAGGCGGTGAGTCTGGATGCAGAAAATTTCATACCTACTGATCATCCAGGAAAAGGCTGTGTCAGTCTCATATTCACCAGAAATTTAACCGCGCTGCTCAATCGGAATGTACTTTTGCATATCTGGACCTGTATAATCTGCACGAGGGCGGATCAGGCGATTGTTGTCGTATTGCTCCAGAATATGTGCAAGCCAGCCAGATACACGGCTTACAGCAAAGATTGGCGTGAACAAATCGTGGTCAATTCCTAAGCTATGGTACATGGATGCTGAATAGAAATCAACATTTGGCGGAATGGCCTTTTCATTTGTTACAACTTCCTCAACCTTCATTGAAATTTCGAACCATTTTGGCTCGCCAGTCAGGTTTGTCATTTTTTCAGACATTTCCTTCAGATGTTTCGCTCTCGGGTCACCTTGACGGTAAACACGATGACCGAAGCCCATGATTTTCTCTTTTCTAGCAAATTTTTCATGAACATACGAATCTACGTTATCAATATCGCCTATTTCTTTCAGCATCTTCATTACGGCTTCATTCGCTCCGCCATGAAGCGGGCCTTTAAGCGCTCCAATTGCAGCTGTTACACCAGAATATACATCTGATAGAGTCGCTACGCAAACGCGTGCAGTGAATGTAGATGCATTGAGTTCATGATCTGCATGGAGAACCAGTGCTTTGTTAAAAGCTTCTACTGCAACTTCACTTGGTTCTTCACCAGTTAAAGTATACAGGAAATTAGCTGCTAAACTAACATCTGTTTTCGGCTTAATTGGTTCAAGTCCTTTGCGGATGCGCGCAAATGCTGTCACAATTGTAGGAAGTTTTGCCTGAAGGCGTATTGCTTTTCGGTAGTTCGATTCCGTTTCCATCACATCTGCTTCGCTGTCAAATAGACCAAGAAGGGAAACAGCTGTGCGCAGGGCCGCCATCGGATGAACGGATTGAAGATCATATGATTTAAAATGATCGACAATCTGCTGCGGAATCTCTGCATTTTCAGCGAGTTCTTTTTTAATTTCTTCTAACTGCGCTTTTGTTGGAAGCTTTCTGTGCCACAATAAATAAACAACCTCTTCGAAACTAGCATTCTCTGCTAAATCATCGATGTTATACCCTGCATATGTAAGAGTATCATCAATTATTGAACTTACTGATGAAGTAGTTGCAACTACTCCTTCAAGACCCCGTGTTGTTGTCATGTAAATCTCTCCTTTGCAAAAAATATCCCCATTGATCGCTCTTCTCGTCAACAATAAAAGATAGCATTCGACAAAATGGTCTTTTCTTTTTATTTGCCCTTTCTTTTCATCGTTTAAACGACCGAGCGCTTGCTCAATACACAAGCATTTTTAAAAAGAAAATGCTTACATTTACAGCCAATATAATAGCCACATCGAATGTTATCTTCAATTGTGACTTTACTTAAGAAGAAGGCGAAAATAAACTGCCTATACCCATTATAAACAATTATCTGATTTTTGTGAACGAAAAGAATTTCCAGAACCAAAAAATTTGTCAGAAAAATGATATTTAAGAAGAATCATGGGTTTTTAGCGTGCCTTCTCACTCATTGTATCAGAATTTATTATATTAACCAAAAAATTTGACGGTTTGCATCACCAAATAGGCAATCCCTGCTCCAATCAACGGCCCGACTGCTACTCCGCCAAATAAAGATACAGCTAAAATCGTTCCAAACACAAGGGCAGTCGTGATATGGGGGTCTTCGGCAAGCAGTGTCAAACCGTTTTTCGCAATTAGTGCAACAGCTATTCCTGCTCCAAGCGCTATCCATGCATATGAAGATTTCATTGCCTCTGTCAGCTGTTTAAACCCAATATCTCCAGTTGCAATCGGCACTAAAACAGCAATTGTTATGACTGTGACGCCCCAATTTATTCCCTTTGACTGAATATGAGGGAACAGCTTATGATCAAGACCGGTTAATTTAATCAGCAGCAAAAAGCCCACTGCGAACATTAATGATTGATTTTTGGCAATAAATCCGATGAACAATAATATGATTAAAAATAGGACAGGTTGATTCATTTTCTTACATCCTTTCAAAACGTGTTTTCCTATTAAAATTCTTTTCTATTGGCTGTTTTCGCATTGAGTGTTGCTTTACGCAGGGTTATCGCACACGCGCTAAGTTCCCGGTCGAGCTCTTTTCCTCAAATTACCAAACTGATTTGAACGCAGAAAATATTGTAAAAAATTCAAAACCCGATTTTTTACTGACCAGCAAAAGCAACAATATTTACGAAAAGAGCCTTTCTAATAAAATAATGGGAGGGGAAATTTTGAGTGCCTATTTTGTTCAAGTAACAGTAAGACTAGTGCTTGTGATAAGTGTGATAATAGCTTCAATCGCATCCGTCTATTATATTTCAGCGCTCACTTATCCATTTATAATAGGCTTCATTCTTGCAATTCTTATTAACCCGATTGTCAATATCCTTGAAAAAAGCGTGGCACGCGGTGCAGCTGTTTTTCTTGCCATTTCATTTTTGTTCGTTATTCTTGCAGGAATCGTCACATTATTGATATCTGAACTTGTAACAGGTACGACTTATTTAGCAACATCCGTTCCCGAGCATTTCAAAACACTGATTGTATACATTGAAACGTTTATTGCGAACAGAGTGGTTCCAGTATATGAAGACATAGCCGCCATTTTTAATACGCTGGATCCGAATCAGCAAGCAACTATTTTATCAAATATCCAAAGTGCAGGTGAAAAAATCAGTTCTAATGCAGGCGAGTTTTTAAAAAATCTTCTGGAAAATATTCCCGCATTCATCAGCTGGCTTCCTAATGCTGCCACCGTTACGATCTTTTCACTGCTTGCTGCTTTTTTCATAAGCAAAGACTGGTATAAGTTTAAGGCGATGATGCGAAAATACCTCCCTCTCAAAGCAAGAAAAAGCGGAAGAACTGTACTTGATGACTTAAAAAAAGCACTGCTGGGCTTTATGAAAGCACAGCTTATTCTGATCAGCATCACAACAATTATGGTATTAATAGGGTTACTCTTTTTAAGGGTTGATTATGCAATTACCATCGCTTTATTGATTGGCATTGTCGATTTGCTTCCTTATCTTGGCACTGGTCTTGTCTTCGTTCCATGGATCGTTTATTCAGCCTTCAGCGGTGATATGCCGCTTGCGATTGGATTAGGGGTTCTTTACATTATTATCTTAATTCAGCGTCAGATGATGGAACCAAAGATTTTATCTACAACTATTGGACTAGATCCTCTCGCCACTTTAATTTCGCTTTTTGTCGGATTTAAACTGATTGGGTTTCTTGGACTCATTGCAGGACCTGTTGCTTTAGTTATCTTTAATGCTCTCCATAATGCAAGAGTTTTTGAAGACATTTGGCGATTTATTGCTGCAAAAAAGGTTTAAGGCAGCTTTTCAATTTCGGACTGAATAAAAAACCGCTGATGCAGCCTGCACCGGCGGTTTTTATCGTATGATTTTAAAACGATTTTGGTCAATGCTTTTGCTGATCGCTTTTTGTAAAAGAGGTTTCACAAATTTTCTAGTTGCCGGGATTAATAAAATAAATCCCGTTAAATCTGTTACAAAACCAGGTGTCAATAAAAGTAATCCGCCAACGAGAATGCAGAGACCATCTAAAATGGATTCTCCAGGAATCTTGCCAAAGCTCATTTCCTGCTGTACTTTTCGTATCGCCTCAAGTCCTTGCTTCTTCGCAAGCCACGCTCCAGCTATACCAGTAGCAATGATCAGGAGAATTGTAGGAATAATTCCAATCGTTTTTCCTGAAAAAAGAAGAATGCCAATTTCACAAGCAGGTATGATGATTAAAAACGGAAGTAAATAACGCATTCTTTTGCACCTCATTTATCCTTTTATCAAGAGTATATTTAAACCATGCAAAAAAGAGAAGGAAAAGCCCTTCTCTTTTCGTATTATTTTAAAGAACGCTTGCGTGTCCCTGGTAGACCGCACCGCGAGAACCATCAACTGTGATTTCCTGGCCATCTTTAAAAATTGAAGTTGCATTTTCTACTCCAACGATAACTGGAATTCCAAGGCTTAAGCCAACAACAGCTGCATGGCTTGTTAATCCGCCTTCTTCTGTAATTAATGCGGATGCTTTTTCCAAAGCAGCAATCATATCTCTATCCGTGGACTGGGATACTAAAATGGCTCCTTGCGTCATTTTTGCTTCAGCATCTGCAGCTGAACTGGCAACTACAACTTTACCGAAAGCGGATTTGCGTCCGATTCCTTGGCCTTTAGCAATTACATCGCCGACAACATGAACTTTCATTAAGTTTGTAGTGCCAGTTTCGCCAATTGGCACGCCAGCTGTAATAACAACTAAATCACCATGTTTAACAATGCCGGATTGCAGCGATTCTTGTACAGCTGCCTCAAGCATTTCATCTGTTGATGTTGTTTGTTCGCCCGTGCGCGGGTATACACCCCACACCAAAGCAAGCTTGCGTGAAACTGACTCACATGAAGTAACCGCCACAATCGGAGCTTTTGGACGATATTTTGAGATCATTCGTGCTGTATGGCCGCTTTCTGTAGTTGCTACAATTGCAGCTGCCTTTAAGTTAAGGCCTGTATGCGCAACCGATTGTCCGATTGCATCTGTAATTGTCATGTCAACTTGTTCACTGCGTTTCGCAAGAATTTGTTTGTAATCAAGTGCTTGTTCTGCCCGTGAAGCAATATTATTCATTGTTTGAACTGCTTCTACCGGATATGAACCTGCAGCCGTTTCACCTGAAAGCATGATTGCATCAGTACCGTCGAAGATCGCGTTAGCAACATCACTTGCTTCAGCGCGTGTCGGACGAGGGTTGCGCTGCATGCTGTCAAGCATTTGAGTCGCAGTGATAACTGGTTTGCCTAAAGCATTGCATTTTTTAATGAGATCTTTTTGAACTAATGGCACTTCTTCAGCAGGAATCTCAACACCTAAATCACCGCGTGCAACCATTAAACCATCTGAAACTTCCAGGATTTCGTTAATGTTATCAACGCCTTCCTGGTTTTCGATTTTAGGAATGATTTGGATGTGGCCTGCATCATGTCTTTCAAGCAATTCACGAATCTCAAGAACATCTGCTGCACGGCGTACAAATGAAGCAGCAATGAAGTCTACTCCCTGTTCAATTCCAAAAATGATATCTTTTGCATCTTTCTCTGTGATGCCTGGAAGTTTTACGCTCACACCCGGAACGTTAACGCCTTTTTTATTTTTCAATGTTCCTGTATTTAATATCTTAGTTCTGATTTCTTTCGCTTCTTTGTTCATTTCAAGAACTTCAAGTCCGATCAGTCCATCATCCAATAATATGATAGATCCTGCATGAACATCATCGATTAATCCTTCGTACGAGATGGAGAACTTATCGGCTGTTCCTAAAACCTCAGTCATGGAAACGATCACTTCAGATCCTGCAACAAGCTCAATTGCACCATCCTGCATAGAATGTGTACGGATTTCAGGTCCTTTTGTATCCAAAAGGATCGCGATATCTTTCTTTAATTTCCCTGATGCCTCACGGATATTTTTGATTCGTGCTCCGTGCTCTTCAAAATCACCGTGTGAGAAATTCAAACGGGAAACGTTCATTCCCGCTTCCATTAATTGCGAGAGCTTTTCAACACTTTCACTTGCAGGGCCGATCGTACAGACTATTTTCGTTTTTCTCATTCGATTTATTCCTCCTATAGATAGTTGTGAAAACGATACCAAACTGATTTTATTTAGATTGATAATTCTTTAGAAAGCTGATACATGTTTTGATCAACTGTGTGTTTCGTATCTAAAATCTCAAGGATATCATGGTTCGTTAATTTGTTGCTTTGAATTCCTACTGCACGCCCGCCCTTGCCTTCAAGCAATAATTCTACGGCATAAGCACCTAGACGGCTTGCTAATACACGATCAAACGCTGTCGGTGATCCTCCGCGCTGTATATGTCCTAAAACAGAAACACGTGTTTCAAGGCTTGTAGCCTCTTCGATTTTTCTCCCGAAGTCAACTCCGCTGCCTACTCCTTCTGCAACAATAATGATACTGTGCTTTTTGCCGCGGTCTGTTCCGTGCTTCAGACGGGCAAGTATATCTTCCATGTCATAGTCCACTTCAGGAATCAGAATGGTTTCTGCTCCTCCTGCAAGTCCTGACCATAAAGCAAGATCTCCTGCATGTCTTCCCATAACTTCAATCACGTATGTACGTTCATGTGAGGTTGCTGTATCTCGAATTTTATCGATCGCATCGATAACCGTATTTAAAGCTGTATCAAATCCAATAGTAAAATCAGTGCCTGGAATATCATTATCAATGGTTCCCGGAACGCCTACACATGGAAAACCATGTTCTGTCAGCTTTTTGGCTCCCATATAAGATCCATCGCCGCCGATGACAACTAAGCCTTCAATTCCATGTTTCTTTAATTGCTCAATGCCTTTTAATTGTCCCTCTACAGTTCTAAATTCGGGACAGCGTGCTGTATAGAGCTTTGTACCCCCGCGGTGGATAATATCTCCTACAGAACCAAGTTCAAGCTTTTCAATATGTCCAGCAATTAATCCAGAATAACCGTGATAAATTCCGAACACTTCTATATCATGATAGATCGCTTTTCGTACAACAGCTCGTACGGCTGCGTTCATACCAGGCGAATCTCCTCCACTAGTTAACACGCCAATTTTTTTCATTTTTCTCACCCCAAAGTAGTATGTGATATTAAAATAACATGAAGAAATGGGCAACACAATAGACAAGAAACGACAAATGTCGAATTTTCACGTTACATTTAAACCTTCCTCATTATACAATAAATCCTCATGTTTTGAGCGGTTTTCAGCGAATCTTTGAAAATTAAATCAAGTAAACGCTTCCTTTTAGACTTGTCGAATAATCTTATATGAATATCGGCATATATTTTCCATGTATTACTATTTCAAACTTTTATTTAGTAGATTAAATTGTTTATTAAGCAAAAACCTTTTAGTGATTTTATTATAAAAGAGCATGAAATCCCAATCTTAGACGTGCATAAGTCTAATTCTTTAAAAAAAGAAACGTGCTGCCTTTAATGAAGGCTACACGTTAATCTATTTTACCCCAAGTATTTCGTCCGCAAACGAAACTTGGCCGATTCTTTTGTACTTTTCATAACGATGCTGGATTAATGCAGGTCCATCCAATTTCAATAATTCTTTCAGTGAAGAGTGAATGACTTTGTCAATATTCTTCGCCTGTTCAGCGACATTTCGGTGAGCGCCGCCTTTTACTTCAGGAATAATGTCATCAATAACTCCAAGATTCTTTAAATCAGGTGCTGTAATTTTCATTGTTTCTGCAGCTTTTTTGGCAAGCCCTGCATCCTTCCATAAAAGTGCAGCTGCTCCTTCAGGAGAAATAACAGAGTAGGTTGAATTCTCAAGCATATGAATATGATTGCCTACACCAAGTGCAAGTGCTCCGCCGCTTCCGCCTTCTCCGATGACAATGCAGATGACAGGAACAGATAAACCCGCCATTTCAAACAAATTTTTAGCGATTGCTTCACTCTGCCCGCGTTCTTCTGCAGCTTTGCCCGGATATGCACCTTTAGTATCAATAAAGCAGATAATCGGACGATTGAATTTATCGGCCTGATGCATCAATCGCAAGGCTTTGCGGTAGCCTTCCGGATGTGGCATTCCAAAATTGCGGCGTATATTTTCTTTAGTATCCTTGCCGCGCTGATGGCCAATTACCGTGACAGGCAGACCATCAAATTTTGCAATTCCGCCGACAATAGCTTCATCGTCGCCATAATAGCGGTCGCCATGACACTCAAAAAAGTTTGTGAACAGCTTTTCTATATAATCAGTTGTAGTAGGACGATTCGGATGTCTTGCTATTTGAACACGGTCCCATGGCTGAATATTGGAATAGATGTCTCTTTCAAGCTTTTCAAGCCGGCCTTCCAGCTTTTCAATCTCAGCTGAAAGATCAACATCCGTATTTTCAGTAAACTCTTTAAGCTCACTTATTTTCTTTCTTAGCTCTGTGACTGGTTTTTCAAACTCTAATTCTCCTACCATGAAGGCCCACCGCCTGACGTATGAAGTTCGAGGATGTTTGAAAGAGTGTCCTTCATATCCAATCGATTAATAACGGCATCAAGCTGTCCGTGTTTCATTAAAAATTCTGCCGTTTGAAAGTCCTCAGGCAGATCCTCTCTGATGGTCTGCTCAATGATTCTTCTTCCTGCAAAACCAATCAGTGCTTTCGGCTCTGCAAAATTATAGTCTCCCAGTGATGCAAAACTGGCTGAAACTCCGCCAGTCGTTGGATTGGTCATAACAGAAATGATAAGACCTCCATTATCACTGAAAATTTTAAGTGCAGAGCTCGTTTTGGCCATTTGCATTAAGCTGAGAACACCTTCTTGCATTCTTGCCCCGCCAGATGCAGTAAAAATGATAAAAGGCAGTTCCCGATCGTTTGCACGCTCAATCGCTCTAGTAATCTTTTCGCCAACGACAGATCCCATGCTGCCCATTCTGAAGCTCGCATCCATAATAGCAACAATGGTTTTATTGCCGTTAATGGTTCCTTCTCCAGTAACAACTGCTTCATTCAAGTTTGTTTTCTTGCGGTCTTTTTCAACCTTTTCCATATAACCTGGAAAATTCAATGGATTTTCTGAAACCATTTCTTTATCAAACTCTGTAAAAGTATGCTCATCAAATAAACTTTTAATTCTTTCTCTTGCATTCATAGTGTGATGATGACCGCAGTTCATGCACACTCGTAAATTTTTATTCAGTTCTTTCGAGTACATAATCTTTTTACAGCTAGGACACTTTGTCATAATTCCTTCAGGCACGTCGTGCTTTGCCTGCTCAGAAGGAATGGATGCATATTTCTTCTTTTTCGAAAATAAATCCTTTAACAAAACGCTGCCTCCTTTTCTATGAAAATGATTCGTTCTCTCCCGACCAGCGGTAGCCCCAATAAGGCAGTTTCGCTGGACAACGATACAAGATAAATATTCTATCTTTTAAAAATTTCAATATTTATCTACTTTAACGAAACACCTTCAATCTTTTTGTAAAAAGGTGTCATGTCCTATTCGACATTTTCTTTATTTATTACTATAGATGACTTATCCACAACAATGTTTTAGAAAGGTTGTTTTCTCATTGATTGTTGTTTTTGGATATAAATCGTAACCGTGGATTTCCACTGCAGGCACTTGCTTTCACTGTGAGGGATGGGAGCCTCCTCGGCTATGCCTGTGGGGTCTTCCATTGCGCTCTATTTCCCGCAGGAGTCAAGTGCCTTCCGCTGCAATCACATAGCAGTAAACATTTTTTTCTAAAAGCAACAAACTTTACGATTAGAGCTTTTAGAAAAGAGCCTTATTTTTAAGATTGTGATAGGAGTCGAAAACCAGTTTTTCATCTTTAGACAGCAATCCTTGAATGATTTTTTCATAAACAGCTGTTTCAAAAACCGGCTGATTCGGTTCAATCACTTTCAAATATTCATTTAAGACTACCCATATTCTGAATAAAAGGTAGTTGTCTGCAAACTTTAATAGTCTGGTTATCACCTCTTGATGACTAAGACCGTTATGCTGAATTTCTCCCAGCAGACTTTTTAATTCTAGTTCACAATCTTTTTCAAGCAATAGGTTTAGAGCATTTCTTTCTAATAAAACATTCATTTCAACAAGGCCTTCTATTGCTTTTTTGTCCTGTAAAATAAACGTTCCCAATATTTCAACAAGATCATGATCACGGAAATCCTTTATATACGTGCCTTCCCCGCGCCTTGTTTCAATGATGCCCAGCAGTTCGAGCGCGCGGAGAGCTTCTCTGACTGAAGATCGTCCTGCGTTCAGGCGTTCTGCAAGCTCACGCTCAGACGGTATTTTATCTCCAGGGCCTAGACCGTCTTCTTGAATAATGGATCTGATTTGACGAAGTATCTCAATATATACCTTCGACTTTGGTGTTGTCACAATACACCACTCACTTTTGGTCAATGATCGCTAACTGTCTTGTTTTTTCAGCTATTTCATTTGGATCGACCTTAAGTCTGGCTACACCCGTTTCCATAGCAGCTTTTGCTACTGCTGCTGCAACAGCAGGAGCAACACGTGCATCAAATGGAGCTGGAATAACATAATCAGCCGTTAGTTCCTCAGATGAAATTAAAGATGCAATTGCTTCAACAGCGGCAATTTTCATTTGCTCATTAATATGAGTCGCACGAACATCCAATGCTCCGCGGAAAATACCTGGAAAAGCAAGAACATTGTTCACTTGGTTTGGAAAATCCGAACGGCCAGTTCCAATAACCATGGCTCCTGCTTCCTTCGCCTCACTTGGCATAATTTCAGGGTTAGGATTTGCCATTGCAAAGATAATTGGATCTTGCTTCATGGTGACGATCATTTCTTTTGTTAAGGATCCCTCAACAGAAACACCAATAAATACATCCGCATCCTTAATCACATCTGCTAAAGTGCCTTCTGCACGATCACGATTTGTATATTTAGCAACTTCCGCTTTCACATTATTCATTCCAAAAGCACGGCCTTCAAAGATTGCACCTTTAGAATCACACATAATGATATCGCGCACTCCGTAGCGATATAACAGCTTGATGATCGCAATTCCCGCTGCACCGGCACCATTTGCCACAACTTTGATATTCGACATTTGTTTGCCTGTAAGCTTCAGCGCATTCACCAATCCTGCAACAGTAACAATAGCTGTCCCGTGCTGGTCATCGTGAAAAACAGGAATGTTCGTTTCCTTCTTCAATCTTTCTTCTATGACAAAGCAATTTGGGGCTGCAATATCCTCAAGGTTAATTCCTCCGAATGTAGGTTCAAGCAATTTTACCGTTTCTACAATCTTATCCACATCTGTTGTATTCAAACAGATTGGAAATGCATCGACTCCTGCAAAGCTTTTAAATAAAACGGCTTTCCCTTCCATTACAGGGAGTGCTGCTTCTGGTCCTATATTCCCAAGACCGAGCACAGCAGTTCCGTCAGAGACTACAGCAACCATGTTGCCCTTCATCGTATAATCGTACACTTTATTTTTGTCGTCATAAATAGCCTTACAAGGTTCAGCGACCCCCGGAGAATAAGCTAAGCTTAAGTCTTTAGCATTTCTGACTGGTACTTTTGATTTTGATTCCAGCTTTCCTTTATGAATTAGATGCATATGTAATGCTTCTTCGCGCAATGACATCTTCTCACTCCTTAGGGTCATATCTGAGTGGTCTGACCACTCCAGCCAATAATAAATCATAACATAATTTTGTTTATTGTAAAGTCTTGTATTTTATAAAACTCAAAGCACTGTTGTCCAAAAACTAATCTTTCACTGCAACATTCCGCTCGCCCAGCAGGCCTTTCAGCTTCGATAAACACTCTTCATTTGCCTTCACAAAATAGTCTCTTGGCAATTGCACCGTTTTTTTGTCCTTCTCATAATAAAGAAAAACAGGTGAACTGCCCCTGTGCTGTTTAAGAGTCTCCTGCACAATTTGCAGCTTTCCTTGTGCAAGGTGGGACTCTTCAATTTTAAGAAAGAGAGTCGAGGCTTTTGCTTGTTTCTCTAGATTTTCTATTGTTTCTGCATCAGAAACAATCAGCTGAATGCGATCATTGCGCTTCTCCACCTTGCCATTTAATATAACCACTTGACCTTGAGATAAGAATTCACGTGCCTTAGTATATACAGCCGGAAAAGCAACTGCCTCAAGTTCCCCGCTTTCATCACTTAAAGCAAGAAAAGCCATAACCTCTCCTTTTTTCGTCCGAATGGTACGTATGGCTGTTATAAATACGCCTACTTTAACCTTCTTCTGAAGCATTGTTTGTGCATCACTGATTTTAGAAAGCTGAAATCGATTGAATAAGAACGAATATGCTGACGCTGGATGACTTGAAAAGTAAAATCCGAGCGCTTCTTTTTCAAACTTGAGCTTTTCCTCAATTTTAAATGGTTCGGCTTCTATATACTTCGGCTTGATGTTGAATTCTTCCTCTTCTAAAAATAAATCATATTGATTTTCATCATCTGCGGTTAACAGTGATGCATGCTCCATGGCTAAATCAAGGCTTGCAAGCAGTGTTGATCGCTCTATTTTGAATTCATCCATTGCACCTGAAAAAATTAGTGATTCCATCACTCTGCGGTTGACAATTTTCGTTGATACTCTTACACAAAAGTCAAAAAGATCTGCGAATTGTCTCTTTTGTCTTGCTTTATAAATCTCTTTAACTGCATTTGTCCCCACGTTCTTAATCGCATTCAGACTGAACCGGATGCTGCCTTTTTCTACTGTAAACGGGTATTCGCTTCGGTTAATTGAAGGCGGTAAAATGACCGCGCCCAATTGCTTGGATTCTCTTATATACTGAGCAACTTTTTCATCATTGCCGATCACGCTAGTTAAGAGGGCAGCCATAAAATATACGGGATAATGGGCTTTTAAATAAGCAAGCTGAAAAGAAATCATGCTATAGGCAACCGCATGGCTCCGATTGAAACCATAATTGGCAAACTTTACAATTAAATCATAAATCTGATTAGCAGAGACCTGATCGTAGCCGTTATCTATACATCCTGATACGAAATGTTCTCTTTCCTTATCAAGCATTTCTTTTATTTTCTTCCCAACGGCTCTCCTTAATAAATCGGCTTCACCTAAAGAGAACCCGGCCATTTTTGAAGCGATCTCCATAATCTGTTCCTGATAGACGATGACGCCGTTTGTTGATTTTAAAATTGGCTCAAGTGCTGGGTGTGGATATTCAACCTTTTCTTTATGGTGTTTCCGATTGATATATACAGGTATATTTTCCATAGGTCCTGGACGAAAAAGAGCATTCACTGCGACAATATCTTCAAGATCTGTCGGCTTCAGCCTTCTAAGAACACTTCTCATCCCCTCAGACTCCAGCTGGAAGACACCGGTTGTGTCCCCTTGTCCGAGCAATTCAAATGTTTTTTCATCTTTATAGGAGATGTGATCAAAGTTGATTTTCTTTTTCTCATTCCGTTCGATAAGACCGGTTATTTTTTCAATCAGCGTTAAATTTCTAAGACCAAGAAAGTCCATTTTCAATAAGCCAAGGTCCTCAAGGTAATCCATAGAAAATTGAGTTAAATAAATGCCATTATGGCCCTCCTGAATTGGAATAATGTCAGTCAGAGGTTCACTGCTGAACACAACACCAGCAGCATGGGTGGACGTGTGCCGCGGCAATCCTTCAAGTTTTACAGCCGTTTCATAAATTTTCTTATAAAGTTCTGAATCTGATATCAGGTTCTGCAGTGCTTTGGACTCTGATAAAGCCTGTTTTAATGTAGTGCCAGGCTTAGAAGGAATCAGCTTCGCCAGCACGTCTGCTTCTTTTGTTGAAGCCCCCATGACTCTGCCGACATCACGCAATGATGCTTTTGCTGCAAGTGTCCCGAACGTAACAATTTGGGCAACATGCATGGATCCGTACTTTTCTGCAACATAGGCAATGATTTCATCTCGTTTCACATCTGGGAAATCAATATCAATATCTGGCATATTGATGCGTTCCGGATTTAAAAACCGTTCAAATAAAAGATGATGTTCAATTGGATCTACATCTGTGATTTTTAACACATATGCAACTAATGATCCTGCTGCAGAACCCCTTCCAGGACCTGTTAATATTTGATGATCGTGGGCATATTTCATGAAATCCCACACAATTAGGAAATAATCACTGAACTTCATTTGTTTGATTACATCAAGTTCATATTCAAGTCTTTTATAATATGTATCTTTCGGTTCAGGAAACCGTTGCTTCAGACCTTGCAGACAAAGCCTTTCCAAATATTCATCAGCCGATTGCCCTGATGGTGCAGGATACGCTGGCAGCTGAGTTTTTCCAAGTTCAAGCTCCACATTGCACTGACCTGCTATCGTAAGAGTATTCTCCAAAGCATCAGGACAATCTTCAAAAAGCTCCGCCATTTCAGCAGGTGATTTTAAGTAGTACTGATTTGACGGCAATGAATAGTCACTGTCATCTTCCATTTTTGATCCGTGTTTAATTGAAAGCAAGCAGTTATGTGCAAATGCATCCTCTTTCTCAACATAATGAACGTCATTTGCTGCAACAATCGGCAGTCCAGTCTGATGACCTAATGCAATTATTTCTTCATGATTTTTCAAGTCTCTTTGAAGGGAATGCTTTTGAACCGATAAATAAAAGTCACCGGCATTAAAAAGGGATCGATATGCATTCACAATGATGCTGGCTTCCTCCGTGTTCCCTTCCTGTAAGTGCTTTTCTATGAGTCCTGTTCTTCCAGGCGTAAATGCAAGTATGCCTTTATTATAAGATTTCAGCCATCGGCTTTTTATTCCTTGCGGGGAATTTGTCTGGAGCACACTGCTGATTTTCAAAAGATTTCGATAGCCATCGTTATTCTTGGCGAGCAGAACTAAAGGAAATCCATCATCCATCTCTTCCAGGATGACAGAAGCAGTAAGTCCGATAATTGGCTTAATACCGTGCTTTTTGCATTGTTTATAAAAAGCAATTGCCCCGTACATCGTATGCAAGTCTGTAATCGCCAGGGCACTGCTGTTAAATGATTTTGCTTTCTCGATAAGTTTGTCCAATCGTGCTGAGCTGTTTAACAGACTATATGCACTTTGAACTTGAAGGTGAACAAATGGCAATCTATGTTCCCATCCTTTCCGGCAATCTCTTCTTTTTATTATATTCCTGAATGAAAAGTGACACAAATTGGAGCTAACTTGTCACATACTTCCTACTGTTCGTCCATATACATAATAATAAGGGGATGATGAAAATGGAGGTAAAAGAAGCCTTTATACCAGCATTTATTAACAGCTATTTCATTGCGCTCGGGGTCATATTAGGAGGTTCAATCATTGGAGGATTAGGAGCATACCTAGCCGGAGAGCCCCCGCTGTCAACCATTTACAGTCTAGCAAACAGATTGAAAATCTGGGCCCTCGTTGCTGCGATCGGCGGTACATTCGATGCGTTTTACAGCTTTGAGAGAGGCTTTTTTGAAGGAGAAACCAGAGATGTCATCAAACAGGTCCTTCTCATTATATCAGCAATGGGAGGAGCACAGACAGGCTGGCTTCTCATTTCATGGCTGACACAGGAGCAGCCGCAATGAGAATTCCGCCTTTATATAAAAAACCATCCTGGCAAAGGCTTTTCGCAGGCATGGTTCTTGGCGCCATTATCAGCTGGTGTATCTTTCTCTATACATTTGGGGAATGGCAGGAAGATCTGGTAACGGAAATTGAAGATCAGGCGTATTCCATTGAGGAATTAAAAAAAACAAACAAAATCTATAAAGAAGAAATAACTGCTTTAAATAAAATCAATCAGGAAAAACTGAGAGTTCAAAGCATACATGTGACACTATTGAATGGAGAACGATACCAATTTACATCCTTAAATACCTATATGATTCAAGATCATGTAAAAGAGGATATTTCAGATGTCATTGCAAAGGATCTGGAGAGTGTATATAAAAGCCGGAAGCTGCTGAAAAAAGCAATTGAAAATAAAATATATAAAATTGATGATAAACAGTATAAAGTGGAAATTGAGGAAATGTTCATATATACGACTCTTTTCATTGAACTCAAAGTATCATTCGCAAAGTGAAACCTAGGTCTTATGAACCTATTTTACCGGCAGGAAGGATTAATACCTAAATAAATTGAATTATTTTTTGAAATTTCTAACAATTAAATCGCACTCCCTCACATCTTTCGGGTAAAATGGTAATAGTATCAGGACCGATTATCATTATAAAAGAAGGAGGGAATGTGATGTATGTTTTAAATCATAAAAAGATTGCCCGTGAAAAAGTAGAACGAATCAAGAATGGATATTCAGCTTATGCAGAATCTCACCAGCTTGCATCTTTAATAAAGAAAGAGCTGCTTGCCCAAGGATTAACCTTTCATGAAGATTCAACCGAATTCGGATATTGGTTCATTCCTGAAAAAATCTAGTTTGATTGACACACCTTTTCAAGATCTGCAAGCACCTGCTCAGCTTCTTCCCAGTTGTAAATGGATGCTCCTGAAGCAAGCGGGTGACCTCCGCCGCGGTATTTCTTAGCTAGTTCATTGATGATCGGTCCTTTAGATCTTAAGCGCACTCTAATTTGATCCGTTTCCTCTACAAAGAAGACCCATGCCAGAAGTCCTTCTATATTTCCCAGCATACCAACCAATTGTGAAGCCTCAGATGCACTTACATCAAATTTTTCAAGAGTTTCCTTTGTCAGGATCATTGATGCTGCACCAGACGAAGAAAGCTTAAAGTTTTGCAGAACGTAACCGCTCAGTTTAGCTGCATTTATCTTTGTTTTGTATAGTTCATCATAAATTTCTGTGAATGCAAAATTGTATTCCACAAGCTCACTTGCATATCTCAGCGTTTTTTTCGTCGTGCTTGGAAAAAGGAAACGCCCAGTATCTCCTACAATACCAGCATAAATCAATTGAGCAGCTTTATCTGGCAAAACAAGTCCATCTTCTTTTCCAGAAAGATAAAACTCATAAATCATTTCACTAACGGAGCTAGCTTTTGTATCAACCCACAGAAGATCCCCATACGGGTCTTCGTTTGGATGATGATCGATTTTAATCAGCTTTGCTCCTGAATGATAACGCTGATCGCAAATTCGCTCTTGATTTGCTGTGTCACATACAATAACTAATGCACCCTCAAAATCCTGATCTTGAACGAGATCCATTTTATACAAAAATTCGAGAGTAGGCTCACCTGATCCGGCCGTTAAAATTCTTTTATGAGGAAATGATGCTTTTAAAATCTCAGCGAGTCCGCACTGGGATCCATATGCATCCGGATCCGGACGTACGTGGCGATGAATAATGATCGTTTGATATTCTTTAATGACTGACAATATTTCACTTTTCATATGTATTCTCCTTTACGTTCCTTGCTCTTATAGACTAATTAAAACACAAACACTTTATGCAGAAAAGCGAATAATATCTTTGGTTATGGCAATTCGGTGTAAGAATGATTAAAATAGAGGTTGTAAGTTTAATATGGAGGTTTTACTTAATGCCTGTATTCGTAATTCTGATTATCTTTGCATTTTCTTTTTATCTCTTTTATAAAGTGAAATATTACAGAACGAGAAAGCCTATGGAAAAACAATGGCTTTCAGCTAAATCAAGTATTGCCCTTGGAATTTTCGTCTTTTTCTTCGGATTGAATCAATTATTCTTATTCAATTCAACTGTATCATTGGTCGTTGGGATTATCTTTATGATCGTTGGGATTGCCAGCAGCTGGGCAGGATACAAAGCATATAAGCATTATCTGCCTTATGCCGTTCAGGAAGCAAAGGAAGGCTAAAACGAACACCGGAACCGCCCAGTACAACTCAGCATTTTTCTTTATTGAGTCGATCATAATTCAGCCAAAAAAGGACGGCTTGCACCGTCCTTTTTACGTTAAAAATATATCTTCAGCTTCTTTCAATAAGCTGAACCATCATCATCGCTTTTCCAACGACAACGCCATCGTTGAATACTTCAACATCGATTTTTCCAAACTTGCGCCCGACTTCAAGTATTTTAGGATGGACCTCAAGCAGACTATCCATTTGGACAGGTTTCATAAAATAAATCGTTATGTTTTCCACAACTATTTCGCCCTTCTTCTGTGTTCTCAAGTAGCGATTTGTGGCCTCCGTCACAACGGTAGTAAACACGCCGTAAGAAATGGTTCCGAGATGATTGGTCATCTGCGGACTTACTTGGAACCGATACACATTTGACTTCTTCGTATCCTCAGCAATGACAACAAATTGATTTGTCACGATATCATCCAGTTTTTCGCCAATTTGAGGCTGCCTTTGGATCATCTGTAATGCCTGAAGAACATCCTGACGGCTGATCATGCCCTCAAGCCGATTGTTTTGATCGACTACCGGCAATACTTCAATCCCTTCCCATACCATCATTTGAGCTGCAGATGCTACAGATGTTTTGCCGATTACCGTAATCGGATTTTTTGTCATGATCTTTTCAGTAAGCGTTCTGCGATCATATCCCATCACATCTTTTGATGTAACAATTCCCTGCACCTTTAAGTTTTGGTCAATGACTGGAAAACGTCCGTGTCCTGTGTTTAAATTGTATTGATACCATTCTTCAATAGGATCTGTTGTTTTCAGACAGACCGTTTTATCAACCGGTGTTAAAATATCCTCTACAAGAACAATTTCTTTTTTTATCAGCTGATCGTATATGGCTCTGTTTATCATCGTTGCTACAGTGAACGTATCATAGCTTGTTGAGATGATCGGAAGTTCGGCTAGATCGGCGATTTTTTTCACATGCTCATCGGTATCAAAACCGCCTGTTATCAGAACTGCAGCACCCGCTTCAATCGCAAGCTGATGGGCATTCGTTCGATTGCCGACAATCAGCAGGTTGCCTGCACCTGTATAACGCATCATTGCTTCCAATTTCATGGCGCCTATTACAAATTTATTCAGCGTTTTATGAAGTCCCGCCCGTCCTCCAAGGACTTGTCCGTCAACAATGTTAACAACCTCAGCGTACGTAAGTTTTTCAATGTTCTCTTTTTTCTTTTTCTCGATCCGGATTGTACCAACTCGTTCTATTGTACTGACATATCCTTTATTTTCTGCTTCTTTTATTGCGCGATATGCCGTACCCTCGCTCACATTCATATCCTTTGCTATCTGCCTGACGGATATTTTTTCTCCAATCGGGAGGGTATCAATATGCTGCAGTATTTGCTCATGCTTCGTTGCCAAGCTTCTCACCCTTTTTTCATCAGCCATCTTATCTTCCAATTTCATTATACGGGTGTGAACGCTTTATATCAACGAGCCGCTGCACGCTGCTTTGTTTTTGCACTTATTTTCTGCAGGGCAGCATGCCGTGTGATCCGTTTTTTTGGTGCATAGATGATCCCTACCAGGTTTCCGCCAATTACGAGCAACGCAAATAGGAGCCAAATGAGGGAAAATAGGCTTTCAAGTGAGCTGCTGCTTGAAAAATCTAAACGAGGGACAGCAAAATATACTGCAACCCCCGCTAGTAAAATATAAAGAATACGCACTTTCTACCAACTCCTTCTTACAGCTTGATCCATTTTATGCACGGAACTGTGCATACATGCAGAAAGATTGGTTATATTGGAAGATTTGCGGTTTAATCTAGTAAATGCCAAGGAACGTTTGAACAGTCGGTTTCCGATATCAGTTGAAAAAGCGATTTTATCAGTGAAAATTCGTCTTTTATCAGTCTAAACTTTTTGGCCCCCTTATTCATTTGGACACGAAACCTATATGATTTAAAATGGATATAGGTTATCAAATGGGGAGGAAAGGGATATGGCCAAAAAGAAGATAGATGTTATTGAAGATGTAAAAAAGAAATACGTTCGGATGGCACTTGAAACGGGGAACTTAGCTTCTATTGCCAGGAAGGGTGGTATTTCTTCGGATACTTTAAGAAGCTGGATGAAAATCTACCAAGATGAGGTCCAGGAAGCAATGGAAAAAGATGATGTTACCCCCCTTTCTGATCATCCATCTAAGGATGAATTAATGGAAAAATATAACAGGCAATGAAACTCCTTGGTGAAAAAGAGCTGGAAGTGGCGATGTTAAAGAATCTTCTTAAAAAAAACTGATTTCGACACAGGTCCGCTTAAAAGAAGCTCAGCTATGGTTAAAAGAAGGATTATCAGTAAAAGCCGTTTTAAAGGCTGTGGGGGTGCAGCGATCTTTGCATTATTATCATCAGAAGGATAAGGAAGAAAAGACGGAAAAAGTAGGTCGTCCTGTTCCAGGATATTCGTATAATACGTCTTATGAAATGGTTCCAGATGAACAGATTGAAGAGTATCTAATGGAAGCCATTGAAGGAGAAGAAGGCATATAAGGATATAAGAAATTAACTCATTATTTACGCGTAAAACACAACCTGGTTATTAACCCTAAAAAGGTTCATCGGCTATGCGGAAAGTTAGATATATTACTGCCACGAAGATTTTAGTCCCGTTACTCAAAAAGGCTGGCAAAACAGCATGTGGTGACTGAACCTAACCAGTTATGGCAAGTTGATATTAAATATGGAACAATCGAAAATAGTGGGCGATTCTTCTTTCTAGCCAGTGCCATTGATGTGTTTGACCGTTGTATAGCGGGCTATTATAAAGGCTCGACATGTAAGGCTAAAGCCATTACAGGAATGGTTCAAGAAGCATTAATCAGACGCCAGGTCATAATCCCTGAAGATGAAGAAGGAACAAGTATCATTATTAGAAGCGACAACGGTCCTCAGTTCGTCAGTGAGGTGTTCGGAAAGTTCTGTGAGACGAATAAAGTCTATCATGAACGCATACCACCTAAGACGCCTGATCTAAACGCATATATTGAATCGTTCCACAGTATCATTGAGCGAGAGTGTTACAAGAGGTACACGTTTGAGTGTTTTGAGGAAGCCTATTACAGGATCGATGAGTTTATGGACTTTTATAATAATCGAAGATTTCATGGTAGCTTAAACTACCTGACACCAAAAAAGTTTCATAAGCTTTATAAAGATAGTGGGTATCCAAAAGATATGGCAGTAAGCTTATAAAACAGGATTTCACATCATCAGCATGTGTTCAAACTGAAGATGTGAAACAAAAAAATGAAAAACTAAGATAGAAAGAAAAAAACAAAGTTTGTGTCTAAAAAATAGGGGGTCAAGCCGTAAATTCGTCTTTTATCAGTATAAACGGCAGTTTTATCAGTTTAAACCGGACTTTTATCAGTCTAAATAGCGGTTTTATCAGTTTAACACTTGGTCAAAGAAAAATGACTATCATTAAAAAAACGAGGGAAACCTCCCCTCGCCAGCACAATTATAGTTTAATAGATTCTCCTGCTTCCATCACTTTTCCAGTATTTTCGGAGAGCAGCCGGACAAATTCATTTGGATCCTGTTCAATGACAGGATACGTATTGTAATGCATTGGAACAACCGTTTTTGCTTGTATCCATTTTGCCGCAATTGCAGCATCTTCCGGTCCCATTGTAAAATTATCGCCAATCGGCAAGAAAGCCAAATCTATATCTTCAAATTCGCCAAGCAGTTTCATGTCTGAATAGAGTGCTGTATCACCTGCATGGTAAACGGTTTTCCCTTCATTTTTGAAAAGAATTCCGGCTGGCATGCCTGTATATACGATCTTTTGATCCTCTTCCTCATAACTTGAGCCATGAAATGCCTGAGTAAATTTAACCGTTCCAAAATCGAATTTATGGGATCCGCCAATATGCATCGGATGAACGTTTAACCCTTTCCATCCTAAATAGGTAGCCAGTTCAAAAGGCGCAACAACTAGAGCATCGTTTTGTTTTGCAAGCTGAATGGTGTCTCCCACGTGGTCATTGTGGCCGTGAGTAAGCAAAATTACATCAACTTTTAAATCTTCTACCTTCAAGTCTGTTTGTCCATTGCCATTAATGAATGGGTCGATGACGATCGAATGCTTTTTTGTTTGAATTTTGACTACTGAATGTCCGTGGTATGAAACTTTCATTTTCTCACTCCCATTTTTTATGATAGTTTTATCGTACTAAAAATGAGGATTGATGTCATTAATTAAGCTTTAACAGAACAAATGCGCAGGCGCCTTGGTCAGCTCGCGAAGAAAATAGGAATTGACTAGGGTTAATTGACGCACCTGAGAATCAAGTGTCATTTAACCGGAGAGGGCGCTTTTTGCCTTCTCCTGAGCAATTGTCTTTTTCACAGTAAGCTAGGCGCCGAAGCTTGACGAAGATCCCACAACATAATGACTTTTATAATTTCCTATACGATGAGAAAAGCGCAGGCGCCCATTCAGCTCCGGCAGACAGATAGGAATCAATTCGCAGAAATTTATACTTTCTTTTCTCTGCAAAAAAAAAAGGAACATCCGCTAAGATGCCGCTTCTAATTACTCGCTAGCAATGATTTGGCATCAGAATAGGTTAATCCATGAGATTCTGCAACCGCTTCATAAGTAACAAAGCCATTTAATGTGTTAATGCCTTTTAAAAGCGAGTCATTATCTAGACAAGCTTTTTTATAGCCTTTATTTGCTATTTGAACAGCATATGGAACGGTCACATTCGTAAGAGCAATCGTTGACGTTCTCGGTACAGCACCAGGCATGTTTGCAACCGCATAATGCAGGACACCGTGTTTTTCATAAGTCGGATTATCATGTGTTGTAATTCGGTCAGTTGTTGCAAAAATTCCGCCTTGATCAATTGCAATATCAACAATGACTGAACCTGCTGTCATACTTCTCACCATTTCTTCAGTTACAAGTTTCGGAGCTCGGGCACCCGGAATTAAGACAGCGCCAATGACAAGGTCTGATTGGCTTACTGAATAGGCAATGTTGTATGGATTAGACATCAGAGTCGTAATTTCTTTGCCAAAAATGTCATCCAATTGCCGTAATCGATCTGGATTCACATCAAGCATCGTTACATCCGCACCGAGGCCAACTGCAATTTTCGCAGCGTTTGTCCCTGCTACACCACCGCCAATGATCGCTACTTTCCCGCGCTTTACTCCAGGAACACCGGATAATAAAATCCCCATTCCGCCTTTTGGCTTTTCTAAAAATTGCGCGCCAATTTGGGAAGCCATTCTTCCTGCTACCTCACTCATTGGTGTTAACAGAGGAAGCGACCGATTTGGAAGCTGAACGGTTTCATATGCAATGCCGACTACTTTCCGGTCAATCAGCGCACGTGTAAGCTCTGATTCAGCAGCAAGGTGCAAGTACGTGAATAGAATTAAGCCTTCGCGAAAATATTGGTACTCAGATGGTAGCGGCTCCTTTACCTTCATGACCATTTCCATCGACCACGCCTCTTCTGGTGTAGCCACAATATGCGCTCCAGCTTCAGCATATTGATGATCAGGAAACCCCGATCCTTCCCCGGCATTTTGTTCAATAAATACCTCATGTCCAGCCAGGATGAGGGGAATCACTCCAGCAGGTGTCATAGCTACACGGTTCTCATTATTTTTAATTTCTCTAGGTATGCCGATTTTCATTGCCGTTCCTCCTGTATGCTTTTCCAATTCGTTCCGTTTCTATTTAAAGTATTTCCTTAATTCATCATATGAAAACAAGTTTAAATTGGAAATGTATTCTAGGAAATATGTGTTTCAAATCATTAAAAAGGCTATATTCCCCCAAATCAGAATCCAAGGATACAACACTCTGTAAAGCATCAAAAACAGATCTCATACAGGACGGCGATTCAGCACATTTACAGCACCTGTTGCTTCAATAATTGCGCCAGTAATCATATCTGAATTTTCTTCACATAAGAACGCTATTAGCCGACCAATATCTTCTCCTGTTCCAGATCTCCCTATTGGAGTGTCCGGATCAGGAATTTCTCTTGCCTTTGAAATTGAGGCCTCTTTCATATCCCCTATAATATTGCCAGGGCAAACCATGTTTGCTGTGATGCCGTGCTCTGCTTCCTCGATAGCAATTGTTTTTGTCAGAGAAGCAAGGCCCGTTTTTGCTGCACTGAACGCAGAACGATGGAGCCAGCCCGATGATGAATCTGCTCCCTGAAAACCATAAGTGATAATACGCCCATACTTTTGTTCGCGCATGATAGGAATAACTTTTTTCAGCAGATGAAAAACAGCACTCAAATTGCCTTCTATCATCTCATGCCATTCTTCATCAAGATAATCTGCAAGTTTTTTTCTTTCAAATATGTACGGCCCAGCGTTATTGATTAAACAATCAATACGGCCAAATTTATTATAGCTTTCTTCAACTAAAACGATTAAGTCTTCTTTTTTCGTTACATCACCTTTTATAAATAGCATGCGATTTTCTAAATGTGCAAATTGTTTCTTTAGCTGCAAAACAGCAGATTCATCACTGCGGTAATTAATAGTGACAGAGTAGCCTTTTTCCAGAAACAGCTCTGTTACTTTTCTTCCTAAACCTTTTGAACCAGCTGTTATGATGGCATGTCTCAACTTATAATCCTCCTCGGAACACCGGGGTTTTGTCATTTCTATCTTTTCATTGTATTGAAGTGAAAACAATCTTACAATATTCTTGGCTCAGCTTAGTTGTTAATAGGACAGGAATTTATTATTACCTGTATTTTACTACAAACACGGCAAAGCTATCATCAATTGATATGCCTCAAGACTCAGATTCTGCATTTTTGACAATGGCACTATATTCAAGCCTTGTGTTTGTACAGTACATTTCAGACGTCAGTGCATCAGCGGATATGGCGAGATATGCTATTACACCGAAGCGTAGTTTCTTTGGTCTATATGCCGGCAATCTGTTTGGATTCTTTATTACCGTTTGTCTTGGCTCTTTTAGTGCATTTTATTTTCAGCAGCTGAATCCTTTTATAACAGCAAGTTCATTAACGGCTACGCTCCCAATAGTGATGACCATTTTGCAATGCTCTTTCTTTTGTATGCTGTATTTAATATTGGAAAAATAAGAAAAAAGTCACCATAACGATGACTTCTTCTCTTACTATTATTTATTTGGATAAAATCCAATCCTACTCTTGCTCTTCTTTTATAGACTGCAAATTCTCCTGCAGGAAATTTTGCTCGTATTGCTGTTCAACTACCCCGCTAGAATAAGCGTCCGTAATTTGCTGAGATGTTTCATTTTCTCCTTCATAATCATAATAAGCTGAATGATTTTTAGGATCCTTTTCTTTTGCCAACGAGATCAGCTCCTCATTATAGTGTTGTACTCTACACTATCATTTGTGAAAAAGAGGATGTTTACGATGGTAAAACCTGTATATTTTTGATCAGCGTTTTTTCTGCCTTTTCAATTGCTTCTTTTACTTTCGTAAAACCAGTACCGCCGTCGCTGATTCTTTTTGCAACAGCTGTATACGGATCGATTGCCTCAAACAAATCTGAAGTGAATAAAGAAGAAGCTGCCTGATATTCTGCTAATGAAAGATCTTTCAAGTAAATATCTTTTTGAATGCAAGTAAACACTAGTTTTCCAACAACTTCATGTGCTTCTCTGAATGGCATGCCTTTTTTGGCAAGATAATCAGCCAGTTCAGTTGCATTTGAAAAATCCTCTGTTGTCGCTTTCTTCATGTTGTCTTCATTTACTTTCAATGTTTCAATCATCCCGATGAATATTTGCAGGCTGCCTTCTACCGTGCGGACCGTATCGAACATGCCTTCCTTGTCCTCCTGCATATCTTTGTTATAGGCGAGAGGCAAGCCTTTTAATGTAGTCAGCAATGAAAACAAGTTTCCGTAAACACGTCCAGTTTTTCCGCGAATTAATTCTGCCATATCAGGGTTTTTCTTCTGCGGCATCATCGAGCTCCCCGTAGCGTAAGTATCATCAAGCTCTACAAACTGAAATTCCTGACTGCACCACAAAATCAATTCTTCGCAAAACCGTGAAAGGTGCATCATCAGGAGGGAGCTGTTGCTTAAAAATTCAACGATAAAATCACGATCGCTTACTCCATCAAGGCTATTTTCATATATTCCTTCAAATTCAAGCAGTTCTGCGGTTAAGTGACGATCAATTGGAAACGTTGTACCTGCGAGTGCCCCGCAGCCAAGCGGGGAAATGTTCACACGCTTCAACGATTCCTCAAACCGCTGTTTATCGCGTTCAAGCATCCAGAAATATGCTAACAGGTGATGAGCAAATGAAATCGGCTGTGCCCGCTGAAGATGGGTATATCCCGGCAAGATCGTTTCAACATTATCTTTTGCTTTATTTATAAGCGTCAGCTGAAAAGCCGAAATCAGCTGGCTGATTTCATTAACGTGATTTCTTAAATATAGGTGCATATCCGCAGCAACCTGGTCATTTCTGCTTCTGGCTGTATGCAGCTTCCCTCCGACTGGGCCGATTTCATCAATAAGCAGCTTTTCCAGATTTAAATGAATATCTTCATAATCTACAGAAAAGACGAGATCATCGTTTTCTGCTTTTTCTTTTAAAGTTTGCAGGCCTTCCTTAATTTGCTGGGCTTCAATCGGTTCAATTATTCCGCACTGCCCGAGCATGCTCACATGTGCCAGGCTTCCTTGAATATCTTCCAGTACAAGCTCTTTATCAAATGAAATGGATGCTCCAAATTCATCTACCCATTTTTCAGGCGTTTTTTGAAAGCGGCCACCCCACAGTTTTTTCATATGTTCACCTTCTTCTTGCCTTGTACCATGCTGCTGACTTTTGTAGGCAGACCATAAAGTGAAATGAATCCAACTGCTGCCTGATGGTCAAAAGAGTCTTCATTCGTATATGTTGCAAGCTTTTCATCATATAGAGAGTATGCTGACTTTCTTCCTTCAACTATCGCATGACCTTTAAAAAGTTTTACACGAACGGTACCTGTCACATGTGTTTGTGTCTCCTTCAGGAATCCTAGAAGAGCTTGCTTCAGCGGTGAAAACCATAAGCCATTATAGATGAGCTCTGTAAGCTTCATTTCAATCACAGGTTTAAAGTGTGCGACTTCTTTTACAAGTGTCAGATCTTCTAATTCCTTATGTGCTTTAAGCAGCGTAATTGCTGCCGGGCATTCATACACCTCACGTGATTTAATTCCGACGAGGCGATTCTCGACATGATCGATTCTGCCCACTCCATGCTTTCCAGCGAGTGTGTTTAAGTGAAGAATTAGCTCTGCAAGCGGATAAGAAACGCCATTTAATGAAACTGGAACACCCTGTTCAAATTCAATTTCAACCATTTCAGGCACATCAGGTGTATTTTCAATAGAATTTGTCAAATCATATGCTTCTTCAGGAGGAGCTGCCCATGGATCCTCAAGCACTCCGCATTCATTGCTTCTTCCCCATAAGTTTTGATCGATTGAAAATGGGCTTCCAAGATTGATCGGAATCGGGATATTGTTTTCCTGTGCATATTGAATTTCTTCCTCCCGTGACCAGCTCCATTCACGGACAGGCGCCAGTACTTCAAGATCAGGATTTAATGCTTTAATGGATACTTCAAAACGGACCTGATCATTCCCTTTCCCCGTACACCCATGTGCAACTGCAATTGCATCTTCCTGTTCGGCAACCTCCACAAGTTTTTTAGCAATTAAAGGGCGGGACAATGCCGATACTAATGGATATTTCCCTTCATATAATGCATGTGATTGCAGAGCTACCAGAGCATATTCTTCTGCAAATTCCTTTTTTGCGTCAATCACGTATGATTTAGCTGCGCCAACCTGTAATGCTTTATTTTGAACAAATGCGAGGTCTTTTCCTTCACCGACATCCAGGCAGCATGCAATCACTTCATATCCTTGATCCTGAAGCCATTTAATTGCTACTGAAGTATCTAATCCTCCAGAATAAGCCAACACTACTTTTTTATTTAAACTCATCTTATTATTTCCCCTCTCAGATGTATAAATATTAATTTTAATACATAACTATTCATTTGATAAATACCACTTTAACAACTTCTTCTTTGTTTTTCAATAGTTTTCGCAAAAGTTTTTATTAAAAATTCGTGAGTTTTATACACGTGACATGTAGAATAAAGGAAATCATATGTACGGGGGAATTCGAATGAAACATTTTCGTTTTAGTGAGCGGCTGGGAATCAGCCTTCCTGACATCCAGGGTAAGTGGGAAAAGATCCATACAGATGAACAGGAATTGATTTTAATACAATGGGAGAAAATCCGCGGTTCCATTCCCGATCAAATCGCTAAAATTGAAGAACTGATTAATGCAAAACAAGAAGAATTGAATAACGAAGAAAATTTTTCAAGATCTTGTCAGCTTAATGCCGAAATTTCTGAACATGCATCCATAATCAATGATCTATGGCTTTGGTTTAGGCTTCATCAGGATGTATCAGAGCGAGTTCATCACTAAAAAAGGGTATGTTAGCCAAGATTGTATTGGGACTCATATGTGTTAGCAGCGCTTTGTGCTCTTGCTGCTGCATTCAAAAGATTTATACATTTCATAACGATTGAACGCTCTTAATACGGCCGCAAAGCAACAATGTTTTAGAATAGACCAAAAAAACATCACCGGAACCGGTGATGTTTTTTAAACTCGTATAAATATTCAACCCATTAAGTCTTTTCTGACTTCCCTAACTGTATGTCCAAGTTCAGGAATGATTAATTTTTCCATTGCCAATCTTACTGCACCTGATGATCCTGGCATTGAAAAGATGACAGTATCATCCCCTACCCCTGCAACTGCCCTGCTGAGGATAGCTGAAGAACCGATATCTTCTTGATAGCTGAGCATTCTGAACAGCTCTCCAAAGCCTGGGATTTCCTTTTCAAGCAAGCTCTGTACAGCTTCAATTGTTACATCTCTTTTGGCGATCCCTGTGCCGCCATTTATGAGAATGACGTCAACTTGATCTGACATACATCCGCTTTTAACAGCGTTTTTGATTAATGCCTCTTCATCTGGAATGATTTCATATTGAGCGATTTCATGACCAGCTTCTTTTATTAGCTTTGAAATAAGCTGGCCGCTTTTATCCGTATCTGCGGTCCTCGTATCGCTAACTGTAATAATTTTACACGATACACTGGCAGGAGATTGTAATTTATGTTCCATTGAACTCATGGCAGTCATCCTTTTTTTTCAAGCAATAGTCTGTAACGATAGTATTGATGAGCAAATTCTGTAATTTGCCTTGTCATCTGATAATTGATTCCCGCCCCTATCGCCATGCCTATTAAAGGAATACCGCCAATCATCTTCTTCCGCAGCATAGAAATGGCCGAAACCTTAACAAGCTGCTTCATAAGATGATCAATGCTTGACTGATTCGCAAGCTTGTCTTCTCCTTCATAAAAAAACGGGTTATCCTCATGATTATTTAATTCTTCCGTAAGAGAAATCCATTGTTTATAGCGCAAATGTTTCGGGAGCAGTGCAGCGTTATACACCTTTAAAGAAGTCATCATTTCAAAAGGAGCATTCACTTCAAAACCATAGCTCAATGCAGTCATTTGAACAGCCCGCAAGTTTATCAGCATTTGAGCAGGCAGATCAACTCCCATTAATAATAGTCCGCCTGTTCCTGCCAGTCCGCCCTGAACAAATGAATACAGGCGATGCTTGGACAGCTGTAAATCTGATATGTAATGTAATTGATCGACACTGAGTCTCTTCAAATCATAAATCTGCTGAATATCTTCATCAAACGTCTTGGCCGTCATGAGTAACTGCTGTCTAGCATCATGGTGTAAATGTGAATTTTGAATAAATGAGTGCAAATGAAAGAGAATGCCATCCAGCTTATCAAAGAATTTTCTTTGTACCGGCTCTGGAATCTCATTGAACTTCCGATTCAGCCATTTGTCATATGTGCGCCCAAAATCTGAACGAAGATCTTCACGCAAGTGCTTTTCCCACTCTTGTATTTCTGCGAGCAATTGATTCTCCCGTTTTGACAGCGTCATATTCTTCCCTCCCGTTTTCAAACCTCACCATTATTTATTTATTATATCATAATGGATGATCTGCTTTCAGTATGGTAAACAGATGATGGACTGAAAACTGCCCGATTTCTTCAACCTGAAAAGAATCCAAAAGAAACATATAAAACAATAGCTGCGGCTCCTCCAATAGCCGTGAATTTCAATTTATACCTTGCATATTCCACAAGAGGCATTTCCAGGATTGAAGCAGTAGTAATGGTTGTATCGCCGAGCGGCGAGGTCATCGCTCCAAATGATCCGGCTGCAAAAACGGCTCCCACGGTAAGTGGAATTGAAGCCCCTGAAGAGATAGCTAATGTCATGCCAAGCGGCATAAACAATCCCCACGTCCCCCAGGAAGATCCGATAAAATAACCGACTGCAGAACCGATGACAAAAATGATGGCTGGAACAAGATAAGAAGGTAAAAAAGTACCAAGCGTTGAACTGATAAAATCTGAAAAGCCAAGATCCTCTGCTGCTAAAGATAGCGACCATACTAGAATGAGGAGAATAATCGCCTGCATGAGCTGGTTTCCCCCATCGTAAAAATGGTACAAAATTTCTTTTAGAGGGACATGACGAATGACATAAAAAATAAAAGTGATTACGAGTGTGATGAAAACGGACAGCAGCATGACAAATGTTGCGTCTGCCTTAGAAAAAGCCTGAAAGACTGACTTGCCGCCATTTGCAATGCCATCCTGCCACAAAAGAAATAAGGATAAACCAAGGAGCAGAAAGAGCGGTACAATTAAATTCCAAGGCTGTGCTTTTACCATAGCTAATTCTTGTTTGATGCCAATGCCGTGATAAGGATGCTGTTCCATCTTTTCATTGTTTTTCTGATGAACTGGCCTCTTCTTTTTAGGAGAAAGCCAAAAGGTATTCACTAGACCAACAAGGAGCATCGCAATAGCAAAGAAGTTAAACGGAATACTGAGCAAAAAAACTTGATAAGGTGAAAAATCGATCTGATGCCTTTGAATACCGGCTTCCACTAGAGAGATCATGAATCCAGTAAAGGCAGTGCCTGCCGGTAAAAGAACAATCGTGGATGCTGTTGAAACATCCATGGTAAAACCGACTTTTTGTTTTGATAGATTGCTTTTCTCCATAAGAGATTTCACAACTGGACCAATCATCATGATGCGAAACATTGGCATCATAAACGTAAACGGCAACGTTAGCCAAATGAGTCCGAGCAGCCCACGGTTGGACTTCACCTTTGTCCCAATCCATTCTGAAAACCCTTTTATTCCCCCAGCTATTTTCATCATCCCCACTAGTCCGCCAAACAAATAAAGGAAACCGATGATTTTAATATTTGTCTCATCTGATAATGTTTTGACAAGATAATTTATTACTTGCTGAAGACCTTCTAATATATTGCCCTTTGCAATAATTGAACCCGTAAGCAGGCCAAGAACAAGTCCAGGTAAGATTTCTTTGAGCCAAATGGAGATCGCTATGACAATTATAAATGGAACAAGTGAGAGCCAGGCTGACTCCAAAAAAATTCCCCCTTCCTTTTAGCAGTCATTCAGGACTTTTCTTAGTGTTTCCAAAACAGGATTTTTTTTGCGGATGAATGAAGCGGGTTTTTACTAGTTCCCTTTTTTCCTTGTATTTCGTGCTCTTTTAAAAGGAGCTAATTTAGAGCTCAAAAAAAAGACAGCCACCAAATGATGACTGTCTCTTCTAATTATTTATTTTGCAATTCGTTCAACATCACGGGCAATCATAACTTCTTCGTTAGTCGGAATGATGATTACTTTTACAGGAGAATGAGGATAGCTTACGAACGCCTCTTCACCGCGAACCTTATTAAGAGCAGGATCCCAGTATACACCCATAAATTCTAAACCGCGTAGTACACGCTCGCGGATATCGATGCTGTTTTCGCCGATTCCGGCTGTAAAGATAATCGCATCAACGCCTGACATACGGGCTGCATATGATCCAATATATTTATGGATTCTGCTTGCGAATACTTCTAATGAAGTTCTTGCACGCTCATTTCCCTCTTCTGCAGCTTTTGTAATGTCGCGAAGGTCTGATGATAAACCTGATATACCAAGCAGACCGCTTTTTTTGTTTAAAATGTCCAGTACTTCAATCGCAGAATGGCCAGTTTTCTCCATGATAAATGGAATTAAAGCTGGATCAATATTTCCTGAACGTGTTCCCATTGCTACACCAGCAAGCGGGGTAAAGCCCATAGAGGTATCAATGGATTTTCCGCCTTCGATGGCTGCAATACTTGCACCGTTTCCTAAGTGACAAGAAATAAGACGCAGCTGTTCAATCGGACGGCCTAGTAATTCGGCTGCTCTTTCTGAAACATATTTATGAGATGTTCCGTGGAAGCCGTATTTGCGGATTCCATAATTTTCGTAATACTCATATGGAAGGCTGTACAAGAAAGATTGGTCTGGCATTGTTTGGTGAAAGGCTGTATCAAAAACCGCTACCGCTGGAACGTTCGGCAGAACCTCTTTGAATGCTTTGATTCCAACGACGTTTGCCGGATTATGAAGAGGTGCTAATTCTGATAGCTCTTCAATTTCTATAAGTGTTTCATCTGTAATAAGAACAGAATCGTTGAATTTTTCTCCGCCGTGAACGACACGGTGTCCAATACCTTCAATTTCATCTAAAGATTGAATGATATTAAGCTCCGTCAATTTTGAAAGAAGAATTTTAACAGCAACAGCATGATCTGGGATATCCGTTATTTCTGTTTGTTTTTCTCCATTCACTGAAATCGTAAATACTGCTTGATCCATACCGATGCGCTCAACTAACCCAGCCGTTAAAACTTCTTCAGCCGGCATTTCGAATAATTGGAACTTCAAAGAAGAGCTCCCTGCATTAATTGCAATTACTTTTGCCATGATGTTTACCGCTCCTTTATATATAAAGCACTTTGCATATTTTAGAATTAAGGCAAAATGTTCACTTCTTTATTCTTTACAAATGAACCTCATTATTATCTGACTTTCTCATTTAAACATTGGATGTCAGACATTTCAAGTACATTTCCAGCTTGCAATCGTTTACAGGTTATATTCAATTTATTCTGATTTTTAAAGTATACATTTTTCCTTGAACAAAGAAAAAGAACCACATTTGTGATTCTTATTTTTTATTCTCGAGAAACCAGCTATCTAATTGTTTCATGATTGATTGCATTCCACTTTTATCTGAGAATTTCGGGAGATTAGCAAGCATCGCTTGTTTAGGAGCGCTGATTCCCTCGCCCTTTTTTTGAAGGATAAAAATACTTTTGGCATGCTGTTTATCTTTGAAAAGAGATGATGGCAGCTGAAGCAAACCTTGTACAATCACATTTTCTTTTAAATATTCCTTCAGTTTTGGAGCTTCTTTCGATTCAAAAAGATGATTTGGCACAATAAAAAATAAATAACCTCCTGCTTTTGTATACTTAATGCTTTGTTCAATAAAAAGATGATGGGAATAAGAATGGCCGCTGGCCGCTTTTAATTCATATTTATCTGCTCCGACATCGTTCGGGTAATATCCGATTGGCAGATCACAAATCACATAATCAACAGGATCAATGTAAAGCGGTTCTAAGGAATCCTGATTGTAAAACTGAACAGCATGCTCTCCGAGATTCGCATTCAGGTATGCAAGCTTTATCAGTAAATCATCCACTTCAATTCCGAAGCTTTCCGCTTGATTTTGTTTAAGGTGATTCAGAACCGTTGTTAATAAATTTCCTGTGCCAACTGCTGGATCAAGAATCGTTAAATCCGTTTGATTTGCAGCAAATTTATTAACAAGATATCCTGTAAATAATCCAACCGTGTCAGGTGTCATTTGATGGTTGGCATGCGCGCCTTCTTTCAGCCCTTTTAATATGACAAGCTGAAATGCTTTGCGGATTTCTTCTTTTTCGTATGAACTTATCTTTGCCTGCTCATATTTTTTTTCAAGACTTCGTTTTGTGATTTCGCTCATGTCCTCTTGAAGGACGTCACCGTGAAACAAATTTTCTCCTGTTTCAGCTACTGCCTCAATATATGTACAGTTTAATTCTTTAGAGATTAATTCAGCTGATTCATTCATTAAACTATACAGCTTCTCTACTTTCGAAACGGCTTGCATGGTCGTTTCCTCCTTCAATGTTCGTATCACTATTCTACTGATTGATGTCCTACTTTTCAAGCAGAACAAAAGCGCAGAAACCTGCTCATTGTTAATTTCACATTGCATAAAAAAGAACCTCAGTGCCTCACACTGAGGTTCTTTATAGCCGTGATTAGTTTGCAGCTTTAGCAGCTTCAATCGCAGCATCGTAGTTAGGATGATCTGTTGCTTCGCTTACATATTCCACATATGTCACCTTGTCATTGCTGTCTACAACAAATACAGCACGCGCCAGCAATCTTAATTCCTGGATGTGAACACCATATGCTTCTCCAAAAGATAGGTCGCGGTGATCAGACACAGTTTGAACATTTTCAATGCCATTTGCTGCACACCAGCGTTTTTGTGCAAAAGGAAGATCTACACTGACTGTTAATACCTTTAAGTTGTCCAATTTAGATGCTTCTTCATTGAAACGGCGTGTTTGTGCGTCACATACACCAGTATCAATTGAAGGCACAACAGATAAAATACGGACTTGTCCTTTTGAATCAGCAAGAGATACTTCTGACAAATCATTTGCAAGCACCGTGAAATTTGGAGCGGTGTCTCCAACTTTTACCTCGTTGCCAATAAGCGTTACAGGATTTTGTTTAAATGTAATAGATGCCATGAAAGATTCCTCCCTAATAAGTATGTACAGTGTAAATATAGCTTGATTAGAGATGGTTTGCAATGTTTACGCCTGATAATTTACGAAATATTTAAATTAATTAGGTTCTTTTCTAAAGGCTGTTTTCGCATTGATTGCTGGTTTTGGTTATTAATTGTACCCGTGGATTTCCGCTGCAGGCACTTGCTTTCCGCTACAATCCACTAAAAGGTTTTAACCATTTAAAAGCAACAAACTTTACGAAAAGAGCCTTTCTAATAGAGAGCAGGAAACCTTTCTAACAAACGTGTTTGAGTCTTAATAAGAAAATTAACAATCTTTCATTCATTAAAATGAAATTCTCTGCCAAAAATAAGACGCCTGTTGCTGAAGCAACTGGCGCCCATGTTCAAATATCAAAATCTTCTTTATTCTGCTGCTGATTTTTTGATTGGTTTTGATCATTGTTATTTTTTTTGAAAATTCCTTGAATTTTTTCAACTGCCTGAGGTGCGGTATCCAGTATTTTTTCATACAAATGGGTGCTTTCATCTAAGTGAAGCATTTTTACGCCATTTGATCCGACAATTAAGAACGCGATTGGTGTAATAGAGACACCGCCGCCGCTTCCGCCGCCAAATGGGAGTTTATTGCTGCCCGAGGATCCGCCGTTTCCAGCTCCGTTATAATTTTTATCTTCAATACCTTGGCCGTTAAACTCACTTCCTCCTGCTGCAAATCCGAAGCCTACCTTTGAAACAGTTAAAATGACACTGCCATCAGGTGTTTCAACTGGATCTCCAATGATCGTATTGACATCAATCATTTGTTTCAGGTTTTCCATTGCTGTTTTCATAAGTCCTTGAATCGGATGATCACTCATGATAAAAAGCCTCCTCTAAGCTGATTTATTTTTCTTTTCCTTTGAAAGGAAAGAAAATGGCTGATTAATAAAGGTTGGACGTCCGCCTCTCCAATATTTGAGCAAGCGTATTCCTGCCACAATAGCATGCCCGATTCGAAAGTGAAGCATACATGACAGATTCGTTTTTGAACTCTTTTGATAAAAATTCGGTTCAATTGATAAGTTCGGACGGCTCTTCAATTTCATATAACTGCTGATGATGCCAACTACAGAACCTTTTAATGTCCAGCCTGGACCTATGATCATGCCTGTGGTTGCTGCATCACCTGTTCCTAATTGGGAATGCCATTCAAACTTTGAAATTTGAACATGACTTAAAAATTTGCGTACGATTTTATTTAAATGGACGATATGCTCAGTAAGTTCTTTAAAATCTTTAATGCTTGCTAACATATCATTCGGAGAAATTTTTTCATCTATTTCTTTCGGCTCACTTGTACCACCCATTTTTTTTTCTTCTTTTATAAGAATATTAGGTCCATTTGGATCTACTTTTACAAGAGGAATTTTGATAGTGTACTTCAGTATTCCAAAAATCGCTTTAAATTTTACTTTTATCTCATCATCATCACCAACATGTTTTAAATCGAAGATCACCGTTATCTTCATATAAATAAGCAAAAAAATGAACAGAAAAAGTGCACTTGCAGTGATCCATATCCATAACACCATTATTCACAACCTTTCAATCTTTCATTATCACCTTTCGTAAAAAAAATAAACCTGCGGCCATTATTCGGCAGCAGGTTCATTTTTTTTCATATATTCGGTTGTGACTGTTGTTTCCGCAAAAAGATCATGTACTCCTTGCTTTTTAGGAGTAAACGCTGTGACAAGGTATCCGATCCATGTGAATTTAGATATAAATCGCCCAATCAGCTCTCTGAATAGGACTGTGCTCCAAGTCAATTTTTCCTGATGCAAAGAAACGACTCTCAATCCAAAAACCATTTTCCCTAACGTTTGCCCTAAATATTTCGTCATGAAAACGAAGTATAGATAAAATGATAAGGCGGTACATATTTGGATTGGAGAGAAAATAAACCGGTCAGATGTCGGAATATCAAGCCAAGTAAATAAAGGATGAAAAAGAATGCGATTTACGCTTCCAATTACAATTAAATCAATTAAATATGCCCAAAACCGGAGCCAGAAGCCTGCGTAATGAACGTTCATCACTGGATGGCTTTCTTCGAATTTCTGAAGAGGCTGCTCGTGGTTATGTTCTTCTTCAAACGTAGCATCCATTTGCAAAACCTCCTCTTATTCTGAGTACAAATACATCATTCTAGGTGAATTAGATTGAGAGAAAAAGCGGTATAAACCCATCATTTCGAATTCATCATTAAAGACTTTATTTGCTCCTAATGAAAGCAATGAATCAAAACCTGCTGCCGCTTCATACTCGATCACTTGTGCACCTTCGATTTTCAAGTCCTTTTTCATTCCTGTTAACGCATCATCCAGAAACCCAAGCTCATCAATTAAGTTTAATTGTTTAGCCTGACGCCCATCATAGATTCGTCCATCTGCAGCTTTTCGAACTTCTTCTTCAGACAATCCGCGCCCATTGCCAATTACATCTACAAATCCCTGGTACGCATTATCCACCATTGCTTGAAGAATCTCTCTATCTTCTGTTGTCATTTCACGGGCAGGGGACATGATGTCTTTAAATTCTCCGCTTTTTACTGTTTCAAATTTCACACCATATTTTTCAGCCAGCCCGCTGTAGTTAATGCCCTGCATGATGACACCTAAAGATCCTGTTAAAGTATCAGGAGCAGCATATATTTTATCAGCTGGCGCGGAAATGTAATAGCCGCCGGAAGCAGCAGTGGTACCCATTGAGACATAAATTTTCTTTTTGTATTTTTCTTTTGCATCTATTATATGTTTATGTATTTCTGCACTTTCAACGACTCCGCCTCCAGGAGAATTCACGCGAAGCATTATGCCGCGTACATTTTTATCTTTCGCAGCCGCATCAATCATTTTAAGGAATTGCTGATGCTGATATCCTGCTGTCTCGAAAAATGAAGTGACATTTTCTCCTGTATCCTGAATTACACCATTTACTTCAAGGACAACAATCTTTTTAGATTCATTCCCATTTTCCAAAACCGTTTCTGTAAACTCTTCATTTGAAGCAAGAGCATTTGTAAAAGCATTGCTGTTTGCTAAAGCCATATTTGTCAGACTAATGACAATTGAAATCCCAAATAGGACAGCAGCAATGACAAGTGCCCCCCATCGTTTCCCATTCATGTTGATTCCTCCTTGATTTTCACAAAAACGTATTCATCATCGTTCAATACTTTCAATCTTTGAGCTAGAAATGGTAAACTAAACACCATAGAGTATTGTAACACCATTTGCTAAGATTGTGTAACTTTTCCAACATTAAGGAGGATAAGCATGACTGATAATCGCCGCAACGTTTATTTTTATTACAAAAAAGAGGACGAACTCGTACATAAAGTGGAAGGGCTTACTTCTCTTGCCGATCAGCATGGATTTAAAGTAGTTGACGATTCAAAACAAGCAAATATAATTGTAAGCATCGGCGGCGACGGCACATTTCTCCAAGCCGTAAGGAAAACAAACTTCCGGGATGACTGTCTATATGTAGGAATCTCAATTAAAGGAACCGTCAGCCTCTACTGTGATTTTAAAATTGAAGAAACAGATAAAATCATTGAAGCGATGAAAGAAGCGCAAATTGAAGTAAGACGCTATCCAATTCTCGATGTCACGATTGACGGTCACACAACTTTCCAGTGTCTGAATGAGTGCTCTATTCGTTCTGGCATCATTAAAACGTTTGTTATTGATGTCTTTATCGACAATCTTCACTTCGAAACATTCAGAGGCGATGGCATGATTATTTCTACGCCAACAGGAAGTACCGCATACAATAAATCGGTTCAAGGAGCTGTAGTTGATCCCCTTCTTCCTTGTCTGCAAGTAAGCGAACTTGCATCATTGAATAACAATAAGTACAGAACACTGGGATCTCCATTTATCTTAGGTCAGAACCGTAAGCTAACTCTGAAGATAGTCCAAGATGGCAATGATCATCCCGTAATCGGAATGGACAACGATGCACTAAGCATTCGTCATGTTGAAAACATTGAACTATCACTAAGCACTTCGATCATTAAAACAGTCAAATTAAAAGACAACTCTTTCTGGGAAAAAGTGAAAAGAACGTTTTTGTAAGTTGCCGGATTACACAGAGGTTTGGCCGATAACTCTGTATTTCAGCAAAAAAAAACGTTTAACTGATTAATCTTGAATTTTAGCTGATAAATCCATGTTTTCAACTGATAAAGTCTTCATTTAGACTGATAAAACCTGGATTTCAACTGATAAAACCTCAGTTTAGACTGATAACAGTTTTGTCAGATCTTTCTCAGTATACAAAACACGCAGACATTAGCCTGCGTGTTTTTTTCTTTCATATACTATGGTATTATCTACAACCGTCATGACGACTTCTGTTTCCAGAAGAACATCTTCTTTGAAGATATCACGGTTTAGCACTGTAAAATCAGCTAAAAATCCCTTTGCAATGCAGCCTTGATCTGCTTCATGGTGGACGGCATACGCGCTTCCTTTTGTGTAAAGTTCTACTGCTTCAAATACAGTAAGCTTCTCTTCAGGCATATATACTTTATGATCGTAAATGCTTTCCCTCTTCACTGCAGAATAAATTCCAAGCAAAGGATCAATCGGTTCAATTGGAGCATCAGAACCGCCTGCACATTTAAGTCCCTCAGTTATCAGCGTTTTCCATGCATAGCAATTTTTCATTCTTTCTTCGCCTATTCGGTCGATCACCCATGGAAAATCGCTTGAAACAAACCTTGGCTGAATATCTAATATGATCGGAAGCTTTTTTGCCCGTTCAATTAAATCACTTCTTAAAATTTGAGCGTGTATAAGACGATCATGCTGATTTTCTTTCACCGGCGGATATGCTTCGATGGCATCAAGCGCCTTTTCAAACGCCAGGTCACCGATTGTATGAATCGCCGCTTCCATTTTGTAGCTTCTCGCTGTTTGAATCAGCTGATGCAGTCCCTCTTCTGAATGGATGCTGACACCGCTTGTCTCGTTATCATCTTGATATGGAGCACTTAAAAGTGCTGTTCTTCCTCCCAGCGCACCATCTGCAAATAGCTTCATTGCCCCGAATTCAATATATGGACCAAGATCTCGGTCTTCTTGCTGAAATTCATCTGCAACTAAATGATGGACGAGAAGATGGGCTCTGAATTTCTTATTTTCATCGTTAATAACTGTATCAAATGCCCGCAATGTATTTTCAAGGCTGCCATAATAAGCTAAATCCTCAGTATGTCCACCGACTAGACCCATTCTATGACAATCTTCAATCGATTTTGACAGAGCATCCCTTAAATAAGCTTCGGAGACTTGCGGCTGAGCTTGAAAAATCAGCTCTTGTGCTTGATCCAGCAAATATCCAGTCGGGTCCCCATTTGTGTCTTTTACAATGACGCCGCCTTCAGGATCAGGTGTAGCAGCAGAAATGCCAGCAAGCTCCATCGCATTTGTATTAACGATAACTGCATGATGGCAAATTCGTTTTAGCATGACAGGGTGTAAGTCTGTCACTTCATCCAGTTCTGTGCGGTGTATGATTTTCTTATCAGTAAATTGATTTTCGTTCCAGCCTTCGCCGATTATCCATGTACCCGGCTCCAGTTCATGAGATCTCGTACGGAGACTCTCCAAAATCTGATCAGATGAATCCACCTCTGAAAAATCCAGCCTAATCAGTTTTTCACCATGGCCAATTACATGCATATGGCTATCAGTAAATCCAGGAATCATGATGTTTCCTTTAAGATTCACTTCTTCCGTACAAGGATATGCGGAACGAAGATGTTCCACATATCCAGTGTCAATGATTTTCCCATTTTCGGCATAAACAGCTTCAACTGTATCACTTTCTTCTATTAAAGTATAAATTTTTCCGCCAAACCAAAGCGTGCCCAAGGTGACATTCCTCCAGCTTTCTTTTTCATCGGCTTTGTTCGAATAGATTGTTGTTTCCGCAGTTAGATGTATTCATGTCTATTAGTAGGATTTCGTGCTCTTTACTAATGAAAACACATGAAACTCCTTATTTTATCAATTGAGTACTAGCAACAATCTTTTAGAAATGAGCCTTTTCAATCTATGTTATCATTCGCTGCTATTAAAAACCAGACAGAGTCATCTGCCTGGTTTCATCACCTTATGCTTCTGCATGTTCACGCTGCCGTAATTCAATTCTTCTGATCTTACCCGAAGTTGTTTTAGGCAGCTCCTCCACAAATTCAATTTTGCGGGGATATTTATATGGAGCTGTCAGCGCTTTTACATGATCCTGCAAAACAGCAATTAGTTCTGGTGATTCTGCGTCTACCTCATCCTGAAGAACGATATAAGCTTTCACGATGCTTCCGCGAAGCTCATCAGGACTTGCCACAACAGCGCATTCTTTTACATACGGATGCTTGACCAGCGCATCTTCAACCTCAAATGGTCCAATTGTATAGCCTGAGCTGATGATAATATCATCACGTCTTCCTTCAAACCAGAAATAGCCGTCTTCATCTTTTCTTGCTCTATCTCCGGTAATATAGTATCTGCCTCTAAATTGCATGGCCGTTCGCTCAGGATCTTTATAATATTCCTTGAATAATGCAGGGGTATCTACATGAACAGCTATGTCTCCGACTTCTCCTGTCTTGCAAATTCCGCCTTCATCATTGATAATTTCAACTTTATTTCCAGGCGTCGGTTTACCCATTGAGCCTGGTTTTACATCCATGCCTTTCATAACTCCTACTAAAAGCGTATTCTCTGTTTGTCCGTACCCGTCTCTAACCTCGATGTTAAAGTAATGTCTGAATGTGTCAATGACTTCACGGTTCAATGGCTCACCAGCTGAAACAGCGCTGTGCAGGGCAGGAAGCGAGTAATCCTTTAAATTATCTACTTTAGCCATTAATCGATATTCAGTTGGCGTACAGCATAAGACGTTCACTTGATAATCCTGCAAAAGCTGCAAGTATTTCTTTGGTTCAAAACGGCCATTGTAGACAATGCCTGTTGCACCTGACCCCAGTACGGATAAGAACGGACTCCAAATCCATTTTTGCCAGCCCGGCCCAGCTGTTGCCCAGACAACATCTTTCTCTTCAATGCTGAGCCAATTTGCAGCAGCTGTTTTTAAATGGGCATAAGCCCACCCATGTGTATGAACGACGCCTTTTGGATTGCCGGTTGTGCCTGATGTATATGATAAAAAGGCATGACTGTCTCTTCTAGTCCGAGCGAGAGCAAGCTCTCCAGATTGTTTGTCCGCTTCTTCTTCTAGTGAATGCCAATCCTCTGTCTTTCCTCCAATTGAAAATTTATGAAGAGAATGAAATTCATTTATTTCTTTACATTCACCTGTAAAATCAGCATAAGAGATGATCGCTTTTACATCTCCATGAGTGACTCGGTATTGAAGATCTTTTGTGCGCAGCATTTCGGAGCTTGGAATCACAACAAACCCGGCTTTTAAAGCTCCTAAGTATACGGCATACGCTTCAGGAAACCGCGGAATGATAACAAGAATTTTATCACCTTGCGTGAGACCTTTACTTAATAAAGCGCTTCCAATTCGATTTGCTTTATCAAGCAGCTGCCCATATGTAAGTTCTTCTCTATCTCCATGTTCATTCTCCCACTTCAATGCAATTCTATCTGCATCCTTTGCATGTTTTTCAACTTCTTGTACAAGATTATAGTTTTCTGGCGCAATTAGCTCATCTCTTAACATTGTGACCCCTCCTTGTTATCTTCTTTTAGATTATACATAATATTTAAACATTTTTGAATATTATTGCAAAATATCTTATCAGAAGTGTTAAATGAGGAACTTGATTCCTATTTCCCAGCCAATAAAAGAGCGCGGATTCTATGTCCGCGCTCATAAACTTAACTTTGCTCATTCGACTCTACTGCATTTTTAGGTTCGCTTCTGCGTTTTCTTCCTTGTTTTTTGGACTTTTGCAGCTTTTGGTTCTGCTCTTGTCCGCCCTCAAATTCTCGCCCAAACTCTGAATCATTCCGATTATGATTTTTAGTCATAAAAAACGGCCTCCTCTATTTAAAATGCCGGGAAAGCATATAAAAGCGTAAAGAAAAGAGTGGGGTTTGTTCCCCACCCTTCGTAGCCATATCTATTTAGTTCAATTATTTTGAAAAACCACTCATGTTTGATTGAGCGTAAGATACTAAACGTTTAGTAATCTCTCCGCCTACAGAACCGTTAGCACGAGAAGTTGTTTCTGCGCCTAAGTTCACTCCGAACTCAGAAGCGATTTCATATTTCATTTGGTCGATTGCTTGTTGTGCACCTGGCACTAGCAATTCGTTTCTGCTGCCGCTGTTGTTGTTTGCCATGTGTTTTCACCTCCTTGTGAGGTTAGATTGTGTAAAAACACATGGCTTCATTCAAACTAATTTTGGTAATTGTTCACAATTATATATTTTTAAAATAGACGCTCGTAATCCTGGTTATCACTAGTTGAAATTTTAATTATTTCTGTCTGTTCAACGGCTTTATCAAGAAGCAGATCAAAATCCAAAAAGCTTTCAAATCTTTCTGCCTTTTCAAGCTTCGGTTTTGTTGCAGGCGAGGCAGGTGTAAAAATAGTACAGCAATCTTCATAAGGAAGAATGGAAATATCATGCGTTCCTATTTCTTTAGAGATTGAAATAATATCTGTTTTATCAAATGTAATTAACGGACGGATGATTGGAGTGCTTGTGACATCATTTATTGCAAACATGCTTTCTAATGTTTGGCTTGCCACTTGGCCTAGGCTTTCTCCAGTAATAATGGCAAGTCCTCCCTGCCTTTCTCGAATCCTGTCGGCTATTTTAAGCATCATTCGCCGAGTCGATGTCATAATATAGCTTTCAGGAACTTGTTTTTGAATGGTTTCCTGTATTTCAGTAAATGGAACAATATGAAGGTTGACCTGACCGCCTAATGCAGTAAGTTTGCGAGCGAGATCAATGACCTTCTGCTTGGCTCGTTCACTCGTATAGGGGGGACTAAAGAAATGTATCGCATCAACCTCGATTCCGCGTTTCATAGCATAATACCCGGCAACGGGACTGTCAATTCCTCCTGAAAGCATCAAAACGGCTTTTCCGCTTACTCCGGCTGGCAGGCCGCCTGCCCCTTGATAATCCTTACATGTCAAGTAAGTTCCTTCAGAACGAACTTCCACTCTTAAATCAATGTCAGGGTCATGCACATCAACTGTTAAGCCATCCGTGTTTTGCAAAATGTGGCTGCCGATTGCATAGTTAATTTCATTTGTCAGAAGCGGAAACGTTTTGTCGGCTCTTCTTGCAGATACTTTAAAAGTATTACCCGGCTTATATTTTTCAGTCATCAGCTGAAGTGAACTATTTTTTATTTCCTCTAATTCACTTTTGCATTTTAACGCCAGACTGAATGAGTGAATCCCAAAAACGTTCGAAAGTTTTTCTAGAATTTTTTCATGATTTTCCCCATTTAGCTTTATGTAGAGCCGATCACGGTTGCTGCTGAAACCAAGCACGGGAAATGCAGTCAAAACTAGTTTTAGATTATGTTTTAATTGATCAATAAAACGTTTGCGATTTTTTCCTTTTGTTGAAATCTCTCCATATCGAATTAATATGTGATCATAATTCATATAACTACCTCGTTACTTTCATTAATTTTCCCAATGATTTCTTTAAAACATCTATAAAGACCTTTAGTTCATGTTCCGTATTTTCATACGAAAGACTGATCCGAAGTGAACTTGATGCAATCGCATCTCCTTTGCCCATTGCAAGAAGAACGTTGCTGATGCGCTTCCTTTTAGAAGAACATGCTGATGTAGTGGACACGAAAACCCCGCTTTGCTCCAGCATGTGAACGAGCACTTCTGCTTGAAATCCTGGAGCAGAAAAATTGAGGATATGCGGCGCTGATGATTGTTCAGGTGTATTTACGACAATTCCATTCATCTTGGTTAGTTCATGGATTGTCTTATTTTTCATCTTTCGCAAATCATCTTTGCAGATATCATATTTTTCAATTGACATTCTTAATGCTTTTGCCATGGAAACAGCAAGAGCAATACTTTCTGTACCTGAACGGGCTTGCATTTCCTGCAGTCCTCCTGTTAAAAGAGGCTTTACTCGAGTGCCTTTTCGAACAAACAAAGCGCCGCACCCATTAAGTGCATGAAATTTATGCCCAGAGATGCTGCATAAATCAATATTTTCAAGTGAAAGAGGAACTTTTGTTACTCCTTGAACATCATCCACGTGAAAGTAAATCCCCGGAAACATTCTCAGCAAATTTCCTATTTCTTCAATAGGCTGAATCGATCCTGTTTCATTATTGACATGCATAATGGAAACTAAAATCGTATCTTTTCTTATATGTTTTTCAACGTCTTTGATTGAAACAATTCCCTCTTCATTTACAGGTAAATAGGTGATCTCAAAATCAAACAGCTCTTGCAGCTGCCTGCAGCTTTCAATGACAGAAGGATGTTCAATTTGTGTTGTAATAATATGTTTCCCTTTGTTTTTTAAAGCAAGTGCTGTTCCTTTAATTGCTAAATTATTCCCTTCAGTACCTCCAGATGTAAAAATAATTTCTTCTGCTTCTGCACCTAGAAGTTCCGCAATCTGCTTTCTTGCCTGTGTTAATAGATTTTCTGCTTCTGCACCAAGTCCGTGCAGAGAAGAAGGATTTGCAAAATAACGGGTTGCAACATGTGTAAAAGAATGCAATACTTCTTCGTATGTTCTTGTGGTTGCACTATTATCTAAATATATCAAGGTATTCTGTCCTCCAATAAAAAAGTAGGGAGTTTCAGTCTAGATTTTATGTATAGTGGTTATTTAGTATGAAACAAACAATCATAATAACATAAAACCAATAAATATGAAATGAATTATCTTACTATTTGACATATTAAATTTTTTGAATATAATAAAAATTGATTCAATCTTATTTTTCGACAAATTTTTCAGGAAATGTGATAGTATGAAAACGGATACATCACTTAACACTTAGTCTTCAGGGGGATTTACATGACAAAGTCATTACCATTAAAAGAAACATTTACTATAGGACTTATGCTCTTTGCCTTATTTTTTGGAGCAGGAAATTTAATCTTTCCTCCTGCTTTAGGCCAGCTAGCCGGTGTAAACATGTGGGAAGCGATTCTCGGATTTCTGATCACAGGTGTTGGACTTCCTCTCCTTGGAGTTGTCGCAATTGGCATTTCAGGCAGTGATGTTCAATCTTTAGCAAGCAGGGTTCATCCTGTTTTCGGTTTAGTATTTACTTTTGTATTATACCTAGCCATCGGTCCGGTTTTTGCAATTCCAAGAACGGGAACGGTCACATATGAAATTGGTATACTGCCATTCCTGCCAGAAGCAGCTGGTCAAAGCAGCTTGCCATTGTTTCTATTTACCATTATCTTTTTCGGAATAACTCTATGGCTTTCGCTAAACCCGACAAAGCTTGTGGATACTGTTGGAAAGCTGCTCACACCAATCTTGCTGATTGTGCTGGCTCTTATTTCGGTCAAGATGTTCATTACACCTTTGGGAGAAATGCAGGCTCCTAAGGGAGAGTACGCAGATGGGTCCTTTTTCAAAGGATTTTTAGAAGGCTATTTGACAATGGATACTCTTGCAGCTTTAGTTTTCAGTATCGTTGTCATCAATGCAGTAAAAGAGAGAGGAGTAACAGAACGCTCAGAAATTGCTAAAATATGCATCAAATGCGGATTAATAGCTGCTGCAGGACTTGCGGCTGTTTATATCTCACTTGCGTATTTAGGAGCTACAAGCGTGTCTCAAATTGGATATCTGGATAATGGCGGATCCGTTTTATCTGAATCAGTCACTATTTTATTTGGCTCCTTAGGCAATGTAGTCTTAAGTACTGCCATTACGTTTGCTTGCTTGACAACCAGCATTGGACTGGTTTCAGCGTGCGGGAATTATTTTTCAAAGGTTTTCCCTGGCATTTCATATAAGATGATCATTACAGTTATTTGTTTATTCAGTTTAGTTGTTGCAAATGTCGGATTAACAAATTTGATTGCCTTTTCAGTTCCAGTTCTTGTTGGTATTTACCCGCTTGCTATTGTTCTGATTGCCCTATCCTTTCTCCATCATTATTTTAAAGGGGCACCTGAAGTTTATATCGGCAGCTTATTACTGACAACAATCATAAGTATTGCAGATGGTTTAAAAGCCGGCGGACTATTACCAGGTTCTATTGATGAATCTCTTATTGCAGTCATCCCTTTATACGAATATGGCATCGGATTTGTTGTCCCGGCAATGATAGGGGGACTCATCGGATTGGCCTTCTCATCAGGCCGTACTCGGCATCGAACGGAATATAGTAAATAAGACAAGAAGGAAAAAAGAGAGGCTTGTTCTTCCCCTTCTCACTATTACCCAAAAAAGATCCCATACCAGACTGGTATGGGATCTTTTTTGATTATGATTTTGTCTCTTCATCCAGAATAGCCTGGAGTCTTGTCAGTGAACCTGGTTCAACCTGTTCAAGGGCAGCTGCAGCTATTTCCAGTGACTCACTGTATTCATACTTCCGGAAGTGATATTCTGCCTCTTTTAATTGTTCGGCAACATTTCGGTTTCTTCTTCTGAATTTATTTCCGTACTGTATCACTTTTTCAGCCAGGTAAACTTGCTCAATCATTTCTTCTGACTGCTTAGAAAAGATAGCGATGTTCTGAACTGCATCTTCTAATAGCATGTTAACTGCAAGCATATCAAGGGGGATTTCTTCAATTTTAATGGAAACCTTTGCAATCGATTCTTTCGCTTCATGCAATAGCTGAGCCAGACTTTCAGGCAATCCGGGAACATTGCTTTTTTGAATGTTCCTGCTTGAATCGAGCAGTTGTTTTTTTGCCTCAGCCAATGCTTGACGTGCTCCCCGTTCTTCTTTTCGAAGTGCCTGAAGCATTTCCTTGAATTCCTGATGCTCAATTTTAACGTTGTCTATCTGCTTTTCAAGCTCTTCAAGCTCTTCTTTCATGATTGAATAAGCAAGCTGATCCGTTTGAAGATTTGTTGAAATGAGTGAGAATTGTTTGTGAAGCGAATTCATTTGTTTTTCAAGCTTTCTCTGTCTATCCAGATCTATATCTGAAATATGATAGCTCTGCTTAACCAGCTCAGCTTCATCTTGTGTTTCTTTTCGCTGCATGAGGAGATCTGCCAGCTGCTGATCAATTTTATTCGTTGCAGATTGCACATAATGATGGGCAAGTACTTCTTTTTCAAGAAGATCATAGAAGGTATCAATCGATTCTTGAATTTCTTCTATGTTTTCTTTTACTTCAGCCGTTTCTGTTTCGGAAAGCAGCTCTACATAAGCTTGAAGCTGTTTAGTCATCTTCTCAAGTTCGGCACCCAGCTGTATATGTTTCAAATGGAACCCATTATCCAACATTTCCTGATAGCCTTCAGCAAGCTCTGCCAGCTGGTTTGGAATAACTGTTTGGCACTCGGACAAAAGCTTTGGAATGTCGTCTATTTTGGCAAGCAAATTAAGAATCTCTTCGCTTTGCAGAATGAGAATCTCTCTTGCAGCCAAATAATTCCCCGCTTCTGTTTCCGCATCAAATTGCTTTAAAGCTTCGTAGATCTCACCAAGCTTTGCATCCAGTTTAGCGTGTGCTTTGCCAAATGTATGGCTATGAGCGAGAAGTGTTTTCTTTGCTTTCTTAACGTTCGATTTGACATCTTCAATTTCAATTGTGTTTTTCTCTTCACTGGTAATAAGTTCATTAATCTCAGAAATAATGATTTCAATTGATTCATCTACATGCTTTAAGGTTTTCTCAATGTGCTCCAAAACCTTCTTTGATTTATTGAAGCGGTATTTATCTGCGTAGTCTTCAGCATCAAAGAGAAGCTCCTCCACTTCTGGAAGCTGGGCAGTAATAATTTCATCCCATTCCTTCCGCCACCGCTCAAATAATTCTTCAGCCTGCCCAGTCATTTTCAAGTCTTTGACTTTTGAGAGCTCATCTACAATCGACCGGTTCATTATTTCAATTTTCAAAGCTTCCAAACGATCTACTTCTTTGTATATGTTTCTTCTGATCATGTAGCCGGCACCAAATAAAACCAGCAAAATGACAATAAGTCCAATAACGACTTCCATAATGAGCCCCCTCGTTGTGTTCCAGCAAATCGTCATAACAAGGTATAAGATTTTTATATGAATGTAAGTAACGATTGTCGAATTTCTTATGTAAAGTAATTTTTTTATGATTGATGTTATTTCATAGTTTTTATGATACCATGTAAACGACAATTTTTGACCCATAATTTAAATTTTTTTACATAATTTATCGCCATATTTCGCAGTTTTCGAGAGGTGTGACACAGTTGAGAAAAAAAGATGGACACGTTCATACGCCTTTTTGTCCTCACGGTACTTTAGACAGTCTGGAAATGTATATTGATCAGGCGCTAAATGAAGGGTTTGATGAGCTGACTTTTACAGAACATGCTCCATTGCCTGAAGGTTTTTCTGACCCTGTTCCCGATGGGGACAGTGCTATAGCTTTGAGCGTATTAGAAGACTATATCTCACATGTAACAAAGCTTAAAAAGAATTATTCGGACAGCATCAAAATTAACCTTGGCTTTGAAGTGGATTATATCGAGGGATTTGAAGAAGAAACAACTTCTTTTTTAAATGATTACGGTTCTTATATCGATGATTCGATATTATCTGTTCATTTTTTAAAATTTAATAAACAGTACTACTGCCTGGATTTTCATGAAGATACTTATCTGGAAATGATTCAAACAGCAGGGACATTAAAGCAGGTACATGAACAATACTATATAACTCTTCTTGCAGCCGTGAAATCCAATCTCGGTCCTTTCAAACCGAAAAGGCTGGGCCATCTTACCTTGATTAACAAATTCCAAAAACAGTTTCCGGTTCAATTTGACTTGAAGAACCTGCAGAATGAATTGCTCAATGCCATTAAAAAAGAAGGTATGGAGCTTGATTTTAACGTCGCAGGATTGAGGAAGAATTTGTGCGGAGCAATTTATCTTGATCAGTGGATGATTGAAGAGGCAAAAAAACAAAACATCCCTCTCGTGTACGGGTCTGACGCCCATAGTGCAAAGGATGTTGGTGCGAATTATTCTCTTTTTAGGAAGACGCTCTTCTAAAACAATATTGTTTTATGCAGAACAGCAATCTATGCAAAAACAGCCTTTATTAAACAATCACTTCTTTTTGAACAGAATTGCACAGCAAATGATCGATCCAAATTTCGATTTCGTGAAAATATTGTTTTACAAAATACGTTTCGTGGGTTTGTAAATACAGTACTTCACTCATATATTGCGGCTGAAGATAAGGCATATTCAGCAGACTCTTTAATTGTACCAGAATATGCGCCATTGGCGCTTTACGAAAGACTCCTGTTTTAATGCCTTGCTCGAGAATGGCTTTAAAAAAGTATTTTTCCTTTGTCAGATAGGTTGTCATCACTTCTCTAATTAAGGTTGAATCTAATGTCACTTCTCTAAGGACAAATCTCGCAAGTTGACGATTTTGATGCTGATAGTTTAAAATATCCTGAATTAAGAGCAGCAGGCAGTTTTTCGGAGTTTCATGAGCCAGGCGAATGTAGCCTGTCTCAATGACAGAAAGGTATCCTTCATAATACTGGGAGACTAAATATTCCAGCAAACCGCCCTTTCCTTTAAAATAGTAGGAGATGTGAGCAACATTAACATTCGCTTTTTTGGCAATTTCTCTGACAGAAGTCCCATTAAAGCCCTGTGTGTTAAATAGTCCTATGGCGGCGTCAATAATCTTTTCCTTTGTTTGATTGGAGGCGTTCGGCTGCATTGGCATAATTCTCACCCCTTTCATCATTACTATAAGTAGTTCAAGGTGCGGAAGGTTTATCCTCTATTGTTTTCTCGACAAAGTTTGTCTGAGTGCTCATAAATTGAAGAAAAAAAAGGAAAGGTGGGGAAGCCTCGTGTTTCATGTCGAAAAGTACAGCGGCAAACAAGAAGATAACTATAAAATGCTGATCAAACAATTACGGGCTCTGCTGGAAGGCGAAAACGACCAGATCGCCAATTTATCAAATGCTTCTGCTTTATTAAATCAGTTTTTACAGGAAACCAATTGGGTAGGTTTTTATTTATATAAAGAAGATCAGCTGATTTTAGGACCGTTTCAAGGTCTGCCAGCATGTGTCAGAATCCCTATGGGAAAAGGCGTTTGCGGAACAGCTGCATTAAATCAGCGTACAGAGCGTATTGCTGATGTTCATTCATTCCCTGGCCATATTGCGTGTGATGCGGCTTCTCAATCAGAAATTGTCATTCCGATCATCAAAGAAGGACGTTTGATTGGTGTTCTTGACATTGATAGTCCTATTCAAAATCGATTCAATGAAATGGATCAAGAATATTTAGAGAAATTTGTGCAAGCACTGGTTGACTATATTTAAGAACCGTAGAACTTTTATAGTTTACAAAAAAAACGGAACCGCTGCCTGCGATTCCGTTTTTTAGAGTCTGTCTAAAGCCTGCTCAAGATCATCCCATATATCGAGATGACTTTCAAGGCCTACTGACAAACGCACCATATTATCTTCGATTCCCATCAGCTTTCTTTCATGTTCAGGAATCACGGAATGAGTCATCGTTGAAGGATGCTGAATCAAAGACTCTGCATCTCCCAAACTGACAGCAATTTTGATGAGCTTCAGTGAGTTTAAAAAGGATTGAGTCTTCGCTTTTCCACAATTTTTAAGAGTGAATGTAATCAGTCCGCCGCCTTTTTTCATTTGTTTTTTTGCAGCTGCAACCTGCTCTTCATTTCCCAAAAATGGATATGTTACATGTTCTACAGATGGATGGGCAATCAGCCTATCTGCAATGATTTCAGCATTTTCACAGTGCCGGTCCATACGAATCGGCAGTGTTTTTAAACCTCTTAGCAGCAGCCATGCATCAAAAGGTGACATAATGGCTCCAATATCTTTTCTTTCTGTCATCGCAAGATTGTGAATATATTCTTTCTTCCCGGCAACAAAACCGCCTATTACATCTCCATGACCACTTATATATTTCGTCGCACTGTGCAGAACAATGTCACATCCCAGAGTGAGCGGCTGCTGAAGATACGGTGAACAAAACGTATTATCAACAATAACTTTTAGTCCATGTCTCTTTGCTGCAGCAGTTACTATTTCCAAATCGATTAATTGCATCGTCGGATTAATCGGAGTTTCTATATAGATACAGACCGTATCCTGAGTGATCGCTTTTTCTATTTCATCCTCATCCCTTAACTCTGAAAATGAGTGTGTGACCTGGAATTTATCTTCCATCATTTTCAAAAATCCGAATGTACATCCATAAATCCCTTTGGAGCATAAAATATGAGCACCCGTCTTGGCCATTGACATCAGAACAGCAGATACAGCTCCCATTCCAGAACCGAAAGCAAGAGCAGACTCTGCATTTTCAAGGGCAGCTATTTTCTGTTCAGCTAAATGAACCGTTGGATTTCCTAAGCGTGAATAAATATATCCCTCTTCTTCTGCTGCAAAACGTTTTTCACCGGTTTCTGCCTGGTCAAATATAAACGTTGCCGTTTGATAAAGAGGCGGTGTTAAACTGTTATATGGGTCTTTCATTGCTTTTGGTCCGTGAATGACTTTTGTTTCAAAACTGAATTCCTTCCCCAGTATCCTCTCCCCCTTTCCATTCATCAATATCATATGACAGTTCTGATATTTTTGAAAGCGCTTTCTTAATATATGACTTAAAAAGATGCCTCATAAAAAATGGCATCCTACAGCATAATTTCAATATCCTCTTGATAAATAACGCGATTTTTTCCGCTTTCTTTAGCACTGTATAAAGCTTTATCAGCACGCCTTACTATTTTTTTCATTGTATCTTTGCGATCTGCCCTCCAATGAGCAACACCGCATGATATAGTGACCGTAGGTTCTGTATGTTTCCTCACCATCTCAACGAGGCGGCCAGCAACTGAGATTCCTGTCGGGAGATCTACCTGCGGCAAATAGATGGCCAGTTCTTCCCCGCCCCATCTTGCTCCAACATCATTTCCACGAATATTATTCTTCAGCACTGTAGCAACCTGTATAAGAACATCATCTCCTACTTGATGTCCATATGTATCATTAACCAGCTTAAAGTCATCTATATCAATGAGTATAAATGTCCCCTGCTGGTCTCTTTCCAGTGAGTGCTGAACGGTTTCATCCAAATAGTTTCTGGAGAATAGTTTCGTTAAGTGATCGGTCTTAACTAGAAACTCTAATTCTTCTCTCAGCATCGAATTCATCAGTGCAAGTGTTGAGTGATGAATAAGTGACTGAAGCAGCTTGAACGTTTCAAACGTAAAATAATACGAATCTTTATGGAGAACAATTGCAAATCCTTTCAGCTGATCACTCTGTATCATCGGAACAGCAATCAGTGAAGAATAATCCCCATGATCCATTTGCACTTCCCCTATAAAAAGACCTTCTAAATCCTGCTGTATTCTATTCTTTACGAGCTCAAGATACATCTGCGATCCGTGTGTGTGAAAAAAAGTCGTGCTGCCAGGCAAAATGCGTGCTTGTCCGTTTTGATCGATATAATAAAAACCAACCTCTTCTGCTGAAAATGAGCTCATAATCCGATCTGACATATAGGTCATCGTTTCATTCAGACGTAAATTTTTATTCAGCTGATGAGAAGTTTCATTAATAAGCTGCAGATCTGATACGAGTTTTTTTGACTGTTCGTAAAGTTTTGCATTTTCAAGGGCATTTCCGGCTGCTTTCGCAAGGGATGTAATAAAATGAAGGTCATCCTTGTTTAATTCCTGTTTATTTTGCTGAGTGATTTCAACAACGCCATAAACGCCTTGATTGCCTTTAAGCGGAGCATACAGCACAAGCTGATCAGCCTGTTTACAGTGCTCCCATTGAACATTACCAGTCAAATAAGCTTCCAGTGCTTTTTCATTGCCGTTATTCTCTTCATAATCCAAGCCTTTGATCGGCAAGTTTTGTTTATTTTCGTTATCATGTGACAAAAACAAATAAAACAGATATTCAGGAAACATAGTTTGCAGAGATGTAATAAGCTGATTCAGAACATCGTCTTTGTTCATTGTCGTATGAAACTTTTCTGTTGATTGATAAAGCAATTTATACTTCGCTTCATTATGAGTCTTGGCTGTCAGCGTGTTAAAATGGAATAAGAATTTCTCGCATTCTTCCTTCAGCTTTTCGTAAAACTCATTGCTATAGAGAGTCTGCTTTGCTTTTATCATTAATAGAGATTTGTCCGTGAGCATCAGCTCAATCTCATGATCATTCATCAAAACTCTTTCTTTATCATCCGCTAAGCGTATGGAGTGATAGGAGCCCGCAGTTGTGGCTTGAAGGACAAAGGATTTGTTCTCGCTTATAAACAGTGAAACATACTCGGTTTGCATGGCCTTATGCAGAGAACTCACAAGGTATTCTTCATAGGATTTGCTTTCCCGCATATACTCACTGCTAAGGTAATCGAAAAAAAGCCCCTTTATAGACATAAGTGTAAACTCTGTAAGATGCGTCACCAAAAATCCCCCACATTTTCGTATCCTGCTGATTTCTATTAGTATAACATAAAATATTTTCCAATTTATCTATTTAATGTGTTTTTTATATTATTTTCATATATTCTTCATGAAAGTTTTCTTGACTTTGTTTTATTAAAATCATATAATGATCGTTGTGTAAAATAAATATTCGCAGCCTATTGATACCATTGGTGTGATTTCATTTTGTTCCTCATTTGTGAGGTGTATCGTGTAACTCTCTGCTGCTGGAGCGAGGATATATGAAAACAAAATGTGCATGTCATTCAGGATCAGTCTGTTTTTATTTTATGCCAAATAAAAACATGTAGGGAGGAGACATATATGTCTCGTTATACAGGTCCAAGTTGGAAACTTTCCCGCCGTTTGGGAATTTCATTAAGCGGAACAGGTAAAGAATTAGAAAAGCGTCCATTCGCGCCAGGTCAACACGGCCCGACTCAACGCAAAAAATTATCTGAGTACGGTTTACAATTGCAAGAAAAACAAAAGCTTCGTCACATGTTCGGTGTGAACGAGCGTCAATTCCGCAACACGTTTGACAAAGCTGCTAAAATGACTGGTAAACACGGTGAAAACTTCATGATTCTTCTTGAATCTCGTTTAGACAACGTTGTATACCGTCTTGGCTTAGCTCGCACTCGCCGTCAAGCACGTCAAGTTGTTAACCACGGTCACATCTTGGTTGATGGAAGTCGCGTAGATATCCCATCATTCCAAGTAAAACCTGGTCAAACAATCACTTTGCGTGAAAAATCACGTAACCTTGACATCGTTAAAGAATCAATCGAAGTAAGCAACTTCGTACCTGAATTCTTAACATTCGATGCTGACAAATTAGAAGGTACTTTCACTCGCTTGCCTGAGCGTTCTGAATTGCCTGCTGAAATTAACGAAGCTCTTATCGTTGAGTTCTACTCTCGTTAATAAAATGAACCCGCGCCTGGTTTTCCAGGGCGGGTTTTTTTAATGACGTATTTTCAGATATGTCGGCTCATCGCATATTACAAACATTTTTGCATCCTCAGGAATTCTTTCATTATGTCTTCGTGCTATATCTAAATGGCTCCCATCTGATATTAGAATTGCACCCGCATCAAAAAGTTCCATAGAAGCATCTTTGTATGTCAGCCAATGAGGCTTTTTAATAATTTCATATAAATTTTCGCCGTCAGCCTTGCTTAAAAGCTGCTTAAATAGGCTGCTTGATCCAGGGTGAATCGCAGCCTGTGCAATTAACCTTGAAACAGACTCGTTCGAAAGGACAAATTCATCAACTTTTGCATGTTCAAATAACGAAATATGCTTTTCCTTCTTGATTTCCGCTATTGTATATATGCTTTTCTCATACGATTTGGAAATATGCTCAACTCTTGAGGCAATAAGAAGTGTTTTTCCATCTGCATATTCCGAGAGGTTCAGACTTTCATCAGTAAAGATCGAAACCGATTTAGACTCAAGGATATTCGCTTTCATCAGTACCTCTTCTTCAGACGGATCCCCGCTGATAAAGTGAACTCTTTCATCGTCAATCGGACAGCTGTCTGCATTATCAATAATAACAATGCCGCATGTCTTTTCCGCGGCAGTAAATTCTACAACTGCATTTTGCAATTTATCTTTTGACGAACCAATTAGAATATAATGTCCCCGACCTGAATAATTCAATTTCCCTTCCTCCTTAAGTTTGCGGAACAATGTAAAACTTTCAAAAATTTTACCGATAATTACCCCCATTCCTCCGATTCCAACTGTATACAGCAGAAGCATCGTAAAAATCCTTCCCGTATCCGTTTTCGGATAAAAATCACCGTATCCGACTGTCACAACAGTTGTCATCGTCCACCAGACAGCATCCAGAAACTCTGGAAATGTGTCTGGTTCAAGATAATACATAAAGAGGCTGCTCAAAAGAATAATGCATGTTGTTAACGCGACAATTTGCCATAGCTTAATTTTTACTAACCTTGAAAAAACTCGTTGTAAAATCAACATTAAACTTCCTCCATATATCTGCCAATGCAAGCAATCTTCGTTTCTTTCTGTATATGCAAGTTACAGCTTTCTTCCACATCCTTAAAGTGACATACAATTTTCATAAGAAAAACATTCAAAAGTCTATGTAAATATCATTGCAAAAATGAAAGGAAGCCTCTATGAGACTTCCCAATTCGTTTTAGTACTGAATTAAGCTGTACTTTTTCTTTCCGCGGCGGATGACGGTAAATTTATCATCAATGCGGTCTTCAGCTGAGATTACCTTATCTGTCTCCTGTACACGTTCGCCATTCACATAAACAGCACCATTTGAAACATCTTCTCTCGCCTGGCGTTTTGAAGGAGAAATTTTAGCATTTACAAGCAAATCAATCAGGCGGATTTCAGGTTCTTCCACTTTAAAAGTAGGTACATCCTTAAATCCCTGTTCAATTTCTGATCCTGTTAATTCTTTAATATTCCCGCTGAATAATGCCTGTGAAATTTTTATGGCCTGCTGCAGGGACTCTTCACCATGGACAAGCTTCGTCATATCCTCTGCCAAAGCCTTTTGAGCCGCACGTTTTTCTGGAGCATTTAAAAGCTCTTGCTCAAGGGATTCAATCTCATCATGAGACAAGAACGTGAAAAACTTAATGTATTTCATGACATCGCGGTCATCTGTATTGATCCAGAACTGGTAAAACTCATAAGGAGTTGTTTTGTCTTTATCTAACCAGATTGCGCCGCCTTCTGTTTTCCCGAATTTTGTGCCGTCTGATTTTGTAACCAATGGAACCGTCAATCCGAATGCTTTTGAATTCTCTTCAGATTTGCGGATGAGTTCAAGACCTGCTGTAATGTTGCCCCACTGATCGCTTCCCCCGATTTGAAGTCTGCAGTCTTGTGCTCTGTATAAATTTAAAAAGTCATATGACTGCAGAATCATGTAGCTGAACTCTGTGTAAGAGATTCCGGATTCAATTCTTGACGACACCGTATCTTTTGCAAGCATGTAGTTGATGCCGAAGTTTTTCCCAACATCCCTTAAGAAAGTAATTAAATCCATTGAGCCGATCCAGTCAAAGTTGTTGGCTAATGTTGCCGGATTTTCACTTGCAGGATCAAAATCAAGGAAACGGGAAAGCTGGTTTTTAATTTTGTTTGACCACTCCTGGACAATATCGGAAGTGTTTAATGTTCGCTCTGCTTTTTTGCCGCTTGGGTCTCCAATTAGACCTGTAGCTCCGCCGACCAGAGCAATCGGACGATGTCCAGCAAGCTGAAAACGGCGCAGCGTTAAAATCGGGAGCAAATGTCCAATATGCAAGCTGTCTGCAGTAGGATCAAAACCAGAATATAATTTTACTGATTCTTCTTCCAATATCTTTTTCAGACCTTCTTCGTCTGTCATTTGATTAATTAATCCTCTAAACTGCAAATCATTCAGTAATTCACTCACTCTGATCAGCTCCTTCGTAATATTAAGGTTTCGGGTACCTTTTCTTATAAATTGTCTTAAGTTTAATAATGGATGCAGATTTTCTGTGTTAAAAACAATAAAAATCAAGAAAAGAACCTTCTTTAAAAAATACAAAAACGCCCCTTCAATAAATGAAGGGGCGTGATTACGCGGTACCACCCTACTTAGGATGAAGACAAACTTTATCCTATCTCGGCATTCATAACGGCATTCTAACCGTCTTTCGCTATTCGGCACGCAGTCTGCCTTTCACAAAAGAAGCTCCTGGAGGTAATTCATGATTCCATCTATGTGCTGATTTTCATCGGCCATCAGCTTTCTAAAACAGGGAGATGTTCACTACTCGTTCCATTCAAAGCAATATCGTTTTCTTCTAAACCTGTTTTATCATATAGCGCTAACTTTGTCAAACGATTCGTCCCCATTTGACAAGATCGTACAAAAGTACTGTTTTTATATGATATAATTGAAAGGATTGTATAGGGGGATGATACACTTATGGATAAATTCAAAATTTGGTACAGCAAATTTATGCCTTATAGACACAAAACTTTAAAAGGCTTTCATATTACATACGGCGTCATTTGGAATCTTATGCTGATCTTTTTTGTAATCGGTTTAATTGCTGCCTCCTTCGGCGGCGGACTTGGAGCAGGATACTTTGCCTCACTTGTAAAAGATGAACCAATCCGCACTTATAGCTCTATGCAAAAAGACATTTATAATTACGAAGAAACCTCGCAGATTTATTTCTCTGATTCTGTCTATTTAGGAAAACTTCGTGCAGATATAGAAAGACAGGAAGTTAAGAGCGCTGACATTTCAAACCATTTAAAAAATGCGGTGATTGCGACTGAAGACGAATTCTTCTATGAGCATGATGGGGTAGTCCCAAAAGCGATTATGCGTGCCCTTTTTCAAGAATTCACAAACTCTTCCAGCCGTTCTGGCGGAAGCACCCTTACTCAGCAGCTGATAAAGAATCAAATCCTGACGGATGAAGTGTCCTTTGACCGAAAAGCAAAGGAAATTTTGCTTGCTCTCAGACTTGAACGTTTTTTTGAAAAAGAAGAAATTTTAGAAGCTTATCTGAATGTAGCTGACTTAGGCAGAAATGCTTCAGGTAGAAATATAGCTGGAGTACAGGCTGCAGCACAAGGTATTTTCGGGGTTGACGCCAAGGACCTGACTCTTCCGCAATCCGCATTTATTGCTGGACTGCCGCAGAGTCCATTTGGGTATACCCCATTTACCAATACAGGTGAAGTTAAAGAAAACCTTAACGCCGGGACAGCTAGAATGAAAACGGTTTTGAATCGCATGCTTGCAAAAGGATTCATTACTCAAAAAGAATATGAGGAAGCAAGTCTTTTTGATTTAAAAGCAAGCTTAACAAAGAGCAACCCTTCTTCTATTGAACAATATCCATGGCTGACATATGAAATAGAAGAACGTGCTTCAGAAATTATTCTTAAACAGCTTGCTGAAAAAGATGGACATAAAATGGAGGAATTGAAGCAGAACAAAGAGCTTTATGCCGAATACAAAGCACTGGCAGACCGAAACTTAAGACAGAATGGCTATAAAATCCATACAACGATCCAAAAAGATATTTATGACAAAATGAAAACAGTGGCCGAAAGCTATGAATATTACGGCAGCGATAAGCCGGAAATGAAAGTTGACAAAGATACCGGAAAAGAAATACAGGTTCAAGAGCCTGTAGAGGTTGGAGCTGTTTTGATCGAAAATAAAACAGGTAAAATCATCAGCTTTGTAGGCGGCAGAAATCATAAAAGAGAGCAGGTCAACCACGCGACAGATACACCAAGATCCAATGGATCTACGATGAAGCCGCTGCTTGCATATGCTCCTGCTATGGAAACTGGGGCAATTCAGCCCGGGTCTGTTCTTGCTGATGTTCCGATTAATTTGAATGGATGGAAACCGAATAATTTTGATGGACGTTTTCACGGTTTCACAAGTGCAAGGTTTGCTTTAGAAAAGTCATATAACATACCTGCCATCAAATCATATTTAAAAGTTATCGATAAAAATCCGCTTTCATACCTCGAAAAAATGGGGATGAACAATATTCATAAAAATGATATAGGGGCCCCTGCTGTTGCAATTGGAGGATTGACAAAGGGAGTTACTGTCGAAGAAAATGTCAACGCCTATGCCACTTTTGCAAATGGCGGTAAATTCATTGATGCCTATCTAATAGAGAGAATTGAAACAAAAAATGGCGAAGTCATTTATCAGCATAAATCAGAAGCGGTAGATGTATTTACTCCACAAACTGCCTATTTAACCCTGGATATGATGCGTGATGTAGTCAGACAAGGAACTGGCGCGTCCGTTAAAGATTATCTCTCCTTTAGCGCTGACTGGGCCGGAAAAACGGGAACAAGTCAGGAGTACAAGGATATTTGGTTTGTTGGAACGAATCCCAATGTGTCATTCGGAACGTGGATAGGATATGATACGCCAAAATCTGTTGAAAAAGATTATAAAGGAATGTCGTACAGCCGCAGAAATATTTTACTATGGTCAAAGCTCCTGAATGCAGCCCATGAAGTAAACCCGTCTCTGCTGGCACCTAAAGAAACATTTAAAATGCCAGGCGGAATTGTTCAAAAGTCATATTGTGCCCTGTCAGGAGATTTGCCGTCAACAATGTGTTCACAGGCTGGACTTGTCGCAACCGATCTCTTTAACGCTAAATTTGTACCCAAAAAAGTGGATGACAGCTTAACAACTGGAAAATATGTATATGTCAGAGACAGAGCATATAAAGTCCCTCCTTCAGCGCCTGCTGAGTTTGTCCAGCAAGGACTAATGCTAAAAAAAGAAATTCTTTCAAAACACAATCTAAGCAGTCTCAGCGATTTAAAAGAACTGCTCCCCAATAAAACCAATTGGGGGAATATTGTTGTAACAGACGGAAAAGAATTGAGAGACAACGGCACGAATCCTGCACAAGTTTCAGGTACGCGGATTAGCGGAGGCAGCTTGATTTGGAACCGAAATGCAGATTCAGATGTACTTGGATACCGGATATATGCAGCAGGAAACTTCTCAAAGGATTTCCGAAAAGTGGCCAGCATTCCTGCTTCAAAAAGCCTGTCAGCTTCAATCGGCAATACACCTGGTGCATACTATGTAGTAGCCGTTGACGTAGCAGGCAAAGAATCTCCAGCATCAGCCATTGTAAAAAATGGTGATTATCAAGAGCAAAAACCAGCTGAGCCTAAACCTGCGGAACCTAAACCTCAAGATTCTAAGCCAGCTGAGCCTAAGCCTCCTCAGCCGCCAGGCAAGCCTGAGGGAAATGGGAAACCGCCAATACCACCGAAAGATAAGCCGAATGGCTGATGATTTGGAAAAGCGATTCCTGAGGGAATCGCTTTTTATGTTTTTTGAAAACCACTAATACCTTGCAAATGTTCCCTATGCTGATCTCATTTCCCTGACAAATTTATGCTCAATCAAGAAAAACATAGTTTATGCCCGCTCACTTCCCTTTTCTGCTCGCTTATCTATCATTTGTGCCCGCCCGGAAACAATTTATGCTCGCTTATCCCATATTTCTGCTCGTTCAGCCAATTCATTTCCAATTTCAGTGTATTTGCAACAGCCTATCCAGTTTCAGCCTCCCTGCCATCTCCATCAAAAAAAGCTTGCAGAGAATCCGCTGCAAGCTTTCACAATAAATCTATTAATCTTCCATCGTAGATAAATCGCCTGTCGGTAAATCAAGTTCCCATGCTTTCAGGACACGGCGCATAATTTTTCCGCTTCGAGTTTTTGGCAGTTTATCGCGGAATTCGATTTCACGAGGTGCTGCATGTGCTGCAAGGCCTTTTTTAACGAAGTTTCGGATTTCTTCTTTTAGTTCATCTGTTGCTTCGTATCCATCGCGTAAAGCAACAAATGCTTTAATGATTTCACCGCGAATTGGATCCGGTTTGCCGATAACGCCTGCTTCAGCAATGGCAGGGTGTTCAACAAGCTTGCTTTCTACCTCAAATGGTCCAACTCTCTCACCGGACGTCATGATGACATCGTCAATTCTGCCCTGGAACCAGAAGTAGCCATCCTCGTCTTTATAAGCGGAATCTCCGGAAACATACCAGTCGCCAGGCATAAAATAGGACTCATATTTTTCTTTGTTATTCCAAATTGTATGCATCATCGAAGGCCAGCCCTTTTTAATCGCCAAGTTTCCCATGCGGTATGGAGGCACTTCATTCCCCTGGTCATCGACGATCGCTGCCACAACACCAGGAATCGGTTTGCCCATCGAACCAGGCTTGATTTCCATACTTGGATAGTTGCAGATTACCTGTGCACCCGTCTCAGTCATCCACCACGTATCGTGAATACGGTTATCAAATACTTTCATACCCCATCTGACAACTTCTGGGTTTAACGGCTCCCCTACGCTAAGAACGTGTCTTAGTGAATTGAGGTCAAATTGTTTTACTAGTTCATCACCTGCACCCATAAGCATACGGAAAGCAGTTGGAGCACTGTACCAGACAGTGACGCCGTAATTTTGAATCGTTTCATACCACTGTTCAGGCTTGAATCTGCCGCCTACGATAACGTTTGAAGCACCATGCAGCCATGGTCCAAAAATACCATACACCGTGCCTGTTACCCATCCAGGATCAGCTGTACACCAATAAACATCTTCTTCTTTTAAATCGAGAACCCAGCTGCCTGTCTGATAATGCTGAATGATCGCCTGATGAACGTGAAGAACACCTTTAGGCTTGCCTGTAGACCCAGATGTATAATGAAGCAGCAGGCCATCCGTTTTTTCTACCCACTCAATTTCCAGTTTGCTGCTGGCGTTTTTCATTCTTGTTAAGAAATCTATGTAAGTGCCTTCCTCTTTTACATTTTCTCCAACAAGCACAACATGCTTTAACGACGGCAGTTCGTCAACTGGAACTCTCTCAAGCAGTTCTGGAGTTGTCACGATGACTTTAGCCTCGCTGTCCTGCAGACGGTCTTTCACTGCGCCTTCCATAAACGCTTCAAATAAAGGACCAACAATCGCTCCAAGCTTGATCGCTCCGAGCACTGTAAAATATAATTCCGGAGTTCTTGGCATAAAGACGAAAACACGATCGCCCTTTTCTACATCCGCGCACTGCCTGAGAACATTACCCGCTTTATTCGAGAAATCTTTCATCTCTTTAAACGTGTATTTTTCTTCTCTTTCAGGATCGCGATAGTACAAGGCAACCTTATTTTTCCGGAAGGATTCTGCATGCTTATCAATTGCTTCATATGCAGCATTCAGCCGTCCTGTTTCTGACCAGGAAAAATGTTTTTCAGCTTCTGCCCAATCAAAACTTTCATATGACTTTGTGTAATCTTCTAAATTGTGATTCCCTTTCGTTGCTGGCAGCGCTTCCAACTTCATCTTTTAACTCCCCCTTATTCAGTATCTACATCCTCTATTATAGAACAGATTTTACCTTTTCTCAATTTTTAAAAAAATCACAGTTTTTTAATGTAAACGCTTCACTCGTTAAATTTTCTAGTATAATAGATATAAGTCTAGCATCAAAAGAAGGCGGTGAATGAATGGAACATCCTAAAACATATAATGCGAAAGAAATTAAAACTCCTCTAGAGACCCTGATAATTGAAGGACCGATTAAAGCGGACAAGCTGGCCGGCCTTGATTTCCATCATGACCTTGTTGCCTTTAGGCAGCCTGCACAGCAGCATAAGGCTTTAATAGAAATAGCCGGATTGCCAGAAGGCAGAATTATCATTGCAAGAAATCGCCATACCATTGTCGGGTATGTTACATATTTGTATCCTGATCCACTTGAAAGATGGTCTGAAGGTAACATGAAAAACCTTATTGAGCTTGGTGCAATTGAAGTCATCCCTGAATATCGAGGGTACTCTGTCGGTAAAAATCTGCTTCGGGTTTCGATGATGGACGACTCAATGGAAGATTATATTACGATTACAACAGAGTATTATTGGCATTGGGACTTAAAGGGCACAGGCCTGAATGTATGGGAATACAGGAAAGTAATGGAGAAAATGATGAATGCCGGAGGATTGGAGTGGTTTGCGACAGATGAGCCGGAAATCAGCTCTCACCCTGCAAACTGCCTCATGGCTAAAATCGGAAAAAGAGTTGATCAAGAATCCATCCAGAAGTTTGATCAGCTCAGATTTAAGAACCGTTTTATGTACTGATCATCTTTTGTCCAAGCTTGATAACAAAGGGGTAATGGGAATGATAGTTGAACAAATCATGAAAAAAGATATTGTGAAACTCACGCCTGAAGCGACAATTGCAGAAGCGATTGAAACAATGGCAGAGCACCATATTCGTCATATACCAATTGTAGCCGGAAACGATCGATTAGCCGGCATCGTCACAGATCGCGATATAAAGGATGCGAGTCCTTCTATTTTCCAGCCTGGCGACAACAAAGAGGAACTAAAAAAGCCATTAAAATCAATCATGAAAACGGATGTCATTACAGGCCACCCTCTTGATTTTGTAGAGGAGATTTCCTCTATCTTCTATGAACATAAAATCGGCTGCCTGCCTATCATTAAACATGGTAAACTAGTGGGCATCATTACTGAAACAGATCTTCTGCATACATTTGTTCAGCTGACCGGGGCAAATCAGCCAGGATCTCAAATTGAAGTGAAAGTGCCGAATGTCGCGGGAATGCTGTCAGAAGTGTCTGATGTCTTTCGAAAAAACAAGGTCAATATTGCAAGTATTCTCGTTTATCCTGACAGCGACGAAAGGTTCAAAGTTCTTGTATTTCGAGTTCAGACAATGAACCCAATGTCACTCATTGCTGAGCTTGATAAAGAAGGCTATATGGTTTTATGGCCGAATATACCGGGGATCTCATCATGAAAGAGAACATTTTCATCTATTCCCCGCTTTTTCAGCAATACAAGTTCAGCCAAGATCATCCTTTTAATCAGCTGAGAGTTGAACTGACGTATGATTTGCTGAAAAAAATGAATGCACTTCAAGAGGAGGACCTTGTTGCTCCAAGAATAGCAACAGATGAAGAGCTGGCACTTGTCCACGATAAAAAGTACATAGAAGCTGTAAAAAAAGCAGGGGCAGGTCAGATAGATCAAAAAGAAGCTTTGAATTTCGGAATTGGCACCGAGGATACACCTATCTTCAAAAACATGCACGAAGCAAGCGCTCTGCTAGTTGGAGGCACCCTTACGGCAGTTGAACACGTCATGGAGGGTAAGGCTAAGAGAGCTTTAAATCTCGGCGGAGGTCTGCACCATGGCTTTCGGGGAAAAGCTTCAGGCTTTTGCATTTATAACGACAGCTCTGTGGCTATTAAGTATATTCAGGAGCAATATCAAGCGAAAATTTTATATATTGATACAGATGCACATCATGGGGATGGCGTTCAATGGACATTTTACGATGATCCTAATGTTTGTACACTATCCATACATGAAACTGGCCGCTATTTATTTCCTGGGACGGGCAATGTAACAGAACGCGGTGCAGGACAGGGCTATGGGTATTCATTTAACATTCCGCTGGATGCATTCACAGAGGATGAGTCATGGATCGACGCGTACCGTCAATCAATTAGAGAAATTGCGGATTTTTTCAAGCCTGACGTCATTATTACTCAAAATGGCGCAGATGCTCATTTTTATGATCCTTTGACACATTTTGCAACGACAACAGCTATTTTTAAAGAAATTCCTAAACTGGCTCAGGAAATCGCAGATACCTACTGCGGCGGCAAATGGATTGCGGTTGGCGGCGGAGGCTATGATATTTGGAGAGTCGTGCCTCGGGCATGGGCAATGATTTGGCTGCAAATGAAACAGCTTCCTGCGAACGGGGCGCTTCCAGAGGAATGGATAACGCAATGGCAAACAGAGGCACCTGTAACTCTGCCTTCTAAGTGGGAGGACTCCAAAGATCAATACAAAGCCATTCCGAGAAAACTTGAAATCGAAGAGAAAAATGCTCATACGGTTGCAAAAGCCCTTTACCCATTGCGGCAAGAGCAAGGCAAAAACAGAAAAACATTGTAATTCAAAATAATGCGCATGAATCATTTCCGATTTATGCGCATTATTTAGTGCCGATAAAGATTATGCAGCTAAATACCTAAAAAAGAAGCATCAGCTAAATTAACCGATGCTTCTGCCAATTATTAAGACTTAGTTGATTGTCTAACTTCAATGCGATGCGGAAGCTCAACAATGTGATTTTCCACTTCCTCTTTATTCATTAGCTTTGTTAATAATCGCATGGCAACAGCCCCAATGTCATATGTTGGCTGAACAACGGTTGTCAGCTGAGGGCGTACCATTGTTGCTAATTTAGTATTATCGAAACCGATGATTTCAATATCATTAGGAATGACGTAGCCATTATCTTGTGCTGCATGAACCACTCCGAGAGCCATCTCATCTGTGCCAGCAAAAATGGCCGTCGGTTTATTAGATAATTCACTGATTTTCTCAAATGCTTCTAAACCAGAATCATATGTGTAGTCGCCTTCAGTAATCAAATCTTCATCAATGGAAAGACCTGCTTCTGTAAGTGCACGGCGGTACCCGCTCATTTTCTTTTCTTTATTAATCGGCTCTTCCATCGGTCCTGTTACATAGCCGATTCGCTTATGGCCTTTTTCTATCAGCATGGAAACGGCATCAAATGTTGCCTGTTCATAATTGATGTTAACAGAAGGTGTAACTTCGTTTAAATCAATAGAAGCTGCAAGGACAATCGGTACAGGAGAGCGCTTAAATTCTTCTACATGCTCGTCAGTGATATTACCGCCCATAAAGACAATGCCGTCTACTTGTTTGCCGAGCATTGTGTTCAGAAGGTGCAATTCTTTGTCACGGTTTTGATCAGAGTTGCTTAAAATAATGTTGTATTTGTACATCGTTGCTATATCTTCGATTCCGCGTGCAAGCTCTGCATAGAATGTACTTGAAATGTCTGGGATAATAACGCCGACAGTTGTCGTCTTCTTGCTGGCAAGACCTCTCGCAACTGCATTCGGACGGTATCCGAGACGATCAATTGCTTCTGATACTTTCTTTCTTGTTGTTGGCTTCACATTCGGGTTGCCATTGACTACCCGGGAAACAGTAGCCATTGAAACGTTAGCTTCACGGGCTACATCGTAAATTGTAATATTATTCATTTTATTACACTCCTTCTAAATCCATATCTATATATAATTAGCATTTACAATTTTCAAAGTAAAATGTCACCAATTTGCAATTTATGTACATAATGATACGATACTATGAAAACGTAAGCAATCAATTTAGAACGTTTTTACATATGTTTTCATAAGTTGTTTCATTTTTGTTCATAACTGAGCAATCAATGCATGAACCATTGACTGTATTTAATCTTAAAGAAGAATGATTAAAAGTGCAAGGATAACCATAATTCTTTATCATCCCCAATCTCTTCATAACCTGGACCATATTTCTTTTCCTTTATACCACATTCTTAGGAACACCTTTTATAAACCACTACTAAAATTATATAATTTCCATGGTTTTTCCAAAAAATAACCCGGTTCTCTATCATTTATTAGGTAACTCCCCAATTTTCATAGATTTATGAACCATACTGCAGTTCCTTCATATACAAGGAGTATTAAGACTTCTTTGAAGGGATCTGAGCTGTTTTATGTCTAAATCTAATAAGATTCTCATAACAGGATGCGCCGGTTTCATAGGCTATCATCTATCAAATCGATTATTGCTGGACGGCTATTCAATAGTTGGAATAGATAATTTAAACGATTATTACGATGCAGAACTCAAGTATTCGCGGCTGAATTTGTTAAAAGATCACGATAACTTTACTTTTATTTATGGATCATTGGAAGACAAAAACTTAATAGAAATCACATTTTCAGAACATGTGCCCTCAAGCGTTGTCAATCTTGCGGCCCAGGCAGGTGTTCGTTACAGCATCGATAATCCCCATGCTTATATCCAATCTAATATTGTTGGATTTATGAATATTCTTGAAGCCTGCCGTCATCATAAAATCAGCCATCTCCTTTATGCTTCATCAAGCTCCGTTTATGGATCAAATGAAAAAATGCCTTTTTCCGTAAATGATTTTGTGGATACTCCCATTAGTTTGTATGCAGCCACTAAAAAAGCGAATGAACTAATGGCTCATACTTATAGTCATTTATATGGACTTAAAACAACGGGTTTGCGTTTCTTTACAGTATATGGTCCTTGGGGAAGACCTGACATGGCCTTGTTTAAATTCACTAACGCTATTTTGAACGGTGAGCCAATCAGTGTATTTAATAATGGAGAAATGAAACGTGACTTCACCTACATCGATGACATTGTTGAAGGCATTGTCCGATTAATTGAAAAAAAACCTCCTGCTTCTGATCATCCAGAACATATCCCTTACAAAGTATATAATATCGGAAACAATCAGCCGGTCGATCTTATGCACTTTATTTCAGTCCTAGAAGATAAATTAGGGCAGAAAGCGGAAAAAAACCTGCTTCCTCTTCAGCCGGGAGATGTTCCTGCAACTTATGCAGACGTAGATGATTTAATGCGTGACGTTGATTTTAAACCTGCAACAACAGTTGAAGAAGGAATTGGAAAATTTGTTGATTGGTATAAAAAATATTATGGATTAAATCCTTTGCCCAATAAAATTGGGGTTGTAGGACTTGGGTACGTCGGACTTCCGGCAGCGATTGCTTTTTCGGAAAAATTTCCTGTTATCGGATTCGATATTAGCTCTAAGAGAGTTAATTCCTTGAAGCAGCACGTAGATTATACAGGTGAAGTTTCTAAGAAAGTTTTGAATCGAGCTAACATTCTTTTTACTGAAGACCCTGTCATGCTTAAAGAGTGCGGCTTTATTATTGTTACAGTTCCTACCCCTATAGATCTATTTAAGAGACCAGATCTAAGCTGTTTAATTTCCGCCTCTGAAATCATCGGAAATCAGCTGCAAAAAGGAACCACAGTTATTTATGAATCTACGGTTTATCCCGGCGCAACTGAAGAAATCTGCATTCCAATTTTAGAAAAAAAGTCAGGACTAAAGTCTGGAGAAGACTTTTTTGTCGGGTATTCTCCTGAGAGAATCAACCCCGGAGACAAAGAGCATACGTTTAAAAGCATCACGAAAGTAATTTCAGCCCAAAACAAGGAAGCCATGTATACCATTGCAAAGCTATACAAAACCGCAGTTGATAAAGTTTACATCGCTCCTTCCATTAAAGTGGCAGAGGCATCTAAAATCATTGAGAATATCCAGCGTGACATCAACATTGCATTAATGAATGAACTGGCCATGCTTTTCCATGAACTTGAAATTGATACATCCGAAGTCTTAAGAACAGCGAATACAAAATGGAATTTCCTTCAATTTACGCCTGGGCTTGTAGGCGGACACTGTATTGGAGTTGATCCTTATTACCTTACGTCTAAAGCTGAGAACATGGGTTACCATCCAGAGATGATTTTAACAGGGAGAAAAGTGAATGAAGGTTTGAGTCAATTTATTGTTTCTTCCCTCCTGAAGCTAATGACCCAAGCCGGAATCAGCATCGAAGGTTCCCGAGTTACGATATTAGGATTTACTTTTAAAGAAAATATATCAGACATTCGAAATTCAAAGGTTTTCGATATGATCCAGCAGCTAAATCAATCTGGAGCTGAAGTTCAAGTGTCCGATGAGCTGGCAGATCCTGAAGAAGTATTGGAGGAGTATGATCTATCCCTTTATCCCTTGAACGATCTGCAGCCAGGAAACTCTGTAATTGTGGCTGTGCCGCATCAGCAGTATAAGGAAAGGGGCTGGGAAGGCGTTCAATCCTTATTGCTTAATGGAAAAGGAATTGTTCTTGATATTAAGAATGTACTAGATCACACATCTTGTCCTGAAGGTATTACGTTATGGAGATTGTAATTGTCTATTAATAATCTTACAAATATCTCTGTTTCAAATTTTTTGACATATAAGAATCCTTCAAATCATCACGATAATAGATTTTGAAGAGTTTTATTGGAGGTTTAGATGTGCGCAAGAAAAAAAGAAATATATTATTCATTTTAGTTGATACCTTTATCATTCTAGCTTCTGTGTTAGCTTCTTATTTTCTGATTTATGGTATAAATTCAGAATTAAATTCGTCCAATATTCTATATATATTCATACTTTTTTGGATGTCAATCATCGGTATATTCCATATATTCAAGTTTTATAACCTGATGTGGAAATATGCAAGTATACGAGAATTAGCCATAACAGCAGCAGGACTCTTGCAATCCCTTTTGCTAGTCCATGTGGTTCATTTTCTATTAAATATGTTCTTTCTTAAGCTGACAATCCCTCATTCAATATTGCTGATAACTTGGATAATAATAATTCTTGCTCTACTTGTCTCAAGAATTTCACTTAGAATATTAGAGGAGCGCAAACAGAATACTAAATTAGAAGATAAGAAAGTTTTAATTGTTGGAGCGGGGAGTGCAGGTGCATTAGTCGTTAAAGAATTAAAATCTGATTCTTCTTTAAACCCAATCGCCTTTTTAGATGATGACCCTGCTAAATTAAATCTCCAGCTAATGGGGCTTCCAGTAGTCGGAACCAGCAAAGATTTGATGTCAATTGTAAAAAAATATGCCATAGACATTGTTATAATCGCAATACCCTCAGCTCCCAGAACCCAAATTGCAGAAATAGTGACAGTATGCAAACAAAACAGCATACAACTAACGATTTTTCCTAAAATCAGCGATATTTTAAACGGCAAAATCACTTTAAATATGATAAAAGATGTTAAGGTAGAAGATTTACTAGGCAGACCACCTATTGAATTAAATTTAGATGGCATAGCAGAGTATGTAACTGACAAAGTCGTTTTAGTTACTGGTGCGGGCGGATCAATTGGATCTGAAATATGCCGTCAGGTTTCAAATTTCAATCCCAAAAAATTACTTTTATTAGGTCATGGAGAAAACAGCATCTACACAATCGAAAATGAAATTAAACGTCTTTTTCCAAAAATCACTTGCGAACCTATTATTGCGGATATTCAAGATCGAAAAAGAATGGAAAATGTCTTTTCATTTCATCACCCTAATGTGGTGTTTCATGCAGCAGCTCATAAGCATGTTCCTTTAATGGAATATAATCCAGCAGAAGCAATAAAAAATAATGTATTTGGTACATTAAATACAGCTGAATGCTCTCATCTATACGGCGCAGAACAATTTGTCTTAATTTCTACCGATAAGGCGGTTAATCCAACTAGTATAATGGGTGTAACGAAGCGCATTGCTGAAATGATTATTCAAAATTTAGATACACGAAGCAATACTAAATTTGCAGCTGTTCGATTTGGAAATGTCTTAGGAAGCAGAGGAAGTGTGATCCCTCTATTTAAACAACAGATTCAAGAGGGAGAACGGGTAACCGTTACCCACCCTGATATGACTCGTTACTTTATGACAATACCGGAGGCAGTAAAGCTTGTGATTCAAGCTGGCGCTTTCGCTAAAGGCGGCGAAATATTTATTCTTGATATGGGTACGCCTGTAAGAATTAGTGATTTGGCTAGAGATTTAATTACATTATCAGGGCTGATACCTGATAAAGATATAAAGATTGAGTACACAGGAATGCGTCCGGGGGAAAAATTGTACGAAGAATTACTTACTTCTGAGGAAGGAAATATGACTTCAAAGCATCAGCTTATCTTTATTGCAAAACCTAGTTATATTTCTCAGACAGACTTGTCTTTGTCTCTTGATAAACTAAAACAAGTGATTCATTTGGAAGAGACTGATCAGAAGGAGAGTAACATTAAAACCTGTCTTAAACAAATTGTTCCAACCTATCAACATGATGCCAACGAATAACACTGCTTACTTCTAAATTTAAAATCATTCAAACTAAAAAAAATGATTTCTCAAAAATTCACATTTGAGAAATCATTTTTTTAGTTTCTCTAATTAACTCTGAAGAACTGTGTTTTTAATTCGTTCTATATTTTTTCGTTCCTTGTCTGAGTATTCACTTTCAAGTTTTAATCCCCCTATTCCATTAGCTATTCCTACAATCTGTTTTGGGTCTTTGATTCGATCTACTACAATGTCCCCTTCATTTCCAATAATACCGCCTGCAACTAACCTAATATTTCCTATCATTGACTCTCCTTGGATATTTTGATAAAAATCTCTTGTATAGCTGCTTAGATATAACACAGAATGAGGAAATGCCGTTCTTACATCTAATCTATAACAGGCAACTGAATTTCTGTTAGCTTCAATAATGAAATCTGAAGTGAAATTATTAATTCCTCCATCTAACGCTAGACTATGTTTTTTTAAATAATGTGAATAAAGAGGAGATATAACATTTGATGCTGATGTAAAGGCAATCAGAATATCGACTTCATTTATTAATTCATCGTAATTTTGTATCGCTGTAATATGATTTTTTGAGTATTTAGGGATTAAATAATTTAAGGCATTTACTATTTCTTTTGTTTTTTCTTTATTCCTTGAGTCCAAATATACTCTTGCTCTTCTCTCAGCTAATCTCAGTGAAAGTTTTGAACCCAAATTACCTGCACCGTATATTAGCACTTTTTTATCCTTCAAGTTATCACTGAAGTAATTTCTCAAAAACATATCAGCTGCTTCTAAAGTTGTGTCATTTGGTTTATAAGATACTATTTTTGCTTTTTTTACAGTTTTATTAGCGATTTCCATAAGGTCAATCGTTTTTTTGGATTCTATATCCACTAAGATATATTGAACATTTCCATCTAATAATTTAAAACATTCCTCTGCATAAGTTGGATCTATAACTAAAAAGTTTATAGCTTCATATCCTAATGATTTTCGCCTAGGCAATACTGCAAATGGCTGGGATTCTCTGACGGTCGTGCCAACAGTCGCTACTCTAAAATTAAAGTCGCAAGTAAAACTGATCATTTCTTTTTGTATTTTTTCTTTGATGTCCATCTAATCACTCCTACTTACTAAACATGTTATTCATATAATGAAAAGATGTTTGCTAAAAGTAGACTTAGATTCTTATATGAAGGTAATTGGAAAGCAAATTCTTTTAATGTATTTCATTTTTTATCAGCTCGATAATTCTGCTCTGTTCATTTTCCGTTAAGTTTGAGCCTGACGGAAGACAAATGCCTTTATCAAATAACTCATCAGAGATGCTTCTTTCTTTCTCATGAGGATAATATTTATTCGTTTTATACAGCGGCTGTAGATGCATTGGTTTCCATAAACGCCGTGCCTCAATATTATGTGCCTCCAATGCATCTATAATATTTTCAACGGTTGTACCAGTAATATCCGGATCTATGGTCAATGCAGTCAGCCAATGGGTGGACCTGCCAAAATTAGCCTCTTTCATAAATGCGATCCCATCAATATCTGAAAGTTCCGAAAAATAATTCTGAAATATTTTTCTGCGGGAATTGATTCTGTCGTTTAAAACCATTAACTGCCCCCTGCCTATGCCAGCAAGTATGTTACTTAAACGGTAGTTATACCCGATTTCTTTATGCTGATAATGCTTCGTGTTTTCTTTTGCTTGTGTTGACCAAAAACGCGCTTTTTCCAGTGCCTCAAGATTATCTGAAACTAACATTCCGCCATTTGAGGTAGTTATAATTTTATTTCCATTAAAGGAATAGATTCCAAATTCTCCAATTGTCCCACTTGCTTTCCCTTTATAGGTGGCCCCCAATGATTCAGCGGCATCTTCAATAATTGGAACGTTAAACTGATTGCATATTTCTAAAAGAGGGTCCATATCAGCGCTTTGACCGTACAAATTAACGACTATTACAGCCTTTGGAAGTTTCCCGCTTTTCTCAGCTTCGCTAAGAGCATATTTTAAGGCATCCGGGCTAATATTCCAGCTATCTGGTTCAGAATCTATAAAGATAGGTTCAGCTCCTTGATATAAAATCGGATTTGCACTGGCAACAAATGTAAAAGTGGAACAAAAAACAGTATCCCCCACCCCAACTCCAAGATACCGCAAAGCTAAATGGAGAGCAGCGGTACCTGAACTCAATGCAACCGCCCCTTTTATACCTACATAATCAGCAAGTTCTTTTTCAAAAAGATTTATGTTTGGACCTACTGGCGCAATCCAGTTCTTTTCAAATGCTTCCTTTATAAAAGATTGTTCTTTCTCTCCCATATGAGGCGGTGAAAGATAGATGCGTTTTGATTGAATCTTCACTTGTTTCACATCTCTTCCTTTTTATAATATTTAAAAAATGGAGCTGATCCAAAAACCACATAGGTCTTAGTCCAGCTCCTTTTGTTTATATGCTGCATAATAAATAGTTCAATGAAGGATAGAATTTATTAATTTCTCTTCAAGTAATGACTGTTTAATAACATTTGACCATTTAAATTTCTCCATATTTATTATTTTTGGGGAAGTTCTTTCATCGTTATTAATCAAATTCTCTAAACCTTCCAGTTTTTCATCAACTTTAATTAAATCCAGATCGTTTTCTTTCATAAAGTTATTAATCCAGAAATAGTCTGTAGTAATGACTTTCAGTCCCATTGATAAATATTCCAGTAACTTAGTGGACGTTTGTATATTAAATGGATACTTATCCGGCATAAAATTAACTCCATAAACTGCTTGAGAGGCATATTTTGGCACATCTTCATAGCTGAGTTTCCCAGTGAATATAATATTTTCACAATAAGAGTAATTTTTATAAATGTCATCTTGTACTTCTCCAATTAAAAGGAGACTTCGGTTTTTGCATTTATATTTGAAATAATCAAGTAATATGTGGATGCTTCTTTCTTTTGATATTGAACCAACATATACACAATCATACTTTTTATCGGAATTCTGAAAATTAAAAAAGATGTCATCAACACCCATATCACGATAAACGTAATCTATATCATCTTTAAAATTCATGCCTTCTCTTATAAAAACGCTTAAAAATACTCTTAAATCAGGTTTGTGATTCATGCGGCTCTTTAATTCATTTTTAATCTTTGGAAACATTCCAGTTGAAAGAGAAGCGTATTCATGGATAACTTTAATATCGCTTTTTGGAAATACCTAAAAGCCCATAAACTTCCAAACAGCATCGAAATCGTTTATATGAAAATCTTTCAGCTTGGAAGAATCATACATTTGAAAATCGCAATCTTTTCCATTGAAATATTTTATATACGCGTCGATTACAGGCAAGTATGACTTATTGGATCTTTCTAATAATATTTTTTTCATTATATTTCCCCTCACAGCCATACAGTATATTTAAAAAGCCAAGGTGCATGTTCCTAATCATCTATTCTTAATTGAAGAAATAATTAAAAAATCCCCATTAATAGCCTTAAACATGCTAGTTGCTGCTACAATTTACTCTATTCGTAATAAATTGAATATATGTGGAAAAAATTAACTTCTGCTACAATAGGCAATTATAAATATTTTGCACCATGTGTTCTTGACCTGACTATCTTTGCAGGTGTGCCATATGCAACTGCATTAGAACCAATATCATGAACAACCGTTGAACCAGCACCAATAACTGTATGACTTCCAATATTTAAAGAGTGAATCACTTTTGCTCCTAGGGATACAGCTGTGCAGGCCCCTACTGTTACATTTCCTCCAAGAGTCGAACCTGGTGCAATACTTGCAAAGCTTCCGATGCTGCAATCATGATCTACTGAAGCATGAGTATTGATAATACAGTGTTCTTTAATAGTGGTATTGCTATTAATGACAGTTCCCGCCATAACTACCGTACCATCGGCTATTTTCACGCTGCTTCCGATAACGGCTGAAGGATGTATGGCATGAACAAATTTAAAATCGGGCTGAATAGCCATAATCTTTTCAACAACTTTTTTTCGAACCCAGTTATCCCCGATTGCAACAATTCCCCCGTAAATTTCATTGCGAATTTTTAAAAGGATTGATTCATCACCTATTACTTCGTAGCCGCATGCAAATTGATGCGGAGGACGAAAGCTATCAATTAGCCCATAAATTTGATATTCATTTGAATTTTCAATAATATCAATAACAACTTTAGCGTGTCCGCCTGATCCAAAGATAAGAATTTTCTTCAAAAAAAAACACACGTCCTTCATATTGAATCTCTTTAGTTTGATTGAAGCAGACATTACAAGTGTACATCTGCTCTTATGAATTCCTCAAAAGTTCCAGTTCCATATAAACCAGCTCCATTTGTTCTAAAACATGATGAATGGAATGCTGATGCTCAATTTTTCTCTTCCCTGACTCGCCGTACTGTTTACAAAGATTTTCACTGTTTAATAACTGCAAGCACTTCTCAGCAAGCAGGTGAGGATTTTTGATCGGTACTAAATAACCGTTTTCTTCATGGTTGATCAGATCTCTATTTCCTCTAATATTGGTTCCAATAACCGGAATATTCATAGCCATCATTTCCATGATCGAACGTGAGAGACCTTCTCTTATCGAAACCAATAATCCAATGTCAGTTATACTTAATATCCTTGGAATATCATCCCTAAAACCTAGACATTTGATAAATGCATCCAATTTTCGGTCATAGATTTTCTTTTGAATATCCTTAAAATCTTCACCTTCTCCAACTAGCAAAATGATAAAATTTTCCGTTTTTTGTTTTATAATCTCACAAGCATCTAAAACATCTATTTGTCGTTTATTTTGATTAAATTCAGCAATATGGGTAATGATTTTTTTATTCAAGTCCAATTTCAGATCATGCTTTAAATCTTCTTTGTCTTTATCTGAATAAATATCGATGTTATAAACACTTGTATCCACCCCAACTCCGCCTACATATTGAACTTTCTGTTTTGAAATTACTTTATTTGCGGCAGCGAGATCATCTTTATTCGTAACAATAAGCTTATTCGTTTTGAATCCAGCTATTTTTTCAGCAGCAAAAAATAAAAAATTTGTGATTCTAGTACCATTTTCGTTAAAATGAAAACCATGTGCAGTATAGATGATAGTATGTTGTTTTGAGGCAGCCATCCTGGTGACAAATGAGGAGATTGGAGTATGCAGATGGAGAATGTGATAATGTTTGATAATATTCTTAATTATCTTATACGAAACCACATTCCCTTTATCTGTTACAGCTCTGCTGAACGGTACATGATGGATGGTTACTCCTAATTTCTCTAAATTCTCAAGCTTATTTTCCTGAGTATTGGATGCTACCCCGACTTTATAGCCCTTTTCTAGAAAATAGAGGATGTGAGGAATTAAAAATGCCTCAACAGTCCTGCTAATTGTTGTTACAAACAAAACACTATTTTTCATCAAGTGAACCTTTCCCATCCTTTTTTTTAGCAAATTTATAAAAAACCAATGGCAGCAGCAATGCCAGGGCGGCTAAACGATAGCGATAAATCGAACCGATATTTGGCAAACTGAACGAAACAGCGATAAATACAGAAAACGCGTAAATCATAATAACTTTTCCAGCATTTTGGGCTATGATAATTTGACGATTTTTCCAGATAAAATAATACAAAATATACCACACGATCATTTCAAGACCAGAGACCCTGTATAATCCCTGCCCAACAGACAGCCATTGCCATGGAAAAGGTGCAAAAATAGAGAATGGGAGCTGAACAAGCCACCTTATTTCAGGAGGGAACATGGTTACAAGTGCTATTCCTGATCCTCCATCTAGAGCAATTTCATTTATGCGCTCCGTTTCTTCTTGAGAGGTGGAGTTCGTCAAAGCATCAAATGCATTTTCTCCGGCTAATGTCATGCTAAAGAGGGCGATGCCTACAACCAAGAAAACCGAATTTCTAAGAAAATTGGTGTTTCCTTTAAATAGCTGAAAGCAAATCATGATTAAGATTGGAAGTGCGATGGCCAATAAAAACTGCGAACGCAACGAACTAACAAGTAATATTCCGCATATACCAAGTGATAGATCTGTTAATCTCATTTTCTTTTCCGTAATGCCCAATATTAAAAATCCGGACAAGACCATTCCCAGCGTAACAAATGCATCTTTTAATAGAGAGACTGACCAAAAAATCGCACTTGGAAATAAGCTCCACAGTATTGAGGCAGTTATTGCATATTTCTTTCCTCCAACTCTATTGCCTAACTCATAAACTAATGGAACAATCAGAACGGAAGCACCTAAATTGATAAGTTGAGGTATGTTCATATCTGGACCAAAAAGATCATAAAAAAATGCTACGAAATAGGTATATTCAAGATTTCCTTCGAGTGCATTTATCCATGAGTGAGATCTTATGGCCTCTAATGCATCTCCGTGATAGGCATAAGCATCAACATCCCCAGGAAAAAATCCTTCCAGCCCTGTTTGAAACGAATATATTTTTAAGACAATCAAAATCACTATCCTGATCGAAAGAGCAAGTAAAATGATTTTAATAACATAGCTGGGATGTTTGAATAATACGGACAGAAATACGGCTAAGAAAAAGGTTAAGAGCACGACAATCAAATATATATTCACATGAAAATTATTTAAAGAAATGAATAATCCTAATGGAACAGCAGCACAAATCATCAGGATAAACCAATTTATCTTTTGAAATAGATGGTGTTGAAACAGCATGTAATCACCTAACTTTCCCACTTTGTATTCTCAAAATATTCTTTAAGATTTGAGAAATACTTCCAACATTTAATATTTCTTTCTATAAAAAAGCAACTCTTTAATTCTTTTACCCCATCTAACATGGAGATTTTAAAGAAAGGACTCTATACTGACATTACTTTTTCTCCAAATGAGCTCATGTCATTTCAGAGTCCTTTTTTTTATTCTTAATCTAATAATCTCGGCAATTTTTTTTCGATATGCGATAAGGATGGGAATACGGTTCGAAGAAAGAAAAATAAACAGCAAATAGGATCCGATAAAGAAAAAGAAATTGATCATAAAATGGAACTTAAGAAAATGGGTAACAAGTATTAATACAACCATAACGATAAAAGGATTTATTGCTAAAGCAGCATGTTTGAGAAAGTCTATAAAGCGATCTCCCATATCTTTAAAACAAAACCACATCATAATAATCGGATAAACGAAATATGTTAGTGCTGTTCCTATTGCAACTCCCTCAATATTGAAACCCAATTTCACAAAAGAAATATTCAATATGCAATTTAGGACGACAGAAAAAAGCAGAATTTTAAAATACGTCCATTGTTTATTAACAACTGTAAGATAATGTCCATATAAGGTAACCCAGATTAAAGAAAACATTCCGATTATCATGAATCTAGCTGCATCTATACCAGCAGTATACTGAGGCAAAACATTGTATATAAAAGCTGGAAAAATGAAATACAAAGTTCCCAGGATAATAGGACTTAAATAGGAAAGCAGAATGGACGGGTTAACAACAATATTTTTTAATGCTTTCTTCTTACCAAATGCTCCATATTTATAACTGATCTTAGGATACATGACTTGATGAAAAACGCCTGGCAAGACCATGATTCCCTGATATACAAAAGCGGTGATGCCATAATGCCCAACTGCAGCAGAACCAAAGAAATTGAAAATGATGAGCCTATCTAAAGTGATAAGGATATTCAGCAAAATACCAATTAATGTGATAGGTATTCCGTACAAAAACATTTCCCTTAAAATCTTCCAGTCCCAAACGATCTTCAGTTTAATTTTCAGTTTTGAATGACCGAAAAAAACAGCAATAGTATTACCAACTAATACACCCAGAAGCAAACCATATATTCCAAACATTAATGAAAAAATACCCATCAGCACATATTGTAAAGATCCAATGATTAATTGAATAATTGCAACAGTATTGAATTGCTGTATAGTTAAAAATATTGTGTTGTAATACAGTGCCAAATTCTGAAGAGGTATTAATAAAATCGTAATAATACTTAATACTGTTTCGAAAGTTGACAATGGCAATATCAATACAATTACGATTGCTGCAAGAGCCAAACCTGAAGAAGCAATCATCCAAGTGAATACGACATTTCGTACCTTATTGGCCCTTCTATAATTTCTTTGACCTAACATGATTGGGAAATCACGGTTAAAGCAATCTAAAATTCCAAGATGTATTCGATACCCATATGTCAAAATCAATGAAAAGATAAGCCAAATTCCATATTCTTCAGGACCTAGAATATTCCTTATCCAAATCCCGGTAACAAATGAGACTAATGCAGCCAATGCTGTGACAGAAAAAAGTATATAGGTATCTTTAATGAGTCGCATATATTGATGACTCCTTACCGTGCCAATATAAATCTATTTTTATAGAATGGCGGTCATGGATTAATCATTTACTAACGTTCGGACGCTTTGCTATACTGTGCATAAACAGTGCTATCCATATAGAAACCATAAATGATATTACAAATGTTATCCCCATAATTAAAAGAGGTTTAGGGCTAACAGGATCTGGATTGACCGTTGCTTTATTCATAATTTTCACATTATTTGTTTTATAGTTCATAAGGTCCTGTACTCGTTCTTCAAAGGATTCAGCAATCGCATTTCCAATTAGCAAGGCTTCTTCACGCTCAGGATACTCTACAAGCAATTCAAACATTTGTGACTCTTCTTTATGATTAACACTTATGTTTTTTTCTTTAATCGTGATGTTGTGCCCTTCTTCAGATAAAGCTGATTGAGCTGATTTTAAAATTAATGGACTTTGAACAATATCCTGATAGGTAGTGACCAGCTTTAATGAGTCATCTATACTGCTGGTAAGGACTGAATTTTTAGGATCTTGATAACTGCTGATCAAAAAATTCACTTTGGCCTGATACACTGGTTTGATCAAATTGAATGAAACGTATGCACTAGTCAAAACAGCTATTGACGTAATAAGAATAATAATCCAAAATCGCTTCCAAATAATTTGAAAGAAACTCCCAAAATCAAGTGTTTCCTCTTTCATTTCCTTCTTCCTCTCTTTGTTGCGTTAGTATTTATTCAATTTCTGTTCTAGATTATGCTGTCATACAAACTTCCGTGCTTATCTGCAGGTCCAAGAATGTCTGAATCGCTATTAATCTTCCGATCTGTTAATATGATTACCTCTAAATACTTCTGCTGTTGCCTGTCCTTCCTGGTTTATATCTCTTCCCTGAAAGACTTTCAATATCGTTATTAAGACTATTTTTATATCAAGAAAGAATGAGCGATGATCGACATACCATTCATCCAACTCGAATTTTTTCTCCCAGCTTATCGCATTTCTGCCATTAATCTGAGACCATCCTGTCATGCCAGGTTTTACTTCATGACGGCGGAACTGTGCCTGACTATACAAATCCAGATATTCCATTAATAGAGGCCTGGGTCCAACAAAACTCATATCGCCTTTAAGAACATTAAATAGCTGAGGCAGTTCATCTAAACTGTATCGTCTTAAAAATGTCCCAAATGAGGTCAGCCTTAAGTCATCTGAACATGTCTTTGTATTTGCCTTTAGATTTGTCATCGTTCGAAACTTGTAAATAGTAAATGCTTTACCATGCAGCCCTGGACGCAGCTGTTTAAAAAGAACTGGAGATCCCAGTTTAATTCTCGTCATCAGTGCGACGGCTGCTATGAGTGGCGAAAGCATTACTATAAGGAATAAAGAAAGGGAAAAGTCAAATAACCGCTTTATTATGATCACCTCCCAGAAACTCATTAAATGTTCTAAAGACAATAGACAGCAGGATGAAATTTCTTTAATAACTTATTCTATGGATATTAAACGGGAAGTTGTCTTATATAGAACAGGCTCTTGCGGAATAGGGGAAGTTAATTCACATTGGATAAAGCGACATCAATATTCTCTGAACATAAATAGAACCGTTCTATAGGAATATATTGAATATTAAACAATAGAAAAATCGCCATCAAGAACCTATTACTTCAGGTTTTCGATGACGATCTTATAGAAAGTGGATTATTAAAATTTAAAAGTTACGCCTTCACACGAGTCAATGGTCTAATCTCATTCATGAACTCACCAAACTGATCGAAGTCCATTTGCTGAGCAGAATCAGATAGCGCAACTGCCGGATCTGGATGAACCTCAGCCATAACACCGTCTGCACCAATCGCAAGCGCTGCTTTAGCACAAGGAATAAGCAGATCTCTGCGTCCAGTTGAATGAGTAACATCAACCATTACCGGCAAATGTGTTTCTTGTTTTAGAATCGGTACAGCTGAAATATCAAGCGTATTTCGAGTAGCTGTTTCGTATGTCCGAATTCCGCGTTCACATAGAATAATTTGATCATTGCCTTGTGAAATAATGTATTCTGCTGCATTTACGAACTCATCAAGTGTAGCAGCAAGGCCGCGTTTTAATAGAACAGGCTTTTTAACTGCACCTGCAGCTTTAAGCAATTCAAAGTTCTGCATGTTGCGTGCTCCGATTTGAATGACATCAATGTACTGAATCGCCGTTTCAATATCTGCAGGATTCACAATTTCACTGATAACAGCCATATCAAATTCATCTGCCACACGTTTTAAGATTTTCAATCCTTCAAGACCAAGACCTTGGAAATCATATGGGCTCGTGCGGGGCTTGAATGCTCCTCCTCGCAATAAGCGGATGCCCTGTTTTTTAGCCTCTTTTGCAACAGCAGCTACTTGCTCGTAGCTTTCAACTGCACAAGGACCAACAATCAATACTTGGCTGCCATCGCCAATTTTGACGCCTTTTACATCAACAATTGTATCTTCTGGCTTCTTCTTGCGGGAAACAAGCAGAGCTTTGCGATGATCATCCTCTTGCAGCTCTAAGCTTGCTTTAAAGATTTCTTTAAAAATATGCTGCAATGTGGAATCCTCAAATGGTCCATCATTGTTCTCTTTGATTTTGTTTAACATTCTTCGCTCACGGACGGGATCATAGCGATTAACGCCCTGCGCTTCCTTGGCTTTACCTATATCCTGTACTAGCTTTCCTCGCTCATTAATCAGCTCTAAAATCTGCAGATTAATCTCTTCTGCTCTCTCTCGCAATGCTTCTAACTCGGCGTTACTCATCTCACTCATCCTTTCGCGTTTTTTAAATTGAAGAAAATCTTATGAAAAGCCGTTTCCCGGCTTGTACATGCATCCCTTCAAAACATGTGCTTATTAAGCATGCTTCATACTTGCATCAGCTTTCTTTAAAAAAGAAAATATGATACATTTTCTTTAGTAATTAGTGATAATTATATACAAAATACTTCTTGTTGTCACCTATTTTTCTTTAACATTTAAACGCTTTTAAGTGATAAAGTGTTTTCGCGCGCTCATCAAGCCATTTATTCGCTTATTTTCAGATTGCTAGACAAACTAAAGAGGTGCTTGTTTTGGAAAAAGATACATATACATTTGCATTGGATATTGGCACAAGGTCTGTGGTCGGTTTGTTATTAGCCGAAAAAGACGGCGCATATGAAGTGATTGACACTGTTATTCAGGAACATGGAGAGCGATCGATGCTCGATGGCCAGATCCATGATGTCATCTCTGTTTCTAAGGTCATTGCTTCTGTTAAAGAAAAGCTTGAAGAAAAATATGGACCTTTGCGTAAGGTTTGCGTTGCAGCAGCAGGCAGATCCCTTAAAACGGAACATGCTGAAGCTCAGATTGAAATTGAAGGCAAACCAATTATTCAGACCGAAACGATTTTTCATCTTGAGTTAATGGGGGTTCAGCAAGCTCAAAAACAGCTGGCTCTCAGAGAAGAATCTGAGCAATCGCATGAATATGATTGTGTTGGCTATTCTGTCATTCATTATAAACTTGATCACCAGGAGATTGGCAGTTTAGTAGATCAGCAAGGCAAATTGGCATCCGTTGAGATCATCGCGACCTTTTTGCCTAAAGTTGTCGTAGAGTCCCTTCTTGCAGCCCTAAATAGAGCAAACCTGGAAATGCAGGCTTTGACACTTGAGCCAATCGCTGCAATAAACGTCTTAATACCGGCATCCATGAGACGATTAAATGTCGCTTTGGTCGATATTGGGGCTGGAACATCTGATATCGCAATTACAAATCAAGGAACTGTTACAGCATATGGAATGGTACCGATTGCTGGTGATGAAATAACAGAAGCCTTTTCTGATCATTTTTTATTGGATTTTCCTGAAGCCGAGCAGGCAAAAAGAGAATTGACTGAATCTGATCGAATTCATATAAAAGATATTTTAGGGTTCGAAAATGAAGTCCCGAAAGAAGAAGCCATTCAGCAAATAGAATACGCCATAGACCGGCTTGCCGGTTCGATTAAGGATGAAATACATTTATTGAACAATCAAACTTCCCCTAAAGCAGTCATGCTGGTAGGAGGAGGAAGCTTAACACCTAAGCTTCCAGAAGTACTGGCTGAAAAACTCGGATTGCCAGTCAACCGGGTAGCGATAAGAGGTATCGATGCCATCACACAGCTTCGGTTTGCAGAACATCTGAAAACAGGACCAGAGCTTGTTACTCCAATCGGCATTGCAATTTCTTCAAAGGAAAATCCAATTCAATACTTTAGTGCAAAAGTTAACGGACGGTCAATCCGGCTCCTTCATATGAAAAAACTGACCGTTTCCGACAGTCTGCTTTCTTCCGGCATTCAATTGAACAAATACTATGGAAAGCCGGGAATGGCCTATATCGTAAAATTAAATGAACAAGCTGTTACCATTCCCGGAACCTATGGGGAGGCACCTGTCTTATTAAAAAATGGCCAGGTATGTTCTGTAGATGATGAAATCAAAAATGGGGATGAAATCACGATTGAAAAAGGGAAAGACGGCACATCGCTCCGTGTAGCCATCTCTGATTTAATTGATATCCTTCCAATAAAGCATGTCAACATAAACGGTGAAAGGGTTCAGGTAGAAGCAAGGATTACATTGAATGGAAAGCCAGCTGACATTCATCAGCTGATTACCGATCGAGATTCCATCTCCTACTCTTTCCCTGAACAGATAAAAGACATTCTGCCTGAAAAAGGGCCGTATACCCCTTTTCATATTATAATAGATGAAAAATCCATACACCTTGATGCTTTTTCAGGAAAAGTGATGGTGAACCAGATTCCCGCCGCTCTTTCTTCTGGATTCGAGGAATGGGATCAGATAACGGCTGTTAAAACAGACAATCCATCACTTGGCGATGTATTAAACGAGCTCGGTATCGCTGCATATGAAGCTTTAACAGTGCTGTATAATAATGAGCCATTAATCATTAAAAAGAAGATGGCTGAAGTCCGCAGAAACGAAAAGCTTCTAGAATTGGACGATGAAATCAAAAACGGAGACCGTTTAACCATTGTTAAACAGCCTGTCAGCTCTTTTATTTTTCAGGATGTTTTTACTGCTGTCGACATACAATTTCCAGCAGAGGGCAGCAAAAATTTCCTTCTCCTCAAAAATGAAGAAGAAACAGCTTTTCATGAAGCATTGCTGCCTGGAGACAGAATAAGCATAAAATGGTATTAAGAAAAGCGGAAACATGCAGGTAAAATAAAATGAATTAAAAAAGGACAGTGGGTTAATGAAACCCTGCTGTCCTTTTTTCATAATACATTTTTCGTTAATGACTCGACCGTAATCTTCCAGTGCGAATCGTTCCATGCTACTTGTTTGCCTTTAAAAAGAAGTGCTTGCGGAGATTCATGCTTAACTCCGTATGTTTCAGCTATATAATTCGAAAGCGGTCTAGCCTCCTGAACATTTAAGTAATAGGCTGCAACAGAATCGTGCTCCTTCGTAAAAGCATCGAATTCTTCAAAAGCAGCCTGAGCGATCGGACATGTTAAGCTATTTTTAAAAAATAGAAAAGCAACTTGGCTTTCAGCAATTTCCTGAAATTCTTCAATTGTATCAATCTTTGTATTTGGCATCGTCTTACCTTCACTCCCACTATCTTGATTCTTAAATTGTACATGAAACATCATTAAAATAAAAACAATCGGCAAAGTGAACCACTTTGCCGAAAGGTTTTACTGTTTATTTTCAGATAATGCTTCTTTAGCATCTTCAATTTCTTTGTTTACTTGTTTTTTCAGCTCTTCCGCATGCTCTGTAGAAGTTGATGACTGAGCTGACAAATTTTGATTCAGCTGTGGATCATCACTTGCCGCTTCAGGTGCCAAATTCAACTGCACATTTTCAGGGTTATTCTCAGATTGCCCTGAATCCTGAACTTTGGAAGTACTTTTCAAATCACGTACTTTGTTCATGATTTGAGAAGATTGATCTGAAACAACCTGTGACAAATTTGCTGATTTTTCTTTTGCTATAGCTGCAAATTCATTGCTTTTTTCTAACGCGTCATTTGTGATTTTACCTGTTTTTTCTTTCACGATAATCGCCTGTTCACCAATGTTATCACGGAGTTCTTTACCTGATTTTGGTGCAAGGAACAACGCTGTTGTTGCACCTACAATGCCTCCTACCAGCGTACCGATTAAAAAATCTTTACTGTTGATTCCATCTTTACTCATGATAAATTCCTCCCTAATGTGATTCTTATTTTATATTTTTTGAAAACGAAATCATAGACTTGGCTGTTTCTCCTGTTTTTGTTTCTTGATCTTCCATTTACCCCAGACATCCATTGCCACATTGCTCCACTGAACAACCTGGCTAATTTTCTCCTGGTTTTTCTCAAGATTTGTGCTCACAGAGGTGGATACTTTCTGAACAGAATCATTGAAGTTCTGCAAAGAAGAACCAACACCTTGAACGGCGTGAACAACCGTATTCAGTTTTTCTGATTTATCCTGAATGTCTTCTGCTAAAGCGTTTGTCTTATGTAGCAGCTGTGTCGTTTCCAGCGTAATCCCCTGAATCTGATTTTCAAGCCCTGCCAGTGTCCCGGCAACATTGTTTAAGGTTGAAGAAAGGGATTTTAATGTTTTAGATAGGTAAACGACTAATACTGTAAATGCAATTGCAATCAGTGCAACGGCTAAGTATAAAATAATTTCCAACTCCAGCACCTCCAAGTAAGCGATATTAACTGTTTCCCGCATGTTTTTAATTATAAACATAAAGATTATTCATAAAGCTAGTATTCTACAAAAGAAAATGGAATCCTTTCCTATTATGGCCCTGTTTTTAAATTTTCAATAAAATTTTTAAAATTAATCATGTCATCGGTTACAATAGGTTTGTAAACTAAATTTTTCGCATTCCAAGGAGGAACTCAATTGAAAGACCCGCGTATTCAAAAACTTGCACACAATCTAATAAATTATTCCGTGAAGCTTCAAAAGGGCGAGAAGGTGCTAATTGAAAACTTTGGCCTTCAAAAAGAACTAGTAACAGCCCTAGTTAAGGAAGCTTATACTGCAGGGGGATACCCATTTGTCTCTCTTAAAGATCATCAAGTCGACCGTGCATTGCTGCTTGGCGGCCAGGAAGAACAGTTTGGAATGATGGCTGAGTTTGAGGCTAACGTCATGAGCAAGATGGATGCTTATATCGGTTTGCGCTCTGGAAACAACATCAATGAGCTTGCAGATGTGCCTGATGATCAGATGAAGCTTCATGGCCGCACAATTGGACAAAAGGTTCATCGCGAAATCCGCGTCCCTAAAACGAGATGGGTTGTTTTGCGCTATCCAACCTCTTCAATGGCTCAGCTTGCTAAAATGAGCACAGAAGCATTTGAGGATTTCTATTTTGATGTATGCAATCTTGATTACGGCAAAATGGACAAAGCGATGGATGCTCTTGCTGAACTGATGAATAAAACAGATGAAGTAAGAATTACTGGTCCTGGAACAGACTTAGTTTTCTCCATTAAAGATATTCCCGCAGTTAAATGTGCCGGTGAAATGAATATACCGGATGGTGAGGTTTACACAGCTCCTGTCCGTGATTCGGTAAACGGAACAATTACATACAATACTCCATCACCTTATAATGGTTTTACATTTGAAAATGTAAAACTAACATTCAAAGATGGAAAAATTATAGATGCTTTTTCAAATGATACAGAACGCATTAACAGCATCTTTGACACAGATGAAGGTGCAAGATATATCGGAGAATTTGCTATCGGAGTGAATCCTTACATCCAGCACCCAATGCAAGACATTCTTTTTGATGAAAAAATCGACGGCAGCTTCCATTTCACGCCTGGTCAATGTTATGATGATGCATTCAATGATAATCATTCAAACATTCATTGGGACATGGTTAATATACAGCGTCCAGAATACGGCGGCGGAGAAATGTATTTTGACGGAGTCCTGATCCGTAAAGATGGCCGTTTTGTTATTGAAGAATTGGCTGGGTTAAATCCTGAAAACTTAAAGTAATTTTTAATACAAAAAAGCATGAAGCGATTACGCTCATGCTTTTTGTAATTATTATGCCAGCACCTTTTCGTATGCCTGCTGATATTTTTGGATGTCTCCTGCTCCCATGAAAACAAGAACTCCATTTTCATGCTTCTTTAATACAGACGTTTCTTCTTCATCTATTAATGCTGCTTGATCAATTTTATTCTGAAGATCCTGAATGGACAGTTTTCCTGCATTTTCACGGGCTGATCCAAAGATGTCGCAAAGGTAAACTGTGTCAGCTTTCATCAGGCTGTCTGCAAATTCATCCAAGAATGATTGTGTCCGCGTAAAGGTATGAGGCTGAAACACAGCAATAATTTCACGGTCAGGGTATTTCTGTCTGGCAGCGTCTATTGTCGCTGTAATTTCAGTCGGATGATGTGCATAGTCATCAATCAGCACTTGGCTGCCGATTTTTTTCTCGTTAAAACGGCGTTTCACTCCTTCAAATGTTTGGAGCTGCGCCTGGATCACTTCCGCATCAATCTCTTCATAATGACAAAGAGCAATGACAGAAAGTGCATTCAGCACACTGTGATCTCCGAATGTAGGAATTTTGAATGAGGCATAAAATGTATTTCTGACAAACACATCAAAACTGGTGCCATCAGTTGCCTTCACGACATTGCGGGCCTGAAAATCGTTATCTTCACTGAATCCGTAATAAACAACAGGGACATTAGCTTGAATATGCTGCAGGTATTCATCATCACCGCATGCAATAATGCCTTTTTTAACTTGCATAGCCATTTCCTGAAATGCATTAAACACATCATCAATGCTGCTGAAGTAATCCGGGTGATCGAAATCAATATTCGTCATGATGGCATAATCGGGATAATAGGATAAAAAGTGTCTTCGATATTCACATGCCTCAAATACGAAATATTCACTTTGCTCCATTCCTCTTCCTGTTCCATCTCCAATTAAAAACGAAGTTGGCTTTGCTCCCTGAATAACATGCGCAAGTAAGCCAGTTGTTGAAGTTTTCCCGTGTGCGCCTGTAATGCCCACACTGATAAACTTCTTCATAAAATCACCTAAGAACTTATGGTAGCGGATAACTTCCAAACCAAGGCTGTATGCTTCCTCGATCTCTGGGTGTGAATCAGGAAACGCATTTCCAGCTATAACGGTTAATCCTTCTCTAATATTATCTTTTGAAAACGGAAAAAACGGAATACCGCGCTGTTCTAAAGCTTTTTGAGTAAAAATTGTCTTTTCAATATCTGATCCTTGAACTTCATAGTTCATATCGTGCAGAATTTGTGCGAGGGCACTCATACCCGTCCCTTTTATCCCAACGAAATGGTAAACAGTCATAAATAGAACCTCCAACAAACGTCTATCTGTTTGACATTATATGATTTTTATCCCAATTTGCAACACCATATTAACCAGGGCTGCATTAGATAGCGATATGTAAATTTAGCTTGCGATTAATTTGCGGACAAAACGCAAAACAGCATCCTTTTTTTGAGAAAACTGTAAATTATGATCCAGTGTGCAATTTTTGCCCTGCCTCATGCATATTAAACGATATCCATGAACTTGGCAAGTGCGGAATCGGAATGTAATTTTATTCCACATCACACTATATAATACGAATATCAGGCAGAATATCTGTCTCTAATAAAGTTTATCTAAATGGGAAAACTTCTTCTAAACAGTTTTCCCATTTATTGCTAAGAATAACTTCTTATCTATTTTTTGAAAAGTTACATACCGCTCTCCTGAATGATTTCCAGATCTTCTTCGGTGATCAAAACCTCCCGCGGCTTGCTGCCCCTGGCTTCTGAGATTATTCCTTGTTTTTCCATCATGTCCATAAGCCGGGCAGCACGGTTATAGCCAATTCTGAACCTTCTTTGCAGGCTTGAAGTCGAAGCTCCTCCTTGATCCACAACGTACTCGCATGCTTCAAGCAGAAGTTCATCTTCTTCGTTACCTATAGATGACTTTTTCATCAATTCTTCCTGCTCGAATAAAAAGTGCGGCTTCATTTGTTTTTTTGCATGATCTACGACACGTTCAATTTCTTCATCTGACACAAAATTCCCTTGAATGCGGACCGCTTTTGATGTTCCATTTTCCAAAAAGAGCATATCGCCTTTTCCAAGTAATTTTTCTGCTCCGCCGGAGTCAATGATCGTGCGTGAATCCACTTGTGAAGACACAGAAAATGCAATTCTGGTCGGAATATTTGACTTGATCAACCCTGTGATGACATCGACTGATGGACGCTGAGTGGCAACAATAAGATGTATACCGCATGCCCTTGCTTTCTGGGCAATTCGGCAAATCGCTTCTTCAACATCAGCAGGAGCCACCATCATCAGATCTGCAAGCTCATCAATCACGATGACTATATAAGGCAGATGTTCTCCGCTCTTATGCTTTGCAGCGAGTTCATTGTATCGTGAAATATCTCTTGCTCCTGCATGGGCAAATAATTCATAACGTCTTTCCATTTCCTCAACTGCCCATTTCAATGCACCAGTCGCAGCTTTTACATCCGTTATAACAGGACTTACAAGGTGAGGTATATTTTGATACGGTGCAAGCTCAACCATTTTCGGGTCAATTAAAAGCAGCTTAACCTCGTGAGGCGATGCTTTGTAAAGCAGACTGACTAAAATGGTATTAATGCATACGCTTTTACCCGATCCTGTAGCACCTGCAATCAAACCATGAGGCATTTTCTTCAAATCCGTTACAACAGCCTGCCCTGATATATCTAAGCCCAGGGCTGCGGTCAGCGGAGATGGGTTGTTTCTAAAATCAGCACTTCTGAGAATTTCTCGCAAGTAGACCATTTTGCTGTGTCTGTTCGGCACTTCTATTCCGATTCTGTTTTTGCCTGGAATAGGCGCTTCAATCCGAATGTCTTTAGCGGAAAGACTCAGTTTAATATCGTCTGTTAAATTAGTAATTTTGTTTACTTTTACGCCAGGCTCAGGCTGTACTTCAAGCCTAGTGACGGCTGGACCCTGTGTAACATGCACGACTCTTGCTTTCACGTTAAAATTTTCAAGAGTAACGTTCAGCAGTTCGGTTTGTTCTCTCAGCCAATCAATATCGTCTACAAATTCCTTCGGAGGAATATTCAGAAGCTGAAGTGATGGAAATTGATAGGCTGATGCAGGCGATGATGTTTTAGTCAGTTTTTGCTTATCTCTGCCAAACATCATGACGTTAAATGGAACCTTCGATTTAGTTGAACGGTCTTCTGCTATTTCTTCCGGCCGTTTTTCTTCCGTATCGACTGCAGGAGTTTTCATATGAATGTCTTTAGCTGGGCTCTCATAATCTTCTTCACTGTGCATTTCCTCTAAAATATGTCCATAAGGCGTCTCATCATACAGTTCTTCTATTGCAGGTTCCGAAACTGCATCTTCTTTTAGCTCTTCTAAAGAATATTCGGAAGCTGCATCTTCTTTCACTTCTTCTAAAGAATATTCGGGAGCTGCATCTTCTTTCACTTCTTCTAAATCGTGTTCTTGAACCTTGTTAGACAGAAGTATATGTTGCTGGACTTGTTCATCTATCACAACGTCCTTTTCTTCTGTCGCTTCAGCAGATACTGCTATTTCTTCGTTTGAGAATGAGCTGTGCTCTCCAACAATATCTTCTTCGAACGCTTCATACTCACCGCCTGTTTCGCGTTCAGCGATCTCATTTGAAGGTTTAAATGGAATTTTTTTCATGGAAGTGCTGCTCTCATTCTGTAAAACCTTTTCTTCTGATTCGCTGCTCTCCAGCATAAGCTCTGACTTCGTGCCGGGGTCTTTCTCAATCTTCAACACAGGTTCTTTTGCCTCTATTCTATTTTTCAACTGAGAGCCTGCTTGCGGATAGCGAATATTCTGTTCCGTCAGAGGCACTGTTTCTCTTTTCATCATTTCGGCACGTTTATGTTCGTTCATCTTTGACAAGACGGATTCAGTTGACTGAGCCGCTCTTTGAAAGCTCTTAAACAAGCTGCCTTCTGGAACGCTGCTATTATTCTCGTGTGATCTTGGACTAATTCGATATTCTAACGGCTCTTGATTGTCTCTTGGACGAAAACCGTAGATTGGCGATGGAATCTCAGTTGGATGGAAAGGTCTTTTTGATGACTCGTTTGAATCCATCCTGGACGTTCTGGCAGGTACTTTTCTTGATTGTTGGCGCTTCTCTGGTGTACTTCTCTCTCGTCTCACATTTCCTGAACTTTTTCCTCTAGGTTCTGCGCGGACTTTTTGATTGTCTGGAATAATCGGAAATCGGAAATTCCCTTCAGGATACTGATAGGCTACTTTTGTTTTAGGGTTTGGTTTTGGCACAGGTGCTTTATGTACAGGTGCCTGAACTGCCGCTGTTTGTTTTTTTTCTTCTGCTGTCTTTTCTAATTGCTTGTCTGTTTCTGTTTCACCGGTAAAATAATTTACCATTTTTGAAAACCAACTCATAAAAACCACTCTTTCAAAGGTTTCGTCTTTATTACAATACTATTGTAACAGTTAATTCTATCTTTTGAAGATGAAAAAAGTCACTAGAAATATTCCTAGTGACTTTTTTTCTTTCATTATAAAGTACGGTTTAAGTTTTCTCTTTATGGGAGTCCATTAATTTTTGAAAAAATCAGCACCTATTTCATAATGATCGTCTACTATTAAAATTCCTTTTTCCTGCGGGGCATCATGCAGATTTAACTCCTTTGCAGAACAAATCATTCCGCTTGAAGCAACGCCTCTTAGCTCAGCATCTTTAATGATAAGGCCGCTTGGCATAACTGCTCCAACTTTAGCAACCACAACCTTTTGTCCGCTATCTACATTTGGTGCACCGCATACAATCTGAAGTGTTTCAGTTCCTATGTTGACTTGACACACACTCAGCTTATCAGCGTTAGGATGCTTTTCTTTTTCTTCCACAAAACCAATAACAAATTTTGGAGTTAAATCAACTTCCAGCTGCTCGTCAAATCCGTTTTCATTGATGATATGATTGATTTTCCTTACGAGCTGATCTGTTAGCTCAATGGTTCCGTTTCCTTCCAACTCAACATTTTCTGAGGCTTTGAAAAGATTGTATCCGGCTGTCTCACCGGATTTGCTGTTAAAAATCCGAACAGCGTCTCCCTTTATTTCAAAAGCTCTTTCTTCTGCAGAAACCTCATTCAATGAAATAAGCAGGGTATCGCCTACACCTTCTCTGTTATAAAAAACGCGCATCATTTTCGCCCTTCCTCTTCCTTTTTTGCTCTGTTCTTTGCAAGAATAAAAATCGGTTCAAGTTCACGATTTTCATATAAAAAGGATAGTGCAGTGATCGGAACCCTTCCGCTTGCAAAAAAGCTCATCGCCATCTGTCCTAAAATATCATAACCTGTTTCATTTCTGATATCCGCAATGATGAGTACATCCTGATGAGGAACAGCAATCGCCATTGCCCCCTCCACTTTGCCATGGAAAGAATCAAGGATGGCATCATTCAGCAATCGGCTGGCATCATACCCATCATTTGCATTAAGGAAGTAAAAAACGTTACCAGCCACTTGATCTTCTTTAACCCTTGTTTCTAAGGAGCGGAGATTAAATCGGGCCATTTCTTTTATTTTACTGAACGTCCAATTTTCTCTCTCCATCATCTTCCTATCAATCAGACGATATGAATTGCCCAAATCAAGAGCGTAATATATTCTTGTTTCAGCTGTATGGTCTTCAAACATCAGTTTAATACCATCTGAAGATTCTTGAGGGAATGAAGTAGATCTGATAACTGGAAAAATCCCCTTTTCTTTCCCTGTCAATTCCTGACGATCATTCATAGCCGTCAGCGCTTCCTCAATATAATAAATCAATTCATCCAGAGCTGTTTCTTTTTTCTCTTCCCACTTTGCAATAATGCCCGGCAGAGAAATCGTCATTCCTTTTTTTGTGGTCTCATCTTCAATTCGCAATTGATCTTTCTCTCTGTCAAACTGGCATGTCCACGCTTTGTTTTGTAAGCGCTCCTTAATCAGCTCCGACATCTTTCTTGAAGTCATCTTCATGATAAATCCCGCTCCCTGTCCGTTAAAAGCATTTATGCAGCTAATCCATTAATAAATTCTTGGATTTTGTCCTTTTGTTTTACGGTCTTTATTAAAAACGGCCAGTTTCCTGCCCGTTAAAAACATTTATGCAGTTAATCCATTAATAAATTCTTGGATTTTGTCCTTTTGTTTTACGGTCTTTATTAAAAACGGCCAGTTTCCTGTCCGTTAAAAGCATTTATGCAGTTAATCCATTAATAAATTCTTGGATTTGTTCTTTTGTTTTACGGTCTTTATTGACATAACGCCCTGTTTCCTGACCCTTATGAAAGGCAACGAAACTCGGAATGCCAAATACACTTAATTCCGCACATAGATCAATGAATTTGTCGCGATCGACATAGTAAAATGTATAGTCGCTATTTTCCGCCTGCAGCTCAGGCAAGAACGGATCAATAAAGCGGCAATCCGGACACCAGTCAGCTGAGAACATAAGAATTACATGTTCCTGCCCGATCACTTCCTGATACTGATCCATTGATTGTAATTTTTCCATCTATAAAACCTCCATTAATTCGTTTCATTTAATATCAGTACATCCACTCGAATCATACCAAATACAGACTGCTGTTACCAATAGTTTGGACTTTTCCGGCATAAAGAAACCCCTTAGAATGTCTAAGGGGGTTGGTGAATTAATATTTAACAGAAGATACAATTTCCATCATTTGTTCCGCAGCATCCGCTACGTCACCGCTATCTGTCTGGGTTGTCATTTTCACTCCGCCAATCCCGACTGATACCTCATATTTCTCGTCTTTGAGCTTGTCTACAAGAACGTATCCAAAACGATCTTTATCTTTAAACGTTTCTTCTACTATAGGATCTTCATATTGTTCAAGAAGTGAATCATAGAAAACCGTACTGTTTTCTTTTTCATTTTCGTTCACGAAAAGAATATATTGCTGATCATCCCTTTTGAAAAGCAAATTATTATTTTCTGCTGATTCTACTTCATAGCCTTCTGGCAAATGATATTTAATAGCGCCGTTTTCTTCATTCGCAGAAGAAGGCTTGCTTGAAAAAGTCTTCTTGGATTGATCTATTGTTGCAGTTTGAATTTCTTCTTCATTCATTGAACAGGCTATTAAGGAAAAAAGAGAGGCAACTAGGAAACCTGTTAATATTTTTTTCAAGAAAAACCCTCCTTATCAATAGGAAAATAGGACCCTTTTCTATAATAACCCTTTCATTTTACAATTGACAAGAGAGCTTAGTTTCATTAGAAGTAATTCAGGGTAAATACATTTAAAAAATGAGGTGAAACAATTTATGAAAATGGTTGTATATTTGGCTGGAGAAATACATAGCAATTGGAGAAATGAGATTGTAGAGAAGTCAAAAAATCTTCCTTTAGAATTTACAGGCCCTATGGAAGATCATGAACGTTCAGATCAGATAGGGGAAGAAATACTGGGTGTTCAGCCCAATGCTATCTTCAAAGACGAAGCAGCATCAAGAATAAATAATTTCAGATCCAAAGTACTTGTGCAAAAAGCTGATATCGTAATTGCCTTATTCGGCGAAAAGTATAAACAGTGGAATACTGCAATGGATGCAAGCCATGCCATTACCCTTGGTAAACCGTTAATATTGATTCGTCCAGAAAGTTTGCATCACCCTCTGAAAGAACTTTCTTCCAAAGCAGATGTTACGGCAGTAAACGTAGATCAGGCAATTGCAGTCCTATCTTATCTTTTCGAAAAAGAGCAGCGGATTTAACTGCCGCCGCTCTTTTCACACTTGAAAAAATATTGTCCGAATAATAATTTAGCAACATGAGTAAACATTTCTGTGCGATTGACAAAACCGTTCGTGAAAATGCCGATCGCGCCCTCATTGTGACGGACGTTGAATTGATTCGCATATTGATCCATCACAATTCCAAGCTCTACCCCAGCTTTTACCTTTTCACCTATTTCAATCGGTAATGGGATTCTTGCTCCTCCTGCGATTATTGGCTCAAAATCTGCACTTGTAATAGCGCCCCAATTGCAAAGGAAAAAACCATTCGCTGTTTCAATTATGCCTCCTTCCAAACCAGCCCCAAGATCCGCCTGATCTGCTAATCTCGCATTGTTCGCTCTGTTTACCGCACCTTGTATCGTTTCCTCATCCGAAAACGGCTGCTCAGATACGCCTGAAGGAACCTTTACACTAGAAAATATCAAGTTTTCATAATTGGAAATACAGGCTTTGATTGCATTAATTTTTGTAGGATTTAATGTACCGATTGCTATTTTCATATTTAATTGCTCCTTAAAAAAAGAAAATCACTTGAGTGATTTCCTTTTTCATCATTATGAATTTTGTTTAATTGTATTTAGCGTCGTCTGATCACAGGCTTTAACAAGGCTTACGATCAATTCTTTTGCTGCAGCATAATCATCGATATGTACAATCGAAGCAGCAGTATGAATGTAACGAGAGCATATACCGATTACAGCGGATGGCACGCCATCGTTCGATGTATGGACTCTGCCCGCGTCCGTTCCGCCTTGTGAAACAAAGTATTGATATGGGATTTGGTTTGTTTCAGCTGTATCCAGGACGAATTCCCGCATTCCTCTATGTGTAACCATCGTACGGTCTAAAATACGAAGCAGCGCACCTTTTCCGAGCTGGCCAAATTCATGCTTAGCCCCGCTCATATCGTTTGCAGGACTGGCATCTAAAGCGAAAAATAAATCAGGCTGAATCATATTTGCAGCAGTTTGCGCTCCTCTCAGACCTACCTCTTCCTGCACAGTTGCACCTGAAAAGAGAGTATTTGGGAGGCTTTCATTTTTCAGCTCTTTTAATAATTCGATTGAAAGTCCGCAGCCATAACGGTTATCCCATGCTTTCGCCATGATTTTTTTCGGATTTGCCATTGGTGTAAATGGGCAAACAGGAAGAATTTGCTGACCTGGCTTTATGCCAAGCTCAACAGCATTTTCTTCTGAATCTGCACCAATATCAATCAGCATATTTTTAATTTGCATAGGTTTATTTCGCTGATCTTCGCTTAATAAATGTGGAGGAATCGATCCTATGACACCTGGAATCGAACCTTTTTCTGTGATAATCCGGACGCGCTGTGCAAGCAATACCTGACTCCACCAGCCGCCAAGCGTCTGAAAACGGATCATTCCATTTTTTGTTACGGACGTTACCATAAATCCGACTTCATCCATATGCCCTGCAACCATGATTTTCGGGCCATCCGATTGACCGCGCTTCACCCCGAATATACTTCCCAGCCGATCTTGTACAATCTCATCTGAGTATTTCTCAAGCTCTGAACGCATGAATTTGCGAACAGCATGCTCGTTTCCCGGTGCACCTGGGAGTTCCGTCAATGTTTTAAAAAGCTCCAGCGTTTCTTGGTTCATGCTTCATAACCCCTTTTCATATGTATACTCACATTTTACAGAAATTTTGAAAAACGTGCCAGCTTTCATCATTAGATAAAGCTGTTTGATTTCCACATAGATTATTAATATTCTTACATTTTTTGCCCATGACCCCAAGCTCTTTTCGTATATGAAAAAAGCCTTACTTAACAAGAATGGAAATCTTCTGTATACTTAAATCAATGCGTTAAGGATGGAGGAGTTCGTTATGAATTGCAGAAAAGTATTCATCGGAATTGGAATAGGTCTGGCAGCTGCATACATATTTAGAGATCAAATAAAGCCGGCATATATTTCTTCTGAAAAAGCTTTAACTGTCGTGAAAAATGCCTTTAAAGAAAAGGGCCCGATTAATGGTTCATGGATCTACACGGTTCGCGAAACCTATTCTAAGTCAGGCCAAACGTACAGCATTTATAAAGCCGGAATCACTCGGACGGCTGACTCAGAACTAGAACAATATGAGGCTTTTGTTGATGCTGAGAGCGGAAATATCCTTCACGTAGAACAAATTGCATAAGAATTAAATGTAATGGCATGGAGACAGTCTCCATGCCATGTTTTTATTCTGGACGTTTTCTTTCTACTTTATCGATCATTTCTTTCTTTTCATTCCATTTAATCGCTCGGTAAAAAGCATCGTGATAAAAGGATAGCCACACATTTTTTTCGCTGGCATAGCCAAGCCATTTTTGCTTTTGTTCAATTGAATTCATTGGATAATCATCATATGCCAATACCCATAGCGGATTGCTGTGGGCATGTGTAGGCATCAGGTCCGCCATATGAAGAACAATTTGACCGTCATCTTCAATTTTGATAATGCTGTGCCCATCACTGTGACCACCGGTATGAATCATTTGAATGCCTGGAACTACTTCTGCTTTTTCTTCAAAAGGCACAACCTGTCCTTCTATGGCCTGCCAATTTTCCTTCCAATATGTATTCGCTGAACGAATATTAGGTGCCCGCATTTCATTCCATTCAATGGAAGATGTAATGATTTTTGCATTTGGAAAGATGGAAACTAGCTCGTCATTTTCAAGCATCGTCAAACCGGATACATGATCAAAATGCAAGTGAGTCATTAAAACATAATGGATATCTTCAGATTTTAAACCCATTTCATTTAATGAAGCGATTACATTAGACTCAGCTGCAACGCCGAAATTTCTTTTTTGTTTATCCGTCAATCTCCCTGAACCAATGCCGCTGTCAATTAGAAGATTAATGCCTTCTTTCTGCACAAGGATCGGATCTGTCCGAAGCTCAATCTGATTCCGTTCATTAACCGGATATTTTTTTGACCAGAGCGGTTTAGGAACAACTCCGAACATTGCACCCCCATCAAGATATGTTACCCCTCCGTCAAGCCATGTTAAAGAAGTTTGACCGATCGTTAAATTTTCCATTTGCATCCCCTCCAGTTTCATCATAACAAAAAAACCCGTGTCCGTGGACATGGGTTAATTTTTTATATACCTTACTTCAGAACGAAAAATTCGTTGCCCTTTTTTCGAAAATTTCTCTTCATACTCTGTCATGATATTACCCTCATAATCACTGCTGTGCAAATCTAAGCTGACGTACGTTAACAATAATCCATATTCAGAGAAGCTTGTGAGAGAATATTCAAATAAGCCTTGATTATCGGTTTTAAAATGAATTTCACCATTATCAATTAAAATATCCTCATACCGTTTAAGGAACGTTTTAAATGTCAATCTGCGTTTTTCATGTCTCATCTTCGGCCATGGATCAGAGAAATTCAAGTAAACCCGCTCAATCTCGCCCTTCGCAAAAATTTCTGTAAGATCCTCTGCATTTTCATTCAGGAGCAGAACATTTGAACGATCCGCTTCAACAACTTTTTGCAGTGCACCGACGATTACACTTTCAGACAATTCAATGCCGATATAATTAATGTTTGGATTAGCCGCAGCCATCCCAACGACAAATTGGCCTTTTCCTGTCCCTACCTCAATATGGATCGGATGATCATTTCCAAAAAGCTCATTCCATTTCCCTTTAACCTCTGTAGGATTTTGAATCACAATATTTGAATGCCCGGCTATAAAATCATTGGCCCAAGGCTTATTCCGCAATCGCATGAAGCACACCTCTATCAATTTAATGTCGATGTAAAAGATATCATGAAACCCCAGGGTGCGCAAGAGGAATTCACTGGTGAATCACGGATTGTTCCTGTGAATTACGATGTTCAGATTTTTCAAAAACAGGTCTTCTACTCTTGGAGACAGACTTCCTCCTCGGCAACCCCATTTTGAACAGAAAAAACCTTATTAAATGCCTATTTCCAGCTGCCATTCGCCATTTTATCTAAAGTGCTGTGTAATAAATCAGAACAATAATCCAGTTGAACGAGGAATCAGATTCGATTCAGGAGTGCTCAACTCGCCAAAAACATCATCCAATAAGCCGAAACACGTTTCCAACACGCCAAAACCTGCTTTCAACTAGCCGAAATGGGCTTCCAACCTGCCAACCCCATTTACAACCAAAAACCTTATTAAAATGCCTATTTCTAGTTGATTTAGCTATTTTTCTTAAGTGCTGAGGAAAAAATCAGAGCTGTTATGGAGGGTCAACTTGCCAAAACACTTTCAATCTGTGCATTTCCTAATACTTTATCGGTATAAAAAAAAGTCTAATACCAAGTCTTATCGATCCACGATAAAAAAATGACCAGGTCCAATAGGATCTGGTCATTTCATATTCAGAATGAAATTGAAGATTCTTGTACAAATTAAGACAAGAATCTTTAAAGGAGTGTTTGCTATGCCGTTAGAACATCAGCATCAAGTTGCATTATTAAAGGACATATTGACAGAGCATCAAAGTGACTGCTGCGGAACGGTTGCAGAATGTGAACAGCTTGAGCGCGTGATAAAATCTTTAATGGTGAACACAGATATTCATCAGGATTTAAAGAGCGTGCTTCAAAATATTTACTCTTATAGTCAAGACGGTAAAAATTCGCCAGAACTGAATTCATATATCACGTCTCAGCAAAATGTGCTTACACAATGGATTGATGATATAGATTCATTTTCTTAAATTTCTTTTACCTTGGTAAGCATAAGACGTAAATAATTAAGCCATACATTGGTTTCTTTTTCGTTTTGTTTCGCACGATACCAAAGTGAATAGGTAATCGTTTGCGCAAGCACATACCAGTACATCCGCAATAGAAGCTGATCTGTCATCGTAAGACCATATGTAGAAAGCCAGCTTTCCCAGTCATTTTCATCGATATACCAGTATAAAAGCATGCCGATATCAATGGCTGGATCTGCAATTAATGCGCCGTCCCAGTCAATAAGATACAGCTGTTCATCATCATTTGATAACAGCCAGTTGTTATGGTTTACATCACAATGACAGACCACTTTGTCATCACAATCCACATATTGCAGATTGGATTCCAAATAACTGATTGCCTGCATCACTTCTGGGAGATAAAAGTTTTCAAACTCAACCGTTTGCTTTAAATCCTCTAAAATTATTGAAGGAGTAAGCGGTTGCTTTCCCAGACGTTTAAGCATATCAAGCAGCTCTTTAGAATGATGAATTTTGCGAAGCAGTTCTGCAACATTTTCGCCATTCATATCTCTTGGCTTAAGCTCACGTCCGCTTAACCAATGCTGTGCCGTTATTACATCGCCATTTTCAAGCCTTTTTGTCCACACAAGCTTCGGAACAATTCCTTCTGCAGACAGTACGGCCAGGAATGGAGAACTATTTCGTTTTAAGAACAATTTTTGCCCTTCTCGCTGTGCAAAATATGCATCGCCTGTTGCTCCGCCAGCAGGAGATAGCTCCCACTCGCTTCCAAGTAGTTGTTCCAACCAGTTCACCTTCAATTTCAACCCAACATTTCATTTATAAGTTTGGAATAGGAAAAGCTAAAGCAGTGATGACACAAATGCTGATCGCTTTACTCTAACTATCATTGATTAAGTCAGTTAAAAGGCTCTTTTCCGTTATTGGTGTCTTTCAAAACAAGTTAAGTTATTCAAACGTCATTTTAAAAGGTCTTTAGAAAAGAGCACGAAATCCTTATTATACACCGATATTAGACTTTTTACGAAAAACAATAATCGATGCGAACACGGCCATTAAAAAAGACAGCTATTCAAAGATCATAAATCAATTACCGATAGCTATCCTTTTAAATTTTATCGTTTCTATGCAATTATAGTCAAGAAAAACCGAAAACCTACTTTTGGAATAAGACAAAAGTCCCAATTTGATTGACCTCATATGAAATATCCTCAATAGAACGACTTCTTTTTTCTAAGATGCAAAAGTCTGGACAGGAGGCGATTTCCCATTTTCCTTTATCAGGCAGAGGAAGATGCATACCGTTTGTGTGATTGCAATGAATAACCATTATCTTTCCCCATGGACCATATGCTTCTACATGATTTAGGTGGTATGCGAAAATACCGCCTTCATTTATTAAAATCTGATAGTGCTTACGAATTTCTTCTGAAGAACCAAACCTAAATGCTCCATGAGATTTTCGGAGTGAAATGACATGCTGAATGTATTGAATATCTGATGCAAAACGTTCTCTTTCATTCCAATCCAGCTGGTTAATGGCATCGGGTGAATTATAGCTGTTTTCTACTCCTTGTTTTGTTCGGTAAAATTCTTGACCGCTATGAAGAAATGGAATCCCTTGTGCAAGCAGAACCATGCTTGCGGCAAGCTTCTGTCTTGCACGCTTATTCTCATCTGATTCATCTGGGAGACATAGGTTCATCTTATCCCACAGCGTATGATTATCATGAGACTCTACGTAATTAATGGATTGAGCAGGATGTAAAAAATGAGAAATCGATCCGCGCATGACTTTTTCAAGCATCTCCTGATTTCCAGAATTCCCGAGAATAAAACCACGGTCTGAAACTTCAAATGTGCTTCCTTTAATATAATCTCTGAATTGATCATTGAAAAAGGCAACTCCAGGCATTTTGCCTGCATTTGCAATAATTGCCTTTTCTTCATATGAGAGAGGAGTCTGCAAATCCCATCCTTCTCCTAAAATGAGAATATCAGGTTTCATCCGTTTGCATTCCTCGCTGACTTTATTCATTGTCTTAATATCCAAAATACCCATTAAATCAAAGCGAAATCCATCAACATCATATTCTTTCAGCCAATATTTTATTGAATCTACAATAAATTTGCCGGCCATTTTCATTTCAGAGGCAAAATCATTGCCTACTCCAGTACCATTTGATGGGAGACCATTGTTATCGTGGCGAAAATAATAGCCAGGGACGATTTTCTCGAATGAAGAATTTTCTCTAATATAGACATGATTGTAGACCACATCCATAATGACTCTCATACCTTGTGCATGGATTGCCTGAATCGCTGTCTTCAATTCTATAATCCTTGTGTATGGGTTTTCAGGATCAGTAGCATAGCTTCCTTCTGGAGCATTGAAATGGAGAGGATTGTATCCCCAATTATAATGTTCAAGAACATTTCGTTCATTTACTCCTTCAAAATCGTTGAATGGCAGCAGTTCCAGATGAGTGATTCCAAGATCTTTTAAATACGCTATTCCTGAACTAAGTCCTTTTTGCGTGTGAGTACCAGTCTCTGTAAAAGCAGAATATTTTCCTTTTAAACGAATCCCGCTGTTTAGATGGATTGAAAAATCACGGATGTGTGCCTCATATATAATCGAATCAGTTAACTGAACGAGAGGGTCAGGGCTGTATTTCTTTTCATTCGTTTTTTCAAGGTTCACAATGACACCATATTCTCCATTTAAAGACACCGCTTTTGCATATGGATCTACGGCTTCATTCCAGACTAAGTTCACACACACAAGATACGTGTAGAAAACGCTGTCAAAATTGCCCTTTAAAGAAATCGTCCAAATTCCTTTATCTTCAGGCTGCAATGAAAGTATTTCTTCCCGATGCTCACTTGGAAAAAGCAATTTAACCTTTACATCTGTTGCCGTTGGAGCCCAGAGCTTCATCGTTGCGGAATCAGCATGAAACTGAACGCCAAGGTCATCATGGCCATAATAAAAGTACTCATCAAACGCAGCTGTTCGAATAACCGCTCCTATTTGCAGATCTGTTTTATTACCAAATTCATCGCATACTTCATACAATTTTCCAAATGGTTTGATAGAAGCATCAAGTCTGCATTGATATTTAACACTGTTTTCAATATACTCCTGGCGTTCGCATTGCAGCTTTGTACGTGTTTCACCATCTATGAGTGTGAATGTCTTTTTTTCCGCTTGCGGCATTTCCGTAGGAATAAGGATTGTAATTAAGTCCATTTCATCAAGATACGCATAAAAAACACGTTGTACCGATAACATATAGGTCACCTGCCTGCAAAAGTTGTTTCATCAATCCAGTATACCCACCTGAGAAACAACTTGATATTGAGTTACGTATAATACTTTATGCTTTTAGGTCGCAATGTGACTGTGACCGGTGTTTCTCCTATGTATTCTCCATCAGCCTGTATCATGAGCGGAGCATCCGCTGTTATTTTTATTTCTTTAGCTTTGAATGCATGAACTTCTTTTAAACACGTATGCTTTCCCGCAAAAACCAGTCCAAAGAGCAGCAATAGCTTGATTCTAGATAAATTATGGACAAGAATGACATCAAGCAAACCGTCATCTGGTTTTGCATCAGGAGAAATTTTCATTCCTCCACCGTAATAAGGATGGTTGCTGACAGCAGTCAGCCAGACATTTCTATACGTCTTTTCTTCACCATCAATGGTAAGCGTTACATCACCAGGCTGATAGTTTTTTAATCCCTTCAGCAGTGCAAAAATATAAATGAATGAACCTGCACGGAATATGTTCAATATTTTTTTGATTTCCATTTCGTTCGAAAGCTTGGCAACATAAGCATCAAATCCTGCACCCATGCTATTAACGAATGAACGATCCAGCTGGCCGATATTATATTGGCCCAAGTCCCAGCTCCTGACTTGTTTTTTTAAATTGCGCAAGATGGATGCTGCCGCTTTTTTAGCTGGAGGAAGTGCATAGCCTCTTGCAAAATCATTGCCTGATCCTGCTGAAATAAACCCTATCTGCACATGTTTGAATTGACTAAGCCCATTTACAATTTCATGAATCGTCCCATCTCCGCCAATACCAATGACCGTTTTCAGATGATAGTCCTGTATAGTAGCCACTTGCCTTGCCAAAACTTCTGCATGACCTGAATATTCAGTTAAAAAGGACCGATACTCTATTTTGTTTAACTCGAGCTCATGTTTTACTTTCTTCCATACTCGTAATGATTGGCCATTCCCGGCAAGCGGGTTAATGATAAAGTATATGCTGTTCTTCATTATTAGCTCCATTATCTTAAGGAATTCTATGAATATCTTCAGAGATATTCCAGTCTAGTAAAATTATAGCTTTTTTTAGTTTAACTGTGTGCGCGAGTTCATAAAAAAATACGCCTATTGGCGCATTAATCGTTTCTGCGGAATGAATCAATCTCACAATTAGCCAGAAGGACCTCTGCAGCCTTGAGCTGGTCATGCTTAATCGGAGTTGTCGATTGCCTGTATGTTTGAAACCACTTTGAAAAGCTTCGCTTATCTGCAAGTGTAAGATCAAAAGGCGCTGAAGGAAACTCAATAAAGCCATTTCTGCAAACAAGTACCTTTTTCACTTCTAACTCTACATCGCTTGCCTTCAATAATTGCTTAACAATGCTGCTGGTTCGATTTAAGCTGATTAAGGGTGAAAGCCGTTTTTTTTCTTCATCATCACCCGGATTGATCCTCCAGAATCGTTCATTTGATCCTTCAAAAACATCATGATTTTCACCTTCAAGATAATGAATGCATACAATTTCTCTCGGGCTTATTAAAATTGAATCAAGCAAAACAGATGCATTTTTCATTTTAAAGACTGGATTGTACATAATGAGATGCTGGTCTGGCATTTTTTGAAGAAGTTCAAGCAATCTCTCATCCTCATAATAATTAGAATCAACAAATGATTTTTCACGAATCGTAGAGGTTGCCCATGTCATTTGAAACTGAAAGATATGGTTCATGAATTTTATTTTCAATTCATGAAGTGATTTTGGAACAGATTGAAAAATAAATTCCATTGAATCCTTTTTTTCATCAGCAGCTTCAATTGTTACATCAATTGAAAGTGTTTCTTCCTTTTTCCCCAGCCGTTTCTTAACCTTTTGAAAGAAATTGTTTGATTCCACGGACTTATCCAGAATATCATCGTTTTCTATATGTGGCATCAGATAACGCTGGAATTCATTATTTTCATAGGCTTGCTTGAGCTTAAGCCATTGCTGCTTCTTTAATCGAATGAATTGGCTTTGATAACGGTACAAATCCATCTCATACCGGGAAATGCAGGATTGAAGCTTAATTAATTGAGCCAACGTATTCAACTCCTTAAAGGACGTTTATATGAAATGCGCAAGCGCCCGTTTAGCTCCGACAGACAGATAAGAATCTGGCAGAAAAGTCCGGTTTTGACTTTTCCTGCGGATTTGTTCCGGCCGAGGAGCTGGGCGATGGAGCTAGACATGAATGCGCAAAATTATATGCTTTCTTATAACAAAATAAATGGTGCTAGAAACGGACAAATGATTGCTGTAAATATGCCGCTCAAGGTCATCGCAATTGAACTGATGGCTCCTTCAAGTTCACCGATCTCAAGCGCCCTTGCTGTCCCTGTTCCGTGCGAGGCTGTACCAAGCCCAATTCCTTTTGCCACTGGATGCCAAATCCCGAAAAGATTTAATAAATATGGACCAAACATTGCTCCAGAAAGACCTGCAATGACAACATAAATTACAGCAAGTGCCGGAATGCCGCCTATTATATCTGCAACATCCATTGCAATTGGATTTGTAACTGACTTAGGGGCAAGAGATAAAATCAGCTGTTCATCTACATGAAATAGCCGGGCAAGAGCCGTACCGCTGACGATGCCGATCATTGATCCTGCAAAAACACTAGTGAGAATAGTAAATGCATACTTTTTTAAAATACGTCGGTTTTCATATAATGGATAAGCCAAAGCAACAACAGCAGGCCCGAGGAGTTCATCTATCCACACTCCCCCTGTCATATACTCTGTGTAAGAAGTCCGCGTGGCCAATAAAAGAAGAATCAATAGAAACGTGCATGTTGCAATAGGCACAAGAATCGGCAGCGGAAACTTTTTATATACCTGTCTCATTGCAGCATATATAACGATTGTAATAATTATATATATAACGGCAGAAAACACCATCATTCCCCTCTCTCTTTACGCTTTCCAGCAGCTCCTGTAAGCAATTGACTTATTGCGGCAGAAGAAATCATAACCAAAGCCGTGCTGAAAAGAGCAACAAGCGCACTTATTATTCCTTTTCCGCTGAATAAATCAAAATGGTCGATTAACCCGACCGTTGCCGGTACAAAAAGCAGAGATAAATGACTTAACAGCAAGGAACTACCGTCTTTTAAAAGCGGCGGCTTCAATATTTTCAATGAAAGACAAAAAAACAAAAGGAACAATCCGATGATGCTGCCCGGAAAAGATAAATGCAGAAGCTCCTGAATAAAAACTCCTGCTTTGTAAAAAAGATATAAAGCTATTACTTGTATGATCATGATTGCAAATTTCAATTTAATCCCTGCTTTTCATATGTTGGCATTCAATCCGAGCGAAGCATCACGTTGTGTATGGAATGGTATCTCGGCAGTTCATTAAGCTTTGTTTGAAAAAGATCGACGCTTGTAACTTCAAAATTCATTGTTTCAGGAGATTCAAAATCAGCATCAAGGAATTCTTCATGCGAAACCCATTTTTTTGCGATTGTAATGTGAGGGGCAAATGGACGCTGATCAAGCTCAAAGCCAATGTCTTCACAAATCTGATAGGTCTGATCGCGAATCTTTGTTAATGATTCTGATTCCTCTACTCCAAGCCAGAAAATTCTTGGTGCATTTTCCCTGCCAAATGTCTGAAAAGTATTTGTCTTCAAATGGAAAGCATCGTGTTTTTTCAACGCCTCTGTCAGATTATTCTTCACTTGTTTTAACTGGCTTTCCGATTGCGGACGGCCCAGAAAAGCAAGTGTAAGGTGGTAATCAAGCGGGTGCACCCATGATTTGAAGCTGTTTTTTTCTCTTAAAGATAACGTTTGCTCATAAATGCTTTTTGCTTTTTCTTCCGGCAATGAAATACCTATAAAAAAATGGGCTAAAGCTGTCATAATTGACTCCTTTTTATCACGTTTTTTAATGTAATTTTCATTTTATCAAACTTGCAGGAAAGAACATAACAAAGCGGTTAGACCTAAGGGCAAAATGAATGGAGAATGAAAAAATCTATGCTATCATATCAAATAAAGGAGCTGAACAAAAATGCGTGCAGTTGAAAATGTGGCAGATTTAATTGGCAATACACCCTTGGTAAAATTAAATCGCCTGAACCCAAAAAACGGAGCGGATATCTACTTAAAGCTTGAATTTTTCAATCCAAGCGGCAGTGTAAAAGACAGGGCTGCATTTAATATGATTCTTGAGGCTGAAAAACATGGCCTTTTAAATGAAAACTCCACCATCATTGAACCGACTTCAGGAAATACAGGCATCGGACTTGCGATGAATGCTGCTGCAAGAGGATATAAAGCCATTCTCGTTATGCCGGATACAATGACACAAGAGCGAATCAATCTTTTGAAAGCATACGGTGCTAAGGTTGTCCTAACACCTGGCGATGAGAAAATGCCAGGTGCAATCAATAAAGCAAATGAACTTGCAAAAGAAATACCGGACAGCTTTGTTCCTATGCAGTTTGAAAACGAAGCAAACTCTGACGCTCACCGTAAATCAACTGCGATTGAAATTATTTCTGCAATGGACAAGCTCGGCAAAAACCTTTCAGCATTTGTTGCAACAGCAGGTACTGGCGGGACCATTACGGGTACTGGCGAAAAGCTGAAAGAGCATTACCCTGATCTGACCGTTCATGTCGTCGAGCCGGCAGGATCTCCTGTATTATCAGGAGGAAAACCTGGAAAACATAAACTGGTCGGCACCAGTCCAGGGTTTATACCTGATATTCTAAATCAGAATATTTACGATGAAATTATCAAAATCAAAGATGAACAAGCCTATGATATCACTCGGAGGCTTGCACGGGAGGAAGGGATATTAGTTGGTCCATCCTCTGGCGCTGCCTGCTTTGCTGCGATTGAAGTCGCAAAGCGGCTTACTACTGATGATATTGTCGTATGTATTGCATGCGATACGGGTGAGCGTTATTTATCAAGTGACGTCTTTCTTTCCGAATAGATAGAATAGAATTAAAAGAGCTGCTCAGAACTCAAACCGGAGCAGCTTTTTGCATCCTTATTTTCATGGCAGCCAATACAGCCAATGCGATGGATGATAGAATTCCAAAGAATAAATAGACATAGAGAACAGAGTAAGCTTCTAATATTAATCCTCCCAAAAATGTGCAAAACCAGTTTCCAAGTCCATTTCCGACAGAAGAATAAAGAGAGATGGCTGTTGCTCCTACCGCCGCTGGTGCGAGATCCCTAACATACTGAAGGGCTGCAGGAATAAATAACCCGACTGAAAAGCCCTGGGCTATCGTTGTGATGTACACCACTCCAAGCGGAGGCTCAATAAAATACAAAAACCATCTAACGCTTGAAATAAATGTTGCCATCATGAGAATGTTCATCATCCCAAGCTTTCTGATCCAGCTGCTTGCAAATTTCATAAATGGCGCTTCGCTGCCTGCAGCAAGCAGAAATGCAATACCGATGCCAGTAAGACCTCCGCCAAGCTCTGCAACAAATATGCCAAAATAAATATTGTTGGCCAGAATCGGCCCTAATACAAGAAAGGCTACAAATAAAAAAACAAAATACCTTGGAACATTTGACAGCTCTTTGATGCCTTCCTTAATACTGATTTGCATTGTTTTATTTTCATTTGGAAGCTGATAGGCAAAGATTACGGCAACAAATAAAATAAATGCAAAAGAGTAAAAAATCATGCTCATTGAAAAAAGGCCGGCAAGCTGTCCCACTGTCATGACAGCAACTGCAAAACCAACTGCCCCCCATAACCGGATAGAGCCATATTCAGTTTTCGTTTTTTGAACATAATTCATCGAAATACTATCAGATAAAGGGATGAGTGCACTTTGTACAATTGCAAGCAGCGAAGCAACAAGAATTAACCAAGCATAAGTATCCAAAACTGAAAAAACAAGTCCAAATACTCCTGCAAGCGTAAGCGCTATCGTTAATAAAACAGTTGGTTTTTGTGTAATATCACTTAGAATTCCCCACAAAGGCTGAATCAAGATCATAACAACAGGACTGATGCTCATGATCATCCCAATTTGGCTGCCAGATAACCCGATGCTGTCTTTAAGGTAAACAGGCAGCAGAGGAAATAGAGATCCAAAAGCAAAAAAGATTAAAAAATAAAAAGAATAAAAGTGAACTCTTGTTGTATGATGCTCTCTCTGCAATGTATATTCCAAAACAGCAGCCTTCTTTCTTAACGTCAAATTAGGAGAAAAGCGCAATAAATAATACTTTCCTGCAACTCTAGAAAAACCGCTCTCCAGGGAACAGAGAGCGGTTAAAAAGCTTCTTCACTCATCCTACCACATCATGGTACGATTCGTTAACATTATTTTGCCAATTCGTATATCGCCTGTGCATAAATTGCCGTAGCTTTCAATAAATCGTCAATGATGACATATTCATCTTTTTGATGAGCAACGTCAGGTCTTCCAGGAAACATTGGACCAAAAGCCACTCCTGCTTTTAGCGAACGGGCATACGTGCCCCCTCCGATTGCAATCAGTTCAGAGCGCTCTCCAGTTTGTTCTTCATACACTTTTTTCAGAGTTTGGATCAATGCATGTTCTGCATCAACATAGTGCGGCTTAGAATCACTTAATGATGTTAACTGAAATTCGCTGATTGATTTCAGCCCTTCAGAAATTCGCTCTACGTCTCCTGTTACAGGATAACGGATGTTAACGCCAAGTTCTCCAGATTCTTCACTGGTATATGAAATGATTCCAAGGTTTACTGTAAGCTCACCGCTCACCTCATCCTCATATTGAATGCCAAGCTTCTCTCCGCTCGTATCATTGCTGAAAAAAGCGACAACTTGTCCGATAAACGATTTTCCATTTTCATCTAATTCTTCATCACCTAAGAACAACGCCAGCAGCAATCCTGCATTTTTGCCTGTATGAGGCAAACTGCCGTGTGCAGAAACTCCCTCTGTCTTCAGGGTGAGCACTCCGTTTTCTTCTGAAGCACTGCCTTTTATATCGTATTGGTTTATATATCGATTGTATTTTTCTGCAAGAGTATGTGCTACATCAGATTGAATGACAGCTTCAGCATGATCGGGTACCATGTTATATCTTCTTCCAGATTGAAATGAAAGCAGCTTTGTGCCTTTGTTGCTTCCAATTTTATTGAAAGAAAAGGAAAGCTTTGCATCAATAATGCCTTTCTCTGCGTTAATGATCGGAAAATCGGCATCCGGAGCAAATCCCATTCCTGGCATTTCCTCATGCTTAAAATAATGATCTACACAGCGCCAATCACTTTCTTCGTCTGTTCCAAGAATCATGCGAACTCTCTTATTCAGCGGCAAACCAAGCTCTTTAACGATTTTCATTGCATAATATGCAGCCATCGTTGGACCTTTATCATCAATTGCTCCACGGGCAAAAATTTTGCCGTCTCTTATGTCTGCACCATATGGATCGCTGCTCCAGCCATCTCCTTCCGGCACCACATCGACATGACAAAGAATTCCCACAATCTCGTTTCCTTGTCCCATCTCCAAATGACCTGCATACCCCTCAAGGTTTTTTGATGTAAACCCGTCATTTTCTCCTTTTGCGAGCATATGGGTAAGAGCTTCATTAATCCCCTCTCCAAATGGAGCTCCCTCTTTGCTTGTGGTTTCATCCAGGAGACTTTTAATGCGCAAAAATTCTTGCGTATCTTTAATAAAATCATCTTTTCTTTTTAAGACTTCTTCCATCCAATTCATAAATCAGCCTCTTTTCATAAAAAATCATTCTGCCTACTTAGTAAGATACCAAACGAAGCGTCCATAAGAAAGCAAGAAACGGAGAAACTAAAAGCAAGCGTTGCTGTATTCACTATTGTATTTTTAAAAAAGGCTCTTTTCGTAAAGTTTGCTGCTTTAAGAAAAAATGGTTAAAATCTTTAGTGGGTTGGAGCGGAAGGCACTTGACTCCTGCGGGAAATAGAGGCTCCCATCCCTCACAGCGGAAAGCAAGTGCCTGCAGCGGAAATCCACGGGTACAATTAATAACCAAAAACAACAATCAATGCTAAAACAGCTTTAAAAAAGAATATCTCCTTCCTTCATAAAGATTTCTTGCAATATTCTATTTAACTTTTATAGAGTTACCTTTGAAACATGGCTTGACGCTATATTTTGCAAAAAGAGCCGCAAGCAAAAACAATAACCCTTGCAATTTAATTAAAAAACGAATAATATAATATAGGTTTTTCAAAAACGTTCGTTTATTGGAGGTTCACATGTTTAAATTAAAAGAAAATCAAACGACAGTACGCACAGAAACGTTAGCAGGTCTTACAACGTTTTTAACGATGGTTTATATTGTCGTCGTTAATCCTATTATACTTGCTGACGCTGGTGTTCCATTTGATCAAGTCTTTACTGCAACTATTATTGCTGCAATTGTTGGTACGCTTTGGATGGCACTTGCCGCTAACTATCCGATTGCGATTGCACCTGGAATGGGACTGAATGCTTACTTTTCCTATTCAGTCGTTGGGGGACATCAAGTAAGCTACCAGATTGCATTTGCATCTGTATTTGTAGCAGGTTTCCTTTTCCTGATTTTATCGTTAACTCCTTTCCGAAAAAAATTAATTGAAGCAATTCCCGCAAACTTAAAATATGGAATCACTGCTGGAATTGGCCTTTTTATTGCATTTATTGGTCTTCGCTTAACTGGAATCGTTACGGACCATCCAGAAAATCTTGTGACGCTTGGAGATTTGACTTCTCCTCCAGTCATACTTGCGCTTGTCGGTCTTGCTGTTACACTAGTATTAATGAGTTTAAACGTTCATGGAGCCCTCTTCTTCGGGATGATCATTACTGGAATTATTGCTTTCTTTACAGGTGAACTTTCATTTAAAGAAGGCTTCGTTTCAATGCCAAGTCTTCCTGAGGGATTTATTATCCTAAATCCAATTGAAGCAATCGGACAAGTGATTCAGCACGGGCTTTATGCAGTTGTATTCTCTTTCTTGCTCGTTACTATCTTTGATACAACAGGAACAATGATTGGGGTAGCTCAGCAAGCAGGCCTGATGAAAGGCAATGAACTTCCAAACGCACGAAAAGCACTATTAGCTGACTCTGCTGCAACGACTGTAGGGGCTATGTTTGGAACAAGCCCGACAACGGCGTACATTGAATCCTCTGCAGGTGTTGCTGCAGGCGGGCGTACAGGACTTACAACTTTAACTGTCGCTGTACTATTTGGCTTAACAGCTTTCTTCAGCCCTCTAGTCGGCGCTGTCTCTGGAATTGCCGCCATCACGGCTCCCGCATTAATTATTGTCGGAAGCCTAATGATGGGCAACATCGCAAAGATCAACTGGAATGAAATTGATGAAGCATTCCCAGCCTTTCTTGTGATTATCAGCATGCCGCTTACATCAAGCATCGCAACTGGCATCGCACTTGGATTTATTTCATATCCACTTATGAAAATTGCAAAAGGAAAATGGAAAGAAGTTCATCTGTTTGTTTATATTTTCGCAGTTCTATTCTTTATTCAGCTCGTATTCCTCGGAGGACATTAATAGAAATGCGGAACCGCCTGGTTAGCTCACGTAAAAAGCAAATGATCTGATCGTCATGTTCAGAAAAGCATCCACAATTCACTGGATGCTTTTTTTGCATTAAAAAAGAATAAATGTCATACTATTCAGAATTAATTACATATAGTAAAATATGATATAAAGGTTTTATCTGCTTGATATAAGATTAAAAGTATGTAAATATTGTGTAAATTCGAGCTTTTCACTAGTATGAAGCTGTCGAAATCGTGTAAAATATTGTTGTAGCGTTAAATAACTAAATTAAGAACAGTAACATCTGTAGTAGGGAACATCGTAGCTTGTAGTAGGCTTTGCCATGCGATCAAATGATAAGGAGTGGTTTTTTGAAACCTTCAACAAACCGTATGCTAACTCGTATCAAATCTGTCTACATGTTTATCCATGAAAGAGGTACTGTGACAACACAACAGCTAGTTGACGAATTTGGTATTACACCACGAACCATTCAAAGAGATTTAAATGTGTTAGCGTATAATGACCTCGTTCGAAGCCCAAGCAGAGGCAAATGGACAATTACAACCAAGAAGGTTAGAAAAATGTCTTCTTAAGAAGCGACTTAAAATGTAAAATCGAAACGTTTTGATACATAAAAAAACCAGCCCAAAGATCGGCTGGTTTTTTTCTGCTGAATTAATTGTACACTTACCTATTATTAAACTTCTTCATTACACTTTAAAGTTCCATCGCTTCAGCATTCTGCAATGCTTTCACTTCTTCTTCTGTCAGCTCACGGTATTCGCCGAGTGCCAATTCCTCATCCAGCAAAAGAGGCCCCATGCTGATTCTTTTTAAGTAGACGACTTTTTTGCCAACTGCTTCAAACATTCTTTTCACTTGATGAAACTTGCCCTCTGTTATCGTGATATGTATTTCAGATTGCTCTCCAGCTGAAAGAATGGCAAGCTTGGCCGGCTTTGTAATGTAGCCGTCATCAAGCTGTACACCCTTTTTAAAGGCTTCAGCGTCTTCTTCAGTTACTCTTCCCAGGATTGCAGCAAAGTACGTTTTCGGAACATGTTTTTTAGGTGACAGAAGCTGATGGGACAGCTGACCGTCATTCGTAAGCAGCAGCAGACCTTCTGTATCTTTATCAAGCCGGCCAACCGGAAATGGTTTATACACAGCATCTTCCATCTCCAGCAAATCGATGACTGTCGCCTGCACGGAGTCCTCTGTTGCTGATAAATAGCCAGCAGGCTTATTCAGCATTAAATAGACGTGTTCTTTATATTCAACCTTCTCACCATGAACAGTAATGCTTTGTACAACCGGATCAACATGTGTTTTCGCATCCTTAATGCTGACTCCATCTGCTTTCACCAGTCCCGTTTTCAAAAGCTGTTTCACTTCTTTTCGGCTCCCATAGCCTATATTTGATAACAGTTTATCTATTCTCATAATTTGTACACTCCTGACTATTAGAAAAGCGATAGCGCCCGTTTAGCTCAGGCATGGCAGATAAGAATCCGGCTGAAAAGTCCGGTTTTGACTTTTTTGCCGGACTTGTTCTGACCGAGGAGTTAGGCGCTTGAGCTGAACACAAATGCGCTAATCTTTAATGCTTTCTTATCTTTTTAAAAAGGAAGGCACTTATTCAGCAGCCTTCCCCTTTCGATTTAAAAATGAAAAACGATTTCCAAATAGCTTTTCCAATAAATGAGATCGGTGCGCAATATATAAATAAGCGCCGGCTCCTAGCCCAATCGAAATCAATAAGATAATTGCTGAAGGAATTTTCCCATCCGAGTAATCAATAAAAATGGAAAGGATGGATTGTGAAACAGAGACAACCATTGCCATAAAGGCTGTCAGAATTCCAATGAACACCGTTCTTTTAAAAAGCAACCGGAAGGAATACTTGGCATGACGGTGAATCATCGCAAAGCTGTAAAGAATAGATGCTCCAAATCCAAGCGCTGTAGCCAATATCGAACCAAGTCCCTGAAACATTACAATCAGGGGAGCATTGACAGCGATTTTAATGATTAAACCGAAAGCAAGAGAAATCACGGCAAGCTTTTGCTTGTTGATCCCCTGTAGAACCGCTGCTGTTACTGTGAAAAATGAAAAAAGAATCGCGACTGGGGCAAACCATCTCAATAGCTCTGCACCTGCAGGGTTATCATTATAGAAAAGCATATACGCCGGTTCTGCCAGTACAGCCAATCCTACGACAGCCGGAAGGACTAAGAAAATAATGATCTGGAACGCCTGATCAATTTGGCGGTTTAATAACGGCATATTTTTATCGGTAAAGGACCGGGTAATTGTCGGTACAAGAGTTAAACCAAACGCAGTAGCAAGCGATACTGGAATCATAACCAGTTTAGGCAAATACAGGGTCACAATTGAAAAGATGCTGGCTGATGTTTCTTTGAAGCCGGCAGATACCATCGCTTTATTGAATGTATTCGTATCTACATAATTGTATAAAGGAATAGCTAAACCTACAAATACGAACGGTCCAGCGTAGGAGAATAGCTCCTTAAACATTCCCCCGGTTGTTACATTACTGACAGGAACAAGATTCTCCCTCATTGCTTCGAGTGTATGCTTCCGTCTTTGCCAGTATATAAAAAGAACAAGCAAGCCTCCTATGGCTCCAACAAAGGCAGCAAATGTTGCATATCCTACTGCCGTTACAAGGTTTCCATTAAAAACTTTTAAAACAAGATAAGCAGCAATCAGCAAAAAGGCAATTCTGATAATCTGTTCAATAACCTGAGAAACGGCTGTAGGACCCATTGACTGATGACCTTGGAAGAAACCGCGAATCAAGCTCATAATAGGGACAACAATCAGAGCAAGACTGACCATCCGAATGACTAAAACAACATCCTCAATTGTTGTATTTCCTAGTTCCTTTTGTCCAAGCGCACTCACTGCAAAAAAAGGAGCTAAAAAATAGAGAACGGCAAAAGCTAAAACACCTGTGCCAAACATAACGGATATGCCGACTCTGAACATTTTCCGGCTTGTGGCATAATCTCCTATGGAATTATATTTCGAAACGAATTTTGAAACAGCCTGGGGGAAACCCATTGTTGCAATTCCTAAAAAAACAGCATATTGAGCATATCCATATTGATAAAGGGCTCCGCCATCTTCCCCAATCAGGGTGAAAAACGGAATAACATAAATCATCCCTAAAATTCTCGATATATATGTACCTAACGTTAAGACAAACGTTCCTCTTAATAGATTATTCGACATTTACGAAATCACCAATTTCTCTCTGAAGATTCAACTTTTCTATTTTAACACAATAAACACTTAGAACAATAATGTTTGTATATACCATTTCCGATTATAGTGTAGCCGTATTTTGATTTTTTCCAGATTCAGCTATAATAGGATAATAAATTTGGTTTTAAGAAAATAAAGGTTGTGAATATATGAACTATGATGTTGTTATTATCGGAGGAGGGCCTTCTGGGTTAATGGCTGCAATAGCTGCTGGAGAACAAGGTGCAAACGTTCTTCTGCTTGATAAGGGAAATAAACTTGGCATAAAGCTCGCCATTTCTGGAGGCGGCCGCTGCAATGTAACGAACCGTCTTCCAATTGATGAGATTGTGAAGCATATTCCTGGGAATGGCCGGTTTTTATATAGTGCTTTTTCTGAATTCAGCAATGAAGATATCATTCTCTTTTTTGAAAAGCTTGGGATTCAGCTGAAAGAAGAAGATCATGGACGGATGTTTCCTGTAACAGATAAAGCACAATCTGTTGTCGATGCTTTGCTGAATCAGCTAAAAAAGCTTCATGTAACGATAAGAACTAATGAACCTGTTGAGACAGTTGATTATAAAGATGGAAAAACTGCAGGAATTCATTTAAAAAATGGAGAGTACATTACAACGAAAGCAGTGGTTATTGCAGTTGGAGGGAAAAGTGTTCCTCACACCGGAAGCACAGGTGATGGTTATGCATGGGCAGAAAAAGCAGGCCATACGATTACAGAGCTTTTTCCGACAGAAGTGCCAATCACTTCAAATGAACCATTTATTCAGGAAAAAATGCTGCAGGGACTATCCTTGCGGGATGTAGCTCTAAGTGTTTTAAATCCAAAAGGGAAAATCATTAAAACGCACCAAATGGATATGATTTTCACTCATTTCGGCATATCTGGACCAGCTGTCCTGCGCTGCAGCCAATATGTCGTAAAAGCGATGAAAAAATTTAAAACAACGGCCATTACCATGAGCATAGATTCGTTTCCGGACCAGAATCAGGAAGCGTTATTTCAGCAGACGGTTAAACTGTTAAAAGAAGAACCTAAAAAAGCTGTGAAGAATGTATTAAAAGGCTTTCTGCCAGAACGTTATCTTCTGTTTTTACTGGAGAAGAACGGTATTGATCAGCAAATTACCTATGCAAATCTATCCGTTGAAAAATTGCGGGGGTTCATTAACGACTGCAAGCAATTCCATTTTAATGTACACGGCACTCTATCCATTGACAAAGCATTCGTGACAGGCGGAGGCGTTTCCGTTAAAGAAATCCATCCGAAAGAAATGGCATCTAAACTGATGAATGGCCTTTATTTTTGCGGCGAAATTCTTGATATTCATGGTTATACAGGCGGATACAATATTACTTCTGCCCTTGTAACCGGCAGACTGGCCGGTAAAAATGCGGCTGAATATGTAAAGGAAGCGGCTACCCTGTAGCTGCTTCCTTTTCTTATGCCCTGTATAAAATTAAGGCCGAAAAACAATAAAGCTGCTCGCCTTCTTCATTGCAGGCAGCTGCCACGTTGTACTTTATATCGACAAGCTGTTCGTCTGAAATTGCTTTTAAAAAATGATTGATTTCCCGCTCAAGATCCTTCTCATGCTCCTTATCAAAAACAGCTACTTTATACATTTAACACCATCCCATATCATACCCCTCGGCATATTGCTGCTGCAGCTCACAATTACGTTCATAAATCCGGAAAAACCTGTCATCTTCAATGATAAATCCGCTTACTAATTCATATTCCCGTCCGTCAGAAGTTATGACAAGCTTCCCGATATATTCTTTTCCGATGTACAATTCCATAAAATCTCCATGCAGCTTTGCAAGCACCCGATCCGTAACGTCAAGCTTGTGATATTCAGACATATCACATCCCTCCTTATTTTATTGTATTTTTTGGGGGAGTGATTTATGATAGCGTTTTCATTTTGGTGCTTGTTGTCCTTCTTTTTTTAGGGAGGTGTGCACAAACAATTGTAACCGTCCAACTCCACTTTCTAATTGCCTTCTTTTAAAGTGTGCAAAATCAGCTAATTCGAATTAATTCGCCTGCCTTTTTAATTTAATTCACGCGCTTTTGAAATTTATTCAACCTAAATGTCAAAGCAAGGGTCAAGCATATAAATTCTGGTATATTAAACAAAAATGCCGGCGCCGAAGCTGACGTAGCTAACTTTATTTCATTATCCAATTTCTTGATAAACGAAAAAAAGTCCCTGCTTTAGACAGGGATTTTCATGTTAAGCTAATTCACTTTTCTTTTTAATTTTTCCATTCCAGTCCAGCATGCCGCCGGCCATATTACGAACTTTATACCCTTGGTCCTGCAAGTATGCACAGACATTTCCGCTTCTTCCGCCAGAACGGCAAATGACAATATATTCTTTATCTTTATCAAAGGCATCAAGGTTTTCTGGGATTTCTCCCATCTTAATATGCCTTGCCTCGGGGATCATACCCGCTTCTACTTCATCATCTTCACGCACATCTACAAGATTCAGCTTTTCTCCGCTTTGCAGCTTTTTATGTAATTCATCTGTCGTAATTTCTTTAATTTCGTTCACTAACATAACTTCCTTTCAAGGTATGATGGCTACATTATATCAAAGGAAGAGAGCCATGTTCCAGTTTGAGAGTCGCAGTGATATTTTCAGCTTTTCAGATTAAAAGGGCATGCATCTATAGGATGCATGCCTTTCTAAAGTAATGCGGTATAAGATTTCACATTTCATGTCCAGCTCCAGCGCCTAACTCCTCGGTCATCACGGTTCTGCCGATGAAGTCAAAACCGGACTTCACCGGCAGAACCTTTTATGCCTTTCGGAGCTAACCAAGGCACTTCCGCTTTTCTAATTAATTCGCTACGATGTTGACAAGCTTGCCAGGTACAGCAATAATTTTGCGGACCGTTTTCCCGTCCATTTGTTCTTTTACAGCAACATCTGATAAAGCAAGTTCCTGCATTTCTTCACGGGTTGCATCCTTCGGAACACTTAATTTAGCTTTTACTTTGCCGTTTACCTGAACGACAATTTCGATTTCATCTTCAATTAACTTGCCTTCGTCATAAGCTGGCCATGTTTCATAAGTAATTGTGCCTTCATGACCTAGCTTTTCCCAAAGTTCTTCAGCAAGATGCGGTGCAACAGGAGATAACATTTTCACAAATCCTTCAACGTACGTTTTAGGAAGAACAGTGGCTTTGTATGCATCATTGATAAAGACCATTAATTGAGAAATGGCTGTGTTAAAACGCAGTCCTTCGTAGTCCTCCGTCACTTTTTTAACAGTCTGGTGATAGACGCGCTCTAATGTGTCAGACATTTCGTCTGTGATTTTCGGACTTAAAGCTCCATTATCTTCAACGAATAAACGCCACACTCGATCCAAGAAACGTCGTGCTCCGTCTAATCCATTTTCAGACCATGCTATTGATGCTTCAAGCGGACCCATGAACATTTCGTATAGACGCAATGTGTCAGCACCATGACTTTTTACGATATCGTCCGGATTCACGACATTGCCCTTAGATTTACTCATTTTCTCATTATTTTCACCAAGAATCATTCCTTGGTTAAATAATTTCTGGAATGGCTCTTTTGTATGAACAATTCCGATATCATACAAAACTTTGTGCCAGAAACGAGCGTACAATAGGTGAAGAACAGCATGTTCAGCTCCTCCAATATACGTGTCAACCGGAAGCCACTGTTTAATTTTTTCAGGTGCAGCAAGGTGTTCTGAATTCTTCGGATCAATGTAGCGCAAGTAGTACCAGCAGCTGCCGGCCCATTGCGGCATTGTATTCGTCTCGCGTCTGCCTTTTTTGCCTGTTTCAGGATCTACAACGTTTACCCAGTCTTCAATAATGGCAAGCGGCGACTCACCTGTACCAGATGGCCGGATTTCCGTTGTTTTAGGCAATGCTAATGGAAGCTGGTCTTCAGGCACCGCAGACATTGTTCCGTCTTCCCAATGAATAATTGGAATCGGCTCACCCCAGTAGCGCTGACGGGAGAATAACCAGTCACGTAGACGGTACGTAATTTTCTTTTCACCTTTTTGATTGGTTTCAAGCCAAGCAATCATGTTGTTGATTCCGTCTTCTTTATTCAAGCCGTTCAAGAAATCGGAGTTTACATGCAAGCCATCACCAGTATAAGCTTCTTTCTCAACATCTCCGCCCTCGACTACTTCTTTAATTGGCAGATCAAACGTTTTTGCAAACTCATAATCTCTTTCATCATGAGCTGGAACGGCCATAATGGCTCCTGTTCCGTAGCTTACTAATACATAATCCGCAATCCAGATCGGCATTTTTTCACCGTTTACTGGATTTACAGCAAAAGCTCCTGTGAATACACCTGTTTTTTCTTTTGCTAAATCTGTTCGCTCAAGATCACTTTTGCTTTTCACTTTATCAATATATGCTGCAACAGCTTCCTTTTGGTCAGCAGTTGTAATGTCAGAAACATAAGCATGCTCTGGTGCCAAAACAGCATATGTTGCTCCAAAAAGAGTATCCGGACGTGTAGTGAAAACAGTAAACGATTTGTTATGTCCATCAATATCAAAATGAACATGTGCTCCTTCAGAGCGTCCAATCCAATTTCTCTGCATTTCTTTTATGCTCTCAGGCCAGTCGACTTCTTCCAAATCTTCGATTAACCGGTCCGCATAGGCTGTAATTTTAAGCATCCACTGTTTCATAGGACGGCGTTCTACAGGGTGACCGCCGCGCTCGCTTTTGCCATCAATGATTTCCTCATTGGCCAAAACAGTTCCAAGTGCAGGACACCAATTGACAGCAACCTCATCAATGTACGCCAATCCCTTTTTATATAATTGAAGGAAAATCCATTGTGTCCATTTATAATACTCAGGATCTGTTGTGTTAATTTCACGGTCCCAATCATATGAAAAGCCTAAGCTTTGAATTTGGCGGCGGAATGTATCAATATTTTTCGCAGTGAATTCAGCTGGATCATTTCCTGTGTCTAGCGCGTACTGCTCAGCTGGAAGACCGAATGCATCCCAGCCCATTGGATGAAGAACATTGAAGCCTTGCATTCTTTTTACACGCGATAAGATGTCAGTTGCTGTGAAACCTTCAGGGTGACCTACATGAAGACCTGCTCCTGACGGATAAGGAAACATGTCAAGTGCGTAAAACTTCGGCTTGCCCTCATCCTCCGCTGTTTTGAATGTTTTATTTTCCAACCAATAGTTCTGCCACTTTTTCTCGACATTATCATGCTTAAAACTCATATATATCCTCCTCAATTGGTGCAAAGCTTTTCCCTTTTGGTATTCAGTTTGAACGGCTGCAAGTGAGATTAAACGGTCAAATAGAAAAAACCTCTCATCCCAATAAGGGACGAGAGGTTAAATTTCCCGCGGTACCACCCAATTTAGCGCCTAAAAAAGGCACTCACTTAAGCATCCGTAACGTGGATCACGACAAACATTACTGTGCAGAAATAGCTGCAGTTGACGTTTGTAACTCAAAGGCGAGTTCACAGGCAATAGATGATTGACTCGCACCTTCCGTCAATTCTCTGAGCATCTGCTGCCAATTACTGTTCCTTATCACCGTTCATATCTTATACCTTTATATATTGTATTTTATAGAATTTAGATCTGCGATGCAAGGTGTTAAATGAAGAAAAGGCGGAAATCGGATGATGGGCGGCAGAGATGCACATTTTTTGCGAAATGAGAAGTGATGAATTATGAGAGATTAAGAAGTGAGTTCTTGTCTTTAGGAGATTATTTTGCTTGGCGCTCATTGTCTTTTTCTGGCTGCTGGCCGTCCTGCTGCTGTCTGACAAAATCAAAACTCCTTAATACCGCTTCCCCGCTGTATCCAGCGATAATAGAAAGCACGACAAGCTGAAATGAGGATTGAGGTTCTGTAGATAATACAAGCAGGATCGAAGCTGTTATCCCCATTGCAATATCTTCCCAGAAACCTAAGTAGATGAACCGTTTTGTCATTCTTGGTTTTTCGATCCTTCCTTTCTTTTTAACATGTCCAAGTAAACCCATTAACCCCCCAATCAATGACGCCACAATTACTGTTTGCAGCATATAATCACCTTCCTAAAGCCGTAATAAGTTCGGCACGCGACTTCAGGTACACGATATGCAAGCTTCTCGGGCTCGTACAGAACAAAGAAAAAAAGAAGCTTGTTTTACTTCCATTATATGTGAATAGGCACATAATAAGCTTGATTAAATAGAAGGAATTTTCAGGAAATTTTTTATCGTTCTTTATCACTAGACCGAACGTTTTTTCGGTTTACAGAATAAGCGATAAGTACCATTCACCGCTTCACCGTGAAGCCGCAGTCAACGGCAGCCGTCAGGACAGTGATCCAAATACTTTTCCACTCGCCAAAAACAGCGCACAATCAGCAATTTAAGACACTTTCAGCAATTTCATCGGAGAGACATGCGGGGAAAAATATCTTACCAGTCAGCCTCGTTGATTAAACATTTCTAGAGTTGGCCTAATGATTAATTCATTTTCTGATTTAAGTTATGCAGGTATAACTGGGTCAATTGGCATTAACCGAACGTTTAAGATTACATGAGACTTTTCAAAGGGCAAAAATTGAAGTTTCATCGTCAGCTTATACAAATCATATTAAAAAGGAAGATTACTTTGAAACAGAACGAACCAAGCCTATTAAAAAAACAAAAAAAGCAAGAAAATGAATTCTCGCTTCTTCAATGTAATTATGAACTCATGACGGCTTTGCCAACCTTTTGTTCTTTTAATTTTTTATCATAGATGGAAGTAGTGAACATCGCCGCGAATAACAAACCAATCAAGATAATGAAAAGCATATTCATTCCATATATGTCTACCAGAACTCCGCCTAGCAGAGGTCCAATCATTCTTCCTCCGGTCGCAGTACTATTAACAAACCCCTGGTAAAAACCCTCTCTGCCTTTTGGCGCAAGATCATTTGCAATTGTTGGAACAGCAGGCCAAACTAGCATTTCGCCAACTGTAAGAACAATCATCGCTGCCATAAACATGCTGAATTCCTCTGCAAACGAAACAACAGCAAACGACAGAATAAAAATGCAAAAGCCAATCATCATTTGCTTCTTGATTGATTTTGCAAAATGCTTAACAAATGTATTGACGAGTGGCTGTGCGAAAACGATTAAAGCCCCGTTAACAGTCCATATCAAGCTGTACTGGCTAAGTGAGATATTAAGCTCCTGTGTATGTGCAGCAATTGTGGATTGCCACTGGACATAGGCTACCCAGCCAAGCAAATATCCGGAACACAGAATAATCAATGCACCAAATTTTTCTTTATTTTTAATTTTCGATGATTGCTGCAGAATGGACGTTTGTGAAGATGCTCCCTCTGCTATATTTCGATACCCGAAGCATGCAAGTAAGAAAAAAACAGCATACAAGGCTGCGTTCGCAATGAAAATCCACTGAAATGAATAATTTGCAATAAGCCCTCCAAGAGCTGCACCGACAGCAACACCTGCATTTTGGGAAACATAAATGGCATTAAAAGCTTTTCTTCCGCCTTGAGGCCAGACTGTGCCTGCCATTGCATACATAGAAGGAAAAACAATTCCTGAACCAAATCCGACAAGAGTCAGAAACACAATGTATGTCGGCCAGCCATGGAAAAAAACAAGCCCGATGATTGCTGCAAACGTAAGAATAATTCCGCTTAAAATAGAACGGTAACCGCCAAAGCGATCAAACAATACACCGCCAATCAAATTTCCAGCTACACTTGCTGCAGAGTTTAACATAAGAACAACTCCGGCAACGGTTAAAGATTTACCAAGATGATCGTGTATATAGATTGTATTTAAAGGCCAGAGAAACGATGATCCCGTAACGTTGATCATCATGCCAATAATTAAAAGCCATAGAGAACGCGGCATAACTTGACCTCCTTCTGAAAAAATTCATAAAAAAGCACGAGAACTAATTGAAGTTCCCGTGTTTTTCTCTCTTGATCCATAGTAGATTTTAGACCTTTTTTTCATATAAGGCAACACCTAAAACAAAACCACCCGTTTTTCTCCGGCAGAGATTCTGGGTGGAAAGGGTCATTCCGGTCTTTTACAGAAAATAATCCGGCCTATCTCAATCCTTTTCCGGCCGATTTCCAAGATAATCCGGCCTATCTCAATCTTTTTCCGGCCGATTTCCGAGATAATCCGGCCTATCTCAATCTTTTTCCGGCAGATTTCCAGAATAATCCGGACTATCTCAATCCTTTTCCGGCCGATTTCCGAGATAATCCGGACTATCTCAATCCTTTTCCGGCCGATTTCCGAGATAATCCGGACTATCTCAATCCTTTTCCGGCCGATTTCCGGGATAATCCGGACTATCTCAATCTTTTTCCGGCCAATGACTTCATCAATTTGAAGTACTTGGCAATACTGCTGGTCACTTAGAATACCATTACCTACCAACTTCATGTCCAAAGTGCCTCAAAATAATCAAATATCTCTTCTTCCACCTGAAAAGTGATGACACCGCTGCTGTCAACGGATTTTGCTTTTACTCTTGCGGATCCCTGATATCCCTTTTCGAAATATCCGACAATTACTTCTTCCCGATGTTTGCCCTCAAAATCGGTATAAAGAATTTTCATTGAGGTTTCACTGAAGGGTTCTTTTGGATGAACATTTATTTTAAAGTGCTCTTCAGGCTTCAGGCTAGGAATTTTTATCTCTTTATCATTATAAAAGTAACTGATTTCAAGACCCTTTAATGCAGATCCAGTCTGGTTTTCAATGGAAACATCTATGCCATTTCCAGATACATTTTTAACTGGAAGAAAAAATAACAGCATTAATAAAAAGGCAATAACTAAGTTCTGCAGCCACTTTTTCATATAATACTCCCCCCTTCTTCATAATAAAGGCGGGCACAACTGGCCCGCTTCACCTTATAGCTCGCGTCTTAATGCTGAAAGAACATTAATATTTGTTGCTTTTACTGCAGGTCTCAGCCCAGATATAATTGCCACTCCTATACTGATGCCGCTTGCGATTAATACTAAACTAGGCGGCACATACGAGAATGTAAACTCGACGCCATCTGTGCTTCCTTCTGCGACAGAATTAAGAATGAGAGGGATCGCAAAATTGGCTGCATAGCTGATACCATATGATATCAGGACGCCCACTGCTGACCCTATGATGCCAATAAATGCACTTTCCATCAGGAAAATTCTGCGGATGACACCCGGCTGTGCACCAATCGCTTTCATAATGCCAATTTCCTGTGTTCGTTCTGTTACGGCCATGGTCATTGTATTAAAAATTCCGATTGATGCAATGAGAACCGCAACGGTTCCAATGAAGATCAAGCCTGCTTTAAAGGCATTAAAAAATAAATTCATGTTCTCAAGCTGCTCTGTAACAGAAAACACGTAGTATCCTTTATTCTTCAATGCTTTTGTCACTCCATCGACCTTATCAATGCCTGATGTGTACACCAGAACTTCAGAATATTCCGCAATTTCATTTTCTGCTGCTCCATCTGCCTGTTCTGAAAAAGCAGTCATTTCTGGTTTTAGCTCTTCACTGATAAAGATAGTATTATCTTCTATAAAATCACGTGCCGGCTCCTTCGAAATACCGGCAATTTTTAAGTTCCAGCTTTTTTCAACTGGTTTGCCGTCTATTTGTTCTGTCATTGTAAATACAATTTCTTTTCCAATCAGATCTCCCTTGTACCCAACAGGCGCTTTAAGATCAGATTCTGGATTTTCATTTATTTCATCCAAGACTTTTCTTTCTTCATCTGACAGCAAAGATTTACCAAAGTGATAGCCGACAATCACTTCATTCTTATTTTTTGGAACATTGCCTGAATCAAGTTCTAAATTCCCTTTCAGCTCTTGCTCCATGTTTGTAAGTTTTGGCATTACATATCCTGAGCGGTCTTCAAGATTTGCTTTTACCTCTGCAGTCATGGAAACATCTGATCTTCTGACAACAGCTGTTACATTCTCTGTTTCTTGTAATTCCTCCAGCTCTTTTTCAGAAATTTCTTTATAATTTCCATCAATTTCTTTTCCTGAAATCTCAACTTGAGTCAAAACTTGATTATCCAATAATTCATCCTGTGCACTTTTTTGAATACCGAACCCAACGGATGCAAGCACAATCAAGAAAGCACAGCTCATTGTCGTAGCAAGAATGGTCATAAACACGCGCATACGATTTTTCTTCATATTGCGCTTGACGAGATTCAGCTGATCGTTAAATTTCAACTGGAACGCCCCCTTCCGATAAAACACCATCATGGAGTTCAAATTTACGATCACTGAACTCGGCTACTTCTTCATCATGAGTAATGATGAAAAAGGTAATTCCTTTTTCAGCGTTTAATTCTTTTATTAAATCAAGAATTTCTTTTTCAGTTTCAGAATCAAGGCTTCCTGTCGGCTCATCTGCGAGAATGATTTCCGGGTTTGTAATTAATGCACGCCCAATGCCGACACGCTGCTGCTGGCCTCCAGAAAGCTCGTTTGGATAATGGGTTGAGTGATTTTCTAAACCAATCCGGTACAGCATTTCTGTGACCCTTGTTTTTCTCTCTGATGAGGGAATGCCTTTAAGAGTTAACGGCATTTCAATGTTTTCAAATGTCGTCAGGCTTGGAATCAGCTGAAAGCTTTGAAAAATAAATCCGAACGTATTTAAGCGGAATTCCGCCCATTTTTTCTCATTAAAATCGGTTACCTCTGTTCCGCCTACACTAATTTTCCCTGATGTTGGCGGTATATAGCCTGAAATCAAATTAAGCAAAGTCGATTTCCCCGATCCGCTTCGTCCGACAATCGAAGCAATTTCCCCTTTTTTCACTTGCAAAGTTATATTCTTTAGCACGGGAATTTCTTTTTCACTGCCTTTTTTCCCTACCTTAAAGGAGTGATATAAATTTTCTACCTTAATCATGTTTTCCTCTCCTATGCTTGCTTTGTTTTTTTATAAATCAAGTAATAACTGAGAATGATGCCGATTGCTGCCCCAATAACTGCTCCAATTAAATAGCCGGTAAAGCTTTCGTTTGAGGAACCATAGCCGACTGCACTGAAACCGAGAACACCCAAAAGGATGACGATCAGCTGCACAGGCATGTTAAGCTGCTTCCATAAAAAGAAGTTTCCGTTTCGTTCATTGGGATGCTTAATAAATGAAAAATAGCCTGCGATAAAGAAAAGAATGGCCATCCCGCCCGGAATTAAAAAATAAAATGGATAGATGGAGGCGACTTCTTGAAAGACTGTCCATCTGAAAAATTGGAGCGCTGGAGTGATCAGATATCCAAACTCAAACCACTTTTCTATTTCCGCATAGGAGAAGCCTCCAAATGCGTCTGCATTCATTGTAAGAACAAGTGTAAACAGCAGAGGCAAAATTGATGCACTGATTGCTGTTAGTCCTTGGGCAAAAGGTGTCCCCGTAAGTGTTCCTGCAGCCAGTGTTAATGTATAAACCATCGTAAGCGTTGAAAACAAGGTGAAATAATAATTGAAAGTCGGCTGAGAAACTTCAATCTCAAACCATTCAATATAACTCCCTGTGAGAATCAAAGAAATGATCGTAGAAGATAAAATAATTCCAAAAACCAATGCCCATTTTACGGTAAATATTTTTGATCTTTTATACGGCAAAGATAAAGTGAAATCCATCATGCCTCTTGCACGTTCAGTTCCCATTTGATTGATTGCGATGAAAAATAAAAACAACGAGCTGATTAACAGGAGCGGATCTGCCCCAAATTGAAATACAAACGGCTCTAAATTTGCATCAGGGTATTTCTTCAAGTATTCCAAATGGCTTGAATACTCAGACCATACCGTAAATGGCAATGCAAATGAGTTAAATAGAAATAAGAAGATGCACAGAGATCTGACTTGTTTAAATTCTTTTTCGAAAAGGCCACCTCCTACCATCTTCGTTTTCCTCCAAACTTTGCGATGAATACTTCTTCTAGATTTACCGGAAGCTGATTCCATACTTTGGGATTCAGTGATCTCAGCCAGTTCTTGCTCTCCTCGTCCTCTCTTTGCAGAAGAAGAGTGTAAAAAACTCCAGTATATTCAAGGATTGATATTTTTCGTTCTCTTATTCGCAAATGAACATCTTCTTCAAAGACAGCTTGAATTTTTATATAATCTTCCTTTAATGAATCCATGTCCATAACATTTGTGAGTGTGGAATTTTCTAAAAATCCAATCCGGCTGCAAATCCGTTCAATATCTTCTAAGCGATGAGACGTAATGAAAATCGTTGTTTCCCGCTGTGCGACTTCATCAATCATCAGCTGCAGCAAGTCATGACGTGTTACTGCATCAATCCCATCTGTCGGCTCATCAAGCAAGATGACAGCAGGGCGGATTGCAAATGCCATAATTAATGAGAACTGTTTCTTCAAGCCCGTGGATAATTCACGGTATTTTTTCGTTTCTGGAATGGCATAGCGATTCATTAATTCATTCGAATACGTCACATCAAAATCCGGATAGAGCGATTTTAAGATTTTGACTAATTCTCTGTAGCTGTACCTTTCATAAAATGGATTTTGAACGGGCATGTAAACTACTTTTCGTTTCACAAGCGGATGCTCCATCATGGATATATTTTCAAACAGCACTTCCCCTTCATCCGGTAAAACGATTTGCTGTATCAGTCTCAGGATGGTCGTTTTTCCAGAACCATTTCTGCCAAGAAGTCCAAATATCTCTCCCTTTTCAAGCTTTAAGGAGACCGAATCTAAAACCTTCTCACCGTTAAGAGTCTTTGAGAGGTTTTTAAGTTCAATCATTGCTGATTCCCCTCATTTCTTTACTTATTTCCTCAATCCATTTATGGATGATTTCGATATCGACTCCCGCGTAAACAGCATCAATTACAAGTGGTTTCAACTGCTCCTTAATCATCTCCATCTTCCCTTCATCCAATGTTTTTCGGGCATTTTCAGATACATATGTCCCTCTGCCCCGCAATGTTTCGATAATGCCTTCCCGTTCTAATTCTTTATAAGCTTTGCTGACCGTATTCGGATTCGCAATAATCATTGTAGAAAGCTCACGAACAGATGGAAGCTTTTCACCCGGCTTTATTACGCCCTTTAAGCAAAGCTCTTTCATCTGCTGTATGATTTGCTCATATATCGCTGTTGAACTGCGCGGATCAATTTGAATCATCGATCTCCCTTCTTTCTTCAACCGAGATATGTAGTGTCTCTGTTGTATTATGTGTACTAGTTGATATAATACAATTAATACAATAGAATGTTTTACATGTATTGTCAATTTCTTTTTTTAGATTTTTTTCAGCAAAAAGCTGCTCCCATTTTGGAAGCAGCCTTTGATATTATTCTGGACGCTGTTTTGATTTAACCGGCTGACCCCGCTGCTCATACTTTTTCTTAGACTGTTTTACAGGATCAAAGTCTTTTCCAAATTCAACGTCTTGATTATTTTGGCCGTTTCTCGTTTTTTGTTCAGGGTTATTCTGCTTTGAGCGTTTTGTCATACGAAAGGCCTCCTAATGATCCAATAAAATCATTTCATTTTGCAGCTGCTGCAGCTGAAGCCGCATTCTGTACAACTGCTCTTTTTGCTGATCATTCGCACTTAATGTCATTGAATTGCACTCATTTACAGCATCTTCAAGCATTTGCTGAGCTTTTGTATACTCGGTATCATTGTAATGCTCTTGTTTAGATCCTTCAGTATATTGATTTCGGGCATAATCATATGAATTGGTGCATCGTTCCAGACATTCAGTAACAGATTGTCTTGTTGCCATCTCTGCAACCCCCCTATAAGTAAATGAAGCATAATACTTCATTAGCTATAGTTTGCGCAACAATTGTATTGAAATTACAAAAAAACAAATGGAAAATGAGGGTGAGCCGTTTGTCAGTGCGGCAAGCTGCATGATAAAATGTTTAGATGGTTATTTATCGATTTAAGGAGGTTTTTCTAGTTGAAGCGGATAAACCCTTTTCCTTATGCTGCGGACGAAAAACGTTATCATACATGGAATTATCATTTAAGAAATGAGTTTGGACATAAGGTTTTTAAAATTGCGCTGGACGGTGGATTTGACTGTCCAAATCGTGACGGTTCGGTTGCCCGCGGCGGCTGTACGTTTTGCAGTGCAGCGGGTTCAGGAGATTTCGCAGGAAACCGGGCTGAAGATCTTGTTTCTCAATTCAGCACAATTAAAGGAAAGATGCATGAGAAGTGGAAAAACGGCAAATATATGGCGTATTTTCAGGCTTATACGAATACACACGCACCTGTGGAAGTTCTTCGCGAAAAATTTGAATCTGTTTTGAATTTGGAAGGAGTTGTGGGACTTTCTATAGCAACACGTCCGGACTGCTTGCCTGATGATGTTGTTGAATATTTAGCAGAACTGAACAAAAGAACGTATCTTTGGGTTGAACTTGGTTTACAGACTGTTCATGAACGGACAGCTTTACTTATAAACCGTGCACATGATTTTGAGTGCTATACAGAAGGAGTTAAAAAACTGCGTAAGCATGGCATTCGCGTTTGTTCTCACATCATTAACGGTTTGCCGCTCGAAAATCATGAAATGATGATGGAAACAGCCCGTGCTGTATCAAAGCTTGATGTACAGGGCATTAAAATTCATCTGCTCCATCTCTTAAAGGGCACACCTATGGTAAAGCAGTACGAAAAAGGAAAACTAGAGTTTTTAACGAAAGCAGATTACGTTAAATTAGTATGCGATCAGCTCGAGATTCTTCCGCCAGAAATGATTGTACACCGAATTACCGGGGATGGACCTATTGACCTGATGATAGGACCGATGTGGAGTGTAAATAAGTGGGATGTACTTAATTCAATTGATGCTGAACTTAAACTGCGGGGAAGCTATCAAGGTAAATATTATAAGAAAGAACAGGTATGCGCATTATGAAGCTTGAACGGGTTCTGCCCTTTTCTAAAACCCTTCTGAAAATGGCAATTGAGCAGGGTGATATTGCCATTGATGCAACAATTGGAAACGGACATGATACTGTTTATTTGGCAGAGCTTGTGGGAGAATATGGCCATGTATACGGCTTTGATATTCAAGACGATGCAATGAAAGCTACTGCTTCCCGCCTATCAGAAAATGGCTTATCCGGGCGCGTCACCCTTTTTAAGGAAAGTCATGAGAATGCGGCAGCTTGCTTGCCTGAGAGCGCAGTCGGAAATGCAGCTGCAGCCATCTTTAATCTAGGCTATTTGCCTGGAGGCGATAAAGAGGTTGTTACAAAGCCCCAGTCAACAATACACGCAATTGAACAGCTGTTTAACGTAATGAAACCGGGAGGAATCATTGTCCTTGTCATTTATCACGGTCATCCTGGCGGAAAACAAGAAAGGGATGCCGTGTTAGAATACGTACAGCAATTGGATCAAAAACAAGCACATGTGCTGCAGTATCAATTCTTAAACCAAAAAAACAGTGCACCCTTTATTGTTGCGATTGAGAAAATGCAAGGGTAAGGAGGACCGGGAGTTGAGATCCTGGTCTTTTTTTATTATGGCTCTTTTCGTAAAGTTTGTTGCTTTTAGAAAAAATGACAAAACCTTGAATGGATTGTAGCGGAAGGCAATTGACTCCTGCGGGAAATAGAGGGGAATGGGAGACCCCGCCGAGGAGGCTCCCATCCCTCCCTGTGGAAAGCAAGTGCCTGCAGCGGAAATCAACGGTTAAAATTTATAACCAAAAACAACATTTAATGCGAAAACTGTTAATTATGGTTTGGCCGATATAGTCCTAATTCCCAAATGATCAGAAACTCTCTATATATACAAAAAAACCAGACCTAATAAGATCTGATTTCACATTATGAGCTTTTTGACCAGGAAAGCTTCTGAAAAGCACGATAAGCCCGTCCATTCCAATAAAAGAAAGATGAGGTTTTTCCGCCCATTTTAATTAATTGTCTTGCCAGTTTTCCAAGGTCTTTTCTTGATGTAACTTTCTCATCTGATAGATAAACGCCTAGAAGACCGCGATGAATAAGCTTATGGAAGCTTTCATGAGGGATTCCTCTGAGGTTAGATTCCGCCTGTTCAACGAAATGCTCAAGCCGTTTCATCATTTCCTTTTCTGTTGAATAGTAATTGCAGAAATTAAGATCGCCGCCAATCCGGTCTTCCTCTTGATCGATTAAATAATCGAGCAAAATATGCAATCCTTGGACATATGGAAAATAGCTCTCTCTAATTCGGAATGCTTCACTTTCTTTAAAGTCATCTCTGAACGCGTAAGAGACGAGACAAAAAATACCTAATGTAGACCCTGCACATGCCGAGAATTCATACCATTTCATTTCAGGCAAACCATCTTTGTTTTTTTCAAACCACGTTTCAAGTCTTGGGATTCGTTCATCAATTGTTACGTGCTTATGTACTTGCAAGTCACAGTAGTAACTGGATAGTTCCAGTAAATACTGGGCAATTATAGGGTAATTCTCAAGCTTGCCTAATATTCTTTGGCAGGTTGAGACAAGCTCATGCAAATACCCGCTGTCATTTTGATCTTTACGATAGGCATAATAGTTTTTCAGCGGGGCTCCTACGGTAAGTGCGTCATTCATTGCTTCATGCAATTTTGCAAAATCCAATGGATCAAGAGATGTACTTCGATCACATAAATTATCCAGGTAATCACTGATTGTTTGATAAGCAACAATAAATTCAATGCATTCGTGTTTGTTCGATTCAGACAAAAGTCCAAAAATCCCTCCGCCCTCACAATGAAACGATTTCTCGTTTAAGCTTGCCAGCGCCTGAGTTTTGAGTTCAGCATTCTGAATCTGATTTGCTTTTTCTCTCCATTTTTCCAAATATGCATGAACAATCGGAAAAATGTCTTTATAAATTTTAGCCATTAAACGCAGAGGGTGCTGCGGAATTGCTGTCAATAAGATCACCTCTTTATATATCAGCTCTCTAAATGCGCATCCACAAAAGTTTGAGCATATTTAAATACTTGATCCCGTTCAGGCTCATTAAAAATCTCATGATAAAAACCTTTCCATTCTTTGAATGCCTTTTCTGAAAGATTGGCACGGTTAAACCATGTTTTAACAGCCGTGCTGTCGACGACCTTATCATCTCCGCCAGTCATAACAAGAAGAGGCAGATCTGCAAAGGATTTTACGTTTTCGTGTGCTTGTTCGATTGCCTTGACTAGTTCACGATACCATCTTACAGATACTTTTGTCACATAAAGTGAATCATTCTCATCTGCATCTCTTACTTCTTTGTTCCGAGTAGCTATACTCACTGATAAACCAGAATCCACTTTAAAAGCAGGCGCAATTATATTCAATGGCTTTGAAATCAGCTCCATTGCCTTGCTAGGCTTATAAACAAGACCCAAACAAGGAGATGACAAAATCACACCGTTCACATGCTGGTGCTTCTCCTGCAAAGCGCGGATCACAATCAGGCCGCCCATGCTATGCCCTAAAAGAAAAAGCGGCAATCCAAGTTTTCTGGCCTCATCCACCCATATATTTAACTCTATGATGTATTCATCAAAAGATTGAATATGTCCGCGTCTTCTTGTCGAAGTACCTTGACCGGGCAAATCTCCCATAATGACATGATATCCGACACATTTCCACATTTCAACAAGCCATCGATACCTTCCATGATGTTCTGCAGCACCGTGAACGATCACGATGACACCTTTTGGATTTTGATCATCGCATTCCCACTTCCACATTATTAGCTCACACCTTTCTATTAGGTTTTTTTATTTTGGCTGTTTTTGCATTGATTGTTGTTTTTGGTTATAAATTTCACCCGTGGATTTCCGCTGCAGGCACTTGCTTTCCGCTACAATCCACTAAAGGTTTTAACCATCTAAAAGCAACAAACTTTACGAAAAGAGCCTTTATTTTTAATCGTTCAATCCTTGTATCAGCCGCTATCTCAATATCCCTTATTAGAAATAAGCCTGCTGAATCCAGAATTGCAATTTTTGTGAAAACGGTCTTCTTTAAGAAAATAATTCGGGTTTGCTATAATAAATATGCATGTATTTTACATATATAAAGGGAGTTTGATAAAAATGATTTATCCTTATAAAGAAAGTGTTCCCGACATTTCTCCATCCGCTTTTATCGCAGATAATGCAACAATCACTGGAGATGTGAAAATCGGCGATGAATCAAGCATTTGGTTTAACACGGTTATAAGAGGAGATGTTTCTCCGACAATTATAGGCAAAAGAGTCAACATTCAGGATCAATGCTGTCTTCATCAGAGTCCTGATGCACCTCTCATCATTGAAGATGATGCAACAGTCGGCCATCAAGTAATTTTACATAGTTCTATCATTAGAAAGCAAGCATTAATCGGAATGGGCTCCATCATCCTTGATGGTGCGGAAATAGGAGAAGGTGCATTCATTGGAGCAGGAAGCTTAGTACCTCAAGGGAAAAAAATCCCTCCGCATTCACTTGCGTTCGGAAGACCAGCTAAAGTGGTGCGTGAGTTGAATGATGAAGATATAAAAGACATGGAACGCATTCGCCGTGAGTACGTTGAAAAAGGCCAATACTATAAGAAAAACGCAAGCGCCCGTTAGCTCCGACAGACAGATATGAATCCGGCAGGAAAGTCCGGGTTTGACTTTCCATGGGGATTTCTTCTGGTTAAGGAGTTGGACGATTCCGCTCGCCATCAATGCGCAAAATTTTAATATTTTCTTATCTCTTAAGAATTTGCAGAAAAACCATGAATAAATCTTAAAACTTAGACATATAAGTTAACACCGAGAAAAGGGTTATTCTAATTTGTCTGCATCTCCGTGAAATTGCTCTTATCTGCGGTTTCACGGTTTTTTTTATTGTAAATTATTTACTTGAAATTTTTACATTTACTTATTATTCGCTAAATATTTCTGTCTTACAATGAGGTTAAACAGTGTTGAAAAGGAGCATCCGATTGATGATCAAACTAATGGAAAACATGTATGATTTCGAATGCAGATTGTTTCGCAGTGTGAACCGTCATTTTGACCACAGATTTATGAACTATTTTTTCCGCAATATTACACATATTGGAGGAGCGACATTCACCATTTCAATTTGTTTGCTTCTTATATTATTTACTGGCGGCGAGATCCGCATGGCAGCTATTGCAAGTGCAGTGTCACTCCTGTTCAGCCATTTGCCAGTCGCATATGTGAAGAAACGTTACCCGCGGAAACGTCCGTATCTGGCACTATTGGAAACGAAGGTTTCAGCCAATCCATTAGAAGATCATTCATTTCCTTCAGGACATACAACAGCAATTTTTTCAGTTATTATTCCTTTTATCCTTATTTTACCTCAAGCTGCCGTTATTTTATTGCCTCTTGGGATCAGCATCGGGGTATCGAGAATGTATCTTGGTCTTCATTATCCTTCTGACGTATTAGCAGGATGTTTACTTGGAACAACAACAGGACTTACTTGTTTTCTTCTTATAAATAAGTATTTTGAGGCAGCTTTTGTTCTTTAGCGCCAGCCAAGAAATAAATCCAGGCGAATAACGGACTGATTTATGGAGGGATAAGATGAAAATTGCGATATTCACAGACACATTTTCACCTGATGTAAATGGTGTTGCGAGAACGTTAAAGCGTCTTACCGATTATCTTGAAAGCAAAGGACATGATTATAAAGTCTTTGCACCCGAGAGCACGAAAGAATCCTTATTTTCAAGCCATATACACAGATTTGCAAGCTCTTCTTTTTTTCTTTATCCAGAATGCAGGCTTGCATGGCCAAATATGCTGCAGGTAAAATCGGAGCTTGTGAGATTTCAGCCTGATATTATACATGTAGCCACTCCTTTTAACATTGGTTTATGCGGACTGCATTATGCCAAGAAATTAAATATCCCGATTGTAGGCTCTTATCATACAGACTTTGATCAGTATTTAGAGTTTTATGATTTACAGATATTCTCCAAACTTTTGTGGAAATATATGCATTGGTTCCACCGTCCTTTACAAAAAATCTTCGTCCCTTCAGAGGAAACAAAGCTGCAGGTTCTGAATCAGGGATTTGAAAATGTTCACATATGGTCAAGAGGTGTTGACTGTGAACTATTCCACCCTAATTATATAAGAAAAGAAATGACTCAAAATTATAAAATAAAGGAAAAATTCATTCTAACGTATGTAGGAAGACTTGCTCCAGAAAAAGATGTTCAGACGTTAATGAAGATCTCACATCAGCTTCCTGAACATTTAAAAAGGAAAGTCCAATGGCTCATAGTCGGAGATGGGCCATCTAAGGAAGAAATGATGAAGGAAGCACCTGAAAATATGACGTTCGCAGGTTACGCAAGCGGTGAAAATCTGGCTAAAATTTACTCGAGTTCAGACTTATTTATATTCCCTTCACCAACCGAAACCTTTGGCAACGTTGTGCTTGAATCATTTGCAGCCGGTACACCGGTTGTTGGGGCGAACTCAGGCGGAGTTAAAAACATTATTCAGCACGGAAAAACCGGTTACTTATGTGAAACAGGTTCTGTTTCAGGATTCATCCATTCAATCGATACCCTTTTGCAAAATGATGCCCTAAGATATCAAATGGGAATGAGTGCGCGTGCACATGCCCTAACTCAAACGTGGGATTCTATCTTTGAAGGCTTACTTAATGAATACCAAGACGTATTAGAGCAAAGAGAGTTTATTCGTTACGCATAAGAATCGGGAACTGCCATTTGTATTTCCTCAAAAAAAAGAAGAATTATCCGGAAGACATGCTTACTGTCAAACGGGTAATTCTTCTTTTTGAGTATGTTTTCAAGCAACTTCTTTTAAGTTTAGATGTGCATGTATTGGTCTGTTTCATGAAAGGTGTAGATATTCTCAATAAAAACCTGATGCCAGATCATGAAGGTCAAGACCGTCCAAATTCTTCTGCTGTGATCCGCTTCTCCGATGCAATGCAGATCTAAAAGCTCGTTTACATAGGATTTATTTATGAAATCACCAGTTCCGCTTTCCCAAATAACGGCTCTCGCAAAATCGTACATTTCATCTTTCAGCCAATTTCGGATCGGTACTGGGAAGCCTAATTTTTTCCGATTTAGTACATGCGGAGGAACAAGGTCTCGAACTGCCTGCCGCAGCAAATATTTCGTTTCTCCGTGTCTGATCTTTAATTCATGCGGAATGGATGAGGCTATTTTAAATACCTCTTTATCAAGGAAGGGCACTCTTAATTCGAGCGAGTGAGCCATCGTCATTTTATCTGCTTTTACTAAAATGTCCCCTTTCAGCCATGTCATCACATCAATATATTGCATCTTGGAAATGCTGTCTAAATGGCTGACATCTTTATATAAATGGTCTGTAATGTCTGTTGGATTATATTGAATATCCATAGATATCAATTTTTGCTTTTCAGCAGCAGAAAAGATGTTTGCATTTCCAATATATCGATCTTCCAAAACTGTTGTCCCTCTCTCGATAAAGCTTTTCCCTTTCATCCCCTCGGGAAAGACAGTAGCAAGCTGCTTTAATTTTTGCTTGAATCCCTTCGGCAGATGACCGAAGATAGACAAATCAATTGGCTCTTTGTAAATGTTATAGCCTGCGAAAAGCTCATCTGCTCCTTCACCCGATAATACTACTTTCACATGCTTCCGTGCTTCTCTTGCTATAAAATAAAGCGGAATAGAGGCAGGATCTGCAACCGGATCATCCATATGCCAAATAATTCTGGGCAGTTCTCTTATAAATTCTGCATGCCCCACCATATAGGATATATTCTCCACATTCAGAGCATCTGCCGTTTCTTTCGCAACATCGATCTCGCTGTAGCCTTTTTGCTCAAAACCGACAGAAAATGTTTTTAATGAAGGATGGAATTCTTTTGCAATAGAAGCAATAATACTTGAATCCACACCTCCGGAAAGAAAAGACCCTACTGGGACATCACTGCGCATATGGACTTTGACAGAATCTATTAAGGTTTCTTGAATTTTTTCTTTCAGCTGGTTTTCATTTAATTGACGGGCAGGGTTGATTTGAGGCTTCCAATACCTTTCAAGCACTAGACTCTCACCTGTTTTTTTTGTAAAGAAATAACCTGGAGGCACTTTTTGAATGTGCTCCAGCATCGTGCTCGGATCAGGCACATATTGAAAAGAGAGATAATGCTGAAACGCTTCATCATTAATGTTTGGATGCCTGTAGAAATCAGTTAAGCTTTTAAGCTCAGAGGCAAACATATTCATTTTTCCGTTTTCTATGTAATACAAAGGTTTGATTCCGAAATGATCTCTTGCACCAAAAAGAAAATGCTTTTCCCTGTCCCAAATGAGAAATGAAAACATTCCGCGGAGCAATTGAAGGATATCCGTTCCAAAAATGCTGTATAGCGCCACAATGATTTCTGTATCTGTATCCGTATTCAAATCACGGCCATGAGAATAAACCAGTTCTCTTAGCTCAATATAGTTATAGATCTCGCCATTGAACACAATCTGGTACCGCTGATTAATTCCATATGCAAGCGGCTGATGCCCACCTTGAACATCTATGATAGATAACCGTCTAAATGCAAGCATGACATAATCATCTTCATATCTCCCGCTATCATCAGGTCCTCTGTGTTCTATTTTAATGCTTGCCTTCTCAATGAATGTATCAAAATTTATATCACTTGCCTGTTTACGATAATCAATAATTCCAACAAAACCGCACATCTTATTCGCCTCCAAAAAAGTCTATCCGTACGTGAAACGAACTCAAGCAAGGTTTTGTTGCAATTTTTTACAAAATAAAACAATAAATTCATAAAATAAAGTGTTTGAGCTCATAATTCCTTTTAAAAAAAAATAAAAACCAACCTTGATAACGGGTAGTTTTCACTGCGGCTGAAAGACTTTGCCCTGCTGACCATACCTGAAGGACTGAACGGCTTTTTCCGATTTCTATGGCACCATTCCGCTCTATTGGGTACCTGAATTTCGCTCTTTCCGATTTCTAGGGCACCATTCTCCTCTATTGGGTACCTGGATTTCGTCTTTATCTGGTTCCATGGTACCATTCCGCTCTATTTCTATTATGCACCTGGTTTTTGTTTTTCCGAGTTCCGGGCACAATTCGGCTGAGAATGCTAAGATGGTTGGCAAACCAAATATCTTTTCACCTCGTATTTTAGTACTTCACTGAAAGATTTTTGGAATCCTAGGACCTTGGGTTATCATTTTCATAAAAAAAAGACGAGAACTGCTTTCGCAGTGTCTCATCTTTTATACTATTATTGATTTAAAGCTTGCTCTTTAAGGGCTTCCGCTTTATCCGTTCTTTCCCATGGAAGGTCAAGATCGTTACGGCCAAAATGACCGTAAGCAGCTGTTTGTTTGTAGATCGGACGACGCAAGTTCAGCATGTTAATGATTCCTGCTGGACGAAGATCAAAGTTAGCGCGAACAACATCAACTAAAACATCTTCCTTCACTTGGCCAGTTCCAAATGTATCAATTGCGATCGATACTGGCTGAGCAACACCAATTGCATAAGCAAGCTGAACTTCACATTTATCAGCTAAACCTGCTGCAACGATGTTCTTAGCTACATAACGTGCTGCATATGCTGCAGAACGGTCAACTTTTGTAGGATCTTTTCCTGAGAATGCCCCTCCGCCGTGACGAGCGTATCCGCCGTACGTATCAACGATGATTTTACGGCCAGTTAAGCCTGCATCACCTTGTGGTCCGCCGATAACAAATCGGCCAGTCGGGTTGATGAAGTATTTTGTTTCTTCATCAATCAACTCTTTTGGTACAACTGGATTAATAACATACTCTTTCACATTACGCTGAATTTGCTCTAAAGAGATTTCAGGATGATGCTGAGTTGAAATAACAATTGTATCAATACGAACCGGCTTGTCATTTTCATCATACTCAACTGTTACTTGCGTTTTACCGTCTGGACGAAGATACGGAAGAATCTCTTCTTTGCGTACTTCTGTTAAACGGCGGGAAAGCTTATGAGCAAGTGAAATAGGAAGCGGCATTAATTCTTTTGTCTCGTTATTAGCAAATCCGAACATCAATCCTTGGTCACCTGCACCAATTGCTTCGATCTGCTCATCTGTCATTTTTCCTTCGCGTGCTTCAAGCGCCTGGTCAACACCCATAGCGATATCTGCTGACTGCTCATCAATCGAAGTAAGTACTGCACATGTTTCTGCATCAAAACCATATTTTGCACGAGTGTAGCCAATCTCCTTAACCGTTTCACGAACGATTTTTGGAATGTCTACATAAGTAGAAGTTGTTATTTCCCCAGCAACTAGAACAAGACCTGTAGTAACCGATGTTTCACAAGCAACACGGGCATTTGCATCTTTTTCTAAGATTGCATCTAAAATCGAGTCAGAAATCTGGTCACAAATTTTATCAGGATGACCTTCAGTTACAGACTCTGAAGTAAACAGACGACGTTGTTTAGTCATTAAAGTTTTCCTCCTCAAAAGGTTAAAAGATACGGAACTCATTCCCTTTCATATTTTGGCCATTCGGCAAAATAATTCAGTTGGCATGTTTTAGGAGAATCCACGAGTACGTTCAGGCAAAAAATATTTATAGAAATAAAAAATCCTTTCCCGCGAGGAAAGGTTATTTACTAAAATCGTAGCCTTTCGCTCTTATCGATCAAGGGCTTTCGCCTTGCATCAGGTTAGCACCTTTGCTCGCAAAAATTCTGACTTACGAGAATTTTAATAAATAAAGCAGGTTGCTGGGTTTCATAGGGCCTGTCCCTCCACCAGCTCGGGATAAGAGAATCCGTTCAAGGTCATATAATATCGTATATTTCCTCAACCTGTCAACAAAAAATGACAAGGTTTTCGCATTCGATTTTTCTTTTCCCTTCTTGTATGTTTCCACCAAATGCCGAATTAAAAACACTTCCTATTATATATGTATCATTTTCATCAGAAACATTTAGCTACTTGTTCCATTTCATCAATTTCTACATAGAATAAGTTAAATAGTATAGACTATTTATTTTAATGTGTTATACTAATTGAGAAGAGTTACTTAATTAATAAAATAAAGAATAGAAATATAGGTAAAGGATGGGTATGGGATGAATTCTATAGAAATAACGAATGAGCTAGATCTTTTAATCAAAGGGGAAAATGCATTTCATAACTTATCAGTCCCGCTTCTTGTTGAAAAAGTATTAGAACGCAATGAAGGAATCTTGACTTCAACGGGTGCTGTCCGTGCAACGACAGGTACTTACACAGGACGTTCACCTAAAGATAAGTTTATTGTAAAGGAAAAATCAACAGAAGACAAAATGGAGTGGGGTTCTGTAAATCAGCCTTTCTCAGAAGCTTCATTTGAAAAACTGTACTTAAAAGTCATTTCATACTTAAAAGAACGCAATGAGCTCTTTGTTTTCAAAGGATTTGCAGGTGCTGACACGAAGTATCGCCTTCCTATTCAAGTAGTAAATGAATTCGCCTGGCACAATCTTTTTGCTCAGCAGCTATTCATTCAGCCAGAAAGCCAAGATGAACTGATACAGCATTCAGATCCATTTACAATTGTTTCTGCACCAAACTTCAAGGCAGATCCTGCAATTGACGGTACAAATTCAGAGACATTTATTATTATATCATTTGAAAAAAGAACGATCTTAATCGGCGGAACTGAATATGCAGGAGAAATGAAAAAATCAATTTTCTCTGTCATGAACTACTTGCTTCCTGAAAGCGGAATTTTATCCATGCATTGTTCTGCAAATGTTGGCCAGGAAGGCGACGTAGCTCTCTTCTTCGGGCTGTCTGGTACAGGCAAAACAACTCTATCGGCTGATCCAAAACGCAAGTTAATTGGTGATGACGAGCACGGATGGTCTAATGCCGGTGTTTTTAATATCGAAGGAGGCTGTTATGCCAAGTGCATCAACCTGTCCCGCGAAAAAGAGCCGCAAATCTTTGATTCAATAAGATTCGGATCTGTACTTGAAAATGTCGTATTGGATGATGAAACAAGAGTGGCTGATTATGATGATACATTCTTTACTGAAAATACTAGAGCAGCTTATCCGCTTGAGGCAATGGATAATATTGTTCAGCCAAGTATTGCAGGCCATCCGCATACGATTGTCTTTTTGACAGCCGACGCTTTCGGAGTTCTGCCTCCAATCAGCAAATTGACAAAAGAACAGGCAATGTACCACTTCCTTAGCGGGTACACCAGCAAGCTTGCTGGTACAGAGCGCGGCATTACATCACCTCAGGCAACGTTCTCAACTTGCTTCGGATCGCCTTTCCTACCGCTTCCTGCTACAGTTTACGCAGAGATGCTGGGGCAGAAAATCGATGAGCATCAGGCGAATGTATTTTTAGTAAACACTGGCTGGACTGGGGGAGAATACGGTGTTGGCGAAAGAATGAAATTAAAATATACCCGTGCAATGGTTCAATCTGCACTTGAAGGTGAATTGGACAACGTTGAAACGGTAAAAGATGAAAATTTCGGCTTGCAAATCCCGCTCCATGTTCCAGGTGTTCCTGACGAAGTCCTGCAGCCAGTTAAAACATGGGACAGCGTCGAAGCTTACAATGAAAAAGCGAAAGAACTGGCTGGAAAATTTAAACAAAATTTCAAAAAGTTCAATCATGTTTCAACAGAAATTGAAGTACTTGGCGGACCATCTATATAAGTCGTAAAAGCTGCTATGCCATTCATTTTGGCATAGCCTTTTTTTATATGGCTCTTTTCGTAAAGTTTGTTTGCTTTAAGAAAAAATGGTTAAAACCTTTAGTGGATTGTAGCGGAAGGCACTTGACTCCTGCGGGAAATAGAGGGGAATGGGAGACCCCGCAGGCATAGCCGAGGAGGCTCCCATCCCTTACAGCGGAAAGCAAGTGACTGCAGCGGAAATCCACGGGTACAATGAATAACCAAAAATAACAATCAATGCGAAAACAGCCTTTTTATAAAGACGTTTTTTGACTTATCAGGTGAAATGTTCTTTTCCACAGGGAGCACTGAGCTTCCGTTTTCCATGTTTAAATATTTAAAAGAGCTCCCAGCATCACCGGAAACCCCTTAAATTAATTCGTAGATTTTAAAGCAATTAATTGATACGTTATGATCGTTTTGTCTTCAGCAAGCTCAAGTTTTTTGATAAGAGCTTGTCCGCTGACGTCTCCTTCTTTCGTTTTTCTAACTTCAATCGGGATCTCAAGCGGATAAATGCGAAAGCCGTCTTTAACGAGCTGAAAAAGGTTTTCTTCTAAACGTTTCTCTCGCCCTTTGGTCACGATCATCGTGTTCAATTCTAAAGGCATACCCATTTCAATCACTCCTTTTCATATATGGATAGTTTACCATATTTAGCTCAACTGTTCCCTGCATTTATTGCTTTTTCATCCAGGCAGTCAGCTCTTTGACTACGTTTCGGTTAACTGCTGGCGGAAAATAATGCGTGTATTCCTTGAAATACATTGTCTCCACTTTTTTCCCAAGCTCACGAAGCCTCTGTTCAAGCAAGTATGCATGTTCAACCGATACATTCTGATCAAGGACTCCATGGATGATCAGGATAGGCGCTTTTAAGGTTTCTAAATCATAAAGCGGTGTCCGCCATTTATATCTGTCAGGATATTTTGAAGGCGTCCCTCCGATGACCCGCTTCATCATTCTCCGCAGATCTTCTCTCTCTTCATATGTAAGAATCATATCCGATACCCCGCCCCATGTCACAACAGAGCGTACATCTGCATCCATGCACCCGGCTATCAGCGCCATGACCCCGCCTCTTGAAAACCCGAAGACGTGAATGCGTTCTTTTGAAACTTTAGGATGTTCCTTTAATAGGGTCAAAGCATGAATAGCGTCATATCTGTCATCGCCTGCGAAGTCTTCATTTCCTTCTCCTCCCTGATTCCCCCGATAATACGGAGCCATAACGACAAAACCTTCTGAAGCAAATTGGACAATCCGGCCAATTCTGACCTTCCCGACATTCTTAATGCCGCCTCTTAAATACAAAAAACCATCATACGTACCGGCAGCTGCAGGCTCTGCAAGCAACCCCTTCACTTTTAGGCAATCTGAATAATAAGTTATGAGCTGAAGCCTGATATTAGGATTGGGAGATGGCAGCAGCTGGCGGTCTATAATTGATCCATTCTTCATGATTTATTCACCTCATAAAAACTTTTCTCGGAATTCACACATCTTTTCTGCTCTCATACATTATTTTAGGCGTTCCATTACTGGATACTCATTTTATATTTTTTGAAGGTGGTTGTCACCAAGGAGGATTTCATATGAAAAAATGGCTCATTGGCTTTGCGGTGTTTGCTCTTCTTATCTTTACACTAAGTGCGTGCAATCAAAACAAGCCAGAAAAAATTCGTTTAGCCGAAGTTACCCATTCCATCTTCTATGCACCATTGTATGCAGCGATGTCAGAAGGTTTTTTTGAAGACGAAGGTCTGGATGTTGAGCTTACGACGACATGGGGCGGAGATAAAACAATGACAGCTCTGCTCTCTGATGGAGCTGATATCGCACTTGTTGGCTCAGAAACATCCATTTACGTTTCTGCCCAGGACTCAAAGGATCCTGTCATTAATTTTGCTCAGCTTACTCAAACAGACGGCACATTTCTCGTCTCAAGAGAAAAAGTTGAAGATTTTAGCTGGGATCAGCTAAAAGGCAGCACATTCCTGGGACAGCGCAAGGGCGGTATGCCGCAGATGGTAGGAGAATTCGTAATAAAGCAGCATGGAATTGATCCGCACAATGATTTAAATCTGATTCAAAATATTGACTTTGCTAATATTGCAAGTGCATTTGCTTCAGGAACAGGCGACTATGTCCAATTATTTGAGCCAACTGCAAGTATTTTTGAAAAAGAAGGCACAGGACACATTGTAGCTTCTTTCGGTGAAGAGTCAGGTAAAGTGCCATATACAACATTTATGGCAAAAGAAAGCTTCCTGAAAAAGAATTCCGAAGCTGCAGCAAAGTTCACGAAGGCTATTTACAAAGCACAGCAATGGATTGAAGAAAACAGTGCTGAATCTATTGCAAAAGCAATTGCAAACCAATTTAAAGATACTGAGCTTGAGATCATCACTACGGTCGTAGAACGCTATAAACAACAAGGCTCATTTGCCACAGACCCAATTCTTGATGAAGATGAATGGACGAATCTGCAAAACATTATGGAAGAAGCGAACGAATTGCCAAAACGTATTGATCACAAGACTCTCGTCAATACCAAGTTCGCCGAAGATGCAGCAAAGTAAGGAGGTTTAAACATGTCTTTCCTGACGGTCCAGCATATCCACCATATGTATTTTACTAAAGAATCAGCAACCCTTGCATTAGAAGACATTGATTTACAAGTAGAGGAAGGAGAATTTATTTCCTTCCTCGGCCCTAGCGGCTGCGGTAAAACTACGCTGCTCTCCATTATCGCCGGATTGATTACCCCGACAAAAGGCAGCATTTTAATGGAAGGCAAGCCGATCAAACATGATTCATCAGCAATTGGATACATGCTGCAGCAGGATTACCTATTTCCTTGGAAAACAATTGCAGAAAATATATTAATCGGTTTAAAAATCTCTAAAAATCATTCAGCCGAAGCTAAAGGAAAGACCCTCTCTCTGTTAAAAGATATGGGTCTGGATAATGTGGAAAAGAATTATCCCCGTCAGCTTTCGGGCGGAATGAGACAGCGCGCGGCACTTGTCAGAACACTTTCAACGAATCCAAAGCTGCTTATGCTTGACGAACCTTTTTCAGCGTTAGACTACCAAACAAAACTTAAGCTTGAAGACCTTGTTTGGAGCACATTGAAAGACTTTCAGAAGACAGCTCTCCTTGTCACGCATGATATCGGTGAAGCCATCGCTATGAGTGACCGGATTTTTCTGCTTTCCCCTAGACCAGGTAAAATCGCACAAACATTCCACGTTCCAGAAGAATTAAAAAGCCTGACGCCGTTTGCAGCGAGACAGCACCCCTCCTATACAGACCTATTTCAGCACATTTGGAAGGAGCTGGATCAACTTGATGGAAAAGAATGAGTTAAACAGGCTGCACCAATCTTATTTAAAAAGTTTAAAGCGGGAAAAGCGCTGGGTTCGATTTTACCAAATTCTAATTTTTATCACATTTTTCTCGTTTTGGGAGATAGCTGGAAAGCGAGAATGGATTGATCCGCTCTTATTCAGTTACCCTTCGAAAATATGGAACTTGTTTCTTGAAAAAACAGCTGATGGATCACTCCTATCAAATTTGAGTGTAACTTTATTTGAAACTGTGCTTGGATTTATCATCGGCACTCTCCTTGGCACTATCCTTGCTGCAATGTTATGGTGGTCAAAGCGGCTCTCCAATATACTGGATCCTTACTTGGTCATTTTAAATGCTATGCCGAAAGTAGCCCTTGGTCCGATTCTGATTGTCGCACTTGGACCCGGTTATTTTTCCATAATCGCGATGGGGGCTATCATTTCTATCATTATTACAGCCATTGTCGTCTATACAGCGTTTAGAGAAATAGATTCAAACTATCTAAAGGTTTTACAAACCTTCGGAGCATCTAAATGGCAGATGTTTAAAGAGGCAGTATTACCCTCATCATTTCCTACAATCATTTCGACATTAAAAGTAAACGTAGGATTGTCATGGGTCGGTGTCATTGTAGGAGAATTCCTCGTGTCAGCAAAAGGATTGGGATATATGATTATCTATGGATTTCAAGTTTTCAACTTTACACTTGTACTCCTCTCACTCATCATTATCGCCTGCTTCGCTACAATCATGTATCAGGCTGTTGAGCTGCTTGAGAGAAAGCTGGTTAAGGATGATGAATAGCTATACGGCCTTCATAGGGTCGTATTTTTGTTTTTCCGGAATCCCTCCCAACTCGGCAGCCTGCATTACAAGCAGTAAAATCTCTGAAAATAGCTGTTCGGTCCAGAAATTACGAAATCGTTCTCCAGCCTAGAATGGTGAAATTGTTTTTGGCTCCTGTGCCATTTTCATTATTTATCTCTAGTCTATTTGGCATTTGATAGATTTTTAAAAAAATGATAGAATTTTACAGAAAGTTCAGATAGTTTTAACATCCTATATCTGGCTGCATGTTTTGTTCCTTAAGAAATGATTAGGAGGGATTGTAATGGAAAAAGCAATGAAGTTAATTCCGTACAAAGTCGACAATCAGCTCGTGGAAGCACAGCAAATCCCGGAAGGTGTTGAATTGATTCAAGCGCCTTCACTTTGGAGCAAAGGTTTTAAAGGCAAAGATATCTTAATAGCCGTCATCGATACAGGCTGTGATGCGCAGCATCCAGATTTAGAGGGACGAGTAGTTGGTGGCCGTAACTTTACGGATGATGACAACGGAGACCCTGAGGTATTTACGGATTACAATGGCCACGGAACGCATGTCGCAGGTACGATCGCTGCTGTTAATGCTGAATCCGGTGTGATCGGAGTCGCGCCAGAAGCAAAACTGCTTATTTTAAAAGCACTTGCAGGTGAAGAAGGTTCTGGAGCATATGAATGGATTGTTAACGCAATAGATTATGCCATTTCTGAAAAAGCTGATATTATCTCGATGTCTCTCGGAGGTCCTGAAGATGTCCCTGAACTGCACGAAGTCATTCAAAAAGCCGTTCAGAATCAGATTCTTGTTGTATGCGCAGCTGGAAATGAAGGAGATGGTAACAGCAAAACAGCTGAATTCTCTTATCCGGGAAGCTACAATGAAGTGATCTCAGCAGGAGCGGTTAATTTACAAAGAAAATCTTCTTATTTTACAAATTCAAATGATGAAATAGATGCAGTCGCCCCAGGTGAAAAAATCATTTCAACCATACCGGGCGGAAAATATGCTGTTTTCAGCGGTACTTCAATGTCAGCTCCTCACGTTGCAGGTGCACTTGCTTTAGTGAAGCTTTTATCAGAAAGTGAATTTGAACGCACACTCACTGAGCCTGAAATTTATGCTCAATTGATGAAGCGGACGATTCCATTAGGGTTTCCTAAGAGTCTTGAAGGGAATGGGCTAATTTATTTAACTGCACCGGATTTACTAGCTGATTTCCTGAAAAAAGAAAATATTACAGCTTCAATTGGAGTGTAAATATTATGCAAAAAAGGCTTTCGATTTTCGAAAGCTTTTTTTGTGTTTATATCCGTTTCTACAGCTAGAAGAAAATCCTCTGAGTCTATCGCTTTTTGACTAATCATTGATTCCTTTATAAGGCACCTTGTTTATTTTTGCCGCTGAATAAAAATTACTGTGGCTATTATTGAAGTTTCTGTCGCGGACAAAAACAAGTTCTTCCCCATCCTTAAAAAACATTTTCACTTGCCAACGAACACTTTTATCCTCTGATTTCTCAGTAATGATTTGCTCTACCTCATCCCACTTGTAGCTCTCTTCTGTAAACGACCATGGTTTGCTGAACTTGATTTCATCGTAAGTCACAACTTTATAATGATCTGTTCCGAGAGCAATTCCAGCCATTCCAGCAATAAAAAGCGGCAGCGCAAACTTCCATAATTTCTTCTGATTCAAATACATCACGAAACAGGCGATCGCCATAATTCCCATCGATATTCCGTACATGTACAGGACAAGCTTAGGTGTTTGAATCATTGCCGTGTTAGCTGTATAAAATAGAATATTATGCAGCGTATACGGAACTATCAGGATAACAAAAAAACTTGAAATGACTAATAAAAGTGCAATCGCTATCCAAATATATCTCGGTTCACTGTGTGTCATAAAAAATCCCCTTTGTTTATAGAAAATTCAGTCTGCCTTTTTCTTCCTCTTATAATATTACTATATTTACCATAATAAAGGTTTTATTTTTATGCACTATTCTAAAACATTGCTGATTCAATCGTATTTAGTGCGTTCTATTGAACACAGCGTTCCGTACTGAATATGGAAATCTGACAAAAATTGTCTGAACGGTCACAAACGAAGCTGAGCGGTCAGAAACTGGAGTGAACGGTCAGAAATTAGTCCCTAGCGGCCAGAAATGTGGCCAAGCGGTCAATCCAATGAATTCCCGCTATCCCTGTCAAAGAAGGAGTGCTCTTCTGAGTCCCTGCAACTGCACAAAACGAAAACTATGAAATCTGCCTTTATATATCAAAAAAAAATCCCAGCATCATTTGCCGGAATTCACTTAAATATATTCTTCTAATACTTTTTCCAAACTTCTAACGAGTACATCATCTTTCATGATAAAGCTAAACTTCCTGTTTCTTTGAATGTCTGGCGGCAGAGATTCTAGCAGAATGGGCCCGTTTGTTTCTAAGTAGTCTGTTTGCGGGATAATCTTATCAATTTCTGCAAAATAGATATTCTTGATAATCGTTTTTTCTTTTCCAAGAACCTTATACTGACCTATGTACGTTAACTTGCCGACACTTCCGCCTGTTTCTTCTTTAACTTCTCTTATGGCGGCATCATCCGCATTTTCGGAATGTTCGACTTTGCCTCCGGGAAATTCATAGCCTCGATCACTATGAATTGTTAGCAGCCATTTGTCTTTATATCTGCAAATGACCCAAACGTGCTTAGGATCCTTTGAAAAAGGATAATCTTCAAAAGATAAATGAACTTCATTGTGATAATAATCTTTAAATCGAAACATTTTTCTATCCCTCAATTTCTATGTGTCCATAAAAATCTTATCACAATGAAAGAGATTGCATAAGACCTATTGTTGTTCTTCGATGCTTTTTAGTATTCCCTGAGAGCGAATGTGATTTTTTGCCTCTTCATCCCCAAGCTGATAAATCATTTCAAAAATCTTGATATTGGTTTGATCCACCGCATCATTTTGTCTGTCATAGTGATATTCTAAATACGGAACATGAGCTCTGTAAAATCCTTGCCAATCTGAAGAATACACTTGATCGAAATACTCTCTTAATGTTGTTATTTCTTCTTCTGTCGCCTCAATTTTATAATCCCAAGGTGCAGCAGTGCTCAGCTGTGAGATTTCTCCATTCGCTACGGTTACATAATAAGTTTGTTTCGTGTCTGACATTTCTCTAAGCGCCCCTTTACTTGTCCATTGTTTATTTTTTTCCCATAAATGAACAAATTATTCGGCTGTCATGTTTTAAAAAATTGCTGGATAAGTTTTAGATCACTATTAAAAACTGCCAAAAGGGGAGCTCGACTTTCATGTTCAGTTCAGAAATATGAACAGCTTCGGGTAACGTGTAAAAGCAATCCATATTAAGTATCACCTGACATAAAAGGCCAATCCATTTTCAATGGACCGGCCTTATATGCTGCTTAAATCTTCACATCGATTTTGCTGCCAAGAGATGGATGACTTGGAAGTGAAGCCTGTGCCTGTGTGAAATCCTCCATCAAAACTGTCACATGTGCTGTCTGCGTGGCTATTTGGCTTTGCAGAAGATTCATGCTTAATGTTTGCTGAAGCTGACTGACTTGGCCAGCCGTGACCTGAACTCAGTGTCATGTTCACCCTCCTCTCACTCCTATTTTCGGCAACTTCAGTAAAAGCTGAATAAGACTATTTATCCAATAAAGAAAAAAACTGCTATCAGGCAGCCTTTATTTTCCTAAGAAAGATTTTAGCATCCAGTTATGCTTTTCTAAGCTTTGATGAATCGCAAGCAGCATATCGCCTGTCGTCTCATCGCCAACTTCATCAGCCAGTTCCATGCCTTCTTTCAATTCATCAGCAAGTTTTGAGAAATCATCATAAACGGTTTTTACCATTTGCTCCGCTGTTTCCTTACCTTCTGCTTCGCTTATAGTTGAAAGTTCAAGACACTCTTTCAACGTTGCGACAGGTGCCCCCTCAAGTGCGAGCAAACGTTCTGCAAGCTCATCAATATGGAGGTGAGCCTCATTATACAGCTCTTCAAACTTTTCATGAAGCGTAAAGAAATTTTGACCTTTCACATACCAATGGTAATTATGTAATTTCTCATATAAAACAGTCCAGTTCGCTACTTGTTTATTAACGGTTTGCACTAATTTTTCTGACATCCTTAATCTCCTCCTTATGTATTAGTAAATTACCCTTATTGCCGAAAAATAAAACACGGTCTAAGGGGATTTTCTGTTAAAATGATAAACATATAGGGGGAGGCTTCCATATGATTTTTGTTTTTATCATTTGCATCATTATTGTTATTGTTGTGCTTTTGCTTAGTGTTTTAACAACATCTAAAGCATATAAATACGAACATAAGATTGATCCTCTTCATAACAGCAATCAAAATGAGGATTCAGATAACTATCGAAATAAAAGTGAAGAGGAAAAGTGAACACCTGAAAATTCAGGTGTTTTTTCAATCAACTTTTGTGTTCTTATCAAAGAGGTAAGTGTGTTAATTGTATTATACTTTCGACAAATTTATCTGTTATATGAAGATATGAACAGTCAATTAAGTGTACAAATAGTCTTTATGATTTTTCAATAATTGTAAAACATTCATTGGTACTGAATCTAAAGACATGCTATATATCAGTAACAGTGTGAATGTTGACGAAATATATTCATTTTTGAAGTATTTTTTATAATATAATGAAAATTAAGAAAATTAAGGAGGTTATACATAATGATTGTTAAAAAAGGACTATATGCTGGGGTATTAAGTGCTGTACTACTCACTTCTGCTGTTTTCAGCAGCAGTGCACCAACAGGACAAGCTGAAACTCTTGAAAAAAAATACATCGTTATTTTCAAAAACGAGACCAATTTACCATCTGGATATGATGAATTAGTAAAAAAAGCTGGCGGAAAAATCAACAATACACTAGAAAAGGTAGGAGCAGTTGAGGTTACTTCTGCCAATCCTGATTTTCTTAAAGAAGTAAAAAAATCCTCCCAAATTACAGAAGCGGGCATACAGAACACTTTATACCCGGAAACTCCAGCAGCTGAAGCTGCAATTTCCTATCAAGAGGCTGAAGCAGCAACAGCTGATTTATATGAGCAGCTTCAATGGGATATTAAGCAGGTTACAAACAATGGTGACTCATGGAAGCTTGCCGGGGGTACTGGAAAAACAGCTTCAGGAGAGAATATTGTAGTAGGGGTCATTGATACTGGCATTGATTATACTCACCCTGATCTAAAAGAAAATTATGCTTATGGAAAATCATTTGTGCCGGGTATTGCAGATCCTAAAGATGAAAATGGACATGGAACACATGTAGCAGGATCTATAGCTGCTAAAGGAAGAACAATGGGAGTTGGCCCTGATTTAAAAGTAGCTTCATACCGTGTTTTTGGTGCAACTGGCGGAGCAGAAACCGCTCATATCGCTGAAGCTCTTATGACTGCTGCTGATGATAACGTAGATGTAGTGAACATGTCTTTGGGTGGATATGACTGGTATCAAAATCCTGAGTTTGCCACAAAAGACATCGTAGCTGATGTTCATCTCTTTAACCGTGCGATTAAGTATGCTATTCAAAAAGGCGTAACGGTTGTGGGTTCAGCCGGAAACAACGCAGTTGATATCAGCAGTCCAGGAAAACTGTCGGGTGAAGACAATGGAGCAACTCACAGAAGCCCTAGCAGCCAAAATATGATTCGAGTTTCAGCTGGAGGTCAGCATAAAAACTTAGCTTTCTATTCAAACTACGGAGTTGGTAAAATTGACGTCATTGCGCCAGGCGGTGATTTAGGACCAAACTATAACCCTGCCAATGGGACAGGCAGAGATAATAGTTACTTATGCTTAAGCACTGTTCCAGGAGGTTATGGCTATAAAGGCGGAACATCAATGGCAGCACCGAAAGTAGCTGCTCTTGCTGGGGTAATAATTGCAAAGCATGGAAAAGATCAGCTTTCTCCATCAAAGATAAAGCATATCATTCAAACTTCTTCAGTTGATTTGTTTAAAAATGGATACGACGGTCAATCAGGACATGGATTAATAAACGCTGTGAATGCCCTAAAATAAATAAAAGCTTGCCGGAAATAGAATACCCGGCAAGCTTTTTTGTAATTTATCAATATTGTTCATATACATAAGGTTCCTTAGGCTGCTCGATCTTTTCAATCGATTGGATCTCAACATTTGGAAGAACCCAGTCTTGATAGTTCACACTTTTGATAACTCCGCTGACTTTAACCCACTCATCCTGCTTATATTTTTCTCCATCCGCAATGGAAGCGAGTGTTCCATATACAGAGGCATCTGCGACACAGCAGGATAACCCAAATCTTGCTACAACAAACTGATCTTGTTCAAAATCATCTTCTCTGTATACAAATCCGAACATTTCTACTTTTTTGCCAGCAAATTTTTCAGGGTTTTTATCCATGATATTCGTCATGGCAATGTAATTCTTTTCAGTTAAAACGATTTTGTCACTTTTTAGCATATCTGCTTCCAGCTCTTCATAATACCCTTCTGGCGGTGCTTGAATTTGGAAGCCTTCAGGATGTTCAAGCGGGACATCAGGGCTTGATTCTGGTGATTCTGATTTTTCCTCAACACGTTCTTCAAGCTGTTTCATGTATTCATCAGGATCCTGCAAATAGAGGTCTGCAAGCTCCTCATCCATTGGAGCATCCTCACTTTTGGCTGTCTCTTGAGATTGTGTTAAACCTGTTTTAAAGCCTCGTTTTGCCGCAATAGAGCTATCCAGGACAACATCCGGGAAAACAAAGCCGGTTACGACAGGGAAAATAAAGAATGAATAAATAATGATTGACTGAATCGGTGTACTTTTTCCTGAATGATCAAAGCCGCAATTGCAATACAATTCTTCTTCATTCTTACTGCCGCTTCTCCAAATTTGAACGACACCTAAGAGCAAAAAAGTAATGACCGCAAAATAGATGAACGGCAGCATTCGAGGTGCGATAAAGTTTTGGATATCTCCTGTAATAATCAGCTTAAAGAGGAGCATTGTAAATCCCATTAAGATGATCCCGCGCAAGTATAAGTGGAAACGATAATCTCTTTGGTTTTCCATAGATTCAGGATTCCCTCCTTTATAAGAGAAATTGCTGGTATACCAAGACGGAAACATAAACAACCGCCGTTACAATTCCGATAAATGCCATCACAAATTTCACTCTGAAAAAAGCAAACAGCATGATTGTATTTTTCAGATCGACCATCGGGCCATACACGAGGAACGCCAGCAGGGAACCTGCAGTGAACGTGCCTCCAAACGAAGCAGCCACAAAAGCATCTGCCTCCGAACAAAGGGATAAAATATATGCGAACGCCATCATGATTGCAGGTGATAAGAACTCGCTTGAGCCCAGTTCCGCCAATAAAGAACGATCTAAGAAGGTCTGAAAAACACTTGCAATAAATGCGCCCAGAATCAGATATTTTCCCATTTCAAAAAACTCATCACTGGCATGGAAGAGTGTTTCCTTCCATTTGCTCACACCTTTAATAGGTTCTGTTTCTGCTGTTCTTCCAACAAGTTCTTCTCTTGTCCATTTCAGCTGATCCCGGTTTTTAAATAGAAGATAAACGATGAATCCAACCAGAATGGACACAACAAACGCTAAACCCATTCGACCATAAACAATTTCTTTAGAAGATTGAAAAGCGTAATAAGTAGAAGCAAATACAACTGGATTTAGAATCGGTGCAGCAACTAAAAAGACAATTCCAACGTGAAGCGGCATTCCTTTTTTAATTAAGCGTCTTACAATCGGAACAATGGCACATTCGCATACAGGAAAGATAATTCCAAGCAGCGCTGCCGGAAAAAGGGCTATGATTGCATTTTTCGGTAAAAAGCGCTGAATCATTTCTTCTGAGACAAACGATTGAATGAGGGCTGAGACAAATACCCCGAGCAAAATAAAGGGAATGGCCTCAAGAATAATGCTTAAAAAGACCGTGTTTAAATTTAAAAAGGCTTTAGGGGCATCAATCTGAAAATCCCCGAAATCTATGAAAATAAAAAGATAAATAAACAATCCTATTAATGCAAGAGCAAATGTCTCTTTCATAATAGAAGAGGCTGGTTTTTTCATCTTAAAACTCCAATCCTATTCTTTTCTTCTAGCATTATATCATACGAGGGTTGTCCAGAGATTATGCAAATTAGTGAAAATTTCGCGCTTATAATTTGCAAATCATCCGTGAAACCTGCCTTAATCACTATTAAAAGCATTTTTCATTGCTGTTTTCTATCTTTGTACAGTATACTCTCTATTATTGAGGCACTTGAGAGGAGAACACCTATGAAAAGAGATATTACATTACCGCCGAAAAAAGAGAGACACAGACTCTTCGGCTCAGTTGAACCGGGTTTAAAAACAAAACCAACCGAAAAAGACAAAATGCCTGACCTGCAAAATTCAAAAAAAGATTTTTTATTTCATATAAATGCCGTTGGAATCAGCAATGTGAAATATCCAGTTAACATCCATTCATCATTAAGCCCAAACGAACAAGCAACCGTTGCATCGTTTAAAATGACTTCATCCATTTCATATGAAGCAAAGGGCACAAACATGAGCCGCTTTACAGAGCAGCTTGAAAAATACCGGTTAAACGGAGGATTTACTCTCTCCCTAAACGAACTTTATGATTTTACGAAAGAGCTCGCAGAACGTCTGAAACAAAAAGATGCTGAAATTGAAGTGACGTTCCCTTGGTTTTATGAAAGAAAAGGTCCGAGTTCACAGCTTGCCGGCTTAAATCATGCCACTGCAAACTTGAAAATCAGCTACATAGAAGGAAAGGGATTTACTTCGAGTGCAAAGCTGACATGCGCAGTGACTACCCTTTGCCCTTGTTCTAAAGAGATCAGCGAATACAGCGCACATAATCAGCGTGGCTTTATTACAATGGATGTTGAATTTACAGAAGACTATCGTGAGGCACGAGATTGGAAAGAAGCATTGCTTGCTGCAGCTGAAACGAATGCAAGTGCTATGATTCACCCTGTCCTAAAACGCCCTGATGAGAAAATGGTGACGGAAAAGGCGTATGAAAATCCCCGCTTTGTAGAAGACATGGTTCGATTGGTTGCAGCAGACCTATACGAGCTTGATTTCGTGTCAGCTTTCAAAGTCGAATGCCGCAATGAAGAATCGATCCATCTTCATGATGCGATTGCAGAGCTTTCATATCGAAAATAAAGATTAAAAATGCGGGTAACTACAAAAGTCACTCGCATTTTTTAAATAAAGCTGATCGTTGCATCCATCTTTCAGCGATTTTATGAGTTTACCAGCTTGCTTTTTTCACACCTGGCACTTGCCCTTTATGAGCATATTCACGGAATGCTATTCTTGATAGCTTAAACTTTCTTAAGTATCCTCTTGGTCTGCCAGTCACTTCACATCTGTTTTTCAAACGAGTTGGAGATGAGTCCCGCGGCAGCCTTCTCAATGCTTCATAATCCCCTTTTTCTTTTAACTCTAATCTCAGCTCTCTATATTTTTCAACCATTTCCTGACGTTTCTTCTCTTTTGCAACCATTGATTTTTTTGCCACAACTTCCATCCTTTCTTCTTTATGATTTATACGATTTAATAAAACGTAATGATTACTATTTAAACATGTGTTTCATAAAATATCAAATATAAACTTAAAAAAAACGCTTCAAACATTTTTTGAAAGTCCTTGCCCTTTTCAAGAATAACATATATAATTTAATTGATAATGATTATCATTATCTTTTAGAAAGTGGTGTTTCCTTCTTTTATGAGTACAAAATTGCGCCAAGCTGTTGCAAGCAGAAAAACATATATTATAGAAGAACTGCTGGATCTGGGTATCTATAAAAAAGCAGACTGTCACCTATATGAGCTTTGCCTGAGCGATTTAGAGAAAGAATATTATGATTTGGTTAAACATAGACATACAAGTGAAAAAGGAGTATGAAAGAATGAGAATTAAAAAGAAAACATTCAAAGAACTAGTTGAAGAAAATAAAAAAACAATCTTAAATGATAAGGACCTGCTTGATAAAGTGTATGAGAAAATTGATTTAAAACAAAGTGTGCAGAAATAATTCAGGACTTCGTTGCTCATAGCGAGGTTCTTTTTTGTTTGCCCTAAATTAAGAGACAAAAAGGAAAAACTTCTTATTTTGATTTGATGCCTCCTGATTTTTAAGCACTTTATCTGTATAGTCAATCCATCTATGTTTTTTAATTTTCAAGTCAAGCCTGTTGTTTATCTCATCTTCAATTGCTTTCATTAGCTCATGCATTTCCTGCAAAGACATATGAAAACGATCGGCTGCCTGCTGATAAGGAGACTTCTCTGCAAGAAGAGTTAAAAACTGTTCTTTGGTTTCACACTGTGATGCCAGCTGATCTTCCATTCCTTCAATGAATTGATATACGTTTTTCTTAGTCCGAGGAAGTCTGGAAATGATTTCACGTGTAAATATGTTCATCAAATGTTCGTTCATCAAAAACACCTCTTTATTTATAATTTGCTCCTATTAAATCGTAATTATTACGTTTTAATTATTATAAACTCTTTCTTATTAAAAAGATAGGATGCATATATGAAAAGACAGACGGTTGATCCGTCTGCCTTTTCATATAATTTCAGTTTTTACGGAAACACAACTGTCTTATTTTCATAAACGAGCACTTTATCATCCAAATGCCAGCCTACGGCTCTCGACAATACAAGCTTTTCTACATCTCTGCCGATTCGTTTTAAGTCCTTAATCTGATAGCGATGACTGACCCGTTCAACGTCCTGTTCAATAATTGGTCCCTGATCAAGCTCTTCTGTTACGTAATGAGCAGTGGCGCCAATTATCTTTACGCCGCGATCATAAGCTTGGTTATATGGTTTTCCGCCAACGAATGCAGGCAAAAAGGAATGATGAATATTAATAATATGATTTTCATATCGTTCAATCATCACTTGCGGAATGATTTGCATGTAGCGTGCCAGCACGATGGTATCAACGTTCGCTTCTTCAAGTAATGACAGGTGCTGTATTGCCGCTTCTTCCCTCGTATCCTTTGTTGCCGGAATATGATGATACGGAATCCCTAAAGGCTCAACAATTTCTCTCATATCATCGTGATTACTGACGACCATTTCTATATCAGCAGCAAGTTCCCCGAGGCGAAAACGCTGCAATAGGTCCTGCAGGCAATGGTCTTCTTTTGAAACGAAAATGGCTATTTTCTTTTTATCGCTTGCGCATGACATCCTCCAAGTAATATTAAATGGCTCTGCTGTCAATTGAAAACGAGTTTTGATTTCCTCGATTTTATCTTCTATCCCCATAAGCTGAAATTCAATTCTCATAAAAAAGAGACCGCCTACTGGATCTGTAGAGTGCTGGTCAGAATGAATAATATTGGCACCTTCATCAGCTAAAAAGCGTGAGACAGCTGCTACAATCCCTGGCCGGTCCTCACACGATATCAACAATCGTCCTATCATGATGCATCCTCCTCATCCGCGGTGTTTTCCTTATGCGGACATCTGTTTAAGCAATGAGAACAGTATACCGAAATGATTGTCTGCACGCAACTGAAAATATTATAACTCTTCATGAAAACGACCATGCACCAAACTCATTTTCATATAACAAGAAAAAAGCACTGCCTTAACAAAATAAGGAGTGCTTCTTTCAAATCTTTACCCAAATACTTTTGCCAATTCTTTTTTATCTTGATCAAGCCAGAAACGCATCAAACGTTTTGCCCCATCTAAATCATGAAGCTTTGCCTGTCCGCATTGTTTTTCATTAGCAGCTGGAATTTCAGTGATTTCAATAGCATCTTTCAATGTATCATCTAATAGGTCGATGATTTCTTCCACTGTAGGCTCTCCGCTTACTACAAGATAATAGCCTGTCTGGCAGCCCATTGGAGAAATATCAATAATATCGAAATGATCGTATTTTTCAACATGCGTACGAATATTGAATGCCAATAAATGTTCCAATGTATGAATTACGTCAGGCTTCATTGCCTGCTTATTCGGCTGGCAAAAGCGAATATCAAATTTATTTACCAGACCGTCACTTCCAACTTTGTGAACGCCACAATGTCTCACATACGGTGCTTTAACTGCATTATGATCTAATTCAAAACTTTCTACTGATGGCATAAAACCACTCCTTCATAAGACTTCTATCTTCATCATACAATTAATTCCGATAAAATTCATCTATTTTGTTTGAATTAAACCTTCCAATTTTATCTTCTGCTTTTTATGCAGTATACTTATCGCATAAGAAGAGGTGACGATTATGAAAAAACTATTCATTGCACTTATACGCTTTTATCAAAAAGCCATTTCTCCTCTAAAGCCGCCATCATGCCGTTTTTACCCGACATGCTCTCATTACGGTCTTGAATCAATCAAACGATTTGGCGCTTTAAAAGGCGGATATCTGACAGTGAAGCGCATCCTTAAATGCCACCCTTTTCATCCCGGAGGATTTGATCCCGTTCCTGAAAAGAAGGATCAGCGTTGATAGCCTTCAGCCACGAGGTCTAATTTTCCGGTTGATGGATCAATGATAAGCCCGTGCACAGGTACATCATTTGGAAGCAATGGATGGTTGCGGATAACACTCACACTATGTTTTACACTTTCTTCTACGTTATCGAACCCTTTTAGCCATTCTTCTAAATGGATGCCTGAATATTTTAGGGTATCAATCTGATCTTTTGAAATTCCGCGTTGCATTGCTTTATCCAAAAAAGATTCCGGATTCAGGCTGCTCATGCCGCAATCATAATGGCCAACTACACAGACTTCATCTGCCCCAAGTTCGAGGACAGCTACAAGAATGCTTCTCATAATACTTCCAAATGGATGAGCAACAAGGGCTCCAGCACTTTTTACGATTTTCACATCGCCATTTTTAATATTCATTGCCTGCGGCAGAAGCTCAACAAGGCGAGTATCCATACAAGATAAAATGACAAGTTTTTTATCAGGAAATTTTGTTGTCTGGAACTTTTCATAGTCATGGTTTTCTACAAATTGGTGGTTGTGTTCAATAATTTTATCTAACAATCTCATCTGTCATTCTCCTTACAACTCTATTTTTATTAAATATACCATATCACTTGTTTTTTTGTTTAGTTTTGCTATATGATGGTCTTTATAAATCGTAATGATTATTATTTAGGAGGGCTAATAGAGATGACAAATCAAATACCTGTTACAGTGCTAAGCGGCTACTTGGGTGCCGGGAAAACAACACTGCTTAAGCATATCCTTGAGAATAAAGAAGGAAAACGAATCGCTGTTATCGTGAATGATATGAGTGAAATCAATATCGATGGAAGCTTGATTAAACAAGATGCCATCAGCCGTACAGAAGAAAAACTAGTAGAAATGCAAAATGGATGCATTTGCTGCACGCTGCGCGAAGATTTAATGGTCGAAGTGGAAAGACTTGTAAAGGAAGGAAATATTGATTACATCGTCATTGAATCTTCTGGCATAAGCGAGCCGGTTCCAGTTGCACAAACCTTTACTTATATTGATGAGGAAGTCGGAATTGATCTTTCTAAATACTGCAGGCTGGATACCATGGTCACAGTTGTAGACGGCAATCGGTTTTGGGAGGATTTTTCTTCTGGAGAAAATCTGCTTGACCGCAAGCATGGAACAGATGAAAATGATAGGCGTGAGGTCATCGATTTATTAATCGATCAAATCGAATTTGCCAATGTTCTTTTGCTGAATAAAACAGATCTAGTGGAAAATGAAGATACAGATGAGCTTTACGGTGTGCTTCGCAAGCTAAATCCAGACGCCACGATTTTAAAAACTTCATTCAGCAAAGCTCCTCTAGATTCTCTTCTTAACACATACAGTTTTGATTTTGATAAAGCAAGCCAATCTGCAGGCTGGATCAAAGAATTAAACGAAGAGCATACACCTGAAACTGAGGAATACGGTATTTCCTCATTTGTTTACAGAAGAAGAAAACCATTTCATCCGGAACGTTTCATGAATTGGCTTGAAGATTGGCCCGCAGATGTTGTTCGGGCAAAAGGATTTTTCTGGCTTGCTTCCAGAAACGATACAACAGGACTTCTATCACAAGCGGGTACGTCGATCATGATTCAAGGTGCCGGTGAATGGGTTGCTTCCTACTCAGAAGAAGAACAGCTTCAAGCTTTTAAGGATGAGCCAGAACTAATTGAGAGATGGGATTCGTCATTTGGAGACCGTATCACAGAATTAGTCTTAATAGGAATTGATCTTAAGCGTGAAGAGGTTGAAGCATCTCTTGATAGATGCCTATTAACGGGAAAAGAAATGAGAATGGACTGGAAAGCACTTAAAGATCCTCTTCCGGCCTTTTCATAATTATTAGAATCCTTTTTCTATTTTTTGATGAATTTTACTAGTTCTCAAATCGTAAGTATTACGATATAATGTGTAAGGACATAGTGAATCTAACTAAATACCATTTATATAAGGAGCAAATAATGAAAAAAACAGGAATGACAATGGCACTTGCGCTTTTGCTTGGAACAGCAATGTCTGGCTGTGCAGGCAATGAGCAGAATGCAGAAAAAGATGGAAAGCTAAAGGTGTATACGACCATTTTCCCATTACAGGATTTCACAAAGAAAATTGGCGGAGATGCGATTGAAGTTGAAAGCGTATATCCTGCAAATGCAGATGCCCATACATTTGAACCCACTACAAAAGATATGGTCGACATGGCAGAAGCAGACGCATTCATATATTCCGGCGTTGGTCTAGAAGGATTTGCAGAAAAAGCAACCGAAACCCTTCAAGCTGAAAAAGTAAAAATCATAAAAGCTGGTGAAGGAATCGAGTTAGCGGATTCATCTCATGACGAAACCTCTGATGAGGAAGGCCATGATGAGCATACCGACGAAGAAACTCATGACGAACATGCTAATGAGGAAGGTCACGATGAGCATGCTGACGAAGAAACTCATGACGAACATGCTAATGAGGAAGGTCACGATGAGCATGCTGATGAAGAAGCTCATGATGAGCATGAGCACGGTGATAAAGATCCGCATATTTGGCTTGATCCTGCCCTTTCTATCCAAATAGCGGAAAACATTAAAAATGGTTTAAGTGAATTAGATCCTGAATCAAAAGCTGTATTCGAAAAGAATTTCAAAACCCTGAAAGCAGACCTTGAAGCACTGGATGCAGATTATAAAGAAACGATAGAAACGGCAGGCAAAAAAGAGATTCTTGTATCTCATGCAGCGTACGGATACTGGGAAGAACGCTACGGCATTGAGCAGATCAGTGTTCTTGGGTTATCGCCAACTCAAGAGCCTTCACAAAAGCAGCTGCAGTCCATTATCGAAACGGCAAAAGAACATAACATGAAGTATATTATTTTCGAAAACAATGTAAACAGCAAAATATCTGATATCGTTCAAGCTGAAATCGGCGCAGAAAGCTTGACGCTATCTAATTTAGAGTCCATCTCAGAAGAAGATGCGAAAAACAGCGAGGACTACTTTAGTTTAATGAAACGAAATTTAGAAACCCTGAAAACGGCATTATCGAAATAAAGCAAAATACCGGCCATTCCATGGCCGGTATTTATTTATAAAAAGATTCCTTATTATCCTGAAACCTGGTTTCTTAATCTAGAGTGTTTTTCTTATTATCCGAGCGGTAATCCGCTCCTTCATACAAAAAAGGAATTTATGAAAAGATCCTCCTTATTTCACTGAAATATCCGCTTAAATGAGTCTCTGATTTCTTCAATATTCAAATCTTGTCCTATTAAGATCAAAACTGTTTTTTCAGTGTTTACTTCGGTATCAGAAAGCACGGTTTTTCTCGCAGCATATTGCATTTCCCTAGGATCTGTTTCTCCTTCTACACGAAGATAGCCTTTGGCGCGAATCAGTCCGTTTATCTCCTTAAGCCATGATTCAAGGACCTTAAGCTGAATCGATGGAAGGTCTTCTATTTTTAATGTTCTAATAGTGTGATGATGGTGATGATGGTGCTCTTTTGTATCTGATAACGACACGATCCGATGCCTTTGTCCGGCAAGTTTTTCAAAAGGAACATTGCCATATGAAGCTGGGAAAATTTCTATTTCAGACGAAATCACTTTTTCGATTTTATGTTTTACTTTTTCTTTTTCTTTTTCATTCACAATGTCAATTTTATTCAGGATAATAAAATCCGATGAGATGATTTGTTCTTTTAATAGAGAACGAATTTCTTTTGAGCTTGAGAACATGCTTTGATACTCGAGATAGTGGCTTGCGTCCACAATCCCTATCATTGAGATGAGCTCAAACTCTTCAATCAATGCAGGAGATAGTAAAACATCTTTTATCTCCAAAGGATTAGCAACTCCAGTCCCCTCGATTAAGAGGACGTCTGCTTGTTCTCCGCTTAAAAAGCCTTTCAATGTTCTGACTAAATCATCCTGGATTGTACAGCAGATGCATCCATTTAACAGCTCGTACACTTTCTGGTCTTCAAATAAATGCTTTTCAACATTTTCATCGCCAAGCTCATTTAAAATAATTCCTACTTGTTTTCCTCTTTTTTTAAATTCTTCAGCCAATTTTACAAGAACCGTTGTTTTACCGCTTCCTAAAAAACCGCTGACTGTATACACAGGGATTCGTTTCAATGCCGTGCCTCCTCCATTATAAGAGTACCAAGACTTACAAGCTTTCAGCAAACAGAAAAGATGCCCAAGAACATTTTGTTCTCAGGCTGCTTTTGTTTTTTCTTACATATTGTATTTTTTCTTGAAACGCTCTGCTCGTCCATCGCGGTCCGCGAATTTTTGACGGCCAGTATAGAATGGGTGTGTATCTGAGCTTACTTCTATTTTAATGAGAGGGTATGTGTTGCCGTCCTCCCATTCTGTTGTTTCGTTTGATTTCATAGTTGATCCGCTTAAAAATTTAAAACCGCTGTTAGTGTCCATATATACGACTTTATGATAATCCGGATGGATTCCTTGTTTCATTTTAAAAGCACTCCTTTAATCGTAATACTTACGATTTATATATTACAGGGTTTGTCCCTTTTTGTCAATGGATGATGTTTGTCGGATAAATTCCAAAATTACGTTTTACGTTGATACCTTTTAAAATTTGGCGATGAAATGCGGAAACTGGTTGAATTAAAATGATTCAAAATAACGTTTAACTGAGAAGCATATTTCCTAGAAAAATGTGGACAATAAGGAAAGATTCTTACAACGTTGGGAAAGAAAGGCGGATGAATAAGATGGATGATCTCGTATTAGCCAGATCCTTGTTCGGGACGACAATGGGCTTTCATATTATCTTTGCATCACTTGGTGTGGGGCTCCCTCTCATGATTCTGATTGCTGAGCTGCTGTTCCAAAAAACAAAGGACAGTGATTATGCGGTCATGGCAAAAAGATGGACAAAAGGGCAAGCGGTGCTGCTCGGGGTTGCGATTCCGACTGGGACGATTGCAGGCGTGCAGCTTGCTCTGTTGTGGCCAGGGTTTATGGAAGTTATCGGAAGAGTCATGGCACTGCCTTTTCAAATAGAAATTTACGCTTTTTTTGTGGAAGCATTGTTTATGTCCATTTATGTATACGCAGCAGACAGAATTTCTCCGCGCATGAGAATTATCAGTGTTTCCCTTGTTCTGTTCGGGGCAGCGGCATCCGCAATCTTAATTACGAATGTGCATGCATTTGAAGGGACTCCTGCTGGTTTTCGGATTGAAAATGGCGAAATTGTTGACGTTGATCCCTGGGCAGCATTTTTCAATCCGAGCTTTATCGTCACAGCTGGTCATGTAGTGGTGTCAGCCTTTATGACGGGTGCGTTCGTCATTGCTTCTATCTCAGCTTACAAAATGCTCAGAAATATGAAAAATGAACGCCTCTATCGTTTTCATCGTAAAGCATTAATGATGGGGCTGATTGTTGGAGGCATCTTTTCATTTTTAACAGCTCTTAATGGTCATGAATCTGCACAGATGCTTCATGAGTATCAGCCAGAAAAGCTAGCTGCAGCAGAAGGTTTGTTTGAAACACAGCGATATGCCCCGCTTTCAGTTGGCGGATTTACTGACCGGGAAACACAGGAAGTAAAATGGGGCATTGAAATTCCATGGGCACTGAGCTTTTTGGCAGACAACAGTTTTAAAACAGAGGTGATCGGACTGAATGATTTTCCAGAGGAATATTGGCCTCCGCTTTTTGTACATACATTGTTCAATGCAATGGTCGGGATCGGAAGTCTGCTGATCCTGCTCTCAATGGTCGGATTCTTCTGGTATAAAATCCTGAAAAAACCCCATTTTCCTAAATGGATGCTTGTTTTATTCGTTCCTTCAGGGATTCTTTCCATGATGGCGATTGAATTCGGTTGGATTTTTGCCTGCACAGGCAGACAGCCATGGGTGATCTATCGTTTATTGAAAACAGAGGATGTTGTTACAGCTTCTGGTCAAATCGGAACGCTGTTTGTTCTATTCACATTGGTTTATGCTATTTTAGGGCTCGCCGTCATTCTTGTTCTTGTGTACTATTTCAGGCGCAATCCTGTTGAAAAAGAACTTGATAAACCTGCGGGTGATGGTGAAGGGGTTAGTGTTTACTAAAGCTGAAATGGAGGCGCAACAGAGATGATTACAACAGATGCATTGCTGGCAATTACCGTCATATGGGGCTTTGTTTTTATCTATGCTGTAATGGCTACGATGGATTTCGGAGCAGGTTTTTGGTCAATGATCTATATCAATAAGGAAAAAACGAATGCAACTAATATCGCAAACCGTTATTTGTCTCCAACATGGGAAGTAACGAATGTGTTTATTGTTGCCATTGTCGTTGCACTTTTCGGCTTTTTCCCAGGGGCAACTTTTATTTTAGGGACCGTCCTCCTTATTCCTGGAAGCATCATTCTTCTGTTGCTGGCGATTCGCAGCGGATTCCTTGTTTTCTCCCATTATTCAAAAGGATATGAGAAGGCACTCACGTACGTTTCAGGAATTTCCGGCTTTATCATCCCCGCTCTCTTAATGCTGGTGCTTCCGATTACACATGGGGGATACATTAAGGTTGTAAATGGTGCGCATCAGCTGCAGCTTGGTAAATTGCTGACAAGCCCCAGCGCCTATGCTTTTATAGGATTTGCCATTACGAGCACACTGTTCTTATCTTCGCTGCTGCTGTCAGATTACTCAAATGTTGCCAATGAACCTGAAGCTTATAAAGTTTATCGGCGGGATGCTCTGATTTTAGGACCATTATCTCTGGTCATGGGTTTTTTGATCATGCTGACAATGCGTACCGAAGCCAATTGGCTGTATTCAAATATGATGGGATATTTGCCATTTTTGATTGGATCTGTTGCGATGTTTATGATTGCAGGCGGGGCGCTTTTTTTACCTTCGCAAAAGGACAAACGGAAGCTTGGCAGACCAAGAATTGCAGTTGTCGCGGTAACCATTCAATATTTACTTGCAAGCTACGCATATGGACGCGGCCATCTGCCTTATATGATCTATCCGGATGTTTCAATTCAGGATGGATTTACACATCCTAAAACATTCCACGCTCTATTTATCACTTATATTGTAGGATTTTCAATCTTATTTCCTGGATTTTTTTTCTTTTGGAGATTGTTTATGAAGGATAAACGTTACTTAAAACAAAATGAATCCTAAAAAGAAAAGCGGAATCGCCAGTTAAGCTCCGACGCCGAGGAGTTGGGCGATTCCGCTCGCCATCAATGCGCATCTATATCTAAATAAAAAAACAAGGAACACTTCAGGTTCCTTGTTTTTTTTAGAAGTAACTTTAAACGCTTTTCTTATGTATGAAACGACCCAGATCAAGCAACACTAACTGTTGAACCCTAAAAAAGGAGGTTTGATTTATGCCAAGAGAAGTACTATGTGAAGTCAACAACTGTGAGTATTGGGGCAGAGGCAATCAGTGTACAGCTGATGCCATCTATGTAGTCAGTCACAAAGGAGATAAAGCCTCCCGAAGTGAGGAAACTGATTGCAAAACCTTTAAACCCCATGATCTTTAAGAGAAAGGACAGCTTATTGCTGTCCTTTCTTTCTTATTATTGATAATGATAATCATTTTTATTCATAAAATATAAAATCTTTATTCGTTCACTTCTGCAGATGTCCATTTTCGTTTGGCAAGAAGCTTTGATAACAGTCCATGTGTCGGCGAAAATATAAATGTCAGGAAAAAGATGATTCCTGCAGCTGCTGCCATTGCTCCTGCAATCGAAACGTTCAGCCATGTCGCTGAGTAATATCCGGCTACTGCTGATAGAATCCCAACAAACGAACTGATAATCAGCATATGAAAAAGTCTGTCTGTCAGCAAATATGCTGTTGAAGCTGGAACAATCAACATTGCTACAACTAAAATGGCACCTACACTATCAAACGACGCAACTGTTGTAATCGACAGCATCCCCATTTGCAAGTAGTGAATGAACAACACCGGTATTCCAATTGCAACAGCCATTTGCGGATCAAAGGAAGAAATTTTAAACTCTTTATAAAAGAGAACAATTATCAGTAGGTTTATCATAAAGACTGAACCGAGCATCCACACTGCTTTAGGACCGAGATCCATGCTTCCAATCGAAACAGTATCCCATGGCACGAATGTAATCTCTCCCATTAAAGCATGATCCACATCTAAATGAATGTTTCCGCCAAATAATGAAAGTAAAATAACACCAATTGCAAAAAGCGATGTGAACACAACTCCGATTGCAGCGTCTGACTGAACGCCCTTTGCATTTAATATTTGCACTAGAAATGCTGTCAGCAAACCGACGATTGCAGCACCAATAAACATCGAAACGCCATCTAAACTTCTGCTGACAAAATAGGCGCATACGATACCAAGCAAGACAGAATGACTGATTGCGTCTGCAAGCATGGCCATTCTCCTTAAAATCAGAAAGCAGCCTATCATGGCGCAGGTTACACCAACAAGCGAACCTGTCAGTAAAATCCAAGCATCATAACTCATTGGTATAACCACTCCTTCCTGCTGAGGCTATTTTTCGATTTTGGAATCAGCATGGGCTCTCTATGATGATCTTTTAACAAGATCATTAATCGATCCTTCATATCGCCTGGCATTTTTTCAACATCAACATCATCACGGCTGCTGATTTGAAGCTGAGCGAGCTCCATTTCATGCATGAGATACATTTCATATAAACGCTGATTCAAAGCAAGCTGATAGGAAAGCTGCAGTCCATTTTCCGTCAGCTTCCACTTATCATCAATGTCTTTCGTAACAAGGCGTTTTTTCAAAAGTTCATTTAATGATTTGCTTATAAGGCTGGGGGTTACCTTTCTCTTATTCACGATATCATCCAGCGAAAAGGCTGCCGCTGAATATTTTCCTCCTGCGCCTTCTGTTAAATCATAAAAAGACAGAAGCAGCTGCTCAACCGAAGTTCTTTTTCTAAGCTTTATTTGCTTCATTGCTTTTGAAACAAGACCCCTTTTCGGTGCGAAGATGAGGGAGATTAAAAAGAGCAATGTCGCTGCAACGATAATCAGCGGACCTGTTGCCATTCCTTTTGTTGTTGTACTCAAAAAGGTACCAACAACCCCGGATATTCCCCCGATAATTCCGGCAATAATCACCATAGTCCCAAGTTTATCTGTCCAATATCTCGCTGCTATAGCAGGAGTAATGAGCATGGCAGCCATCAAGATGACCCCGACTGTCTGCAGACCAATCACTACTGCACAAACGATTAAAACCATTAGCAATCCATTAAAGAATGTTGTCGGCATGCCAATTCCTTTTGCGAATTGCGGATCAAATGTCAAAATTTTAAATTCTTTAAAGAAAACGGCTGTCAGAAGAAGCAGTATCGATGCTATCCAAGTAATAATTTGAACGTCCTGCCCAACCATTGACGCTGCTTTTCCGAAAATGAAATCATTTAGTCCGCTTTGGTTTCCTCCATGATTATGCTGAATGAAAGTAAGCAGGACAATTCCAAATCCAAAAAATACCGACAGGACAAGTCCTAGTGCTGAGTCTTCCTTTATACGTGAGTTCTGAATGATAAATTGAATGAGCCAAGCTGCAATCATTCCTGAAATGGCAGCTCCTGCTAAAAACCAAATGAGCGATTTAGATCCATAAAGCAGAAATGCCATACATACTCCAGGCAAAGCAGCATGTGCCATTGCATCTCCAATAAGACTTTGTTTTCTTAACAGGGCAAAGCTTCCCAAAACCCCGCTTGCAAGGCCAAGCAGCATGGTACCAAGTAAGACCCATTGTGTATTTTGATTTTGCAATTGATAGAAAAGCTCTTCCATCATCTTAAGTCACTCCTACTTTGTTTCGTCCACAAGCACACTTTGATCCTGCAGAAATGTGAGCCTGCCTCCATATGTTTTTTGAAGATTATCCATCGTAAAGACTTCACTCGTAGGACCGAATGCAATTTTCCTTAGGTTTAACAGCAGGACCCAGTCAAAATATTCCTCCACTGTCTGCAGATCATGATGAACAACTAAGACCGTTTTCCCTCTTGCTTTTAATTCATTTAAGAGCGAAATAATCGCTTTTTCAGTAGCTGCATCTACACCTACAAATGGTTCATCCATGAAGTAAACGTCTGCATCCTGAGCCAGCGCTCTTGCTAAAAACACACGCTGCTGCTGTCCGCCTGAAAGCTGGCTGATTTGCCTGTCTGCAAAATCCAGCATGCCTACTTTTTCAAGACACCCGCGTGCAAAGTCTATATCTTTTTTGCCAGGACGTTTTAGCCAGCCTATATGTCCATAGCGGCCCATTAAAACGACATCCAGGGCATTTGTTGGAAAATCCCAGTCGACAGAGCCGCGCTGAGGCACATACCCGACACGCTTACGCTGTTTTTTATAGTGGTCCCCGTAGATTTCCACTTCTCCAGACGCGACTGGAATCAATCCTAAAACCGCTTTGATCAGCGTCGATTTACCTGCTCCGTTTGGCCCGATAATTCCAATCAATTTGCCCTCCGGCACTTCAAACCCCACCTCTTGCAAAACTGGTTTGCGGTGGTAGGCTACTGTTAAGTTTTCAACGGTTACTGGATTCATAGAGTACACCAACCTTATTTCAATGATGAAACGATTGTATCAATATTGTGTTTAAACATTCCTAAATATGTGCCTTCCTCTGTTCCCTCTTCACCCATGGCATCAGAGTATAGTTCACCGCCAATGACGACTTCATGATCTTTCTTTTTTGAACCTTCCACAACGGCGTTAATGGATTTTTCTGAAATACTGCTTTCAACAAACACCGCTTTAATCTCACGCTCAACAAGAACATCGACCAAATTCTGAACATCCCGGAGTCCGTATTCAGAATCTGTGCTCAAGCCCTGAAGCCCCATTACTTCAAATCCATAAGCATTTCCAAAATAAGTGAAAGCATCATGTGCTGTTACAAGTACTCTGCTTTCTTCAGGAATGGTTTCAACTTGTTCTTTTGCGTATTGATCCATTTCTTCAAGCTCTTTTTTGTAAGCAGCTGCATTTTTTGCAAATTCTTCTTTATTTTCAGGCGACATCTTGCTTAATTCTTCCTCTACTTTTTCAACGGTATGGATCCATAATGAAATATCAAACCATACATGCGGATCGTGTGCCTTTGCGTTCGCTTTATCATTTATTAATTTATTTTCGGGAATGGCACTTGCTACTGCCACAGTCGGTTTTTCATTCGACATTTTTTCAAAAATAGTGCCCATCTTGCCTTCTAAATGAAGCCCATTATAAAAAATGATTTCCGCTTTATTTAATTTTTGGATGTCCCCTTGTGACGCTTGATATAAATGCGGATCAATTCCAGGTCCCATTAATGATTCTACGTCGACATGATCACCGCCAACGTTTCGTGCCACATCCGCAATTTGAGCAGTGGTTGTTGTTACCTTTATTTGACCATCCGCTTCACCTTGTGTTTCCTGACTGCATGCTGTCAGAAGACCTGACAGTGCCAGGATTGATATCAATATTGTAAACCTTCTTTTCATCATTGCTCTCCTCCTCTTTCCTTTATCAACAAAAGTTTCCTTAGTGCAAGTTTTAATGTAAAAAAATGACTTTCCTTCGCAAAAAGCAGCTTATGAAAGAAAGTTAGGTTTCGCGCTAATAAGTTAGCTTGTTTCATGATTTGTTGATTAGTATAATTGTTTTGCCTATATGCAACAATTTAAAGCAATTTTAGTTTTCTGTCAATCATTCTTTCTCGACAAAAAAAGCCAGCTATAAAAATAGCTGGTTTTCAGATTGAAGCAGAGAGGGCTGATTATTGGAATGATGTGCTGAGCATCATTCTTTTTATTTTTATCATGACATCCTAAAAAACGCAAAACGGTAAAATTGTTTTTTTTACGCCTAAAATTTGATTTTCAGTAAATGAAAATCAAATTTTAATTAGTAAAACTCTCCGCAGCCGTGCGGTATTTTGCTAATTTGTACAAGTCCACTTCAAAGCCTATACCAGGAGCTGAAGGAACATCTATTTTTCCATTCTGAACTGTAACAGGAGGCGAAATGATATCTTCTTCCCAATAGCGCGAAGAAGCTGAAATATCTCCTGGTATGGTGAAGTTCGGCAATGCTGCAAGTGAAATATTGTGTGCCCGTGAAACCCCTGTTTCAAGCATTCCCCCGCACCATACCGGAATGTGATGCTGCTGACAGTAGTCATGAATCTTCTTCGATTCAGTCAACCCGCCTACTCTTCCTGGTTTTATATTGATGACTTTGCAGCTCCCAAGCTGTATGGCCTTTTTCGCATCGTTCAGTGTAATAATGCTTTCGTCCAGACAAATTGGAGTTGTCAATTGTGCCTGCAAAGCTGCGTGATCGACGATATCATCATGAGCGAGCGGCTGCTCAATCATTAAGAGGTTGTATTGATCAAGCTGCTTTAATGTACGGATATCTTCTAATGTATAAGCTGAATTGGCATCTGCCATCAATGGAACATCAGGAAACTGCTTTCTGATTTCCTTAAGCAGGACATCATCCATGCCAGGTTTTATTTTCACTTTTATTCTTTTATAGCCATCACTGACATGCTTATCAATTATTTGGAGCATTCTATCGATTTTATCCATTCCAACGACTACGCCAGAATCGATTTGCTTCATTGTACCTCCTAACAAGGTTGAAAGCGGCTGATCTTGCTGCTTCGCAAAAAGATCCCAAACGGCACCTTCAATTGATGCTTTCGCCATTTGATTTCTTTTTATATAAGAGAAAGCATCGATGAATTCTTCCGGATGCCCGAACGTTTTTGAAAACAATGCTGGAATCAGAAAAGATGTCAGCATATGATGACAGGTCTTTATTGTTTCTTCTGTATACCATGGCGCGGAAAAAGCAACAACTTCTCCCCATCCTATATGCCCGCTCCGATCCTGTACTTCAATCAGGATACTTTCTCTGCTATGAACCGTTTCAATGCTTGATTGAAACGGAGAAACCAGTTTCATTTCCACATGATGAAGCGTTACCTTTTGAACATCAATCATAGGCTGCCACTGAGAAGCTCAACAAGCTTTCTGCGCACTAATTTATTTGAAGCATTTCTTGGAAGCATATCGACAAAATGAATGCGTTTCGGTATTTTATATTTTGCCAGGATGTTTGAACAGTGAGAGATCAGCTCATCTTCATTCAGGTTATCTTTTCCAACAATGAATGCATGCGGCACCTGCCCCCATTTTGAATCCGGGATTCCGGTTACACCAGCCTCAAGAACGGCAGGATGGGAAAGCATTGCAGCTTCGATTTCTGCCGGATAAATATTTTCACCGCCTGATACAATAAGGTCAGATCGTCTGTCCAGCACATATAAAAATCCTTCATGATCCACATATCCCATATCACCAGTTCGGAGCCAGCCTTGATCAAACGCTTCTGAACTAGAGTCCTCACGCTTCCAATAACCTTTCGTCACGTTAGGTCCATGCACAAAAATCTCACCTTCTGCAAGAGGGGGGCAAGCTTCATTATTTTTCATAATCTTAATCTCACAAGGAAAGAGCGGCTTTCCTGCCGAGCCAAGCTTTGAGAGGCTATACTCAGGCGACAATGTGACAATCTGGGATGACGTTTCTGTCATTCCATACGTTTGATAGACCGGGATGTTTTTCGCCTCACAAGCATTTAAAAGCGGCATCGGTGCAGGTCCTCCGCCAAGAAGCATGCACCTAAAGGATTCCGGATATCTAGTGTCTCCCAATTTTTCTATCATTTGAGACAGCATCGTTTGCACCACTGACACAATGGTTACACAGTCCTCAATAATGGCCCTGTTCGCGCTTGCAGGGTGGAAGGATTCGTGAAGAACAACCGTCATTCCGTAAATGATGCCCCTCATCAATATGGAAAGCCCGCTTATATGAAAAAGCGGCACTGCACACAGCCAGCGGTCATCGTGATGCAGTCCCATATTTAAAGAAGATGCAGAGGCGCTCCAATAATGATTGCCGTACGTTTGCAGGACTCCCTTTGGCTTACCGGTTGTTCCTGATGTGTACATAATCGTAGCTGTTTGATCCAAGGAAAAGGTCTGCTCATATTCGACATTTCCTGCAGATGAAGCCATCATCCCGCTGTCAATCACCGTCCAAAACGGCTCATGCCACTCTTGATGAAGATCACTGTCACATATAAGGTGTTTGACTTCAGCATCTCTCAGCTGCCAGTCCAGTTCAGAGGAAGTCAATCTTGTATTCAATAGGACGGCTGTAGCCCCTATGTATGTCAATGCATGAATAGCCACAGCCATATCTATGCTGTTTTTCATTAGAATGGCAGCATGCTGGCCTTTTTTTACCCCATTTTGCTGAAATGAATATGCCTTTTGCTCTGTCAGTTCATGCAGCTCACGAAATGTTACTATTCTCTCATCTGTCATAATCGCTATTCTGTCAGGTGTCAAAAAAGCTCGCTGTTTTAGCCAATTTGGCATTGTAGTCAATGATTTTCACCGCCTTTATATAAGGAAAGCAGCTTGATGATAATCATCAAGCTGCAATAAGATGTTTAAGGAAATCTAGGGAATTGCTTGAAGTCAGGATTGCGCTTCTCTTTGAATGCATCTCTTCCTTCTTTCGCTTCATCCGTTGTATAGTACAGCAGCGTTGCGTCTCCGGCAAATTGCTGAATGCCTGCAAGACCATCTGTGTCTGCGTTAAAAGCAGCCTTTAAGAAACGAATCGCAGTCGGACTCTTTTCTAAAATCTCTTCACACCATTGAACGGTTTCTTCTTCTAATCTCTCTAAAGGAACTACTGTGTTGACAAGTCCCATGTCAAGAGCTTCCTGTGCATTGTATTGACGGCATAAGAACCAAATTTCGCGTGCTTTTTTATGTCCTACTATGCGGGCAAGGTAACCTGAACCATAGCCTGCATCAAAGCTGCCTACTTTTGGTCCGGTTTGGCCGAAAACAGCATTATCAGCTGCAATCGTTAAATCACAGACGATATGAAGCACATGGCCTCCGCCAATTGCATAGCCCGCAACCATGGCGATAACCGGCTTCGGGATTACTCGGATCAAACGCTGCAAATCAAGTACATTCAGACGGGGAATTTGGTCTTCGCCAACATATCCTCCATGTCCGCGAACCTTTTGATCTCCGCCTGAACAGAATGCTTTTCCGCCTGTTCCAGTTAAGATAATAACCCCAACATTTGCATCATCTCTTGCATAAGCAAAAGCATCAATTAATTCCATCACTGTTTTCGGACGGAATGCATTATGTACCTCTGGACGGTTGATTGAGATTTTGGCAATCCCATTATACGTTTCATATAAAATATCTTCGTACTTGCGTTCAGCAATCCATTCTACTGTCATTTCCTGTACTGCCTCCTTATGAATACGTTTACTGATTATTAATAAACTCACTTACTATTTTACCAAAGATTCGCGGTTGTTCCACATGAACCGCATGACCTGCAGCATTTATTTTTAATAATGTCGGATTAGGGAGCAGCTCATTCATCTCTTTTGCAATCTTACAGAACTTTTTATCCAGTTCCCCGCACACGATAAGTACAGGCATTTTTAAGGTATGGAGCTTGTCCCACCAAGATGGCTGTGAGCCGGTTCCCATCCCCAAAAGACTGTTTGCAAGCCCTGCTTCATTGTTTTTAAGCCTTTGATTGCGGAGCTTCGCTTGACGGTCTGCAGGCAAAGCTTTTTGAGAAGCAAACAGCGATATGTTTTCCCAAAAGTCAGTAAAGGATACAATTCCCTGTTCTAAAATCGAATCGGCAAGCTTTTGATCGTTTTCTTTTCTGCTTTGTCTCTCCGCTTCTGTTCTTAAACCAGGAGAAGCACTCTCCAGAATTAACTTTTCGATTTTATCTGGATGCTTTATCGCATAGGATAACGCAAGCCTGCCTCCCATTGAATAGCCTGCAAGTTTCACCTTATCTAATGCAAGTTCTTCGAAAATGGCATTTAAATCTTGAACGGCCTCTTCCATACTATAGCGTTCAAAGCTTTCAGGCGATTCAGATTTCCCAGGGCCTGCTGTTTTTCCATGACCGATTATATCTATCAGGATGACATTATGACCGCTGAATGTTTCCAAAAATGGATGCCAACTTTCAGCAGAGCCTGTAAATCCATGAAGAAGAACAAGTGGTTTTCGGTCTCCTAAGTCGACTCCTTCTCCATAAATTTCGATATGGTAAGATACCCCTCTGATCACTTTCCCCATTTTCCTTTTCACCTGCATCATTTAAGGATATTCTCTCTTATTTCCTGGGAAACACGATTCATCAATTCACGATGAATTTTGACACGTGTATGCCGATTTGTGCGGATCTCTATTATATTTAAGCCTTTTTTATCAATGGCAGCTCCCACAGAAGACCTAAAATCATTCCAATTGGCCGGTGATGCATAGGTTCCGTCATACATGCCTGCAGCATGTTTAAAATCGAGTCCAGAAGGAGTGCCAAATAAGGTTTCAAAGTGCTTTTCTTCTTTTGACTGCGGAAGGAATGAAAAAATCCCGCCTCCATCATTATTTACAAGAATGATTGTCAAGTTTAGCTTGTGCATTTTAGCGGCAAGCAGACCATTCATATCGTGATAAAAAGAAAGATCTCCAATGACAAGGAAGGTTGGATGATCAGAAGCAGCGCTAATGCCCAGTGCTGTTGAAACGACACCGTCAATTCCATTTGCTCCGCGGTTTGCAAAAACGGTAATATTCTTTTCTGTATTAAGGAAATAATTGTCCAGATCTCGAATTGGCATGCTATTTCCTGCAATTACGTGGCATTGTGAAGGTATGGCATGCTGCAATTCGCGATAGATATTTCCTTCAAACAGCTCTCCGCCTTGATCCTGAGCTGAGGCTAATAATTCGCGGGAAGTCTCATTTACATTTTGCCATGCTTCCATCCACAGTCTATCATTTTGTATTTCAACCGTTTTAGAAAGCTGTCTGCAAAGCCAAGTTTCATCACACTCAATCATTTCGGATGCCATTAATGTCGGCTCGCGCCAGCCGCCTTGCCGATCCACAACGATTTGTTGAATGTCAGCAGTACGTTTCAAAAATTGAAATAGCGGTTTTGAGATTGGCATCGCCCCAAATCGAATGATGACTTTTGGTTTCAGCTTCTCTGTTATGTAATCGTCTTTCATAAAGGCATCATAGCATTCAATCACGGAAGATTTATCATGTAATCCTGTTCTTAAGTTGGAAAGAGGATCTGCAAGAATAGGATAATTCAGATCTGAGGAAAGTTGTACAACTGCATGTGAAAATTCAGCGTCATGAATCTCTCCGCATATAATTAATCCTTTTTTTTCTTGTGTAAAAAGCTTGCTTAATCGCTGTATTTCTTCTGCAGCTATCATTGAAGATCCTGCAGTTACCTGTACCTGTCTAGGACGGGAATTCAGGCTGCTCCATAAATTTTCAGATTCTAAATCAGGAATCAGCGGTTCTCTGAATGGAAAATTAAGATGCACAGGTCCAGATGGTGCGGAAACTGCTTTCCCTGCTGCCCTCGCTGCCATCGTCCTGCCGTAATGAAGCATTTCAGCTGTTTGCTCTGGAATGGCCATATCCGCGAACCATTTTGCATAGCGTCCGAACAGATGAAGCTGATCGATTGCCTGGGGAGCTCCGACATCTCTTAATTCATGCGGACGATCTGCCGTTAAAACAAGCAAAGGCACTCTTGAATAGAATGCCTCGACGACTGCAGGAAAATAATTAGCTGCTGCCGTTCCAGATGTACAAAGCAAAGCAACAGGTTTTTGCTGCATCTTCGCCATGCCTAGTGCAAAAAAACCTGCTGACCGCTCATCAATAATAACGTGTATGTTTATTTCCGGATGTTCAGCCATTAACATGGCCATCGGCGTTGACCTTGAACCAGGACTAACAACTGCGTCCCGAACTCCTGCTTTTGTAAGTTCATCAACAAAACTTGCTGCATAAAGGGTTAGTGAATCACTCTCACCCATAGTTTATTCCTCCTAGTGCGGAAAGCATCGGCTTTAGCTTTATCAGTGTTTCCTGATATTCCATTTCAGGATCGGATTCTGCAACAATGCCGCATCCTGCAAACAACGTTGCACTCTCTCCTTTTATTAAGCCAGATCGAATGGCGACTGCAAACTCTCCATTATTTTCCGAATCAAGCCAGCCGACCGGACCCGCATACCAGCCGCGATCCATCGGTTCGATCTCCCTGATCATTTCAACAGCGCCTTCTTTAGGATAACCTCCCAGAGCTGGTGTAGGATGCAGTTTCTCTACTAAATCTAATAAAGTGAAGCCTTTTTTTATCTCCCCTTCAATCGGAGTATATAAATGCTGAATGTTTTTAGTTTTCAATAATTGCGGACGGTCAGATACCTTTACTTCCCTGCAGCTTTCATCAAAGGAATCTTTAATCATCTTCACAACAATTGCATGCTCAATTAAATTCTTTTCATCATGTAAAAGAGCAGTTCCAAGCTCTGTATCCTCAATCTTGTTCGTGCCCCTTTTAATTGAACCGGCAAGACAGGTGGAGAGCAGACGGCTGTTTTCTTTTTTGATAAGGCGCTCTGGTGTAGCGCCAATAAAGGACTGCTGGCCATTTTCAAAGGAAAAAATAAAACTTGTAGGCTGTTCTGTCTGCAGTTTGCTTAAAACGGAATATATATTAATATTATCATCAAAGGTTAGTTGAACCTCACGAGCCAGCACAACTTTATCAAGCTTGCCGCATTGAATGGCGCCTGTCGCTTTTTTAACAGCTGAAAGCCATGATTTCGTATCTTCCTCTTTCAAAGAGTAATTGGCTGTGTTTTCTGGAAACTCGAACATTTTCCCATCTAACACTTCATTCGCAAGTGTCGTAAAATGAGCTGCACATGACTTAAGATCGTCATCAGGTTTTACAAGACGATTAATGGTCATAAAAGTGATACCGTCTTTTACCGTCAGCATGACTGAAGGCAAAAAGAATTTCGCCTCAGGATACTTGTTCCAAAGCTCATTTCTGCGATTATGAGGATCAAATGAAAACCCGCCAAATAATAAAGCTCCCGTTCCAATTTCTGACTCAGCAGCATTTTCATAATGCGCCATCTTTTTAAAGCGTTTCCAATCCGACTCAACCCGCCCAAAACGGTCACTCGTAGCAGCATCGTTCTCTACAGTGCACTCGTTCCCTAAGCCTGCAATTGTAAATCTTGAACCGGGAGTTGCCCAATAAAATCGTTCGCCTAAAAAAAGCCGCTCGCCAGCCGCATAAAAATGGAGGGGGTTCATTGAACCATTTAACTTTTTAACTTGGCTTAAGATAACCGGTTTATCAGACTGATCGGCTTCCTCCAAAGCTCGTTTTATCATCTCAGTAAATGTATGTTTTAATGCCGTAATCATTGGAAATCCCTCCAAAACCGAAAAATAGCTTATATTAAGATACACCTCAAGGAAAGAGGTGTCAATAGTACTTCCAAGCAGAAATGGTATAATAGACGTAACTACTATTATCCTTATTATATATCTACCCTGGCCACATTAAAATCAAAAGCTCTTGGGGAAGAAATTTCCGATTCGGGAATTAAATGATTGTTCAAACATTTGTAAAAGGATTGACACAATATTGTAAATTTCCTACACTTAATTTTGGGAAGCAAACTTGCTCCATCTGTTTTACAAAAAGGGGAGAAATCTAGATGCACACACAATCTACAACACATAATATGCCTTCCATCAAACCGGATAAAAGCTGGAGAGTATGGTGGATGCTCCTTCGTCCGCACACTTTATCTGCAGCGTTCATACCCGTTACGATCGGGACGGTTCTTGCTTTAAATGAAGGCTCTATTCATATCTTATTATTTCTGGCTATGCTGATTGCATCCATCTTAATTCAGGCTGCAACCAACATGTTCAATGAATATTTTGACTTTAAACGAGGACTTGATAATGAAAATTCTGTCGGTATTGGCGGAGCCATTGTAAGAAATGGAGTTAAGCCGCAAACAGTATTAAATCTGGCATTTTCCTTTTTCGGAATCGCTGCTTTATTAGGTGTTTACATTTGCATGACCTCCACATGGTGGATTGCCGTAATTGGATTAGTTTGCATGGCTACAGGCTATTTTTATACAGGCGGACCATTGCCAATTGCATACACCCCATTTGGAGAGCTTGTTGCAGGTTTCTTTATGGGCATGGTGATTATTTTAATTGCTTATTACATCCAAACAGGAACAGTATCAGCAATCAGCATTATTATTTCCATCCCTATAGCCTTTCTTGTCGGAAACATCATGCTTTCAAATAATATTCGCGATCTTGATGGCGATAAAGAAAATGGGCGGAAAACACTTGCTATTTTAATTGGACGCAAAAATGCGATTATCTTTCTTGCTTCAATGTTTGCTGCTTCCTACGCTGTCATTTTAATAATGATAGCACTTGGTCATGTATCATTCTGGACTCTTCTAGTCTTGATCAGCACACCAAAAGCATATGGTGCTGTTAAAAAGTTCGTTGGCAAGAAAGTTCCTATAGAAATGATGCCGGCAATGAAAGCAACAGCACAAACAAATATCCAGTTTGGTTTTTTACTTGCATTAGGCTTATTTTTAAGCTATATGATTTAGGCCCTTTTATAGTTTTCAATCGTATTTATTGTGTTTAACTGCGTAAAACAACAATTTTAGTGACTAAATATATGATTTAACACGGTCTAATTGGCCGTGTTTTTTTGTGCATTTTTTACAATCATGAAATAGCTGTTTCTGTTCATACTACAAAGAGGAAGATACTTACTTTCATTAGGAAGGAGCGTGGATTACATGCAAAACAGCGACCAAATGGCTGCTTTTCGCTCACAGCTTGATGCAAGAAAATCAGAAATTGAGCTGCATTTACAGGAAAACAAACATTTCGGGCTCGAACAAAGCTTTGGCCACGATTCAACTGGAGAGCTTTCAAGCTATGACAACCATCCTGGAGATGAAGGAACAGAGCTTTATGAACGTGAAAAAGATATTGCACTTAATGAACATGTTGAGGAAGAACTAAGTGATATTAATCGTGCACTTGCTGCAATTGAAAAAGGGACATATGGTGTATGTGAAGTCTGCGGTACAGACATTCCTAAAGAACGACTTGAAGTGCTGCCAACTGCAACGACTTGTAAAGAACACTCACCAGAGCAGGCGATTTCGCGTACAAGACCAATTGAAGAAAGCATTTTAGCTCCTGCATTTGGACAATTTGAATATGATGAAAGTGATTCTGTAGCATATGATGCTGAAGACACATATCAGGATGTAGAGCGTTACGGAAACTCTGAAACACCTTCTGATCTAGAGTATCCTGTAGATTCTTATAATGACGTATACATGGAGAATGATGATCCGACTGGTTACGTTGAGGATTATGAAAACTTTGCTGCCACGGACATCGAAGGTAAAAACGTGACCGTATATCCTAATATTCAGCACCGACAATATGAGCATTCATTAGATGAAGAAGGTCTGATGACTCCTTTTGGTGATTTGCCTGCATCAGAAAAAGAACCTTATAGTGAATAATAAAGAGTTCCCCTGCTGGGAACTCTTTCACCTTGTCTCCGCGATTCTTTTTAGCTCTTCAGCCCGATTAGAAAGGAATTGATTCATATATCGCTTTAAAAATAGCCAATCAGCTGCAATGCCAATCCAGCCAAATGGAGACTTATATTCAAATAGATCCATCATTTCTGTTTCATTTCCTGCCTTGATAAAAGTATGAGTATGTGTAAAGGAGTGAAATGCTCCTTTAATCTGAATATCAGTAAATTGGTAGGGCCTGTCCATATCTGTAATTTTAGCAGTCAGTCTCTGTTTAATGCCAAAGTGAACAGCTTCCCATACGACTGTATCCCCCGCTTTGAGCAATCCGGATTTTACACCTCCAACAGCTTTTTCTTTCGTAGCCTTCGTCGTTTCAGTATGTATATCCACATTTCTGGCAAGGTCAAAACAGACTTCTATTGGTGCTTTTATTACAGTACTGACTTTTATTACAGGCATGAACCCCGACCTCCTTATAAACGATGTTCTACTATTTATTATATCTGGAAAACAGAAGGGTTTTCTTTCTTTTTGACGAATGTTTTCAGAAAAGATGAAAGAGGTGAGCAATTATGAATGCACACGAAATTGAGTACAAGATTTACGGTGATGACATGCAATTTGTAGAAATTGAACTTGATCCAAGCGAAAGTGTTGTTGCCGAAGCCGGCGGAATGATGATGATGGATGATGGCATAGACATGGAAACGATTTTTGGAGATGGATCTGCTCAAAAAGGAATTATGAGCCGATTAGTGGGTGCAGGTAAACGCGTAATCACTGGTGAAAGCTTATTTATGACTGTGTTTACAAACACAGGTGCAGGTAAAAAGCAGGTTTCATTTGCAGCTCCTTACCCAGGGAAGATCATTCCTGTTGATTTGAAAGAAATGCATGGAAAAGTCGTTTGCCAAAAAGACGCTTTCTTATGTGCAGCTAAAGGTGTTTCGGTAGGAATTGATTTTCAGAAGAAATTAGGCACTGGTTTTTTTGGCGGTGAAGGCTTTATCATGCAAAAACTTGAAGGCGACGGTCTTGCCTTTCTTCATGCTGGAGGTACGATACATAAACGTGAGCTTGCACCTGGAGAACGACTTAAGATTGATACCGGCTGCATCGTTGCCATGACAAGAGAGGTTCAGTACAACGTTGAATATGTAGGAAAAGTCAAAACAGCATTTTTCGGAGGCGAAGGATTATTTTTCGCGACAGTACAAGGTCCTGGCACAGTTTGGGTCCAATCTCTTCCATTCAGCCGCCTTGCCGATCGCATTTTCTCAAATGCTCCAAGCGCCGGCGGCCAATCATCAGGGGAAGGCAGCATCCTTGGAGGACTTGGACGACTGCTTGATGGGGATAACCGTTAATAGGAATAGTTGAATTATCTGCTTATTAATCTAAACGCATGGTTTTCCCATGCGTTTTTTATTTAAGGTTTTTTCACTTTTCTAGTTCTTTTATCATACTCCTGCTTATATGCCCGAAAATCACATTTTAATGACAAAAATTTATTACGATTAGACAATTTTCCGCAAAAAACACACCACTTGGATCGCGCAATTCTTTTAAACGAAGACAGCAAAAAAACCCGCACATCTGCGGGTCCCTCATTGAAAAACTGAAATTGGCTGTATATCCCATATACTCTCAGCATACTCCCTAATCGTCCGATCACTAGAGAAATAGCCAGAATGGGCAATGTTAAGCAGCGCTTTTTCAAGCCATTTATCCTGATTTTTATAACCTATTTCAAGCTGTTCCTGGGCATCTATATAAGAAGCAAAATCACGTAACACAAAGTATTGATCGTTTTCATACAGCAGGGAGTCTTTAATTGCTTCGAATTCTCCTTCAGTATCAGGAAAGAAGCCGTTTGTCAGCTGATCGATCACTTGTCTGATCCGTAAATCATGATGATAATATTCGGTCGATCGATATCCGCCATTTTCATAATAATTCAGGACTTCATCCGCCTTTAATCCAAAAGTGAAAATATTCTCTTTCCCGACCTCTTCCATGATTTCGATGTTTGCTCCGTCCAATGTTCCCATTGTAAGAGCACCGTTCATCATGAATTTCATATTTCCTGTTCCAGAGGCTTCTTTACTGGCAGTTGAAATTTGCTCACTCACGTCTGTCGCTGGAAAAATGTACTCAGCCAGTGAAACGCGATAGTTTTCCATGAAAATGACTTTGATCATCTGAGACACTTTTGGATCACCATTCACTTTATCTGCCAGCGAATTAATAAGCTTAATTATCTTTTTCGCATAATAATAGCCTGGTGATGCCTTGGCTCCAAAGATAAAAGTTCTCGGATGGATTGTGAAATTTGAATCCTCTTTTAATCGATTATACAAATACATAATGTGGAGAACGTTCAGCAGCTGTCGCTTATATGCATGCAGACGTTTGACCTGAACATCAAAAATAGAATGCGCATCAACAGATATTCCCGTATTCTTTTCAATAAGATCCGCAAGTATCAATTTTCGTTTCCGTTTAACTGTCCCAAAATCTTCTTTTAAAAGAGGATCATAAATATGACGTTTCAGTTCAATCATGAGATGAGGATTTTTAATCCAGTCAGTCCCGATTGTTTCCGTAATAAGATTGGTCAGTTCAGGATTTGCTTTCAGCAGCCATCTGCGGTGAGTGATTCCGTTCGTTTTGTTATTAAACTTTTGAGGATAGATTTGATGAAATAGTTTCATTTCCCGATTTTTCAGGATGTCAGAATGAATTTTTGCAACACCATTCACACTGTGACTTCCAACAATCGCTAAATGAGCCATTTTGACAACGCCGTGAGCGATAATTGCCATGTTTTCAATCCGCTTCCAATCGCCTGGGAAACGATTCCACAATTCCTTGCAAAATCTTTCGTTTAATTCCTCGACGATCATATAGATTCTTGGAAGCAGCGGCTTAAAGATGTGAAGCGGCCATTTTTCCAGCGCTTCTGATAGTGTCGTGTGATTCGTATAAGATATTGTATTAAACGTGATATGCCACGCTTCATCCCATTCCATATTCTCTTCATCAAGCAGGATCCTCATCAGCTCAGGAATTGCAAGAACCGGATGGGTATCATTCACATGGATGGCGACATGCTTATGAAAATCATGTAGATTATTATTCTTTTTGCGATAAGAACGAATAATGGACTGCAAGCTTGCAGATACAAGGAAATACTGCTGTTTCAGTCTTAGAATTTTCCCTTCATCATGTGTATCGTCAGGATATAAGAACTCTGATACAGCTTCGGTTTCACGCTTATAAGCCAAAACATCCCGGTGCGGAGGATTGGGAGTTGGTTCTGCACTCCATAGCCTTAATGAGTTAACTGTACTCGTTTCAAATCCAATAACCGGCATATCATATGGCACGGCCATAATATTTTCAGAATGAACATGACGGAACACTAGCTTTCCATTCTTTGAAGAATGTTCCACTTTGCCCCAAAATGCAATTTCAATCGCCTGATCGGGCTTGCGGACTTCCCAAACATTCCCGTGCCTCAACCATTGTTCAGGTAATTCCACCTGGTAGCCATCTACAATTTTCTGATCAAATAGACCATGCTTATAGCGAATGCCCATACCGTGTCCAGGAAGGTTTAAAGAAGCCAGTGAATCAAGAAAACACGCAGCAAGACGGCCGAGGCCGCCATTGCCAAGTCCTGCATCTGCTTCGCTTTCTTCAATTTCCTCAAGGTTGATTCCAAGATCAGCAAAGCCTTCATGCACGACATCACGAATGCCTAGATTTAGTAGGTTTTGACCGAGCAGTCTTCCAAGCAGAAACTCAATGGACAAGTAATAAACCTGCTTGTTATTGTTTACACGGTTCCATTCGTTTGTCGTAATCCAGTTGCTGCTGATATGTTCTCTGACCATATTTCCAAGCGTTTGGTAATGATCGCGTTTTGTTGATTCGTCAAATTTCTTGCCATACATCATTTCCAAACGCTTAAGAAAACTGTCCTTAAAATCCTCTTTGTTAGAGAACATGACTCCCACTCCTAGTCATCAAATCAGCATATAGCTGGTTGTATTTAAACGCTGACTGTGCCCAGCTGTAGTCCTCTTTCATAGCTGTTTTGACAAGGCAGTTCCAAACTTTTTTATCTTTATATACTGTACAGGCCCGATCAACCGTGTTCTTCATATCATGAGCATTAAAATTGGTGAACGTAAAACCATTTCCTTCACCCGTATCTTCCCTATATGACGTTACTGTATCGTTTAATCCGCCCGTTTCTCTAACAATTGGGATCGAACCGTAGCGCAGGGCAATCAGCTGGCCAAGTCCGCATGGTTCGAACTGAGAAGGCATCAGAAAGAAATCTGAACCTGCATAAATACGATGTGCAAGCGGCTCATCAAACCCGATGTATGCTTTGCATTTATCAGGGAAAAGCCATTCCATATGCCGGAAGAAGTCTTCGAATTTTTTCTCGCCGGTGCCGAGAATAATAATCTGAATATCAGACTGAAGGATTTCATGAAGAACCCGCTCAACTAAATCCAGACCCTTCTGCTTTGTTAAACGGGTAACCATTGTCAGCAAAGGCGTATCTTCTTTTTCAGGAAGTCCAAACATTTTCTGGAGAGCTTTTTTGTTTTTCGCTTTGTTCTGCATTGTATTTTCATCATATGGCACCGCTATGTATGAATCTTCACTAGGGTTATAGATTGTGTCATCAATTCCATTCAAGATGCCGATAAGAGATGCTTCCTTAACACGCAGCAGTCCATCAAGGTGTTCTCCGTAGTATGGAGTCTGAATTTCATTCTTGTAAGTCGGGCTTACGGTAGTAATGAGGTCTGAAGCGACCAGTGCAGCTTTCATAAAGTTTACGAAACCATGAAACTCCAATTGATCAGAATTGAAATATTTATCATCAAGTCCTAACAAATCATGCAGAATGTCTCGCGGGAATATCCCTTGAAACTGAAGATTATGGATTGTAAAAACTGCTTTCATATTTTCGTAAAATGATTGAGAAGCATACTCTTCTTTTAATAAAAATGGGACCATACCTGTATGCCAGTCATGACAATGAATCACATCAGGCTGAAAATCCACTGCTTTTATTGAATCAAGCACAGCTCTGCAGAAAAAAGAGAAACGCTCCCCATCATCGTAATGGCCATATAAAGAGTCACGCTTAAAATAATATTCATGATCGATAAAATAATACGTGATTCCTTCAAATTCGAGCTGTTCGATCCCGCAATATTGTCTTCTCCACCCGACTGGAACAACAATCTCTTTGACTTTTTTCATTTTTGAGCGGAATCTTTCCGGAATCTGTCCGTACTTTGGCAAAATGACGCGAATATCCGTTCCAAGCCGCTTCAATTCTTTTGGCAGCGAACCAGCAACATCGGCTAATCCCCCAGATTTTACAAATGGGACACATTCAGATACGACAAATAATACTTTCACGAGCTCATCAGCGCTCCTTGTACAGTTCCTTTTCGAAGGACGATCGGCAGCTCGGCAGACCCTTTTAATTCAATGCCCGTACCAACCTTCACATCTTTATCCAGAACGACATTTTCAAGCAGACAATTCTCTCCGACCTGAGACTTCTGCATAATAATGCTATTTTTTATGACAGTGCCTTTGCCAATATGTACAGCTCTGAAAATAATGCTGTTTTCCACACGTCCTTCAATAACGCTGCCGTTGGCGATCATCGAATTTTTCACAATCGCATTCTGTCCGTGTCTGGCAGGCGGCTCATCTTTTACCTTCGTTAAAATTGGACGTGATTGGATAAATAACTGCTGCCAAACCTCCGGCTTCAGCATTTCTAAACTATGACGGTAATAGCTGTCAATCGAATCAATAATGGCTACATAGCCTTCAAACGCATAATCGCAAATTTTCATCTTGTGCGTGTTGTCCATAATTACTTGCGCAATCGTTTTAAAGCCTGTTTGATTATTATCATAGATTAAGTTAAGCAAGAGTTTTGTAGACATTAAGTACATGTGAAGAGGCTGGCCGTCTTTACGGATTTCTGTAATGTCACATCCCATTTTCACATGCTGTGCGAGAACGTCCCTAAAATCAATATTACAGACAGTATAACTGTTCGTAATGACCGCATATTCCTGATTGCTTCTCAAGAAATAGTCAATATGATCTGACAGCTGGCGAATCGATCCGAACTCATTGTACTGATCATTTAAATGCGGGGATGGGAAAAAGAATAGCCCATCACGCTTCCTGTTTAAATCCCACTGCTTCCCGGATCCTAAATGATCCATTAACGAACGATATTGATATTTTGGAAAAATCGCTACACTCTCAATATCTGAATTCACCATATTGGATAATACAAAATCAATTAATCTGTAGCGTCCTGCAAATGGAATAGCAGCCATCGACCGATTTACCGTCAAGTCCTCGATTGCACTTGTATACGTTGTTGCATCAATAATTCCCAGCATCCTATGATTCATTGCTGATCCACCTCTCGAAATAGTTTTTTATCGGAAATTAAAATTGATTCTTTGATGACCGCACATCTTCAAACTAAATCAGGCTTCTGCCGTTTGCTCAACTAGCTCTTCCGTTACTAGGATGACTTCCTCGATATCTTTATCCGAACGAATGACCATGCCATCCGGCACGACTAAACCAGAGGGAACAATCGCATTTTCGATATATACATTGTTGCCAATTACTGCGTCAGGCATGACAACTGTATTTTTCACGAATGAATGCTGTCCAACTGTAACTCCCTGGAATAAAACGGAATGATGAATCGTGCCATAAATCACACATCCCTCATTGACGAGAGACTCTGTTACCTCTGCGCCCTCAGATAAATACTGCGGCGGCTGATTTGGATTTACAGTATAGATTCTCCAGCTATTATCAAAGAGGTCCAGCTCTGGTATTTCATTTAATAGGTCCATATTCGCTTCCCAAAGACTTTTAACCGTTCCTACATCTTTCCAGTAGCCTTTAAATGGATAAGCCACAAGTTTTTTCTTTTCATCTAGAAGCAGTGGGAGAACATCTTTTCCAAAATCATGGCTTGAGTATGGGCTCCGTTCATCCATTTCTAAAAACTCTTTCAAAATTGACCATTTGAAAATATAAATCCCCATGGAAGCCAGGTTGTTTTTAGGATTTTGAGGCTTTTCATCAAACTCAATGACTTCAAGATTTGAATTTGTATTCAAAATACCGAATCGGCTAGCTTCTTCCCAAGGGACTTCTTTAACAGAAATTGAAACATCCGCATCTTTTTCAACATGGTAATCCAGCATTGCTGAATAATCCATTTTATAAATATGATCACCTGATAAGATCAGCACATATTCAGGATCATACTGCTTCAGATAATTAAGATTTTGATAAATGGCACTTGCTGTTCCTTTATACCATTTCACTTCTGATGATTCAGCATATGGAGGCAGTACAGTGACTCCCCCATTTTTTCGGTCGAGGTCCCAAGCACTGCCGATCCCGATATAAGAATTCAGAACAAGCGGCTGATACTGTGTAAGAACACCTACTGTATCCATACCAGAGTTACAGCAGTTGCTTAATGTAAAATCAATGATCCGGTACTTTCCTCCGAATGGCACAGCCGGCTTTGCCAAGTTTTGCGTTAAAGAACTTAAACGACTACCCTTTCCTCCTGCCAATAACATTGCGACGCACTTTTTTTTCACCATCGTTGATTGTCTCCTCTCGTTTTTTAACTGCGCGTAAAATGGAAATTCCATATGGCGGAATTGTCATAGATATGTGATAAGGCTTATCGTGAAATACGCCTTCTTGTGCTTTAAGATCTTTTTTGTTAACCTGGCCAGATCCTCCAAATAACGTATCATCACTGTTTAGGATCTCGATGTATTTCGTATCAATCAGAACACCGACTTTATAATCATGGTAGGTTTGAGGTGTAAAGTTGCAGACAACAACAAGCTGTTCGTTTGGATTAGCTCCCTTTCTGATAAAAGAAAAAATGCTTTGATCGGAGTTGTTCACATCGATCCATTCAAACCCTTTGTGTGAATGATCTTGCTGATACAGCGGGCGCTGCTTCTTATAGATTGCAAGCATTTCCTTCACATACACTCTCGCTTTTTGATGCATTTCAAATTCATCCAGCACCCAATCAAGCTGCTCAAGGTCTTTCCACTCATCAAACTGGGCAAATTCCCCGCCCATAAAAAGCAGCTTCTTGCCTGGATGAGTCAGCATATATCCGAGCAATAAGCGATATTGTGCAAACTTTTGCCAGTAATCACCCGGCATCTTATTTAATAATGAGCGCTTGCCATGAACTACTTCATCATGTGACAGAGGCAGGATGAAATTCTCTGTAAACGCATAGATCAAAGAAAATGAAACCTTATGATGCAGGTGTTTCCGTTCCTCTGGAGACGCTTCCATATACTTTAAAATATCGTTCATCCAGCCCATGTTCCATTTATAATTAAATCCAAGCCCTCCATCAGAGGTAGGGGACGTAACAAGCGGATAATCTGTTGAATCCTCTGCGATCATTAATACTGCAGGATCATAAGCAAAAACATTTTCATTCAATTTCCTCAAAAAATCGGCAGCAAATGGATTTTCGTGAAGCTCATTTGTATTCTGCCAATAAATCATATTAGCTACAGCGTCTACTCTAAAACCGTCAATATGATATTTTTCAAGCCAAAACAAAGCATTTGAAATTAAGAAACTCTGAACCTCAGGTTTGCCTAAATCGAAATTGGCAGTTCCCCAAACTTCATTTTCCCGATCTTCATAACGTTCATATTCAAACGTCGGCTCACCGTCAAAATTATAGAGTCCATGGGCATCTTTGCAAAAATGGCCAGGTACCCAGTCCATAATGACCCCAATTTCGCTTTGATGACAAAGGTCAATAAATTTCATTAAGTCATGCGGCGTTCCATAACGGCTTGTTGCAGAATAATACCCTGTTCCCTGATAGCCCCATGAACGATCATAAGGATGTTCAATGATAGGCAGCAGCTCGATATGGGTAAAACCATGCTCAAGTATATATGGGATCAATTCATCCGCAAGCTCCAAATATGTATAAACACTGCCGTCCTCTTTCTTTTTCCATGAACAAATATTCAGCTCATAGATAAACATCGGACGCTCATAAATTTCTTTTTGACGCTTCTTCTTTTGCCACTTCTGATCGTTCCACTCATACCCTGCCAAATCATATACAATCGAAGCAGTATTTGGTTTAACTTCAGAAAAAAAAGCAAATGGATCTGATTTTAAAATTTTTTCATTTTTTCTTGTAATAATCTCGTATTTATACAAGTCTCCTTCTTTCAAATTTTGAATAAAAGCAGACCAAATTCCTTCATTGTTCACTCTTTCCAAATGATGATCCGAACCATCCCAGTTATTAAAATCACCCGTAACCCGAACCTCCAGCGCATGCGGAGCCCAAACTGTGAACACAGTGCCGCAAACACCATTCCGTACACTGCTATGTGCACCAAACAAGTCATGAGCCTTAAACAAATTCCCCTCATGGAAAAGATGTATCTCAAAATCAGTTGGCGTAGCCAGATTCATTCATCATCACCCTTTCTACATAAAATAATCTTAATTCTATATTCAAGCAGAAGGAAGAATTACCTTTTTTGAAAGCGCTTCTACTTATTGACACGAATTTACATGAATCATTATTCATTTTTCAGGAAATTATACTTGTCGAATTTAGAGAATAAAAAAAACATATGAATAGGAGAATTTAACGGAATTGGTATCAGGCAATTATACTAAAAATTTCGAAATATACGAGAAAATACTGGATATAATTGAAGAAAATGAAAATACCTCACTGCGCAAAAGTTATTTTAAAAAAACACTTATTTCGACAAATGCATGTTAATTTGTCGAATAGTATGTTGGAAAAAATTCACGAATACCACGAAGAATCTAGTTTAGCTTTAATTACATTACCTTTACCATTAATTTAAGAAAATGAAACCTGGAAATTTATATTATTTATAATTTTTTTTAAAACGAGAGGATGATTGATTGTTAGTAATTATTATGGAGCATTTTCTGCAGTTCGTTTATTTTAGATGAGGTCTGTCTCTGGATAATTTCGGATATGTCTAAGGATGGATTGACCGGATTCTAAGACGTGAATGCTGAGAAAAATAAAAGAGGTGCAATAGATGAAATTTTGCTTGGAGGGAAAACTGAATTAAGATGTTCTTATAATGATTCGATGGTGAGAACTTCAATTCCTTTTAAGTTTTCACATGATTTAGTGAGGCACATTGAGAATTTCAAAGTTTTGTTTATATCCCTCTTAACTATGATTTTGGCACGTATTATCTAAACCAACCATTTTATCATTGACAATGCTAGTATAATCTTTGAAATGGTGAAATCACATATTAGATTATGATCTGCTTTTCTTATTTTCTGATGTTTGCCGAATCCTCGATAAATGAAAGTCCTGAGAAAAATCAAGTATATAAGATTGTTTGTTCTAATATGAAATGTTGTTCCATTTGTAATTAAGTACGCAATTAAAGCCGAAAGATGATAAGACACCTATTTCGGAGAGTAAAACATGGTTTCCGGATAATTTTAATTTAAAACAAAATGAATTAAATTCTATACCTGGCCCCTGAAATCAAAACCGAAATGGCCTGTTTTTAGCCTCACTTGTCTATTTTGTCTGTCTATTCTATAAAAAACACTTACATTCGTACACGTTTCATCCCTTAGTATGTGCTTTCTAGAATTACTATCCTAAAAGCGACTGTTACTATCCGCTCGCACCATCCGTGCAGCCGCGTAGATTGAATCCTTTAAACAGATCTCAACTTATGATGAAAATCCTTTAACCCTTTCTTACTGCTACTAGTACAAATCTAAGGAATGAAATAAATCACCTAGTTTTGTGAAGAACCTCTAGAATGAATGACAAAAAAAGAGTGCTGCATGATGCAGCACTCTTTTTAGTATGACCCGTACGGGATTCGAACCCGTGTTACCGCCGTGAAAGGGCGGTGTCTTAACCGCTTGACCAACGGGCCAAAAAGCAAGGCTTTCTGGCGGAGAAGGAGGGATTTGAACCCTCGCGCCGCTTACACGACCTACACCCTTAGCAGGGGCGCCTCTTCAGCCACTTGAGTACTTCCCCAGAAAAAAATGGCTCCGCAGGTAGGACTCGAACCTACGACCGATCGGTTAACAGCCGATAGCTCTACCACTGAGCTACTGCGGAATAATTTTCATTCATCGTTTCTCCAAAACAGGAATGGTGGGCCTGAATGGACTCGAACCATCGACCTCACGCTTATCAGGCGTGCGCTCTAACCAGCTGAGCTACAGGCCCATTATGGAGCGGGTGATGGGAATCGAACCCACGACATTAGCTTGGAAGGCTAGAGTTTTACCATTAAACTACACCCGCGATGAAATATAAAAATGGGGCGACTGATGGGAATCGAACCCACGAATGCCAGAGCCACAATCTGGTGCGTTAACCACTTCGCCACAACCGCCACTATAATATTATTTTAGCTTTTACGTTCGAAACTCATTTGAAACAAGTTAAAAGTAATGGTGGCTCGGGACGGAATCGAACCGCCGACACAAGGATTTTCAGTCCTTTGCTCTACCGACTGAGCTACCGAGCCATTTGAAAGTAAGTAGTACAATATTATTTAATTCTTGGTACCTTCGCCCAAATCTCAGAAAGCTTAGCCAAGACGCGGCTCAATTTGTGCGCTGATGCTTATGCTTTGGAGCTTATTCAATCGTGCTCTACCGACTGAGCTACCGAGCCATTATATATATGTTAATTGTATTGATAAAAAAACAAATGGCGGTCCCGACCGGGATCGAACCGGCGATCTCCTGCGTGACAGGCAGGCATGTTAACCGCTACACCACGGGACCATTTGGTTGCGGGGACAGGATTTGAACCTGCGACCTTCGGGTTATGAGCCCGACGAGCTACCAGACTGCTCCACCCCGCGATAGTAATAAATTAAACTGTTTTCGATGCTCGTTGTTCGCGTTCCCCGTCCCGATTTCAGAAAGCTTAGCCAAGATGCGGCTCAATCGGTACGCTGAAGTGTTTTCGAAGAAGCTTATTCGATCGTGCTCCACCCCGCGATAGTAATAAATTAAATTCTTTTCAATCCATCAAAAGTAATAAGTAATTAAGTTCTAAATATGTACTCAAAACTTTTTTAATGAAAATGGAGGAGGTAGAGGGATTCGAACCCCCGCGGGATTTGACTCCCCTGTCGGTTTTCAAGACCGATCCCTTCAGCCGGACTTGGGTATACCTCCGAAAGAAAAAGTAGAATGGTGGACCTTGTAGGACTCGAACCTACGACCGGACGGTTATGAGCCGTCTGCTCTAACCAACTGAGCTAAAGGTCCTTTTTTGGTAGCGGCGGAGGGAGTCGAACCCACGACCTCACGGGTATGAACCGTACGCTCTAGCCAGCTGAGCTACACCGCCCCAGGAACAAAGTCAATTAATTCTATTCATTTAATTGGTGGAGCCTAGCGGGATCGAACCGCTGACCTCCTGCGTGCAAGGCAGGCGCTCTCCCAGCTGAGCTAAGGCCCCAATAAAATATTCATGGTCGGGAAGACAGGATTCGAACCTGCGACCCCTTGGTCCCAAACCAAGTGCTCTACCAAGCTGAGCTACTTCCCGTTATATGGCGCGCCCGATAGGAGTCGAACCCATAACCTTTTGATCCGTAGTCAAACGCTCTATCCAATTGAGCTACGGGCGCAATATGAAACAAGTGGTGCCGAGGACCGGAATCGAACCGGTACGGTAGTCACCTACCGCAGGATTTTAAGTCCTGTGCGTCTGCCAGTTCCGCCACCCCGGCGTTATTAAGAGCGGAAGACGGGATTCGAACCCGCGACCCCCACCTTGGCAAGGTGGTGTTCTACCACTGAACTACTTCCGCAAATATGATGCGGGTGAAGGGACTCGAACCCCCACGTCAAAGACACTAGATCCTAAGTCTAGCGCGTCTGCCAATTCCGCCACACCCGCATATATTAAGTGAAAATGGTGTGCCATGAAGGACTCGAACCTTCGACCCTCTGATTAAAAGTCAGATGCTCTACCGACTGAGCTAATGGCACATAGTTAGAAAACACTCTTTAGTTTACATGACACCCAAACCTCAGGAAGCTAAAGCAAGTAGCAGCTCGGTTTGTGTGCTGATGTAAAGCTTCGCAGCTTATTCGGTCGTGCTCTACCGACTGAGCTAATGGCACATAGTTAGAAAACGGATTCGGATTAGACCGAATGGTGCCGGCAAGAGGACTTGAACCCCCAACCTACTGATTACAAGTCAGTTGCTCTACCAATTGAGCTACACCGGCATATAAATAGCGATAAAAATAAATGGTGGAGGATGACGGGCTCGAACCGCCGACCCTCTGCTTGTAAGGCAGATGCTCTCCCAGCTGAGCTAATCCTCCGCTTGAATATTTTTGTCATAGCCTGGCAACGTCCTACTCTCACAGGGGGAAACCCCCAACTACCATCGGCGCTAAAGAGCTTAACTTCCGTGTTCGGCATGGGAACGGGTGTGACCTCTTTGCCATCATCACCAGACATAGTGACAAAAATTATTATACTATGAAATCGGAAGATTTCAAGTATTTTTTTGAAAGAAGTTATTCTTTCAAAACTAAATAACGTTTGATAACAAGATTCACTTGATATTACACTTTATTAGACTGTGGTTAAGTCCTCGAACGATTAGTATCTGTCAGCTCCACGCGTCACCGCGCTTCCACCTCAGACCTATCAACCTGATCATCTTTCAGGGTTCTTACTCACTTGCGTGATGGGAAATCTCATCTTGAGGGGGGCTTCATGCTTAGATGCTTTCAGCACTTATCCCTTCCGCACATAGCTACCCAGCGATGCCTTTGGCAAGACAACTGGTACACCAGCGGTGCGTCCATCCCGGTCCTCTCGTACTAAGGACAGCTCCTCTCAAATTTCCTGCGCCCACGACGGATAGGGACCGAACTGTCTCACGACGTTCTGAACCCAGCTCGCGTACCGCTTTAATGGGCGAACAGCCCAACCCTTGGGACCGACTACAGCCCCAGGATGCGATGAGCCGACATCGAGGTGCCAAACCTCCCCGTCGATGTGGACTCTTGGGGGAGATAAGCCTGTTATCCCCGGGGTAGCTTTTATCCGTTGAGCGATGGCCCTTCCATGCGGAACCACCGGATCACTAAGCCCGACTTTCGTCCCTGCTCGACTTGTAGGTCTCGCAGTCAAGCTCCCTTGTGCCTTTACACTCTGCGAATGATTTCCAACCATTCTGAGGGAACCTTTGGGCGCCTCCGTTACATTTTAGGAGGCGACCGCCCCAGTCAAACTGCCCACCTGACACTGTCTCCCAGCCCGATCAGGGCTGTGGGTTAGAATTTCAATACAGCAAGGGTAGTATCCCACCAATGCCTCCACCGAAGCTGGCGCTCCGGCTTCCAAGGCTCCTACCTATCCTGTACAAGCTGTACCAAAATTCAATATCAGGCTACAGTAAAGCTCCACGGGGTCTTTCCGTCCTGTCGCGGGTAACCTGCATCTTCACAGGTACTATAATTTCACCGAGTCTCTCGTTGAGACAGTGCCCAGATCGTTACGCCTTTCGTGCGGGTCGGAACTTACCCGACAAGGAATTTCGCTACCTTAGGACCGTTATAGTTACGGCCGCCGTTTACTGGGGCTTCAATTCAAAGCTTCGCTTGCGCTAACCTCTCCTCTTAACCTTCCAGCACCGGGCAGGCGTCAGCCCCTATACTTCGCCTTGCGGCTTCGCAGAGACCTGTGTTTTTGCTAAACAGTCGCCTGGGCCTATTCACTGCGGCTTTTCAGGGCTATGAACCCTAAAAAGCACCCCTTCTCCCGAAGTTACGGGGTCATTTTGCCGAGTTCCTTAACGAGAGTTCTCTCGCTCACCTTAGGATTCTCTCCTCGCCTACCTGTGTCGGTTTGCGGTACGGGCACCTCTCACCTCGCTAGAGGCTTTTCTTGGCAGTGTGGAATCAGGAACTTCGGTACTAAATTTCCCTCGCCATCACAGCTCAGCCTTATATGAGAAGCGGATTTGCCTGCTTCTCAGCCTAACTGCTTGGACGCGCATATCCAACAGCGCGCTTGCCCTATCCTCCTGCGTCCCCCCATTGCTCAAATGGTGAGGAGGTGGTACAGGAATATCAACCTGTTGTCCATCGCCTACGCCTTTCGGCCTCGGCTTAGGTCCCGACTAACCCTGAGCGGACGAGCCTTCCTCAGGAAACCTTAGGCATTCGGTGGAGGGGATTCTCACCCCTCTTTCGCTACTCATACCGGCATTCTCACTTCTAAGCGCTCCACCAGTCCTTACGGTCTAGCTTCAACGCCCTTAGAACGCTCTCCTACCACTGTTCGTAAGAACAGTCCACAGCTTCGGTGATACGTTTAGCCCCGGTACATTTTCGGCGCAGAGTCACTCGACCAGTGAGCTATTACGCACTCTTTAAATGGTGGCTGCTTCTAAGCCAACATCCTGGTTGTCTAAGCAACTCCACATCCTTTTCCACTTAACGTATACTTTGGGACCTTAGCTGGTGGTCTGGGCTGTTTCCCTCTTGACTACGGATCTTATCACTCGCAGTCTGACTCCCAAGGAGCAAGTCTTTGGCATTCGGAGTTTGACTGAATTCGGTAACCCGATGAGGGCCCCTAGTCCAATCAGTGCTCTACCTCCAAGACTCTCATACTTGAGGCTAGCCCTAAAGCTATTTCGGAGAGAACCAGCTATCTCCAGGTTCGATTGGAATTTCTCCGCTACCCACACCTCATCCCCGCACTTTTCAACGTGCGTGGGTTCGGGCCTCCATTCAGTGTTACCTGAACTTCACCCTGGACATGGGTAGATCACCTGGTTTCGGGTCTACGACCACGTACTCAAATCGCCCTATTCAGACTCGCTTTCGCTGCGGCTCCGTCTTATCAACTTAACCTTGCACGGGATCGTAACTCGCCGGTTCATTCTACAAAAGGCACGCCATCACCCATTAACGGGCTCTGACTACTTGTAAGCACACGGTTTCAGGATCTTTTCACTCCCCTTCCGGGGTGCTTTTCACCTTTCCCTCACGGTACTGGTTCACTATCGGTCACTAGGGAGTATTTAGCCTTGGGAGATGGTCCTCCCTGCTTCCGACGGGATTTCTCGTGTCCCGCCGTACTCAGGATCCACTCTGGAGGGAACGAAGTTTCGACTACAGGGTTTTTACCTTCTCTGACGGACCTTTCCAGGTCGCTTCATCTACCCCGTTCCTTTGTAACTCCGTATAGAGTGTCCTACAACCCCAAGAGGCAAGCCTCTTGGTTTGGGCTAATTCCGTTTCGCTCGCCGCTACTTGGGAAATCGCGTTTGCTTTCTCTTCCTCCGGGTACTTAGATGTTTCAGTTCCCCGGGTCTGCCTTCTTTATCCTATGTATTCAGATAAAGATACTGTTCCATTACGAACAGTGGGTTTCCCCATTCGGAAATCTCTGGATCAAAGCTTACTTACAGCTCCCCAAAGCATATCGGTGTTAGTCCCGTCCTTCATCGGCTCCTAGTGCCAAGGCATCCACCGTGCGCCCTTCATAACTTAACCTAAAATGGATCATCGCATCTGACGAATCAGAGCGTTCCTCATTTTCGTTGTTTGTTTAGACATAAATGTCTAGAAAATCACTAATTATGGTAAGCGTAAATCTCAGTGAATTACTTGTTATCAATTACGTTATCTAGTTTTCAAAGAACAACCGACAAATCAGAAGATTTGTCTTCTATAAGAGAGAGTGATCTCTCAAAACTAAACAAAAACCAAAAGCGCCCTCATATATCTTCCTTAGAAAGGAGGTGATCCAGCCGCACCTTCCGATACGGCTACCTTGTTACGACTTCACCCCAATCATCTACCCCACCTTAGGCGGCTGGCTCCTTGCGGTTACCCCACCGACTTCGGGTGTTGCAAACTCTCGTGGTGTGACGGGCGGTGTGTACAAGGCCCGGGAACGTATTCACCGCGGCATGCTGATCCGCGATTACTAGCGATTCCAGCTTCATGCAGGCGAGTTGCAGCCTGCAATCCGAACTGAGAATGGTTTTATGGGATTGGCTAAACCTCGCGGTTTCGCAGCCCTTTGTACCATCCATTGTAGCACGTGTGTAGCCCAGGTCATAAGGGGCATGATGATTTGACGTCATCCCCACCTTCCTCCGGTTTGTCACCGGCAGTCACCTTAGAGTGCCCAACTGAATGCTGGCAACTAAGATCAAGGGTTGCGCTCGTTGCGGGACTTAACCCAACATCTCACGACACGAGCTGACGACAACCATGCACCACCTGTCACTTTGTCCCCCGAAGGGGAACCTTCTATCTCTAGAAGTGGCAAAGGATGTCAAGACCTGGTAAGGTTCTTCGCGTTGCTTCGAATTAAACCACATGCTCCACCGCTTGTGCGGGCCCCCGTCAATTCCTTTGAGTTTCAGTCTTGCGACCGTACTCCCCAGGCGGAGTGCTTAATGCGTTAGCTGCAGCACTAAAGGGCGGAAACCCTCTAACACTTAGCACTCATCGTTTACGGCGTGGACTACCAGGGTATCTAATCCTGTTCGCTCCCCACGCTTTCGCGCCTCAGCGTCAGTTACAGACCAGAGAGTCGCCTTCGCCACTGGTGTTCCTCCACATCTCTACGCATTTCACCGCTACACGTGGAATTCCACTCTCCTCTTCTGCACTCAAGTTTCCCAGTTTCCAATGACCCTCCCCGGTTGAGCCGGGGGCTTTCACATCAGACTTAAGAAACCGCCTGCGCGCGCTTTACGCCCAATAATTCCGGACAACGCTTGCCACCTACGTATTACCGCGGCTGCTGGCACGTAGTTAGCCGTGGCTTTCTGGTTAGGTACCGTCAAGGTGCGAGCAGTTACTCTCGCACTTGTTCTTCCCTAACAACAGAGTTTTACGATCCGAAAACCTTCATCACTCACGCGGCGTTGCTCCGTCAGACTTTCGTCCATTGCGGAAGATTCCCTACTGCTGCCTCCCGTAGGAGTCTGGGCCGTGTCTCAGTCCCAGTGTGGCCGATCACCCTCTCAGGTCGGCTACGCATCGTTGCCTTGGTGAGCCATTACCTCACCAACTAGCTAATGCGCCGCGGGCCCATCTGTAAGTGACAGCCGAAACCGTCTTTCCAACTTGAACCATGCGGTTCAAGATACTATCCGGTATTAGCTCCGGTTTCCCGGAGTTATCCCAGTCTTACAGGCAGGTTGCCCACGTGTTACTCACCCGTCCGCCGCTAACTTGATGGAGCAAGCTCCATCAAGTCCGCTCGACTTGCATGTATTAGGCACGCCGCCAGCGTTCGTCCTGAGCCAGGATCAAACTCTCCGAAGAAAATTTGTGACTCAATTTGTTGCTGACTTCAAAAATTTAAAACGTTTGGTACGCTTTTGGTTTTGTTTAGTTTTCAAAGATCATTTGCTTCAAGCGAAGCTTTATTAATATAACAAATCGCCGTTTTAAAGTCAAGCGTTATTTTCACTTTTCTTTTTTCAGGCTGTGTTGCTTTTTCGCGGCAACGAATAATAATATACCACGCTGAAATGCCCTTTGCAATAGCTTTTTTCATATTTTATTAAAAAACATTTTGAACAAGAAAAACGTGCTGAATTCATCTGAAATCCAGCACGTCATTTTATATAGATTAAGTATGAAGAACATCAAGTAAATTCCGTTTAAGTAAAGCAAATTCAGATGATGTAAAAAGCTCATCTGAGCGCGGCCGGCTAAATTCAACATTAACTACTTCTATAATACGTCCCGGCCTTGGTGAAAAAATATAGATCTTATCAGACAGAAAAATCGCTTCATCTATATCATGAGTAATGAAAACAACTGTCTGCTCCGTTTCCTCGCAGATGCGAATAAACCACTTTTGCAGCTCAAGCCGGGTCATTGCATCCAGCTTGCCAAACGGTTCATCTAATAAGAGGAGTTCTTTATTATTCAAAAAAGCCCTAAGAAAATTAGCCCTCTGTCTCATACCGCCAGATAGCATAAAAGGATAATGATCTTCAAACCCAGCAAGGCCGAACTTAAGGAAGAGGCCGCGTGCTTTTTCACGCGCATCCGCTTTACCGTTCCCTTGTACCTCTAATGGAAGAATAACATTATCCAAAACAGTTCTCCATGGAAATAAAACATCACTTTGGGGCATATAGCCGACAAGACCTGTTTTATTTGTAATGTCTTCTCCGTTATAATGCACTGATCCTCCGGAAGGTTTATTAATTCCTGCAATAATGTCTAATAGCGTGCTTTTACCGCAGCCGCTTGGACCAATAATGCTTACGAATTCCCCTTTTCTAACAGTCAGGTCTGTCGGAAGCACAACTTTCAGATTATCTGAATAAGTTTTGCTGAGTTGAGAAAGAATAAGCATCCTGTTATTCCTTATCTTCAGGGAGAAACTCATTTGTAAAAGCTTCACTCGGGGTAATGTTCTCTTCAATCAGTTTTCGCTCATGCATCCAATCAGCATATCTTTTCCAGACTTCTTCTTCTTGTACACCCCATTGCTTAGCATCTCCCTGATATTTATCGCTGAGCCATACTTGGCTTTTCTTTACTAATTCAGCATTAATCTCAGGCACATTTGTAATCAGGATTTCCGCTGCTTCCTCTGGTTCTTCAATCGCAAATTGATAACCTTTTGAAGTTGCTGTCATGAAGGATTGGACCGTTTCCTTTTCTTTTGCGATTTTCGATTCGCTTGTCGCAATAACTGGTGTGTAATAGTTTAAAGCTGGATCAAGATCTTTTAAATAAATGTAATTTAATTCGATTCCCTGCCGTTCGGCTTCAATACCATCCCAGCCCTGAAATATCCATTGGAAATCTGTATCGCGTCCGATCGATTTAAAGAAGTCTGTTGCACCAAGCGTGATATAATCCACTTTTTCAAAATCAGCATCTGATTTATCCATCACAGCTTTGATAACAGCTTCTTCTGTTGGGGAACCCCATCCTCCATATCTTTTTCCTTCAAAATCTTTTGGAGACATTATGTTTTCTTCTTTTAAAGAAGCGAATGCAGATGTATTTTCCTGAATGATTGCAGCTATCGACACAATTGGAACACCTGTTGATCTAGCGTGTGTAATATTCTCCTGGTAGCTGATGGCGAAATCAGCTTCCCCCGCAGCAACGATTTGATCGGCACTGACTCCCTCGCCTGGTTCTACGATTTCGACATCAAGACCTTCTTCTTCATAGAAGCCTTTCTCTTTTGCTGCATAAATACCTGTGTGATTTGTGTTAGGAAACCAATCAAGCATGATTTTCACTTTTTTCAATTCATCTTTAGATGTATTTTCCGCAGAGCTGCACCCTGAAATGATGAACATTAAGCTAAATAGAGTGAATACAAGTTTCTTCATTTTTTCTTCCCCCGTGCTAATTAGAATACTTATCCTGTTTATATTTCCATGGCATCATGACTCTTGCCAGTAATTCAATGATTGCGAATATGATTAAACTTAGTCCTACAATTAATATGATTGTTGCAAATACTTTTTCTGTTAAAAAGGACTGGGAAGATCGCGTTAAAAGAATGCCAAGACCCTGACTCGCACCCAGCCATTCTCCGATAACCGCTCCCATGACACTGTATGTTCCCGCTATTTTTAACCCAGAAAAAAAGAAAGGTGTTGCAGCTGGAAGCTTTAATTTCAAAAACATTTGTCTGCGGCTCGCTCCAAGTGTTTTCATGAGCTTTACCATATCCCTGTCGACTAAACGGAAACCGTCAGAAAGATTAATGGCTATCGGAAAGAAACAGACAAGTGCTACGACAATCACTTTAGGAAAAATTCCGAAACCAAACCAAATAATAAGCAACGGAGCCAGCGCAATAATTGGTATAGTTTGCGAAAGAACAAGCAGCGGTTCAATTGATTTTCGCACCAAGTCAGATGCGTCTATTAAAATAGCAATCAGTACGCCTGCCGTTATAGCTATAAGCAAACCGAGCACCGCTTCTGTCATCGTCTGCATGGTATGCCCTGCTATCGTTCCTCTCATCTCTGCGAGCGTCATAAAAATAGCTGAAGGGCGCGGCAGGATCCACTTTTCTATCTTTGTGACGATAACAGCAATTTCCCACAAAAAAAGGAATGCCAGCAGCACAAATCCCGGCAGTGCCACTCCAGAAACAGATTTAATCACGGTATTTTTTAAGTTTTTCATCCATCGTGACTCCTTCATTTGGACGGTAATGGATCTTCATATGTGTCATCACCTCTGTAGCACCAGCTGAAATGCAGGCATCCTGCGCTTTCTTCACGATTTCAATCAGTTCATCAAGCTCCCCTTCCATCACAGTCTCCATTGCGCCAACCTCGTATTTGACACCTGACTGCTGAACCACTTCAATCGCTTTGTCTACAATCTCATATGTATTGCCTCGTGATGATTTAGGCAGCACTTGAAATGCTAGATTTACACTGGCCATTTGTTATCCCCCTCTTTTATCTTCTAATATATGAATTACTGATCTAACGACAAAAAAGGCTGCCACTAGGGCAGCCTTAACGCATTCGCAAAGTTCTGGAAAAATAACGCTTTTTCCTCAATCCCTCCGCTGGCATTACCCAGATCAGGTTAAAGGGTCGATACAAGAATCAGTATCCTCTCAGCCAAGTTCACTCAGCTCCCCTGCATATATTCGATTCATTGTGACTATAGCAACATTTAACAAGCTTGTAAAGATGGCGGATTAGCATTTCCATTATTTTCTGAAAAAAATATGAATTTATCCTTGTCGAATTTTGCAACATCCTGTATAGTAGTCTCTAAATCATATATTGCATTTGACCACTTGGGGAGCCATTCGGCTGAGAGTGAACGTATTGTTCAGACCCATAGAACCTGTTTAGTTAGAGCTGACGTAGGGATGTGGCGATGGATTCAAGTGATAACCCAACCAAAGCAGTGCGTGGAAACCATCCGACATTCCCCGCATTGCTTTTTATTATGGAAAAAATAGCCCCGGTCAGATGCTGGAAAAGGGGTATACATGATGCAAACAAATACGCGGCTTGTCTTTTTAGTAGAGGCTGCTATCCTTGGTGCAATTGCATTTTTGCTTGATTTACTAACAAGCTACATTGGCAAAATGCCGCAGGGCGGATCCATTTCGCTTGCGATGGTTCCTGTCTTGATTATGGGTTTCCGTCATGGAATAAAAGGCGGATTGCTGACAGGATTCTTACTCGGACTCCTTCAGACAATTATGGGCTATACGACAATCGTTCACCCTGTACAAGGTTTCCTTGACTACTTTGTTGCATTTACAGTTGTGGGTGCCGGCGGCATATTTTATAAACAAGTGCAGAACGCAATCAATCCTCTTAACAAAGGACGCTTGATTGCATATGTTGCAGCAGCGGCCTTTCTCGGAAGCTTGCTGAGATTCGCAGCTCATACAATAGCTGGAGCAGTTTTCTTTGCCGAATTTGCCGGAGATAAGCCTGTGCTCATCTACTCTGCGGCTTATAATGCTTCTTACATGGTTCCTACTTTTATTATTTGTTCCATTATACTTGTACTCATGCTGACTACTTCTAAATCATTAATTTTAAAAAGAAAATAGATTCTATTTTAATACACCGTTCTTTTTCGGTGTTTTTTATCATAATCTCTCATTTTCCAGCATGTAATAGGAGTAGTAGAGTTCACTTATGGAGGACATATTATGAATCTATCCTACTTATTAATGCTAGTTACACTTTTATTGTCGCTCATTCACTTTATTTACGGTTATATTGAAGCGATCAGAATTAGCAATGAAGACGGTCCTGTCAACGGCTGGTCTGTGATTTTTTCATTTCCGCTCGGATTTGTTTTCGCTTACTTTGCTACGATGTTTCATCAGCAGATTCTGCCTCATTAAAATAAAGAAACGCGACACAGTCACGTTTCTTTTTTCATTACTTCTATTAAACGATTTACATACGGATCCAATTCCTGAAAAGAGTATCCTGCTTCAGCAGCCTTTGACACATCGAGCGTCCAATCACCAGGCAATCCATAAGGTGAAGCATTTTCCTTCGTAATCTCTTGTGTCAAAATCACATTTTTCCCGACTGCTTCTTCGATTTTGCCAAGCAATTGATTTAATGAGAGACTTTTTTCAAAAGCCACATTGTATGCACCTGTTAATGCGTTTCTTCCAGCCGCATACAGAAATCCTGCTGCGTCCTCCGATGACGTATAGCTATAAAAATAGCCAGGTTCTTTGATTCCAATCTGCTCCCCATTTTTCACTTTTTTCACATGAAATAAAAATCGTTCGGTATAATCATCGGTTCCTATAACTAAAGCTGGCCTTACCGCAGTAATCGGCACATCAGCATTCTGAAAAAGATAAGCTTCCGCACTGCGCTTTGCTTCCTGGTATCCTGCCATACCTTTATAGTCCTTGCGCTCGTTAAAAGAAGGTTCATACGAAAATGGATCAAAATCCTCTTCCGTTCGCCCTCTCCCAAATTCATAAACGGCCATTGTAGATGTAAAGATATAGTGCTTTATTTTACCATGCAGCTCTTCATATGAAGATTTAGCCTCAAGCGGTGAAAAGCAGGATTGATCATAGACGGCATCCCACTCTTTTTCATGAAATGCAGTCTGCATTGATTCTTTATTTTCGCGATCAATGATCAGGCGCAGGACCTTATCACCAAAGTCATCGGGCGTTACGCCTCTTGTTGCAATCGTAACTTCCACGCCATGTTCCAGCAGTTTTTGAACAAGCCGTTTTCCGAAAAATTGAGTTCCTCCAAGAATTAATGCACTCTTCACAGTGATCCCTCTTTCAATTTGAATTCAGACCTTTTCCTTTAAAACAGCAGCAAGCTTCTGCAGATCCCTCCATCCTAAAGCTGTTTCCTGATGATCCTCCCCTTCTATCGTATAAACATCTTCTGCCACCTTTTCTGGTAAAAAACGTTCGTAAAAGCCTTTCGAAGGATTTGTATTCATTACCCATAGCAGCATAGATTGATGGTTCTGCTTAATGAGCCCTTCTGCAGCAGCCAGCACAAGCTTCCGTCCGATGCCTGATCCCTGTACTTCTTTTAAAAGGTAAATTGCATATAATTCTCCATCAAAATCAAATTCCTTCGTCCGTTCTGGTCCGAAGCTGACAAACCCTACAATCCTGCCATTTGTATCTTCTGCAACAACTACTGAATCTGGACTTGCAGAAGCCCAGAGCCTTTCTCTGCTTTCATATGTCATTTTTTCTAAAAAAGATTCCGCTACAATTCCTTTATACGTCGTTCTCCAGCTATCCACATGAACAACCGCGATTTGTTTCGCGTCCTCTTGTGCTGCTATCCTGATCGAATATTCCATATTTTTCACTCTCCTACATGAAAATTCGACAGAAACGATATAATTCCTACTCTTAAAAGGACTTTCTATTCAATAAGAAGAATATCTTAAAAGACTACTTAACATTCGGAGGCTCACACTTGAAAATACTTCTGCATCTTTTTTTAACGATTTTATATATCATCCTTTTTACCGGCATGTTTTTCGGTCTATTCCTCTTTTTAAATATTCGCGACAGCTTTATTGCGGGTGCCATTATTACCATTTTGCTGATCGCTATGTTTGTCTATTCCATTTATCAAATTATCAATCGCAGACAAAGGAATCTTCTTTTCTTAAAAGGTCTTTCAGGTTCGATTTTTTTGTCGATCACAAGCATCTGTCTGTTCATTTCTTTATTTTTTGTAGGGCTTATGAATGTGATGATCACTCATTTCAACGATCAGACATTAGGTCCCCTTGAAAAATTTGAACTTCAGGTTAATGCATATCTCCCAGTTGACCCTTATGCGGAGCATAAAAAAACCGCTGAAAGGAAAGAGATTGATCATTTAAATGTCTTTTATTCCCCAGAACAAAAAAGGGATATAAAGCTTGTAGAGAATGAATTTGAAGAAGCCCGGCAAATAAGCGAGCGTTTGTTTGGAGAGATTGAGGATAAACCGATTGACTTAATTTTGCTTAATGAATCCCCAGACTCGCTTAAGGATTTAGACTATGTTGATTACTTGGGGTTTTATGATCCAATCAAAGAAACAATGGGAGTCATTATTCCAGAAGATGCTGATATCTCGTCTCCGCTTATGGTACAGACGTTCTACCATGAATATGCCCATTACTTTTTTGATCAGGCTTTAGCAAAAGAAAAAATAGACATCATAAAGATTCCGATCTGGTTCAATGAAGGTGTGGCTGAATATGCGGGCTATAATGGCTACGTTCCGCAGATTCCTTTAACAGAGATTACTCCTTTTGACAAATTAAAAATTTCTCCCAACTGGACGAAGGCATTGGAAGATAACGCTGATGTGTATACCCAAAGCTACTATGCTGTTCAGATTCTGACAGATGAATTCGGGGAAGGAATCATTATGGATCTGCTGAAAGAAACAAAGAAAACAGGCAGCTTCGAGGAGGCTTTAATAAAGAAAACAGACTACACATACAAAGCTCTAGAGCGGAAAATCATGGAGAAACAGTAGAAAAGCGCAATGCCCGTTTAGCGCAGGCATGACAAAAAAGAATCCGGCAGAAAAGCCGGTTTTGACTTTTCCAGCGGATTTTTTCTGGACGAGGAGCTGGGCGATTCCGCTCGCAATCATTGTGCAAAATTTTATACTTTTTTATAATGCCTGTTCACTAGAAATCTCAGCAACTTCTTTCTTTTCAAAAAGAAAGAGCAGCACTCCTGCGATAATGATGGCACCGCCTATCATTTGTGTCAGGATGACCGTTTCCTCCAGAAAATAATAAGCAAGAATAATTGATCCAACTGGCTCAAATAAAATGGCGACTGAAATCACGTTCGTTGAAATCCACTTCAAGGACCAGTTAAACAGCGAGTGACCAAGCAAAGTCGGAACAATTGCAAGCAGCAGGAAGTAGAGCCAATCCTGCCCTGGATAACCGGTGAGCGGATAGTTTAAGAAAACACAGTACAAGAATAGCGTAACAGAGCTGACTGCATAAACGATAAATGTATAAAGTGTCAGAGTATGGCGTTTTCTTACCCCTTGGCCAAAAAGCAAATAAGCGGTAACCATGCCACAGGCAGCAAGCGCAAGAAAGTCTCCGAACAACGCAAGTCCGCTGATCTGGAAATCTCCCCAGCTGATTACAACACTGCCGGCGATGGCGAGCAATGCGCTGAGGATAGCCCGCAGTGAAACCTTTTCTTTGAAAAAGAAGTAGGTCCCTATAAATGCGAACAATGGCTGCAGTGTAACCAGGACTACAGAGCTCGCTACAGAGGTGTAGTTAAGCGATTCAAACCAGAGAATAAAATGAAACGCAAGCAGCACACCAGCTACTATCGAAAAGCTCCAGTCTTTTCTCGTTAATGTTTTTAAGTGCGGCAATGATTTTGCCAAAAAAAGAGGCATAACAATCAGTGTCGAGAAAAATAAGCGATAAAAAGCAATGACCGGCGCAGGTGCAGAGGTCAATTTTACGAAGATGGCAGACGTTGATACCGCAGCGACTCCAATGGCAAGTGCAAGATATGGATAAAAATTAGTTTTGTTCATGATGGTTCCCCTTCTAAATATGTGTCTTCTCTATTATACTGCAACTTCATCCGCATATTTTAGAGAATAATAGTTTTTCAAATTTTCTAATAATAGTTTATAATGAAAGCGTAACCAATCTTTTTGTACAGGGAGGTCCTATGCAGCCATTAAAAAATGTAACAATCGGCAACTTATTGAAAGAAACGGTTTCAAAATACGGAAGTCAGGATGCAGTGGTGTATTCAAAGGAAAACATCCGCTTTTCGTATGATGAATTTTATGAGGAAACAACAAAGCTCGCAAAAGCGTTAATGGGTCTTGGCGTGAAAAAGGGAGAAAACCTGGCTATATGGGCTACTAATGTTCCAGAATGGCTCCTGCTGCAATTTGCATCAGCACGCATAGGCGCTGTGCTCGTCACTGTCAACACTAGCTATCAAAGCAGTGAACTTGAGTATTTGCTGAAGCAATCAGATTCCACCACTCTTTTTTTAATCGATGGCTTTAAAGGAACATCCTATGTCGACATTGTCCGCTCTATCACGAATTTAGCTTCTGCAGAAAAATACATACAAACTGAAGCTTTGCCCCACTTAAAAAACCTCATTTACATAGGAAATCAGAATGCACCCGAAGAGATGTACACCTGGAATGAGCTGTTGAATCACGGATCAAAAATTACAGATGAAGAGCTTGCTGAAAGAGAGAGACTCTTAACGCCTGAGGGGGTCATCAATATGCAGTACACCTCAGGCACAACAGGTTTTCCTAAGGGTGTTATGCTGACTCACCATAACATTGTCAACAACGGTTTCCTTGTTGCAAGCTCTATGAATTTAACCAATCAGGATCGATTATGCATCCCTGTTCCGTTCTTTCATTGCTTCGGATGCGTACTTGGAGTTATGGCGTGCGTATCTGTCGGGGCTGCGATGGTTCCAATCATCGAGTTCGATCCAGACCTTGTTCTCCAAACAGTCGAAAAAGAAAAATGCACCGGACTGCACGGAGTTCCGACGATGTTTATTGCCGAGCTGAACTCTCCAAACTTTAAAAACTATGATCTATCCACATTAAGAACGGGAATCATGGCTGGATCAACCTGTCCGATTGAAGTCATGAAAAAAGTGATCAATGAAATGGGAATGTCAGAGGTAACCATTGCTTACGGCCAAACTGAATCGTCCCCTGTCATCACACAAACCACAGTGACAGACTCGATTGAACGCAAGGTAGAAACCGTTGGCAAAGCCCATCCTCACGTTGAGGTGAAAATCATTGATCCGCTGACAGGAGAAGAAGCAGCACCTGGTGTTCAAGGTGAACTTTGCACAAGAGGCTACCTTGTCATGAAAGGCTATTACAAAATGCCTGAAGCAACAGAGGAAGCGATTGATAAAGAGGGCTGGCTGCATACCGGAGACTTGGCCACAATGGATGAGCATGGCTATGTCATCATTACCGGACGCCTTAAAGACATGATCATCCGAGGCGGCGAAAACGTCTATCCGCGCGAAATTGAAGAATTCCTATATCGCCATGAAGAGATCATGGACGTACAAGTTATTGGCGTTCCAGATGAAAAATACGGTGAAAAAGTAGCTGCCTGCATTGTTCCAAAAGAAGGCGTCACCTTAACAGCAGAAGAAATTAAAGCGTTCTGCAAAGGACAGCTTTCCCACTATAAAATTCCTGAATATTATTATTTCGTAAAAGATTACCCGATGACGGCATCCGGTAAAATACAAAAATATAAGCTTAGAGAACAAGTCAAAAACCATTTAACACAAGAGATCACAGGTAAAAGCTAATAAGAGAACATTATCAACCACTTTGAAAGAATAAAAAAGAAGGGAGCGATGAAGATGCTAGTACATTCACAATCAGTACGCGCAGAATTAGTAAACGAAGTACAAAACATGACAGATGAGCAGCTCAATCAGAAACCTTCTCAAGACGTATGGAGCCCAGCCCAAATCCTTCAACACCTCTACTTAATGGAACGTGTCATTATAGGAGGAATCAAACAAGTCCTCATGTCAGGGGAAAAACGGGAGGCAACAGAAAAACCGCTGGAACTGGTGATTGACCGTTCCCGGAAATTCCCTGCACCTGAAAACCTGAAGCCCGGAGATGGACCTTTTCAAAAAGAAACACTTCTATCAAAACTGGAAGAATCACGCCGAGAACTCATCAACTTTGCAGAAACAGCGCCAGAACATATGTTAAACGAACAAGCAATGAAGCATCCCCACCTTGGCGACCTTTCCTTAAAGCAATGGGTTGAATTCATCGGCTATCACGAAAAAAGACACTTGCTGCAAATAACAGAAGTGAAAAGCGCAACTTATTAAGAAGTGAGAGGGTGTTCCTCTCGCTTTTTCATTTTCAGCTAGAAAATATGCAGTATACTGATGTAAATAAGCAAGATTTTAGGAGGGAGACGTTTATGTTCAATACAGGAGATGTGATCTTTCAAATCTTCATGTTTGCATTTGTTTTATTCCTGGTAGTTGGAGGATTTCTTGTTGTAAAAGCGGTGGCTAGTCAAAGCAAACGATCGAAACGGCTGGAGGAGAAAATGGATCAGATCTTAGAGCAGCGGAATGAGAGGTAGAGAAAGCGAAGGAATGATTCCCTGCGCTTTCTTTTTTGATGTGCTGACCACTATGTAAATCAGCCAATTTTATAAAAATAATCTACCAGCAATACCATTTTTTCCAAATATCCCACGATTCTTTTGGTATATGATTTTCAATGTAATCTTCCCAATCTTTTTTGCTGTACTTCTTCCATCCCCATCCCCACCAAAATTTCGTCCAGCACCAGTAATATTTACCGTCATATTTAATGGTATTGGTTTGATAAGTATTCGTCTGATAATTGCCCGAATCATAATTATGATCGTTGTTGCCAAAGAAAAAAGAAAAAAGAGAGTCTAGAAACGAATCAAGCGAATTTTGCTGAGAGTAGTTATATCCTGATGTTGCAAGCGCCGAAGTAGGGACAGTAAGTAAAGTGATAAGCAAACCTATGATGGCAAGACTTTTAATTTTCTTCAAAAATTCACCTCCTTTATAGTGAATTACTAACGTTCTCATTATAGCACAAAGTATTTTCTATTGAGAACGATTTAGGAGTATTTTCCTCAAGACTGCATGGTCCTGTTTGACTATATCCGATTTCCATATGTTAGTAGGAAATACAACCCAATAATGTTATAATTTTATAGAAGATAGAATCAATTGGCCATAATGAGGGCAATCGAAATCAATAACTGACAAGGTGGTCAAAAAATGAAACGATGGCTAAAAATCATCGGCATCACACTCGCAGGCTTGGCAGCAGTCGGTATGATCGGACTTACGATTGCGTTCGGAACCATGTTCTTTTTAGAAAAAGATTACACAGAAGAGAAAAAACAAGAAGACAACGAACCTGCTGTAACAGAGACTGCTGCTGATACAGCCGCTGCGGTAACTGTTAAAGACTACGGCAATATCGAAAAACCGGAATATCAAAACGCAGGAGAGTTTATCAAAGACTTTCACAAATTCTACAACGACACAACCGGCTGGGACCGAATCGAAAACTTAAACATGGCCGATCAAGAAGCCCGCGCTTCCGCTGCCAAAGGATATGCCGAACACTTCATCCCGCTAGTTGAAGAACAAGCTCTCAAGAATGACCTTCAAGCCATTATCCGTCATTCGGAAAGTGTTATAAATGGAAATGGGGAAACTGTTCAAACCCTTCATCGCTATTTTCATGATCTGGATATCGTGATAAATGGGTATGTCCATGAGGACTTTTTTGGGGTAGTGGAGAGTAAGTGATGGCAGAAAAATAGAGAATTGGCAGAGATTAAGGGTATGGAATTGCAATCAGATTGTAAAGAGCATAGCAATTCCATTCGCTAGGAGCTTAGGTACAGATAAAATGGGCCAATTCTTTTAGGATTGGTTTTTTAATTTACAAAGTAAAATCATTTCTCTATATTTTTTTGCTTTTGCCTGATAAATCCTATTGCATGTAAAGGCTTGAGGAAGTATAATTTAAAATATCGCAATTGAATAAGCTGTTTAATTGCCATATTAACTTTATTCCGGGGCATTAGCTCAGCTGGGAGAGCGCTACGCTGGCAGCGTAGAGGTCATCGGTTCGATCCCGTTATGCTCCATATCCGAAACCCCTTGTATATCAAGGGGTTTTTCTTATTTTATATATTAGTAAACCTTTACGAATTAAGTCGTTGTTGATGAAAATTGAAATCACTCTTTTTTCATTTTACTACATATCACTCTTCCACCCATTTTTTAGACTAATGGACTTATGTGGATTAGTACAACCGTATTGCAGGGTGCAGATTTTTAAAATGATCGTTATTTATTGTATTTTATCTTTGGAATGTGTATTTTAATTCCTATTCAAATGATAAATTAGTTGCACAACGCCGGAGGAGAATGTTCTGGTATTTACCATTTTTAAATTCAGCCTCTGTTTTATATCAATAAACAACGGTTTTCCTTTTCCTAAAATAACAGGGTGAACAGATAATCTAAATTCATCAACAAGCCCTAAATTGATAAAAGTTGTAATAAGACTTGCTCCGCCATATAGCCAGATGTCTTTACCAAACTTATGCTTTAATCTATTTACTTCTTCAAGAATATTATCATTTATGAATATCGCTTTATTATCAGTCCCTTTTTGCGTTCTGGAAAACACATATTTTTCTTTACTATGAACTAATTCCCATATTTTCTTTTCAGTATCAGTATCTTCAATTCCTGGAGTAAATTGTCCCCATAAATCGTAGCTTTTTCTTCCATATAAAATGGTATCAATTTGATTTAAGAAATTAATAAACCCCATCTCAGAGTCCATTATGCACCAATCAACTTCCCCATTTTCCCCTTCAATAAAACCATCTAAAGTAACTGCTAAATCTAAAATTATTCTTCTTCTTGGTCCTACGTTATTGGACATAATTCTTCCTCCCTGTAATCAACTGGAAATTGTTTCCCCAACCAAATTTTTATATTTAATTATATACAGCATGTATTTCTGAATAATGTGATGTTATTCAACTAATGCGGTCCTTTACTTTAATAAGAAGAGGCGACTCTTTGATAAGCAATCGCCCCCTTAAACAGAAGACTCGATTTCAAGATAATCTTAACAGACATTAATATCGATCTTCAGTTACTGCACCCCTATAAGGGTTCTTACCATAGACCGCAAAGCACCATGATGTCAATGATTCTCCTAATTCGAATGCTCTTCTTTTATGATTTAAATGTAATGAATTATAGGATTTCTATATACCCTTCTGCTCCATTCACCCTGATCCTTTGTCCATCCTTGATCAGCTTCGTAGCATTCTCCACACCTACAACTGCTGGAAGACCGTATTCTCGGGCAATGACAGAACCATGGGTCATCAAACCGCCTACTTCCGTAACCAAGCCTTTGATAGATACAAACAGCGGTGTCCAGCTAGGGTCGGTAAAGGATGTAACCAATATATCTCCCTCTTCTAAATTCGCATTTTCCATATTTAAGATGACACGTGCTCTTCCTTCGATAACACCGGAAGAAACAGGTAGACCTACAATAGCTTCGGCTGGGAGATTTTCTCGTTTGTGTTTACCTACAATGATTTCACCATCAGACGTGATAACACGTGGCGGAGTTAGTTTTTCATATAATTCGTACTCGTCTTTTCGTTTGCTGATGATCTGGTAATCCAATTTATTTGTGAGTACGACTTCGCGAAGTTCTTCAAAAGTGAGATAGTATATATCTTCTTTTTCATGAATAACGCCCGCTTGTACGAGTTGTTCGGCTTCTTTCAGTAAAGCCTGCTTATAAATGAAATAGCGATTAACCATGCCGTATTTTGGATATTCCCGATAACCGATGAAATTCCGGATTAGGTCGATCATTCGTTTTGTTTCTTTGGCTTTTAGTTCACCATCCGGTAATTGCTTCAATCGATCTAATAACTCTTGTTCTTTTTTCAAAGCTTCCTGTCGCCCTTGCTCAAATTTCCGATTGCTGGCATTAGGCTCAAAGTTTTTGATATTACTAAGAATAACAGGGACAAGTGTAGTTGGTTTTTCGCTCCAGCGAGTTTTAGTAAGATCGATTTCTCCGGTACATCGCATTCCGTATTTACTGAGATAATCATAGATAGCGTCTTGGGTTTCCTGTCCACCTTCAAACTTAACCAGTTCATCCAAAAAGTTATCATCTTTTACATGTTGTAAATAATCAATTACTTCTGGATAAGGACGAATCACATCTGCGACTTCCAATAGCGCCAGACCCATTTCCGAAGTAATATTGTTTGGTACAGATTGAGAAAGTATGTCGGCTGCGTTTTTTTCACCTAACCACTCGTTCATATTTTCATTGATCCATGATGAAGCATCTATAGCAGTCATAAACACAGCTGAACTTTGTGGGTCAAATAAAATCTTCTTTAATATCTGGATATCTTCCAGAATAAAATCAAATAAATCCGATCCTAATTTCGTTTGGATGTTTTGTTTTAACTCTTCTATCGATGTTTGACTACTCTTAATCAAATCAGAAACGATTGTCGGGTCGTTTTCGATTTGTACCCTAGAATCTGCAGACGACACACTTTTATTGCTTTTACCGGAACTCTGTTCTTGCTTATCATTTGGTAAAGATTTTATGAAATCTCCCCGCTCAATTATGGTCAAAAGTGCGTCTTTCATGAGCGGATCGTGTTGTCCCATGGCATCTAATAACATTTTTCTGCTGTCAGGTGAAGCCAGCATAGGTGTAACATCAACAAACAACCTTCCACCGGCTTTACGCATGGGTGCAGGAGTCGTTAACAGGAAAAAAGACAATCCCAGTGGTTTCATGGGATCGGTCATCATTTGTTGATGACCAACAGATACATAGACGTGATTTTCTTGATCATTCGCTTCAGGGATGGGGTATAAAGTAGTGATGGGACGACTCTGGACAATATAAAATGCATCATCAACCAAACACCATTCGATATCTTGCGGATAGCCAAAATACGCTTCAAGCTTTCTACCGATCCTTTCAAGCTCTAACACTTGCTCATCTGAAAGTGTAGATAGATTCTGCTGACCCGGCTTAATTTCCTTTTCCTCCGTTCCGCCTTCTTCTCGTGCATATATAGCCAACTTTTTGGTAGAAATCGTCTTCTCCACAATCCTGCCTTCCCGCACTTTATAATTGTCCGCAGACACTAAGCCAGAGACAAGCGCCTCACCAAGTCCAAAGCCAGCATCGATCGACAGCATCTTTCGGTTTGAGGTAACTGGATCAGCTGTAAATAGTATTCCGGAAGCTTGTGGAAAAATCATCCTTTGAATAACAACAGACAGATAAACCTTTCGATGGTCAAATCCGTTTTGCATGCGATAAATTACTGCTCGATCAGTAAATAATGAAGCCCAGCACTTACTAATATGTTGTAAAATTGCATCTTTTCCTTTGATGTTTAGATAGGTATCCTGTTGACCAGCAAAGGAGGCGTATGGAAGATCCTCGGCTGTAGCACTTGAACGAACAGCATATGCATGCTCGAAGCCAAAAGTTAAGAGACATCGATCGATATCTTCTTCGATCCCCTTCTCGATCTCAATCCCCTCAATCAGCTCACGGATCTTCCTGCTAATTTCACTAATTCTTTCTCGTTCATCCACTTTTTGAACTGCTAGTTGATCCAGTAATTGATGAAGCTCCTCATTTTTCCAAATGACTCTTTTATATGCCTCAGTGGTAACACAAAATCCCTCTGGTACAAGTATTCCTTCAATCCTCGAACATTCGCCCAAATTCATCCCTTTGCCGCCGACCACCATTTGTCTCGTGTTATCGATCTCCCGAAACTCTAGTACATATGGTTTCATTTTTTCCCTCCCATTTATCGCTCAATACCAAGACGAATCATATGACAAAAATTGTTCATATGATTAACCCATTACGCTGTCCACTCGTTCTTGCTCCTGGACATGTTCATAACAAACACTCCTTTTAAAAAAATAGGTGTTGACTGATAAGGATTTTTTGATGTATAATTAAAATAGGGGATAATTTATACATAAAATCAATTATCGGTGTATCTATATAAATTTACCACAGTTTCTCATTTTTATCAATGTATTTACACGACCATCCAAAGGAAGAAAAACCCCATTTTACAAGACAATTGACTCACACTAAATGACATTCAAATATCCAATCATTTAGTGTAGCGTCAGGAAAATATGGTTTCACAACGTTAAGAAATTCCAATATTAAAAAGCCCAATTTCTTAGTATTAATATTAAGAAATTGGGCTTTTTTCGTTTTTTTAGTTGCTTAACGTATAAATCCACATTTTGCTGGCGACACCCCTAAAAGAACAAGGTCTTGAAGTCATTGTCTTGAAAAGAAAGGATTCTAAGTATTCTCCAGCCACACGATCTAATGATTGATTAAAGGTTATTAATTATCAAAAAATGAGGACATTAAAAGTAAATTTGGCGTGCTCCTTTCTTTTGAGGATGGTTCGCCAGCTGGGATTATGGAGTTCATGAAACCTTCAGACCGTAAAAAAAGCTTTATTATGAAAATAAAAGACTCGTTGTTGATGAAAGCAGCGACTATATATATCTAAAACCGAAGCTAAAAGGATTCGCAGCCTTACAAGAAAGGGATTCTTACGGATACCTTCTTTTGAGCATTGGACAGTATAAAAGCACTCCAAAACAAGCCCCCTTTACTTTAAGTCTATTACTTCAAGTTGACCAAAGAATAACTCTATTCATTGATGATTGAAACGCCATTTTAAAACATTTGGGTGTGGTGGGTTGACTGTTTCGTTCATATCAGTTTAATAAGGAACTATCTATTGACATACAAATAATTACAAGATAGAATCAATACATACATATGAATGTATGTATTGATGGAGGTGATATTTTGGCACGTAATAAATATCCTGAAATAACGGTACAGAGAATATTAGATGCTGCAACGAGACTTTTCCTTGAAAAAGGATGGGACCAGACCACAATCCAAGACATTATTGATGAATTGGGAGATTTAACCAGAGGTGCGTTCTACCATCATTTTAAATCTAGGGAAGATATTATAGATGCAGTTCTCAAACGATTGGCTTCGGAAAATAATCCTTTTGAACAAGCAAAGAAAATGGATGGTTTAAATGGTTTAGAGAAACTAAAAACTGCTTTTCATCTTTCCTTTAATAATAATAACGAACAGGTTGATGCGATCAAGTCTATTCCATCAATTTTAAAAAGTCCTACACTTATTGCCAATCAATTAATGGAGTGTGTCAGAATTGGAGCACCAAGTATACAACAAGTTATTGAGGAAGGTGTAGAGGATGGTTCTATTTCCGTTCACTATCCAAAACAAACTGCTGAAACTCTTGTGTTACTATCGAACATTTGGTTGAGTCCGATTATTTTTTCAGTAAATACAGAAGAATATATGCAAAAGGCAAAACACTTGCAAGAACTATTTAACGGTATTGGTTTGCCAATTATTGACGACCAATTACTAACCTCTCTTGAAACGTTTCACAGAGAAAACTTCATTTAAATAGGCTGTCATAAGGCAGTTTATTTTTTGAATATATACATACATATATATGTATGTTGAAATTTAATCATTTGGAGGAAGACATTAATGACAAATGAGTTTGCTGTAAAAGCAACAAGCCTAGTCAAAACCTTTGAAGGCAAAGAAGTTATAAAGAATTGTAACTTGACTGTTCGAAAAGGAACGATTTATGGTTTCTTAGGAGCTAATGGTTCAGGGAAAACAACTGTTTTTAAAATGTTGATGGGATTGCTTATACCTAATGCTGGGAATATTGAAATCTTAGGTCTTGATAGTATTGAAAATAAAAATAAAATCCTAAAAAGTATAGGTAGTATTATCGAGATTCCAGTGTTTTATGACCATTTAACTGCAAGAGAAAATTTGGAGCTTCACCTGTCCTATATGGGCATTGCAAATCCTCACATTGACTATACCTTAGAAATGGTAGGGCTTAAAAATACAGACAAGCTGCCAGTTTCTAAATTTTCACTTGGTATGAGGCAAAGACTTGGAATTGCAAGAGCCATCATTCACAAACCTGAGATATTGATTCTTGATGAACCTATTAACGGATTGGACCCAATGGGCATACGTGAAATGAGGGAACTATTCCTCAATCTTGTAAAAAATCATAATATGACAATATTAATTTCTAGCCACATTTTAAGTGAGATTGAACATATTGCAGATACCATTGGAGTTATTGTAGATGGAAGGATTGTGGAGGAAGTATCCTTATCATCTATCAAAGATCAATTCCCAGATGGATTAGAAGACTATTTCTTCGATATTATGAGTGGGAAAGGAGGGAAGGTAATTGCTTGATTTAATAAAACTTGAACTTAAAAAAATTAATATTCGTACATATATAAATTCAACGATTGTGATTTCAATTATCTTGTTGGGATTAATTTATATGATTGCTTTTATACCACGAGTTGAGACAAACGATCCAAATATACACATATTTTCTGGATACAAAAACATCATTACCTTATTTGGCATACTCAATATGACTGTCTTTTGTATATTAGCTTCGGTTATGTATTCTCGATTTGTGATTGAAGAATATAAAGGGAATCGTGCAATACTTCTCTTCTCTTATCCAATAAGCAGAAGTAAAATTTTCCTTTCAAAAGTGATGATTGTTTCTATATTTACAATAATCTCAATGTCGATTAGTAATATCATCATTTATTTTATTTTTGGTGTGAGTGAAACCTTTTTACCTTTAGTAAATGACAGTATTACATTTGAAGTTATAGCTAAATCGATTATGACAACCATTATTATGGCTGCGACTGCCGTTGGTTTAAGTATCATTTCAATGGGAATCGGATTTATTAATAAATCAGTACCTACAACTATCGTATCAGCGATTTTATTTTGTTCCTTATTTAGTAATATCTCTGGCGCTTTAAGATCCATTACACTTTCTACTATTTTTATGTCAATAGCAATAATAGCTGCAATCTTTGTTGCAAGAAATGTAATGAAAAAAATTAACCTTATGGAGGTCTAACTGATATGGATCAAACTATTGAAAAATATATAGATAGGTATCCTTGTAGCTTTAGTAGGTATTATATTTATGGTGAATAATGTAGAACAACTTCCCCCAGGGAAAAAAGTCATTAATAGATACAATGGAGATAAGGAATTAAATATAACTTTCTTTGTGGGTAATATAAAGATTTATTAAAAAGAAAAAGAAGGAGGATTCTCCTTCTTTTTCTGCTTTTTTTAAAGGTCTTCAATTTTCTATATTTCATTATCTTCCAGTGTTTTTATAAATATCTATTGAAGTCAATCGTTGCAGTAACTATTACCTGAATACATAAAAATGATAAATGCAAAAGATATACCTAAAATTTAGGAGGTATACTTTGAGGAAAGTAGAATACATTTTCGGGATCATACTTGGCTTTTATTCTTTGTAATCTATCAAAGTTGGTTCCATAATAAGCCGGTCCGAAATTCCGAATATTCTGATCTGGAGAATTTACGTAAGCCCCTTCTACGAAAGGATTCAACAGCTGGTGTGTTCTTGCAACCAATGCAAGATTCCTTGATGCCTCAGAGTCTTGAGTCCAAGTTGTATTCCACTCCAAATAAAACTTCGGACTGCGCCAAAAAAAAGCAGTCGCCTCATATGAGATTCTACTTAAAGCGCCGCCACAGTTCAGAAAAAGGAAACTGGATTCGATTCCGGCCGATTCTTCTAGGAAACTGCGTATGATCTTGATTGCTTCATCCGGAAACAGAGATGTCGCCCAAGCCGATGAAAATTTATTATTCTGGTCTGCTCTTCCAGGTATTGGTTCATCTGGTAACAAATATTCAACAACATTCGGATAGGACAAGTTTTGGATAAACACCTTTGTTGGAGTACCTACGCTTATTAAAGGCTCTAACAAGCTAGTTAGTTTCGGTTTTGAACCCAGAAATAGTCCTGTTGTATGAAGCAGCCCATTATTTTTAGAGAAAATTTCCAACGTAGAACCTAGTCGGCTGTCAACAAAAGGAGCCCATTTTTGCCACGCCTTGAAAACTTTCTCTAGTTGGTTCCATGGCCAAATAATTTCGAATACTGTTGCTTCAGTGGGGGCATGGTGTAACTTGAAACTATATTCAGTATTAATTCCGAAATTACCGCCGCCTCCACCACGAGAAGCCCATAGGAGATCTGAATTGCTGTTTTTGCTTGCGTATAAGACTGTTCCATTGGCGTCAACCATTTCCAATCCAATGAGATTGTCACTGATCAAGCCAATTGACCGCTGAACTACCCCCATCCCTCCACCCATGGTGATTCCGCCAATTCCAACGGTTGGGCTATCTCCGAATGGGACCATGAAGCCTTCCTGTGCTACTTTCTTTACAAGTGGACCTACATTGATGCCAGTTTGGACGATAGCTAATTCTTTCTCCCTAATTAACCGCACCTTTTTCATATCACTCACATCGATAACAATCCCGTCTTTTACCATTGAAAGATTTTTGTCCAATGCATGTCGTCCGCTCCGTACCCGAATCAGCACATTGTTCTTTCGTGCCCATTTTATAGCATTTGCAACATCCTTCGTGCTTTGAGCAAAGACAAAGACAAGGGGAAAGGTATCAACGTACGGGTTCCAGTTTAGGCGTGCCTGTTCATATCCTGGATCTCCTTTAAAGATGACTCGTCCTGTCAGTCGTATTTTTGATCCCATCTATTCAACTCCAACCCTTAATATTATTTAGTATTCGGGCTAAACTATGAAACAATTATTTTCCGATTTTCCTATTTTTCTTTCTTCGTTTATAAATTTCAAAAAATGTATCAATACATCATATGTAATGTAAATAATAAAATATGCAGCCAGACTGAGATTTAGATTATCACCTAACTGAGGGAGTTGAACAAGCACCAATTTCCAATGGTTCAGAATTGGGTACACTTAAGAATTTCTCTATTGTTTTCTTTAATTTCCTTGCACAATCGCACTATATATCAACCGCAAAAAAACATTTGAATTTGTCATACAGTGCTTGTAATATTTATAACCTTTAGGAAGAAGGCAATTATTATTGGAGGTTATAAAGGAGCGGACAATATGATTCTCTCTAAATTTGTAAATGAACTCCCCATTCCCCCTATTTTAAAACCTCGATGGAAAGATCGATTTCATACTTATTATGAAGTGAATATGACTGAATTTAAGCAGTCACTCCATAGTGAGTTAAATGATACAACTGTATGGGGATATGAAGGCAGTTATCCAGGTCCTACAATTGAAGTAGAGAGCGGAGAAAAAGTATTTATTAAATGGATTAATAATCTTCCAGATAAGCATCTTTTCCCGGTAGACTATACGGTGCATGGTGCCCATGCGGATGTACCGGAAGTACGAACGGTAGTACACGTTCATGGCGCTAGTGTTGAACCGGAAAGCGATGGCTATCCTGATGCGTGGTTTACCAATGGATTTGTAAAAGTCGGTTCAAAATTTAATAAGGCAGTATATCAATACGATAATAACCAGAAATCTGTTACTCTATGGTACCATGACCATGCAATAGGGATCACCAGACTAAATATATATGCTGGACTGGCAGGTTTTTATCTTATAAGAGATCAAAGGGAACGTTTATTGAATTTACCCAGCGGAAAATATGATATCCCTCTTATTATCCAAGACAGATCCTTTCATAAAAACGGATCCCTGTATTATCCAAACCAGCCAGATAAACCAATAAAGGGATTAGAAACATCCGTCGTTCCTGAATTTTTTGCCAACACCATTCTTGTTAATGGCAAAGTATGGCCTTATTTAAAAGTGGAACCGCGAAAATACCGATTCCGGCTGTTAAATGGATCTAATTCCCGTTTTTATAGAATCAAGCTTGATTCAGGACAACTCATTTATCAAATCGGAACGGATGGAGGCTTAATGGAATATCCGATCGGGATCAAAGAAATCATACTGTCTCCAGCAGAAAGAGCAGATGTCATCATTGATTTTACCAATCTTGAGGGAAAGAGAATTATCGTGACAAATGACGCTCCCGCACCTTTTCCAGATGGGGATCCTGCAAATGCGGTAGGCACAGTGATGGAATTTAGAGTCTCACTTCCTCTTACAAATATTGATACCAGTGTTATTCCGCAGTATATGGAACCTTTTCCAAAGCTGAGTGAACAGTCTGTTTCAAAGGAAAGATCCTTAACATTAAATGATAATATGGATCAGTACGGACGGGAATTCATGTTATTAGATAATAAACAGTGGGCTGACCCCATAACAGAAAACCCAAAATTGGGGTCCACCGAAATATGGGAGCTCATCAACTTAACTGATGATTCACACCCTATTCATATTCACTTAATTGATTTCCAGATAATAGACAGAAGAGCCTTCGATGCAGAAAGATATAAAAGGGAGAAAGTCATCCATTATACTGGTCCACCGATGCCTCCAGAACCACAAGAACGAGGATGGAAGGATACAGTAAGAGCTAATCCTAAACAGGTAACCCGAATTATCATGAAGTTTGGACCTTATACAGGATTGTATGTTTGGCACTGTCACATCTTGGAACACGAGGATTATGAAATGATGAGACCGTTTATAGTTATCAGATAACACTCGTAAAGAGCCTCCTTTAAAGCAGGGAGGTTTTGCCGATCCCTTTCTTGTGATGGAACCTTTCGAATTAGCTGTTTTCATTTTTTGTTTTGTAATGGATTTTATAAAAAAGGCTTTGTTAAACATTAATGTTGATTTTGAACAAAAAAAGAGACCACTTAATGCGGTCCCCCTCTTAAGTGCGCCATCTTAAACTAACGCACCCTTTACAATATTTAATAATCCTGCTTTCTTGGATAAATTACTATAAATAAATGTTTAATATATAAAAAGGGGAACACCTGCTAACCAGGAAGTTCCCTTTTTATTTCGCGAGATAAAAATACACCAAAACAACGATTAAAAAATAGGCTGCGGTTAGGGTTTTCAAACTTTTTTTATCCGACAACTTTTACATAACCACAGGAGTTACATTGAATGAATATGGTTGGCTACCAGCACCTACGATTAAAAATATTGTATTCGCAGCACCAAAAAGGCAAAATTACAATAAAACTCCAGAATGAATAATAGCTCTAGACAACTTAACCTCTATAAACACTATCACATGTTCCAGGTTTTGGTTCATAATAACAATGTTGTTTAAATTGACCAGCAAAAGGTTGACCGTACCATGTTGGAGGGCATGGAGCATATGGATTAAAATACCAAAGAGCATATTTCCCTGGGTGCTCTCTCCAATAATCCAAATTCTGTTTTGCTAATCTTTTTTCAACAGTTCTCGCTCTATTGTAAAATACATTACCTTTTTGAACAGCTTCAAAAGAATAATTTCCTCCTTGTACATGAAAAATGACTTGTGGAATTGTTCTTAAATTTTTAAAGTCTAAACAATTTGCTACACGACGATTAACAATTACATTGCCTACATATAACATTCCTTGTTTTCCTTCACCTTCGGCTTCTGCTCTCATCATCCTTGCCATTAAGTTAACGTCTGAACTTCGGTAATTTACTCTTGGCATTTTTTCACCCCAAAAATATAGTATGAAAAAAAGCCTGCATTGATGTCATTGTTTATAAAATAAGAATGCTAAGTTTTTAAAGCTTACAGTTTTTAAGTAAGATGAAAACTATGGCATTCTTTTTTAAACAACTAAACTCCGTTTGTTGAACAAGAAAATAAACAGCATCCTTTAACAGAGCCATAAAAAAAGAATGCTCTTCTCGTAAAGTTTGTTGCTTTTAGAAAAATGGTTAAAACCTTTAGTGGATTGTAGCGGAAGGCACTTGACTCCTGCGGGAAATAGAGGGGAATGGGAGACCCCACAGGCATAGCCGAGGAGGCTCCATCCCTCCCCGCGGAAAGCAAGTGCCTGCAGCGGAAATCCACGGGTACATTAATAACCAAAAACAACAATCAATGCGAAAACAGCCAAAAAGAAAGAATGAAATTAAGAATGCCAAAAAGCAGCCACAATCTTAGGGATTTAAAATAGAAGTTGCTGCAGCAGCTCCATTTTTAATAGTTCATAATATAATTTAACCCTTTGTTTTACAGCAAAAAAAAGAAGCCGAAGGACTTCTTTTTCGTTAAGAACAATAATCCTTATTTTTTAACTCCCAGACTTAATAAAGCTTGTTTGACAGTTGCCATTGTTTGTGTGCCGGAAAGATTCACCCCAAGCTGGATCGCCACCTGGGCAAACTCTGGTTTTATTCCTGTCATAATAGGTGAAACACCAAGCAATTTCATTACAGTATTAATCTTTAGTAAATAATCGGCAACGACTTCGTCGAAGTTATATATCCCAGAAAAATCAATAATGATAACCTGCACATTTTGCTTTTGGATTTCTAAAGGAATACTTTCCAGTAATTGTTTGGATCTATCAGAGTCAATAGAACCGACAAGGGGAAGAACGGAAATCCCATCAAAAACAGGGACGATAGGAGACGATACTGCATTAATTTCTCTCTTGTACTGTTTCTCTGCTTCTTTACGCTTTGTGATATCTCTAAGAGTTGTTTGAATGGCTCTCTTATCTCCAAATAAAACAGGATGACAGTACAATTCTACATCAAGCATCGACCCATCCAGTCTAAAAATCTTTTCTTCAATTAATTCGCCAGGCACATTTAGACTCATCGACTTTTGTATTCTTTCTTTTATCGCCTGTTTACTGTCCTCGCGATAGCGATCTAATAAACATGAACCTATGATGTCTGCTTTTTTACCCTTTAAATTATTTGCACCTGATTCATTGATGTACAGGATTTTGTAATTGGCGTGAATAACGATCGTTTCTACAGAGTACTCAATGATTTGACTATACATCATTTCCTTTTCCAGAACGGGTTTATATGCGTTATCTGATACACTTTTGTTCATATTTCCCACTCCCAACCATATAAACTCATAATCTATAATGGTATAAATTCGACAATCGAACGAAAAAACCTTCTTCTTCTGGGAATGGAGGGCTTGTATTGCAGCAAAAAAAGAAGCACTGCGGCTTATATATATCTTTATGCTTTCATCCAGACCATTCCTCAATGATCGTGAACGTTTGCTTAAGATCGCCCTGGAACATCAATTAGACATGGATATTCTAGGAAAGCCCCCCATGCTTTACAAATTATTTCAAGATTTAATGATTTACTCAATACTTTATTACAATAAATAAGACGCTATCCTTGTTCTGGGGTAAGCGCTCGCGCTCATTAACTAAAATCTGAAATTGTTATATACATAAATAATTCCTCTCTTGTTATCTAGACTATGCGTACCGTTAAACCTCACCTCTAACCCTGCTAAACAAGAACTCACAACTATCATTTTATATCACCTCAATCTAATAGGACCTAATTAACTACCCGATCAAGCTGGAAAGTTGCTATTGGATTTGCTTAAGCCATCAATAGGTTTTTGGCTGAGGTGAAAAAATAAACTAACTAATAGAGCTTACCGAAAGGTGAACTTTTCATAGACTTAGAAACGATGAAACGATTTCATTAACCTCTATAGCACTCCCTTTCAGTTATACAAAGTATTTAATTGCTTTTATTTGCTGCTCCTGGTTATAAAAGACACAATATGGATAAAAATAGTAAAAACTCCTGAGGTGCACTAAAAGGAAAAAACCAATAATAAAAAGGAGAAATCTTGACGGCGGAGAGATCGAATAAATATAACTTTCAAAATTGAATCTAGACACAGCTATATGATTATAAGAACACAAGAGGGACTGCATAAACAACGCCAACCTGCCATTTGCCGTAGAATATGATGGTAAAGCAAATCACTGCCGAAGGTTATCGAAAAAATTGAATGGAAAGTGAGGGAATGCATTTGAAAGATAAACTCGAAAGAAAATCGGAAATAGTTGATATTAAACAGCGTATTTTATCGATTACTTGCAGATTGGCTAATGATAATAACTACAAAAAGGATGACGCAATAAAAGGTTTAGTGGAAGTAATAAGTATGCTTGACGGCATGGAGCCGAAAGTATAAAAAAACCCTCGAATTAAATCGGGGGTTTATTACGCTTTCCACTAGAACAAGGGCCTCATTTGCATCTTCTGATAGTTCCTGCGAAATTTCATTAGCCTTACTCATTACATTTAAGTTAGCTGTTTCTAATCCTTCGTCAAGCTTTTCATAATAAGATTGTATATTCTAGATTTAGAATTATTCCTCAGGGGTTGTTTTAAACAGGATTTAGCAAATCAGGATCCGATTATATTTAACTATGCAAACTTCCCCTCAACCAAGGACGAGGTCGATAGGGACCGATCGGGATTTGGATTAGGCTGGTTTTTCCTTGTCGATCCATTTTGTATATCTCATCACACAGGCTCGCATCAAATCCTAGTAGTGGATGCCCTCCCATCTCAAGGGCTGACGCCGCTAATAGTAATCTCTGCACGAGCATGCCCGCTTCCATTTGCTGGATGCGATATCCCCTGTACCCCAGTTCCGATATGAAGTGATCTTTATCGCCTGCCACATGAAAGCAGAGCGGCACTTGGAACAAATTCACATTCCCTGCTGACATTCCGTATTGTAAGTTGATTCGTTGATCACCGAGATCTACCTGCCGTAAAGCATGATCACCGCTATCATATTGATAAGCACCGTCCGGAATGCCTTCAACATGATTCAGACAGCCATATAGTGATACACGCGGCTCGAACTTCTTATGTGCTTCATCCAAATCATTTCGATACAAGTATGCGGACGTTGCTTCCTGCAGAAGAGTTGCCAACTGTGATTGACTGACCTTTCCAAAAATGAAGTCCATGTCCGGGGAAAATCGCTTTTGACATACCGATGCCAGATCATACGAAAACCGGTTCATGTGAGGGAGTGTTACTACTTGACTCTCAAAATTCAAATTTTCCCTCGCCTTTATTTGCCGAAACGATTGTGTTGATTCTAGCATGGATGCTTCATTCATCTTCGTTAACATCGGAAACGTTTTGATCCTCTGTGATCGGACGTAGTGAATATTACGAATCTCCTGCAGCTCTCGGCACAGTTCGGCAGCTGAAACAAGCTCATCTCTGCCGCCGCCCCCACTAGTAAGCCAACTTGTAGGTTCCACTGTTAGCGGGATAACAGCATACACACTCTCCTCTTCTTCGGATAGTCCAAGCAGATGGTTGATCGCCCGATCTAAATATTGGAAGTACACCCCTGAAGCAAAACCAAACCTTTTTGCTACTTCCAGTAACTGTCCAATCAGCACACCGGCATCTAACCCTTGCAGACGGTAGGCAAAGTTATTGTATTTATAGAAGTTTTTCCAAAACATTGTCGACACAAAAACCGTACCAAAACAAGCGGACACGTCACAGCGATTACCAAGAGCCCGTGCTATATATGATTCGAAATTACCTTCTCTCAACAATACCAAGCGATGGTGTGCCACATCATAATGGTACACCCCAATAGGCAAATCCTCCATCTTCAGATAAATGTATAATTCGTTTGGATACAATGCCCCGCCAGAAGGAACAAATCGCCGATAAGACTGCATTAGTTCCGGCGCTTGACCTGCGACGGGAAAGGCTGACTGGGAAAATTGAGTAAGGCCGAATACATACCAGAGAAAATGACTGATTCTCCGAAGGTTAGGCTGTTCTGGTGCATCCCATTCTTCAAGCGTCAGCGGTACTTCCTGAGATAATGGAAAAACAGGCAAGCCACGGTAGAGCTTATACGGAAGCGGCGCATCTTCCCAATCCACTTCCCAGTCCGTTGGGCTTGCCTTGTTAATGTCAAAATGCAGATTGTGCAGAAATGTATCTGGACCCATCCTTCTGCCCTCCTAGTTACCGCTTATGGAAACGGATGCGGATGCGGATTGAGCTGTTCAAATGTCAGCGGCTGCTTTGTATATCCAAGTTCCATTGGTACCCGCAGCACCCTCTCCAGCCCTGTTACTCTCGTAAGGTGATGTCCGAATGTCATTGGAAGCATCCCCGGAATCAGCACTTTCACGCAATACAGTCCGTTTCGTTTCGTTTCCGGTGTTGACTGATCCACTACAATCACATCGAGGTTTAATTCACGAAACTTCTGTAGAATGTCCCGCAGATCATCAGTCAGATCTGCATGAGCAGACTTCCACTTGAATTCCTCATCAAACGACCGCAACGGACGATTATCGTCAAGCAAAAACTGCAAGCGCTCTTGCGCTTGCGGCAAACCGTACAGCATGCCATGATCATCCATCTTCTCCACCAAGGAAGGATCTTGCAGCATTCTCACAAATTTCTCTTGGTTCGTCTCTAATTTCTCGTCAAGGGTCAGCATCATGGCAGCCAGCTCGTGAATCGTGCTTTTCACCGCCCGTACTGGATCCAGATGTGCTCCGGCGGCGCAGATGATATTCAATCCCTTTTGCTTCCTGTTTTTTGCCAGCGCCCAAACGCTTGGAATTCCGTGCTCCATGGTTGAGTTATAAAAATGCAGATCATATCCCCCCACTGACCGCACACGATCGATCATCAGATGCAATTCTTGATCGTTAACCGAATAAGGGTCCAGACGCGGGAGAGTCAGCTCTGCGTACCAAGTCATAAGAAACGAATCACGTTCCACCACTTCCAAAATTCCGTAGAAAATGGCTTCCTCCAAACTTCCTCCTAATGCGCATCCGTTGGAAGTTTCATAGACGAATCCATGCCCGCATCCCAAGCTGTAATAGGCAAGAAGCTCTGGAACCAAAATTGGACGCTCTTGCAGTAACGAATAGCCCCATACCCAATTTATCGGACGATCAGGGTCAAACTGTTCAAATGGAAAATCAGGCCGTGCATACTGTTCCTTTGCATGCACTCCTACTTTAATAGGATTGAGCGCTTGATCTTTCAGATTACGGTAACTATCATAGACCACTGTCTGTTTTCCACGGGGTGTCGTACCGCAGGACCGCTCCAATCCCTCCAAAATGGCAGTTAACTCGCTTATCGCGTAGGAATGAGTCCGGCCTGCTACTCCCTCGTCCCCAGAGAATAACGGCAAATTTACACCTACATCCGCAAAAGGCGGTACAAGGTCATACATTTTTCCATTGAAAATGCCCGTTCTGTGATCCAAATAGTCTTTAACTAAAACTTTATTTAGATCATCCATCGATAAGCAGCGGTAACTTCCTTCAATCTTTGGGCTTGGTTTTAGTAAAATTCGGGCCGCATCCGGTGAATCGTCAGGTAATTGACCGCAAACCGGACATAACGGATCGGGCAGAAAAGAATGCCATGAACTCTTTAGTGTTTTCAGATTGATTAAATAGACCCGTCCTTCCGAGTGAACCTTATCACCTTGCAAGATTCTCTGTACCTCGGCCCCAAGCAGGTAGGCGATCTGCAAAAGCCCCGTGCCCGATGCCCACGCATCACGCGACATTCCTCCATCTGCAGCCAGCCTTTGCCGAATTTCCCACATCTCCTTACGGTCGCGTCCTGCCATGAGGCGCCGTATGTCCACACATTGGAAGCAACCCTGTGTATCCGAGCGAACCAGCGGCCCGACCACACCTTCTCCAAATGAAACGAAGCCTCGCAGCCAAGGAATGCCAGCTGGACGTAACACTTCTTCCGCTTTTTGATGAACTGAAGGATTCCAGGCATCGTGCAGCACAAGAACTAAATCAGCTTTAGATACTCCTGTCTCGAAATCATTATGACGAACGATCTGGTATTGAGCTGACAATTCTTCACTCACGCGGTCAGCTAGCAATCCTTCTCCGACAATCACTACGACTGCACTCACCGGGATTCCTCCTCTCGCAGCAACATCCCATACACACCTACAAGTTCCTTGTTCAAAAATGGTTCCAATACTAATTCAAAAACCAAGAGTTGCTTGCGGTTCCGTTCCAAGACTTGCATTGCGCACTGTAAGACCTCGGAATGTGGTACTTCTTCACTCTTACGGATTACAAGGCTTTGTGGTACCTTTTCTGTCAGAAACACAGACGAATCCGCCAACTCTTGTGTCTCTTGATTTTTCCCATTCATAAGCGCCTGTTTTAAAGCTTTTTGCAGCGCCATTGTTGTATTCAAGCCTACACTGCCATGCCAGCGATTATTCGTACCGACCCATACCACAGGGAATCCGTACACTTCCTTTCCCAAGCCTATGATCGGCGCACCCTGCATGGTGGACAGTGCCTGTAAATAATACTTGCAGCGTTCATCTTCTACCTCGGTTAACTGCACTCTGGTGACAACATTCTTCTGATCGGCAAGCTGTTTGCTCAGTTCCTTTGTTAAACACTTTTGCAATCCACGGCAAACGCCTTCTGTAATTGTTTCTCCCGCTCCAACACCAACAAATTCCTCTGATTCTACTTTTTGTCGAAGAGGAAGAGTGGTAAGAAGCAAGTCGACCATTTTAGAAACATACGCTTCAATTCCAGATAGACCCGCTTCTCTCCGTGCCTTCTCATGTGTCATTTCTGTACAGACAATGCTTGGCAGCAGCTCTGCAGGTCCTGCAGACAACGGGTCAACTGCCTGAACGCGGCACTGTGCTAACGGTAACTGCTTCAAATCCTCCTCTTCTAAAATATGAAAAATACCTGATTCCGCTGATGTCAAATGGCTTAAATACAGAAGCAGCCCGCCCAGTTCCTCTTTGACCGAACTCTGTTTAAGCCTCAAATCAAAATCTTGAACCCATTCAGCTGTAATGCGTCCGGTCACAAGCGGATGAGGCATGAACAAATGCCAATTTCCTTCCAGCGTATCCAGATCAAGCAGGAAGAATTGATTCCTCTGTTCTGATTCAGTAACTCTCGTAACGTTTTTAAAAAGTTCAAACACGATCACATTGGCCAACATTGCTCCCGCTGTCGAACTGTAGCTGTGTAATTGCTCATCTTTACCAAAAACTGATACATGTATGCTGCGCCACGCAGACTCCCAGCAACCTTCAGAGTCTGGATGTACCAGAGGACCTGCCAGACCTACTTGGTGCAGAAATAGAGCAGGGAGAAACAGCTTTTTCTCTTCTCTGCAAATTTTATGAAGAGCTCGCAGTTCCTCAACTTCACCTTCCTGCGATACATACAAAATCGAATCAAACGACTGCAGAATGTCCCGCCAAGAACGTTCAGCTTCCTTGTTCAGGATGACCTCTTCTATTGCTACTTCCGGATCCGTTTTACGGGCATGTACCACCAATTCTTCTAATCGCAGCCGATTAGTCGGTACTGAGTTCGTTATCAGCATTTGGAACTTGGGCAATCCAGATTCAATCAACGAAGAAACTAACGATACAAAAAAAGGGCCTGAGCCGATCGCCAATACTTTGGCCTGACGATATGCTTGAAAACGGGACGCACCTGAATCACCGAAGCTTTCTAAAAATTCAATTTGAGAAGCATATTTTTTTTGAACCTGATCCGCCAATTGATGAGGACGGTCTAGACTTACATCCCGAACAAACCCATTTTGATACAGCACCTCTGCAATTTCAAATACACGATCTCGATATTGGTCCGGCAATCCGTGTGTCAAATTCCCCAATGTGTATTCTCCATTGAACATTGGCATTAGCTTGTTAACCCATTGATCGATCGCACTTCCTTTCATATGGAATGAACTTACATTATTTCGAAAATACACTCCTCTGTTTGGATCAGGGAGAAAAAAAGTGTCCCTTTTCACTTTCAGACGCATAGAAGGGTTCATATTTGTCATTGCATTCCGCTCCTCCTTATCCGTGAGCTGTCCTCAAATCTAATAGCATCATTTTCCATTCCACTATAAGCCTATGTACCGTAATTTGTCTCTTATGTCTATTCTTTAAAGTGAAAAACCCCTGCAATTTTAGCAGGGGCTATTCTCCTTAGATAATTCATACGAAAATTATCGACCGCCGCAGCGTCCTCCGCCGCAACGTCCTCCTCCACAGCGACCGCCACAATTGCCACCGCATCGACCACCGCAGCGAAAGCAATTAGAGCAACGGAAACAATTGAAGCAATTAAAGCAGCTAAAACAACCAAAACAACTACCGAAACAACCACCGAAACCGAAACCACCGATACCGAAACCGAGTTGCCGGGACGAATCCAGATAGTATTGGTTTGGATCCCAAGAAACGGCCTCGTTCGCCTGGAAATCACCAACATTCAACATTTGAAGTTCATTTTGGAAATTATTCATTTTCATACCTCCGTATTTTTTACTCACTAGGTGTGCCAACAGCATAAAGGGGATCCGAACGTAAACAACTGTGAAAAGAGACTCAAACAATACTTCGAATACTCTCATCAACAAAATATGAACCCTGCTTGGGTATTGTTACTGATTTAAATGCCTATTTTTATTTTTCAGTTTTAATATTGGGAATGACCTCGGGTGCAAGGAGGAAGCTTTAGCTTGTTGGATAAATCAAGAGAGGGAACTGAGTCTCCATAGGTACCTTGCTTATTTTCATACTAAGAACAAGGTTCGACAACGATTTATACTCTATTGTAAGATAGATGAAATGATAAATTTAAGGGATGAATCCTCATGATACATTTATTGCCGTTAATGTTAGAAAGAATGGGCATTATTTTTATTGTTGCATTCTTGCTCTCCAGAGTTAAATCTTTTCGCAGAATTATTAATAATGATCAGCGCATATCTGGGAAAATTTTATTAATCGCTGTTTTTGGAATTTTCGGAGTTATGAGCAACTATACTGGAATCGAAATTAATCCTAATGCGGCAGCAGAGCATACATGGCTTTTGGAGGTCGAACCTGATAGTGCAATTGCCAATACAAGAATATTGGGTATTGGCATCGGTGCCTTGCTTGGCGGGCCTTTTGTTGGATTGGGGATTGGTTTGATTGCGGGACTGCACCGGTTTACTCTTGGTGGATTTACAGCTGCGGCTTGTGCTATATCTGCTATTTTAGCAGGTCTGGCAGCAGGATATATAGGTAAACAATACCGCAAAAGATTCAGCATTACACCTTTGTTTGCTGTAAGTGTAGGTGTATTGATGGAAATCATTCAAATGGGTATTATCTTGCTGGTAACCAGACCTTTTGAAATGGCATGGAATCTTATTGAGGTTATCGGGATTCCGATGATTGTGATTAATGGGTTTGGAACGCTTTTGTTTATGTTTATTATTCAATCGATCTTTCGCGAAGAAGAACGAACACGTGCTGTACAAACAAATAAAGCTTTCCACATTGCCGATCAAACCCTCCCTTTCTTTCGCCAGGGTTTAAATCCTGACTCATGCAAAGAAGTAGCGCAAATTTTGTTAAGGCTTACAAATGCAGATGCTGTTGCAATTACCGATTCTAAGCAAGTATTAGCTCATGTTGGCGCAGCTTCTGACCATCATCTGCCTTTGAATGGACTTGCGACCGGATTAACAAAAAAAGTGCTGGATGAAGGTAAAATCATAACGGCGAGAAAAAAGGAAGATATATTCTGTTATAAAGAAAGCTGTCCATTACAAGCCGCAGTCGTTTTGCCCTTACAGGTTCATGATAAAACGGCAGGAACTCTAAAACTGTATTTTAAGCATTCAAATCAAATGAATGAAGTTGAACAAGAACTGGCGGAAGGATTAGCGAATCTTTTTTCAACTCAATTGGAATTAGCTGAAGCAGAGCAGCAAAGTAAATTGTTGAAAGACGCGGAAATCAAAGCATTACAGGCTCAGGTTCATCCACATTTTTTGTTTAATGCGATCAATACGATTTCAGCTCTATGCCGAACAGATGCTGAAAAAGCAAGAAAGCTATTATTGGAGCTTAGTGTATTTTTCCGCAGTAATTTACAGGGAGCCCGTCAAACTGTCATTACACTTGAAAAAGAGTTGGAACATGTTAAAGCTTATTTATCATTGGAACAAGCCCGTTTTCCAACTAAATATAGGATTACATTAAGAATTGAAGAAGGCCTTAATAAGGTTACACTCCCTCCCTTTACATTACAGCCGCTAGTGGAAAATGCCATCCGTCATGCTTTTTCACATGTTAAAAGCAAAGGTCATGTATTAATTCACGCATATTCAAAAGATGAAAAAATGTATGTATTGGTTGAGGATGATGGAAAAGGAATACCAAAAGGTCAGATAGAAACCTTAGGAAAACAAGCTGTAAAGTCTAAAGAGGGCACTGGGACTGCACTTGTAAATATACGGGAGCGACTGGAAGGGATATACAATATGAAAGCCAGCATCCATATTCACAGTGAAGAAGGTATAGGCACAAAAGTTCTTGTAGCGATACCTCTTGATAAAAAAGGAGTATAAAAAAACAATGTTAAAAGCTTTTATAGTAGATGATGAACCGTTGGCAAGAGATGAATTAAAATATCTCTTGCTTAGGAGCAAGAGAGTAGAAATTGTTGGAGAAGCTGACTGCATAGAAGATGCCATCCAGCAAATTCCTGATCGCAAGCCGCATCTTGTGTTTTTGGATATAGAACTTGCAGAAGACAGCGGCTTGCAGCTGGCCGAGCAAATTCGCGCATTAGAACCTGCGCCTGCAATCATTTTTGCTACTGCATATGATGAATATGCTCTAAAAGCATTTGAACTGAATGCAGTTGATTATATTTTAAAACCTTTTGATGAAATGCGGATCCAACAAACCCTTGATAAAATATCCAGTTTGAAATCCATTGGCGGAATCGATGCCCAATCAATTTCACGCTCTTATAAAATGGCAGGTGAGCAAACAGGGAAAATTGCTTTGCTGGTAGAAGAACGAATCGTTTTAGTTGATATTCCAACCATTGTTTACGTGGGTTCAGCAGAAGGAAAAACAATAATTAAAACAATTGAGCTGGAATACAAGACCGGAGACCCATTAGTTACAGTCGAGAAAAAACTGAATCCTGATGCTTTTTTGCGTGTCCATCGCAGCTTTCTTGTAAATATGCATCACATCTCAGAAATTGAACCATGGTTTAATTCAACTTATAATCTCATTATGAAAGACGGATCTAAAATCCCAGTTAGCCGTACATATGTAAAAGAGCTGAAACAGCGACTCGGATTTTAATCCCCCTTAATAAACCGCTTACATTCTATTGTATTTCAACCTTTATTTTTTGCACCTCATTCCCGTAATTCGACAGGTTATCATGAAAATCATATGAATTCGCTTTCATTTAGTATGATGACTATACGAATAAGGTTTTAGGAGGTCTTTAAAAATGAATGCGATTACAATTGTAGTAGGATCCATGTGTATACTAATGATAGCGTATCGTTTATACGGAACATTTATGGCTGTAAAAGTCTTAAAATTAGATGATCGTAAAAAGACTCCAGCTCATGAACTTGAGGATGGAAAAGATTATGTGCCGACGAACCGCTGGGTTACATTTGGCCATCACTTCGCTGCCATTGCAGCAGCAGGTCCTCTTGTAGGTCCTATTTTAGCGGCTCAATTTGGTTATTTACCTGGATTACTGTGGTTATTAATTGGAGCAGTAATCGGTGGAGCCGTTCATGATGCGGTTGTCCTGTTTGCATCGATGAGAAAAAATGGTCAATCATTAGCTGAAGTTGCTAAAGAAGAATTAGGTCCTGTTGCAGGTTTTTGTACAGGCCTCGCGATGTTATTTATTATCACGATCACAATGGCAGGCCTTTCCATGGTTGTTTTACATGCTTTGGAAAGAAATCCTTGGGGAACTTTTTCAGTCGGAATTACGATTCCAATTGCAATGGGAGTAGGTTTGTATCACAAAAAAACTGGAAATTTAAAAGGTGCTTCTATTGCAGGTTTTATTTTGATATTAGTTGCCGTATTTACCGGCCCATACATTCAGAATACGATCATTGGTGACTGGCTGACCCTTGATTCGAAAACCCTTTCTATTATTTTGCCGATCTATGCTTTCTTTGCAGCAGCTTTGCCAGTGTGGCTATTGCTTGCACCCCGGGATTATCTAAGCAGTTTTATGAAAATCGGTGTTTTTATCGCACTTATCCTAGGAGTATTCGTTGTTAATCCCGATATCCCATTTCCCGCTGTAACAGAGTTTGTGAATGGTGGAGGTCCAATCTTGGCAGGGCCGGTTTGGCCATTCATTTCAATAACGATTGCTTGTGGTGCCATTTCAGGTTTTCATGCTTTTGTAGGATCTGGTACAACACCTAAAATGATCGATCGTTGGAGTGATATTAAGGTCGTAGGCTTCGGTGCTATGCTTGTAGAATGTTTAGTAGGGATTATGGCATTGATTGCTGCTACTGCCTTGCAGCCTGGTGATTATTTTGCAATCAACTCTACGCCCGAAGTGTTTAGAACATTAGGTATGGATGTTGTAAACTTGCCGAAGTTAAGCGAAGCAATTGGCTTAGATTTAGAAGGAAGAACAGGCGGAGCGGTTACATTAGCAGTTGGGATGACGTACATTTTCACTGAGATTCCTTGGTTTAGCAAGCTTTCATCTTATTTCTTCCAATTTGTCATCATGTTCGAAGCGCTCTTTATTTTAACAGCGATTGATTCTGGTACTCGTGTTTCCCGGTACCTCATTCAAGATTTCATGGGTGTCTTTTATAAACCGTTAAAAAGAGTAGATTGGATACCAGGTGCTATTTTTGCAAGTGCATTAGCCTGCTTCTTATGGGGAAGCCTTCTTTTCACAGGAGACATTGGTTCCGTTTGGGCGCTGTTCGGTGTTTCTAACCAATTGATGGCCTCGATCGGATTGATTATTGGAGCAACGGTCATCTTAAAAATTGCAGATAAACGCAGATACATGCTCACCTGTTTAATACCTCTCGCTTACTTGTATGTAACTGTGAACTATGCGGGTTATTGGATGATTAAAAATGTGTACCTGAATACAGAAGCAGCTGGATACAGCGTATTAAATGCAACATTATCCATTATCATGCTGATTTTAGGAATTGTGATTATGGCTGCGGCCGTTAGAAAATGGATTGCAAATTGGAATAACCCACGGGTACAATTAGCAAAATCGGCTTAATGCTTGAGATACACACACATAAATGTTTGCTTTATCTTGCCACCCTTGATTTAAGGGTGGTTTGTTTTTTTATTAGGCTGTTTTAGCATTGATTGTTGTTTTTGGTTATTAATTATACCCGTGGATTTCCGCTCAGGCACATGCTTTCCGCTGTGGGGTCTCCCATCCCCCTCTATTTCCCGAAGGAGTCAAGTGTCTTCCGCTACAATCCACTAAAGGTTTTAGCCATTTTTTCTAAAACTTTACGAAAAGAGCCTTTTATTATAGTTAGATAGAAGTGAAATTTACATAGAAAAAACAGCATTCCCTTTAAGGAGATGCTGCTTTCCAACTTAAATTCTTTCGTACTTACTTCCGAATCCAAACCGCCCCAGCTGAGTTATCCTTCGCTTCCCCTACAACCTGGAATTTCAAGCCGTAGTTTGGCACTATGCGGCCAGCGTCAGGGATAACATCATTCATGTAAGTTCTTGAGTCATCAAACATTGTGACTCCCTTTAGACCGTTGTAGCTGTATTCGCCGCGAGTCGGGCTGTCTACATACCATGATGCAGATTTGTCATATGAGAATGCTGCATCTGCGACTTGGTAGCGTGTTGATTGAGTAGTAGTCAGTTTGCCGTCAAGCAGGCCGTATAATGGCTGTGGATGAGAGTCTACAACTCCAAGGAATCCTTGGCCAGGATGGTCGCCTACCCAGTTGTCTGTGAAGCTGTCGTCTGCATACCATACGACCATACCTGTGTTGTATTTAGGTCCGCGTGAGAAAGCTAATCCTTTGTCAGATCCTGCGTAGTTTCTCCACTCCAAGTAGTAATGGTGTTTTGCAAAGTATGTTCCGTTAAATGATTTGAATCCATCCAGAGTGAATTTTGCTGTACCTTCTGCATCGTCACTGAACACTTGCTGTCCGTCAGCAGTAAGTACTGCGTTATCCAATGCAAATCCTTCTGGTGCTAAACCGCCGTCTGTTAAGTATTCAAAAACCAGTTTCACTTTTTTGCCGGCAAATTCGCTTAGGTCATAGGATTTGTCGATCCATGCTCCATTTGTTGTTCCTTTAGTAGCATCGCCGTCTGTGACATCGCCGCCAAGGATTTCTAGAACTTTGCTTCCTTCTGCTGTTTCTGCTTTTACTGTTAAATAGTCACATGCGCAGCCATATTCAATTTCATAGTTTGCTTTATAAGTGAATGTTGCGCTTGTTTTTCCAGTCAAATCAAATTCCGGTGTTTCCAAGACTGTATGAAGGTCATCGCCTTTTGTACTGTGGTAGTATTTTTCACCGAATTCAGGCTGGATGGAACTTTGAACTTGTTTTTCTGGCAAGTTTACTTTTACGATGCCAGGGTTATTCGATTTTGTGATACTTTGATCGATAAAGGTTGCGGTTCCTTCAGTCGTAATATCTTTGTAATCAATTTCCTGAATATTTGCCCAGTTTCCGCCCATTACAGTTTGGAAGTACTCTTTGTTTTGAGGTGAGAAGCTTGTCGGTTCTGTACCTGCTGTTTCACCGTTCCAGCTTCCTCCGCTCATGATCGACCATGATGCAACAGGTTCACCGTTTCCAGTGTATTGTGTATCATACTCGTCAGGAAGACCTAAGTCATGTCCGAATTCATGAGCAAATACACCAACAGCTCCATCTTCAGGCTGTATTGTATAATCGTAAGCTGCCATGTTTCCGCCCCAATAATTGACATCAGCCACTGTACCTGGAACACGGAATACTCCATCCAATGTCCAGCGGTGAGACCAGACCGCATCATCGCCTAATTTACCGCCGCCAGCTTCTTGCCCTGTACCTGCATGGACAATCATAAGATGGTCAACAAGTCCGTCTGGTTCATTTTGATTTCCATCTCCATCTAGATCATATAAATCAAAACTGTCATATTCAGACAAATCCATTCCAGATGCGGCCGCTGATTTTAAAGATTCTTTAACAAGGTCACGAGGTCCGAGCGGCCCCTGATTATCATGACCGCCATTCGGACTGTCATCCCCATAATCAGCTGCTTTACCAGGAACCGTCAGCCATTCAGACACGGTACCGTCTACTGTATAGCTTCCGCCAGATTGCTCTTCGTAATATTGTTTAAACGTAGGAACCTGTTTTCCGCTTAATAGCTTGAAAGGCTTGTCCCCAAAAAGCATGTTTTCATAATGCTGCTTGCTGAAATCCTTGGAGTACATATATCCGTCTTCCTGGATAATATTGTTATGCTTAAAATCCTCAAATTCGACAAGTAAAATAAGGACATTATCTTCTCTTACTCCACCCTTATACTTAGCTTGCTGAGCTGGTTCCACATTTACAAAGCCGTCTTTTTTGCCTTTATTTAATTCTTTATGTCCCTTTTTCAATTGTTTTGTCAGTTGTTCTTTTTGTTTCGTTAAGAACGCTTTTGTTTTTTTATCCATGCTGTCATCTTCATGATTCTCTTCATGGAGATTCACGGCCGGTTTTTCCCCTTGCTTTTTATCTATATATTTCTGAACAGCTGCTGCTACTTCCTTATCACTCGCTTTTTGCGGAATAAGTCCCTGCTTTTTTAACGCATTTGCCAATCGGTCTTCATTGATAATGTTTAAATCGATTGGTGCTGACAAAGCTGTTTGAACGTCTGCCGGAACAGGTTCTTTTGCTAGTACAGCAGGTGTAAATAAACTTGCTGCTAAACTAGTAGCTAAAAGCGATGTTCCGAATTTCTTAGTCCATTTCCCCACTACTACCCCTCCTAATTTGTATGAACATGTAGAATTTTCTGTCTATTCTACCTATTTAAAGATAGCATACTGCGTTTAAAGTAGAATTAGACTTTCAACCTATAATAGGAATTTTTTTACTAGGAAAATAGTTCCTTATAAATTTATGGAAATCGACAAATTCACACTGAAATGTTCAATTACCCCCATAAAATAGCAAACAATGATAAATAGTGTATTGAGATACATAGATGAATACGGGCTGAGGAGGGAAAATATGGAGTCATATGTAAAGGATTCTCTGCATGAATGGAAAGAAGATATGCTAAAGCAGAAAAATGAAATTGATGAAGAATATGAAAAGGTTAAAAGTGAACTTCAGCTATATTCCTATAAATTTGGCATTACTAAACAAGTCATTCAATCTACTATAAATGATGAAATTATCAACACAATCAAAACAACCTATCAAAAACCATTTGAAGAAAAATTCAATGAACTGAAATTGTATATAAAAGAACTGGAAGAAAAACGAAGAGTGTTTCAAATGTTTGTGGAGAAGATCGAAAAGGTTAGTGATGCGGAAGAGAGTTAACTCTCCCTAAACGCAGGAGCGGACGCAGATAACTTTATTTTAATATCCAAAATATCCATTTTTAATTTCCTAAACGAAGAAAAACACCGGCAACTTTTGCCGGTGTTTTGTAATTATTGCAGATATTTCCCGTGATCCGGAATTGCAAGCTTTTCAAAGTCTGTGCATAATACTGCAAGCCCTTCTCTTAGCTCTTCTCCTGACATTGGTAGTCCATGACCTGCTATAACGGTTGATGGTTGTAAAGCCTCCAGCTTTTTCACTGAATTCCAGGCAGCCTGCCAATCCGTTGTGAAGTACCGGGGAGGACCTGAGATTTCCTGCTTTTGAGTTAAAACTTTATATAATGAATCTTGTCTCACTGTTACAAATGCGTCTCCTGCAATGAGAGTTTGATCTTCTTCCCGATAGAATGAGACATGCCCTGGCGTATGCCCTGGAGTATGGATCCATTTCCATCCAGGAAGCCCCGGAATTTCTCCGTTTGCACCAAATGTATGTACGTGATCTGTTAAATCAATGGCATCATTAGGAAAAAGAGATGAAATCTTGGCCACTAAGCCGCCTTCCACACTTCCATCAGGTTCTGGATAATCTTTTTCACCGGTCAAATAAGGCATTTCCAGTTCATGGGCATAGACTGGAACCTGCCACTCCTCAACTAGTTTAATGATACCTCCGACATGATCAAAGTGTCCGTGCGTTAGTAATATGGCCTTAGGCGGAACATCTACACCGGCATGAGCTTCAAAAGCTGATTTGATGGTATCCCCAGAATGGGGCATGCCTGCGTCAACCAAATACCAATCTTCTCCGCTTTTCAGGAAAACAACATTCACAATCTGATTCGTATAACAATACAAGCCTGGCAGGACATCGAATTCCAAGCCGCTTGCAACAGATGTCATCGGCATTCTTTTATTTTCAAATGAACTTTCCATTTGGTCACTCATTGGATAATACCTCCTGATTTAGCTTCAAAGATTTAGTATCTTCAATCAGGATTAAATTATACTTTCCCTACTCACATACAAGAACCTGCCGCATAAACATTTGCTTCTTGACAACACAGCGGTCCGCTATTTTAAAACCTGCCTCTTCTATCATGTGATCCATCGTTTCACTCGTGACCACAACCACCTTATCAGCAATCCGGCGGGCATGTTTTAGTATCGAGAGCTGCTCTGCCGGTGTTGCATGCGTATAGAGATTGTACGGCATATCAATGATCGCAACATCATACTTTTCTGTGACTTCTGATATTGGTCCTGTTATAACATCACACTCATAGCCAAAATGAGCAATGTTTTCTCTTGATCCGTCTGTGACGAGCGGGTTAATATCACGGCCGACGATGTTTATGCCCATGGAGAGTGCCTCCACTAATACTGTTCCAATTCCGCAGCAAGGATCAATAGCCTTGATTCCATCAGGATTCGGAACGGCAATATTCGCTGCTGCTCTTGCTACACGTGTGCTCAATGCCGTGGAATATTCACGCGGTTTCTTTAAATGGTGGAGCCATACAGGTTCGCTTTTGCAGTATTTTCCGAAATACCAGCGGCCCCCGAGAGTTGTTATTCCAAATGTATGATCCGGGTTGCGGACATCTGCTTCAGCCTTAAAAGGCCAGCCTACTTGCCGCTCGATTTTCCTGCGTTCGTCGTATCCAATTTGTGCAGACTTTTCAAGATCATTGATTTTCAGAAAAATAATCTTAAACGTATCATTGCCTATGTCAATTTGCTCAACCTGCTTCACAATATCAGACAGCTCGTCTCCCTCATACATCACTTCAATTCGTTCTTTCATAAATGGACTGCGGCTTGGCTCTATATAAATTTCGCTTTTCAAACTAAACCCTTCTGGCTGAAAGCCAAAAAAAGACCTCATCTCAAGGTGACAAAGTGAGAGTTCCTCTTCTGTGCACGCATAAGTATATATAAATGCCGGCATTCGGCTATGTTTATCCAATCTATTCCCATCCTTTTGCGCTTCAAATTATTCTTCCTTTCAAACCATATCGGTATTTGACGAGAAATGCAATTGTCTTGTGAATTATTGAAGTGTGTAATTTATCCTACTACGGCGAAAGCTATCCATTAAAGGAGGCTGATATCGATGAAGGATAAGGAAACAAAAAGTGCGGATGACACTCAAACGTCTGAGGGCCTTAATCAGATCTTTGAGGTTATTAATGCGAAAGGTGACGAAGGGGAATTAAAAACGATTGTGAATCAAAAGCCTGATGAACATTTTTTATGCAGTGATGACTTATTTGATCGGCAGCTTTTTGCGATTGTGGATGATACTGTACGTGATGATGAATAAGTTTTGAAAAGCGGTGCGTTTGCATCGCTTTTATTAATAAAAATAACTAAAAACGCCTCGTTATATGAAGCGCTTTTTCCTCAGCAGCATACTATAATTTATACTTCAATTCAGGAAAATGGGCTCTTTTTCATCCTATTCGGTTCTTTGCGTGATTCTGCAATTAGAAACCACTTCTGCCAAAACTCTTCTATTCCATTTAGCATTATAAAGGAGGGAAAAAACATTGTCTGCTCCAGAAACAGAAACAAATCACAAAATGAAAGCAATCATTCTGAGGATATTCATTCCGATTATTGTCGTTCTTTTATTATTCATTTCTTTCTCCATTGGCAAAAAAGTAGCTACTGCAGATATTTCAGGTGAAAAACTTACGTATGATAATATCCAAACGGTTATAGCTGAAAAACGATCCGAACTTACCTTTCTGAAAAAAGAACTTGAAGATGTAAGTGAGGAAATAGAAGATGAACAAAAAGATTTTGATGCAGTAATCGCAATTATTTCGGATAAAGAGAAGTTTGAGAATCAAACAATAGAGGCTAAAGAAAACTTGGGAAAAATGAATGCTCAACTTGCCGAATTAAATACAACGATTGAAGCAAAGAAGAAAGAGTTGGCCGCAATCGAAGGGAAACTGGCGGATAAAAAGAAATAATACTTCCGCTGAACCTAAAAAAGCGAAGGACCTGCAAGGAAACAGGGCTTTCGCTTTTATCTTGTAAAAACACTTATTTTATAGCTTCATGTACCTTTAAAAGCTTGCCCTTAATCGTCGTATTTTTCATTGCCTTCAGAACAATTGGGCCTTTCTCATTCAAGATTTCAACATATGATACGTTGTCTTGGATGGTGATAATGCCAATGTCATCTGCTGTTATTCCAGGTATTTTTGCAATTGTTCCCACAAAATCGACTGCACGGATTTTCTTTTTCTTGCCTCCGTTAAAATAAAGCTTCATTATTCCTTTATTCAGCTGGGCACTTTTGTCTTTTTTTATGACAGGGCGTGCAGTTATTTTTTCATCAAAAGCAGCTTTTCCACTAGAAATTTCATTACTGGCAGGAGCCTCTCTTCTAGGTATTTCAAAACCGATGTATTCTTCAATTTCAGCTAAGAATTTTTCTTCATAAGGTGTGACAAACGTGATGGCTTTACCTGTTTTTCCAGCCCTTCCGGTTCTTCCTGTGCGATGAACATAGCTTTCTTTTTCAAGAGGAAGATCATAGTTGATGACATGGGTGATGTTATCAATGTCAATTCCTCTTGCGGCTACATCTGTCGCGACTAAATAGCGGAACTTACCTCTTTTAAAATCATTCATAACGGCGAATCGATCTTCCTGATAAAGACCGCCATGAATTTTATCACATGGGTAATTAGCCCGGTTCAATTGGCTGTACACAGAATCAACTTGCTCTTGCGTTCTGCAAAAGATGATGCAGCTATCCGGATTTTCAACAATCGTTACATTTTTAAGGAGCGAAAACTTATCGTCTTCTCTAACCGTTATTATGGAATGTTCAATTGCTGCAGTTGTAAGTCCTGCTGCCTTGATCTCGATCTCTGTTGGATTTTTCATATATTTATGGCATAGATTTTCAACATCTTTCGGTAATGTGGCTGAAAAAAGCATTGTCACTCTATCTGTAGGCAGCTCATTGATGATCGCTTCTACTTGATCGATGAAGCCCATATTCAGCATTTCGTCTGCTTCATCAATGATTAAATACTGAAGCCGCTCTAGGGGAAGCGTTCCTTTTTCAATATGATCCAGCACTCTTCCAGGTGTTCCTACAACGACATGGGTCTTTTGCTTAAGCTCGATTTTTTGTCTGTCAAATGGCTGTTTTCCATATATGGCCGCTGCTTTTATCCGCTTAAATCGGCCGATGTTTGTGATATCTTCCTTTACTTGCGCTGCAAGCTCCCTTGTTGGTGTAAGGATCAGCGCTTGGGGCTTGTTTTCTTCCCACTCAACCATCTCGCAAAGCGGAATTCCAAAGGAAGCTGTTTTGCCGCTTCCAGTTTGGGATTTCACGACAAGATCCTTTTTTTCTAACGCAATCGGCAAGACTTTCTTTTGTACTTCTGTTGGCTCTGTATAATTCAAGCTTTCAAGAGCTCTGACAATTTCCGCGCTTAATTTATATTCATGAAAACGATTATGACTCATTTAGCAACCTCATTTTTCTTGTGTCTTTTTCAAGTATTTAACGTACGAATCCTCATTATACTTGAATTGCAGGCAGGAGCGGAATAAATATTGGGTTTTGTTAGCCCATGTTCTTGATAGAGGTCTCTGCTATATTTAGTTTTGCACTTTACTGTCTGGGTACTGCTACTTGCATTTTCAGTCCAAAAACGCACAGAATTCATACTGAAATTCCAAAAACCCAAAAATTCAGCTGCCTTTGACATTTCATCACATCACATTAGGAGAAGTGAGCCCTTTTTACGTACGGCAACATCCTAGAAGAATGGTTTCTAGATTTATTATCTGAAAAGTTTTTTTAACTATCCGCACATGTCATCTTATTATCCAAAAACCGTGTTTTGTGATCCGATATGAAGTATTTATTATCCGACCAAACACCTGCTTGCCACAAGTTCGTACAAAAAAGTGCAGCCAATCCTCTTAATGAGAAATCCGCTGCACTTTCTAACTGCTAATCTATTAATTTAATACTTTAACATTTACTTCTCTATTACCCCAAGACGCTGCTGCATCTTCTGATGGAATAAATACATCAATGCGATTTCCTTTTATGGCACCGCCTGTGTCTTCAGCAGTCGCATAACCATAGCCTTCAACAAATACTTTCGATCCTAATGGAATAACATTTGGATCAACCGCAATCACTTTTTTGTCAGGATTTGCTTTTAAGTCAACACCTGTTGCCGTTGTTCCTGAGCAGCCTTCACAATTTGCTGTATAAGCTGTTGCTGATACAGTAATCTCTTTTGCTACATCTTCACCTTCATTGACGGCATCGTTTTCAGACGTTGCACTGGCAGCTGCTTCATTCACTGAAGGATTTTGGTCCTTTGGTTCTGCTTTAACTGCTTCTGCTTTTGGTGCTTCTTTTGTTTGATCGTCTGCTTCATTGTATATAACAAGCTCTTGTCCAGGATGAATCACATCTCCTGATAATTCGTTTTTATCTGAGATATGATCTGGACTCGCATCAAATTTTTCTCCAATGCTCCAAAGCGTATCACCTGCAACTACTGTGTACACTTCTTCATTTGAAATTTTTAATGTATTGTCTGCAATAATTATGTCTGATGATAAGTCGTTCCATTTTTTCATATCATCCACTGAAACCTTGTGCTCTTGTGATAGGCTCCAGAGAGTGTCTCCTTTGTTTACGACAACCTCTTCTGCTTGTGCGTTTATTCCTGCTGTAGTTGTTAGTGCGGCTACAGCCGCTAATGAAAAGATAGTTTTTTTCATATTGTTCCTCCTCCTAGTCAGCAATAACGAATGTAGACCATGTTATCACAAAAAAGAGGCTTGTAAAAAACAGCGAGATAATAAATGAGTTACAATTGTAACAGAACCATAACAATAACCTTACTGAAAAACTGAAAATTCCCTCTTTATTCCTTGTTTTCCTGTAAAACCTTCTTCCTAAATTAGGTAGTTTTTCATCGTTTCTCTGCAAGTCTTCATTATTATCATCCGAGATTAGCAGGCTTGACCTAAAGAATTTATTTCTAGAGTGAAAAATCATTTACAGAATAAAATTTCAAACCAGCATCTGTTTTTTGGGGTAATTCCGCGTGCACAGCTTAACGCGAAGGAACTTCACGATTTCGAAGATACGAAGCAAAAGTATGATTCCCTCCTGAAACTTTGCGATGCTTGTACGGCAAAAGATCGAAAAGCGAAACTCCTGCATAACCTGGCGTTTGAACACTCCAGACGTAAAAAGTTTAAAGAAGCTTCGGATATTTACAAGAAGGCAATGAAATTAATAAGCACAGACAACTCTCAATACTTAACGACACTTGAAAGCTATCTTTCAGCTTGTCACAAAGGAAAACTTTTGCCGGAAGAAGAGCTGATTTCTCTTGCCAAAGAAGGCATGAATCTTTGTAAAAAAAGAAATGATAAAAGACTCGTCTATTTTCAGCTGCAGCTTTACCTATTGAACAACCAAGAAAGCCATTATTATCAATATATCGAAACGACAGCCTTAGAGCATTTTCGTAACAGCGGCTATAACATCCTGGTTGATCATTATGAAAAGAAACTGTTTCAGTACTACATCAAACAAAACGAAACAACAAAAGCATTAAAACTGGCTGAATCCTTGTTAGAGGGAAAAAGAAGTTTTTATGATTATGAGTAATTTAAACTCCTCCCTTCGCACAAAAGAACCCCCCTTGAATAATCAAGGGAGGGTTACTTCATTGATTTAAACACTGATTATTTCTTCCGATTTCACCCGATTCCTTCTAACCGCATATCCTACCGCAAGTGCCCATCCAATAATTATAAATCCGTAAATAAAAGGAACAACAGCAGCGTCTGCTTCCCATGTTGTAAGCAGCGTTCTTGAATTTGTAAGAACAATAAATCCTCCCACTAATACACCAAGCAGATAAGCAGGAAGTTTTTTGACGAGCCAAGCTGCCAGCGGAGCTGCAACGATGCCGCCGATCATTAGGGCAAAAACCCAATACCAGTTTACTTGCTCCCAGCCGAGCGAAATGAAAAAGCCAAGTGTGGCAGAAACAGCGATGGCAAATTCACTTGTGTCGACTGTCCCGACAACCTTTCGGGCAGAAGTCCCTCTTTGTGATAAAAGAACTGGAGTTGCAATTGGCCCCCAGCCCCCGCCGCCAGTTGCATCTGCGAAGCCTGCAATTAAACCAAGCGGAATCGATTTTTTTCGGGTTAAAGCAAGTGATTCATTTTGCTGCCGAGTTTCGAAGTGAAATAGAAATCGAACGAGAACGTAAAGTCCTAATGCTAAAAGGAAGACCGCTATAAATGGCTTTGCAAGGTCTCCTGGCAAATTACTAAGAAAACACGCTCCTGCAAACGCCCCAATGGATCCCGGAATGATTAATTTGTACACAGCATTCTTATCAACATTGCCGAATTTAATATGGGATGCTCCCGATGCCGCAGTTGTAACGACCTCCGCTAAATGAACAGAGGCTGATGCTACGGCTGGAGCAATTCCAAATGTAAGCAGCATTGTCGTTGAAGTAACGCCATAAGCCATCCCTAATGAACCGTCAATAAGCTGAGCCAAAAAACCAATGAAAGCAAAAATAATCAATTTACGCACAACAATTCCTCCCCTTCGGAAATGAAAAAGGTCCTTAACAATAAGTTAAGGACCTTTGGTTTTCCAATCAGTCTGATTATTATAAATATTCTATGTAATTTTATTATACATAATTCCTATAAGCTTACAAGGATTAATTTCATTCTTTATTTTTATTAAAAAATTTAAGACTTGCACATCTCCATATATATCAGTCTTTTCTATTCGTTTTGAATATCTGCTAAAATAAAACTCTAAACATTAAATAGAAACGGAGTGTCACTTCCTTTTGATACTAGGCCCTAGAGTTTTAAAAACTGGATTATCGGTTTCACTTGCCCTTTTTATTTGCTCACTTTTTCAATTAGAGCCGTCCGTGTTTGCAGGTGTTGCTGCTATCTTCACCATACAGCCTTCCATTTACCGGACATGGAAGCAAGTGATGGATCAAGTTCAGGCAAATACACTTGGAGCAGCGCTTGCCCTCTTTGCCATCTTCTTTTTCGGCAGTAATCCAATTGTCATTGGGGTTGTTGTCATATCGGTCATTATCATCAGTTTAAGGTTAAAAATGGATGCTACCATTTCGCTGACCTTGGTGACGGTTTTAGCGATTATGAGTGCTCCTGGAAATGAGGACTTCTTATTTGTCTGGAATCGTTTTTTAATTATATTAATAGGAATTGCTTCTGCTTTTCTTGTGAATTTGCTGATCCTCCCACCAAAATATAAAGAAAATTACTACGCTAAAGTTCAATCTGTTTTTGAAACAATGTCACTATTAATGCGGACTGCTATTTCAGATGAACTGACAGAAAAGTATTATCAGGAAAAGCAAAAAGAATTTAGAAGCGAGCTTCAAAAGCTTGAGGACTTATATGAAATCTTTGATGAAGAACGGGAAAAAATGGCGAAGGTAAATCCGCTGAACGTGCGGGAACTAGTGGTTTTTAAGCAAATGCTAAAAACCATTCAGCAGGCTGCAGACGTTTTAAAGGTCATTGAAGAGCATTATTTTCAAAGCAGAAGTACGATCGTGGACGATCAATTGTTTGATTCCCAGATTGAACAATTAATAAAATGGCATGAATATCTCCTCTTTAAGTACGAAGGGAAAATCAAGACAAATGACCGTTTTGAAGATGATACCTTTCTTCGCGAAAGCAGAATCTTCCTTATCCAAATGATGGAATCAGATTCCGAAAAGCTTGAAAACCAGCGCTTAACTGTTGTTGCATCGGCTGTTTATGAATATGCTTTCCAGCTGAAGAGGCTTGATCAGCTCGTAGATCGGTTTGTGAAAAGAGCAGATAATGAAGGATAATAAAGGGCTTTTTTTGCATATTATGAAGCATATGCTGAAATCTTAGCCTCTTTATTCTAGTAAAATATAATCATGTAAAATTCACATATCATATATGATATTTCCCATTTAAACACGATGATTGAAGACAAAAACCATCTATATTAACTGAATTCCATTTGTTATACTTTTAAACTTTGAAGGATATTCAGTCTTTATGTCTAATTTAACATGTATCAAAAGTTGTGAGGGATGACACGATGGAAACTGATCTAAGCATAAAAATCAAAGCTTTCAGCGTAGACTTGACGGCTAAAACCATTGAAAGATCTCAAGAGTTTAAAAATCATGCAGCAATCCTGAATACCTTTTATCAGCTGATCGGGGACTATTTGCATGAAGAAAACCAGGAATTTGAGCATGTATTCAGGACATGCGCGAAACTAATTGCCCCAAGATTAACCGAGTCTCCATCTGCACTTGAAAAATCTCTTAAAAGCATGGCCCACATCCGGGCGGTTCTAATCGATTTTCTTGAAGAGCAATCAGAAACCATTCCAATCTCAGTATTGTTTGAAACGATCAGAAAACTCGATCCCCTCCTGCAGATGATGTCAGGGACAATGATTACCCATTACAGTGAGAATCTATTAATGACAAAGTTTGCACTTGATGAATCGAATAAAGATCTGCAAATCACTCTTAAGGAGCTTGCTGATCTTAAAAATGCTTTGAATGAAGCAGCCATTTTTGCAATTACGGACAAAAACGATGAAATTATTTATGTGAATGATAGATTTTGCGAGATTTCAAAATATAAGAAAGAAGAGCTCATTGGCCGAAGTCATTATATTTTAAATTCACACTTTCATACGAGCGAATTTTTTGATGATATATTACAAACCATTAAGCGCGGTGAAGTATGGAAAGGCGAAATACTGAACCGGGCGAAGGATGGATCAGAATATTGGGTTGATACGACAATTGTCCCTTTTATTGATGAGCAAGGAGAGACGTATCAGCATATTTCCATTCAGCATGACATTACCGAAACGAAAAAAACGGAAGACATGCTGCGAAAAGCGGAAAAATTATCTATGGTTGGGGAATTGGCTGCCGGTATTGCTCATGAAATCCGCAATCCTATGACTGCCATTAAAGGTTTTGTTCAATTATTAACTGAAACAGAAAATGGAATCAAATATGGAGATACGATTTTAAGCGAAATCGAGCGCATTAATTTTATCGTCAGCGAATTTATGGTTTTTGCAAAGCCTCATGCGACTTATTTCAGCAAGTGCAGCATGCCTGAAATTGTTTTTAGTGTCATTAAGCTGCTAGAGCCAGAAGCACTATTGAAAAATGTGATCATACATCCGGTCATTCCAGCAGAAGAGGTTTTCATATTTGGTGAGAGCAATCAATTAAAACAGGTCTTTTTAAATATTATAAAAAATGCAATTGAAGCGATGCCCTCAGGCGGCGAAATTCATATTTCAATTGAAGAAACAAGCAAAGAAATCAAGGTTTCCATTAAAGATACCGGGGTCGGAATGTCAGAGGAACATATCCAAAAACTAGGAGTCCCTTTTTATACAACCAAATCAGACGGTAATGGTCTGGGATTGATGGTAAGCTATAAAATTGTTCATAATCATAGAGGTCAGATTGAAGTGAGCAGCCAAGTTAATGAGGGAACTTGCTTTACCATTACATTTCCGAATTGAATGAATGCGGCCTAAGGGATGGGACGCATTTTTTGCCGTACAAAAAAAAGCCCAGTCTTCGACTGGACTTTCTGGACTGCACCTATGCAGACTGAACTTTTTTTTCCACAGCTTCCGGTTGAACTGCCTGCTTCGTTTTTCTGATTTTCGGCACCGGTATAATAAAGCCGCTAAGCGGAATAAACTGCAGAATTCGGATAAAAATGACTGCTATTAGCATCACTGCCAAAAACATAAGCGGGACATAATTCACTGACCAATATTGATCTGGGAGGTGTCTCGCAAATAAATACAAAATCATCGGGTGAATAAGATAGATCCCCATTGAATACTGGCCAATCAGCGTTAATGGTTTTTTAATTACATTCCACTTTGCCAGCAGTGGATAAATGCCAATCGTAGCAATACAAAGCAATGGAATATATATTAAGTTTGAAAGTCCTCTGTTTGATATATAGCCAACAGTCTGATACTCGAACACTCCGCATCCCAAAACAATCAAGACTAATGCGAGCATCTTCCAAGGACGCTTCGTGGCAAAGCCTACTATTTCTTCCCAAAAATAAGCAAGAAAGCCACCAAATGCAAAGTAGAATATCCAAATTGGCATAAATGATTTACTAGCCAAAAATTCTCCAAATGCCCCTTCTATACCTGGGTTAAATCCATAAAGATTATAGCTGATAATCAACGAAACAAACGCAAACACGAGCATCAGCGTCTGTGTACGGAATAATTTTTGAAGAAAAGGAAAAATAAAATAAAATTGAACAACAATAGCAACAAAATATAGATGATAAAAGGAATCTCCCATTAAAATCTTTTTCAATTCCGCTCCAGGATCTCCGAAGGCTTGTTTGTCATAATAGTATAAAAGAAAGCGGTAAGCCAAGCTCCAGATCAGGAATGGCATCAAAATCTTAGAAAAGCGCGACTTGAAAAAGCTTCCCATTTCAAACCCTTTTCTCTTCACCTGATAAAAGAGGAGAAAACCGCTGATGACAGCGAATATGGTTGTCCCAAACCGTCCAATTTGGTTAAGAAAATAAGTAAACGGGTGCCATGTTTCATCATTCATTCCGTAATGTGTAGCTGAAACATGCACTCCCACAACCGCCAGGCAGGCAAATGCCCTTAAAAAATGAATCTCAAAAATGTATTTTTTGTTTTTTTGACTTGATGCATCTGTTGATTGAGCAGACATTCATTTTCCCTCCCTCTAATCTAAAATCCATTCTCATTTTAATGGGAATCAGCATACAAATGTTGGCTTTTTGCAAAGAGTGGTCTTTAGTAGCAAATTGAAAATGGGGACGAATGATTCACCTGCAGAACTTGTAAACGCTTTATCCATTGTTGCGGTTTGTAAGGTTTTGTACCTAAGAAATAATCGATAGGAAAAGTTGGTTGAAAGGTCATTGGTTTTTGGTAAAGGTTTCTTCTATGAGGATTTAATGACAATACCTATTGGAGCAGAAGGCTTATGAAAAGGATGATGTTCATTATAGTATGTCCTATAAAGTACTAGAAGGGAGTCAATAGTAAGGACATATGCCTCTATGTTGTTCTAATTTATCTGAGAATCAAGTTCAAAAATTAACACATCCTAACACTATCTTTACAGGAAAAGGTGTGTTACAAAATGAAAGATCCATACGAATGCATTATCGTAGGTGCAGGTATAGCAGGACTTCAAGCTGCAATCCAGCTTGGTCGTTATAATCGTAAAGTGCTTGTGATTGATTCGGGTTCTGGCCGGTCTACTTTATGCAGAAGCTACCATAATATTTTAGGATGGCCTGATGGGGTTAGCGGTGAATTTCTGCGTGACCTTGGAAAAAAACAGGCAGAACGTTCAGGTATTTGTTTTTTAAATAATCAGGTGATAAGTATTAGAAAAGATGGTTCTTTTTTTAGTGTAGAGACGGCCGCTGGAGACATATTTAGTGCTGCACGGATTTTGCTTACGACCGGTCTAACAGATCGCATCCCTGACATTCCAAATCTGAAACCGTGTCTTGGAATTAGCATTTATGTTTGCCCTGATTGTGACGGATATGAGGTTCAGAAAAAAAAGACGCTAGTGCTTGGTTCAGGAATGGCAGGAGCAAACATGGCCCTTACGCTGACATACTGGACAAGAAATCTTACATATATCAATCATGAAAAAGAGAAATTACCGGATGATATGAAAATAAAACTTCAGGAGAAGGGCATTCGATATTTAGAAGAAAGAATTGTTTCTGTTTTAGCAGATGATACTGCTCAATTTAAAGGCGTTCAGCTTACTAATGGAAAAGACATATATGGAGAAAGAGCTTTTATCGCGTTTGGAGGAAATAAAGTCCATTCAGAATTGGCCAGTATGCTTGGAGCTGAAAGATTGGAGAATAAGCATGTGCTGGTGGATCCAAGGACAAAGGAGACAAGTGCAGCAAATGTCTGGGCGGCAGGAGACCTTGTCGCACACTCTGAACAAGTGACCATTGCAATGGGCGAGGGCTGTCAGGCAGCGATTTGGATTCATAAGAGTTTGTTATAATTTTGATTAGTTGGCATTGGTCTGGCTTGATGGGATTGGTTTTGGATCGTTGGGATCTGGTTTCGGCTCATTGGGATCTGGTTTTGGATCGTTGGAATCTGGTTTCGGCTTGTTGGAATCCGATTTCGGCTTGTTGGAATCTGGTTTCGGCTTGTTGGAATCCGATTTCGGCTTGTTGGAATCTGGTTTCGGCTCATTGGAATCTGGTTTTGGATCGTTGGAATCTGGTTTTGGATCGTTGGAATCTGGTTTCGGCTCGTTGGAATCTGGTTTTGGATCGTTCGGATCTGATTTCGGATCGTTGGAATCTAGTTTAGCTTGTTGACGTTAATTTCAAATTGTTGAAAGCATCTTTTACCGATTAGAACATGGTTTCATTTGAAGCCGTAATTACCTAATTGTATTCACTCTGGACAACATTTGCTCGCCTACTATCAATTTGTGATCATTAATGGAATCTTTTTCTATTTTGTGCCATATAACGAACTCATTGCAGCACATTGAGACTTTTGTTGGCCGTATTGACCCCTCAATGCGAGCCTTTTCGTTTTTTCACCGTATCACGGCCTCAATGCGGCAGATTCAATCTCTATTTAAGCTCTTCCATCCCGCTTTTCTCCCATTCTGCCAATCGTCTATTAACTATGGGCTCCAACTGCATTACCCCACATTAAAAGCCGGCTACATTCGCAGCCGGCTTTTTACTATTCGTATTTTTTAAACACAAGAGTCGCATTATGACCGCCAAAACCAAGTGAGTTGCTTAATACTACATTCAACTCCCCTTTTCTCGCTTCGTTCGGTACATAATCTAAATCAAGTTCAGGATCAGCTGTTTCATAATTGATGGTCGGCGGGATTACTCCGTCTCTAATGGCTAATACAGAAAAAATAGCCTCTATTGCACCTGCTGCACCGAGCAAGTGACCAGTCATTGATTTTGTAGAGGATATCGGGAGTTCATAGGCATGACTTCCGAATACAGCTTTAATTGCTTGTGTTTCATAAAGATCATTATAATGAGTACTTGTTCCATGTGCATTGATATAATCAACAGCTTCCGGCTCAAGTTCAGCGTCCTGAAGTGCCATTATCATGGAGCGCTGGCCCCCTTCTCCTTCCGGGGCAGGGGTTGTGATGTGGAAGGCATCACCGGTCGCACCATACCCGGTAATTTCTCCATAGATCACGGCATTCCGTGCTAATGCATGCTCAAGCTCTTCCAATACTAAAATGCCTGCTCCTTCTCCAATAACAAAACCATTCCTGTTTTTATCAAATGGTCTTGAAGCCGTTTTTGGATCGGGATTTGCAGTCAGCGCCGTCATGTTTGAAAATCCTGCCACTGTCATTGGGGTAATGGCAGCTTCTGTTCCGCCGGTTATCATGACGTCAGCATCTCCGCGCTGAATGACTTTAAAGGCGTCGCCAATTGAGTTTGCCCCGCTTGCACATGCAGTTACCGTGCAAGAATTTATTCCTTTCGCACCTAGCTCAATGGACACTCTGCCTGCTGCCAAATCAGGGATCAGCATTGGAATGATAAAGGGGCTGACTCTTCTTACCCCTTTTTCCAGAAACTTAATGTGCTGCTCTTCAAATTCGCCTAAACCCCCGATGCCAGAGCCAATCCAAACTCCCACGCGATTTGCATTGTTTTCATCGATTGAAAGCTCCGCATCCTTTACAGCCATTTTACTTGCAGCTACGGCAAGCTGTGTAAACCTGCCCATTCTTCTTGCTTCTTTGACGTCCATATAATCTTCTGGTTTAAAATCATTTACTTCTGCTGCGACCTTTACATTATAAATACTAGAATCGATATGCGATAAGGGTCCTATGCCGCTTATGCCCTTCTTAATCTTGTCAAAGCTTTCGTCTGCGGTCAGTCCAAGCGGTGTTACGGCTCCAAGACCTGTAACGACAACTCTCTTTTTCATATCTTTCGCCTCCTTAGGGAATATATGAATCTGTTAATGAGTATTTTATCATCAAGTTTCAAGTTCTTTCCACCCTATCTTCCTCCGGCAAAGAAACCACAGCTAATCATTGAAAAAATAGTTTAAAAGACTTACTATTTAAGTAGCAAGAAAATTTACTAATTTTACATATTTTTGAAGAGCTTCTCATAAAAAAGAATACAACCTAAGGAGTGAAAAATAGAATGGGTGTTACTCTCAGCAAAGGTCAAAAAGTCGATTTAACAAAATCAAACCCTGGTTTGCAGAATGTCATTGTGGGATTAGGGTGGGATGTGAGCCAGCAAGGATCAAATTACGATCTCGATGCTTCTTCATTTTTACTGGGCCCTTCCGGCAAAGTAAATAGTGATCTGGATTTCGTATTTTATAATAATCCTTCTGGCGGAAATGGCTCGATCCTCTATACAGGTGATAACAGGACAGGTGCAGGCCACCAGGATGATGAGCAAATTCAAATTAATTTAACAGCTGTTCCACAGACAATCCATCGAATTGCATTTACGATTACAATCCATGATGCCCAAATGAAGCAGCAGAATTTTGGACAAGTACAAAATGCATATGTAAGAATTTTCAATCCACTAAACAATGAAGAGCTTTTGCGATTCAATCTTGGCAGAGACTTTACCGTTGAAACAGCAATTGTAGCAGCAGAACTTTACCGTCATAACGGCGAATGGAAATTCAATGCGATTGCAAGCGGGTTCCAAGGCGGTCTTGCTGCATTATGCCGCAATTTTGGAGTATCCGTTGATGATGAACCTGCTCCTGCAGCAGGCATACATACACAAGACTTCCAGCAAAATGGGCAGTTTCATCAGAATAATGCTCAAAATTCCTATTCTGCTCAGCCGATGCCGTCTTATCAGTCATCTAATCAGCAAAATCCATCTTTTGGTCAGCCTTCATACGGTCAGACGAACCAGCCTTATTCACAGCCGCCGGCTCAAAGCTCACAGAATTATGGAGAAAACATCAGCTGTACCCGCTGTCACTCTACAAATGTACGAACTGGCGAAAAAGGGTTTGGTCTTGGAAAAGCAGCTATAGGAGGACTGATTTTAGGTCCAGTCGGTTTGCTTGGAGGATTTATCGGTAAAAAAAAGCTGAAGTTCACATGTAACAGCTGTGGAAATTCGTGGTCTCCTAACCAGACCGATTATGCAGAATGGGCCAATCAGCAAAAAAGAAAAGCTATGGAATTGTTCCAAAAATACAAAAGCCAGGATGTCATGGAAGCAGTTGTTGCTGCATGTGCACTTGTCGGCATGGCAGATGGCAGATTAGATCCGTCTGAACGTCAAAAAATGACTGAATTTGTAAACCAAAGTGAAGAACTGCGCGTTTTTGATACAAATAAAGTCATTCAGCAATTTAATATCTATGTACAGCGAATTGAAAGAGATCAAATGATTGGCCGTGCTGAGGCGTTTAAAGCACTTGGTAAAGTTAGATCAAAGCCTGAAATCGCAAGACTAGTTGCACGCTACTGTATTGCAATCGGGTATGCAGACGGGTCCTTCGATCAAAATGAACAAAGAGTTGTAGCAGATATCTGCAATGAACTTGGCCTTAACCCGCATGAGTTCCTTTCTTAAAATGATAAAAATACTAACTCCAACTATTTCGGGGTTAGTATTTTTTTCCTGAAAATTAGTTTGTCACTTTTTCTTACACATTTAATGTTCTTAGATTTTTTCTATAGTAGAATAAGAGAAAATTCTAAAAAAAATTTACCCTTCTTTGATCATATACACTCCTCGTCTTGGTTTTACGACAGTAGGATAGCGCTCAATAACCTTTACCATAAATGCAGAAGGAGAGGATACCCGCTTGCCTGTTTGAACCTCCAGCTCATCTGCAATTTGTTTCGGAGTGGCTACTTTTCGGCTCCTTAATAGGTGAAAAGCAGCTGCAATCAATTCGTTTGACTCTTTTTTCGTATATCTCACAGTTCTCCATCCCTTTCTGATAAAAATCCTATTTCATTTATTTTACTTGGAAACTCCGTTTAAATCTACAACGTTTTAAAACGTTAAAGCGTTGATTGGTTTATTTATTATTTTCCTATATTATCTTTCCTCCATTTATTTTTTCAAATTCTCTTTCAAAAAAATGGTTGGCCTGGAAAAAGAAATTGCATTCTTGAGGCTGAAAAAAAAGCAGATCTAGTCATCCTAAACCTTCATCAATTTCATGCCTATCCATCCGGAGAGACCGATCCTATCTCAATTGTCTATTCTGCAGGACGAAGCGATGTTGTAACTACAATCATAAACGGGAAAATCGTAATGGAAAAAGGGGTAATGAAAACAATGAATAAAGAATTCATATTATCCGAGGCTAATCGTTCTATTAATCGTTTGCTAAAAAGGGCAGCATTGACTTAGTAAGGTATAATAGAGTTATAACCTTATAGAAATGAGTGACAGATTCTGAAAGAAATAATTAAATTAATGGCTGAGGCCGTAAACAATATTCATGATTTGATCAATGCGTTTGTCTACCAATCGCTTGGGCTGAACTTAACAGATAAAGATCTGCATTTCTGGATTATGGGCTTCATCGGGATGGCAGTTTTTATATTTATATATATTTTTTCTAAATGGCTGTCAAAGCTCCCATTTGGCATTACTGCTTTGTCTTTCCTTTATACGCTTACTTTTATGTTTGTGATCGTATTCGGAATTGAAATCCAGCAGGCCCTGACGAATCGCGGAAATATGGAATTTATAGATGCCGTTATAGGTCTTTGGGGATTTATCTTCCTTTTCCTTATCTATATTGGGCTAATTGTCATTTTCTTGATTTTCAGAAGTATTTTTAAGAGATTCAGAAACAAAAATGATGATATTGAGATGTAGAATGAGCTCTCTTAGAGGGCTCATTTGTTTTTTAATAGAGTATTGGTTTATTAATTGATTTCCTGCTTTTATCAGTGTAACTGACGAATTTTATCAGTTACTTTTCAAGATTTATCAGTTTAAAATAGCAAGTTTGTCAGTTAACAATTTTTCCCTTCGGTTCAAAAAAAGACAAAATACCCAATGGCGTCGAGGGAAAACCATAAAATTGGGTCTTATCTTATTAATATGAACGGGTTAAGGAGATAAGTGGAAAAAAGAAAGTGAATCGCAGATTGTTAAGAAAATATTTCCAATTCCGGAAAGTAAAATCAATTTATATAAAAACTGTCCATTTTACCTAGACAGAACATTCTTCACCTGTATCAGCACAACTCTCAATGATTCCGTGCAATCCACCTATTTTCCTAAGCCTGTCCCAAAATATTTATATTTTTTCTCGTCAACAGCTTATACATATTTCAAAAAAATCCCCATACCTATTACTAAGTTCATATATTTTTTTAACTGATTATGTAACCGTTTACAAAAGAAAGGAGTTTTTGTGTGAATATTTTACTATGCTGTGCTGCAGGAATGTCGACAAGCCTTCTCGTTTCAAAGATGGAGGCGAGTGCGAAGGAGCAAGGACTGGACTGCAGGATTTGGGCAGTTGGAGCAAGTGAAGTAAACAAACATATTGATCAGGCAGATGTTCTGCTAGTAGGACCGCAAGTCCGTTATTTGCTGCCGCAATTAAAAACAAAGGGTCAGGAACGCGGGATTCCGGTTGATTCGATCAATATGCTGCATTACGGAACATGCAATGGAAAGGAAGTTCTTAAATTTGCGTATGGACTTATTAATTCAACCAAGGGGTGACTAGAATGGGAAAGGTCAATCGCTTCTTTGAGGAAAAATTTATGGTGGCTGCTGCCAAAGTGGCAGGACAGCGGCATCTTCAGGCGCTGCGTGATGGAATTATCCTTACAATGCCTCTGATTATTATCGGATCTATCTTTTTAATTCTTGGTTTCCTTCCAATAGAAGGATATCCGGAGTTTATGGCAAGCGTGTTTGGTGATCAGTGGCTGACAAAGCTCCTTTATCCTGTTGGCGCTACGTTTGACATAATGGCTCTCATTGCAGCATTCGGGATTGCTTACCGCCTTGCTGAGAAATACGGTGTCGATGCGCTCACAGCTGGGGCGATCTCTGTTGCAGCCTTTCTCCTTGCGACTCCTTATCAAGTTCCGTTTCTTGCAGAAGGTGCAAAAGAAGCTGTCATGGTCGGCGGCGCTATTCCCGCTGCTCTAATGGGAAGCAAAGGATTGTTCGTTGCCATGATCCTTGCGATCCTATCTACTGAAATCTTCAGATTCGTCATCCAAAAAAATCTGGTCATCAAAATGCCAGATGGTGTTCCGCCGGCAGTAAGCCGTTCGTTTATCGCGCTTATACCTGGATTTTTCATTCTTACTTCTGTTTGGCTCTTGCGTTTACTGATAGAAAATACGTCGTTTGAAAGTCTTCATAATGTCGTCAGTATCCTTTTAGGAAAACCGCTTGGCGTACTTGGCGGAAGCTTAATTGGAAGTCTTATAGCCGTTATCCTGATACAGCTTCTCTGGTCAACAGGACTTCACGGGGCAAGCATTGTCGGGGGCGTCATGGGTCCAATCTGGCTGACCTCAATGGATGAAAATAGGGTAGCATTTCAAGCCGGAGAGGCCCTTCCGAATATCTTTACACAGCAATTCTTTGATCTTTTCATCTATATCGGAGGATCTGGTGCAACGCTATCCCTTGTTTTCTGTATGCTTTTCCTTGCAAAAAGCCAGCAGATGAAGCAGCTGGGGAGGCTGTCTATCGGTCCAGGTGTGTTCAATATTAATGAGCCGGTCACATTTGGAATGCCAATTGTCATGAATCCGCTCCTCATCATACCATTTATCTTGACTCCAATTGCTATTACAATTACAACCTACATCTGTATGAAAATTGGAATTGTCGCTAAACCGGCAGGAATCGGTGTTCCATGGACAATGCCTCCTCTCTTTGGCGGATACTTGGCCACAGGAGGAAAAATATCCGGGCTCATTATGCAGCTTATTAATATGGTGATCGCCTTTTTTATCTACTATCCTTTCTTCCGGATGTGGGATAAACAAAAATTCAATGAAGAAAATCAATCAGCTTCATAATGGAGGGAATCTATGAACAAAGAACAGTTATATGAACTTTCCTTTCACTTAATCGCCCATAGCGGCAATGCCAGAAGTCTGGCGATGGAAGCGATACAAGAATGTAAAAAAGGAAACTTTGACCAGGCTTTTGAAAAACTTGAGGAAGCGGATGCGGAATTCATAAAAGCCCACCGGTTTCAAACTGAGCTGATTCAAAAAGAAGCCAGCGGTGAAAAGTACGATATCCCTATTATACTCATTCATGCACAGGACCACTTAATGACTGCGATGACTGTAAAAGATCTTGCATTAGAAATCGTTGAAATTTATCAGCGGACAAAGAAGGTGTAGGCTTGACGAATAAAAAAGGTTTGAAAATCGCAACGATTGGCGGCGGCTCTTCTTATACTCCTGAGCTGATTGAAGGTTTTATTAAGCGCTATGATGAGCTCCCTGTTTCAGAAATATGGCTTGTGGATGTACCTGAAGGAAAACGAAAATTAGAGATCGTCGGCAGTCTCGCAAAACGAATGGTGGAAAAAGCAAATGTGCCGATCACTATTCACCTGACTCTTAATAGGCATGAAGCATTGGAACATGCAGATTTTGTAACAACGCAATTTCGTGTCGGCCTTTTGGATGCACGTGCAAAAGACGAACGAATCCCGCTTAAATACGGTGTACTTGGGCAAGAAACTAACGGACCTGGCGGCTTGTTTAAAGGCCTGCGCACCATCCCAGTTATTCTGGATATTTGCAGAGAAATGGAGACATATTGTCCTGATGCCTGGCTGATTAATTTTACGAATCCTGCCGGAATGGTAACGGAGGCTGTTCTAAGATACAGCAGCATTCGGAAGGTTGTTGGTCTTTGCAATGTGCCGATTGGCATGGAAATGGGTGCTGCGAAGATATTAAACGTAGAACATTCCAGAATCCGAATTGATTTTGCAGGCTTAAATCATATGGTATATGGTCTGGATGTGTATTTAGATGGCAAGAGTGTTAAACAACAAGTGATTGATCTCATTACAAATCCCGAACAATCCGTAACGATGCAAAATATTGTTGCACTCGGATGGGAGCCTGAATTTTTAAAAGCTTTAAATGTCTTCCCATGCCCTTACCACCAGTATTATTACAAAACAAGACAAATGGTAGAAAAAGAGATTAAAAATGCCGAAACCATTGGGACTCGTGCTGAGGTAGTGAAAAAGCTTGAGGATGAATTATTTGAGCTATATCAAAATGAAGAGCTTGCAATAAAACCTCCCCAGCTTGAAAAAAGAGGCGGCGCTTATTACAGTGATGCTGCCGTACGTCTGATTCACTCCATTTATACAGACAGACGTGATATTCAGCCGGTTAATACAATGAATAATGGAGCGATTGCGAGTCTGCCATATGATTCTGCGATTGAAATAAGCTCAGTCATTACGAAGGATGGGCCAAAGCCGCTTGCGATCGGTGACTTGCCTGTAGCAGTGCGCGGCCTCGTTCAGCAGATCAAATCGTTTGAACGTGTTGCTGCCGAGGCAGCTGTAACTGGCGATTACAATACAGCCTTGCTTGCGATGACGATCAATCCTCTTGTAGCATCTGATACAACAGGGAAAAAAATCTTAGATGAAATGCTCGAAGCACATAAAGTACATTTACCGCAATTTTTCAAATAGAAAAAAACCGGCCGTTTAATTTTAAGGAGTTCCATTTTGGGAGGGAAAACCTGAAATCACACGGTATTTAGCACCGGGAATAGCATTTGGATTAGTAAACTAATTCGCACCGCTTTTAGCGGTGTTTTTTTGTCATACAAAAACTAAGTTTTGAACTGAGTTAATTAGTTATTTCATTATAGCCCCCGATTGTGGAATATCATTTATGCTGTCTTATCGAAGAAAAGCGCCCGATTGTTGAATAAGAACATTAAGGAGCTGTTGGTTTTGAATAAAGTTTGATTAAAAATTTTCTGTAAACCCACAAGCTATAGCTAATAAAAGGAAACCATTTTGAATGGACTCTCCGTTTTCTAAAAAAGTTTAATCAAAACTCATTTAGAAATCTTTGATTGAAAAGATAAAGTATCACAACTTTATTCAAAACTTCGCATCTTTCTTACAAACATCGCAATTTTATTTTATAGACAAAATTACCAATGGCGGATTCCTAAGAAAATTAATAATAAAATCCAAGTAAAAATTTAAGAAAAATTTAATATTTACCCCACTTTTTATTTTAAAAGTTTATCCTATCCTATAAACAAGTTACCTAAAAATGAAAAAGTGGGGATTTTTATTGGTTTTTGCATTATTTCTAGTTTTTATTTTTAATATATTACCGATATCAGAAGAAATAGCTGAAAAATTTTCGGAGATGATAGCATAGTGTAAAGTAAGATAAAAGCTTAGATTATAAGTTTGAAAAAGAATTAGGAATTGAGGATTTATATGGAAAAATCAAAAAATAATCAAAATAAAATAACTGTTGGCTTGTTGGCCGTATATTTATTTGCATTAACATGGATTATAGTCTTTAAAATGCAATTTTCATTTCAAGGCTTGCCGAATTTTAGGGAAATCAACTTAATCCCTTTTGCTGGTTCAGCTAATGTTAATAATCAATTAGATTTTAATGAAATAATCTTTAATGTACTTGCATTTATCCCATTTGGAATTTATATCAGTATGCTAAAACCAAATTGGTCTTTCTTGAAAAAGATTGCAGTAATAGCAGGAGTTAGTTTGTTATTTGAAGTATTGCAATTCATCTTTGCTATAGGAGCTAGCGATATAACTGACTTTATGGGAAATACATTAGGTGGAATTATTGGAGTTGGAGTTTATATTGTATTTTGTAAGCTGTTTAGTACAAAAGCAAATAAAATCCTTAATGTTTTAACTTCAATCGGAGTGATATTCCTTGTTGCATTAGTGCTGGTATTAATTAGTGGTGTTATTAGGTTTAAATTTTAGTAATTGGAGAATTGCTGTTCATGAAAATAGGCAATGGTCACGTGGTTGGAATGAGTCAGTATGGAGCTAACGGAATGGCGATTGAAGGAAGAAAATATACTGACATTCTGAGTTACTACTACAAGGATGTTGACTTAGGAAGAATAGATACCTTTATAAATGAAATAGACAAAGAAGTTGTAGTTCGCAATTAAAAAAGAAAAGGAGAATAACCTCTTCTATTTTGTCACGAGTAGAAGACACCGCTTTAGCATCCAAAGAAAACGGCAACCTCACATAGGTTGCCATTTTCCATTAAAGCCCCCTAAAGCTAATGGAGCTTTTTTAAAAGCTGCGTTTCCCTGCCCAAGCTCCTTGCATTTTACTAAGGAATACAATTTGCCCAATATGATATGCGTCGTGCATTGCTAAACTCTTCAGTTCAAGCACTAATGAATTATCTTCTCCTGGGATCTGTCTATACAAATCTTCATGTTCTGATTTTGCTAGTATTTTTCCAAGTTCACGATGAACAAAAAAGTATTCTTGTTTTGTTTCCTTCCAATTTTCTAACGTCTCAGTTGGTAATCGAAATGTAGATTCATTATTTTCTGCCTGTGGTTCATTCGCTGTTTCACCAAGAAATCGCATCAGAAATCTCTTTTCATAGAAAAGTAAATGACAAACTAATTCCCAAATGGAATTCATTGCCCCATCACCTGGTTTCCAAATTGCCTGTTCAAAAGTGATATCCTCTAGCACTTTTTCAAGTGGTGGAAACCAGTCTTCTTCATCTAAGCAGCTTGCCCATTGCTGTAACAAAAGTGTTTTTACATCCATTTTCTATTCCCTCCAATTTAATCCCTTTACTAGATAATCCCGTTGGTCAAAATTCATTTGCGGCTTGTTGTAGAGAGGTCACTAATTAAGGTGTCATGCCAATTCCTTGTTCAATTAAACTGCCCGATTGCTTAATACCAATTATTTCAAAATCAGGTGATTAACTCAACATTTTTATTCCACTAAAAAGGACACTTACCTTATTACAGATAAGCGCCCGATTGTTGAAAATCGTCCTGGACCAACCCTGTTTGTTAGTGTCGGGATTAATCACTAATTTAAAGAAAAGTGTTTGATAGCATGCTTAACTCTCTCGCAACTCTCTACTTGAAGATATAATATATTATTTGTTTCCAGGGCTAAAAATTCAATTACTTTTAAAACTGGAAGTACAATATCATTTTCGTAATTCCCCATAATCCCATATGCCATTGGTTTAAAGTGTGCAAAGTCATTTCGATAACTTATTAACTTGTCAATGGCCAATCTTTGTTCGGTCCCAATTTTTAACGTTTTACTATGTGTAAATTGCATCATATACGCTTCTGATTCACATCTTGATAATACACTATTTATATCTAGAATTTTTCCACTCATAAATGTTCCATACTGTAAAAAGGATTCGTCACTTTGATCACCATAAATAAAATCTGTATAATTTCTCTTAACTCTTTCAATAATCCTTTCTAATTCCTTTTTCCTAATAGTCTTGAATATTCTTCCAATTGGATTTGTGCCCTTTATGTTACATATTCCAAAACTATATAAAGCTCCATGTAAAGAAATCATTAGCCATTTAAAACGGTGTTTATCATTACTTTCATAATTTGGAGGCTAATCAATAATTACGGTAATTCTAAAAAGCAGCTTTTCTAGCTGCTTTTTTTGTCTATGTTTTGAATATAGTTGTTCTTTTACGTCTTCTCTTCAACTATTCTGCCACGTTAGTACAATAAGAAAAAAGCCACCTAAAATGGCAGCAGTTCTTCAACTAAAGGGAACCCGTTTGTAATATGAGGTTAGCTTCTGGTTGACCTTTTATCATTAGGTCTTAATATATCAATTGTCGGGGTCGAACGTCGCAATGATTTATTCAAGAAGATGTAGACCATGTTGTTGAATCCTATTTTTGATTTTTTCATGACCAACTTGAGTTTCATCGTATATAATCTTTACTTCACCATCATCGACGTCTACCAAAGCTCTATCAATGCCATTCATTTGCATAAGAATAGTTTCTAAAGTTTTAATCGGTTGCTCATTTGTTGCTTCTTTAATAAAAATTGTTATTTCTTGCAATTTTGTCCCTTCCTCCCAAACGTTTTTTCTTTGATTTTAATGACTAAAATATTCTTGTTTTATGTTACCCTTTATTTGAAGAAGTATTTATATATAGTTAATAAAGCAATCTTCGTACATGCTCAAGTAGGCTTGATGGTTGTATAAAAAAGTGGGGGTATACAACCACTTATTCCATTAAATGGACCGATGAACAAAAAATTCCTGCAATACAGGAATTTTAATCAAACTTTATAATAAAGTTTGATCAAAAATAATACATGAACCTGCATTTTTGCGGCAAATTCAAAGAATCCATTTTGAAAAAAGATCGATCAAAAATGGATTCTACAGTTTAGAATACAGATGGAATTTTTATAAAAAAGTTTGATCATTTTTTGGTAAGTTTCTTGAACATTAGCACCTGTTCGTAATATAAGTTTAGCCAGATATTTAAAATGTATCTGTCCCTTTCTGTTACTATCTATGACCCGGCTATTTTTTCTCCCCTTGGCTGGATGCTGTTGGCGTCCGGTTCGAGGGTGATGCCGATTTGATCAAAAGTCTGCCCTTCTGCGAGCTGGTAGGTCAATATTCCGGATCCGTTTTCGTTCGGCTTGAATATGCCGCCATTTTCCCTCTTGCCGTTTTTCAGCAGCCAAACCTGGTAAACCTGTGAACCTTCGACACCGGGCAATTCGTGAAGCTGCACCACCAAATCTTTCTCTGATTCCTGTTGGACAATATAGGCCATGCCGTTTGTTCCCGGGTGGCTTTGATTAGCTGCTTTTAAGGGAATGGCCGTTAAAATTTCAATGGGTATATTTTCGGCATGGTAATTTTTTTCCTGTACATTCGCTATTCCAAGGCCAATAATCGCGAGCAATAAGACGGCCACGATACTGGCTGAAACTGGAGTGAACTGGCTTTTGAGCATCATAGCAAGCTTGCTCATCTTAGCCATGAATGTTTCCGTACTACCTTTCCTTTTGTGATCAAAAACAAACCCCAGCACCTCGCCTTTTAGCGATTCAGGCACCTCGATTTCGGTATAATCAAACGGCAAAGCATGCCATGCCTGGGACAATTCCTGATATTCTTTCTTACACTCCCTACAATTCTTTAAATGTTCAACAAAGGCCATGTGTTCGCTCTCCTCGAGCTCATTTGATATATATGGAATTAAATGATCACAATCCCTTCTCATTTTATATCCTCCAGTTCCAGATGCTTCCTCAACCCTTTAAGAGCCTGGTGAAGCCTGCTTTTAATCGTGCCGAGCGGCTCTTGTTCCAGCTTGGCGATCTCTGAAAGAGAATACCCTCTCCAATAAAGCAAATCGATTAATTTTCTTTGCGCTGTCGGCAATTTGTTTTTCGCTATCGCAATATCATTCGTATTTACTTGTTGCTCGAATGCATTGGCAGGGTCGGTGATCTCTTCATGTTCCTCTTGATGGTGTTGCGTATGCCTCTTCTCTTTACGGAGGTAATCAATGCAAATATTGCGGGTAATCGTGAGGAGCCAATTTACAAAGCTGCCTAGAGCGGGATCGTAATGGCTGTTTGTTGTCCATAGCCTCAAAAAGACCAATTGAATAATCTCTTTCGTCTTATCCTCATTCCCATTGCAAAACTTCATAACGAAGCTGTAAACAAGCTTTATATATCGATCATAAAGCTCCTCCAATGCGTGACCGTGTTTTTCGTTTATCAATCTCATTAATTCCGCATCGTGTTTTTCTTTCATGTGGCACTCCCTGTTATTGGATAAAAATATATTGCCATTATACTATTTTAAAAGTAAGGATGGGAACGACCACGACTGATCGTTCCCTGGGCAAGCTTATTCAAATTCTGTTTGGCTGTTTACGACAAACCATACATCTTTTACTCCTTGTCCGTTTACATCCCCTTCTTGCTGGTCTTTTGCAAAATAATAGAGAGGAAAGCCTTTGTACGTGACCTGCTCCTCCCCGTTGTCTTCTCTTGTGATCATATCGAAATCCTTTTTGTCAAAACCTTCCGGGACGGTGAAATCCTCCTGGGTAAATGCCGGCCAGTTTGCCAGGCAGTCTCCGCTGCAATTGCTTTTTCCTGCTTTGTCCTTTTTAAAGTAATACAGGGTCCTTCCCTGTGGATCCGCCAGGTACTCTCCAGCTATCTCATTCTTCAAAAGCTGGAGGCTGTCAGCTGGGGCTTGTTCCGATTTAGTTTGTTCCGTTTGGGCTTGATCGGGTTGATCCGTCTTTGTTGTTTCCTCAGTGCTTTTTCCGCAGGCAGCCAAAGCAAAAATAAACGAAAGTATCGCGAGGGTAAAAATTCCTTTTTTCATGTATGTTCCTCCAGTTTTTTAGATTTAAGGCTCGTCCTTACTTCCAGCCCCATTTTTGAAAGATTTGGTGAGATTCTTCCGTTCTTAAATAATCAATAAATTGCTGTGCCTCTTTTTTCTGATCGGTGATTTTCGTCAGAGCGATCGGGGTTCCACGATAGAGCTTTTCTTCTTTAGGCAGTTCGACCAGGTCGGTCACATCCTGGAGCCGGTAATGCCACGATTCATAGGTAATCCAGGCATCTAGGCTGGAATTCGATTTCCATCGTTCAATGGCTTCGGCACTCGACTTTACAGAAAGGTTAATATTTTGGGAAATGCCTTCGATCAGCCCTTTTCTGCCTGCCATGTCTTCCCACAGGCCAAGCTGGCCAGCCCCATTTACATCGATTATTTTTACTCCCTTTTTCGTTAAATCCTCCAGACTTTCAATCTTCTTAGGATTTCCTTTCCTTACCAATATTCCTGCAGCACGCGGGTAAAGCTCCGTACGTGATTTAGTGTCGATCAGTTCGGGGTGGTTAAAGATGAAGTCCTGCAGCATATACTCGGAGCCACCTAAAATAATATCTGCACCTTGCTTTGCCTGGCCGATCCAATTACCCTCTGGTCCGGCTGTTACTTCCACCTTGATTCCCGTTTCAGCTGAAAAATGTTCAGCAGCTTCCTTGATCGGTCCAAGTGGTCCGCCCGGTCCGTACACCCGGATGACATGATCACTTTGGCTGGAATTTGGTGTCGCCTGAGACGCCGGATTATGGTCCATTTTTGCATAGGCTGACAATCCGGCAGCCGCAATGACAAAGAGAAGCAGAGCTGATAGGAACACGGTCTTCTTCATGATTCTTCCTCCATTTCATACATGTTTTTTACCGGTACTATTAAAGGAAACGAAGGGAGGCTGTAAACGGTTTGATTATAATTGAAAAATAGTAATAAAGTTCCATAAATATATTGAAGCCATTATCTAATTGACCTCCCATTTCACGAAATACCTCACAATCTCGAATTTTAAAGTGACAATAAAGTTATTTAATTTTAAAACCTCAAACAAGCATAACCCCGTTCTAAATTTAGTCGGTTAATTTGTGTCTAATATCAAAATGGAAAAAAATCTTAACTTATTCGACATTATCTAGGTATTCAGGTTTCTTTTTTCCGTAAAATTCACCTTCGATATATATTAGTCCAATGCAACTCAAAAAAGGTTGCCGCAGCAACCTATCATATCCATCGGTTCGATTATTCAGGCATTGATCTAAAGGTAATTGAAACGCTGCATTACCATACCATCAATGACAATGCGTATATAAAGAATCTTGAAAAGTCGCTTAAAGCTGCCAATATAGCCGGTCTAAAAAGTGGGCAAAAGAAAAAGCTGCACAACTTAAGGAGGCAGCAACTCGCAATCCATTTCAGAAAACCTTATATCACAGTCACATTTTAAGCCTGCATATGTATATTGATATGCTTCTTCAATACAAAGAGCATCTATCAAAGTTGGCAGCTGAAATAGACGCTCTCGCAAAAGAAATTGAAGAATATGAAATCATTCAATCCATCCCAGGAATCGGAGAAAAAATCGCGGCAACGATTATCTCAGAAATCGGGGAGATTGAACGATTTAGTCACCCAAAAAAACTTGTAGCGTTCGCTGGAGTTGACCCAAGTGTCTTTGAATCTGGCAAATTCAGAGCCACTATGAACCGCATAACAAAAAGAGGATCCAGCAGACTTCGCCAGGCTTTGTTTATGGCTGTAAAATGTGCCATTCGTGATTGCTGCAGACAGAAAACGAGTGATGAAATCATCCCTAGCAACAAGAGGTTACGAGCGTTCTACGACAAGAAACGAGAAGAAGGCAAACCATACAAAGTAGCCATCATTGCCTGTGTCAACAAGCTTTTAAGATGGATATTTGCGATGTTAACCAATAAAGTGGCTTTCCAAGATATTGAGTAAAATCTAAACCTAACCTCATCATACAGAATCTTCCAAAAATTTTAGTCTATCATATTTTATTTACCTTTTTTATTGATAATTCTTGACAAGCTATTAGCTGGTTTTGCGGAAGAAGAAAATTTGATCTAAATGGATAACGAATAAGTTGGTTCGCCAAACGTAAGAGTATTGTCATCATTAAATCCAAGTTTAATATAAAACAACTTACCTGAATCGTTTTCTAGATTCACAGTTAAATGAAATCGGTTACAAGTAGGGTGGAATGTTTATGGTACTTTAATAACATCTTTAATCGAGTCAGAACCCAGCCCACTTCTTTGAAATCTTTTATCTATGAAAAAATGGCATAACCAATAGTCTTATTTACTAGCAGGCGTGTAATGCAGATTAAAGAAACCGACCATTTCATTTTGATAATAGATCCCATATGGATCTACTGTTCTTCCATCTGTCTGATGTAAGCTTTAGCAAGAGCAATAGCAACAGGTGGCGAAACACTTGCCACAAATTTTAGTAGATCATCAAACACGGAAAGCCCAAGAGCTTCCCGAAAGTTTTCTGAATTTATCTTTCTAAGCTCTCCTTAGAGATCATGTTCACCTCACTTTTCCATAAACATTTTAAAAAGCTATTTAGATAAATTTGCGAATTGAACTTTTATTGCCTTTGCTAAATCCTCTACCTTAGTTTCAATCTGTACACCGATATTTCCCCCACTGACAATGATTGTACCAACTAATAGAGCTTTTTCATCAATAAAAGTAGGAAACAAACTTTTCATTCCTATTGGAGAACAGCCACCCCGCACATATCCAGACAGTTTCGTTATATCCTTAACTGGAATCATTTCAACTTTCTTCTCTCCAACAACCTTAGCAGCCTTTTTCAAATCGAGCTCGTCTTCAACCGGAATAACAAAAACATAATATCCCTTGCTAGAACCTTGGGAAATAAGGGTTTTATACACTATCCCTTTTTCTTTTCCAATTTTTTTGGCCACAGATAAGCCATCAATTTTTCCGTCATCTGCCCTATACGTCATTATTTTATATTCTATTTTTTCTTTGTCTAATATCCGCATTGCATTGGTTTTAACTTTTTTCATCTTTTACACCTTCTTTGAACACTTAATATTAGCTCTTAGCGAATGCAGCCAAAGTCTTATACCAATCCGTCTTATTCCTCTACAATTTTGTTTCGAGGTTCTTACTAACCATATATTAACAGCCAATGATCCTTGTTCCATGATAGCGCCCGATTGTGGAAGATCGTTCTGGAACATCCACGTTGCAAGGTTATTCAAGAAACGCCCCCTTTAATGGAATAACTACAATATGGCCTCAGTCCTAAAATTGCTCAACTCACAATTCTTCTTGAACTAACGCATGCGTTAGTTCAAGAAGAATGAGTAATCTTTTCTAATATAACACCCTAAAACAATCCGTTACTCATAAATAAAATAACTCAAACATAAAATGCATAAACCCAAACAAAGTAGCATCATAAATAGTTTTTTTAAATACCACGGTAATAAATTAATAATATATAAAAATATTTCCCCTAAAACATCTCCAGGATCTGCATTTATAGTTTCATTTTGATAAAACTCTTTATTTTTAAATGAAAAAAATATCAAACTTAAAAATGAAAAAACAGCAAAAATAATCATTAAAATAGTCATGTTGACTCCTATATGACTCCCTCTTTTTTTACATTATTATATCATTTCTTATTCAACTAAACTGCCCGATTATTGAAGATCATCCTAGAACATCCACGCTGCAAGTATATTCCAGAAAAGCCCCCGATTGCTGAATTAATGTAAGATACAATTATTAATCATTGTCACAACATTTTAGTAGCTTGGCTAATAACCTTACTCTGTATTTTGTATGTAAGATTTCTTCAACTGGCAACACACAATGCCACGAGTTTGCAATATATTGTGCAATAGCAGGTTTATCATAAATTAAATCGATATATAGACGTTTTTCACTTGATGTCTTTATTGATTTAGATAACTCTATATATATATCATCTAATCCATATGGCTCGACCACACTTTGGACAGCTAATTTCCCATATACCCTATCCCACCAAGCCAAAAATGATTTTATGCTTTCATTAAAACCTTGAGTTCCTTTTTCATTATTTTCAAAGAAGCTTTGGTATAGCGTAACATCGTATTTCAATATCCCATTATGATCGTATTTTCTGTTACTACTATTTTTTTGAACTGCTGTATTCCATACTTCTCGAAATGTACCTGCGAATTCTTCATCTTTTTTTAATCCCCAGTTTGTACTGTCCAAATAAGGAAATAAAGGTTTATCATCGTTAGAATTATTTAATGTAATGTTCTGCATAAAAATTAAATAATTTAACGAATATGGTGCATTCAATTCTAAAACAAATGAATTATTGTCATCTTTATTTTTCAAGAAAACCACACCTTACAAATAGTTTTTAAACATAAATATATTTAGCTGGATAAACAAAAAAAGGAATTACAAACCATCCAAAACACCTATATATATGGAGCGATCATACTTTTCCACAATACCAGCTAATTAAAGGTCAAGTTTTTCTTGAAATTCCTTTAAAAAATCATGTTATACTAAAATTAATCATACTAAATAACCCTCTATAAAATACAGGGTTATTTTTACATTTTTGGTTAATTAATGGTTCAAGCCCTGAAAGTCTCTTTCCGTTTTAAGATATAATAAATCCAGTGAAGAAGCTTACTTGAACAGGCAATCATCATATATTGATACGAGTATTTAAATTTGATGAATTTTTATATTGTTCTTCTAGATTTTTCTTCATTTTCATCCCCCTTCCAAATGGACCAAATTGCACTTTCTCGTGTTCTTTTAAGTCTCCGATGAAAAAAAGCATTCTACAAAAAAGAGGCTAACCCTCTTCTTTGATTAAAACCCAGATAATGCAATAAAAGGGGCAACGTCTTTACGTCTCCCCTTTCTTTATTAGCCTTTTTTTATTTTTAACATCGAGTTAGCATTCGCTTGAAATTCATATGGAACTTTCACTTCTTTAACTGTACAGCCTTTGTCAGCCAGATAACTTATTAATTTATCTAAATGCTCATATCTTTTTCCCTCTAAATCAACTAAAGGGAAAATACGAACTTCCTCTTTCATTACTCTCAATAACTCATCTATCGTTTCTATGTGAAAGTGATAATCTAATCTATCCGCATACATAAATAGAAAATGTGCAGAGAGAAGAATATCAAATTCTTCATTCTTAAACGGTAAAGAAGGTAATGTAACGGGAATGTATCTTTCGCTAGATTCCTTTATATCTTTGGTACAATCTTGTAAGGCATTTAAACGATGGTTTCTAAGACCTTTTATATCTTTGAAATAATCCCATTTATAATTATTTTGGGCTTTTTGCATATGCTCCATCGCGTGATCAATATCCTGTAAGCCCTTATTCTTTAGGTCTTCACCGGAATAATAATAAGCAATATCGCAAGCTGTTACTTCTAAACCTGATTTGTTACCAACAGCAGTAAATGAACAAGCTCCAGCTGGACAATCGAGTATTTTCTTCCCTTGTAGTTCTTCTTCTGAAAGCGAGAACATATCCAAATACTCGTCAAAGGTTCTCCCAATAAAAACAATTCGCTCTAAATCTAACTTTGTACTCTGCTCAACTAAACTCACCTCTTCTAATTCATATTACCACGAACAAAGTGGTAATATTAACCTTTTTTTGACTTTCTTTTTGAACTAACCTGCTCTTTAGTTGAATTAGGCATAAAAAATGAGCTGCCAAAGCAACTCATTATGATCTTCAATTCAAGCGCCCGATTGTGGAATAAGGCAATATATTAACCATTATCTTCAGTTATCTTCCATTCTCGTTATTCTCCTTTTTACTTCCTTGTCGAACTCTATATAATATATCCAATATCTACCGAAACTCCCACTATTCATATTCCATCAAGGGTGAATAATTCATTTTATATTTTGAATGCTAAATCTAATGAAGAAAAATGTTACTTAATACTATCGTTATTCAAAGGTTTTGTTTCAACTATAGAAACTTTTTCTCTTTTTTTGAATCTTATTTCTCAATATCTTATTATGAACAACGTACGAAAGAGAGGTGAATCCATTGAAGCAATACGAAGTAGCTACACTGAAAAAAGGACTTCTAATTTTAGATGCTTTGCAAGAAAAAGATATGACACTTCGTGAAGTTATACAAACATTCTCATTTAATAAATCAACAGCTTTTCGTTTGTTATATACCCTTGAAATAATGGGCTATGTTAAAAAAATTGATAATTCCTATAGTCTTACAAATAAGATGGGATCTTTGTCTTCCTTTAACTCAAAAGCAAATTGGTTATCGGTTCCACCTTTATATGAATTGAGTAGAGAAGTTGGAGAAACAGCTTATGTTGGAATCCTTTATGGTACGGAAGTAGTCACCGCACAAGTTGTTGATGGCACTCATTCAATGAGGGCACACTCAGAGGTTGGTGACCGGGCTCCAGTACATTTAAGTGCTCTAGGAAAAGTCATATTAGCTTTTTTAGACAAAACCAAGCTCGAAGGAATCCTTAAAGAATTAACATTAGTGCAAAATACAAAAAATACATTTGTAGACTTACACTTATTAAAAGAACACCTAAAGGTCATTCGTAAGCAAGGATACGCAGTAGATGACGAAGAGACAGAAATAGGCTTACGCTGTATTGCTGCTCCTGTCATCTTTGAGGGAAATATGATTTCAGCAGTTGCGATAGCTGGTCCAGCCCTTCGGTTGAATAAAAAATTAGATAAAACTTTTAGTAAAAAACTTATTCAATGTAGTTTACGTATATCGAAAATGCTTTGATGGAAAACATCCTAAAATTTGAGGAGGGAGAATAGATGAAAGAGATGTCAACAAAAGTATACATTGCATTATTTTCTTTGGCTATTAGTGCTTTTGCCATTGGAACAACCGAGTTCGTCATTGTAGGTTTACTTCAAACAGTTGCTGATGATCTATCTATTTCGGTGACAAAAGCTGGCACTTTAATTTCTGGTTATGCAGTAGCAATAGCTGTTGGAACTCCAATTGTAACAGCTATTACAGGGCGTATTCCAAAAAAAGGATTTTTACTCATCTTAATGATGGTTTTCATTTTAGGTAACGCAATTTCGGCTATTGCAGAAACTTATGAAGTATTAATGATCTCACGATTTATTACTGCTATCGCACATGGTGTATTTTTTGCAATTGCAGCTACAGTCGCTGCCGATATCGTACCAGAAAACAAAAAAGGAACTGCTATTTCAATTATGTTTACCGGATTAACAGTAGCAACCATAGCTGGTGTTCCAATGGGGACTTATATTGGACAACAGTTTGGTTGGCGCGCTACATTCGGTGCGGTAGCTGTACTCGGCATTATTGGGCTAATCGTAAATGTATTTGCCGTTGATAAAGTGAACAGACAAACAAATCCTCCTACTCTTAAAGATGTAGGGCAACTTGTGAAAAATCAACGAATTCTACTGGCACTATTAATGACCGCATTAGGTTTTGGTGGAACTTTTTCGTTATTTACCTACCTCGCTCCTATACTGGAAAAAATCAGTGGGTACTCAGCTGGATCTATTTCATTGCTGCTTTTAGTTTATGGAGTTGCCGTTGCCATTGGAAATATAGTAGGTGGGAAAATGGCCAATCAGCATCCAGTTAAATCATTACGCTTCGTCTTTTTAATCCAAGGTACCGTACTTTTATTACAAATGATACTACTACCTAGTAAAGGATTAAGTATTTTATCTATTATTTTGTTAGGTTTATTTGCATTTATGATGTCTCCAGGAGTTCAAGCGTACATTGTAACGCTTGCTGAAAAATTGGTTCCTTCTGCAAAAGATATTGCATCTGCACTAAATATATCAGCCTTTAATGTAGGGATCGCTGCAGGATCTACCTTAGGTGGATTAGCAGTAGACTATTTAACGTATTTAGATACGGCATGGATTGGTGCGATTATGGTGGCATTCGCATTTCTTCTATCCGTACTGAATTATAAATTAGATAAAAAACAAAAACTATTTTAAGGGAGAGTTTATTTATGAACTTACAACAACTAGAAAACGTAGAAAAGGAATTACAATTTGAAACATTTACAAATGAAGATGCTCTAAATCTTGGTATGACATTAATTAATTATGCAAAAGAAAATAACAAAGCAGTAGCTATTCATATTGAGCGTAATCGAGTACCTTTATTCACCTATCTAATGGATGGTACTTCTGAAGAAAATGTATTTTGGCTATATCGAAAAAAACGCGTAGTGGATCATTACAACAGAAGCTCACATTTTATTGGAGCGAGATTCGAAAAGCAAGGAACGACCCATGATGAAAGCTCTCTTCTTCAATCATCTGATTATCAAGCTATAGGCGGCTCTTTCCCTATACGTAATAAAGACATAGGCGTAATTGGGAGTGTAACAGTAGCAGGGCTTACACCTCAACTTGATCACGATTATGCTGTCGAGGGAGTAAAACGTTTCTTAAAAAAATAAGGAGTTTATGAACAAATGGTTGTCGAATATGCCATGTTAATCATCAAAGAAGAGTTAGTGGAGGAGTTTAAACAGACAATTAACGAAGCATTCCCTATTTTAAGCAGTTCTGAGGGGTACTTATCTCACAAACTGCTTCAAAATAAAGAGAATCCAACTCATTTTATACTCTTTGTTAATTGGAATAGTTTAAAAGACCATATTGATGGCTTTGTAGGGAGTGCTAAATTCAAGAAATGGGACTCTATGCTCAGATACTTCTTTGATAGTTATCCGAAAATCTTGCACTATACAGAACTAAAATATGATTAATCAACATGTACCTGTCAAGTATACAGTTATAAAAGACTGCCTTTATGAGGCATGAGTTCGGTATTCAATCGGACTCATGCCTCATTTGTTTTGTATGTCAAAAAGTTTTAAACAGTAGCTGAATGCTCTTAAACTTTTTCCACCGTGACCAATGATTTAAATAATATAAACAAAAAAACTTTTTAAAACTAAAATATTCAACAATCTGGCCCGATTGTTGAACAAAAAGGTTGAAGTCATTCTTCAATTAAACTGCCCTTTAATGAAATATCCATTATTTATAATAATATCATTAAAATTCCATTTTAATGTGGCTCAGTAGTCATCATCCTGTTATAAAATAATTCGAGAATCTATAAGCCAATTAGCACACTAATTCGCACACTAATTTTATAATGGACAATCGTTATTGCTAAATATGCTGCTAAATAGGAAACTATTTCTGCTCGAAAACGGTTAAAAACCTTGTAATATCAACAAAAATAGCAGGTCTAATTCATATGCGAATTATCCTGCTGTTTTTAGTGCTATTTACTGTTTTCCCCCCGTAAGCGGAACCCCTTAGTTTAATTTGGCCGGTTTCTTTCTATTTGACGAATCCTTTTTGAAACCAGTAATAAAAACCTCTGACGATGATAAGAATGCCGCAATTTATGAAAAACTGCATCAGAAGGCTATAATTATTATAGGTTATTAACTCAGTATATTGTGCAAGCAAATAAGCAAATCCTTGTATCCCATAAGCATACATTCCAAAGTAGACACATTTTTTCAGGAAACCTTTTTTTGGGTAATACAAGATAAAAAAAACAGAAATCGCAGGATAAAAAATATAATATAACGAAAAGCTCATTTTCGTAGATTCATGAAACTCTCGAAAAGGAAACTCCATATTACCTGTAAATGTCTGAATGTAAACGTAAAGCCATGCTAGGGATTGTGAAAACAAAAAAACAATGTTGGCATCCCTGCGTTTCTCTCTTGGCACTTTGAAAACAAGCAAAAGAATGGCAGCAGCCCATATCAGAACTAGCACGATCAATTCACGCATGGTTTTCTCCAGATGGCCTCAGACCTTTTTTGAACCACTTAACATACTGGTGATTGAGCATTAACACAAGCACAACGGAAAAGAATGTCCAATACCACTTCCACTCGTCATATTTCACAACATTTGTATATTTTTCCAGAATGACTTCTGCAGCCGTAAAAACCGCCGAAAATACAAAAGCATACAGCCACTTAATCATAGTCCCTTTTTCGGATGGATAATATAAACTAAAAAGGATGGCTAAAATAGGAAAGAGGAAAAATTCAAATGTAAAGCTAGATTCATTTATCTGATTTTCCTTGCTTAAAAGCTGAATAGGATAACTAATCCATCCCATTTCTACGACAAATAAACCCGCTGCCCACGATAAGGATCCAAGAGAAAGAAATGGAATCCATGCTTCCCTTGCCCGCTCTTTCGGAACCAGCTTCCAAATTAATAAAATACCAATAATAATTGATGCTGCAATAATTAATCTGCCATTTAGCATTGTACTCTTCCCATTTCCGTTTTTTTATTACTATTTACTTCAAAAAAGGAAATTATGCAGAAAGACTGAATGGCAGATATGGGATGAATAATTTTTTTATGATACAGTAGTTGTACATAGATCGTTTATTTTTTTAGACGGGAGAGACTTTCATGAAAACAAAGGCTTTACACGATTTTCTAAGAGAGCATGCAGACAGTATGACAGCAGAGTGGCTTCATTCAAGAACATATGAACCTAATTCCGTTTATTCGAGTGATACACCTGACCATATGACAAAAGAACTTAAAGAGCAAAATAAGCTCTTTATTATGACCCTTGTTAACTTGCTGGAAGATCCTCTAAATGACCGCCTTAGCAGCTGGGCACAGGAAATTGCTACCGAAAGAGCGCTGTCAGAAACCCCGCTTTACCGTACGATTCATCAATTTACACGTTTCCGGTTCATTTTTTGGGAATATGTCGAAAAGTATATATCGATTCATAAAGATGGGATCACTTCAGCAGATATTCTTTACTGGAGTAAAAGCATTCATTCTGCCTTTGATCATGCAATCGAATTATTTACCCGGTATTATTACCAGGTTTCAGATGCACGAATTGAAGCTCAAAAAACAATCATCTATAAATTGACTACCCCTATTATTCCTATTTCAGATGAAATTGGTATCCTGCCGATTGTTGGCGATATAGATACGCATCGCGCACAGCTTATATCAGAAACCGCCATCAAAAAAGCGGAAGAGCTTAAATTAAATTATATTGTGGTTGATATTTCAGGTGTTTTATTGATTGACACGATGGTTGCAGGACAGCTATTTAAAATGATTCAGATGCTAAAGCTTCTAGGCATAGACGTAACGATAACGGGAATTCGTCCTGAAATTGCACAAACCGCCACTCAATTAGGTATTGATTTTGGAAACCTTGCAACATTTGGACAGCTGAAGCACGCGCTGAGATATTTATTTAGAGATCAAAGCAATTAAAAAAGACGTGAATCACGTCTTTTTTGTTTATTCCTTATTCTTAAAAATCACTGGATCCAGTGCAAGAAACCTGCTTCCGCAAAGGACAAGGAAGGTGGATATTGCAAGTAATGCGACATCTAGTTCAAACCCTCCAATAAATTCGGCTCCAAGCTTTGCAGTAAAAATGGCGCCCAGCATAATCAGTCCAAATAGTGCCGCAATCACTCTTGTTCCAAGCCCAAGAATTAAGAGAATTCCCCCAGCAGCTTCAATTATGGCAATCGGATAAGCTAGGAATCCCGGCACACCGATACTGTCAAAAAAACCTGCTGTATTGCCTACTCCTCCCTGAAATTTCATCAATCCATGAGCAAAAAAGATAAATCCTAATGATACTCGTAAAATCAGTACACCTATTTCTGTCGTTTTTGTCATATGTATCTTCCCCTTTATCAATTAATACTACAAAACGTAGTGTAATTCCTTAAAAATTTTTAAGATAGCTCTATTAAAAACATGGCCAGCAGCATAAAAAACACTATCAATGAAATAGCCGCTTTTTGAAAAGGCAAATCCAGCGGTGCCTCTGCTAATGGATCAATAATTTTTTGCATTCTAAGATTAATGGCTGTATCAGCAAAAGGTGCATATGAAAAGGATAAACGCTTCTTTTTATGGCTGTTTTTCAAAAGTTTTAAGAGTGCACTTCCTAAATATGCAGAAGATTCAAGCCTGCTGATGGCATTATGGTCAGCCAGGATTTCCCTAATCATTTTGTATTTTAGATAAAACCAGCTGAGAATCGGGATATACCACATCACCGATGAACTTACAGATAAAATGAATAGCTTCAGCGGATCTCTATTTTTCTGATGAAAAATCTCATGAAGAATCACAGCTTGCTTTTCACTATCATCCAATAGATTCAGCAGCCCTGTGGAAAGAATAATTTTCGGCCGAATAAATCCCATCGTTAATGAAATGATAGACTGATCATTTATAACCAGAATCGTATTTTTAGGCAGAGAAAAATGCTGGTTATAGTGAGCAGTCAACATACCGTTTGTCAGAGGCCTCATTTTCTTGTAAAGCTGCTGGGAAAGAAAAAGCTGCTTCAGTACTTTATATACTGTCATGCATATGGTCGCATAAACAATGACTTCAAGCAGAATTTCCAGTGATGTAAACCCTAGTGACTGCAAGGCAGTGCTGCATAATTGAATCAGATTAAATTCAATCGGGAGACCGAGAAATTTGTGAAAAAGATAAATGGACATTTGAATAAGCAAAATGAGCGAAATGGACACACATGTTAAAAATAATTGTCTGGATCTTTTTTCCCACATGCTATTTTTCCTTTTTCATTTCTTTTATTTTTTGTTCTAATTTTGCAATCAAACTTTCATCGGCTTCCTCTAAACTATCAATCATATGACTGACAACAAGTTGCCCGAATTCATCAATTAGGCCATTCGTCAATTCTTTTGATTGCCTTTCAAGAAAGTCATTTTTTGTTAAAACAGGCCGGTAGAGAGAGCCTCTTCCTTCCATCCGTTTTGTTAAAACTTCCTTTTCCACCAGGCGGTTCATCACCGTCATTACAGTGTTAAAGCTCGTCTTTTTCTCTTTTTCAAGCTTCTGCTGCACGTCTTTAATCGCCAGTTCAGATGAATTCCAAAGGATGTTCATAATTTTAGCCTCTAAAGGGCCAAAAAAACGATTTAACCCTTTTTCATTGAATTTATAATTTTGGATTTTCACAGAATTAAACACCTCACACTACAAATTGTAATGCCAATGAAGCCACTAGTCAAATGACTAAAGAAGGATTTAGTTGTTTCTCCCTATCAATAGATGGTAGATTAATAGAAAAGGAGGAGAAATGCATGATTCTTACCGGAATGATTCTTGATGTGGAAACAACAGGCTTATCTCCCATACAGGATGAGATAATTGAAATTGGTTACGTGCTGTTCCGCTATCAGACGGACACAGACGTTTTTTTAGAGATAACAGAGGAGCATTCTTACTTAAGAGAACCGCTATCTCTCTCATCCAGAAAGAATTATGAATTTGCTTACCGAATTCACTCAATTCCTTTCGAAGATGTGAAAGGAAAATCATTTAATGATGAAATAATAAAATCAGCAATTCAAAAAGCAGATTTTATTATTGCCCATAATGCCTCATTTGACCGCAGCTTTACAGCTAAGATGTATCCTGAGCTTTATTCAAAGAAATGGTATTGCTCTGCAAGAAACATTCCGTGGAAAACGTACGGGTATCGGAGTGCGAAATTAATCAGCTTGTTACATAGCCACGGCTTAGCAGCTATCCAGACTCACCGTGCTTTAGACGATGTGAACCAGCTGTATCAGCTGTTGAAAAGCTCAAATTATGAAGGGAAGTCCTATTTAAATGTTGCTTTGACAGAACGTTCTTCCAAATCGAAGGAACAGAAAAAATCGTTTAAGGCTTCACTCTCAGGTGTTAAACAAAAAGATAAAAACGGAATGAGCCCGCAAAACTTTCTTCCGGACCTTACAATAAGCGAACCTGTTCTTTTAGAAAAAGATGAAGCAACTGACAGAATTCATGTCTTCTCATTTTCAAAGCAATATCTAGGATTTTTAAGCGCAGTTCACAGCAAAAAAATGAATACCTATATGAATGAATCATATAAAGTTACAGCAAAAGTTCTTGAAAAGATGGAAAATGAAAAAGGAGAACATGGCTGCAGGATTGAAATGACGATTGAAGTATCAGCAAAGGTAAAGGTTCATTCTACTAACGGTTAAAAGAACAGCATTCAGCTGTTCTTTTTTGTTTGGCCTTGATATTCCAACATCGTTAAATCGAAATTACTCTCTTGGTATCAAGGTATTTTTCTTCAAGATTTTTTTAAAGGCTCTTTTCATAAAGTTTTAGAAAAAATGGTTAAAACCTTTAGTGGATTGTAGCGGAAGGCACTTGACTCCTGCGGGAAATAGAGGGGGATACAAGTGCCTGCAGCGGAAATCCACGGGTACGATTAATAACCCCAAAAAAATCAATGCGAAAACAGCCTTTTTAAAAAACCAACCCATTTCGGATTGGCTCTGAACTGCTTTTATTTATGATCAGCAGGATATTCCACACCTATTTGCTTTCTTGCTTCATCCATAACTTCCATGACTTTGATGGAATTTTCATACGTATTAATGTTTGATTCGTACAGATCATTTTGTATTAAGTCGATAAATTCTTTTATTTCGTAATACATCGTATCTTCTTTTTGCGGTCTCGAGATGTCTTCTACTCTGCCGTCACGGTAACGAATTTCCACTTTTTCAATCGTACTGATCCGATCAATAATTATGCTGCCTTCTTCGCCCTGAATTTCAGATGGAAGCTTTGAATCTGTTATTTTTGAATACATCATCACAGCATCTTTATCCTTATATTGAAGGAGAATGCTTCCTTCGCCGTCAACTCCTGAGCTTAGGCGCAAGCCGCTCGCTTTAATTGTTTCCGGCTTTCCGAAAAGAACAATCGAAGGATACAAGGCATAGATTCCAATGTCCATCAGTGATCCATTTGAAAAAGATGGATCAAATGCATTCAGCACGGTTCCCGAACGATATGCATCGTAGCGTGATGAATATTGGCAATAGCTCGCTACATACCTTCTGACTGTTCCTATTTTATGAAGGTTTTCCTGAATGCTTTTGAAGTTTGGAAGAAACGTAGATTTCATCGCTTCCATTAACAGCACGCGATTTTCTTTTGCGGCTTGGATCATTTTTGTTATTTCACTAACATTGGAAGCAAGCGGTTTTTCACATAATACATGCTTTTTATGATTCATGAAAAGAATGGCTTGTTCAGCGTGCAAAGAGTTAGGACTTGCGATATAGACTGCATCAATTTCATCGCTTTTTGCCATGTTTTCTAAATCTGTAAATGTTAAGTCTACTCCATATTTTGCAGCGAATTCTTCCGCTTTTTCACTTGTTCTTGAATAAACAGCCTTCAGCGAGAAATCCTCGACCTGCATCGCTGCTTTTAATAAGCGGTCTGTAATCCAGTTTGTTCCTACAATTCCAAAACGTATCAATTTGTTTCCTCCTATGTATCCTGTTTGCTATTACAATATCATAAGTAAGCACCAGACGTCTTACTTGACGTGTGCTTAAATTAATTCAACTTCAACGGATTCAATGCCTTTTACTTCTTTAATATCCTCATAGACATCTGAAGTATAACGATCATTTTTAATCAGCAGAATCAAGTCAACTGTTCTTAGATCGCGGTCAATAATATCTTTAATCTTTACATACTTGATTTTCATGTTTTTTTTGCGGAGCGAGTGCAGGATATCAGATATATTGACGTTTACAGGAACTGTCAGTTTCACCTTTAATTCTTTGAGTCTAAGCGTTTTTGGTCCGAGTTTTTTTACCAAAGGTGCAATGATCTCAATTGATCCGATCATGAAAATAAGGGCAATAAGCGCTTCCTGATAAAATCCTGCACCAATCGCAATCCCTAGACCGGCTGCTCCCCAAATCATTGCGGCCGTTGTAAGCCCGCTGATTACATCATTGCTTCTGCGCAGAATTGCTCCCGCTCCCAGAAAGCCGACTCCGGAAACGATTTGCGCAGCAAGTCTGAGAGGATCCATCGGACGATTGTATTCATTTGAAAATGTGTATGCAGCTTCAATTGAAATCATTGTTAAAAGACATGAGCTGACCGCAATGACAATTGTTGTTTTCAGCCCAAGCGGCTTTTTCTTGATTTCACGTTCAATTCCGATAATGATCCCGACTAATAATGACAAAAACAATTTTAAAATCGTGTCCAGTTGAACAATGATATCTTCCAAGCCCTTCACCCTCTTCTCTATCTCTAGTTTGCACTATTTTAATTTCAATCATTATACCATTCGGTACTAGTGGTTCCTATGTGTATTTTGTCATGTTCCTGTTTTGCCTTTTGACTGACTAACTTTAGATTTAATCGATTCATTTTTACTTTTATCAACCAACCTATGCCTACATTCTGCTTAAATGGGGACATGGATTTCACTTTTCCCGGTTTCCAGGGCACCATTTCGCTTTATTGGGGACATGGATTTCGATTTTCCCGGTTTCTAGGGCACCATTTCGCTTTATTAGGGACATAGACTTCGATTTTCCCAGTTTCTAGGGTACCATTTCGCTTTATTGGGGACATAGACTTCGATTTTCCCAGTTTCTAGGGTACCATTTCGCTTTATTAGGGACATGGATTTCGCTTTTTCCGTTTTCTAGGGCACCATTTCGCTTTTCCCGGTTTCCAGGGCACCATTTGGCTGGAGCGCTAAGTATTGGACGATAAACCAAATACATCTAGCACCTCGGAAGAGTTTTTTTAGGTTCTCACTGACAGCTTTTTGGAACCCTGGGCCTACCTGGGGTTTTCATTTTCATAAAAAAACAAAGCACCCAGCTGGATGCTTTGTTCAAATTTTTATTCTTCTTCAATGGTATTCGTTTTTTTACGTTTGAATTTGCTCATGATTTCATAAACGATCGGCACAATCAGCAATGTAAGCAGCGTTGAGCTTGTTAAGCCGCCGATTACTGTTACACCAAGGCCTTTTGAGATAATGCCGCTTCCGCCTTCAAGTCCAATGGCAAGCGGGATGAGAGCCCCGATTGTTGCAATAGCTGTCATCAGGATCGGACGAAGACGTGTCGTTCCTGCTTCAAGCAAGGCTTCTCTAGTCGTGAGGCCTTCACGTTCTTTGTGAATAACCCGGTCGATGAGAACAATCGCGTTTGTCACTACGATTCCAATCAGCATCAGTGCTCCAATCATTGAGTTAATACTGATGGTTTCACCTGCGATCAGTAATCCAACCAATGCACCGATAACGGTAAATGGAAGGGAGAACAGAATCGCGAATGGCGCAAGTCCGCCGCCGAATGTTATGACAAGAACAAGATAAACAATTGCAATTGCTGCCAGCATTGCAAGTCCAAGCTGTGTAAAGGATTCTTGAATATCTTCGGTTACTCCGCCCGTGTCAATGTCAACACCGGATGGCAAGTCAATTCCGTTCACCTTCTCTTGAACATCAGCAGATGCTTTTGCAACATCATCTGTTGTCAGTTCTCCGGAAACCTGTACATAAATTCGTCCATCACGTCTTGTAACCGTGTCTGACGTCTTTCCTTCTTCAATTGACACAACATCTCCAATTTTCACTTCTTTGCCAAGCGGCGATGTAATGGTTTTATCTGTTAAATCATTTATATCATCAAACGTTTCTTCTTCTGTTTGCAGATAAACGCTGACTTCTTCACCATCTTTTTCAATCTGTGTCAGGACTGGACGTTCTCTTTGCGGGCTTAGCTCCATCCCGATTTGACCAGCTGTTAACCCAAGCTTGCTAAGTTCTTCCTGATTTGCAACAAATGTATACTCATCGTACGATTCAGCAAGACTTGAGCTTACATTTTTAAAACTTCCATTGTCATTCATAATTTCTTCAATATCCGCGACTGCAGGTTCAATATCTTCTATTGAATTGCCGTAAACAAAGAATTGAACTTGATTGCTTCCAGCGCTTTGAGTGAAGTCTTGTGCTGCCCATTCTCCCTGCTCAGTTTCTGCTTGAAGATCTTCAATGACTTTTTCTTTTTCTTTCTCAAAATTCTCTGTATCGTCTTCATACTCGATGAAGAAAACAGCACTATTGGTATCGCCCGGATTCATAGGGTTTTCGCTGCCTAATGAAAACTGCACTAATGAAACATCTTTACGATCCATTAATAGGTCTTCTGCTTTTGCAACAACTTCTTCAACTTGCTCTTTTGTTTCTCCCGGAGCAGGTTTGTATGTTGCATACACTAGCTTTTGTTCCTCTGAAGGCAGGAAGCTGACGCCGATAACAGGAACAAGGAACAAGCTGCCTACAAGCATCAGGACTGCAATACCAGATGTAATCCATTTGTGGTTTAATGACCAATTCAAAATGTTTCTGTAAGCACCTGTCATTTTGCCAGGTTTATGCTCTTCATGCTTCTTAATTTCCCCTCCGTACAGCCCCTTTTTAAATAAGCTGTGCGCAAGCATCGGAACGATCGTAACTGCCACTACCAATGATGCAAGCAATGCAAAAACAATTGTTAAGGCAAATGGAAGGAATAGCTCTCCAATGACTCCATTCACTAATGCCAATGGCAAGAAAACAGCGATTGTAACGATTGTTGAAGACATGATGGGAACGAACATTTCCTTCGTAGCTTCCCGAACTAAGTTCATTCCTCTTAACTTCTCGCCTTGCAGCGACATTCTGCGGTAAATATTTTCAATAACGACAATAGAGTCGTCGACAACGCGTCCAATCGCTACCGTCATCGCGCCAAGCGTCATAATATTAAGCGTAATGTCCATTTGCTTCAATAATAAAACAGCAATTAATAAAGAAAGCGGAATGGAAACAACTGAAATCAAAGTTGATTTAATATCTCTTAAGAATAAGAGAATAATGATAATCGCAAAGATAGCTCCAAATAAAGCTTTGCTTAGCATTGTGCTGACTGATTCCTCGATTGGTTCAGCCTGATCCAATGTTGAAAGGATTTCAAGATTGTCATATTCTTTTTCAAAATCCGCAAGCTCTTCTTTTACAAGATTTGCTACATCTACAGTATTTGCATCCGCAGATTTAACAACTTGAAGGCCGATTGCTTCTTCTCCGTTTGTTCTTGAGATCGATTCTGCTTCTCCAACTGTTTTAATATCTGCCAGTTCAGACAGCTTAACTGTCGGAAGTTCTACAGGCTGAGATGTCTGGGGTGCCTGTGCTGATCCTGGCACTTGTTCAGTTCCAGATGCCTGACCTGCTCCAGGAGCAGTTTGTCCCGGCATGCCGCTTTGCCCTTGCCCAGCCTGCTGCTGGCCAGAACTGTCACCGCCGGACGGAGTTAAAGGAATCTCCATATTTTTCAAATCATCAATACTTAGGATATTTCCATCGACAACGACAGATTGTTCCTTATCTCCGAATGTATATAATCCAAGTGGGAATTTTACATCAGAGCCTTTAATCATGTTTTGAACGGTTTCTTCATCTAAACCGTATTCTTTCATCTTGTCTTCTTTAAATGTAAATTGTACTTCTTCAACTTGCTGTCCTGATACCTGAACAGATGATACACCTTCAAGTCCTTTTAATGCCGGAACAATTTCATCCTCTGTGAGTGCAGTCAAATCGCTTAAAGATTGTTCATCATCTGATATACTTAATGCTAAAATAGGGAAGGCATTTAAGCTAAGTCTTGAAACATCCGACTCATTCACTCCTTCTGGAAAAGAAAGATCGGAAAGTGTGCTTTTTACTTCTTCTTCTGCTTTATCCATATCCTTTTCAAAAGCATATTCAATTTGGATGGATGATGCATTTTGGAAAGAAGTTGAACTGACAACGTTCACTCCATTTAAATTTTGTACGGCCTGTTCAATAGGCTCCGTGACCTTTTCTGCTATCTCTTCTGGAGTTGCTCCAGGATAAACAGTTGTGACCGTTACAATTGGTGTAGTGATGTTAGGGATTGTTTCAAGTTTCATATTTAAACCTGAATATAGTCCTGCAACTGTCACGATAATGGTAAGAAGCCACACTGCAAACTTGTTTTTCAAAACAAAATTAATGATCTGATTCATGCTGTCCTCCGGCAATTTATTTTTATTGACTGACTGGTCATAATAATTAATAATATAAATGACCAGTCGGTTACAGTCAATCATAAATAACCATTCTAAGAATGAATTTTTTGTAAATGTGAACATTCAGTCAGAAAGTTACTTATCATCGGACAGAAAATCTCCTATGCAGAAGAACTTTCTGACTGAGGCAGAAAATGAATAAACTTAAGTGCAACAGAAATCTTTCATACAATTTCAATCATTTTTTACCGATATATAAGGAGATTACATGATGAAGGAAAAAGAGAAACGGATTATTGAAGCGGCTATGAAGCTTTTCGCTAAAAAAGGCGTTACATCTACATCCATTCAGGATATTGTAAACGAATGCGAAATCTCAAAAGGTTCCTTTTACCTTTATTTCAAATCAAAGGATGCCCTTTTGCTTGAAACGTTCAAATATCATTTTGAATTGATTCATTCAAAGATGGAAGAAGTGAAGGATCAGGATTTAGAACCGCGTGATCTTTTAATCGCCCAGCTTTCCTGTCAGTTTAATGAAATCAATAAGCATAAAGACTTTATTATTATGCAAATGAGGGAAAATGCGATTCCAAATAACCCCTCTATAGGTGCTTTTATTCAAAAAATGAATGCAGAGTCCAATCTGTTTGTTAAAAAATCATTGCTTGCCATCTATGGTGCGTCTATTGAGACATACATCTGGGATTTAAGCATGATTCTTCAAGGAATGATTCATTCGTATTTGAAATTTATTATTCTAGAAAAAGCAGAATTAAATTTAGATGACCTGGCTTCTTTTCTTTTGAAAAGGATGGATGATGTTGTGGCTGGATTGAAAGTCTCTAATGAAAAGCCAATTCTTTCAAATGAGATAGAGGATTCATTATTCGGAATATGTGCAAGGATGAGCAGAGATGAACTCTTAGCTAAAATTGAACACACCAAAGAGCAGCTTTCGGGAGATCTTCGTGTAACACTCGAAGTGCTTGAAGCAGAAATAAAAGAGGATACTCCGAGAATCGCTGTCATTCAAGGGATGCTTGCGAACTTGAATCAGGATCCGAATTTAGCAGAGCTTCAGCAAGTCATTGCAGCTTATTATCGAATTAACCTCACATAGAAAAAAAGAGAGATTTCATTAAATAGAAATCTCTCTTTTTTGCATTAAGATGCTAATGGAATCAGCTTTCTCTTATATAATGCGGCAATGAAATTCATCAAGGCAACGGGTATTTTTTTTGGAAAATAAGCTTTGCGGTAATATTTCTCGAAAGCTGTTTTCAAATCGTCCCATTGAGTACAATCTTTCGTTTGTCTAAACCTGGCGACGTCGATCATTTTAATTTCACCATGATTCGTGATAAAAATGTTGCGAAGGTGAATATCCGATGGATTTAACCCTCTTCCTTTTGCCTGCATCAGTGCTTTATCAATTTCAATAATATGTTCATCTGTAATCGAAATCCCTTTGCTTACACATTCAAAAAGTGTACTTCCGTCAATAAAATCGATGACTAAATAGTTTTCGCCAGCTTCATAAATGGTTGGATAATACTCGATTCCCTGAAGAGTTCTGTAAATTTCGGCTTCTTCCTTTGCGATGTGAGTAAAGGAAGGAAAAAATACTTTCAGCGCTTTTTTCTCTTTTGCCAATTTAAAGACATAGGCACTTCTTCCAGCTCCGATAAATGATAACGTCGGGTCATGGTCAAGCAGCTTTGCTCGTGTTCCTCTGCCCCCAATCTTTACACTGTTAGCTAAAGTCTTGTATTCAGTCATTTTGTGAACCCCCTTTCTCTTTGTCTGTTTTCTCTTAAGATCCCAGTTGTTCAATTTGATCAAGTATACTTGTCATCTCATTTACCGTTTTGAGTATCCCGGAGTCTTCCAAAACTTGAATATTCCATTCTCCATTATCTATTTGCTTTAGGGCGGAGTCGATTCCAGCCTCCAAAGATTCGCTGTAGCTGACAAGCTGATTATGAACATCTTCGGCTATCCCTGGCGCCTCGATTTCATTAAATGCCTTTATCTCTTCCTTCATATCAGTAAGCTTTTGCTCTAGTTCTTTTCTTGCTTCTGTGTTGCTTACAGCTTCCTCAGCAAGCGCTGGAAGCTCCTCGGCAAAAGAACTTGCCTCATTAATATAGTCCTTTGTATCATTCGCATATTGTAAAGAAGAATTCACACCCTCAAACAACGAACATCCGCTAAGCACGACCAATGACAAAACAGCAAACAATTTCAAAAATTTCATCATACCGCTCCTTTATACAATTTTAAGAAAAATAAAAGACGTTAGATCCAATTACTTGGTCATAACGTCTTTTTCGAAAGAGACTTCACCAAATAATCGGCAAAGGTCTCGCTAACAACATCCGCTGCCAGCAAAGCCGGGGAAGGATCCCGTATTGACGACTTTGCTGTAAAAGCTACTCCCCTTTAAAGGAATAGATATTTAAGTTATCTCCATTATACAATTAAGGCAGCACGTGGTCAATTTTACTGCTTTTTAGCATAATCATCCAACTGAAATTTTTTCACCCATAACAAAATAATAACCTGCTGTTTTAATATCATGAACGATACTATGCAGTCCTTCCTCTTCAAGCTTCCCAAATAAATGGTGAGCACTTGATAGGTTAAAGCTCAGCATCTCTTCTTTATTTAAGCCAGAAATCCGGACATCGTCCAAAAGGTTTTCAAACTGTTCATCAGCAAATACATTAATGCCCACTTCATAAGCAACGGCTCCTGTATCAGAACCATCCAAATTGATTTCTTCAGATTTTAAGTACCAAAAGTCGTAAAAGATGTGATCTTTCAATTTCGTTCCTCCCAGCATTTAATGCAGATAATTCTTATTGTATCAAAAATAGTGGCTTCATGTAAAAAAGGCCCATTCATCAATGTGAATAGGCCATTTCCTATTATTCTTTCACTTCTTTTTTCATAAACCCAACCATTGCAGCTGTAATTAGAGAACCAATTAAGATTGCTGCGATATATAATAGCGGGTTGCCGTCAACAATCGGAATGACGAATGCCCCGCCATGAGGTGCGCGAAGACCAATTCCAAAAATCATGGTGAGAGCTCCTGCTGCTGCTGAACCGATAACAGCTGCCGGGATGACACGTGCCGGGTCTGCAGCTGCAAATGGAATCGCTCCTTCTGTAATAAAGGATGCCCCCATAATATAATTTGTTTTTCCTGCCTCTCGTTCTGCTTTCGTAAATTTCTTTCTGAAGAAAGTCGTTGATAAAGCAAGCCCAAGAGGAGGCACCATTCCGCCAGCCATAATAGCTGCATGAGGAGCAAAGTTTCCAGCATCAATCATGGCAATTCCGAATGTAAATGCTGCTTTGTTTATAGGACCTCCCATATCGACTGCCATCATTCCGCCTAAAATCAATCCTAGAAGGACTAAGTTACCAGTTCCCATGCCTTTAAGCCATACTGTTAATCCATCGTTAAGCGCTTTGACTGGTTCAATGACGATATACATCATGATCAAACCTGTCAGCAAAATACCGAATAACGGATAGAGAAGGACCGGCTTAATGCCTTCAAGTGAATTCGGCAATCCGCTGAATGCCTTTTTAAGACCGACAACTAAATACCCTGCCAAGAAGCCGGCAATTAAACCGCCTAAGAATCCAGCGCCGCCTGTAGCGGCCATGAGTCCTCCGACCATACCTGGCGCAAAGCCCGGACGATCAGCAATACTCATTGCGATAAATCCGGCAAGGACAGGAATCATAAGGTAAAACGCATTACCTCCGCCAATTGTGCTAAGTGCTTCTGCAATTGGGTGATAGGAAGGATCGTTTGGATCTGCTGCTTTAATTCCAAAAATAAAGGAAATGGCAATCAGAATCCCGCCTCCGACCACAAACGGAAGCATATTCGAAACCCCGTTCATTAAGTGCTTATAAAAACCAGTTCTTCCTGTTTTTTGTGAATCTGCAGATTTATTCGCACCACTGCTCTTAAATAGAGGCGCATCTTGATCAACTGCTTTTTGAATCAATTCCTGAGGCTTTCTGATCGCTTGTGCGACCGGCACTTGAATGACGTGCTTTCCTGCGAATCGGTCCATCTCGACTTGCTTGTCAGCTGCCACAATAATCGCATCTGCTTCAGCAATTTCTTCCGCTGTCAGACCATTTTTAATTCCGCTTGATCCGTTCGTTTCCACCTTGATGCTGACGCCCATTTCTTTCGCTTTTGCTTTTAGTGCATCGGCAGCCATATATGTGTGGGCAATTCCAGTAGGACACGCTGTAACTGCCAAAATCTTTTTGCTCGAGGATGAAACTGCAGGTTCTTCCTCTGTTTCCATCTCTTTTTCTTTTTGATCAATGGCAGCCAGAATTTCTTCTTTTGAAGATGCCTCCTCAAGCTTCTTCTTAAAAGCTGGATCCATCAAAAAGCTGGATAATCTGGAAAGCGTTTGCAAATGCTCGTTGTTAGCACCCTCTGAAGCAGCAATCATGAAAAACAGATGTGCCTTTTGTCCATCAAGAGATTCATAGTCTACTCCTTGTTTAGAACGGCCAAATGCGATCGCAGGCTGCGATACTGCACTTGTTTTCGCATGGGGAATGGCGATTCCCTCTCCAATTCCAGTTGTACTTTGCTGTTCTCTTGCCAAAATAGCTGTTTTATACTCTTCTTTATTTCTTAATTTTCCTGCTTGATCAAGTGTCTCAATGATTTCATCAATCACGGACTCTTTTGACCGTGCATGCAAATCAAGAATGATTGTATCCCTAGTTAATAAATCGGTAATTTTCATTTTGGTTCCCCCTTCAATTTTTTCTATATCTCAATCACATTAATTTCGTTTATTAGCTGTTCTGCATATTCCTTTGTGCAAAGATCTTCTGAAAAAGCAGTTGCACTTCCAGAAGCCACACCTTTTTGAAAAGCTTTTTGATAATCCTGATGCTGCATGAAGCCTGCGATGAAGCCGGCAACAACTGAATCTCCGGATCCAACAGAATTCTTCACATTTCCGATTGGGACATTTGCAAAGTATGCTTGATTGTCATTCATAAAAACGGCGCCTTTCTCAGCCATTGATACAATAATATTTTGCACGCCTTCCTCAATCAGCTTTCTTCCATAATGGACCGCTTCTTCCACTGTGCTGATTTGTGTTTCGAAAAGTTCACCCAATTCGTGATGATTTGGTTTGATTAAGAACGGTCTGCTTGAAAAGGTGCTTCTCAATGAATTGCCCGATGTGTCGATCACAACTTTCACACCGTTCGACCGGCACTTGGCGGCAATCTTTTCGTAGAAATTTTCTTCAAGCGCTGATGGAATGCTTCCAGCTAAAACCAGTACATCATCTGCATTCAATGAATCAATCTTTTGAAGCAGTTTCGACTTCTGTTCTTCTGTAATCACTGGACCCTGTCCGTTTATTTCAGTTTCTTCATTAGATTTTAGCTTAACGTTAATTCTAGTAAGATCTGAGACGTCGATAAAATCATGTGTAATACCTTCAGAAGAAAGGAATTCTTTTATGAATTGTCCGGTAAATCCGCCTGCAAATCCAAGTGCAGTATTTTCTGTTCCCAGACGTTTCAGGACTCTCGAAACATTGATTCCTTTTCCGCCAGGGTAAACGTTGGCACTCTCTGTCCGGTTCAAATGACCTTCTTTAAAATTGTTCACCTTCACGACATAGTCGATTGAAGGGTTTAACGTACATGTGTAAATCATGCTGTCACAACCTTTACTTCTGTCTTTTCCATAAAATCATAAGCTACATCTTCTTCAAGTTCGTTCGTAATTACGACTGCCTCACGCAGTTCAGCAATCTTCGAGAATGAAATCTCATTAAATTTCGTAACATCTGCAAGAATATAAGCTTCCTGAGATAGTGAGATCGCAAGCTTCTTCATCGCTGCTTCCTCAGGATCTGGAGTTGTATACCCTGCTTCAAGATGAATTCCGTTTACTCCCATAAAACATTTATCAAATCGGCAGGCATTTAATCCTGATTGTGCTGCACTTCCTACAAGCGCTCTCGTTTTTGGCTTCACAAGTCCGCCTGTCAGGTAGGTTGGAACATGATTCTCGAGCAGAAGCTCTAAATGCGAAACCCCATTTGTGACAACTGTTATATCTTTGCCTTTTAAAAATGGGATCATCTGCATAGTTGTTGTCCCTGCGTCAATGTATATGCTGTCTCCATTTTTCACTAAGGCTGCTGCAAAACTTGCAATCTGCTCCTTTTCAGCGGCATTTTTTGAGGATTTTTCAATAACACTCAGCTCTTCTCCTTTTTGATGGAAAAGAGATGCCCCCCCATGAACACGTTTTAATTTTTTTTCTTTTTGAAGCTGGCTCAGATCTCTTCTTATTGTTGATTCAGAAGAAGATGTGGCATCTACTAATTCCTGTATAGTTGCAACCTGCTTTTCACCTAATACCTCGATGATTTTACGGTGTCGTTCAGGTGTAATCATGCTGTCACCTCCAAGCTTATCCTTCTTTATACCTAAAATCTTTATTGATTTCATTCTAACGTAAGCCCTTACAAAAATCAATCAAAAACTCTCAAAAACAATCAAAATTAACCATATAATCTACAAATCAATCAAAAACAGTCAAACGATCGCTGTCTAATATTGAATGTAAGGATATTGATTCCAGGTTCATATCACCAAAATTGAACACTTTCATTCTATAACTGTGATAGCTTTGATTCATTGGTTTGACTGCTCAGGCCCCTTTTCTGACCGCTCTCCCTTAATTTGTGACCGTTCATTCGTGTTTCTGACCTCTCATCCACGTTTGTGACCGTTCAGACAATATCTGTAAGATTTCTATACGTTATTCAGTGCGGAAAACTATATTCCAACCAAAAATACCTCTTTTTCTAGCAATAGATCACTCCTTCTTTAACTGGGATAGCCGTGATTCATTCGTTTGACCGCTCAGGCCCTGCTTCTGACCGCTCGCCCTTAATTTGTAACCGTTCATTCGTGTTTCTGACCGCTCATCCACGTTTGTGACCGTTCAGACAATATCTGTAAGATTTCTATACGTTATTCAGTACGGAAAACTATATTCCAACCAAAAATACCTCTTTTTCTAGCAATAGATCACTCCTTCTTTAACTGTGATAGCCTTTATTCATTGGTTTGACCGCTTAGGCTCTGTTTCTGACCGCTCATTCTTAATTTATGACCGCTCATTCGAGTTTCTGACCGCTCATCCACGTTTGTGACCGTTCAGACAATATCTGTAAGATTTCTATACGTTATTCAGTACGGAAAACTATATTCCAACCAAAAATACCTCTTTTTCTAGCAATAGATCACTTCTTCTATAACTGTGATAGCCTTGATACATTGGTTTGACCGCTTAGGCTCTGTTTCTGACCGCTCATTCCTAATTTATGACCGTTCATTCGAGTTTCTGACCGCTAAACCACGTTTGTGACCGTTCAGACAATTTCTGTCAGATTTCCATACGTTATACTGTGCGGAACACATCTACAAAGCAAAAAATCTTGCATTTTTTAGTTTCCTGCCAATGACTACTAGGTGCTCAGGCCCGATTTTTAGATGTCAGAATCCTCGCTCAGCACATTTCTGTGCGATAAACCCACACATGTTTTATTATCTGAAATGGATGTCAAATGATCCTGACGGCAAACCTTATATCGAATGAAATCCGGTCGAAAACCAAAAAAAAAGACCATCTGAACATACTCAGATAGTCTGATTTAAACTTAAATGATTCAGCTTCAATTGCTGCACTGCGAATTCTCTGTACATCGGATGGGTTTCAAGCAGCTCTTCATGAGTGCCGATCCCGGTCACACGTCCTCTATCAAGAAAGATGATTTGATCTGCGTCTATTACTGTGGATAACCTGTGAGCAATGACAATCGTTGTCCGTCCAGCCATTAAGTTATTAAGGGCTTTTTGAACGACAATTTCAGAGTGGCTATCGAGACTTGAGGTCGCTTCATCGAGGAGGAGCACGTTCGGATCTCTTATCAGTGCCCTTGCAATGCCAATGCGCTGGCGTTGTCCGCCGGAGAGTTTAATACCCCGTTCTCCTACTTGTGTTTCGTAGCCATCAGGATATTCGCCAATAAATTGATCAGCATAAGCCATCTTAGCAGCTTTGTCTATTTCTTCGTCAGTTACTTCTCTTGTCAATCCATAGCATATATTTTCTTTAATTGTACCTGAGGTAATCGGACTTTCCTGAGAGACGTAGCCGATTTGCTCTCTCCAGGAAGCGAGTGAATAGTCACCAATAGGTGTTTCACCGAGAAAAATCTCTCCTCCTGATGGGACATAATAACGTTCAGCCAAAGAAAAGAGCGTCGTTTTTCCGCTCCCGCTTGGACCGACAATTGCAGTTGTTTGACCTGGTTTGATCTCAAGGTCGACTTTTGTTAAAACCGGTTCCTCTTTCTTGTAGCCAAAATCAACAGCTTTGAAATGAATAGATTGATTTATATTTTCAATATCCTTGCCTGAATTGAGGCTTTCTTCGTCCTCGTCAAGAATTTCAATCATTCGTTCTGATGCACCCATTGCTTTTTGAAGTTGTGTGAAAAAAGCGGTGAACTGCGTCATCGGGATTACAATTTGAAACAGATAAAGAATGAACGCAACCAAATCACCGGAGGATAACACTCCTTCTTGAACCCTCAAGCCGCCATAACCAAGGATCATAACAAGCAATGACATAATGACCAGTGAAATTAACGGTCCTATTAATGCATGTATTTTCGCTTCTGACAGACCAAATTGAAACAAGCGGCTAATCCCGCTTTTCCCTGAATTGTATTCTCTTTGTTCTGCATTTGAAGATTTCACTAAGCGAACATGTGATAAAACTTCACTTAATAATGCAGTAAAGCTGGCTGTTTCATCCTGAAGCCCTCTTGATACTTTATACATTTTTCTTCCCAGGGGAAGCAAAATGAAAATGGATAGAGGAATCAGCGCCAGCATAATCAATGTCATTTGCCAATCGAGATACAGGAGGATACCAAATGAGCCAATAATGGCAATGATTCCTGTAAAAAAATTTGTAATATGATCTGTTATTAACCCTTTTAAAATAGCTGTATCATTTGTCATCCGGCTGATCATTTCACCTGTTTTATGCTCATCATAAAAGCGAACGGGAAGGTGCAGATGTTTGAGCCAAAGTCTTTCCCTCAATCTTGCTACAACATGCTGGCCGACATGATTGAGCAGGTAAATCGAAACTCCGCTTGTAATGGCTTGTGCAATAAACGCGGAGATCAACAGGATAATATGACTGCTTCCAAAATCCTCAAAGCTGAAATCATCAATTAAATTCTTTGTGAATAACGGAATGACCAGACCGACAATTGTTGATAAGATGCTAAGCGCGCCCGCTATTGCCATTCTTGTTTTTGAAGGCTTTGTTTCTTTAATCAGCTGAAAAAAAACACGCCATTTCCCGCCAGTCTTTTGTAAACTCATCTTGTTTTGGCCCCTATCTTACTTACTATCTACATTATACAATCTTCTTTACAAATTATTAAATATAAACCATTGCATTTTTTCCATAAAAAAGGAAATAATATGTTTTATATCGATCAGAACAAAGAAAGCTGCAGGATACCAAATGGATAACTACTCGGGCACAAATCAATACAGACGGTATAAAGCTCATTTGAACATGTTTGGAACAACACAATTTCATTTAAGAAACCCCTATATTATTGCATGGTGGTCTACAGCCTTTCCCGGATTTGGCCACTTGCTGCTATCCAAATATTTAAGAGGCCTTCTATTGTTTACTTGGGAAGTGTTCATCAATATGCAGTCTCATCTGAACATCGCGATGGTCTATTCTTTTTGCGGAGAGATTGATAAGGCTCGGGACGCATTGGATTACCGTTGGATCCTATTGTATATACCTGTATACATATTCGCGATTTGGGACAGCTACCGTACGACAATTGATTCTAATCGGGTCTTCCTCTTAGCAGAAAGAGAAAACGCTCCAATTAATACATTTTCAATTGGATTTATGGAAATCAATTATTTGGATAAAAGAAGCCCTCAGATGGCAGTCATATGGTCTTTTTTGATGCCTGGAACAGGTCAGCTTTACAATCATCGGCTCATTACCGGATTTTTTGCTCTAATCTGGACAGTTGTCTTTGTTTATTATTCAAAGTGCTTGCTCGCTGTTCATTTTTTGTTTTTGGGACAAATTCAAAATGCTACAGATATAATAAACCCAGAATGGCTGATGTTTGTACCTTCCGTTTATGGTTTTGCCGTTTATGATGCTTATATTAATACAGTAGAAAATAACAAGCTTTTCATAGATGATCAGCGCAATTTTCTTATGAAAAATTATCAGCACTACCGAGTAAAATTTCCAGGCAGAGTTTGAGAGGCGATTTCCATTGCAAGTATTTGCTGCGTTTGATCATTCCAGTTACCTTGAGATGGCCATTTCTCAATTAGTACAAGAAGGGATTTCAAAAGAGAAAATATTGGCTGTCTCTTTGCAAAAGACGAGTGATTCTATGAAGCTGATGGACTCCATTCATCACTCAGATGGAGTCAGCTTATTTGATACTGGCGCCGCGCTCGCGACAGCATTTGCGGTCATTGGCGTAAGTATTGGATTTCGTTTAAACTGGGGTCCTGTTTATTGGGGATTAATAGGGGCCGGAGGCGGACTGCTGCTTGGATTTCTTATCAATTTTCTCTATTATAAAGTTATAAAAAAGAAAAAATTTGATCAAAAAAAGAAGCAAAAAGAAACAGAAGTTATCATTGTAATTGAATGTCATGATGATTTTTATAAAGAAATCGAAAAAATTCTTAAAAGTAACTTTGCCATTTCTATTGGATTTGTAAGATAAGGAAAAATAAAAGCAGTTAGACTGGTAATTTCCAGTACTAACTGCTTTTTATTTTATGCTTCAAGTTCTACTTGTGAAGTGTCGCTATTATACGTTTGTGAATCTAACTCTTTTGTCATTTTTCCAGTTAAAACACCAGCTGTCATACTGCCGCTTACGTTAAGTGCCGTACGGCCCATATCAATTAGCGGCTCTACTGAAATAAGCAAACCTGCTAGTGCAATCGGCATGTTCATCGTTGATAAGACAAGGATGGCAGCAAATGTCGCTCCTCCCCCAACACCTGCAACACCAAATGAACTAATGGCAACAACAGCGATTAGAGTAAAGATGAAAGAAGGATCTAACGGATCAATCCCCACAGTCGGCGCAATCATGACAGCAAGCATTGCCGGATAGATGCCTGCACAGCCATTTTGGCCAATTGTAAGACCAAAAGATCCTGCAAAATTCGCGATTCCTTCTGGCACTCCAAGCTTTTTCGTTTGCGTACTAATGTTTAGCGGCAAAGTACCTGCGCTGGTCCGTGAAGTAAAAGCAAACGTTAAAACTGGGAAAACCTTTCTGACATACGTAATCGGATTGAGTCCTGCGAGTGTCAGCAAAAGCAAATGAATAATGAACATAAGAAGCAATGCTGCATAAGAAGCGAGTACAAATTTACCGAGTTTTAAAATGGAATCAATGTCACTTGATGCAACCGTTTTTGTCATGATGGCAAGGACCCCATATGGAGTCAGTCGTAAAATTAACGTGACGACTCGCATAATAACGGCATAGAATGCATCCACAATTCTTGCAAAGAGCTCTGCATGTTCCGGCTCTTTTCTTTTAACACCTAAAAATGCCAATCCTAAAATCGCGGCAAAAATGACAACAGCAATTGTTGAAGTCGGACGGGCACCAGTGAAGTCAAGAAATGGATTTCCAGGAAGCAATTCGAGGATTTTTTGCGGAAACGTCTGATCCTGAATGTCTGTGTATGTTGCATCAAGCTCTTCCCCTCTTGCCGTTTCTGCATCACCTTGCTCAATTTGAACGGCCTCTAAGTTAAATCCCAGAGAAGTACCGATTCCAATTGCAGCCGAAATAGCAGTTGTTCCAACAAGTATACCTAAGATAAGGATACTGATTTTCCCTATATTGTTTGATAATTTCATCTTTGTAAATGCAGCAAGAATCGAAATGAAAACAAGCGGCATGACGATCATTTGAAGCAGTTTAACATATCCGCTTCCGACGATATTGAACCATCCAATGGATTCAATCAGAACCTCATTCTCCGGACCATAAATAAATTGGAAGGCAAATCCGAGAACAATCCCGAGTCCAAGTGCAGCGAATACACGCTTTGAAAACGACATGTGTTTTTTCTGCATATAAAAAAGCAAGAATATAAGACCAAGAAGCACGGCAATATTTACAATAATTAATAAAGATGACATTCTTTTTCCCCCTAACATTTTCCTATAATACTTGAAAAACTATAATTCAATTATTCCAATGCGTCAAGTAGGAATAACCAACGAAGACCTCCTGCTTCATCTTACGTTCTTGAATCTGTGAATATTCATCCTAATAGATTGTTCTTCAGAAGTTCCACCTCGCCAATCTTTCTCATAAATTATTAAATCAGCTTCAAAGGAGGCGCTGCAAAATGATTAAAATTCAAAACTCGTTTCAAAATGAAAATATATTAAATACTTCTATTTTGACAAGTGAACAAAAAGAAATGCTGGATTTGATGGTTAAATATGAAGAAGTCTATTCCTACGATCATTTTAATCAGCTTAAATTTGAATTGGATTTAAGAGTGGAGATTGTCAAAGCTGCATCTGCTCTTTACAAAAGCGGTGTGAAATTCACTGTTTTTGAATATTCACGCTGCAATGAGGAGCTTTGGAATCTGACAAGTCAGGGTGCTTTTGTCATAAAACCGGGAGTTCCTCCATCAGAGGGAATCAAAGATATTTTTAAGAATGGTAAGCTTTATGCATTCGAATGTGCCACTGCCATTGTCATTGTATTTTACAGGGCTGTGCTCGAAATGATCGAGGAAAACCATTTTAATCGATTATTCAGCGGAATGATTTTGTATGACTGGCATTATGATGACGACCTTGGCGTTTTTACAAGACGAGGGAATGATTTTTTGCCTGGTGACTGTCTCTATTTTAAAAACCCTGATTTCGATCCTGAAAAACCACAATGGCGCGGGGAAAATACAATAGATATGGGCTATGATTTATATTACGGTCACGGGATTGGAATTAAAGATTCTGAGGGAATCATTGAATCTCTTAATAAGTACCGAAAAAAGGATGCCGTTCAAACTGCCTATCTGCTTTCACAAGTATCGAGGATTGATTATCGGTATTTATATCCTTTTAGAAAAAGAAATCGTGAAAACATAGGAATGTTCTCCATTTCAGATGACCGGAAAATTATTTCAAAGATTGGAACAACTATTTATTTAAATTAAAAAGCTGCCGTCATTTAGGCAGCTTCACTCGATCCTGTTCAAAATATTTTCGCTGCAAGTAGTATTCTTCACGTCCAAGATATTGATTGACAATCAGCTCCATCTTGCCAAGATCATCTTTCGTTACAAGCGGATCGAGTTCATTCCACTTAACAAATCTTATAAAATAGTATTCTTTGATGTGAGTGAAAACGACAGGAGAATTTGGCCACTGCTCAAACCAGAACTCAATTTTGCCGTGCTTTTTATAAGAATAATGAATGATTTTCATTTCTCATCACCTTCTAAAAGAATACATGTCCAACGCTCTAAAGAAAAGAAACAATTGGTTATGAATGGAGCATCTAGATCAGCCTTTTACTCAGGAAGTTCTTAAAATGGCTCTGACCGGACTTCCGTCACCCCCGACAATCGGAAGCGGCAAGGCAATTAATTCATAGTCTCCCTGCTCTGTTTCACTAAGATTCAAGCCTTCTAAGATTGAGATCGAATGCTCTAAAAATGAATGATGGGCAGGGAGCTCTCTGCTTTTAATAAAATCAACAGAAGGAACGTCAACCCCAATCAGCTTGATGCCGAGCTCACCCATATAAGCCGCTGCATCAGGATGGAAATAGGATATCTTCTCAGGAAATCTCATCGAATCCTCCCAGGAATCTGTTCGTATTAACAGTCTTTCCGTACCTGAGAGATCAAATTTTCTCAGCTCATGTGCAGTTATTATTTCTGTATTCGCAAGATGAATCACTTTAGCCTTTCCGCAATAGAGAGCAAGATCGAGCTCATGAATTTTTTTCCCTTCAGTATCAAAGTGAAAAGGTGCATCGATATGTGTTCCTGTATGTGTGCTCATTTCAAGTTTACCTACATTAACAGACCCGCTTGCTTCTTTCGTCCATGTCAGTTCAAAATCAAATGGTGTATCACCCGGCCATGTTGGCGTTTGATTTGAAAGTGGTCTTGAAATATCAATTATCATTACGCTATCACCTCACGCTTGTTATCATATTGTTCATATCTTTTTTCCCGCATAATGTCTTTAAGAATTTGGATGGTTCTCCAAATTTCTTCATATGACGTATATAGCGCAACAGGTGCAAGCCTGATAATATTGGGCAATCGGTAATCAGGAACAACACCTGCTTGCTTGAGTGCCTTGCAGATCCGTGCTGCTTCAGGATGCAAAAGGGCAACGTGTCCTCCCCTTCTGTTATCCTCAGGTGGATTTACGATACTGAATGCGAAGCCTGAAAGTTCTGAGTCAATTAAATCCATCATAATTCGAGTCATGTTCAACGACTTTTTGCGAATGGATAAAAGGCTTGCCTCTTTAAAAATTTGAAGAGAGGCAGCCAAAGGCGCCGAACTGAAAATATGAGGCGTTCCAATTTGATATGCCCCTGCAGAGTCTGCCGGTGTAAAAACATGTTGCATATCAAATTGCGATTCTTTGTTTGAACCAAACCATCCGCTTAGTCCAGGTAATTTCCCTAAATGCTTTTCATGGACGAACAAGCCTGCAGATGCACCTGGACCGCCATTCAAATACTTGTAATTGCACCAGTAAGCAAAATCCACTCCCCAGCTGTGAAACTCATGAGGAACGGCTCCTACAGAATGACAACCATCAAATCCGATTAGGATCCCCCGTTCATGAGCCGCTTTCGTGAGCTTTTCTATATCTAAAAGCTGACCGCTTCTATATAGAACAGTCGGTAAAACAACTAATGCAATTTCTTCTGTCATACAACCGATGATTTCATCTTCTTCAAGTGTATGCCCGTTCGTGCTTTTCGCTTTAACTAAATGCACGTCAGGATCAAGTCCTTTTAAAGATAGCTGGCTTTGCAGCGCGTAAATATCCGATGGAAAGTTCAGCTCATCAGCAAGAATCTTCGTTCTGTTTTTTTTTGGATGAAAAAAACTTGAAACGAGCTGATGCAGATTGACTGTCGTTGATCCGGTTACGACGACTTCTTCAGGCTTTGCCCCTATTAGAAATGCTGACTGAGCCCCGAGAGTTTCAGATAAGTAATACCAGGGATTCTCACCTTGTGTCCAGCCATCAATTCCAAATTCCTTCCAGGCATCAAGTATAGTCAGCAACGCTGCTTCTGCTCTTTTAGAAAGCAATCCGAGTGAATTGCCATCTAAATAGATCGTATCTTTTTTCAGATAAAATTCACTGCGGAATGCTGCCAGCTCATCTTTTTCATCGAGTGCAGCTGCTTTTTTGAGATCCATTATTATTCACAGCCTCTCCTTCAAGCTTGATTCTGTTACTGAGTTTACTTGTAAAATCAATTTTGATAAGAGTTCCTTTGCAGAAAGCGAATCATTAATCATTCTTAAGCCTTGCCCTGCCCATAAAGACATGTTGTCCCTGTTATGTTCTTTCGCGGCCTGACTTCGCAGTGGTTTCGTGATTTCATTTTGCACCGGATACGGCAAAAGAAGGTTTTCATATGGTTTCATGTTTTGAATAAACTCATTTGTTATCCCCCGGGCATATTTCCCAGAAAATGCTTTTGTCAGTATGGTGTCGCTTTCATTGCTGTTTATTATTGTCGATTTATAAGCAGCTGCAGCACCGCTTTCTAAACAAGGAATAAAAACAGTTCCAAGCTGAACGCCTTCTGCACCTAAAATCAATGCTGCAGCAATTCCCCTCGCATCTGCTATTCCTCCTGCTGCAATAATTGGAATGCCGACTGCATCTGCAGCTTGTGGAACGAGAGCCATCGTTCCAATACACGCGTCCGATTTAGCAGATCCTTTAAACGTCCCGCGATGACCGCCTGCTTCGGTTCCTTGAACAACGACTAAATCTGCTCCCCATTCCTCAAAAAGAAGCGCTTCCTCCACAGTTGTTGCGGTGCCAATTACGATCCGCTTCTCTCTTTTCAGCGCTACTATCACTTCTTTTGAAGGAATTCCAAATGTAAATGAACAAATCGGAACATCGTTCTGCAGGATAACCTCAAGCTGCTTCTCATAATTGATTTGATTCCCTTCATGTGAAAACGAAAAATCCTCTAATGGCATATTCATTTTTTTCAGCACATCGGACATCCTATGAACATCTTCTTTACTGTAGTTCACTTTACCCTCAGGTACGAAAAGATTAACATTAAACGGTTTGCTTGTTCTTGCTTTTATTTCTTTTATTTGTTCATCAAGCTGAGCTGACGTTAAATATCCTGCACCGACTGATCCGAGTGCGCCAAATTCACTGACAGCGCTTACTAGTTCAGGAGTGGTAATTCCTCCTGCCATTGGTGCCTGAATTATTGGGTATTCAATCTTCAGCAGCTCACTTACAAAAGTCTGTTTCCATGTCATGTGGCCTTGCCTCCAAATTCAGAAGAATGCTACCACACTTCTTCTACATGATACAGGCTCTTCCCTGCCGTTTTTCACACGAATACTTCATTTTCCCATAAACAGATTGCACGTATACTTTGACTGATTATGATAAAATGGAAAAAAATAGATTCAGTTAGAATGGAGCTGTTGAAGTTGGAAGAGTTATGCCCCCTTTGCAATCCAGAAATGATTGGAGATCAAAGAGAGGTCCTGTCTAATGAACACTGCTTATTTTTGCAAATGCCTCAGAAAGTATTGAAAGGCTCGGGGTTAATCGTACCGCGGGAGCATCGGCCAACGGTTTTTGAATTATCTGAAGAAGAGTGGCAATCCACATACAGTCTGTTAAAAGAAGTCAAGGAATTATTGGATGATCAGTATCAGCCAGACGGCTATACGATTGGATGGAATGCAGGAGAAACAGGAGGACAGCATATTTTTCATGCTCACCTGCATGTCATTCCCCGATTTGAAGACGAGCCTTATGCAGGACGCGGGATTCGCTCCTGGCTGAAGGATGAAGAAAGTATTCGTCCATCTTTACACGATTAATGAAGGTCTATTAAGGGTAAAAAAGAAAAGAGACAAGGTAGAAGGAAAGGAGCATTCAAATGATTATTGTCTATATCAGCATTGCACTCGTAATATGTGCGCTCATATATTTAGGAGTCTCAGCATTTAAAACATTCCAGGGTGCAAAACCTGCTCTGCAGGATTTGCAGGAAACTGCAAACCGCATCCAAAAACAAACAGAAGGAATCCAAACAGAAACAACAAAGCTCACGGAAACACAGCAAAAAATCATGTCTGATGTCGAATACAAAAAACATACTGTGCAGTCAACAATAGATATTGCAATAGAAACTCCGGAAACGATTAAAGGATTTAAAAAATTCCTTCCATCGAAGAAAGATGGTCAGTTTACGCATAAGGTACGCGGATATTAACGTGGTGCAGCCGGCTCTGATTGTGAGACGGCTTTTTATTTTTTAGTTTTGGCATTAGATAATTAGAGGACTGTTTTCGATAATTAGATTGATTGAAAACGTTTGTACCATTCTCTAAGATTAAATAGCCAAAGGCAGTTAGAATATGGGGATTCATTAGAAACCATTGAAGCCCTAATTTCCGCTTTAGAGCAGATTATTGGAGTCATGGTCTCCGAATTAAGAAGTTTCGCGAAAATTACCTGCCAATCCACCAAGTTTCACCGATCTTCATCACTCTCAGTTGTTCTTCGCTTAATGAAAGACGCTCCCATTCTTTGTAAAGGCGATCCAGCGCTTCAGGCCCAGTATCATCGGCAAGGCGATATGCACCATAATGCATCGGAATGAATGGACCTTTTGCTTTTAAATCTAGATATGCTTTAATCGCATCTTCTGGATTTATGTGGGACACATCCATAAACCATTCCGGTTCATAGGCTCCAATTGGCATGAGCACAGTCTCAATGTTAAATCTGCTTCCTATATCTTGAAATCCTCTGAAATAACCGGTGTCTCCCACAAAATATATGGAGCTCTGGCTCATTTTGTCTTCAACTACCCAGCCGCCCCAATGTGAGGTGTTCGTATCCCAAAGAGTTCTTCTAGTCCAATGCTGAGCAGGCACAAACGAAAGCTTCACACCCTGAACTTCAAATGAATTCCACCAGTGAGCTTCCTTCACCCGTTTATAGCCTCTTCTTGCAAATGCTGATCTTAATCCAGCAGGAACATAAAATTCCGGACTTCCTTTTAATCGTTTTATCGTGCTAAAGTCAAGGTGATCATAATGTCCATGTGAGATTAAAACATAATCGATCTCAGGCAATTCATGAAGGGAAAGTCCAGGTTCAGTTAAACGTTTTTGAACGCCCATTCTTCCTGCCCATACTGGATCAGTCAAGATATTCAGTCCGTTCATTTGAATCAGAAAAGTGGAATGTCCAATCCAGGTAATGCTCGTTTCCCGTTCATTGGCCCTCAATTTTTCATGGTATTTTCGGTCTGATTGTTCAATGGATTGTGTGAGATCCTTCTTCTTGCTTTTTCTTTCTTTCATCCACTTTCTCATGTCTGAAAAGCTTTTTATATTCTGAATATCATCCAGGTTTTGATATTTTTTCACGATTATGACTGTACCTTTACATAAAATGTCCGTTCTCTCGGGCCATCAAATTCGCAAAAATAAATTCCCTGCCATGTTCCAAGCAAAAGCTTCCCATCCGCCACAATAACATGCTGTGATGTCCCTACCGTGCTTGTTTTCAAATGGGCAGCCGTATTGCCTTCTGCATGCCGATCTGCCTCATGATGCCATGGGTACACTTCATCAAAACGTCTGAGCATGTCTTTTTTAACATCTGGATCGGCATTTTCATTTATTGTAATGCCGGCTGTTGTATGCGGGCTATAGATGATGACAGTCCCTTCTTTAACAGTTGCTTCTTTCACTGCTTTCAGAACGCTTGAGGATACGTCCAGCATCTCATCACGCGATTGTGTTTTTAAAGAAAATCTTTTGAGCATTCTGTTCTTCACTCCTTTGGTTATCTGGATAAATTGTATCATTCAAGAATGGAAATTGTATATTCCAAGGGTTACAATAAGCTAAATTGTCACTTCTACATAAAACAAAACCCCAAAAAGGATCTCCTTTTTGGGGCAATTCATTAAAGCACATATACTCTTGTTTCAAAAGGCTTCATTGCAAATGAAGTTGTGTGTTTATGCGCATCGACTTCATAGTTTTGAAGGACCATTTGCTCTTTAGATAACGGCAGCCCGCTGTACTGGTAAAAAGCTGTTTTATTGCTTATGTTTGAGATAATCAATGCTTTTTTGCCTTCAAATGTTCGTGTGTAAGCGTAGATTTGCTTGTCCTCTGGAAGGATCAAATCGTATAACCCATATACGAAGACTTTATTTTCTTTACGAAGATCAATCATTTTTTTATAAAAATGATACACAGAGTTTTCATCTTGTAATTGCTTTTCAACGCTAATCTTTTTATAATTTTCGTTTGCACCAAACCACGGGGTACCCGTAGAGAATCCCCCATTCATCTCCTCGTTCCACTGCATGGGAGTTCGAGAATTATCCCTTCCTTTATGCCAGATTATTTTCATGATTTCTTCATGAGAGCGACCTTTTGCCGTTTCTATGCGGTAAAGGTTTTTCATTGCTACATCATCATAATCATCAATTGATGGGAAATGAACATTTGTCATGCCAAGCTCCTGGCCTTGATAAATAAACGGCGTTCCCTGCATTAAGAAATACATAGCCCCAAGCGCCTTTGCACTTTCTGTCAGGTATTCCTGATCGTTGCCCCAAGTGGATACTGAACGAGCTTGATCATGGTTTTCAAGGAATAATGCATTCCAGCCCGAACCCTCTAACCCTTTCTGCCATTTAGTTAATGTTTCCTTTAATTTAATGAGATCGACTGTTCCTTCTGTCCCGTTATCCCAAAGCCCAAGATGCTCGAATTGGAAGATCATATTAAAAATCCCGTTTGTATCTCCAACCCAATCTTCAGCCTGTTCAAGTCTTACACCGTTCGCTTCCCCAACAGTCATGATGTCATAACGCGCAAACGTTTGCGCTTTTAGCTCACTGAGGTGCTCCATGATACCTTCTACATTCATGTGATAATCGAATGATGAAACGAAATCAAGTCCGTTTGGATTCGGAAGATCAGGAAATCCTTCTTTTTTGTTAATATGCGATATTGCATCTACACGGAAGCCGTCAATGCCTTTATCAAGCCACCAGTTGATCATATCGTATACAGCTTGTCTCATTTCTTCATTTTTCCAGTTTAAATCAGGCTGTTTTGTAGCGAATACATGCATGTAATATTGCTCTGTGTCTTTATCAAGCTCCCATGCAGATCCGCTGAATATGCTTTCCCAGTTGTTTGGCTCTTTGCCGTTCTTGCCGTCGCGCCAAATGTACCAGTCTCTTTTTTCATTATCTTTCGAAGATCGGGATTCAATAAACCAAGGATGCTCATCACTTGTATGATTGACTACTAGATCAAGGATCAGCTTCATGTCTCTTTTATGCACTTCAGAAAGCAGCTCATCAAAATCTTCCATTGTACCGAAGTCTGCCATAATATCCTGATAATCGCTGATGTCATACCCGTTATCGGCATTCGGTGAGCTGAAAATCGGACAAATCCAGATGACATCAATGCCAAAGTCTTTTAAATAATCTAGTTTAGAAATAATTCCGCGGATATCTCCAATTCCGTCTCCATTCGAATCCATGAAGCTTCTAGGGTAGATTTGGTAAGCTACCGCTTCTTTCCACCAAACTTTTTTCAAGTACAAACACTCCTTTATATCAACCATAACGTCCAGTAAGACGAATTAAAATTGGAATTAAGCAGAAAAACAAAAAGTATTCGCTTACATTTATTAAAAGTTGTCTTTACAAAAAATATTATACTCTAATTATGTTAAAGATTGAACAATTTTCTTAATCGTTATGAATAATGAAGACCACCAAACCTTTGTCCATCCAACAGTATTTTATTTTCAAAAAAGAAGAAGCTGCCGGCAATCGATAGCTTCTTCCTGAACTTTTATGCAATTTTGGAGCTTAGCTCAGAAGCTTTGTTCTTGAGCCAATCCTTTCCTTCTACTAACCTTGAAACCATCATACTGCTGACTGTAAACATAGCATTTAAAAAGAGATCACCGAATGGTTTTAAGAATGTTGCTTTTTCTCCGAGGATCAGTCCGATGATTCCGCCTAAAAGAACAGACGACAGCAAGATAAGCGGAAAGCGATATGCTTTCATTAAATAATCCCTCCAACATTAATCTATAAGAACGCACTAATGCTATCAGAGATAAAATTTCTTTCTCAATGCCATAAATTTGGAATCACTTATGATGTATCTGCTATATTTTCAGAAATCAAAAACAGGTGATCAAAAAGGTTCACCTGTTTTTGATTCTTTTTTCTTTTTCGCTTCAAGCTTTCTTATATGATGCCCCTCCATGTCCGTTACGGTAAACTCAAAGCCGTCAGACTCAATCTTGTCTCCTTTTTTCACATCAATTTTTTCCGTTAGGACCCATCCGCCGATTGTATCAACTTCCTCTTCATCAATCTCAAGATGCAGCAAATCATTTACTTCTTCAATTAAGGCTTTGCCGTCAAAGATATAATGATCGTCGCTTTTCTTTTGAACATTCGGCAGCTCGTCCACGTCAAATTCATCACGTATTTCACCGACGATTTCTTCAAGGATATCTTCTACTGTGACCAGTCCTGCAGTTCCTCCATATTCGTCAACTAAAATCGCCATATGGATACGGTCTTTTTGCATTCTGAGCAGCAAGTCCTGTATCGGAATATTTTCAATGACTTTAATGACGGGGCGAATGTAATTTTTAAGCAGCACGCCTTCCTTTGACATATAGAGGGCATTTAGGATTTCCTTTATATTAATAAGACCGACGATATTGTCTTTATCTTCATGTTCAAGCGGATATCTTGTGTACCTTTCACTTCTCATGATTTCGAGATTTTCCTCAAATGAATCTTCGAGTGACACTGTCACCATTTCTGTTCTTGGAACCATGATCTCTTTTGCAATCCGATTGTCAAATTCAAAAATTTTATTGACGTATTTATATTCAGACGGATTGATTTCTCCGCTTTTTAAGCTTTCGGATAATATAATGCGAAGTTCTTCTTCCGTATGCGCCACTTCATGCTCAGATGCCGCGTGGAGCCCAAATAATCTGATAAGGAATAAAGCAGATCCGTTTAACGTTTTGATAAAGGGATACATGATTTTGTAGAACAAAATGAGCGGACGTGACAAAGTCATTGTGACCCACTCGGCTTTTTGGATAGCAAGCGTTTTTGGAGCAAGCTCGCCAATGACTACATGTAAATATGTAATCGTAATAAATGCAATAACAAAAGATAAAATGCTGACTATAGGATCATTCCATCCCCATGAATGAAACAAAGGATGCAGCAGTCTCTCAATTGTCGGTTCACCTAACCAGCCAAGTCCGAGGGCAGTGATTGTGATGCCAAGCTGGCAGGCTGATAAATATTCATCTAGACTCCCGGTCACTTTCTTTGCAGCGATAGCACTTCGATTGCCTTCGCCGACAAGCTGATCAATTCTTGAACTCCTTACTTTTACAATTGCAAATTCGGCAGCAACAAAGAATCCAGTGACTGCAATTAATATAACAACGAGTAAAAGGTTCGTAACTATCAAGAGCACCCCCTTATCCGCAGAATGGATAAGGGTCACCCCCTTTCTAATTAAAGGCTATATCCGTTAAAATTTCAGTTCGACATACTCAGTTTTTTCAAATATATTTCAGCTGTTTTATTGTCTGTATTCTTTGCAAAATACTAGCTGCTTACCATTTCATTTATTTCCATATTCTCCTCAGCTTTAAAAATTCTTGCAGATATCCCCAAACAGAGACGGGTGACATGATTATTTGATACGTTAATGCAAAAAGGAAAAAACCGGATGTATTCTTCCTGACTTTTAAATTGAGCTCTTTAAAGACCCTTTTCTGATAGGTATAAATGCTGAAGTAACTTAAGAACGTAATTGGAAGAACAAATAGTGTCATTGGACCGACAATCCAAAAGTAGCCGAAAAAGGCAAGAACGAGTCCTGGAAGCCAGAAAAATGTGTACGTAAAATCCAGATACGGCATAATAAAATTGATGCCTGTTAAAAACTTGGCAAACAGAACCGGCTGCTGCCATGGCTTCATTTCTTTTAATGCCTCGATCATTCCCCGTGCCCACCTTGATCGCTGTTTTGCGAAATGGCTGAAGGAGGCTGGGATTTCTGTAAATGCGACAGCAAGCGGTTCGAAATAGACCCTGTATTTATGGTGCAATAACCGCCAAGTGAGTACGATATCCTCACCTATTGCTTCAGGCCAGCCCCCAATTTCTTTAATGGCTTCCGTTCTATACAAACTAAATGCACCTTGTGCAACGAGTGTTCCCTGATATAGCCCTTGAAGTCTTTTTACAGCTGAAATTCCTAAAAAATAATCCCATTCCTGCATCTTCGTCAATAAATTATCGCGGCTGTTTCTCGCAAGAATCGTCCCTGCAACCGCGCATACATCATCAGGAGAACTGATGATCCGTGACACAATATGGCGTATAGCACTTTTGTGAAGAATGGTATCTGCATCAAGAGTAAGCACGAATTCTGTCTTTGTTTCTTTTATTCCCCGGTTCAGCGCATTGTATTTTCCGGGGTTCTCTTCATAAACAATGCTAATCGCTGTTTTGAGGCCGGCATTTGCTTGTCTTGCTATAAGCGAAGTGTGATCTTCTGAACCGTTATCAACAACAATGACAAAGATATCTCCCAAGTAATCCTGCTTATCAATATAGCTAAGAGTAGAAGCTATATTTTTCTCTTCATTTTTTGCAGCTATGATCACTGTTACTGGCAGACAAGGATTTTTAATTTTAGGAGGAGGCTGTCTGTCGATTAGTAAACTGCTTACTAAAAAAGCATTTAAAAAACCTGGGATATAAGCAATTCCCGCAATGATGAAAATAGCGAGAAGAAGTCCCGTGATCTCTGAAAGTTCCTTAATCCAAGGCAAAGATAGCCAAACAGAGCAGCTTAACCATAAAATGGCTGCTGTCTGGCTGAACCAAAATTTCTTTTTTACAGAAACATACCATTTTTTCATGATCTTCTACCTCAGCAATAAGGCTATTTCTTATTAGCTTTCTCTACTGGCAAAAGAACATGCTCTTGTTCCTTTTTTATTTTGCAATACCCGCTCCTTCTATGAAAAAATAGGAAAAAATTGCACATACTATTGAAGAATACGTTGTGAACGTAAGGAAGTGAAAACATGAAACTTACAGATAAAGAGAAATCCGCACTAAGTGAAGCGATTGATAAAATGAATGAAGGCTTGGACGTTTTTATCCAATTTTATAATGATGCTGAAGAGGATAAGCCAATTATCGAATTTACAGAAGATACCGTTTCAGCGATTGAAAAGGCCATGGATGCTTATGGAAAAGAGGCTGTTGCAGCAAAGATTAATGCCATTATCCGAGAGGTGCTCTCTTTTCTTCCAGGTGAAAAATAGGAGGTAACATGAAGTCAAATAAATTATTAATTGATTGGCTTAAATGGCCACTGTATTTAAGAATTGTATTAATCGTCATGCTGATCGTTCTTTTGTTTGGACAAGTGATTTCTATTATTGAGCCCGAAGTCTTTCCTACAGTTTTTGATGGGATATGGTGGGCGCTTGTAACGGTTTCAACAGTCGGTTTTGGGGACTATGTTCCGCAAACCGTTGCTGGACGCTCTGTAGGAATGATGCTGATTTTAATTGGAGCGGGATTTGTTACAACTTACTTTGCAACCTTGTCGGCAGCAGCTTTTCAAAAACAGCATTCGTATCTTCATGGGGACACCCCTTTTAAATACAGTAATCATATCGTGATTATCGGATGGAATGAAAAAACGCATGAACTGATTGATACATTCAAGAAAATCAAACCATATAAAAACCTTGTATTGATTGATGATACTCTCGAAGAATCGCCGCTCATTGAAAATCTGCATTTCATCAAGGGCAATCCTACAATTGACCGCACACTTATTAAAGCCAACATTGAACAGGCTGATGCTGCGATCATTACGGCTAATCAGCATAAAAGCGAAATTGATGCGGACATGCACTCCATTCTCATTCTCCTGGCTATTAAAGGCTTAAATCCAGAGCTTTATACAGTGATTGAGTTAGTAACAGGCATGCAGCAAAACAATGCAAGGCGCGCTGGAGCCGATGAAATCATCCAGTCCTATCAGCTTGCAAGCCACCTGATGATGAATAGCTATTTAGCCAAATATGGATTATCAAGCGTATATTCTGAATTGAACCCGGGGAGAGGCAACTACTTTAAAATTGAGCCGCTGCCTGCAGATTTGATTGGAAAAACATTTCATGAGGCAAGTCATTTCATGCTTGAAAAAGAAATGCTTTTGATTGGCATAAAAAAGGGAGATCAGACGAAATTAAATCCGCCTATCTCCCAGATCATGCAAGAAAATGATCTCATGATCATGATTACTCATTAATCAAGAAGAACAGCTTCAAGCTCTTTTACTAAATCCTTGCCAAGGTCAATATATTTTTCAGGAAACTCTGCATCCTTATCCTGCGGCTCCTGAAACTGATCAAAAGAAGCTTTAACGTTGCCAAGATGTACATTATCGTCGAGTCCTATTTGGTATTTATGAGATAGCAAATAGGGATTTGTCAATTGTACAGTTGTATTTTGCGAATCCAGCTGTCCGTCAATCGCCTTAAATGGCAGACGCAGAAACTGATAGCCGACCTCATTATCAATTTTATAATCAAAAGAGCCATGATCATATTCCCAGCCGCCGCCAATCGCATAGCCAAGAGGCTTAAGCTGCTGTTCAAGATGATAAAGCTTAAATGACTTCCCTTCAAGCTTAGATGGTATTTCAATCATTTAGATCGACCTCCTTTTTAAGGATAGGTTCTCCAGAAAAATACGCTTTTATGACAGGGGTCATACCCCAGCTGAGTTAAATTAACGGTACCCTAGATTCGCGAAAATCAATAATTCAGGTAACCATTGGCGCCGTATGGTACCCTAGATCCACGAAAAACAGAAATCCAGGTAACCATTGGCGCCGTATGGTACCCTTGATTCGCGAAAAACAGAATTCCAGGTATCCATTGGCGCCGTATGGTACCCTTGATTCGCGAAAAACAGAATTCCAGGTATCCCATTGGCGCCGTATGGTACCCTAGATTCGCGAAAAACAGAATTCCAGGTATCCATTGGCGCCGTATGGTACCCTTGATTCGCGAAAAACAGAATTCCAGGTATCCATTGGCGCCGTATGGTACCCTTGATTCGTGAAAAACAGAATTCCAGGTATCCATTAGCGCCGTATGGTACCCTTGATTCGCGAAAAACAGAATTCCAGGTATCCATTGGCGCCGTATGATGACCTAGAATCACGGAATGGATTACAGAAATCCAAGTAAATATTATTCATAAGTAAAAAAGAACAGCCCGACTATCTCCTTTGGGCTGCCCTTTTCCATTATTTTTTCAAACGTTTCTCAAGCTCTGCTTTCACTTCTTCAAAACCTGGTTTCCCAAGCAAGGCAAACATGTTTACTTTATTACCTTGGGAAATCGTTTTTTTCATTTTCTTTCTTTATACATATAACAGCTTTACATTCTTTCATATTTACTATTTTCTCTTTCGCTAAATCTCATATTATTTCGGAGTAATTGTGGTCAATTATGGTCAAATGAATTTTCCGATATTCAGCATTGGTACTGAACAGAAAATCAGAAAAACACTGTTAGTCTCTTATATTGGCTTACTGCTATTTCTAATCCTATAGATTAGGCACAAAATGACCAAAAAGACGAAGCTGTTTCCATTAAAAAATGCGATTTAGAAGTTTTATTTAAAGCTTTACTTCTACCTCAGTTCCATCCTTCAATTTCGTTTCAACAAGGATAACTCCACTGTGCTTAGACAATCCCTGCAGCAACGACTTCAAATCTTTTCTTTCAATTTCCGGGAAGATGAATTTGCTGCCATCCTTTTCAATTGCTTTATTTATTAAGTGATTAATCCTTTTTGATGTAATAATCAAACTAACCAAATTTAAAACCGCATAGGGAACAGGAATGGAGAATCGTTTATCCTTTACTTTCACCTTGACTTTTAACATAATCTACTCAATCACCACAAAAACTTTATCACCATTTGCCGAGGTGATGTCAACAATCTGTCCGTCCAATTCGTTTTCAATTGCTTCGATGAGCAGGTCAACGTTAATATCTTTTACATATTTTTCTGCCTCAGGTATTTTTTCAGCAATATTTGTACCTACTTTTAAAACAGCCTTTACCAGATTAATCGGTAAATTCACATTTACATTATCACCTTCTTCGGAGGTCACACGAATCTTTAACATTTTATTTCCATATGGGACTTCTTTTTTTATTGTCACTAGCTCTGGCTGATCTTTACCTTGTAAAATATTAATTAATTCACTTGCTTTTTCCTTATCAATCTTTCCTTCCTCCACCAGTGTTAAGACTCTCGAAATTTCGTCCTTCATTATACTTCCCCCTCTTTTAATAACTGAATGGCTTTCTCTGCCGTAATTTCGCCTTTTTCCAATAACGATACAATTTTTTTCTTATCCACTTCCTGTTTCTTTTGAGAGGAATATCCCAGAGCAGAGATAATTTCATCTAATTTTCCTCTGACAGTCGGATAGGAAATTCCGAGCTCCTTCTCGACCTCTTTGATATTTCCACGGCATTTAAGAAAAATCTCAATAAAATGCAGCTGTTCCTGACCGAGAGCCGCCAGTCTTGAAACTTCAAATTCATTTTCTACCGTTGTCTGGCAATGGTTACACTGTAGCTTAGTAATTTTAAGCGCCTTCCTGCAAACAGGACAATTAGTGAGTAAAGGATACGCCATACTGTTCTCCTTTCTTTCATTTAGTCATATCATACACCATATCTTTTATTTTTCAAATAAACATTTAAAATTATTTATAAAAATTTATATTTTTATTCAATAAGTTAACTTACACATTAAATAAATTAATTTATTGTCATTTAAGTTAAAATAAAAAAAAGACTCATTGGAGAGTCTTTCTGATTGTCGAGAAAGGGATAAGAGCCTATTTGACACTTAAAGAAAAGTTCTTCGATAAGCTGGTTCTTCAATTTAATAGCCCTTATGCAGAAGACTTCAGTATCTGCTTACTCCGTTAAACTTCCCTTTAAAGGAATAACTAAAATTTCCAATTTATCATAAAGGTCCAATAGCCTACCTTAAATTAACTAACAAAAAGCACACTATTTTAGCTGCAAAATGGTGTGCTTTTTCTAAAACGATTTAATTGTTTTGCACCTCTGAACCGTCTCCGTTACCATGAGGTGAGCTGCGACGAATCAGGATTGGTTCGAGATATGAAAATTAAGTTCGGAAAGAAGGATTAAGGTTATGGATCCAGTAAAGATGAAAGTTGAATTTATGGAGTATGAATACTTCGCTCATGGACATCAGGGGTAAATGAGGTATTGGCAATATCTGTGGCTCAACATGTGAATAGAAGGATGAAGATGTATTTTTATCGTAAATATAAGGTATATAAAATTTTAGCCACTCTCGATTAAGAGAAAGGCTTCTTCTTTATTGATTGATTAGATTAATTTAATATTTTTTTTGCGGTTCTAATAAATTCTTCTCCAAAGCTATATGGTAAATACCTCAAACTATCATCATGAACTAACTCTTCAATCCTTTTCCATGTTTCAAGATCTTTTTGAATATAAACTTGTTCTAACTGTAAAATTTCCCCTTTTAATTTCTGAATTAAAGAATCATTCTCTAATTCTATAAAATCTTTAAATCTAACATCTAAACTGTCATCATATGACTGGTTATAATAACAATCAAAAAAGTATTTAAGGTTTATATAGCTTGCTTTAACATTCATTATTCATTCTCCTTTACCTATACTATTTTTTAAGGTAAGCAGTATTAATAATAAATCCGATATCAGATTTAGAATCTTTCATTATTTGAACATTTAATTCGGACGGAAGACCATGATTGTTCATGGCAAGGATGATCAGGGAAGAAACTGGATGAGCGTAGAGGCAAAAAAAAAGCAATTCTTTTTAGAAGAGCTGCAGAAACTTGGAGTTAATACGGCTCAGAGTGGGATCAAAATCAATGGAAGGTAAATCAATTAATAAATTCTCGGAGTATATGGCCGACTCAACCACATTTTAGCAAGGAATGTTGTCAAAATGCGGTCAGTCAAGTTTTTTATACCCCGAGAACTATACAAATTACTTATAAATTTATACTAATGAAAGAGGCGTAAACCCTTATTCCTCTAAGCGTTTCTCTAGCTTCGCTTTCACTTCTTCAAAGCCAGGTTTGCCAAGCAGCGCAAACATGTTTACTTTATATGCTTCTACACCTGGCTGGTCAAATGGGTTGACGCCCAGCAAGTATCCGCTCATCGCACATGCTTTTTCAAAGAAATAAACAAGGTATCCGAATGTGTACTCGTTCATCTCAGGAAGATTTACGATTAAGTTCGGTACTCCTCCATCTGTATGGGCAAGCATTGTACCTTGGAATGCTTTTTTGTTTACGAAGTCAACGGTTTCTCCGGCTAAATAATTCAATCCGTCCAAATCGTTCGCTTCTGCTTCGATTGTTAGCTCATGACGAGGCTTCTCTACAGTTAATACTGTTTCAAATAAGTCACGGCGTCCTTCTTGTACGTACTGACCCATTGAGTGAAGGTCTGTCGAGAAATTTGCCGAAGCTGGGAAAATACCTTTTTGATCTTTCCCTTCACTTTCTCCAAATAACTGCTTCCACCATTCTGAAAAATATTGAAGTCCTGGCTCATAGTTGATCAGCATTTCAATTGTTTTTCCGCGATTGTATAATGCATTTCGTACAGCAGCATATTGGTAAGCAGCATTGTCTTCAAGCTCAGAAGTTGCAAAATCCTCCATTGCAGCAGCTGCGCCCTTCATCATTTCCTCAATGTCAGCTCCTGCAGCAGCGATTGGAAGTAAGCCAACCGCTGTTAAAACGGAATAACGTCCGCCAACATCATCAGGAATTATGAAAGATTCGTATCCTTCTTCTGTCGCCAGCGTTTTTAATGCACCGCGTGCTTTGTCCGTCGTAGCATAAATGCGTGTTTTCGCTTCAGCTTTTCCGTATTTTTCTTCAAGCAGCTTGCGGAAAATGCGGAAAGCAAGTGCAGGCTCTGTTGTTGTACCGGACTTGGAAATGACATTGATTGAAAAATCTTTTCCTTCAATTAAATCCATTAAGTCTTTCATGTAAGTTGAGCTGATATTGTTCCCAACAAATATGATTTGCGGTGTTTTGCGCTGTTCCTTTGAAAGGGCATTGTAGAATGAATGATTAAGCATTTCAAGAGCAGCACGAGCTCCAAGATACGATCCGCCAATTCCAACAACTAAAAGAACGTCAGAATCTGATTTTATTTTTTCTGCGCTTTTTTGAATGCGTGCGAATTCTTCTTTATCGTATGCAGAAGGAAGATCCACCCATCCTAAATAATCGCTTCCTGCACCTGTTTTTTCATGAATTGAATGATGCGCCACTTTTACGAAATCGCGCAAATATGTAAGTTCGTGTTCACCAAAAAATGACAACGCTTTAGAATAATCAAAACGAACATGAGTCATTTCATTTCCTCCATCAATGTAAAATTTTTATCCTCTTTCACTTTAACCAAACTAAGATGGTAAATCAAGCAAGCCTTAAAATGTAAACGCATCCAATTTATAAAAAGGAAAACACCCTGAAAAATCAGGGTGCTGTTCTACTTAAAGAGATGCTCTTAAAATAGCTAGAACGTCTTCTTTGTTAAGTTTTTTAAAGTTGCCGAATTCTCCATTAGACATCGCTTTATCAGCTATCAAATCGAGCTTTTCATCCGTAATATCATAATCGGCAAGACGGTTAGGCGCTCCGATGCTGCTCCAGAACTCGCTTAGCTTATCAATTCCTTCTAAAGCTGTATCACGGTCTGATTTTCCTTCTGGATCTACATTGAATACGCGGACAGCAATCTGTTTGAAGCGGTTCACATTCTCATCCAGTGTATGTCTCATCCAGTTAGGGAACAAGATGGCAAGACCGCCTGCATGCGGAATATCATAAACTGCAGAAACAGCATGTTCAATATTATGAGTTGCCCAGTCGCCGCGATAACCCATTTGCAGAGAACCATTTAAGGCAATTGTTCCTGAGTAAAGAATGGTTTCACGAAGCTCGTAATTTTCTAAGTCATTAATCAGCTTAGGAGCTGTTTCGATTACTGTTTTTAGAGTTGCTTCACAAAAACGATCTTGAAGCGGTGTATTTTTAGTATGATGGAAATACTGTTCAAATACATGTGACATCATATCAACCATTCCATATACGGTTTGATCCTGCGGAACTGTAAATGTGTTAACGGGATCCAGAATCGAGAATTTAGGGAATGTTAAAGGACTGCCCCATCCGTATTTTTCTTGCGTTTCCCAATTTGTAATAACGGAGCCAGCATTCATTTCGGAACCTGTTGCAGCTAACGTTAAGACCGTTCCAAATGGAAGTGCCTCTGTTGGAAAATGTTTTTTTGTTACAATATCCCAAGTGTCTCCGTCATATTTTGCACCGGCAGCAATTGCCTTCGTACAATCAATGACACTTCCTCCGCCTACAGCTAATAGAAAGTCGATGTTTTCGCTTTTAGAAAGATTTACTCCGCGCTGAACAGTTGATAACCTTGGATTTGGTTCTACACCTGCAAGTTCAAACACATTTGCACCAATTTCATCCAGTTGTGCAAGCACTTGATCATATAGGCCATTGCGTTTGATGCTTCCGCCCCCATACACAAGCAAAACATTTTTTCCGTATTTCGGAACTTCTGTTTGGAGCTGTTCAAGCTGTCCTTTACCAAAAATTAATTTAGTAGGATTATGGTATGTAAAATTTTCCACAATCATCGCCTCCTTTTATAAAGTAAGTATGACCTTTTTTCATTTCATTTTGCAAGGAATGAGCTCTCAGCAAACTTTTTCTTCTTGAATGAATAATTTCAGCATTACTTCGCAATCTATTAGTGAAGTCTCATCATCTAAGGAGGTTAAAGCATGAGCGCTGTTCAACGCATTGCACTTGTACTTACTATTATCGGAGCGATAAACTGGGGTTTAATCGGCTTCTTCCAATTTGATTTAGTAGCTGCTATTTTTGGCGGTCAGGATTCCGCATTATCAAGAATAATCTATGGACTTGTTGGAATCGCCGGTTTAATCAATCTTGCCCTTCTATTTAAGCCAGCAGCTGAAATCGCACGCGACGAACCAAGACCTGAAGCGAGATAGATTTATAATGAAGGCACCGGATTCTGTCCGGTGTTTATTTTTTTGCTTTTTAATTGGGTGTAAGCCTCCCCTTTTATCGGGCCCAATCCTGAAGTTTATCGGCCAAACTTACATTTTTTCTGCTACATGAACAAATAAAAGGATGTGTTCGCATTGATTGTTGTTATTGGTTATCAATGTTACCCGTTCCTTCCGCTGCAGGCTTTCCGCGGGGAGGGTGGGTTCTCCCATTTCCCTCTATTTCCCGCAGGAATCAAGTGCCTTCCGCTACAATTCACTAGGATTTATAGCATTTTTTCTAAAAGCAACAATCTTTACGAAATGAGCAAATAAAAAAGAATCCACCCAAAAAGGATGCATTCTTCTAAAAAGTCACGACTTATTTGTTTGTTTGTTTAGATTGCTCGATCCACTCTTCTAACTTTTCTTTTAGAGTGTTGAAACCTTGTGGAGTTTCGTTTGAGTATGCTGGAGTTGCTTTCACAGTAGCTTGACGCTTTTTAGGCTTTTTAGGAGCTTCTGTTTGTGCTGGTGCTTCTTGAGTTGCGCGGATAGAGAGGCTGATTTTTCCAGCTTGCTCGTCAACTGAAAGAACTTTTACTTGAACTTCGTCGCCAACTTTTAATTGCTCGTTGATATCTTTAACAAATCCGTGTGCTATCTCAGAAATGTGAACTAGACCTTGTGTTGATTCATCTAATGCTACAAACGCTCCGTAGCGCTGGATTCCTGTTACTTTGCCTGTGTGAACAGAACCTGTTTCGTATTTTGTGCTCATGGTAACACTCCTATATAAGTTGTATTTTTCTCGTTTAATATACGCAATTTAAAACTATATCATATATTCGTGTTTTTTTCAAAGAAGTTTTTTCCTCATCGGATCTGTCAAGTATTGTGCCTTCTCTATTGAAGGAGAATGAAATAAATTTATTTTCCCTTTTTCCATAAGTAAACAGTCGTGATATTCTCCTTCATGATGGAGATGTTTTGGCATCAACCTTTTCTTTGTAAATCCGCTTTTCTCATAACAGTGAATCGCACGCTCGTTTAACAGAAGAGGATCCATTACCACTAAATCTGCTGATTCTAATAAATATTCAGACATTGTGTAAACGAGCAGCTGACCGATTCCTCTGTTCCAATAATCATGTTCCCCTATAAACTGGTCCATCTCAGGCAACGATTTCATCTTCATAACCATACAGCTGACGTTCTTTATCACTGATGTTGTAAAATTGAATATAACCGATCCGGCTTCCTTCATACACTATGACATTCCGGTGTACCCCGTTATCACGATCGTAAAATTTCTCATGAACTCTTTGCAAATTAAACGGATTGTCCCTGCCTTCATAAAATTCAAGCACTTTTGGATCTGTCAGCCATTTGGCTAATAAGTGACGGTCTCTTGTTTCTAATTTTCGAACTGAAAGCTGTCCTGCTTTAATCAGCATAAGATATCTTCCCTTCTGAATAAGAAAGACCGGGCTATAACCGCCCGGTTCATTAGCTTGATATGGCACATGCTTCACTGGAACTTTTATAAACCATTCATTAAAATAATCAACGGATTATTTCAAGAACGTATCAACCAATCTAAGGTTTCAATAGTTAAGATTCTTTATGGATAAACAACCCTTGTGAAGTAATCTTCAGGATCTATTTTTACTTCATATATGACTGATGATCCGTCATTAAAAATCAATTCAAATGTTGCCTTGTCACCTTGCGCACTATACTCCTCGTGAACCTTATAGGTTCTGTTTGAAATCGTTTGATACTCAGATGCTTTCCTCTCGATTTCTTCAGCAAACTCTTCTTTTGAAGGAGTTCCTTCTCCTTTATCAAGAAGCTCATATGCTGAATCTGCATCTCCCTTTACTACTGTATAGATGTAGAGGCGAAGAACTTCGACAGACTGCAAGGCATCCAGAGCCTCTGTGTCTCCATTCTCTTTGAATACAAGGTAAGCATCGTGAATTTTGTCAGGAAGCGGAAGAACAATAAAATCTCTCCCTCTCTTATAAGAAACCGCAGGTGATAAGCTTTCAGGAGCAGCCACCTCGTATTGCTCATATTGTTCTCTAGAATCAAACGTGAAGTTTTTTTCTTTTAATTTATTGTAAAACTCTGTTACGACAGCAGCCGTTTGACTATTAGGATTTTTTCCCATTACAGATTGTAATGCAAGTTTCCATTCTTCTTTCAAACGATTCTCCTCATCGATTGCAGGAGTATTAGTTAGTCCTTTCAAAAGTAAAAACAGCCAAAATTCATAACGTTCCTTCAGTTTTTCACTATATTTAAAGTTTGGATTTTGATTTATAAAATCTTCAAGAGCAACGGTCCGTTCTGCCAGCTCTTGCGGCGTAATACTTACGGCAGTATCAGCCGTTACCTTCGCTTGATTTTCGACTTCAAAATATTTCAGCATTTGCTCACTAAATTTTAATTCTTTCTGCAATAAAGCAAGGTCAGGCTGAAAATTAATCATTCCTTCTCCTTCATGATAAAAACGATAGCCGCTGTCTCTTATTTCTTTTACGATCGGACCTGCATCCGGATCCTTTGTACCAGCAGTATTCAATTCTTCTGTAAAAGCAAACACATCTGTATACTGCAGATTTTCGGATACGGTAAGCCATTTTTCAAAGTAATATTCATGCATCACTCGCTGCTTTTCAAGCAAACTAATGATTTCTTCATCTTTAATTTGCTGCCCTTCTTTGACTTTTGCACGCAGATTGGCAAGTTCCTCACTTGGGACAGATAGTTTTTGCTCTACTGTATGCTTCACTGTTTTGTAGTAATTTTCAAGCTCTTGCTTTGAGTTATAGGTTTTGCGATTCTCAAAATCATCAACAGCTTTCTTTGCTTCCTGGACGAATACATATTGATCAACATCTGCTATGCTGACGGCTTCATCAAAGTCACTCAATTTCTCTTCATATAACTTACTAATTTCCTGATGCCTTGCCTCAATTTCTTTATTTGAAGGCGGGTCTGCTGCTGCTGGAGGCTGTTCACCTGTCCCGCCATTTCCAGACTGGTTTTGCATTAAAAGCTGAGTGCCGAGCAAACCGGCAATGATTAAGACACCAATAAAGCTTGCTGCATATAAATACTGAGATGAAAAAAAGTTCCGCTTCTTTTTTTCTTCTATTTTAATTCGTTCAATAATTTTTTCAGAAGATGAGTGAGCTGGAAGCTGTTCATATGATTTTTTCAAGTTCGATAGTCTTTGTTCAAAAATTTGATCATCCATGCGTTTCACCTTCTTTCTTCTCATGCTCCTCCAAGATTTTTTTAAGCATGGATTTCCCTCTTAAAATTCTTGTTTTCACGGTAGATAATGTGATTGACATAATTTCAGCAATTTCCTCATATTTCATCTCATGAAAAAAATAGAGGACAATTGGAACTCTGTATTTTTCATCAAGTTTTTGCAGACAAAGATGAAGCGACCTGTCTTCTTCATTTTGCAGGACATGAGACTCAACCTCAGGATAGTCGTAATGAGGCTCATTTTGGATTTTAAATACCTTTTGCATATTTGACATGCGTTTTCTTGCTGCATCTCTTGTAACGTTAAGGGTTATTTTATAAAGCCATGTTGAGAACTTTGCTTTTGAAAACTGATCGAGAAAACGGTAAACGCGAATAAATACTTCCTGTGTAATATCATCTATATCATCACGCCTGTTGCCAAGCTGATAAGCAAACTTTTCAACAACAGGAGTATACTTCTCAACCAGCAGCTGAAAAGCATTCATATTCCCTTTTTTGGCTTTTAAAACTAACTCATCATCATTCATGTTCTGCCCTCCTTATGACATCTGTGAAACGAGAGATAAGAACAGTTTGTTTCATTCCTAGGAAAAAAATCACAAGAGTATATACGCAGAAATAAAAGAGGAAAAAAATATAAAAGATGGTTTAACATACAAAAAAAGGGGAATAATATTAGCGTAAAAGCTTTCTAGTATTCCCCCCTTTTGTTGATTGGACAAAACCCCGTCGGTTTTGTCCATTTTTTTATTGGAAATTTTTCATAAAAACAGCGATTCTTCTCAAAGCCTCTTGAAGCTGTTCTAACGAAGAAGCATAAGAGCATCTGATAAAGCCCTCTCCGCTCTGTCCAAATACATGTCCTGGCACAACCGCTACCTTTTGTTCAAGCAACAGCCTTTCTGCGAACTCTTCTGAACTTAGGCCTGTATTAGCAATCGAAGGAAACGCATAAAACGCGCCTCCAGGCAGATGACACGGCAGTCCAATTTCGTTTAAGGAATCAACGAAATAATTTCTTCTCTGCCGATAGCTTTTCTTCATATGTTCAACATCCTGCTGTCCGTTCTTCAACGCTTCTATCGCCCCATACTGGGCCATTGTAGGCGCGCACATCATGGAATACTGATGGATCTTCAGCATGGCCTGTGATAACTCTGCTGGAGCAGCAATAAACCCAAGACGCCAGCCAGTCATGGCAAAGCCTTTTGAAAACCCTGAAATCAGAATCGTTCGTTTACGCATGCCGGCTAAGCTTGGAAAACTTGTATATGCTTCCTCATATGTAAGTTCTGCGTAAATCTCATCAGCTAAAATGAGTAAATCGTGTTTTTCAGCTACTTTTGCAATTTCTTCAAGCTCGGTCTTATTTAAAACAGCACCCGTTGGATTGCTTGGAGAGCATAATAACAAAGCTTTTGTCTGATCGGTTATGGCGGCTTCAATTTGATCAGGCAGCAGCTTAAATTGGTCCTCTGCCTTCGTATGAAGCGGCACCGGCAAACCTCCCGCTAGAGATACTAATGGTCCATATGATACGAAGCATGGCTCTGGAATCAGCACTTCGTCACCGGGATTTGTAATGGCTCTTAAAGCAATATCCAAAGCTTGGCTTGCTCCCACAGTGACAATAATTTCGTCTTCATACCTATAAGCTGTGTTAAATTTCTTATGTAAATACTGGACAATTTCAACACGAAGTTCCTTTAGACCGGCATTCGCCGTATATGAAGTAAAGCCCTGCTCCAATGATAGAATACAGGCTTCTCTTACACTCCAAGATGTCACAAAGTCAGGTTCTCCAACTCCAAGCGAAATAACACCTTCCATGCTAGCCGCAAGATCAAAGAACTTGCGGATGCCGGAAGGCTTCAATTGTGTAACTGTATTCGATAAAAAACGTGATTTTACTGTCATGGAGACACCACAATTCGTCGATCCTCATCATCTTGTTCAAAAATTTTGCCATCATGTTTATATTTTTTCAAAATAAAATGTGTCGTTGTCGAAAGAACGGAATCAAGTGTAGATAGCTTATCTGATACAAAATGAGCGACTTCTGACATCGATCTTCCTTCAATTACAACGGACAAGTCGTACGCTCCTGACATGAGATAAACTGACTTTACCTCTTTAAATCGGTAGATCCGTTCTGCAATTGCATCAAAGCCTGTGCCTCTTTTCGGAGCAACTTTTACATCAATCATCGCTGTTACCCCTTCGTGACCATCGACTTTACGCCAGTTTACGGTTGTAGAATAATCAATTATAACCTTCAATTCCTCAAGACGCTTAATCGATTCAGTCGTTTCTTCCTCAGTCAGCTGCACCATTTTTGCAATGGCAAGAGGAGTCAGCCTGCTGTTTTCCTCCAGCAGCTCCAATATTTCCGTTTCCTTTTGAGACAGCTTCATCATATCGTCCTCCCTATCAAGAATGTTCTGATAATTATAGCATGAATCTTATCGGCAGGCATGCTTTCATTTGTTTTTTTTCATTATTAAACGGGTAGATTTTACATGAGTGAATTTCAATTTGCAGGTTAAAATATTAAAAACTCCATGACAAATTTGCTGATTACCGTCAGTTTTTGTCAGCTTATGCGAATATATGTTGTATAGATTAATCCAGAAAAAATGTTGGAGTGAATGACTATGGTGACTTTGGATAATAAACAAGCATTCAAAATGAAAATACAAGGCATTCATGTTCATTATGAGCTCTATGAGAATCCTGGAAAACCAACGATGGTATTAATTCACGGATTTCTTTCTTCCACATTCAGCTATCGGCGGTTAATTCCATTTTTAAGAAATGAGTACCGTATTATTGCGATTGACCTCCCGCCTTTTGGGCAGTCAGAGAAATCAATTGCATTTGTTTACTCATACCGCAATATGGCAAAGATCGTCATTGAGCTATTGAAAAATCTTCATGTGGATAACGCCCTTCTTGTAGGGCACTCAATGGGCGGACAAATTTCCTTGTATGCTGCAAAAGAAATGCCTGAAATGTTTAAGAAAGTGGTTCTTTTATGCAGTTCAGGCTATATGAAAAGATCTCATCCATCCCTTATCTTCGGCTCGTATGTACCATACTTCTACCTATGTATTAAACATATTATGAGCCGGCAAGGTGTTTGGAAAAACCTATGCAATGTTGTCCACGATCGATCATTAATTGACCAAGAAATGATGGATGGCTATATACAGCCGTTTTATGACGACCGAATTTTCATGGCCCTATCAAGGATGATTCGTGATCGCGAAGGAGACTTATCTGCAGAGGATTTAAGAAAAATTGAAACGCCAAGCCTGCTTATTTGGGGGCAGGAAGATAAAGTTGTTCCTGTACAAATTGGCGAAAGAATGAACAAAGATTTGCGGAATTCTCATTTTTTTTCTTTGCAAAACACAGGGCATTTGGTGCCTGAAGAGCGCCCGGATATTGTTTCAGAAAGAATATTTGAATTTTGCATATAAGGTATTTAGAAACAAATAAAAAAATGCAGCTTAGAACGATGAATTATCGTTCACAAGCTGCATTATTTTTTATGAGAAGCAGTTGAAATGCTATTTTTTCACATTCTTTTAATGGAACGATTTCTTCAAAAGAGAATTCATATATAGCCTGAATTTTTCTTGATAAATGGGAGGGCTCATCTGAAACGTGAACAGCCTGCAAAACATCGAATACTTCTGTTTCGTAAGCTTCATCACCGTAGCCGAGCGGATCCCATTGATATAAAATTTCAAGCATTTGTTCATTAGCTTCTTTCATTTCCACTTTATATCACCTATCCATTTCATTTGCATAGCTATTTTATCATAGATATGATAAAAGAAAAGTATGATATATCTTCAGAGAGGTGAAAAATGTTGAATCCTTTTGATCAGACAACAGACAGATACAATACTCAATCCGTAAAATGGGATTATACTGAGGAAATATTCGGCATCAAGGACGTTCTTCCAATGTGGGTAGCAGATATGGATTTTAAAGCACCGCCTGAAGTCATTGAAGCACTTGAGAAGCGTGCATCACATGGAGTCTATGGATATACTTCTGCAGGTGCAGGAGCGAAAAAAGCTGTACAAACATGGATGAAAACACGTCACGACTGGGATATTACGCAGGAATCCATTCTTTTCAGTTCAGGTATTGTGACTGCTCTCAGTATGTCCATACAGTCATTAACTGAGCCAGGAGACAGTGTAATCATTCAGTCGCCTGTTTATCATCCTTTTTTTGAAATGACCGAAAAAAACAATCGTACAATCGTTAATAATCAATTAAAGCTTTTAAATGGAAAGTACGAAATTGATTTTGCTGACCTTGAAAAAAAGCTTTCAGATCCTCGTGTAAAATTAATGCTTTTATGCAATCCTCATAATCCTGGCGGAAGAGCATGGACAATGGATGAACTGAAAAAACTGGGAGAATTATGTGCAGAACATCATGTGATCGTGGTCTCAGATGAAATTCATTCTGATTTAATGCTGTACGGCCATAAGCACGTACCTTTGGCATCGATTTCTAAAGAGCTGGCCGATCATTCCATTACATGCATGGCCCCCAGTAAAACATTTAATCTTGCAGGTTTGCAATCATCTGCCATTATCATTCCGAATAAAGAGCTCAGGACCAAATATGAAGATTTCCAAAAAAGACAAGGCTTTTTCACACTAAATACGTTTGGTATTACAGGACTGGAGGCTGCATACACATACGGTGCTCCTTGGCTTGAGAATTTAGTAGGGTACTTAGAAGAAAATGTGAACACTGTTATTTCCTTCATTTCTGAAAAATTGCCTAATCTAAAAGTGATGAAGCCTGAATCAACTTATTTAGTATGGATTGACTGCAGAAACCTTTTAAAAACAGATGCTGAAATCAAACATGCGCTGCTTGAAAAAGGCAAGCTTGCTCTTGAAGAAGGCAGCAAATACGGTCCAGGCGGAGAAGGATTTGTCCGGATGAATATCGGCTGTCCCCGTTCAATGGTACTTGAAGGGCTGAACAGGCTGGAAAAAGCATTTTCATGAGAATGACACAAATAGCGGTGTTCATAACCACCGCTATTTGTTTTGATATATTTTTTTCGCTGCATATGCTTTTAACAGACACTTTCTTTATAGACACTTTTCCAAGTTTATTGGACATATAGAATAGATATCACCCTTGTTTATTTAGGCTCTTTTCGGAAAGTTTGTTGCTTTTAGAAAAAATAGTTAAAACCTTTAATGGATTGTAGAGGAAGGCACTTGACTCTTGCGGGAAATAGAGAGGAATGGGAGACCCCGCAGGCATGCACTGCCCCCTATAAATTGGACACTTTTTTACTAAGCAGCTTGCTCAAAACTAGTTCGATAAGACACTGGACTTTTTCGTTGTAATCGTGATTTGATTCTCAAATGATTGTAGTAGTGAATATACACTTCAAGCTCTTTCTTGAAGTGGTCTATACTCTCAAATTGTTGTAAGTACAGAAATTCTGATTTCAATATCCCGAAAAAGTTTTCTATAACGGCGTTGTCGTAACAGTTTCCTTTTCGAGACATGCTTTGCGTAATGTGATTATCTTTTAAAATCTTCTGGTATCGAGGCATTCTATAATGCCAACCCTGGTCAGAATGAAGTAAGAGTTCGTCGTTTTCGTTCACGTGTTGTAAGCCTTCGATCAGCATCGTTTCTACTAAATCAAACGCAGGCCTTGTATGGAGCGTATACGTGATAATCTCGCCATTAAACAGGTCCAGAATAGGGGACAGGTATAACTTCTGACCAAACAATTTAAATTCCGTGATGTCTGTCACCCACTTCTGGTTTGGTCTCTCTGCCTTGAAACAACGATTTAAGATGTTTGGAGCTGTTTTTACGACTCCTCCCTTATAGGATTTGTACTTCTTCATTCGAACGATGCATTGAAGCCCTAGCTCTTTCATAATACGAAGGACTTTCTTCTTGTTAATCATATACCCTTTGGCTTGAAGGACATCTGTGATACGGCGATACCCAAGGCGTCCTTGGTGCTTACGGTAAATGAAGCGAATTCTCCTTTTCCACTTGCGGTCAGGCTCCGGCTGTTTCCATAATTGAACGCGGTAATGGTAGGTGCTTTTCGGCAAATCAGCAATCTTCACCAGTTGGTTAACAGGGAATTCGCGCCTTAGTTCATAGATTACTTGCGTTTTGAGTGTTTTACTGATTCTTTCTGAACTAAGGCTCGCAGCTTTTTTAAATACGCATTCTCCATACGAAGAAGCTGGTTTTCTTTTTTCAATTCTTCTATAGATTGGTCAGAGGAATTTTCTTTCTTATTCCTTTTCTTTTGATCATGAGATGACATGGCAGATGACCCCTTTTCCTTTATTTCAAGGGCATCTTCACCACCAATCTCCCACTTTTTCTTCCACCTACGGACCATACAAGGATCAGGTATGTGGAAAATGGCCGATGCCTCTCGAATCGAGTAATTCGTTTCATTTATAAATTGAATTACCCTCAGTTTAAAGGCTGGCGAATAGTTTGTATAGGGAAAGGAGAATGCTTGATCGCCATGATGTTTGAACAGCATCACCCAGTATCGGAGAACGGAGTGATCTACTCCAACCTCTTTAGCTAACTCTCGATAACTTACTAAACCATTCAAATAACGTTGTACGGCTTGATGTTTTTCTTCTAATGTAAGATTACGCAATTGAAGTACACCTCCTATTGTTAGATGTGTGTCCAACAATAGGGGTGCACTTCAGCATAGCCGAGGAGGCTCCCATCCCTCACAGCGGAAAGCAAGTGCCTGCAGCGGAAATCCACGGGTACAATGAATAACCAAAAACAACAATCAATGCGAAAACAGCCTTCATTTAACAGCTTCTAAACACCTTAAAAAATCATGCTTATATATGACATTAAGTACTACTGGCGAACCTTGCTTTTTCTCAAGCAGTGCATGTTCATCTGGGTACTGTTCATGTACATCAAAAGTGACATACCCAAGTTTCTCCTGCGCTTTTCTTGATCTGATATTTTCCCGATCTGCTCCAATAAATACTTTTTCAAGGCCTAGGTTCTCAAATGCATCAGTAAGAATCAGCTTTTTCGATTTGGAATTATAGCCCTTTCCCCAATATTCCCGGTCGATCCAGGTTCCGATAATGAGATATTTGAAAGAGTAGTGGTGCCGATAAATCGTTCCTTTTCATCGAGGATGAACCGGCAGCGTGTTTCTCCTAATTGCTCCTCTTTTTGCATGATATTCAGAAACGTAAACACATCTTCAATTCTTTTGTTCCGAAATGTTAAGTACTTTACTACTTCTTCTTTGCTGGTCATGTCAAATATATCTTTTGCATAACGGATATGAGGTTTTATTAAGCGTGTCATTTATTCAGCTCATCATTTGACAAAAAATGAAATAATTTCAAGTATATTGAATTTTTTAATGATATAATGATTTCAGATTATTGTAAAGGTGACGAATCCATTAACCATGCCAATAGAATCTATTAAAGAATGAATTCTTCATATGACACTTATTCTTTTACCGATTTTTATTTATCAAATGGCATGGCTAAGCAGACCTTTTAATAACCCGCCAAGCCCAAAAAAGGCGCTGATTTATTTACTTTGTGCATCTTCGGCTATTCTTTGCATGACTTACCCTCTCCACATTGTGGATGATATAAGCTTGGATCTTCTCACTATTCCTATTATAATCAGTACTTTAAATGGAGGACCCATCTCTGGTGCCCTTGTCATTATCAAAGTGTTTATCTATCGGTTCTATACAGGCGGATACTGGGTAATGCTTAGTCTGCTGACAATTCCTATTTATATGATTTTACTTTCTATTTACATAGAAAGTGGCCTTCTTATTACAAACGGCGAAAAATCATGCTAATAATACTGATTGCAAATGTTAAAACAGCAGTTGCATACGCCGCTGTGTACTTAACTGGATATCTTCGATGGACACCATTCATATTGAGTAACCGCAATACCTTCATTTTAGTAACAATCAATGCAAATACAGCCTTATCAAAAATGAAAAGCTTTCTATCGTTAGTGAGCTTGCTGCAAGTGTTGCCCATGAAGTCCGCAATCCGCTAACTGTTGTAAGAGGCTTTATTCAGCTGATGAGACAGGAAGCTGAAGACAAAGAACATAAAAATAAGGACTACTTCGAATTAGTATTATCAGAGCTCGGGTCGCGCTCAGGAAATTATTGCCGATTATATAAATTCAGCAAAACAGCAATCTTATTTTACATTAAAAGAAACGGGTACTGGATTAGGATAGACTGTAACTTTTTCCATAATCGAACAGCATCAGGGAATCATTCGCTTTCAAAGCGAGGTTAATCAGGGAACAACCGTCACTGTATCACTGCCTATCTATTCTGAAGCCGAATAGTTCGAATGTTCCTGCAAATTCCGTAATAAACTAACACTAGTGACCAGACGAAAAGTATATGAGGAGGTGGTATATTTGAGAAACCGATTCATGCTGATTCTTCTGCTAACCTTATGCTTATTAACCGCGGCTTTCTTTATACCGAAGCAAATGGGTGATGGTGCGCAAGCTATTCCTAACGAGAAAATGCAGCAAGAAGCTGATCTTGCCATTGACACAATCCAAGCGCTTCATTTTAATTCTTTTCAGCGGGCACTTTCTCTTAACGAACATGTACTTAGCGTTAAAGAACTCGAAGACTCTAATCAAAAATGTTATGAAACCACTGTTCAGTTTTACACGTTTTTTGGACTGCCTCTCTCAAAAGTAAAGGCAGACTGTAATCAAATTGCAGACATAAAGTAAAAACGGCCAAGGTTGGCCGTTTTTTTATGTCTGCATCATTTTTCATTAGAAACAATCCATTCGCATTTGGAATAGGATTTCTGATTTGAAAGGTTGTTCCTTTTGTAATTGTATATTCACAAACAGCAAACAATGATCAGGATTTGCCATTCATGATGGGAATCCTTTGTCCTTCATCAATACGCTGCAAATACAAATCAATTGAATGAAATAATCCTATATTCAAAAACCACACACTCAAAGAATGCGTGGTTCTCACTTTTCATCAGCAGGTTTCACTTCATTCTTATCAGGACGCTTACCTTCTTTTTCCGTGATTTCACCGCAGGCGATGCGTGCTCCGGAATCTCCTGATGGCTGGGACATACCGTCATCCTTTTGTTCGGTAATGATTAAGGTAGTGCCATCCTTCATTAATAAAGAGTTTTTTGCATCTTTTTTTAATGTTACAGTTGGTGCAGCAAGTTCAGCTTCAGCGAGTCCATTTTCATCAGCTATCAAATTTTGGAGATCACCTGCATGTGATCCCTCTGGATGAAGAAGCCCGTGCTGCTTTTCGTCAGGATTAAAATGGTTGCCTGCACTTTTAAACTCAGGACCTTCACATTTTGCGTTTTCATGAATATGTAAGCCGTGCTCACCAGGCGGAAGACCTTCAAGCACCAATTCCATTTTCACGCCTTTTGTTTGCTCGGAGATTTTTACTGTACCAAGAGAGTCCCCATTTGCATTATACATTTCAACATCTAGTTTAGTCGGCGCCTCTTCCATGCAGCCGCTCAAGAAAGACAGGAATATGACAGCTGGAACTATTTGTATTTTCATCGTTTCCTCCATAAAAATGTGCTTATACCATTTTCGGCATACTTTTTCTTTTTTATACAGAGGAAAATAGATATTGCATCGCATACAATACTGCTGGATCTCCAACTATACTTATCACGTTTATTTTTAGGGTTTCGTGATTTTCAAAAACGATTGTAAAGCAACAATGTTTTAATAAGAGCCTACTTATTTTTATGAGTGAGTTTTAAATTTTTCTCAAATTCCTCTGCTTTTATCTGCTCTTTTTTAGAAACTTTTTTTATCAGCATAAATGCCGCCACAGCAGCCAAAAAGAAAATGAACATCGTAATTCCGGCTGGAAGGTATTCGGATTTATCTTCAGGGAAATAGAGAAACAGGCCAAATATGAAAGCGTTTAACAAAACGATCACTCCTTACCTTTATCCATTAACTATATCAAGTTTTCTGAAGAACCTCTACTCTTGTCACAAAAAATTCGCTATGCTTTGATATAATAAGAAAAGCGAATTCCCGTTTAGCGCAGGCATGACGGATAAGAATCCGGCAGAAAAGTCCGGTTTTGACTTTTCATGAAAATTTGTTCTGTCGGAGGAGTTGGACGATCGAACTCTCCAGCAATACGAAAATTTTATGCTTTCGTATCTCTTTAGAAAAGCGGAAGCGCTTTGGTCAGCGCAGGAAGAATCGTTCTCAATAAGAACATATAAGCAAAAAAATTTTATACATCCAATAACTTGAAAATAAAATGGGGATTTGCACCAATCTAAAACAGGGGGCATAAAAATGAGAGAAGACCTAAAAATCGGTGAAATCGTGACAGGCATCTACAAAACCGGAAAATACATTGGAGAGATAACCAATGTTCGTCCGCAGCATTATCTAGTAAAGGTTATGGCTGTCGTAAAGCACCCGCTTCAAGGAGATTTGCATATGCCAAAGGATGCAGACGTGCCGCTTTTTCATGAAAGAAGAGCTCTGGCTCAAAATGAACAAACGAACGTCCCTAAAGGAATGGTTCATAAATATGAGGGCAGTATTCCATCCTACTTAGATTCATTAAGTTCTGCTGTTGCAGCACTTGAGAATGAGCTCAAGGAAGACGATAGACCTTGGGCGAAAATGTCGTTAGAAAAGATCCAGCTGCTAAAAGAAGATTACTTTAAATCATTTACTTGATTGTTGTTTTTCGTGTTCTTTTCTATTAAATAACAATTGAATACAGCATTGTATCCTGAAAAACCTAATTTAATAAGCCAAATCACGTGGTAGGTGATTTGGCTTTACGTAGCAAATTTGCTCAATACTTTTGAAAAATCAATTCGGTCTCCAATTGTCGTTGGAGTGGGTTTTTGCAAGTACCTTTTGTCATTTTCGACTAAGTTGTAGATATTGTAGGTGGTCAGCGCATCATCTAGTGCACAATGATGCCTGCCTGTTCCTTTTTTACCGTATTCCTCAACAGCTTTCCATAGGCCGGTTTGATTTCTGTCTCCAAAAAACTTCTTGTACTCCATTGATAAATCTCTGAACTTTCCGTTAAACGGGAAATCTTCATTATTTTTCTGGCAGTTTTGCCGGAGTACCTTCATGTCCATATTACCCCAAGTGACAACTGTCGTTTTTGGATGATTTCCATATTCCTTCAAAATCCTGTTCAATTCCTGAAAAGAAATGCCTGAGTTAACCTGTGCCTGAGTGATGTGAAGAAATGATTTGCAGCGATTGGATAAAAAGGGAAACTGAACTGGCTTTACATAGGAGGAAAATTGTTTTTGAGCGGTTTGGTTGATAATGGAGACGATTCCTACTTCGATTATTTCCGGATAAAATCCACGCGGGTTTGCTTTTCCTTCCGGCATTGTGAATTCAAAATCAATGAATATTAATTGGTGCTGATCAATCATACGAGCCCTCCTTTCCACTTATTATGTTCAAAAAAGGCAATTTCCTTTTTATTACCATTATATCACCAAACTGCAGAATATAGCTTCATTTTTCTAAAAATAATGAATATTGCTCAATTTTATTTCTAAAACCGAAAGGTATGATTTATAATATTAAGGAACACGAAATATATTGCTGGGATTTTCACAAAGAAGGTGTTTCTATTTCTATTCAGAAACGAAATTTTTTGATCATGTGGACGGCCAATTTTTTTGTTGCCGCCAGCGCAACAATGATTATGCCCTTTTTGTCCTTGTACTTGAGCACATTTGGTGATTATTCAGATGATTATGTCCGCAGATGGGCAGGATATGTATTTGGCATTGCTTTTCTAATGGCTTTTCTCGTTTCTCCTCTTTGGGGCAGATTCGGTGATAAGTATGGCTATAAAAAAATCTTGCTGATCACAGGAACCGGCATTGCAACAAGCATCCTTCTGATGGGATTTGTCCAATCAGTCTTCGAGCTGTTCTTTCTTCGCCTCATTATGGGAGCCGTTACCGGTTTCATTCCAACCTCACTGGCATTAATTTCAGCGCAGACTAGGAAAGAAGTGGCAGGGCGCACATTGGGCACCCTTCAAATGGGAACCGTATCGGGAGGTTTATTCGGACCGCTGCTTGGAGGTCTTCTTGCTGATCAGTTTGGTTTTACGTATACATTCTTTATTACAGCGGGAGTTATATACATATCTGTCCTCCTTGTTGCCTTTGGCATTAAGGAAGCACCTCTTAGAACAAAAGAAGATAAGAAGAAGTCATACACGAGAATACAGGTTTTGAAGCATATTTTTAAATCTCCTCTTTTATTAACTATCATGTTCTTGACTTTGCTTGTTCAAATTGGGAATTTCAGTATTCAGCCTCTGCTTGCTTTATATGTGAAGGAACTTCATGGGCCCGTCAATTTGGCATTCTTCTCAGGGATTGCTTTTTCTGCAACAGGGGCAGGCAATTTAATTGCTTCAAGGAGATGGGGGGCTCTTGGTGACCGGATTGGTCATGAAAAAGTCTTAATCGGACTTTTGATTGCCTCTGTCTTTTGCTTTATTCCCCAGGCACTTGTCCAAACACTGTGGCAGCTGGTGATTTTTCGGTTTCTATTCGGCATGGCCATTGGGGGAATTATCCCCTGCATTACTGCTTTCATCAGACAAACCGCACCTGTAGCGATGCAGGGTGAAGTTTTGGGCTATAATGTAAGCTTTAGGTTCCTCGGAAATGTCATAGGACCCGTTCTTGGAGGAATGGTTGCAGGCAGCTTCGGTATTTCTGCAGTGTTTTATGTAACAGCCGGATTGTTCTTATGCAGTGCCATTCTATTATGGAAAAGCCTGCAGCATAAAGAGAGTTCTATGGCAAAAGCCAGTTAAAACCGCGGCCTTCTTTTAGAAGCGCGGTTTTTTTATGGCCTGCCTTTATTTGAATCGCTTTTGATTTGGCCATCTCTTAGAAAATATCTTCTATCTTATTCCATCAGATGGTACTATTAGATGAATAATAATATCTAAAAAAGCGAGTGACAACAGTGCGTTCAATTATTGGCTGGATTTGTCTTATAACCATGGCCCCTGTTCTTATCTATCTATTTATGATTTCGGGCAATGAAGTGAAAAATGTAAAAGCAGTCTCAACAGTATTAGAAGAAAAGATTCCTATAAAAGAGATTCCTATTGTGCAAAATAGTTTTATCGTTGACCAAAACGGCGCCGTCGTGTCAGAAATTGTAACGAACCAGGAAAATCGGGTAATTATGCCTTTCGACCAAATTCCCGAAGCAGTAAAAACGATTTTCATTGTTTCAGAAGACCAGAAATTCTTTGAGCATATAGGATTTGATCCTGCAGGGATGACACGAGCGGTCATCGTGAATGCAAAAAATCAATCAATTGAACAAGGCGGAAGCACGATTACACAGCAGCTTGCCCGCAATGTTTTTTTATCACATGAAAAGTCTTATAACCGGAAGCTGAGTGAGCTTCTGTATTCTTATCACATTGAAAAAAACTTTTCCAAAGAAGAAATTCTTGAAGGCTATTTAAACGCTGTTTACTTTCATAACGGGGTTTATGGAGTGCAGATGGCAAGCAATTATTACTTCAGCAAGCCATTAGATAAGCTGACGCTTGCTCAAATTGCTTTTATCAGTGCCATACCAAACAACCCAAGCTTATACGATCCAGTCAAACACTTTGAAAATACAAAGAAGCGGCAGGAGCTCCTTTTAAAAAATCTATTAGAACATGATTACATAAATCAAGAACAATACAGCCAGGCGATGGGAGAGAATATCCGTCTTAACCTTCAGCATCGGACTGACAGGTATCCTGATTATGTCACCTATGTTCACGACGAGATCAAAAGGCTGATAGGTGAAAAAGAGGGCTATACAAAAAGATCAGCAAATGCCGGAAAAGAAGAAGAGGCTGCTATTGAAACAGAACTGAAAAACAGAGTGCAGGAGGTTGTCAGCCGAGGAGTCAGAATTCATACGGCTCTTGACCCTGAAATGCAGACAAGGACTGCAGATGCCTTCAAAAATCATTTGAAGGATGCTTCCATTCAGGGAGCAAGTGTAGTTATTGATCATCAAACTCATAAAATTACCGCCTTGTACGGGGGACATAATTACCAAAAATTCGATTTCAATCGGGCATATCAAGCTTATCGCCAGCCAGGATCAGCCATCAAGCCTTTGCTCGATTATGTTCCTTATATTGATGTGAAAAATGCCTCAGCTTCATCTATTATCAGTGCAAAGCCTTTTTGCAAAAAAGACTATTGTCCTGATAATTATGATGAAAAAGTCTATGGCAATGTGACGCTTGAAACGGCTTTTAAAAAATCTTACAATACTCCAGCTGTCAGAATGCTTGATGAAGTTGGCATTGAAAAGGGATACTCTTATTTAACACCTTTCCGCTTTCGATCAATTACAGCAGATGATTATCGGCTGCCCTCAGCAATTGGAGGATTTACAAATGGCTTTTCACCTTTTGAGCTCACGGAAGCCTATTCTGCATTTGCAAATGATGGCGTTTTTCATAAAAGCCATGCAATTATCAAAGTGACTGATTTAAAAGGAAAAACATTATATGAATGGAAAGATGAGCCGGTCAGAGTCTGGAAAAACACAACCAACAATGAAATGAGAAAGCTCCTTTCTGCTGTTGTAAAGAGCGGAACTGGAACGAAAGCAAAACATTCCGCATCCTATATCGGCGGCAAATCGGGAACAACAAACGACTACAAAGATTTATGGTTTATCGGCTTAACAGAACGTTATGCAGCGGGTGTCTGGATTGGAAAAGATCAAGGAGGCAATGTCAGCGGACTTTCAAAATCTGCGCCCCAGCAGCTCATATGGCGTGACATTACGAAGAATTACTAGTTTTATTTTGGTTGTTCGTGGAAAATATACACTATAGCTTTTAATTAGAGTGGGTGAAATTATGGCAAACGGAAATATCCTTTTATTCGATGGTGTCTGTAATTTTTGCGATCGCACTGTACAATTTGTCATCAAACATGATAAAAAAGCTGTATTCAAATTTGCTTCCCTCCAATCTGATGCAGGCCAAAGGCTGCTGGCCCGCCATCGCCTTCTGCAGCAGGACTTTGATAGCTTTGTATATGTTAAAAATGACAGGATATATACAAAATCAACAGCTGCTTTGCACGTTTTAAAAGAACTGGGAGGCACCTTTCAGCTTACTTTTATTCTACTTGCGATTCCCCGTCCCATCCGGGATTTTGGTTACAGCATTCTTGCTAAAAATAGATACAAATGGTTCGGCAGAAAGGATGCTTGTTCGCTGCCTTCTCCTGAAGTAAGAGAACGATTTTTGTCCTAAAATACGGGCTTGATGCAGGGGAATCTATCTAATTTTGGCGACTGTATATTTTGAGATTTTTGGGCGTTATATTTGATTTTTTGTCCATTATTTTTGGATTTTTATGTGATATAAAGAAAAATTTCGGGATTAATTCCGATTTTCAACCTTAAAAAAAAGCCCATCACTAGCTGAAGGGCTTCTTTTGCTATACAGGCAGACTCGCCAACACACTATTATATAATCTCATGCAAATATAAAGAATGCCAAACAGAAAAATCGACCAGAAAAGCACATGAAATAACACGAGTCCAATTAAAGAAAGTGAGGTTAAGGAAAAGCTGAACTGATAGACAACAAATACGAAATAGCAGAGAGCTGCAAGCAGAAAAACGGCGATAATAAAAGCCCCATACTTTACAAGAAGCAGAGAAAGTGCGGATGCGATCAGGAAGAAGGAAGAACCCAGTCTTATCTTCTTTAAGCTTTCGCCATCTGCATCTTTTGAAAAAAACAGCAGGGAAAGTTCAGTCACTGTGTCGGCAATAAGTTTCAAAGCCGAGAAAATCATAAAATAAATAAGTGCAAATACGATAAACAGCGATAAATTAATTCCATTTTCAGAAAAAAATTCGAGCATTCCCCCATATACCCCAAGTCTCTGCAGCTGCTTTACCACTGTCATAACAGTAGAAATGGAAAGTGATGCGCTGAAAAGCAAAATTGAAATCAACGGAAAATAACTCGTAAAATATGTATTTTTCATTCCATGAATCTCCTAATTTGGTAGAATACTCATCCATTATGAACGAGAGCCTTACTGGTTACAAGAAAAAAATGATAATAAGAAAAGCGCAAGCGCCCGTTTAGCGCAGGCATGACAGATAAGAATCCGGCAGAAAAGTCCGGATTTGACTTTTTTGCCGGATTTGTTCTGGCCGAGGAGTTGGGCGATGGAGCTAGATATCAATGCACAAAATTTTATACTTTCCTATCTCTAAACAAAAGTGCAGTGTCCTTGGTCAGCACAGGCACCTCAGTTCTGACCGAGAAGTTAGGTGCCGTAGCTGGACGCAGATAACTTTATTTTATTATCCACAATCTATTACCTTTTATAATTTCCTAAAAATAAACACAAAACAGAACGTCATCCCATTAGACGTTCTGTTTACTTATTCACGATTCGAATGTACTCTCTCGGCTTAAATTTCTCGAGCAATCTCTTTTCTTCATTCGACATGTAAAAGGGATCTTCTTTGCTTTGATCATACGAACCTGATTCAATGTAAGTTCGTTTTGTTTTTTCATTTGCAAACCAGGCACTGCTGAACATTGCAGAAAATAGGACGAATGCAGCGAGGATCTTTTTTGTATTCATATGGATCACCTCATTTTTAGGATGTTCATCAAAAAAATGAAATATACCTGGCCAGAATGGAAAAATGCAGTTATTTTTTGGTTCATTTCCTGACATTTCTACTTATTTAATAGATCGTGTAAACGTGGCCAATAATAGGAATGCGAGGAATGCAAGAACAGAAATTTTACGTTATAATTAATTTAGGTTCTTTTGACCATGAAATTCTCGTAAGGAGGTTCAAACATGACGTTATTACATACGGCTATCATTTCACCATTTCTCCTGGCCATTCTGATACCTTTCCTTTATAAATACTTCAGAAGAATACATACTGGTTGGTTTGTACTGATTTTGCCGTTTATTTTGTTCGTTTATTTTCTTGGATTTATCGGTGAGACCGTTCAATCTACTGTAAATTGGATTCCTTCTTTAGGGATTAATTTTACAGCGTATGTGGACGGACTGGGTCTGCTGTTTGCCTTATTAATAACGGGAATCGGCGCACTTGTCGTTCTGTACTCTATTTATTATTTGTCAAAAGAAAAAGAAAAATTAAATCATTTTTACGTGTATTTATTGCTGTTTATGGGGGCTATGCTTGGCGTTGTTCTTTCTGATAACGTCATCGTGCTTTATACCTTCTGGGAATTTACCAGTCTTTCATCTTTCTTACTGATCGGCTATTGGTATGATAGAGAAAAATCAAGATATGGTGCACTTAAATCAATGATGATAACTGTTTTTGGCGGACTCTCAATGCTTGGCGGCTTTGTGCTGCTCTATTTAATGACAGGCACGTTCAGCATTCGTGAAATGGTAGAAGCTGTTCCAAATGTTATAAATGACCAGCTGTTTGTTCCAGCTCTGGTGCTTGTCCTGCTTGGAGCTTTTACAAAATCTGCTCAATTCCCTTTCTACGTCTGGCTTCCAGATGCAATGGAAGCCCCGACGCCTGTCAGTGCTTATCTTCACTCTGCAACAATGGTTAAAGCCGGGATCTATCTTGTTGCAAGATTCAGTCCTGTTTTTGCCATGACAGCTGAATGGTTTTGGCTTGTCAGTATTTTCGGTCTTATCACGTTATTCTGGGGATCGTTAAATGCTGTTAAACAAACCGACTTAAAAGCAATACTGGCTTTTTCAACGGTGAGTCAGCTAGGATTAATAATGTCTTTGCTCGGGGTTGGCGCGGCCGCTCTTCATTACGATTCACTTGATGATCATTTTTATACGATTGCTACGGTAGCAGCCATTTTCCACTTGATCAATCATGCAACATTTAAAGGGAGTCTTTTTATGGTTGCTGGAATTGTTGATCATGAGACTGGCACACGTGATATCAGGAAGCTTGGCGGCTTAATGAGCTTTATGCCAATCACGTTCACGATTGCGGTTATCGGATCTTTTTCAATGGCGGGCTTGCCTCCATTTAACGGGTTCTTAAGTAAAGAAATGTTCTTTACCGGCATGATTAACGTGACAAAAATGGATATCTTCAATATGGAGACATGGGGGCTTTTATTCCCTGTAATAGCATGGGTTGCAAGCATCTTTACATTTTTATACAGCATGGTGCTGGTCTTCAAAACATTTACAGGGCCTTATCAGCCTGAAAAACTTGCAAAGAAACCGCATGAAGCGCCGCTCGGCATGCTGATTTCTCCAATCATTCTTGGTTCTCTAGTGGTGATTTTCGGTTTCTTCCCGAATTTGCTGTCTTATTCACTGATTGAGCCAGCCGTAGAATCAATTATGCCTTCCCTTCTCCCTGAAGGAAAAAAATTCGAAGTTGAGATTTCCTTTTGGCACGGTTTTACACCTGAACTGTACATGACTATCGGTGTAATCATACTTGGTGCAATCGGATATGTGACACTTGGAAAATGGCGCAAAATATACGATTTGTTCCCAGGCAAACTTACGATTAATCAATTTTATGATGCTTCATTAGTCGGAATGGAACGCTATTCAAACAAATTAACACGCTTTTATATGACGGGATTTATTAGGGATTACCTTGCATACATCTTTGTTTTCCTGATCGGCATTACAGGAGCGACAATGGCAATTAAAGGCGGCTTCTCATTCACTTTAGACGGAACTGCCGATATTGGCATTTATGAAGGTGTCCTTGCGTTATCAATGGTGCTTGGTACGATTACAATTTTATTTTCGAAATCCAGACTAACTGCGATCATCGCCCTCGGCTCGGTAGGATACAGTTTAGCTTTATTTTTTGTTTTGTTCCGTGCACCCGATCTTGCGCTGACTCAGCTAGTAATTGAAACGGTTTCTGTCGCTTTATTCCTGCTCTGCTTCTATTTCTTGCCAGAGCTAAAGAAAAAAGAAAAGAAACTTAAATTTCGATTAGTAAACTTCATTATTTCTTTTGGTGTAGGACTGATTGTCACTTTAGCCGCAATTTCAGCCAACAGCAGCCGTGTACGTGAAACGATTTCTTCTTACTTTATTGAAAACAGCTATACAGAAGCAGGCGGTAAAAATATGGTCAATGTTATCCTTGTTGATTTCCGCGGCTTTGATACTTTATTTGAGATTACAGTTCTTGGCATTGCCGCACTTGGCATCTATGGCATGGTCAAATTACGGATGGCAAAGGGGGAGGAAGGATGAAAAAAACACATATCAAAACGAATGATGTGATTTTGCAGACTGTTACAAAAGTTGTTTTCTTCATCATCATTATTTTTTCCATTTATCTCTTTTTTGCCGGACACTATACTCCCGGCGGCGGATTTGTCGGGGGATTGATGACCTCCTCTGCAATCGTGCTTTTGCTGCTCGCTTACGATGTGAAAACAGTCATTAATGTATTGCCTGTTAATTATATTAACCTGGCTGCATCAGGGCTGCTGATAGCTGTATTAACCGGAATAGGTTCATTCTTTTTCGATGTACCTTTTTTATCTCATACATTCGGCCATGTTAATCTTCCTGTTTTGGGCGACACGGAGCTTGCTACAGCTGTTTTATTTGATCTCGGTGTTTATCTCGTCGTGATCGGCGTTACCTTAACCATTATTCAAACGATTGGAGAGACGGAATAATGGAAATCTTAATGTCGATAGTTGTTGGTATTTTATTTATGGCTGCAACCTATTTAATGCTTTCAAAAAGCTTGCTTCGGATCATTATTGGGACTGGCTTGTTAAGTCATGGAGCACATTTATTAATTCTCACAATGGGCGGACTGAAAAAAGGCGCCGCACCTTTGCTTGGCGAGGAAGCTTCATCATATGTCGATCCGCTGCCGCAGGCTCTTATTTTAACGGCGATTGTTATTAGCTTTGGTGTTACATCCTTCTTGCTTGTTTTAGCTTACAGAGCGTATCAGGAACTTGGAAGCGATGATATGGATCAGTTAAGGGGAAATGATCATAATGAATAATATCGTGATGCTGCCTCTCATTGTTCCATTATTGGCAGGTATTCTTTTAATCTTTTTCAATAAATATATAACCATCCAAAAATGGATAAGCGTGATTGCGTCAATTACTGCCGTTATCATCTCTCTACTGCTCGTTCAAGAGGTAAAAACGAACGGGATTCTAACGGTGGAAATCGGCAGCTGGGCCCCTCCATACGGTATCGTGTTTGTAGCAGATATGTTTTCAAGTCTGCTTGTTTTAACGACTAGCATCATTGGGCTTGTGTCCATCCTGTTTGCCTTTCGTTCAATCGGTGCTGAAAGAGAACGGTTTTACTTTTATTCAGCCGTTCAGTTCTTGCTGACTGGAGTAACCGGCGCTTTTTTAACAGGAGACATTTTTAATCTATTTGTCTTCTTTGAAGTTATGCTTATGAGCTCGTACGTCCTTATTGTTTTAGGCGGAACTAAGCCTCAGCTGAGAGAATCTATTAAATATATCATTGTTAATATATTTTCTTCTGCTTTATTCGTCATAACAGTTGCCTATCTATATGCAGTAACAGGTACATTAAATATGGCGGATTTAAGTCAAATAATCAGTGATAACGGACAATCAGGGATTCTGACGGTTATAGCCATTCTCTTTCTGGTCGTATTCGGGATGAAAGGCGCTATTTTCCCTCTTTATTTCTGGATGCCAGGTTCCTATCAAGCTCCGCCAGCCGTTGTTACAGCTTTATTTGGAGCTCTTTTAACTAAGGTTGGCGTGTATTCCATTACGCGTGTCTATACGCTGATTTTCATTCATGATACAGGCTATACTCATCAGATTTTAGCCTGGCTCTCGGTTCTGACAATTCTTTTCGGAGTGATTGGAGCTGTTGCCTATTGGGATGTAGAGAAGATTGTTATCTACAATATTATCGTCGCAGTCGGCGTCATTTTATTTGGAGTTGCCGTCTTTAATTCACCTGGGATTGAAGGAGCTATTTACTACTTGATCCATGATATGATTATCAAAGGCGCACTCTTTATGCTTGCAGGTGTGATGATTGTGATCACAGGTACAAGCGATTTGAAGAAAATGGGCGGGCTCCTGAAACAACATCCGCTCCTTGGCTGGATGTTCTTTATTTCCGCAATCTCGCTTGCAGGAATTCCTCCATTAAGCGGTTTTGTCGGAAAGCTGAAAATCGTGCAGGGCGGCTTTGAAGCCGGCGAATACGTCTTTGCTTTGTTTGTGCTTTTATCAAGCTTGCTTGTTCTCTACTCCATTATGAAAATTTTCATTAATGGCTTTTGGGGTGAAGTGAAGCTTACGAAAGATCAAGAGAAAGGCTCAACAAAAGGACTTCTCTATCCAATTGCCATTTTAATAGCACTCTCTATCGCATTCGGAGTTGGAACAGAAGCAGCTGCACCATATATCACACAAGCTGCTGAAACGCTGCTTGATCCATCAATCTATATTCAAGCCGTGCTGAAGGAGTAGATGATATGGCCTTTCAAATTTTATTGAACTTTTCAATTGCGTTTATATGGATGTTTTTAAAGGGTGAATACTCTGTTCAAGACTTTTTTAATGGCTATTTTTTCGGCTTGCTGATGATTTTTGCCCTGCGCCGTTTTTTCCATCACCGGTTTTATTTATGGAATGTATTCGCGGTTATTAACCTCATCTATATTTTCAACCGTGAACTTATCATGTCCAATATCGCTGTTTTGAAAATAGTGCTTGCGCCTAAAATCAATGCCCGTCCCGGCATTTTTAAGCTTGAAACAGAGCTGAAAAAAGATTGGGAAATTACCATACTGGCAAATTTAATTACCCTAACGCCTGGAACTCTTGTAGTTGAAGTATCAGACGATAACCGCTTTCTCTACATTCATGCAATGGATTTAGAGGATGCGGAAGAAGCTAGAAAAGATATTAAAAATACATTTGAAAAAGCCATTCAGGAGGTGAGCCGTTAATGCTGGATATTGTTCTTAAGGTATCACTTCTGATCATTGCTCTATCAACTGTGCTCTATTTATACAGGCTAATTAAAGGTCCTTCAACACCCGATCGGGTCATCGCGCTTGATGCCATTGGAATTAACCTGATTGGCATTACAGCCATTATTTCAGTGGTGTTAAGAACGAATGCATTTCTTGAGGTCATTTTGGTGCTTGGGATTTTGACATTTATTGGTACAGTCGCATTTGCAAAATTCCTAGAGAAGGGAGAGATTATCGAAAATGATCGTAATCGCTAAAATCATTATTGGGTATTTCATCCTTCAAGGTGCTTTGCTTAGCCTTGTTGCAGCATATGGCGTTGTCCGCCTTCCTGATGCGTATACGCGTAATCACGCAGCATCAAAAAGCGCGACACTTGGTGTCATCAGCGTCCTCTTGGGTGTCTTTCTCTATTTCTGGCTGATTGAAGGACATATGAATGCACGAATCATTCTAGGAATCGTCTTTGTTTTTATGACTGCTCCAGTTGCAGGCCATCTCATCATGAGAGCTGCTTATAATACGAAAGTGCCGCTATGGGAGAAAAGTGTGCAGGATGATTTAAAAGAAGATCGGAAAAAAGAAGGTGTAAAAGGATGAGCGCTCTCATCCTTTTTTTAAGGAGATGCTGATGTATGCACTATGCAAATAACCTTAGAGACGTTTTTTTACAGCATGCAGACCTTGAAAAAGCTATTTCAATGGAAAATTACATGCGTAACCAATTCCGGTTCCTTGGAATTAAATCACCTGAAAGAAAAGAGATCACAAAGCAATTCCTTATGGAGCACGGTCGTCCTGATCAGCTGAAAGAAACAATCCTCAAGCTTTGGTCGTTTGAAGAAAGAGAACTCTTATATGCGGCAATGGACATCCTTGTGCTTGAAAAAAAGAAGCTGCACCCGCAGGATATTGAATGGATCAAGGATCTGATTATAACTGTCTCATGGTGGGATACAGTGGATCTCATCGCATCGAATGTAATCGGTCCGCTTGTGATGAAGCACCCCGAATTGAAGGAAAAACATTTAGACAAATGGGCAGTGAGTGAAAATTTTTGGCTGCAAAGAACAGCTATTCTTTATCAATTGAAATATAAGCAAGAAACGGATGAAGCTTCGCTGTACAATGTAATACGGAATCTATCTTCATCAAAGGAATTTTTCATTCAAAAAGCGATAGGATGGGCTTTAAGAGAATACTCGAAAACGAACCCTGAATCTGTTCACTCATTTATTTCTGAAAATGAATTGGCTCCTTTAAGCAAACGTGAAGGAATGAAGCATTTGTCAAAAAGAAATGCGCAAACGCCTGTTTAGCGCAGGCATGACAGATAAGAATCCGGCAGAAAAGTCCGGATTTGACTTTTCCTGCGGATTTGTTCTGGCCGAGGAGTTGGGCGATTCCGCTCGCCATCAAAGCGCAAATTTATATACTTTTTCTAAAAATAACGATTTGCAAAACAGGTCAGAGTTTTGACCGGCTGCTTTTTTGGCCAAGCCAAACTTGCATTCCTGTTTAATCCGATTTTGCAATACAACTTTGCGAACTAAAGTCAACTCAATTATGTTCCTTAATGTACTCATCTTTTAAAATCGAACAAACTGCAGCATCACAAAATACCCCTTTTTCAAATGCAGCCTGCCTCATGATCCCTTCAAATATAAAGCCCGCTTTTTCAAGGCATGATTTTGAAGCTATATTAGCTGGATCATAAAAAGCTTCAATCCGGTTTAAATCCATTTGGCTAAAGCCAAATCCTAATATTGGCATTAACACTTCTGTCATGACGCCTTTTTTCCAATACGATCGGTCTATTTCAAAACCTATTTCTGCTTTGTTATGTTCTTTTGCCCAGTTATGGTAGCCGCAGCTGCCTATGATCTTGTTCGTTTCTTTTACCGCAATTCCCCATCTGAATCCTTCATTTTCAAGGAACCTTGCTGACCATCGATTGATTACATCAATTGCTTGACTGATATCGGTAAAGCTTTCGAGGTCATAGAATCTGGTCACTTCATCATCAGAAAAATAAGCAAATACTTCTTCTGCATCATTCTCATCCAGTTTTCTTAAAATAAACCGTTCCGTTTTTAGAACTGGGAACCTCTTAATCGGCTTCATCATTTTTATCTCCTATTTTGATAATAAAAATTGCCTAAGAAAAATTTTATTATTTCTTCTTCAAGATTGCCATTGTACATCTTGAAATACAAATCAGACTTTCTCTTTCATCTACAATCTTAATCTCCCAAACCATTGTCGTTTTGCCGCGATGAACAGGAACTCCATGTGCAGTGACGAAGCCATCCTGCTTGCCTCTTATATGATTCGCGTTAATCTCAAGGCCAACGCACATCTCTGTTTCTTGGTCGATTAAATGATACGCCCCTATGCTTGCTACTGTTTCAGCTAGCGCTACAGATGCACCGCCATGCAGAATTCCAAAAGGCTGTCTTGTCCGGTCGTCTACTGGCATTGTAGCAACGACTCCATCATTTGTGATGCTTTTAATATCAATTCCAAGTGAGTTCAGCAGCGTATTTTCAACATTGTATTCCATTTTTTTCTTCCCCCTCTATTGTGCGGTTAATTTTTTCAGCAGCATTTGATCATCCTCTTTAACAGGATTTCCTCTGCCATCCCGATTGTTGGTCACTGCATACAAATCATCATCTTCTATCATAACATCCCTCATTCGGCCCCATCCGTCGAGGTACGTCTGAACTCCCCCTGTGTGCACTTCAAACGTCTTAACCGCTTTTCCTGATAATGTCGCTACATACAACTTTCCTTCTTTATAGGCAATGCCTGATGGCGCCCATGTCTCATCACCGGTATGGTAGAGAGGAGTCTCCATTCCTTCCCTCTGCTCGTCCCCTTCTATTACTGGCCAGCCATAATTTTTTCCTGGCTGGATCCTGTTAATTTCATCATGTGCAGACTGACCATGTTCTGTACTGAACAGAGTGCCTCTCTCGTCCCATGCGAGCCCCTGAGGATTACGGTGGCCATAAGAATATACATATGATCCTGGGAATGGATTATCCGCTGGGACAGATCCATCAGGTTCAATCCTGAGGATTTTCCCTGCAAGAGAATCTTTGTTTTGGGCGAGCTCTGGATTTAACGAATCTCCAGCTGCAGCGTAAAGCTTGCTGTCTGGTCCAATTTTGATGCGCCCGCCATTATGAAACTGGGCTCCTGGAATATCCTCTAGTACAACCTTTATTTCGGTCCATTGGCCGTTCTTTTCCTCAAGTATTACAATTCGGTTTTTCACAGTGTTTTCTTCTTTATATGTATGATAAGCATAGGCTTGCTTACTCTCTTTAAAATCTGATGCAAGCTCCAAGCCGAGGAATCCGCCTTCCCCTTCTAGATGCAGTGTTTTTTTCAAATTAAGCTTTTGAATCACCAATTCATCTGAATCACGATTCCATTTTACGATTTGTCCTGTCCGCTCACTTAAATAAAAATTTTCATCGCTCTTTGCTATAGACCATGGTACGTCCATGTTTTTTAAAACACTTTCCGTATCTTGCGCCTGTGACTGCCCAGCTGCTTCTTCGTTTTGTATACTTCCATCTTGGTCTGACTGACATCCGGCAATGAAAACACTGATAAGTATGAGAAAACATGCAATCCTCAGGAAAATCACCTCTTATTCATCATTTCCTATAATTTTAACGAAAAATAAGAAATGGTTCACGTATTTATGCTTGTTTGAACGAACCTTTTACCTTTTAAGCACAAATACAGCAAACACAAAATACATAAGCATGAGGAATAAAACAGGCAATACCGCCATCACGTCCATCGTTACCTCCCAAAAAAGAAAGCGCTTTCCAGCACTTGAATCTATATATAGACTCCATCTTAACGAAGGTTTGTGATGGTGATATTGAGAGGGTGTTTAAGTTTTGTAAACATCTTTATTGATACGTAAACACCACTGTTAGTTCAGCAATAATCTCAATTTTACTGACAAAAATCGGGGTTTGTTCAGATGACTGCACACCTAGACTTAATTCTTTAGACATTGGGGAAAATCCTCTCGGTTCCTCTGTTATTTTTACAGGTTTTCGCTGCAGCTTGAGCTGATAGGATTGGGCAATTGCTTCTGCCTTATCCAGTGCTTGTTTTGCAGCTAAGTTCAATGCTTCATTGATCCACATCTCTTGATTGGAAAGGGAAAATTGCACTCGATCTGCACGGTTTGCTCCATTCGCAAAAGCAGTATCATAAATCTGTCCAATTTGATCCAGATTTTGAGTTGTGATGGAGATCGTATTTGTCACTTCATATCCTTTTAAAATCGGTTCTGAACCAGCGCTATAATCATATTGGGGGAAAACAGTATAGGAGATGGTCTCAATTTGCTGTTTTTGGATCCCGATTGAAGTTAATGCCTGAATCAGCTGATTCATACGGACTCTATTTTCCTGCTGAGCTGCGGCTGCATCTTTATTAGTTGTAGTTACCGCAATTTGAAGTGTTACGGAATCTGGTTTTGCTTCCACTTTTCCTGTACCGCGAACGGATATCATATTTTTTGTTTTGCTTTCTCTTTCCCTTCCGCGATAAGATGGATCAAATGGCTGTCCATACATTGAATACATTCAGTACACTCCTCTCGGAATAGAACACTCTTTTACATCTATATGTCGTACCAATAAAAAAAAGTGCGCAAGTTTAATTCTTGCACACTAATCAATAATTCCTTCTGACTTAGAGATTAACACAGCTTCTGTTCGTGAGCCTACATTCAGCTTGTGAAAAATTGAGGTTAAGCTATACTCAATCGACCTCTTGCTTAAATGGAGCTTGTCTGCAATTTCCTGATTTGTTAACCCTCTCTCAACTTCTTGAAGAATCGCTTTCTCCCGGTCATTTAGAGACTCAGTATCATTTTGAGACACGCTGCTCTTATGCTTTTGCTGCAGGATTAACGCCTTTAAGTATGGATATGGCACGACGACATCGCCATTCAAAGCATGTCTGATAGAGGAAAGAATTTTTTCCTTCGTCTCCGTTTTGCTGATTGCTCCGTGTATGCCAAGACGAATCGCTTCGTCAAAATAATCTTCGACATCATAGCCTGTATATAAAATAATTTTGCATTCCTCAGAATGCTTAATAATTTCAGTGGATAGCTCCATGCCATTTATATCCCCAAGATTCATATCCATTAAAACAACATCGTATTCATTAAAGCTAATTTGCTGAATGACATCAATGGTATAAGGAGGATTCAGGTAGGATACCCTCACATCAGAATCTGTTTCTAATATCGCTTTCGTGCCCTCTCTTACTGCTGGATGGTCATCCACAACCAATACATGTATCATGCTATCAACCTCTCTGCCTAGCCATCTCTTTCTATTTTATAAAAAAGACTTGGCACATGCCAAGTCTAAACTATAAGCAATTAAATTTCGACAACAACTTTAAAGCCATTGCCCACTGACGTTTCAATATGAAGCGATCCATTTAATGCTTTTACTCTCTCAGTAATTCCTGATAGACCCATGCTCTGCTGATTGGAATAGAGTTCGCTTTGATCAAAGCCAACACCATCATCCTCATAATGCAAGACGATTTTGTCTTTTATGCTCACAAGCATGATCAAAACATTTTGTGCGCTGGAATGCTTCTCCGCGTTCGTTAAAAGCTCTTGAATAATACGATAGAGATTTAATTGGGTATCAATATCCATAGATTTGGAAAAGTTGCCGGTATTCAGCCGCACACTAAACGAAGCAGACTCATTATATTGAGATGCCAGCTTATTTAGCGCCTTGACTAAGCCTAAATCATATAGAAGCTGCGGACGAAGCTCCTGGCACGTCTCCCGCGTCGTCTTGATGATATTTGTCATTGAACTGTTCATGTCCTGAAGCTGATCCCTGAAAACAGTAGGAGCCATTTCAAGCTCAGCTAAGGCAAGCTCGCATTGTCGCTTTAAAGATATTAAGTCCTGAAGAACAGAATCGTGCAAATCTTTAGCCAAGTTGGACCTCTGCTTCTCTTCTATTGAGAAAAGCACTTTCGTTAACCATGCAGGATTGCTTCCTTCACGCTTAATCTTTTGCAGATGATTCATCAGCTCTTCTATCTTAAGAAAGTTCTCAAGAGAAATGTTCGTGTAAAATGACAGCGTCTTTAGCCACGAAATCTCATCCCGATTCAGCCTTGGCGTATTCAGCATCGATAAACAAAGCATCACATAGCTTCTGTCATCTGTTTCCCCTACATTAATCACAAATCCGCGGTCGACCTCGATAATTTTGCCAATTTCCGTCGAAGCTTTCTTGATCTCTTTTTCGTAAGATGAATAATCTGTATCCTTCATATTTAAATCGACAGACACAATGGTTTCATTCTTATCCACTTCGACAAAATTCGCTCTGCTCACAAGCGACACTTCCGTAATCACCCGCTTCAGCTCGCCTATCACATGATCAAGCTTGCTTGCCTTCCGAATGCTCTGCGTATATTTAAAAATACTGTCCTGATAATTGTACTTCTCTGAAAAACGTTTGAAGCGGAATCGGAAATCCAGGATTTCTTTAATATAGAACACAATTAACATGGTGATGTATGTAAAAATTGAAAGTTTTATCGGGTAAAATGTTGGGTTATTTTCTTTAACTAATATTGTAATTGCAACAATAACTAAAGTTGGCAATACTGCTAAAAGGGAGTAATAACGGACTCTACCCAATAAAAATTCAATGTCATAAATTTTCGTAGCCATAAACTGATATACCAAAGAAAAAGGAACCAGTAATAAAAATGCTGAAAGAACAGTAGGTGGAAATATATATTTATTAAGGAAAATAAATGGCAAAATATACAAAAATACAAATGGAGAAAATGCAATGATGTTGGTAATTATCAAGACTTTAACCAAATATTTTTGATCTGAATATTTGACTTTTCTCAAACCATACAGCTTCAAAACGAATGTTAGAATAATTAAAATGAAAAAAGTAATGAGATTTAGACTTTTAGTAATATGATAGGCAAAAAGCAGATAGTCTAAAATATATTCAACTAAGATGTTTACAGCTACAGCAATATATCCAGCAATAATAAATTTTCTGGAAAATAACTTTTTACCTAATTCGAGAAAATATTTATAGATGAAATTTAAATAAAGTACAGGAACCAACAGAAAAAGGGAAAGATTTATATATCTACTGAATAAATCTCCCCTGGATGAACCACTTGCGCTAAAATAAGCTGTTGCTATTGTCAGTAAAAATAAATTCAATAAATAGGCTGATTGAAGGTTTAAGTCTCTATTGCTTTTAAATACGAAATAACTGCAGAAAAGACAGAGTCCATATAATGTTAATGGAATTATCAACATAAAAAGACTTTGATTATTAATAATTGTGTCTGAAACTTTATATGATATTTTTTCTCCATCTCTCAAAATGGTCATATGATCCACTTGCTCTAATACACCATAATTAGTAGAAGGAAAGTGCTTTAATGCATCTTTTCCATTAACATTTAATACAATATCACCTGGCTGAAGATTAGCCTTTATTGACCAAGTATTCGGCTCTACTGCTGTAACAACCAGTTCTTCTTCCTCATTAATTCTTACCGTTGCTCCCAAGTAAGGATATTTCACATTGATATATGCAAAATAAACAGTGAGTATAAAGCTGATCACAACAATTACTAAGTAAACTTTGTTAAGGTTAAATTTCATATTTTTCACCTATTTATTGAATTAGAACTATTAAAATCTTACCACCAGTACATATTCGTCGTTCTAGCCGTGTTCAATAGTCCTTCTACTAATCCTAACACTTCCTCGACATTTTTCACACCTAGTAAACTAGCTTCTCCGCTTGCTACTTTTTCTACGACCTCCGGATTTTCTACTAAAAAGTTTACGATTTCTTGCATGGCTTAATCTCTCCTTTTATTTTTCATTTTGATTTATGATCAAATGAGACTTTAGAAGCTCAATTTGATTTTCGTTTAATGGAAGATCCCCAAGTATGCTTGTCGCCTTCTGAATGGCGATCTGCTTCATTACATTTAAATAATGGACAACTCCAGATTGTAACAATTTCGATTTAAATGCTTCAATACTTCCGAAATGATCAGCAAATCCTTGTTTGCTGGAAATAAATTCGCTTAGTTCTTTGGAATGGTCGTTAAACCCTCTGTTCAGATAAAGAAGGGCCAGGGACTTTTTATGAGCTGCAAGGTCATTTTTATGTACATGGAATAAATCACGATAATCATTTTCGATTTGAGCAGCCAGTCCTATTTGGTAGGAATACTTTTCTATGCAGTCCAATCCAACTCCATCAGCGAGCATGGCTCCTGTGAGCGATGATAAAGCAATCAGGGAACCTGATTTTTTTTCAATCATGGAGATGCACTCGTCTTCAGTGGAGATTTCATTTTGAAGATCAATATGCTGACCTTCCATTGCTTGCAGGGCAAAACGCTGAAACGTGCCCATGATCTTCCATTTGTGTTCACTTGATAACTCGTGCAGCATTTGAAGACTAATTGTATACATGGCTGTAGCGGCATTTAGAGAGAGAGATGGATTTACTTTCATCCATGGCTCTTCAAAGTTATCTAGGTCTTCTAGATCATCCAGGATGTCGAATGATAGCGCCAATAGCTCAACTGCTGCTGATAGATGAATAATCTCTTTATCTTCTCCTCCAAAAGCGGTGTAGTGCAAATGCGTCAATTGACCGAATGGGAACGTTTTTTTCGTTTCTGCGAACGATAGGATAAGCTGCAATAACTCTTTGTTCGTTATAGATGAGGAAATCACAGCTTTTAAGCTTTGAATGAGATCTTCATAGTCCAAATGTAGTCTAATTGCAATCACCCCTTCGCAATTATATTACAATATTCACGACCAATTGAGTAGATATAAAACAATCTTTTTACATAAATATAAAGTATTTAACAGTATTTTGAAATAAATCCGCAAAAAAAGACCCGGCTTTTATAGCCAAGTCTTATGACACGTTTATAAAGGAGTATTTAACAGCATTTTGAAAAAATTCCGCAAAAAAAGACCCGGCTTTTATAGCCAAGTCTTATGACACGTTTATAAAGGAGTATTTATCATACTTATCAATGCTTTTATTAATTGATCTCAGTGACTGCTTCGTTTCCTGAATTTCTTTCTCAAGACGTTTCAATAATTGAGTAATTTCTTCAATGTTGTGTTTTTTCATCGTTTCCACACTCCTCTGTAAAAGATCAAATTTTGCATGGTTAACGAAACACTTGTTTTGATCTTCCTTACTTCAAAGTTTATCGGAAACGGAAATTAATTTCACCGAAAAGAATGCGAAATTATCTATGCGTGATACCGCAACTATCGCAATAGTCCATTATATCTGTTTTTCTACCCAATTTTAAGTGATTCTATCTTCATAATCCCGAAAAAGAAAAAGGCCCCTTTATCAGGGACTTATTACTTTACAGCTGATATCGTTTGTAAATAAATAGATTGCGCTTCACTCATCGCGATCTTTGTCAGCTCATCTCTTTTTTCAATTGGGCCGTTAAATTCTATGGTGTAGTCCAGAATCCCTTGTTCAGACAATAAGCACTCCATCTTAACCGTACACTCATCTTGGATAACCGAAAATACCGCAACCGTTTTATCATCCAGCACATATATGGATGGCTGCACACGCATAGAGAATAGAACCCCCTCATAAATGTAGTCTTACACCTATTCGTATTCGACAAATAGATCCTAATCCCTTCAATTTCTTACCATTTACTCAAATAACACGAACGAGATCTCCTACATATATATAAGAAACAAATTCTCTCGGAGGTGAATTTCTTTGCGGGTGCAGCGACACCATTTCTCAATTCCTTATTTTCCATGGTTTTATGACCCTTTTCCATATGAGCGTTATATTAGCAGGCCATTTCCAGAAGTTGATTCAAGTCAATTTGTTCATTCCGCCTCACAGATGGATGGATTGATAGCTGACGCAAAAAAACTAACGAGCTATCTTTCAGCTTCAAAAGAACAATCCAAAATGATAATTGCAGCTGCACAGAAATCAAACAAACCATTAGTCATCAAACTTTTGCGGGCTTCCGGTATTGTAAATGAATTAGATACAGAATTTAATCCTGACGGAATGCGGGTTATTTTATTTTATAAAAATCCTGACTTAAAATGCTGTAGTTTAATTTTAGTTCTGCGATGGTAAAAAGGATGACGGAAAACGTCATCCTTTTTAATCAAATTTTAAACTTTTTAACGAGCTCCTGAAGCTGCTTTGTAGCTTCACTTAGATTTTCCGCGGAATCTGCTACCGTTTCGAGAGCTCTAAGCTGCTCATCTGTTGACGCATTCACTTCTTCTGCTGCTGCAGCAGATTGTTCTGTTATAGCTGAAATGCTGACAATCGATTCAATCACCTGCTCTTTTTGAAGATTCATTTCTTTCATGTCCTCGGTGACCGTTGAGATTGAATTTGCAAGCTCTCCCATCATCATAACGATGGTTTGAAAGGCTTCACCTGAATTATGAACGGCTTGGTTTTGTTCATTGTTCATTTCCTTTGTACGCCCCATTGCTTCAACCGCTTTTAATGATTCTTTTTGGATGCCGAGAATGGTCTCAGTAATTCTTCCAGTAGCTCTCGCTGATTGCTCTGCAAGTTTTCTTACCTCATCAGCAACTACCGCAAATCCTCTTCCGCTTTCACCTGCACGAGCTGCTTCAATGCTCGCATTCAGAGCAAGCAAATTCGTTTGATCAGAAATGGCTGAAATAACAGTCACAACTTCTTCTATTTGCTTTATTTTTCCGGCAAGGTCTGTTAAAACACTTTCTACAGAACCGAGCTCATTGTTTGACTCAGCAGATTTTAGCTGCAGCACATTTAATTTTTCAAGTCCGTCATAACTTGCGTTTTCGGATTTTATGGATAGTGACTGAATATGTACAATTGATTCATTCACCTTATTAATTTTCACCGAAAGATCATTTGTGCGTTCATTCATATTTTCAACATCAGTTGTTTGCTCAGTTGCTCCTCTTGCAACATCCTCCATTGCCCCTGCAACCTGCTCACTCGCAGCCATTGTTTCTTCTGAGACCGCACTTAAATTTTCTGCGGATTCAGTTAGCGTTGTGACAGAGAGGTCTACTTCTTCAATCATTCTTCTCATTTCTGCTACCATGGTATTAAAGTTTCCTGCTAATGCCCCTACTTCATCCTTGGACGAAACGTTTACCGCAACAGTTAAATCCCCTTCCGCAACTGCTCTTGCAGTTTCCCCAAGCTTAACGATTGGCCGTGCAATTGACCTTGATACAAAATATCCAATCACATTCGCAATAACCAGTGCAGCAAGTGTAATCAGCATACTAGTGAACGAAACTGTATTTGCCGTTTCCATTAAATCACTTTGCTTATAAACAGCCCCTATTTTCCAGTTTAAACCATTTATTGTTTCAAAATAAAGCATTCGGTCGTCTGATTCAAATTCAAATTCTACTAATCCTTTTTCTTCTTCAACAACCGATTTCATAAAATCTAATTTTGATAAATCTTTACCTTGTTCTGTCGGATGCGATAATGCGATTCCTTTTTGGTCAAGCAAGAACGAATAACCGCCATAGCCAACTTTGACACTATTAACAATTTCATTTATTGCTTCTAAGGAAAGATCAAATGCTACAACGCCAATTACTTTATTATTTTCCACAACGGCTTTAGCCCCTGTAACCGTGAATGATCCGTTTGTGGCATCCTCATAAGGCTCAGTCCAGACGACCTTGTCCGGACTATCTTTTGCAAGGATGTACCATGGTCTTGAAGTAGGATCAAAATCAGCAGGAAGATCAACCTCAGGCTCTATATAAAGGGACTTATCTTCGCTGCCTACATAAATTAAGCCGACTCGATCATTTGCTTCAAGAAAGGTTTGAAATTCTTGAGCAATCATACCAGCGTTTTCGCTTTTTGGATCATTTAATAGACGGTTTATCTGATTATTGCTTCCAAAACGTGTCAAGTTTTTCTCATAATCCCGTAAACTTATTTCAATATTGCTTTTCAGCTGCTGAACAATACTTGTACCATTCTTCTTTGCCTCATCATTCATTTCAGATTGAAGATAAAAATAGGAAAATAGCTGAACGGATGCAAGCGACACAATAAGAATAAGTGCTAAAAATAAAGTGATTTTAATCTGAAGCTTTTTAAACATTTTTCATTCCCCCGTATTTTCTCTGTATAGGGGTTATATCGTCACGATCTTTTCAATTATTTATCCTTTATTAAAAAAGAAGGTCGTTATTTCTATGCCAAGTCATCAATTAAGCATACAATCGCATCCGTTAAATCACGTTGTGACCAGCTGGGCATATTTCCTGCTTCTACAGCAAGATCATGTGAAGCCGGGAGGTGAATAAATCCTGCAGGTACCTTACTGTTTGCTTGTTCGAGGTAGTGCAAAGTCTGATACATAAGGTAATTGCACAAATAGGTGCCAGCCGTATTTGATATAGCTGCAGGATATCCCTTCTTTAGAAGAACCTCCACAAACGTACGAATCGGCAATGTGTTAAAGTAAGCTGCTGGTCCATCCGATTGTATCTTTTCATCCTGTTTTGCAACACCTTCATTGTCTGCTTCTCCATCAGCACAATTTATTGTTACTCTCTCTGGGGTTATTTTGTTTCTTCCAGCGGCCAGTCCGAGGAGCATGACAGCATCAGGTTTTTCATTCTCTAGATGCATAAGGCATTGCTCCCAAGTTTTTGCAAACTGTACAGGCAGTACCTTTCCGCATACTTCATATTTTCCAATCGTTCGACCGTTCAGCTCTCTAACAATTTCAGCTGTTGGATTCAAAGTGTAATGCAAAAAAGGTTCAAATCCAGTCAGCAATAGTTTATTCATTCAACTTTTCCCCCTTATTTAGGAACTCGAATGCAATGATTATATCAGAAAATTCTAATTTATCGTAATTGATAATAAGTTTTCCTTCTGTTCAGGCTAATTCGCAAATGAAATAGACCTGTTTTTTCTTGTTATATCAACGTTTCGAGGTGATTTAAATGGTTTTTATCCACTTAATTAGGTTAGCAATTAGCAAGCGTGATTTTGTAAAACTAAACAGGCGTATAACTTTAATTTTTATTGTGGCAGGATTGGGCAACTATTTGAGAGGAATAGGATATCGGTCGTTTTTTCATTTGCTGCATAATAAAAAAGCCTCTACTTTTTCTATACTATTATTCTGTTAAAAAATAAAACCCAAAGTTCTAAACAGACTTGATGAAAAAAACATAATCAGCCAGTCCCCTTTGGTAAATCAGAATTTATAACCATAAATACAGCACCAAATCCCAGATATCGAATCAATACAAATACGAAAAATTGTAGGAGGAAAACAATATGAAAAAACTATTATTTCCGTCCCTTGCATTGGTGATGTCCTTCACTTTTACTGCTTGCACTAACAATAATGACACAAATGGGATTTCCCAACAGGAGCCACCGGGTGACACCTCACAGCAGGAGAAGTCTGAGTCCAGTCGTGAACTTGTTCATTTCCCTGAGAATTACGATAAGGGTGTGAACTACACGACTGTGAATCGAGGAAATGTCAGAGAGGAGCTCTACACGAGCCAGGAAGCAATCAAAGCGGTGCAAAAAGATCAGCCAATCCCTGACGGCACCGTAATCACTCTCGAAATCTATAGGGATGAAGAGCTTGATGAAATCTTCGTGATGGAAAAGCGCGATGGCTGGGCAGATCAGAATCCCTCTGAGATGCGTAATGGCGATTGGCTATACCAGGAATTCAATGGAGACAAGTCGGTGGATTACGAGGAAGACATCGGTCGCTGCTTTTCTTGTCACGCCAATCAGGAGCGGGATGACTTCGTAAACATGTTGGATGAAATGAAGAGTTATGATCTTGAAGCTTTTACAGGATCAAAGGACAGCAGTACGGAATCTCAGATTGCAGGTATCCCTATAAATCAATGGGAGGTAAAAGCGGTAGACGATAAGTTCGAAGACTCGCGGGATATTTTACATGGAAATAGCTTAATGGAAGATGAAGAAAAAGCGGGGATTATCCAGAAGGTTCTTTTGATGATCCATTTTAATCAAGAGAAATAGAGGATTATTAAGTATTTAAACGGGATATGGATATATTCACCAATGAACCGTATCAACAGAGACCCATCCAGGTATTAAATATATTAGAAAGAGGAGAACTTCTTGAAACGAAATATGTTAATCAGGCTGGTTATCGATCTTTCTATGACAGTTCTGATGTTAGTTGCAATGGCTTACCAAATTACCGGAAATACAATACATGAACTGGTAGGAGTTATATTGTTTTTGTTGTTTATTGCCCACAATACTTTAAATCGACGATGGTATAAGATGATTTTTAAGGGAAAGCACAATGTACGACGTATTCTGAGCATTGCGGTCAATTTGCTTTTTCTTGTATCTATGGCTGTAGTGATGCTAAGTTCTGTGCCAATTTCCCGTGACATATTTGCCTTTATTCCTATAAACAATAACATGATTTTATTACAGATACATGTGATGACTTCATATTGGGGATTTATCTTCATGGCTGTGCATATAGGAATGTCCTGGGGAACAATTATTAATGCAGTACGAAAGATGACGGGAATTACTGGCACCAGCACTATCCGCACAATTGGTTTGCGTGTCATAGCGGTGTTGATTGTTGTTTATGGTGTACAAGCATCTTTCGAGAGAGAGATGTTTTACAAGTTAACGGTATATAATCCATTCGGTTGGAACATTGATAAGTCCTCTATGGGATTTTTAATAGATCATCTATCCATCATGGGAATATATATTAGCGGGACTCATTATGCTCTGAAATTTGTTCGGAAGCAGGATAAAGCTATGGCGTACAAAGATAGGTAAATTGCAGAAAGAAAAAGTGCATTACTCCGGGATTAGTTTAATGCACTTTTTTATATTATTTAAAATGTAGCTGCCACTATATTTAATACATAGAATGAACCCGCGGAATCAAGCTTTTACCCTTTGTTCATACTGCTCCCTCAGGCGCTTTATATCTTCTTTTGGCGGTAAACCAAACATACGTGAATATTCACGGCTGAATTGTGATGGACTTTCATATCCTACCTGAAATGCAACATCTGCTGCATCTGCTGATTCGGATAATAACAAGCTTCGGGCTTGTTGAAGTCTCATTTGTTTTTGGAATTGAATTGGGCTCATCAAGGTTATCTCTTTAAAGTGCCGATGAAGTGAAGAAATACTCATGTTTGCTATTACCGCAAGTTCCTCAATCTTAAAAGACTTTTCATAGTTATTCATGACATGTTCAATCACGTCACTGATTTGATGGGTAGAACTTCCTTCTATTGCTATTTGTTTCAGCATACCCCCATGTTCTCCTTGAAGAACCCTATAGATGATTTCTTTCACGATTAGAGGAGCAAGTATCTTGATGTCTTTCGGAGTATCTAGCAAACGAGCTAATCTTGTTACCGCGTCTAGCAAAGATGGCTCTATTTTGCTGACATACATACCTCTTTTAGCATTTTCCTTTTTATCGACTCCCATTTGGAATTCTCGTAACACCTCAAATATTTCACTCGGTGTAAATTCAAGTTTGAGAGCAAGATAAGGCACTTCGGAAGAGGCTTCCGTGACTTGTCCGGTAATTGGCAGGTTAACGGATGCAACAAGGTAATCGGCAGGACCGTACCTAAAGAGCTCCTGTGACAGCAATACCTCCTTCATCCCTTGAACGACAATGCATAAGGAAGGCTTGTGAATCCCGTAATTTGGTCCAGTATCATTAGAATAACGCGAGAAAAATAAAGACGGAATAGCAGTCATTTGAGAACCGTCCCGTCCTGTGTGACCCTCTATGATTTTGGCGAGCTCAACTCTATGTCTGTGTAATTGTTCAAACATAAAACCCTCCTTTGTTTTCTTCATCCGTGATGGTCCCATTATAAAGCTAATTCACTTTCTGAGTAAATGGTTGTGAGAGGATTATGCAATCATTTGATATGATTGTGATACCAGGAGATATTTCATTTATTGCATAATAAGGAAGTCGGAAGTTTGTTTAATTATTTATTAATATGTTTTCGCAAAACCTTCAAATTATCCGATAAAGGAGTTGATTGAAAACCATGAATAACACATGGAAAATTTACATGCAAAGTCTTATCAGCTTCTTAGTTGGCACGTACAATTTGTCATTAGATCGCTATCCGGCAGGTTCAGATCTCGAAAAATGAGCGGGCTAATAAATATCAGTGAAAAACAGGAGGATTTTTTATGCAAAAAGTAATTTTGAACAATGGTGTTGAGATGCCTATACTAGGCTTTGGTGTTTTTCAAATGAATGATCCAATAGAATGTGAACAAGCAGTTTACGATGCTCTTATGGCAGGCTATCGTCTGATTGATACAGCTGCCTCTTATTTAAATGAAGAAGCAGTGGGCAGAGCAATTAAACGGAGTGGTGTACCAAGAGAGGAATTGTTCATTACAACAAAACTATGGGTTCAGGATACTGGTTATGAGAGCACAAAGAAAGCATTCGCAAAATCACTGGAAAGACTGCAACTGGATTATTTGGACTTGTATTTAATACATCAGCCATTTGGTGATGTATACGGTTCTTGGCGAGTGATGGAGGAATTATATCGGGAAGGTAGAATCAAGGCCATCGGAGTGAGTAACTTCCATCCAGACCGCTTGATTGATTTAATCATTCATAATGAAGTGATTCCTGCTGTAAACCAGGTTGAAACGCATCCTTTCAACCAGCAAATAGAAAGTGCTCAATTCATGAAAATGAATAATGTGCAAATACAGTCTTGGGGACCTTTTGCTGAAGGTAAAAATGATATCTTCCAGAATGATGTGTTAGTTTCAATTGCGAAAAAGCATAATCAATCCGTTGCTCAGGTGATTTTACGTTGGCTGACACAAAGAGGAGTCGTTGTCATTCCAAAGTCTGTTCGCAAGGAAAGAATCATCGAAAACTTCAATATCTTTGACTTCGAGTTAAGCCAAGAAGATTTGGAGAAGGTTTCTACATTAGACACCAAACAGAGCTTGTTCTTTTCACATAAAGATCCTGAAATGGTGAAATGGATCAGTACAAGGAAACTAGATATTTAATTATCCAACAAGTATTACTTATTATTTAGTAAATCCCGTCATTTCTTATGGAGCAAAAGAAAGCTTAATTTTATTTTCCTTTAGAAAGAAACTTCATTATATTTAATAAAAACCACCCAATCATATTCCAAGGGTGGTTTATACTGCTTCCACAGTTTTTCCTATATTTTTTGTAAATTCCTCTGAAGCCGATGCAAGAATTAAATTGTGAATCGTAATCTCAGGGCGGCTCCCTATCCGAATATTCACTCCGGTTTGCCCTAAACCTTCACTTATATAAAACGGTTTTCCATCGTGATTATGCAAACCTTTTACCATGTTCATCCGAACTAATTTCCCCATTTTAATTAAATGATATGGTTTTGGCCAATGAATTTGTCCACCGTGAAAGTGACCAGAAAGCAAGTAATCAAAATGATAGTTTTTCATGCTGAGAACTATATTCGGATCATGCGTTAATACAAGATTATAGCCATTTAAAATTCCACGATATGATTTGTCAATCTCACTTCGATTTGTACTAAAGTCATCGATCCCAATAATGTTCAATCGCTTGCCATTAATCATGAGTACATCATTCTGGTTTTGCATGGTTTTACATCCATATTCCTCTAATGTTTGCTTTAAATTAAGGAAATCGGGATGACTCAGTACATAATCATGATTTCCAAAAACCGCATATATACCGTGCTTTGGGTTTAATTCATTAAACACTTTTAAATAAGGAACTAACTTTGAGATGCTCCGTTTTCTGTCTAAAAAATCACCTGTTAAAGCAATTAAGTCAATCGATTGATTACGAAGACTTTCATATACTTTTTCTGGAGTAATCGATATATTTTCAAGATGCATATCGGAAATATGCAATACGCGAAACCCTTTTGAATGCTCAGAATTAGCGTTATTTATTGAAATATTGTTAATCAAAACAGTTTGAGTATTTTTATAACCTTTATAAAATAATAAAAATATGAAAATCGCAATAATGAGTGGTAACAAAATAAACAATTATATCCCCTCCTCCTAACAATTATAGGCAAAAGAAGGGGATATTGTAACCTGTAATTAATGGAGATACTTCCAGTGACAATATTTCTACACTAACTGTCATAATCATTTCAATGCACTCAAGTGAATCACTTTCTGACAATTAAAACTCTGCTGTTAGAAATTCTCTTATATATTTCCGTATTTTTCTAATAAGGATTTCTTTGACATAAATAAGTAGTTTGGAGATGGAATTTTTTGCTCTTTTGTTGATCGTTTTGTTGTAGAAATAAAATATATAGGAAAAAGTGCCAATTGTTTAAAGCGATTATAAGCGGGACTCAAAATAGTGAAAATCTCAAATCCTAACCTTGTACACCCCTTGTTAAGCAAGGTTATACCAATAATCCCCTTAATCTCATCTGCATCTTTATGCTGGTAAACATAGGACGCTAAATGAGGTAATGATTCTTTTACCCTTTTATATAATATCATTGATTTTCTTAGATCATTGTTAACAGTCAGGAGCTCTTTTAATAATTGAACATTATGAAGATGAATTTTCACGAGGACATCATTCTTTTTGATCATGGTTCCATCTGATAGAACCACTTCACGGCCTTTGTAACGTGTCAGCCTTACTCGGAATATAGTGGGCTGCTCTTTCGTTTTTAAGTATTGCAAACGAGTAAATGAATAGTACAAAGGGTCTAATATACTCCAAGCTGAAAGTATATAAAGCCTTATTCTCATAGATCTTCTCCTTGTAAATGATTTTAACCTTTTTTTATTGTGGCAAAGCTTCCTCGCAAATATGTTGGAAATTAGAGGGTAAGTAGAATGATTCCTCGCGAATAACACAAACTACTTTAAAAAAGAGCGAGGAAAATTTTTTATGATAAGGGTACTTTTCTTGCCATTCTTGCAGATATCCTCTGGTCATCATCATGTAGCAGATGGAATGATCGAATCCCTATCCGGAAAAAATGGCTTATTTGACTGTGAAAAAATTGATATTTTATCTTACCGTTTTGGGAAAATAGAAGCTTTAGTGTCATCAATTTATTTAAAATGGATCCATCACTTTCCTAGGTTGTATAGCTGGATATATCGAAAATCCGTTTATGAAAATGAAATGGACCATAATAGATACCACATGTATGAACACTTGTTTTTACTTTCGATGGAAAAATTAATTGAAGAAAAAAAACCTCACCTCATAATATGCACACATGCTTTGCCTTCTTATTTGCTAAACCAATTAAAAAGAAGGAAAAAGCTTACGATTCCTGTCATCAATGTTTATACCGATTATTTTATTAATCACATATGGGGAGTAGATGAGATCGATTATCATTTCGTCCCAAACATAGAATCTTTGGACTATTTAAAAGACAGAGGTATTGAATCAGAGCGGATTTTTGTAACTGGGGTACCCATCCATCCAAAGTTAAAGGAACAGAAAAAGGAAACAAAAGAACAAAACCAATACACGGTACTAATTTCAGGAGGGAACCTCGGCGTAGGAGATATCAAATCATTTATTCAAAAGCTTCATCCGGCAGGTGATATTCATTACCGGGTTTTATGCGGGCAAAACAAAAATCTTTTTCAATTTATTACTGAGATGAAGGATCCAATGATTATTCCATTATCATACATTTCATCAAAAGAGGAAATGAATCAGTTGTATCATGAGGCGGATGCGATTATAACGAAGCCTGGCGGAGTCACAATAAGCGAATGTTTATTTAAAAGAATCCCCATTTTTGTGTATCATGCCTTGCCTGGTCAGGAGGAAATTAATTTATGCTATCTGAAAAAGCAAGGCCTCGTGTTTCAATTAGAAAATTGGAATTCACAATCAAATCTTGAAGAACAAATCCTATCCATTTTGCTTTGCGAACAACATCAAAACTCGTTAAATGAACAACTTAATGCCTATCATCAACATCTATCAAGGCATGATATATCAGTTTTGATTAAAAAAATTTTAACTACGCATAGAATATAGGCCATGTCTGATTACTAATTGTTTTGGCAGCATACACCTTAATTTTTAAGTTTTTTTAGCCAAAATATTAAAGAAAGGGAACGAACAAAATTTGAAAATAAGGTGATGTAGATGAAGACAAACATGGATAAAATTTTACCGGTTTTCGCTTCAGTTGGTGTAGGTATTGCAGCTTATCAAATGATGAGTGGCAATGGCGGAAAAATGAAAAATATGATTCCACTTGCCTCTAACATGATGGGAATGGGGACTGGGATTGAAGGGCAGAATCAACAACCGTCTGGAAATCAATAACGCTATGTATTAAAGTAATCCTTTATGGATTAAAGATTAATGAATTGCACGGCGTTCTCTGGGATATTCTTTACACTCATTTGGGTAATGAATTTCACTGAAGAACGCCTTTTTGGTTTGAATAAGGGGGAGAATCATTTAATAAAGCGGGAATGAGTGCGATAGCATCTTTGGCTACTCAAACCAGAGAGAGGAATCATTTCTGAGTTTATCCCCTAATTAAGAAATGATTGGTATTAAGCAATCGTGGGCTTTAATGGTATAACTTTTAAAAAAATTTGCAAGCTCAGTTCAATAAGGACTGGGTTTTTGTGTGCAAAAAAACACCGCTAAAAGCGGTGCAATTTAATGTGTGAATCCTGGTGTTATTTCTAGTGCTAAATAGGGAATGATTTTGAGATTTCCCTCCCAAAACCGAACTTTCAGTAACCTATGCGATCTCCCGTCCCATTGCAACTTGAAGGATATCAAACCATTGGTCTCTTGTTAATGTCAGGTCCAATGCTTTAATGGCAGACTCGATTCGGTTCATTTTACCAGAACCAACAATCGGCATAATGTTTGCCGGGTGGCTGAGCAGCCATGCGTAAAGGACTTCATCAATTTCCTTTGCGCCGATGTCTCCAGCAATTTTCTCAAGCGTATCCCGTAAATGCTTCGCTTTTTCATCTTCAGCAGAGAAAATAGCTCCCCCTGCAAGGGGAGACCATGCCATCGGAGCGATTCTTGCTTCTTGGCAAAGATCAAGTGTTCCATCCTCAAAATTCTCAAGGTTATAAGCAGATAATTCAATTTGATTCGTGACTAAAGGAAAATCCAAATAGGATTGCAGCATTTTAAACTGTGAACGTTTAAAGTTTGATACACCAAAATGGCGGACTTTGCCTTCACTTTTCAATTGCGTGAATGCATCTGCTACTTGCGCTGGATCCATGTATGGATCTGGACGGTGAATAAGCAGAACGTCTATGTAATCGGTTTGAAAGTTTTCAAGCGACTGCTGTACTGACGCAAGAATATGTTCTTTACTCGTATCATACGATTTAATGCTGTGTTCTGGACGATTGTCAGAGACAAGTTTAATGCCGCATTTCGTTACAATCTCCATGCGTTTTCGGAGTTCTGGTTTTAATGCAAGAGCGTTGCCGAATTTTTTCTCACATGTATAATTACCATAAATATCCGCGTGGTCAAAGGTCGTAATACCAGCCTCTAAGCAATCCTCGATCAGTTTAACAACGTCCTCGTTTGACATCTTCCAATCAGATAAACGCCATAATCCATGAATAATTCTTGAAAAAGATAAATCTTCTGTAAGCTGTATTCGCTGCATAATCATTCTCCTCTCACTCCAATATTAAACGGAATCTGTTTTTTTTCAAAATCATAGGGTTTTCATGCGGATTAGACTCGTTATCTGGATACGAAAATACAAAAAGAGAAGATTGCTCTTCTCAGCTAGTATGTGCAATATCCATGTCATGACTTAATAAGTTATTTGACCATTGTATGGCTTCCATATAACATTCAAAAATTTCTTCAGACGATAATGGAAGATCTTCAATTTTCCAATTGGACTTTTCGATTTGAATGGTCCACTCGAAAACCTTACGAATGTCATTATCTTTTCCGTTTAGAGCTTCCCTGATCTCATCTGACAAAGGCAGCTCTTTTAACACTTCGTCCAAATTGCGATGCAGCAGTGTATCCATCAGTGAAAACATACCTGCCAGCAAATATAAGGAAGCCTCTTTTCTCCCTGTTTTGACAGACAGCTGCTCACACACCTTAGCTCGAATCAAGGATAAACGTATCACTTCCTCTTGGATCGGATCATTTTTCCTGCTTAGGTTTTTGATGGATAAGATATATATCCACTTCTTAATTTCGTTTAATCCAAGCAGAACAATAGCCTGTTTTATAGATTTAATTTTATTGCGCGGCCTGAATGCAGGTGAATTGATTAATTTTAAAAGCTTATAAGAAAGTGACAAATCATGTTCAATCTGTATGGATATTTTATCAATATCTGGTTCTGTTTTCGAAAGCTCCTCCAGGATTTGAAAATAAGACTGTACATATATAGGAATATCATAGCTTGAGAGAACGACCGGCTTACTGAAAAAATACCCTTGAAAGTAGTCATAGCCGTCCCTAAGGGCAATCTCATATTCCTCTCTCGTTTCTACCTTTTCTGCTAAAAAGGAAACACCATATGATTTATATCTATCCATAATTTGCTTTCTTTTTTGCTCAGTTGTATTCAGAAAATCAATCTTAATAATATCAATCTTTTTTAATAGTTTTGGCAGCAAATAGTAATTTTCCTGCAGATTAAAATCATCTAAAGCAATCGTATAGCCCAGTTCTTTTAAATCGGTGCAAATCTCAATAAGCTCTTGGCTGATTGGAACATCTTCTAAAATTTCGACAACGATTGAACGGGGATTAAAATAACTTGGCAATTTTATTTTCAGCAAGCCCTCTGTGAAATTAATAAAACACCTTTTTCCTTCCGAAAGCTCATCAAGACCAATATTAAGAAAACTATTAATAATAACATCAGTTGTTGCTTCATCTCCATCAATCAGAGGAAACGAATTACTGTTATCTCCGTTGCGGTAAAGCAATTCATATGCAACACTTTGTCCTTTTCTATTAAAAATCGGCTGCCTGGCAACGAAAACTTTCATACCCTCACCCCTTTGCCCTATATCTTCTCAGTACATTTGAACTAATACATTGTACATGAAAGAAGGCAGTGATTGTGTCGAAATATGTAGTCTATGGATCAATCGAAATTTACAATTTCAGGTAGTTTCTCCAGCAGATAAAAAAGCGTTTTTTCGTTTCGGGATATGTATGCAATTTCAGCCATTTTTTTTAGAACATCTTTTATTATCATGGATTCCTGTATTTTTCCAGTATTGTCCAAGATTTCATGGTAACATCTAAGTGCTTCTTCCTGATCGTTATTGCGATGATGCATATCGCCAATAAGACTGATGAATTTATATTTCAGATGGCTGAATTCAGTTGAGTTGATCTTCTGGAATTGTTTATATGATTCCAGCACTTTATCATCCTGATTTGCCTCGTAATATGTTAAGGCAAGTTCATATAAAGTATTCAATATCCCTTTTAAATCATCCATTTTTATATATATTTCATGTGCTGAAGCAAGGTAGTTCATCGCGCTGTCAGCATCCAGCAAATACCTGCTCAGGATGCCAAGATTGGTGTAAGTACCTGCCAAATTTAATTCATCATTTGTTCCTTCAAAAAAGAGAAGAGCTTTCGCATAAGCCTGACTTGCATTTTCATAATCGTTCATACGTCTGTAGCATAATCCTAAAACCATGTATACATTGCCTGTATGATAATAAATATTTGTTTTGCTGCTGAGCCCAATCGTTTGTTTTAAAAATCGGATGGCTGAATAATATTCTCCTTTTTTTGCATGTGCGATTCCAAGGTTATTTAATAAAGAAATCTTTTCTACTCCAGATGCTTTATGCGTGATTGAATCATCATATGCTTCATTTAAATAAGAAAATGCTTTTGACAGAAGGTTTTGCTTAATCAGCAGATGGACGAGATGATTGCTTGTTCTCAGCCGGTCAGCTGTATACTGCAGGCTGCAAAACAATTCATAGCTTTTTTCATATGCCGCAATCGCTTCTTCAATTTGGTGATTTACTTGTTGATGGATTTTGCCTTTACAAAAATAATATAGCGCCAGATCACCTTGATTCAGTGATTCTATATTCTTAGTTAAGTCATTCAGGAGTTCTTCTGCGTCAGCAAACTCATTGTTTACGACTGAAAATTCCAGATTGGTAAGTGCTTTTTTCAGATCAAACGAAAGCAATGATTTGTCTTCTTCCTCAAAAAAATCATGAATATCACATTGCAGTCTTTCGCTGAATTTTAACAGCAGTTTATATGATGGCTGAACCATTCCTTTTTCAAGCTGACTAATATAGCTGCGGTTGACGATACCAGTTGCGAGCTCATTTTGAGTCAGTTTCTGTTTTTTTCTCAGCTGTCTTAATTTCATCCCAACGGTATTCATACTGAGCCTCCTGAAAATTTACTGTTTATGTATTGACAATAATTAAAAGAATTGTATATATTTGAATTGTCAGTCAATTATAACAAAATGTTACCGCTTTTAAAATGTTAAATTACAACAGAAATATGGGAGGTAATGGGGATGAAGAAAATTAAAATGCACTTATTATTACTTGCTCTTGGCACGGCGATTATGTTAACTGGCTGCTCAAAAACAGAAGCAAACATTCAAACGGCTGATGAAGAATGGCCAAGAATTGTAAAACCTGCCCAATTCGCTTAATTTCCTGCTCTTTACACACTTCAATTCTGCACTTGTATTTACTCTATTAAAACATATTTTCATAGCTGCGAACCAAATTTTGTATTTTAAATTATATAAAAAAAGAGCTTCCTTTAATTGAAACAGGAAGCTCTCTTTTATTATTCCACAATCTGTTATTGTACTCTGGCAAAACCAAAGCCTGAAGCATGGTCATCGCCTGTTGCTGCGCCAATGCCGCCTTTGATGTCATAAAGCTTTGCACGTCTTTGAAGCTCAGCACGAACTTGTACGTTGCTTTGGCTTTTATTTGAAGACCAAATTTTCGCTGCTAGCCCTGAGACATGTGGAGTAGCCATTGATGTACCGCTGATTGTGTTGTAGCCGCTATTAATCCATGTTGATTCAATGCTTGCTCCTGGAGCTGAGATTTCAACATCGCGTTCACCAATAATATAATCGCCATCTGTTGCAGAGTTTCCGCGTGAAGAGAAATTCGCAACCCGATATGTGCCGTTTTGCTGAACGTTTTCAAGTGCTGCTACAGCTACTGCATTGACAAGTGCTCCAGGATATCCGATCGTGTTATTTCCAGATCCTGAGTTCCCCGCAGCAGCAATGACTAATGCACCTTTTCCATATGCATAGTCAACAGCGCTAGCTATTAAACTATCTTTAACGCTTGATCCAAGAGACATTGAGATAATAACTTTTGAACCTGTACGCGTTCCTTCGTCCGCTGCATGTCTGATTGCTGCTGCAATATCATCTGAGTAGCCCGAACCGCTGTCTGTTAAAACTTTATAAGCCCAAAGCTCTGATTGCGGGGCAACTCCATATATCCCCATTCCATCTGAACCGCCATTAGCAAGAGCTGTTCCCGCTACATGTGTTCCATGACCATTCCGGTCTGTACAAGATCCATTCGTATAAGGACTGCCAACTGTGAAATCCTTACATTGTTCTGCGTTTTGTGATAAATCAATATGACTTGTTTGTACACCTGTATCAAGGACTGCAATTTTTATGCCGTCTCCTCCAGAAGTAGATGTAAGAGAGCTATTATTATAGATTGCTTTAATTCCCCATGGTGTTCTAGTGCTTGGAAGCGCCATCGTTTTAATTGGTTTGCCGGCAGCTACTTGAAGTGTTGTAACCTTATCTACCTTAATTTTGTCGTTTTTTATCATTGCTTCGTATTGCTTGGCAGTGACTGTTGTGGTAAATCCATCTTTACCGAAATCCCTGCGGACTTTGTGACTTTTCTTAATTTTGAATTTCTCTGTATCCGCACCTTTAATCACGACCCGAATGGAATCCTGTTTTAAATCTGTCTTTGCAACATCTTGTGCAAAAGTGGTTGTCCCAAACATTGAAAGACTCATTGATAAACTTAATACAGCAGCTCCAAGCACCTTACTGATCTTCATTTCATTTCCCCTCTCAAAATGTTAGTGATATATAACTTTTATCATGAAACAAAATCAGTATATATTAATTTAACTATTTTTCACAATAATCTAAATTAACTAAAATTTTTCAGAAAAATATATGCTAAATGATATGAGTTTTCAGTACCTATCACGCTAACAGCCTGTTTTTCCGGTAATTATCGTACAGCATTTGCAAAAAAACTCGAATTTTATTTATTGTCTGTGACAATTGGAAGGGCGCTTACAAAGTTCGTTTTCTCATAGATTGTTGTTTTGGCTATAAAATTTTGTCCGTTTCTTTCCGCTGCAGTCACTTGCCTTCCGCTACAATCCACTTATTGATTTTACTATTTCTAAAGCAACAAACTTAACGATAACAGGCCTAACAAAAAACCATCCCGCAAACAGGATGGTCAAGCGAACTTATTCTTTTATTGCCATGATTAAAAAACGATGTGACGTAAATTCAATATAACCTCGGGTTTCAATCTCATACTGAATATCGAGTAACTGCTGTTCGTACTTATCATATGAAAACCCAGGGATTTGCCAAGGTATGGCTTTTAAATAGTAAAGGATTGCGCCAATGTCATAAAATCTGGTTTTCGGAAATTGTTCTTTTGCAGCTGCAGCCCGGAACCCCTCTTTTTTCAAGCCTGCTGCTGCCGATTCAAGATTCCAGCCATTGTAAATGCATTGATCAGCATGCAAGCGCTCGTTTAAATCAGCCATATCTGATCCACCGACTTGCTGTGTAATGAACAATCCAGAGGGTTTAACAATTCTTTTCACTTCATTCGGATCAAATGACTCATGTTTATTGATCACCAAATCGAACTCATCTGATTGAAAAGGAAGTGCTGCATCATTTACAAAAGACAGTACTTCGACACCGAGCGGTTCAAGCTTTGCTTTTGCAAGAGGAATATTTGGCTTGTACCCTTCTGTGGCTGCCATTCTGCGCGGAAATGGATAAAAAGAAGATAAATATTCTCCTCCCCCTGTCCCCATGTCGAGAGCTGCTTCAGCCTGTCTTAAATGCGGAAGAGCCAAAGAATAATAATTCCAATTCAATGGTTCAGAATCCATTCTTCCACTTTCCGTAAGATAGGAAAAATTCCAGCCTGAAAAAGTTGATGATTCCAGTTCTTTTATCCAAAATTGTAAGTTGTTCATCCAATTCATTCCTCCAAGTAATTAATCTGCAGCAACTCATACTTATGGAGGATCCTTATTTCGGCTGCGATTTTACGATTCACCTGAAAAACTCATCTGCTTTCTCCTCTTTTCATCTGAATAGTTTCGTTAACTATAGCAAAAAATGAAGTGGAAGTGTGAAAAAATGGAAATAAATTGTACTTTAAGAAGTCAGTCGACAAATTAAGACAAAAGTTGCATTGATCTGGCGGAAACAAACAAGATATGATTAATTTTTATGACTGAGATCGCGAGGTATATGATGAGAGAAGACCGATCATTTGCAAAAGGCTGTTTATACGGAGTCATCCTATCAATACCGATCTGGATGCTTATATTTTATCTTATAAATAAAATGTTTTTTTGATTTATATTTTTTTTAAACTAGTCTGTCCTGAAGGATTAGACTTTTTTCTAATTTTTTGCTTGGTATCTGCATATGGAACAACATTTCATTGCAAGAAACTTTAATAAACAACTGCGTTTTAGCTGCACATGGCAATTTGATCTAATCAATCAAGGAATAGCGTACCTTTCCGCTTGCAAAAGCCGGACAGCATCGCCGGATTTCGGGCTTATTCTCCAGAATGCTTGTTTTATTATCCACTGGAGCTTTATTATAGTCCGAGGATCAGGTTTTATCAGCCGGAATCGAGATCTTATTATCTTTGCAGGGACAAAACAAAAAACACAGACTTCGCTGTGTTCATTTCCGAAACGATTGTTCAAATGTTTTATCCTTCACAAATATTTCTTCATTTTCAATTGCATCCAAAGCAGCTACAATTAATCCAATTTTTGTTGGTTTATCATCAAGATCGTTTACGATTGTAAATGGAATACCTTCTTTATTGGCGATTGCAATGTATTTTGAAAGGGAAGAATAATCGACTGTCCCATTTAATAAAAGGTTTTTTTGGGGGGCACTTTTTAACGCGGACTTTACTTCATCATATACCTTTTGCTGCCTCACTTGACCTTTTGTAAGGGCAATAATAATTCTTTCTCTTATTGTGCCCAGAAAAACACTTCTTTCCTCTGGCTTTGTTTCAAACGTGCCGTACATTCCTTGTTTTAGATAGAGATCCAGCTGATCTTCAGACATTGCCATTCTCCTTGTCATGATGCCCTAGTTTCACATAAGTTTAACAAAGGAAGATGAAAATCTGAACTGATCTGTTTTTACCAAGTATAGTTCATGATGATTTTCAGCCATCCAAAGAATGATACCCATAATGGAACACTTAGAACGGTTGCCCATATCATTCCCTTAAAAAAATTTACATCTTGCATGAGCAGCTCTCCCTTCCATCTTCCATATTTATCATTTTACCCTCCTCGCTGACTTCTATAACAGTTAAAAATGTACACGCTTTCAATATATGAATTTCGTTCACTCTGTTCCTATTCTTATTCTTTTCCTGCCCGCTCATACCTTCTAAAAACCATTCTTCATTTTCGGCAGCACTGTGTCTTTTCATGTCGAGTCTCACCTGCCGGACTGCAGAAGCATATTGTATTTACATCTAAAGACTGACAGGAGGAAGAGAATGTCTGCTATTTCAGGAAGAGAATATTTGGAACGTATGGAAAAATTGAAGCCAAGTGTATGGTTAAAAGGGCAAGATATATCAGAAAATCTGCTCTCACATCCCGTTTATAAGGGCGCTATGCAAACAAAAGCAGCTCTTTATGATTTACAGGTCGAAGAAAAGAATATAAGCTTTATGACATTCACTTCACCCTATACACAAAACCGCGTCGGATTATCCTATCTTGAGCCGAAATCAAAAGAAGATTTGGAGAAAAGAAGACGGATGATTGAATGCTGGGCACAAGCAACGCATGGAATGATGGGCCGCAGCCCTGACTATATGAACACAGCTCTTATGTCTTTGTCGGCTGCTTCGTCAATCGTTGGCGTGCAGGATGAAGAGTTTTCAAAAAATCTTCGAAACATGTATGAAACAGCCCTTGAAGAAGATTTATCTTTTACACATAGTTTTATAAATCCTCAAGTAAATCGCTCGTCCTACTATTTTGAAGCATCCAAACATCCGATTGCACTAAAAGTGATGAAGAAAACCGCCGGCGGACTTGTCTTGAAAGGAGCCAGACTGCTTGCAACAGAGGGCGGAATGACTGATGAAGTCTTAATTTTTCCTTCGGGAGGAAATAATCTGAGTGATGATTATGCCTTTGCCTTCAGTATTCCTGCAAATACCCCTGGATTGAAGTTTATTTGCAGGGAACCGTTCTTCGCAGGAGAATCTGCTTTTAATTATCCATTATCCTCCCGCTTCGATGAAATGGATACAATTCTTGTATTTGACAATGTTCTCGTACCGTGGGAAAGAGTATTTTTTTATCATCGCCAGGATATTGCACATCGAATGTTCAATCAGAGCGGATTTATTTCGCATGCCCTTCATCAAGTTGTGACACGGCAAACGATCAAGCTCCAATTTTTAATAGGACTTTCTCAGTTAATGATTACCGCTCTGGAAATATCCGAATTTGAACATATTCAACTAAAGCTGAGTGATATGATTATCGGTCTAGAAAGCATGAAAGGATTGCTGTTTAAGGCAGAAGCAGAAGCAGCTTTTGATTCTTTCGGTACGATGACTCCAAGCACTCATCCTTTATATGCAGCTGTTACGTTATTCTCCAAGCTATATCCGAACTGCATCAGTATTCTTCAGCAGATTGGAGCCGGAGGATTAATGATATTGCCATCTGAAGAAGATTTTCATTCCCCAATTGGCAGTGACATTGAGCAATACATGCAAGGTGCGGCTGTTGATGCAAAAACGAAAATAAAACTTTTCCGCTTAGCATGGGAGCTGACGATGAGCTCATTTGGAACAAGACAGACACATTATGAACGGTACTTTTTCGGAGATCCAATCCGGCTGGCAAAAAATTTATATAGAGGTTATTCAAGAGAACAATATATAGACTCTGTTAAGAAATTCTTACACGATACGAAAGAAAGACCTCAAGATTGAGGTCTTTCAGCTTTTCGAATGTCAATTCTTCCTGAAAAAAAGGTTGCTCCTCCTCCCATATCTGCAAGGCGGTCAGGGGTCAGAATATTTACGACCTGCTTTTTGCCGGGTACGTCTGCCCAAAGCCCTTGGCTTACGGCAACTCCCGGCAGGACATTTTCTCCCGCCGAAACGATCAGCTCACACTCTCCCCGTTCATTCCAAATCTTTGCCAAGTCTCCATCAGCTAATTGAAGCGAAGCAGCATCCTTAACATTCATATGCAATTTAGGTGCTTTCTCAAGTGCAATATGTTTTTCATTATTTGAAAATGTGGAGTTTAAGAAGTTATGGTTCGGACCAGGAACAAATAAAAACGGCAGTTCACTTTCTTTTACCAGCGGTATATATGTCGGAAGCGGCGGAAATCCTGCTTTCTCCATCGCGGAAGAGTAGAGTTCGATCTTTCCGCTTGGTGTTTTAAGCTTTCCTGGAAATAATGGTTTAACGTTTGCTTTAACAAACTTCTTTTCCCGAATTAAATCAATGCTAATATCCTCAAAATAAGGATTAGCAGGATTATGCAAAGCTTGGACAAGCATCTCTTCTTCTGTATCTTTAAACGCTTGATCTTCAAACCCCATCCCTTCTGCTAAAAGGCGAAACACCTCGACGTTCGATTTTGATTCGCCATATGCTTCAATAATGGGTTCCTGCAAGTGAAGATAATGATGCCAATAGGACGTATAAAAATCGGTATTTTCAAATGCTGAAGTGGCCGGCAGAACAATATCTGCATAAGCAGCTGTTTCTGTTAAAAACAGATCATGAACCACTGTAAATAGATCCTCACGCTCTAATCCTTTTTTCACCTTATTTGCTTCAGGGGCAACCACTGCCGGATTGCTGCTATATACAAACATTGACTTGATCGCGGGAACTGCAGTCAGAAGCGCTTGTCCAATTAAATTCATATTGATGTTTCGGGTATCTTTATTTTCAAGCAGATCAGGTCGCTGCAGAGCGAATGTATTGTGTGCTAAATAACCCGAGTTGCCTTTGATAGCCCCTCCGCCTTTTAAAAGCCACTGACCAGTGAGTGCAGGCAAGCAGGAAATGGTCCTGATGCACATGCCGCCATTATCATGATGCTGAATGCCGTTTCCAATTCTAATGCATGACGGAGAAGTCTGCCCGTACATTCTTGCAAGCTGAGTTAGATCATCTATAGGAACACCCGTTATTTCAGAAACCGTATATGGATCATATTGAACGACATGTTCCCTCAATTCTTCGTGTCCTGCAGTATATTTTTCAAGAAATTCATGGTTCACCATATTCTCTTTAAATAAAAGATGCATGATGCCGAGTGCTAAGGCACTGTCTGTCCCTGGAAGAACAGGAATAAACCAATCGGCAAGCCTGCCAGTCTGATTTTTATGTACATCAATGACAACGATTTTCGCTCCATTTTTGCGGGCTTTCTGAGCAAGTGTAATTTGATGCATATTCGTGCTCACTGCATTAATTCCCCACATAATAAAAAGTTTTGTGTGAACCGTTTCCTCTGGATCAATTCCAAAACTTCCGCCCATTGTATATTTATAGCCCTCAGATCCAGCTGCTTGGCAAATGGTCCGATCAAGTGTGCTTGCACCGAGCTTGTGAAAGAAACGGCGATCCATGCCCTCTGCATTTAAATTGCCCATATTGCCATAAAAGCTGTAAGGGAGAATACTTTCTGCCCCATCTGTTTCAATTAACGTTTTCCATTTAGACGTGATCGTTTTGATAGCCTCTTCCCAGGTGATCTGTTCAAACTGCTTTGACCCCTTTTTCCCAATCCGTTTCAGCGGATATTGCAAGCGTTTCTCATCATAGATGCGTTCAGCCATGTGACGCACTTTGTTGCATATATTGCCTTGTGTGACAGGGTGATCAGGATCTCCCTGCACCTTTATGATTTTTCCGTTTGCTTTGTGTACAAGCAGACCGCATTGATCAGGACAATCAAGAGAACAAACAGATGGAAAAACGCCATCCCTAATTTTTGTATATGAGTGCATGATGATGCTCCTTCGGAAGAAAATGGTTGTTATAATGATAGAATAGTTTTACCATTCTATCAAGCAATCTCAATCTCTGACAGCATGTAAAACACCGAAGAAAGGGCTTCTCTCTTCGGCGATTCATCTATTATTTTTTTGCTGTTGATTCTCGCATTTTGAGTGTTGCAGGGACTAGAACTTTTAGTGGTGTATCTCTATGCTCTATCACTTGTTCCCTCAATAGTTTCATTGCTATGCCAGCAATTTCAAGAGCTGAAACATGAATGGCCGTTAAGGACGGTGCAAAATAATGGGCCTCTGGCACATCATAAAAACTGACGATGGATACATCTTCAGGAATCTTCACATTCTCCTCCCTCAGAGCCATAATCGCAGCTAATGACATTACACTGCTTTGTATCATATATGCATCTGCAAGCTGGTTACCAACAGCAGCTTCTTTAAGGATGCGATAACCTTCTGTGCCGTATGGCTCTGTCAGATAGATATGCCCTTCAGACAAAAGATTGGCTTTATCAAGCTGCTCCATCATCGTATTGCCCCAAGTCTGAGAGCCTATGTAGCCAATCTTTTGATGCCCCATTTTCTTCAAATGCCAAATAACAAGCTCTGTCATTTGGTCAACATCAATGCTAACTTGATCTGCAGGGATATCTGCAATTGCATCTGAAATAAAAACAATATTCTCAGACACCTTTTTCAATTTCTCAAAGGCATCCTCACCAATGCTTCCGATCACGATCATTCCATCTAACTTGCTCATTTTGTCTGTTGAATCTATATTTTCATAACGGATTATTTCTTTAATATAAATATCATTTTCCAAACAGCTTTTTTCCACATGCTTTCTTAAGGCTGCAAAGAAAGGATTCTCCAGTTCTCCGTCTGCGGAATCCATTATTGCAAGTGCAATATGAATACCTGAAACCAGAGGAGAACCAGCTGTATTCTTTTCTGTTAATCTAAAATTCAAGCTCTCGGCAGCCTGGGAAATCCTCCGTTTTGTATCCTCAGAGACCGCTTCTGAATCAGTATCTTCATGCAGCACCTCATATGCTGTCGCTGCCGAAACCTTGGCTAGTTTCGCTATATCTTTTATCGCTGCCATCTTTCCACCTCAAGTCAATTATTGAATTCTTACGTTCTATTACCCTTTTCTCAAAAAAAAGAAAACCCGCTCTCTAAAGAGAATGAGTTTCATCCATTAAAAAATTTCGTTTGATCAATCACATCAAAATCAAAAAGATTTGTTACATTTTTCTCATTTGTACTCACTATGCAATTGCCTGTATTCGCACCGCCAGCACCAAAAGAAGTTTTATCCGAACTTTTCGGAGAAAGGGAAAAGGCATCACCGACACTGATTGCACCACTGCTTGTTCTTATAATAATAGGACCGACAAAAGCTGGCATATCATCTCCACCTTTATTTACAGGCTATTTTCTAATCTATTGTTGTCCCGTAACATTTTTAATAGAAAAAGAGACCGAAATCCATGTAATTCTTACGAAGTACAACAATCTCTGCGAAAACAGCCTTTTTTTATTACGGTATGCAAAGAATGGCTGTCTTGTTTCATAAAAAAACCCCGCCGGAAATCCGGCGGGTTCAAATGATTTTACTCATTTTTGTTGGTATTTCGATTTTCACTTTCTTGCTTGTACCGGTTTCTTAATTTTATCAGTCTGATTACATTTAAGGTGACCGCTTTTAAGACTGCATAAGTTGGCACAGCAAGTATCATCCCTAATATTCCTCCGAAGCTGCCGGCACCAATCAGCAAAAGGATAATTGTTAAAGGATGTGTATTCAATCGTTTCCCTATAATTAGCGGCGAAAGAACATTTCCGTCAATCTGCTGAACAACCGTTACAACAACAGCTGCCAAAAGTGCCTTAGTCGGAGAATCGAGGAGAGCAATGATAACTGCTGGAGCAGCACCAATAAATGGCCCCAAATATGGAATAATATTTGCAACAGCAACAACCATGCCAAGAATCAGTGCATAATCAAGACCTATTAATGTATAACCGATAAAACAGCCTGTCCCGACAAAAAGGGAAACAAGCAGCTGGCCTTGAATGTAAGCAGCAAGTGTTTGATAAAGATCTTCAAAGATTTTTATACCCTCTCGTCTGTATGAGGCAGGAAGTACCTTAACCGCAGTGACCGGAAATTTGTGGCCATCCTTCAGCATATAAAATAAGATAAACGGGACAGTTATGATAATAAGCGTAATGTTCGTCACAACTCCGAGCACCTTTGATACGGATGCAGTGATGCTTTCAGGAAGCGTTGTTGTCAGGCTTCCTAACGATTCTTCTATTTTATCAATTGTTTGATCTACAGAAACATATTCCTGTGTCATAATCCATGTAAACCAAGGCGATTCAGACAAATCCATAATAAACTGTCTTATTTCAGTTATGTATCTCGGAAAGTTTTTAAATAAGTCTGTTACCTGCTGTGAAACAATTGGACCAATTGTTGATAAAAGCAGAATAAGCAATCCAATAAATAAGAGGTACAAAATGAGGATGGCAAGTGTTCTTGGCACTTTGTTCTTTTCCAAAAGCCTTACAACAGGAGTGAAAATAAAGAATAAAATACCTGCAATCAGAATTGGAAAGAAAAGGGTCGATGCAAAAACAATCAGAGGCTGAAATAAAAAAGAAACTTTTGTACTTACATAAAAAATTAATAGCAGCAGCAATATTTCAATCGTCCAAAAATGAACCTTTGATTTATTCAATAATGTCCTCCTTCTGCATGAACATGCGATAGTAGCATTTGTATCAAACGTACTATGTGAATGGGTGAGTGTCAAATAAAGTTTTGATTAAGAATGTGATGCATTGATTTGACCGTATTAAAGGATGAAAAAGAGCTATGCCTAATTAGCATAGCTCTTTACTGGGCTGAACTTGTATTATTGTTCTTCTGCTACAAGTTCTTTTATTTTTTCTTCACTCAGTTTAATAATTTCAATGACACGAATCAAATGGCCTTCCATTTCTTTAGAAAAGAATTCATAGCCATCTAAAATAATGCTTTCGCCTTGCTGGATATCTATGTTCTCGGTCAGCATCCAGCCCCCGATTGTATCGACATCAGAATCATCTATTTCGGTTCCGAGTAAATTATTAACCTCATAGATAAGTACCTTTCCGTCCAGTAAATAATGGCCTTCGCCTTTTTTCTGAACTTCGGGAACTTCATCCTGGTCAAATTCGTCGCGAATTTCACCAACAATTTCTTCAATAATATCTTCGACAGTGACAAGTCCAGCGGTACCTCCGTATTCATCAACAAGAATTGCCATATGAACACGCTCTTTTTGCATTTTTATGAGCAAGTCATGAATTGGAATCGATTCGATAACTTGAATAACAGGACGGATATATTTATCAATCGTGCTCTTCTTACGCTCTTCTTCGGATAATGAAAAAATGTCTGTGAAGATCTCCTTGAGATTAATCATACCAAGGACGTGATCTTTGTCTCCGTTTACAACCGGATAACGAGTATACTTCTCCATACTCATTGTCTCCAGGTTGTCTTGAAACGATTTCTCTACTGAAGCAGCTACAATTTCAGTTCGAGGCACCATAATTTCTTTAGCGATACGATCATCAAATTCAAATATTTTGTTCATATATTTTAATTCAGATTGGTTGATTTCTCCGCTTTCATAACTTTCAGAAAGGATAATGCGAAGCTCTTCCTCTGTGTGAGCAATTTCATGCTCTGATGCAGGCTTTAATCCAAAAAGACCTGTAATAACACGGGCTGAACCATTCAAAATCCAAATGAATGGGAACATGATGCGGTAAAACCAAATCAAAGGAGCTGCAAATAAAAGAGTGACAGCCTCTGCTTTTTGGATCGCTACTGTTTTAGGAGCAAGCTCTCCAATTACTACGTGCAAGAATGTAACGGATGCGAATGCAATACCGAAAGTTAATATATGGGATACCGATTCGTTAATTTGAAAATTATCGAATAACGGTCTAAGAAGCCGTTCTACTGTAGGCTCTCCTAACCACCCAAGACCTAACGCCGTTACCGTTATTCCGAGCTGACACGCTGATAAATATTCATCTAAATGAGTTGTTACTTTCTTTGCAGCAACTGCCCCTTTTTTACCTTCTGCAATCAATTGATCCAATCGTGAACTGCGAATTTTGACTATCGCAAATTCTGATGCAACGAAAAAAGCTGTTAAAGCAATTAAAATCGCCACGAATAACAAGTTAACTATGTCCAAAACACCCTTATCCCCTTAATAGAGAATAAGGAGTCACCTCCTAAAATAGTAAGTTATCAATTATTAATTTCTAATATTAAATCAATGCAGCAGAACCATAAGTGATTGCATCAGCGCCATGCTCTGCGGAGAGATGCGGCTTGCAATCAATTCTTGTTTTTCACCATTCATTTTATCAAAAATCGGTTTCAGCTCTTTAATTTCGTGTTCGAGCTGTTTCATATGAGTAGCTAAAATTTCAGCTTGTTTGATTAGCTTATCCTCTTCATTCGTTTTGCTTTTCTTCAGTTCCATTCTTTCCTTAATATCCTGCAGACTCATATTGAAAACCTTGCATTCTTCAATAAAGTGAATGTCGGCAAGTGCCTGTTCAGAATAGAGGCGATAGTTGGACTGAGACGTCTTTTCTGCATGAAGCAGCCCGATTTGAGTATAGTAATCAATTGTTCTCTTTGATACATTTGCCAGTTTTGCTAATTCGCCAATTCGGTACAATGCCCCATCCTATCACCCCAATAAAAAAAGATTACTACTATCATACCTTTTTTATAACTGTACAGTCAAACGTTATGGTTATGAAGCTATGATTGTCTTAAAGGATTTCAGAATAAAGTGAAATTTCGAGCTTATTATTTCACTCATCCCCTTCTATCGGATTATTACGTACAAGGTTCCTGAACGAGCTGAAACTAAGTTATTTAACCTTTCAGCGCAATCAAGTACAATGATGATATACGTAAAAACAGAAGCGGTGAAATTAGTGAAGGAATTGCTTTTGGAGTGGATGGAAATGAGCGGGCCATTCGCTTATATAATCAGTCTCGCTGCAAATACATGGATCAGCTTGCTTGCTTTTGTGCCCAGTGTATTTGTTACAGCAGCAAATATTTCTTTTTTTGGATTCACGGAAGGGCTGGTTTTATCTTTCTCAGGTGAAATGATTGGGATTTTAGTCAGTTTTTACGTCTACCGCAAAGGATTTTCTTTTTTGAAAGTGAAGAAATTCAATTCTAAAGGAAAAGCACTCTTTACTAAACTTTCACAAACACAGGGCAGAGATGCTTTCTTTCTTATCCTCGCTTTAAGAATCTTTCCATTTGCTCCATCTGGCGCCGTTACACTAGGTGCTGCTTACAGCAAAGTAAGTGCGGGTGTTTTCTTTTGTGCAAGCTTGCTTGGGAAAATTCCTGCGATCCTGATTGAGGGTTTGGCTGTCAAACAAGTGATGGAAACTGATAGTAGGATTCAGGTGATAATGGGGCTTGGATCTATTTTCATTATGGTACTTTGGCGGATGATTCAAAAAAGGAAAAAGAATTGAAAAAATCTTGGGACTCTTTTTACCAAGATTTTTTTACTTTTTATCTTTTATCTCTTCCAGCAAAGAAATAATTTTTTCATTTTGTTCAATCATAGTCTGATTTTGCTTTCTGAGCTTTGTGAAGTCGAATAGGAATATGATTAAAATAACTGCTACAAAAAAAACCATAAGTACACCCCGCTATTCTGTAATGACAAACAAAACATTTACTGCCCAAAGTTTAAGAGATTCAGTTTTTTCTGTAAAACAGGTATCTTTTTCTCGATTAAGCTGGTGTATACTAAACCAACCCGATATTATGTACTGAATTACAGAAATCCATCTATTTATGTCATACATTTTAGTGAACTCCCTCTTCACCTATTATAAATGGTCAGGAAATCTAAAATGGAAAAAAATGTGTATAAATTCTTACAATACTTACTTTCCCCAAATAAATGGAACTTCCAGAACTTCCTCAATTCTTGAAATATGCCAATCTGCATGATCAGCTTGATTATAATGTTTTGTTTTCATCCAGATCGCATTTAAACCAGCATCCTTTGCTGCCTTCACATCATTTTCCGGATGGTCTCCAACATAGACAGCGTATTTTGGTTCTATATTCATGATCTTTAATGCTAATTGGAAAATAGCTGTGTCAGGTTTCCTTAAACCCGCTTCCTCTGAAATGACAACCACATCAAAAAAGTCTTCAATTCCCATTGTTTGAATTGTTTTTCTCTGAAATTCAGTAAACCCATTTGTGATGATGCCAAGCTTCAAGCCCTTTGCTGTTAGAGTTTTCATTACGTCCACAGTGATCTCACATGGTGCGCAGCTTGTATGAAAGTTAACTTGATAGTCTTTTAAAAGATCTTCAGGCTGGGCAGAAAGCTCTAGCTTCTTTGCAATGGTCTTATAAACAGCATCTTTCCAAACATAACCGTTTTTATCTAACCTTAAAAAAAGCTCGGTGTATTGCTCCCTGGTTAATTTCGAGTGCAGTTCTTCCCAATTGTCATACTGCATTTCTGCAAAATTCATGAGGGCAAGATCCCGATTGAACAGGGTTCCATCCAGGTCAAATAGGATTGCTTTCATGGTATCCCCTCTTTTTCTTAGCTTAAGTGATCTTGTAAATGACTTAAATGTTGTTTACCAGAATTATAAATATCACCTGGAATAATTCAAAGGTACTGACAGGTTTCTGTCTGCTTCCCTTAATTCAGCACCGAAAACTGGCGCCTCTTTTTCTTACATGATGAAACTGTTGGATTTATTTAAAATAGGAAGGGTTTTTTAAAGCTGCGATTGAAGTAGAGGAAAACATTAAAATGACGATGAGTTCGAATGAACACCTGTTAATCTGGTGATTCTAATGGATTATTCATAAACAGATGTAATCCACCGTTTCTTTAGGTGGATTTTTATCATTTATACTGATTTTTTCAAGGGGTTTTGCAGACGATTGATCAATTCGTCCAATTTTTGAATTTTCTTAAGAGCTGTTTTTTCATTGATCGTCCGATAATGATGGTTGCCGCCTGGCTCCTCATCAATTTCATCAGCTAATCGAACTACTTTTTGAAGTGAATTTTGCTTAAGCGAGCCTTCAGGCAGATAGGAATCTGTATGAAGTAAAATAGCCAAGGCAATATGTTTTGCAGATTGAGGATTTTCTCCAAGGCGAATCAGAAGCTTATGCGCTCTTTCAGCACCTTTAATCGCATGAATGTCGTTCTCTTTGTATTTTTCATAATCCCATTCCCCATCTGTGTACCACTCATAATGCCCTATATCATGAAGCAGTGCTGCTTTAGTTGCAAGGTCCGGGTCAACCCCATGCTTAATAGCCAATCTATATGCATGAAAGGACACAGCAATCGCATGTGCTACGCCTGAACGCTTTAAATACTTTTGAGCAATAGGATGGGTATAAACATCTGTCAGTGTTACATTCCGCATTGTATCTCCTCCCTATAAATATTTCTGTATACATTAACACATTCTCAAATTTGCCGCAACGAGATTGTTATATTGTATGACGTGAAAACAAGTTCTATCTAAGTCCCTTTCATTTTACTGCATGAAAACTTGAGTTCCATTACAATTCGTGTAGAATTACACTAAACGATTGTAAAGGAGTTCTCTAATGAATAAGCAAGAGCTAACAACAAGCCTATCTGGGCAAATCCGTTTAATCCGGACCGAAAGCCGCTATACTCAGGAAGAAATGGCTGAAGTGCTTGGTCTCTCCAAAAAAACACTCGTGCAGATTGAAAAGGGACGCCAGGAAGCCTCATGGTCTACAATCGCTGCATTATGTGCCCTATTTAGGGACAGCAATGTTCTGCAGCAGACAACAGGCGGCGATCCTCTTGATATTCTCCAGCTTGTCGCCCATCAAAAAATGCAGTCGCGCAAAGAAAAGACGCTTGGCGGTAAAATTTGGTGGAAAGATATTGCCAAGATTGAAGGATTTAAGCTGCAGCAAAACCTAATTAGCTCTCACTATCGCATTATTGATGGGGATGATTATCGCTGGTATTCTTCATTCGACCGCACAGAAATGGATGAAAAGCTATCAGAGCTGACAGCCAAACAGCTAAAATAACGCTATAGAGTTTGTCTTTGATTATATATATGTGATTTATTTATTGTTGCCATAGGGAAAAACAAAATTATAGAAGCAAATAAATTTCAGCAAGGAAAAGGGACGCCTCTTTGACGTCCCAAGCAGCCTAGCTCTTTGCTTGTTCTTGTATAAACTGTTTCAGCTTCTGATTATGTTCTTTAAAACGCGTTAGCTTCCCATCCAGGAGCTGTTGAATTTTTACTTTGTCATTCTTTTCAATAGCTTCTTTCCACTGCTCTCTCATTTCACTTCTGCCTTCTCGATGCTCCCTTTTGTTTCCCTTAAAACTCTCTATCTTTTCTCTCATTTGTTCCTTGGTTATTTCGCCATTTTTCACTTTTTCTTTCAACTCAGCGATTTCCTGTTTTCTTTTCTCTCTGAGTTCATGACGCTTTTCTTTAAGATCTGATTTATCCAGCTGCTTCATCAGCTCTTCTCTTTCCGAAAATGCGTTCTCCCATTCCTGCTTTGTTTCAGGTGAATACTGACTTACTAACTGTAGAAGCTTTTGTTTACGTTCGGCCCTTTTCTCAGCCCACTCTTGCTTCATTTCATTTTGCTTTTCTGACATTGTCTGCTCATAAGTCTGCATTTTTTCCGCGTTGGCCAATGCGGTTGTTGGAATCACAAGGGCCAAAGCTGTACAGGCAGTCAGCAATTTCCTATTTTTCATTTTTCCATCACTCCTTTTTTATCTTTCTTCCTTATCCTATCCATTTGATGTCATAACATAATGGGAGAATTATGTGAAATGATGTGAAAATGATTTTCCGAGATTGAGAAAGGAAAATCCAGGTGACTTGTGGAAAGTCTTATATAAAGGAGATGAATGAATGGATTCTGCAAAAAACATTTTTAAGGAACAATTGCTGGCATGCTTTTTTGAAGATAATTGGTTTGCTTCTTTAGAAACTGCTCTTACAGATGTAACAGAAAAACAAGCAGCATGGAAGAAAGATGATGCTCTTCACTCTATTTGGGAGATTGTGAATCACTTGGTTTTCTATAACACAAGGCATCTTAAGCTTTTTAAAAAAGAGACCTTATCAAGTCATCCCCATTCCAATGATGAAACATTCTCCATCAAGGAAGGTGAAAGCTGGCTCGATACAAAAGAACAGCTGTTTCTTGTCATGAAAGAATGGATAAATGAATTGGAAAAAACACCGGACGAACAGCTGCAATCTGATGTTCGTGAAGACAATAACGAGCCTTGGATTTCCGTTCTGCTAAACGTTACTATTCACAATGCAAGTCATGTTGGTCAAATTATTTACATCCGCAAGCTTCAAGGAAGCTGGAGCAAAGAACTGAGTGTTTCGTGAGCAGAAAAAAGGCAGTGCCGGGGATAGGCTAGTCGGTAACTCTATGATTTATTATCCGTAAACCAGGATTTTCGGGTCCTGTATCGATGTTTTATTGAGCTAGAAGAAAAACCGAATCATATATCTCTAAAGAAAAAAACGGAACATTCCCTAACAGAATGTCCCGCAGCTAATTAAATTAATTCTTTGATGTCATACACTCGTCCATTTTCAAGGGGACCGCCTAACAATCTCAGCAGCACACCTGCTACAAAATCAGCAGATCTTAGCTTGCCTGTTTCGTGATATTCCTGGAATCGGGCAACTTCTGCAAAGTCTTCAGGCTTCGAATTACGGATCGTGCCTTGCATATCTGTATCCATTATTCCAGGTGAGAATGATAGAACAGTAACAGGATGCTTTGCCTGTCTTTGCTCAAGCCCGAATACCTTGGTGAACATATCTAATCCCGCTTTCGAACTGCAGTAAGCATTCCATCCGTAAATCGGATTATTTGCCGCACCTGATGAGATATTGACAACCACTTTATCAGTATCAGCAGTCTCCGTTTGTGCGGCAAAAGCGTTAGATAAAACCATTGGAGCGATTAAATTCAGCTGAACATGCGCTTCAATCTCTGAAACTGATGCTTTCCCAACCGGCTTCATCGGATCAACTGTGCCTGCATTGTTAATAAGGGTCACCTTATCTGCTGAACTCCAGTCAATCTTTTCGAAAATAGCTGGAATCGCAGCTTCAATTTGAGCAGCATTTGATAAATCGCATGGAACAAAATGGAGGACAGCCCCATTTTCAACAGCATGCTGTCTTAGTTCTTTATTTTCAGATCTTGAGAGATAGATGATTTGATGATCGGGTTTTAATAGCTGTTTTACAATCGCTTCGCCTAGTCCTCGTGAAGCACCAGTAATAATCGTAGTATTCATATGATCGCTCCTTCCTTCTTTCCATTATTTTATCAAAGTTTCACATCATCTAATAGAACTTAGATCTGGAGGTATCCATAATGAAGCTTCTTGTTTTAGGCGGAACTCGTTTTCTTGGAAAGCATATTGTTGAAGCAGCAATGAAAAAAGGCCACAGCGTTATACTATTCAATAGGGGATCACAGCAAAATCTCTTTCCTGAAGCTGAGCATTTAATCGGAGATCGTGAGAATGATGTTCGCGCTTTGCAAAACCGTTCATGGGATGCAGTCGTTGATACATGCGGTTTCGTTCCAAAACATATTGAGGATGTTATGCAGCAGCTATCTTCACGCATCAAGCATTATACTTTTATTTCAAGCTTATCTGTTCTGCCGAATCCCATAAAAGCTGGGATTGATGAAAAAGCAGAGGTTGAAACGATTTCATCTGAAATTCTTCAGGAGATCTATGCAGACGAAACGAAACAAAAGCGCTTGATTCATTATGGTGCATTAAAAGCACTATGCGAGAAGACCGCGGATGAATATATGCCCGGAAAAGTGCTGCATATTCGTGCGGGACAGCTTGTTGGACCGAATGATTATACAGATCGTTTACCTTATTGGGTAAATAGGATTGCTAAAGGCGGAACTGTATTAGCACCGGGAGATCCTGATAGACCCGTTCAATTGATTGATACCCGTGACTTAGGCAAATGGATCGTTGAAATGGCGGAAAAACAAGTGGCTGGTGTTTTCAATGCCACTGGGCCTCAAATCACAATGGAAGAGCTCTTAAATGAATGCAAGAAAGTAACAGGGAGCAACGCTGAAATCAAGTGGGTAAGCGAAAAATTCCTATTCGATGAAAAAATATCTCCTTGGGTTCAAATGCCGCTTTGGATTCCGGAGCATTTTGGAATAGACGGTTCTGATTCTGAGCCTTGGAAAGGATTTTTCAGGCTGAATATTGAAAAAGCAATTGAGAACGGACTGACATTCAGACCGCTTGATTATACTCTGAAGGATGTCTATGAATGGGATCTGGCTCGTTTAGATAGAGAGCGCAAAGCTGGTATATCTCTTCATCAAGAACAGAAGCTGCTGGAAAAATGGAAAGTCTACTATTAAGAAAAGCGCAAGCGCCCGTATAGCGCAGGACAGATAAGAATCCGGCATAAAAGTCCAGTTCTGACTTTTTGGCCGATTTGTTCTCGGCGGGGAGTTGGGCGACTCCGCCCGCTATCAATGCGCTAAATCTTACACTTTCTTATATCTAAAAAATTAACGGCCGTCATCTGACGCCGTTTTTTTACATTGTCAAAAAACAAAAAGCGCATTCTCCCTTTTTGTTGATTTTTACAAATGCTAGTAACATAATATCCATAAGGATGTACCTTTAGAAAATTAATTCATCCCCATGGCTTTTACAAAATTTTAAATAGAAAAAGCAGGTGAATCACAATGAACCTATCAGCTAATGATGCTTTTAAATATAATGCTGACCGGCTTGAAGATGTTGCAGATCGTATCAGTGAAGTTCTTCAATGTCCGATTACTATAGAAGATATTAATCACCGCCTTCTTGCCTACAGTACTCACGATGATTGCACAGACCCTGCAAGAATCTCAACCATCATCGGCCGCCGCGTCCCTGAAAAGGTCATTAACAGCCTATGGAGAGACGGAACCATTCCCACCCTCCTGCAGACAGATGATCCGATTCGTGTAAAAAACATCGATGAGGTGGGACTTGGCAACCGGATCGCTATCTCCATTTGGAAAAACAACGAGGTCCTTGGTTTTATATGGGCTCTGGAAATTAATAAAACATTGAGCGACGATGAGCTTGATCTCCTTAAAAAAGCCGCTCAGGTTGTAAAGAATAAACTTCTAAATTTGCATAATCGCAAATCGAAAAAAGAAGAAAGAAATCAAGAGTTTTTCTGGAAGCTGCTGACCGGACATATTCATCATGAGAATGACATCTCAAATGGTTTTCATGAAATCGGCATCACTCCTCCATCAAAGCACTCTGTGGTCTTATTCCGATTCAATGAAGAGATTAAGGAACCGACCGAAAAACAAATCAATTACCTGCTTCAAACAACGCAGCAGGTTCATATCATCCTATCTACTCTTGATCAAAATGAACTGATCATTCTGCTTTCTCCTAAAAGCAATCAGCCTCTTACTGATATCAAACAATTTGTGGATTGGACCATCCTTCAGCTTAAAGAACGATTTAAAATCGAGCATGTGAAAGCGGGAATAGGAAGTATATACACTCAAACCGACCAAATCGAACTCAGCTATAAAGAAGCAATTGCCGTTCAAAATATTAAGAAGCGTTTTGGTAAAGAAACCGAAGGACTGATCAGCTTTTCTGAACTGGGGATCTATCAATATCTAGACTTGCTGCACGAAAAACACAAGCAAGAAGGATTTCTCAATTACGCGCTCAGAAGACTCAAAGAATACGACGACGTGCACCACACAAACCTTATTGAAACATTGGAGATTTACTTGGACAAAGACAGCAATGTAAATGAAGCGGCCAAAGCGCTTAATGTTCATGTCAATACATTAAGCTATCGCATGAAACGCATTTCTCAAATTGCTGAACTTGATTTAAGAGATCCCAACCAAAAAATAACAGTATATCTTCATTTAAAGCTCGATAAAATGAGTTTGTGAAATTTCACAAAAGACCAGAAATCCTTTCTCTTTTTTAAACAAACAAATGTGTAAGAAAACGCTTTATACTAATCTCATATTCAAGAAATCATCACACATTTTTTTAAAAGCTGCGCAGGTTGAACTGCACGCTTAAAGGAGGAAGGGTTTCAAATGATTATTGGAGTTCCTGGAGAGATTAAAAATAATGAAAATCGTGTTGCATTAACGCCTGGCGGGGTTACACAATTGGTGGCAACTGGACATAAAGTACTTATCCAAAAAGACGCTGGTATTGGAAGCGGTTTCACTAATGAAGACTACGCTGCGGCTGGTGCAATCATTGCTGAAGATGTTAAAGATGTATGGGCTGCTGAAATGGTTATGAAGGTAAAAGAACCTTTACCATCAGAATACGAATATTTCCGCGATGGACTTATTCTTTTCACTTACCTGCATTTAGCTGCTGAACCAACTTTAGCAGAAGCACTTAAAAATAAAGGTGTCACTGCAATTGCTTACGAAACAGTAACAACAGGACGCACACTGCCATTGTTAACGCCAATGAGTGAGGTAGCTGGACGCATGGCTGCTCAAATCGGCGCACAATTCCTGGAAAAACCAAAAGGCGGCAAAGGCATTCTGCTTGCAGGCGTTCCCGGTGTAAGCCGCGGTAAAGTAACAATCATCGGCGGCGGAGTTGTTGGAACAAATGCTGCAAAAATGGCGATCGGCTTAGGCGCAGATGTTACAATTATTGACCTGAGTGCTGACCGTCTTCGTGAATTGGATGATATCTTCGGAAATCAAATTAAGACATTAATGTCTAATCCTATCAATATTGCAAATGCTGTTGCAGAAGCAGACCTATTAATCTGTGCTGTATTAATTCCTGGGGCTAAAGCTCCAACACTTGTATCAGAAGCAATGGTTCAATCAATGAAACCAGGCTCTGTCATCGTTGACGTGGCAATCGACCAAGGCGGTATCGTTGAAACAGTAGATCACATCACAACTCACGATAACCCAACTTATGAAAAGCATGGCGTTCTTCATTACGCTGTTGCCAATATGCCTGGGGCTGTTCCTAGAACATCAACAATCGCACTTACAAATGTTACAGTGCCATACGCACTTCAAATCGCAAACAAAGGCGTTAATCAGGCAATCGCTGATAATCTTGCTCTTAAAGCTGGTGTTAACGTTGCAAAAGGCGACATCACGTATGAAGCTGTAGCCCGTGACCTTGGCTATACATTCGTTCCAGTTGATGTAGCTCTTGATAAAGAAATTGCAGTAAACTAATTAGATGAACAACCGGCTCTGTTGGGCCGGTCGTTCTTTGTTTATTGAACCACCGCAAATGAACAGCCCATGTGAAAAACGACAAAAAAGAGCCTAGGAACAGTTTCCAGGCTCTTAATTTTTGGTTTTTTTGGCATATTATAAATGAAGTACATGTTGTGCAGGATTCATTTAAAACGATTATTCATTTCTTGGCGGAACCGCACAGCTTCCATCAGCACAGAATGCATCGTCTCCGTTTCCTGGTGAAAGATCCTGTAATTTCGGAGCAGGATTCTCTTCTTCCCATACCTTTTGAAGTGCTCCGGCAAATGTTTCTGTCGGCTGTGCCCCTGAAATGGCATATTTTTGATTAATCACAAAGTATGGAACTCCGCTAATGCCGTATTGTTTTGCCATTCCCTCATCATTCCGGACATCATTTGCAAAAGCAGTCTTGTCATTAAGAACCGTTAAAGCTTCTTGTCTATCAAGACCTGACGCTTCTCCAATGTCTGCCAGCGTTTCAAGATTGCCAAGATCCTTAGACTCCGTGAAATAGGCATAAAGCAGTTTTTCTGTCACGACAGCTTCTTTTCCGTGATGCTTTGCGTACTTTGCCAAGCGATGAGCATCAAACGTGTTTGTTGGTTTCATCTCATCAAAACGAAAAGTCAGACCAACACCTGCTGCCTGCTTGCCGACTCCTGCGTTTGCATCCTTCGCCTGATCAATGCTCATGCCGTACTTTGATGCAAGTGCCTCATGAATGCTTTTCCCGCTGCTCACTGGCGCGTTAGGGTCTAATTCAAAGCTTTTAAACTCAACTTCTACTTGATCTTTATGCGGAAAATGTGCAAGTGCTTCTTCTAATCTGCGTTTCCCTATATAACAAAATGGACAGACAAAGTCTGACCAAACTTCAATTTTCATATGAACACCTCTTTAATTCAAGATAGTTACTATAGTAGCATATCCTATATTAAAACCCCTCAAGGATTGCTCAAGCTCATCTTGATAATTGGAAATTTCATCATACAACCTTTTTCCCTATTCCAGAAAACATGATAAGGTGAACATATGATATAAGAAAAGAGGAATGAGAGATGAAGTCAGAACAGGTACTCCCTTATCTTGGCGCTTTATTGAATGCTTCTATCGTTGGACTCTCCTTTTTATTTACAAAGCTCGCACTAGAGGATGCATCGCCGGCTGATACATTATCCTACCGATTTACACTTGCTTTTCTTGTCTTGCTTATCCTGCAATTCTTTGTGCCTATTAAACTTCCGTCCTTCAAAAACAATGGCAAATCCTTTGTTTATCTTCTTTTGCTCGCTCTCTTTTATCCGACGATGTTTTTTAGCTTTCAAGCGTTCGGCCTTTTATACACGTCTTCAGCTGAAGGCGGCATATTAATGGCTTTTGCCCCAATATTAATCGCTGTGCTGGCTTCTGTCTTTTTAAAAGAGAAAACAACGATTGTACAAATTCTCTTTATTTTTATGTCCATTTTCGGGGTCGTTTATATCTTCATTATGAAAGGCGCTAGCATCGAATTTAACAGCATGCTTGGATTTTTCTTATTATTTATTGCCTGTTTATCGATCGCCGGATATACAGTAATGGCAAGATTTCTGTCTGTTTCTTACTCGCCGCTGCAGCTGAGCTTTATCATGGTGACATTCGGTTTTATCTTCTTTAACCTTTACGCCATCATCCAGCATCTTGCAGCAGGCGATTTCGTTCAATATATCTCGTTATGGACAAACACATCATTTCTATTATTCACGTTCTATTTAGGAGTTTTAGCGACACTGTTAACCTCTTTTTTATCAAACTATGTCCTTTCAAAAATCCCTGCTTCACAAATGAGTGTGTTTGCTAATCTATCAACCGTTATTTCCATAATTGCTGGTGCACTTATTTTAAATGAAAAAATTTATCCCTATCATTGGGTTGGTGCGTTTTTTATCATTGCCGGTGTCATTGGAACGAATGCCTTTAAGCAAAAAACAAAAGCAGCAAACGGATAACTCTAGATTTTTTTTCTAAATTAATCGATCGATATATGAATGAGTACCTGGATTTCGCTTTTTCCGGTTTCCAGGGCACCATTCTGATCGTATGGGGACCTGGATTTCGCTTTTTACCGTTTCCAGGGCACCATTCGGATGAGATTGCTAAGATATATGTTGGCAAACAAAATATATTTTAGCACCTCGGAAGAGTTATTTATTATTTCGCTGAAAGCTTAATGGAACCCGGCCTAGCCTAGGGTTTACATTTTCCCTAAGGAAGGATGACTTGAACAGTCGTTCCGCGTCCTTCCTCGCTATCAAACTTAATTTCCCCGCTGTGCTCTTCACGGATAATTTTATAGCAAACGGTTAAACCAAGACCTGTCCCTTTATCCTTTGTCGTATAAAAAGGTTCTCCGAGCTTTTCGATTCGCTCTTTCCTTAAACCAATGCCCTGGTCCGCAATCGAGATGCAAATGGATCCATCTGCTTTCCGATCGATTTTAGTATGCACCGTACCTCCCTCAGGCATGGACTCAATCGCGTTTTTTATCAAGTTAATAAATACTTGCTTTAAGTGATTTTTATTGCCATTCACTTTAAATAAGCCATCTGTCTTTTCTAGCTTAAGTATAGCGTTATGATGAACAGCGCTGCTTTTCATCAGTGTCATCACATCTTCTAAAACACTTTGAAGATCAACTGATACCACATTTTCTACTTGAGGTTTCGCAATCAGCAGCAGTTCTCCGACTACCTCATTGATCCGGTCAATTTCTTCTGACATCACTCTTAAATGTTCCCGATTAGACCGGTTCCCCTCATCCTCCTGCAGAATTTGCACAAAGCCTTTAATCGATGTGAGCGGATTACGGATTTCATGAGCGATGCTTGCAGCCAATTCTCCGACTACACTCATTTTTTCAGATTTCAAAATCACCTCTGCATCTCTTTTCTTTTGAGTAACATCATTTCCGATACAAAGAATATAGGTTTCTCCCTCTAATCTTACTGGTATTTTGGTTACTTCAATCCAGCGTGTATTCCCGGATGAATCGATGGCAAGTTCAGGTTCAGCCCATTTTTCCATTTCCCATGCCAAAATTCGCAGCTCTTCATCACGGATTTTTTTAATTTGATCAGGCTGATCATTAAAGTCTGAGTCAACCTTTCCGATTAGTTCAGACACTTCTTTTCCGTACAAAGTGGACATAGCCTTGTTAACAAGCACGAATTTCAGCTCATGATTTTTTACATAAATATAGCTTGGGTTCAAATCCATTACCTTATGGAGAAAATCCTTTTGCTCCCTCAAATCGCGGTTCATATATTGAATTCTTTTTGAATGCATAATGAAATAAGCCATAAAGATAATCATCGTTGATAGAACAGAACCAAAGCTTGAAAGAAAAAGAGGCATCACCCTATAGCCTGATAAAATGCCGTTTACGAAGACAAAAAGGATTGAAGTACAGAAAAAAATACTGAAGGATTTCAAATACTTATTTTCCAGCTGCTTCGAAACATTAATAAGCAGAATGATGTTAAAGAAAATAAAAATGACATTCAAGTAATACGTCCAGTTAAAAGAACCGAAAATGGGATAATAATGATTTGGATAAAAATCATGTTCCATTACTTTCAAGCCTGATACTCCATAAGAGGATAAATTTATGGCGAAAACAAGCAAACTGTATAAGACTAAGATATAAAGTGTTTTTATGTTAATAAAACGGAACCACGCTTTTCTCTTTGCCCCATTTTCTTTGACCGTTATCATTAAATACATGAAATAAAATAAGATCGGCATAATCATAATCGAACCAAAACGGCCAATTTTAAATAACATTTCTGCTGTTTCGATTGAAAATAAGTTTGTCCCATATAAAAGAGCAACATCGATTTGCCAAATGAAAAGCATAATCAAAAAATAGACGATCGCTCTTGATAGGATGGTTTTTTCGTTCATATAAATGATCATTCCAAGCATTAGCGGTATGAGTGAAACGAGAACAAGCAAGATGAAATACATTTATAAGTCACTCCGAACATTTGTGAGAAATAGACAACCTCCTAATTATAGACGAAGATGATAAATCGCGCCCATCGGATTTTCCTCATTTTTCGACGGCGCTGTTCTAGCGGTGTTTTCCTTTTCAAGTTTTCTCACAAAAAAATACACCAAGCAGATTGGTGCATTCCTTAATCCCACGTAAAACGTTCTTCTTTCCATGGATCCCCCTTCATGTGATACCCATTTCGTTCCCAAAATCCAGGATGATTATACTCTGTAAATTGGATCGCACGTACCCATTTTGCACTTTTCCAGAAATACAAATGAGGAAAGACAGCTCTGAATGGAAAACCGTGCTCAGGTGTTAACGGCTCCCCATTATGGGAGTGGGCAAGCAAGCTTGTTTCACGAAGGAAATCTTCAATAGGCAAGTTTGTTGTCCAGCCTTCTTCTGCATGCAAGATGCAAAACTTTGCGTTTTCATGTAAACCTAAGTCCTGCACAAGCTGACGTGTGCTGATTCCCTTCCATACATTATCAAGCTTTGACCAGCCGGTGACGCAATGAATATCATTTCCCTGCTCGATTTGCGGCATCGACATCAAGTCTTCAAACGTAAACCTTTTTGGATGATTCAGCAGCCCAAAAACCTGCAGATCCCACTTGCTTAAATCATAATAAGGAACATTTCCTGCATGAAGAACTGGAAACTTAGTTGTTACATGCTGGTTGGGCGGAACACGATTTGGGTCACCTTTGCTTTTAACCTTACCAAAATACATCCCTTCACTCCCTTTTAGTTAACTGATAAAAAATCAAGTTGACATATCTCTTTCGATTCAGTACTCTTTTTATAGAAAGATACATAGCATCTATGGGGGATGATAGAATGAAAAACAAATTAAGAGCTTATGATTTAGCACTTGTTGGGATGTTTGCAGCTTTAATGGCAATTGGCGCCAATTTGACTTCGTTTTTAACGGTTGGTACTGTTCCTTTATCCATGCAGCCCTTTTTCTGTATTTTAGCAGGTTTATTGCTTGGAAGCAGGCTCGGTGCTTTATCAATGACTGTTTATGCACTGGTTGGAATTGCAGGTGCACCTGTATTCGCTCAGTTCAGCGGAGGCATTGGGGTTATTTTCGGAAGCACTGGCGGATTTATTTTATCCTATATCGCTGCAGCTTATGTGGTTGGAAAAATAGTAGAAGCAAGCAAAAAACCAACTTTGCCTGTATTCTTTGTTTCATCATTTGTTGGAATTGCACTTATCTATATCATCGGAACGACATATATGTACGCTGCACTGAATTATTGGCTGAATGTTGATATGAGCTATTCTGCCGCTTGGGTTGTGATGACATGGTTCATCGTGAAAGATGTCATTTTCACAGCCATTGGAGCCGTCATTGCTCCCCGCGTTTATAATGCAGTTCACAAAGCAACTAATCTCAGCAAGCATCGCGTCGCTTAATACAAGAACAAAATCGCAGGCGGCTTGGTCAGCCCGCGAAGAAATTAGGAATTGATCAAGGTGGTTAATTGACTCATTGGAGATCAAATGTCAATTAACCGGAGAAGGCGCTTTTTGCCTTCTTGGGCAATTGCCTTTATTAAAATGAGCTAGGGCGCCAGAGCCGGACACTGATAACCTTATTTCAATATCCACAAGGAAAAACACATGAGATCTCTCATGTGTTTTATTTTATTTTGTCCTCATTTTCAGTAAGATACTGCATTTCCTCTTCCTCAGACAATATCCCAGTTGCTTTTCCGATCGTCCCTCCCTGAAGGCTCCAAATCGCATTATGATCCTTATCGGCACGGGAAAAATCATTTTTTAGCCACCTGCTTAAAATATCCAAATATAAATCCGAATGTTCGATATCAGCGTCGCTCTCTATTTGTTTTATTAAATATAGAATTCTTTCTTCTGTTATTTCATAGTGACTCCATTTGTCTTTTGCTTCAACCTTCTGATGGGACATTCCATGCAGGTATTTTTGGATCTGATCTTCACTGATTGTATCCATTCCATCCTGAAATGGATTTTTACTGAGATCGACTTCATTCAGTTTATCAGCACTCTCATTTATTACTTTGCTGACCTGCTCCTCTGTTTGCACTGGCTTTTGCAAGATCATATCGTTCAAGATTAAAAAAGTGATGCCCGCACAGCATGCCAAAATAAAAATAGCTCCTGTAAGTATTTTATGCTGTTTCATCCAGTTCATTTACAGCACCCCTTATTTTTTATAATAAGTAATTCGATTTGACTATTTCCAACTCCTTCTCAGCTGAAGATTGTTGCATAACTAGACAAAATTCGATAAAATCTTACAGGATGATAGATTTCATGTATAAAAGATTCCATATTTTGAAAATACTAAACTGAAATCTTGCAAAAGAGGTGAACTTTCATGACAGTCTTGCAAATGAAGCGTTATTTCTTAAGTGAAAAAGAGCGCGAAACATATGAGAAAACCATTTTATCTAAACAGCCAGAGCTAATAGAAACAATCCTTGAAATGGATGATGAGGAGTTACTGGAGAGATTGAAATAGGAAAAAAGCAAGACCACCATAGCTAAACAGCACGAAAAAAAGTGTGGAAGCCGGCCAATGAGCCGGTTTTCTTTTTTACTTCCAGGAACAAACTGCCAGGCACTTTTGCAGCTAATACGAATTAATTCACGGTCTTTTCAAATTAATTCACGCGGTTTTCAAATTAATTCAAAATAAATGTAAAAAAGGAAAAGGCCGATCTATCCAAAGATCGGCCTTTCCATTTTAAAGCACAATAGCAGCAATCCATCCGAATATAACTAACGGAATGTTGTAATGCAGGAATGTAGGTACACAAGTATCCCAAATGTGATTGTGCTCTCCATCAGCATTCAAACCAGACGTTGGTCCAAGAGTGCTGTCAGATGCAGGGGAACCTGCATCACCGAGTGCTCCTGCTGTACCAACTAGCGCAATGGTTGCCATAGGGCTAAAACCAAGCTCAAGGCAAAGCGGAACAAAAATAGTGGCAATGATCGGCACCGTTGAGAACGAAGAACCGATCCCCATTGTAACAAGTAAACCTACAAGCAGCATTAAAATTGCTGCAAGCGACTGATTGCCTCCAACTATTTCAGCAGACGTTTTGACCAATGTTTCAATATGACCCGTTGCTTGCATGACTGATGCAAATCCTGATGCAGCCAGCATCACAAATCCAATGAATGCCATCATTCTCATTCCAGTCGTTAAAAGCTGATCCGCTTCATTCCATTTCATTGATCCTGTTGCATAAAGCACAATTATTCCGGCCAAAGCTCCGAAAATCATGCCTTCAACTTCTAATGCCTGTGAGAGAAATAATTGAACACTTAGTGAAACAACAATGGCAAGTATGGCGAAAGAAACACTTTTTTTCGTGTACACTGCAGCTACTTGTCCCGCAATATCTTTTGTCTCATACATCCGTTTTCTTCTGTACGTAAAAAACGCAACGACTAAACCGACAACCATTCCTGCAGAAGGAATCAGCATCGCTTGTGGAATATCCTTAAGACTCACAGTCAATCCGCCTGCTGCCATATTCTTCTGAAGAATATCATGGAAAATAGCTCCGAAACCAACAGGCAATAGCATATATGGGGTAATTAACCCGAAAGAAATCACAACTGCAATTAAACGGCGATCTAGCTGCAATTGATTTAACACCTTTAATAAAGGTGGAATTAATACTGGTATAAATGCGATATGAACCGGTACAACATTTTGAGAAAATATAGAAATAATCAAGATAATCATTAGAATTAGAACTTTTGAAAGAGATTTTCTTTTCTCTTCCCCCTCTTTTCCAACTAACTTGATGGCTCCTTCAACCATCGCATCAGGCAAACCTGTTTTTGATAAGGCTACAGCAAAAGCGCCCAGAAGCGCATAACTTAATGCGACTGTCGCGTTCCCGCCAAGGCCGCCGGTAAACGTCTCTATTGTTGTCTTTAAATCCAATCCGCCTGCTAACCCTCCAACAAGAGCTCCAGCTACGAGAGCAAATACGACATTCACCCGCAGCAAACTTAAAACAAGCATAACTAGAACAGCCAGAATAACTGCATTCATCTATATAACCTCCGGAATCCAAATACTTTAACATGCTAATGTATTAGAGAAATAAAATATCAATAGAACTAAAATAACATACTTCTTTTTTTAGTGTCAATCATAAAATTTTATTATATTAGCAGACTAAAGGATTTGCATAGCTTCTATTCCTCTAAGATGAATTTGCCCATGCTGTCTATTCCTTTCTTAACCGGTAATGTGAAATGCACTTGTCCATTTGACCTCACCAAAACAAGGGAAATCACACATTTTCACCCACGGGGGCTGTCCAGAATAGATGTTTTCGGAATTATTATCCGGAAAACATGTTTTATAGTCTGCTGGGGCTTTCTTATAATCCGGAACCCAGGTTATATCAGCCGGAACAGCTGTCCTATTATCCGTGCCGACAACACTCATCTTAGATACACCACCACAAAAAAAGGCACTTTAGTCAGTGCCTCTCAATAAAATCAAACCTCAAACCGTTCAACAAACGCTGCCAGTGTACGAGCCATTACACCTGTTCCGCCGGTTGGTCCAAGATCATCTGCTTTTGAAGTTGTAGCTGTTCCTGCGATATCTAAGTGAACCCATGGCGTGCCATCTGTAAACTCGCCGATAAAGGTTCCTGCCATGATGGCGTGGCCTTCTCGTCCTGGTGAATTGTTTAAGTCGGCCATTTTGCTGCCGCGCACTTTTTCAATGTCTTTTTTCGTGATCGGCAATCTCCAGATTGGCTCTCCACATTCATGCGAAGCCTCCAATACTTGTTCGAATAACGCCTCATTATTCGTCATTGCTCCGGTTGTATGAGTGCCAAGGGCAATAATGACACCTCCAGTAAGTGTCGCGACATCTACTAAATAATTAGCTCCATGATGCTTAGCATATGTGATTCCATCTGCCAGCACTAAGCGTCCTTCAGCATCTGTATTTAACACTTCAATTGTTTTCCCGCTTAGAGAAACAATAACATCGTCCGGTTTGAAGGCGTTCCCGCTAATCATGTTGTCAGTTGATGGAATCACAGCAAGAACGTTTTGCTCAGGTTTTAACTGGCCAATGATCTCCATTGCTCCGAGAACTGCTGCTGCGCCGCCCATATCTGATTTCATGCCGACAATGCCGTCTTTTGGCTTGATGGAGTATCCGCCTGTATCAAATGTAATTCCTTTTCCTACTAAGCCAATGACATCTGTCCATTCTTCCTTGCCCTGATATTTTAGCACAATCATTTTTGGGGGCTCTTCGGATCCTTTATTAACAGCGAGCAGTCCACCCATGCCAAGCTTCTCCATGTCTTCTTTTTCAAGCACTTCATATTCAAAGCCATATTTTTGAGCCACATCCACTGAGTATTTAGCAAGTTCTGTTGCTGTCAAAATATTGCCTGGCATATTCACAAGTGTTCTTGCTGAATTTGTTCCCTCTCCAAATGCAGACCCGACTGTCAGACTAGAACGGATTTCAGCTTCATCTGCACTTGAAATAATTGTGACCTGATTGATGTTTCGTTCAGGTTCATTTGATTTCTGTTTATAATCCTGGATTTTATATGTAGCGAGTGGCAGCACTTCAGCTAAAGCATGAGCCGCTTCATTGAAATGAACATTTTCTCCGGTAAATGTATCAAGTGCGATGGTGAATGATTGAATTTTAGCTTTTTGCATTGTTTTAAAAAGCTTCGCAAACGATTCTCTTGCTGTATCGAAGTCGTATTCTTTTTCTTTACCGAGACCGGCAAAATATACCCGTTTCGAGCCGATTTTCCCTAACGTATGTACTTTTGAGATTTCTTTCTTTTTGGCAGAAATATCTCCGTCTTTTACTAGTGCCGTAATTTGGCCTTCTAGCAGCTGATCAAGTTCAGCGATAGGACCTTCAAACGGACTTGACTTTTGAAACAATCCAAAAATAATTGTTTCTTCGCTCCATTTTACATTCGATTGAATATGAAACATGAAAACACACCTCCATTAAATTTTATCGCACTTCAGGCTACCCCTGCTCCTCTTTAAGGTATAGAAATAGAGCAGGCAATTTAGGCAATTGTCCCACTTTTTCAAATGAAACAGACTGAATGCCGGCAGGAATAATCGCTAAACATTCTTCAATGAATGCATTTACTTTTTCAAGGTCTACTCCCCAATGGAATGGACGGTAACTTTGTATGTATGAGTGTCCAGCTTGCATCATAAGCCTTGCTCCTTTAATATTGCCATATTCATAATGATAAATAGCAACTGTCATTTGCAGAAGGCCTTTTAAAAACAAGTTATCCTTTTCTGTCAGCCAGATTATTTCAAGCAAATCATGACAAGTATAATAATCGCCTTCATTAAAATGAACGAAAAATTCGTAATATTCCATTGGATAAAGAGACATGATCCGGCACCCCTCTCACTGACTTCATTGTATCAAAGGAGAAAATGTTTTTATACTATTTGAACAAATGATAGAGGATAAGGACCTGATTGAATGGAACTATACCCTTACAAGGGGAACAAATTGATTTATAATGTAACAAAGATTTCATTTTTGAACTGAAAGGATGTCCGACTTCATGGAGCTATTTCTGAACTTCCCTTTACTTGCTTCTTTGGCAGCTATTTTCTTCGCACAGTTTGTTAAAGTCCCGATCACTTATGCGATAACACGCAAAGTTGATTGGACGCTTATTACGAGCACAGGAGGAATGCCAAGCTCCCATTCAGCAGCAGTCACCGCACTTGCAACCGGAGTAGCGCTTGATAATGGGCTTACCTCATCCCTTTTTGCAGTATCAGCGGTATTTGCCATCATTACGATGTTTGATGCTACGGGAGTGCGAAGACACGCCGGGGAACAGGCCACTGTTTTAAATAAACTCGTCACTGATTTTAATACATTTGTCGGTGAGGCAAAATCATGGCCGCAGCAAGAAGAAAAAGAAAAACAAAAGAAATTGAAGGAGCTTTTGGGACATCAGCCCATCGAAGTATTTTTTGGAGGATTAACAGGGATTTTATTAACCTTGTTTTTACATTACCTTATCATCCTGTAGAGGAGTGAGTGATATGAGACTTATATCTATTTGTCCAAGCAATACGGAGCTAGCAGCATATTTGGGTCTTACTGATGAGCTAATTGCGGTTGATGACTTTTCAGACTGGCCGCAGCAGGTGAACGGCCTACCGCGTTTAGGACCTGACTTATCCATTGATATGAATCTGGTGGAGCAAATGGAGCCAGACCTCGTCCTTGCCTCATTAAGCGTTCCTGGTATGGAAAAAAACGTAGAAGAACTAAAAAAAAGAAAGATTCCGCATCTCGTTTTAAATCCGCAGTCTTTTAAAGATATAGGCAATGACCTAATAACAGTTGGCATCGCAGTCGGCAAAGAAAAAGAAGCACAGGAAGTTGCTGCACGCTATCATCAGATTATCGATTCTTACAAAGAAAAATCAGCTGAACTGACAGATTACCCCTCCGTTTATTTTGAATGGTGGCCTAATCCAATCTTCACGCCAGGTAAAGTGAACTGGCTGACTGAAATGTGTGAATTAGCAGGCGGACGCAACATTTTCAGCGATGTGGAGCTTGCCAGTGTACAAACTGACTGGGACGACGTTGCACGCAGAAATCCAGATCATATTTGCCTCGCCTGGGTTGGTGTCAAACAAAGCAGAATGAAGGCCCAGCACGTACTTAAGCGTGCATCTTCAGAAAGCATCACAGCAGTAATAGAAAACAGAATTCATTTGCTTGAAGAACAGCTCTATTGCAGACCTTCCCCCCGTCTTTTAGCGGGTCTTGCTAAACTGGCTGCCATACTTCATCCAGAACACCATTCACAGGTTGATGAAAAAGATGAATTAATGTACTCAATGAAATAGGTGCTCTTTGATGCCCCATATACTCTCTTTAGCAGAAATAACGAACTCTATTTCGAAAAAAGATAGAAAAGCTCAGGTTATGAAACCTGAGCTTTTCGTATTTGGGGCAGGTTCCTAAATTAAGTGACTTTTTAGGATTTATCCTATGACTTTCACACAAAAAAGAGCTATGGAATTCCCACAGCAATCTTGCTGTCGCTTATTAACTTTTCGTTTTTGGCTTCATGTATTTTTGACGAAATGCCTGCATCGTTTTATTCTCGTTTAAATTCGTCAATTCATTTTCAGTCAATCGCCCATTTCCTTTTTGAACGATATATATGTCTAGTGTTTTTTTGCCCCAGCTATTAAATACATCATCAACGGTATCATAATAAAGATCCAGCTTATTCCCCTTAATTGCTCCTCCTTTGTCTGCCACAACACCGAAGCCATATCCAGGAATAAATAATATGGTTCCGATTGGAAACACATTTAAATCAGCTGCTACAGTTGAGTACAAGTCTCTTTTCACTTTTACACCCGAATACGTAATGCCGTATTCCGGATGCTCAGGATATTTCCCTGTGGATTCATAGCCTGCTGTATATCCGGTAGCTGTTACTTCTTTCTTTGGGTACTGTGACCAGTCAATTTCATCTTCAAGCGCCAATTCCTTATTTACGGTTTCGCCGCTTGCAGAGATAGAAGTTGCAACACTTTTTTCATTGTGAATGACCTTGAAAATAAGTCCTGTCAGCTTGTACGGATGGTTCGCAGAATCCATTCCCGCTTCATTCCATCCAGCCATAGTTGACAAATCCTTTGCCTCCACACCTGAAAAAGCTTTTAAAGTGGTCACAAGCGCTATTATGAACAAAAGAGTCATTAATAATCGCCTTGACCATGTTTTCATCCTATCCATTTACGATCTGTTCACTCCTCTCACATCAATAATCGTTTCCAAAATTCAAACGAAATATTCAAGATGGAGCGGAATCCATATTTTACAAGTTTTAGTGATAGGCGTTTTTTAAGCAAAATAAAAAGACCTGTACACCATGTACAGATCACCCTTTTTAAAACATTTGATATCCTCTTTTGCGAAGCATTTTAATAACAACGCCTGATACGATGGCTCCTATAAAACCGCATACTAATATTAAGATATCTGCCAAAGCGAGAGATAGAATACGCTCTCCTAAAGCAGAAAAAGAAGATCCTGGTGAGGTAAAGTATTGTGACACCTTCACCTTATCTACAATCAAAATACAAACGATCGGATAGATAATAGCCATGATCCAAGACATGCGAAGGAGCATGTTCAGCAAGAAACCGATTCCAAAAAATAAAACAAAGAATAAAAGCATTGATATGACCAATACAGGTAAAAACATGTCTATCACCTCCAGTACACCTATTTAAGTGTACTGAACTAGCGATAGCCAGTCAATCTTAAAAACATTGAACGATTTATGACGACTTCTTCCCTGTTCCATGGCAGCAATCGCACGTCTCAGAACCGCCGAGAAGCAGCTGGAAATAACCTTTGCCTGAACAATATGGACATTCTTTCTTTTCGATAGCAGATGTCTTCATCATCTCTTTTCCCCCTATATAAAGATGCTCTTTTTAGATGTTGAAGATACTATATCAGGTTCTTTGTAAAGGATAAAGGCAGAAAATCTGACGAGATTGTTGATGTAAGCGAATACATCAAGCTTTATCTTCTATTATCTCAATTTTTCTTATTATTTTGAAAATTATAAAAATATACGATATGCTGTATATCCAAACTGTTCTCCAGGGTTAAGACCGTCTATTTTAAAGAGTATTTTTTCAAATGCTTCTTCTGCAAAAGACTGCAGCAGCAAGGAGGAATTCTCATCATTCTTCAGTAATTCAGGAGAAATGAAGGCCGCCTCAAATAGCTCTGCTTCTTGAACAATAACCCTCGAAGTGTGTGCTTTTAATTTAAAAATAATCATATTATCGCTTATTTTATCTTGTATCACACCTGAACGAATGCCAATGACACCTTGAACCTCTGCTTCAATTCCTGTTTCTTCGAGGATTTCACGGACAATCGCTTCATCCAGTGTTTCTCCTTCATCGACGAATCCTGCAGGAAATGACCATTTTCCTTTTAGTCCGCCATACTTCTTTTTTACGACGAGCCAGTCACCATTCCCATTTTCTACTACACCCGAAACGGCAATCCATACATTCCCTCTTTTATTTGACACGGTAATCTCTCCCTTTTTATCACAAAAGCACACGCGCCTTAGTGAAAGATCTGATATTGAATATTCCTTGTCAGAAGTCCGGCGCTTCCGCTAGACCTATATACTGAGTAAAACTTTAAACTAAAAAAAGACAAAAGCTTATCGCTCTTGTCTTTTATTTTACTCTGATTTTAGAAAAATTTAAATTTACCTTTTTTAACGACTAACCCTGCACCGCCAACCATTAAGAGGGCCCGGTTATCAATCATTTTCTTCATGAATGACGCTTTTGTTCCCATTACTTTCTTGCCAAAAACCATACCTACAGCATCATTTTCGCCAAGTGAAGCAACTGTACCTTTGATGTCTGGTTTGAATTCTTCCATTTCACCTTGATCGCGAACAGCTACTGCAATATTTTTAGCCGCTGTGATACCTTGCTGCATAGCAATTTGAGCTGTTGGAGGATATGGACGATTGATTTCTTCGTTGATGACTAATGAACAGTCGCCAATGATGAAGACATCTTCGTGACCTGGAGCTCTTAAGTAAGAGTCAACTTTTACACGTCCGCGCATGTTTTCGAAGCCTGCTTCTTCAACGATGCTGTTTCCGCGAACACCTGCAGCCCATACTACTGTATCAGCTTTAAGTTCTTCCATCACATCATCTTTTGCAACAATAATGCCGTCTTCTACGCATTCTTTGATCGCTGTGCCAATTTTAAACTCGACACCTTTGTGCTCTAAATGGTTTACAGCATACTCTACTAATTCAGGATCAAATCCAGGAAGAGCTGTTGGTGCAGCTTCTACACAGATAATGCGCACTTTCTTATGGTCAATGTCATACTCGCGGCAAAGCTCTGGAACACGATTAGCAAGCTCGCCAAGGAACTCGATGCCAGTGAAGCCGGCTCCGCCCACAACGATCGCTAAACGCTGATCGCGTTTAACTTCTTCTGTATTGTAAGTAGCAAATTGATATTCGATATGCTCGCGCAATTGGCGTGCTGAATTGATATTTGTAATGCCGAAAGCATACTCTTTCAACCCTTTGATTCCGAATGTTTCAGGATTTGATCCAAGAGAAATTACAAGGTAATCATACTCAAGCTCGCCATTTGAAAGGACGATTTTCTTTTCATCTTTATTGATAGAAACAACTGTATCTTTCACAAATTTCACACGGCTGTTATCAATAACATCTTTTACTTGATATCTTGCTTTATCATGATGCAATGTACCTGCTGACGCTTCATGAAGCCATGTTGTTTCATAGTGGTAATCATTTTTGTTAACTAATGTAAGATCTGCTTCGTTTACACCAATCGCTTTTTGAAGACGAGTAACTGCCATTAATCCGCCGTAACCTGCACCTAAAACTACTATTTTGGGCTTTCTCAACCGAATCACATCCACCTTTTTTTCTGAATTTTGCTGTAAAGTATCAGATAAGTTCTATTTTGCTTATCTTCCGCTACTTCACCGCATTTTATTTTGTTTTGCATAAAAAAGTATGTGAAAATCTTCACTTAACTTTTCAAAATAATGCACTGCTTGTAATTAAGTAGAATATAAATAATGCCTATATTCCATAATAGCATTTGCTATATTTTTTTCAAGACTAAATTAAAGGATTAAAAACGTTAAGAATTTTACAAAAATAAAAACATTCTCTATAATAATCATATTCATCTGACAATCACACATTTCTTTAATCAATTACCAGATGAAAAGATTAAAGAGATATGATATGTTATAATTAAGAACTATTATCAATTACAAGTGAGGGGATATTTGTGAAGGAAGACACAAAAGTATACGATATAACGATCATCGGCGGCGGACCAGTGGGGCTGTTTACAGCTTTTTACGGCGGCATGCGTCAGGCTTCAGTAAAAATCATCGAAAGCTTACCTCAGCTCGGCGGCCAGCTTTCTGCCTTATATCCTGAAAAATACATATACGATGTTGCAGGATTTCCAAAAGTTCGCGCTCAGGAGTTAGTGAATAACCTTAAAGAACAGATGGCGCAGTTTGATCCTACTATATGTTTGGAACAAGCCGTAGATACAGTTGAAAAACAAGCTGACGGCATCTTCAAATTAACGACAGATCAAGAAGTGCATTATTCTAAAACGATTGTTATCACTGCAGGCAATGGAGCATTTCAGCCTCGCAAAATTGAACTTGAAGAAGCTGCTTCTTTTGAAAAAAGCAACCTTCATTACTTCATTGACGACTTAAATCAATTTGCAGATCAACGAGTTCTTGTTTGCGGCGGCGGAGATTCTGCTGTTGACTGGTCACTTATGCTTGAACCAATTGCTGAAAAAGTGACACTTGTGCACAGAAGAGATAAATTCCGTGCTCATGAGCACAGTGTTGAAAACTTGAACAACTCAAAAGTACAAGTGCTCACCCCATACATTCCAAAAGAATTAACTGGTGAAGGTAAAATTGAGCAAGTCGTCTTAGAAGAAGTAAAAGGCGATCACAAGGAAGTTATCGAAGTTGATTCTGTCATCGTCAACTTCGGCTTTGTTTCATCTCTTGGCCCAATCAAAAACTGGGGTCTTGAAATTGAGAAAAACTCAATTGTCGTAAACAGCAAAATGGAAACAAATATCCCAGGCATTTACGCTGCAGGAGATATCTGCACATACGAGGGCAAAGTAAAACTGATTGCCAGCGGATTTGGCGAAGCTCCAACAGCCGTTAACAATGCAAAGGCCTACATGGATCCAAAAGCGCGTGTTCAGCCGCTTCACAGCACAAGCTTGTTTGAAAAATAATCACTTTTTGAGGAAAAGCCATTTGCTTTTCCTCTTTTTTATGGGAAAATCTCCATCCCTAATAACGGTATTCCGTGCAGAAATCCTTCGTATAAGCTTATTCTTTTATTCGCTTAATATCCTTGTATATTCGCCTAAATAGAAGCTATATTCGCAAAACTACTGCTGCCAATAGTAGCTATATGGATTGTAAAACACCGGATGATTAGGATGCTGATATCTCTGACCGCCAAACGGCATGCCGCTTTGATCGCTTCCCGGCATTTGACCGAACGGACTTCCCTGGCCTCCCTGCATTCCGCCATTCTGACCGCTTCCCGGCATCTGGCCGAACGGACTTCCCTGGCCTTCCTGCATTCCGCCATTCTGACCGCTTCCCGGCATTTGGCCGAACGGATTTTCCTGGCCGCCCTGCATTCCGCCATTCTGACCGCTGCCCGGCATTTGACCAAACGGACTTCCTTGGCCTCCCTGCATTCCGCCATTCTGACCGCTTCCCGACATTTGACCAAACGGACTTCCTTGGCCGCCCTGCATTCCGCCATTCTGACCGCTTCCCGGCATTTGACCGAACGGACTTTCCTGGCCGCCCTGCATTCCGCCATTCTGACCGCTTCCCGGCATTTGACCGAACGTGCTTCCCTGGCCGCCTGCAGTTCCCGATCCTGAACCTGGCTCTCCGCCGCTGCCTTGACCTGCTTGCTCGAAAGGATCTGGCTGTTCTTGTTCTTCCTGCCCGCCGTCACCATTTTGTCCTTCCGATTCAGGCGCTGCTGCTTCTTCCTCTTCAAATTTAGGAGGTTCGTTTAAGACTTCCAAGCTTTTTATATCGTTTACATTCACTTGACTAGTTGTTAATGCCGGAAAAGATAACATGAAAACGGCACCTGATGGTTTATCTAAGTAAAAAATAAAGACTTCTTTTTCCGTACCATTTGTAAAAGTTACTTTCACCCATTTATACAATCCTTCATTTAATTCATCTGTTGAGGACAGTCGGTACTGATTATACATTTGATATGGATATGGAATATCATAGTAATTCATTTTCTGGCTCCCTTCTCAATTCATTCACCCATACTATATGCCAGGCGTTTGTCCTTTGTTTTCGCCGCCTTTTAGTAACATTTTTACAAATAATTGCGACTATGATTTGAAAAGGGGGTCAGTTAAATTGAAAATAAAATATATATTATGCTTGATGCTTTTTATTGGAGTTTATATAAGTAATGAAGAAAAAAGTTACGCTTGTTCTTGTGCACAGCCTGCTTCCGTTCAATCTGAATTAAAAAACAAGGCAGCTATCTTTTCAGGGAAAGTTATCAAAATGAAAGAAACAGACACAGTGAAAACCGCCTTAATTGAAGTCGATCAAATCTGGAAGGGTCCTTCACAGTCTCAAATTATGCTCAAAACTGCAACTGACTCAGCAGGATGTGGGATGGAATTTATTGAAGGGGAAAACTATCTTGTATACGCCTATGGAGAAAAGAATCATTTTGAAACAGGGTTATGTGAACGAACAACTTTCCTTTCTGATGCAACAGAAGACCTCAACATTCTTGGGTCTGGAAAAGAACCTGAAAAGCAGGTAAATTTGAAACATCAGCTACTATTCCATTCAAATTACATTCTATATTTTTTAGGAATACTATTATTTGGTGCGGTATTAGCTGTTATTTTGCGCATTGAAATAAGCCTAAAAAAATCTAAATAAAACCTAAAAAAAGACATCTCAAGGCTTAATAACCAGGCCTTGAAATGTCTTTTCATTTATCAGCACTCAAAAAAAACGTCGTGCAGATTTACACCTACATCCTCTTATTCCTCATAAAAACCTTAGGTGATTTGTGGGAATTACCGCCCCCATATCCTCACCATAAAGAAAGAGACCCCTTTAAGAGTCTCCTTAGCTTGCTTCATATTCCTTAACCTTGCGATAGAATGTAGCCTTGGTCATATTGGATTTCTTCATAGCTTCAACCGCAGTGATATCTCCTGTTTTCCATCGCTTATAAGCCTGCTCAAATTCAGATGTTATAGATGTTTTAGCTCTTCCTGGGTGCTTACCCTGTGCCTTTGCAGATGCTATACCTTCAGCTTGTCGAGTTTTAATCTTTGCTCTCTCTTCTTCAGCAACCCATGATAACACTTGCAAAACTAGGTCAGCTACAAAAGAACCGATTTTGTCATTGTATTTCCGTGTATCCAATAATGGCATATCAATTACAACAATATGTGCCTTGATGTTCTGGGTGATATCTTTCCACTCATCTAGATCGTTGAGTTATTAGATTTTTTCACCATTTATTATCCCTTTTTAATGAATAGGTAAAGATGTCCAAGCGTAGTTCTACTTTTTTAATACAATACATTGTACTTTAAAACTTTACCAAGGAGAGAAATAAATGGATTTAATCAAAATCGAAGATATACAAAATTTAAAAGAGGGCGATGCATACTTTATAAATGTGGATGGAGAGAGGCGTCCACAAATTTTAGAAGCGTTAAAAAATCTCAATACTGAAGAATCAACTGATGGAGACGTTGTAGCAGAACAAGTTACTATCCCTTCATGTGGTCCTGAAATATGTAATCCTCTAGTTCCGTTTTGTATCACAGCGACCCATCCCAATCTGCCAGATATTACTGTTGGTGGTTTCAATGTTGCATTTGATTCCAGCTGTATCCAATGTGTTATTGAACCTTGTTTACTTCCAAATGCTACTGTTGCGAATCCTTGTCTAGGTGAGCCCGATATCACTGGATGTGAGGTTGTTGTAAATCGTGTACGTGCTGTTGGGTGTATCAGAGGTTTCCTTAGCAGTGTGTTCATACCATCTTGCGGTGGCGGAATAGCATTTGCATCTAATGATGAAACATTTTGTGTAAACAATGTTATCTGTTTTACATGTAGTGAAAACCCTTGTCCTGATTTCTGTACTGGTATTGGTTTAGTTATTACATCAATTAATATATCATCAACAATTTGTGGAAATCCCCTATTCTCTGTGACTGGCTTCTTTGTTCTCCCATCTTGCGTTTAATATAAAGCCCACTAGAATTACTAGGCATATGATATCAAGAAAGATGATAAAATTGATGAAGGGGGAAGTTCATGGGATGCGGTTGTGGTGGTGGGAAACGAATTATTACTGACTTAAAGAGATTACAAATGAACAAAAACTATCACCGAATGATTAGAAATTTTGAAAATTACAGACAAGTAAACAACAAAGATTCTTATAAAAAAGAAAACAAAGACGAATAATAGAGAAACTTTTTTGAATAAACAGCAGATGAACAAAGAAGGTAAGCCATTATCCGAGGCTTACCTTCTTGCTTGAACTAATATCTCTTTTCAATTTAGCTTGGTATTAAATCAGTTGGGAAGTAAAAGGAATTGTTTATTCTTCATAAAATCACAGTTTTATTAATTTATAACGATGTTAATTAAGAACCCATATTCAATCATCCGCTCCCATATACAAAAAAAGTAAGCCCCAATTGAGACAACTCCTCAATTAGCTACTTTCTACTATAGCAAAAGACCCACCCTACAACTAGACTTACCATAATAACCTCACACCTGACATTGGATTAACTTCAATTAAATCTTCCCGCTCCAGAAAATTAAACATAGCACGATACACCCTGAGTCGAATATTTATGGTTGTTTCAGATAAGCCTATACCTTATTCGCTCTTGATGAATTTATGACCATCATACTTTGGTGTATCATATTTTATATAGTTAATGTAGTCCCGAAAAATCTGCGGCGAAAGTTCATCTACCGTTTCAAGTTTCATAGGTCTTTTGAAGCCAAGTAACAAAATACTTCCAATCCTTCCGATAATCTTTTAATGTCCTCTCTCTCAATCCCTCTGCACTTTTCCCCGCAATAACTAGGTCAATCGCTTGTTCCATTGTTAATTTCGGATAGTCCTTTTGATTAGTCATTTTTCCTACTGGTTTCCTTTTAACTCTCTTGTTTAAAGACATAAAAAAACCTCCTCAAATAATTATGTTTTAGAACATTAACTATCGAGAAGGCATGTAATTCACAACCTTGATTTTAGGCTTTTAGGGTTGTTATTACATCATTTAAGGCTTGTGTTCACTCAAAATTACCATGTAATTCATAACCGCTAGCCTAACCCTTAACAATTATTTATCAGCACTCTTCAGGAGTACCTGTATTCGTTGCCGTTCTAAAAGATGAACCGCAGCCGCACGAAGCAATTGCATTCGGGTTATCAATGGTAAATCCGCCGCCCATTAAGGATTCTTTAAAATCAATCTTTGTTCCTTTTAGAATGAGAGAGCTTTCTTTATCAACAAGCACATTGATTCCGTGAACTTCAAACTGAGTGTCATCATCATTTGGTTCTTGTTCAAAACCCATTCCGTAAGATAAGCCGCTGCAGCCGCCGCCCTTTACGCCAACACGTAAAAAAGACTGCTCTTCACCGTTTTCCTTCATCATATCTTTTATCTGATAAGCTGCCGCTTCTGTGATTATTACAAAATCATTCATTTTCTGATTCCTCCTTTGCCAATGTCCAAAGGCTATATGATAAGTATACCTTTTCTAAAAGGAACACTCAAATAAACACACTTACTCTTTATCATAAAAATAAGTGCCTGTACAAATGACTTCTGCCGGACCTGTCATCATGACATTTCCCTGTTCTGTCCAATTAATGAGAAGGTCGCCCCCTGCTAAATGGACAGTTGTATCCACTCCGCGTTTCGTATGTCCATTCAGAACAGATGAGACTACAGCTGCACATGCTCCTGTACCGCAAGCTTGTGTGACGCCTGAACCTCTCTCCCATACTCTAAATTGAATATCGTTTTCGGCTGTAACTTCCACAAACTCAACATTTATACTTTCTGGAAAAAGAGGATCTTTCTCTACTCTTGGACCTAACGTTAGCACTGGCGCTTCTTCAATGCTGTCCACGTAGAAAATGAGATGTGGATTTCCCATTGAGACAGCTGTTGCACGATATGCCTGGCCATCAAATTCTAGCTGTTCATTTATTACTTTTGCGTCAGGAGTGCCTTGCATTGGGATTTCACTGCGATGAAGCTTTGGCTGTCCCATATCAATGGTCACACTTTTCACTTTATCATCTGCAACTGTCAGTTTTGCATGAACAAGACCGGAAAGTGTTTCAATTGCAAATTCTTTCTCATCTGTCAGTTTATTCTCAAATGCATATTTTGCCACACAACGAAGTCCATTTCCGCAGTTTTTGCCTTCCGAGCCATCACTGTTGAAAATTCTCATTTTAACAGGAGCGTTATCAGAGGGACAGATTAAAATAAGGCCATCAGAACCGATACCTGTATAAACATTGGATACTTCTCTTGCAAGCTGTGGAAGCTCCTCTTCTTCAATCTGTTCTTTAAACATATTTACATATATATAATTGTTTCCCAATGCATGCATTTTTGTAAATTGAAATTGTTTCATCATGGTCTCCCTCTTTTTTTCTTTTTATAAGTATAAAATGCTGGAAACAGGAGCACAATAGAAATATCCCCCGTTTGTTATAGATAATAAAAGCTCCCTGATTTTGTGCAGGGAGCTTTTATTCGTGGATCTAGTTGTATGCCCTTAGGTTGCTTCACATAAGTTTCTGTTATACAAGCAGAAATATATAATACTTTATACCTATTTTATGGTATCATTATCATACAATATACCCGTTCGTTTGGAAGGAGTTATTCCAATGACTAAGATCGATTATTTATATGATAAAGAAATTAACTGTCCTATTTGCAAGCATACATATACTACTAAAAAAATTAAAAGCAGCTACATCCGTGCAATCAGTCATGACAGCGACTTCTGTTCTTATTATAGTCACAGCGAATATAGTCCGCTTCTGTACTATGTATGTGTATGTCCATCATGCGGCTATTCCATGTCAGATGAATTCTCCCCACTTTTCCCTCCTCGGACAGCTGAGGTCATCAATGAAAAAATTAGAGCCAATTGGGGCAGCCTCCATTACGGATCTAAACGAAATGTCAAAGAGGCCATTCACACATACAAGCTCGCCATTTATTCAGGCGTCCTTAAAAGAGAGAAACATGTAACAATGGCAGGACTTTATTTAAGACTCGCCTGGATTTACAGAACTTATAAGATGAAATTGCAGGAAGAACGTTTCGTTAAGTTAGCTTTAGAAGAATATATCTCTTCTTATATAAACGATGATTTTTACGGAACCCATCTTACGGAAACGAAAATTCTTTACTTAATAGGAGAGCTTAGCAGAAGAACAAATCTCGAATCCCAAGCCGTTCGATATTTTTCCAAAGTCATTGAAATGCAGCAGAAGACGAAAGAAAAAGCAATCGTCGAAATGGCTAAAGACCGCTGGCATGAAATGAGACAGCTGAAACAGAGCTGTTCAATCGGATAAGTAATAACGTTAGAATAGCGCAAGCGCCGTTTAGCGCAGGCATGATAGGTGAGAATCCGGCAGAAAAGTCCTGTTTTGACTTTTCCTGCGGAGTTGGGCGAATCCGCTCGCCATCAATGCTCAATATTTTATATCTTCTAAATAAAAACGCGCACAAATTTGTGCGCGTTTTTTTAGAACATAGGATTCTCATCCAAATAATTATATATGTTTTTAACTAACTCTTCAGATGATTCCCCAGTTACAATTTCACCGTTTACAAGGGCGTAAAGAGAAGCATAGCATTTTCCGCAATATCCGAGACATCCGTATTCAATAATGTCCAGATTAGGATCCTTTTCTAACTTTTCCAAAGCAGCTTGTGAACCGTTCGCTAAATTGCTAATACAAAATTCTATTATTGGTTTCAAACTTCATCACCTCACACCTGCATTCCTATGCTACCTCTTTCTATGTCCTATCGTCAATAAATAACGTTTTATGTTATACTTTTTTCATAAATATCCGCAAAGTGATTTACTATTGGGAAGCATAATAGAATAATGGATGACTTTTTCATAACATATTGTGGTTTACTATCAAATTCGTTATACTTTTATATGGCATATTGCAAAGGTTTTCTTACGAATTATTTTACCTATATATAAGAAATATAACTCACTATAAGAGGAGAAAAAAGGGGAATCTGCAATGAAGAACTTAGTAATTCTTGGCGGTGGATACGGCGGCATGCGCGTCCTTCATCGACTTCTTCCAAGTCAGCTGCCTGAAGATGTGCAAATTACACTCATAGATAAAAATCCCTACCATTGTCTAAAAACGGAGTATTACGCGCTGGCTGCGGGAACGATTTCAGACCATCACATTCGCGTTGATTTTCCAGAACATGAGCGTCTGAACGTGACATATGGCGAAATTACTTCCGTCGATCTCGAAGAAAAAAAGGTTCATCTTAGCAATCAGGAACCGATTTCATATGATGATCTTATTATTGGATTAGGCTGCGAGGACAAGTATCATAATGTTCCTGGTGCAGATGAGTATACGTACAGCATTCAAACCATTGATCAATCAAGGGAAACGTATCAGCTTTTGAATAATCTCAGCGGCGGCGCTTCTGTTGCAATCGTTGGCGCAGGACTCAGCGGGGTAGAGCTTGCAAGTGAACTGAGAGAAAGCCGAAAAGACCTTAAGATCACATTATATGATCGCGGCAAAAACATTTTATCAAGCTTCCCTGAGCGTTTAAGCAAATATGTTCAAGGCTGGTTTGAAGATCATGGTGTTAAAATTATTAACAGTGCCAATGTGACGAAAGTGGAACAGCATGTTCTTTATAACCATGACGAGCCTGTTACTTTTGATGCAATCGTTTGGACAGCTGGAATTCAGCCAAATAAAGTGGTAAGAGATTTGCCTGTCAATAAAGATCCTCAGGGACGTGTTGTACTTACGAAACAGCACCACCTTCCTCATTATGAAGACGCATTTGTTGTTGGAGACTGTGCAAGTCTTCCTCACGCACCTAGTGCACAGCTGGCAGAGGCACAGGCTGAACAAATCGTTCAAGTATTGCTCAAAAAGTGGAATGGCGAAGAATTGCCTGAAGATTTCCCTGCCTTCAAGCTTAAAGGCGTGCTTGGATCTTTAGGAAAGAAACATGGCTTTGGCCTTGTTAATGACCGCCCGTTAATTGGACGTGTCCCTCGTTTGCTTAAATCAGGGATTCTGTGGATGTATAAGTATCATAATGGATGAAAGACCACCCGTGATAACGGGTGGTTTTCTCTGTGGCTTTTCCCCGTTTTTTGGGCACCATTCCGCTTGAATGGGGACATGGATTTCACTTTTTCCGATTTCCAGGGTACGTACCATTCAGATGGGATTCTTAAAATATTGGTTGGTGGACCAAATATTATTTAACACCCCGGAAGAATTTTTTTAGTACCTCACTGACAGCTTTTTGGAACCCTAAGCTATCCTAGTAATTAACAAGAAAAAACAGCGAAGCTCTTAGCACCTCGCTGTTTTTATGATGCAGAAACGTAGCCATGCTTCTCCATTTCCGCATAAATCGTTTTTAATTTAGGATTCCCTTCGCCTACTACAACTCCTTCAATTACGACCAAAGGATAAAAATACTCTTCATTTACAACTTTTTCGGAAAAATCCTTCTTTTCCAAATCATGCTGCGGCAAAAACACATCCACATACTCTATTTTAAACTGCTGCTGCGGGAATTTTCTTCTGAGCGCTGCTTCCAGCCACTCACACGTTTCTTTTGATGATGGGAGATTCACACAGCTTGGACACAGCACCTCTGCTCCATAAACACAGACTTCCACTTGTTTGATCATCGTATCCCCCCTGTTCTTATCTTCAATTGTAAGGGAGAAAACGCTTTTTTTCCATGAAAATTTCAATGTAGAAAGTATCCATTTTTATTCAGTGCAGAATATGTTAAAATAATGGCATTAACAGATATTACTTCAATCATATGAATAGATTTCCGGCTGTTTTTTGAATATAATAGAAGGATAAGGAAGGAGTCGATCAGGTTGACAACAGAAACTCAAATGGTAGAACAAGTACAGGAAGTATTAGATAAATTGCGCCCATTCTTGCTTCGCGACGGCGGGGATTGTGAACTCGTAGATGTAGAAGACGGTATTGTAAAATTGCGTCTTTTAGGGGCTTGCGGAAGCTGCCCAAGTTCAACAATTACACTTAAAGCAGGGATTGAACGTGCCCTTCTTGAAGAAGTTCCTGGTGTAGTTGAAGTAGAACAAGTATTTTAATGAAATGCAAAAGATGGTGAGCAGGCTCACCATCTTTTTTTGTATTTACAGATACTCATTAAACCAATTTTTAATATGATTTAAACGGTCAATCCGAAGCTTTGGATGGCCGCTTCGCGATAATTCATGATTCGCTTTTGGAAAACGGACGAATTTTGTTTCTTTTTTCAATCGTTTTAAAGCAATATATAATTGCTCAGCCTGCTCTACCGGGCAGCGGTAATCTTTTTCTCCGTGCAAAATGAGGAGCGGTGTCTCTACGTTTGTGACATATTTTAATGGGGAGTGATGCCACAGCTTGTCAAAATCATTATTCAAATCGCCACCGATTTCCCACTCAGTAAAATAATAGCCGATGTCACTTACACCGTAAAAGCTGATCCAGTTGCTGATTGAGCGCTGTGTCACAGCGGCTTTAAACCGATTTGTATGCCCCACAATCCAATTTGTCATAAATCCGCCATAGCTGCCGCCTGTTACACCTAATCTCTCTTTATCGATATAATCATAAGTTTCAAGCGCATAATCAACCGCACTCATTAGATCAGTATAGTCACTTCCTCCGTAATCCCCTCGAACCTGATCAACAAAATGCTGTCCATATCCATGGCTTCCGCGCGGGTTTGTATAAAGGACGGCTTTGCCGCTTGCAGCAAGCATTTGAAACTCATGAAAATAAGTATTTGCATACATCGCATGAGGACCGCCATGAATCTCAAGAACAAGCGGATATTTTTCTCCATTCTTAAATCCGACAGGCTTCATGATCCATCCATGCAGTGCTAAACCATCTTCTGCTGTCCATTCAATTGTTTCTGGTACAGCAAGTTCAATTTCCCTTAAAAACTCTTTGTTTACATCTGTGATCTGACGGCTTCCTCCAGTGCTGAAGTCAAAGAAATATAAATCCCCCGGATGGTCAGGACGGCTGATTCCGAGTACGGCTGTATGGGTGCCAGGATGAATGGTTAAGCCATACACATGCTCGTTTTCAAATCTTACAGGGAGAGTTTGTCCCTCAAGTGATCCATAATACACACCTGTATTTCCTTGATCCGCTAGAATGAAGTAAAATCCTTGGCTGTCTTCAGTCCAAATAAGTCCAGGATACACACTGCCAGAAATAAAATCGGCAACTACCGCATCACTGATATGAACATCCCATTCTGACGAATAACAAGCCAGCTCTTCAGCCTCAGTCTTATACAGCCAAATTTTTGAGAAGGTTGCACTCTGGTATTCTTTTTCATGACCTAGAAATGCAAGAAATTTTCCATCAGGAGACCAGGACAGGTTTCCGAAAAAACCATTGCTGTTTGTAAGCTTCTTTTGTTCTTGATTTTCTAAAGATAAAATAAAGACATCGGAGATTAGTGTAAAATCTGGTTCATCTGTCATATTTGAAGTAAATGCTATTGATTTCCCGTCTGGTGACCAGGCGCCATCATTATAATCAAATTCCCTTGAACCGATTAGCTCCAGATCCCCCGTCTTCACATCGACAATCGCAAGCTGATTTTTGGAATTCTTTACAAATCCTGCTGCATCGGACTTGTATCTCATATCCTCGACCACGAGCGGCTCTGGCTGTTTCTTTTCATCTTTCTCTTTTTCTTCCAATGTGTCTGAAGGCGCCAAAGAAAGAGATACTAACAGCTGATTTCCATCAGGACTCCACACAGGTTGAGAAACAGCTATATGGTCCTTTGTCAGTGCTTTCGCTTCCCCGCCTGATGCTGACATGACAAATAGCTGACTCTTCCCATTGCGATTTGATAGAAAAGCAATTTTGCTGCCATCAGGTGACCATCTTGGATATGTATTTCTGTCTTCACCATATGTCCATTGAATGGACGTATTCTTTTCTAAGTCTGCAATAAATAGATTCGCTATGTATTGATGCTTTTCACCATGAATAGACGTTTGAACGTACACTGTTTTTTTCCCGCAAGGTGATAACTGCGGATCATTGACAGATTTCAGATTATACAAATCCTCAGCTGTCATTCCTCTTTTTTGCTGTACACTTTCCATTTCATAAACACCACGCTTTCTTTAGATTTTGCTAGCATTCTATTTATTTCGACAGACTAAATAAATTCCCTTCATAGGTGTTTGATAATTCTAATAAAATCCAATTAATTTCGAAAAAGAGACTGCTAAATAAATTCCGAAATTCTTCCTTACGTTAAAAAAGCACCCTCATAAGAGAATGCCTTATCCAATCCAATCCTGAACTTGTCCCGCGCCAGCTTCATAATAAACATTCGAGCCTTCTAAAACTGGCAGTAACTCTTCAACCTCACATTTTGGAAATTGTGATTTAAGAAGCTTAGCAAGTGTCTTGCCCTTGCCCCTGGCAGCAAATGCAATGACAGTAGGTCCTGCACCGCTGAGAGCTGCGCCATATGCGCCAGCAACCATTGCCGCTTCCGTCACCTTCGAAAGCTCTTTGATCAGCGTGCCGCGGTATGGCTGATGAAATAAATCTTTTTGCATCATTTTCCCTGCAAGAGCCCAGTTATTCTGTAAAACGGCTGCAACGAGGACATTGCTCACTGCACTTGCTTCCACCGCCCCGCTGTATTCCAGGTAACCGGGAAGCACGTCACGGGCATCTTTTGTATAAAGTTCATATGGAGGAACTACGACAACGAGGTCCACATCCACTTCATGAACAGCGACTAATTCCGTTTCCTGCTCCTGATGCAGGCCAACTACTAATCCGCCATAAAGGGAAGCCCCTGCATTATCAGGATGTCCCTCAATAATGCTTGCCAGATGCAGCTTTTCTTTCATGCTCAGCTGTAAGCCGCATAGTTCATTTGCAAGTTCTACACCTGCAACAATGGCAGCTGCACTGCTGCCAAGGCCCCTTGCCATTGGAATGTCACTCCAGACCTCGACAGTGCAGGCAGGCAAGCTAGATTCATAGGAAGATGCGACTCTTTTAGCCACTTGATAAATAAGATTTTCCTCATTTCTTGGAATACCCCGCATTTCGTGACTCAAAGGAACAAATGTCCATTTTTTTGATGGCGTAACCGAAAGCTCCAAATAACGATTTACAGCAAGACCGACAGAGTCAAAACCAGGCCCCAGGTTAGCCGTACTGCCGGGAACTTTAATCTTTAACATGTCACCTTCCTTCACCATGCACCCACTCCCTTAAGCTGCTCCATAACGGCAAGTTCATCGTTTGGAAGCACAATTGGCTTGATTTCTGAAACATCTACAGCCACGTTTGGATCTTTCAATCCATTTCCTGTTAAGACGGCCACTGCTTTGGCGCCTTTTTGATAGACACCTTTCTTGGCATTCTTTATTAAGCCGGCAATGGAAGCGCATGAAGCAGGCTCTGCAAAAACACCCTCTGTCTTAGCGAGAAGCTGGTATGCTTCAATTATTTCCTGATCCGTTACTTCATCAATAAAACCATTTGATTGCTCAGCTGCGTTTACTGCTTTATCCCAGCTTGCCGGGTTTCCAATTCGAATTGCTGTTGCAATGGTTTCCGGATTTTCAATGACTTGATTTCGGACGATGGCAGCTGCACCCTCTGCTTCGAAGCCGTGCATTTGGGGCAGACCAGTCTGATGAATGCTGTCATATTCTAAAAAGCCTTTCCAATAAGCAGAAATATTTCCTGCATTTCCCACTGGAATAGCTAAAATATCCGGTGCTGCTCCCAGTGCATCACAGAGCTCAAATGCCGCTGTTTTTTGCCCTTCCAGCCGATAAGGGTTTACAGAGTTTACAAGCGTAATAGGAAGCTTCTCAGACATGCTGCGGACCATCGTCAGCGCTTGATCGAAGTTGCCATTAATTGCAATAATCTCAGCCCCGTACATTACAGCCTGTGCCAGTTTTCCAAATGCTATTTTTCCGTCAGGAATGACGATGATGCAGCGCATTTTCGCTCTGGCTGCATAGGCTGCAGCTGCTGCTGACGTATTTCCGGTAGAAGCACAGATGACAGTATCGCTTCCCTCTTCTTTTGCTTTTGCAACAGCCATCACCATACCTCTGTCTTTAAACGAGCCAGTTGGATTGGCGCCTTCTGTTTTAGCATATAATTCAATGCCTAACTTCTCTGACAGAGTTGGCAGCAAAACAAGAGGGGTGTTCCCTTCATTCAGTGTCAATAAAGGTGTTTTATCTGTTATCGGCAAGTAATTCTTATATTGGTTTAAGAGCCCTTTCCACATCATGAATAACCGTTCCCTTCTACGCGATATGAGCTTTTTATTCCATGGACGACTTCAAGATCAAGCAGATTTGCCAGAATTTCCTCAAAGTCCTTATTTGAAGCTTGGTGTGTCACAATCACGATTTCTGCAAGATTGCTATTTTTCAGAGGCAGCTGCAGAATTTTTTCAAAGCTCACTCCTCTTTCAGAAAATAAAGAAGTAATGGTTGAAAATGCCCCAACTTGATCTTTCACATGAATGCGAAGGAAATGCTGAGCATAGATTTCATCGCTTTGCTTTAATGATTTTTCAAATTGGGGCAGAACAGCACTTCGTCCGTTTACCCCAAGTCTCATATTTTTCATGACACCTACTAAGTCAGAAACGACAGCTGTTGCAGTCGGCAAGCTTCCCGCTCCCGGACCGTAAAACATCGTTTCGCCAACAGCTTCTCCATATACGTAAACGGCATTATATTCATTGTTGACAGACGCCAGCGGGTGATAATCCGGCAGCAGCGTCGGCTGTACGCTGACTTCCACTTTATTATGATCGCGGTTGGCGATGCCGATCAGTTTCATCGTATAGCCAAGCCTCTTGCTGTAGCTAATATCTTCGTCTGTTACTTCGCTGATCCCTTTTACACTGACATCTTCTAAATCTACATGCATTGAAAATCCAAGCCGTGCCAGGATTGCCATTTTCCGGGCTGCATCCAGTCCTTCTACATCTGCAGTAGGGTCAGATTCCGCATATCCAAGCTCCTGAGCTTCTTTCAGCACTTCTTCATACGGACTCCCCTGTTTGCTCATTTTTGTTAAAATAAAGTTTGTTGTTCCGTTCACAATCCCCATCATTTTGTTAATGCGATCTGAGGCCAGTCCATCTACTAAACTTCTTAAAATAGGAATCCCGCCTGCTACGCTTGCTTCATAAAATAAATCACATCCATTTTCTGTTGCAGCGTCCAATAGCTCGGTGCCATAGACAGCCATTAGATCCTTATTCGCCGTAACAACATGCTTTTTAGCTTGCAGAGCCTGCAGAATATATTCTTTTGTATGTTCCACACCGCCCATTACTTCTATAACAACATCAATTTCAGGATCGTAAATAACATCTTCAGCGTTTCTCGTCAGCAATTCTTTGCCAAATTCAACTTGTCTTTTTTTATCAACATCCTGTACGAGCACTTTTTTCACTTTAACTGGACAGCCTACCTGGTGCATCAATTTATCCTGATGATCCTCAATAATTTTTACTACACCGGTTCCTACTGTCCCTAGCCCTAACAAACCGACTTGAATTGCTTTCATGATTAGATCCACTCCCTTGATGTCTTTTCAGTAAATACATTTGTTTATGTATGATAGACATTTTCTATTATTGTCATTATAAACAGTGTGCCATTTCTTATCAATAGCGAATTTTCTGTATTTATAATGTAATCGCTTTCTTTGTTGGTTTTGCTGGATTTATATTTTTTGGAAAACATAAAAAAAATGACGTGCGGATGAATCCGCACGTCATTTCCCTCTATTCACGATCAAGCTGGATATCATTCTCACTTTCAATCACTACGTCAATTTGGCCTTTGCGCTCAAGCTTTTCTTTTTCGAGCAAGGCTTCCTCTTCAGTAGAAAAGATTGGGCCGTCAAATACCCTTTCCAAGGTTTCTTTATCAGTGTATTGCACTAGAAAACTATTCATTTCTTTACCTCCCGTTTTAAAGACACTATACCCTCTATCATGAGGCAGTAATCTTATTTAATGGGGTAATCGGGGGTTTTCCACTTAAAACTGAGATCAAGTTTTGAACACAGCAGTCAATCATAGCGTGCCTTGTTTCAAGCGTAGCGCTGCCAATATGAGGAAGAGCTACTGCATTTGGAAGCATCAGCAGAGGATGTTTGCTATCAATCGGTTCTTTTTCAAAAACATCTAAGCCTGCTCCTGCAATAACACCTTCTTTTAGTGCTTTGACCAAGTCCTCCTCAACAACCGTTCCGCCTCTTGATGTATTAATAAAAATAGCAGATGGCTTCATTTTATTAAAGCTTTCTGCATGAAACATGTTTTTTGTTTCGTTCGTAAGGGGTGTCATGCATACAACAAAATCTGATTCCTTCAGCAATTCATCAAAGCTTGTGTAGGTTGCCTGCAATTGGTTTTCAGCATCTGTGTCTCTTGAACGATTATGGTAAAGAATGTTCATATCAAAACCTTTTGCGCGTTTTGCTACAGCTTGCCCAATTTTCCCCATTCCGACAATGCCGATTGTTTTATGATGAACATCCGCTCCTGCAAGCAGCAAAGGGCTCCAGCTCGTCCATTTTCCTTCCTTTACATAATCTGCCGCTTCAATGACCCGTCGTGCTGCAGAAAGGATCAAAGCAAATGTTAAATCAGCAGTCGTATCTGTTAAGACATCAGGTGTGTTCGTAATGATGACATTTTTGCGGGTTGCATATTCAACATTGATATTGTCGAAACCAACTGCAAGGTTGGCAATCACTCTCAAGTTTTCGCCTATGTCCAGCAGCTCCTCGTCTACTTGATCAGAAAGCATGGTCAGAAGCGCATCTGCTTCTTTTGCTTTTTCAAGCAGCAATTTACGGGGACATGATACATCCTCTTTCTTCCACATCTCCACCTCAGCCACTTCCTTAAGCGCTTTCAGTTTTTCTTCTGGACATTTACGCGTAACAAATACAAGCGGTTTTTTCATCCTCTCACTCTTTTCCGTTTTCTTTTATCTTATCACAACAAGAGTGAGAGGAATGAATGTACATTACAGCCAGTGGATAGCCGGCAAATAGATTTTTTTCGTCCGCATGGATAATAATTGAGCATATGATTTTAGAAATCCTTCATATTTAGAAGACGTCTTCAGCATTTCCCTCAGCTTTGCTTCATAATAGGGCTTATCGCTTTCAGATGACAAATAGTAATCTTCTACGCACTCAAAGTAATGGATAGGCAAAAGCAAACGGCTATATATAAGCCTCCATGAAAAAGGCGACAGCGGTGTTGTCCTGTCGTAATCCTCCAAAAATAAAAATCCTTCCTGTCGCAGTGTGTCAGACTGTTCGAAAAATTGGTTTCTTAAGTATTCGGCGATATCCCTGCTGCAATGATCAAACACCCAATCTGTCGGAATTTTGATCAAACCAGATGTTCTCCATGTATCAGAATAAAACCTGTGGTGGCAGACCGTTGCTGAATCAATGGGCTGCGGTTCATCGTCAAGCTCAGTATCGACTAAATATTGAATGGCGTTTTCAGCAAGACCCATATAATATGGAAATGATTCTGCGAACATTTTTTCAAATGGATCTAGCGGCTGTGAGCTTACTTTCCCCCGCCAAAAGCCTTCGAGCTGATCCGTCCGCTTTTCCCACAGCATCTTCCATTGACCAATTCTGCTCGTCTTTGAAACTTGATATGGAAAGCTCCTCGCTTTTTGATGAAATCTGGCAAGCTCTCTTCCCAACTGTAATACTCGTTCACCTTCTACATATGAGCATTTTAAAATTCCATATTTTCTTTTTTCCCATTCGAAATACAAATTCCCTTGCTTCGTTAACAAAAACACGGCCACAAACGGATCTCCCCGTTCCAGCAAAAATTGGCTCATATGGTACAGCTCATACAGCTCTTCATCTTCCATTTGAGACAAAGGAACAATTAAATAAACAAATTGATGATATGAGAAAGCATCATAATTACCAACTCTGAATGTCTCTGTCACTTTAAGCCCATATTGTTCTCTTATCCATTTTTCCACACGTTTCTCCCCCATGAGTCATAGTCCTTATCCTATCGTAATCGCAAGTTTACTGATTTATGTATATTTTGGTTGCTTAGTTACACACTTTTTAAAGATGGATCTTTTCCAGACAAGCTAAAAAAATCATGAATCATTACAAATAACCAATTAATATTTTAATTACACATTCAAAAGGCCGCTTGCGTAAAATAGTAAAAAGAAGATTGGGTGAAATGGATGAAAGAAAAAGAGAAGATGGACATTGTTGAAAAAACAGCAAGACAATGGATTTCAGATCGCGGAGTAAAGGTAGAAGATATCGCAGAACTCGTTTACTTTCTGCAAGTCAAATATCATCCTTCATTAACAATCGATCAATGTTTGGAAAATGTAGATCGAGTTTTGTCCAAAAGAGAAGTACAAAACGCCGTGCTAACCGGCATTCAGCTTGATGTTTTAGCCGAGAAAAAGCTGCTCGAGGAACCACTTCAGACAATTATTGAAAGTGATGAAAGCCTTTATGGAGTTGACGAGATTATTGCTTTTTCTATTGTAAACATCTATGGTTCAATCGGCTTTACAAACTACGGCTATATCGATAAAGAAAAGCCTGGAATATTAAAGTTTTTAAACGATAAATCGACTGGTATGGTTCACACCTATCTGGATGATATCGTAGGAGCCATTGCAGCTGCGGCATCAAGCCGTTTGGCTCATCGTGCCCGGAATACGGAATAAGGTGAAAACCGGCTTTGGCCGGTTTTCTTATGTATGAAATGAGGTTTGCATTTGTCTATTTGGACTTTTCATTGGAATCGTCCTTACGTTACTTGCCAAATTGGGACTTTTACTTTCCAGATTGTCACTGATACTAGCGAAATTCAGATAAATACTTTCCGTTTTGTGCCTGATACTTTCTTTTTTCCAATTCCCTCCTAATTTAAGGGCGGGTACTGTAAAAAAACAGCACACCTTCCATCGTGGTGTGCTTGCATCCAACGTTATATTTTATCAAACCACTCTGATAATGAATCAACGGTAAAGGTTGGCTTTTCCTCATAATTCAGCAGGTGCTCGCGCAGGGTAACGCCGGTATGAACGAGAAGTGTATCTAACCCTGTATTCATGCCTGCTTTAATATCTGTGTCATAATTATCCCCAACCATTAACGTTTCTTCAGGATTTGTGCCAAGTACTTTTAGCGCCTGTTCCATAATAATGCTTTCTGGTTTGCCAATGAAGATTGGCTGTACAGTAGTCGAAACAGTGATTACAGACGTTAATGAACCATTTCCAGGAAGCAAACCCCGTTCAGTCGGAATTGCAATATCTCCATTTGTTGAAATGAATGTTGCGCCATTTCGAACAGCAATACAGGCTAACGCCAATTTTTCATAATTGATGTCTCTATCAATGCCCGTAACAACGAAATCAGGATTTTCATCAACAAGCTTTAGACCTCGTTCAATGAGTGCCTGCTGTATGCCTTCTTCTCCGATGACATAAACTGCTGCACCCGCTTTTTTCTCATAAATGTAGTTAGCGGTTGCCTGGCTTGTTGTGAACACTTTGTCCTCACTTGCAGGAATATCAAATGTATTTAATTTATCGGCTACCTGCTGGGGGGTTCTCGAGGAATTATTTGTAACAAACAAGTATGGAATTTCTTTTTCTATTAGTAATCTAACAAAGTCGCTCGCTTCTTCAATTCGTTCCTTGCCCCGATACATCGTTCCATCGAGATCAATTAAATAGCCTTTGTAGTTTTTCAATTATCTCACTCCCGCTATATAAAAAATGAAACGCCTTCTGTAAGAGAAAGCGTCTGCTAATGATACTACTTTTATTCGTTAATGTCTAAAAGCAGATACTGGGCCAAGTTCGTTTTCGAGGTACGATCTTACACGATCCGGAAAATTCTTCAATGCATCTGACTGTTTAACAAAGCTGTCTGACAGTTTCTTATGATCGATGATCAGATATTCTTGCACGAGTACTTTCCGAAAACGAATAACGTCTTTTAAAGCTTCTGCCTCAGTTTCAATCACTACTTTTTCATCGAGCATAATATCGATGATATCCTCGTAGCTGCCTGGGTCCCTCATAATAAATCCATCAATAATAGCATTGCCGGTATCCAAAACAGACTCTATCATCATATGGGCAAGGCGCTCAAGAGCGTTTTTTTCAATTTTTGTTTTCCAGCCCTCTTGCTCAAGGAACAAAGCAAGGTTTTTTTCAAAATAAATTAATGTTTCTTCAATTTTTTCACGATCTACGAAATACATTTAAGACACTCCCAACTTTATATCACAACTCGTTCTCTTTCAAGTGTACCAGGTTTCGCATAAAAATAACCTTGTGCAAGATCCACTTGGTTTCGGGATAGAACGTCAGCTTCTTCTTTTTTCTCAATCCCCTCTGCTACAACAAGGGAGCCCGTTTCTTTCGCAATTAAAATAAGTCCCTTTAACATAGATTCCTTTACACTGTTTGTATCAATATCTTGAATAACGGACCGGTCAATTTTTATAATATCGGGTAAAATCTCACTGATCGTATGTAAGCTGGCATAGCCTGCGCCTGTATCATCAACTGCTATTCTGAATCCTCTTTTCCTTAATGCCTTTATATTTTCAAGGAAAAATTTCAATCCTTCAATGGAGTCACGTTCTGTAATTTCAAAGATAATCTTCTCTGGAAGAATCTCACTGTATTTTAATAGCAGACTTTCCAATGCAGGGATAAAACGTTTATTTCCAAGCGTAATGGGTGTAAAGTTGATAAATACCTCGTCTTTGCATCCCGTGTCCGTTACAAGGGCAAGTGCCTTTTCAAGAACGATAAGCTCCAAATCAAAAATCATATTGGTCTGTCTCGCTACAGCAAACAAGTGAAGAGGTGATTCGAGCGGCGTGTTATTAGGTCCTCTCGTTAAAATTTCCCAAGCTTTTATTTGGTTGGTGGACAGGTCAATAATCGGCTGTGCCAGCAGGGAGATATCTCTTTTTTGTATCACATTGCGAACTTCCAATAACGTTTCAATGTAGCGGGACTGTATTCGCTTTTCAGCCATGGCAGCAGCTTGCTGCTCAGCTTTATGAATAGCATCCTGAATAGAGTCGTCTTGTTTCTCGATAAACATATAGCCAATATCAAATAAGATGTCAAAATAGGGATACTTTTTCTGAAGAATCTTCTTTGCTTCCGGAATAATTCCGCGAATAAATTCTTCAATATATACAACACTTTGTTTGTCTTCACTTATTTGCACGAACATCGTAATGCCATCACTGTAATAGTCGTGCGTAACCAGGAGATCCGCTTGATAGGCAGATCCTTCAATTGCATCATGAAACGCTTTCTTCAAATCCGATCTGAATTCGCTGCGCTGTGAAGTTTCAAGCTGTTCTAACAGATCTCTCATATTCGATAAGCTTGCAACGATTGCAGATACTTGTAAGCCATTTGAAACAGCGGAGTATACTCCTTCCAAAATCGGATTTCTAAGAACGAATTTCGGAGGATAGTAGCGCAAGAACTTCTTTGGCAAGAATAACTTGCTCCATTTCTTACATCTTCTTGATGTTTTTGTCCAAAAACCAATCGTCATGTTCTCAAACCCTTCTGGCTTACACTTTTACGTACATGTATTTTAACACAATTTGTGCTATTTCGACTTTTTTCTTGGAAAATTTTCTTACCCTTTACAAAATATTCACATCATGTTTAAGTATTGGTCCGTGTTTGCTATCATAGAGGGAAAATGAACTGTTTGAAGGGGGAAACGAACAATGCCTGAAAGATTTTATTTATATGATGATACCGTGGAAACAAAAACACGATTTGTCAGCTTTATGGGAGAAAATAATCGCTTTGATTTGGCAATTGTAAAATCAGATCGCTATTACGGAAAGCACCTCGTGCTGAATTTATTAAGCAGCCGTTTTGCCATAATCGGCGAAGATGATTTAAATAAGCCGGGTTATATTGAGCATGCTTTTGACCTTGATGAAGAGGATGCAGAAGAATTAAGGGATTTTTTGTATGAGATGATCTAGGGATAGAGTGATGTCATCCAGAGTAACCTAAGAAAAAAGCAGGTGAAACAATGGATGATAAAGAAAAGCGGGAATACACTGATTTTTCAAATGTAGAAGATATGAGAAATTTTATTCTGCCTGAAATTTTTCCGGAAGGGCCTTACGGTGCACCAAGAGGCAAATATGAACCTGTGGAAAATAAAAGCTCTGAATGGAAAGAAGGACAGCGTTATTACAGTGCGTTTAACTATGAGTTCAAATCGCTGCATCAGAACCTGCCGCGCCAATATCCAGGGGCACATCCCACTCATGATGATCCTGAGAAAAATGAAGAACCTCCCTATACAGGTAAATAAAAATGAAGTTTCGTATGAGAGCGAATTAAAAATAAGCCGGAATTTTTCCACGGCTTATTTTTTTATTCTTTTTAAGACAAAGTGTGCACAGCCAAAATTACAATACTCAAAAATGTATTCGTCTAGCGTGCTTATCTTCGTATCATAGGACGCTTTTTGGTTTTGATCATCAAAAAAACCTTTAAGCCTGAGCTGATTATAACCCCAGTCCCCAACAATGTAATCATACTTATTTAAAATTTCTGAGTAACGTGCTTTAAAGGCTTCTTCATTGAACCCGTTCTTTTCGTCTTTAATGAGCTCAAATGTATGATTTTGAACCGTTATCACTACTATCACCTCACATGAAAGATGCTTTATTTACTATCATAATCGATTTCCCCATCAATTGCTAAGAAAGATTATGGCTGTTTTGGCCAATCTAAGGGTAAGGAGGTGTTTGCGATGAAGAAAATCGCGTTCACGGCGTCGTTATTATGTATGTTAATCATGACAGGATGCCAAAATGCTGCAAGGGAAAATGAATTGTTAGAAGATAGCGGAAATACCGTTAATGTAAATAACGAAAACGGCATGAAAAATGGAAAAAACAATGATTCAGGTTTTGGTTATGTCCGGCATGTAAAAAACAATCTGGCTGAAGAAGATGATTTCAACAAAGTACCTGGTGTTGATCACGACCAAGTTGCTAATGATATTTCAAGCTTAATTGTTCAGCTTCCCAATATTCAGGATGTTGCAACGCTTGTAACCGATGAAGAAGTGCTGATCGCGTATCAGACCGATTCTAAAAATCGAAATGAAACAGCTGATCAGGTCAAAAAAACTGCGATTTCCGTTGTTCCCAGATACTATCATGTATACCTCTCAGATAATCCTGAAATGATTAAGCAAATTGAAGGATACTCAGGTCTTGATCCAAACAACCGGGACATTGATCAAATCATTAATACAACAAAAAAAGAAATGCTGAAATCACCTCAGGGACGTAAATTAAATTCTGGAGAAAATGCAAATGGTGAAGGGTACGGCGAAACGAACGAAAACCTCGATCAGGACATGAAGGATAATTACGAACAAACTAGGTATAAACAGAAAAGCGGAACCGACTGAATAGACCCGACAGACAGATAAGAATTCACCCGAAAAGTCCGGTTTTGACTTTTTGGGGGAATTTGTTCTGGCCGAGGGGCTAGGAGGTGGAGCTGGACAAAGAAAAGCGGAACCGACTGAATAGACCCGACAGACAGATAAGAATTCACCCGAAAAGTCCGGTTTTGAGGGGGAGGGCCAGGAGACGAGGTCTTGATTAACAGCTAAATGAATTCTCTCTTTACTAAAACAAAGTACCCGCATCAAGGATGCAGGTACTTTGTTTAATATTTAAGCCTATTACGCCTGTGCTTGTCTTGCCTTTGTCGCTGCATTTACCTGCTCATCAGCATGGTATGAAGAACGCACAAGCGGACCAGCTTCACAATGGCTGAAACCTTTGCTCATAGCGATTTCGCGAAGTTCTGCGAATTCTTCAGGTGTATAATACTTTATTACTTTAAGATGTTTTTTCGAAGGCTGCAGATATTGGCCAATTGTCATGATATCCACATTATTCGCACGCAAATCATCCATTGTTTCGATGATTTCTTCTTTTGTTTCACCAAGACCGATCATTAAGCTTGATTTTGTCGGAATTTCAGGCTGCATTTCTTTAGCCCGTCTCAAAAATTCAAGGGAACGATCATATTTCGCACGGGCACGAACTCTTGGAGTCAAACGTTTTACAGTTTCAATATTATGATTCAGGATATCTGGTTTTGCATCCATAAGCGTTTTTAAGTTTTCCTCAATTCCACCCATATCCGATGGAAGAACTTCAATGGAAGTAAACGGATTTTTACGACGTACTGCTCGTACTGTTTCTGCAAATACATTCGCTCCGCCATCACGTAAATCATCTCTTGCTACAGCTGTAATAACAGCGTGCTTTAAATTCATTAATGCTACTGAATCTGCAACACGCTCCGGCTCTTTCAAATCAAGTTCATTAGGCAAACCTGTTTTGACAGCACAAAAGCGGCAAGCACGCGTACAAACATCACCCAAGATCATAAATGTTGCGGTACGTCTTACAGCCCAGCATTCATGAATATTTGGACATTTTGCTTCTTCGCAAACGGTGTTAAGTTTGTTTTCACGCATAATTTTTTTTAAGCCTGTGTAATTTTCATTTGTGTTCAATTTTATTTTTAGCCAATCCGGCTTTCTCAGGTATTCCTCTTTTTTTGCCATCTGAATCATCTCCAGTATGTATTTATAAGTATTCCTCTGTTTTTTCTGCGAATTAACAGCATAAAAGGAAAATTTCAATAAAGCATGTACATTAGTCACTTTAACATAACAAAGTTAGGTAGGACAAGGGAAAGAGATTACAGCAATTTCTAACATTTTCTACATATGATTTTTCATTATTACACCAAACTAAGATTATGAAAATGGTTTAAAGGAGACCGGTAGTGTGAGAAAAATATGGATCCTGTTAGTTCTCTGTCTTTTATGTACTTCTATCCCGCATCGGGTATTGGGAGCAGATAAAAGTATAGAGCAAATCAATCAAGAAAGAATGAACTTATTTAAAAAAGCTGAAACCATAACACAAATTCCCTGGTACGTACTGGCATCTATTGATCAGTATGAGCGTAATGTAAGAAGAACCCGGAATGATATACCTAAGGCAAAGGGTGTCATAGGAATATATGTAAGGCCTGAGATTTGGACAGGCATGCAAAACCCAGATAAACTTGACCAAAATCCTGCGAGTATTGCATTGTTCGGAGGAATTGGCATCGATGGAAATGATGATGGTAGAGCAGATCCGAATAATGACGAAGATGTATTATTTACATTCGCATCCTATTTGCTTTCTTATGGAACAGATCTTGAAAATATTAAAATTGGTCTTTGGGATTATTATCAGCGTGACAAATCAATAGGACTTATATCAGGACATTTAAAGCTTTTTCAAAAATACGGAAGACTTGACCTTGATCAGCATTCCTTCCCAGTGCCACTCCGCTTTAACTACAGTTATAAAAATACGTGGGGAGATGCTAGAGGCTGGGGAGGCCGCAGAATTCATGAAGGAACAGATATTTTTGCAAACTATGGTGTCCCTGTACGTTCTACATGTTTTGGCATCATTGAAATGAAGGGATGGAACCGTTTCGGAGGATGGCGGCTCGGAATACGCGACAGCTCCAATACCTATCATTACTTTGCCCATCTGAATGGATTTGCTGAAGGGTTACAGGTTGGACAAATTGTTGAGCCGGGACAGCTGATTGGTTCTGTCGGCAGTTCTGGGTATGGCCCGCCAGGAACATCTGGAAAATTCCCGCCTCACCTTCACTACGGAATGTATAAGGATAACGGCAGAACAGAATGGTCTTATGACCCTTATCCGCAATTAAAAGCTTGGGAACGGGCTGAATACAGGAAAAAAAAGTAATAATAAAACGAGTCAGCTCAATAATGGCTGACTCGCATTTTGTTATGATTTTTTCGCTTGTATTACTGCATGTGCTATGCTGGCGGCCAATCCGCCCCATATAACAATCATTCCAACAACCATCATAGTAATTGCTCCGCCGCTCATTAGCGTGATACCTCCTTGTCAATTGGAAGCTGGGCCGTTTCTTTTTTCCAAGTGATGAAGGAGAAAAGGATTCCTGCAAGCAGCGCTCCTGCTGCAACCAGCCAGCCTGAATATAAAAGGAAATCGCTAGAGTATGCTCCGCCGCCATATGGCTCAGCTCTAAGTTTATCAAACATCATATAGCCCAATACAATTGGCGTAACAACTCCTAAGCATATTTTCCACCAAGAACCAAGCTGAATATCTGAAATTTGATTTGCGTGTTTTTGAAGATCTGTTAATTGTCTTAACACCCACACAACAACTATAACCTCCACAAATCCTGCAAGTGTTACACCGAAGCTGTTGATGAACTCATCTGCAACGTCCAGGAAATTAATTCCGCCTCTTGTCGCAAATAAAAGGGAAATGACAGCTGAAACTCCTCCGCCGGCTAAAACAGCCTTTGAGCGAGAAATATTGAACTTGTCCTGAACGCCTGCTACAAAAGTCTCAACAATTGAAATGAGTGACGTTAATCCTGCAAGTGTAAGGGACGCAAAGAATAAGAAGCCAAAAAATTCATTAAATGCAGGAAACTCATTAATAATCTGAGGGAATACAACGAAAGCAAGTCCAATTCCTTTCGTAACCACTTCATTTACCGGAACTCCTTGCTGCATGGCCATGAATCCTAATGCACTGAATACACCGATACCTGCAAGCAATTCGAATGCAGAGTTCCCGAACCCAGTGATAAATGCGTTATTGGTAATATCTGATTTTTTCGGAAGGTAGCTTGAATACGTAACCATGATTGCAAATGCAATAGACAAACTGAAGAAAATCTGTCCATACGCTGCAATCCAGACTTTACCGCTGAAGATCGTGTCCCAATTCGGTTTGAAAAATGCTTCTAAACCTTGTGCTGCACCTTCTAAAGTTAACGCACGAATGACAATAATTAAAAATAAAACGACTAAAGTAGGAATAAAAATTTTGTTGGCTCTTTCGATTCCTTTTTTAACACCTGCAAATAAAACAGCCAATGTAACAATCCAAACAATCAAGAGAGGCAATAACACACCAGGAGCAAATCCCCCTAACTCACCTGGAGCAGCAGCCTGCAAATAATCTTTAAATAAGAAGCCTTCAGTGTCGTCTCCCCAGCTTAAATTAAACGAAAATGCACTATAAGAGATAGCCCAGGCGATAATAACAGAATAATAAGTTGAAATGACAAATGCGATTGCGACCTGCCACCAGCCAAGCCATTCAAATTTTTTGCTCAGTCTTGCATATGTTAATGGTGCAGAACCACGATATTTATGGCCAAGAGTAAATTCCATAACAAGAAGCGGAATACCCGCTGTTAATAACGCGAACAAATATGGAATGAAGAAGGATCCTCCTCCATTTTCATATGCAACTCCAGGAAATCTCCAAATATTCCCTAACCCAATTGCTGATCCGACAGCTGCCAATATAAAACCTGCCCTTGTTCCCCATTCTGGTCGATTCTCCATTATGCATTCCTCCTGATTGCTTTTAAAAAATTGAAGAGTGTAAATTTTTATTATTTTCTGATATATTATGACTTATTTCATTATAATCCGACATTTTTCCTATGTCAAAAAACTTTTTTAAATTTTACTATATTAAAATGATAATGCGTTCCTGTATTAAGTGAATTAATAAGGTGGTATGATAGATGTTTATAAAAAAGCAAGCACAAACTTAAATCTAACGGAACTGAAATCGCTTTTTTTCCATTAAAAAAGACAGAGTCATTTTGATCCCTGTCTTAAACCTTCAATATTTTATCTTCCTGATGATCCCTTTGGAACATCGATCGCAGGCGGAGAACCTGCCCCGCCTCCATTATAATAGCTTGGCACCTGACCTTGTACTGCTTTTATCGCAATTGGAATTGTATTTTTGACGGTTGCCGTTTTAGTAGAAAAGGGGATTACCACTTCTACATTTACTACGATTTCAACTGCAATTTCAATTAAAGCATTGTTAATGCCATATTGCTGGATGGTTTCTTTTACGTCAGTCTGTACTTCCCCTACAACATAGAAACGAACAGGAACCCTTGGACCTAAGTTCCCTATTAGAGCATTATTGGTAGCCTGACCGAGGGGGATGGAATAGACAATTCCTTCTCCTTGCTTGCTTTTAGCAATCTTTTCTCCTTCAGGAAGATCAAGTGCATCTACGTTCCCTTCAGAAGCCTGCTTTAAATTCATTTGTATTTTATCGGTTGTTTCCGCAAGAACGGTTTGGATATATTGAGCATTAAAATCAATGGTCGTGACCGTGCCATCTGCATTCGTATCAACTACAAAAAGCTCATTTACATTCAAATCTTTTTTCACATCTTTATTGATTGCATTTTGGATAACAAGCGTTGCAATCCGCTTTGTTTCCGTTTCTGCAACTGTCATTAGCGTCGGTTCTATACCTTTATTAATAATCCAGAGACCAGCTGCTGTTGAAAAAATGAAAAATACGAGTGTTAAAAGGAATACGTAACGAAAAGGAAGAGGTCCTTTTCTGGATGGGCGACTGCGGAATCTGGCCAAAAATAAATCCCCCCTTCATGCTATATGTATGCAGTCTAGGGGGGATGTACGCATTATTTTTATGATTGGGACGGAATTACATGCTATCTTACCCGATGTCATGCTTCCGTAATAGATTCAGATCATTCTTAAAAGTGCTTCTCTGCCGCTCATCCCTACATGAATGCCGCGATTCTCCGCTTCAAATGTTATGGATTCCAAAGGTGCATCAAGAAGCTGTTCAATGGTACGGACGCCGACGGCACGCCCAGCAATAATTCCGCGGTCTTTTAATTTTTCATTCAGCAAAGCAACATCAAGTGCTCCGCACATAATATATCCTTTTTCACTTGTCACAGCCATAAAATTTGTTTTCGGCAACTTGATCGTGATAGCAGTAAATTGATTATTTTCAATTATTATTGGTGTCATTGATACCATCGTTCTTTCACACTCCCTTCCTTCTACAATTTATGAAGGATGAAGACATGGAGTGTAGAAATTAGGCATTCTTGTATGTTTGTACCTGTTTTAGCTTCCAGGCGAGCAAATCACGAAGCATTTCTGGCATAAAATAAGTCTTTTTCTCAGCGTGCCCAATTTCAGGATAGAGAACTCCAAGAGTAAACATATCTACTGTAGCAACAGCATAGGTCCGATCAGGATCAATAGGTTCACCAAGAATCGTAATCTCCTTCACATGAAGAAGGCCATCCGCTAATCGTTCTGATCTGACCTTGATCCCGTCAAAAACCATTGTTCCCATGACTTTCCCGCGAAATCCCAGGCCTTTTAGCTGGAGCTGCTCCATTCTCTTACTTCTCGCTTCTATAATCACTTCTTTTAACACATCGCCCTTTAAATAAACGGTGCAAGGATTGATGGGATGCGGACAAATTCTATGCAGATCCTTTTTCGTAACAGGACCTTTCTTAAGCGGCTCGAGCAGCATCCCTGCATTTACCATACTGACTTCTGCGTTGCACCACTCTTTTATTGCAGTTGCCAAAAATTGCGGAAATTCTGATGGCTGAAACCAATCCAATCCTAAATCTTCTTCTAAAACGGCAACAGTTTCTGAAAGAATTACATCACTCTTACGCTTTTCTTTCAAAAGAAATTGCTTTGTTTCTCCACATTCTTGTTCAGCTTCTATGTTGATAACATCCGCTGACTTGTTCAGCAATCTGTGGTTATTATCCACAGATAGAGCAACATGTCCAATTAATCCACAATTTTTCCCTGCACCTGTTAATAAGGTGCCGTAAAGCATTTTTCCCTTTTCAAAAATATGATGAGTGTGAGCTCCTAAAATGACATCTATTTCTGGAAACTCTTTTGCGATAATTTCATCATCATTTATTCCTAAATGTGAAAGCAGGATAATGATATCTGCCTCCTCTTTCACCTGTTCAAGCGTTTCAAGCAAGCTTTGGAAAGGATCTTTAATGATCCAGCCCAGTAATTTGTAGAATTTTTCATAATAAACGCTTACTCCTAGCAATGCTGCTTTTGTTCCATTAGAGAGAGTTATGATTTCAAATGGCTTTACCCAATCCGGCCGTTCTCCAAATTCTGTGTATAAATTTGAAAGGATCACTGGAAACTTTGCATGTGAATATAATGTGTTTAATGCTTCATGCGGAAGTGTAATCCCTTCATTGTTGCCGATTGTTGCTGCATCATACTCCAGATCATTCAATAGATCCACATTCACTTTACCTTCTGATGCCTCTGTAATGGGATGAACACGATCGAGATGGTCGCCTACATCCACTAACAGCATATCTTCTCCATTTGCTGCATGCTTTTTTTTCATTCTTTTTATATAGTGAGCTACTTTCGGCCAGTTATCAAAATAGCTGTGCAAGTCATTTGTATGATATAGATGAATGGTCTCTGCCATTTGCATTCTCCTCATTATTAAAAACTGTTTTCACAGGTTACATAGCAATTTCTAAAATTGCTTGTATGATAATACGATTGAAAAGCAACAAATCTTTTAGAAAAGCCTTATCTAAAAATACCTTCATAAATCAATTTCAATCCAACCACAATCAAGACAAGACGCAGCAGATTGATTAAGGTTTTGCCTGATAGCCTTGTCGCAATATAAGCACCGGCTTTGCCGCCTACCCACGCTCCTGGTATTAAAGCAAGCGCAAAAAGCCAGTTTACGTTTCCAAGAGCAATATGGATGACTGAGCTTGATATTCCAGATAAAAAGATGATAAACATAGATGTTGCAACGGCGATGTGCGCCGGGAATAAAAAGAGCAGAACCATAGCAGGAACCAGTAAGGATCCTCCTCCAATCCCAAATAAGCCTGAAATAAATCCGACGGCAAACGATATGAAAACAGCTGGAACAGGCCTATAGAAGTAGGAGGCTTCTGCTCCATCATCATTCAGATAGGAACGAATCACATCATTTGCACCTGGTTCCCTGTATTTTGGCTTCAACCTGTCTCTCAACATTAATAAAATAGAAACAGCGATCATAAAAATTCCAAAATAAAGGGAAAAAGATTCAACATTTAAAAATTTATTCACATAAGCTCCAATTAGTCCGCCCGGTCCGCTTCCAATAAAAAAGATGAATCCGCTTTTGTAATCTACTTTTTTTACCTTCATGTATGCCAACGTAGATGATAATCCCGTAAAAATAACAACAAGTAAAGAAGTTCCTACTGCTGTCTGCGGGGTAACATTTTCAAATATTGTAAAATAGGCTGAAGAAAACAGCATAGCTGGTACTACTATAATCCCTCCGCCCAAACCAACTAGACTTCCTATTGTTCCAGCAATAAATCCGATAAGGACAAGAAATACCCATTCCATAAGCAACTCATTTCCCTTCATTCTCCACTGAACAAATCAAGCTGCCTTGGGGCTAATCCCTTATATTCTATGTTCAGGAGCTGAATCATTTGTTTTGCATTATCCGCTGCATCTCCGCCAGAATTATTATTAAATAGCAGGTAAATATCCTTTGTGGTTCTATTTAATTCAGCTAAATGCTCTCCCCACTCCTCCAGTTCCTCCTGATTGTAACGATAGAGATATCTGACTTCCCGCCAATCCTGCCCATTAGCAGGCTTTGTCCATCCATGCACATTCCGGCCATGCATCCGAATCAGGGTTCTATCTTTATCTGTTGCTCTCAGTACAGCCGGGATAGATCCGGTTCCTGCCTGAGGCTCGTCGCAGATGCTGTGAATCCATTTCTCTTCTTCCATAAAAGAGAGTGTTTTCTCATATGTATTTGGTTCAAACCATGATTGATGCCTGAATTCCAAAGCAACTGGGATTGTACCCATTCTCTCACGGCACCATCGCAAATAACTGACATTTTCTTTTTTGCAGTCAAACCATGGCGGAAATTGAAATAAAACCATTGCCAGTTTATTTGCAGCTTGATATGGCTTGATTGATTGATTAAACGCAAAGAACATCTCTTCTTTCGTATCGAACGGGATATCTCCACGCTGATGTCCTGTCATGCCCTGATAGGCTTTTACAATAAATTTAAAGGAATCTGGAGTATCCCTCACCCATTTTTCGGCATTGCGCTCAGGCTGAACAGCATAGAAGCTGGCATCCACTTCAACAATTGGAAAATGTCCAGAATACTCCTTTAGCTTATCACCTGAAGCAATGCCCCTATGATAGAGCGTATCATGATCTCCCCAGCCTGTAAGTCCTATGTATATCAAGGCAATCCAGCCTCCTTTATTCCGTTCAACGGGCATTACAATCCCTATTGATGAAAGTTTCACTTTATCCTTACATAATACTACAAGCTATTTTTATTTTCATTTATAGATGATTTTACAAAAAGAAAATATATGTTGTATTAAGCGTAAGGGGAAAAAAAGATTATTCTATATTCCTATATTAACGGTGTTTTTCTAGTTACACTTGGTTTTAAGCTTTTCATCTTTAATTTAGGCTGTTTTTTCACATTGATTATTGTTTTTGGTTATTAATTGTACCCGTGGATTTCCGCCTTTATGAAAAGAACCTAAATTTAAGTTGAAACGCCTTTGAGATGATGCTTGAATTCCAGGATGGCGGCTGCTTATTTTCAAAAATAGGGCTTTCTTTTTCGATAAAGCATCTCTTTTTTGCAAAAATGAGGCTTTTATTATCGAATTTGTACGTTTTATTTTCATTTTTACAAAAATATCCTTTTTAAACCACCAAAAAAGCTCGCCTTAAAAAGACGAGCTTTTTTTCATTCTATTAACCGATCGAACCTTCCATTTCGAACTTGATTAACGAGAGTATTCTAACTGTTTTTTGCAAGTAAAAAAATCGCATTAAACCAACATTTTTATATTTTGTATATCCAAACCTCTTCAAACTTTTTTAGTAAGTCGGCACAAAATCGGCACGTTGATCATCTTTAAAGAGGTCAGTTTCTACTATTAATAATATAATCGCAAGAAAAAGAATCGTTCCTAACATGATAATTATATCTTTATCAGCTTCATCAAACCAGACGTCTTTTATTTTGAAACATTCTTTTATACTTGCCCGTATATTAAATATGCGTGTCGATAATTTGGGAGGATATGAGGAGAAATAAGTTTGTCCATTAACAAGATTAGAAATTTGATTTCTCAACTAAAAAAGACAAGGACGGCAAACCTGCCCAAATCCTTATCTTTTCTGATTTTATGAAACTCTATGGGATTCACAACCCCAAGCAGACGAGGTACCATATATTTAAAGGTAGGATATTTGGCATGCCTTTATTTATCTTAACATACCTAAAATCTTATTCCTTTAAAGAGGATTACTCCAAATCCTGCATATGTATTTACTTCAGTATTTCCCATACCTTTCATACAACAATCCTTTTCCTATTCAATATCATCGGAACAAAGAAATCTAAGTCAAGCTTTTAGCTCAATCATAATATTTTTCAATTCCTCATACAATGGACAAGGGGTAGGAATCCTTTAAGGGGGAAATGGCAAATGGGACATAATATTATGGAACAAAAAGGATCCTAAATATATATGAAAACACTCGAAACATATTTTTATTTAATTTGTGGAGCTTTTTTACAAGGAATGTCAATGTCTTTATTTTTATTCCCACACTCCATCCCTTCTGGTGGAGGAGCTGGGTTGGCTATCCTGATGAATCATTTCTTCCACTTACCACTTGGTTTCGCCCTATGGTTAGCAAATGCCGCCTTTTTAATATTTGCTCTGAACTTTTTTGGGTTTACATGGACTTTACGAACATTGTTTTCTGTCGCAGTTACTTCAACAACTGTCAGCACGATAACAACTCAGATTCCTCATTTTCATGTTCATATCCTCTTTGATATTTTAGTCGGAGGACTTATATTTGGAATAGGTGTCGGTATACTCATTCGAAAGGGTTCTTCTAGCGGAGGGATGGTTATTCCAGCCTTAATGATTTCCACCTCTCGAAAATGGAGCCCTGGTAAAGTAATGATGGGGATCAACCTATTAATATTCCTACTTACATCCATTGTCATTGATTATAAAATTGTAGCCTACGCAATCATCTGTCAGTTGATTTCGACGAATGTCATTGATTTCATATACAAATTTAGATTTCATAAAATTAACTTTTTATCCCCAAGTTGGCGAAGTAGATAAGGTTGTCAGTTACGTTTTTTTCTCATTCTCCTACTTGTTAGGAGGCATCGGATAAAACCTCAGACAGCCTTTTCCTTATTTCATATCTATTTTCTGCAAGCTCATTTTCAATTCCTCCATATTTTCACTTCCTTTATTTTTTCTATAATTCATTAAAGATCAAAACGTTTATGAATAAGGTATGATTTTTTCTCCTTATGTCTATTATGTGGATAGCCTATTAGGAAATATTTGATATATGATGAAGGGTGAATTATGGAACAGCAAAAAGATAAGAAAGTGCTAGTAAATACAAATATTGAAGAAAATGTAGCCTATTTGCGTAATGAACTGGGAGTAGACAAAAGTTTTGATGTTATCCATTTAGATGTTGAGTATGCGGAACACAAAATGGCTATGTTTTTAGTAGATGGTTTGGTTAAAGACGATCTTCTACATCTATTAATGAAATTTTTAGCAAAAGTAACAAAAGAAGATCTCGAAAAGGATGTACTCAAAAAACTTTTAAGAACTTATATTCCTTATATTGAGATAAATACAACTGACGATTTAAACGAAGTCATTAGTGGGGTTTTATCAGGCCCGACCGCTCTAGTAGTGGACGGCATTGATGAAGTTATTTTAATTGATGCAAGGACCTACCCTGTTCGAGGACCTGAAGAACCTGATACGGAGAGAGTTGTTCGAGGTTCAAGGGATGGTTATGTTGAAACTATTGTTTTTAACACAGCCCTAACGAGAAGAAGAGTAAGGGATCCTTCACTCCGTATGGAATTTATGCAAGTTGGCCGGCGTTCCAAAACGGACGTAGTACTTTGTTATATAGAAGATATTGCTGACACTGACATGGTCAAAAAATTGAAAAATACAATATCCCAAATTGACACGGACGGTCTTCCAATGGCTGACAAAACCATTGAAGAATACATCTCCGGTAGTTTTTGGAATCCTTTTCCTGTGGTACGTTTTACCGAAAGGCCTGATACAGCAGCAACTCATCTTTTTGAAGGTCATGTCATTATTTTTGTTGATGGCTCACCTTCTGCCATGATCACACCAGTTACCTATTGGCATCACCTTCAGCATGCTGAAGAATACAGAAATAATCCAATCTCAGGGGCTTACCTAAGATTTGTACGTTATTTAGCAGTTTTTGTATCCATTTTTCTATTACCTTTGTGGTATTTATTCACGATTGATCCGAATCTCTTACCAGAAGGATTGGATTTTATTGGTCCTAATAAACAAGGAAATATCCCCTTGATAATGCAGTTCATGTTAATTGAAATAGGTCTCGATATGCTGCGTATGGCGGCCATTCACACCCCTACATCACTCGCAACAGCACTTGGTCTCGTTGCAGCATTAATGATTGGACAAATCGCTGTTGAAGTGGGTTTATTTACCAATGAAGTAATTTTGTACTTTTCTATTGTTGCCATAGGTACTTTCGCCACACCAAGTTATGAGCTCGGCCTTGCCAATCGACTTGTAAGAATTGTACTTTTAATACTAACTGCTATATTCCATACCCCTGGTTATATGGTTGGTACTGCTTTATTTATAATTTTTCTAGCAAGAATGGAATCTTTAGGTGTTCCATATTTATGGCCGTTTATTCCGTTTAATTATCGGGCCTTCCGTGATGTACTCGTACGTACACCAATCCCATTAAAAAACAGGCGACCTCGAATATTAAATCCTAAAGATCCTGATAGATAATGAAGATGTTAAATTGAGACTCTTATGCTTATCTATAATAATAAATAATTGAAGATCCTAACAAAAAGGATCTTCTTTTTTATGAAAATCGTTCTATTATATTATTTTCATCAAAAGTTAGTGTATTGCATTCATTATTATGGACGGATATTTGATTCATTTGATTAATATGTCCATATTGTACTAATGAAATAAAGGCTCTAATCCATGAACCATGGCCAAATATAAGAATATTATTACTTTCTTTATACTTTTTTAAAAAATTTATGATCCGTTCTTCCAATTTAACTATTCTTTCACCTAATACTAACTCTCTTGGATTTTCTAGCCAACTCACTCCAAGCTCACTAATCATATTTCCTTTTGGACGACCTTCAAACCGTCCAAAATCCAATTCGTCCAATAAGACATCTGTCTTAGCATCCATTCCATATAATTGAGCTGTTTGATGTGTTCTTTTCAACGTACTTGCTAAAACGAATTCAAAAGGAGAAAGCTTTTTTAAATGTTGTTGATTGGTTTCAATTTTATGTTGAATATCCTCCGTAATAGGCAATATATCAATATCTTGTCTCCCTTGTAGCCAGGTTTTTACATTCCATTCTGTTGGGAGATGTCTTATAAGGGTAATTTGCATCTATCTTCCCCCAAGAAAAAGGTTTCACATCTTAAGCCACAACGCTGAGCTTCTAATTGCAGCACATCATGAATTTTTACATTCCCTAAGTTAACATTTGTTCCAATTTCATTGATGAAATACATTTGTTGTTTGGCTGTTGGTGCTTCAAAAATGACTCGATTTACATCAATCCCTTTGACTAATTCACATATTAGATTGGTTTTAATATTTCCATTTTTTTGATAAATCCCAGATGTTCCAGAATCCCTTCCTTCTGTGATCACATAATCACTACCGGCTTCTAATAAATGTCTGATTTCATTCTTCCATTCTAAGATCGACATATCTGATTCCGTATCCTTTGAACCAACTTCAGCCAAAACGTGAAAATCATTTTTAATTTTTGAGATCATTTCACATCGCTCTTGTAATGAAATATGAAAAGTCCCATTTGAAATTTCCACCAATTGTATTCCTAAAGTCTTCAAACTCTTCAAATATTCATCCACTTTATTTTGCATGTATGATTTTTCAAATAACGTCCCACCACAATACGTCTTAATACCATATTCTCTGTATAATTGAATTTTTCCCTTTAAGTTTGGAGTCACATATGCAGAACCAATGCCAATTTTTGCTATATCTATAAAAGAGTGATAATCATGTAATATACTCTTTAACTCTCCAATCGAAATTCCTAAATCAATAATCGATGTAAGACCAAATTTTCTTTTTCCAACTGCTCTATTAGGCAATTCTAAAAAATCCATCCTCATGCGCCTCCTCTATTTACCACAGAATAGATTATTCAAAAAATGGGTGAATGTGTAGATTTTGGGCTTTTACCCATAAAAAGAACTGAAGGTAACAATGAATAAACGGTCCTACAACTCCAAACAATAAAATGATACTTCCATCGATGGGGAATTCTCCCCAATACGTGGTTTGTGTTTTTAGATTCTAAAGGATCAGAGGTGGAATCAGTGCCAAAGAAAAAACATAAAGGCATGACAATTACTGCAATAGGATCTATTCCGCTCATTCTCGTGCTAGGGAATTCAATGTTAATACCTATCTTGCCAAAAATGAAAAGTGAATTAGACATCTCACAATTTCAAACAAGTTTACTGATATCAGTTTTTTCCATAAGTGCCGCTATCATGATTCCGATATTAGGTTATCTCTCTGATCGCTTTTCACGAAAGGCAATCGTCATTCCTGCTCTCATTCTCTATGGCTGTGGAGGTATATTAGCCGGAGCTGCAGCCGCATGGTTTTCCAATGCCTACACTTGGATTCTTGCGGGACGTATTATACAAGGAATTGGGGCAGCTGGAACAACATCCATGGCGATGGCTTTGACGGGAGATTTATTTAAAGGTGGAGAACAAAGTAAGGTTTTAGGATTAGTTGAAGCTTCAAATGGATTCGGAAAAGTCGTTAGTCCTATTATCGGTTCATTACTTGCTCTTGTTGTCTGGTATGCTGTTTTTTTTGCCTTTCCTATTTTTTGTTTAGTTTCAATTCTATTAACGATGTTTTTTATTAAGGAAAAAAAAGCAAACAAAGAACCAACTCCTATAGGAAAGTATGTAAAAGGACTCGTCTCGGTTTTTAAAACAGAAGGACGTTGGATTCTTGTTGCTTATTTAGCAGGTGCAACTTGTCTATTCACCTTATTTGGGATTTTATTTTATATTTCTGACATTCTTGAGAAGGATCATGGAATAGATGGTGTGCTAAAAGGTGCTATTTTAGCCATCCCCCTCTTATTTATGACAATAACTTCTTATTTAACAGGTAGTAAAATTGGAAAAAAAATGAAACGAATGAAATCTTTAATTGTATTTGGAATGTTACTTATGACAATTTCTTTTGCAAGTCTCGTGTTTTTTACGAACTTAATCCCATTTTTCGCTGTACTTGTTATAAGTAGTATTGGAACTGGGCTTGCACTACCATGTATTAACAGCTTTATAACAGGTTCCGTCTCAACAGATAAAAGAGGATTTGTTACTTCTTTATACGGATCTGTAAGATTTTTTGGGGTTGCTATTGGACCACCCGTATATAGTACATTAATGGACTGGTCCAGAACAGGTATGTTTTTAAGTACGGCAGGTTTAACACTGTTAGTTGGACTACTGTGTTTGGTTTTTATTCACGTTGGTAAGAAAGAACCTTCTAAAGAAAAGAATAAGAAAAAGGATACACTATTTGATAAATTACAATTTACGTAAGGAGAGATTAATTTGCCAATCTATTTTTCTCCAGAGGTTTTAACCCCACATTTTCAAATATTAAATGTGGTGGATGCTAAGGATAAAGCAGTAGGGAATATAGCTTTTTTATTTGATGAAAAAAAGATGTATGTTTATGGAATCTTAGAAGAAGAAGGGGTTGGAGCTGATTTTAAAGATTTAGTAACTCCTTATATTAAAGGTTTATCTAAAGCAAAACCCGGAATAGATGTATTCTCTTGTGTTTATGTTGGATGTAAAAAAATCACAATTAATACTGAAGAGGAAGATGAAGAATAATACAAACCTTCTATAAACACAAGATTCTATTTATGAAAAAGACTGGATCATAGGAGCCGTTATTTTCAAACATTCATCCTATTTTAGAGCCTCTAAAATAGACTAGTCACACCAAAGACGAGAAAATTAAGCCGAAAATCATTGTGGATAAGAAGAATATACGCTTTAAGAGAACATAAAAAAGTTCAAGATCTAGTTATCGAGCGGTTAGGGGATGCTTAATATACCGATGACTTTATTTTTGCAAAAATGGAACGGCAATACGGTTATCCCATCGTCATTAAAACCGTTCAAAACAGGATGGCACGTTTGCTTGCCATAGCCTCCATGTAACCAAAGAAATGAAAAAAGAGGCTTCCCACAAGTTTGGTCAACTTATGAGAAGCCTTCGTTAATTATCCTAAAATTTCAGCAAAATGTGAGCATTCCATTCTCGCCTTACTCATAAACCCTTATATATCAAGGGTTGGAGGAGCAAGTTACATCATGCCGCCCATTCCGCGTTATTTATAATAGGAAGAAATTCGACTTAAAAAAAACGCTAATTGACAAGCTTTTATGTTTTTTTGAATAATTCCCTTTGTGGTCCCAGGGTGTTTTTTTCTATAAACAGATAATTAGCAAAGATATACCCATGCAGTCCTGCTGCTCGAATCAGGAGCCAGTATTAAGTTTGTTTCACAACGATTTTGGGCCATAAAACAATCAAAACTACAGCCGACACTTACCTGGAAATTACAGAGAAAATAGAAGAAGACGAACTTAAAAAGTTCGCCTTCTATACTAAACGCAAAATCTGAATCGGCACAAAATCGGCACAACAACTTTTTCTTAGGTTGTTTAATGGTTATCAAACATTGTCATATCAAGGTTTGTAAAGGTTTAACCAATACTACCTTCCATTTCGAACTTGATTAAACGGTTCATTTCAACCGCATATTCCATTGGAAGTTCTTTTGTAAATGGCTCAATGAATCCCATAACGATCATTTCAGTTGCTTCTTCTTCTGAAATTCCGCGGCTCATGAGGTAGAATAATTGTTCTTCAGACACTTTTGAAACTTTCGCTTCGTGTTCTAAAGAGATGTTATCATTGAAGATTTCGTTATATGGAATCGTATCAGATGTAGACTGATTATCCATGATTAACGTATCACACTCAATGTTGGAACGTGCACCTTCAGCTTTGCGGCCGAAGTGAACGATTCCTCGGTATGTTACTTTACCGCCTTGCTTAGAGATCGATTTGGACACAATTGTTGAAGACGTATTAGGTGCCAAATGTATCATTTTCGCACCAGCATCCTGATGCTGGCCTTTGCCTGCTAATGCAATAGATAATGTCATACCGCGTGCGCCTTCTCCTTTAAGGATAACAGCAGGGTATTTCATTGTTAATTTAGAACCAATGTTGCCATCGATCCATTCCATTGTCGCATTTTTTTCACAAACTGCACGTTTCGTAACAAGATTAAATACGTTGTTCGCCCAGTTTTGGATTGTTGTATAACGGCAGTAGCCGCCATCTTTTACGATAATTTCTACAACAGCACTGTGAAGAGAGTTTGTTGTATAAACTGGTGCTGTACAGCCTTCTACATAGTGTACATGTGCACCCTCATCAACAATAATCAGTGTCCGTTCAAACTGACCCATGTTTTCAGAGTTAATACGGAAGTACGCTTGAAGCGGCGTATCCACTTTTATGCCTTTTGGAACATAAATGAATGATCCGCCAGACCAGACAGCTGAGTTTAGAGCTGAGAACTTATTATCCGTAGGAGGGATAATTTTCCCAAAATGCTCACGGAATATATCTTCATTTTCTTTAAGAGCTGTATCTGTATCTTTAAAAACGATACCCAGTTCTTCAAGATCTTCTTTCATATTGTGGTATACAACCTCAGATTCATACTGTGCAGATACACCAGCCAAATACTTTTGCTCTGCTTCAGGGATTCCTAATTTATCAAACGTGCGTTTAATTTCCTCAGGTACTTCATCCCATGAGCGCTCTGATTTCTCAGATGGTTTTACGTAGTACGTAATCTCATCAAAGTTAAGTGCCGCCATATCGCCGCCCCATTGAGGCATTGGCATGTTGTAGAAATGTTCCAATGATTTCAAACGGAAATCAAGCATCCACTGTGGCTCGCTTTTCATACGAGATATTTCTTCAACAATTTCCTTAGTTAATCCGCGCTTTGAACGGAAAATCGACACGTCTTTATCAGCAAATCCATACTTATAATCGCCGATTTCTGGCATTTTTTTTGCCATCCGTTTTCACTCCAATCATAGTAGAATGAGGTCTGCCCTCATTCTTAATCTTAAAAAGCTACGAAGGTTAAAGTTTCCGCATCTGTATCCAGCTACAGCGCCTAACTCCTCGATCAGTACAGATCTGCCATGCCTGAGCTAAACAAGGCGCTTCGCTTTTAGTTTTGGACCCCTTTTTCCATCGCCTTCCATGCCAGTGTTGCACATTTGATTCGTGCAGGGAATTTTGCAACACCTTGCAATGCTTCAATATCCTCAAGCTCAACATCATCATCGTATTCTTTTCCCAGCATCATGTCGGAAAAGATTTTAGAAAGCTTTAAAGCTGTTTCGACCGATTGACCTTTAATCGCTTGAGTCATCATTGATGCTGATGACATTGAAATCGAACAGCCTTCACCATCAAACTTTGCATCAGTAATATTGCCGTCTTCTATTTTCAGCGTTAAGCGAATACGATCGCCGCACGTTGGATTATTCATATCAATTGTTAAACTATCTTCGAGAACACCTTTGTTCCGCGGGTTTTTATAGTGATCCATAATGACCTGGCGGTACAGGGTATCCAGATTATTAAAAGACATTCGTGAAGTACTCCTTTGTTTTTATGATTCCTGTAACAAGCTTATCAACTTCTTCTTCCGTGTTGTACAGGTAAAAACTTGCACGAGCTGTCGAGGAAACATTCAGCCATTTCATTAAAGGCTGTGCACAGTGATGACCGGCGCGGACAGCAATGCCCTCAGCGTCTAATACTGTTGCTACATCATGCGGATGCACATCTTCAATATTGAATGTGACAAGACCAGCACGTTTTTTAGGACCGTAAATGGTGATGCCTTCTACTTTTGATAACCTTTCAAGAGCGTAGTCAGCCAGCTTATGCTCGTATGCCTCAATGTTTTCAAGACCGATTTCTTCAAGAAAATCAATAGCTGCACCAAGTCCAATTGCACCAGCAATTATTGGAGTTCCAGCTTCAAACTTCCAGGGAAGCTCTTTCCATGTTGACTCATAGAGTCCTACAAAATCAATCATTTCTCCGCCGAACTCAACAGGTTCCATGTTTTCAAGCAAAGCTTTTTTGCCGTAAAGCACTCCAATGCCGGTTGGTCCGCACATTTTGTGGCCTGAAAATGCAAAGAAATCACAATCTAAATCTTGCACATCTATTCTCATATGAGGAGCACTTTGTGCACCGTCGACAACCATAATTGCGCCTTTGCTGTGAGCAATTTCCGCAATTTCTTTAATCGGGTTTATTGTGCCCAAAACGTTCGAAACTTGCATGACAGAAACAATTTTAGCAGAATCTGTAATCGTTTCTCTTGCATCCTCAAGTGAGATTGTTCCATCTTCCTGCAGCGGAATGTACTTTAGAACGGCACCAGTTGCTTTTGCAAGCTGCTGCCATGGTATCACATTTGCATGATGCTCCATGTGAGTGATGACAATTTCATCGCCAGCTTGAAGATTTGCACGTCCATAGCTTGCCGCTACTGTATTCAATGCAGTTGTAGCACCGCGTGTGAAAATAATTTCTTCTGTCGTATTGGAATTTATGAATTTTCTAACTTTTGCGCGGGCTCCTTCATAGCCATCTGTAGCTTTCGTGCCCAGTGTGTGAACTCCGCGATGCACGTTAGAATTATATTCTCTATAATAGCGGTCTAATGCTTCAATGACAGGCAGCGGTTTTTGAGAAGTCGCTGCGCTATCAAGGTAAACAAGATTCTGTCCATTTACTTGCTGATCCAAAATCGGGAAGAGTGAACGGATATCTTGGATATTCATTATTTAACTTTCCTTTCAATAACCTCAACAAGCTGCTTTTTTACGCCTTCAATAGGAAGAACTCTAACAACTGGTGCCAGGAAACCATGAATGACAAGGCGTTCTGCTTCCACTTTAGGAATACCGCGGCTCATCAAGTAATACAATTGAAGCGGATCAACGCGTCCTACTGAAGCAGCATGGCCAGCTGTTACATCGTCCTCATCAATTAAAAGAATCGGATTTGCATCACCGCGAGCTTTTTCACTTAGCATAAGGACACGTGATTCTTGTTCAGCATTTGATTTAGTCGCACCATGTTCGATTTTTCCAATGCCGTTAAAAACAGATGATGCACTGTCTTTCATAACACCATGTTTTAAAATGTAGCCTTCAGAATTTCTGCCGAAATGAATCACTTTTGTAGTGAAGTTTTGGATTTGATTTCCGCGTCCTACAACAACAGATTTAGTGTCTCCATAAGATCCGTCACCCATCAGGTTTGTTGTATTTTCTGAAATCGTATTTCCATCATTCATTAAACCAAGCGCCCATTCAATGCGAGCATCTCGTCCTGCTGTACCACGGCGGTTTACATATGTTGTAACACCTTTATTCAAATGATCAACAGCACCGTATGTAACTTTAGCGTTTGAATTTGCAAACACTTCCGTTACAATGTTGAAAATAGATTCTTCCGTTTCAGTTGTTGAAATGTAATTTTCAACATATGTGACTGAACTGTTGTCATCTGCTACAACGATTACATGGTTGAAAAGAGTCGTCTCAGGGTTTTCATGTACGTAAACAGCTTGTAAAGGTACTTTAACCTCTACGTTTTTCGGTACGTATACAAAGACTCCGCCGTTCATAAAGGCTGCATGAAGAGCTGTTAAACGATGCTCGTCAACTTTCACGCCATTTGTCATAAAATACTTCTGAACCAGCTCAGAATGTTCACGTGCAGCAGTGTGAATATCTGTGAAAATAACGCCTTGATCTTTTAATTCTTTCGATAAAGAAGTATAAGCCGGTGTTGTATCAATCTGTATATATAAATTTTTGTTCTCATCTTCTAAATTAATCAGGGCTTTGACCTCGCCGCTTAATTCATTTAGCGATGTTAAAGCTTTACCATCAACTGAATGTGTTTGGAATTGTGTGAAATTCCATTTATCAATTTTCGTTTTATCCGGTCTTGGCATTGAAAGGTCTTCTGCTTTTGCAAGAGCTTGTAAGCGCAGTTCTTTAAGCCATTCCGGTTCACCGAGTTCGCTTGAGAAACTCGTGACATAGTCGTGATTGAATTTCGTCTCTACTGTCATCTTAATCCCCCTAACGCTTACGCTTCTTGACCAACAGTTTCGTCTTCGATGCCAAGCTCTTGTTTAATCCAATCATAGCCTTCTGATTCTAAACGCTGAGAAAGCTCTGGACCGCCTGATTTCACGATGCGGCCTTGCATCATAACGTGTACATGATCAGGTGTGATGTAATTCAATAGACGCTGATAGTGAGTGATGATTAAGCAGCCGAAATCTTCATTGCGCATTTGATTTATGCCTTTTGAAACGACTTTCAGTGCATCAATATCAAGACCTGAATCGATTTCATCAAGAATGGCAATCTTAGGCTCGATCATCATTAATTGAAGAATTTCATTGCGTTTTTTCTCTCCGCCTGAAAATCCTTCATTTAGATAGCGCTGTGCCATATCAGGATCCATCTCAAGGAATTCCATATTAGCATCCATTTTGCGGATGAATTTCATTAATGAGATTTCTTCACCTTCTTCTTTCCGTGCATTAATAGAAGAACGAAGGAAATCGGCATTTGTAACACCGCTGATTTCACTTGGGTATTGCATAGCTAAAAACAGACCTGCACGAGCGCGCTCATCTACTTCCATTTCAAGAACATCTTCACCATCAAGAGTAATGCTTCCTTGTGTGACTTCATACTTAGGATGCCCCATGATAGCAGATGATAATGTAGATTTACCAGTACCGTTTGGTCCCATGATCGCATGGAACTCGCCGCCTTTTATTTCAAGGTTTACACCTTTTAAAATTTCTTTCCCGTCAATTGCAACGTGTAAATCTTTAATAACTAAAGTAGAACCTGCCATAAATAACTATACCTCCAATAATCTATATAATCTCAATTTAATCATTCTCATTTTATTCTCATTCTAATTTTATAACAAATGAAATGTGAACACAACTTTTTCGGAGGCATTCATAATAAATAAAGAAAGGAATCAGTCTAAGACTGATTCCTTTCAAATTGTATCTTAATTCATTTTGCGTTCTAAAACTGCAAAGATCATTTTGCTCTTTTGATAATCTTTTTCACGATTCTTTTCTACTTCCATACGCTTTTCATGGTTTCTGCTGTAAACCGCATATCCCATTCCATGAGATTGCATTAACGCTTTTTCCATTTCTGCTGTGTAATTCAAATCAAGCTTTTGCTGACTTGCGTAGATAATGAATCAATCCCTTCAATCAATATAAATTAATTTTACCATCTGGGCAATTATGCCTCAAACTTCAAATGAATTGATATACAGGGATCACGTATCCTGAGCCTTCACCTATGCATTTAAGAATGGATTTATATTTAAATGCTCAAGCATGCTCAAAAATGCTATTGCTTAAGCTGATTGAGTTCTGTTATGCACTCTTGAACTAATGTGACGGATTGGCTCATAGCCGCTCCCCCGCCGAATGCAGCTGTCACTCCAACTGTTTCCAGAATTTCTTGTTCACTTGCTCCTTGATCCAGACATCCTTTTGTATGGTAAATGATGCAATATTCATCTTGCGAATAAATGCTGATGCCAAGAGCAATTAATTGTTTTTCTTTTTGCGAGAGCGTTCCTTCTTTAAAGCATTCTTGAGTAAAATCATTATAGAGACTTGCAAGCTCAGGCATTTTTTCCGTAAATATACCGAGACCCTCTTTGTAATTATGCAATGCTGCTTCACTAGAATTTCCGGCTTCAAATTGCTGCATCTTTTCAGCTCCATTCCTAATATTAATCATCGTTAGTATGCAAAAAAGAATGGAGATGTATGCGTAAAAGATCCTTCGAATCGCAGTTTATTCCTAATTTCTTCTATATTATATAGAAGAGTTTTTCATATAAAACAAGAGCATCCTTTAAAGGATGCTCTCTTGGTTCTTATTCTCCATCAACAGGCACGACTGCCCCTTCATATTTCTCTTCAATAAATGATTGAATTTCTTTTGAATGAAGAACCTCTACTAACGCTTTGATTTCTTCTTTGTTTTCGTCACCTTTGCGGACGGTTATGATGTTTACATAAGGTGATTCTGATCCTTCAAGTGCAATTGCATCCTTTTGCGGATTTAATCCGGCACCGATTGCATAGTTTGTATTGATTAAGACAGCATCGCCTTCATCGTTGTTATATGCCTGAGGAAGGATACTCGCTTCTACATCAGCTTTAAACTTAAGATTTTTTTTGTTTTCATCAATATCATCTACAGTTGCAGTTGTTTTATCTACGCCATCTTTAATTGTGATTAAACCTTCGCTTTCAAGCAATGAAAGCATACGGCCATGGTCAGCTACAGAATTACTCATGATAATTGTGCCGCCTTCAGGAATATCATCCAGTGACTTATGTTTTTTAGAGTAAACACCGATTGGTTCGATATGAATTCCGCCGGCATTAACAAAATCATAGTCTTTGTTTTCAGCCATTTGAGACTCTAAATAAGGAATATGCTGAAAATAGTTTGCATCAATTTCTTTGCTTGCCAATGATTTATTAGGTAAGATGTAGTCTTGGAAAGGTACGATATCCAATTCGATGCCTTTTTCTTCAAGCAATGGCTGTGCTTCTTCTAAAATTTCTGCGTGAGGAACGTTTGAAGCACCAATTTTCAGCGTTTTTGTTTCTTCACCTTCTCCATTTCCTCCTCCTGAACCGCAAGCGGCAATAGCGAAAGCAGATGTTGCAAATACAGCACTTAATAATAACTTTTTCATAATAAATCCTCCCTATCGTTTATCCATTTTTGATGTTATAAAATCTCCAATAAATTGGATGATAAATACGATGACTAAGATTAAGATTGTTGCAATCATGGTAACTGCATTATTATTTCTTTGGAATCCTTCGAGAAATGCAAGGTTGCCTAGGCCGCCTGCTCCTACTACCCCTGCCATGGCTGTATATCCAACGAGTGCAATGGCGGTAACTGTAATTCCGGAAATGAGAGCCGGCAAGGATTCAGGTATAAGAACTTTCCAGATAATCGTCGAAGTTTTTGCTCCCATTGATCTTGCAGCCTCAATGACACCTTTATCGATTTCACGGAGTGCAATTTCGACCATCCGGCCGTAAAATGGCGCAGCGCCTATTATTAATGCCGGCAAAGCAGCCTTCGCTCCAAGGAATGTATCAAGAATTGCTTTTGTAAACGGAATAAGCAGGATAATCAGCAAGATAAATGGAATCGAGCGAAAAATATTTACAAAAGCGGCGATCACAACATTTATTGCTTTGTTTTCCCAAATTCCGCCTTTTGATGTTAAGAATAATAAGAGTCCAAGTAATATTCCCAAGATAAAGGTAGCTGCTACTGAAAAGCCAGTCATGAATAACGTTTCACTTGTAGCTTCCCATACATTTTCCCATCTAACATTTTCAAACATTCGCAATCACCTCCACTTCAACTTCCTGACTGCGAATAAAAGCCATTGCTTTATTTAATTCTTCAATTTCGCCATCCATATGAATTAACAATGTTCCATATGATCCGCTTTGAGTTTGCGAGATTTTACCCTGCAGAATATTGACTTCAATGCTGTGCTGACGAATGAGATTCGTAATCAGCGGGCTCTCTGTTGAATCACCTACAAACGTTAATTGAATGACTGGACCTTTTGTATATTTTTCAAGAATGAGCTCCATCGTTTCTTGTGTATCATCAGGTTCTGTTATTTGCTTAACGAAGCGTTTCGTAATCGGCTGCTGCGGTCTTCTGAATACATCCAGCACTTCACCCTGTTCCACGATTTTGCCGTTTTCCATGACGGCAACACGATGGCAGATTTTACGGATAACATGCATTTCATGTGTAATTAAAACGATTGTTAAACCAAGTCTTTCATTAATATCAACAAGCAGGTCAAGAATTGAATCTGTTGTTTGAGGATCTAATGCAGATGTCGCCTCATCGCAAAGCAGCACTTTAGGGTTATTTGCAAGTGCCCTCGCAATCCCAACACGCTGCTTTTGTCCTCCACTCAGCTGAGATGGATAAGCATCTTCTCTTCCCTCGAGCCCGACAAGTTTAATAAGTTCATCTACGCGTTTTTGTCTCTGTTCTTTTTTGACACCTGCAATCTCCAATGGAAACGAAATGTTTTCCCGCACCGTTCTAGACCATAACAGATTAAAATGCTGAAATATCATGCTTATTTCATGTCTTGCTTTTCTCAGCTCGGCACCGCTGATTTTATCGATCTGCCGCCCTGCCACCTGAATGGATCCAGCAGAAGGTTTTTCAAGACCGTTCAGCAGTCGGATAAGGGAGCTTTTTCCTGCTCCGCTATAACCGATAATTCCAAAAATTTCACCTTGTTTTATATCTAAGGCAACCGAATCAACAGCTGTTACATTTCCATTTTTTGATTGAAATACCTTCCGGACATCCTTTAATGTAATCATTCCTTCACCTCTTCCCAAATTGCACTCACTATCATTTTGTACGAAACTTAAGAGGTTCATGTTATTAAACTAAAAAAGCCTTTCTGCAAAAATGAGCAGAAAGGCATATCTATAGAAGAACCTTTCTCTCATCTTTCAAAGCTGTTATAAGCTTTGAGTGAATTGGCACCTTTTCAATAAAATTGACGGTTGCCGGGCTTCGCAGGGCACTTCCCTCCACCTCTCTGGATAAGAGTCAAACAATATATTTAGTTAATATTCATTAAATTTAGTGAGTTTGTAGTACGAGAGTGATTTTATCATGTGTCAAAAGCCAGTGTCAAGAACAAAAGCGCAGGCGACTTGATCAGCCTGCTGCAAAAATAAAAATTTCAAAGGAATGCGGCTTTTTCACAATGAGCTGGACACTGTAGCTGGATGTGGATAACCTTATTATCTTTTCTTAAGTCATTCCTAACATCAATAAGCTGTTTTATCATTGAGAGTAGACGGATGATTTATTAAATGATTTCATTCCCGTTGCCTTGAAAATTGCCTGATCAAGATCTTCTTTGAGGTCATCGATATGCTCAATTCCAACAGATAAACGAATCAAATCCTCTGAAACTCCCGATTTTTGCAGCCCTTCTTCGCTTAGCTGCTGATGAGTCGTGCTTGCCGGGTGAATGATTAAGCTTTTTGCATCACCAACATTTGCCACATGAGACCAAAGGTTGACCGAATTAATGACTTTAGCTCCCGCTGCACGGCCACCCTCAATCCCAAAAACTACAACTGCCCCTGCTCCTTTAGCTAAGTATTTAACTGCACGTGCTTTATCAGGATGCTGCTCATCTTCAGGATAAAGAACCCATTTAACTGCAGGATGTTCTTTTAAATATTGAACGATCTTTCTTGTATTAAAAATATGCTCCTTCATTCTTACATGAAGGGTTTCAAGGCCAAGATTAAATTGAAAAGCATTAAAAGGGCTGATTGCCGGACCTAAATCACGAAGTAATTGAACACGTGCCTTTACGATAAACGCAGCCTCTGGCAATGCCTCTGCATAAACGAGATTATGGTAGCTTGGATCTGGTGAAATGAAGCCGGGAAACTTCTCACTATTCCAATCAAATTTCCCTCCATCTACAATAATGCCGCCAAGTGTTGTTCCATTTCCAAGCAGCCATTTCGTTGCTGAATGGATGACAATATCAGCTCCATGTTCAATTGGCCTGCATAAATAAGGGGTTGCAAATGTATTATCAATAATCAATGGAATCCCTGCTTCATGGGCAATTTTCGCAACAGCCTCTATATCAAGAACCTGCAAACTTGGATTTCCGATCGTTTCTGCAAATATTGCTTTTGTTTTAGGAGTGATGGCATTACGGAAATTCTCCGGATCTTCCGCATTAACAAATTTCGTTTGAATTCCATATCTAGGGAGTGTTGTTTCGAAAAGGTTATAAGTACCTCCATACAGACTTGATGCAGAGACAATTTCATCCCCTGCTCCTGCAATATTTAAAACAGCCAGTGTAATTGCAGCCATCCCGCTTGCAACCGCCAAACTGCCGATTCCACCTTCTAACTGCGCAACCCTCTCCTCAAACACCGTTGCTGTTGGATTATGTATCCTGGTATAAATATAACCCTGTTCCTTTAGAGCGAATAAATTAGAAGCATGATCCGTGTCATTAAAAACATAAGCATTTGATTGATAAATCGGTACAGCTCTTGCACCTGTTGATGGATCTTTTTGCAGACCTCCATGGACATTAATCGTTTCCAACCGGTATTTTTGTTGTTTCATTTTGCACATCCCCCTTATTTTAAGCATAAAAAAACCCCTTCAAAGAAGAGGCCGTCACCATTACTCTTCTTATCTGCCAGAGTCATCATTTAACTCTGCTGGAATTAGCACCGTGTCGTTACAACCGGTTGCCGGGCTTCATTGGGCCAAATCCCTCCGCCGCTCTTGATAAGGTAAAAACTATTATCCTGAATCTACTAGAATTGTATCACCTAAGAAATCTGCCAGTCAATAAATAGTTAGAATTTTTAGATTTTTATTTGCATAGCTGCAAGATTGATTCTAGTCTTAAAATATTGCGAAAAGAACCTTTTACATCGATTGCCCCCAATTTCATCAGTTGTAATAGCCTTATGGGTGAATGAAAACAATCAAATAAGTGACTGCTATCACCAGAAATATACACATGGGCATGTGCTGAACCAAGTTCATTGCTTAAAAAGCATTTTGATTTACATAATACAAGAAGGATAGGCTTTTGTTTAGAATTGCTAACCATTATTCTTAATTCTTCATTTGGCAATAAAGGCTTCACAAAATGAGTTTCATTTATTTTTTCAACTAATAAACATAGTCCATATTTATACACTCCCCGTCCCCCGTTTCTTAATGGATGGATGTATCAATTAGAGCACATCATGATGAAAACCTATACCTATAGCTTCGGTATAATACACATGATACCCTTTAAGAAAGGTTCGACAAGTAATGTTAGTTAAAAATTCCAGACAGGGACAAAGAGAGACAGGGAGAGACAAAATAATTAGTTATTCTATTTCCCGAGAAATATGTCAAATGCCGCCCTCAATCAGGCGGCATATTCTTTCAATATTTGATAAATATGTTCAACAGAGTGAAAAGCATATTTCTTTTGGACAACCGATCCGTTTTCGAAAACAAGCAGACACGGAACACTTTCTATTCCCCAATCCAATGCTTGTTTTGGCAGAAAATTAAGATTTGCCATATAAATATTTAAAGAAGGCAATGCTGCCTCAACAACAGTCAGCATTTTTTTCGCAAGCTGACACGTTCCGCAAAAAGGGGTATAAAGGTAGAGTATTCCTGTATCCATTTCGGCAAACATGTCTAATTGTTTTTCTTTTAGTTCAATCATTTTCTTTGCTCTTTAGACTCCCTTTATAAAAATTTCGCATGAACATCAATATTAGCACTTAAAAGGACAGCAGCTACATGCTGATCTGGTGCAGTTGCTACTTCCCTGTACATTCTATCAACAAATAAATGCGCGGCTTCAGGCAATTCCCGTTTGAATTGCTTTCTAAGTCGATCACCTGATTCATCTGAATCTACAAGCACATAAACATCACGATGAAATAATGCATCAATGAGTTCATCGAGCTTTGTTAGGCTGATTGTGCCATTTGTACATATGATTTCTACAGGTTCATTGACTACATTCAGAACCTTTCGCTTATCCGATTTTCCTTCAACAATAATGACTTTTTCTTTATCAACCTCAACTGCAGACATCGCCATCGCCATCACCTATTATCTAAAGTATGTGTCATCTATCTTTACAATACAATATTCGAAAGGCTGAGGTTGTTTCCTCAAAAATAATATGAACAAAAATGGCAGTGGATCATTCCACTGCCATTGGGTTAGCTTTGCCCTTGGTTAGCTATGCCTCAGGTTAGCACCAGCCGTTTTCTTCATCGCAGTCCACATACTTTTCATCATTGTCTGATAAAGTATCTGCATACCGGAAAAAGGAATGGTCTTCTTCTTCATACCCATTCTTCAATGACATTTGATTACCATCTTGACCAAAGGACATTGTTCCGATTTGATCTTTTTCAAAAAATAGGTTCAGCTGTCCTTCTGAAAAGCGACCTGTTACTTGATCTGTGATATTTAACCGTTTCTTTTCAAATGACATAAATGAACACCCTCCTTTTTAACAATTAGGGTGTCCATTACCCAGCCCGTTTATCAGTCTTCGTTTGTCATTTCCTCATATTGTTCAGCAGTCATCAGGTTCTCAACATCACTTACACTGCTTGGTTCAATGACAATCATCCATGCTTTTTCGTAAGGTGACTCATTTACGAATTCTGGGCTATCATCCAGGTCTTCGTTAATTTCAACAACTTTCCCGCTGATTGGTGCATATAGCTCAGAAACCGTTTTTACAGACTCAACACTGCCGAAAGGCTCGTCTGCTTTGATTTCATCTCCTACTTCTGGAAGCTCAACAAACACAATATCACCGAGTTCTGATTGTGCAAAATCAGTAATTCCGATGCGCACTTTTTCTCCTTCAACTTTAACCCACTCATGTTCTTCAGAATAACGAAGTTCTTTCGGTGTGTTCATACTTATTACCTCCAAATTTTATCGTTGTTTATTTGTAAAAAGACTGGTAAGGAAAGTCTTCTACTTCATTAACCACATTTCTTCAAATTGTTCTTCTTTAAAACCGACTGTCACATTTTTTCCATCGGTTGTTAAAGGTCTTTTAATCAGCATTCCATCTGAAGCTAAAATTTCAAGCAATTCATCTTCCGATACAGAAGCAACTTTCTCCTTTAACCCTAATTCACGGTATTTTTGTCCACTGGTATTAAAGAATTTCTTCACTTCTAATCCGCTGTTATCCAGCATTTTTTTCAATTGTTCTTTTGTCGGTGGATTTTCGACAATATGTACTTCTTCTACCTGCAATTGGTGATCCTCAAACCACTTTTTTGCTTTTCGGCATGTCCCGCATTTTGGGTACCAGTAAAACGTCAGCGCCACTTTTTTCACCACCTGCATCCATAATTGCACAACCTTTATTTTAACACATTCAAATGGACAATCATAATTACAAGTTTCAAAACTCTTAGAATATAGAAAGAAATCAAGGTTAGTATGAGGTCTCTTTATTCTCAATATGTATAACTTCAGAAATAAAAAAAAGACCTTTCCCTATTTCAGAGAAAGGTCTCTCGATTTATAAAAGATTACGCCCGATAACCATTTTCTTCAATTAACGCTGCAGCGATTTCGCGCTTTTTAGCGATAACGTTAATTGGAGTATGACGAGTGAATTTTCTTAATGCTGAAATCATCATGCGAAGTGTATCGCCTTGTTCAATCGCGACTAGGGATTCTTTAGCATGTGCTTCAATCTCATTGAATGCTTCTTGGCAATAAACTTGTGTGTAGAGCAGCTTTTGGCTGTTTTTCGCTTCACCTGATTTGTTAATTGCTTTTTCAGTGCGCAAAATAGCAGATTCCATTGCGTATACATTGCTGACGATATCTGCAATGTTAACAAGTACTTCTTGTTCTTTTTGCAGCGCCTGACCGTACTTTTGTGCAGCAAGTCCAGCAATCATTAATCCAATCTTTTTAGCATTTTTCAATAGATGCTTCTCTTGCTCTAGTACTCCCTCTCCAACTTCATCAGGGATAAGCATCATTAACTCTTCCTGCAGAGCCTGAGCTTTTTGCAGCAGTGGCAATTCACCTTTCATTGCTTTGCGCAAATACGTTCCCGGCACTAAAAGGCGGTTAATTTCATTTGTTCCTTCAAAAATACGGTTAATACGGGAGTCACGGTATGCTCTTTCCACTTCGTACTCTGCCATAAATCCGTATCCCCCGTGAATTTGTACCCCTTCATCTACTACATAATCAAGCGTTTCAGACCCTAAAACTTTATTTAATGAACACTCAATTGCATATTCGGCAATTGAGGCAGCTACTTCTTTGCCGTCTTTTACTTCTTCTGGTGTCAGACGGCTCATGCGATCTTCAAACAACCCGACTGTACGGTAGACAGAGCTTTCCATTGCATAGGTTTTAGAAGCCATGTTAGCTAATTTTTCTTGAATCAGCGAGAAGCTGCTGATAGGCGTTTTAAATTGCTGGCGCTGATTTGCATATTGAACAGATACATCGATAATGCGTTTAGAACCGCCAATTGTTCCAACAGCTAATTTATATCTTCCGATGTTAAGAATATTAAAAGCAATGACATGGCCTTTTCCAAGGTCTCCTAATAAATTTTCTTTTGGAACCATGGCATCCTCAAGAATAAGAGTTCTAGTAGAAGATCCTTTAATACCCATTTTCTTTTCTTCTGGTCCTGTTGAAACACCCGGATATTCTTTCTCAACAATGAAAGCTGAGAAATGCTCGCCGTCAACTTTTGCATAGACAACAAAAACATCAGCGAAGCCTGAGTTTGTAATCCATTGCTTTTCCCCATTTAATACATAATGTGTACCTTCAGCATTTAGTTTTGCAGTAGCTCTTGCACCAAGTGCGTCAGAGCCTGAACCTGGCTCTGTTAAGGCATAAGCTGCAATTCGCTGTCCAGTTGCAAGGTCAGGCAGATATTGATGTTTTTGTTCTTCATTGCCGAATAGCACAATTGGAAGAGAGCCAATTCCTACATGTGCACCGTATGATAATGAGAAACTGCCTGCACGTGCAAATTTTTCTGTGATTAAAGCAGAACTGATTTTATCTAACCCAAGCCCGCCGTATTCTTCAGGAACATCTGCTCCAAGCAGTCCAAGCTCACCAGCTTGCTTAAGAAGTTTCACTGATTTATCAAATTGATGATTTTCAATATCCTCTAATTGTGGAAGAACATCGTTTACTACAAAATCTTCCGTCGTTTTTGCTATCATTTTATGCTCATCTGTAAAATCCTCAGGAGTAAATACACTTTCAAAAGTTACATCATCAAGTAAAAAGCTGCCGCCTTTAATGACATTTTCAGTCGTTTTAGACATATTTGTTTCCCCCATTAATTTATTTTGGTCTTTCATTTCTTTTAAATCAGTTCAAATACTCCTGCTGCTCCCATGCCTCCGCCAATGCACATTGTTACAACACCGAATTGTTCATTGCGGCGTTTCATTTCATGAATAAGAGAAAGTGTGAGCTTTGCTCCAGTACAGCCAAGCGGATGACCTAAGGCAATGGCGCCTCCGTTTACATTCACTTTTTCCTCATCAAGTCCAAGCTCTCTTATCACTTGAATGGATTGCGAGGCAAATGCTTCGTTTAATTCGAATAAACCGATATCTGATAAGCTAAGTCCAGCTTGTTTCAACGCACGGGGTATGGCTTCTATCGGACCAATTCCCATTACTTCAGGCGGCACACCTCCGACTGCAAAGGATCTGAATTTAACAAGAGACTGTAAGCCAAGTGCATCAGCCTTCTCACGATCCATTACCATGACAGCTGCTGCACCATCACTTGTTTGCGAAGAGTTCCCTGCTGTTACGGAACCTTTCACAGAAAATGCTGGCCTTAAATTTGCGAGAATCTGCATGCTCGTTCCAGGTCGCACACCTTCATCTTTAGAAAATTTGAATTGTTTTTCCTGTAGCTTATGATCAGCACCTACACTTCTTTGCGCAACATCTACAGCAACAATTTCATCATCAAACTTGCCTTCTTGAATGGCTTTTGCTGCACGCTCATGGCTTCGGACTGCAAATGCGTCCTGATCCTCACGGCTAACACCATACTTTCTTGCAACTTGCTCTGCTGTATGACCCATTCCCATATAGTACTCAGGTGCATTTTCAGCAAGATCTGCATTTGGACGGATAACATGCCCCATCATCGGCACCATGCTCATTGATTCTGCTCCGCCTGCAATAATGGTATCAGAATGTCCAAGCATGATTTTTTCTGCTGCATAAGCAATGCTCTGCAATCCAGAAGAACAGTAGCGATTGACAGTGATTGCAGGAACCGTGTAAGGCAGACCTGCTAATGCGCCGATATTACGTGCTACGTTTAAGCCTTGTTCTGCTTCTGGCATGGCACATCCGATGATCAGGTCATCAATATTTCCTTCATAATTCCCTGCTCGCTTCAACGTCTCTTTTACGACAAGAGCTCCTAAATCATCTGGTCTTACATTTGCAAGTGATCCTTTTTTCGCTCTTCCTACAGGTGTTCTCGCACCTGCTACAATGACCGCTTCTCTCATAACAGTGCACCCTCCTAATTACGTAGTGGTTTCCCTTTAACAAGCATGTGCTGCATTCTTTGCTGTGATTTGCTTTCTTTAACTAAGCTCAGGAATGCTTCTCTCTCTAAATCCAATAAATATTGTTCATCTACTTCTGTACCAAACGGAATCTTCCCGCCGGCTATCACGTAAGCTAATTTTTTAGCAATTTTCAAATCATGCTCTGAAATATAGCCTGATTGAAGCATTGATTGAGCACCTAGTAACAGCGTCGCATATCCTGTTTCTCCGACAACCGGAATCTTTTTGCGGATAGGAGCCATATATCCTTTATCAAAAAGCTCAATGACTTTTTGCTTTGCATCATGCAGCAGGTGATCTCCGTTAAAACTGACAGAATCATTATCATTTAAGAAAAAATTCTGTCTTGCTTCTGCAGCTGATGCTGAAACTTTTGCGGTTGCGATCGTCTCAAATACTTTGTTTGCTACATTTTGAAGATCGAAATCTACGCCTTTAGGAATACTGTTAAGAAGTTTAATGTAGAGTTCTTTGTTTCCGCCGCCGCCTGGAATTAATCCAACACCGGCTTCAACCAGACCCATATATGTTTCACTTGAAGCTTGGATATGTGCAGCTGGCAGGCAGATTTCTGCTCCGCCGCCAAGTGTCATGCCAAATGGTGCAGCTACAACTGGCTTAGAGCTGTATTTGATTTTCATCATCGCCTGCTGGAAGTGCCGGACGACCATATCAACTTCAAAATAGTTATCATCCTGAGCTTCCATCAGAATCATGGCAAGGTTTGCACCAACGCAAAAGTTCTTGCCTTGATTTCCAATTACAAGACCTTTGTAGTTTTTGCTGACTTCATCGACAGCAAAGTTAATCATTTGAATGATATCCATGCCGATTGCATTGTTAGGCGAATGGAATTCAAGCAGCGCTACTTCATCGCCAAGATCAATTAAACTTGCACCGCTGTTCTTTTTAATAACGCCTTTTTTCTCTTTTCTATCTTTTAAATCAATGACTTTATCGTTTTTCTGAATTCGCTTATAGTCCCCATCATGGTAAAAATAAGAAATTCCTTCTTCTTTTTTATAGAAAGATGTAAATCCTCGCTCAAGCATCTCTTTCATCCATCCAGGAACTTCTTGACCTTCAGCTTCCATCTTCTCTACTGATTTGGCTACTCCAATTGCGTCCCATGTTTCAAATGGTCCATGCTGCCAGCCAAATCCCCATTTCATAGCTTCGTCAATTGCAATGATGTCATCAGCAATTTCGCCTAAAAGCTCTGCAGAATACAGCAGCGTAGGACTTGTGATGTTCCATAACAATTGACCTGCACGGTCTCCAGAATAGATAAGCGCTTTCATTTTTGCTGCAGCGCCTTTTGCCTGTTTGGCTGCATCAATGCTCTGCGCTTTTAGTTTTGTGCGTTCCCCATATTCTAAAGTGCCTGGATTCAGTTCAAGGATATCTTTACCTTCTTTTTTAAAGAAGCCTTGACCGGATTTGCTTCCAAGCCATCCATTTTCAAGCATTTTCTTTATGAAGTCCGGGATTTCAAAAACATTTTTCTCTTTTCCATCAACTTGGTCATATACATTTTTCGCTACATGTGCAAATGTATCAAGTCCTACAACATCCAGTGTTCTGAAGGTTGCACTTTTAGGTCTGCCGATTAACGGTCCTGTAATGGAGTCGACCTCACCAACACTGTATTTTCCTTTCAGCATTTCCTGAACGGTTACGAGCAGTCCATACGTTCCGATCCGATTGGCAATAAAGTTTGGCGTGTCTTTCGCTTCTACGACTCCTTTGCCCAGAACATCTTCTCCAAACATTTTTACAAATGACAATACCTCTGGTGATGTAGCTTTTGTCGGAATAACTTCAAGTAACTTCAAGTAGCGCGGCGGGTTAAAGAAATGAGTTCCAAGAAAATGCTTCTGGAAGTCCTCAGATCTTCCCTCTGACATCGCTTCAACTGAGATGCCGGATGTATTTGAGCTTACAATGCTTCCCTGTTTTCTATATTGATCTACTAATGTAAACACTTTTTTCTTAATGTCTAAATTCTCTACAACAACTTCAATAATCCAATCGACTTCAGACAATCTGTGCATATCATCTTCGAAGTTACCCGCTTCGATCAGTGAAAGGTTTTCTTTTGCAGTTAATGGAGCTGGTTTTTGTTTTAATAGTTTTTGTATAGATACGTTTGAGATTCGATTTCTGACAGGACTATCTTCTAACGAGAACCCTTTCTTTTCTTCCTCATCCGTAAGCGTGCGCGGTACAATATCAAGCAATAAAACAGGGATTCCGATATTTGCCAAATGTGCAGCAATTCCTGAACCCATTACACCAGATCCTAAGACTGCAGCTTTTTTAATACGCTGGACCATGAATGCTCCCCCTTTGTCGGTTTTTGAATGAATGCTCATTCATTTTTTGATTAAAAAAATAGTCAGGAATCAATTCCTCTATATATTAATATAAAAGATTTCGAAAATTTGTTCAATAGATTTACAAAAAATTCACACATTATTTGAAATTTGGATGAAAAAATAAGGGACTGGAAAGGATAAGAGCCAGGAGGTGACCAATTATGGCAAGATTAAAAAAGGAACCATCTAAAGCAGGTGTCAGTGCTTCCAGCGTAAAAGGCAGCTCTGGTCCAACAAACGAAATGGACGGCGGGGGCAAACGGTCCAGCACAAACCAGCAATACAAAAAGCATAACATGGGACATGAATAATAGAGGAAGCTGATTCTTATTTGGATCAGCTTCTTTTCACGCGTCCGGCCATGCTTGCTGATTTCGGGGAGATGTTCTTTGAAAGCGAGCTATCCGATGAATTTAAGGAATGGTTTCACGGACTTGGTCTTGAAGCCTCTTCTTATGCAACGATAAAATCTGCTGAAGCTCTGCGTGATGAAGATGGTCGCACAGATTTAAAGAAAGTGAATGTGCCGTCTGCAATCTTTCATGGCAAAAAGGATCAAATCTGTCCATTTAAATTTACAGAGGCAATGAACGAGGGAATTCAATACTCTTTCGTTGTTCCCTTTGAGAATAGCGGACATGGATTGTTCTTTGATGAAAAAGAGAAATTCAACAGTGAATTATTCAGGTTTTTAGAGCAGTGAAATAGAACTCCTTTACTCGCGTTGAACATTCATTTCTGCAGTTACTCATTTTTCATGCAGAAAACGCCCCGTATCTGATATAGATGCGGGGCATTTCATTATTTCTTCACAATCCCTTTTAAAACAAACGCAACGTTTGCCGGACGTTCAGCAAGACGGCGCATGAAATAGCCATACCAATCTGTTCCATATGGGACATACACTCGCATTTTATATCCTTCTTTTACTAATTCAAGCTGGCGTTCAGGCCGAATGCCATATAGCATTTGAAATTCAAATTGATCGTTCTGAATGTTATTTTCTTTCACAAATTGCTTTGTAAAATCAATCATAGCATCATCATGAGTCGCTACTGCTGTATAATTGCCATTCAATAAATGCATTTTAATAATGGTTTTGAAGTTCTCATCCACATCTTTCTTTTCCGGAAAAGCAACTTGGGGGGACTCTTTATATGCACCTTTTACTAATCGCAGGTTTGGGTGATACTGATTTAAATCTTCTATGTCTTTAACTGCTCGGTATAAATAGGCTTGAATAACCGTACCGACATTGTCATAGTCTTTTCTGAGCTCTTTAAAGATATCAAAGGATTTCTGACAGCGCGAGTAATCCTCCATATCAATTGTAACAAAGACATGATTTGTCTTGGCTGCATCAAGGATTTTCCGCATATTTCGCAGGACAATCTCATCTGAAATATCAAGTCCCATCGATGTCATCTTAAGAGAAAGCTGTGATCTGAGGTTTTCTCTTCCGATCGCTTCAATTGCTTTGATTGAATTATCAGCCATTTCGTTTGCTTCTTCTTCATGATCGACGAATTCTCCTAGGTAATCAATCGTAACATCTAAATTCTTTTCATTTAAATCTTTAATGACTGCTGCTGCAAGATCGATTGTTTCTCCAGCTACAAAACGTGATGCTCCAAAACGCAGTCCATATCTTTTGGCTAACTTGGTTAATCCTTTATTTTTCGATAAAAACAAGAAAAGGTTTCGAAGTAATTGCTCCATTTGAAGCCCCCCACTATTCATCCATCCTATTTATTATGCATGATAACGCTTAACTAAATTGCCCTAAAGTACCTTTCATTTTACCATATTTAGAACTTTTTGAAAATTAATCAGATTTGATTTTGTCGATACTTGTCAATTGTAATTTGTATAGAACTAAAAAGATGAGGAACGATAAGAAAGAAAATGCTTGAAGGAGGTTTTAATATGCAGCAACAGCAAAACACAGGCACTCAGCAAGGTATGATGCAGCAGCCACAGCCCCCAGCTGTCATAACTACTAAAGATCACCTTTATTTGACAGACATGCTCTCATGGAATTTGCTCGCCATGAAAAAAGCTCATTTCTTTGCTTCTCAGTGTGCTGAACAGGAATTAAAAATGGAGCTGGAAAAAGTGGGAAAAATGCATGAGCAGCACTACTCAAGGATTTTAACTCATTTGAATTCAAATCAACAAGCAAACGGAGCACAGCTTCAATAGGAGGTGTACAATGAACAATAATCAAAATCAAAATCAAAATCAGAATAAAATCGGCAATCCCGAAACACAGGTTCCGCAAAGTCCTCAAATGAATGACCGTGATTTTATTAATGAGCTGCTGGCTACGGAGAAATATATGACAGACTCTTATTGCACGGCTTTAAATGAAATGAGCCATGATTCTCTTTATCAGGACATTCAGAGTATTTTCAACGAAACTCAAAACTGTCAAAGAGAACTTTACAATCTAATGTATAAGAACGGGTGGTATAAGCTTGAAGCTGCCGACAGCCAAAAGCTGCAGCAATCCTATCAGCAATTCTCAAATTATCTGCAGCAGCAGTCGCCCTATCTTCAATAAAAAGAAAGCAGCAAACTGCTGCTTTCTTTTTATTTCTGGCTCATGTGAAGATTACATTTCCTCTGGGTAAAAATCGCCTTATCAGTACTATTCCTATATTCTCAGCAGGTTTTATTTACATTCATCTATAAATGTTTTAAACAAATTATGCATTGCTTCATCTTCAGCAGCCATTTCTTCCGGATGCCATTGAACAGCAAGTACATACCAGTCCTTATCTGTACCTTCTATCGCTTCCACTACACCATCTGAAGCTTTAGCAGTGGCTATAACATCTGGTGCGAGCTGTCCTGCTGCTTGATGATGCATGCTATTTACACGAACTGTTGTACTTCCTAAAATACCTTCTAATTTACTGCCCTCACTGACAGTGATTTCGTGAGTCGGGTTGGGGCGTTCTGCCTTCTGATAATGCTTTATTGCCTCCTCGTCATTTTTTTCTATATCCTGTATCACCGTACCTCCAAGAGCTGCATTCAGCATCGCAATGCCCCTGCAAATCCCAAACAGCGGTTTTTTGTGTTCTTTTGCATATTTAACAACGGCTAGTTCCATTTCGTCCCGTGCAGCATTCGTTTTCCTTAGCTTAGGGTCAGGATCCTCACCATAGGAATGAGGATCAACATCCTCTCCTCCGCTTAAAATAATGCCATCACATTTTGAAACAATAATCTTTGCCATTTCATCATCACCAAGCGGAATGACAACAGGAACTCCTCCCGCTTGTATGACAGAGGTGATATATTTTTGATGAACATGCACGCTCGGGATATCTCCATGATCCACTACTGAGCTTGATATGCCGATAACTGGATTACAATTTCCCATTCTGTTCACACTCCCTAATGAATTACCTGTTTTCTTTATTACCCTTCTTCTTTCATTTTGAAGCACTTGTTAGCCGATAGGATAATTAGATACTCAATTCGGATAATAAATCTGGAAATAGTATTCAAGAGAGGTGCTCACACGAAAGTGGGCGCTTTTTTTTAAGTGCAAACTGAAAAGACCATTTTCGGGTTTAATCCCGGGCTTCCGGCATGCAAAGTTGTACGATTTCTATGTGAATATAAAGCCTCTTCTTCATCCATTTATTTACTGCATTGAAGTCTATTTTGCTGCAAACTCCTCCCACTCTTCCCTTAACATTCCCATTCTGATAGAATCATAGAATTCTCCATTTACTATGCGGCATTTTCTCATACGCCCTTCTACCGTCATCCCTAGTTTTTCTCCTACTTTAATCATTCTTATATTCCCTGACCATGTTGTATATCCCACTCTGACTATAGGCAATGTTTCAAATAACCGTGTGATCCATAGCTGAAAGGCCCTGGTTCCGTGACCGCCGTTCCAATAAGAAGAATCATAAATGCCAATCCCCATCTCCAGCCAGCGTGAAGGCTCGTGTTCCCAATAATAGCTTACTGTTCCAATAATTGTTTCATTTACTTCGATCGCCCAATAATCCTTTTGATTCACAATGCTCTCTTTCTGAGCAAGAAAGTCTGTCAGTGAAAGACTCTTATGCTCAAAATAAGGAGCGTCCCACTTTTTCCATTCTGGCTGCTGTTCTTTATACTTGATCTCCCATAAATGAATGAGATCTTTTGTTTCAATCGGACGTATTTTTACATTAGATTCAATCATGTTTTATCCTCCAATTGCTAGAGTGGTATTTAGAAGGAATCATAAGTTTTAAAACTCTTTCACCCATACGAAATATACAGTATAGTCACAATAAAGGAAAATTATGGAGTTTAATCTGCTTATAAAACTTCATTTGATTGCCGGAATTCTCTATATCACTGCCGCAGGCCTGTTATATACAGATGGCTATACGTTTAAATATTACATGGCTGAAAAGGAAACCTACCCATCTTCAAGATGGATCAATTATAGAGGTTTCAGGATCGGTTATTCCCTTTTTTTATGTACACCTATTTATTATTTCCTAATGAAATATGCAAAAAAGCACCCTGCCTATCTCGAAGATAAAAACAAAAAATCCCAGAGCCTAAATAGTTACTCTGAGATTTGAATCTTTCTACTTCTTTGATTTCAATCGATGCTGTTCGTTAAGCTCTTTAATCTCTGCAATTAACTGTTTCATCTTTTCCTTTTCATCTGGGTATGTTTCATTCCAGTGTTTAACTAGAGGAGGCATGGATTTGGCGATGTGTGAATAGATTACCCACATTTTCACTTTTTCCTTTAGCTCAGATGTTCCCTCTCCAAGAAGCAATTCAGTATACTTTTCGACTAATCCACCCAGCGGTTCTCTAAGATTTTCTTGCATGCAATCTCCTCCTTAACCTAAAATCTCTGTCATGTAAGACAGTGCTTCGGACACGTACTGCAGCGATCTCTTTTTTCTGAAGTTAAGTAGTAAAGACAGCATGTTTGTCTCATTTTTGGCTCGTCTGCCTTCTGTTTTCCATAAAACTGCAAGAAAGGATTTTTCATTCCTTCTCCAAAAAGCTCTCCGTCCGCTTCCTTCACTACGTACATGTAATCATCTTGTATTTGCTCTATCGTAACATACTCAGGTTTGTTTTCAAGAAGGGTATCGTACATCCAAACGACATAAAGGACAATGTTTTCCCAAAGTATAAGCCTGGAAATTCTGGCTTCTTTTGAAACAACCCCTAAAATCCTGCTCAAATGATTTCGAAATAAATCGGCAAGCAATTCGTCTCTCCATTTTTCTCTGCTTCCTTCCATCGGAATACATTCTAAAGTGTGAAAGTAAAAGGAAGGAAGCCATAAAGGGTCTTCATCATCTGTTTCAATCGTTATATTTTCTGGACTCGTATTGATTCTTTTCCCAAAAACAGTCATAGAGAAAAGTGCCATCGCTGCAAGGAAGGCATACCTTTTAATCAGCATGGATCCTGTTACATTCAATCTGTCTGAATGTATTCTTGGCTGGATCTCAGTTAAATAACCGGAAAGAAATTCTGGATTCAGCAAATTTTTTGCTTCTGTTGACAGGGTGGAAGAGCTCTGCTCCAAACCTAGCCGGAATTTAGATAGGATTTCAAGCTCTTCAGTTGCAAACTGATTCATGCTAAATAGCGGCCTCTTTTATGATACATCTGCCCCTGCCATGGGGAATACATAGAGGTGTACCAAATAAAGGATCCATTGTAACTTCACAATTCATCTGAAAAACATCTTTCACTAAATTGCAATTAATGACGTGTTCCGGTCTGCCTTCAGCGTAAATTTGTTTATCCTTGATAGCAACAATATGGTGAGCATACCTGCAGGCTAAATTCAGATCATGGAGAACCATGACAATCGTTCTTTGTTCTTTTTCGTTCAGCTCAAATAAAAGGTCAAGGATTTCAATTTGATGGGTCATATCTAAATACGTAGTCGGTTCATCAAGCAAAATAATATCTGTATCCTGGGCTAGAGTCATGGCAATCCATGCACGCTGGCGCTGCCCGCCTGATAATGAATCAACCGGTCTTTCGGCAAACTCCATCATTCCTGTAGCTTCCAAAGCTTCCATCACTGCTTTCTCATCTTTTTCGGTCCATTGCTTCAGCCAATTCTGATAAGGATAACGGCCTTGTTTAACCAGCTGAAGAACCGTTAGCCCTTCTGGTGCTGCAGGACCCTGCGGAAGAATGGCAAGCTTTTTTGCCACTTCTTTCGTTGGGAGCTTTGCTATCGCCTCTCCTTCAAGAAGCACTGCACCTTTTTGCGGTTTTAACAGTCTTGCGATTGAACGCAGCAATGTTGACTTACCGCAGCCGTTGCTTCCGATGAAAACTGTGATTTCTCCCTTTGGAATGTCTAAATCCAATTCATTGATAATCGTTGATTCTCCGTATGATAATGTGAGCGCCTTTGTTTTAATTGCAGTCATTTGACTCTGAGCCCCTTTTCACATGAGGATTTTAATGATTTCTGCTTCTATATAGAAGGTAAATGAAGTATGGTGCACCAATTGCAGCAGTGAAAACTCCTGCAGGAATTTCCATTGGAGCAAAAAGCGTCCTTCCTATTAAATCGGCGATGATCACAAGCAGCGCACCTAATAAGGCTGATACAGGCAGCAATGCCCCAAAAGATGAACCGACTAATCTTCTTGCAATATGTGGAGCAATTAGGCCTACAAATCCAATTCCCCCGGCAAACGCTACTGCACTCCCAGTTAAAGCTGTTGCGATTAAAAGAAGAATAAACCGGTTCCTCTGAACAGCACTTCCAACTCCAGCTGCAAGCTCATCTCCTAATTCTTGAATGTTCACGGTTCTAACGAAAATAAAGCTGATGATTACTAGTATGATGGTGATTGGCACCATAATTTTGACTTGCTCCCAAGTGGCTGAATATACGGTTCCCGTTATCCAAATGTTGGCCTGTGCTGCACGATAAATCGGGCCTTTAATCATTAATAGAGTTGTAAGAGACTGAGCAAGCATGGATAGCCCGATTCCCACAAGAACGAGTCTGATCGAGGACGATCCGCCTTTCCATGACAATACATAGACTAACAGTGCAATAACAGTTGCTCCAATAAAGGCTGCCACTGGCATCCATTGAATCGGAACAGTCAAGGAGTTATTTTTATCACTGAAAATAGCTAAGAACAATACCACCGCAACGGATGCCCCGCCGGTAATTCCGATAATGTCTGGTGAAGCAAGCGGATTGCGGATAATTCCTTGAAGGATACCGCCCGCTATGGCAAGAGAAATTCCCACTAATAGAGCAATGAGAATACGCGGCAGTCTGAAAGATTGAATAACAAGTGCTTCCATCTCTGTGCCATAGCCAATTAATGTCTTCAGAACCTGAATCGGTCCAATGCGCAAATCGCCCATTCCTGTGCTGAAAAGAAAGGCAAACACCGTTACCGCCAGTAAAATACAAAAAATCGTAAATGCTTTTTTATCGATAAGGAAAGAAATAAATCCTTTTCCTATTCTGAAAGGTTGATAGCTTTTCATTACTTGCCGAACCCCCTGCGTGCGATGTAGATGAAAAATGGTGTACCGACAAGTGCTGTCATAACTCCTACAGGCACCTCTTCCGGCATCACTACATATCTGGCGCAGATATCTGCTGCAACAAGCAGAACTCCGCCAAGCACTGCACAATAAGGAAGAATCCAGCGATGATCATTCCCGACAAAGTAACGGGCAATATGCGGAATGACAATACCTACAAATCCAACAGGACCTGCGATGGCAACTGACCCTCCAGCAAGAAAGATAATGACAATAGCTGTGATTAATTTTACGGTTCCGGTTTTCTGGCCAAGCCCTTTTGCAACATCTTCACCCATCATCAGCAAGTTAATTTTAGAAGCAAGGAAAAAGCAAATAATTAAAGCAGTTCCAGTGTAAGGAAGAATACTGTAAAGCATTTCAAGTTTTCGTCCTTGAACGGACCCTGCCAGCCAGAATAATACTTGGTCAAGGGCAGATTCGTTTGTAACTAAAAAACCTTGTGTCAGCGATGAGAAAAGGGCAGCCATCGCAGCACCGGCGAGTGTAAGCTTCATTGGAGTCAGCCCTTCTCTTCCAAACGAACCGACAAAATAAACAGAGAAAGCAGCAACTGCTGCTCCTAAAAAGGAGATCCATGTATAAGCCTGAAGGGAACTGACTCCGAAAATCGACACAGCGATAACGACAAAGAATCCTGCGCCAGCATTAATTCCGAATACGCCCGGAGATGCGAGCGGATTTTTGGTAAGGGCTTGCATTAACGCTCCGGCAATGGCCAGGGATGCACCAACAACGACTGCAATTATAGCCCTTGGAAGACGTACAGTTTGAATAATCAAATGTTCATTTGAACCATTAAAATTTGTGAAAGCCTCTATTGCTAGTCGCCAAGAGGTTTGTGTATAGCCGTACACCACACTTGCGCACATGCTGATTACGAGCAAAATAATTCCTAAAAGCAATCCGGCAAATCGAATGAAATTCGTCTGTAATAACATATCTATACTCCTGGATGCGAAACCATCACTTCATATTATTTTTCTAAGAATATTGTAACAAACTCAATTGAATTTGAAAATCATTTTCAATTAAATGTTGACAACTTAAATCAGAAAAATTAATATTTAACTTGTAAATGAAAATCATTATCAAATGAAAATATGGGGGTAACAACACATGCAAGCTACATATCAAAAGGCATGGCTGGCACTTATTGCAATCGTTTTATCTGCAGTACTTTTAGCAGCATGCGGGAACGATGAGAAAGAAAAAACGGCCGGGGATGCTGGCGGCAAAGAGAAAGAAAGCGAAGCATATACTGTTGAGCATGCAATGGGCACAACTGAAATTAAGAAAAAACCTGAAAAAGTTGTTATTTTAACAAATGAAGGTACAGAAGCGCTGCTTGCAATGGGCATTAAACCTGTAGGTGCTGTTAAATCATGGTTAGGCGATCCTTGGTATGATCACATTTCCGATGAAATGACAGACGTTGAGGTTGTAGGTGATGAGAGCGCACTTAATGTGGAAGCAATTGCAGCATTAAAGCCTGATTTAATTATCGGTAACAAAATGCGCCAGGAAGATCAATATGAAAAGTTAAGCCAAATCGCTCCTACTGTTTTTGCTGAAACACTTAGAGGCGACTGGAAAGAAAACTTCAGCTTCTACGCTAAAGCATTGGACCGTGAAGAAGAAGGCATAAAGGTACTTGCAGACTATGACGCACGCATTGCGGATATTAAGTCAAAAGCCGGTGATAAACTAGATCAAGAAATTTCAGTCGTTCGTTTCATGGCTGGAACAACACGTATTTATTATAAAGATACATTCTCAGGTGTCATTCTTGAAGAGCTTGGATTTGCACGTCCTGCAAACCTTGAAAAATTATTCTCAGATAACCCGGACGATTTATTCGTTCGTGAAGTAACAAAAGAATTAATTCCAGAGATGGATGGAGATTATCTGTTCTACTTCACTTATGCTCCTGCTGAAACAAAAGCAGATGCTGAAAAACAAGCAGAAGAATTTACAAATGATCCGCTATGGAAAAACCTTGATGCTGTAAAAGGCGGAAAAGCCTACCAAGTTGATGACGCGATTTGGAACACTGCAGGCGGTGTAAAAGCTGCTAACTTAATGCTCGATGAACTTGAGAAAATCGTTCTCGAGAAATAATCTTGTCTCCCAACCAATTTATATATGTTTTTAATCCTGAAAAAAGTCTTCCAGCTGGAAGACTTTTTTCGTTTACTTTATACGTTTAGGGCGGTACCTTTTGATTCTGCAATTAAATCAAAATACCTGATTGACAGCATTTTTTCGTCTTTATAAGATTTGTTCCAGCACATGTCGAGCCAGACTTCTGCAATAGCTTTTTTTCGTTCGTCTCCTGATTTGGCATCCTTTATCGCAATGGCACTTAGTAAAAGGTCACACATTAAATGGGATAGCCTCTTTGCATGATAGGTCCACACATCTTCTTTCTGACCATCAAGAAAATCGAGTAATTCTTCTAGCTCTTTTATCCCTTCGTTCATGATTGAGTTACCTTGTAAGTTCCTCTTAATCCATGATAAATAAGAGACATGTACTGCATATTTTCTGATCAGACGCAATATTTCTAAGCCTAATATATTAGCAGTTCCTTCCCACACGGTCAGCACTTGAGAATCCCGAAGAAGTCTTGGAGTTACAAAGTCCTCAATATACCCGTTTCCTCCATGCATTTCTATCGCTTCATGAGAAAATGTGATCGCCTCTTCTGCTGTCCTGGCTTTTAATAGCGCAATGAACAGACGGGTCAGAATGTTTTCATCCTCTGATGATGCCTTGGCCCTCATTACTTTCTCAAACAGATGAATCAATTCAAAGCATGCACTTGTCTGAACTTCCTGGCGAACAGCCATTTTACATAAAGTATCTTTTACCATTGGGGATTCCGTTAGCTTTTTTCCAAAAGCTTTCCGTTGTTCGGCATATCCGCTTGCTTCAATATATGCTCTTCTCATAATCCCCACAGATGCAATGGCATTGCAGATTCTCGAAAGATTGAGAGCCTCCATCATGTAATAAAAACCTCTTGCCGGATCTCCTATTAAGTAGCCTATTGCTCCATTTAACTCGACTTCTGCAGATGGTACGGCACGAACACCCAACTTATCTTTTAACCTTCTGATATTTATATGATTTGAAGTTCCATCCTCTTTTTTCCAAGGGACTAAGAAGAGTGATAATCCTTTTGTGCCAGGCTGAGACCCTTCCATTCTTGCTAGTACTGCAGCAACACCGCATGCACCTGCATTGCTGGCAAAGTATTTTTCACCATAAAGCCTGTAGCAGCCTTCATCTATTACAGCCTTAGTTTCATTTGCACCAACATCAGAACCGCCCTGCCTTTCCGTTAAAAAAGTTCCCCCTTCATAAAGTTCTGTATCACCTGTTGAAATCAAATGCGGTAAATACTTATCTTTTAATTCATCATCTGCATACTCATCAAGTAAATATGCGGTCGCCATAGTCAGTGTGACAGGACAATAAAACCCTGATTCTACCTGAGAAAGAAGATAGCCAAATGCATACGAATAATGATAGGTCGCTTTTCGGTTCAGCTCAGGAATGTCTTTGTGCAAATAACCGACAAACCCTGTTTGGTAAGTCTCCTGAATTGTTTTCTTGTATCCTTCATTCAACCAGATCTCCGACACATCCTGTCCAAACTTATCATAGCGAATGAGTTTTGGCTGTCCTTCTCTGTCTGTATGCACCGCTCTTTGGTCAAAGTGTTCGAAGCAAAGCCGCTGAAATGATGAAAGCTGCTGTACCGTGTATTCATAAAGATCATCGTCCATAAACTTTTTCAAATTAAAAAGCAAATTCGCTTCCATACCAACACCTCCAGACATATAGTAAACGCTTACATTACTATTTTACAGAATATTCTCTTCATTTCCTATTATCTTTTGTATGCTTTACACTATTTTTGGTAAGCTAACAGTAGATTTACTTTCTATAAGGAGGGATCTGTCAAATGCTGCAGGCCGCACTTTGGGGAGCTTTTGCTGGTTCCTCTATTTTACTTGGTGCTTTACTTGGCATTTACAAGGAGATGCCACGCAAAGTATTAGGGTTTATCATGTCTTTTGGAACTGGGGTCTTAATCGGGGCCGCTTCTTTTGAACTGCTTAGGGAATCTGTAGAAGATGGAGGCTTAATGGCAGCGTCCATCGGATTTATTTTTGGCTCTCTGACGTTTACTGTCTCTGAATTAATTATCACTAAAAAAGGCGGAAACGAAAGAAAGCGATCAAGGCACAATCCAAATGATCATTCAGGGGTATCTATTTTTATCGGCACAGTCATCGATGCTATTCCAGAATCTGTCATCATTGGTGTCAGCTTGCTTCAGAATGGATCTGTCAGTTTATTAATGGTGGCCGCTGTTTTCATCAGTAATTTTCCAGAGGGCCTTTCAAGCTCTGTTGGATTGCGTAAAGACAATTATTCAAAGAAAAAGATCCTATTGATGTGGATTATTGTATTAATGCTTTCATCACTTAGCTCTCTTCTTGGATTTTCTCTTCTGCAGACCGCAGACGAAACAGTGCTCTCATTTATCGGAGCGTTTGCAGCGGGTGGCATAATTGCAATGGTCGCTTCCACTATGATGCCTGAAGCTTTTGAAGAAGGAGGACCTATCGTAGGCCTGATTGCTTCACTTGGGGTTCTCGCTTCATTAATTCTGTCTAATTTATAATAAGATAAGCGCAATCCTATAAAAGTTGTTTAACCTTAATAGTTCTACACACACATAACACCGTTCGAAGATAGAACGGTGTTATGAAAGTATTTGTATAAATTTTTTTGTTCCAAAATTCATTTTTCTCAAAACAAACAATAATAAAGGTTTTTAAACTAGTTTTCTTCTACAATTGCGACATTGAAGAACCAATTAAATGATATTGTTAGACGATGTAATGTAAGTAAAGCTATTAGAAAACCTGAACCAAACAATATGCTGCCAGTGGTTTAAAAAAACCAATCTCTTTTACTACTTCATATGACCTTCAACTAACTCATAACATCTCTCTTCTGTAATCCGTGCTTGTGTGCTTATATATTCCAATGATTCCATGGTGCCGCCTTCAAATTTTAATGATTCCTTCTTTGCCGTTTCATCTCTGTATGTGATCCATTCTCGCTGTTCTTCTCTTAACATATCCATTTCACTAGCAGAAAGTTGCTTCTCTAGAGCTCCATAGATATCATTTAAAGCATTATCCCATCTTGTGAAAATTTCCCCGTAAGCCTGTCCCATTTCTAATTGTGTACCACTTTCCAATACTTTTTCAAATTCACCTAAGCCTTTTTTAATATCATTAAGTTTTTTAATATATTTCTCTTTTTCACCTGTCAGAAGGGAAGATTGATCCTTTTTTGCTGCATTGGTTCCTTCATTGCTTTTTGTATTCCTTGATTCTGTATTGCTTTCTTCTTCTGCTTTTTCTACTTTCTCGTTTTCTGCCACTGGCTTTTCCTCTTCCGCAGCCTGATCATTTGCTGAAGTGCCGCATCCCGCTAAAAACATAGAAATGACGAGGGGCACTACTATTAATTTCTTCATTGTTATCCCTCCATATTGAAAGATTTTTATATAAATCATGAGCGTTTCGGCGTCTGGCTTTTCTCCTTTTTCATTCCATTCAAAGGCAAACAAACAACTACAGTTGTTCCTTTACCATACTCGCTTTTCACTTCTACGGTTCCTCCATGTTTATCGACGATATTTCGGGTGATTGCTAATCCAAGCCCTGTCCCATTCGATTTTGAATCAATTTTGTAAAATGAATCCATAATATATTTTAATTTTTCCTGCTTGATCCCAATACCTTGATCTTGGATTTTCAGGACGGCCATATCTTCTTTTAAGTACTGATATATTTGAATTTCACTGCCTCTTTCAGAAAACTTTATTGCGTTATCCAACAAATTTAATAATACCTGTCTTATCTTGTCGCCATCAGCATTGATTAAAACAGGGGTACATACTAGCTTCATCTGCACGTCTTTCTCTGTAGCTTTATTTTGAAGCTGTAACGTTACATCTTTTATGAGTCTATCAAATTCGAACACGGTCGGGACAAGTGTGACCCGATTTGACTCATACTTTGAGAAATCTAATAGATCTTCAACTAAATTCATAAGGCGTTCAGATTCACTGTTAATCATACGCAAGCCGAATTTTGCTTCTTCTTCCGTTAAGCCCTCCGGTGACTCCATTGTCTCTACCCAACCCTTTATCCCCGTCAAAGGCGTTCGAAGTTCATGTGATATCGAAGAGATGAAATCCGTTTTTAACCGATCCATTTTAACGATTTCTTCAGCCATATAATTAAGCGTACTCGACATTTCGCCAAGTTCATAAGGAAAGGTTTCTTCTATTCTTTTCTCAAACCGGCCCTTTGACATTTCCTGTGTAAACTGAATAATTTTATTAAAAGGCCTCACAATGGAATCAGCCAGGCGAAGACTGACAAGAAAGACAATGGCTGCAACACCTAGACATATTAAGAATCCGTATCCTAGTAAACTCCTAATTAAATCGTGCACCTTAGTTAAAGAAGAAACATAGCGAAGGACACCTACTGCTTGTCCATCTAACAGAAGAGGTGTGTAGACAGCCAATACTTTCTCTCCTGATTGTTCAAGCCCCTCTTTTTTATATATGGTGTGATAGGAAAAGACATTAGGATCGATGGAGTAGGTTTGTTCTTCATAAAAGCCTGTTGATGATTGTATAAGTTCACCTTCATTATTTAATAACTGTAATTCTGCTCCGTCATATTGATAGCTTTTAATCACAGGATCGCTATAGTCCTCGAGACTCCCATAATTGAGCTCATTTCCCGTTTCCCAAATAGGGTTGATGGCTTCGGCATGGTTTTGAAAAGTATTGGCTATACCCCCGTAATAATACTTTATTAACGCAACCCCATACACAGCCATTACTAAGCCTAAAGTCAGGATAATGATAATCATGAAATATAGAATGACTTTACGTTTCATCGTCTAACCCTTCCATAGATATCCATGTCCCCAATCGGTACATAAATAGACAGGGGAGGAAGGATTACTCTCTATTTTCTGGCGAATGCGCCTAATATTAACGTCGACTACTTTTAAATCACCTACATAGTTTTCACCCCACACTTCATCTAACAGTTCGTCCCTTGTAAAAACTCTGTTCTGATGACTCATTAAAAAATGGAGAATCGAATATTCAGTTGGTGTTAGGTTAATCTCTCTGCCTGAGCGTAGAAGTCTTTTGTTTTTTGATTCTATCTGAAAGGGACCTGAGACAAACTTTTCACTGTATTCTAATAAAACTCTGCCGCTTAGATTGATCCTGCGCAAAAGAGAAAAAATTCTAGCTTCTAACTCGACCATGCTGAATGGTTTAAACAAGTAATCATCGGCTCCGAGTATAAGGCCTTCCACCTTATCCTTCTCTTGAGTTCTTGCTGTTAGCATAATAATCCCAACCGTCTGATTTAACTTTCTTATTTCTTGACAAACTTCAAACCCGTCTATCCCCGGAAGCATAAGGTCAAGCAGCACGATATCAAATTGTTCCTTTTGATAAAAGCTCAAAGCATCTTCTCCTGTTTCCGCTTCCCATACATCGTAACCTCTCTTTTTCAGATTTAAACAAACAAAACTGCGTATAGATAGTTCATCTTCAACAACAAGGATTCTATTCATTTTTCTCCCTCACTTAAAACTCGCTTTCCAGCAAATGAAACTGATCAAAAGGAAACGTATCATTTTCTTTCAGATCAGAATAAAAAACGGTATCCTTTGTTTCCTTCAATACTGCTTTTGAAGGTTCAGAGAATTGTTTTTTTACCCATTTCACTTCAAATACTGGCTTCTGATTGGAAACCGATAGTAATTGAATTCCATTTCTGATCTTTTTCACTGTGACCTTACCATGCCATTCAGAAGGAATCTCTATGTAAAACCTGCGGACCTGGTCGGTAAACCGTTCTGTAATCTTTTTGGAAGCCCCCATTATGGAATACGTTGAATAAAGTTCGATAAATGGGATGTCCTCGAATAAGGCATCCTCCCAGCCTTGAGGGATATACATCTCGCCTACCTCTGTTACACCATCTTCATTTACATCTTTGCTGTACAGGGGATATTTTTTCATTTGTAAACCGTCATTTTTCTCCCCGACTTTCACCAGTTTTCCATGATCATACGCTATAATTTCAGTCAGCATGGAATGGACGCCAATCGTGCTATCAATAAATAATGCCTTATTGCCGTCGTTTAAATTACCTTTCACCATATTCACATGAAAGGAAAATGCTTCTAAATCCACGGCCGAAACTGACACTAGCATACTGTTTTCATAGCGGAACAACTCTGCTGTAAAGGATTCTCTTCTTTTTCCGTCTACAAGAAGAACATCCATTTTTTCATCTCCGTCATAGTCCGCGATGTCTAGTAAATGATAGCTTCGCTTCATTTGTTTCTTGAGCCCAGCCTTATCCCACTGATATATGAACAGCTGTTTCTCGGTTTCGAAATCCGAGGTCCCTAAACCCATTGTTATTTCCATTACTCCATCCTCATCCAAATCGTGAAGCCCAAAATAATCAAGATTGTTATAATCCGATTGGATATCTGATATTTGCGTCCAATCTTTATTTCTTTGCTGTAAAACCAGTAAATGAACTTGCTTGTTTCTCTTTAGATTTCTATATAAAATAAAAGCTTCTTGTTTCCCGTCACCATTTACATCTTCAATGAATATGGACTGTTTTATGGCAGCTTGTTCGGGTGTCATATACTCTATGCCAGATGGCAAAAGATGATTTAATGTATCCTTTACTTTCAGCTTTCCCCTGTCATGCAGCTGAGGGTATTCAATTAAATCAGCGGGCGATTTTGCCATGCTGCAGCCTGATAACATAATCCCAATCGAGATATAAATCAATAACTTCCATTTCGCTCTATAATCCACACTGTATACTCCTATCATTTAATCCAATTTGATCCATAATGGATAACTTCATTATAAAATTCCTTAACAGATTAAGGGTTACAAAAAAATTACAATATTAGCAGCAGTGAACATTTGGATGAATGGACTTTCTATAACCCGCATCTCCTTTATACAGTAGGAACCACAATCCCTGATATCAATCTTCTTATCCACTATTCTGTAACTATTTTGTAACCAATTATGGCATCCATCCTTCTATACTAATTTAAGTGAGATGAAAAGGAAAATTATAGAAAGCAGTTTGCAAACCAATTGGATACAACAATACAAAAAATGAAGTGAAAAGCAGGTGGAGATAATGTGCGGATTTGTAGGATGTTTAAGCAGTCGTCCCTGGGCACTGAATAATGAGAATAAAGAAAAAGTAAAGGAAATGAATCAAACGATTATCCATAGAGGCCCCGATGATGAAGGGTATTTTTTCAGTGAATATGTGAATTTTGGTTTTAGAAGATTAAGTATCATAGATGTGGAGAAGGGCAGTCAGCCTCTCTCTTATGAAAATGAAAGATATTGGATTGTCTTTAATGGAGAAATATATAATTATGTCGAGCTTAAAGCAGATTTGATGGAATGCGGGCACACGTTCAGCACAGATACCGATACGGAAGTCATCATTGCTCTCTATAGCAGAATAAAGGAAGAAACCGCTCGTAAACTGCGCGGCATGTTTGCCTTTGTCATTTGGGACAAGCTCGAGGAGAGACTGTATGGTGCCAGAGACCATTTTGGGATTAAGCCTTTCTTCTATAGTGAGCAGTTGGATATCACTTATTTCGCTTCCGAAAAAAAATCGATGTTAAAAGCCATTGAAGATGAGTTGGACATTCATTCTTTCCAGCATTTTTTAAGCTTTCAATATGTTCCTGAACCTAATACGATTACTAAATCTATTAAAAAATTATCACCAGGTCATTATTTCACCCAAAAGCCAGGAGAAAGAATGAAGATTTTTTCTTATTGGGAACCACAATTTAAACCATCTAACATAGAAAACTCTAAGTTAATAAAAGAAATCCAAGATACTTTAATAGATTCTGTAAACGTTCATATGAGAAGTGATGTGCCTATTGGGGCCTTCCTATCTGGAGGGATTGATTCTTCCTTTATCGTTTCTATAGCAAAAGAAGTAAATCCTAAGATTAAAACCTTTTCAGTAGGCTTTGAAACGAAAGGGTACAGTGAGATTGATATTGCCAAAGAAACGGCGCATCATCTAGATGTAGAAAATATATCATATCTAATCAGTCCAGAGGAATTCATGAACAATTTGCCGAAGATTATTTGGCATATGGATGATCCGTTAGCTGATCCTGCTGCTGTTCCTTTATATTTCCTGGCCAGAGAAGCCCGGAAGCATGTAAAGGTAGCCTTATCCGGAGAAGGAGCAGACGAATTGTTCGGGGGATATAATATATATAGGGAACCCCAATCATTACAAATGTTTACCTATATACCGTCTCCCATAAAAGCTCTATTAAAAGTTGTCGCGAGTCGCATTCCGGATGGGGTCAGAGGGAAAAGCTTAATAGAGAGGGGCGTTACCCCCCTGAATAAACGGTATATCGGCAATGCTAATATTTTTAATGAAAAAGAAAAGAAGCATCTATTGGTTCAATATCTATCTAATGCAGAAAATGAAAAAGTAACGGATCTGCTATACGCCAATTCTTTTTCATATGACGATGTCACAAAAATGCAAAACATTGATATCCAAACCTGGCTGAAAGGAGACATTTTATTAAAGGCAGATAAAATGTCGATGGCTAACTCGCTAGAAGTAAGAGTGCCTTTCTTGGACAAAAAGGTTTTCAGCGCCGCTTCAAAACTAACCAGCAGCCAAAAAATAAAAAATGGTCAGACCAAATTTCTTCTGCGGGAAGCAGCAAAAGGCATAGTGCCACAACATGTATGGAACAGAAAAAAACTCGGGTTTCCAGTTCCTATTCGACATTGGCTGAAAAATGAAATGTATGAGTGGGCTCTCCAGTTAATCAATGACAGCCAAACAGACTCTCTATTTAACAAAGAAGAGATCTATAAATTACTTGCTGATCATGTTATTGAAAAGAGAGATAACAGTCGAAAGCTTTGGTCAATTTTCACATTCATGATATGGCATCAAATTTATATCGAAAGAGTATATCAGTTTGATAACCCAGTAGTAAGCAAAGAAAAATTTACATTTGTGACATCATAAATAGAAACGAGTCTCAAACCACCTATAGGAAATTTGGAATGTTGGTGCTTTCCTTTCCTTCTACATTACAGAATAGCGCTCTTATAATTCGCTAATCTATTAAAAAAACAATGAATCAAAAACGATTAATCTCTCGACTTTTTATCTTTTTCCAATAATTACTATGATTTGTTATTGAACTAACCTGCCCCAAGGTGCTTAACACCAATTATTTCATAAGAAATGGCTATAAATCTTGATATATCAATAAAATTCGCTATGCGAATTGGTCTACTAATTTATATTTATTTGTACTGTTTCTCTCCATTAACGGAACCCCTTAATACATATAGAAGTCTTTTTACTTGTTAAGTATTTAAATTATAGGATAATTCAGCTCATAACTTGGGTATGCATAGTATGGCGGTCTGAGTTCTATTTTTGACATTGACCAGGAATGAGGTTTATAGATCATCTTTACGTTTTCATCAGAATAGTTCAGTAGCAATAGCTTTACTTCTGCGTTAAATTCATATTCCAAATTGGCAACCTCCTTAGATATCGCACATTAGGAATGTGAGGATTCTCCCCCGTTAACATGAAGCACTTGAGCGGTAACAAAGCGAGAATCATAGGAAGCTAGGTAGACATAGGTTGGTGCTTAGTTCAAACGGATGGGCAACTCGTTCCATTGGATTAGATGCTCCATATACAGCGACTTGGTCTGATGAAAAACTTGCCGCAATAAGCGGCGTCCAAATTCGGCCGGGAGGACAGCGTTGACTCGGATCCCTTGTTTCACGACGTTTTTAGCCAGAGCCCGTGTAAAACCAACATTAGCACCTTTTGTGGCTGTATAATCAATCATTTGCTGCTCTCCTATATAGGTTACAACAGAGGACGTATTAATAATCGAACTGCCAGGTTTTAAATGTGGCAGTGCTGCTCTAGTTGTATAAAAGTGAGAGTAAATGTTACCTTTAAAGGTGTCATCAAATTGCTCATCCGTAATGTCCAGCAACCTTAATTGTTGGAATTGAATACCAACGTGGTTACAAAGAATATCTAATCTCCCAAACATATCTATTGTTTATTCTACAATGTCGATACACTGCTTTTTATCTCGCAAATCTCCTGGCATTAATAAACAACGTCGCCCCAGTTCTTCAATTCTCGCTTTTGTTCTGTTCGCATCCTCATCATCAAAGTAAGATACAGCAACGTCAGTTCTTTAGCAAAAGCAATTGCTACTGCTGCACCAATACCACTATCCCCTCCTGCAAATAGGCTTTGTATATGCGTATTTCCGATGAAGAAAGTGTTTCAAAACGGCGTTTAGCGCACGTTCCCGGGCACTTCCGATAAAGAAAGTGTTTCAAAACCGCTTTTGGCGCACGTTCCCCGGCACTTCTGATGAAGAAAGTGTTTCAAAACCGCTTTTGGCGCACGTTCTTCGTCTCTTCTGATGAAGAAAGTGATTCAAAACCGCTTTTGGCGCACGTTCCCCGGCACTTCTGATGAAGAAAGTGTTTCAAAACCGCTTTTGGCGCACGTTCCCCGGCACTTCCGATAAAGAAAGTGTTTCAAAACCGCTTTTGGCGCACGTTCCCCGGCACTTCTGATGAAGAAAGTGTTTCAAAACCGCTTTTGGCGCACATTCTTCGGCTCTTCTGATGAAGAAAGTGTTTCAAAACCGCTTTTGGCGCACGTTCTTCGTCTCTTCTGATGAAGAAAGTGATTCAAAACCGCTTTTGGCGCACGTTCCCCGGCACTTCTGATGAAGAAAGTGTTTCAAAACCGCTTTTGGCGCACGTTCCCCAGCACTTCCGATGAAGAAAGTGTTTCAAAACGCATATGTGAGATTTTTGCCATCAGCCTGTTAAAATGTCTTCATTTGGATATTTAATCTTCTGTTTTTGAGGCTTAGCTATTGAGAATAGCAGTGTCAAAGGACCCACTTTACCTAAGAACATAATAAAAATGATTACTTCTTTCCCTATATCGGTTAATTTGGGAGTAACAGACATGGAAAGTCCCACTGTACCAAAAGCAGAAACAACTTCAAACACGATTTCCATAAAGGTAAGATCTTCCGATAAGGTTAAAATAAATACAGCTGCTAGTACAAAAAGCATACTTGCCACCGTAATAGCAAGGGCTTTAACGATAAATCTAGAGTTGATTGAACGATTTGTAATACTTATATCTTCTCTTCCGCGCAAAAAAGTAATGGTTGCCAAGAGGATAATAATAGCTGTTGTTAACTTAATTCCTCCGCCAGTCGACGCACTTCCCGCTCCAATGAACATAAGAATGATCATTAAAAAAAGAGTTGTATCTTCTAAGCTTGCCATATCCAGTGTATTAAACCCGGCGGTTCTTGGAGAAACAGCCTGAAAGTAAGAGGCTAATAGCTTGCTTCCAGAAGATAGGTCTCCAAGCGTAGCAGGATTGGAGTATTCAATAGCAAAGATTATAAACATCGCAGTGATATTAATTGCAAATGTACCGACAAGCATCAGCTTTGTGTGCAGGGAAAATTTTTTAAAGCTTCTTTTCCTCCATATATCAACTAATACTGTAAAACCTATACCCCCAATAATAAACAGAGATGAAAGTACAAGATTTACGAGCGGATCACCTACAAATCTCATCAAATTATCCGGCCAAAGTGCAAACCCAGCATTATTGAATGCGGAAATTGAGTGAAAAAAGCTGTAAAAAAGACCTTTAGACCATCCATACTCAGGAACCCACCTGAAGGATAAGAAGATCATTGCAATAAACTCGATAGAAAGGGAGAAATAAAACACATACTTCACTAAATTAATGACTCCGCCAATTGAAGTTTGATTTAGCGCGGTTTGCATAACTAATCTTTCTTTTATCCCAATTTTCTTGCCAAGCATCATATAAATCAAAACGCCAAATGACATGATTCCTAATCCGCCAAGCTGGATAAGCATAGCAATGATAAACTGACCTGTAAAAGTAAAGGTTGATCCAGGATCGACTGGCGAAAGTCCTGTTACAGTCATTGCTGATGTAGCGACGAATAGCGCATCAATCCATCTTATCGGCTCGTGAGTTGAAAATGGCAGCATTAATAATGCAGATCCCACAATTATTCCAACAGCAAAAATAATAACCAGCAGCTGAGAAGGATTAAACCGAATCATTTTTTGCAGCTTTTGCCCATTCATCACCTACATACCCTCCTCCTCGAAACGGCTGATGTCCTTGTTGCGTCCAATGACTAGTAAAATATCTCCTGATTTAATGGACTCTTCCGCAGGGGGAGAAACAATCATTTCTTCCTCGCGCTGAATCCCGACAATGTTACAACCATATCTTGCCCTAATATCTAGATCAATTAATGTTTTTCGGTGTATTTTTGCTGAAGCAATAAGCTCTACCATGCTGTATTCCTTTGAAAGCTCAATATAATCAATCATTTTTTCTGAAATAATATGATGTGCAATGCGCTTTGCCATATCACGTTCAGGATGGATGACTTTATTTACACCTATTTTGTCTAAAACCTTCTGATGGTAGTCATTTTGAGCTTTTGCCCATACTTGGGGTATCTCGAGTTCTTTCAGCAGAAGTGATGTCAAAATGCTTGCTTCAATATTATCTCCAAACGACACAAAGGCGTGATCTACGTTACGCACGCCGAGCTGCTTCAGTGTCGCTTCATCAATCGCATTTGCTTTTACTGCAAGTGTGGCATATTGAGAGTAATACTGGACTTTCTCTTCATCCTTATCAACCGCTAATACTTCAATACCCAAATCATGAAATTCCTTAACTAGGCTTCCTCCAAATCGGCCAAGACCAAACACAGCAAATTGCTTTTTCAACAGAGTTTCCTTCTTTCAATACTGATTTTTGCACACAAAAAGACACAGAGGTCCCATGAACCACTGTGTCTGAATTTTCTCATCACAATATGTTTCATAATCCTCTCTCAAGAACGCTTGCGAAGTTAGCTGTCGGGTTCGGGCAATGAGAGTAGCCCTACCTGTAAAGGATTCACCCCAAGCTGCAATAAAAGCCAGCAGAATTGGGTCCTCCGCTCCATCATGGATTAAGCGATTTAAGAATATCTGAAATGTATTTATGTCAGTATCTTACTCCTGTTGGATATGACAGTAAAGAGTCAATTTCTGTTGAAAAATCTTAAAAATGACCTGAATCAACCATTTAAGCGCTTTTAAGTCTCGTTTTCTTAGCCAGGCTGTTTATTTTGGATTCTTATGATTGAATGGAAGAATTCAATTAAAATTAGGTTATCATGTCTTTTTCCAGCCATTAAGCCTCTAACGATTTTTTAATTGTTTTTTATTTCATCATTCCATCTATATCCTGCTCCCCAGACCGTTTGCAGATGATCATCAATTGGAAAGCCTGTCTTTCTCAGTTTTTCCCGTAAGTGACGGACGTGCGAGTCTACCGTCCTGTCCTCTGTATCTGCATCATATCCCCATATTGATGTTATGAGATGCTCACGGTTAAAAACTCTGTTTCGATTTTTCAAAAAAACACCTGCAAGCTGAAATTCCTTTGGAGTAAAAAGAAGTGTTTCACCATGATAGCTTGCCTCCTGGCTTCTTTCATCCCATTTTAATCCTTTAAAATCAATTGCACTTTGATTCTTCACCCTTCTTAATATCGCTTCAATTCGTGCCAGCAATTCACTCTCGTTAAATGGTTTTGTAAGGTAGTCATCTGCCCCGGTATGCAGTCCTTTTACAATGTCCTGTTTTTGACCTCTTGCCGTCACCATGATTATGGGAACATCTGAAAAGTTCCTGATTTCTTTGCACACTTCAAAGCCATTCTTACCTGGCATCATGACATCAAGTATAATGAGATTTGGTTCGTCTTTTTGAACAAGATGCACAGCGTCGTGTCCAGAAGAGGATTTTATGCACGCATATCCCGCTGGCTCCAAGTAAAGGGCAAGCAAATCCAGCATCAGCGTTTCATCGTCTACAAGCAAAATTTTTTTCATCAGCTTAATCCTTTCTAAAAACAATGATAATTGAAGTCCCAATTCCGAGTTGGCTTTTAGCTTGAACATTGCCGCCAAGAGATTCTACGATTTCTTTTACAATTGCAAGACCAAGGCCTGTTCCCCCGCTATTACGGGATCTTGATTTATCAACACGATATAATTTGTCAAATACAAAAGGCAGGTCCTCTTTAGGAATGCCAATCCCTTCATCAGAAACGATAATTTCAATTTTTTCATCTTCATCCGTTAGCTTAATTGTAATAGATGAACCCTTTTCCGAATAATGAATCGCATTATCCATGATGTTATGCAGCACTTGTTCAAACCTGGCTGCATCTATCATGTGATGCACTAAGCAGGAAGGAAGCTGGAAATTCACCTTCCTTTCTTTGATTAGAATAGGAGTGATCTTTTCAGTCGTTTTTTTAAGAAAGGAACCAAGTTCAATTCGTTCTTTTTCAACATGAAAAGAATGGTGATCAAGCTTTGCAAGTTCAAACAAATCTTCAACAAGCAATGATAGGTGCTCTGTCTGTTCGCCTATAATGGATAAATATTTCATTTGATCATCTTTAGAGATTTCGGACCTTTGTGCTACATCTGCATACCCTTTAATATACGTAAGGGGTGTACGTAATTCATGTGCAATGCTAGCCAGAAATTCATTTCTTTCTTGCTTTAAATGTGATAAATCATTCCCTAGCTTTTGGATGGAATCCCCCAGCTCTCCAAGCTCATCATTTCTTTGCATATGAAGTTTTACTGTAAAGTCGCCTTCACTTAAGCGTTCAGTTGCCTGCTTCATGGAGAGCAGCGGTTTTGTCACAATCTTCGAAAGAAAAACAACTGCTATAATTGTTAAAATAACAGACACCGTTCCAAGAAAGATAAAGTGATCATTTAATCTCGCTATCATTGATTGAAGCGAGTCTGTTCCTTTGAACATAAAAACATAGCCTGTTGTTTCACCATTATCCCTGATTGGGCTTACCGATGAAATAAACGGATGATCCTGCCAATCCTGTGAAGCTTTTTCCCTTTCTTTCGCCTTCTGATTGATTACCCTCTGCATATATGGATGTATTTCTTTTGAGGAATGAAGAACGTCTCCTGCTTCATTTGTCAAAACAACATCTGTGTCTGCTTCGGATTCCATTAAGACTACATGCTCCCGTGTCATTTCATTATTATGCTTCAATAGAACATCCCTGTGACTGTTGCCTCTTGCCTGAAGGACCGTAATTTCTTCTTCCACGCGGGTGTTTACGAGATTGCGATATAAAAATAAGAATAAACATGTTTCAACTACTAGAATAATTGTAAAAAATAATAATCCAATCTTTATGGCGAGTTTGTTCATTTTCTTAACTCCTAAATAAAAAATCTTATTGGCACTATTTATTTTACAGTACCAGAAAGATGTGCACATTTTGTGCACATCTCCGTTGAAATTTAAGAAAAAGGCGGCCGTTAACAGGCCGCCTTTCTATTTAGATCAGATTATTGATTCCAGCGCCTGACTTTTTTACGGCGCTGCAACTTTCCTAATTACGATAATTTTTCTTCAAACTCTGGAATCTTATAATCTCCGTGTTTCTTTTCTGTTTCAGCTACAATAACAGCACAGGCTGCATCACCTGTGATGTTGACTGCAGTACGTGCCATATCAAGCAAACGGTCAATACCAATGATTAAGGCAATACCTGCAACTGGAAGACCGACAGAGTTTAATACCATTGCAAGCATGATCAGTCCAACACCTGGTACCCCGGCTGTTCCAATTGATGCAAGAACAGCTGTTAAAACGACTGTTATCAATTGTGTGAAGGAAAGGTCAATATTGTAAACCTGGGCAATAAAGATTGTTGCTACACCTTGCATAATGGCCGTTCCATCCATATTGATGGTTGCACCTAAAGGCTGAACAAAACTTGAGATTGGTTCTGGAACTTTCAGGCGTTTTTGCGCCGTTTCCATCGAAACAGGAAGGGTTGCATTACTGCTTGATGTACTGAAAGCTACTGCCATTGCAGGAGCAAAATTCTTAAAGAACCAGATCGGACTTTGCTTCGCCAAGAAAAGGATGGATGCTCCGTATGTTACGATAGCATGAATCACAAGTGCGAGCATAACAACACCCATGTACAAACCCATTGCTTTAAGAGCGTCTAGCCCTTGGCTGCCAACAGCAGTTGCGATAAGACCGAACGTACCGTATGGAGCAAATTTCATGACCACATTTACTAAATACATCATCAGATCGTTGCCTTGTTCGACTACCTTATATAAGGTACTTGCTTTTTTGCCGAGGAACGTGATTCCCAGACCTACAAAGATTGAAAAAATAATAATTTGCAGCATGTTGCCATCAGCAAATGCTTTAATAGAATTCGTCGGAATCATGTTTAAGAATGTTTCCCCAACAGATGGCGCCTCTTCTGCTTTATATTCAGCGGACTTTGTATCAAATTCACCGATGTTTCCAGGCTGAATTGTCAGTGCAAGGATTAAGCCAATCACGATGGCTACAGCAGTCGTTACTAAAAAGTAAGATACGGTTTTAACCCCAATTCTTCCTAGTTTTTTCGGATCGCCCAACCCAGCTACTCCTAGAGTAATAGAGAAGAAAACGATTGGCACAACAAGCATATTAATTAAGTTTAAGAATATTTTTCCCAGCGGGGTAAATAAAAACGTATCAAGCTGTTTAAATAGATCTGGAGCCGTAATATTTAAAATAAGACCTACAATTGCACCCAAAATAAGACCAATGATGATTTTCGTTGCTAGTTTCATATAAAACCTCCGTAAAATAGTATTGATATAAAGATAGTGTTTTATTCCCTAAATACAAGGGTGGAGAAACACATTTAAGTGATTTTTTTGAAAAATACAAAAAACCGCGAGAGAATTCTCGCGGTTGTATTCGTCAATTTGGATCATTATGACTTTACCACAGATATGTCTCTCCAGTGCATACGAGGTTAGCTGTCGGATTCGGACGAAGAGCTGTCCTACCTTTTTTACTATAAGGATTCACCCCAGTGCATGGCACAGTTCGGTTCCCCCGCTCCAATTAAGGATTAAGCGTATATTTATTAAGTTATACTATTATTCTAAAAGAAAAGATAATGATTTTGCAAACATCAACATTTGCCTTTAGCTGTATTTAATCATAAAATTTAGCTGAAAACGTCATGAATTAAGGGGTTTTACTCGATGAAAAGATTCATAAAAAATTTTTTATTAGGCGCATTAGCCGTCCTCATTCTAGCATTTGGAGGGTTTTACATATGGTCGCAAATCACTTATTCACCATCAGAAGAGCTCTATAATACAGCGAATTTGCAGGATCAAAAGGAAACAAACGAATATTTGATTTTTGAACCTGAAAATCAAAAAACGGATAAGGGGATCATTCTGTATCCAGGTGCAAAAGTAGAGCCAGAAGCCTATGCCTATCTAGCGGATCAGCTTTCTCAAAAAGGATACACCGCTGTGATTCCGCAAATGCCTTTTAATCTTGCCATAGCTGGGATAGACAAAGCAGATACTATCATAAAAAATCTGGAACAGATCAACAACTGGTATATCGGCGGACATTCTCAAGGAGGTGCAGCCGCCTCGATTTATGCATTTGAACATCAAGAAGAAATCAAGGGTCTTTTCCTGCTCGCAGCATACCCAACTAATTCCAGTGATTTTTCAAATACAGACTTTCCGATCCTGACCATTTATGCAGAACATGACGGAATATCAACACTTGAAGACATAAAAAAAACAAAACATCTTTTGTCTGATTATACCTTTTTCCACAAAATCAATGGAGGAAATCATGCCCAGTTTGGCATGTACGGAGAGCAAAAAGGAGATAACAAAGCGGATATTAACGTATTTGTCCAGCAAGATCAAATCATCCGAGAAATCAATAACTGGATTGAAAGGATTGAAAAAAAGTAGGAAGGTAATCCATCCCTAATGCCATTCAATACAAATTCAGACCCATAAAAAAACGAGAATGGACAGCAAAACAATGTCCATTCTCGTTTTTTTAGTTCAACATCGTTTACTTAGTAGCTTCCAAAAATTCCTCAACATCCTGTACTGTGAGCAGCACGGCCTTTTTCCAGAAATCTTCTTTAGTCAGATCAACGCCCAGATGTTTCATTGCCAGATCTTCAACCTGCATGGATCCTGTATCTTTTAAAAGGGCAATATACTTTTCTTCAAATGCAGCTCCTTCTTCCAATGCTTTCGCATAAATACCAAGCGAGAATAAATAGCCAAATGTATACGGGAAATTATAAAATGGCACCCCTGTAATATAGAAATGCAGCTTAGAGGCCCAGAAATGCGGGTGATACTCGCCTAATGAATCGCAATAAGCTTCTCTCTGAGCATCCTCCATCAATGTGTTCAGCTTTTCCGTACTGACAATCCCTTTTTTGCGTTCCGCGTAAAAAGAGGTCTCAAATAAGAAGCGGCCGTGAATGTTCATCAAAAGGGCAACACTTCTTTGAACCTTGTCTTCTAAAAGAGCTAATCGCTCCTCCTCTGTTTTTGCTTTTTTAACAGAAGCATCTGCAACAATCATTTCAGCAAAGGTTGATGCTGTTTCAGCCACGTTCATCGCATAGTTGCGATTGAGCGGATGGACTCCCGCCATTGCATGCTGATGAAACGCATGGCCGAGTTCATGGGCAAGTGTTGCAATGTTAGACGGTGTTCCTGAGAATGTCATAAAGATTCTTGATTGGTCGCTCTCAGTAAAGCTCGTGCAAAATCCGCCTGGTGCTTTACCTGGACGATCTTCAGCCTCAATCCAGCGGTCCGCAAATGCTTTTTCCGTAAACGAGGTCAGCTGTTCGCCAAAGTTGCTGAACTGATCCAAAATAAACTCAGCTCCCTCTTGATAGCTCACCTTGGTTTCACTGCCGCCTATAGGTGCATCAAGATCGAACCAGCTGAGTTTCTCTACGCCAAGCAATTCTGCTTTTCGTTTCAAATAATTTACGAGCGGCTGTTTATTTTCTGAAATAACCTTCCACATCACATCCAGCGTCTCACGCTTCATTCTGTTGATTTCAAGCGGTTCACTCAGTACATCATCCCAGCCCCGCTTTTCATATACATTTAAACGGAATCCAGACAAATGATTAAGCGTATGAGCGAATAAGTCTGCCTGGCTTCCCCATGCTTTTTCCCATTCATTGAAGACTGATTGTCTAACAGAACGATCTCCACTGGAAAACTTATTAGCCGCCTGGCCAACTGACAGCTCTTTCATTTTCCCATCTTCCTCAAACGGTATTTTCACTTTAGAAACAAGCGTATCATAAAGCTGGCCCCATGCATGATAACCATCAACTGACATCGCATTGATTATCGTTTCCTGTTCAATCGGCAGCTTGTTCTTTGCTTTGCCGCGCCGTTCGCTTAGTGCAAATTTCAATTCAGCCAATGTTTCAGAATTCACAAGCTCAGTCCAAACAGTATCCTCAACTTTTACAAGCTTTTGATCGAAGATTGCCAGGGCATTTTGAAATTGAGAACTTAATTGAGTAATCTTACCTCTTAGAATGGAAGCATGTTTATCATTTGTATTTTGGGCCTGTAAACAGCCGACAAAGGCTCCTGCCTGTCTCATCCGTTTGGCAATTCCCTGAAATTTCTCAAGTATCTTGTCTAAATAGACGCTATCTGCTGCAGATTGAGGCACTTTTAGATGTTCTGCCTGATCCTTAAACGCAGGAACATCCAGTGCAAGCTCCTCTAAATATTTTTTGAAGGCTTCTGACCCGCTTCCACCCTCAAAAAACACATCCAAATCCCATGTCTCAACATATGTAGCAGCTTTCATTGCCATTCCCCCTCGTATGTATTTCGGAACACTAAATAATTCCTCACTTGTCATTATAAAACAATTAACGAAAAATTTGTACAATTTAACCGGTTAATGACAAAAAGAAAAAGGCATGACGATGTGTCATTGCCTTTACGAGTTTTATTTATTTTACTTGTTTATCTGATTTCGCATCATCATCGTCCATAAGTCCTTTAGTAGCATTCTTAAACTCCCGTAACGTTTTGCCTGCAGCTTTTCCTAATTCAGGCAATTTTTTCGGTCCGAAAAGAAGCAATGCAACAAAGACGATCAGCATTATTTCGCCGAATCCTAAGTTCATTATGAACCCTTCTTCCATATAAATTTTTACAGAAAATCGAATATATTAAGTAAACGCTATCTTTGTAAATTATAGTTGATATCACCGTGAATTGCAAAATGAAGTTTCCGTGACAGGAGGATCTATATTAATATGAAAGTTTTGGAAATTAGCAGTTTCTCTTGACTTCTTTAAGAGGAATTGTTAACTTTAGTTTACTAAAATAATAAATCAAAATCCTCACTATAATCTCGGTGAGGTAGAGGTTGCGCCAATTATGAGTAGATTGCAAGAGGCTAGTGGAGCTGATGACTGCAAATCCGAAAGGACTTGGTGCCGAAGTTTGAAACAACCGCTTTGTTTCATGCTGGGACAGTATCGAATAGGTGCTGGACTGCCGCAGAGTTGATCTGCGGAGTGCTATCAGGAGATTATCGTGAGTTTTTGTGTATGTATTTGCGCATGGACTTGTTCCATGTGCTTTTTTGTTTGTCCGAATGGATCGGTTTAACTAAAAAATACACACACTAATGATGCAGCCATTTTTATGGATCTATATAGGAGGTTTTACAATGAAGCAAAAAAAATGGGGATTTTGGCTTTTAACAGCGTTTGTTGTTGGAAACATGGTTGGGTCAGGGATATTTATGCTTCCAAGCACATTGGCTCAGACAGCAAGTCCGCTTGGAGTCACTACCGCTTGGGTCGTAACGGGATTTGGTGTGTTAATGATCGCACTTGTTTTCGGAAACTTATCGATTCGCAGACCTGATCTTACGGCTGGTCCGCAAAGTTATGCAAAAGCATTATTCGATTCACCTAAAAAAGGCAAAGTCGCCGGATTCAGTATGGTTTGGGGATATTGGGTCGCGAACTGGATAAGCAATGTCGCGATCATCACTAGTTTTGCAGGATATCTTTCTACATTCTTTCCTATTATGTCTGACAAATCGATTTTATTTTCAGTCGGTTCACAGGAAATTCAATTAGGAAGAGCAGTCACATTTATTGTTTGTACATTCTTGCTTTGGGGCACTCATACCATCCTTATAACGAATATGAATGGAGCTGGCAAACTGAACTTTGTCGCTACAGCTTCTAAAGTAATTGGATTTATGCTTTTTATTGTTGCTGGTTTATTTGCACTGGAATCGGCATCATTTGGAGAATTTTATTTTCCGGTAGAAACAGAGCCTGGCGTGACTTTTGGTCTGACAAATCAAGTGCAATTCGCTGCGATATCTACATTATGGGCATTTGTAGGGATTGAGTCTGCTGTCATTCTTTCAGGTCGGGCCAAATCTCAGCGTGATGTAAAAAGAGCTACGATTACTGGCTTAATCATTGCTGTGTTCATCTATATGATAATCACACTTATCACAATGGGTGTACTGCCGCACGATCAGCTGCAGGCATCTGACAAACCATTTGTAGATGTACTGTCTGTGATTATTGGCGATGCAGGTGCAAATGCAATGGCGCTTTTAGCTGTCGTATCCTTGTTTGGTTCAACGATCGGCTGGATTTTACTTTCATCTGAAGTGCCTTTTCAAGCGGCAAAATCGGGTATCTTCCCTGCTTTCTTTGCTAAGACAAATAAAAAAGGAAGCCCAAGCAATGCTTTGCTGATTACAAATTTAATGTCTCAAATCTTTATTTTCTCAACCATTTCGGGAACTATCAGTGAAGCTTATACATTTTTAACAACATCAGCAACACTTGCGTATCTTTTCCCATACCTTGTATCCTCTATTTTCTTCTTGAAGCTGATTGCTAAAGGAGAAACATATGATGTGCTGAAAGGATCACGTGTAAGAGACGGAATCATTGCCTCATTCGCCTGTATTTATTCGGTATGGGTGATTGTGACTGGAACAGCTGATTTAAAAACATTTGTATTAGGAGTCGGCCTTTTCTTGGCAGGGTTTGTAATTTATCCATTTTTGACGAAATATATGAAAAGACAAGATTCCAGTTCACTATAATGATGAACGGCTGCATATTAAATGCAGCCGTTTTTACTATTCTTTTTCCACCCCAAAAAGCTGATTAGCACAATATTCGATGATTTCTCTTCTCCTTATAATCCCAATAAATATCCCTTGATCATCCACAACTGGGACGAAATTTTGCTCCATCGCTCTCGATATGATATTTTCCATTTCAGCATCAATAAAAATCGGTTCATTTTTACGATGAAACGGAATATCTGTTAAACGGATTTTTTCTGTATTATGAAAACTCAAGTCATGCGTGTTCTTCAGCTTCCATAATAAGTCTCCTTCTGTTAACGTTGTCACATACTTCCCTTCGTCATCAAGCAGCGGAACGGCTGAATAGCGATGATGCTCCATCCGTTCGAGTGCTTGCCTCATGGTTGAATGAATGTTTAAATGAACAACTTCTTTTTTTGGTATGATGAAAAAAGCAATATTCATTTCTATAGAGCTCCTTTATGATCGTTCATCTGATACAATATGGATATCAATATTCGATGTTTCCCTCATAATCGTATTAACAATTGAACCCTTTCTGATTTCTTCCCATCTCGTTCTCGCTGATTGCCCCAGCAGGATTTGCGTGATATGATGCTGACTTGCAATATCGCTCTTCAATGTCTATATACCGTTTTTTGTTTTTTGAACCCGGAATGTTTGTATGGGCAAGTTCATCAATTACGACCGTGTTTGGCTTTCTTTCAATGATTTCGTTCAGATTTAATTCTCTAAACATGCTGCCTTTATACTGCATAGTCTTTAAGGGAATGATCTCGATGTCTTTAATGAGGTCCTCGGTTTCTTTTCTTCCATGTGTTTCAATGAGACCAATGACCACATCAATTCCTTCAATCTTCATATCATGGGCATCTTGAAGCATTTTAAAGGATTTTCCAACGCCGGGTGCTGCACCTACATACAGCTTTAGCTTTCCCCGCTTTGCTTCAGCAATTTCATCTAATAGTTCTTGCGGTGTTTTCCTTCTATAGTATGGATGTTTTTCATTCATCCCTATCACCTCAGGAAGATGAATGACCTCAGCTTGATTCAGCTGAGGGCACACATCATTCATTTATTAAGTTTTTTAGATCTAGATTTAATTGAAGAACGTTTACTCTCTCTTCTCCAAAAAGACCAAGTTCCCTGCCCTGACTATGTTTCTTCACTAGTTCTTCTAGTTTTGATGACTCAATTCCTGTTTCATTAGAAATCCTCTTTATTTTGTATATAAGCCGCATTCGGGCTGATGTGCGGATCCAGCCCGGAACCTGAATTCGTTAAAAGGTCATTTGGTACATCGCTGATTTGTGTTTCAGGGTTGTTTTTCTTCCATTCATCAATCGATTCTTGCGTCCGTTTCATCATATCTTCATTTGAAGGGGCAAAGTTATTGGATCCTGAACCTGCACCGTTATATTCGAAATACAGTCCATTTATGGGAGATAGAAAATTACCAAATGAAGTTTTGAATGATATAAAAAACCCGATTCTTTTCGAATCGGGCTCTCTTTTATGCAGCTATATGCTCTTTATTTTTTTTGTCATCAAACTCGCCTTCCCACTTGGAGATAACAACAGCTGCAAGTGAGTTTCCTACAACGTTTACGGCAGTTCTTGCCATGTCTAGAATTCGATCAATTCCTGCAATAAAGGCTAATCCCTCAACCGGAATTCCTACTGTTCCTAATGTAGCGAGCAATACAACGAATGATACGCCCGGAACACCAGCAATACCTTTAGAGGTTACCATTAACACAAGCAATAACGATACTTGCTGAGAGATCGATAAGTCGATTCCGTACATTTGAGCGATAAATACAGCTGCTAATGCTTGATAAAGCGTTGAACCATCAAGGTTAAAAGAGTAGCCTGTCGGAATAACAAAAGACGTAATGGCTTTTGGACAGCCGAACTTCTCCATTTTCTCCATGATTTTAGGTAAAACTGTTTCAGAGCTAGCGGTAGAATACGCTAGAATTAACTCATCCTTGAGCAAACGGATAATATTGAAAATGTTAATTCCAACCATTTTAGCAACTAATCCTAAAACGCCAACGATAAAGAAAATCATTGTTCCGTATACTAGAATAACTAATTTACCAAGAGGGATCAGCGACTCTAAACCGAACTTAGATACGGTTACGCCAATCAATGCAAAAACACCAAATGGAGCAAATTTCATAATAAGATTTGTTACATAGAACATGGTCTCAGCTGTCCCCTGAAAAAAGGCCAGAACTGGTTTTCCTTTTTCTCCAATAGCAGCAATTCCTAGTCCAAATAAAACGGAGAAGAAAATAATTGGAAGCATGTCGCCTTGAACAATCGATTCAAATAAGTTGCTGGGAACAATATTGACAAAGGTATCTGCAAACCCATGTGATTCTACATCCTCAGCAGTATCCACATAGCTGTTAATATCCGTTTTCTCAAGCTTGTCCATATCAACTCCGGCACCTGGAGTAAATAGGTTTGCTGCTACTAAACCAACAATAATTGCAATTGTTGTAATGATTTCAAAATATAAAAGTGTTTTCCCGCCGATTTTACCAAGTTTTTTTGAATCGCCGACGCTTGCTACGCCAACAATGATACTTGAAATAACAATAGGAATGACAATCATTTTAATTAAGCGTATAAAAATATCACCGATAGGCTGTAAATAATTTTCGATGGTTGGGTTACCGTAAAAAATAGCACCAAGTGCAATACCCAAAATTAACCCGATGAAAATTTGCCATGCTAGGCCAATTTTTTTCATTCAATCCACCCCTTAGTTTGTTAGTTATTAAAAATAAAATGGCCTTTGGAAAAGTTTAGAATTAAACCATTTTAACATTTAACATAAAACACATTTATAAATAATATAACAAAACTAATTATTTAACAATAACATTAATTCCCAATACTATATCTACATATTAATCAAGAGAATATTCTAAAAATTGTTGACATTCTTTCAATTCGACAATATACTACAAAATGTTCACTTCTTAGTCATGACTAAATTAATGGAGGATCATATGAGTTCTTTGTTCAGAAAAAAATCTATTACAGATTTATTAGCACAAAGCCAGCAAAAATCACTTGCCCGTACAATGGGTGCATTTGATTTAACTCTGCTTGGGATTGGTGCAATTGTAGGAACTGGTATTTTCGTATTAACTGGCGTCGTTGCGGCAGAAACAGCAGGCCCAGCTCTTATTTTATCGTTCATTTTATCTGGAATTGCCTGTGCTCTCGCTGCCTTTTGCTACGCGGAGTTTGCTTCTTCGGTTCCAATTTCGGGAAGTGTTTATACATACACATACGCAACCCTTGGTGAGCTGTTTGCGTTCCTGATTGGCTGGGACTTAATGCTTGAGTATCTCCTTGCAACCTCAGCCGTTGCCACAGGCTGGTCCGCTTACTTTCAATCCCTCATAGCAGGGTTTGGAGCAGAACTGCCTGCTGTCATTACTTCAGCACCTGGGGCTGGAAAAGGCGGATTTGTCGATTTGCCCGCAGTAATTATTATCCTGCTCATAACGGCACTCCTATCAAAGGGAATCAAAGAGAGCACTCGGGTAAATAACATTATGGTATTTGTAAAACTTGCTGTAATCGTGATATTTATTGTTGCAGGCGTTTGGTATGTAAAGCCTGATAACTGGACACCCTTCGTACCCTTTGGATTTGATGGCATTGTAACTGGTGCAGCTACAGTCTTTTTTGCTTATATAGGATTTGATGCAGTAGCAACTGCCGCTGAGGAAGTAAAAAGACCTCAGCGGGATGTTCCAATCGGAATTATCGCTTCACTGACAGTTTGTACAGCTTTATACATTATCGTTTCGCTTGTTTTGACAGGAATGGTTCCATATACTCAATTAAATGTCGCAGACCCTGTATCTTTTGCTCTTCAATTTGTAGGACAAGATTCTCTTGCAGGTTTGATTTCAGTAGGTGCAATTGCAGGAATAACAACTGTTCTGCTTGTTATGATGTATGCTCAAGTCAGAATTTCATTTGCGATGAGCAGAGATGGACTGCTTCCGAAACGTTTATCAAAAGTACACCCATCGTTTAAAACACCGTTCCAAAACACATGGATTACTGGCTTCATTGCAGCAGCAATCGCAGGATTTGTTGATTTAACGACGCTCGCACACCTTGTGAACATGGGAACACTCGCAGCATTCACATTAATATCAATCGCAGTCATCGTGTTAAGAAAAACACACCCAAACTTGGAACGCGCCTTTAAAGTGCCTTTTGTTCCGGTACTTCCAGCTATCAGCGCTCTGTTCTGCGTCTATCTGATGATTAGTTTACCTGCCATTACGTGGATATCTTTCTTCATCTGGATCGGCATTGGAACAGTCATTTACTTTTTATACGCCAGAAAGAACAGCAAACTTGGCCGTTTAGAAAAATAAAAAAAATCCTTTCTCCTTTAAATGGAGAAAGGATTTTTTATAATTTTATAATCCTTTCACTTGCGTAAAGAAATAACCAACAAGCAGCAAAACAACCGCAAAGGAAGACATGACAATCAGTTTTAAATGATCATGCAGAATACTTTGTCCAACAGCCGGCTGAGTCTCTGCCACAGTTTGCTTCATGCCACTTTTTGCATCACCCAAAACAGGCTTCAATTCATGGGAAGTGATTTCTCTGCCATCCTCCCCTTCGACTTCTAGTTTTCCGTCCAGATTAACGTCAGTTGAGATGCTTTCATTCGTTTTTTTTGCGTAATACAGCGGTTCACTCAGAGTAAATTCCTGGCCGCTCTGATCTTCAAACGCTGTGCCTTCTGCAATAGATTCTGATGTGAAATTTGAAAAGCCGTAATCTAATAATTTCACGGTATCTTTATAAGAAATTCTGTCTGTTTGTGCTTTAAGAGTTATTGCAATAAGGCTGATATTTTCTCTTTCAGCAAGAGTAGATAAGGTAAAACCGGATTCGCTCACATAACCATTTTTCCCGCCAATCATCCCGTCATATGGAGTGACCTTGAGAAGTTTATGATGATTGTGCAGGGTAGTATCCCACGACTCCCCATCCCACTTTAGCTCTTCTGTCGAAAAAATTTCTTTGAAAAGCTCATTTTTTGCAGCGTACTGTGTCAATTTTGCAAGATCTTCCGCAGTCGTTACATGCTCAGGATCAAAAAGACCGTGGGGATTTTTAAAATTCGTTTGTTTTAAGCCTGCTTCTTCTTTTAGAAAAGCTGTCATTTCTTTTGAAAAGGTTTCAGTATCCCCGCTTATATGTTCAGCAATCGCTACTCCTGCATCATTTCCTGAATTAATAAGCAGACCCTGAATGAGTTTTTTTAATGTGACTTGTTCACCTTCTTCAAGATAAACCTTTGTCCCATCTGCACTTCTCGCATTTTTGCTGACCGTCACAACATCTTCCACGTTTCCCTTTTCTATCGCGTAGATAGCTGTTGCAATCTTTGTGACACTAGCGGGATACATCGCAGAATCACTGTTTTTCGAATAAAGAATTTGACCTGACTTCGCATCTATTAATACAGCTGATTCACTTTGAATGTCAGGCTCATTTACATTCTTCTCTTCAGCACGAGCCTGGGTCGATAATAAGGCCGAAAAAAAGAAGCATACTACAAGAATCAAAGGTGCTTTCTTCATATATGAAAATCTCCTGTATATGGATTTTATTATAAAAAATTTATTCTGATTTCAGTCCATAAATAAGCATAACAGCAACTAATAACGAATGACAATGTAAAGATATAGAAATAGACGGATATTCATTCCGTTTAAGTTGTTATTGACTTCCAATTTCAATGGGAATATAATAAACTGACGAACGTCAGGAAGGTGATAAATGAATGACATCTGATCAAATAAAAGAAGCTGCGATCCGTCATTTTGCAGCTCAAGGATTTGAAGGTGCATCATTAGCTGCAATAGCTAATGAAGTCGGGATAAAAAAACAATCGATTTATACTCATTTCAAAAGCAAAGATGAATTGTTTCTCGCTGTGATGACAGAAGTTTTGAATAAAGAAGTCGAGTATATTAAAAAATACTTCGTACCATCTGATACAAAACCATTAAAGAACGTCCTCTATCAATATCTTGCAGAGTACAGCAATCGCTACGAAAAAGATGACAATACAAAGTTCATGCTGCGCATTTGTTTTTTGCCGCCCTCTCACTTATATGAAGAGGTTATGAACCATGTTTACAGCTATCTCGATACCTTTGAAGAACTTCTCACAGCAATTTTCACTAATGAACATGTTATTTCAGTCAATGTTTCAGAAGCTGCAATTGCATATATGGGGCTGGTAGATGCGGTTCTTGTTGAAATGCTTTATGGAGGGAAAGAACGCTTTAATAAGAGACTCCCTCCCTGCTGGAACGTTTTTTGGAATGGAATCTCGTAATTGAAAGGAAGAACATCATGAATCGTGACTGGATCAAAGTATTTTTAGCCGGCTTCATTGAAGTCATTTGGGTTGCAGGATTAAAATATTCTGACAGCTGGTATGAATGGCTGATAACGATCATTACAATATGTGTGAGTTTTTATTTATTGATAGGAGCAACAAAAAGGTTGCCGGTCAGTACGGTGTATGCCGTATTTACAGGACTCGGCGCTGCGGGAACCGTTATTTCTGAAATTCTCTTTTTCAATGAGCCATTTCAGCTCATTAAAATATTGCTGATTGTGATTTTAGTTGCAGGTGTAATAGGCTTAAAAACATTGTCAGATGATAAAAAAGAGGAGGCCGCACACTAATGGATTGGATTTTACTGATAACAGCAGGCCTTTTTGAAGTTGTCGGAGTCATTGGCATCAACAAAATGAAAGATGCAAAGGGCGTTGTTCCATTACTGATTATGATTGCCGGGTTTACAATCAGCTTTCTTCTCTTGAATCAATCCCTTCAAACCATCTCACTCGGAACAGCTTATTCTGTTTGGACAGGGATTGGTTCAGCAGGCAGTGCACTGGTCGGAATTTTATTATACGGGGATTCAAGCAGCTGGAAGAGAATACTGTTTATTAGTATGATTATCTCTGCTACAGTTGGATTAAAGCTTGTTTCATAAGGAGATTTGTTTGTGAGCCAATTATTCAAATACTCATTCCTTGTTTTGATTGGCGCCTGCAGCTATGGAGTCATCTCTACGATTATTAAACTGGCATACGCTCAGGGCTTTACCGTAAATGAAGTGATTGGAAGCCAATATTTAGCTGGGTTTTTCATGTTCTTGTTCTGTGTCATTTTATTTTCAAGAAAAAAAGCTTCTTTAAAGCAGGCGCTTATCTTAATTTTTACAGGAATCACTACCAGTCTGACTGGTATTTTTTACGGAATGTCTCTCCAAACCATTCCTGCATCGATTGCCATTATTCTATTATTTCAATTTACATGGATTGGCATTGTCATTGAATCGATCGCTGAGAAAAAGATGCCAAGTCCTGATAAGGTGCTTGCTGCCGGCATTCTTTTGATAGGGACATTCATGGCGGGAAATATATTCGGGAATGACGCTTGGAGCCTTAATGATCCAGGAATCATTTGGGGATTGCTATCAGCTGTTTCATTTTCGCTTTTTATTTTTGCAAGCGGAAGAGTTGCTACTGAGCTTCCATCTTTAAATCGAAGTTTATTTATGTCACTGGGTGCTGCAGGCTTTTTATTAGTCATATTTTCTCCGGAGTTTCTTGTAAATGGCTCAATGCAGTCAGGTTTATGGATTTACGCATTGCTTCTCGGCTTTTTCGGCGTCTTCATACCGGTTGTACTGTTTTCCATTGGAACACCCAAAATTGGATCAGGTATTGCTACCATTTTAGGTGCAGCTGAATTGCCGACTGCCATTATCTGTTCTATTATCATTTTAAAAGAGCAGGTTACGGCTGTACAAATAGCTGGCATCGCCATGATTCTTCTTGGAATTGTAACTCCGCAGCTCTATTATTTTTTGAAATGGAATATAATGAAGAAAAAAAGCATTTCGCCGTAAATAATGGTTTCAATTAAGAAATACAAAGAGGAAACAACAATGTAAAATGAATATAGAGAAAAAATATCAAAAAGAGAGGGTGTTCCAAAAGTCTCTCTTTTGGTCACCCTAAACAAATTTCGAACTGCTTATGCTACATACTCAATTAACAACCATAATAGAAATAAACTTTCAGCTCAACTATCATCTGCTCTTTCTATACATTCTCTACAAAAGCAGCGATCTTTCTCTATAGAAATGTTTTCAAATAGTTTGGTTGAAACATATACTTTCATGCACCAGCAAGACTCAGGTTTTTCTCCTTTAGAGATCGCACAATTGTTATTCCTATCACATAATGGACATTTAGACATATTCTTTTACCTTTCTATTTTTTTGTCATTTTATAGTATAGTGCGTCTATGTTCACTCTTTTACTATTTCTTCTAAATAGACATGGGGTCCTTCTTATCGCGTCATAATGTAATAAAATTATACCGCAGGGAGTTGGATTGAATTAAAAAAGGAGCAAAAATATGAATTTGAATTATGAGATTTTACCTGATGATAAAATTGGATACTGCAGAGATATATGCAACGAACTGATGGCCTTTCAAAAGTCGAAATCGACAATAAGACCGGAATTGTTTGACAGCATGAATTTTGAAACACGGATGATACCTTCAATTATAAACGCAATATCCAATTATATAGAGGTGGTTAAAGATGATGATATAATAGTAGGTAAAATGAAAAAACCTGATCATCAGCTGCTGACCAGATTTTTTCCATATCTTTAAATATCCGATTCAATCCCCTTGTCAGCAAAATGCTGCTTTCTAAACGGGAAAAGACTGCGCACGCTTTCATCCCTCAGCCAAAGTCCTCCCCATGCCAAGACAGCTAGATATACGGGAAACAGTGTATGAGAAAAGAGCGGGGCATCCATTCGCAAATGTGTGACGATGACCCCTCCATAGTAGCCGGTCAGGAGCACTGCCCCCAAGATAGATGTCCGCGGTACAAGATACAGAATTGCAGATAAAAGTCCAAGCAAGCCAATGATAAAAATATGATGCTCCTCAAAACCAAGCGAAAGGGTCCCTTCTACAACTTCAGCAGGCTTGATAAATTTCATAACACTGTCAAATAACATAAACAGGATTACCAGTCCGCTCATCACCCGGGCTGTTAATAAACGGCTTTTTGAAACACTTTTTGCCATGACATATGTACCTCCTTGATTTTTAGATGATACTCTCTAAACAGTAGCGCCTCATCTGAAATCATATTGTTATCCTTTCAAGATACTGGATGTGTTCTAAAATTATGACTTCCAATACTGCTGTTCAGGAAAAGGTACATATATCATAGTAGTTAAAAAGCAACTCATATTTCCTTTGTCATAAATACACTATTTGGGTCCTCAATGTAATCTGAGAACGGTTTGCAAAATTGGAATCCAAATTTTGCATATAGTCTTTTTGCTGGTTCGAAAGCATCCATTGATCCCGTTTCCAAACTTAAACGACGATACCCGCGTCGCTTAGCTTCTTCAACTAGGTATTGAAGCAGTTGTTTTGCAACACCCTTTCTTAGATGTGCAGAAGACGTTCGCATTGATTTTATCTCTCCATGTTGACCATCAAGCTCTTTCAGTGCCCCGCATCCAGCTAATTCATCCCCTATCCATACACTCCAGAATGTAATCTCAGGTTTTCGCAATTCCTCAAGATTTAGTGCATGTATACTTTCTGGAGGGGAATGCAGGGTCATGCCATATAGGTGCTCTCTCACCAATTCAATCACTTCAGATCCAGTTAAATCATCTATTTTAATATCCATAAATATCCCCTTAGCAGTTTTTTTAATGAAAATAAAACCTTTCCTCTTAATCAGCCTTTCTAAGATCACTTACCTCAAAAAAGTAAAATCAAAGCTGTTCCTTAGTTAAAGTAGTTTTCAACCTCATTTTTATTTTTTACAACTACTATCTTGTCTCTATACATTTCAAAATCGCCAAAGAATTTTGGTTTCCCTACATCTTCAAAATATTTATTCCATTTAAACATATTAAAAAATATTTTAAATGTTGGTTTATAATTTGAATGGTTTATAATTTGAATGTTCTAATCCGGATTTTTGTAAGATAAACCTCCTAATAATTCGATAGATTCTTATAGAATACCTTGTATCTAAAAAGATAATTAATTCTGCATTATGAAAACTTTTAGATACCCACTCTTCATTATGAACTCCTTCAATAATCCAAGCATCTGAACTTAGAAGAGTATTCAAATATTCTTCTCTTTCTTTTTCAGTTCTTTTTATTTCTCCAGATTTTTCTCTTTTCCAAACAACATTATCCAATTCATAAAATTGAACATTTAACTTAAAAGATAACTCTTTTGCTAAAGTTGTTTTGCCGCTGCCAACTGAACCTATAATATGTATTTTATTAGGAGTATTCTTTTTCAATTAGACCCACCGCTTTGTCATAAAGATCCTTTATTCCTTTTATTCTGCTTGATTATTTAAACTCCTTTTTCTTACATTCGCTTTTTTTATGTATATTTTCCTTGAAAATAAATATCTGTATTATACTAGTTAGTTTTCCTCATAACTCTTTATATTTCATTATAAGTTCAGAAAACAAGACAATTTTTTTGACATAATATCAAGGAGATTTCTAATGAATGAGTGGCGCCTTTTAATCGAACCAGGACAAGTCAGTTTATGATTGATTTTTCTTCTCTAATTCTAATTGATCAACAATCGCAGATACTAATGTATTCAATGGGTTAATAATAGTCTTTGATGTTTTATACTCAAATTGCCGGGCTGCCTCCACCATAGATAATTGAGCAACGGAAATCACTTTCTTTTCATCTTTAATATTGCAATTTAAGAACTTTGAGATTACTTGATTGTATTCTTCTTTTTGTCCTTGCATGATCAATTCAAAAGTATCATTTATAACAATAACTTCTAAATCTAAAGATTTTTGCTGGTTATAAGCATAATGTCTTAGACGTTCAACTGTACCCTCAACAGTTGAAGGATTTGTAAAAAGAATTGTGTGCGGCTTCTGTATATTGCATATGAAATCAAAGAAAGGTTCATCCATTTTAATAATTGGGACTGATAATGAGAGTTGGTCTTCTTGTAAAATTGCTATATAGTTTGTGCAAGTAATTAGGATCGCATCAACATTACACTGGCTAATCCATTCTATTTGCTCTTTAACTTTATTTTGAGCGTCTGATTCTTGAAAATTATCATCTGCTGTAACTCGATACATTAATGCTGGGTCAACAAAATGTATTAATTCAATCTGAAAAGAGGAAAGCGCATTTTCTATGTATTCTATATTCGAATAATGTGCATGTAAGCATCCTAACCTTTTTCTCATTTCCATTCACCTCTACCATATTTCTGATTATTCTATCAATATATAGATCTGAATGTCTATTAAATTGAGAGAGACCTCTCCACTTATTCCATTAAATAGACGGATTGTGGATTATAAATTGACAGATTGGAAAAAATAATGTAAATTACGTTATGTACGAACATTATTAAAAGATATTAATTTAATATTCGTTTTTAGGGGTGTTAACTATGGAAAACGTGTTTGATTATGAAGATATTCAATTAATTCCAGCGAAATGTGTAGTAAACAGTAGATCTGAGTGTGATACAACTGTATCATTAGGCGGACATACATTTAAATTGCCTGTAGTGCCTGCAAACATGCAGACAATTATAGACGAAAAGATTGCAATTTACTTAGCGGAAAATGGTTATTTCTATATTATGCATCGTTTCGAACCTGAGAAGAGACTTTCTTTTATTAAAGAGATGCAGTCACGTGGATTAATCACATCAATAAGTGTTGGAATCAAAGCTGAAGAATATAGCTTCATCCAACAATTATCAGATGAGCAGCTTTCACCAGATTTCATTACGATTGATATCGCACACGGTCATTCCAATGCAGTAATTGAGATGATTCAGCATATTAAGAAACACTTGCCAAATAGTTTTGTTATTGCAGGTAATGTAGGTACTCCAGAGGCAGTAAGAGAATTAGAAAATGCCGGAGCGGATGCAACAAAAGTCGGCATTGGACCTGGGAAGGTATGTATCACTAAGATTAAAACCGGATTTGGAACTGGCGGCTGGCAATTAGCTGCACTGCGCTGGTGCGCGAAGGCAGCAAGTAAACCAATAATTGCTGATGGCGGTATTCGTACACATGGCGATATAGCTAAGTCAGTCAGATTTGGTGCAACAATGGTGATGATTGGTTCATTGTTTGCCGGTCATGAAGAATCCCCAGGACAAACATTTGAAAAAGATGGAAAGTTCTATAAAGAATACTTTGGGTCAGCATCGGAATTTCAAAAAGGCGAAAAGAAAAATGTAGAAGGCAAAAAAATGTTTGTTGAACACAAAGGTTCATTAAAAGATACATTGAATGAAATGGAGCAAGATCTTCAATCCTCTATTTCTTATGCTGGAGGCACTAATCTGGAAGCCATTCGTCATGTTGACTATGTTGTCGTGAAGAATTCTATTTTTAACGGTGATAAGGTGTATTAAATAGATCGTATAGATATCACAAAAAAGGCACATCAAAATAATGTGCCTTTTTGTTATGCATTTTACATCCAATCTGCTATCCTAATATTCTTTATCAATTCACTTCAAATGTACGCATGGCTGCAGCTGCTGGTTCTTCTGTTACATATGGAGTATGAAAGTACACTCTAACCATAGTTTTTTCATCTACTTCAACAAAATAATGATACGTTTGCGTAGCAGTCATCGTTTTCACATGCTCAAGAATTCTCACAGCAGGGTATTTCAATTCGGTCACTTCTCTTTTTTCAAAAATTCCAGGGCTGCTCTCAAGGGTTTCCTTTTCTTCTATTGAGCTCGGCATAATACCGCCCACAACACGATCACCTTGTTTAAAAACCATCTCATTTCTTCCGGCGTTCTCAAGCGTCACATTGTCTGGAAGCTTTATTTTATATGGCATGCCTTCATTCGCAGATCTTCCCCCGGCATCCTGGTTAATAAAATAGGAAGCAAATATGCCTATCCCTATTAAGAAAATCAACGAAACGGAAAGCTGGAACATTCGGTGCCAGACAGACATCGAAACACCAGATTGTTTTTCCGCCAAAACCTTGCTGATTTTAGTTCTCTGAACGTCTGATAATATTTTTTTCGGAAAGTTAAGATTCTCAGGATTCAAGTTCTGCCCCTCCTCCCTTTAATGGAGCCTGTAACGTTTGATTTAATTTCTTAAGCGCCCTGTAATATGTCCTGCTCACTTTTTCCTTTGACCAGCCAAGCACCTCTGACGTTTCTTCCACTGAAAGTTCAGAAATCATTCTCAGCATGACTACATCCCTATATTCTTTTTTTAGCTCATGTATGGAATTGTAAACAGTTTTCAGTTCTTCATTTTCAAGCAGAATGTCATCCGGAGTTTTCTGTGTATGCAAAATAGGCTGCCATGGAAGAAATCTCATTTTTCTTCTTTGATCGATGACGATTCTTCTAGCAATGCTGATCAGCCATGTTTTCGGATGAGACTCACCCCGGAAGCTGCCTTTCAAAGCGCGCAAAAAAACCTCCTGTACATCATCTTCAACATCATGTGTTCCCTTGTAGTAAACAAGAAAATGATAAATATCATCACCATAATCTGTAAACAAACGCTCTACTGCTCTATGATGTTCGTTCATTCACCCACCCCTTTGATGCTTTTACTAATTAGACGTTGTTTTTTCCTAATTCTCTCACTTAAAAGAAAAAAATTCAGTCTTTTTTAGACTGAATGTTACGGATTAATGCTTTATTAAGAATTGTATTTCTGTTTCATATTTATTTGGATTTCCCTTTAGAATCACTCCGGGCGTTTTATGATATATTTCTCGGAATGGCACTTCATATTCAATTTCATTTTCCTTTGCATAATCTGTTAATGCTTTATAAGCATTTGAGATGGTTTCATATGGACCAATATGAGTGGCTGATAGGACTTTTCTTTCTGGAAGTGTCCTAGTTTTCACATCTTTGCCGCTTACCTCTGACTTTACGGGAATGCACACTTCAATGTCTGCATCGAAATCCTTAAAATCCGCATCATAATATAAGCTAAACGGCTTTCCATTCGCTTTGAACTTAACCTTTTTAAATAGCTGTCCAAGGTAGTGTCCTGTTTCCTCATACTTTCCTCTGTAGCGAAGCGAAGCAGCCTTAATCGGCTGTGTTTCTTTTATTTTTACCTCATAATTCATCTTCTGATCTCCTTTTTCTGGCAGCAAGTAAGCCTCCATTTTCTTTTGAACACTTTTCAAATGACTGATCTTTTCTTCCAGCATTTCTTTTTTCTCTTTAATAAAATAACTGAGATCGAGATCGTCCTCATGTTGATTCAGAACATCTTTTATTTCAGCAATGCTGAATTCCAGCGTTTTTAAGAGATGAATAAGCTGTGCTTTTTCATAGTCTCTTGCATCATAAAACCGGTAGCCCGTATCTTCATCTCTTACTGCCGGTCTTAGAATCCCTTCCTCATCGTAGTATCTCAATGTTTTTACCGTTAAGTTCGTTATTTTAGAAAATTCGCCAATACGATACATGAACAACCTCCGGATTTCTGTTCTTTTTCATAATAAACCATCCCCTGCACAGGAGGGTCAAGACTAGAATGAAATAAAAAACAGACGAGAATCCTCAGTCTGTCAGTGATGGTTTTATTTTTAATAAAGTCCAATAATCAAACCCATGCCAGCATTGTAATTGAGCACCCAAAAACATTCCGCCCAAGGTCGGCAATGCACGGTCAGGCAGCCCGGATTGATAAACCATATCTTCACCACATGTTTTGTCATTCTTCTTTTTAAAGATAGCCCTTATAATAATATAGATTCTAAACTTTCATTAAAGGAGAAACCGAATGTCTAAAAAGACGGTGCTAATTACCGGTGCGTCGAGCGGATTTGGAATGCTTGCTGCACAGAAGCTTGCAAAAACAGGATATCACGTAATCGCCACAATGAGAAATATGGAAAAAGCTGCTGATTTTAAGGAGATAGTGAGGAATGATGGCTTAGATGAAAAAGTGACTCTTCTTCACCTGGACGTAACGTCTGCTGATTCTATTCATGCACTTAAACAGTATCTTAATGAATCAGGAAAAATTGACATTCTTATTAATAACGCCGGCTTTGCATTTGGGGGGTTCGGGGAAGAAATCACTGTCGATGAATATCGCGAACAATTTGAAACAAACTTCTTTGGCGTGATTGCTGTTACACAGGCTGTACTTCCTATTATGCGATCACAGCGCAGCGGCAAGATCATCAACATGAGCAGCATTAGCGGATTAATTGGATTTCCAGGTCTATCACCCTATGTTTCTTCAAAGCATGCACTTGAAGGCTTCAGTGAAAGCTTGCGCCTTGAAGTAAAGCCATTCGGTATTGATGTTATTTTAATCGAACCAGGCTCATTTTCTACAAACATTTGGACATCAGGAAAAAGAGTTTCCCCGCTTTCAATGATAGAAGACTCTCCATATTATGAATACATGACCGGTATTGAAGAAGAGCTTGAACGGGGCAGAGAAAAGCTTGGAGATCCGATGGAAGTGATAGATCTGATCAAGAAGATATGTAAAAAAAAAGAAGAGACAAAGTTAAGATATACCGTAGGAAAAGGAGTTTGGTTATCACTATCCTTGAAAAGAGTCCTTCCTTGGAGAATTTGGGAATCTGTGATTATTCGCAAACTGCTTCCTAAAAAGCAGAAAGAACCCGAATGTTGACGGGTTCTTTCATTTAAGACGTGTATTAAGCTTCAATGGTTTTGCGTCCCTCAAACTCAACCTTAATTTCACGCAATACTGCTTCATCCGTAAGCAGCCTTAATCCAGTGAGAGCAAGTCCTTTTGCACCAAGTAAGAGAGCTTCATCACCTTGCTTAGATTTTGCTGCTTCCCTGAATTCTTCTGTATGGCCAATTAAACTTTCCGGACCGATTTTAATATAAGGATGGATCGTTGGCACAACCTGGCTGATATTTCCGGCATCAGTAGATCCGAGTCCATCACGTTCACTTGTTTCAACACTTTCGCCAAGGTCCTCAAGCTCATGTTTGAACACCTCATCAAACGTCCGGTTCAAAACCAGATTATCCACTTCATTCTGAAAGGCGATAACATTAAGTTTTGCACCTGTCGCAAGTGCTGAACCTTGTGCAATAGCTTTTACACGTTCTGTCACTTCATTGCATTTTTTACGGGTAGCGGCCCGTATATAAAAACGGGCTTTTGCATATTCAGGTACAATGTTCGGTGCATCGCCGCCATGTGTAATGATGCCGTGAATTTTCACATCATTTGTCACATGCTGTCGCAAAGCATTAATCCCATTGAAAAGCTGGATAACAGCGTCTAATGCATTGATCCCATGATGGGGAGCTGCCGCTGCATGTGCAGGCTTGCCGATAAATTCAAAGTCAAGTGGATCAACTGCGAGAGAATTGCCGGTTATCCTTGTAGCATTAGCAGGATGCACCATTAATGCTGCATCAATTCCTTCTAAAAGACCATGTTTTACAAAGCTGCCCTTCGCACTTCCGTTTGGACCGCCTTCTTCAGCTGGAGTTCCGAGGACAACAATCTCTCCCCCCGTTTCTTCGATAACTTTGCTTAAAGCAATGGCTGCTGAGGCACTGGTTGTGCCAATAATGTTATGCCCGCAAGCGTGGCCTAACCCAGGCAGTGCATCGTATTCCGCTAAAAAAGCTATGACCGGTCCATTTTTGACAGAAGATTTTTTCCGGGCGAGAAAAGCCGTTTCATGGCCTGCTACTCCTCGTTCAACGCTGAATCCCTCAGAATGAAGTAAATCTGCAAGCAGCTTTGATGCGAAAAACTCTTCATTTCCAATCTCAGGATTTTCATGAATCGAGTGGCTGATTTGAAGATACTTGCTTTCATTTTCTTCCACATTAGATATGATTTGTTCCTTCAATGTTTCAACAACTATACTCATGCCGGGGCCTCCTTTGATTTAACACTTTACTGAAGCGGGGTCAGACCCCATTTTGTTTACTCTCCAATTTTGCTAAGCGGAACAAAAGTAGGAATTGTGCTTCCGTCATATTCTTTTTCAATAAATTTGGCTGTATCCTCTTCCTGATATAGCTCGACAATTCGTTTTAATTCTTTGCGGTTTTTATCTTCTGTACGTGCCGCAATAATGTTGATATAAGGTGTAGCTGTGTCATCTTCATGGAAAATCGAGTCTTTTACAGGGTTAAATCCTGCGTCTACTGCAATGCCATTGTTGATAATAGAACCTGCAACATCAGGCAATACACGCGGAGTTTGGCCTGCTACTACAGGGACAATTTTTAAATTCTTCGGATTTGAAACAATTTTGTCCAATGAACCATTACCATCAAAGTCTTTCGGAAGTTCAATCAATCCTGCATCTTGAAGCAGCAGGAATGCTCTGCCCATATTTGTCGCTTCGTTTGGAACAGCAATCTTTCCGCCTTCAGGAATCTCTTTAATTGATTTATATTTTTCAGAATAAAGACCAAGTGGTGCAATTACAGTCGTACCGATGGGGGAAAGATCAATGTTATGCTCCTTTTTGAAGGCGTTAAAGTAAGAAATCGTTTGGAAGGCATTGGCATCAAGCTCTCCTTCAGCAAGTGCCAGGTTTGGCTGAACGTAATCTGAGAACGTGACAATTTCAATGTTAATGCCTTCTTTTTCGGCTTTCTTTGCAACGAAATCCCAAATGCGATTGTCTGATCCGCTTACGCCAATTTTCACATTTACTTCTTCTTTGCCGTTTGCTGTTTTATTTCCGCAGCCTGCTGCAAAAGCTCCTAATACAAGAATTAGTCCTACTATGATGAATTTTTTCATTCTGATTCTCTCCTTAGCGTCTTCTGATTTTTTTAGATAATAAGTTTCCTGATGACTGAAGTCCCTGAACAAGGATGACGAGAATGGCAACGGTAATAATCATGACGACTGTATCAAAGCGCTGATAGCCGTATGTAATCGCCAGATCGCCGAGTCCGCCGCCGCCGACAGCACCTGCCATTGCTGATGCTCCGACAAGACCTACCGTCGCGATTGTCAGACTAAGTACAAGTGAGCTTAAAGCTTCTGGAACGATGAATTTAAAGATGATTTGGTTTGGGGTTGCACCCATCGCTTCTGCAGCCTCAATGACACCCGGATCCACTTCTAATAATGAGTTCTCTATCAGTCTTGCAATATAAGGTCCTGCATAAAAAACAAGCGGAACAACAGCTGCAGCTGTACCGATTGAAGTTCCCACTATCAATCTTGTCAGTGGTACAATGGCTACCATCAAAATAATAAAAGGGACTGAGCGGAAGAGATTTACGACCCCGTTCAAGATATTAAAAAGGATTTTATTTTCCCACAAATGCCCTTTGCGCGTAATGACAAGCAAGACACCAAGCGGCAGCCCGATTAAGGTTGAAAAAAGCAATGAAAACCCTGTCATCGCAAGTGTTTCTATAAGTGCATCAATAATTTGCTGTGAATCAACTAGCATGTGCATTCACCTCTTTCACTGTGACATTTTCCTGATTCATAACTAATAAGGCCCGTTTAATTTCACTTTCTGATCCCTGCAGTTCAACAATCAAATGCCCAAATGGGATGCCCTGAAGCTCTGTGATGTTTCCAAACAAAACATTGATATCAAGGTCAAATCGCTTTGCAATTTGAGAAAGCAGCGGCTGTCCCGATGATTTTCCAACAAAATTAATTTTAAATATTTGGCCCTGACTATTCTCCTCCTGCACTAGTTTCAAAACAGACTCTGGAATGCTATCGTTTAGAACGGAGCTGACAAAGTTAGAAGCAGTTTTTGTTTGCGGATTTGAGAAAACATCAAAAACGGAGCCTGACTCGATGATTTTCCCGGCCTCAATCACAGCAACCTTATTGCAAACCTCTCTGATGACTGACATTTCATGCGTAATCATCAAGATCGTAATTTTGTATTCCTGATTAATTTTCTTTAGTAGCTGAAGGATGGAACCTGTTGTTTGCGGATCAAGTGCAGATGTTGCTTCATCACATAACAGAATCGAAGGCTGAGTTGCAAGTGCTCTTGCTATGCCAACCCGCTGCTTTTGTCCCCCTGATAATTGGTCTGGGTATTGATTGGCTTTGTCCTCCAAGCCGACAAAAGACAATAATTCAGTTACTCTTTCTTTGATTACTTTTTGCGATGCATTTGCAAGAAGAAGCGGCATTGCAACATTCGCAAATACGGTTTTTGAATTTAATAAATTGAAATGCTGAAAGACCATTCCTATTTTACGTTTGACTTGGCGTACTTCCTTTTGAGAAAGAGCGGTTAAATCCTGATTGTCAACAATTATATTTCCTGAGCTTGGGCGCTCTAATAAATTTACTGTCCGGATCAGCGTACTTTTGCCTGCGCCGCTAAAACCGATGACCCCGTATATGTCTCCCTGCTCGACATGAAGATCAATGCCATCAAGAGCCCGAATCTCTTTTCCTCCGCTGTTATACACCTTCTTAACGCCTTTAAATTGAATCATTTCGATTCCTCCCCTGATATTTATGTGCTTGTTCTTTTTTTGAGTTCGTATGATTTGGCAGTGAAAACAGGTTCAATTTGTAAAAACACCTAAAATAGACCATAAAAAATACCCTCTTCTATCCGACAAGAAGAGGGCATGAATTCATAACGAATTACCAGGTCTCTTCTTATCTCCCAAGCTTATATTCAGCTTGCTGGAATTGGCACAGTACTTTTTAAAAAGTCCGCTGCCGAAGCATCATCAGGCCAGTCCCTCCGCTTCTCTGGATAAGAAATCTATTTAGTTAAGGAAAATAAAAAACCTCTTCCTGAAAGCCAAGAAGAGGTAATGATCATAAGAAATAGACCGTTCACTCTTCTTATCTCTCAAGCAAAATCACGCTTGTTGGAGTTGGCACAGTTCTCATTAAATCTGAGTCTGCTGCCGAGGTATCAAAGGGCCAAATCCCTCCACCTCTCGTGATAAGAAGTTTCATATTTTCGATGTGAGTCTTACTTTACTCTCGTATTTTCAGAAAGTCAACACTTTTTTTAAGCCTGCTTTGAAAGTTTCCGATGACGATATTGCTGCCACTGGAACCGAATAAAGCAGCCAATACAAAAACCTAAAATGGCGATGAATGCAGCGAGAGCGACCATTGCTGTAAAAATGTATGCAAGGATCATCCAGTTAAGAACGTAGCCAATGAATCCAAGACTAAGGCAAATAACTGCAATTGCCTGGTTAAACTGCTGCTGATCAAAATCCTCTGGAATATATTCTGACATAGGCTTCTTCAAAAACAATTTCGCCGTTTTCATAACCGGATTAAATTTAAAAAGAAGACCCATAATGCCTGCAATAAGAGGGATAAGAAGAATCCACCCCAAACCTGATATCCAGGTTGCCGCAACGGATAAAACAATAAACCATTGATTTGTTAATACAAGAGGTTTAGGAATTGTTTTCATAAAACCCCACCTGTCTGATTGGAATATAAGTATCTTACTCCTGTTTTTGTCATTTGTGAAGATAAATGCTTCAGGGGCGATTTCACTGCCCTAAAAATGCATGAATGAGGTACTCCTCGGCCACAAAATGCCATATTAGGGTACTAAATTGCTACAAACCCCTGTTTGGCGCATTTTCTTCTGGATGGGGAGCTAACTTTGTGCGGCAAACTCCGGTTTGACGCACTTTCTTCTGGATGGGGAGCTAACTTTGTGCGGCAAACTCCGGTTTGACGCACTTTCTTCTGGATGGGGAGCTAACTTTGTGCGGCAAACTCCGGTTTGACGCACTTTCTTCTGGATGATGAGCTAACTTTGTGCGGCAAACTCCGGTTTGGCGCACTTTCTTCTGACTGATGAGCTATCTTTGTGCGGCAATCTCCGGTTTGGCGCACTTTCTTCTGACTGATGAGCTATCTTTGTGCGGCAAACTCCGGTTTGGCGCACTTTCTTCTGGATGATGAGCTAACTTTGTGCGGCAATCTCCAGTTTGACGCACTTTCTTATGGTGAAGAGCACTCTTTGTGCACCAAACACCCACTTTGGTGCACTTTATTCTGGATGGTGAGCTAACTAAATCAGCTTTCCATTTTCACTGCTCCAAAACGACAAATTGAGGTACTAAATTCTCGGGCTTTCCGCTTTCACATAATCTATTGACAGTTAAAAGCTGCTCGTGATAAGATCATTAAAACCAACTAAACCAATCAGAATTAAATAAATTATCAAGAGTGAACGAGAGATCTGGCTCCATGACTTCACAGCAACCACCGTAAGAACGGAAAAGGTGCTCCCACCAGCAAAGCATCGTGCTTTGGTTGATAAAGAAAAACCCTCTCTTTATTGCCAATGGAAGAGAGGGTTTTCTTTTATAATTGCTTGAATTGGAGGAACGAAAGATGAGTAAAACGATATTCCCTGTTCTGCCTGGTGCAGAAAGTTTTTTTCGTAAAGGCAATGAGATTGGAATTTTACTGTGCCACGGATTTGTCGGAACGCCTCAAAGTGTCGGGGAACTTGGCAAATTGCTTGCTGATAAAGGTTTTACTGTCCTTGCTCCCAGGCTAAAGGGCCACGGAACACATGCTGAAGAACTTGAAAATTGCTGTTATTTGGATTGGTTTGAAGATCTGGAAAAGGCTTATTTAAAGCTGAAAAAAGTCTGCAAGAACGTATTTATTGCCGGTCAATCCATGGGTGGAACGCTTGCTGTTCAATTAGCGGGCAAACATAAGGAAATTAGCGGCGTTATAACCATTAATGCAGCCTTGGACGTACCTGGATATGAGTTTTTTCGGGATAAGACAGAGCCGCGCTTCATACCTGAAGGAAAACCAGATATAAAAGCGGAGGGAATTGAAGAAATTACTTACTCAGCTGTTCCTATCACTGCTGTTAAAAAGCTATTAGGCTTGATTACATTCACAAAATCAAAAATTGCCGATGTAGAATGTCCCATTCTTATTTTTAAATCTGAGGAAGATCATGTCGTTCCGCCGGAAAGCTCTGATTTTCTTTTTGAGTCCGTTTCTTCCCCAATGAAACAAATCATCAGTCTGACAAATTCCTATCATGTAGCTTCGATGGATTACGATAAAGAGATTATTGCGAATCAAACAGCAGATTATATTCGCATGTGCTGTCATCCGGAAATTGAAATTCCTGTAAGCCGATGACTTGCAGCTATAATCCCTGTTAAACTAAGAACAGGTGATAAAATGTTCTTAAAATCAATTCGATTAATCAAAGAAGAAGTACCTACAATTAAAGAATATCCATTTTCCATTCCTGCCATTTCCAATTTGGATGAGATCAAAATTAAAAGTCCAGTTACCTTTTTCGTCGGGGAAAATGGCTCGGGCAAATCCACTTTGATGGAGGCGATTGCTTATCAATGCGGCTTTAATACCGCGGGCGGCAGCCACCATCTTTACGAAACGAGAAGCTCTCAATCGGACCTGGGAAGGTATATTAGGCTTGCCTGGATGCCTAAGGTTAGGAATGGCTTTTTCTTGAGAGCAGAATCGTTTTACCAGTTTGCATCTTATTTAGAGGAACTGAATGAAGATCCCTGGTCAGGTGATGTATTTGGACCGTATGGCGGAAAATCCCTTCATCATCAATCACATGGCGAATCATTTCTATCTCTTTTTCTAAATCGCTTCGGCACAAAAGCCGTCTACTTATTGGATGAGCCAGAGGCCGCTCTTTCACCAACAAGGCAGCTGACCTTGCTCCGCATCCTGCATGACTTAACAAAAGATGGCGACACACAGTTTATTATCGCCACTCATTCCCCCATCTTGCTTGGATATCCTGGGGCAAGTATCTTGAATTTCGATGAGGATCGTATTGCAGAAATCAATTATACTGAAACAGATCATTATCAGATTACGAAGTACTTTTTGGAAAACCGCGAGAAATTTTTGAAGGAGCTTTTCAAAGAAGAATAATCTGACTATTTACATTTTTCCTCTTTTTGGATAAACTATATAAAACATGAAAAGCATTGATAAGGAAAAGTATGTGAGTCGGACGTCTATCCAGAGAGCTTCGGGAGCTGAAAAGAAGCAAGAAATCCTTCACAGAAAATGACCTTTGAGCTTCACACCGAACATCATGAAACTGTCATCATCAGTAGGCTGTGACGTGGTGGCTGACGTTACAACAGCCTGCGTATCGACATTTTCTCATGTTCCGTACGAATGAAGACAGGTTATGTGAGTAATCTGTAAACTAAGGTGGTACCGCGAAATCAAACCTCGTCCTTAGACTTATTAAGTCTATGGACGAGGTTTTTTTGTTGGCTCTTTTCTAAGATTCATTATAAAAATTTATTAGAAAAAAGCACGAAATCCTCCTATATACGGCTTTAGTCGACGAAAAAAAAATCTATGCAAAAACAGACCTTATGTTCAAAAGGAGGATAATGAAATGTCTATTTTTATTGGAGGAGCATGGCCTTACGCAAATGGGTCTCTGCATATCGGACATATCGCAAGTCTATTGCCCGGTGATATTTTAGCAAGATATTATCGTTTGAAAGGGGAAAAAGTATTATACGTTTCAGGCAGTGATTGCAATGGAACGCCCATTTCAATCAGAGCAAGGCAGGAAAATGTATCGGTCCAAGTCATTGCTGACCGGTATCATAAGGAATTTGTCGATTCTTTTCAAAAACTTGGATTTACCTATGACTGTTATACTCGTACAGATCACCAGCATCACCATCAAGCTGTGCAGGAAATCTTTATGACCCTTTTAGATAATGGCTTTCTTTATGAAAAAGAAACGCTCCAGGCTTACTGCGGTCACTGTAAACAATTTTTGCCTGATCGGTTTGTAGAGGGAACTTGTCCGAATTGTTCAGCTCATGCAAGAGGGGATCAGTGTGATGCTTGTGCAAGTATTCTCGATCCGCTAGATCTCATAAATAAAACATGCAAGCTTTGCGCTCATGAGCCCGCTTTAAAATTGACAAGACACTACTACTTTGAACTATCAGCTCTGCAGGAAAAACTTGAAAAGTATGCAACATCGGCAGAAAACAAACAGCTGTGGCGTGATAATGCCATCAAACTGACAAAGCGGTATTTATCCGAAGGGCTGCAGGACAGGGCTGCCTCAAGAGATCTTCCGATTGGCGTACCTGTTCCTATAAAGGGTTATGAGGAGAAAAAAATCTACGTTTGGATCGAAGCTGTTTCAGGCTACTTGTCAGCAAGCAAGTTATGGTCAGTGGAAAATCAGCAGGATTGGCAGCCTTTTTGGAGTGAAGGTACGAAAGCCTATTATGTTCATGGTAAGGATAATATCCCCTTTCACTCAATAATATGGCCTGGCATCTTGATGGGGATTGGCAGCTTGCATCTTCCAGATCATATCATCTCAAGCGAATACCTCACAATTGAAAAGAAAAAATTATCAACAAGCCAGAACTGGGCAGTTTGGGTACCGCAAATATTGGAGAACTATCATCCTGATTCCATACGATATTTTTTAACTGTAAATGCTCCTGAAAAAAGAGATACTGATTTTTCCTGGCGTGAGTTCATCCACTCTCATAACAGTGAGCTGCTCGGCGCATATGGGAATCTAGTAAATCGGACATTTAAGTTTATCGAAAAGTCTTTTTCATCAATAGTAAGGCCAGCGGTTCTTGACAGCGAAGTAGAAAGCAACATAAATCAACTCTATCAAACGATTGGCAAACAAATCGAAAGCGGGCAATTTAAAGCAGCCCTCGACCATCTCTTTTCTTTTATTCGCCGCATGAATAAATATTTTGATGAGCAAAAACCTTGGATTTCTGTTAAAGATAACGCTGCTGCTTGTGAAAATACACTCTTCACCTGCACTGTCGCCATTGCAAACTTATCTATTTTACTGCAGCCATTTCTGCCATTTTCGAGCAGAGAAATTCAAAAATTAATGGGCTTGAAAGCTGATAAGTGGTCCTATACTCCGCTTGATTCAGTAATTGAGCTGAGCCAAGTTAAACCATTATTTGAACGGATTGATATAAACCGGATAGAAGAGGAAGTTTCTAGATTGGGCTCTTAAATCTCAGGAAGACCAGGCTAATGTTTGCCCGGTCTTTTTGAGATTCCCTCACTTGTTGAAAATTAAAAGCAATTAAAACACAATACAAGGTTCTTTGACGTATGCAGAATTTACTTGTATTCTTTCTTTAATAAGTTCAATAGATTAGAAAATTAAGATAAAAAGGATTTAATAGTAGGAGGAATGCTGCCTGAAGACGATAAAAGTGTCTTTACAGATTAAAATACTCGGGCTGGTTCTTTTATTGGGGTTATTATTGATCCTGCTGCTGACAGGTTTTTTCAGCTATATGGAAAGCAAACAAATCGAAGAAAATAAAGGAAGGATGGCACTGGAGTTATCAAAAACCGTCGCCCTCATGCCAACCATTATCGATGCATTTCAATCTGACAATCCTTCCGAAACGATCCAGCCTTTAGCAGAAGAGATCAGGAAACAAACAGGCGCTGAGTTCATTGTAGTAGGGAATAAAAATGGCATTCGTTATTCACATCCCATGAAGTCAGAAATTGGGAAAAAAATGACGGGAGGAGATAACGATAGAGCCATTCTTAAAGGGGAGTTTTATGTTTCAAAAGCGAGCGGATCACTCGGACCGTCTCTTAGAGGGAAATCTCCTATTTTTAACAAACAGGGAGAGATTATCGGTCTCGTTTCAGCAGGATTTTTATTAGAAGACATCAACCAGCAAATCATGAAGAATTTCATTAAAGTTCTGCTTGTTTCTCTCTTTGCCCTTTTTATATCTGTGCTCGGAAGCATTTTGCTGTCAAGCAATATCCGCAAGGACACTATGGGGCTCGAACCGTACGAAATTGCTTCTCTTTATAAAGAAAAAAACGCTGTGCTGCATGGGGTCAAAGAGGGTATTTTAGCTATAGATAAAGAAGGCTACATTACAATGATGAATCAGCCGGCTAAGAAGCTCCTTCATATTAAAGGGTCTGTCAGGCATATGAAAGTGGATGGACTGTTTCCTTCCGATTATCTTTATGAAGTTTTAAAACAGGGAAATCCGCAAGTTGATCAAGAAATGGTTTGGAAAGATAAAACAGTTATCGTGAATAGCACTCCACTCTTTGATGAAAGTGGGATAAGAGGTGTTGTTGCTTCTTTTCGCGACAAAACGGAAATTGAGCAGATGATAAACACCGTATCGGAAGTCAAAAGATATTCAGAAGATCTCCGTTCCCAGACACATGAGTTTACCAATAAATTATACGTGTTATCTGGCCTTCTTCAACTTGGTGAATTCGATCAGGCGATTCATATGATAAAAAGTGAAACACAGGCTCTGCAATTTCAAAATTCAGTCGTCTTTAACCAGATCAAAGATACCAAGGTACAGGCTATCCTTTTGGGAAAGCTGGGAAAAGCTTCAGAAAAGAAGCTGCAGTTTGATATAGCTTCTGACAGTTATTTAGAAGAATTGCCGCCGCACTTTAAACTTTCCCACTTGATCGTTATTCTTGGCAACTTAATTGATAACGCTTTCGAAGCTGTATATGGAGTGGAAACCCCGACGGTTAAACTTTTCGTGACAGACATCGGAAGTGATATCATCTTTGAAATTGAGGACAATGGCAAAGGAATACGCGAAAGAGACATACCTCTTCTTTTTGAAAGAGGCTTTACATCTAAAGACGGAAATGAACCGAGGGGATTTGGCCTATCGAATGCCGAAGAGGCTGTACAGGAAATGAACGGGATTATTGAGGTACAAAGCAATACAGATACAGGGACTGTATTTACGGTGTATCTTCCTAAGGAGCTGAGACATTGAAATGATAAAAGTAGCCATCGCAGAAGACGACTTCCGAATCGCCGATATCCATGAAAAGTTTTTAAAGACATTCAACGAAATCGTTGTGGTTGGAAAATCATTGAACGGGGAGCAGACTCTCCAATTGCTGAAGACGAAAGAACCTGACTTACTTCTATTAGATGTGTATTTGCCTGATATGATGGGATCTGAGCTGCTTCCCCTCATACGTGAGATGTTTCCGAAAGTGAGCATCATTATGATAACTGCTGCAACAGATAAGATATTTCTCGAAAAAGCACTGAGCTATGGAGTAGAGAATTACTTGATCAAGCCTGTAAGCAGGGAGAGATTTGACGATATCATTAAAAAATTCATAAAAAAGCACTCCCTCCTGGCATCCGATCAACAAGTGAATCAGAACTATATCGATCTTCTTTTTAGTAAGGAAAACAATCAAAATTCAGTGAAAGGTTTTCCAAAAGGAATTGATGAAATCACACTCGGTAAAGTGAAGGCCGTACTTCAAGCAAATAGAAATGGGCTTTCAGCTGAAGAAGTGTCTAAGGAAATAGGTGCTTCCCGGATCACTGCACGCAGATATTTGGAATATCTCTCCTCTGTCAATCAATTAAAGGCGGAAGTGGTGTATGGCATTGTCGGGAGACCAGAAAGAAAATATTATCCGGTTTAAGGAGATGAATAATAAACTTAACGGATTCTGTTGAAAAGTTCATAAATAAGTACTCCAATTAGTTTAGCCGTTTGCTTATTAGGGTTTCTAGTAGATTCAGCTGATTTTCAAGGAACATTTCATAAGCATAGTAATTAGCAGGACATTGTTGAACAGCCAAGTCCCGCTAATTGGTGTTCTATTTCCTTTGTCATTTTGTGAAGATATGCTAAAACGACTGCAAAAAACGAAGGGAACTCCATTCTTACATAGAGTTCCCTTCGTTCTTCAAAGCGCCTTTTTTTCTGACTGGAGGATTAAATGTTTCTTGTCACCCTAAGAAAGAATTACCCTGTCTATGTATGGTGAATATAAAGCAGCATCAGATATAGTGTGATGAGAGTAGATTAAATTAGAATAACCTTTTTCCAATTTTGATTTTTCACTTATTTACTATATTTGCTATCATCGGAAAGGCTGAGATCCCATCGTTCTTCGATTAATATCGTTCCTGTCCATTCTTCATTCGTTCTTTCCTCAGTTGGTCTAAAATTATATTTTTGATAAAGATGGCGAGCCGTTTCTAATGTGCTTACCGTCCATAAGAACACATGCAGATAGTTTTGTTTTTTACAGAAGATGAGGGCAGTCTCCATGAGTTTTTTCCCTATGCCCATGCCTTGATAATTTTCATCTAAAACAAACCACCTTAGCTGTGCTATTGTATCACTAGACTTTGTAATGGCAATTGAACCGGCGATTTCACCATTCACTTCAGCAACCCATAGCTCCCCCCCATCCGTATCAATCATAAATTCTGTTAAACCTTTCATGACGTAATATTCAAACATCCGTCCGAACTTATAGGTCTTATCATATAACCTTCCATGAATGTGTGCGACGTATCCAACATCTCCGGGTTGAAATGGGCGAATGCAGACTTCTGAATGGAAAGAACGTTCTTTCGAGTATATTGATTCGATTGTTTCCATGGATGTGACTAGCTTAGAGAGATCGCTTTTCGAAAAATTTTGAATCATTTTATCTACTCCGCGATTTGCATTTTCAACGAGGCCCTCATAAATACTTTTGCCATATTCGGTTAGATAGATTCTTGTTTATAAAAACATCTCTATTCTATCTTTATTCCGAGGTATAGAACTATGGAAAATAAGTAACGGTTCCTGTTACAAGGTGTAAACCCTAAAAGAATTGACTTATTATCCTCTCTACATCACGATATACTTCTTTGAAAGTTCCCGATTAAGGAAAAAAGAGAAAAGGAATGATTCCTCTCAGTTAGATAGGATTTATTTAATTGTGCTGCTTTTTTAGCAAAATTGGCAATAACATCTTCTTAGATAATTTGTGGAGCACAGGTAAAGTTATTTGCGGTATTTACCCAGCAAGGTAGTGAGTATACTCACTACCAGCAATGTCTATTTCTCAATTTGAATTTATAAAAGAATTAAAAATTAGGCTGTTTTCGCATTGATTGTTGTTATTGGTTATTAATTGTACCCGTGGATTTAACCATTTTTTCTAAATGCAGCAAACTTTTCGAAAAGAGCCAAAAATTAATAATCTGTATTAAGTGATATACTGAAAAAAATAACCTCAGAAGATTGAGGTTATTTTTTATTTACTTGGCTTCCGCTTTTTTTTTGGCTCTGTGAGCTTGTGTTGCCAATTTGATATTCACTTCCAAATTCGACATCGTTTCTTTTATCCTGTTTCTCAGTTTGCTCTCTCGTTTGATCCTTATTTTGCATACCTTGTTTAGACATTATTAACCCATCTCGCTTTCAAATATTATCGTTATTAATATGCTCAAGTTGGGGCTATATTATATGGATTAGCCTTTTTTAAATTTATATATTGAAATAAAAAGGGAGCGATTAATTTGACTAGCAACAACACATATTACCCAAACACCTCAAGCAGTAACAATAGTAACCGCAACTCTTTACTAAGCATTGCTATCAACGGAAATACTTTTAACAACAATTTATACAGCGATATTAGCATCACAACTAATGGCTGCTAAACATAAGGTTGATTATCCATATTACAAAGAAAAGTTCGATGGGAAAAATAATTAGTACTAAAAGAAGATGATGGTTTTCATCTTCTTTTTCTTTTGGTCATTTCTTTTTCTTCCTTGTTCAAATCATTTGAGCAATATCCCGTATGTTGAATGTAAAAATCAGATCTTGTTCATCCTTTTTTGATAACGTCTTTAATATTTCTTCGTAGAAAAGAAAGATGGCAGCGCAGAAAGATAATCCCAAGTATATACACTACTGCAGAATACCATAGCGACCAGTTATTATAGGTCAAATAATCGACGCGTATTGTTATCCATTCAAAGACAACTGCTAATAGCATACATCCAATCGTATAAGCGAAAAACTTTAATCTATTCTTTGGCATAAAGTTTAGGATTAATATCCCTACCGCACCTGAAAAAATAGTTTGGATTACGACGGCTTGCCATTGGATGCCAGGGCCAAGTTGATCATATAGATGTAAAACAAGGTCTAACAGCTGATCAGAGGTACGTGTAAGAAACACCATCAACAACCAGGTGCAGTACATTTCTTTCAAAGTCAGTCGCTTGGGCATAAACCAGACGATTAGATTGACTACAATTGATGCGATTGTCATGAACAGCAAAAGTCTGCACCTCATCTCAATTACCGCGACTGTATCATTGATTTAAAGTATTTTCAAAGATCTTCATGATTATCCAGAAATCAACTGGGTATTTTGTTATGGAAAGTATTTTAAAGGTGATGGACAATCTTTTAACTGTACCCGTTACAAGGAACCAGCCTCCCTTTTTTAAAAAATATCAGGCTTATAATGAAGATTCAGTTCCTACCTTCAATTTGGCTTGCTCACTAAAACTTTGCTGTATATATAGTCCTTACTGTGAACTTAATGTACAAAATATAGTTAACTTACTTTAATAACTTTATTTTGTAAACGTTTTCATTTCAGAATATTTTGTTTACACTTTATTTACTAACAAAAGAGGTGAAAACTATGCTCGCATTATTAGGGTTTTTAATGCTAATCACATTCATGATTTTAATCATGACAAAACGGCTAACGGCTATGATTGCACTGATGGTTGTTCCAGTTGTTTTTGCATTAATCGGCGGATTCGGAAGTGAAATTGGGCCCATGGCGCTTGAGGGCATAAAAAGTGTAGCACCTACAGGTATCATGATCCTATTTGCCATTCTCTTTTTCGGGATTATGATTGATGCAGGAGTATTTGATCCTATTATTTCAACCATCTTGAAAGTTGTTAAAGGAGATCCGGTAAAGATAGCCATCGGAACGGCAGTCCTCGCTCTTCTGATTTCCTTAGATGGTGATGGAACCACAACCTACATCATTACAATTTCAGCCATGCTTCCTTTGTATAAACGCATTGGCATGAGACCACTCATATTAGCCGGTATTGCCGTATCTGCTTCAGGTGTTATGAACCTCCTTCCATGGGGAGGTCCTACCGCCAGAGCAATGACAGCATTGAATCTTGAGATGTCAGATATTTTTACTCCGGTCATTCCTTCAATGATAGGCGGAATATTATTTGTGTTATTCATGGCTTATTGTCTTGGGAAAAAAGAGCGTAAAAGAGTAGGGATAATTGACATTGATTACAGTACAATGGCCATGCAGCAAACAGCAGCTTCAGCAGAGGAAGCTAGCATTAAACGGCCTAGACTTATTGTCGTGAACTACCTGTTAACTTTCTTATTATTAGTCGCGCTAATTAGAGAAGTTCTCCCTACTACCGTCTTATTTATGGTTGGATTTGCTATTGCTATCACAATAAATTATCCAAAACTAAGTGACCAAAAGGCACGGATTTCAAACTATGCTGATAACGCCTTATCTGTCATTTCTATGGTTTTTGCAGCAGGTATTTTTACCGGAATCCTTTCCGGAACAAAAATGGTAGATGCCATCGCAAACACCATGATTACGCATATTCCTGATGCTTTTGGTTCACATTTAGCTCTTATTACAGCGATACTCAGTGCCCCCTTTACATTTTTTATGTCCAATGATGCTTTTTACTACGGCGTTTTGCCCTTGCTGGCTAAGGCTGCTGCCGGATATGGAATTGATCCTGCATTTATTGGACGCGCATCCCTACTCGGATTGCCTGTCCATCTATTAAGTCCGCTAGTACCGTCGACGTATCTATTAGTCGGAATGGTTGGAGAAGATTTCGGGGACTTGCAGCGCACTTTCCTGAAATGGGCCTGCGGATCGACAGCTGTTATGATTTTAGTAGCTCTTGCCTTATCAATTATTCCTTTTTAACCAAAGGCTGTTTTCGCATTGAATGTTGGTTTTGGTTATTAATTGTACCCGTGGATTAATGCTGCAGGCACTTGCTTTCCGCGAGGAGGGATGGGTGCCTCTATTTCCCGAGAGGAGTCAAGTGCCTTCCGCTGCAATCCACTAAAGGTATAACCCATTTTTTCTAAAAGCAACAAACTTTACGAAAAGAGCCAAACTAAACACAGACTAAATGTCCTGTTTCTAGCTGAACAAGGCCATTTAGTCTTTTTAGAGCGCTTATGTTTATGAGAGTTTTTCCTATCCGCTTAAGCAATCTTATTAGCTGGGAAATAGAATTTACTATCTGAAATTAGGATCTTATTATCCAAACTGCTAAAACTTTTCAAACTCTCAATCCCTTTTTAGGAAAACATAGATATCACTAGTTTCTGCTCTTATAACCAGTTAAAAAGGTTAGGACACAGTAAGCAGCCAACCGGCTCGTCATATCCCGAAAATCGAGGGTCGGGTCAATTTCAACAATATCCATTGCTCCAACAGCTGGAACTTCTCCTAAAAATCGAATGGCTTCAATCAGCGTGCGTGAATCCATCCCGCCTGGACCAATGGCAGGGCATCCTGGTGCAAACGCCTGATCCATTACATCCATATCAAGAGATACGTAGATGACGTCAACTTCTTTCAGGAGTTCGCTCACACTCTCCTGTAAAATTGGGAGAATCCCTCTTGTGTATACGTCTTGCATTGTGTAGATATTAACACCATTTTCACTGCCAAAATCAGTGTATTCTTTCCCATTTGAAAAATCACGGATGCCAATCTGATGGAGGTGTTTCCCCTGCAGCGCACCTTTTTCAATAAGCTGTCTAAAGGGAGTTCCATTTGATGGCCCGCCATCTTCAAGGTTGCGCAGATCATGATGTGCATCAAATTGAATGATGCCCACTTTTTCTTTAGCTTTTTTTAAAGCAGTAACAATCGGTGCTGTGACGGAATGATCGCCTCCAAGAAAAACAGGTATCATCAAAGGGTGTTCACTTACAACTCTTTCAACCGTCTCTTCAATCCTGCGGCGCGATTCTGCAAGGTCCGTCACATGCATTAATATATCGCCAAAATCTATGATTCTCTCTTCTTTTAAATCTAGCTTTTCATGAACTGAATAAGTGGTAAAAGCATTCATCATTCTTCGGATCGCATCAGGAGCAAAGGATGCTCCTGAATGACTGATGGATGGCTTCGATAAAGGAATTCCAATTAATCCTATACCTTCTGCTATCTCACTTTCCCGCTTTTTTAATAATGTACCTGCACGCGAAATGCCACGATCTATAAATTTTGCATCATGTGAAAGAAAAGGCAGACTGCTCACGGTGATCCCCCTTCTCAAAAACAATAACGCCTTTTTTAATTACGGTTTGAGTGTGATTTACTCCAAAATGATAGGGAATGTACTCGTAATTAACTGCATCCCAAATGACAAGATCCGCCTGCTTCATTGGAGCAATTACGCCTCGCTCATCCCCTAACCCAATTGCATGAGCAGCGTTAACTGTCACGGCATTCCAAATTTCCTTTACCGTCATTTTGTACATAACCGCTGCAAATGACATAATCAGCTGCAAATTTTCAGTCGGGCAGCTTCCTGGATTAAAATCTGTGGCCAAAGTTACTGCCACTCCCTCTTCCAGCATCTTTCTCGCTTTTGCATGATCCGGTTTATTTAGGTAAAAAGACGTTCCCGGCAGCAGGCAGGCAATAACACCTGATGCAGCCAGCTGTTTAATGCCTTCTTCTGATGCTCCAACTAAGTGCTCAGCACTGATAGCTCCAAGCTCAGATGCTAATTCCGCCCCGCCTAATGGATCAATTTCATCTGCATGTATTTTCAATTGAAATCCTTTTTGCTTCGCTTTTGATAAAAACGCTTTGGACTGTTCAATCGAGAAAACACCCGTTTCACAGAAAATATCTACGAATTGTGCTAATTCTTCTTTTTGAATGACATCCAATAATTGAAGCATTTCATTTAAGAATACCTCTGGCTGGTGCTTATATTCTGGAGGAATCGCATGTGCGCCCAAAAAGGTTGAAACGATTTCAACTGGGTGCTCGTTATTCAATTTTTTCACAGCACGAAGCTGCTTCAGCTCTGTTTCAGCGTTAAGTCCGTATCCGCTTTTCGCCTCCACGGTCGTCATTCCGTAAGAAAGCATTCGGTCAAGATGATAAGCTGCTTTTTCAAACAGGACCGCTTCACTTGCAGCCCGTGTTGCGTTTACAGTTGAAAGGATGCCGCCGCCTTGTTTGAGGATTTCCAAATAAGGCACACCTTTCTGTTTCAGTCCCATTTCATGCTCCCGTGAGCCGGCAAACACTAAATGGGTATGCGGATCAATGAGGCCAGGTGTGACAAGCTTCCCTCCACAATCGATCCTTTTATCAGCTGGCCACCCGGATGCATCTTCATTTGAGCCTATTAGAGCGATTCTTCCGTCAGCAATCGCAAGTGCCTTGTTTTCAAGAACAAGCAGCTGATCCATGTCCTTGCCGCAGAGAGGCCCGCCTTTTTCATAATCCATTGTTAAGAGCTGACCGATATTTTCAAGAATAAGATCATATTTCATGAACAAATCCTCCTATTCCTGCATCGGAATGCGTACATTATTTTCTTTAGCAAAATCCTTTGCCTCTTCGTATCCAGCATCTGCATGACGGATAATGCCCATTCCCGGATCTGACACGAGAACTCTCTCTAGTTTTCTTTTTGCCGTTTCTGTCCCGTCTGCTACGACTACCATACCGGAATGAAGTGAGTAGCCCATTCCAACTCCGCCCCCATGGTGAAACGATATCCAGCTCGCGCCTGCCGATGTATTGACGAGTGCATTCAGTACAGCCCAATCCCCAATTGCATCGCTGCCATCCTTCATCGCCTCTGTTTCGCGGTTTGGAGAAGCTACTGAACCGCAGTCAAGGTGATCACGTCCAATCACAACCGGTGCTTTTAATTCGCCCGTCCGCACTAATTCATTAATTGCGAGGCCCATTTTTACTCGTTCACCATAGCCAAGCCAGCAAATTCGGGCTGGGAGGCCTTGAAAAGCTACGTGCTCATGTGCCATGTCGATCCAGCGAAGCAGTGCTTCATTTTCAGGAAAAAGTTCTTTGATAAGCTGATCCGTTCGATGGATATCTGCCGGATCTCCAGATAGAGCAGCCCATCTGAATGGACCTTTTCCTTCGCAGAATAACGGTCGAATGTAGGCCGGAACAAAGCCTGGAAAATCAAAGGCATTTTCTACCCCTTCATCTTTCGCTACCTGACGAATGTTATTGCCGTAATCAAACACAATCGTTCCTCTCTTTTGCAGTTCAACCATACATCGTACATGCTCAGCCATTGATTTTATTGCTTTCGCGACATAGACATCCGGATGATCCTGCTTAAGCTGCAGTGCCTCGTCTATTGAAAGACCATGCGGGAAATATCCGTTCAGAGGATCATGCGCCGATGTCTGGTCGGTAAGAATATCAATTGCGATCTTTTTCTCTAAAACTTCATGAAGCACATCCACAGCATTTGCAACTAATCCTATTGAAAGCGCCCTGCCTTCTGTCTTAGCATCCATTGCCCATTGCAGCGCTTCATCGAAGGAATGTGTCATCTTGTCACAATACTTTGTCGCAAGTCTCTTCTCAATCCTGCTTTGATCAGCATCTGCGGCAATGACAACTCCGCCGTTCATTGTGACAGCAAGCGGTTGTGCCCCGCCCATTCCGCCGAGACCTGCCGTAAGAGTAATCGTGCCTTCTAAGCTTCCGCCAAAATGCTGCTTCGCAACGGCGGAGAACGTCTCATATGTTCCTTGAAGAATGCCCTGTGTCCCAATGTAAATCCAGCTTCCCGCTGTCATTTGCCCATACATCGTGAGCCCCTTCTGATCAAGCTCATGGAAATTTTCCCAATCTGCCCATTTCGGTACGAGCACTGAATTCGAAAGAAGAACCCGGGGTGCATGCTCATGCGTTTTAAAAATCCCAACAGGTTTGCCTGATTGAATGAGCAGCGTCTCATCATCTTCTAAAGATTTTAATGACCTGACGATTCCCTCAAGCGCCTCCTGATTTCGGGCTGCCTTTCCGATTCCGCCATATACGATAAGCTCCTCAGGCTTCTCTGCAACCTCAGGATCTAAATTATTCATGAGCATTCGCAGTGCTGCCTCCTGCTCCCATCCTTTGCATTCTAATTCAAGTCCGCGTTTTGCCCCTGTAAATTTTGTTTTCATGATACGATTTCCCCCTTCGTGTCGTAATTGTCTTTTTCCAGTCTCTTTAAGTCCGCCTTCTTTAGCCATGCTGCTGCAGCTTCGATATCTTTTGAAAAAACTCTGTCCTTCGTTATCGCCGGCACCACATTTCTCCCGTGAAGATAAAACGTTCTCGTTGTCTCTGCCATTTTTTCTATTCCGCGGAAAGCTGCTGCTTCCATTGCACAAATCATTTCAATCGCAAGCACACGTCTGCAATTTTGTATGATTTGATAGGCGTGCCTTGAGGCGATGGTCCCCATGCTGACATGATCTTCCTGATTAGCTGACGAGGGGATCGAATCAACACTAGCCGGGTGTGCAAGCGACTTATTTTCAGAGACAAGCGACGCTGCACAATACTGCATGATCATTGCCCCAGACTGCAGACCTGGCATCGGGCTTAAAAACGGCGGCAGATCATTCAGCTGCGGATTGACCAGCCTTTCAATTCTACGTTCTGAAATATTCGCAAGCTCTGCCATGCCCACCTTCAAGAAATCCATTGCAAACGCAATTGGCTGACCGTGAAAATTGCCTCCAGACAAAACCTTTTTTCCTTCATCGAAAATCAGCGGATTATCGGTTGCAGCGTTCATTTCAATTTCAAGTTTATCTTTTACATATGAAAGGACTTGATGGCTCGCTCCATGTACCTGAGGAATACATCTTAAGGAGTACGCATCCTGCACTCTCAGCTCTCCCTGATGTGTCACGAGATAGCTGCCTTTTAAAATCCCCCTGATTCTCTCTGCTACTTGAATTTGCTCTGAATAGCCCCGGGCAATATGAATATCCTCATCAAACGCATCAATAATTCCCCTGAGACCTTCAATCGTCATCGATGCGATATAATCTGCTTGCAGAGCAACCGCTTCAGCCTCAATGTAATTGACAAGACCCATTGACGTCATAGCCTGGGTTCCATTGATTAAAGCCAAACCTTCTTTTGCCTGCAGCGTGACTGGATGCAGCCCCGCCATCTTAAACGCTTCCTCTGTATGCATTTGCCGCCCATGATAAAAGACTTCCCCTTCACCTACCAAAACTAAAGCCATGTGTGACAACGGCGCTAAATCTCCGCTTGCACCGAGTGATCCTTGCTGGGGTACAACCGGATGAATTTCATGATTTAATAACTCAACAAATAAAGATAAAACCTCTTTGCGTATACCAGAAAATCCTTTTAACAATGCATTAAGCCGAAGCAAAAGCATTCCCCTTGATACTTCTTCAGGAAAAGGATCCCCTACACCGCATGCATGACTGCGAATCAAATTGATTTGCAGCTCTTCTGCATGCTCGGCATCAATCAGCACATCGCTGAATTTTCCAAATCCCGTGGTGATTCCATAAACAACTTTCTTCTGAGCCACAATGTTTTCAACAGCTTTGCGGCTTTTTTCAACCTTCTCCCATACATATTCAGGAATATGAATAACATCCTTCTCATATAAAACCTTTTTCGCAGCTTCAATTGTCAGTGAATCCCCCGTTAATTCAATCATTTGCCTGCTCCTCTTTTGATCAAAATGAATGGCTGTTTTTCGAATAGCTTGCTATTTTTCGTCAAATGCATCGTTACGCCTCGGTCTTTTCTGCTAAAACTTTTAGAATTGACTCGGATTTAAAAATTGAATGCACGGAATACGACCCGAAAAGCAACAACCGAAAAGAGCCAATTGAAAAACAAAAAGGAGGCCATACCAATAGAAACACTCTAAACAGTGTTTTCTACCGATACAGCCCCCTGCTATCTCATAACTATGGGCGCATCTTATATATGATTAATTCCCAAACCCATTGCCTCATGCTCTGATCCCTTAACAGGAGCACCTATTGTGCCATAAAGAGCAATTGCAATCCATTCACCTTCCGCTTCTGCTGCGTAAGGCTTTCCTCTTACGATGGCAAATCTCAAACCAACGGTCCGAAGTACACTTCCAAGCTGAACCTGGCCCCTCGTCACGCCATGAAGCGCTTCCATGATGGCATGATAAAGCGAATGTGTTTCACGATACCCTTCAGCTGAAATAACGCCAGAACGCTTTGCCGCAGTTTCAATGGCCGCCACTACTTTATGCGTCTCCATTGAACCCGTTTTTCCCTGACAAAATTGGAACCCCTGCTGTGTCAGCAGTTCTCCGTAATGACTATCATCTTCTCCAAGCAGAACGAGCTGCATTGCATTTTTTCCAATTCGGTGATCTGGTTGTATCCTCATATCTATTCTCACTTCATACTGAATTTTCTGATAAACTAATGTCTACTGTTAGTGTATGATTGAAACTGATTTATGTCAAGATACTCAAGCTTTCTTTTGAAAACTTTGCCGCGAGAATCACAATGATGACGGATGGCACGCTAAATATGAAAAATTTCCAATCTCCTGTAAGTAATGAAGTCATTAGAAAAATAGCAGCACCAATTCCATCCAGCTATCGTATATAAGAGTCCAGCATTGTATTGCTCTCATCAACTGACCCGCTGCTTAATTTCACAGAAAGGATAATTTTAGAAATAGCGCATCCGCCTAAGTGAACCAATAAAATGATTGAAAAAATACCAGCAGCACGGACTTACACCCCAAACAGCACGCAAATCTTTAATCCTGTTTTTCATGCTGTTCAGCCACCCTTGTAAAGCTCCCTTTACGTATAGGGAGCTTTACATTACTTTCGAATGTCAAATGCCCTTTACAAAAATAAACGCGCAGAGAATAACCTCTTCGCGTTTATTTTTTAGGTTGCTGCTATTTTATTTTGATCAAGTAACAATGCGAAGGTTTCCTGATCAGATTTGGATGGAAGTGCATATTCTTCTTTATACAATTCACTCCCTTTTCCTGTCACGAGAATCCAATCTCCAGCTTCGGCGGTATCCCAAGCCTTTTTTATTGCGAGCGTTCTGTCAGGTATCACTTGATTTGTCTCTTCCCCTGACATTTTACTGTACTTTTCCAACTCAGCGATCATTTTATCTTTATCGATGCCATTCAAGTCATCTAAAGTTAAAAACGTGCAGTCACTTATTGCTGAGGAAATCTCCATCATTTCCGCACGTTTGCTTTCATCACGGTCTCCTCTGAAGCCAAACACATGAAGAATCCGTTTTGCTCCGCAATCCCTTGCTGTTTTTAGACAGTAAGAAAAAGCATCTGCCGTATGGGCGTAATCAATAACTGCTGTTGCATCTTTAGGATGACTGTACATTTCAAATCTTCCCGGCACGCCAGGAAACGATTGGAATGCTTCTCTTAGCCGGTCAGAATCAATCCCTATCTTTCTGCCAGTAAGATAGGCCATCGATGCATTATAGATATTATGCAAACCTGGAATCGTCATCTGAAAATGAAGCTGATGGCCCCCTTCATTCAAGTCAAAATCAGAACAGTGAACATCACTGTCTGAATCAAAAATAAGATCGTCTTCAAGCGATTTCCCAAAAGTCGATACTTGAATATTCCGCTGTTTTAATATACTTGCAAGCTTCACTCCCCACTCATCATGTGTACTGATGATAGCTTGTCCTCCATGTTTTAACTTAGAAAAAAGCAGCTGCTTCACTTCGAAATATTCTTCAATCGTATCATGAAAATCCAAATGCTCATGAGCAAGATTTGTAAACAGGCCGATATCATATTCAATGCCTTCAAGCCTTTTTTGTGCCAAGCCGTGCGAAGATACTTCCATAATGACAATCTCATCATTGCTTTTAGCGAGCAAACGCTGCAAATCAAGTGAATCAGGAGTCGTATTCTTTGAATCGTACGTTTTTCCATTTATCACATTATGAACTGTTCCAAACAATGCACATGAGTAGCCGGCACGTTCAAGGATATGCCGCAGCATAAACGAAGTCGTTGTTTTCCCGTTGGTGCCAGTAATTCCGATCATGAGATGTTTCTTTGAAGGAAAATCATAAAAACCCGCGGCAAGCTTAGCGAGGGCATCCCGGCTATTCTCTACCTTAGTATAAGGAACCGGTAAATCATGTATATCTTTCTCCCCAATAATAGCAGCTGCCCCTCTGCTGATTGCGTCCTGAATAAAATCATGTCCGTCTCTTTCATATCCTGTAATGGCCACAAATAAATAGCCTTCTTCAACCTTCGAAGAATTAGCCTCGATTCCTTTTATATCAACTGTTTCCATGCCACCCTCTGTTCTAGCAGGATGACCGATCTCCCCTAGTAAAAGTTGTAAGTTCATCGTTGTGCTCCTTATATAATGGCATCCATTTATGTTTTGATTATTTTATGTAACTAGCTGCAATGTTATTTGCGAGCCATGATTTTGTGTTATCATATTTGTTCGAAATGATTCCGGTTTTATGAGGGAAGGTGCGGGAAGAAAATGCTGGATAATTATTGTGGAATAGTTATGGGTGAAAAATTACAGAATTAATTTGTGACCGTTCGAACCTATTCTGACTGCTTGTCTTGTATATATGACCCAATGGTTTTTGACCGCTTACACCGGGTTTCTGACCTCTCTGTCAATTACCTCTTAAAAAACCATACCAAAAATCCACAGCATTTAGCTGTGGACTGATTTTTACTCATTAACTTGCAAGGCTGTTTTCAAATAGAATCGCAATGAATCTATTTGCCCTTTTGCTTCATACTGTTCATGTCCAATAATCAGAGTCTGGAGGTGAATGCCATCAAGCACATTAATCATAAATAAGGCAATCGTATCAACCGGCTGAAGCGGCTTAAATTCTCCGCGTTCCACACCGGTCTGAATCAAGCCAGAAAACATTTCATTCCAAAGGCCAAATCGTTTGCTAATATAGCTTTTTCTTTCTTGATCACGCCAACCCATCATAAAATATTCTATTTTCACGATACCGAGGTCTTCCTCTGCATGTTGAAGGGCCTTTTTATATTCCTCAAGATGATGTTCAATGGCCTCCCACACACTTTTGTGTTTGGCAGCAAGATTGCTGAAATACAGCTTTCCCCCTCTGTCATCCTCTTCAATAATGGCTCTGAAGATCTCATCTGTGCTGGAAAAATAATGATAGACTCCGCCGCGGCTCAAACCCGATGCTTCCACTATGTCTGACATTGTTGTAGAACTGAAGCCTTTTGCTATAAATACCTTTTCAGCTTTTTGAAGCAGTTCAAGCCGGCGTTTCTCCTTGTACGTTTCGCTCACCTTTGGCACTGACTTTCCCGCCTTCTAGTCTATTTTTAGCAAGCATTGTAATGGTTCCTGCTGCAATGAGGAGTGTTCCTGAAAAAAGATAAGCAAACACAGCACCGAATCGTTCAGCGAGTATTCCTCCACCAACCATGCCAATCAATGCAGCCAAAGTTGTCATCCCATCAATTGTACCAAAAACCCGGCCTGTATACTCTACCGGCACAGCTTTTTGAACAGAGAGCTGAAAGGGAATGAAAATAGCACCTGCTGCAATTCCGCTCAGGAAAAATCCGATTGGAAACATGACCCATATCACAGTAATTGGCAGATGAATCGAAAGCGGCATTGTTACAATACATATTCCTAAAATTAGCGCCCCCATTCCAAGATAGGGCAATATAGTTCGTATTTTCAATCTGGTCAGGAAGATGGAGAAAACGAGCATTCCTATTCCATTTGCCGCGATAGCAATACCAGAAAGAGAAACAGGGTTCACATTTTCAATTTCTCTTAAAAGAATCATAAGCTGAGTGTCAATAATTTGGATAACAAGCAAGGTAAGGCATAAGATCCATAAACCTGTAAAAACGAGTTTAGTTTTTTGTAAAACGAACAAACCTTCCTTCATTTGCTTCCAAAGCATAAAGCCAGTATCTCCTTCATGCTTTTCCATCAAAAATTTACTTTTCGGCACTTTGATTAACAGGAGAGCAGAAACAACGAACGTTAATGCATCTAAGTAAAATGCCCAATAAACTCCTGCTGTTGAAACCAGGATTCCACTAATCACTGGTCCAATGATTTTACTTCCATTTTCAATGATTCCGCTAATGGAAACGGCCTGCTGCATATGATCTCCGTCTACGATCTCCTTTATTTTCCCATTCTTTGCTGGATCAAACAGGGCTCCAAATCCGCTTTTCATCACCAGCAGAACAAGAAGATAAGGCAGCGATGGAGCAAAAACAAAGCCAACGACAACTGCCGCTCTTATAACATCTGAAAAAATCATGAGCTTTTTCCGATCATACCGATCGGCAAGAACACCGCAAAATGGACTAAGTACAATCATTGGTGCAAACATGGCCATTCCTGTCATCGCCATCTCAAATGAACCAGCTTCCCATTTTAATCCGACCAAAGCAAAAATGGCCAGCATATCAAGCCAATCCCCAAGGCTTGAAACAGCTTGTGACGAAATCAAGTAAAGATACGATTTGTTCTTTAGTAACCCTCTGGCATCTGCCATATTGTCCTCTCCCTATTCGAAATAAAACCGACACTTATGTCGTTATTATAAACGACATAAGTGTCGGTTTTCAATCCCTATTTCAAAATAGTGGAAAAAAGCGGCTTCAATATTTGAAGCCGCTTTGGAATCTGTATTAACTATTCACAACCTCTTTTTGAGACAGAGTCACTTTCTCGGTTACCTTCTCTCCCTGGCGGTAAAATTCAACTTCGATTTCATCGCCAATGCTTGTTTGTGAGTAGAGGAATTTCCGAAGTTCATTTGAATTCTTTATTTCAGTGCCGTTCATTGACACGATGACATCACCTTCCTGCATGCCAGCCTCAGAAGCTGGTGAAGATGGACTCACACCTTGGACGAACACTCCCTCTGTAACCTCATTTGGCAGCTGAAGTGTGTTTGTGCGGTATTGCTCCGGCACTTCGCTTAGGTCCAGCAATCCGACCCCTAAGAATGGGCGGTCTATTTTTCCTTTTTCTAATAGTTCATCGACGATGGGCTGCAGGTCGTTGCTTGGAATCGCAAATCCCAATCCTTCAACACCATCCTGGCTGATTTTCAGGCTGTTGATTCCAATGACCTGACCGTTCATATTCAGAAGCGGTCCTCCGCTATTCCCCGGATTAATCGCAGCATCTGTCTGGATAACATTTAGCTCCCAATTTCCTTCAGAAGTCGAGATTGGAATCGTACGGTCTGTTCCGCTAATGATGCCTTCTGTTACTGTTCGAGAGAAATCAAGACCTAGCGGGTTTCCGATTGCAACAACTCTTTCACCGGCACGGAGCTGGCCTGAATCACCAAAGTCAGCAACCGCTTTTGCATATTTGCTGTCGATTTTCAGGACAGCCATATCTGTTAATGGATCGGCCCCAACAAGTTCAGCCTGAGACTTTTCTCCATCTGAGTAAGAGATTTCAATGCTGTTTGCACCTTCAATTACATGATTATTAGTAATGATATAAGCTGTATCTCCATCTTTTTTGAAAATAACACCTGACCCCGTTCCAGCCTCAGCATCCTGGGTTCCGCCGCCAAATCCTTGCTGTTGCTGCTGTTTATTTGATATCCCGACGATTGCCGGCGTTAGTTTTTCCACCATATCCGCAATATCGCTCGTTTGACTGATCGGCTGTGTATTCACTGGATTTGAATCGTTTTCTTCTGTCGTATTAGAATCAATGGAATATGAAGGTTCATTGCTGCCTGTCTCATCATCAAAGAAAGGCTGAACTCCAAGCACAAGCGCTCCGCCGACAACACCGCTGATGACCGATGACATAATTCCTTTCCATCTTGATGGCTTTTTTTGCGGCTGTGTTCTGACCATGATTTCACGAGAATCTTTATCCAATAATGTATCTTTCCGTTCTGTATCATCGTAATATCCCATTTTACTTCCTCCTAGTATTTTCTTTGTTAACCCTACTATAAATAATCTTTTTGGGAGAAAGATGAAAAGATTATGGGAAATTGTCAAATGATGACCATATCAGGAAAGACGTTGTATAATGACGTGTAAGAAGGAGTGTGAATCAGATTGTCTTATTCTATTTTTCTCGTAGAAGACGAACAGAATTTAAATGATTTATTAACAAAATACCTCGAAAAAGAAGGCTGGAAAATAACCTCATTTACAAATGGGGAAAAAGCGCGCCAGGCCATTCATGAAGCTCCCCATCTTTGGGTTCTCGATATTATGATTCCTGATGTTGACGGATATCAATTAATAAAAGAAATAAAAGCAGCTGCACCAGATACTCCTGTTATTTTTATTTCAGCAAGAGATACGGATATTGACCGGGTTTTAGGGCTGGAGCTTGGAAGTGATGACTACATTTCAAAGCCATTCCTTCCCAGAGAACTAGTCATCCGTGTACAAAAGCTTCTGACCCGTGTTTACGAATCAAGTACAGTAAAAACAAGTGTGCAGCTCCCTCCTTACACCATTGATGAAAAAGTACGGGCCGTCTCCCTAAATGGGGAAAACTTAAATTTAACCTCAAAGGAATTTGATTTATTGCTCCTGTTTTTACACAATAAAGGCCAGGCCTTTTCGCGCGAGCAAATGATTGAGCACATTTGGGGAAGCGATTACTTTGGAACAGACCGGGTAGTTGACGATCTCGTCAGGCGCCTGCGGAAAAAGATGCCTGATTTAAAAATCGAAACCATCTACGGATATGGATACAGGATGCTGACTGGAGAATGAAAAATAAATCACTGACGTTTCAAATATGGGTTGTCATTTCAGGAATTCTGCTCGTCATTTCTATATTGCTGATGATTATTTTCCCAACCACACTGCGGAATTTTTTCACAAATGAAATCTATACGACGATCGAAAATGAACAGCACATTTTAACTGAATATCAGCTTCAAGGCGATGGCGGTATGAATCCATTCAATAAAAAGCTATCTCCGGATCGTTCTGTTCAGCATCTTATTCTTCCTGAGAGTGCACCATTTATCAATAACCAGAAAAAATTGCCGACAAAGTTTCTGCAGGAAACCCAATTTTTAGCTTCGAAGCAGGAAGCTATCACAGAAGAATATTCAAGAGAGATAAATGATGAAAGGCTCTTTTTTGTCATAAAAAAAGTTTCATATAATGGTGAATCAGCCTTTCTCCTTTCATATGCGTGGGATTCCTATCGAAATGATCTCGTTTTGACTTTATTCAAACAGCTGGTGTTAGTGTTGATCATCGTGTTTCTTTTCAGCTGGATTCCTTCGATTTGGCTTGCAAAGTATTTATCGCGGCCATTGGTGTCTCTTGAAAAAGATGTCAAGCGGATATCGAATGAGGATTGGCACGAACCTGTTATCCTTGATAGAAGCGATGAAATCGGAAAACTGGGAGAAACGATTGAACATATGAGGAAAAGACTTGTTCAAAAAGATGAAGCCCAACGGACCCTGCTGCAAAATATTTCTCATGACTTAAAAACTCCTGTCATGGTCATTCGCGGATATGCAAAATCCGTGAATGACGGCATTTATCCGAAAGGTGATTTAGCAAGTACGATGGACGTCATCGAAGAAGAATCAGAACGCCTTGAGAAAAAAATCAAGGATTTGCTTTATATCACGAAACTGGATTACTTATCATCAAGAAACTCAAATAAATCAGGATTTGAACTGAATGTGACGATTCATCATGTCATAGAACGGATGAAATGGTCACGCCAGGAGCTTGACTTTGAAATAGACCTTGAACGTGCTGTTATTTACGGCGATGAAGAACTATGGGTAAAACTTCTCGAAAACCTGTATGAGAATCAGCTTAGATATGCTCATTCCATCATTGGCGTAAGGTTAAACAAAAAGGGAAATGATGTCCTGCTTAAAATTTGGAACGACGGACCGCCAATTGATGAAAATATCCTGCCGCATTTATTTGAACCATTCCATAAAGGCAGCGATGGCGAATTCGGCTTGGGATTGAACATTGTAAAACGAATTGCTGAACTTCATCATGGAACCGTTTGGGCTGTGAATGAGGGTGGAATGAGTTCGTTTTATGTAAAAGTACCCGCAAGATAAGAAATATAGCTGTTTGTAAACAGAAAGGCCCGCTTGATGGGCTCTTTCCTTTGATTTATAGAGCAAAAGGGCTATTTGAAAGTTTTATCAGTGTAAATCCAGAGTTTATCAGTGTATTTCGCCTTTTTATCAGTGTAATTCAAGGCTTTATCAGTATATAAGCGAAAACCAAAATATCAATCTGTAAAATCTGAATAATGGTACAATAATATCACAATATTTATACAGGAGGTTCCACTTGAGACTGCCTACATGCACTTCATGCAAGTATAAATTCACTTGGAACCTATGTTTCAGCGTACCCAGAACGTGGATAACCTTTTGCCTACTCTCCCCGAGGTCCAATCATATCAAGCGGATTCACATACTCATCAAACTCTTCTTCTGTCAGTAAATTGAGTTTTAGTGCCGCTTCCTTTAGCGTGCTCCCATCTTTATGGGCTTCCTTCGCAATTTTCGCTGCATTTGCATAGCCAATATGTGGATTTAAAGCTGTAACAAGCATAAGTGATTCATTCAAATATTTATCAATCACTTCCAAATTTGGTTTGATCCCGATCGCACAGTGGTCATTAAAGGAATGAATGGAATCTGCTAGCAATCTCACAGACTGCAGGAAATTGTACATAATGACAGGTTTAAATACATTCAGTTCGAAATTGCCCTGGCTCGCTGCAAATCCGATGGTCGCATCATTGCCCATCACTTGTGCAGCTACCATTGTGATCGCTTCACTTTGCGTGGGGTTTACTTTTCCAGGCATAATGGAACTCCCTGGTTCATTTTCAGGAATGGTGATTTCACCGATCCCGCACCTTGGACCGCTTGCAAGCCATCTGACATCGTTTGCAATTTTCATTAAATCAGCAGCCAGCCCTTTTAATGCTCCATGTACAAAGACGATTTCATCATGGCTTGTCAGTGCGTGAAACTTATTTTCCGAAGTACGGAATTTTGTTGCTGTATAAAGACTGATTTCCTCAGCAACGAGCCTCCCGAAATCAGGATGAGCGTTGATCCCTGTACCAACTGCTGTTCCGCCTATCGCAAGATCCCGCATTTTTTCGATCGACAGGAGGATCATATCCTTTGATTTTTGCAGCATATGGACCCAGCCGCTTATTTCCTGGCCCAACGTGAGCGGTGTTGCGTCCTGCAGGTGGGTTCGGCCGATTTTGACAACCTCTTCGTTTTCCTTCGCTTTGTTTGCTAGGGTTAAATACAGTTTATCAATCGCAGGAACGAGTGTATCTAATACCGCTATCACTCCTGATACATGCATCGCAGTCGGAAAGGTATCATTTGAGCTTTGCCCCATATTCACATCGTCGTTAGGATGAATGGCTTGATTGCTGCCTTCAAGGAAAACATTGCCCCTATTCGCTATCACTTCATTTACATTCATATTGCTTTGCGTTCCGCTTCCCGTTTGCCAAACAACTAGGGGAAAATGATCATTCAGCTTACCGCTGAGAATGTCATCACAAACCTTTACAATCGCTTTTTCTTTTTCCTCGCTCAGTTTTCCCAGTTGTTTATTGACTTTTGCTGCACTTCTTTTCAATATTGCAAATGCTTCAATCAGTTCCTGCGGCATTCTTTCTGCTCCAATTTTAAAGTTCTCTTTGCTCCGCTGGGTCTGTGCTCCCCAAAATTTATCTGCAGGAACTTTTATCTCGCCCATTGTATCCTTTTCAATTCGAAATTCCATTTAGTCCACCTCCGTATTTTTTTCCGTTACTCTTTTTATTCAAGAAAAGTTCATATAAACCTTTTTAAGACCCCTATCCTCTTCCAATTTTTTTGATAAACTATAGAAAAACGGCGGAGGTATGGCCATGCATCCTTATAAGCTCGTAATGTTTGATTTAGACGGAACACTGACAGATCCGGGATCAGGAATCATTCATTCCATTATGTACGCATTAAGAGCTTTGAATTGTGAAGTACCGCAGCCCGCTGATTTGAAACCATTTATTGGCCCTCCACTTCAAGAATCGTTCAAAACACAATTAAAATTTGACAAACAGAGGACCAGCGAAGCCATTCAATACTACCGAGAATATTTTACGCAGAAAGGTATGTATGAAAATGAGGTTTATCCTGGAATGATTGACCTGCTTGAAGCCTTGCAGCATGAAAAGATAATCCTCACAGTTGCTACATCGAAACCAACAATCTTTGCGGAAAAAATACTTTCCCATTTTAAAATGGATTCCTTTTTTGATAGAGTTGTCGGAAGCCATCTCGATGGCACAAGAACAGCTAAATCAGAAATTATCGCAGAGGTTTTAAAACATTATCCGAATATATCAAAACCCGAGATCGTCATGATTGGTGACCGTGTGCATGATTTAATCGGCGCTAAACAAAATGACATCTCATCGATTGGCGTTTTGTATGGATATGGGTCAAAAGAAGAAATCTGTTCAGCTGAACCGGATATCATTGCACTATCGGTGAGCGAACTAAAAAAGTCCTTGCTGCAACAAGAAAATACACAGCTTAATCAAACGTTTGTTTAACTATAAATGAGGTGAAATAATGGGAAATTTTTTCATTTTGATAGCAGCATTGCTGCTCTTGGTCTTTGTTTTAGATTCACTTGCAAAGCTGAAAGGTTCAAGTAAAAATACGAGTGAAAATATTCTCAAAATTTATTTAGGTATAATTATCAGCATAGTCGTTCTGGTCATTCCATTTAAATTGTGGCAACTAACAGGCAGTCACAACACGTTTGACGGAATGTTCGTTATGGCAGGTTCTGCTTTTGCCATGGTAGTATTTATTTTCAGCTTTTATTCCCGCAGAGTAAAAAACCATGTGGAGGATTAATGGGTGATTACGGTTCTAAAAGGAAAACCGGAACATGTCCATGGCATCATCCAAGTCTGCAGTGATGGGTATAGGAACACGTACCAACACTCACACAGCTCTGATTATATTGATAGAGTAATTGAAGAGTTTTACAATGAAAAGCGCATTTCTGATGAAGTTATCAAGCATAGCCGCTATTGGAATGGCTGGTTTGCTGCTATTGAACATAATCAAGTGGTTGGTGCAGGCGGAGGCGGGATGGCTGATGATACGACAGCTGAACTTTATGTCCTTTACCTTGATCCAAAGAGACGCGGAGAAGGGATCGGAACCCTTCTTTTAAACGCCATAACAGAGGATCAAAAAAAATATGGCGCATCCAAACAGAGAGTCTCTGTAGCAAAAGGAAACGATTTAGGCATTCCATTCTACGAGGCTCGCGGCTTTACTTTTCAAGAAGAACTGGAAAGCTTTGGAAGTGTCAAAAATGAAACATATAAAAGCATACGCTACATAAGAAGCATTTAATGGACAGGGTGATAGACGCAACGTTTATCACCCGTTTTTTTATGTGTTCACAAACAAGTTTTTTTGAATGCCTGCCTCTGCATATCAAAGATGTCTGGAGCGTTAAAGCTGTTCATGAATCCTCAAATTTTGTACGATAAAGAGGAAGACTAAATGATCCTATTTAACTGCTGACACGTTTCCTTTTTAAACATGTAAAGGATGGGATGATTGAAAAAAAGAAGTGTGAAGATTATCGTGTCAATCGTGCTGATTCCAATTCTTACATTTGTGCTGTTCAAGGGCGGAGAAGCTTTATTCACGAGATCAGCAGGCAGTCTGTCGTTCAAGCAAAGCCAAAAGGACTAAGGTATTGCATGAATTCAGCTGCAATGCGTTTTGTACCTGCTGAAGACCTGGAGAAAGAAGGATATGAGGAGTTTATCAAATTATTTTAGAAATACATCCGTGGAAAACGGGGGGCTTTCTCTGTGGCTGAAAAGGCACCATATCGCTCTATTGGGTACCTGGATTTCATTTTTCCGGTTTCTAGAGCACCATTCGGCTCTATTGGGACCTGCATTTCACTTTCCCGGTTTCTAGGGCACCATTCAGCTCTATTGGGTACCTGAATTTCACTTTTCCCGGTTTCTAGGGCACCATTCGGAATGGGATTGTTGAGATATTGGTTGATGATCCTTGGAACCCTATGTCTCGCTGGGGTATTAAGTAAAAAACTTCAGCGGAAGCACTGAAGTTTTTTTATAATCCCTCAATTCGGTTAAATTCACGCAGCAGTCTTAATTTCTCAAGTGTGATCCAGCCCTTCCACTCTTCCTTTGCAAGGAGCCATGTGTCTTCGTATTGTCCCCATGACCAGTTTGGTTCAAAGCTGCCATCCTCCGTTTGCTGGTCAATGATGGCATCTATGTTTTGTTCTGTGCTTTCTGCAAATAACGGATAATATCTGGAGTTTGGAGAGTGGATAACGCCTGCAGGCTGCAGCCCATACCCGCCCCAGTTTTCCGGATTCACGACAATGCATTTGTTTACAAATTCATCCAAATAAGGTGTCATTTCACGGAGAATATCTTGGGATGCTTTATCTGCTAGTCTTAGGTAGCAAAGCAATTCATGAAATTCATATTCCTTTTGGTTTTGAAGATGGCTGATGGCGTAATCTGTAAGCCCCGATAATCGATTTGCAGGGATCAAACTCTTATACTCGTAAAAATAGCCGAGGATTTCAGCATTTGGATTTCCCCAATCTGATCCTCCCTGCTGGTAGTTCCACCAAGGTGCCCTTGGTGCTGATTCCACTTCAGGCGGCACTTTTTCCCAGCCTGGGATGTCCTTTTGGTATGTCTGAAGGAAATAGGCGATGACATCTTTAAGAATCGCGTCCCCCTCATCTGCTTTGACTCTTGATAAGTACTGCAAGCCAATTGTTGAAGCCATAGCCGATGATTCCTCGCATCTAAAATCTGGTTCAAGCCCATTTCCAAACCCGCCATCACGATTTTGAAATACCTCTAATTCTGTTATGACATCTTCTTTTGCCCCATTCTCAAACTCAAAAAGATATAATGCCCGGTCAACCTTGCGTGCTTTTTCAAGCATAAATGTACGAGCTTTATGAAATTGTTCGTTTGTAAACAGCTTCATTATCCTGACCCCCATTATTTCTTCAGTGTAATTATAACCCTTGTCCCTTTGCCAATTTCGCTTTCCATCTTAAATTGTCCTTTATGATCTGTAATGATTTTATTGCTGATCGTAAGCCCAAGTCCAATGCCTTTTTCTTTTGTTGTAAAGAAAGGAGTTCCCAACTTTTTTAATCGGTGTTCATCGATTCCTGTTCCATTATCCTCAAAGGTAAGCTGATACGATACAAGCTCCTTTTCTTGCCCCTTTATTTTTAGGGTACCCCCATTTGGCATTGCTTCGATAGCATTTTTCATGACATTTATGAAAACTTGCTTCATTTGATTTTTTTCGCATTCTATATAAGAACCATCAGAATCAAATTGCAGATCAATGTGAACATTCTTTAATGCAGCTTCAGGATTTAACAGAATAACCGTATCTTTAAGGAGCTGCACGATATCAGCCGATTCTTTTAGATGAACCGCCTGCGGTCTGGCCAAAGCCATAAACTCATTGACAATCTGCTCGATCCTGCTTAACTCTTCCATGATGACATTCTGGTATTCTTGATCCTGCTGATCGCATTCTTTTTCGGTTAATAGCTTAAAAAAGCCCTTTATGGATGTGAGCGGATTCCGGATTTCATGCGCGACTCCTGCTGCCAGCTCTCCTAATACAGAGAGCTTTTCGTAATTGCGCATATACTCCTCAACTTTTCTTTTTTCTGTAATGTCTCTTGAAATAAATACAATGCTTTCCGGCTCCCCATGCTGATTTAGGACCGCCATTCCCTTTCCCTCAAACAAAACAGCTTGTCCTGATTTACTTACCTTGTGATATGGAATTGTAAAAGGGTCTTTTGTTGTGAATAGCCGTTCTACAATTTCCTCAGCCATTTTTTTATCATCTTCATGAATATAAGTGAATACGTTTTGTCCTACCATACTCTCAGGATCGTATCCAAGAATTTTTTTGTAGGAGGGTGATGCATATTTATAGTTTCCTTCCAAATCGACAACGCAAATTAAATCGTTGCTGTGCTCTAAAATAATCCGATACTTGCTTTCGCTCTTTCTCAGCTTTTCTTCTGTTTGTTTTCTCTTTGTAATGTTGCGGGAAATCACGATAGCATGCTTTAAGGATTCATTTTCAGTGACAGGAATCCCATGCGACTCAAGCCATACGTAAGAACCATCCTTGCATAAATACCGATATTCGACCGTTAATTGGCTATGATCCTTGAACATTTTATAAAATTGTCCTGAAATGAGTTCACGATCTTCCGGGTGCACAAACTGGAATGGACTGTCCCCTACAGTTTCTGAAAGATCATACCCTAACACTTCTTTATAAGAGGGTGAAACGTAGGTAAACAGTCCATTGTCGTCAAGCAGTCCGACTATATCCCGCATATTTTCAGTTATCAGCCGGAATTTTTTTATAGTATCTTCATGTTCCTTTTCTAATTTTTTCTTATTTGATACATCTCTGATGATAACCTGTGTTGAAAGGCTGTCACCCCATACACTTGGCAGACTGGTCACTTCCACAACAATGGGCAGCCCTTCATTTGTGTACCAAATTTGTTCCATTGAAGATGGCGTTACTCCATTATTCGTTTCCGTAATTCTCTGTTCAATTGTTTCTCTATATTGGGGATCGATCAGGTTCCAAATCGGCTTTCCTATCAGTTCACTTTTACAGGTGATCTTTAATAGTTTCATTGCAGCAGAATTTATGTACTTCCATTTCCGGCCTTCATGTATCAAAAATGCTGTAGGAGAGTGTTCAAGCTGGTTAAGATAGACCTGTCTAAAATCCTCAAGTTTTTCCTGAGAAAGGACTTTCTCTTCATGATTCTGGTCCAGATTCTTCATTATATGTCCATCCTCCTCCAAATACAGTCACACCTTTAATATATCAAATTTTCAAAATATAAGGTACTGCCCGAAGTCCCTAGTAACCTAAAATAGGAATGGCCCGTATTGTATGATTGAACCGAGCTGATTGCCATTTAATTAATAATACCATGATGGATTATTTCCACACTTACCTTTGGTTCAATCAGGCCGTTTTGATAATCTTCATCCCATTTTACCTTTTTCCAGATAGCTGGATGGCAGGCAATAAGCTCTCTGTCAATACCAAAAAAGTCGCATTTGGCTGCTTGAAGCTTAGCTGCTGTTTCCTCTGATTGCAAACCCCAATATTATCAGGAGAATTCTAAATTGTGAAATATCACTTGCAGCCTTTTCTTTTAGCTGTTATATTTGCTAACAAATGAATATTTTTTCATTCTGCTAGGGGAGTCCATGATGCTGGACTGAGAGAAGAACATGATTCTTTGACCCTTTGAACCTGATCTGGATCATACCAGCGTAGGGAAGCAGTGTGGCGTAGGCCAATCTTTTTGGTTTTTACACATACTGTCCCAAGGGTTCTGTTCATGCAGAACCCTTTTTCTATTCTTTTCGCAGGTTTTGATCGAAACCCTACTAACTATTTACAAGGAGGAGTTAAGATTGAATTTCGCATTTAAAACACAGTTTGATGGCAGCAGAAAAGCGTACAAAATCGGATCAAGAGAGGACATTCGCGTTCCGTTTCGGGAAATTAGTTTGTCACAGGATAATGAACCAGTACTTGTGTATGATACGAGTGGACCTTATACAGATTCAAAAGCAATCATTGATATTAATAAAGGTCTGCCAGAAATCAGAAGAAAATGGATCCTCGAACGTGAAGATGCCGAGGAATACATTGGACGAACAATTAAACCTGAGGACAATGGCTATCAGGTGAACCAGACGGATAAAGGGAATGTATTTTCCGCTGATAGAAAAGCACTAAAAGCCCGCAAAGGCAGAAACGTCACTCAGCTTCACTATGCACGAAAAGGAATCATTACACCCGAAATGGAGTTTATCGCGATTCGTGAAAATATGGATCCTGAGTTCATTCGAAGTGAAGTCGCGGGCGGCAGGGCCATCATTCCTGCAAATATCAATCATACAGAAAGCGAACCAATGATCATCGGCAAAAACTTTCATGTCAAAATCAATGCCAATATTGGAAATTCAGCCGTGACTTCTTCTATCCAAGAAGAGGTGGAAAAAATGACGTGGGCGATCAAATGGGGCGCAGATAACATCATGGATTTATCAACAGGCAAGGACATTCACACAACCCGTGAATGGATTATCCGGAATTCCCCTGTCCCTGTTGGCACAGTTCCTATTTACCAGGCGCTTGAAAAAGTGAAGGGAGTTACAGAAGATCTAACATGGGAAGTTTATAGAGATACTTTAATCGAACAAGCAGAACAAGGAGTCGATTACTTTACGATTCACGCCGGGGTCTTGTTGCGCTATATTCCGCTCACGATTAAGAGAACAACAGGAATCGTATCAAGAGGCGGTTCGATTCTTGCTGGATGGTGTTTAGCCCACCATGAAGAAAACTTCCTTTACACTCACTTCGAGGAAATTTGTGAAATTTTAAAGCAATATGACATATCCATTTCTTTAGGTGACGGTCTTCGCCCCGGTTCGATTGCAGATGCAAATGATGAAGCACAATTCGCCGAGCTTGAAACACTTGGAGAGCTGACGAAAATCGCATGGAAACATGATGTTCAAGTGATGATTGAAGGTCCTGGTCATGTTCCGATGCACATGATCCGTGAAAATGTAGAGAAGCAGCAGGAGATTTGTCAGGAAGCACCTTTTTACACACTTGGACCCTTAACAACCGATATCGCACCAGGCTACGATCATATCACCTCGGCGATAGGAGCTGCAATGATTGGCTGGTTCGGTACAGCCATGCTTTGCTATGTCACACCGAAGGAACATCTCGGACTGCCAAACAAAGAAGATGTCCGTGAAGGAGTCATCGCCTATAAAATTGCGGCCCATGCAGCCGATCTCGCCAAAGGCCATCCAAATGCACAGTATAGAGACGACGCTTTGTCCAAAGCAAGGTTCGAATTTCGCTGGGAAGATCAATTCAATCTTTCCCTTGATCCTGAACGTGCGAAAGAATATCACGACGAAACCCTGCCTGCTGAAGGAGCAAAAACCGCTCATTTCTGCTCAATGTGCGGTCCTAAATTCTGCTCGATGAGAATTTCACATGACTTAAGAAACACAGTCCGTGATCAAGAAATTGAAGACGGACTAAGGCAAAAATCAAAGGAATTTGTGGATAGCGGATCAGCTATTTATCAATAAAATAAATGCTCTCTTTCAACTGGTTTTACAAATACATCCGATGAGTTAAAGCACTGAACAATGTTTTCGGCGAAACAACTAGGTTTTAGCATTTTTTTCATCGGTACATTTGGCTATTCAGGCTTTTATTCTGAATTCGGGTTTAATCAGCCAGTTTCATAACTCATTTTCCGTTCGAAACCTGATTTACTTTCCAAAGAGGGAAATTACTTGACGAAATGCCATTATTACTTGCCAAAATTGGAACATTACTTTCCGATTTGAGAGAAATACTTTCTTTTTTCCATCTGCCTCCTAATTATTGCCGAATACCTTTCAATGCTGATGAAGAAAAAAACAGCGGAATCCACGCATTCCGCTGTTTTCATATGTTACTGCATTGCCTGCAATCCAGCCTGATTCAAAAAGTTCCACGGTTTGTTGTAATGAGGCTGGAAGAAGAAGTCGACAAAACCCAGTTCCTCAATTGTCATTCCATTTTGGATACAGACAGATAATGTATTGATAGACTGTGTCAGATCTGCTTTTGACATCACTTGCGCTCCGACTATTCTTCTTGTGTCTTCTTCATACACAACCTTTAATGTGACTTGTTCATAAGTTGGCATAAATTCTGGACGATCATTTTCTAAGATTGTGATACTTTTCACATTCATATCCAAAAAAGAAGCAGCCGTTTCTGTCATTCCTGTTGAAGCAATATTATTGTCATAAATTTTGATGCCTGATGTTCCTTGCGTACCCATATATTTTATCGATTTCTGAACTAAATTCTTAGCAGCAAGTGTACCCATGCGAACGGCATTTGTAGCTAAAGGAATATAAGCATGCTTACCGGTTGGATTGTATAGGATGGCACAGCTGTCGCCTGCTGCAAATATATCCTTGTTGCTTGTTTGCATATACTCATTAACAATGATGGCCCCGTTATCAAGCATATCAACCTGACCTTTAAGCAGCTCTGTATTTGGTTTAAATCCGATGCATAGAACAACAAGATCTGTTTCGTAATCGCCTTTCGTTGTCACTACTTTTGTAACATTGCCATTTTCACCCTCAAATTTGCTGACGGTTTCGCCTAAAGCAAGTGTGACGCCGCGGTTTTTAAAATCATTTTCAATGACCTCAGTATATTCTGGATCTAAATATTTGCTTAGGATCCGGTCTGCGCTATCAATTAAAGTCACGTCTTTTCCGTATGATTCAAATGCTTCTACCAGCTCGATTCCGATATACCCCGCTCCTACGACTGTAATTTTCTGAGCATCTTTCGCTTTTTCAATGATATTATTTGCATGATTATAGTTTTTAGAAAGAACAATATTATTTAATTTAATCCCTTCGAGCGGCGGGACAATTGGCCAGGAACCCGTAGTCATGACCAGCTTGTCATAGGTATCCTCAATTATTTCATCTGTTGCAAGATTCTTTGCAGTCAGCGTTTTGGCTTCCGCGTCAATAGAGGTTACGGCATGCATCATTTTCATCGTGACTCCCATGTTCTCAAGTTCTTGAGGTGAAGAGTAAAATAAACCATGTGCGTCCTGAACAACTCCCCCTACATATAAAGCGATGCCGCAAGATAAGAATGAAACATTATCATTTTTTTCATAAACAGTAATTTCAGCTTCCGGATAAAGCTTCGTCATATTAGATACTGCTGCTGTTCCAGCATGTGTACAGCCAATAACCGCGATTTTCATAAATGTAGTTCCTCCTTGAAAATATGTTTGTGAATGTTTTCACATAATATTGTGAAGTTCTTCACATGTTTCCTGTATCCATATTATATTCCCTTAATTAAAAATACGCAAGAGATATTGTGAAGTTTTTCACATTTCTTTTTTCCTTTATATACCTATTCATCACTCTTTAGTCATGGTAAAATTTTTATAATAATCAGAAAAGTGAACGTGAGGATTCCTTATGAATTTAGCAAAAGAAATCGGTATTCATATCCTGCTCTTTCTATTTATTGTGACCTGCCTTATTCTTGTCGTTCTTTTTCCAAGGGATGTTGAAGTAACGGCAGAAGGCACAGCTCAAACTGTTATCTATGATTATCAGTTTTCTTGGTCGGCCTATGAAGAGAATGTTACATCATTTTTCAGCAGTCTTTATCATGATAAAAACTTTGGTCTAACAAAGTTTGAGCGTCCAGTCGAAGAAGAAGCGGCGCTGTATTTTTCAAGAAGCATCAAGATCATTGTGACTGCTCTATTCTTGAGTTTGTTCTTCGGTATTTTAAAAGGAATTTATGATGCGGCTCGTCCAAATCGGCTCGGAATGATTTTTGGAAAAGGATTCACTTGGGTGCTGCAGTCGATTCCCGATTTCTTTCTCTTTCTATGTGCTCAGTGGGTTCTCATTATTTATTTTAGGGATTTTGCTGATATTTTTGGCCACGATGATTGGTACAGCTTTCTATATCCAGCTTTACTTGTTTCTATTTATCCTGCACTTTACATAAGCCGAATTACTGCTGCCGCTTTCCAAGAACAAGAAGATAAGCAATATATTACGGTTGCACATTCTAAAGGATTGCCGCAATACGTTATAACGTTTAAACATATTCTAAAAAACAGCGTGGTTCCAATTTTGAATCATACAGGGTCAATGATGATCTATATTCTATCTAATCTATTAATTGTAGAATACTTGCTCGATTACAAAGGAGCTGCTTTTCGCTTGTTTCAGGCATTTGATGTGACACCCGTTTTAAGCGTTGGTCTTCACACTGCCATCGAGACAAATGTGATTATCGTCTTTGGAACATGTTTCATGCTGATTGTCTTAGTTGTTCAGATTATGAGCAACCTGATAAAGAAATGGGCAGATCCGAGGGAGGGAGGAGTATGACAAATAAACCGCTGATGATAGGCAGCATTATGCTTGCTGCTATTCTATTATTCTCTTTTATTGGCCCTCTCATTCCCAGTGTACAAGAAGGGATTAAAGAACAAAGAATGGTGTTTGTTGACAGTACAACCTACGAACGGGCACCTTTTCCTCCTTCTCTGACATATCCATTTGGATCTGATCAAGATGGAAAGGATATTCTCAGCCTCATCATTATAGGAGCAAAAGATACGCTGCTTCTCATCTTTTCCATTACTGCCATTCGTTATCTTGCAGCCATCCTGCTCACTTTTTTAGGACTAAATAAAAAAAGTCCGTTCCGTTTGCTGATCTATGGCTTGAACGGTTTTGCAGCAAGTCTGCCGATTATTTTCGCTGCTATTTTGTTTATCACAATGCCTATGTTTACTTTCAGCCCTAATCGGATTATCTGGGTCATCATCTTCCTTTCTCTGACAGATGTTGGCCGGGTTGCCTATATTATTCAGCAAACAATGAGCAGCATTTCACACTCCCAATTTGTTGAAGCAGGAGTGACCGTCGGGAACACACCTATTGGAATGTTTACACGCTATTACTTACCTAATTTGCTTCCCGAAATCATGGTTCAATTTTTTATGGACCTGGGAAAAGTTGCACTTTTATTAGGACAGCTCGGTATCTTTTCCATTTTTGTCTCTCAGGTTTTTGTTCAGACCGGCTATGGATTTGGTGAACTTCAAAACACGAGCATGAATTGGTCTACCCTTCTTGGAATGGCTAGATCTGATATCTTAAAAGGGTTTTGGATCCCGTTTTTTCCGGCACTTGCACTGACATTAGTCATTTTCACCTTTAATTTTATCGGTGAAGGACTGAGACAGCATTACAACCGAGGCTAACCGCAGTCAAAAAGGAGACCTTATGAAAACCATCACAACCGAAGAAGAACTAAGAGCAGAAATTGGACATCCCGGAAAACTGGCAGAACATAAAGTCATTGCGCATATTGATCAGCATTGCCGGGAATTTATTGCGATGTCACCCTTTCTGATCATGTCTACATCAAATAAAAAGGGAATGTGTGATTCTTCGCCGCGAGGAGATTCGCCAGGATTTGTTTATGTTCTGGATGAAAAGCATGTAGTCATTCCAGAACGCCCGGGGAACAGAAGAGCTGATTCCATTCTTAATATTTTTGAAAACCCGCATGCCGGATTGCTTTTTCTCATTCCAGGACTTGAGGAAACACTTAGAATAAACGGAAAGGCTTCTATCACCTCGGATTCAAATCTTTTAAACTTATTTGAAGTACAGGGTAAACTGCCAAAAGTGGCAATAGTAATCGAGGTTGAAGAATGCTTTATTCATTGTGCGAAGGCTTTGAAAAGATCAAGCATGTGGCAGCCCGCAACTTGGGAAGACAAAGAAAACCTCCCATCACCGGCAAAAATGATGGCCTCGCATGCAAAGCTTCCGGAATATACAGAGAAGGCAGTGAACGAGTCTTTGGCTGAGAGTTATACAAAGAGGATGTATTAAACAGAATGCCAGACTGCCGCTGCAATGAAAACAGAGGCACTCTGGCACCTAGATTTGGTCTTTATCAAACCATCCCTTCCGTTTAAACCAAAGAAACATCATCAAACTTAAAAAGCCCATTCCGCCCAATACATAAAAATAACCGAACTCCCACCTTAGTTCAGGCATATTGTCAAAATTCATTCCATATACACCCGCTATAAATGTCAGGGGCATAAAAATGGTGGTAATCACAGTCAGGGTCATCATGACATTATTCGCACGGTATGAATTGACTGAAATATAATTTTCTCTTATTTCGGCCGTAAAATCCATATTGGCTGATATCAGTTCTGACAGCTTTAATAGATGGTCATAAACATCCATGAAATACGTTCTTTCGCTCTTTGGGATATTTACTCGTTCGGAATTCAATAAGCGGTAGAGCAAATCCCGCATCGGATAAATGGTCCGCTTTAATTTCAGCAGACCTGACCGCGTTTCAAATACCTGCTTCATAATTTGTTTAATCCGGAACTCTCCGCTCTCAAGCGAATTCAGCGTTTCTTCCATTTCTGTAATACAAGGAAAATAGAAATCCACCAGTTTATCCAGAAGCTCATAAAATACAAAATTGGGTGTCAAAGATTTCATATATTTTGTTTGCTTCATTTTTTCATAAAGAAGGTCTGTTTCTTCCGATTTATTCAAATGAAAGGTCACTATATATTTCTCAGACAGGAAAACATCCAATTCTTCCGGCTCCATCGTCTCTTTGTTAATAGAATGAAGAACAAAAAAATGATACCCTTCATAATAATCCAGTTTAGGACGCTGCAAAAAGTGAAAACAGTCTTCTATTGCAAGATGATGAAAGTTGAAAAGATCCTTTAACACTCGCCCTTCCTCATCTTTTTCAGGATAAATATCGAGCCAGACCATTTTATATGAATCAAGTGAAAAATTCTTTAAATCAATCGTATGAACAAGTGTCCCTTTATGGTCAACTGCTAACGCTTTTATCAAGGTCTTTACACCTCCCCGTTCTTAAATCGATACATCTCTCTTTGTAAAAGCAAACCACGACGCTGCAAGGAATAAACATAGATAAATACATAAAACGAAGGTTGAATAGACCATCGTTGTTCCTTCAAATAAAGGCCTATTTCCTTCAAGATGCTGACTAAGATTTGTATGGGCAAATAATATATATTTACCCCACTCCAAATTATAGTGAGCAAGCAGCTGCACGAATGTCTTACCCGAGAATGTAATAAAAATAGATAGGCCAATCGCAAGAGAGCTATTTCTGAATACAGATGAGATCATAAAAGCGAATGTTGACATCATAATGATCTCAATAAGTACAGTCAGATAGTTCAACCCGATGCTTTTTATGAAAGCTGTATCATTTGCTGCCCCGGCTGTTCCAAATAAAAGAAGGCCAAGTAAAATAGCAGCTGCAAAAAAGAAAATCAGAAAGTAAATTCCAAATAATAAGGCTGTTATGTATTTAGCTAAGAGCACTTTTGTCCGAACGGCAGGCCGAATGAGCAGAAATTTTATCGTTCCCCAATTAAACTCATTTGCTACAATAGAACCGGCAATGACGAGAGCGAAAAATGGCAGGATAAATAAAAAACCAGTACTGAAGGATAGATAACCGAGCACGTTTTCTCCCACACCTGCACCAGACATCATTCTTTTTGTAACGACCGCCATTAAAATACTAATAACAGCTACTGCAATAAATAGAATCATACTGCTTTTCTGTAAAATCAATTTCATATGTTCATTCTTAATTAACTTCATCATGCACTATATCCTCCGTAAGCTCCATAAAGGAATCTTCCAATGATTTGTACACAGGTAAAATGGAATATATTTCCATCTTTTCCTGGACGAGAATGTGATTGATTTTTGGAATATCTTCTTTCTTTGCCTTTAGAGTGATGCCGTTTTTATGTATGACTGCATTAAATTCTGGCATCAAAATGTGCAGAGCACGTTCAGATTCCGTTACTTCAAAGCGGACCTCAATTATTTCCTCATTCTGTTTTTTTATTTCCTTTACAGCAAGAATTCGTCCATCTCGAATGACCGCAGCCCTTGAGCACAAGTCTTCTACTTCTTTTAGAAGATGTGAAGCGATCATTACGGAGACCTTTTCTTTTTCACAAAGATCCTTTAAATACGTTCTAAGCTCCCGGATGCCTGCAGGGTCAAGCCCATTTGTGGGTTCATCAAGTATCAGCAGTTTTGGCTTATGTAAGACAGCCTGTGCAATTCCAAGCCGCTGTCTCATTCCCAGTGAATATGTTTCAACCTTATCATAAATAGCATCTTTCAGATTCACAAGATCAATGACTTCGTCTATTCTCTCATCAGTCACACCTTCATGCATGTTTGCGTAGTGGGTAAGATTTTGGTAACCGGTCATAAACGGATAAAACTCTGGATTCTCAACAATTGCACCTATATTTGAAATGGCTTTTTCAAAATGTGTGTCTATGGAAAGCTGTTTGATGACAATTTCACCTGAATCAATATGAACAAGTCCCAGTATAGATCTAATCAAGGTCGTCTTCCCTGACCCATTTGGTCCCAGAAGCCCATAGATCTCACCTTCATAAATGTCTAATGAAATTTGATGAAGCAGCTGTTTTTTGCCTATAGATTTAGTTAGATTTTTCACGCTAAGAATGACCTTATTCATGGAACATTCCTCCTCATATCAACAGTATATACCTGTCGGACAAGATTCGGAAAGCACATTAAGAATGAGAGGTTAATTACATTTCATTGACTAATTGAGAAACAAGTATCAATGAACCGGATAAGGCGCTTTTTCCTTCTCCTGAGCAATTGTCTTTTTCACAGTGAGCTAGGCGCCGGAGTTGACGCAGATAACTTACTTTCATTATCCACAGCCTAATAATGTATATAATTTTCTATACAATGCAAAAAACTGCGGAAAAGGACTTAATACGCAGTTTTCAAAGACTATGTATTTTGCGGGTGTCCCGGTGGCCTAAAATATGGCGGTACCTTTATCCTGTTTCTTTCAATCATTAAACTTTTTAAATTAATGCTATATTGGATCACAGAAGTCAAATAGGTTAAGAACAACACAGCTACATCATTTCGAATGGTCTCAGCAAGCGACGTTCCGCAAAATGTAATGTATGTTGCCGTTTTTACACTTAAGAAATTGGCGATTTCATTGTCTGTAAATCTTACGCCATAAGGAACATCGCCTGTATCGGATAATGGTTTTCTTCTGAAGTGGGCGGCAGCGGAACGCTTAGTTGACCATAGTCTTTAGTGTTTCAATTCCCTTTAACATCACAAACACCTTCACTCTTTCCCATTACACCAGCAAGAATACTAAAAGGGAACATAGTGAAGTCATTTTTGCTGACTTCACTATGTTCCCCTAATCTAAGCTATGTCTCAGCTGCGCTCGTCTCTTTTTAGCTTTTAAGCGTTTATGCTTTTAAGCGATAAAGTGTTATCTATATAATATCTCTCTTTTTGAATAGCGTCAAGGTATTTTTCCTATATACAGAAAAACCCCATTACTTACCAAACATGATGGAGAATTCGATTGTTAGTGAAATTGATTCATTTGTATTACACTTAATACAGAACTACTTGAAAGAAGTGATTTCCAATGAAAGAACAAGCTTTTTGCCCTATTACGAAAGCCACCGAGCTCCTTGCAAAAAAATGGGTGATTCTTATTATGTATAAACTCCTGGATGGTCCCTTGCGTTTTTCAGAGCTTGAGTCAGAAATGGCAATCAGCGGAAGATTGCTTTCCGATCGCCTGAAAGAATTAGAAGCAGAAGAAATTGTCACGAGAAAACTTTATCCGGAAATCCCCCCAAGGGTAGAATATGAATTAACGCCAAAAGGCAAAGCGATCAAGCCGATTATGGATGAAATCGGTACATGGGTGAAGGACTGGTCAAAATAATTGCTGGTTATTCGATTTTTTTCCAAATCAAAAACGCTTAGGAAGTTTTCCTAAGCGTTCTCTATTTTTTTACCATTAAGTACATAAAGTAAGGTGCACCAATGATTGTCACAATGACTCCAGCCGGAATTCCGCTTGGGTCTAATACGACCCTTCCGATTGTGTCTGCAGCCAAGAGCAGAATGGCCCCAAGAATCGCGGCAACCGGCAGAACGTTTTGATGCCGTGGCCCAACTAAACTTCTTGCAATATGTGGCGCCATCAGCCCAACAAATGCAATTCCTCCACTGACTGAAACGGAAACGGATGCAAGTGCCACAGAAATGAAGATAAGAATCAGCCTTTCCCTCTCCACATGGACTCCCAATCCAACAGACACCTGCTCATTTAAATTTAACGTGTTCAGTACTCTCGATTTCACATACACGATTGGAAGCAGGACAAGAAGCCAAGGAAGCAATGCAAGAACAAACACCCAGTCGTCTCCCCATATTCTGCCTGCTATCCAATTGGCGAAGAAATCATATTGCTCACGTTCAAGCCTTGTGGAAAGAGTCAGAATGGCGCCATAAAGAGCTGCCGAAAGTCCGACCCCAATCAAAACGAGCCTGACAGGATCAACTCCCTCTCCTTTTTCAAATGCCATGAGGTAAATAAAGGCTGCTGCAGCTATTCCTCCCAACAAAGCAAAAAGCGGCAGTGCGTATAAATAAATGCTTGATTCTGCCGAAAAAAACATGACATAAAAAACGACCATCAGCCCGGCTCCTGCATTAATTCCTAAAATACCAGGGTCTGAAAGCGGATTTCTTGTAACGCTTTGAATAATCGCTCCAGATACAGCAAGGCCCATTCCTGCCAAAATTGTCACAAAAATTCTCGGGAGGCGGAATCCGAATAGAATTAAATGTTCCTTTGGGGTTCCTTGTCCAATTATAGTGCGCAAAAGTTGAGCAGGGGATAAAGATACATATCCTGATGCTACACTTATGACAAAAACCGAAACAAGCAAAACGAATGAAGCTATCAAAGTTATTCTTACTCTTGTAAGCTGATCAGAATTTATCATGCCAGTTTTCTTCCTCTCTTTCGTGCAAGGTAAAGAAAGAACGGAAAACCTGCCATAGATACAATTGCACCAAGCGGAGTTTCAAACGGAGCATTAACCATTCTCGCTGCTGTATCTGCCAATACCAATAGGATACTTCCAAGGACTGCAGAGCAGGGGATAATCCAGCGATAATCGGTCCCGACCAGAAAACGGACAATATGCGGCACCATCAATCCAACAAAAGCAATGGAACCAGCAAGTGAAACAGCGGCTCCAGCTAAGATCAATACGACGAGCATTAGTACAGCTTTGGTTAAACCAGTACGCTGCCCTAATCCGATTGCAACTTCCTGGCCAAAGCTTAGAATGGTCAGCTGTCTAGAAAACAAAATGGCAAGGATGACTCCACCCGCAACGATTGGGAACACAAATTTCAATTGAAGCCAAGTTGTTCCTGAAACGCCCCCTGCTGTCCAAAATGCAAGGTTTTGAGATGTCTTATAGTAAAGGGCGATCCCTTCGCCTAAAGCTGTTAATAACGCCGAGACAGCTGCACCTGCAAGCGTAATGCGGAGAGGGGACATTCCTCCTCTGCTCAAAGAACCGAGGCCGAACACCATGCTTGCACCCAGCCCCGCTCCAATAAAAGACATAAACATAATAAATGCATAAGAAAAACCTGTTTGAAAAGCAAATACTAGTGAAAGCGCCAGACTCGCGCCGGCGTTCAATCCAAGTAAGCCAGGGTCTGCAAGAGGATTTCTTGTAATCCCCTGCATAATAGCACCGCTGACGGCGAAGGCTGCACCTACAACTGCCGCACCAAGCTCTCTTGGCAATCTGATGCTGCCAATGATTTGATCTGCTTCTCTTGCAGAATCATATTGAAAGACCGATCTCCAAACAGAAGCAAAATCAATGCTGGCTGCCCCTACCGAAATAGACAGCATTAGACTGAATATAAGCAGCAGAATTCCAAAAACCAGGATTGCAGTGCCAATTACCGGGCGGGCAAAGGCTTTATTTTCATTTATATGATTGGTATCAAGTATCGTCATCGGACTGTTATCCTTTTTTACTTACTCTTCGTTAATGCATCTACTATAAATTCCATCTCTTTTTCCAAAGAAGTAGGGTCATTGAAATAGAACGATTCGGATTCAAAAGGAATGACGTTTCCTTTTTGAACGGCAGGAATCTCTTTCCAAAGAGCCGTTTCCATGAATGAATTGTTAGCTTCTGCCCCGCCATCTCCTACAAATATATAATCTCCTGCATATTCCGGGATCACTTCTGCTGAAATGGCTTTATATCCAGGACCAAATACTTCTTTATTCACTTTTTCCGGAGCTTTAAGTCCAAGAGCCTGATAGATGACTTCTGTTCCGCGGCCCCAGTTCTGTCCATATACGTACATATCTTTTCCGTATGTTTCAAAAACCATAGCGGTAGCATCTTCACCAATTGCTTTTTGAACCTTTTCTTTTTCGACTTTCGCTTTTTCCTTCCATTCATCTACCCATGCCTGCGCTTCTTTTTCTTTACCGATGATTTTTCCAATTTCGATATGCTGTTCCAAATAATCATATTTGTCATAAGACAACGAAATTGTTGGAGCTATCTCACTGTACTTCTTTAAATTTTTATCATCTGAATACGTAATGATTAAATCCGGTTCCAATGCCAGAAGCTTTTCGAAAGAATCTGCTGTTATAACTTCTGCTTTATCCAATTTGCCTTCATAAAATTTATTTGCCTTCGGATATTCATTAACCGCGATAGGAGTATTTCCAAGTGCCAGAAGGTTTCCGGCATATGTAGCAGCAAGCATCGCAATTCTTTTCGGTTCAGAAGGTACTTCCACATCACCATTTTCAGATTTATAGATTCTCGTTTTTGGTTCGGAATCTGATTTTCCCTCACCACTCGTTTTTTCGCTTGTATCATTGCCGCACGCTGCCAATAAGCCGACTAATAGAACGGCTATGATACTTAAAAAGAATTGTCTGTTATATTTCTTCATTTTTTTCATCTCCACATTTCAATTTATAATAATAATCATTCTCATTTATATTGATAAAAAAAAGACTATAAAGGCATATCATTTTGTTCATTGAACAAAAACTCTCATTCTATGTATGTTTTTCCTCCCTATCCGCATAGAATCATATAAATTTAAAAAAATCTTCAGGAACTAATTGAAAACGATTATCATTTTCATTAAAATTTTATTTTATAATGATTGATGTGTCAATATGCAAATGGAAAAATATGCAGCTATATCCCCATCAAGCTTAATGAAGGATGGAACAAAAGTGTCTTTGGCGGAGCCGCTCTGACAGAAGCTGGATCTCAATTCTCCAAAATTAATAACCTGTAAATGAAAAACTATGATGGCTTTTTACCGTTAGGGGTGGCAATCTGAATTAAAAACATTAGGGGAATTTTCAGGGCATGGAAAATCTACTAGTACTGATGATCATTCTATGATTCACTTTTCTCTAACCTGAGGCGGTTTTGCTGCTGCATTCACCCGTTTTGAAGTACTTTCTTCCAGTGCGAGAGCCTTCTTTGTGCTGCATACTCTGATTTGGCGCACTTTCTTCTGGCTGGTGAGCTATCTTTGTGCTGCATATTCTGTTTTGGCGCACTTTCTTCTGGCTGGGGAGCTATCTTTGTGCTGCATATTCTGTTTTGGCGCACTTTCTTCTGGCTGGTAAGCTATCTTTGTGCTTGCATATTCTGTTTTGGCGCACTTTCTTCTGGCTGTCGGGTTATCTTCGTGCTGCATACTCTGTTTTGGCGCACTTTCTTCTGGCTGGGGAGCTATCTTCGTGCTGCATACTCTGTTTTGGCGCATTTCTTCTGGCTGGTAGCTATCTTCATGCTGCATACTCTGTTTTGGCGCACTTTCTTCTTTCTGGTGAGTTATAGTGATTATTTTTAATTTTCTAAGCAACAATAAAAGCAAGAGAACATCTCGTTCTCTTGCTCGCAATTGATAACATCATATATATCCAGCTTGTTACATCTGATCGCTCTTTTTTACAGCTGCGGTTTCAGTCAGTGTGTTCACATTTTTCTGTACTTTCGTACTGTAAGTGAAATCGCCATAGCAATATGGATAGCGAAAGTTTCCTTTATCTCCGCCGCAATTATAGAGGTCCGGCTGCTTTTTGACCTGTATCATTGAGAATTGTTTCGCAAGCTCTTCGCTGTGCTTGCCGCCATTTTTTACGACAAAGTCGATATATCCTAGCCCCATATTATAGGCTTGTATCACAGTAAGGTCGTCCACATTTCGTTCTTTTCCATACTGCAGGCTTTTATGAAAATACTTCACACCCTGCTCAATGCTTTCTGCAGGGTCTTCAATTGTATTTCTTGGCAGTCCAGCTGATTCTGAGGCCTGCATCGGATCACCGCCTGTCCCCTTGCTTTCTTGCTGCATTAATGCGAGGACCAAAAGCGTGTAATCCTCCAGTTGATATTCGGCCAGTTCCTCTGAAATAAGAGGCTCATACTTCTTCACATTTTCAAATGCATCCATTTGCACTGTAACCGGCTGCTTCTTTTCTGCAGAATAAAAAATGGTCAGCACAAAAAAGGCCAGAAACACGACCAAAATGAAACCTGTCATATGTTTAATGAATTTCATCATGTTTTTCAAACTCCGTTCCCGCTTTTCCTCTGTATCTATTATTATAATGATTCTATCATTCTCATCAACAAATAATAGCCTGTTTACTTCTATTCATATTGAGGATACGATAAGATGGGAGAGAACGGAATGGACTGAGGCCTCTTTATATCTGGGACTGCAGCCGTATATGAAACTTTTTTGAACGTAGCTTCGTCTTTATTCTATGAAACTTCTTGAACACCAAAGTGAGGGATTTTATATGTTTGAAATCAAACAAATTGAAGCTGACCATACATACGCTTTAAGACAAAAAGTGCTAATGCCCGACCATGCAATTGAAGAATGCGGATATTCCCGTGATAAAAAGAAAGAAACGCTTCACATTGGAGCATTTAAAGAAGAAAATCTGATTGGAACTGCCTCCTTTTTCAAGGAACGGCATGAAACTTTGAAAGAGAAGAATGTATACCGGCTGAGAGGACTGGCGATTGATCCTGAACATCGCAATCAGCTCAGAGGTCAGACGCTGCTTTTATTTGCAGAAAATAAACTGACACAGCTTGATGCAAAGCTGCTGTGGTGTACAACAAGCATAAACAATGTGGACTATTACGAGCACCTGGGATTCAAAGCGAGCGAACATCGCTTTCATCTCCCTTCAAAAGGGCTGAATGTTCTGATGACAAAGAGTTTGTAACAAAAGAACCTGCGTTTTATTGCAGGTTTTTTTTTACGTTTTTAACCATAAATACCCCTTTTTTGTGATTGGTTGTACTCGGGACTTGTATTTGCCCCAAACTCGGGCGCCTGAAATGACACTTTATGAATTTGTGCCCGGTCACACGTTTTTATGCTCGGTCTGCCATTTATCCCCTAATTCCAGGGCTTCATTTTGCACGGCTCAACAAGAAAAACCCTGCAGCAATTCAGCTGCAGGGTTCAACTTTTAATCTACTTAACCTGTCTATCTTTAATCAAAAGCTGTTTCGTTTCCGAAGGATTCTTCAGCCACTCATAAACTGCTTGAGCCAGATTTCTTTCGATGATCCGATCAGTTGCGGTCGGCCGTGAGCTCATACACTGCGATTCATCCAGCTTTAGTTCTTTGAAATCAAGATCCATCTGGCTCGCTAAAAATGTTCCAAGCTGTTCCGTGCGAATGGCTTCGCTGATGATTAAGAAGGAATACGTTACCCCTTTTTGATCTTTTTCTTTCAGATAATCAGCAGCATGAATCCAGCCGGCTTTTGCACCAGTTACAACAAGTCCGCCAACAGCGGCAGCCGCATCCCGCATTAAATCAGATACTTCATGACCCGGGAGCTGAACACAGCAGACTCTTTGCTTCATATATAAAAGCGAGCTGATGGTATCTTTAACTTTTAAAACGTTTGTCACAATTTCATTTAATGCTGTATCGTACCCTAAAGACCTGTCATTTAAGATTGAAATCGGGAGAAATAGCAATCTCGCTTTCGACGATGACAGCAAATCAACAACCTTTTTGCTGCCGCCTAGTACGATAACAGAATCGTATTCTTCCATTGCGATGCTAAACTTTTCATTTTGTTCAATGATAACCTGTTCTGAGACAGAACGGACTCTATTTTCCATAGCCTCTGCCTTCACTTCTGATGAAGCAGTCTGCCATTCTAATCGTTCTGTCAGAACATTATTTTCACTTGCATACCTGGCAATAGCCTCAGTGATAGCCTTTGTTTCATTAATTGTGTCGATGCCAAGAACTCCGATGCGCATGCAATCCCTCTTTCTCTTTTCTATATATGCTTATGCTGAAAAGCAGCTATGCTTGCGTATTCCTCTTTCAGCAGACGTGAGAGGCGAATATAGATAGGTGTTAATTCTTTATAAATCGCTACATTTTCTGCGATTGGCTTGTGGTGGTGAGAAGCACCAACCATCTCTGATACTACATCAAGAGTCTCAACATGTCCAAGTCCATATAATCCAAGGATCGCTGCACCTAAACAAGAGCTTTCAAAACTTTCAGGAACAGCAACCTCCTGATCGAAAATATCTGCCATCATTTGCCGCCATAATTCAGAACGTGCAAAACCGCCTGTAGCCTGAATTTTTTTCGGCTCGCCAATTAGTTCTTCAAGGGCAAGCAGCACCGTATATAAATTCAAGATAACGCCTTCAAGCACAGAACGTATCATATGTTCTTTTTTATGATGCAGTGACAGTCCAAAGAAGGAACCTCTGGCATTGGCATCCCATAATGGAGCCCGTTCGCCTGCCAGATAAGGATGGAACAGCAATCCGTCGGAACCTGGTTTCACATTAGCTGCGATCTCAGTCAGCACTTCATAAGGATCCTTGCCCAATCGCTTTGCCGTTTCGATTTCAGCTGTGCCTAATTGATCACGCACCCATCTGAAGATCATTCCGCCGTTATTGACCGGCCCGCCAATGACCCACTGATTCTCAGTCAATGCATAGCAGAAAATTCGCCCTTTCGGATCGGTCACAGGTTTATCCGTAACTGTCCGGATCGCGCCGCTCGTACCGATTGTTACGGCAACAACTCCAGGCTGGATCGCATTTACTCCGAGATTCGACAGAACCCCATCACTGGCACCAACTACAAAAGGAATCGTTGAAGAAATCCCCATTTCCTTCGCAAAAATTTCATCTAATCCCTTTAAAGAACACGTCGTGTTTACAGGATCCGATAGATGTTCTTTCGTAATTCCTGCCACTTCAAGTGCTTCTCCATCCCAATCAAGAGACTTCAGATTGAACAATCCTGTTGCTGAAGCGATCGAATAGTCGATTACATAGCGCTTAAAGAGTTTATAAAATACGTATTCTTTTATCGAAATAAATTTAAACGTTTTCAAAAATAAATCCTGTTTTTCATTTCGAATCCAAGTAATCTTAGACAGAGGTGACATCGGATGAATCGGTGTACCTGTCCGCAAATAGATTTCATGGCCATTCATTTCTCTTGAAATCTTCTCCGCCCATTTTTTACTGCGGTTATCTGCCCATGTCATGCAATTTGAAAGAGGTGTCCCATCACGGTCGACCGCGATTACACTATGCATCGCTGAGCTAAAAGATACACATAAAAGTTCTCCAGCATCAATTTTACTGACTTTAATAACTTCCTTTATCGTCTTGACCACTGCTTGAAAAATTTCTTCAGGGTTCTGTTCTGCTGTTTCCGGGTTCGGAGAATATAAGGGATACTCCACCCCAAAGCTCGAAACGATTGTCCCGTCTGTTTTAAACAAAACTGATTTCGTACTAGTTGTCCCAATATCGACTCCAATTACAAATTTACCATTCACGGTAATTCCTCCTTGCGCCCAAATCATTTCTAGTTGAGAAAGAACAAAAGCGTAGGCGCCTTGGTCAGCTCGCGAAGAAAATAGGAATTGACCTGGGTTAAATAACGCACCTGAGTATCAAGTGCCATTTAACCGGAAAAGGCGCTTTTTGCCTTCTCCTGAGCAATTGTCTTTTTCACAGTGAGCTAGGGGCCGAAGCTTGCCTATGTCATTTTCTACACCCTATTGCTTTTATTATTTCGTAAACAATGAAAAAGAAGATGCTCTATAAAGCCTCTTCCCTTCCGATTTTATTTTCTAAACGTATTAGTCTTTATTTACAACTGCATGGCCGCCAAACTCATTGCGCAGTGCAGCAACCACTTTTCCAGAGAATGTATCTTCATCAAGTGAACGATATCTCATCATTAATGATAATGCGATAACCGGCGTAGCTGTCTGCAGGTCCAATGCTTCTTCAACCGTCCATTTACCTTCACCTGATGAGTGCATAACTCCTTTGATTCCATCTAGTCTTGAATCTTTTGAGAATGCATTTTGCGATAATTCCATTAACCATGATCTGATGACAGAACCGTTATTCCAAACTCTTGCTACTTGTTCATAGTCAAAATCAAATTGACTCTTCTCAAGCACTTCAAATCCTTCTGCAATGGATTGCATCATGCCATATTCAATCCCGTTGTGAACCATTTTCAAGTAATGTCCGCTGCCGATTGCTCCTGCATAGAGATAGCCATCTTCTACACAAATATCTTTAAAGAGTGGTTCGATGGAAGCAAACACTTCTTTTTCTCCGCCGATCATCGTGCAGGCGCCATTTCTCGCACCTTCCATTCCCCCGCTTGTGCCGACATCAAAGAAATAGATCCCATGTTCTTTTAATTCATTGCCGCGGCGAATCGATTCTTTATAATTTGAATTTCCGCCATCAATCACGATATCACCTTTCTGCAAGAGACCTTTTAATTCAGAAAGAACGTTTTCTGTAATTTCACCTGCTGGTACCATCATCCAAATCGTTCTTGGCGCTGAAAGCTTTGATACCAGGTCTTCAATTGAAGTAGAACCCTCTGCACCCATATTTGAAATTTTAGCTACAGCTTCTGAATCGATATCAAACGCGGTAACTTCATGTTTATGATCTATTAAATTCAATGAAAGATTATACCCCATTTTCCCTAAACCGATTAAACCTACATGCATCTTGTAAAACTCCTTTTTATCTTGTTTTTGTCCTATACCCATTATACGAAAATTTTTTTCTTCTGCAATCGTTTTCAAGAAATTTTTTTTCATAATTATTTTATGCTATACTTTTTTTAGAATATGTAAGCGAGGTCATAACATGGGGCAAAACTGTTTAGGAAGTATCCGTTCTCATTATGCACGGTTAAGTGAAAAAGAAAAAAAGATTGCTAATTATATTTTGGAGAACCCGAAAGAAATTATTCATAGTACGATAAATGAAGTTGCGGACACGCTTGGAGTTGCTGAAGCAACTGTATTCCGTTTTTGTAAGCGCATCGATTTTAAAGGCTATCAGGCAATGAAAATTGCACTTGCCTCTGAAATTATGAGCCCGATCCAGCAGATTCACGAAGAAATCAGTGAAAGTGATAATGAAAAAGCGGTCGCTGAAAAAGTTTTTCATTCAAATATTAGAACGCTTGAAAATACACTGCAAATCTTAGATTATTCATCCATTCAAAAAGCGGCAGCCATCCTGTCAAACGCTAACCGGGCAGAGTTTTACGGTACCGGAGGATCTGCCATCATTGCAATGGATGCCTATCATAAATTCATTCGAACAGGCATATCAGCGTATGCATTTATCGATTCTCATTTTCAGCTGATGGCAGCTTCACAATTGACAGAAAAAGATGTTGCTGTTGTTATTTCCCATTCAGGAACGAATAAAGACACCATTAAGATCATGAATACTGCTAAAAAAAATGGAGCTAAAACAATTGGCATCACAGGGTTTCCGAAATCTCCAGTCGGACAAAGTGCGGATGTTGCCCTCTTTACAAGCTCTGAAGAAACGGAATATCGTTCAGAGGCACTCTCTTCAAGAATTGGACAGCTCAGCCTGATTGATGCACTTTATGTTAATATGATGATCTCAAATAAAGATAAAGCGAAAAAATCCTTGGAAAAAGTTCGGGATGCAATTTCTGAAACACGAGTATAGAAAGAGGGCCTATTGGTTCTCTTTTTTTGTTGGAAAATAAAAAATAAAATATTTTTTCATAAATGTATTGATTTTAAAAAATATTTTTCATATAATCAAACCACTAGTTGAAAGTGCTTTCAAATTTTCACAAGAGAGGATTTTATATATGTTATTACTCATCGTATTTGCAGCAATCATTGCTCTTCTTTTACTCATAACTGTGGCAAAGTTAAACCCTTTTGTCGCGCTGATTGTAACCGCTATCGGCGTTGGATTGGCAACTGGAATGCCGCTTATTTCAACCGATCCTGAAGTCCCTGGAATCATTGATTCTATTAAAGCAGGCATGGGAAATACCCTTGGATTCCTTGCGATTGTTCTTGCATTAGGAACGATGCTTGGGAAAATGATGGCAGAGTCTGGCGGAGCTGAGCGCATTGCCAACACGCTGATTGCCCGATTTGGAGAAAAAAATGTTCACTGGGCAATGATGTTCGTCGCTTTCATCGTTGGTATTCCTGTATTTTTCCAAGTTGGATTCGTTCTGCTGATTCCACTTGTTTTCACAATTGCACGTCGTACTGGTGTTTCACTCGTAAGTCTTGGTGTTCCGCTTGTAGCTGGTTTATCCGTTGTGCATGGTTTAGTTCCTCCACACCCGGCAGCAATGGCTGCAGTTGGAATCTTTAAAGCAGATGTTGGGATTACGATTCTATACTCTATCATTGTTGGTCTTCCAACAGCTATTTTGGCGGGTCCTGTTTATGGTAAATGGATTGGAAAGCGCATCCACAAAACCGTTCCAAAGGAAATTGGCGATCAGCTGACTGAACAAAAAGATGAAAAAGAACTTCCTGGCTTTTTAAATACTGTTATTACTGTTTTAATCCCTGTTTTCCTAATGTTATCTGCTTCAATTGCAGAGCTGTTTTTATCAAAAGAAAGCACAGCATTTGAAGTATTCCGCTTCCTTGGCGATCCTGTAGTTGCCCTTTTGATTGCAACCGTTTACTCTTTCTTTAGTCTTGGATTCTTCCGCGGCATGAACCGCGATAAAATTTTGAAGCTGACAAATGATTGCTTGGCACCTACAGCTACAATCCTTTTAGTTATCGGTGCTGGAGGGGCTTTCAATAAAGTTCTTCTAGATTCTGGAATCGGTGACTACATTGCTGAACTTGCACAACAATCTAATGTTTCACCAATTCTGCTTGCATGGGGAATTGCCGCGATGATTCGTATTGCTACTGGATCAGCGACGGTTTCCATGATGACAGCGGCTGGTATCGTCGCACCAATTGCAGCTGTGGTTCCAGGTGTTAACTTAGAATTGCTCGTTTTAGCTACAGGTGCAGGTTCACTCATCCTATCTCATGTCAACGATTCAGGTTTCTGGATGATCAAAGAGTATTTCGGAATGACTGTAAAAGAAACATTGCAAACTTGGACAGTGCTTGAGACGATTATCTCAGTTGCAGCGCTGATATTCATTTTAGTTCTTAGCATGTTTGTATAAGAAAAGCGCAAGCGCCTTGGTCAGCGCAGGCATGACAGAAAAGGATCTGCCAGAAAAGTCCGGTTTTGACTTTACTGGCAGATCCTTTCTGACCGAGGAGTTAGGCGCTTGCGCTGGACATGGAAGCACAAAATTTTATTACTTATAGTAATACAGAAAAAATCCTCAAGCATATGCTTGGGGATTTTTTTATTAATAAGTTTGACTTGTCATCATTTGAAACACAGTCTTTTCGATTGTTTTCTGACCGAGAAAATAACTTAAAATAAAAGCAGAAACAGCAATAGATATAGAAACCAGCAAATAGATGATCCAATACGGGTGTGTTCCCGAATTTAGGATCCCTAATACAAATGCACCTATGAACCATATCAAAATATGAACAAGATGCTGTACTTTGTATCGCTTGCGTTCAGAGAAAGCTAAAATGAAAAAGGTCGTGTAGGATATAGCCAGGATTGCATATAGCAAAGAAACAATGATAAAAACCAGCTGCATGCCAGATCACACCTCGGGTTCGATAGATTCATTCCTATCTTCCCACAATTAATGATTTCAATAAAGAAGTTCTGTAAATAGTTACCCAGGTAACTATTTTCATGCTATAATTACCTAGGTAACTATTATTTAAGGAGATTTTATATGTCAGTACATGATCATCAAAATATTTTCCATGCCATTCAGCAACTTTCACGCCAATTAACAAAACGGCTAAACGACGTATTGCAGCCGCATGGCTTATTCAGTGCGCAATGGACTGTATTATTCACATTGAAAAAATTCGGAACTCTCACACAAACTGAGCTCTGCGATTATCTCGCCATCGAAGCTCCTCCGATGACTCGTACGATTCAAAGACTAGTCAAACAAGGGTATGTCCTGCAGATAGCAGGAACGGATAAGCGGACAAAACATATCAAACTGACCGAAAAAGCGATGGAACACTATCCTCAGTGGGAAAAATCCGTTTTAGAAATGGAGAAAGATTTACTATCGGGAATTCCTGATCAAAAGCAAGAACCTCTCCAAACATACATCCAGCAGTGGCTTCAGCACATAAGAAATACAGAACGGGGATGAAAGAATGAAAGTACAAAAACTATGGACAAAAAATTTTTTATCAGTTTCTTTAAGCAGTTTTTTTCTATTTTTAACCTTTTACTATTTGCTTGTCACTCTACCAATCTATTCTCTGCATGATTTAGACGGCAAACCATCTCAAGCTGGGTTAATCGTGACTATTTTTCTCCTTGCCGCGATCATCATTCGCCCTTTTGCGGGGAAATGGATTGAAAACCATGGAAAACGGATTGTGCTGATTGCCTCCCTTTCCATTTTTGCATTAGGATCATTTCTTTATTATTTTACAAGCACAATGAACGGATTATTTCTTCTGCGCTTCTTTCATGGCATCGGTTTTGGTATGGCTACAACTGTTGCAGGTGCAATTGTAGCAGATATTATTCCTGAATCACGACGTGGAGAAGGAATGGGATATTATGCGATGTCTATGAACCTGGCGATGGTTATCGGACCATTTCTGGGTCTTACAGCTATGGAACAATGGGGAAACGCAACAATGTTTGGCATCAGTATACTCACTTCACTAGCCGCATTGATTACAGGACTGTTTATCACGCTCCCAAAAATAATGAAAATCAGAAGCAAAGTGATCCCATCGATAGAAAATAGAGGATTAAAAGGGCTATTCGAAGCATCTGCTATTCGAATTGCTTTGGTTGGCGGAATATTCGCTTTGGTCTACTCTTCTATTCTGTCCTTTGTTTCCGTTTATGCAAAAGAGATTGGCTTAGCAGAAGCTGCGAGCTATTTCTTTGTTGTTTATGCCGTTGTCATGCTGATGTCAAGACCATTTACCGGTAAATGGTTTGATAAATACGGCCCAAATTTCATTATATATCCAGCTATTCTCTGCTTTGCAGCCGGCATGGTGCTGCTAAGTATGTCTGAGACATCATTTACCTTTCTATTATCTGCCGCTCTAATCGGCTTAGGTTGGGGAACACTATTTCCGAGCTTCCAAACGATCGCCCTTCAATCTGCAGCACCCAAAAAAAGAGGGCTTGCAACAGCAACCTTTTTGTCTATCTTTGATATGGGAATTGGGATCGGATCGTTCATTGTTGGGGTCATTACAACAAAAGTTGCATTTAGTACACTTTATTTTTACAGTTCGTTTTTTATTTTAGGATGTCTTGCTGTTTATTATTTCCTTCATGGCAGGAACGTTTACCCTGCTGAAAAGGAGAATGAAACGTTATTAAAAGCGAATGGCTAATTGAAAAAACATCACTCCAATTAAAGAGTGATGTTTTTTCAATATTACTATTTAGTTCGAGATTTTTGTCAGAAAATTTCGAACCACCGTAGTCAATGGCTATTTGAGAGCGATATTCTTTTTCCAGACAATTTTCAGAAGTAAAGGCTTCTGCTTCATACCCATCAATGTCCCTGTAAATACAAATCCTCAGGTTCTCTATGCCTTGATTTTCGAACTTAATGGCTTGAAGTTCTTTTCCAATGATTTCTGCTTTTCTAATTCAATTATCTTCCTTTTCATCTCAATATTTATTTCACTTTGTGGAATCAATCAAAGTTTATCCACCTCACTAAACAGTACAATTAATAAATATGATTTCGTAAGACTTATACACCAATCCTGTTCAAGTCCTCAATAACCAAAGAGCGATCACACTGTGCTGCAATCGCCCGATAATAAAAAGCTGAACTTCATCTAAGTTGCTTGAACAAGTTTTCATTCTCCTGGTAAATAACCAACAATCTCATTTGATGCTGGTTGTTACCAGGCATTTCAAAAGGAATTTTGACAAGACAGCTGAGAGAATTGGAAGAGGACGGAATGGTTCACAGAGAAGTATATAAAGAAGTTCCTCCTAAGGTAGAATACTCGCTAACACCACAAGGGAAAAGCTTTTTCCCAGCACTGAACATTATGGGAGAGTGGGGTAAAATATATATGGAGAAAAAACAAAAAGAACAAAAAACAGTCAGACCAAGGCAATAAAAAGGGTTATAGCATATGCTATAGCCCTTTTTATTGCCTTATGTAAATTACCTCTTTTTCTTTTTTTAATAATTTGCTGTTAAATTTTTTAATACTTATTACCTTCCCCGATATTGCTATAAAAAAGCCCTTCTTCTTATTGAAGAATAGCCCCCGATTCCTGAAGAACGCACTTGTTGTTCACCCTAAACAATTGTTTGTATAAGCAATTAATCCAATAATAGCCCCGATTGCAGCTCCTAAATAGATATAATTGCCTTTCTTTGATCCGTTTTTTCTTCAGTACATCTCATTGTTTTACCTCCCCTTTTAACCTAACCCCTTATTCCAATCCTGCCCGATTGCTTAATACCAATTATTTCTAAATTAAATGATGAACTCAATCTTTTATTAACGTTTTTTATTTTCAAAATATTGTTATTTTATGGAACAATATTGAAATATCCTTCGTTATATAGGTTGAATACAGAGTGCATAAGGGGGATGTTGTCCGTGATTAAGAAAATATTTATTTTTTTCGTGTTAACTTTTCTTATGATTTTTAGTTTAGGTTTGAGTTCTGCAGCTGCAGCTGGAAGCAAATTCATCATCATCAACAAGAGCAATAATCAGCTTGCATATTATGAAAACAGTCAGCTTAAAAAAGTGTTTAGGGTGGGCACAGGCAGAAGTCAATCACTCACACCCGAAGGAAAATTCAAGATTGTGAATAAAATTGTGAACAGACCTTACTACAAGGACAACATTCCAGGTGGTGATCCGCGAAATCCACTTGGCAACCGCTGGCTGGGATTAAATGCGAGGGGAACACACGGTACAACGTATGCCATTCATGGCAATAACAATCCGAACTCAATTGGCGGATACGTTAGCAGTGGTTGTGTTCGAATGTTCGACAATGAAGTAGAATGGCTGTTCGGCCAAGTGCCGACCAACACACCAGTAATTATTACTTCTTCAGGTAAGTCATTTGATTCTATTGCTGCATCGAACGGATACAAAACGACTGGGAGTACAGTTTCACCTTCTGTTCCTGCAATGAATAATGGCTCAATTCTGAAAAAGGGCAGCCGAGGTCCCGCTGTCGAAGAGCTGCAACGTAAACTTACTTCTCTTGGATTTACCACAAAAGGTATTGATGGAGCGTTCGGAAATAATACAGATCAGGCAGTTCGTCAGTTTCAAAAATCCCGCCGCTTAACAGTGGATGGTGTCGTTGGTCCCGCAACAAGAAAAGCACTAGATGGAACAAAGCCACCGACAACACCTGATAAACCATCAACGGGAACAGTCAGTGGCACTATAAAAATGGGCAGTCGTGGAACCGGAGTAAAAATACTTCAAAGTACACTTACTGCAAAGGGCTACAACACTAAAGGCGTAGACGGGGTATTTGGGTCCAATACAGAAAAAGCAGTTCGTTCTTTCCAAAAATCCAAAAACCTTTCTGTAGATGGTATCGTTGGTCCTGCTACAAAAAAAGCACTTGGAATATAATTTTAAAAAACCTGGGTAGATGTCAAAATCACCTAGGTTTCTATTAATTTCTCATCCCTTAAAACTAGATATCCATGTTCAATTATTCTTCTCTTTGATCGAATATCCAATATTTATAATAATATCATAAAAATCCCATTATACATTTATGAACAGAGCAACTAAATATAAAGAGTCATATCCTATTGACGAGTGAAATAGCCCACTAATTAGATATAAAAATTACGCAGGACAATACCTATTGTCCATTTGCTAATTGAGTGGTTAAAATCATTGGAAATTACTTCGAAACTTTAATACACCAACAAAAATAGCAGGTCTAATTTGTGAGTGAATTAGCCTGCTATTTCTACTGCTATTTGCTGTTTTTTCTCCCAAAGCGGAACCCCTTAGAGTAATCCAGATTTTTTATTTTTTCTTAATTAAAGCTTCTATAAAGATATCTCTGTTTTTCTTATGGCTGATAATCGGAGAATAAAGGTATGAAAACTTTCTGCGAAACTCATGATGTTTGATTTGCAGGATGGAGAGATTGTTTTGCTGAACATCTCTGCCTGCAACAACCCTCGATAAAATGGAAAGACCGAGTCCATTCATGACAGACTCCTTGACTCCCTGATTGCTGCTGATCGTTAGTAAGGACTTTACCTGAAGACCATTTGAACTTAACAAATGCTCCAAATATTCTCTAGTCCCTGACCCCTTCTCTCTTGAGATCCACTCCTGCTTTTGCAATTCTTCGATTTCAATTTCCCCTCTTTCTGCGAGCGGATGATCAGGAGGAGCAATGATGCATAATTCATCCTCCATAAATGGTTGAATCGTAAGTTCTTTTTCATTTGTCTGTCCCTCGATTAATCCGATATCAACTTGAAAAAGACGGACATGTTTGACGATTTCTTCTGTATTTCCAATGATAATTTCCAAATTTAAATCTGGATATTCTGCGTGAAGTTCCGCCAAGATTCCAGGCAAAATATACTCACCAATCGTAAAACTCGCGCCTATTTTTAAATCTCCTTTAATGTAATGATGATGTTCATATATCTCTTTTTTGGATTGTTCATACAGATGGACCATTTGCTTCGCCCGATTGTAAAGGATTTCTCCTGTAGGCGTTAAATTTAAATGCTTGGGCGTTCTGATCAGAAGCGTTGTCTGAAATTCTTTCTCGAGATTTTTAATATGCAGACTGACGCTTGGCTGTGAAATAAGCAGTTTCTCAGCCGCTTTTGTGAAATTTTTCTCTTCGACAACAGCAATAAACGTTTTTAACGCATCATAATACATTTAGAACCTCCTTTATATTAGTATTTTCAATGATTGTTATCAGTTATATATATTTTACTAATAATTAACTCATTGTTAAAGTAAAAGAAGCTAGAACTGCTTAAGGAAGTGTAGATCATGATTGACTTTCAAATAAAGATAAAACAAAAAAAGATACAGGCGCCTTTTTTGCGAGGCATTTTGCTTACTTTACTTTTTGCACTCCTTGCATCCTATTTAGCAGGCTTCCCCTTTTTATCCATCATGGGGCAGCTTGTCATTGCCATGCTCCTCGGAATGCTTTGGAGAGCAGCTGTTGGAGCAGGCGAACCCGTATTAGCCGGAGCTTCTTTTTCAAGTAAGAAATTATTGCGGCTTGGCATTATCTTGCTTGGGATGAGGCTGAACCTTGCAGATCTCTACCATGCCGGACTCGGCGTTTTCATTCTTTCATTTATCATCATCCTCATTACTATTCCTGTCGTATATGGCCTTACCCGCTTGCTGAAGGTTGATAAAAAAATCGGGATTCTCACTGCCTGCGGAACAGCCATATGCGGAGCTGCTGCTGTTGTAGCAATCGCACCTCTAGTTAAAGCGAGTGATGAGGAAACAGCCGTCAGCGCAGGGACCATCGCCATATTGGGTACGGCTTTCACTTTGATTTACACATTGGCATATTCTCTATTGAATCTATCACCGCAAGGGTATGGTGCTTTTTCCGGCGGAACACTGCATGAAATTGCCCATGTCGTTGCAGCTGCTTCAATAGGAGGAACAGAGTCTGAGGACTTGGCGATTATCGTTAAATTAACACGAGTTGCTTTGCTCGTACCTGCTGCATTGATTGTAGGAATTCTATTTCGAGAAAAAAAGACAGAAGAAGAATGCTCTTCCCTGCCGTTTCCATGGTTTATTCTAGGATTTCTTTTTGTTAGCGGAATCCATTCAATCGGTATTGTTTCAGATGAAGCTGCTGCTCTCATTGTTTCTTTTTCATATTTATTAATAGGGATGGCAATGGCCGGACTAGGTTTGAGTGTAAACATATTAACGTTTAAAAATCTCGGGAAAAAACCGCTTATTGCTGGGTTAATCGGGTCTGTGCTCTTATCTTTTGTTGGGTATGGGTTAGTATTTATTTTGGGATTTAATTGAATTGGAAAAGGACCTGTCTATTGTAAGCCGTTCTCTTTTGAGGTACCCGCACATATAAAAACACATTTAATAGCAACTATAATAGCAGAGCAATTCGCATATGAATTAGCTCTGTTATTTTGTTATTTTATCAAGTTTTATTAAAAAGCAGTTGTAAACAAGGTTGCGATTAATAGAACTATAGAGATGTTGAATATTGGTGTGAAGACCTATTATGAGAAACTCGAATTGGTCTACAAGAGATGTCTTGAGTTTTTAGAGAGGCATGAACAGAAACCTTTGAGCAAGTTAAACATTGGTGAGTGCTGGTTGAATACGGATAAAATGACCTACCATCGTTAGATGTAAATCACAATGCCACTGATGCTTTTATACAGTTGATTAGGAGAAGGTTATCTCCTTTGGAACGTCCTCTAGTTAATGCGAGGGGTGATGGTAAATATATATGCAAACTTCAATCCAGAGTATGCACAGTACGCATTGACAATCTTAAGAGTTTACTTTAATTTCTGTTTGCCTTATAAAACAAAAGATGGAGAAAATCTAACACAGGCACCGAGGCTGGGAATAACCGATAAAATATTTGAACTGAAAGATATTATCTATATGCAATAAAAAACAGCGGTGAATGAAGGTTTCCGCTGTTTTTTCGTATTAAGCACCTGTTCAATTAGAAACATTACCTTATAAAATTTCATTTATATTAAAACGATATTCTGATGGTAATTCATCTATTTCACGAGAAACCTCTGCCCTTAGACTATTTCTGCCCTTAATAACAATTTCATTTTTCTTTAATTGTATTTTACCTATACTATAAGGTGCATAATAAATATCTAACTTATCTATAGCTACGATTCCAGTCTTATTAGTATTTATTTCTGTTAGCCTTAATTTAAATTCAGCCTTTGTAAAATCACTGTGTGGAACATGGTATACAATTTCAACAAGATAATTTTTATTTTGGGCAGTAGCATAAATTAGTTCCATATCAATTCCATTTTTGGCTATATACTCAATTACACCTTCAATTTTATCTTTTTCTAAATGGTCAAAATCAGCAATCAGCCTTAGACCTTCACACATTGAATGAAACACCGTATTAGCTTTACCTTTGTCATCTGCTTGATTATACTCAGATAAATTTAATGTGGAGTAAGTGTATTTAAAAAATTCGTCAATAGCAATTGATTGTTTCGCTTGTTCCATTGTTTCACCAATACTGAAATAAATCTCTTCGTAGTCAGGTGACTTTAATTCGGCTCTTCTCAATAAATTACTAAATAGTTGAGAGTATATATAATCGTAAGGTGCTAATGTATTCCGTTCAAAATGGTCATATAATCTAACACCAATTATTCGTTTCAATAATGGTCTCGGATTACTCTTACACGAATATATCAAGCTATCAACACGTTTGACGGTATTCAAATAATTAATTTCTTTTTCTTTTTTTGCATAATTTTTTAATTCTTCATCAGTTTGTGGAGCATTATTAATAATATTTTTAAGGCTATTTAATAACTTATCTTTATTAAAATCCAGCTCTTCTTTTACCTCTATTTGTGGAACCATATTTATTGCTTCTTCAACTTTCAATAATCCATGTTGAAAATCGGTAATGTTTAACTTCACGTTATTAGTAAAGTTCCCCTCAATTTCAACTTCTGCAATAATTTTATATAGCGATTTTAATTTAAATTTCTTCTTAGGTGGTGCATTGTTAATAAAACGAATTAATATGCTCTCAAAAGTTTGTCCATGAAAATCACCAATTAGATGTTCATTTAAAAATGTATCCAGTACATTTAAAGATTTATTTTTCTCCTCTTTGGAACTGAAATCTTTATATTCAATCAAAAACCGCATAGGCAACTCCCTTGTAATAAAAATTCTTTTTTTTTTATTTTATCAATAATACCTGTTAAACTGAACCGCCACGTTAAGAGAAAATACTGAAAATATAAATGAAAAATTCCCTGGAAAAGGTTAAAAGCAGTGCGATTTCTCATGCGAAATCCACTGCTTTTATACTTGTTTTTATATTTACTTTTTCCTATGCGGGTACCTCAAAAGAGAACGGCTTACTATTTTTTTTGATTGGTCCTTTTTTTGTACTCTTTTAGTGGAATTTATATTGCACGATTCTTCTATTATTGGCAAGTAAAAGAATGATAATTTCTTAATTTAATCATTATTCCCAAGGCATTTTAATCGGACTTCCGATTTTCTCCATACGATACAATTCTTTTGCTTTTTCAGGCAGATTATCATATGTCTGCTGTGGAATCTGAATCGAAGAGCCTGCGCCATACCAGCTTCTGTTAAAAATCATCGCAAGATTTGTCCGGCGATAATTGGATTGATTAGGAGTTCCGCGGTGCCACATGCGAATATCCCTGATTAAAATTGATCCAGCGGACATAAATACTTTCTCAGAATACATGTGCTCTGCCGCGCGAACAATATGCAAGTGCGGATTAACCGTATTGTTTAATGTATCATGATTAGATCGGTCAGGATTTTGGTGTGTCCCGCCAGGCCATATTTCAAAGGGGCCATTTTCCTCCGTTACATCTACTAATGGAATATTTAAAACGAGACTGAATACCGGCAAGGGAATTGTTAAATCAGGAAATAAAGGCATAATATCACAGTGTGCATTCTGATAATCTGAACCAGGCATTGGCGTATCTGATGCAAAATAGTTGCAATGATTTCCCTCACCAAGCAGTTGATCAATCAATGAAGTGGCAATAGGATGGCAGATGATATCCTCATCAATGAAAGGCTCTGTAAAGGGCAAAAACATTTGTGCACGATTTGTTCCCGTGTTGTATCCTTTTCTTTCAATATATTCGTCAAATAATGGGTCAAATCCACTCCGAATTGCACTGATTTTTTCTTCTGAGATAACCTTGTCAAAAAGAATATAACCATTTGCCTTTACTTGCTCTACTGCAATTTCAAGAGTTTCAGGGTTTAGTTGTCTGGTTGCTTTTTCTTCTTCAGTTAATTGAATTTTCATATTTAATCCTCCAATAAATTGAATTTACCTATAATAACAACGCTTACAAAATATGAATTGAAAATCTTTCAATCTCGCATTCTATTTAACTCTTTTTGAAAAAACATAGTCAGAAAATGAAACGTTTCGATTCTTGAAAATTATACGAATATTAAGATATTTAGTCAACATCTTATTACCAAATATTGATTTTATAGTGATATAAGCCTTTTTTAATCAAAGTTTACTAAGACTATTAACAAACCTTATGACAGTCTGGTACATACTGTACTGTATTCTGCCTATTATTATCGAAACGTTATTATTGAAATAGGAGACTTATATCCTGATAAAGCATAAAAAGCAGTCTGAAAAAAGGGCTGCTTTTTATGAGTGATTTTAATTTGTTGGTATTATCCTAGCAATTTTATGCCCATTATAATTTTCGGCTCGCTCAGCAGCAATTTATGCTTCTATCTTACCTTTTTTCGACTTGTGAATTTTATGCTTGATCTTCTACGCACTGATACCCCCGTTTAGTGATTTATCAAACCCCTTATCCTCTTCTCAAGCAGCTCCGCCCCGCCATACCCAGTAAGCACACTGACAATTTCACCCTTTTCATTCACAAAAAAAGTAGTAGGAACCGCAGCGACTCTGAATAAAGCGGCCGCATCTCCAGTCTTATCCAATAACACGGGAAAGCGGAAGCCATAATCTTTTGCAAACATATAGGCACCTTCTTCTGAGTCTTGGTTCGTCATGTTGATGGCATAGATTTTCACTTGATCTTGATATTTTTCAGAAAGTCTCACTAAATCAGGTGCTTCCATTTTGCATGGACCACACCAGGATGCCCAAAAGTTTATGATAACCGGCTGATCGTATGGCGGTTTTAAATGGTGTTCTTTCTGCTGCATGTCAGATAGCTTAAGATCAGGTGCTTTTGCTGCAGCAGATTGTTCCATCGTAAATGAAAGACAGAGCAGGATAGTCATGAATATTATCTTTTTCATATAGACACCCTTTCCTTTTTATCCTTATTATCTCCTTGAAGAATGGACATATTCCAGGTGGACGTGCGTACATATGAAATAAGATGATTTATGAAAGGAGCGACTCATTTGCTTTCTACTACGAGTTCAAAAATCTTCACTCTCTTTTTTCTCGTCATCCTGATTGGCGCAATGGCCTATATAGATTCATTTCAAGCCCGTAACATCGAAACGAGCACCTTTCCTATGATTGCTGAAGATGAGACAGAGACTTCGGCAGAGGAACAGGTAATTGTCACAATGTATGAGAATAAAAAAATTTCCTCTGAAGTGATAGACGGATATTCTGTCGAGACTTATCAGGAATTTGAAGTGCTCAAGGATGCTGATGGAAATACAGTTGAAGTGAATCCGACATCCAACTACAGTTATTTAAAATATAAAGTAAAATGAAAAAAGCTGATCAATAATCAGCTTTTTTCATTTCGTTATAAGAATATACCCTTTATTATAAAGCTTTCCGCTTTGCTGAAATTTGGAAGGAAGCGTTTCGATCAGATAGTCTCCTTTAATAATGCCCAGATTGAGAGCCATTCTTTTCTCGATTGGTTTGTTTTGATAAAAAGAATCGATTAATGCAGATTCTCTCCCGATTGACAGCCCTCGGGGAATGAAAATATCCCAATTCTTCAATGGAATCGCACTGGCAATAGCTAAGTCTTTTCGATTAGTCCCATGAAAATCAGTAATCATCAGAATGACACGATCTTGATTTTGAGCACAGTTTGCAAATTTAACGGCAATGGCTTCTAATGAGGCATGAAAATACTTGGCAAGCGGCTTAAACGAAGCTGCATTTTCGCCAAGTTTCTCCAGCTGGTTCTTAAATTCATTCGATGGTATCAATAGCTCTGAAGCTATTTCATCACAAAGCATCTCCAATTCATTGTGAACGCCGGCTTTTTTTCTATATTGTATATGATCAAATTCATCCATTAACGTATGAGCAATTTCATGGGCGATCGTAAAATTCTGCCGCTGCGGCGAATCGAAAATATTCACGAAAGCAACTAGTTTTCCGCCTTGAATTATAAGCTTGCCTGATTGATCATTCTGCATAAATTTTTCCTGGACTGATATTCCAGCTATAGATGCGAGCATTTTCATATTGATAGGAAAAGATCCTCCAAAACCAAAGTATTGATCCATCAATTTTTCGGCACGCGAAAACGCTAGTTCTCTAGATTCCATTCTCTTTACTCTCAATTGTCGTTTTGATCGCCAAATAAAGCTTCTCCCATTCCTCTTCAGAAGATGGCTGCTTGCCTCTATATTTAATGTTTGCCAGCATTTGAATTTGATCGTCATAAAGATTTATTTTCTCTGCAAAAGAAAGCAGACTTGGAGGAATATCTGCCTCGCGTTTCAGCACGACTTCTTTTCCCATCAACTGGCCCATTGTTACCTCAAGGGAAATTGCAATTTGATAAAGCTTCTCTGCGGAAACTTGTTTGTTTGGCGTATTCTCAATTTGTGAAAGATAAGGTTTAGAGACTCCAGATTCACTGGAGAGTTTTGCTAGTGTCCAGCCTTTCTGCAGTCTGAACTCTTTTACATACTTTCCAATATTCAACGTGATCCCTCCTGTATCATTAAATATAATAAATTTTGTTTGCAATAGCAAACACAGGTTGATATAGTAAAAGAAAGTTTGCAATAGCAAACATTACGGAGGTACAAAATGGGATTTCACTCAGATACAAGTGCACTATTAAATTTACTGAAACATCATTCAAAAGAACCTTTACATGAACTCCTCTCAGAAGAAATGCTGCTTGGAATCGGCGGAGGTGCTGGATACGGCTACTTTACATTCTTTTATGAACAAGAGGACTTTTCCAGCTTTTTTCTTGGAACGCGAGCACTATGGGAAAGCAGTGAAGCGTTTATTTCCGGCGTATTAAAAGCATTGGATTTAAAGCCTGCGGTTAAGCAGACGAAAGACCGGAAAGCTGCTTTTGATCAGCTCTATAAGCAAGTTTCAAACGGTACCCCGGTTATTGTCGCAATTAATGAAGATGTATTTCGAAGAAATACGATTACCAAAAATGGCTATCAAACGTATGGTCTCGTTCTAGAAATCAATACAAATACAGGACTTGTCAAAATCGCATTACGAAAAGAGGAACCGCTTGAAATATCAATTGAAGACCTCATTTTAGGACGGGATCACCTCGCAACAAGAAAGGTGATAAATCAATCGATTTTCTTGAAAGGTGCTGCTGAAGAAATGACGGCTAAAAAAATAGCAGCTGCCGCCAGAGCTGGCATTGAAACCAGTATAAAAAGTGCACATAATCCGAGAATGAGCAATTTTGGAATCACCGCATTGGACAGGTGGATGACAAGTTTGACATCTTCCAGCAAACAAAGCTTCGGGCGTCTATTCTACAATACGAAGCATCTTGTGAATGCCCTTTATTATACGTATTACTGGATTGTACAAAATACAGATGGATACGCGCTGCGCAGCTCATACGCGAGGTTTTTACATCAGATCGGTACATTAATAAATGAGCCGCTATTAGCTGAGACAAGCTCTCTATACGAAAAGTCAGGCCATATTTGGAGACAAATTGCTGAGGATTCATTAAACAGCGATTATCCTGAATTTCGCTTAATGAAAGACAAATTTCAGGAGCTGAATGAGTATTTTTATTGCCAGAGATTTAACTTAGAAGAATATAAAAAAATGACTGCAGAAATATTGGATTTAAAAGCAGAAGCTAGTGAACATCTCGAGTTTTCAGAGGCCGTTCGCAAGGAGCTATTTTTCCACCTGGCTGGATTAATTGAGGAAATAAAACGATTAGAAACATCAGCACTTTTGAATTTAGAGCAAGCTCTTCATTCAAAAAAATGGGAGGATTATCTATCTTGAGTCATACAGTCATTATTGGAGCACCTATTGGATTTGTTTTTGAACAGATTTCAACCCCTTCCGCACGCGAGTCATGGACGAAGGAAATTGAAAAGATTCAATACGAACAGCCTGCAGAAGAAAAAAAGGAGGGTGCAGCTTTTGTCCAAGTGCAAAAAGAAGGTGCGATGCGAACTTCTTTTCACGGGAAAAATTTGTCCGCTCTAGAACCTTCCACATACTCTTATTCATTGGAGGGAAAAGCTTTCAAGATGATCATTTCTTATCAGCTTGAGGATTTACAAGGTGAAACAAATGTTACCCAAACCTATGATGTTATTTATTTATCCACAATGGCAAAAATCATGGGAAGGCTATCAAGCAAGCTGACAGAAAAATTGGCGCTGTCGCTGCTGCAGCAGCTAAAAAAACATTGTGAATTAGCATTAACTAAATAAAAAACGGGCAGAGTCTCTCGCATCGGCTAGCCAGAATACGATGATTTCGGACTTATTATCCGAAAAGCTAGATTTATTTCTGCTGAACCTCCGGAGCCGGACTGATCGCTTATTATCCTTACCGGAAATTAAATCATTTCCAGTTGAAATACAAACTGCAATTGGCCATTCCATCTAGTTTCTGCTGATATTCATTCCGTTTGGAACATCATATTCTGTTCCAAAACTGCCAACAAGCCGATATTCCATTCCAACGAGCCAAAATAGTTCTCCAACAAGCCGATTTCCCCATCCAACAAGCTAGAACTGTTTTTTCACTCGCCAGTCTGCATTTTGAACACCAAAATCAAGATTCTAGCTGTCTTTGGCAATTGCATTAATTAAAAAGAGAAAGGCATTGTTTCACCCTTCTCTCAAACATATCGAAGCCCTATTCTGTTATTAAACGTTTGATTCTTATTTTTGAAAACAAAAAAGTTGTTTTTATAATCAATCGTCAATTCATGATCATACGAATCTTCAAAATCATCATCCACGATGAAATCGAGCTGATTAGACTGAATGATCTTTTCATAGGATTCTGTTTCTCTGATATTAATGACCTTCATCTCATACAGCGTGTTCACGATATCACAGCTTCCTCTGTCAAAAGATAATTGAATCATTTTATCACCAGGGATTTCACGGAGTTTTTCTTTTGCCTGCTCTGTCAGCGTCAAATTCATAAAACATGCCTCCTATTGTTCTTTTGGAACGTAAATTTCAAAGTGCCTATTAAGATTTTCTGCTTTTATAGGAAGTTTATTCCCTTCATCCCCGTCTATGTTCGCAATCATTTTATAAGTGGACGACGCTTCAAGATATGGTACCTTTAAATACTCAACATGTTCACTTTTGCTAAAATCTCCGGTCATGATTTTAGGAAGCAGCAGCAGAAATTGAGGCAAGGCAATGTCCTTTATGATCATGACATGAAGCTTTCCATCATTCACCTCTGCTTCAGGAGCAATGGTTTCAAAGCCGCCCACAGAATTTGTGAGTGCAACAAGCATCAGCAGCGCCTCACCTTCCCAGACACCTTCGTCAGACTGAACCCTAAGTTCGAAAGGCTGCTTCTCCTTCATCTTCTTCAAACCCTCTAGGATATAAGCTAGTGGACCAAGTTTTGTTTTTTGTTCAACAGGGGTGGAAAACGATGCTTCAGCTAAAGCTCCTACAGCTACGATATTTATAAAGTAACGGTCATTTATTTTTCCAACATCAATTCTTCTTGAATGCTGATGCTCTAAAATGGCAATTGCTTCTTCGGGATCTAAGGGAATATTCAGCGCTCTGGCAAAATCATTAACTGTACCAAGCGGAATTAAGCCGAATAACGGGCGATGCTCTTGCTCAGCCATTCCATTAATTGCTTCGTTTATCGTTCCATCACCGCCCATCGCCGCAACAAAATCAAGCTTGCGATCACATGCTTCACGAGCAAAATGCATCGCATCTCCCGCACCCTTTGTTTCTCTCAGTTCCGTTTCGTATCCCATTTTTCTCATTGTATCTAAAGCGTAATCTGTATATTCAATCCCCTTTTCCTTGCCTGAAGATGGATTAACAATTAACATCGCCTGCTTCACACTATATCCCCCTTGACTTCATTGGTCTATATTCTCCCTTACCCTTATATTGACAGGATTGAACCCTATTTCCACAAAAAAACATTACTCCTTTAACCCGAAGTAATGCTTCTCTTTACATGATGGCAATTCTCTCATAAATATCTCTCAAATTCCTGCAGCCCTGCCCCTTAACCTCATCCACATATTTACACCAAAGTTTCGCGGTCAAAATCGCATCTCCCAATGCATGATGACGATCTACAACGGGTATCTCTTTATGCTCACACCAATCTTCAAGCCTTACATATTCCGCATTCGGCTCTGCAATGCGGGATAAAAAAGAAGTGTCAACAATCCGGTGCTTAAAAGGTGCCCGAAACAGCTTCCAGCTTGCATGCTGCATAAAGTTTTTTTCATGTGAAGAATGGTGGGCAACAAGAGTGTCGCCTTTTACAAATTGATAAAACTGAATCAATGCTTCTTCAAGAGGCGGAGCGTCCTTTAAATCTTCATTACTGATTCCTGTCAGTTCACTTATTTCGTCTGATAGCCTATTTTCATACCTGACAAGCGAATAGAAAATATCCTCCTCCTGAAGGTGACGCCCTTTCACTTTTACTGCTCCGATCGAGATGATTTCATTCCCCTGCTCTGGAAAAAAGCCAGTCGTTTCGATATCAAATACAACGACATTCAGATCGTCTAATGGTATCGATAACGTCTCCTCTGCTTTCATTTCACGCTGAAGCTGGCGCATGAAGGCGATTTGCTGAGAATTTTGTCCATTTTGAACCGCCCCAAATACACTCGTTTGAAACTTCCCATGCACCTCTCTTATAAAATGAATGAATGGATTCGATTTCATTTATGAACACCCTTTTCAATGATGCCTTGAACAAAGTGATGCAGCTTTTTCCCGTTCTTCAGAATGGTTTTTATTTCTTTTTTCTCCTCACGGCTGAGCTTCTGAATGGGAAGGTAATGAACATCATCGTATTCTTCTATTCTCTTTAAATTTGACATTCGATACTGCAGCAAATGCGTAAAACTCTCTTTAAATTCGCTTAATTCTTTTTTATAAAATGCATCTTTGCTAAGCTCTTGTATCCGGTCGAGCGTTGAAGCAGCTAAAACTCCTTCTTTAACCGCCAAAATCCTAATCGCATTAACATACGGCAAAAAGGCTGCCTGCTTTAAATGAAGAGAACCCTGATAAGGACCGTTGCTTTCTGTGAAAATTTGACCCAGCGGACCGACTGAAGGCTTGATGTGCATGATGTTATCCATAAATCGCTTTAATAGCTTCGGAGACTTTTTCCGGCAATCGTCTATGACACTTTTTAAATGTGTGATAAACTCTTCCTCACCCGCTAATGCTCTTGCATCAACAAAGATCTGCAAATACCTCATGGACTCAAAGCTGACCTCATCCATCCAATTGAAAAGCTGTTTTTCAAAGGCTTTAAGCGATTTGCACCAAATCGGGTTGGAGCTCATGACCTTTCCCTCGCAGTAAGGATAACCCGTCACATGCAGCCCAAGAGATACTTCTTTTCCAAGTGCCAGAAAATAGCTATCAGCATCCATTCCTTCTTCCTCGTAAACCATTCCATGATCCTGATCACTGATGACCCCCTGCTCAAATCTCCCTGCACTTCCCATCACAAACCACGTATAGGCTGAAGGAGGATTCCCTTTTTCCTCTTTCATTTTTTGCAGAGATACATTAAAAACCGCACGCATGACTTCATCATGGAATTGATTTAAAGAATGTGTATCAGATGTGTGTTTTTTTATCTCATCATCTTTCCATTCTCGAATCGATTCATAGGTTTCTCTCATTTCCCGCACATCCCTCTAGCCCCCGCAAATTAAGAGCTGATCTTATCCTCTTTTGATAAGAATACTTCAGGATAGCCATAACTTCCATGCTCACTCATATCAAGACCCATAATTTCTTCTTCTTCAGTTACCCGAAGCCCGTTCAAGAGCTTTTTAGCTGCTGCCAGGATAATAAATGACACAATAAAAGCATACGTGCCAGATACTCCTACCCCCATAATCTGAACACCTAACTGATCAAATCCTCCGCCGTAAAACAAACCTGGCTTCCCGACTGTTGCAAGTTCAGGTGTTGCGAAGAAACCTGTTGAAATCGTACCCCAAACTCCAGCTGCTCCATGAACAGATAAAGCGTAGATCGGATCATCTATTTTTCTCTTCTCGAAGAATCTCACACTATAGAAAACCAGAATTCCAGCAATAAACCCGATAAGAACAGCTGCCCACGTATCAACAAACGCACATGAAGCAGTAATAGCCACAAGTCCTGCCAATGCACCATTCAGCATTGTTGGAACGTCAGATTTCCCTAGCACCACCCAGGAAATAAGAAGAGCCGCCACAGCTCCGGCTGCTGCTGCAAGATTAGTATTCAGTGCAACATATCCGAAAAATCCATTATCCACGCCAAGTGTGCTTGCTGCATTGAATCCGAACCAGCCGATCCAAAGCACTAAAACACCTAAAGCTGTAAAAACCTGATTATGACCAAATATGTTATTTGCAGAGCCATCCTGATTGAATTTTCCAATTCTCGGCTTCAATAAAATGGTCGCCGCAAATGCTGCCATTGCCCCTGTTAAATGAACAACCGTCGAACCAGCAAAATCCTGTTTTCCATGCTCCGCAAGCCAGCCGCCGCCCCAAATCCAATGTGCAACTACCGGATAAACCAGCGCTGAAAATAGAACAGTGAAGACAAGGTAGATTGATAGCTTCGCACGTTCTGCAAATCCCCCAAGTGCAATCGTTATCGCTATCCCTGCAAAAGCAAGCTGAAACAAAAAGAACACCGATGAAGAAAGATTCATCCCTTCCAATTCATAGCCTGAATAGAAAAAATGAGATAAACCGACAAGGAAATTTGCATTGTCTCCGAAAATAAATCCAAAACCTACCGCCCAAAACACAAGTGATGCCAATCCAAACGTAAAAATTGTTTTACCGGCGATATGACCGGCATTTTTCATTCGGGTTGAACCAGCTTCAAGTAAGATAAAACCGCCTTGCATGAAAATGACTAAAATAGCGCCCAGAACTACCCATAAGCTATTTAATAGATATATTGAATCCATTTTTAGCGTCCTCCTAATTGCTCATCTTATAACATTGTATGTTATAAAATATAACATGAATTTATTTATCTTTATTTTATCGGAATTTTTTCGTTAGTCAACCAATTTTCTAAAAATTTTTATTATTTAATGTTAATAAACCTTACACTAATTCAAAAAAACATAAAAATGCAGTTTCTCAAGTGAATGTTTGTATAAACAGACAATCTTTCCTATAATAAAAGCAATACTTTAAGGCAGAAGGAGATTCAAGATGAAAAAAGAAAAGCAAGAAACTGATGGGTTTCATGATTTGGATGAGGAAACACTCTTTATCACTTCCCAGACCTTCAAAGCTTTATCAGATCCAACTCGACTCCGCATTTTAAATCTGCTGACGCAAGGCGAACGATCCGTCAATGAAATCGCTGAAACATTATCCCTGCTTCAATCAACAGTGTCCCATCAGCTTAGATTTCTAAAAAACATTCGCCTCGTTACCTTCCGCCGCGAAGGGACAACTTTATATTATTCACATGATGATGAACATGTAATCGGACTATTAAAACAAACCATTGAACATGCAAGGCATTAAGGGAGAAAAGCGGAACCGCCTGTTTAGCTCCGAAAGGCAGAAAAGGAACTGACAGAAAAGTCCGGGTTTGACTTTACTGGCAGATCCGTTCTGACCGAGGAGTTAGGCGGTGGAGCTGGATACTACGAAAAGCAGAACCGATCTTCAACCGAAATGCAGAACTTATTAACCAGTTTTTAACTTTTATCAATTTTCCATAATGATGGACTTGTCTGGCACACACAAAAAAAGAGACGAAAATTCGTCTCTTTTTTTCTAGCAATATTGCACTCCTTCTTTGACTGTGATAGCCGTGATTCAATTGTTTGACCGCTCGGGCCCCTTTTCTGACCGCTCGCCCTTAATTTATGACCGTTCGTTCCCTGTTTCTGACCGTTCAACCTCGTTTGTGACCGTTCAGACAATTACTGTCAGATTTCCACACGGTATGAAGTGAGGAATACCATCTTCTAAACACAAATACCTCTTTTTCTAGCAACAGAACACTCTTTCTTTAACTTTGATAGCCGTGATTCATTGGTTTGACCGCTCGGGCCCCTTTTCTGACCGCTCGCCCTTTATTTGTGACCTTTCGTTCCCTGTTTCTGACCGCTCAACCTCGTTTGTGACCGCTCAGACAATTACTGTCAGATTTCATACGTTATGCAGTGCTTGTAACCATCTTCCAAACACAAATACCTCTTTTTTTAATTACAGTGATCATCTTTGCAGCAGGCTGAGTCTTTTACATCAATCTGAATCGTTGTATGATGAAGTCCAAATTTATCATGCAGAATCATATTCGCTTTTTTTAACAATTCCTGCTGATTTCGCCCGCTCTCAACAACTACTAAATGGCAGCTTAATGCAGGAAAATCGGAAGTAATCGACCATACATGGAGATCGTGGACATCGCAAACTTCTTCCATCGTTAACAGAGATTCACGAATATCCTTGGTATCTAAATTTCCAGGCACACCCTCCATTAAAATATGAAAAGAATCTTTCGTTACCCGGAGTCCGCTGATAATAATCAACACCGCCACAATGATGCTTGCAATCGGATCTGCGTACCCCCATCCGAAGAACATAATTAAAAGAGCTGCGATAATTGCACCGACTGATCCAAGCATATCCCCAATCACATGCAGAAAAGCGCTTCTTACATTCAGATTTTCATCCTTGTCCCCGCGCATAAGAATGAAAGCGGCAGCGATATTAACGACAAGTCCAATGCTTGATATCAAGAGCATACCGGAACTGATCACCTCAGGCGGATCTACAAAACGCTGATACGCTTCCCAAAAAATATAGAGCGAAATCACGATTAGAGTAATGCCATTAATGAAGGCTGCCAGAATCTCGAACCTTTTATAACCAAACGTTTTAGACGCAGATGCTCCTTTTGCCCCGAAGGTTAACGCAAGAAAACTTAAACCTAACGCTGCCGCATCACTGAGCATATGGCCCGCATCTGATAAAAGAGCCAAACTATTTGTCATCAATCCGCCAATTACTTCAACTATCATGAAAACTGTGATAATTGCGAAAGCCAGCAACAGGGCTTTTTTATTGCTTGTATGATGGTGATGATGCCCATCATGACCGTGATGATTATGTGAATGTCCCATTTTCATCCCCCTTAAAACTCAATATATGAGTATATGTTCATATATGTATTATTTCAAATTATCGAACCATTTGCAAGATATATTTATGGTTCACATACCCTTAATTTTTCATTAAAAAAAGCAATCCTGAATGCGGATTGCTTATACAAACGTATTCCAAATGTAAACTAAAAATAAAAAACCCATAATCAAAATAACCAGTGTTATTGAAATGGAAAGAAGGAGAACAAGATTAAAGGGCGCTTTATATGTCTGTGTATTAATCTGCACCATTTTTTTCTTATATTCCATAGTTGAAAAAAGGACAGTGAGAATCCCGAGTATAAATGCGATCGCCCCAATTAAAATAGCAGTTTGATCAGCAAGCAGACTAATCTTCTCTTGAATTGTGAAATGTAAATTCACCACCACAAACCCAATTCCAACAAGTGAAATCGCAGTTCTGATCCAGGCTAAGTAGGTTCTTTCATTAGCCAGATGCTGCTGAATATACTTGGAATCAACTGTCGGTTGATGTCCTGATTCTTTCATACACTTTGGATCCTTTCTTTTTTCTTTAGTTTATCACATAAAAAAACAAGAGTGCGCCCGCTTCAATTTAAAGGTTTTTTTCAGAAAGTGCGCAAGTGAAGAAGGTAATAAAGAGTGAAATCCCGAAATTATTACTATATTGATTATTCAATTTATTTTAATACCTATTTATTTATAATAATTATAAAATAGTATTGATTTTTTACTGAGAGATGTTATCATTGTAAATGGGTTAAAAATTATTAAACTATGAGGTGATTCGTTTTATGATTAATGATAAAAAAAATCTTACAACCAGTTGGGGTGCACCAGTTGGGGATAACCAAAATTCAATAACAGCCGGTTCTCGCGGTCCAACATTAATTCAGGATGTCCACCTTTTAGAAAAACTTGCTCATTTCAACAGAGAACGTGTGCCTGAGCGCGTCGTTCATGCTAAAGGTGCAGGAGCACACGGTTATTTTGAAGTAACAAATGACCTTACACAATATACAAAAGCTAACTTTTTATCAGAAGTAGGCAAACGTACACCGATGTTCGTTCGTTTCTCAACAGTAGCTGGAGAAAACGGCTCTTCTGATACGGTTCGCGACCCGCGCGGTTTTGCATTGAAGTTCTATACAGAAGAAGGAAACTATGACTTAGTCGGAAACAACACACCTGTTTTCTTCATTCGCGATGCGATTAAATTCCCTGATTTCATTCATACTCAAAAGCGTCATCCACAAACACATTTGAAAAATCCTGATGCAGTTTGGGATTTCTGGTCACTATCACCTGAATCACTTCACCAAGTTACTATTTTAATGTCTGACCGCGGAATTCCTGCTACATTCCGTCATATGCATGGATTCGGAAGTCATACATTCAAATGGACAAACGCTGAAGGCGATGGCGTGTGGATCAAATATCACTTCAAAACAGAACAAGGCGTTAAAAACCTGGCTCCTGAAGTGGCTGCAAAAATTGCTGGAGAAAACCCAGACTACCATACAGAAGACCTATTTAATGCAATTGAGAAAGGCGATTTCCCTGCATGGAAAATGTATGTACAAATTATGCCTTTAGAAGATGCCGACACATATCGCTTTGATCCATTCGATGTTACAAAAGTATGGTCTCAAAAAGACTATCCGTTAATCGAGGTTGGCCGAATGGTACTCGACCGCAATCCCGAAAACTATTTTGCGGAAGTCGAGCAGGCAACATTCTCACCTGGAACACTCGTACCTGGAATCGACGTATCTCCAGACAAAATGCTTCAAGGCCGTTTATTTGCCTACCATGATGCAGCCCGTTACCGTGTAGGTGCGAACCATCAGGCATTGCCAATTAACCGTGCGAAAAATGAAGTAAACAACTACCAGCGCGACGGTCAAATGCGCTTTGACAACAACGGCGGCGGCTCTGTATACTACGAGCCAAACAGCTACGGCGGCCCAGCAGAATCAGCTGAAAACAAACAGGCTGCTTACCCTGTTCAAGGTGTGGCTGACAGCGTTTCTTACGATCATAACGATCACTACACTCAGCCTGGAGATCTTTATCGCTTACTAAGTGAAGAAGAACGCGCTCGTCTTGTACAAAACTACGTTGAAGCCATAACTCCTGTTACAAAAGAAGAAATCAAACTGCGCCAAATTGCGCATCTGTATAAAGCAGATCCAGAGTTTGGACAGCGTATTGCTGAGGGATTAGGCTTACCGGTTCCGCAAAAAGCTTAATTTTATTTTGAAGCAAATGTTTTACAATTCGTTCTCCATTTTATTCTCATTTTGCACCCGCTATTGCGGGTGCTTTTTTTGGAGGTTTGAGAGATTGTAGAATCGGTCTTTTGTATTTCCTAAATGAGTTAAATTCAGTGAAGCGAGTATTTTTTTTGATATATTACTAGATTCTAGATTCAGGAACTCTCTCATTTTTTTATTTGTTATTGATGTCTCAAAAAGCAAGCTGTAATCAATTAATGATTAAATATGGGCGTCTTTAGAAATAAAGTGACATTCTGAACATTTCCATTTGCCTCTTATTCGATACATGCTTATCAGCGAACATTTTGCACATTGTACTCCTCTTAATAGTTCATTCTTCGAAATCTTCAGATGCTCTAAAACATCAATTTCTAAAGGTGTGTCACCTTCCAAAATATTCTCAGAAATTTTTTCCAGTTGTTTTGTACTTATTAATTCTTTTTGATGATTCCTATTAAATGAATCAATTTTTAATGGAAGCTTTGTACTTAGGAGCACTTTTTGATAAATGTTTTTATTCTGAGGATTAGTTTGGAGAATTGCACGAGAGGTACTAATGACAACAAGTGTTTCTATTGGAATATATTTTTTGATATGTCTTCCCAACCATTTCTTAAATTGAAGACTTTGGCGTTCTACTTGTAAAATTGGATCAGGAAAGGGTTCTTCTTTCTCATCAAGGGTACGAATAAGCTGGTTAAAATCCGAATCAAAATACAGCTTTCCCATAATATTCTTCACTTCTAAAATGACAATAAATCGCTTTGACAGGATAAGAGTATCAATTTGAAAATAGTGAGAACCATCAAATAGTCGTATATCATAAAAAATGTAATAGTCTTTCTCATTCAAATAACTTAAATGAAAGTCAATTGCTTTTCTCCTCTATCTCCAGCCATCCTTTTGGCTAAATTTTCTTCGACCCGCTTTCTTTTAGAATGTGAAGCTGGCAGTCTTCTTAATAAAGCTTCAAATTTTTGAATATATACTGACGCTGGATGTGCTTTTACGATCAATTGATCTCCTCCTAATTGGCCATCTATATACTTCGGCACATAAAAACAACCTCCTTTATTTACCTCATACTTTGATTCGGCCAAAATTTAAGTTTTTCCGGCCGATCCTTGCGATATTCCGGCCAAAAACAGTAACATTCCGGCCGATTTCATGTTTTTTCCGGCCAAAAAATGAATTTTTCCGGCCTAAGCAAAAAACGGAAAGACCTCGTCAGGTCTTCCCGCTAATAAATATCTCTTCTCGAAAAAACAAAGAATGAAACAACTAAACCAGCTGCTGCCCAAATGGCGAGTACGCTCATCGAAAAACCAAGAGTCATTCCATTAATCGGCGGTGCCATTCCGCTGACATAATCGGTAAGTCTTAAGTTGACCATAAAGAAGTACTTCGCTGATTCCCAAGATGAGACCATGTTCGCCAAGATCGCTCCTGAAATCAAAGCTGCAAGCATTACTCCCATGACGGATGCGGTGCTTCTCATCAGCACAGACAGCGTGAATGTTAACGTCCCAATGACAAGTGCGACGAACCAGACTAAGCCAAACTCCATTAATACATATTGCCACTGTTCAACTAAGCGAACCTGATCGGTAATCAGCTCTTCTCCCTGCACCGTAAACCCGGTTAAAATCGGCATTGTCCACCCGCCGTAGCCAAAGATAGTGCCAGAAATAAGATACGATAGCACTCCGACCGACAAGACGATGAATGAAACAGAGAGGATTAACGTAATATATTTGCTTAGAAGAATCCTCCACCTTTTAACCGGCCTTGTCAGGAGCAGCTTGATTGTACCCCTGTTGGCTTCAGAGGATACGAGGTCTGCTGCAACGACCATGACCATCAGCGGAAGTAAGAGATTAATTGAATTTTCAACAAACATTCGCATAAAGGTTGGGGCCCCTGGAGCACTTGGATTAATGTCGTTGTCGAGGTAATACTGCTGCTGTTCCATTCGAATTTGCAGGAATTTTTTCCACTCAGCTGAAATTCCGCTTGAGCTTAACCGGTTTTGGCCATTAATAATTTCCTGCTGCAGCTGTGTTCGCCAGTCACTTGTACCCAACTCTTCCTGCAGCGTTTTTGCCTCTCTCATTTGTGCATATGTAAAAAGAGCTACAAGGACAGCAACAATTGCAATAATAATAAAAAGACGCTTTTTCCGGACAATTTTAATCATTTCATTATAGACAAGGTTAATCAATGGTCTCACCCTCAGTTAGCTCGATAAATAAATCTTCAAGTGTAGGCAGCTTTGTTTGAATTTCTTTCACCTTTACCCCTGCCTTCACTAGCTTTTCATTCCACAAAGGGATTTTTTCTTCTTCATTATAAGTAATAAGCCTGCCAGCAGCTTCATCCACAAGTGTTGTTTCTGCTTCTAAAATGGCTCTCCCTTTTTCAAGCGGATCCAGTTTCCAAATGACCCGTTCTTTTTCAGAAAGAAGATGTTCAACAGTGTCGACTTTAAGAATCTCTCCCTTAGAAATAATGGCGACTCTGTCACACATTAACTGAATTTCACTGAGCAGATGTGAGGAAACGAGCACACTAAGTCCTTCTTTTTCAGCTAAGAAACGGATAAATTCGCGCATCTCTCTTATTCCTACAGGATCAAGACCATTTGTCGGCTCATCCAAAATCAGCACTTTAGGCCTTCCTATTAAAGCTTGTGCAATCCCTAGACGCTGGCGCATTCCCAAGGAGTATGTGCTGACCCGATCCCCAATTCGATTTTGCAGACCACCAAGTTCTACTACCTCATCAATTCGTTCCTTTGGAATACCCGGCACCATTCTCCAGAAATAATGAAGATTCTCAAGTCCGCTCAAGTAAGGGTAAAGCTCGGGATTTTCTACAATACAGCCGATGTTCGCAATAGCCTTTGAAAAATCAGATTTCAGGTCATGACCGCAAATCGAAATTTTGCCTGATGTTGGTTTAATCAGGCCGACCAGCATTCGGATTGTTGTCGTTTTACCTGCGCCGTTAGGACCTAGAAAACCAAACACTTCTCCCCGCTGGAGCTGAAACGAGATGTCCTTGATAATCTCTTTTTTCCGAATCGACTTTCGCAAATTTTCTACTATTAATGTTCCTTGTATATTAGTCATCCTGATTCCCCTCCTCACTAAACACGATCAAAGATGACAAACGCTCTCCAATAAGCTTATAGCCTTCTGAATTCGGATGAAACTTATCGCTGAATAAATAATTGTTTACATTCTGCTCAAACAAATCAAAGACAGGAACCATAATGACCTTTGGATATCCCGCAGCTATTTCTGCTGATTCGAAATTCCACTGACGAACAATAGCAGAAGTCGTTTTTGCATCATCAAGGTCGTTGAACGGATTATAGAGGCCGACATGATAAATCATTGCTTCCGGATTTGCATTCCGGATTTCTTGAATGATTTTATCTAAGTTCTCTAAGTATCTTGCTTTAACTTGATCGTTTTCAGCAGATGACAAATTCTCCAGTGCTCGGCCGCCCTGAAATAAGTCATTTCCCCCGATGGTCATTACAACTGCGTCCGCGGTGCTGACCTGTCTCTTAATCTCAGGCTTCTGAAGCTGTTCGACAACCTGTGCTGAGACTTGTCCTTTAATTGCTAAATTAGAAAGCCTGATATCCTGTTTTGTTTTTCCCTTAAGATCATCCATTAAATAACCCACATAACCTTTACCTGATTGGTCACCTGTTCCCCGCGTCAATGAATCTCCAAGGGCTATAATTTGATAGTCTCCTGAATCATTTACTTCAGCTATATCAGATGTGTCTGATTTAATGGCACTATCAGACTTGCTGAAAAAATAATTATTAATCGTCCATGCTAAGCCAACAACCCATAAAACAGTCGATAAAACGGAAAGGAGGGCAATAAACTTCGCTGAATTTATTTTCAAACGATCACCTTTTCAATTCATAATAAAAACTAGTTACCCATCAATTTACAGGAAATCAAAACCAATAAGCAACTATGAATGCTTCTATTTTCAGATTAAGAACGCCTGCGTTCAATCAATCGCCATATTTTGCTATAAAAAGACTTGCCTATATAAGCAAGTCTTTTAGATTAGCCACTATTTTTGACCCATAAAATTCATTTTCAGCCATCTTCTTTCCTTCATAGAAGTGTAAAAATAGGCGAAAGCTGAAAGTCCTGCAACTCCAGCTGAAATATAAAGAAGGCTCTCGTTTTGCACATGCATGGATGAAAAGGATCCTGCCATACCAAGCAGTCCAAAATATATCGTGAATTTCTTTTGATTTTCAAATATGGCGAATTCAAACTCTCTTCGCTGCTGATGTTCCTTTGATGGCTGGAACGAATTAAGCAGTTTAGGCACTGCATGAAAGATGGGCTGGGAATAAAGCCAATTTATCAGCAGCTTCCACTTATTCGTGTCACTGCTCTTCAGCCAATGAAGAAAAGCGGGCTTAATCACTTCAAGTGTTTCCTTTTCTGGACATATTGTGTGAATCATCCCTTCAATGGTCACAAAGGAACGGCCTAAAAAAACAAAACGAGTAGGGACCTGGATGGGAAGCGCCTTTACCATATCGTTCATTTCTTTTTTTAACGCAATCATATCAAGCTGCTTCAATTGTGAAAGATCAAGTGATAACGCTTCTTCAAGCACCTTTTCAATGATTCCTGGATTTGCCTGCGGCAATATGAACTCCAATTCTGCAAGAACATCCGCTGCTTTTTTATCATTTTTCATTAACACCGCTCCCAGCAATTCCTGAAAATGCTTTGCATCTTTCTTCGTAATCTCCCCTATCATTCCGAAGTCCAGAAGAACAATTGTCCCATCCTCCTGCAGAAGCACATTTCCCGCGTGTGGATCTGCATGAAAGATTCCAGCTTCCAGCCACTGCGGTAAAAAAATCCGAAATAGATTTTCAGCCAGTTCCGATTGATCAATGTGATGCTCTTTGATAAACTCAACATTCGTTATCCTAACACCATCAACCCATTCCATCACTAAAACTTCAGGGGTGCTCAATTCCTCATAGATATATGGAATCTTCAGCTTTTCAAAGCTTTTAAAACGTTCCCGAAAGCGTTTCGCTGAATCCTTTTCTATCATAAAATCCAATTCTCTTCCTATCACATGCTTGAGCTCTTTATACAGCAGCCTAAAGTCAATAAAACCTTTAGGTACAGGGGCTAGGTAATGGGCAAACCAGATAATGATTGAGAGTGAACGGAAATCAACTTTTACAATCGATCTTATCGTTGGGCGCATCACTTTTATGGCTACATCTGTCCCATCTTTTAACTTTCCGCGAAAAACCTCTCCAATAGATGCGGATGCCACTGCCTTTGGATCAATAAGTTGAAGCGTATTTTCAATCGGGCCACCCCACTCTTTTTCCATAACATTTTTCATTTCCTCCCATGACGATGGAGGCACTTGATCAACTAAATCCTGAATTTGTTTAATAAAACCTTTCGGGAGGAGGTCAGCACGAATGCTTAGAAGCTGGCCCACCTTAATCAGCAAACCTTCCAATTCAAATAGAGTTTGACGAAAACGACAGCCAATATTTTCCCATAACTTCTCCCATTCTGACTCTGGTTTTCTTAAAATTCGATACCAATAAACTTGAATCAATACTGAAAATGCCAAGGAAAGAACCTTCCACATGCGATACCACTTGCGCTGATTCTTCATATTAATCCTCCCCCCTAGTCTCTGATCAAATATTGACCTGCCATATCAATCATCATCTTCATCATCCGATCGTACTCAGGTCCAATTTCCTGCTTTTGCAAGGCAAGTATAAACATACTTTTCAGAAATGCCGCCACTGTCTCCTGATCAAAATCCCGCAAATAACCCTCGTCTTTCCACGACTTCACGAAAGCACTCAATTCCCGATCATCATTTTTTGAATGAGCCTCCAACATTTCCTTGGGCAAGGTTCGAAGCAAATGATTCATTTCCTCCGAATTCATTTTTCCCATTAAAGGATTTTCTTCAATAAAACTGAGAACTCTGTGCATCTTTGATTGAAAGCTCTCCCTTGGTGTAAGGCCCGGAACAAGAAATTCACTGAAAAATGCTGTACGCATATCATTTTCAAGCCCCTCCAGAATTTCAAAAAACAACGCTTCTTTCGAAGGATAAAATTTATAAAAAGCTCCTTTTGAAATACCAGCAGCAATTGTCAAATCTTCAACATTTGTTTTACGGATCCCGTGATTGGCAAGCAATTCTTTCCCTTTTTTAATTAGAGTTTGCCTAATTCTCTGTTTTTCCTCATCAGTAAACGCTCTTGGCATTTCTTCACTCCCTTTTGGAATCGATGTGACTATATTATTTATATAGTCACAGAATAACTTATTTCATTATTAAAATCCAGTTTTTTCATAATATAAAAAAGCCTGCTCAGATGAACAGACTCTTCCTTCCGAATTCTATTTAGTTATTAATATATTTTTCGAACACTTCGCCGAAATCTTTAATGTGGTATTGCTCACGGACAGACGTCATCCATGTAAAGCCAAAGTCAGTCAAATCTCTGTATGTATCTGCTAACTTGCTATCATCTGTTCTTGAGTTCTGAAGTACATTTACAGCTTTATCAAGACTTTGTGATGCCATATCGATGTAGATGGCATTTTCGTGCGTTGTTTCAGCAATGCGAAGAAGAGATTTATAGAGATCTTTTAACTGTTCAATCTGATCTTTTCTTACATCAATGTCGAACGTTTGATTGCCTAGGCTGAATTTAATTTCAACATCCATATCGATTTTACCGGCTGTTTCAAGCATAACGTTTGAAAATTTATATTGTGCATACGTATAGCGCTTGAGCGTTCTTTTAGATGAAACGGCATTTGCACCATCTACATGGATAAAAGCCAAATTTGTAAAGCAGTATTCGTCAGCCTTTGTCTTGATTAAAAAGTAAATCTTTTCATTATCCTCGTGCATCACATAATCATCAGCATCTGTTTTGTCATAATCAGCCGGACTGATAATCGTCCCAATATCAGATAAACCTAATGCGTCAGAAGCAAATTTCTTAAACATAGCTTTTCACCCTTTCTCATATGTATTGCATCTCCCTAATTTTAACAGGAGGGCTCACCGATTAAAACTACTTAATAACTGATAACTACAAAATACCTAATAATTTATTAAAATTTTGATAATGAGTTAAAAATAGGTAAAAAGAAACCGATACTTTAGTTGTACGAATTATTCTTAATGAGAAGGGACATTTCATGATTCTTAAAAAAACAGCTATAATGGTTGCTATGTTACTTTTAACTTTTCTGGGACTTTCAAATTCAATTGGTGCAGATAATCAGATATTAAACGTAAAGGATTTTGGAGCAGCAGGCGATGGTGTGACGGATGACACGTCTGCTATTAAAAAAGCTTTGTATAAAGGGAAAAATAAAAAGATCTTTTTCCCGGAAGGTACGTATTCTGTTTCTGACACACTTACTATAAAAGGAAATACAGATGTCTATGGATCGAAAGCTATTATTAAAGCCAATAAGGAAGGATATACACTTCTAAGAGCTTACGGTGAAAACATTACCATCAGGGATCTCGCCTTTGATGGCAGCGGCTTTGTATTACGCGGATTAACCGTAATGAACGGAAGCAAAAACGTGAGTATTCATTCAGCAGAATTCAAGCATTTTGGCCAGCCATCATCTAAGCCTTATTCGCACTCTACCCCCATTGGCATTCGGATAGAAGGCGGTGTAGAAAACGTGATGATGGATGAATTGATTATTGAAGATGTTTTCGCAAAAAATATTTCATCACATGTTGGCTGGAATCATAAAGTTGCACGCGGAATTTTAATCAGCCCTGCTCTTGAAACGCAGGCGGGCAGCAAGAATATCACGATTCAAAACTCATCAATTTTGAAAATTGGTCCAAAAGACGATGGAGATGGTATTGTCGTACAAGGTTTTAAAGAGAACGTCGATGTTAACATTCTAGGGAATACGTTCGAGAAAAACCATAAACGCGCCATCAAAATTCAATCACCTGGAGCCGTTATTAAAGATAACCGAATTCATAATAGCTTTATGTCAGATAATTTTTATGATACCTATAAAGAAGACAAAACCTATGATATGTGGTCTGCCATTTCTGTTTATGCCAATCATGTAACTGTTGAAAAAAATACAATTACGGGACCTGGCAGCTATTCTGCAGCCATCGATATCGCAGGCGGAAATCATGTAGCTGTAAAGAATAACTCCATTGCAAATGGGTCAGTATCTCAAAGCTCCGATTTAATTCGGATTAATAAAGGGGTCGACGGTAAAAGCCAGTTCAGAGATATAACCATTTCCAACAACTCTTTAGAAAATGGCCGATACGGAGTGAATATGGTCGCAAACGTTTCCGGACTGAACTTATCTAACAACTCTTTTTCCAATTTAAAAAGCAGGACAAGTGCCAATTTAAACGAATAAACGTGCATGACTTAATCTTCTGCATATCTTAGTAAGATGAAACACTTATGGAAAATGCAGAGTAGGTGATCACAAAATGAGCGATGAACAAAAAGCTGTGTTTGGTTCATGGATCCAGGCCATAGGTACGATTACAGCTGCTGTAGGAAGCACGCCATCCAACGTACTAACAGATCAACAGCTTGAAAACTTGAATTTAATTGGGAATGTTCTGCAAGCGACAGGAAATGCAATCCTGGCAGATACGGAAGACTCTCTCACCCTGAACAAAATCGGAAATATGCTGCAGGCAATCGGAAATTCTACCGTTGTAACCAGTATCATCATTGATTTTAATGAAAGGACAAAGCAGCTTTTAGAAATACAAGGAAATTTGCTTCAAGCGACAGGCGGCGGAGTGGCTCTCGCAGATGCATATGAACAGGAAAAGTCTATCGAACAGATGTACAGCATCTATGGCAACCTGCTTCAAGTCATCGGAAACTCCATGCAGGCGCTAGCAGGAAGTATGGAGCTAAAAGGAGAAGATCCAGGTAATATCAATGTTGCCGGCAGCTGGATTCAGGCCATCGGGTCTGTTATTTCTGCTATTGGGGAGACGAAATACAGCTAAAAAAGCAGGGAATTCTATTTTAGAAATCCCTGCTTTTTTTGCTGCAAAATATCCATCCAAGATAAACATAATGAACGTTACACATATTTATTTAAAGGCTCTTTTCGTAAAGTTTGTTGCTTATAGAAAAATGGTTAAAAACTTTAGTGGATTGGAGCGGAAGGCACTTGACTCCTGTGGGAAATAGAGGGAAATGGGAGACCCCACAGGCATAGCCTGGGAGGCTCCATCCCTCACAGCGGAAAGCAAGTGCCTGAAGCGGAAATCCACGGGACAATCAATGCGAAAACAGCCTTTTTTAAAGAGAAACCTTCTCCAACTTCTTTAAATCCAACTCTTGCTCATGCATCAAATCTCTTTTTTTCATGTGATGCTTAGCTACAAAATAATAATATAGGGTGCACCAGATAAGAAAAGGAATTCCGCAATACAGAGCCATTCTTTGGTCTGGAATAAATGCAAGGCTAACCATGACAAAAACGTTTGCGAATAATGCAGCTAATGGAACAAAAGGATATAATGGCGTCTTAAATTTTAAATCCTTTATATTTCCCCCTTTTTTCAAGAAGTCTCTTCTTCCTAAAAAATTGGAAAGAGCGATGGAAGACCATACGAATACTGCACCAAAACCTGCGATGGAAAGAAGCCATAAGTAGACTGTGCCTTCCGCGTAAAAACCGGACAATAAACATAGGCAGCCTACAACCAGGCTCGCAATAAGTGCGTTGATTGGAACACCTCTTTTATTTAGCTTTCCAAATTTCTCATTGATCATGCCTTGTTTTGACATGGACCAAAGCATACGCGATGTTGCGTATAAACCAGAGTTTGCGACAGATAATACAGCCGTAATAATAACGAAGTTTATAATATCTGCAGCATACGGAATCCCAATTTTATCAAATACAACAACAAACGGACTTTCTACCAATCCTGCTTGCTGCCACGGAAACAATCCTGCAAGAACAAAAATAGAAAGGATAAAAAAGATTAAAATACGCCAAGCCGTGTTATTAATTGCTTTAGGAATTGTTTTTTCAGGATTTTCACTTTCACCTGCAGCGATTCCTACAAGTTCTGTTCCCTGAAAGGAAAAGTTAACACCAATCATTGTAACTAAGATAGCGGTAATACCATGTGGAAATAGACCTCCATTATCTGTAAAGTTACTGAAAAAAGGAGCTTGCTCACCGCCGCTCATATCCAAAAAGCCAAACATAGCTGCTCCGCCTAAGAGAATAAATGCAATAATTGTAATGACTTTAATGCTTGAAAACCAAAACTCTACCTCTGCAAAACTTCTTGTGGACAAAGCATTAATACCAAAAAGAAGAAGGGCAAATAGTATACACCAAACCCAGGATGATACATCAGGAAACCAGCGTTTCATTAAAATACTGACTGTCAGCAATTCCAAACCGATTGTAACAGACCAGTTTAGCCACGACATCCACCCTACCACGTAGCCTGCTCCCGGTGAAATAAATTTTGTTGCATATGTTTGATAAGATCCGACATTTGGTAATGCAACAGCTAGTTCACCAAGACAAAGCATAGTCAAATACATGACAATGCCTCCAACAAGATAGGCGGCAATTGCCCCGCCTGGTCCCGCCTGGCTAATAGTATATCCCGAGCTTAGAAATAATCCTGTTCCAATTACCCCGCCTAGCGCAATCATAAATATATGCCTGTCTTTTAGTTCCTTTTTTAATTCTTGGCCATTTTCTAACATGGAATCCCCCTTGAATATATTTCTCCCTATTTATGTAAGCGTTAACATTTACTTATAAAACATATAGAAACATTTAACGCTTTCCCATTTTATCATTATTTATATTATATGAAAATTTATTTTTTTCGAAAAATATATCATTGGAAAAGAAAATAGTTTGAAAGACATGTTTGTATCTTTCCTTTTTAACTTCCTGAATTGGACTCTAGTCTTACAACTGATTTTCACGATACAAAATTCTCTGGCTAACCTTGATATCTTTCTAAATGGTGAAGAGAGGTAGTGAAAAGTTCGTTACCTTTTTTTAAACGTTATGATAGAAATGATTTACGACCTATCTATAGCCCATATATTAATTAATTCACAAATTCCTGGTTGTGAAATTGTGTATTTTTATGTTAATAATAGGTTATCCATTACAAAAGCGGGTGAAAAGGTTGTTAGCTCATGATCGTCATCAAAATATTATGGAATATTTACGAAATAATAAATCATTAAAGGTCTCTTCGATCACGAAACTGTTCGGAGTATCTACTGAAACAGTACGCAGGGATTTAGAACATCTCGAGAAAGAAGGCTATTTACGAAGGGTAAGGGGAGGCGCGGTTTTAGACAATGTGAACAGTCAAGAAGTTAATTTCACATTAAGGGAAGCCAAAAATATTCAGGAAAAGAAGGAAATAGCAAAAATTGCTGTACAATATGTTACGGAAGGTCAATCCATTGCTTTGGATGTCAGTACAACTAATACTGAATTTGCGAAGGAATTAAAACAGAGGTTTCAAAGACTTACCGTTATCACAAATTCCTTAATCATTGCTAATGAACTTTCAGAAATGCCTCAATATACAATTTTGATGCCCGGAGGTGTACTCCGAAATGAAGAATTATGCCTGGTAGGTCATTTAGCAGAGGAATTTTTTAAGGGGTTTCACATTGATACATTTTTTATGAGTGTAAGTGGTATTTCTTTGACTGAAGGACTTACAGATTATGGGTTGGGAGAATACCAAGTGAAAATGAGTATGCTTGAAAATTCTCAAAATGTCATTGTGCTGGCTGATAGCAGCAAGTTCGATGTTGCATCTTTGTTGAAAGTTTGTCATTTTGACAGGGTCGAGCGCATTATTTCTGATTCCAGACTTTCAGAAAAGGTACTGCAGAAATACAAAAACGAAGGTATCGAAATTGTAAATACGTCTATGATTGAGGAAAAGTGACTGTCCACTTTTCCTCTTTTTTATTTGCCCTTTTCGTATATATTGTTATCCTAAGCTTCCATAAAGTCATGACAGGCAGTGTTTTTCCTAATCCACAAAATACCTCATCCCCCTCTAACTTCAATAAAACCACGCATTTCTTTGATGAATAGATCGTTAATCCATAGAGTGTAAATAAATAACATTTAATAGTGAAATAGCATAAATGTGTCTATGTGTGTTAATTAACAAAGATTCAACAATAATTTACACAATTATTAAATTAAATCAATAATCACCGAGTATTATTTATTGATGAAAGAGGGTTTTTGTGTAATAAAGTGTTATTTTGTGTATTTCATATCGTTCGTTACAAAAGGCTTTGGATATAAATAATTAATGGGCAAGAAAGGAATTTTCAATTTGGGGATTAAAGGAATTTTGTTTGATAAAGACGGTACACTATTACGATTTAGCGAAATATGGATTCAAATCTCTTATGAAATCATTGATGAGCTACTAATCAGCATTGAGGATAAGCGCAAGACAACATTAAAAGAGAAGCTGTGTCATTCAATAGGATTAAGAAACGGAAAAGTCGATGAAAAAGGTTATTTAGCTTGGGGAACTTCTAAAGATATTGCCGAGGCCTTTAATAAAGTACTGCCAAAAGAAATGCCGCATTTGCATCAGTGGCTGTCTGAGCGTTTGTTGGCAAAGACGAAAGAGCATATAGATAAAATTAAACCGGTTTGCGACCTGTCACTGCTTTTTTCTTCCTTAAAACATAAGGGGATCATAGCAGGGATCGCTACGGCAGATGACTATGAGACTACAAAACTTTGTTTACAGCAGTTAGGCATATTAAATGAAGTTCAATTTTTAGGAACGGCAGATTTATATAAAAAAAAGCCCTATCCTGAAGTGGTTGAAGAGTTCTGCAAAAAGTTTCATCTAGAAAAAGAAGAAGTTGTCATTGTTGGAGATACAATCATTGATATGCAGCTGGCTAAAAATAGCTGCGCTCGTTTTGGAGTAGGTGTTTTGTCAGGAGTTGGTTCTTATCAAGAACTGCATCAGCTGGCTCACTTTATCATTCCGAGTGTCGATTATCTTATAGATGGAAACGGCAGGTTCATTTGGGAGTAAAGATTATTTCATCTATATCGATACGGCAAGATCATTTATAAGATGAGAAGGAGGTGATCATCACTGGGATTAAAGGAATTATTGGATTCGTTCAAGATATTGCTTAAGCATCATTATTCAAGAAGTTTAGTTTTAACATAAGCATTAATTTCAGAATGAGAACAGAGCGATTATTAAGGCCGTGACTTTTGCCGAAAGCATGAATCAGTAAACTTGCAGAGCTATCTGGAAAGAAAAAACGATATCAATGAATGACACGTTTTGACTACTACATTTCATGAAAAGAGGGTTAAATCAATGAGCAAGGACCAATCACAAAATAAAACAAAAGAATTATTGCATGTTGATACGTTTAACCAAGGAATGGACCGGCGCAGTTTTATAAAAAAGACAACTGGAGTGGCCGGAGTTGCACTAGGTTTAACTCTAGCAGGCTCACTAACTGGCATTCCTGTAAGTGCAGCATCTATCTCTTCAAGCCCTTCCTTTATTAATCCAAAAGGAAAAAAACCAAATTTAATATTTCCAGTTATCAGTGATGTCCATATTAATGCGGACAGTAATCAAACATTAGAAAAATTTATCACTACTCTAGAACAATTAAATCGGGTAGTTCCAAAGCAAGATGCTTTTGTTGTTGTTGGTGATTTAACAGATAATGGTGTTACATCAGAGTATGATAAGTTTATGTCTGCTTACAATGCCAAAAAACAATCAAGAGCAGTTTCTATGATAGCAATCGGTAATCATGACTACTGGAATGGATTATCAGTATCTGATGCCCAAAAAAGATTTTTTGAGAAAACAGGCATGAAATCTATTTACTACCACAAGGTAATTAAAGGCTATCATTTTATTGTTCTTGGCACTGAAGATGGTACAACAGAAGGCAAATTTACAGGAAAGCAAATTGAATGGCTGGGTGAACAGTTAAGACAAGCAAACGCTGATGATCCAAAAAAACCAATTTTCGTCTTCCATCACCAGCCTATCAAAGATACGATTTACGGAAGCGAATGGGGCTTCACAGAAAATAGAGATCTTTTTTACAATACGTTGAAAGAATATCCGCAAGCCATCACTTTTTCCGGTCACACACATTACCCTTTAGATGATCCAAGAATTATCCATCAAAAAGATTTTACTACTATCGGGACTTCTACAGGTGCTTATCTGTGGCTTGATAGCGGAAGAATTCAAGGAGAAGTCCCTGAAGGAGCAGATATCCTGAACCAAGCTCTTGTTGTAGAGGTTTATGACAACAAAGTATTGATTCATCGCCGCGATATACATAAAAATGCTTGGACAGGAGAACCATTTGAGATTAGCTATCCTGCTAATAAGCGTAAATTTAAATATACAGAAAATCGAGACAAAAATGCACCTTTCTTTAAGCCAAATTCTATGCTTGCCATTGATCATGATAAAACGACGGCTTCAAGCTTAGCAATCATGTTTACCCAAGCTAAAGATAATCTTTTGCTGCACGACTATAAAGTATCAGTAAAAAAAGCAGATACAAAAGAAATTGCTAAACAATTCCTTGCGTTCTCAGAGTTTTACAAAGACCCAGTCCCAAATCCTTTGACATTGCCAATCGACGGATTGCTCCCTAATACATTATATGAGATAGAAGTACATGCCCTTGATGCATATGGCAATGTAAGTAAAAATTCTCTGAAAGTATTAGGAAAAACATTGGACGGAGTTGTTAAAGATACAACGATTACCTTATCCAAAAATGTGTTAAATGGAGTAGATGATACGGTAGACGTTACGGTTGAAAATGCTAGAATCCCTCAGAGTGACTGGATTGGTTTATATGAAGTAAATGAAAAACCGGGAGATATCGCTTCAATATGGTGGATGTATACGAAAGTAACAGATGGAACATTTAAAGTTACTTATGATCCAAAAAATAATGCAAATCCAGGCAGATACAAAGAAGGTTCAACTTATAAATTCGTCTATTTCTACGGCAGCGGTTATGAGTCTGTCGCTTCAACAACATTCACAGTAGGAAGTAATGCGTAGTATTAGTAAAATCTTAAACATTTAATAAGATACGGCAATTTGGTTGACTGATCATATTTAAAGGAGGAAACAACATGTTTCAAAATATCGGCGTACCCGGATTAATTTTAATATTAATCATTGCTCTCATCATATTTGGTCCATCAAAGTTACCTGAAATTGGACGGGCATTTGGCAGCACACTGCGCGAATTTAAAAGCTCTACTAAGGATTTAATTTCAGACGAAAAAGAAGAAAAAGAACAATCTAAATAAATTGGAACTTTCATTAGTGGAGGTATTGCTTCATCCCACTGATGGTTAGCTAAAGCCAATCGGACTTTTACGGGCAGTTAACCAACCTTTGCAGCTCAGTGCCATTAAGTCTTACTGCCCGTTAATATTAAGAAGATGTGAGCAGAAAGCTTACATCTTCCACTTTTTTTGGAAAGGAGAAAATCTATGACTAATCAAGAAATTCCTTTGCTAGAGCACCTTGAGGAACTTAGGAAACGATTAATCTATACATTGATTGCTTTTATAATTTTTTTAATTGGATCCTTCATTTATGTACAAGAAATCTATGCATGGCTTATTCGGGATCTCGACCATAATTTAGCTGTATTGGGTCCAAGTGAAATCCTTTGGGTATATTTTATGATTTCAGGCGTGATTGCAATTGCTCTAACCATTCCAATTTCCGCTTATCAAACATGGTTATTTGTCAAACCGGCGCTTTCTGTAAAAGAAAGAAAAACAACGCTTTCGTACATTCCCGGGCTATTCATTCTTTTTCTTGCTGGTTTATCATTCGGGTATTTTGTCGTATATCCAACTGTTCTATCTTTTTTATTATCCTTGTCTGAAGGGCAATTTGAAATGATATTTACATCTGAAAAATACTTTAAATTCATGATTAATTTGACGCTGCCGTTTGGTTTTATGTTTGAAATTCCACTTGTTGTTATGTTCCTCACTTCTCTTGGAATCATTAATCCTATGATTCTTTCAAAAGCTCGAAAGATGTCTTACTTTGCACTTATCGTTGTATCGATATTAATTACTCCGCCTGATTTTGTATCAGATCTATTAGTTATCGTGCCGCTTTTAGTTTTATATGAATTTAGCGTAACATTATCAAAGTTTGTATACAGAAAAAACCTCAAAAATCAATCAGATCACTTAATTGAATAAAAAAACCGTCTTAGGTACTTGTATCGCAATCAAAGGGTCCGGTTTCCTATAAATACCGTTCGAATTTTTCAAACGGTATTTATTACTGCCCATTGTTCTATATGAATAGTTCCAATATGCATGGGTTCTAAAAATATGAATCTTTACATATTGAAGGTTCACCCTCCCAGTTCACACCCCAGCTATTCACATAAAAGGATCATCATAATATGCAGCAGCGTGTACCCCCAATTATTTGCTTTACCTTATATCCAAATTTTACTACGTTAAAATATTTGAATATTTAGAAATTTATCTTTATAATATAAAAAAGGGTAAGGAGATGGTTCTTATGGAAAAAAAGTATTTGCTTAATCCCCCACAACAACCTGATGCAAACATCCTGGATTCTTTATTCGCTGAAATGGTGTTAGACAAAGTTCTTTTTAATTTCCGTAAAGAGCAAATCCATAAAGAAATTGATCAGTCGTTACGAGATAAAAACAGAGAAGAATTCATGCGACTAACTGAAGAATTAAAGAAAATCCCTTAAACTGCTGTATATATATCGGGTAGATAAAATGATCCAGACCATAGAAAAAAGGGAAGAGGTAAAAATACTTCTTCCCTTTTTTCATTAAATGAAGTTAATTCTTCAAATGAAGCAGCATAGGACTCTGCAAGTTTTTTATACAGGATAAAAAAGAAGCAATACCAATCTTGGCCCTGCTTCTTAAGGAACTATTGATTTCTGCAAATACTTATAACTTTATCCTCTGTAAACGCAATGCATTCAATACAACAGATACTGAACTGAACGCCATCGCAGCTCCCGCAAGCCACGGGGCTAACAGTCCCACTGCGGCAATTGGGATTCCAAGCACATTATATGCAAAGGCCCAGAATAAGTTTTGCTTAATATTCCGCATGGTTTTTCTGCTCATTAAAATCGCATCCGCAATACTATTCAGATCTCCGCGAATGAGGGTAATGTCTGCAGCTTCCATCGCTACATCCGTACCTGTACCGATTGCCATTCCGATATCCGCAAGTGCTAGAGCAGGGGCATCATTTATCCCATCTCCAACCATCGCAACTTTTTTTCCTGCATCTTGAAGTTTTTTCACTTCTTCTGCTTTTCCTTCTGGAAGGACCTCTGCCACGACATGATCAATCCCTACCTGACTTCCGATTGCATTAGCAGTTCGGTGATTGTCACCTGTAATCATGAACACTTCAATACCCATCTCTTTTAAGCGTGATACGGCTTGCTTTGAAGTTTCCTTTACAGTATCAGCCACTGCAATTAGACCAGCATATTGGCCATCAATACTGACCAACATGGCTGTTTTCCCTTGACCTTCCAGATCTTCCATAGGCAAAACAGCATTTGAAACATCTACTTCATTTTGTTTCATAAGCTTGCGGGTTCCTACAAGGATCACTTTCTGGTTCACGATCGCTTTTACTCCATAGCCCGGAATGGCTTCAAATTCCTGAGCTTGAGCCAATTCTGCCTCTTTAGCCTTTATTCCATGAACAATTGCTTGTGCCAGCGGATGTTCAGATTGCTTTTCTGCCGTCCCGACAAGAGATAGAAATTCGTTTTCTTCGAACGAATTTTCTATTAGAACATCCGTTAATTCAGGTTTTCCGTTTGTTACTGTTCCTGTTTTGTCTAAAATAACTGTGTCAATGTGATGAGTTGTTTCAAGGTGTTCTCCGCCTTTAAAAAGAATCCCAAACTCAGCTGCACGTCCTGATCCTGCCATAATGGATGTAGGAGTAGCTAAACCAAGAGCACATGGACATGCAATAACAAGAACAGCAATCATCGCTTCAAATGCGCTGGCAAATTCACCAGGGTTGACCCAAATAAACCAAACAAGAAAGGTTAGTGCTGCAATTCCGACGACGATTGGAACAAAAATACCAGATATTTGATCTGCGAGTCTCTGAATAGGCGCCTTTGATCCTTGGGCATCCTCAACCACTTTAATAATTTGAGATAAGGCAGTATCTCTGCCTACCTTTGTTGCTTTCATTTTAATAAAACCATTTTTATTTATTGTTGATCCTATCACATTGTCTCCAGCCATTTTATCAACAGGAACACTTTCTCCAGTTAACATGGATTCATCAACGGCAGAATTTCCTTCTAATACTTCCCCATCTACCGGAATTTTTTCTCCTGGTTTTACTAAGAGAATATCACCAGCAATGACTTCTTCAAGGGGAATTTCTGCTTCTTCGCCGTTTCGAATGACCAAAGCCGTTTTAGCTTGGAGACGCATCAGCTTTTTAATTGCTTCTGAAGATCGTCCTTTTGCTTTTCCTTCAAACAGTTTTCCTAACAAGATCAATGTAATTAAGATAGAACTTGTTTCGAAATACAGTTCTGCGGAATGGTGTGATCCAATTGAAATAAAGGCTTGATATACGCTGTAAAAATAAGCTGCTGATGTTCCAAGTGCAACTAATACATCCATGTTGGCGCTTTTATTCCGTAAGGCGTTATAAGCTCCTGCATAAAATTGCTTGCCTATAATAAATTGAACTGGAGTAGCTAGCGCCATTTGGAACCAAGGGTTCATTAAAATATCTGGTACATATAAAAAAGATGTAAAAGAAAAGTGGCCTGCCATTGCCCATAATAAAGGGATTGATAATAAAGCCGATAATATAAATTTTTGCGTCTGTTTTTTAATCTCTTTTTGACGGTGATCGATTGATTCTTTCTCATCTTCCTTAATGGCTGCACCATATCCAAGTTTTTCAACACGCTGGATAATGTCTCCAGCTGAAACTTGTGATGGATCATATTCAACAATAGCTTTTTCCAGTGCCAAGTTTACATTTGCGACTGAAACTCCATCCATTTTGTTTAAGCCCTTCTCAATTCTTGTCGCACACGCTGCACAGGTCATTCCCGTTATGTTAAAATCCTTTTTTTCTTTAACAACATTATAGCCTAGATCTTTTATTTTTTTTTCAAAATCCTGAATAGTAACCTTATCGGTGTTATATCGAATATTTGATTTTTCAAGTGCCAAATTGACGCTGGCATCTTCTACCCCGTCTAATTTCTTTAATCCTTTTTCGATTCGAATTGCGCAAGCTGCACAGGTCATACCTGATATTTGAACGCTTGTTTCTTTTAATTGATTACTCATTACCATTTCACCTCTTATACCGTATAGGGGTATATTTGATTGAGAAAAAGAAGTGCTATAAAGCAGCACTTTCATCTTTTATTCAACATCATAGCCCTGGTCATCAATTGTTTCTTTAATTTTATCTAAAGAAACTTTTTCAGGGTTAAACGCAACATTAACTTTTCCATCTTCTAAATGTACTTTCACTTCACTGACGCCTTCAAGTTTTCCAACACTGCCTTCAACAGCTTTTACACAGTGCCCGCAAGACATTCCGCTTACATTCAAGTTTACGTTTTCCATTTTTACTTCTCCTTTTATTTTTTCATTAGTTTTTGTATCGTTACAACAAACTCATCAAGTACTTCCTTATCACCCTCATTGATCCGGTCAACTACACAGCCTTTTAAATGGCCTTCAAGCAGAATTTTCCCAACACTGTTCAGTGCTGCTTGGGTCGCTGCTATTTGCGTAATGACATCGTCACAATAAGTATCTTTTTCTATAAGACCTTTAATACCCCTGATTTGTCCTTCTATGCGATTCAAACGGGTTACTAAATTTTTCTTTACTGCATCTGAGTGATGACTTTTTCGGGAAGAAGCAATATAACTGTCATCCTCAATCGAATGATCCATTTTCTCAATATTTTTATCCATTGACTTCCCTCCTTAAAAATAACATACCATACCCCTCTACCCTATGTAAAGTTTTGTTCATCTGCTATTATACCCATTTTTTCAAAAGGCTGTTTTCGCATTGAATGTTGTTTTTGGTAATAAATTTTATCCGCAGATTTCCGCTGCTGGCACTTGCTTTCCGCGGGATGGTATGGGAGCCTGCGGGGTCTCCCATACCCCTCAATTTCCTGCAGGAGTAAAGTGCCTTCCGCTGAAATCCACTTAAGGTTTTAATCATTTTTTCTAAAAGCAACAAACTTTACGAAAAGAGCCTTTCTAAAAGAGCTTATCCAAATAATAAATAAGCTTTTTTTCTGTCTGAAAATTACATTCTTTTCGTTCGATATTATTCAGCCGGCGATAATTCACTTTCTGTTACCCATTTATGATTTTTAACTTCATCTCCACCGCCGACAGGGGTATAATCAACCATATAAACAGTGGTATTTTCTGCTGAATCTATTTCAGCTGTTGCGCCTTCCATTCCTTCTATATGACTTGCCTCAATAGTAGCTTCTGCCCCTTGTTCCAAAGGCTCGTTACCAGTATCTTTCAGTTCTTCATGAATGACCCATTTGTGATCCTCTACTCGTTCTCCGCCAGTTGTCGGCGTAAATGAAACAGTATACACAGTGGTATCATAAGCACCCACAATTGTTGCTTCAGCTCCATTCATACCTTCCATGTGATCTGATTTGATAATTGCTTGACTGCCGACCTCAAAAGCTGGTTTTTCTGCCTCTTTTAAACCTTCTGGAACTTCACCTGAGCTAGAATGGTCCATATTACTGTGATCCATACCTCCCATGTTCTCTTTTTCTTCTGTACTTTCTTTTTTACCAGCGTTTTCATCATTATCGTTGGAGCAGGCACCCAATACTAAGAAAAGAGATGCAAATAACGATAAACTAAGGGAATTATTCTTATTATTTTTCAGCATGTTATATTCCTCCTTTACTTTTAAAGAATCTTATCAATAAAATGTGCAGAAATTGTGGAGGTCAAAACAAAAATAAAACAAAAGATCCATTTTTTGGATGTATTGCATTTATTTATAGATCTCATTAATAATCAAAGTGTATAGGTTGAATTCATTGTGACCTGAATCATATGCTTTCCAAACCTTTATTTATCAATACTTCTTCAAGATTAACTTACATCTCTTTCCTATTTATATGTCTAGATAAACACTATTTATAAAGTTGAAAATAAAATTATTGTTACTTCAAGAAAACTTATGATTCTTCGCAGCTATTAGCTATTTCACATGAATGCTTCATTTTAAGAAGCTCTTTTACAAAGTAGGCTGCTATTTAGACCAAAGAAAATGGCATTTTATATAGACGTCTTAATTATCTATCGCACCCGTTAGAAATTATTAAAAAACATCAAGATTTTTTGGTATAAAAAAGGGGCCAGCCATAAGTCAATGAAATGAGTTATGGTCGGCCTCTTATGTATCTGTTTTTTTTATAAAGGAGTGTAATCAATCTGTACCTTTTTTATTTTTTTGTAGTTTCATTTAGGTCTTGTAGCTTTTATTTTTCCACTCTCACCTAGCTCACGAGAAAATTCTTCATCCACACGATCTGGTTCTATTTTTAAGTTTTTTGGAGTTTGAGGTAATGAATTTTTACTACTAGATGGTTTATGATTGTTTGATCTTCCCATAATATTGCCTCCTAATGAAATTTTAATCTTTATTAGTATGGCTAAGAATGACTTTTATATATCTTTAGATTTAAACATATAGAATATTAACGAAATATAATTTAATTCAATAAAAAGATGCGTAAACAGCATTGGAATTCTTCACCTAACGCACCCTCCCGTTACCTTAAGAAGAAGGTCTTACTGCCAGGTAATACATTTACATTAATTTCGATACTTAATCATAATATGGAGATGAGGGTTCCAATTTTCAATAAAAAGGAGATGTTTTTTTGCAGCCTTACTATTTTTATCGAGTTAACAACTGGGGACATATCTTAAATTTATTACACCAAAGTTTATATGCTGAAGAAATGGTATGTGCCATGAGCTCTGAACTTTTCCATATACCAAAGACCAAAGACTTAAAAGGGAATCGCGAGATGCATAATCATCTAGTTCCAGCTTCCTATCATCGCGTTACAGCAGTAGGTTCATCCCAGAGACTAGTAAATGGTGAGCAACAGCAATCAATTGTAGAAACACTGGTGGCTTGTATAAAAAATGCTGAAAATCATGATAAAAATGTACGTGAAGGATTAATAACGATGGAGCAAAATGCAAGTCCTGAGTTTAAACCGTTTATTAAAGTAATTATCAAGTGGCAAGAACAAGCTGAATCCTATTTAAATCAAGCAAAAGAATCTTTGCGAACGATGGGTGTTTCGGTTCCTACTGGAAGTGAACAGCAGAGTGGAGAATACAATTATTATTAAAATAATATCAGGTTGGTTCTAGCAACCAACCTCTATTTGTATTGAAATTTATTATTAAACTTACATCCATCAATGAAAGAAGAGAAAATGCCCATTTTACTCCGGTTTTCTCAGTATTTAATAAAGAATTAATTTAGGGCTTATATCCGTCATTATGGTTGGATTTATCTAGTTAGAATAAATTTGGACTTTGAAAGCAAAAAGATTTTATACCTCATCAGCCACTCACATACAAATATTGGTGGATGTCATGTTATGATCGCACTGGTGGATGTCGACCCTCCCATGCCTCAAAGGGTCTTCGCTCTCAAATTCCTTCGTCCAACCTTTCCATGAGGCGGATGTCAGTTATGCTGCCCGCTCCAAACTCCAATTTCCTTCATTACAGGAATACTGCCCTATTGCATAATATGTTCTTTCAGTTGAACCAAGCTTTTAGAAAATTCTATAAATCATTTCGATGATGTCTAATACAATTAAAATAATAAAAAAACTCCGCTTGAGTTTTAACGAAGCTTTTTTTAGACTTGTCTTTATTTTCTTGTACTAAAATTTACTTTCCAATAACTCCTAAATAATATAAAGGAAAATATGCTGCAAGACATAATATAGACCCTACTAAAAAAGGACTAATTGTTAATGTTGTCTTTTCATGCTGAGGTTTATAACTCCCTAAAAGGGAGTCAAAAACAGCTGCTTGTGAATTTTTTGATAATGAATCGCCTGTTGAACTAATTAAAAAGGCAAAGAAAACAAAAAGACAAGAACCAAAAAACATCGTATTTACAAGGTTTGTATCAAAATACATTGATACCCCAACAAGTATTCCAAGTTCCAACTAATACCAACAATACGAAGAAAATATATTTCTTCAAGATTTCACCCCCATACTATTTTTAAGCAAATATATGGATTAAATAATCAATATCTTCAAAATTTTAAATCATTTGTATTTTTTAATTAGTTGAATAATAACATTAGTTAATATTAGAAACCACACTCTTTTAGAAAAAAGGCTAATTGAACGAGCTTCATATGTCCCTTGGACTTTTTGCATCGTTAAAAAAAAATCCGTTGTCATCACCTTCTCCCAACGGCAATAAAGGAAATTGTTCTCGAAAAAAACATCAGAATATTCAGTTACATAAAAGCAGTTTCGTTCCAAATCTGATAAAAACTCATGCTGCCTGCTCGTTATTATTCCTTTTAAACGAGTAGAGCTACATAAAGAAGATACGTCTTGAATTTTTAACCAAGGCCAAGGCACGACCTTCCTTAATCCACTTTTCAATTATAGATGTTCTATTCTTTTCGACATAAAATCACCCCTTTTAATAATCATATCTAAAGGGTAAAACTTCGCATCTTTTTTATAAACATCGCGACTTTATTTCAAATCCACACCTGCTAAGCCTGACCTAGATTTTACCTCTATTGTTCAATAATAAATACTACTATCCTATTTAAAGCATAAATTTCATATTCAACTTTATATCCAAACCCTAAAGCTTTACGCTTTAAAGTAGATAAATAAAAAGGCATCCATATTGGATGCCTATTCTTAGTGTATATATTTAATTAACTAATTTCAAAAAATTGAAGCATAATTTGGCCGAGAGTTTATTGAAGCATATCTTTGCCAAACCGGCAAAATTATGGTTCAAGTCACATCACTGTAATTTTTTCACCAAATATGTATGGTGGAGACGGTGGGAGTAATACTTGCACCCATAAAACCTTGATATATAAGGGTTTGGTGGTGTTTTTAAATTTTTTAATGCAAAATTTATGCAAAAATTTTAATTTAAAAAGTTTTTGCAACTTCAACCAATAACTTCATTCCTAAAGGTACCATTTGAACAATGATATAGCCCATACCTGCATTTGTGATAAGCCCTAATCCTTTTTCTTTATTCCCGATCATCCAGACGATTCCTCCACACATCATGACGATTAAACCAATTGGGTATGAAAGACCTTGAATGAGGTGGACAATAGGATCAAATGCATTTACTGTTTTTTCTGTGATTACTCCGGCCACTGCTCCTGCAGCTGCTGGTTTAGCCATAAGCAAAGGATACAGTGACATACTTGCCAATGAAGCAAATGCAACCTTCTCTTTCTTCTTTACTTTCCATTCTCCAGACATAAACTCTCCAATGGACATTGATTGTGTTTTAGCCATTTTAATCAATCCTCTCATGTTAGCTGAATTCTGAAACAGTAAAGATCATTGCATCTAAACCCTCACAAAGCGCTTTTAACTTTTCTCTTCTATATTCAGTGGTGGTTATCCAGACAAATTTAGGCTTGGTTTCAAATACATTTAAGTCAATTAGCTGCTTATACTTTTCAATCTTCTTTTCATTCTTAATCATCTTCTGTGTGTGATCTGCTTCCACAATATGAAATCTTTTATCATCATCATAAAAGGTGGCATCAGCAACAACAGTTACTTTCTTCGGTACTTTCAGTCTTTGTTCTGACATCCATGTATCGGGCTGACCAAAAGCGATATAAAGGTAATTTCTCATAATATAGTGCCGTGCTTGCAATGTTTTATTTCTGGCCACTCCACCAACATGTGACCTTCCTTTAGCATTTAAATAATAAACATTCTCTCCATCCCGGAAAAAGCTTATATATTCAGACATACCTTTTAAAAAAATCTGAGCATTCCTTTCTCCTCTAAGATCATGCAAGATTTGCAACTGTGACCTGGTTAAATAATCAAGCTTGCTCAATGATAAGAGTATGTCTGTCTGCCTCTTTTCCCTTTCCACTATCTTCTTCATGTAGTCCTTCCTTTCTTGGTCTAATGTTGATATGTGGAGTGATTGTTTTTCTTATTTGATCATCTGAAATATAAGGAGTTTGAACTTCAATTAACCTAACATCTTTATAAAGAGCTCTTCCTTGAATTAAAGGAAGCTTCTCTGCACCACCTTGATCTAAGACCACAGTGCTTGCTGTAGCTGTGTCTAAGACAAAACACAAACGACCAATACAATTTCTTTTAACCTGTGAGCTGACCGTTTCAGTGGTTGGATATTGGGTCGTGTAGATTAGTCTCAGGCCAGCTGCCCGGCCCTTTCTAGCGATATCCTTCAATAATTCTTGACAGTCTTTGTTATCTGCAATGTCAGCAGCTTCATCAATTATTATAAAGTGCCTTTTTTTAATACCGGCATCTTTGACGTTTTTATATCCTTTACGCTTTAACATCTCCATCGTCTTTTCCATTTGTTCAACTGCCAGTTGCAAAGCCTCTAATGCTTCCTCCTCATTAGTTGCAACAGGTGTGTGGACTTGTCGCAGACCACTATAAGGGCTAAATTCCAAACCACCTTTTAGATCAATTAAGGTGAATTCCACATCATAAGGGTTATTCTTTATTAAAGTGACAATCCCACAATTAACCCAGTTTGATTTACCAAAATCAGTTGTTCCACTTACAATCATGTGGGCTTTCTTTTCAAAGTCATGTTTTATAAATCCATTCCGACTTTCTCCTATAGGTACCTCCCATCCAGTGCATTTTTTCGATTCTTCATATAGCAGCATGTTTGTTAAAGGCTCGTTATAAATTTTTACTTTTAATAATCCATCATAGGAAAACTCTATTTCCTTTTTAGTTGTACTTTTTTTATTAACTAACTGTTTAATTTGCTTGATAATTGTCTTATCTAATTTAAGCTTTTTCAGATCATTAAAACTGAGTTCAATTACACCTCTCTTATTATTAAGGCCATCTTGAAACCTTGCCTTTTCCTTTTCAAAATCCTCAAATGATAAACCTAATGGAATACGATAAGCTAATTCTGTGCCCCAACTCATTTTTGTTTTTCTTAGCAATTGAATGGTTCTGGTTTGACTTCCCTCTTTCACTTTCAATCCTGAATTAGCTGCAATCCTTTGAATTTTTTCAGCATCGTTGCTTGCATTTTCGTGTTTAAATTTTAGATAAAGTAAGAAGGATCCCATTGCCGCACTTGAAGCAACTTCTACAAACATCCGCACCACCTCTTTTCTTTAATATCCTCTAGGATAGTCCCTTGGGAAACGAAAGAGAAAATCACCAGTAAAGGTTGATATTATTGGAATTAGTTTTTCGTTTAACATTTCGCCTTGCGAAAACAGAAACGAAATGAATTTATAGATTCTTTTTAACTTTTCTGAACTTCCACTGGGCTTGTTATCCGAAATATGAACCGAATTTTAATCCGTAATTTACTATATGGGCGGACGTAAATTATAATGCCTGTACTAGTAAACTAAATTTACGTAAAGGTTTATTTAAATTTTTAAAGAATATAAATATTGGTGATGTGAGATGAAATTAAGAAGTAATATAGGAAGGATTATTAAAGAAAGTGGACTACGGGACGATGTTATTAGAGAGCAGCTAAATGTACAGCAGCATCAATTGAGGAAAATAAAGATTGGGGAAAGTTTTCCTACTGTGCCCAAATTATTCAAACTGGCCAGTATCCTTAATTGCAAGGTAGATGATCTGTACGATATTGAGGAGGAAACTGATAGTGAGGATTGAAAAATGGTTACACTATGCCGGAATCACACTTATTGCTATCGGCATCATTGCTGGATTATCCGGCATAGCAACAATGGATAATGAAAGTTATAAAAGCGCAAAACAAGTGTATGAGGAACTTCCAGATAATGAAATTGCTGCAGCAACATATAATGCAGCTAAGAATATTAGATTGAGAGAGATTTCATTTATCCTTGCATCTTTACTTGGAAGTGTAATCGGCGGCTTAGTTCTAATGGGTCTAAGTAAAATGATTATGATTCAAGATAAGATTTCTGATAAACTGGATAGCATTCAATACAATCAAAAATTTAAGAGTGAGTAAACATGATAATTGTTATAAAGCTTCATTACTTTGTGAATGGGATGAAGAACTTACAGCAAGGTGAGTTTAGAGTACATGTGAGGAAGTATAAAGAGGATCCTGACAAGGAAGCTGCACGGATCGCTTATGAGTGGTTCAGAAAAGTTAAAAGGGACTTTATCTATGACGTAACACTTTATAAGGTTTTATATAACGAGAAGGACATTACAGAGTTAGTGAAGGAGAAAGAGTCATGGCCATTAAACCAGGTGGATGAATAAAAAAAAGCCCCTCTCAATTAAGAGAAGGGTTTTTTTAATGGGTTTCTACCCAATGCTTATGGTACACAGATAAGACCAAAGCAAACGCTCTGGCCGTTTCAAAGTCATATATACCAGTAGCAGGTTTGCGACCATATACTTTTTGATCTGTTTGGAATCTCTTCAGAGCATCTTCTGTGAAAGGTCTGAATTCATCGTTTTCTCGGTTATCCCAACCAGTGTATCCTAATGATGCTAATTGATGATTAAGGACTTTTACAGCTTCACCTTTATCACCTAATTTCAACATTAAATCATCTACTCCTTTCTGAGTTTGCTGCAATGTTTCTTTAGGAACATCAATCTTTTTACGTTTTAATTTAAAGGTTTCAGCAAGACCTTTCACAACTGCCTCAGCCGTTTTTTCTTGATAAGAGCTCGACATCAATAAAACAGCTTCTTCACGATTCGTCATGAATCCAGCTTCAACTAAGACGGATGGGATATCTTTAGAAACTTTTGTCATAAACAAGTTTCCTTTTTTGACTCCACGATTCTTTCTGCCTAAATCTCTGATCAAGTGGTTTTGGATATGAGAAGCTAAAATAAGCTCACTAGCTGGTAGGCCGTCAGCAGAAATGAATGTTTCAATACCGCTTGATTCGTTCCAACCTCCGGAACCATAAGCATTTGCATGCATAGAAACAACCGCATCCACGCCTGCATTCTTCGCTTTCGCTTTTCTTTCAGTTAAGGGAACATCACGTTTCCCTGTACGGTCATCTAAGCGAACGAATTGAACATTTTCGTAATCCCTTAATTTTCGTTCAATTAGGACCATGACTTTATTATTAAAATCCCACTCATAAAAAGAACTGTCTGGAGGTCGTTTGCCTGGCGTTACACCAAAGCCAGCGTGTCCGGCATCGCCACCGATTTTAATTAAATCCATTGTTTACACTCCTTAATAAAAAATAGCCACCCGTTTGGGCAGCTTATTTAAGCACCTTTGTTACTCTTATAGTTCCTGTCACTATTGTCATATCAATACCTATATAAGTTTGAGATTCTTTCACAAAATTCTCTTCCTTTCATATAAAAAATAACCTCCTATATGGCAGCTTACTTTTTCATTAAATTTTGCGCTTGAAGTGCTTTCTTCTGTAACTGTGCTTTCCTGCTTACATGTGTATTTTTCCATACAGCGTAAGCATTAATTGCAAGGGCGCAGAATGCAGTTACAAGAACAACAAAGGCATTTATACTATCTTGCGTGAACCAATCAAATACAATCCCTACCGTTCCAAAGAACATGAGTAATGCTGTTAAGAATCCACCGAGTAATGTAAAAATATCTTTTGTCATTTAAACTCCTCCTAGTTATTGAAAAAAGACTTGAAATGCTGCAATAATACCTGCTAATCCACCAGTGCCAAATAATGTACCAGTCACGCCTAGAATAATCTTCTCTTTCATGCTCAATTGTTTAAGTGTGACTTTCTCATTTGTTTTTTGTTTAGCCGAATCTTGCTTCAATACATGTCCTAATAAAGTATTGATCATGCTATTACTTGATTGTTGCAATTCTTTCTGTTCTTGCTGAATATCCTTCATTTGATACTGCAAATCCCTTGTGGCCTGTCCGTCTTTCATCACTGTGATTTGAAGATCCGACTGCCCTTTTTGCAAAAGTGTTAAATTATTCTTAAGCTCTGAAACTTCTGCTCTAATTGTCTCCTGAACTTCTTCCACTTTTTGCAGACGGGGTAAAATGTTCTCGTTGATTGTAACCTCATGTTTTTCTAACATTTCTGTATCCAACTCCTCCATTTTTATCTCCCCCTTTTATTGATTTCATATGCTGGTTCACCTCCTTTTTGTAAGGTTATTTTATAGAACCTACTGATTCTGCTTCACCGTTAGAAATTTTATTTTTAATGTATTCGATATCATCAATTCGCTCATATGGAATATCTAATAAATATTGATATACAGGTAACTCCTCGGAAACAAACGGAATAAGTTCAGGATTCGTAGTTGTAATATTTTCGATATTTCCATTATTAACACTGACCCATATTTTCAAATTTTCACCCCCAAAGAAATGCTGTTGCTAATCTTAAACATGCAAAGTGATCAGATGTGCTTGTTCTGAAATATACATAATATCTTTTTAAACTTCCGTCTGGCACTCCCAAATCTATAGTAGCCGGGATTAAAGTGTCTGCAGCAGCTGTTGTTGAATTATGAAGGATTACATTATCAAGATCATCTCTAATTTCATAATAAGTTCGGCTTACTCCTATACCATGAAGAGATTTCAAATAAAATGAGAAGGTTACATATCTGGATGTATGTTTGAAAAGATAAAAATCAAATCGTAAAAAATCATTACTTCTTGTTTTGGTGTATTCTCCTTCATTGAACACCCAAGGATTCCCTGTTTCATCCTTAGAACTATCTAAAGCCTGTGGAGTACCACCACGGACAGATAAATCAAAATTCGCAATGCCGTTATTGATTACTTTGTAACCATCAGGTCTTTCCACAATAAGGGCACCCTGCGCAATATATAATTCGCCGCTGTCTAAACGGACAAATTTATTAGGATTATTTGCATCGATAGCAATAAGATGGTTTCCATCCCAATAAAAAAGATCATCGTTTCCGATAATCTGAATGTTGTTTGTATATATCTGTCCTGCAGTCAATAAATTTGTATTAATTCCTAGCGCAGTAATAGCTTGTTCAAAAGTTAGTCCTCCATTTGTTGTCAAACCTATCCCACTTGATCGGAACACAACAAACTTCTCAGGATCATTAGGGTCTCTTGCAATTATCCCCATACCTTCAGGATATTCTAATTCGGTTAGAGAATTGTTTAAAGCCTCAGTAGCTATCTTCACAGCCTCATCATAAACGTTATATCTAAGCTTTCCGATATTTTCATCATAAATCTTATCAAGCAAGGATTTTTGATAATTCATTAATTGCTTTGCAAAGGTCTTTTTATGATTCGCTAAAGTCACTTTCGGAGCACGACTTGAATTAGGATATCGTTCAATCTCCATAATCCTAAGGTCCACATCCACACCAAGCTCTTCTAATATTGTTGGAACAATATCACCTCGTTCGGGTATCTGCTTCGTGTAGCCAGCATCTTGGAGGATAGTAAACTCCAAATCCATCGAAACATCAGGTTCATCCTGGATCTCTTTTGCTAATTGCTGCTCCATTGTGGATTCGTTTGTAATTGTTTCGTTTGAATAATCTGGTGCATCTCTATATTCGATGTTTCCGTCATCGTCGGTATAAAGATGAGCGTTGGGACTGATGTATTCGATATCGATTAAAGGAACATCGTTTACTCGTTTTCCAGTACCTCTTATCCGTGTGGAAAGATTGCTTGTATCAATGTTTTCTCTAAATGTTTTAATGTTTTGTCCATGACGGAACTGCATGTCAATATAAGAACCTATTTTCTTGCGAATGCGGATTTCTTTTCCAATAATCTCAAATTCCGCATTGAAACGCTCAATCATTTTGTTGAAGAGAGCTAAACAAGTATCATTACCGAAGTTTTCAAATTCCACAGTGCTGAATGAATCGATAACTGTAAAATTCCAACGTGTACCTGTGAAGATAAAAGATGCTATTTGGTTAATTGATTTAAAACCATTACTAAGTGTTGTTCGTCTTCGTGTATCCACCAAATCATAAAAACGATGTCTTGCTTCTTGTACGGCTTTTACGGGGGTGTCTCTAATAAGGTACTTTTGCATCTTTTTTATTCTATATTGATGACCTTCAAACTCAATAAAATTGTCATTCTCGACCATTGGGAAAGAATGCTTGTCAATCTCGTTATACGGCAATAAAAAAGAGAGTGGACCATATAGGTTCACTCCCTCTTTTATAACGGGATCCTTAACGTTTGTTAATGGTTCAATATTACGTTCCCTGTCCATTACAGCAAACATTGCATCACCTCGATTTATTTTGATTGTTGCTGCGCTCTTTTATCCTATAGTGACATTAAAAAGAGTATTGTACACCCTCTTTTGTATAATGAAGGGTCACTCCTAAGTCGTTTAATTCTTTCACTAGTTGAGCTTTATAAAAAAAATTTCCATCTACAATAATTATTGCTTCTTCTAATTTCTTTTCAATAAATTCATGCATTGTTATCACCTCGTCTTATCTCCAATTATTCGCTAACATTTTTTTATAGTATATTCATTTTTTTCCACCTCTATTGTATACTCTTTGTTGGAGGTGCAAGTAATTGCTCAATACAGAACAAAAACCTATACTGCCTATCAAATTACTTCTTTTAACATTATGCTTTACTTCTTTTTTGGTACTACCATCAATACAAGGGACTACTCCTGCATACTTGTTGGTCTTTTCGATGCTTTTTGTTTGTCTTTTTGTCAATAAACAGAAATCTCTGTTTTTTTACAAAGACTTAGTCAAGTTTTCTTTTACGTTCTTATTTTTGTTATTGATCTCTCAGCTTGCTTTGTCTTTCTCGAACCAAGTATCCTTTCATACAGGATTAGCGAGTTTTCTTGATCCTTACGATTCGAGTTTACTTTTCAGAATGACAACTTTTACTCAGTCCTTATACCTGTTTGTTGTATTTATCTTTTTTTATTTCATAAAACACTTTTATCAAAAAGGCTGGGATAAATATTTCCTTGCAGGAGCTGCAACACTCTGCATTTATGGAATGTATGAGTTTATTTATTTTTTGCTGACTCATACAAGCGGTGATTTTATTAGTAACCGCACATTTGATGGTGATTTTTCAGGAAGTCTTTTTCAAACTTACGTTGTCGGTTCATTCATCATGCAAAGGATAAAAAGCCTAACAGGTGAACCATCTATGTTTGCATTGACGATTATCCCATTTTTCTATTACGCATATTTTACCCGAAGAAAAAAATTAACTCTTCTGTTTGGACTAACCGCTTTGTTGAGTTTTTCTTCTACTGCTTACCTCGGTATGGCAGTTTTGGTTATTAGTAAAACAATTCGTTTTTATAAAAACCTTTTGTTTTTATATCTTTCATCATTTTCACTTTTGATCTCATGTGTGATCTTTGGTTTCGAAAAAGTATTCCAACTTTTTTATGATTCTGTTTTAAAGAAGATACTTACGGACACAGAATCAACAATAAGCAGAATGGGATCATTTGATAAAAATATGAATTTCTTTATGGATTTACCTTTAATCAACAAATTATTCGGTATTGGATTCGGTTCGATTCGTTCCTCTGATTTCCTAACAACTTCACTTGTGAATATCGGTGTGGTCGGGTTTATCATTTTTTCTTGTTTGGTCCTATACCCTGTTTTCAAATTGAAAAGTATTAACAATGAAATAAAATCCATAAAGTTATCTCTGGTTTTTATTTACTTAGCTATGCTGATAGCAGTTCCAGAGTTTGCATATTTAGCACCGTGGTTATTCTTAGGAATGGCATATTATTACTTGGAGGAGCAAAAGCTCCTTTTTTTATTGTAAAAAACTAACTACAATTCATTACGTTTGGATCGCACCAAAACCTTTCCATGTTCCTGGCGTTCCTGTCGCTGTGCATACCCAACCTAAATATCCTCCAGCGGTAGGTGCTGAATTGTAGATTAACATGCCGACCCTCCAATATTTATCCGTTGGCGGTGCTGACATACTGCCATTAAAAGAACCAGTAACCTTTAAATAGTTAGCAGCTGAAAAATCGGTTACAGAATATATCCTCTTTGAGTCATTAGGAATCCAGTCTTTATTACCTATAGTGTCATAATAGACGGTGTTGTTTTCTCTTATAAAGAAGTCATTGACACCGAAGAAAAGAGTTCCAAAGTTTTTAAGAACATTCCCCCTTAATAAAAAACCTGTTCCTGCTTCTGAAACAATCACATAACCAGAGTTTGAACTTCCGTCTGCATTACGAGCAAATTCATAGTAGGTATCAAGGTCAATCAGGTTATCTTCAATTAGAACGAATTGAGTAAAGTTCGTCCGTTCTGGGTGTTGGTTTGAGTAATCTAGGAATCTTTTACAACGACTAGTTTCATTGCTTTTGACAGTCGTATTACGGATAAATCCGTACTCAACGCCTTCAGAAGTTGCAGCTCTTTCTTGGAAAACAACCGTGTCAACACGTGTGAACTTATTACCTATAATCGCTATATCCTCATGACTTCCGAAAATGTGAATGCCGTAAGTAGCATGGAGTGTTATATTTCCTGTTTGGTTAAATCCAGTTGCGTAAGAGCCGACTTTTTCCGTATTACCCATTAAGTTAGATTCTACGATGATTCTTCGGGACGAAGTGCCTGTTGTTACATCTTCTTCTTTCGTTACTTTGTCAATAATACCGTTATCCTGTAGTATTTTGATAAAGCTGTTTCCCGCAATGCCCATCATATTTTTTAAGATATTATTGGATATTTTCACATCTTTCAGGTCAGCACCGCCTGCTAGATCGCCTGAACCTCCAACCTGAACCCCATACCCTCTTACAAAATCGCAAGTGTTATTTGCTATAATGATGTTTTTTCCACCTACAGCTGCAATCCCCCCGCTATGAAGAAGATGGTTATCTGTGATAACAACCATTTCCGAACCTTCGTTTTGGAAGATACTTGTTTGACCAGTACGATAATGACAGGCTATTCCATCATCACCACAATACTGAATAATGTTTCCATTGATGATGACTTTTTTACATCCAACTACTGAAATAGCATCACGCGCTGTCTTATATGTTGTGCAGTTTCTTATAGTCACGTTTTCGCTGTCAAGTACGGATATACCTAATGAAACCCAATAACGTATTTCAATGTTATCTATGGAAACGTTTATAACCTTTTTCAGGACTATAGGTCTACCAACGTCACCAACAAAAATTGACGAATCGTTTGCCCCTCCAACTAGAGTTAATTCGCTTATTTCAACATAGTTTAGTACCCCTATGTTTTCGTCTGTTCTGATAATCGATGTCGTTGCTCCTGCTGGTATTTTAAGGATAGATTTGCCCTTCCCTGCTCCATGCAGCTTCAAGTTAGATCCTAGTGTTAAGGCAGTGGCAATGAGATAATCTGCTGTTGGAAAAAAAATATGTCTGATATTTTGAGATTTAGCAAAATCAAGCGCACTTTGAATCGCTGCTGAATCGTCTGTGATGCCATCTCCTTTAGCGTTAAATGGAGGCTGTCTCACATTAATTGATCTTTGCTCCAAGTCCTTCGCTCTTTCTGCCAAAAGCGCATCACGCTTTTCTAATTCCGTTCTTAATCTGGCATCTGGACTAGGATGAACTGTACCCTCTAAATCGACCTTCATTTGTTCCACTGCAGGATCGATTGTGCCAGCTCCTGTAACCTGATCTAATTGTGTTTGAGTGATATCAGCTTTTTCAATTGCTTCATTTGCTTTTGTAAGTGCATTTCCTGAATCACCAAGAGCTTTATTTAAATCTATTTCAGCTTTTTCTATACCTTCATTATAAGAATTTCTAAAATCCCGAAAGAGACCGGTTAGTAATTTTGGAAATCTGCCCATGATTCAGCCTCCTAAACATAATAAAAACGGAAGTCGAATGTGATTTCGAAGCTTCCGCTTGTTCCTGTTAATTCAATTTCATTCCAGCCTGGTGCCAAGGTAATTAATTTTCTGTTTGTATCACCAAACACAGGAACCACAGTGTTTTTTAACGTCCGTGTTCGATTTATCTCAATTGTTTCATTTGTTGCCGTAGTGCCGGTATATGTCCAAATATCAAGTGTGGTATTGTTCTTGATTTGTAGATTAGTTGATCCACCTTTGTATTTAATGATTAAAGGCACTTTACGGGGATCAATTGCAATATCCCCGGCGTTATAAATTAGAAAACTGTTTGTAGCATGCTTGTATATCAAATCATCGGTTAATAAGCCTTGTCCGATCTGCCACAATTCAGAATCGAATGTAAAAGGATCCATTGTTGTACCAATAGATTCAGCATAAGGCTTTGGAGAAATAAAATTGATATCAAACGTCCCTTCACTTGCATCAAGATACTCAGGTCTAAATGCTGTAGAATTACGTGCTTTCCATCGTTTCCCTGGCAGACGTTTATCAATAATAAAAAGTTCTTTTCTTGGATCGAAAATTTTATATATTTCGTCTCTGAGTAATTGATAATCGTAATGATCCATAGCCCGCATGAAGAAACCTGAATACAATATTCGCTTGCTAATTTTTGTTCCAATAATTTCACTGCCATCTGTTCCTTCATCTTCATCTTCAAAGAACTGTGGAGAAAGGGACTCAGGAATAAAACTTAAACATTTTAATCCAAGGCTTTTTAAATCAATTTCATTACCATTGAGATCCTGAAGACGAATCATGTTTTCACCCCACTATAGGTCATTTCCGTACTAAACTGACCTTGCTGCATTCCATCGATATGATTGAAGGTGACTTGTGCTATTTCATACCCATCAAGATAAATTGGAGCAGGTTGAATGTTAACATTTACTGACTGATTTGGTGAATTTGAACCGTAATTTAATGGTCTAGTTCTTGCTCCACCATACTGCAGCAGCTCTCTTCCACGCTCGCCGACAAGTGCCAATCCTCCGCTAAATACATCTCCACCAGTGGCCAACATAGGAATGTTCCAACTTCTTAGCAACTGTTCAGATTGACGATTAGGAATAATACGGGAACCTCCTGGAAGATACATTAATTCCGGTCCTTCTTCCCCTACCCATGCCATGCCCTCAGGTGCGTATCTTGTCCCTTTCGCAAACTGTTGTGGTCCGCTAATTCTTGGAGATGTTCCATTGGGATAGCGGAAGGTAACAACAACTGCTTTCGTTGCATCTTTTTCAGCTGTATCGTGAATCTTTTGTGCTTTCCCACCATCTGTAACGTTTATGGTTTTATTGGCCTTTCTCTCAGCTTCATCACTTATTCTCTTAGCATCTGTATAGCCATCACCAGTAAATTTAATATCCTTAATTTCAGAAGCTGAAAGGATATCAGACATATCTCCTGCTTTTCTTGCTCCAGCGTCAATTTTGGTATTGACTACTTCTTGTTCAGACTGGATACCTTTGATTGATGATTGTGCTTGACCATATCGATTTAGAGCAGTATTTAAGTGATTTAATTCTTTCTGTTGAGCTCCATTTAAACCACCTTGCGCCTGTTCCACTTTCCTTAATTCCACAATCTGTGCTGATGTTTTAGAAATTGCTAGATCTAATTGATTGATCCCTTCCTGGCCTTTGGTGTTAATGCCTGCTTGAGCCAATTGAAGGTTTATCATTTCCCCAAAGAGTGTCTGCGTTTTAGCGATCTCTTCTTCTGTTTTGCCCACAGATTTTTGCTTCTCTTGAACTTCATTTGCAATTGCAGACACTTTATTATTTTGTTTACCAATACCAATTTCGAGTCTTTCAATCTCAAGATTCATGCCCTCAGCAATGTGGTCTTGACCAGCAGCATAAGCGTCTTGCTGTTGTTTCTTTAACTGCTCAAGTTGATACTCTTTAGCAGCCCCATCGATTTTCGCATTATTTAACTCATGTATTTTTACATTTAATTCTTCGTATGCCGTGATTTGATTTCTAATATTTTCATCAAGTTTTGCTTCAGCTTTCGTTTGTTGAATTTCTAATTCTAATTGAAGATTTTCCCTTAATGCTTCGTTAGCTAAATGTAGATCGTCAGTGTTCTTAAGTATCTTACTCCCTTGATCAGAAAAAGCTTGTCCAGCAGTAGGAACTTTTTCTATAAGCTGATCATTTAATCTAAGCATTTCACTTAATTGTTCATTGGAGAGCCCGGACTTTTCAGTTAGCTTCTCAGCCTCATCCTTAAGCCTTGTAATCTCATCTGCTGAACTTGAAGTTTTTAATTCACCTTGGATATCTCTGAATCTTAGAAGCTCATTATTTGATAAGCTGTTCTTCTCTCGAAGAGCTTCATATTTTGAAGTTAAATCTTCCAATGATAACGATTGGTCTAATAAAGACGATGCATATTCAAGGTTTACTTCCTTACTTTCATCCATTGCACCTTTTATCGCAAAAACCGCACCAGTTGCCAATCCTAATCCTGCAACAGTTAACCCCACAGGACCAGCTAGTGCTGTAAGCCCACCTGCAAGCCCACCTGCGCCGATTGCAGTAATTAATGGAGTAACAGCCCCGGCTAAAGTTCCAATCCCTGTGGTAAGTGTTCCGATTGTGAATACAACAGGTCCTGCAGCTGCGGCTACTCCTGCAATTGCAAGGGCCGTTTTCTGTCCTTCAGGAGACATTTCAGCAAAAGCGCCTGTAACTTTTCCAACTGTTTCAGCAAGCACTGGAAGTGTATCCTCAGCAATTTCAAGTAGATCTTCTCCAACTGGAAGTAAATCTTCTTGTAAATCCCTAAATACAGTTGTCATTCTTGCGCCAAAGTTATCGTATAAAGCATCTCCTGCTTTTTTTGTAGCACCTTCAACATTTTCAAACAAACCCGATGTAGTACCAAGGGCAGCAATTACTCCAGCTTCTAAATCCTCAAATTGAGTACCAAACAATTGAACTCCAACTGTATTCTTTTGAAGAGGATCCCTAAGTTCAGAAAGCCTTGTGACCACTTCATAAAAAGCATCATTTGCAACTTTCCCACCCGATGAAAATTTCTTAAACATATCGTCTGCATTCATACCAAGCGCTTTAAAGCCTTCTTTTGAGCTGTCTGACATATCTTTAGAACGAATTGTAAACTCTTTTACCGCATCCCCAACTTTATCTAAATTAAAGGCGCCTTCTTGAGCTCCTGAGGCTAAAGTGTCAAAGAATTCTTTTCCTGAAAATCCAAGTGCTGCAAACTGTGGAGAATACTCATTTAAGGTATCTAAAAACTCACCTGAGTAATCAAGTCCATTTTGAAAACCAACTGTCATTAGATCAAATGCTTCATTGGATTTTAAACCGAAGTGTGTCATTAATTGACCAGCTGTTTTCGTCACATCATTGATATCTTGTTCAAATGTATCAGCAAAGAAATAAGCTTGTTCTGTTGCTTCTTGGAGTTTATCTAATGGTAAGTCTTCCATGTTTTTCTTAACTATGGAAAGATCAGATGCTACTTGACCAATGTTTTCACCAAATCCATTTTTCCAGATAGCTCGTGCAGTTTCTTTAAGTTTTTCAGCTTCTTCTTTCGTTACACCAAGACTTGCCTGAATTTTACCAAGTGCATTATCTGAATCAGCTGCCATTAACCCTAAACCAGTGCCAATCCCTGCTATCGGTAATGTTAAACTCGTTGTCAGAGTCGTTCCTACATCTTTTATACCCTGTCCAATTCCTTGAGTTCTTTCACCAAATTCAGAAACACGATCTCCAAGTCTATTCCACACATTTGATTGCTCTTCAATGCTTTGAGTTGTCTGATTTAATCTCAATTCAGTCTCACGCATTGCCTGAGTAGCACCATTTAAGCGCAATTGAAGTTCCTGAGTTTCCTCAGAATTAGCACCTGTTGCTTCAGCAGATGCTTGGTGCAATCTTGCTAATTCTTCTACACGTCTTTGCTGCAAGCTTAATGATTGGGTTAAATGCTCCTGTTGTTGTTGAAGATGTTCAACTTCATCCCCGAATCCTTCCACACCTGCTGTTGATGCATTGAAACCTGATTCAAGCAACCTCAATTCACTGGTAATCGAACTTACATTTTGATTAACCGTTTGACTTAATTGCCCAAACTCACTCGATTGTTCTTGTATTTGTTCATTTACATTTCTTAACTGCTGTTCAGTACGGTTCATTGCAGCTTGTGCCTGGTTATATTGAGTTACTAACCGAACGGTAGCATCAGCATTTTCACCATTCACACGAACGCTTTCTTCGTACTCCCGGCGCAACTGCTCCACTTTTGCCCGATGAACTGTCATTGTATTTGTAAGAACTGTGGATTGTTGTCTTAAATTTCCCAAGGCATCATCAAAACGATCTGAAGAGGTCGTAATGACTCGAAGCTCACTGTTCAATGCTTTTATTCGGTTGTTAGCGTCTCTCATGCCTCTTGAGAAATCAATACTTTCAAGCCCTAAACTTACCCTTAACCGAGATACTTCACCTTGTTGTGCCATGCTCTCACCTCCCTAGAATATGTCATCGATGAAGCCCATTTTAACTGTGGGCTTAGAAGGCACTTCATCAGCTAATAATTCAAAATAAAAATGGATGTCCATCTCATCAATTTGATTGAGTGTCCATCCATTTTTAAGAAGATCTTTGTAATGCTGCTTTAAGTTTTGATATAACTCCTTGAATGTTAGGAGTTGGCCTGAGGCTTTCCCGACTCTTCACCATTTTTAGAAACGTGGCTCTTTTTAGCTGCGACTAAATTAATAAAAGTGACAATTGTTTTATCAAAATCATCTACTGCTAGACCATCGTAAAACTCATCTATTGTAAATTTATCACCATAAGTTTTGCAGATAATTGTTATTACTTCATCATACTCTTCAGGGCTCATTTTATTAAAATCAAAATTTTCTCTTGCTTGCATTTCAAGCATTTGACGGTAGACTCTCGCTGGAATAAAATCATAAACAAATGTTTTTGTTTCGCCGTTAATGACTAAATTTAATTTCATATATGATCCTCCTGAAAATATATAATTTCGGCGCTCATTAGAGCATATAAAAAGAGCCCAATACTTTCAGGCTCTAAAAATTTTTAATTAAGGTGTTACAGGTTCTTCGTATACTTCAGTAAACCATCCAGTTACAACCGCAGCATTTACACCTGCATCCCCAGTATTTACTGAAGCTTCTGAAAGTCCATCGAAATCCCTATTGATAAAAGTTCCTGAAAGAGTAGGAGTTTGAAATTCAATATTTTCTCCCTGAGTTGTATAGTTTGAAGCTGGCGGCTGGAACTTCCCTTTAAAAAGCCATATTAACTTTTCTTTTCCATCTGACTGAGTTCCACTGAAACCTAATGCCACATAAGGAGCAACGTCATCTTTGTTTTTCACAATTACACCATCAGCATTAACTGTATGACCCAATAAAAGAGCTTCCATTTCAGTGGATAGCTGATCAATTCCGATTTCCACAGTTGTTGAACCTGTTTTTGTAACAGTTTCAGATGCTTTGTTATCAGCATACAAAGTGTTTGTCGTGCTATTTCTTGTAATAGTTGCTGTAAGAGCTTCTGCAAGTTTCTCCGGCACTTCATAAGTTGCGGCAGTGTCTGTATCAGTAAGTAATTTTGCTACATGAATTTTTTCTAATCCAACAGTAACTCCCATTGAATAATTCCTCCCTGTTTTTAAGCATTAAAAAACACTCCTTCATTCAGGAGTGCTTGAATAATAAAACCTCATGGCCTTGTGATAAATTTCTGTGTCATTCTCATATAGATCCTGAGAAGATGATCTGCGGAAACCTGCAAGCTTCATTTTTTCTTTCACAGTTTTTGCTAAATTCGTATAGTCCGTTTTAGACCATATATCAACTTGAATCAAATACCAGGTCTTTACTTCTTTATTGTCAGCATGTAAAGCAGGACCTTCACCGGCAATGAAGAAAGTGATATATGTTTTGCTTTTACCCCTATAACTTTGAAATGCTACAGGAACTCCAACATTACTGAGGGCGTTTAATATGAGCACATTCACAAGTCTAAATCCTCTCGAAGAGAACTGGATAATATATTAGTTACATTATCCTTCTCAGCGTTAACAGCTGGCTCAAAATAAGGTTGAGCAGCCATCTTGGATGTACCATATTCCACAAGATAACTCTTGAAATCGTCCGGACTGTGACCAACCTCAATTCGATTATCCTTCACAGGTGAGACGCGAAGTGTGGATTGAAGCTGACGAGTCAACACAGGAACTTTCGGCTCAATCTTATTAGCTAAATAGTTTCCAGCCTTTTCAAGAGCTTTCTTTTTAGCAGGTTCCACATTTCTTTCTAGCTGGCTAATGCGCTGCATCAATTGAGCCATTCCGTCTAATTGGACACTCATTCAATCACCTCATCTTCGCCATACGATTGACAAATTAACTCTGTCAATTCACCTTTGTTGTAAGTCCGAACTATTTCATACTTCTTTCCTTCAAAATCTAAATGTGATTCAGAATTATAATCAGCAGAACGGACCTCAAACATTAACTCAAGTGAATAGCCACTCTGTGCAGCTAAATAAAACTCATTGCTTCTCACGCTTTTCCTGTTTGCAAAAACAGTTAATCTGCTTTTTTCCACAGTGACAGGAAATCCGTTCTCGTTACTTCCTTCTTCCAATATCAATAGATTAATAACATCACTCCACCGGGACATGTTTATAATCACCTGCCAGGCTTAAATGTGACTTAAGCATGTTATAGGAAGCTGTGAACCGGTCAGCATCTGGATTGTCATACCCGAAATTAGCTTTGCAATAGGTGATGATGGCTCTTTTAATAAGAGGATCTACATTTTCAACCGCATTAGCTATCCCTTGCGAAACACCCGACAGAGTTAAATCGTGCCGGGCGGCTGCAATAAGGTCTTCAATCTCAGAATCAAATGCTGCATTGGTAATTCGCAAAGCTGTCTTTACATCGGGGAGCATAACTACTCACCTCGATTTTCAATATCATTCATGGCGGCAATTGCTTCTTCCTTACCTTGCACCTTAGATCCATCAGCAAGTTCATACCAACCGCCTCCAGTATGTTTTGGAAACTCACCTTTAGGTTCTTCAGTATCATTAAGCAAATTTTTCTCAATCAAAAAGGCGATCCGTTCAGCATCTTCATGCACATACAGATCACCTTTGTTATAAACTTCATCTCGGTCTTTATCATGGAATTTTTTAATAACTTTATACAAGTTATTTACCCCCTTTCATTAAACCGTTGGAGTCATTTCAAGAATTACAAATGCTTTGCTGTCCAAGACATCTCCATCCACAATTGCATATCCCATGTAGTCAGTTAGACGTTCACGGACATGATCTTCACGGTACATTGTGATGTCCTCATTGATATTTGCAACATAGCCAGCGTTAACATTCCCAACAAGAATTTCACCTTCAGGAATGGCAGCATCCGGCTTGATTGAACGTCCAAGAATACGTCCAACTCCACCTGCTTGAACATCAGCAATGAACATCGGGCGGCCTTGTCCGTCCACAATATTTGCAAGAGTGTTCCAGATTGTTGCATTGTTTGCATAAATCGTTGCACCATTCACATAAGAAGAGTGAAGAGTTGCCATCAATCCAGTAAGATCTGCGAATTTAACACCATCTGCCTCTGCATAAGCTTTAACCTGTGGAGTGCTTGCTTCTGCTTCAAGAACAGTTTTAATACCGCGTGGTTCAGGTTTGAACGTGTCTCCAGCTCCTGGCTTACCGCGGCCAACATAAACAGCAGTTGAAAGTGCAATACCCATACGGTCACCAATTTCACGGATAATGTAAGCTTCAAATTCTTGAAGACCCATTTTCTTAAGCTTCCAAGTAACTTGAACAGCCTTAGCAAGCTCACATCCAGTAAGGTCAAGCTGACCGAATCCAAGTTGATCAGTGTCAACAACATCTTCTTCATCGTACCATTTAGCATTAGCTGAGTTTCCAGCAGATTTGATCATTGAAAGGTTGCCTTTTACATTGAACTTACGAACATCAGCCCATAGTGGATATTCCTCTTCAGCACGTTTCCAGATTCCAGCAGCAACAGTTTTCGGAATAAGGATTTGTGTATTTTCAGTATTGTGTGTGAATGCACGGTACTCATCATTTACATAATCCATTGCTTCGCGTTCTTCAGCAGACATTGAAGCACCGATCATTGTTTTCAACCATGCAGAACGGTATTCATTAGTAGCAAAAGCTTCGTCCCACTTCATGTTGCGAAGGTCAGGCTTTTCAGAAGCTGGTGGTTGATCAGCAGGGTTAGGAATCTGACGAGCTTCTACATTACCCGCATTGATTTTTTCAGCTAGATCATAGCGAGCACGAATTTCAGCTGCTTCTTTGTCAAGCTCTCTGATTTCATCTTCATAAGCTTTCATTGCAGCTTCATCAATTTGATTTTCAGAGCGTAATTCAGTTCCAATAGCAGCTTTACGATCAAGAATTTCTTTTAAACGTTTGTTCATTTTAGTTCCCCCTATAATTGAGTTAGAAGAATAAGGCGTTGGCGCCTCTCTTCAAGATTTTTTTGTTCTTTTTCTTCCAAAAATGATTGATACGGATCAGCACTTCTTGCAGCAACTTGGCTATCTGGATAAGCAGGGAAACCGACTGGACTAATTTCCATTAGATCAGCTTGCATTACAGTACGGACAACATTATCAGGATCTGATTCATCCCACTCCTGCTTACGCATTCGGAAACCGAAGCTTACTCCGTCCACATCACCGCGTTTAATGGACTCATAGGCATCATTACCCTGAGTGTTATTAGGAAGGTCCAACTCGAATCGTAAGCCAATGTCATCTTCATAAAGTCTAAGCGTTCCATTCTTTGTCCGGCCAAGTACCTTTGATGTGTCATGACTCCACAATGCACGCTGATCATCTTTTGTAAGAGATTCTGTGAAAGCACCTTTTTTAAACTGCTCTTTGAATCTCATAAAGTAACCCATCGGGTGAGACTTCATTTCCCATTTGACCGCATAACCTGTGATTGTCCGTTTGCCATCGTCATCCTCTCGAAGTTCAATAGGCGGCAATTCGTTAATCCCGCGAACCTCACTCTTCGGCATCGTCATCTTCTTTGTCATCTGTCTCACCTCCTTTCGGTTTCTTGCCTAATTGATACTCATCTGCCTTATCTGCATTTACAACGTTGAGTGTCTTAATGCGTTCGTCTCCACCTTCCACAGGTGCCATATTAAAGACCTCACGACCTTCGTTAATAGTAAACAACCCAAGAGGAGCTAAGTCTCTAAGAAGGGCAATCTTAGTTGTATTAGAGGCATATGATAATCTATTAGCCTCAAAGATTATTTCATTGCCTGTCCCTTGCTCACCACGGGTGAATAACTTCTCTGTGAATTCCTGAGACATCTGAATTGCAATAGGTTCAAGAACAGATTCATAAAACGCATTCCATTGATCTTCTTTGTAATCACTGGTAACAATTGCTTTATTGATATTGAAATAGCGAAAGACTTTATCTTGAATAAGCTCAAGCTGCTTACTGTCAACCATTTTAGGATCATTTTTCAATTCTTGATATTCTGCTTTACTATCAAGTGCAGCAATTCCACCATTATTTGTTACATCAAGGTAATCCTTAACAAAAGTATCCCTATTAGCTCTAATGTCCGCATCCTTCAACATGCCAGTAAACTTCAAGAGTCCTCTAAGAAAAGCTGATGATTTAACAGCATTAATGATTCCTTCATCTGCTGTTTTAACAAGTTCCAATGTAGGCATGAGAGCATCAGCATTTGATTCACCAAACAAATCTGAGTGAGCAAAGAACCTCCGGATATGAACAAAATCCTCATACGGCGCTGTAATCTTTCTCCCATTCGGGAATTGAAATTTAATAAATAACTGCCGTTGTGATTCAACCAATTCCAAGTGATTAGCTTCCACAGGATAAAGAGCTTCAAGCTGACCACGATCATCATACTTCAGAAATACGAATGCATTGTTATGAATCATCAACTGAGTGACAATCTTATAATAAAAATCAAAAGCTGAAATGAATTCATTAGGTCGCAAACTAAGGAGACGAGAAATATTTCCGTTTATAGGTACTATGCCCGCGCTTGTTCGCCTAACATGTTTCGGCTGTAGCTTGGCTGCATTAGTTGCAATGGCGTGAATGGCACTTCTCACAACATCAGATGTATATGGATCACTTCCTAACCTGCTGAATACTGGCGTATATCCTGACATCATTTGAAAAGATGTTTCTCCTGGCAGTGGACTTGTAGGAGGCGGACCAAACAGCCTGTCCCAAATTGATCGTTTCTCTTTTCTCAATTTCTCACCTCCTTCTAATTAATAAAAAAATAAGCATCCATTTATTGGACACTTAAACCATTGCCATATAATCACTATAATTTTCTTGAAGAACAACATAAGCGATAATAAGACTTACAGCACCGTCAATCCTTTGTTTTTGACTAAGACCTTTTACAGGACGAATGTTTTCGTTCTCATCAGCTTTAATGGATGTGTTAGAAAGACACCATTTTAAAACAGAGTTATTATTATAATTAATTGTTTTTGATTTCAATTCTCCACCTAAAAGTTTCATTGGCTGCGACATAGTTTTTGCACCCTGTCGCACTTCCTTCATGGTATACCCTGCATCTTTCATTTCATTGGTCCAGTATTGGGAATTCCAACTATCGTATCCTATCCATAAAGGATGAATATCGTAATCATCGATCATTTTCCCGAACCATTCTGTTACCTTTGTATAGTCCACATTAAAGCCCTCTGTAAAAGTTACAAGGCCACGTTCTTCCCAAATGTCATAAGGAACACGATCTTCATGAATCTTCTTCTCTGCATGTCCTTCTGGCATGAAGTATTGCTGCAATACATATTTAACATTACTTCCTGGCTTCATCATTATCAGTGTCGCACAAGTCAAATCCGTTGTAGAAGATAAATCAACGCCTCCGACAGCATAACAACCTCTTACCATCTCCATATCGAATGTTTCTTCGTTAACAATATCTTCAAATGGTAACCATGATTCTGTAGATGTTTCCCGAACGTTAAAATCTTTTGTTAAAAGGTTTTTAACCAGAAGATTGTTTGCCTTAGCCTTATTCACTTTTGTTCTTAGTTGATCAATACTCTTAATTGTACCTAGTCCAGGATTGGCCTTTACCCAATACTTTTCATTTGTCCACTCATTGCGATTGTCCAACTCATATATGATTGGTAAGAATCGATCATCTTTATATCCGTCTTTATCATCAAAACCAAGAAGCAACCTTTCTGCTTCTTCATACTTCATATCATAGACTGATTCACGAATAGTACCTGCAGTTGTAATCATAAAGATTAATGGTTGTTCCCTGGCAGATGTTCCATCCACTACAACATCATAAAGATTTTTATCTTTCCAAGCGTGAATTTCATCCATCATAGCTCCGTGAACATTCAATCCATCCAGTGTTTCACTATCTGCCCCAAGTGGTTTAAAAACACTGTCGTTCCACTCACTGACCATTTCAGAAACCAGAGGTTTAATTCGCTTGAGCAATGCAGGTGATTTTTTCACCATTCGCTTTGCATCAAGCCATACGATTTTAGCCTGATCTTTTTTTGTAGCGACAGCATATACTTCAGAACCTGGTTCTCCATCAGCAATCTTTAAATACAAAGAAACAGCTGATCCAAATGTTGATTTTCCATTTTTCCGGGCAACAATCAGTAATACTTCTCTATATTGTCTAGTCCCATCAATCTTGTGAATGAATCCAAATGATGCAGCAATAAAAGCTTGTTGCCACAGCTCTAATTCAATCCTTTTACCGCCCCATTTACCTTTACTGTGTTTGCAAAAGTTTTCAATAAACTCAATTGCATGATTGGCACGTTTAGGACTGTATTCGTATTCACGAGTAGTATCATGAACGTCAGCTGCCAGCTTCTGATAAATCCTTTTAATCTTTTCTCCTACAATGATTTGACCAGATTCAATTTGATCCCAGTAATGTAAAATTGGATTATAAGAAAGAGGGTACCTAATCACATATCTCGCTCCGAAACAAATTCTTCAAATCCATCACTATTTACTTTAGGGTCAATTTTAGGCTTAGGAACCTGGTCAGATAATTGTTTTACAATACTTTGATAATTCTTATTCATCGTATTATATAAACGAGCAACTGGGCGTTCCCTTTCATATGGTTCGAGCTTTTCGGACTGGCTAAATAATTCTGTAAAACCATTTTCATCTAAGTCTCTTTCCATATCCTCCAGTGTGACACGCATAAATGCTGCACGTCTAATAATTCCATCAACGCTGCTCATGACATCTTTAGGCAACGCTTTGAAAATTGATTTTAATCGCCGTTCCTCTTTCGCGATCCTCTGTTCTTTTGTCAAAGGCTGCTTAGTTTTTCCAGATGCCATCAGCATCACCTCCAGAAAATGGGGTAGGGGGGTCACACGCGCGAACCGTGCGTTTTTCGAAGCTCCCCCCTGCGGTCCCCAGACTTTTGGAAAAATATTTGGAATGGGGGGGATTTGAAATAAAAATTAAGAAATAGAAATCTTTATATTTTTAAATTCAGCTACTTTTTCGCCTTTTTCATTAAAAAAAGCTGCTGTATCTGCTTGAACATCTTTCATTTTAAGTATTTCATTTATCCTTGACATAGCTGCATTAGAACTATAGAACCCACCAATCCATAACGCATTAACATCTGCAATCAATTGTTCTTTTTTATTCATAGTAGTCATCCTCTCACTAAGTTACCTTCATCATCAAAGTGTAAGCCAGCTGCTGTTACACCATTCTTCTCATGATGTTCACGGTTGTGACAATCTTGGCACAGCAGCTCAAGGTTTGAATGACTTAAAGTAATTGCTGGATCATCTATGTTCTCAGGGGTTATGTACTTTATGTGATGCACAATTTTACCAGTTCCAGCACATCTCTCACACAATCCATACTTACTGCTGAAGTATGAGTTCCTGCACTTCTTCCATGCTGCTGACTTATAGAACTTCTTGGCGTATGGTTTCATACAATCCTATAACCTTTTGTAAAGTACATCGCCGCCAGGAATCTTAGGTAATCCTTGCTTTGCTCTAATCTCATTGATTGTCAGTATCCCTAATTGCATTCCGCGTTGATACTGTTCGTCACTCATTTGTTTTGGCGTTGGCTTTGGTGGAACTACTGATTTACTTGTTAAAGATTGTTTATCCACTATAACTTCCTCCTCATTTTTCCATTATCTCTAAACTAAGTCCGCGCTCCATAAGGAAACATGACCCAGCTCACAAAGACTGACCAGACCTATTTTACAAATAACGTTACCTTCTCGCTCCCACCCCTGCGATTGATCTGTTGAAGGTATATCCCTTTTATCCATAGAAAAAAGCAATGCATCATCCCTCACGATAGGAATCTGCATTGCTTCTTATGTCGAAATTGCACTCAATTAATGTTTCTTATTAACATATTAACACCTATATCACCTAACATCCTGCCATCTTTCTGCCTTTTATCTGCCAAAAGTCTGCCATTTATTTTACCCATATCTCATATTTACTTATATCTTTTTCATTACTTCTGATCTCTGCTTCATTTTCTTTAATGTACACACCAAGCATTTCTTTTGGATAAAACAACCCTGACATTACAATATCAAATGGACAGAACTCCACAAATTCCTTAAAAGGCAATCTAGTCTCATCATTTGTAAATAAATCTATCCTGATTACGGATTTCCTTTTTTCTGTGAGTATATACAGATAATTTCCGTCATCATATAGGAGTGGTCCAATATGAGTTTCGTGATCAGAATCAGGATGAACAAATGAATAACTTTTTTTACTTACCCAATCATAAATAGGTGACATTTGTTCAATAACACTTTCCATAACACTTACTTTCTTTTTTCTCAATGACTCAATAATTTCACCTTGTAATTTGTTTTTTTGATCTTGTTCCTCTAACCTTTGGATAATCTCATCAGCAACTAAAGTATGAGTTATTTTCATTTCCATCACCTCAATTTAATAGTTCTATAAATTTCTTCCATTCCCTTCTAATTACCCATATCTTATATTGTGTTGAACTCAACGACACGTTGAATGGCTTGTCCTATATAAGCGCATGCCACTTCCCTAAAATGAATTACACACCGACTTAAAGAAGGGAACTGTAATTCAGGGGAAAGAAAAAACCCACCTTAAAGGTGAGTCATATCTTAAATGCTTTTATGGCTTTGTTCATTGCGTCCTGGTTGATGCCAATGTATCTCAATGTGAATGCTGGATCTGAATGATTAAGTATTTGTTGTAGTAAGGCTACATCACCAGTCTGTTTATACAAATGGTATCCGAAGGTCTTTCTTAGTGTGTGAGTGCCAATGTCATCAAGTCCTGCATACTCTGCAGCTGCCCGAAGTATCTTATATGCCTGGCTTCTGCCGATTGGCTTATTTAATCCCTCTCTGCTCTTAAACAGGTACTCATGATCTTCTTTACCTTCAATGTACTTCTTGAATTCTCTCTGAAGCTGAGGAGTCATATCGATACGCTTTTTCTTTTTGGTCTTAATTTCTATAATGTTAAAATAGGAGCGTTTGGCATCCTTGACCTTTAAGGGAAGAATATCAGATATACGCAAGCCTGAGTTAATGCCAGTGACAAACAGCATGTAATTTCTTTCGCTTTGTTCCCTGAGATAACGCTTTATGAAAAAGATCATCTCAGGATCACGAATTGGCTGCACAAAGTTCACTAGAACATCACGCTCTCATTATCAGAATAAACTTCAATTTTGAGTGTCAGGGCTAACTTATAAAAAGCTCTCGCCTTTATCCGGTAATACTTCCGTTCACTCATACCGATTTCATTATAGATTTCATAATCATAAGCTTCTTCTTGGGACATGTACCTTTTTATAATAATCGAACGTTCTTGATGTGCCAGGCGATTTACTGCCTTCTGAATCTGCCCTAAGAATTGATGTCTGTATTGATCGTAATCTGCTTTCTTTACCGCAATATTTTCTGTAGTTGAGTGATTCTGGTTTGTATTTGATGGAGGAACAAATGAATAAGTTGCAGTTAACTTTGGAATTTCATCATCGAATGACTGTAGCATTAGAATCCGATACTTCTCTAAAGCTTCTTCAACCTTTTTCTTTGTCTCTTCACGGGCGATTTCAGGTAAAATGAATGTTAATTGTGACATTTTATACCCCCATGCTTTATTGATATTAAGCCCTTTGTTCAACACGTTGTTTGTATATTTCGAGTAGCTTTTCATTTGATACATTTATTAAATAATCATATGGATAGCCAGTTGCTATCATAATTGCCCCGATTATCTCCATCTTTTCCTGTGGATCCATCTGAATCCCCCTTTCTATCCTTTTTGTCTCTCAATCTCTTGTTTTAATCTTGGCTCAGGAGCATAATCCTTTTCCCAATTCGGCGGCTTCATAATTTTTCCGTCATTTTCTCTGAATCTCGGTTTTCCATCTTCCCACAGCTTACCCATGTTCGCTTCCTGGACGATTTTAAAGAGATTGAATGGTTCTACACCCATAAGAGTGAACGTCCCCTGATTGAAGTAATCAATGTCTGTGAGTGCATCAGCTTGAGCTGTTAATACGTCATCGATTACAGCTGCATTCTTAGCCATCTTGTTTCTTAAAATGTGCAAACGATCAATAAACTCTCCTGCCAACTGATGAAATTCATCCACATCACCGTTAACAGTTGCATATATAAATTCGATAATTTCTTCACCCGTCCATGTTGCACGATTCAAAGCAGTTTCTTTATCAATAGGTGTCGGCTTCTCTGCTGTGCCTAAACCGAATGCCTGATGAAATTCTTTTACCATTTGATATCTCTCATTACTCATGCTCCTACTCTCCTTTTGTATATCCCCAATTGTTTTAATTTGTTTTTAACAGTATGTGGATCTATTCCTAATTCATAAGCAATCTGCGACATGTTGAATCCTTTTGCGTATAACTTCACCAAATCTGGAAGCATGCCGTTATTCCATCTTGATTGAAGCTCTCTCAATGCCTCATATTTGAGACAAAGAGAGCATTCTTCATCCAAAGCTATCTGTATTAATTGTTGTCTTGTAGCACTTTCCCAAATGATATCATCCATTTTTTTCACCTCAGAACGGAAGGTCGTCATCTTGGATGTCAATAGTCTTTCCTTCATTTGCAAAAGGATCATCATCAAAGTTATTCCTATTTTGAGTTTTTGATGGATTGTTATCCTGATTGTTTGACTGACCACTATTATTAGATTTTGGTTCCAGGAATTGAACAGACTCAACGATAACCTCTGTGACATATACACGCTTTCCTGACTGATCTTCATAACTTCTTGATTGCAACTTACCATCCACTCCAGCAAGTGAACCTTTCTTCAAATAGTTCGCAACATTCTCAGCTGGCTTTCTCCAAACCACACAATTGATAAAGTCTGCTTCACGCTCTCCTGCTTGATTTGTGAAGCTACGGTTGACTGCTAATGTAAAAGTTGCAACTGCTGTGCCCTGTGGTGTATACCTGAGTTCAGGATCTTTTGTAAGACGGCCAACTAAGACCACTCGGTTCATCATCTATTTGTCCTCCTAATACTTCGCATTGATTTCGAACTACGCAGTAATACGTTTTCTTAGTAGTAGCGTTAAGTCATAACCTGATTCAATAAATTTCACGCACAAAGTTCTATTGCAGTCGTTACCTAAGTAAGTGTAAATTTCCATCATTTCATCTTTCGTGAAGTTCGTTCCAAGAAATTCGTTAAAGATTTCCCGAACTCTTTTTTGCCAATAGTTACTGATACCTTTGCAACTCGGCCTTGATAACCAAGCAATTACTTTGCATTTTAAATCCAGATCCGATTGCACATCTTCCAGCCTGAAATAAATATTGTTTTTTGGAACAACTATTAATTCGTTGCTTTGGTTGATAAAAGACTTAGGCGATATTTTATTTGTTATCATTAGCAATCTCTTCAACTCTTTTTCCATCTGAATCCCCTTCCTTTATTACGCATTTTGTGTCTATACTTCTACAGTTCTTTTTCTTCTGCCGTTTACAAGATCACTAACGTAAGAAGTACTGATATTGAATTGTGCCCCAAGCTCTCTCAAATTTCCCTGATTACTGAAGTACAGCTGCCTGATAAGAGTTATATCGTTGTCAGACAGCTTAGAAATTTTGCCTTTGATTCCACGTCTGTACTTCCAATTATTGATGCCCCGAACACTCAGGCCGTTCACTTTTGCTATTTTCTCGTCTGTAACACCATGACGCTTCAATTCGCGGTAAACCTCAACAGGCATATTAAAGACTGCCATTCTTTAATTCACCCCTCCTGTTCGATTAATCAATCAAACTATTAAGATGTTCGATTGTTAGTCCTCTTCATATTCAACAAAACAACCACATCCCCCAATATCCCAAATATCACACTGTATTGGTTGCTTTTCCAAGTCTTCAAGAGAAAGAGTTTTCATGAAAGTATATGGTTTCTTTATTGGCTGTCCCTTGTTGTCTACACCCAAGTTGCGCCATTTTGATTTCAAATAATTGCTCCCCTCTAAAATATTAAGAATCTTATTGGACTTTTTTCCGGTTGATACAAACTCCCAGACATCTTTATACATGTAATCCGGTTGCTTGCCGCTCTTGATAGCAGGCTGTTTGCAATACCGGATATATTCGCTAATTACGATCTCCTGTTCCATGAGCTCTATAAAAGTTTTCTCGTCCTTCATGAGCAAGTTTTTAAAATGACCTTGTCCAGCTTTTACGCATCGTCCCTTACAGTTGTTGTGAGCAAACTGCATATCGTACATTCTTGGTTGTCTAATGTTGTGCTTAGCAAGGACAGCGTTATTATCAATGATATTTTCGATCAATGGCATCTCAATCTTGAATGGCTTCCAGTTTGCTCTTATCGGTCCTTCTCGATGCATTTCTTCGAATCCTATACCAAAATATAAGGTTGCGTCAGAAACAAAATTAGAATCCTTTAAATAATGCTTATTGTGCCATTTCTCTACTTCCGGGACGATGCCTTTCTTGAGATATTGAGAGGACACTTTCATTTTTAATTCCTTGGAGCAAGTCCCTACCCGGTTATTTGCCATGAATCGCTGCTGAACCATCAATTGTGCTGGAGTTATTCCACGACTATGAATTAACATAGGTAGTTCTAATTTATCGCTCGCTTCAAAGATAAATCGGTACAAATCTTCATCTTCCCAAAGTGTGTCTGTGAAATAAAGGAGTATATTGTCATTCGGATAATTTGTTTTTACATAATCAGCTACCGAAAAACTACTTTTACCACCGCTGAAAAAAATGATGTGATTTCGCATGTTCGTTTGACATTACCTCCTTAATGTTTCTCATCATGTGTCTAATCATCTTCAATCTTTATTACCGTCAAGCTATTGCTTGTTTCACCCCTCTTAGCAATCCTCTTTTTATAAGCTGGAGAAAGATAAAACCTGATTGTTTGAGGTGATACATCCAAATAATTTGCACATTCTTCTACTGTGCCAATGCAAATGAATGTATCGCCTTTATACACTGCGTACTCTTTCATCTAAATCACTCTTTCCAGCATAGTGATATCGTTCAACAATCCTGGAGGCCATCCACAATCGATGAGTGCTTGTTCAATTGATTTATTAGCAAGTTCTGAACCTCTCAGTGTATTTCCAGCATCCACATAGACAATGGCTGCATTGAATCTTTCCCATCCCATAGGTTTCTCACGGTAATTCCAAAGTTTGAGCTCATTGAATTTCTTATGATAATTAGCAGCTACATGATTGAAGTGGTCATTTTTCCAATAGGCTGCTGTTTCTCTGACTTTTTCAAAGATAACTCCTCTTGCCTGATCGTTTAAATGAATGTGGTGCGCTCTCTGCACTCCATCCACAACCTCTCTTGCCCTTTGTTCAACACGCTGGTCATATATCATGCGAATAACCCACAGACCCACATAAATGTGTAAATGAAAATCGCCCATAAGAGTAAAGAAGGAATCAGTGCCAACATGCAGCCGCGGAAGAAATTCATTCGCATTTATCGCAAAGCCACAGATTTTCTACCTTGCTGTAATTAAGCTTTCGGTGATAATAGCACTCACTGCATAATCCAACTTTTGAATTTTGTTTCTGATTCACATAAGCCACACGTGCCAAACGCTCTTTTTCAATTTCATATTTTGCCCATTCATTAAATGCGAATAAAACTATAGCGATTAAGATAACGATGATTATTGTCATTTCTTATCTTCATCCTTTATTTTTTGACTTAATAGTGCAGAAAAGCAGTTCCAACAAAAGAAGCTTCTATGATTGAAAACTTTCTCATTTTTACAATTTTGACAAGTTTTCATTTAATCCCGCCTTTCATCCCTCGATCTAAAGCAAGTATTGCAACCTCTTCTGGATTACGATTAAACTCATTAGCTATTTCCAGTATGATTTTATATGGTGCTAATCCGCATGCTTTGCCCCTTTTCCAATGTTCATCAAAATTCCTTACCTGTTCATCACTCCAAGTGAAATTTAGCTCCTCACAGGCGATGTATGTTGTCAGGCGGTCTTCTTTCATCAATCGTTTCTCTATACCTCTAATAGCTAGGACCTCTTTATGAGTCTCACTTTGAATGGAGTCGAGCATAAGCTTCGTTAATCCTTTGTTGTAAGAATTGGTAACGCTTCTTCTCTGCCTCTTTATCAACCGGGCAGCTGCAGGGAATAAAGGTCATTCCCCATGCAGTCCCTTTTACAGTGGCTTGTCCGCAATCTCCACATAGCATATATCTCAAACCTCCTTGAAATATTCTCTTCCAAAATGGGATACAATCTTTTTCGTTATTTTAGGACCGATACCAGGTACACTTTCTATGCCTTCAAATTTCAGAGCAAGGATTTTACAAGCTTCATCTTTTCCGATTTCCGTGCCACTTTTGAAGCCAATTTCAAATCCTTGGTTATATCCTTCTTGCCTGGCTTTTTCGATGACTGGGTTTTTCTTTTTCATAAGATCCTCCTCTTATTTTGGGAATCTCCGAACCTCCAAGTTTCTTACAATCGGCTCCGAATCTACTTGAACATTTCTTGAAGAAAGGACATCGCGTCATGCATAGTATTAATTTGTCCTCTGTTTTAATCCATTCAGGTCTATCGTCTGCAATAATGACTCCCTTCATCTTCAACCTCCTAGAATGGAATGTTTGACATCCTTTTATCCTTTGTTTCCTTGAATATCACGTATTTCGGATTCCTGAGTAACCGAGATACAAGCTTTTTATCGTACATAGAAAACAGTGTTGCACTAGATAAGTTAGTTGTGGTAATTGTGACTTTATCTTGGCGAGAAGATGTCACTGCATATAAGATTCTTTGTACAAAGTCAGTCGCTGTCTTATTTGTATCGATGGCTCCTGTCTCAGCTCCTATGTCATCCAGGACCAAGAAATCTACGCTTGATAACAGATCCACGAAATACTGTTCTGAATATTTGCTTTCATGATTATTAAATGAATCCTTGATGAGCCGTAACATAACCTCTGCATTCACATACAGGCAAGAGAAGTCTAATCCTGATTCATTTAACGCCTGCAGCATTGAATAACCTAAATGGCTTTTTCCTGCTCCTTGGACACCCTGGAGGAAAACGTTGAATACTTGTCCTTTTTTCAACCGTTCCACAATATCGAAGCAAATACGTTTATTTTCAATTTCTTCTTTTTCAGTAGCTTGATAGTTATCTAAAGTTGCTAACAGAATCGTATTGTCATCAAGTATGCTTTTGGAGAACAATGTATTGTATTTGCGTTTTTCAAAAGCTTCGTCGTGCTTCTTTTGAACCTCCAATCGCAATTCCTCTTCAAGCTTCTCAGACTCACATCTTGGGCAAACTTCTTTATTGTTGATGATCATCATTTTGATTTTCTTCACATGTTCCTGACCACTCTTGATGTATGTATGTTTCTCGCAGTAGTTAGAAGTCAAGACCATATTGTTTTGCAATGTCTTCGGCATCTTTAGATGATCCATATTTCTTGCCTCCTTCTTCATAACCGTCTATGAAAGAGTCGTTGTTCAAGAAGGTTGCAGGAAACTTAATAAATTGTGTTTCAGTTTTTTGGACTTGCTGTGCATATTTTTCAGTACCGGCTAATATAATCTCAATAGGATGTCTTTTAAGAACTGCTTTAAATGACTTGTAAGCTTTTTTCTTATCAACCTTTCGAGGATATATTGACCAGAATTGCTCAAATTCATTTGAGTAAGTGTTTTTATTCTTATCTTCTTTTTCTTGTTCTTCTTCTCTTTCTTCTTCTTTTTCTTTTTCTTCTTCTTCCCCATAGTCTATGGATAGGGTATCTATAGGGTATCCATACTGTTTGGAAGTTGATATAAAGGCATCTTTGAACAATTGCGACTTTATTTGCGACAGCTCTTTATTAACGCATGCGATTACCTTAGGAGACGCAATGCGATTAAACTTAAGCCAATTTAAGAGCATCACTTCTTTTGTCTCATCGTCATATTTGATTTTCCCGTAACTAATGAAGCGCTGAATTAACTTATTTACAGTTTCCCGATTGTACCCAGTCTCTGTTTCAATAATTCTTAGAGGTAACTCATACACTCCGCACTGACTTGTTTTACTGTTGGTCATGAGGTACAGGTAAAAGTACTTCTCTTCTGGAGTAAGATCCAGTACAAAACCATCTTGCCAAAATTCAACGTGCACCTGGCGATACTTTGCCATTTCTCCACCCTCTCATGCATTTGTACTTAATGATGTGATATACTTAAATTGAATTTTTTCTTAAATTGTCCATTGTTGGTAGCAATGGATTTTTTATATTAACGGCCGCCATGCTTTCACCCATGAAATTGCTTCTTCATAATCCTTACGTTTTACGAAAAGATACTTTGGAGCTGAAAAGGACCTTCTTAAATGACTGTGGATCTGAGAGTAAAGTTCTCTTTTGGTTAATTGCTCAAAATCACCTTTGATGTGCTCAATACGCTTTTTGATTTCATGATGTAGTGTTTGCTGCTGCCCATGATTTAAGGTTAATTCTTCACTTACCTGATGCTTGATCAGCTGGATATCATTTTTAATCACTGACATTTCCTCTGCTGTTTCTAAACTCAGCTTCATGGATGCCATCAGCTGCTCTTTTTCTGATAAAACTCTTGGACCGTTTAGATGTTCTTTCATTCTCTTAAACTCTTGAATGAATTTAATTTTCATTTGAACAGCTTCTTTACTGTTGTAGCTCATAGCTACAAGTGTGAAAGCTTCTTCTGTCATTTCGTATCTAGGCATTTCTTGATTTCTAGAATTTAGATATGTTCCCTGTCCAAAATTGGACAGCGAGAATTCCTTGCCGGCATACTCCATCTGATTACGAATATCCCTCATGACCTTGTTATGGTCTTTCCCGAACACTTCAGCAACTGTCAAGCTGTTTGTAACGGCCTTACCGTTTTCAATAAAAACTAATGGATTCATTCAATCGCTCTCCTCATTTGAATTATGAAAGCTCCAACTCTTCTTCGCAGTTCATAATGATTCCGCAAACAGGACATTCCTTTTTTGGTATGATGAAAAATTCATACTCTTCAACATCGCAATCTGGACAGGTGTATTCGTTAAGCATCTATTCACACCCTTAATCAATTGAAACCCACATGATTGCAGCACCTAAAACAATGAACACCATACATAAAGTAACTAGGATTTCCATTAAACATGCTCCTTTTCTTTTAGGCTTGTACATCTATAAAAGCTCCTTTAGGAACCTCTATTCCTGCTTTGACCAATTCTTTCTTGTACACATCGCGTTCTGTTGTGGCCTGTGATAATGCAGTGGCGAGTCTTTTATTGCGCTTCTTCAGGTGCTTGATTACTTCTTTGTCAGTCATCTCTTTTACCGTTAAAGTGTTTATCTGTTATCATCTGTAATTTCTTGTTTAAGCCGTGCACCCTAAGCACTCCCTTTCCCCATAAATATTTCAGCAAAGTGTTTATCCAAAAACTCATTCATCCTTGCTGCTATAAAGCACCAGCGATCACCACGGCTTTGAGGGTAGTAAACAAATCCGCCGTTTTCGATATCAAGTATCTTTTTGTAACACGGCCGCAACAGAATATTTTCTTTTAGCCAATCTTCACTCCGGCCCGTTTGGATCTTAAGATCCTGCATTGACCACCACATCTTCTTGTCTTTCATCCAAGTTCACCACCTTTTTGTACAATTATTACTATTTCACCCGTTTTAACTTGCACAAATATGACGGGTGAAGTTAAAAAAAATCTTTAGGTGAGACTCCAAGTGCTTCAGTAATTTTATTAAGCACTTTCATACTTGGCATCTGGCCGCCATTTTCAATCTTACTAATGTATGAGCCGCTAACTTTAACAACTTCACCCAATTCTTCTTGGGTATAATTTTTTCCTTTTCGGACTTCCTTTAGTTTAAATCCCTTAAACCAAACCTCTCCATTCATATCACCACCTCCATTTACCTACTTGACAAATATGACGGATTTTTCTAATACCCACTATATCATTGCACTTTCGAATAGGCAATACATAAAATTTATTTTCCTATTTGTCAAGTTCATGGTATACTTGTAATGCATTACACTGCATTGCACGGCATTATATTGCCTTGCACAGCATAATATTTTTTACTAAACAAAAGTATTGCAATAACATTTTGCATTTATAATAGTTTATGCAGCCAATGACCTCAATTGGTTATTTAGAATTCGCGATGCTAACTACCCCTACTATTTTCTTACTTAACGCATAGGAGAAAGGTGATAGAACATGAATAATGAAAAAGTTGGCGAAAAAATCAAAAAACTTAGAAAGGAAAGAGGCTACTCACAAACAGATCTTGCAGAAAGACTTGAAATATCCGACAGCTACCTTTCCAAAATTGAAAGAGGTCAAAGGATTTCTTTTAAAATGTTGGACAGATTTGCTGAGTTTTTTGGTAAAGACCGTTCTTATTTTTTCACAAATGAAGACGAAATTTCAGACTTTACAGAAGTTGAAAAAGATCTATTGTTTGAGCGAAACCTCTCTCCTGAATACCTGGTAAATACACATTTAGAGGGTGTAAAAATTTCACAAGAAGAAGCTGAGTACATGATCACGCTGATAAAAACATTGCGGGCTTCAAGGAATGCATCTAACAGTTAGAGGGTGCATTCTTTTTATTTTTGTTTTCTTTTTCAATGAGTTTTTCTAACTTTTTTATGAACTCCTCATAATCAAAATCTACTGGTGCCATATAACTACCCCCGATGGAAAAAAGAGAACGTATGTTCCGTTCTGTTCTTATTATAATATTTTTTATCATTTATTGGAACCTTTATATTACCTGTTTCCTAATTTCTTTTTTAGATAATTAGGAAACAGTCCTTAAAATTACGAAAGACGCTCCCTATCCCGTGAAGGATGTTGGAACGTCTTTTATGCGAAGTCTCCTGTAGAACGCAATCCTACGGGTGGATCTCCTGCAAGTTGAATGCTAGATATTGATTTTCCTACTGGAGGGTCTCCAGCCATTTTGCCTACAGGCGGATCGCCTAAAGGGGATACCACTAGAGCAAAAGTTAGCGCGATGATTGCTACTAATCCAAGCTTTTTCAATTATTATCACCTCCTTAAAATGCCTCTGCAGGAATATTTCTTTTCACAAGCTCCAATTTAGGCAGCTCGGCACGGAAGAAATCTTTCAGTTTTCCAAAATGATGCAGTGAAAGGAATAGCTTTTCAATGCTGTTTCCTTTGCGGCCTTGGTAGTAAAAAGCCATTGCTTGCTGAAAAGAATCGTTGCTTTCGACATTTTCTCCGTCCAATAAGGCATTGATAAACGGACTTAGCTCGCGATCAACAGACTTGTCCCAGATTAGCTGCAGAAATGCTATTTGCTCTTTAAGCTCATTCGCTACAGTATGCCGGCCTAAATTCTCATTGATTTGTACAGATACATTATAGTGCGAAAGGCTCTTTTCATATGATTCTGTTAGGTAAGACAAACCCAAAATGAAATGTCCGGTTGAATTGTATGTTGGTCCAAGGTTAGAACCTAACATTCGCAAAGCTGTTTCCCTTGCCTCAGTGACATTTCTGTACAGCTTTAGGCTTATATGGGCTTGAACTTCATCAATGCGAGTTGTGAACGATTTTTTGAGAAATGGATCAGTCACTTCTTCAATCTTTGGTCTAATTCTCTCTATCCAATCATAAGCAATTTCATGTTTTCCGTTATTATAAACTGCATACATTTTAAGGATTGAAATTAAGATTTCTGTATCTATCGAATTTGTTTTTAAGATGTTCAGTTGACTAATTCGATCAATCTCATGGGCGGACTGATTATTGATTTGAAATTTGTAAATCTCTGCCCACTCTTTAGATTCCTCGTTAGTTTCAAATGCTTTATGTATTAAGTCCTCTGATGTAGAAACAGCTCTTTTAATATGGGCGTACTCAAGAGCAACCTTGATATTTTTTGGTGTTGAAACTTCTTTACAATACACGTCCATGTATTCTGCTTCGTTGTCCGGATAAAACTTCTGAACCATAGAAAGCACCATGTGAAAGCCAATTTCTTTACCCATTAGATATTTGCTTATCTGACTGCTGCTTATGCCCATGGACTTTGCATAACTGTTTTGACTTTCTCCACCCTTTTTGATAGCAGAATCTAACAGTTCTCGAAGGTTCATCAGAAATATCCACCTTTCCAACCAGTATAATAACACTAGTTATCTAAAAATTTTGTCATTTTTTGCCGAATATCTAATAAAATAGTTCTCAAATTTGAGAACCTCAGGTCGGGGGGGAGGACGATCTTACTGCCCTTCCCCTGCATTACCGGATACCAGCTCCCAATCGTATAATTCTTCAATTGCACAATTGAGATGATATGCCATGTTTCGTGCTATGACCACTCCAGGAAAATATTGGAGCCGTACATATTCTGAGACACGGCCTTTGCTGATTCCGACCAGTTCTGCGAGTTGAGTTTGATTAATGCCACGTTTTTCGCAAAGTTCTGGTATCCGGCTTTTTCCGACCTGGTATCTAATGAGCTTCACCACCTTCCATAAGGTGATCTACTCAATTTTAAACGAGATTTTGTTCGATTGCTAAACTTTTTATTCGTACAAATATGAAGCTTTACGTTTCTTAATTTGACAAATATGAAGATTTATAAACTAAATATACCACCTTTGGTTGAAGTTGACAACCATAAAAATCAAAAAATCTTCATATTTGTCAAATTTGTTGTTATAATCTATAAGCACAGGACATATAAGAAGGAGGAAAACTGATATATGGCCAGTTTCCAAAAGTTAAAAACAGGATGGCAATTTAGGATATCTTATAAAAAACCAGACGGAAGCTACTCAACAAAGAACAAAGGCGGCTTCAAAACCAAAAAGGAAGCGCAGATCGCTGCTGCTGATATGGAACAAAAATTTAATAAAGGCTATAACGTGCAGGCCTCAGACCGGCTTTTTACGGAGTATTTCCGTTCCTGGTTCGAGATTTACCGAAAAGGGAAGAAAAGCCAAGATAACGATGGGGATATCCGCCGAGCAGTTGAGTTTGCCGAGAAGGCTTTTATCGGAGTAAAAATAAAGGACCTAACAAGGGACATGTACCAGAAGGCCTTAAATGAGTATGGCGAGACTCATGCGACTGCTTCCGTAAAAAAGCATCATACCTACATGCGTACTTGTATCCGCGATGCCATTGAAGAAGGGGTAATCTTCCGTGATCCTACCTATAAAGCTGTGGCATTTGGCAAAGTAAAACCTAAAGATGAAGAGCTCAAATTTCTCAATTTTGCTGAGGCGAAAAGACTAACGACGGAAACGAAACGGAATTTGAAACCTCGGTACATTTCAAGGTACATCATTCTGTTTGGGATGGCTACCGGCTGCAGGTTTTCAGAAATTCTCGGATTGACGTGGGATTGTGTAGATTTCAATAACAGAAAGGTAAAGATAAGCAAGACGTGGGATCATAAATACACGGATGATTTTAGCAACACCAAGAACTATGCATCCAAACGAACAATAACACTGGATGAGGATACCTGTGTAATATTACAGACCCTGTTAGCAGATCAAAAGAAATTGGCACTATCAACAGGTTTACGGAATGCAAAGAACCTGGTATTCGTTAATACGAAAATGGAACTCGTAACTAACAATGCTGTTAATAAAACCCTAAAGAGTTTATGTAAGAAAGTAGGAGCAAAAGAAATAACCTGCCATTCGCTGCGGCATACTCACGCCTCTATGCTTCTTTACAAAAAGATTAACATTAAGTATGTGTCCAGACGTCTTGGCCATACTGATATCGTAACAACGCTTCAGACTTACTCACACATTATTGATGAAATGGAACAGCTTGAATCGAGAGAAGTGGACAAGCTTATGGGAGACTTGTACGATGCAAAATCAATGCAAAAAGTTTTATAAAACTACAGGATTCTTTCGGATTCTCAAAAAAATAAAAAAAGCTCAGAAGCGTTGATATGACAACGTTCCTGAGCTTTTATTTTGATTGTTTAGGTTTGTAGGTATGGAGACGGTGGGAGTCGAACCCACGTCCAGAAACATCGCCACTAAAGCGTCTACGAGTGTAGTTGATATATTCGCGATTCGCTAACTCGTATGCCTATCAACGGGCGTCGGAGCAGCTAGTCTGATTGGTCTCTTCCTTTATCCCCAGACGGAGGCATCAGGCGTAGCCCACTTAGAGTGAGTCCCTTACCCTACCACATGGGCGATGGAGGGAGGAACCGCTATAGTCTGTTATTAAGCAGCTAAAGCGAAGTTGTTGTTTGATTTGCCAGTTATTATTGGCGTGACGTTTTAACGAGGACGATCCCCTCGACTCGCAACTAAAGCTCGAACTATCCCTGTCGAATCCGTAACGTCCCCATGTTAGTAAGTTCGGCATGGAAGTTAATCCAGCTTCACTACGGGAAGTCCCTTAACGGGAAACGGAAACGCTCATGAAAGATCAGAGCGGATATGAAATTGTGCTGTTCGTCTTACAAGTTCTATTATATCAAATCAGGACAAGAAATCAATTGTAAGTTATTGTCAGTTTATAAATCCTTCTGACGATCGCGGAAAGCTCGTTCCACTTCGCGTTTTGCTTCTTTTTTCTTTAAGTCTTCACGTTTGTCATATTTCTTTTTACCCTTACCTAATCCGAGCAAAACCTTGGCGAATCCGTTTTTCAAGTAGACTTTCAAGGGAACAAGCGCATAGCCTTCTTCTTTTGTCAGTCCGATCAGCTTGCTGATTTCCTTCCGGTGCAGCAAAAGCTTTCTCGTTCTAAGCGGTTCATGGTTGTAGCGGTTACCTTGCTCATAAGGTGAAATGTGCATATTATGAAGAAATACTTCTCCTTGCTGTACTCTGGCGAAAGCGTCCTTTAAGTTAACACGTCCTGCACGTATTGCTTTGATTTCCGTACCTTGCAGAACAATGCCTGTTTCATACGTTTCCTCAATCGAATAGTCGTGATTTGCTTTCTTATTTTGAGCAACGACTTTTCCGGATCCTTTTGGCATGCTAATTCCCCCTTTCTCTCTCTATTACATTAGCGATAGGCTCTATTTTATCAAAATATCAATGAAAAAGGAAGCCGGAGCGGCTCCCTGCATTATCGTTTTTTCTTTTTCACTTTTCGCTTGCTGATAGGTGCATTTTGGAACGATTTTTTCTTCTTTTTCTTTTTGTTCGGATTTTGATTTGACCAACCGTCTTCAACACTGCCGCTGCGTTCTGCAGGTTTCTTTCTGTCATCGGAAGGTTTTTTTCTGCCTCTGCCTTCTTTTGCACCGCTTCTTTTGCCGCGGTCACCTCTGATCACTTTAGGAGCTTCATTTGGAGGGCGGCGTCTTGTCCCTTTCATGCCGACAATTTCAAAATCAACAGCACGCTCTTCCTTATTGACATTAACAACTCGTACTGTAATTTCGTCTCCTATTCGATAAACGTTTCCTGTACGTTCACCAATCATCGCATAGTTGCGCTCATCATAACGGTAATAATCGTCAGTCAAGTAACTCACATGCACCAGACCTTCAATTGTGTTAGGCAGCTCAACGAACATTCCAAAGTTTGTAACCGAGCTGATAATGCCGTCATATTCTTCTCCGACTTTATCAAGCATGTATTCTGCCTTCTTCAAATCATCGGTTTCACGCTCTGCATCAACGGCACGGCGTTCCATGTTAGATGATTGATCAGCAATCATTTCAAGTCTCTCAGCCCAATGAGTTTTCGTTCCCTCATCAATCTTGCCTTCAATTAAATAAGTGCGGATTAAACGATGAACAATTAAATCGGGATAACGGCGAATCGGCGATGTAAAATGAGTATAGAACTCAGTAGACAAACCGAAATGTCCCAGGCTTTCTGGGTCATATTTTGCCTGCTTCATCGATCTCAGCATGACCGTGGAAATTACCATTTCCTCCGGCTGCCCTGCTACATCGTCTAAAATATCCTGCAGGGCACGAGGGTGAATCGTATTTGCTGTTCCTTTTACGGTGTAACCGAAGTTCGTCACAAATTCTAAAAAGCGCTGCAGCTTTTCTGCATTCGGCTCTTCATGAATTCGGTAGATGAACGGAACTTTCATCCAGTGAAAATGCTCCGCAACGGTTTCATTGGCAAGAAGCATGAATTCTTCAATCAGACGCTCAGCAACAGTCCGTTCGCGAATGACTACCTCCTGAGGCTTTCCTTCTTTATCGACAATGACCTTAGCTTCTTTAAAATCAAAATCAATAGCACCGCGTGACATCCGTTTGCTGCGGAGAATTTGTGCAAGCTTTTCCATCCGCTGAAACATTGGGACAAGCGGTTCATATTTTTCGAGCAATTCCGGATTTTGATCGACCAAAATTTCCTTCACATCAGAATACGTCATCCGCTCAGTTGTTTTGATCACGCTTTGGAAAATGTCGTGCTTCACGACTTCTCCTTGGCCGTTGATTTCCATTTCACATGATAAGGTCAGACGATCCACTTTAGGGTTTAATGAACAAATTCCATTTGATAAACGGTGAGGAATCATTGGAATAACCCGGTCAACTAAATAAACGCTTGTTGCACGCTCTAATGCTTCTTTATCGATTGGCGAGTTCTCTGTTACATAGTGACTGACATCTGCTATGTGAACGCCTAATTTGTAATTCCCGTTTTCAAGCTCTGTTACTGTAACGGCATCATCAAGGTCTTTTGCATCTGCACCGTCAATGGTGACAATGACTTCATTGCGAAGATCCCGTCTACCCTTAATATCTTCTTCACTGATGGTTTCTGGTACATCATTTGCCTGTTCAAGAACCTCTACAGGGAATGCCTGCGGAAGACCGTGTTTATGGATGACTGATAAAATATCTACGCCAGGATCATTTTTATGTCCAAGGATTGCAATGACTTCACCTTCAGCACTCATTCTTCCTTCGGGATAAGTAGTGAGATGAACAACGACTTTATGTCCTTCAATCGCACCGTTTGATGCTTTTTTTGGAATAAAAATATCATTCGGAATTTTTTTATCATCAGGAATGACGAAACCGAAATTTTTACTTTCTGTATATGTTCCAACGACTTCTTTTAATCCGCGCTCAACGATGCGGATTACCGTACCTTCCTGTCTGCTGCCGCTTGATTCTGTACTGATTCTGACCAATACAGTATCTCCGTGCATCGCATTATTCAGCTCGCTCGGCGGGATAAAAATGTCTCCCTGCGCTTGATCCTCTGTAATAACAAAGGCAAACCCTTTCGCATGACCGCTTACTTTTCCTCGAATCAAATTCATGCGTTCAGGCAAACCATAGCGGTTGCTTCTAGTACGCACGACAAGACCTTTTTCCTCCATCATCACAAGAGCTTTTACAAACTCCTTGAATTCAGAAGAATCCTCGATTCCAAAGGCTTCTTCAAGCTCCTGGACCGTTAAAGGCTTATAAGCTTCTTCTTTCATAAATGAAAGCAATTTTCCAATATGTAATTCCATATTATTATCCATTTGCGTCCCTCCTTGGGGGATTATTGCCAATCAAGACCTTCTAAGAACTCATACACATCTTTGTGCAGCTGATCGCGCTCTTTATCAAGTGTGATAACATGTCCTGATTGTTCATACCATTTTAATTGTTTGTTATCTGTTTCTACTTCGTTATAAATAATATTTGCACTATCTGTATTTATCATGTGGTCGTGTCTCGCTTGAGCAACAAATACCGGCGAATAGACCATATCGACATTGTTTCTTACATCAGAAATTAATCCTTGAAGAGCCTTCAGTGTGTTCATTGGTGTTTTTTCAAACTGCTTCATTTCCTCTTCAATTTGCGGTTCTGATTTTCCTTCGAATTTTTTAAAATTGCGGGCATATTCTAAAATCCCCTGATACATCACTTCTTCACTCTTAATGTACATAGGGGCGCACATCGGAACAATACCCTTTACAGGTACAGTGTAACCCAATTTTAAAGAAAACACACCGCCAAGAGATAAACCGGCAACTGCAATGGATTCGTGACCCTTTTCCTTTAGCAGATTGTAGCCGTCCATCACGTTCTTCCACCAATCTTCTGGACCTGTATGCACAAGCTCTTCAGGAGGTACTCCATGGCCTTTATACTGCGGTGCATGGCAAGTATAGCCTCTTTCATTCAAATAACGGGCAAGCATTCTCACGTCTGCAGTATTCCCTGTAAATCCATGTAGAAGCAGAACGGCGCGGTCTCCACCTTCAAATGTTAATGGTTTTGGCAAAACTCGTTTCATATGTAAAATCTCCTTTTATTTAAATCTCATACTTATAAGATTCCATCATCCATTTCTATTTAAACAAACGTTTGATTAAAGGGCAAAAATCTTGATTTTTAAAGGTTTCAGAAAGCTTTTCAAAAAAAATGAAGATCACTGAATAAATGACAAAGGGAGCCTGATAAGTATCAGACCCCCGCTCGATCAATGTCATGTATTAAAAACCGGCATAAGAAACCGCAATCGTCAATATAAAGAAAAGAACAGATAGTACGACTGTAGCGCGGTGAAGCACCAAGTCAAGTCCGCGAGCTTTTTGTTTTCCGAAAAGCTGCTCAGCTCCCCCGGAAATGGCACCAGATAAACCGGCGCTTTTGCCTGATTGCAGTAAAACAACTGTGATAAGAGAAATACTTACGATTACAAGTAATGTAATTAATAAAATGTGCATGGACGACACCTCCTAAAACCCAGTTAGCATTATTTTCAATTTACCATATTGACGAGCAAATGTCACTATCATTCAGTAGTTTGTCGATCTTTATTCTTCAATAATGGATGATGTTCCTTTGAGGGCAAAGCTTCATTATGATATGCTAAGAGGAGTTTGCAGAAAGAAGGGAACACCTTGAAAAACACACGCATCTATCTCATTTTGATCGGTGTTATGCTGATTTGGGGGCTGAATGTCCCATTGCTTAAAATCATAGTTGATAGCTTTATGCCCGTTACCGTGACAGCCATACGAATTTTCACAGCAAGTATATGTGTATTTGTCCTATTATTCTCATTAAAACTATTTCGTATACCGACACTTAAAGAAACAATTTATATTGCCGGCGGAGGATTGCTGAACGTCGTGTGCCATCATTACTTTTTATCAGTGGGCCTTACGATGACTACTTCAACGAACGGCGGTCTAATTCTCGGTCTTGGCCCAATGCTGACAGCTATTTTATCCATTCTTTTTCTCAATCAAAGACTGACTGCTCTTCGTTTCACCGGATTTGTTCTCGGATTGACCGGAGTTGGCTTTACTATTTTGGCTGGAAGCAAAGGACTCAGCAGCATCAATATGGGAGATCTTTATATCTTTATCTCTATCTTTACTCAAGCGTGCAGTTTCATCATAATAAAAAAAGCATGTAAAACGCTTGATCCTCGTTTAATGACAGGCTATATGCTTTTCTTCGGTTCATTAATCCTATTTATCATAAGTCTGATTTTGGAACCAAATGGGTTAGAAAGTCTATACGATGGAACGCCTGCTGTCTGGGTAGTATTTTTCACATCTGCCATTCTAGCAACCGCCATTGGGCATATGACATATAATTATGCGATCGGCATGGTCGGACCGGCAGAAACATCCATCTTCATGAACTTAAGCACGTTTTTCGCGCTGGCAGGATCAGCCCTCATTTTAAAAGAAGCGATTTATCCTGCTCATTTAATTGGGCTATTCTTTATCGTTTCAGGGGTCATATTTGGTTCGGGTGCGTACGAGGAATTCCGATATCGGAATCGCCGCAATAAACATGAAGCCTCGTCTTCTGGGTAAACAGCTTCCTTTTTGAAGGATGCTGTTTTTTTGTTGGATGGATAATATTTATAGCTTTAAAGAAATTGGATTTTGGTGATTTGCTGTATTCTAATGCTCATTTTATGATATAGGAAAGGAGGTATCATCATTGATAATGAAAGAGAGATGTGAACCGTTAGAGTTAAAGATTTATAAGTGCTTGAGCACTCGAATGGATCTTGATCCAATAGACACCAATCACTTTAATAACCTTGTGAAAGGGTATCATGGAGAGAAGATGTTTGATGATTGGCTTAAGGCAAGTATGAGTGGGGTATTGGTCTTGAATGATCTTTTGCTTCAAACAAACAATTCGATTTTCCAGATAGACTCCTTGTTTTTAACCTCTCAAAAGATTTATCTTTTTGAAGTAAAAAACTATGAAGGTGACTTCTTTATTGAAGGTGAGAAGTGGTTTTCCGCCTCAAAGCTCGAAATCAAAAATCCCATTTTACAGCTAAAAAGAAACGAATCTTTGTTCAGGAGATTGCTGCAGGAAATGAAATTCTCGTTTCCAGTTGAAGCGTATGTTGTGTTTCTTAACCCCGAATTTCATCTTTATCAAGCTCCCCCTACTTTACCAATTGTTTATCCATCCCAATTAAATCGTTTTGCAGAGAAATTGAAAATAAACAATCTCACTTCAAAGGGTGTACACTCGAAGCTTGCGGAGAAGCTTTTGTCACTTCATGTGGATGAATCTCCATACTCGCGCTTGCCTGAGTATAGGTATGAAGAAGTGGTGAAGGGAATTGTTTGTATGGGGTGTGGGAAATTTAATCTTTCATTATATAAAAAAAACATATTGCTGTGCAATTATTGTAACGGTACGGAGATCTATAAGGACGCTGTTTTAAGAACTGTGAATGAATTCAAACTGCTTTTCCCTAATAAGAAAATAACTACGGACCAGATAGACGATTGGTGTGGAAATATGAAGAATAAAAGATCGATTCAAAGAATACTCAGAGAGAATTTTATTAGGGTCGGGCATGGAAAAACTACTAAATATGTGGATGTACGATGATGCAGTTTAGTTTATTAAATTGTCGCACCTTTCTTCTGGTGGGAGCCTCTTTTGTGCTGCAAACTCCTTTTTGACGCACATCCTTCCCGCGGGAGATCCATCTTGGTGCTGCAAACTCTGTTTTGACGCACTTCCTTCCAGCGGGAGAACCTTCTTGGTGCTGCAAACTCCATTTTGACGCACTTCCTTCCAGCGGGAGAACCTTCTTGGTGCTGCAAACTCTGTTTTGACGCACTTCCTTCCAGCGGGAGAACCTTCTTGGTGCTGCAAACTTCGTTTTGACGCACTTCCTTCCAGCGGGAGGAACTTCTTGGTGCTGCAAACTTCGTTTTGACGCACTTCCTTCCAGCGGGAGATCCATCTTGGTGCTGCAAACTCTGTTTTGACGCACTTCCTTCCAGCGGGAGAACCTTCTTGGTGCTGCAAACTCTGTTTTGACGCACTTCCTTCCAGCGGGAGAACCTTCTTTGTGCTGCAAACTCCATTTTGACGCACTTCCTTCCAGCGGGAGAACCTTCTTTGTGCTGCAAACTCCATTTTGACGCACTTCCTTCCAGCGGGAGAACCTTCTTTGTGCTGCAAACTCTGTTTTGACGCACTTCCTTCCAGCGGGAGAACCTACTATGTGTTGCAAACTCCATTTTGACGCACTTCCTTCCAGCGGGAGAACCTTCTTGGTGCTGCAAACTCTGTTTTGACGCACTTTCTTCTAGCGGGAGAACCTTCTTGGTGTTGCAAACTCCATTTTGACGCACTTCCTTCCAGCGGGAGAACCTTCTTTGTGCTGCAAACTCCATTTTGACGCACTTCCTTCCAGCGGGAGAACCTTCTTTGTGCTGCAAACTCTGTTTTGACGCACTTCCTTCCAGCGGGAGGACCTTCTTTGTGCTGCAAACTTCGTTTTGACGCACTTCCTTCCAGCGGGAGGACCTTCTTTGTGCTGCAAACTCTGTTTTGAAACACTTTCTTAAGGTTGAAGAACTTTTTTTCCTGCATTCCCCATACTAACGCAGCCAAAGTCCTTCTCCCACAAAAAAACTGCCCAGGATCAAAATCCCGGGCAGTTCTCATGCAAACATTATTTTCTTAAGTTATAGAAAGTGTGGATTCCATCGTATCTAGCTGTGTCACCAAGCTGATCTTCGATGCGAAGAAGCTGGTTGTATTTTGCAACACGGTCAGTACGTGAGGGAGCACCTGTTTTGATTTGGCCAGCGTTTGTTGCTACAGCGATGTCAGCAATTGTGCTGTCTTCTGTTTCACCAGAACGGTGAGAGATTACAGCTGTGTAGCCAGCGCGTTTAGCCATTTCGATCGCATCAAATGTTTCAGTTAATGTACCGATTTGGTTAACTTTGATAAGGATTGAGTTGCTGATTCCTTTTTCAATACCTTCAGAAAGTTTTTTCGTGTTTGTTACGAATAGATCGTCACCAACTAATTGAACTTTGTCGCCAAGGCGCTCAGTTAATAGTTTGTGGCCTTCCCAGTCGTTTTCGTCTAAACCATCTTCAATTGAGATGATTGGATATTTTGAAACTAGATCTTCATAGAAGTCTACCATTTCAGCAGATGTTTTTACTACGCCTTCACCTGTAAGGTGGTATTTTCCATCTTCTTTGTTGAAGATTTCAGAAGCAGCAACGTCCATAGCAAGTTTCACTTGCTCGCCTGGTTTGTAGCCGGCTTTTTCGATTGCTTCGATGATTGTTTGCAGAGCTTCTTCGTTTGAGCCAAGGTTTGGAGCGAATCCGCCTTCGTCACCTACAGCAGTGTTAAGACCTTTGCCTTGAAGAACTGATTTAAGGCTGTGGAAAATTTCAGCACCCATACGAAGTGCTTCGTGGAAATCTTCAGCTCCAACCGGCATAACCATGAATTCTTGAATGTCAACGTTGTTATCAGCATGCTCTCCGCCGTTGATGATGTTCATCATTGGCACTGGCAATGTTTTAGCGTTGAATCCGCCAAGGTATTGGTAAAGTGGAAGTCCAAGGAACTCAGCTGCCGCACGAGCTGCTGCCATAGATACGCCAAGGATTGCGTTCGCACCTAGTTTACCTTTATTTTCCATACCATCAAGTTCGATCAAAAGGTGATCGATTGCAACTTGCTCAGTTACGTCGAAACCTAATAGTTCAGGAGCAATCACTTCGTTTACGTTTTTAACAGCGTTTAAAACGCCTTTTCCAAGGTAACGGGATTTGTCGCCGTCACGTAATTCTACTGCTTCATATTCACCAGTAGATGCGCCAGATGGAACCAATGCACGTCCCATAGCACCTGTTTCTGTGTGTACTTCTACTTCAACTGTCGGGTTACCGCGTGAATCTAATACTTCGCGTGCAAATACATCAACAATGTATGGCATAATTTATTTCTCTCCTTTTAATTGGTTTATTTTTTAATTAATGTTTTACCTGTCATTTCTTTTGGAAGGTCTACTCCCAGCAGGTCAAGCATGGTTGGTGCTAAATCACCCAGAATACCATCTTCTCTTAAGCCGGCAACTTCCTTAGTAACGATTACAGGAACTGGATTTGTTGTGTGTGCTGTCATTGGCGTGCCTTCAAGCGTTATCACTTCATCAGCATTCCCATGATCTGCTGTGATAATCGCTGCTCCGCCCTTTGCAAGAATCGCATCAACGATTTTTCCAAGACATTCATCAACTGTTTCAATTGCTTTTACAGTCGGTTCTAGCATGCCTGAATGTCCAACCATATCCGGGTTGGCGAAATTCAGAATAATTGCGTTATGTTTATCCGCTTCAATTTCACCCAGTAACGCGTCCGTTACTTCGTAGGCACTCATTTCCGGCTTCAAATCATAAGTAGCAACCTTTGGTGAATTAATTAAAATGCGCTCTTCACCTGGGAATGCTGCTTCACGTCCTCCGCTCATGAAAAATGTCACGTGCGGGTATTTTTCCGTTTCAGCAATCCGAAGCTGGGTTAACCCGTTTTGCGCAAGAACTTCACCTAGTGTGTTATCTAAGTTCGTTGCTTTAAAAGCAACATACCCATCTACTGTTTCACTAAAATGAGTCAAACATACAAAGTGCAGGTTTTTCGGATGCTTTGGTCCACGGTCAAATGAACGGAAGTCTTCGTTTGTGAATGTGTTCGAGATTTGAATCGCACGATCAGGGCGGAAATTATAGAAAATAACCGCATCATTCTCACTGATTGTTGCAACTGGTGAACCGTCTTCCTTTGTCATAACAGAAGGAATAACGAATTCATCATGGATTCCATTTTTATATGAATCTTCAACTAAGTCAAGCGGATCTGTATAAGTCGGGCCCTCGCCATAAACCATTGCGCGGTATGCCTTCTCAACACGATCCCAGCGCTTGTCACGATCCATAGAGTAATAACGGCCAGAGAGCGTTGCTATCGCGCCCACTCCATACTCTTCTATTTTTTCGTTCAATTGTCTGATATAACCTTCTGCTGTTTGCGGTCCTACGTCACGGCCGTCAAGGAATCCATGAATATAAACATTCTGAACCCCTTCTTCTTTTGCCAGTCTAAGCAAAGCAAAAAGATGGTCAATATGACTATGAACGCCTCCATCAGAAAGCAATCCGAAAACATGAAGGTTTGTGCCGTTTTCTTTTACATGATTCATTGCTGAAAGGAAGGTTTCATTTTTTTCAAATTGGCCTTCTCGAATGGCAACGTTCACACGTGTCAAGCTTTGGTAAACGATACGGCCGGCACCAATGTTTAAATGCCCGACCTCTGAATTCCCCATTTGTCCTTCAGGCAAACCGACTGCTTCGCCGCTTGCCGTTAAAGCAGCATGTGGATACTGATTCCAGTATCGGTCAAAGTTTGGTTTTTTCGCGTGAACAACCGCATTACCCTTCACTTCGCTGCGCAGCGCAAACCCGTCAAGGATAATTAAGGCTACCGGTTTCTTACTCATGTTGTCCTGCCTCCAAAAGCTGTAAGAAAGATTGTGGCTCAAGACTTGCTCCGCCGACTAAAGCGCCGTCGATGTCTGACTCTGCCATGTATTCCTTGATGTTTTCAGGCTTTACGCTGCCGCCGTATTGAATGCGAACTGCTTCAGCCACTTCTTGTGAAAATTGTTCTGCTACAACTGTACGGATGTGGGAACATACGGCATTTGCATCTTTCGCAGAAGAAGATTTGCCAGTGCCGATTGCCCAGATAGGCTCGTACGCAATGACAGTTTGTTTTAATTGCTCGTCTGTTAAACCGGCAAGTGCTTTTGTTACTTGATCTGCAACAAGATCGCTCGTTTTGCCTGCTTCACGCTCTTCAAGCGTTTCCCCGCAGCAAACGATCGGCACAAGACCATGCTTGAAAGCAGCAGCTGTTTTTTTGTTTACTGTTTCGTCTGTTTCAGCAAACATTTCGCGTCGCTCAGAGTGACCTAAGATCACGTAGCTTACGCCTAAGTCTTTAAGTGCAGCAGGACTGATTTCGCCTGTGTACGCACCATTTTCTTCAAAATGCATGTTTTGAGCACCGATTTTCACATCGTATCCTTTAGACGCCTCTACAAGACGATCTAAAAAGAGTGCAGGAGCACAAACAACAGCTTCAATATTATCAGAGGAAGGAACTAATCCTTTCACTTCTTCAATAAAGCCCGTTGCTTCGCCCATTACTTTGTTCATTTTCCAGTTACCAGCGATAATTGGCTTTCTCATCACGAACACCGTCCTTAAAAAGCAAGAATTTATTTATCGTTTAATGCGACAACTCCTGGAAGTTCTTTTCCTTCCATAAATTCAAGAGATGCGCCGCCGCCTGTAGAGATGTGATCCATTTTGTCTGCCATGTCGAATTTCTCAACTGCAGCTGCAGAATCTCCTCCGCCGATGACTGTGTATGTATCATTTGCTTCCGATAGTGCTACAGCCACAGCTTTTGTTCCTTCAGCAAATGCATCTAATTCAAATACGCCAAGCGGTCCGTTCCAGATCACAAGCTTCGAATTTTTAATAACATCTGCATAAATTTCACGTGATTTTGGTCCAGCGTCAAGACCTTCCCAATCACTTGGAATGCTGTCGATTGGCACTACTTTAATATTTGCATCGTTTGAAAAATCATCCGCAACAACGACATCAACAGGCATATAGAAGTTCACGCCGTTCTTTTTCGCTTTTTCCATGAATGATTTTGCAAGGTCAACTTTATCTTCTTCAAGAAGAGATTTCCCAACTTCGTGGCCCATTGCTTTAATGAATGTATAAGCAAGACCGCCGCCGATGATGATGTTGTCTACTTTATCTAAGAGGTGATCGATCACACCGATTTTGTCTTTTACTTTTGCGCCGCCAATGATAGCTGTAAACGGACGCTCAGGATTTGATAATGCTTTGCCCAATACTTCTAATTCCTTCTCTAAAAGGAAACCTGCAACTGCTGGAAGATGGTCTGCGATGCCTGCTGTTGAAGCATGTGCACGGTGCGCTGCTCCGAATGCATCATTTACATACACATCAGCTAGATCAGCGAATGCTTTCGCAAGCTCAGGATCATTTTTCTCTTCTCCTGCATAGAAACGGACGTTTTCAAGAAGAAGGACGTCGCCTTCCTGCAAGTCAGCGATCTTAGCTTTTACAGATTCGCCATATGCTTCATCTGCTTTCGCTACATTTTTGCCAAGCAATTCTTGAAGACGCTCTGCAACTGCATTTAAACGAAGCTCCTCAACGACTTGTCCTTTTGGACGGCCTAAATGGCTTGCTAAAAGAACCTTTGCACCTTGCTCTGTTAAGTACTGAATGGTTGGCAAAGCTGCACGAATGCGTGTGTCATCTGTTACTTGGCCATCTTTCATCGGCACGTTAAAATCCACACGGCAGAAGACAACTTTCCCTTTTACCTCGATGTCTTTTACTGACTTTTTGTTCATCTTCAGGAATTCCTCCTTTGATTGGATTGGTATTGCATACAAAGCAAAAGGGAGGGGGACTGTATTCCCCTTCCCCTTTGAACTCATTATAACCTTTGTTTCGTCTGTATCCAAGTCGCGAAAGACTTAAGGATTAAAGACCTTTAGAAGCGATGTAGTCAACTAGGTCTACTACACGGTTAGAGTAGCCAGACTCGTTGTCATACCAAGAGATAACTTTTACCATGCTGTCTTCCATTACCATTGTAGATAAAGCATCAATAGTAGAAGAAGCCGGGTTGCCGTTGTAGTCACCAGAAACTAGAGGCTCTTCGCTGTAGTTAAGGATTCCTTTTAATGCACCTTCAGAAGCTTCTTTGAATGCAGCATTTACTTCTTCAGCTGTTACGTTAGTGTCAAGCTCAGCAACTAAGTCTACTAAAGAAACGTTAGGAGTTGGAACACGCATAGCTCCACCGTTTAATTTGCCTTTAAGCTCAGGCAATACTAGAGAAACTGCTTTTGCTGCTCCAGTTGAAGTAGGGATGATGTTTTCAGCTGCTGCACGAGCACGACGGTAGTCTTTGTGCGGCAAGTCAAGAATTTGCTGATCGTTTGTGTATGAGTGAACAGTTGTCATCATACCGCGTTTGATGCCGAATTTGTCGTTAAGAACTTTAGCGAATGGCGCTAAGCAGTTAGTAGTACAAGATGCATTTGAGATAACATCGTGGCTTGCAGCGTCATATTTGTCATGGTTAACACCCATAACGATTGTGATGTCTTCATCTGTTGCAGGAGCAGAGATGATAACTTTTTTAGCGCCTGCTTCTAAATGTTTCGCAGCGTCTGCACGTTTTGTGAAGAAACCAGTTGATTCAACAACTACTTCTACTCCGCGCTCGCCCCAAGATAATTTCGCAGGATCGCGTTCTGCTGATACTTGGATTGTTTTGCCGTCAACAACCAGGTTGTTTCCGTCTACTTTCACGTCAGCATCTAATCTGCCATGAATTGAGTCATATTTTAAAAGGTGAGCAAGCATGTTAGCGTCTGTTAAGTCGTTAACCGCTACAACATCCACGTTAGGATTTTTTAGTGCTGCACGGAATACGTTACGTCCGATACGTCCAAAACCGTTAATACCAATTTTTACTGCCATAATAGAAATTTCCTCCTTTAAATAAGTGAGAGATTTTTTAAAATATATAATTAGGGATTAAGATCCCTTATTAACTCTTTCGCGGCGCCTTCATCCGTTATGAGAATGGAATCAGCTGCCTGTTTCAGGTACGCCCGAATTGCATTCGCTTTTGATGCTCCGCCCGCAACTGCGATGACGTCCTGAATGTTCTTTAAGTCGCTAAGCTGCATGCCTACAGTCTGCACCTTATGAACGACTTCTCCTGTTTGATTGAAATAATACCCAAACGCTTCTGCCACCGCTTGACCCTTTTCTATCTTTATGTAGTCTTCTGGCAGTGTTTTACGGCGTTCCGCCATTGTCTTAGCGTCTCCTATTCCATGAACAACCATACTTGAAGATTTGATAAGCATGAGCAGCTCTTTAATCGATGGTTCTTCTGTAATTGAGAGATAGGCTTCCTTGCTCAGCTGATCTGGAACATGAAGCAGACGGTAATTCCCCATCGCTCGCTCAGCCATCTTTGCACAGATGGTGTTGGCCTGGTTTTCAACATTCTCTCCAAGTCCGCCTCTGGCAGGAACATAAAGCTGTTCGCGATTTTTGCTGTCCGGCGTCATCATTTCAGCGACAGCTGCAAGTGTTGTTCCACCAGTGACAGCGACGATATTTTCTCCTGTCAGCCGCTCTTTTATGCATGCGACACAGGCTCTCCCCATTTCTTTCTTAACCCATGAGAATTGATCGCTGTCACCGGATACGACGATGACTTTGTTTAGATTCAAACGTTCCTTTAATGTATTTTCCAAAAACGTTAAACCTAAAACATCTTTCATTGTTTCTTCAAGAAATCTTAACAGAGATGATCCTTCCTTCGTTAATGTCATGCCAGAAGGAAAAATATCGATCAAATTTTGATCTTTCAAAAATTGAACTTCCCCTCTTAAAACCCTTTCACTGATCCCCAGACTAGTTGATAAACTGCGACGACCGATTGGCTGCATGAGTCGAATGTACTGAAGGATCTGATAACGTTTTTGCATAACTTGAAGCAGATCAGGCAATAATTTTTTTTGGACTTCTATAATTGACCTCATTTTTAAAATCCCTTTCAAAGAACATACGGGACAAAAAATGTCCCTCTATGACGTAATATGTCCCACTAACGCTAAAAAAAATCATCCCTGCTATATCTTCATTTTAACAGGGTGAAAATGCTTATTCAACTATTGTTTCTTGAATTTTGTCAAGTAACCGCTTTCTTATAAAATCTTTTTTAATTTTACCGTAGCCAAGCATTTTTCCGTCATACTCTACGACCGGAATCATCAGCTGATACTGTTCGAGCAATGCATCATCTTTATAAATATCCACCACTTCAATTTCAATATTCATGCTTTGTTTAAGCAGATTCAATTCCTCAAACGCTTCGTCGCAAAGCGGACATCCAGCTCTTGAATACATTTTGACACGCATTCTATTACACATCCTAATATCGTTTTCTGACAGCTGATGATGCAATTCCTAATTGATCTCTATATTTTGCCACTGTTCTTCTAGAGACATCGATATTATGCTCCTCTGACAGTTTGGCAACAATTTTCTGATCTGACAGCGGTGTGAGTTTATCCTCCCGCCCTATCATTTGTTCAATAATTGTTTTAACAGTAGATGCGGAAATATCTGGAGAAGACTGCTCCAATCCATTTGAAAAAAAGTACTTCAGTTCATAAAGTCCATGTGGTGTTTGAACATACTTCTCTCTAACAGTTCTGCTGACAGTTGATTCGTGAACTTCGATGGCATCCGCAACCGTCTTTAATGTCAGCGGTTTCATAAATAGTTCGCCTTTTTCAAAAAAATCAGTTTGTCTGCGCACTATTTCTTTCATCACTTTCATCATTGTATCTTTTCTCTGATTCAGCGTTTTAATGAGCCATCTGCATTGATTAAGCTTTGAAGAGAGATAATTCTTCACGTCTGCATCTTCTGTAGAAGAAAAATCAGCTTCATATTTTGAATTGATGGTAACGGTTGGGGAAATTTCATCATTAAACATGACTTCCCACTCATCATGAATTTTCGACACAATTAATTCAGGTACGATATAGTTTTCATGGACATGATGATAAGCTAATCCTGGACGCGGATGCAAGGTTTTAATAAAGTCCTGAACACTTTGAATCTCTTTTAAATCAAGTTTTGTTTTCTTAGAAAGCTCTTTCCACGCTTTTTCTGCAAAGAGATAAAAGTGGTTATTCACGATCAGTTCAGCTGTCTTATTCCGTTCAGGCAGCCTTGAAAGCTGAATGGATATGCATTCCTGGAGATTTCTTGCACCTACTCCTGCGGGATCAAGATTTTGCAGGACGATTAATTGTTCCTGCAGATCTTCAAGACGAATGCTGAATTTATCAGCTAATAGACTAAGATCGGCTTCTATATAACCATTTGGATCAAGCGCCTGAATCAGAATATGCAGCGCTCTTTTTTCTGTTGCAGACAGCTTCATGCCGAGAAGCTGTGCTTCTAAGTGTTGCTGCAAAGTTGAGACATGACTTGAAACGTTTTCAATCATGTCGCTTTTCTTTGACGTACTTGTCGCACGTGTTCTATATGAGGTATGATACAATACGCTTGAATCTTGCTTTTCTTTTAATTCTACGAGGGGATTTTCAAGGGTAAGGTCCTCTATATAGGAGACTAGCTCTATAGAAGAATATTGAAGAAGAGTAATCGCTTGCTTTAGTTCTTGAGTCATATTGAGTTTTAATGATTGCTCTTGAAATAAACCGACTTTCATATCCATAGTTCGTTCCCCCTAAAATCATTTTACACGAAAACGGTCCATCATTGTATGGAAAGAACTTCAAAGGAGAGATATAAATGAGTGAGTTATTTTCAATTCCCTATTTTGAGCAAAATTTTAAAGAGCATATTAAACAAAACGAAAATCAAGTGCCAAAGCTTGATGCTATGAATCGCTATTATCGTTCTGTTGTATCAACTCTGGTACAAGATCAGCTCACAAAAAATTCAGTTGTCTTGAAACGAATTCAAAATCTGGACGAAGCTTATAATACAGTTAAATCAGAAAAAAATTGAAAAATTTACCTGTTCACAAAGTGAGCTGTATCCTTTAAAATAGGTATTGTTGAGTCGTCAAGCACGGCAAAATACACTTCTTGTCCAGTGCGGCTTACTGGACTCTTACATATTATTTTTTATTCCATTCAAACATGCCCCGAAAGCTTTTTGCTGACGGGGCTTTTTTTTTGTAAATTTTTTTATATTGCGCTGTTCAAATTGAATAGTTTTCACTCCTTAATATAGTAAATGAAGAGAGCCGCCTTTCTAAAAAGCGGCTCTCTTTGTTCATTTAAAGGAATCTTTCATTTTTGACAGAGTAATAAGAGAAAGGACCAGCTAATAAAAACTGGTCCTTTCTCAGGTTGACGCGCTCGAAGGGATTCGAACCCCCGACAGACGTGGTACCGGAAACCACCGCTCTATCCAACTGAGCTACGAGCGCACATATTTAGCGTCAACCTCACGTTATTCCTACGTTCCGCGTAACGGCAATCAACCGATAAGCAAACGGTGTTTCGGAAAAGGACGCGGCGACAGTACATTTCACTGGACGATTTAACACCGTCAGTAGCGTTATTATACGATAATATCACCGCATTAAGCAAGCGGAATTTTACCCGCTCACCTCATCTATTTATACTTTCCAGTGTAATCCCACTTCCCCGCTTCTATCTTTTCGCGGTTATCCGCTATCAGCTGACGAAGTTCTTCCGGAAAAGTTTCATCATCTAATCGTTTTAACGGAACGTTCCACATCCCTTCGCGAGAAAAGTCCATCGCCTGGACAACGATATCTAAATTACCGTGAACGTCTGATTTCTTTTGCGTTAACATTATCGCATAACTCAACGCAATCACCTCCGTATAGTTATTACATACGAATATATGTTCGTTTTGTAAGTAAAAAAATATAGAACCTAATTGAAGGTCCTAGTTACTTGTTCAAGCTTATTTTTAAAATCTATATAATCTATTTCGTCTAAATTTAGATTAATTGCCTTTCTCAACACCGGAGTGACCTTCACTTGTTTAATATCATATTCGATATTACCGCAATCTGAGCATTGATAATGAGGAATATTATGAATACTGATTTCTTTCCCATTCACACGGTGAACTACAGTGCCTACAACAATATTCGCTTTTCCTCCGCATGTGCATGGAAACTGTAGCATAGTGCGTGCTCTCTCCTTGACCGCCATAATATTACATCTCCTCTCGTAGTATATCCAATTTTCCTAAAGGATATTCCAATTTTATACCCTTTATTTATAGAATTGTAACTACACTAATCCGATTCTCATTAAATATTACTAAAACAAGGCGTCCATCCCCGTTTTTCTTTTTACCTTTTATCTCTATAGCGAAATTCGTATGAAGGTACTTTACTTTTTCAGTGTTTTTAGGATGTCTAGGGTTTACAGTTAATCTTACCCCGTTTACAAAGCGTGCACTAGTTACACAGTCGATAACATCTTCTTCATCTTCCCAACCTCTAAATTCCCCATCTGATAATAACCTGTCGATTGCGTGAGGTTCCATTAGAATGGCTGGATCTTTCTCAAGTATATCACTAATCCGCTTCATAATCTCCTGATGGCGCTCTCTGTTAAGTTTAATATGTAAGCCCATAGTGACACCATTACCCGATTTTCTATTTTGAATTTCTTCATCTTTCATAGCTGCTACTCTGAATTTTAAAAGTGCAATTTCATTGTCAGTTAGTTGAACAATAGTTTCCTGTGCCCTTAACCACTTGTAATGAGTTTCTTCAGCTGATATAAATACTTCACAGTCAATTTCATCTTCTTCGAACATTTCCCAATCAACTAAATCAATTAGGTTGTCCTCATTTTGTGGTATCCCCTTCATAACAATCTCCCCATCGCTTATGAATAATTGTCTTTTATGTTACCACATTTTACATAATAATGGGTTATTTATCTAATAATTCTTCTTTGATTTTTTAAAATATATTAAAGGAAGCCCAGCCGAAGCCAGGTATTTCCTCTTATACCGTTGTTCTCACTACGCATTCATAACGGTTAGTCTCGCCGATCCCTTTTTCGTCAATCGCGATAATCGTGTAAAGCTTTCCTTTACGTTCTATAGAAGTTACCGCGGATATATCTACTTCGGAATCAACCTTCATTTTTACGTCATCTTGCTGCAGTTCTACTCCGCCAATTACGGAACGGTCTCCGTTAGATACGGAAGAAAACTCTTTTCAAATGACATCAGCAGGCGTCCGGATAATTACCGGTGTTCCAGGTTCGCCTGTCCACGGATCCGGTTCGCCAGGGATTGTCGTAACAAGCGTTACTGTTTCCGTGCGATTCTGCTTTATTTCTGTGCGATCACTTTTCATTAATGCGATATCGTCTTTTGTTAACACGTGTACACCTCCGTATTTAAAATTAAAAAGAGCCCTCGCGATGAGAGCTCCGATTGTTATTGCTAAGTACATATATCAGGATGGATTTTCATAATTCATCTTGATTCTTTACGACAATTTCATTAGGATCAATATCTTTATTCTTTTTATCTAAAACCCTTTTGGTGATAAATACCGCTATGATTATTCCTAATATAAACAAGATAACAGACAATAAAATCGGAGCTAAAATTAGATGCATTAATTCCACACCAATCTTTAATTTGTTAAAATTATCTTCTGTTATATAATAGTTTTTATACAAATTTATAAAAGAGCCTCCGAAATGGGAAGCTCGCAATGGGTTTATCGATGTTACGGGAACTGGCTAGGAACCCGCATCGCATCGAAGGTTATTATTTATTATTTTAAAATATGTCTTCCTTCTGCTACGGACGTTTTTTCAATAATACCGAATTTCATCGCATCAAGCGCTTCTTTCTGGAAAATGCCGTGAAGCTGTTTATCTCCGGCAGTATAGAAAAGATTAATCTCAGGCGCGTATGGTAATTTATCTGTACCATACATCGTATTTAATTCGTTCTGAACACCGGTAACTAGCTTATGTGCTTCGTTTCCGACTTCATGATACGCAACCAACGAAAGTAAGTATTCGTATTTAGCTTCTTCTACTCGCTTCGCAGCAGCGTCAACGTTTTCGTTAATGTGTGATTGTGCTTCCTGGATTGCTTTATCAACGGATTCACGCAATAGCTTTGTTGAGTTCTTCGAAAATTCCTCAGAGATATATTTTTGACGATCGGCCATAGATTCTAACTCCTTCTCTAACCCCTCGATTTTCGTACGTAGCTTAACTTCCGCAGCTCTATTCACATCCGACGGGTCTGCAATAAGCGCTCCGACCAGTTCGTGAAGTTCTCCCTTACCTTGCGCGATTTCTGATTCGATTTTTTCTTTTAGTTGCTCAATACGTGCGGTTTGCTCATGTACTTTAACTGCCTCCGCTTTAGTGTCGTTGATTAGTTTCGTTAGTTGAGTTGATTTTTTAATAGTCATTGTTTAATAATCCCCTTTTTGTTTGTTTTTTTGTTTTATATAAAAAAGACGCTAGTTAGTTAGCGTCTTCTGATTCTGCTTCTTGCGCTGCGAAAAAAGCATCCGGATCATTTGCCTGCGCGGATACTTCGCGGCCAAAGTTCTGTTTTACTGACTCTAATACGGTATAGTTAAACACGCGTGAATTTGACATGTTCTCGGCTGATTCTAAGACCTGGCGAGCTTCCTTCTGCGCATCCGATAAGAATCCTTCGCTAAGTTTTTCGTAAGTTCCGGATAATTCGTGTTTAATCGCTGCGCCCTGAGTACCTTGAACACTCGAAATGAGTGGTGTTATGATGCCTGCAAAATCCTGCTTAAATTGATTCGCGAAATATGGATCAGATAGGCTGTCGGCAAATCCTTTTACGAGGTCTTTCGCTGATTCCGGCTTCATACTGAGCATGACTTTCGTTCTTAAATCCTCGACTTGCTCTTTGTATTTTGCAATCGACTTCTCATCTGGGGCTTTTACCGGAGCATCCATTATCTTTGCGGCTGCTTCTTTCGCCTTTGCGAGTTCTAATTGATACTCAACTTTAATCTGTTTTGATAACTTCATAAGGTCTTCTTGAAAATCTTTTTTCGCTTCTCTAATGAGTAATGCTTTTCCGTCATCTGAATATTTTTTGTCATTTCTGATGCTCGCAATTTCTTTTTCCATCGCTTTCAATAACTCTGAATACTTTGCTGTAGATCCGTCTAAAATTTCATGTGCGTTTTGGATGTGATTTCTCATAGTTTAATAATCCCCTTTTATTTGTTTTATAGTGTTTCGGTAATATCAGACTTACGCAGCAAGGCGTCATAAGCTAACGCCAGAGACTCCGGAAACTTCGAGTGATGATAAAACTGCAACTCGATATCGGAATAGTGCTCGAACCACTTCCGTTTGTTTCGGATGTTCTCATCATTGACACGGATAAGCGCATTGTCATCAACTCCTAGCTGCTTGCGAATCTCCGTTATGGCAAATTGAAATGCTGTTTTCCGCGAATAATAAGACAAGTAGAAAGAGCCGATCCACTCCGGTCCGCCGTCCCCATAGCGTTCAATCCCGACGGCAAAAGACTCGTCTACACGGAGAATCGCCACTTTATATTTGTGTGTGAATTCCATACCGTACCTCCTTTGTGACGCTTTTAAGTGTAAAAAATCAGCTAGTAAGGTATTTATAGCCGACCCTCGTTTTTTGCATCTGAAAACGCTGATTTGACGCGGTTTATCCAATGTAAAACCGTCTACAATTAACTACTCCTATAACGCTGCATCCTTCTCCGTTTGCTATCACGTTCAGCGAGCGCCTTACAATCAGCACAATACTTGCGATTCGGTCCGTCTAATTCGATCGGATTCTTACAACGGTCGCAGTTTTTCTTCGCGGTCAATTGTTTCTTTAACGGATAGTCATCCGGAAAATTCTCTAGATATTCACGTTCTAGCGCAGGGTCAGCTGGTAGGACTGACCGCATAAAGTACGGGCAAACATTCCCGATAGCTGAGTCCGTTTCAATTTGGACCCCGCAAGGCATTGAACATCCAGCGCAGTTATTTCGTGCTAGACGTGCCAATCTGCTGCGTAACGACTTTATCTCGCGTTGGTTCATTGCTTATCACCGTCTTCCATAGAAAAAAGAGCCGCAACTATGCGACTCCCTTTCCAAACTTCGCAAATAATTTTGTATGCTGGATCGTTCGTTAATTTATAGATTTCATGCTGACGGTCGCTGTAAATCATACTGCTTTCCTCTTGGAATCCATATACGCCTCATAATCAGCGACCAACTCAGATTCGACTTCTTCAAATGACCGCTTACTGAAATACGCGATGTATTTAATCAGGAACGGTAAATAGTCGTATTCTAAACCACCATGTTCGCGATAAAACGTTAGGACTGGCTTACCTTGTTTACGGGAATTACACAACCTACAACTAATTACAAGATTAGAAATGTGATTCCGGCCGGCTTTAGATAATGGTTTTATATGTTCTAAATGCAAGCTTCCCGTCTCTTCCGATTCATTAATACCGCAATAACAACATTTATCCTCGAATAAATCGAATAGTTGCTCAACTTCTTCTTTGGTGATTTCAATCTCAACACCGTACTTCGGATATCTTTCTTTTAATCTACCGAAAGCCCTGAATGCTTTATTATTAGATAATCTCTTACATTCCCGACACCGATTAGTGCGGTTATCTTCACTTTTGCTGCGTGAATCTTTTTCAAACTGGTCTACTGGCTTTTCTTTATTGCATCGACGGCAAGTTTTCGATTCTGTCATCGTTTGCCACCCGCCTTAACAATGCTGTCAACCTTTGTATTTATCCCTTTAAGTTGTTTCAAAAGCTCATCTAATTGGTTAATAGTGTTAGTGTTTTTCATCTCAGCCATCCCCCATCATTTTTATTTAGCGCATTCCTAAATCACTTTGAATCTGTTCAATTACTTTTTTAATTTCTTGATTTGCATAATAATCTGCAGACTTTAACTCGCCTAAGACTCGCAAGAAATCAATAAGCTGCTGCGTACGGTTTTGCTCACCCATCGTCTACCATCCTCCTTCCGTTTTTATGTAGCGCCTCTCCGCGTTTCAGCTAATCAAGACATAATAAAAAGCTCGCCGGTATCGGCAAGGCTTAGTTCTAATCGTTAAATAAGACTTTAATTGCTTCTAATGAATCGTTACTGCTCGCGAATACTACTGCAGGATTAACGATTATCTTTCTTTTCCGGCAGTCCGCTTCGTCCTCTACGAACTGGAACACCGCTTTACCTTCATATCGGATTGCTCTTAACGCTGCTTTCAATGCGCTGGCTTTTGCATAACCAAGTTTATCCGCAAGATCTCCTAGTCGCATCGGCTTAACATAATCAGCGACATGCTCATCAGGATTATACGCAAGTACGTTAAACTTAAAATGTATGAACGGAAGCACCGCATAAATAAGTCCGAGCTGTTTAATCTTACGATCGCTATACTCGCCATAGAGCTCACGTACCGTCTTCCGGAATATTCTCGTCCGTTGCAAATCGTTTGATATCGCCTTCACCTTGCTAAGATCCCCGCGGTAGAAATATACGGGATTAACGGCTAGATTACCGTCATGTTCTACGATAATTTCATTCGCGTTAATCTTCTTATAAAACTCATCGAACTTATTCCGGCTCATTTTTAACAATTCGAACAACCCCTTTTTCGAGATATAGCGTCCGTTATCGTGCTTTAGATAACCGTGTGAGTTATCGCGGTCAGAATAGCTTGTATACGTTGCCAGGAATAACACCCGCGCCATATCTGACTGAGTTAATTCCGGGAAGCGCTCCGACATCGTTTTGCTTTGCTCGAAGAATGCTGTAATAAATCCGCCATGTTCTTCGTGATGCTTCTGTAGTTCCGTGATTCCTTTTATCGAACGCTTTTGATTTTCGGAGTATACCGGAGACGGTTCGTAGTGGTCAGCAATTTCTCCCGTTTCCATATTGATTACCGCTAATTTACTGCGTTCCTTGACGATGCGCTGATATGCCTCGCTGTTTAAGCTTCTTTGAAATTTAATATCCCTTTGTCTGTCCATCTCTTTTACCCCTTCCATAAAAATACATCCCTTTTCGGGTGCAAATATGGCGTTTTATATCCCTTTTCGGGTGCATTTCAAAAACCCGATTTTAGGGTAATTATCGCCGTATATCTCTGTATATCTCTGTTTTACTACGTTTTTCATAAAGTCTATCCCTTATTATCACTCGATTAAACTTACGTAATAATTTCGCCGCTAAATACTATAAGGTCTAAACATTCCGCCCGTTCTTCAAAATCAGTCAGAACGGCCGGTGTACTTTTTCTTTATTAACTACCTTTTGCGCAATAAGAATATATAAGATACTGCATGAGGGCGGTTTTCCCGAAATGCCAGGCGCTAGCCTGTTAATCACCGTTAATTTGGAGCTTGATTTCTTCGTATGATTTCGAAGCTTTCCGGATAGATTCGATCGTCTCAGGCATAAGCCGTAAACTCTCGATTAGCTTCTGTTCAAATCGCGGCGTGATCGGCCGGCTTCCTGATTCTATGGATGCGACATATGCTTGTGAAAAGCGAGTAGCCTCCGCAAGATTTTCCTGCGTCATATCAAAGAAACGACGTAATTCTCTAACTTCATCAGCTTGGATGCGCATAAATTCCCCTCCTTTAAAAGTGATAAATTATAACAATTGAGTATATAAAAAAGCGCCGCGATCCGTGGCTATCGAATCGAAGCGTTATGTTCTCATCTAATACGATACAAAATCAATGTATTTGGAAGTAACTTCTTAATTAATAAGATACAAAACGTGATGAAATACAAGTTCCTCTATATAAAAGTCCGTACAAAGTGATAAATTACACTAACCTTCTCAATATATAAGCCGTGGTAGGCGTTATTTAACAAGCTATCTCATTTAATAAGATACAAACTGCGTCAAATTGCACTAATACCCTCATACATAAGTCCGTACTAGTCGGAAAATTATACGGTTCTCCTACAATAAAAACCCTGCAATGCCTAAAACTACACTAAGCTCTCTATACAATAGCGCGTACTAAGACGTAAAAAGGAAGTAATCCTCCTACTATATAGTCCGTGAAACGGCTTAAAAAGGAAGTACTTTCTCACCTAATACGATACAAAACATTGTTAATTGGTACGCCCCTCTACAAATAAAGGCCGTGAAAACGTTAAAATTGTAGGTACTTCCACATAAAATAAGATACAAAACGCATGTAATTATGGATTATTACCCTTCACAATAAAGATCGCGAAACCATGTAAATGTTGACGCGCTGCTCTCATAAAATAAGATACAAAACGCGAAAAAATGTATGTCCTTCTACGTAACAGTCCGTACTAAGGCGTAAATGTTGACGCGTAAATATATCTCTCTATACATAATTCCGTACTAATGCGTAAAAGTTCACGTTTTTCGATATAATTATTTTCCCTTACCTAATACGATACAAATCGCGATAAATTATACTATCCTTTTACAGTACAGTCCGCGAAATCGACTAAAAGTTCACGTTTACTCCCTCATTAAATAAGATACAAAACCGTATTAAAGTTCACGCTTTTATTCCATTCCTATAAGGGCTAGATAACTGAGGGCATAAAATGGTACTCTTCTCTCTAAATAAGATACAAAACAGTTAAAATGTTGACGCCCCTCTGTCCTTAGGTGCATAGAACTCTAAAATATAAGTTAAAACCGTCAAATAAATATCCCTCTACACTAAATGCCGTGAAAACGCTAAAAGTATGGATTATTCCTTCTTATAAGGCTAGTTAACTAAAGGCGCAAAAGTTGTATAATTCCCTCTATAACTTAGAGCGTACTAAGGCGAAAAGTATGGATTATACGAGAAAATTAAAAAACAGGATCGTTTTGACATTGCCACTTTGGTTGCGGTTAGTAAGGCTTTGAAGAATTCTATAGAGGATTTATTCTACATCACAAAAGAAGACGCCCAATAAAGGCGCCTTTTTTAATTTTTGCTGTGTTAAACATTAATATTGATTTTAAAAAAGAGAACACTTAATGTGGTCTTCTTTAGTGCGTCTTCTTTGACTAACGCACTGTTAGCTGAAGAACATTCCGTTTTTATATGGTTACTTGCTTCTACTTAGTCCCTAATTAAAGGTAAAATAAAGGTTCTATTAGAATCCTCTATTTTTTGTGATTAAAAGTAATTTCTGTGCAATCATTACAATTAGATACATTATAAATTGTATCTAAGTACCAATCATCTATTGTATCTGGACAGTAGGTGGTTCTATCTACACATACTGGATCTACAGCCCTAGGATAGCTTCTTTTATATACACAGCACTTTTTTTGCACATATAATTTCCCTGACTTATTATTGATTGCGTGTATTGGCTGTTGATACTGTTGATACTGTTGATATTGTGTTGGATTTTGATATGATATTGGTGGAAATGGCCCAGTTTGTTGAGGATTTTGCCAATTTCGAGAATAATTATACAACATTAATACCTCCTTTTTTTAACATAACGAACACAATCATGTTATATTCAATTATTATTTATTTGTGACTATTCAGGGTAATTTTATATCTACTTAAACCTTTTTGAATTATACTTTTAATGATGCTATGATTCCTCTTTCCTCTTAAGTTGGTATACGCCGAGTCTACAAATTATAATTACATATCGTAAGGAAGATAGGGGCTTAAAACTGTAATCATTGGTTCTTGAATTCGTCTATTTATTCAATACTTTTTATAATTTAAATTGGATATCATTATCCAATTTTCCATTCGTATGACTTCTCAACGTTGCACTAAGTTTTAAGTTTGTTCAACTAGTTGAACAAGAAAATCACAACACCCTTTAACAGAGTGCTTTATTATTATATGAAGATCGCAGCAACTAACGTTATCCCTACAATAATTACAATATCCCTTTCTATTTCCGTTAATAGCCGTTGCCTCACTACATAACTCGCGTAAGTATCTTTCTTCTTAATGATTTCGATTTTATCCCAGCGTGATTCGAATTCCTCCGCAATCGGTAAATCTAATGGTTTCGTTGAGACAAATCGTCCCTTCTCGTCGCGTGTCCTCTGCTGCATTGACGTCCTCGCCCCTTTCTACTCCGATATAGGTCTGTTCTAGCCAATATCCGTGCTGATCGGCGCTCCAAGTGGGCGAGGGAAGGGTGACGTCTTTCTTTATATAGCGTCTGACAATCCGCAAGTATTCCTCTGAGTGGCCGGCCGTGAAAAGAGCTAATCTTATCAGCTGATTGCGATCCAAAGTCGTTGCGCGAAAGAGCCCATCGATGTATTTCTTATATGCCGCATCACAGCGTATTGTAGGCCGGTACATTGACGTCTTCCTCCATTAAGATAGCTTCGAGTACTTGACGTCCCTGTTCCGTCAAATAGACGTCTTGCTCCGTTAATAGGATAATCGCGATTTCTTTAGTCATGGTGAAAACCTCCCCGTATTGACGCCTCGTTGACGTCTTAAGAGAATGTACGCTGCACCGCTTGTCCATTATTCACAAGTATTTTTGAAAACTTTCACAAGTAATGATTAAAGATAGCGCGTCCTGGCGATAACTGAACGTAAAAAGGTATCGAGGAGTGCATGATATGTTTGGATTTGGAAAGCAGCGGTCACGTTTAGGGAAATGGCTCGACAAGCGTGGAATTTCGCAGGAATGGTTAATGAAGAAGTCAAAAGTAAGCCGGAATACGATCAGTAAGCTAGCGTCAGGCACTAACGAATATGAACCGTCATTGGGAACGATTAAGAAGTTAATGTCCGCGATAAGACAAGTGGATCCTGGCGCAAAGACTGACGATTTCTTTGACGTTTAGATGTGGCGCTTTTGTTGGCGAGACGTCTGGCGTTTATCAGCGCTTATTGAATGGCGACCCTAGACTTTTATTTCGCCAACACAAACGACTATCGGTCGGGCTAGGATTGCGCAAATAGCTGGCGAAACAGTCGGGACTATATTACATATATACCGGTGGAGCTACAAATAAATATGGTTAGAGAATTTGGATTAGTTAAAAGTAAGAAATGAAAATAAGCATTAAAAAAGACGCTGTTAGGCGTCAATTAGTAACTTGTTGATTGTTTTGAATACATCGATGAAGATAAGAAATTACTTCATCAAAATCTTTCTCAATATATGGTTTCTTGTCATAAATATAAGAATCATTCCCATAAGGCCTTAAAGTGATTTTTCTATCATCTTTCAAGATTAAAGTTGCTTCTCGCACTTTTAATGGGCCATTGTAAACTGCATTAGGATAACTTAGTTTTAAACTTTCGATACTTTGAGTACTAATAATTTCTCTGCTAATATTCATTGCTACAGAGACGTGTGTTTCTCCGGTAGGAGGTTCGCTTGCGACGTAACTTAATAGTTCTAGACAACTATCAACTATAACCATTATCGTACCTTCTCTATCAGGATGTATTAGGTCAATTTCTAAACCTAGTGGTTCGCTATTAACAAAAATATTGCCTTTTACGATTCCAGAAAATTTCCTAACTGCTTCTTCTTCGCAATCATTTAACCTTGTAAAAAGATTTATCAATTTTCACACCCCTTTATAGATATTCTCGTATACAATTCTACATATTTTAACAAATAACCTTCTAAAAATTTACAATAAATTGAGATTCTTTCGGTATAATTTCCTCATCATTAACTTTGAGGAGGTAATATTGATTATGAAAAATATGGACAGCGCCAATCGTAACGTTTTAGAGTTTATGAAAATAGGAAAAATCCGCCTAGATATCTTTGAATATCCGGATTCATTCGAGGTTATCGCGAAGGTAGGAAGATGCAGCTATATCGCCAGAGGTACGGATAGATGGGAAACGATTAACAAGGCGTTTGTTAGAGTTGCGCAGTTACATCGCGAAATAGAAGAAGAATTAAATTAAAACATTAAAAAAGACGCCATTTTGGCGCCACTAAGTAAGTTTGAACCCTTTCTTAACAACATCTTGATAATAACTATTGAGATTAATAAACGATTGGTACTTAACATCTTTGTCTTCTTTAGAATTCACAATTGACTCCATTTTGCTGATAAAGAATTCCCTTAGAAACGGAGTAATCTGCGCCTCTAAATCTTCTTTTAAATCATAAGTGCTAAAAAGACTTTTTGGAGGTTCCTTACTTTTAAAGTTAAAAGGAGAGAAATCCTCATCTTCGTCAGTTGTATCCTCAATCACAAACTTATTATCCTTATAGACCATCAAACCACCTCTTTCTGTTGTTCAGTTAAATATATGGCGCTTGTACCTTATTTAATTCCTAGAATATAAAAAAAGACACCCATAAAAGGTGTCCTTATTTCTTTCGTATCTTCAAATGAATTTTATAGTTAGTACAAAAATACCATATTATATTTGCGCAAATTATAGTTATAACTCCTTTTAATAGAGAAACATCTAGTATAAATGACAAAAAATCCATGACTATTTCGCTCACCTCGCTTTACTTTAAAATTCAAAGTTTTAAGCAGGTCTCCTGACTTGTGCCATGTAACAACTTTCCACAGTCGTTAGAAGCACTTACAGTTGCGAAACAGTTCTGGATTTTAACCAGATTCCCTTTTAAGCCGTTAAATCGGCACTAAAATCATTATTCAACTAAGTTAATTATATACAAGTATTCAAAATATTACAACTCTAATTAGAAGAAGCCTCTTCACGTTCTTTAATGTATTTATATAGCGTTGTCTTACTGACGCCAGTTTCTTCCGTTATCTGCGGCACAGTGTATTTCTTGCTATCGTACATAAGGAGCGCTTGCTCTACTTTTGCTTTCTTCGCGGATGGTCTGCCGCCTTGTCGTCCGCGCGCTCTTGCCGCTTCTAGTCCGGCTTTTGTACGATCGGAGATGATATCGCGCTCGAGCTCCGCAATAGATGCCATTGTACGGAAGAAAAAGCGTCCCATCGCTGTAGAAGTATCGATACTATCCTGGATAGATACGAACTCGACGCCTTTAGATTCGAATAACTCCGCAAGTTCGATAAGATGCTTCGTTGAACGCGAGATACGATCGAGTTTATATACGACTACTTTATCACCCTTGCGCAGTTTATCGAGCATTCTTTCGAGTTCTGGCCGGTCTTTCTTAGTACCGGATAATTTCTCCACAAAAACTTCGTCAACTCCGTATTTCTCGAACGCATCCAGCTGCATATCTAACGATTGATCCTCCGTACTTACCCGCCCATATCCGAATCTCATCATTACCGACCCCTTTACCGTTGTTTTTTATCGTTACCTTAATAGTACGCTAAACGATTGAGGATGTAAATAAACGAACGATGATTATTTTACGTTTTTCGGAAGTTTTAAAAATTCTGCGGAAATTTTTTCGAGGTTGACGTTTGGTTGCCGAAAAAAGAAGGCGTGCCCCCTATTTCCATTTATTACCATCTGACATTTCAAATCCTGTGAGTAAATCGCGGTGACCAGATCGCGACTTTTTCGTTTTGCCTCCCGCCCGGGTGTTTCATTTTTTGCGCAGGATTCGTTCGGAAAAGGTTAACGAAGCAATCGAACGGTACTTTGATTAACGGACGGGTTTGCGAACTGTTTAAGCGTTCACTATCGTTCGTTCGAGCGCACTCTTTAATCGTTCGCATAACGTTCGTTTAACGTACAGTGCATGCGCTTCTCATTGCCGGACATTGGGCGATCGCAGCGTAGACCCTATGAGTTCGGAGAGTGCGTCCGGTCCAGCTTCGCACAGCCCGTACATTCGCATATATTACACTACATAACGTAAGGCATACGCTATTATACCGTGTTCCTTCTATTATATACCGGTAGGGGGTATACGTAGGGTAATGCGGTAGCCTCTATCCGCATGGAATACCGCTGATAATCGGCAATTATCGGAAATGAAACGTTCCTGCGGTGTCCACGTCCGGACCTTACAGCTCCCGAAAAACGCAGAAATGTGCAGTATTGTAACTACCCTTGCGCAGTCATATCAGCATATCAGCCGCAGATAATAAACGGATAGCTGCGTTTACATCACCATTAATCGCCATCTGTGCAAGATCATCTTTCCGCGGATACTTCCGGTTAATCTACGCTTTCATGCGCTTGTCGTACGCTTGCTGAAAATCCTTACGCTGTTCCCACCGGTAAAGCTGCATACGTGATATTGCGCATTTCTCTGCAATCTTGGCGCGAGTCAAACGTTTCCCATTAACGCTCATGAGAAGTTCTATCGCAAGATAATGGCGCTCATCCAACGGAGGGACTTGCGAAGGTTGCTTGCTACGCATTTTCTTTCTCATTTCTTCGATTCCCCTTTTTCTTTATTTTCTTTGGCTATTCTAATTAGCGCAGGACGTATCGCATTATAAAAGTTTCTAAGCGCCTGCTCTGATACTTTATTTTTCACTTACTACACTCCTTTTTCTTTTTAGTGATTAAAACCTTGCTAATAAAAAACGACCAAGTATAGAGGACATGCTGTCAATCATAGTAAGGTTAAACATTGAATAATAAATTAGTAAAAAAAACTTCTATTTCTTCTTCCTTCTTAGAGAAAATCTCATGCTTCTCAGTAATAAACCTTCTTAGAATATTGTCTAACCCTTTAGAAATTTCAACCAAGTCATCGTTTCCACCTCTTAAGCTAGACCCATGTATTGTTAATGACCGATAATCATAAGCTTTTTTTATTTGTTTGAATAGGCTTTTTTTCTCTTCTCCACTGGTACCTAACATAAGTGCTACCCTTTCAGCAATTTTATGATTTATCTCTGTTCTCCCACTTGTAAATAAGCACTCTAGCGCAGTACAGTAGGAAATGATTTTCATAGGTAAGACCGCGCTTCTTCTAGCATACATTGTGAAGTAAATCGCTCTATCCAACCGCTCATATCCGCTATTTTTAAAGAAATGATTAGCATCGGGATACTTCCCACCGAAGCTTTCTTCAGCGTAATCCTCAAAAGTTGCAGCTTCAAAACCATGAATTACTGATGAAATTTCTGAATCTGAATACTTCGACTCGCCTAATTCACCAGAGGCATAATTAAACACTTCTGATAAGGAAGCTTTATAAGTAAATCCATTTTCAAAAGTATTTTGATAAACTAATAGAAAGCCATCTCTAATATAAATATTATTATCCTTGATCTTCCATAATTCTAAAGCAAACCGTTGAGCCTGTCTTAGAAAAAAGAAAGTGTATTTAACTCCGACTTCATCCATCTCTTCTTTTGAGTTAATGTCTTCAAATTCTCCGTCTATATAGAAATAAACAGTATTGTTAAACTCGTCCAAGGAGTGCACTCCCACAGTTGTTCTCATTAACTCAGTATTAAAGAATTCCGCTAAAATATTGGGTCCATTTGATATTCTAGCACCAGGAAAAACTCCTATCCCTCTGTTCTTAATCGAGCCTAATTTCAACTTATGTAAAACGCATATAAATCTATATTTCATTTTTACCCCTCCACAACCGCAATTGTAAATTAATTACTTTTTATTCAATTATACATTATTTTAGGGATAGGGATATATAAGCTACAAAAAACCTATACCAAACTTTACTTTACTGTTTAATTAAAAAACCACCAATTAAGGTGGTCTTGATTACACATTTAATTTATCCCTCATTTGTACGCTTTCGTACTTTTCCTTTAAATCAACATCATTGTAATTTAAATAAATTTGTGTGGTGGTTAAATCCGAATGTCCTAATATCATCTGTAAAGTGCGGATGTCTCCGCCATTTTTAAGGAAATTAACCGCGAAAGAATGCCGCAGATTATGAGGACTATATCGACATTCTCCTTTTAAACCGGCTTTGTTTCCGTATTGGTGCATTCTTTTGCGGATTAAATCTTCCGCCAGAGGTTCGCCCGAGTTATTAACGAATACATACCGACTTTTACCGAAATATTCATTACTCTCGTATATAAGCTGCTTTAGTTCCTCCGATACTTTTTTAGCCATCGGAACTGTTCGATTCTTACGGTTTTTATTCTTAGCGCCCGGCAAAGCTATAACTCCGTTATCAAAATCGACATCCTCGACTTCTAAAACGTTTATCTCGTTGATTCTAAGGCCGCATTTAAGCATTGTAAGCATCGCTACGTAGTTACGGTACCCCGCGAAGCTATCCTTGTCTATTTGCGCAAATAAACGCCGTATTTGATCATCAGTTAACGCGCCGACTTTATTCTGATCCGTTTTAAGCTTCCGGATAGGTGCGACTGGATTTTCATTACCGAGTAATCCTTCCGCAAATAATCGATTGAATATCGCTCTTATTGCGTTCATTCTAATATTAACGGTAACAGGCGATAACCCTCTCTTGCGCAATAGGATGTTAATGAACTTGCGAAAATCATCCGTTGTTACATCGAGAATGTACTTGCGCTGCACAATACGGATAAACTCTTTCCAGTAGCTTTCGTAATCAGACATCGTTCTTTCGCGGTATCCCTCCGAACTATAGATGCTCATTACGCGATTTAATGCGTCATCAACCTTAAGCTCGTCCGTATAAAACGTTTGCTCCGCTTTGATGTCTCGCCTCTTGACGATTCCTCTGCGTTTTGTAGCCATATAAAAAACCTCCCGTTATTTTTACGAGAGGTTGATGCGCTATATTCATGCGGACGGAACAATTGTTTAACGATAAGACGAAGGTACTGTCATAGCCGGTGTAATTAAAATACCGGTCCGCGTCCGTCAATCATCGCTAAGCAACCGTCTTTACTGCGTTTCTCTTATTGGATATCGTGTACGTGGTACCGGAAACCACCGCTCTATCCAACTGAGCTACGAGCGCACATATAAACTTTATTGGTCAGTAGCGCTATTATACGATAATATTGCACAGATTAGCAAGCGGATTTTTTGCTTCCAAGTCCTCCAATCTATTTCTATCATAAAGCAGCGGCATTTAAGTCAGAAAAGAGGATATTTTTAAGGTCTGCCGAATATGTTATGTTACAATGCACATATGCTGAAAAGGCTGTTCTCATCCGTTTGAAAAAAAGAAGATATGGGAAACATGGTTACAGTCAGCAACTCGGGGCATATACATAAAAGGTGCAAGAAAGAGCATGAAAGTACAGCGTTTCGTTTGACCTTTATTGACCATAGTTGTATGATGAGAGTACATAAAATTTACCTTTATTTAAAGGAGGAAACACGATGAATTTAATTCCTACAGTTATTGAACAAACGAACCGCGGTGAACGTGCATACGATATTTACTCACGTCTTTTAAAAGACCGTATTATTATGCTTGGCAGCGGTATTGATGACAACGTAGCAAACTCAATTGTTTCTCAGCTTTTGTTCTTAGAAGCAGAAGATCCAGAGAAAGACATTTCCATCTACATTAACAGCCCTGGCGGATCAATTACAGCTGGTATGGCGATTTACGATACGATGCAATTTATTAAACCGCAAGTATCTACTATTTGTATCGGGATGGCAGCTTCAATGGGAGCTTTCCTTCTTGCAGCTGGTGCAAAAGGGAAACGCTATGCTCTTCCGAACAGTGAAGTCATGATCCATCAGCCACTTGGCGGCGCTCAAGGTCAGGCAACTGAAATTGAAATTGCGGCAAAACGCATTCTTTTCTTACGCGATAAATTAAATCAAATCTTATCTGACAGAACAGGCCAGCCTATTGAAGTGATTGCCCGCGATACAGACCGCGACAACTTCATGACAGCGGAACGTGCACTTGAGTACGGTTTGATTGATAAAGTAATGACACGCAACACATTACCGGATAAAAAATAAGAGATTACAGCAGAACGGCAAATTGCCGTTCTGTTTTTTTGTTTTTAGAATGAGCTGCATTAGGATATTTAAGCTTTTCCTCTTGAGTTTGAATTGTGAATCTGCTTAAATTCCAAGATGACGGCCGTTTATTTTTATAAACTGGACTTTCATTTTCAATTTTTGGCCATTAATTTGCAAATATGAGGTTTTTATTTTTACAAATATACCCTTTTAAACTTCATTTTTCAAACATAAAAAAACGGCCCCGCAGGCCGTTTTTCACGCTTCTTGCTTCACATATTCTGTTAAAACCTCTAAAGCTTCTGATTCGTCATGGCCTTCTGCAATGAGTGTTACAACTGAACCGCTGCTGATAGCTAGGCTCATTAATCCCATGATACTCTTTGCATTGACCTTTTTCCCGTCTTTTTCTAAAAAGATATCTGATGAATATCGATTTGCTTCCTGTACAAATAGTGCTGCAGGACGGGCTTGCAAGCCCGTCTTCAATCGAACTTCGACCTGTTTCTCAACCATATGGATCCCCTCTTCTTTCCCCTTTTTATTTGATTGTGACCGGCTGACCATTTCTTAGCTGTTCTGCAATTTCATCCAGTTTTCTTAGGCGGTGATTGATGCCTGATTTGCTGATTTTTCCGCTTGATACCATTTCACCCAGCTCTTTAAGCGTAACATCCTGATACTCTACCCGAAGTCTCGCTATTTCGCTTAATTTGTCGGGCAGTGCTTCAAGACCCATTTTTTCATCGATAAACTTAATATTTTCGACTTGGCGTATGGCTGCACCAATAGTTTTATTTAAGTTAGCGGTTTCACAATTAACGAGACGGTTTACGGAGTTTCTCATATCACGTACGATCCGGACATCCTCAAATCGGAGCAATGCCTGATGACCGCCAATAATGCTGAGAAAGTCTGAAATTTTCTCTGCTTCCTTTAAATAAGTAATGTATCCTTTTTTCCGTTCAAGTGTTTTACTGTTCAAATGAAAGGAGTTCATTAATTCACAAAGAGAATCGTTATGCTCTTTGTATAATGAAAAGATTTCTAAATGATATGACGAAGTTTCTGGATTATTAACAGAGCCTCCTGCCAAAAAGGCACCTCTTATATAGGATCGCTTGCAGCATTTCTTTTTCACAAGTTCTTCAGAAATGCTTCTGACAAATGTAAAGTTTTCTCCAAGGATATTAAGATCCTCTAATATTTCACGAGCCTTCTCAATCAGCCGAACGATATAGACATTATTCTTTTTCAAACGCATTTTCTTCCGTACAAGCAGCTCGACAGAAACGTCATACTGCTTTTTTAAGAGCGTATAAATTCTCCTAGCAATTGCCGCATTTTCGGTTTGAATGTCCAAAATTAATTTTCGATTCGAAAAAGAAAGGGAGCCGTTCATTCGGATGAGTGCAGATAACTCCGCTTTTAAACAACATTGCTTAATTTCTATGTTGGTTAATTCTTTTTTTGTTTCAGAAGCAAAGGACATCTTTTCTGCACCCTCCATTCCTTATGAATGCATTCGTTTGCACTCTTTATTCGTTAAGCTTGTGTTCGCTTTAATTGATGCTTGTGTATGGTTTTGCAGACGCACTAAGTTATCATTCTTGTTCTTTTCTTCTAATATGAAGATACATGACTAATTAGACCTGTAAATTCTGTAAAAACATCAGCCTTCGTTAAACAAGCATTTCATACAGCAGCTTAGCTACCTTTACCGTATCATGACGAATCACATTATTTTCATAGGATACAATTTTATCATGGACGATTTCCAGTCCTAAATCGCGCAGTGCTTCTATGTCATAGTGAACGGGTTTCGCCAGCTCTTCTGCATATAGTGCTTTCATCATATCAGGAATTTCATCATCATTCACTAATATTGTATCGATGAAGTTCATTTTCATATGATCATAGAGGGCTCTGACATGATCACTGGCTGTAAAATCAAGCGTTTCACCAGCCTGTGTCATCACATTGCATATATAAACCTTCTTTGCCTTAGCCTTGCAAACCTCGTCTCCTATTTTAGGAACGAGAAGGTTTGGCAATATACTGGTATACAAGCTGCCAGGTCCAAGAATTATTAAATCAGCCTGACGAATGACTTCAATGGCTTCTTCCAGAGGCTCGATTGCTTCCGGAGTAAGAAACACCCTTTTGATTTTCTTTCCTGAGTAGGGAATTTTCGACTCACCTGACACAATGCTTCCATCTTCCATTTCAGCATGAAGAACGACACTCCGGTTTGCAGCAGGCAGCACCTTTCCACGTACATTCAGAACTTTGCTCATTTCACGTACCGCATGAAAAAAATCGCCTGTAATGTTGGTCATCGCCGCCAATATTAAATTTCCAAGAGAATGGCCTGTAAGATTACTTCCTTTATTAAATCGGTGCTGAAATAAATCTTCTACTAAAGGTTCTACATCTGAAAGCGCAGCTAACACATTGCGTATGTCACCTGGAGGCGGAATTTTAAGTTCATCTCGGAGCCTGCCAGAGCTCCCGCCATCATCTGCGACAGTCACGATTGCTGTAATATCTACAGGGTATACCTTCAACCCTCTAAGCAATACAGATAAACCGGTGCCCCCGCCGATGATGACTACTTTTGGTTTATTTGAATCTGTCACTTAATGACGGCTTCTCCGCTCAATATCACGGTGTGATACGTGCGTTTGGTAGTCATCTTTATAATGCTTCGCAATGTATTCCGCCAAAGTAACCGATCTATGCTGGCCGCCTGTGCATCCAATAGCAATGACAAGCTGGCTTTTTCCTTCTCTTTTATAATAAGGAAGCATGAAAGTCAGAAGATCCAATACCTTTTCTAAAAACTTCTGGGTCTCTGTCCATTTTAAAACATACGAGGAAACTTCCTCTTCAAGACCGGTTTTCGGTCTCATATGATCAATATAGTGCGGATTCGGCAAAAATCTGACGTCAAATACTAAATCTGCATCAATCGGAACTCCGTATTTGAAACCGAATGACAGCACATTGACAGAGAATGTATGTTCAGCATCTTCAGCAAACTGCTGCAGTATTTTTTCACGAAGCTCACGCGGCTTTAAATCTGATGTATCAAAAATCAGCTGGGCACGGCCTTTCAGTTCCTCAAGCAGTTCGCGTTCATGCTTGATGCCTTCAAGAGGCAGGCCTGTCGTTGCAAGCGGGTGTGAACGGCGTGTTTCTTTGTAGCGAGTAACCAATGTTGTATCCTTTGCATCTAAAAACAAAATTTGCGGATTGATCCAGGTTGTTTCTGCGATGTCATCCAGCGCCTGAAATAAACTTTCAAAAAACTCACGGCCGCGCAGGTCCATGACCAGGGCTACCTTATTCATTTTAGAGCCTGATTCTTTCATGAGCTCCAGAAATTTCGGCAGCAATGTAGGCGGAAGGTTATCAACACAGAAATAACCTAAGTCTTCAAAGCTTTGAATGGCAACTGTCTTTCCTGCTCCTGACATGCCTGTAATGATGACCATTTTTATGTCTTGTGCACTGCCTGTACTCATGCCAATCGGCCTCCTCCCGTTTTTTACGCTATTATATAAATGAATGGATGTCTTATTTTGATGATTACTGAGGATCTAAGCGATACGCCAGTAATTCAAAATCAGGTGTATACGTAAATGTGCCGTATATTAAGCCGGCACCTTTCATCATAAATTCAAGAATATGATGATCGCCGGGAGCCATCGGCAAAGCCCCGACTTCTTCAGTACTATGCCACTGAAGTTTGCCTTCCTCAGACTGTGCAACATTCTCCCCGGTAAATTCTGAAGCAAAAAACGTAAACATCATCCACTCTGAGACAATTTCATTTCCATCTTTAATGATAAAGGTAAAGATGCCTTTTATTTTTGGGTTTTTTAAATATATGCCTGTTTCCTCGCGATATTCTCGGATGACAGTATCTTTAATCGATTCTCCCTGTTCCATTTTTCCGCCAGGCGCCACCCACCATCCTCTTCTCGGTTTTTGCAGGAGAAGAATTTTATTGTCCTGTACTAACACGCAATTCGTTACTCTTTGCAAAAGTCTTTCACCTCTGGGTTTGTTCGGGTAGGTATATACATTTATTATTATACTATTTCAAAGACAGCCTCACAATGAACGCAGGCTTTGAATGGACTTATTTTTTAGCTGGAATCTGAGAATGATTGTATTACGGGTGAAAGGTATAAAAGGTTTCAAGGAAATGGACAAAAAAAGGAGTACGGGAAAGGGCACCCGTACTCAAAAGTTTATTTATAAAAGGGGGTCAATTACTATTTATATAGTACCCCATTAATATTTCAGTGGTGTTACAGGATAGTTAAAACCGAGTTACGTTTTTGTTAACAGTTTAAAGCAGCAATGAAATCTAGTTGGCTGCTTTGATTTTTTCCAGTAATTCTTCTACATAATGCTGAGCACTTTGAGCTGCAATTGAACCATCACCCGTAGCAGTTACAATTTGGCGCAAAGATTTTTCGCGAATGTCGCCTGCAGCAAAAATGCCAGGCACTTTCGTTTCCATTCTTTCATCCGTCTCGATATAGCCGTTTTCGTTAGTGATGCCAATAGAAGCAAACGGTTTTGACAGCGGCAGCATTCCAATATAAATGAATACACCATCTGCATTCATTTCAGTCTCTTCGCCGGTTTGAGTGTTTACAAGTGTTGCACTGCCAACCTTGCCGTCTTTTTCATTGATTTCTTTAATTGTATGATTCCAGATAAACTCTACTTTTTCATTATCAAACGCGCGCTGCTGCAGAATTTTTTGAGCGCGAAGCTCATCGCGTCTGTGCACAATCGTCACTTTAGTTGCGAAACGTGTTAAATACACACCTTCTTCAACCGCTGAGTCGCCGCCCCCGATGACGATAAGCTCTTTGTTTTTAAAGAAAGCTCCATCACAGACTGCACAATAGGAAACCCCTCGTCCGCCTAACTCTTTTTCGCCCGGAACACCGATTTTTTTATATTCGGCACCGGTTGAAATAATGATTGAGCGGGCTTTATATTGCTTGCTGCCTGCTACAACTGTTTTGTATTCCTCGCCGTCAATAATTTCTTTTATATCACCGTATGCATATTCCGCACCGAATTTCTTCGCATGGTCGAACATTTTAGTTGATAAATCCGGCCCAAGGATATGATCGAAACCTGGATAGTTTTCAACATCCTCAGTATTTGCCATTTGTCCGCCCGGAACGCCGCGCTCAATCATCAAAGTCGAAAGGTTCGCTCTGGATGTATAAACGGCTGCCGTCATTCCTGCAGGACCTGCACCAGCTATAATCACATCATAAATTTTTTCTTCAGACATACTATCACTCCTTGCGTTCGCAGCAATTGATCATTTATGAACTTGCTTTTCATCATACTCTTATCCTATAAAAAATAAGCTCACCATGCCATCTTTTTGCTCACGACCATAATTTCTTAATGACGGTAGAATACTTCGAAAGAGTTTTGCCGGAAATCGAGTATTGCTTCGCCATTTCTGTCTGTGTTACTTTAAACCCATTTTCTTTTTTCCACACATATTCGAGTGCCCCTGCCCATGCAAGATGATTCTTAAGCGGAAGTTCTTCTCTTTTTGCTTTTAAGGCTGTTTTAAAGAAAAACAAATAAAGTTCTTCGTTGAGAGTTTTATTATTTTCAAACAGCACTTGTGCAGCTTGATACGTAAACTTCAGTTTTTCAGAAACACTTTTTTTGATCTCTCCATTAACATGCGCAATTGCGAGATCCATAAACTCTTTTTCAAAGGATGATTGCGGTACTTTTGCTGTTTGGAAAACATGAATCTGATCGAGCTGCTTCGTTTCAGCGGCTAAAAAGATTGCAAGCAGACGCTCTTCAATCGACATGCTCATCGGTCTTTCCGTTGTTTTCTCCTGATGTGCCCAAGGTTCAGATCCTGCCTTATCAGGGTTAACATCCATGACCCGTTCCCAGCATGTTCTTGCGAAGTCTTCTTTTCCAGTATGGTAAGCGGAATAAGAAAGCCAATAGTAAAATGTGTCATCACCATCAAAGCCTTGTCTATAAATCGCTCTCAGCCATTTATAAGCAAGTTCGTACTGGCCGACCAATGCAAACGTCGCTCCCAGCTTATAGCGGTGTTCAAATAGAATAGGATAAATTTGCCCAAGTCTTTGCGCTAACTCTTCTACTTTATCATCCTGCCGTTCATAATAGTAGAACACGAGCAAATTGCAAAGCGCATGCAGATTGCCGGGATTTTTGTCCAGCACCATATTTAAATAAACTTTAGCCTGTTCAACGTCTCCCGTATAAAAATAAGCCAATGACAAATTATTATACGCTGACCAAAACTCAGGAAACTCAGTGACAATCTCTTTTAACATCGAAATAGCCTCTTCTAATTTCCCGTTTTCAAGCAGCGATTTTGCTGTATCCTGTTTTACGATTAATTCATCCGAATCCAAATAAGCATCTTCTTCATCTGCTCCCTCAATGGTCAGCAAATCAAGGAGATCTTCCGTTTCTTCAATAAATTCACCGTTTGGTTCTTCTGTTTTATAGTGAATCGCACATTTATAGGCTTCATGGAAGAGTCCTAAATGCGCATAATTATTAGCCATAAAATAATGGCATTCTGATAATGCTTTATCTATATTTGTAAGAATATATGTTAATAGCTCATTAGACTGCTGGTATTTCCCAAGCTCGGTATAGATGGATGCAAGCTGGCTAAGCATAACAGCATGATTCGGCTCAAGCTGAATCGCACGCTGAATCCACTTGCTGGCTCTCATTAGATCGCGTTCCCGATAGGCTTTCATGCCCTTACGGTAAAAGTACTGTCCGTCTTGGAAGAAAGGAACAATCTGAGCTTTTTTTTGCCTGTTAATCGACTGTTTTCCCACTGAAATCCTCCATTTCTTTACTTCTGCCGTAGGTTAGTATACCACACTGGGCAAGTACCACAATAGGATTGGTAAAAATTATTAAACGCATTGAAAAAAACAAGGATTTCGCCTTATATACCTTGTCCTAGCTTAGGCAAAATGAAAGTGAGGCAAACAGGAAAGGAGTAATTTTATGAAGATAATGTGGAAACAGTAAAATCTGCATGGAAGGTACGGATTTTATCATTTGGCCGAATCATGATTGATTTTGGCCGGATACTATTGATTTTCGGCCGGATTTACTAATAGTTTGGCCGGATTAACTTCGTATTTGGCCGGATAAATTAAAGAAGTAGCCGGATTATATTTTCTTTCTTTCTGAAAAATTAATAGAAGCCCCCAATCATGGGGACTTCTCTACTAACCTACATTTTTCGGCGCATGCCGTTCTTCAAGCACGTTCAGTACATCATCAAGCGGCAGCTTTTGTTCTCTCAGCAGGACCATCAGGTGAAACAGCAAATCGGCTGTTTCCCATTTCAGTTCATCGGCGTCTCGGTTTTTTGCTGCTATGATTACCTCGGCTGCTTCTTCTCCGACTTTCTTCAATATTTTATCAACGCCTTCAGTAAATAAGTACGTCGTATACGAACCTTCAGGGCGTTCTGCCTCTCTCTTTGCAATCAGCTTTTCTAATGTGTTTAGAATTTCAAAGCGCCCTGCAGCAGAGGGATTGGAATCTCCCAATACATTCTCTGTAAAACAAGAATAAGCTCCAGTATGACAAGCTGGACCAGCAGGCTTTACTAAAACGAGCAAGGCATCCTGATCGCAGTCATATCTTAAGCTCACAACCTCCTGAGTATTGCCGGAAGTCGCTCCCTTATTCCAGAGCTCTTGTCTTCTGCGGCTATAAAACCATGTTTCTTTCGTTTCTGCCGTTTTCTGCAGTGATTCCTCATTCATATAAGCTAGCGTAAGTACCTCTTTACTGACTGCATCCTGGACGATCGCAGGGACTAAGCCATTTTGATCAAATTTTACTGATTCAAGATTCATCTGACATTCACTCCCTGCGTTTTCAAATAGTCTTTTACTTCTCTTACGGACGTCTCTTTATAATGGAAAATAGAAGCCGCTAATGCCGCATCCGCTTTTCCTTTCAAAAATGCCTCGGCAAAATGCTCTGCGTTGCCGGCACCGCCTGAAGCAATGACAGGTACGGTAACAGCTTCGCTTACCATTTTATTTAATCCAAGGTCAAAACCGCTTTTCTCGCCATCACTGTTCATGCAGGTCAGCAGAATTTCTCCCGCTCCCTGCCGAACAGCCTCCTGAGCCCAATCAACTACTTCCCGCTCAGTGGCTTTTCTTCCGCCATGTGTATAAACAAAGTACATGCCGCTCTCTTCATCAAATCTTGCATCAATGGCTACAACGATACATTGTGAGCCAAAAAAGCGGGCGCCTTCCGCTATCAATTCAGGTCGCAAAACAGCAGAAGTATTAACGGAAACTTTGTCTGCACCTGCACGAAGGATATTTTTCATATCAGTCAGCGAGTTAATGCCGCCACCGACAGTAAACGGTATCGCAAGCTTTGCTGCCACTCGTTCAACAACGTCAATCATTGTTTTCCGGCCTTCATGTGAAGCAGAAATATCTAAAAAGACAAGTTCATCTGCGCCTTCCTTATCATAAAAAGTTGCAAGCTCTACTGGATCGCCGGCATCTCTCAGCCCTAAAAACTGAATTCCTTTTACAACCCTGCCGTCTTTTACATCAAGACATGGAATGATCCGTTTTGTGATCATGCACGTCCCACCTCTTCCAAAGCTTGCGAAAGAGTAAATTGGTTTGTATACAAGGCTTTGCCTACAATCGCACCCGCAACTCCATCTTTTTGACAGGCTGAAAGCTCAACTAAATCTTCGAGCGAGCTCACTCCTCCAGATGCAATCACTTCTTTGCCTGTAACCTTTGCCATTTCAGAAACGGCTGCAATGTTTGGTCCTGAGAGCATGCCATCAGTTGCAATATCCGTGAAAATAAACACCTCTGCACCTGCTGCAGCCAGTCGGGCACCAAGATCGGCTGCTTTTACAGTTGAAGTCTCAATCCATCCTTCTGTAGAAACAAAGCCGTCTTTTGCATCGATGCCAATTGCTATTTGACTGCCATACTTGGCAAGCATTTTTTTCACAAAATCAGGATTTGAAATCGCCGAGCTTCCTAAAATAACGCGGGATACACCATTTGAGAGGTAATACTCAACATCGTCTTCGGTCCGAATGCCTCCTCCTATTTGCACGTTCGCATCCAGCTTTTGTGCTGCTTCAAGGACGTGGCTGTCATTCACTCGTTTGCCTGCTTTAGCACCGTCTAAATCAACCATATGAATCCATTTTGCCCCTTGCTCTGCGAATACCTTTGCCATCTCAAAAGGTGAATCGCCATACACCGTTTCCTTTGCATAATCGCCTTGAATAAGACGGACGCATTTCCCGCCGCGCATATCGATCGCAGGATAAATTATAAATTCACTCATGATTTCACCTTCTCTTCCACAATATTGACAAAGTTTCGCAGAATCCCGATTCCTAAATGACTGCTTTTTTCCGGATGAAATTGCGTTCCGAAAATATTCTTATCGCCAACAACAGCCGGAACCTCAACACCATAATCTGCACTGGCCAAAACAGTGTGATCTTTCTCAGCTTTTACATAATAAGAATGCACAAAGTAAGAATAACCTTCTTCTATTCCTTCAAGCAGATCGTTTTGAACATTCATCTTCAACCGATTCCAGCCCATATGAGGTACTTTCAGCTGTTCTTTTTTCATCAGCTCTTCAGGAAAATGAACGACTGTTCCTTCTAAAAGAGAGAGCCCTTCTGTCAAACCATTTTCCTCACTGGATTGGAAAAGCAGCTGCATACCCAGACAGATGCCAAGCAGCGGTTTCCCTTCACTTGCAATCTTCTGAATAAAGTCTTTTAGTTTCGTCTCATTTAAAATCGCCATTGCATCCTTAAAAGAACCTACGCCCGGAAGAATATAACCCTCCGCATTTTCCAGTTCTTCGGGGGTTTCTGATATAAAATAGCCAATGTTCAGCCGTTCTAGCGCCTTGCTGACACTATATAAATTCCCCATGCCATAATCAATGATTCCGATCATTTATAACATTCCTTTCGTAGACGGCACTCCTTTAATCCGCGGATCGATTGTTGATGCCTCATCAAGCGCTCTTCCCAATGCTTTAAAAACCGCTTCAATCATATGATGGGTATTGCGTCCGTAATGCACAATGACATGCAGGTTGATCCGTGCTTCAAGTGCAAACTTCCAAAGGAATTCATGAACAAGCTCCGTATCAAAGCTTCCTACAGTTGAATTTGGAAACTCGCCTTTAAATTCAAAGTGAGGCCTGTTGCTTAAATCAATGACAACCTGTGCGAGTGCTTCATCCATAGGGACCATTGCTTGACCATAGCGCTTAATTCCTTTTTTATCACCCAATGCCTCTCTAAAAGCCTGTCCGAGACAAATGCCGATATCTTCAGTTGTATGATGGCCATCGATATCTGTATCGCCAATTGCTGCGACTGTTAAATCAAATTGACCGTGCTTCGTAAATAAATCTAGCATGTGTGTCATGAAAGGTACGCCTGTATTCAATTCGGAAATCCCTTCACCATCAATCGCTAAGGCAAGAGATATATCGGTTTCATTAGTTTTTCTTTGCAGGCTGGCTGTTCGTTCCATTTTGTTTTCCTCCTATTTTAAGCGCTCTTCGATTGCGCGGGCATGTGCTTCTAATCCTTCTAAACGAGCGAACGCTGCTATTTTTCCTGCAGAGTTCAGAAATGCCTTTTCACTATAAGAAATAATGCTTGATTTTTTGACAAAGTCATCGACATTCAGCGGGCTAGAAAACCGGGCGGTTCCATTCGTAGGCAGCACATGATTCGGGCCTGCAAAATAATCCCCGACCGGCTCTGAGCTGTATCTGCCTAGAAAAATGGCTCCAGCATGCCGAATGCCGCTAAGTAAATCCATTGGGCTTTCTGTCAGGACCTCGAGATGCTCAGGAGCAAGCTCATTTACGGCCGAAACAGCCTCTTCCATTGTATCTGCCACATAAATGCATCCGTACTGTTCAATAGAAGGACCGGCAATTTCTTTTCTCGGAAGGTCTTCAAGCTGTTTCTCTACTGCAATTGAAACTGCTTCTGCAAGCTCCATAGATGTTGTCACAAGCACACTTGAGGCAAGGGCATCATGTTCAGCCTGGGAAAGCAAATCCGCTGCCACTTCATTTGCCTTTGCCGTTTGGTCGGCTAAAACAACAATTTCACTCGGGCCGGCAATCATATCGATATCAACATATCCAAATACTTCTCGTTTTGCGAGAGCTACATAGATATTTCCGGGTCCGATTATTTTATCGACCGGATTAATTGATTCTGTTCCGTATGCAAGAGCTGCAACGGCTTGAGCTCCCCCCGCTTTGTAGATTTCTTTTACACCAAGCTCGTTTGCCGCAACAAGCACACCTGCAGGTAAAGTTCCAGATGAATCAGGAGGCGAAATGAGGACAATCCGCTTTACACCTGCTGTCTGTGCGGGAATGACGTTCATTAAGACGGATGATGGGTATGCGGCTGTACCCCCAGGAACATAAACCCCGACTGCATCAATCGGTGTTATTTTCTGTCCAAGCATCGTTCCATCCTCTTTATAAGTGATCCACGATTCCCGTTTTTGCTTTTCATGGAAAAATCGAATGTTGTCAGCTGCTTCTTTGATGATCGAAATTAGCCCTTGATCAAGCTCTTGATACGCAGATTCAATTTCAGAAGCAGATACTCTAAGATCCGCTAAACGAACAGAATCAAATTTTTCTGTATAGGAAAAAAGAGCTTCGTCACCCTTTTGTCTGACATTCTGAATGATTTCTTTTACAGCTTCGCGCTGTGCTTCTGTGCCTGATTCAATGGAACGCTTTAAGGAAGCTTTATTTCCTGATAATCTCTCAATTCTCATTCTGTTTCTCCCTCCACAACCGCTGATAACCGGCTGACCAGCTCATCAATCTGAGCATCTTTCATTCGATAGCTGACCGGATTTACAATTAGACGGGATGTGATGCTGCAAATTCGCTCCAGTTCTACAAGCCCATTTTCTTTTAATGTCTGTCCTGTTGATACAATATCCACAATTCGATCAGCAAGCCCGATCAATGGTGCAAGTTCAATCGAACCGTTCAGCTTAATAATTTCTACCTGCTCACCTTGCTCGCGGAAATAAGAAGAAGCCACCGCCGGATACTTCGTCGCTACTTTTGGCGCAACCACATCAGATCCGTTTGCCTCCGGAAGCCCTGCAACAGCCAGGTAGCAGTCACTAATATTCAAATCCAGCACCTCATAAACATCCCGCTCTTCCTCAAGCATGACATCTTTACCGGCAATTCCGATGTCCGCTACACCATGCTCGACATAAGTCGTTACATCCATTGGCTTTGCTAAAATAAAACGCATGTTTTCATCCGGAACTTCTAAGATCAGCTTTCTTGATTCATCAAACTCAGGCGGCAGCTTGTAGCCCGCTTTTCGGAGCAGGTTGGCCGCTTCATCAAAAATTCTTCCTTTTGGCATCGCAATTGTAAGCAAATTATCCATCCTGCTCTTCCTTTCTGGAACCAATAAAATAAGCAACATCTGCATATTGTTTCGTGTAAGCATCCACATCTTTCACACCAGAGATGTCCTGCATGATCACTCTTTTTTTCTGATTGCGCAGATCGGCTGTGAATGCAAGCGCCTCAGTCCGTCTTTCCTGACTGTAAAGCACGCAATGTATGGCTGGTGTCAGCTGCTGTTCTCCTAGCGATTCAATCAGCCGGTCAAGCCTGATGCCGAAGCCTGTAGCTGCTGCCGGAGTATTGAACCTTTCAAACAGCTGGTTGTACCTTCCGCCATTTCCAAGCGGAAAACCTACATTTCCAGAGTAGACTTCAAACAGTATTCCTGTGTAATAGCTCATATGGCTGACGATATTTAAATCAAGCTTTAACGTATTCAATACACCAAAATCCTCAAGATGCGACCAAAGCTTCGCCAGTTCTCCGGCTGCCTCTTTTCCTTCTCTGCTTGAAACTAAATCTGCCGCAAGTGCCAGCTGATCCTGTCCCCCTCTAAGCTGCAGGAGCTCAAACAGTCTGCCTTTGTCAATTGAAGATAGCGGCAATGACTTCACATGCTCGCGATAACCGACATAATTTTTTTCATATAAGTATCTAATTAATACATCCGCACGTTCCTGATTCCCAAGAATCTCTTTAAATAAAGCATTTGCATAGCCTATATGACCAATTGCCACTTTAAAATCGCGAAGTCCTGCTTCTTTAAGAACAGCAATCATTAAAGCGATCATTTCTGCATCAGCACTTGTAGTAGCGTCCCCAATAAGCTCTGTGCCGATCTGCTCAAATTCCGCAGGACGCCCGCCTTCACGCTGCTGTGCACGAAAAACATTCGCATCATAAGCTAATCTAAGCGGATAATTTTCTTGATAAAACCTTGATGCAGCAACCCTTGCAATTGGCGCCGTCATGTCTGGCCTTAGGACAAGGGTATGTCCTTCCTGATCAAGCAATTTAAAAAGCTGACCATCTAAAATCGCAGATTGAACACCGACAGTATCGTAAAACTCAAGCGTTGGCGTTTCAATAAATTGATAGCCCCACTTCTCTATAGCACCCGTCATCTTCTGACGCAGCTGTTTTTTCGTTTCAAATAATAAAGGTAATGTATCTCTCATTCCGAGAGGTTTTTCAAACATGAACATCCTTTTGGCACCTCTTTCACAAAAAGTTCCGAATCCTTTAGTTCGCTAATATAGTAACATGCTACCAAAATAAAGCTACATGTGCAAGTAAAGATATCTCTTATCATTCTCTTTTTTTAACGGTTTTCCTCTATATAAAAATGTTTAAACAAACGTTTGATTATGTTTAAAACGGGTAAATAGAAAGTATTATTTCCCCCGATTCATATAGAAAACCGGCCGAATGTTTATCGGCCGGTATTTTTTTTAGCAAGGTCATTCAATTTTTTTCTAGCTTCACTTGGCTTTCATCTCGTTCCACTAAGAAAAGCGAACATTTTCTTGTGCTTTCCAAAATAAGAAACCCGCAGCCTTATTATCCGAATCGCACCCCTTACGATCCGATTGAGTCAGCTTATGATCTTGGTACAGGGTTTTATGATCCAAAATGGCTGACTTATGATCCGAAAGCAAAACCCTGATCCCACTTCTGCTCCATATAAAAAAGACACCAGCCCTATAGCTGATGTCTTTGATCTTTATACTTTTTCAAAAAAAGAATCCTGCTCATTTCGCAGCGCCATTTCTTCCTTCGTAAAAATGACTCTCATTGGATTCCCGCCTACAAAGGCTCCTGCTGGAACATCCTTATGCACGAGTGTTCCTGCTGAAACGATGGCCCCATCTCCAATTTCAACTCCGGGCAAAAGGGTAGAATTGGCACCTATCATGACTTCATCCCCTATCACAATGTCGCCCAGTCTGTATTCACGAATTAAATATTCATGCGCAAGCAGCGTTGTGTTATACCCAATAACCGTGTTCCGTCCAACTTTTATCTTTTCAGGATACATCACATCCAGCATAACCATCAGTGCAAACGATGTATGCTCACCCACCTTCAATCCGAGAAAGTTCCGATACATCCAATTTTTCAAAGAAAGAAAAGGGGTGTAACGGGCAAGCTGAATGACGATAAAGTTTCGAACAACCTTCCAGAATGGGACAGTTTTGTAGACATGCCAGAGGGAATTCGGGCCTTCAACAGGATATCTCGTCGTTTTTCGCACGATTATTCTTCTCCAAGCACATTCAGCAAATCACTCATTCGATGGAGCATGTAATCAGGCTTAAACCGTTCTAAATGCTGGATGCCTTTAATTGTCCAAGCTACTCCTGCCGTTTTTGTTCCAGCAGCTTTGCCTGAATCGATGTCATGATGATTATCTCCAACCATGATCGCTTCCTCAGGCAATGACCCGAGCTGTTTTAATGCAAGCAGGACAGGCTCCGGATGCGGCTTTGCATGCTCCACATCATCGAGAGTGACTACTGTTTCAAAGAATTGATCTAAACCTGTAAGCTTGAGACCCATATTTACCGTCTGGCGGATTTTTGTCGTAACAATCCCTAATTTGTATCCCTTTTCGTGCAGCGTTTGAACCGTTTCATAGACCGTTTCAAACTGCGTGACCAATGCATCATGCTGATCGTGATTGAATTTCCTGTAGACCGCTATCATTTCATCGACGCGCAGAGGATCCATTTTAACAAACGTTTCGTGAAGTGTCGGTCCAAGAAAAGGCAAGACATCTTCACGTCCATACTTGTTCGGATAATACAGGTTCAGCGTATGCAAAAATGATTCAATAATTAAATCATTCGTATTAATTAAAGTTCCATCCAAATCAAATAATACTGTGTTAATTTTCATAAGTTGCTTCCTTTCTGGCTGTATGTTCAAATCGGTTCCAAATGGCGGCAACTGCCATTGTTAACACAACAGCTGCTACAATCCTGATCAGCAGCAGCGGCAGAACCGGAATGCCCAGCGGCACGAAGATCAGTGTATCTTCAACAACGGCATGACAGGATACTAGAAAAATAAAAGCAAGCGTCAAATCCTTATAGCTGACTCCATCCTCTTCCACCGCTTGAATCATCACACCAGCTCCGTAGGCCAAGCCGATCGTTAAGCCGGCAACCATCGTCATTGATGTGTTTTCTTTCATCCCAAGCATTCTTGTAACAGGTGCCATCCAGCGAGAAAAAACAAGTAAAAAGCCTTTATCTTTCAGCACCTGAATAATAATCATGAGTGGAATAACGATTAAGGCAAGCTGAACAATTCCGAGTCCAGCTTTCGTAATGGCGCTTAAACCAATTTCAAAAGCGCCTTCAGGCACAGAGCTGTCCTGAGGGATAAATCCATACTGAGCCATCTCCTGGCCGCCCTGCCAGAAAAGATTAATCATGATGGCTGAACCAACCGCGAGCCCGACCCGAACAGCGAGAATAATCCAAAGTTTCATTCCAACTTTCGCTGCAACTGTTGATTCGATTATCAAGTTATGTGAAAAAGAGAGCATCACTGCTAATATAAAAACTTCCTTTACGGATAAATCTAACGTTAAAATTGCTGCAATGCCAGCATACAAATTCAGCATATTTCCGAGCACGAGCGGGATGGCCGCTTCTCCTGATAAGCCGAAAATCCCCATCACCGGCTGAATTAATTTTATCAGCCATGGCAGCAAAGGTGTGTGCTGAAGCAAGCTGACAATCAGTGTAACCGGAAAGATAACTTTTCCAAGTGTCCATGTCGTCTGTAACCCTGCCTGAAGTCCTTTTCTTACACTATTAATCAGTAACATCCCCTTACTTAGCTGATTCTAAGTATCTTTCTTTTGAATACCCTTTAACTCTTCTGTAAATTAATACAGCTATCGCCACTGCAATTAATACGAGTGAGATCACCTGTGCTATTCTTAGAGATTCTGTCAGCATCAGGCTATCTGTCCGCATCCCTTCAATGAAAAATCGTCCGACTGAGTACCAGATAATATAGGTAAGGAATAGTTCGCCTCTTCGAAGGTTTGCTTTTCTGAGGAGCAAAAGACCCACAAAGCCAACAAGACTCCATAGAGATTCATATAAAAACGTCGGATGATAATAAGTACCGTTAATATACATTTGATTAATGATAAACTCAGGCAAAAATAATCCTTCTAAAAATTCTCGGGTCACTTCTCCGCCGTGTGCTTCTTGATTAATAAAGTTTCCCCAGCGTCCGATTGCCTGCCCTAAAATGATGCTTGGTGCACCGATGTCAGCAAGTTTCCAAAACGAAATGCCTTTTATTTTAGCGAAAATATAGCCTGTAACAAACGCACCTAAGAGTCCTCCATGTATCGCCAAACCGCCGTTCCAAATTTTTACGATGTCCCCAGGATTTTGAGAGTAATAATCCCATTGGAAAATAACGTAGTAAATCCGTGCACAAATTATTGCGATTGGAATGGCAAACAGCACTAAATCCACAAACGTATCTTTATGAAATCCTCTTCGCTCACTTTCACGGACGGCAAGCCATAGGCCAAGCAGTGCCCCTATCCCGATGATCAAGCCATACCAATGAACCTGTATTGGTCCTAGCTCCAAAAAGACCGGATCTATAGGCGTTAAATTCTCCTCCATTGTATCTGCTCCCCCTTATAAATATTATGCATCGTCATGTTCGGTATCTGTTATAACGTCTGTTAATTTATTCGTAAATTGCTCTGCTGCATTCAGTCCCATGCGTTTCAGTCTGAAATTCATGGCAGCTACTTCGATAATAACGGCTAAGTTACGGCCTGGGCGAACAGGAACTGTTAATTTAGGAACTTCTGTATCAATGATTTTCATTTTCTCTTCATCAAGTCCAAGTCTGTCGTATTGCTTTTTTGCATCCCAAATCTCAAGATCAATAATCAGTGTGATTCGTTTAAAACTGCGCACTGCACCTGCACCAAACAGCGTCATGACATTAATAATGCCAAGACCGCGAATTTCCAGAAGATGCTCGATTAAATCAGGCGCATTCCCTACCAATGTGTCCTGATCCTCTTGGCGAATCTCAACACAGTCATCCGCTACTAAACGATGCCCGCGCTTCACAAGCTCAAGAGCTGTTTCACTTTTACCGACTCCGCTCTTCCCGACAATCAAAACGCCTACCCCATATACATCAACTAAAACACCGTGAACAGCAGTAGTTGGCGCAAGCTTGCCTTCCAGGAAGTTTGTTAAGTGACTTGATAAACGGGTCGTCTTAAGCGGAGATCGCAGCACAGGAACGGCATTTTCTTCAGATGCATCAATCAATTCCTGCGGTATCTCCATTTCTCTTGAAACAATAATAGCCGGTGTTGAATCTGTACACAGCTGCTCCATCCGGAATTCCTTTTCCTCTTCAGTCAGCTTTTGAAAAAACGTCAGCTCCGTTTTACCGAGTATTTGCACGCGCTCTTTCGGGTAATATGTAAAAAAACCAGCCATTTCGAGCCCTGGCCGAGACAAATCGCTCGTTGTAATTGGACGATTGATTCCTTCCTCGCCGCTAATTAACTCTAAATGGAATTTTTCAATTAAATCTTTTGTGCGAACTTTCGCCATCTTCCTGCTCCTCCTTTTCTCTTCAAGGGGTACGATTAAAATCCTCTCTTATTTTAGCACTTTTACCTATTAAACGGAAACGCGGAATTCAGAGCAGAACCCCGGTGATTCTACTTTCTCTATTAATTTTTAAAAAGATCGGATATTCACCGCTACTCTATCGCGCTTTCAACAATATATTAGTTTGTAAAGACTTTTTACTAGGAGGATTAACAGTGAAAATTGCAGTAGATGCAGGTCATGGTTATACAACATCAGGGAAAAGAACGGCAGACGGAATGAGAGAATATGAATTCAACCGGGCGGTGGCAAATGAAATGCAGCAGCAGTTAGGCGGCTATGAAAATGTTTCAGTTGTTTTCACTCATTCTGACACTCGGGACGTTCCGCTAAATGAACGCACAAATAAAGCTAATGCAGGAAAAGCAGATGTATTTATCTCGATTCATGCGAATGCTTTTGGAAACGGATCGACATGGAATAGCACCAAAGGTATTGAAACGTATGTTCATGACTCTAAACCGCAGGAATCTTTTGCACTGGCAGAAGCGGTTCAGAAGGAGCTGATTGAAAAAACAAAAAGAGCTGACAGAGGTGTTAAGCTCGCCAACTTTAATGTCCTTCGCGAAACGAAAATGCCGGCCATTTTAATAGAGTGCGGCTTTATGACAAATCAAGAAGAAGCACAAGCACTGAAATCTGCTTCATATCGTAAAACGTGTGCAGAAGCGATCACTGAAGCTCTTGCAACATTTTATAAGCTGAAGAAAAAACAGGCTCCTTCCCCAAACTCACCATCGGGAAAAATGTACAAAGTACAAGTCGGTGCTTTTACTGAAAAACAGAATGCAACAGCACTTGCCAATGAACTGAAAAACAAAGGATACAGCGTCAATGTTTTGTATGAATAAAAGAGCAGGGACAGCGCGTTACATTGGCTGTCTCTACTCTTTTATTTTTAAGAGAAACCTTTCTTTTGGAAGCTGCTTCTTTGAACGAAATTTATTCAGGTAAGGCGAATAAGTATCTACCTGTATTTCATTTTGATCCGGTTTGAAAAAGAGCAGCCGCATAAAGCCATTTCCCCCGCTTTTTTCAGCCTGATAATTCGCGAGCAGCTGGAATACTCTTTGTTGGGAGGAAATTTTGGTTTCTAAATATCCCGTTCCATAATAATGTCCGGATAATATCAGTTTTACGTTTTCATTTTTGAGAACAACATTATTGAATATCTCCTCTCCTGCTTCGCTTCTTACATTTTTGAACGTTAAATAATCATGAAAAGCAAGGATCGCCCTATGATTACTATATTCATCAAGTACTTTATTCAGCCAATTCATGGCGCTGCGGTTCAAATCCCATCCCATATAGATCATAATGTATGGCTGATTATGAATAGTAAGAAGATCATAGTGGCCGCGATTATTTTCAAAGGATCCCCCGTAAAAAGGCTGCCGAATAAAGCGATGATACCCAAAATGATCTGTAAATGATTTATAAGGCTGATCAGAATGTAATAAATCATGATTCCCAGCAAGAACCCCATATGGAATTCTCGTCATATCCAGCATTTTCAGGATTTGATCGGTTCTCTCCCATTGCACATCATCTGTTGAATGATCAACAAGATCCCCCGTGTGGAAAACATACTTAATATTGTATTTCTCTCTATTTTCAATAATCCATTGAATTTGTTTAATCATAATTTCGGGATACATTTTCGCGTAGTATTGCGTATCAGATAGCCACACAACCGTAGCATCGCCTTTCTCAAAAGGAAACTTTGCATAAACAGGAGATGCAAATAAACTGAACAGAAGCAACACTTGAACAGCAGCAATAACTGTTTTTTTCATAACCTTCACCCATTTTTATCTTGCCCATCTGCTGGTGGCTTATGTTTCCGATTTACTTTTACAGCCATTAGTCTATACTAGAAGTGGAAATTTAATAAATGCGCAAAATTATATACCCTCTCAATTATTGAAAAAGGAGACTTACATATGCTGAAAGATTTTAAAAAGTTCGCGATTAAGGGGAATGTCATTGATCTTGCTGTCGGGGTCATTATTGGAGCTGCGTTTGGAAAAATCGTCACGTCTCTTGTCAATGATATCGTTATGCCAGTAATAGGCATCCTTTTAGGAGGGGTTAATTTTACAACGCTCGAATATCATTTTGGCAAAGCCATCGTAAAATACGGCGTCTTTCTGCAGACGATTCTTGATTTCTTTATTATTGCTTTTTCCGTCTTTCTCTTTATCCGCTTTTTTGAACGATTTAAAAGAAAAGACGAGCAAAAGCCTTTACCAACTTTAACAAATGAGGAAAAACTGCTGGCTGAAATACGTGATTTACTAAAAAAAGATGTACAGCATGAAAAGGAATTTTAAAAAGCTATACTTGAACCAAAATTATTAAACAGCACTTAAAAACGGCGGGATCAAAATCCCGCCGTTTTTCTATTTCTTTTTACTTTCGCGCAAAGGTTCTACTACGCCTTTTTGAATCAGCAAGTGAAGCAGCGAGATGACAATCGATGCCAGGACGGCTGTTCCAAATCCATCAATATTGAAGGAATCCCCCATAATAGCCTGTGCAATCATAAGTGTAATAGCATTTATGACAAACAGGAAAAGACCAAGTGTTAAAACTGTAACAGGCAGTGTCAATAAGATTAAAAAAGGTTTTACTAATACATTTAATACAGAAATTAGCAAGCTGGCAATGATAGCAGCACCTACTCCGCTAATATGAAACGATTCAAAGTACCCTGATACGACAATTAATATGAGGGCATTCACCAAAATACTGATGGCCCATCTAATCATGCTTAATGACATCTCCCTCATTTGGAACCACAAAGATCATGATCAGGTAGATAAGGCCAAATGGGAAAAATGCGGTTGTTAACAATAAAATGACAAAAAGAATCCTCAGCAATGTCACATCGATTTGAATGTAGTCAGACAGTCCTCCAAGAACACCGCCAAGCATTTTTTTTGACTTGGACCGATACAGCTTTTTTTTCATATAAAATTACCTCTCTTTACCTTTTAGTAAGATCGAACCTGTTTTCGAATCTGCAAACACAGACATGGTTTGATCGCTTGCTGCTCTTGATTTCACGCGTAATTCCTTCTGAATCGTTTCGTTCTTTTCATAAAGAACCTCCAGATCCGTCAGATCAGCGGATAATGTTCCTAAGTTTGATTTTAGTTCACCATTAATTTTTGCGTTTTCTGGAACGTAAATGTCAACGTTTCCTGTGGCTGTTTTTGCATATAGGGTATGGCACGTTTCATCGTCAAGCTTAACGACAATATTGCCATTAAAGCTTTGCACATCCATTCTCGCGCTCTTTCCATTAATGTGGATGAGTCCATTGATTGTCTCTGCTTCCGTGTGCTCTGAATCTATGTTCGTAAGACGGATCTGCCCGTTTGCTGTCTCCGCTTCAATTTTTTCCGACTTGAAAGACAGAACTGATATCACACCGTTTGCCGTTTTCGCATTAAAATCCCTTACTTTTAAATGTTCCCCTCTGATTGGACCGTTAAACAGCTTAATTTTAACAAGCTCATACTGGTTTTCAGGGACATAGATAGTCATGTTCACTTTAATTGTCTTCTTTTCAGTAAAAAAACGAAATTTAGTGCCGTCTAATGAACAATCCACACTTTGCATAAACATTTCTCTAGCACGTTCCTGGTCTTCTGCACGGTAAATTTTCGCTTCACATTCCACCCGAACATCATTTTGTGTCCACGATTGAAGGTTTACACTGCCGCTGACCATCTGAATATCAAGATCACGCACTTCTGCATCCTTGAACTGATAGATGTGCTGAACATTAAGGGAGCTGCCAAAATTCAAATCAAGATCGAGCTCTTTCACTTTTTTTACCGCTGAATCGAGATCTAGCTCTTTGACTTTTTTTACTGCCGTATCGATAAAACCAACAAGCTTTACAGAAAGCGAAGATTGCGGAGACTTTTCTTTTTCAACAAAAGGATCCTTTGAAAATACTTCTGTAGACAAAGCGGTTTTCATTGAGTCCTCTTTATGTTTATATTCTTCTTCCAGCTTTTCAATGAGTGTCAATGCCTCTTCTGCAGATAGTTTTCCTTGCTCAACAAGATTTAAAATGCGTTTAGTCTGTTCTTTCACTTTTTCCATCTCCCTTTTCCCTTTATGTAGTGACTTTTCTAAAGCGTCGGTGCTTTACAATCATATTTATCGGATGTGAATGGGTCTGATTACGAATAACCGCTTTGCAAACACATCCATTAATAGAAAAGCTTTGAGCAGATACCCAAAGCTTTTTCTCAGTTAAACAGTTTTTAGTATTTTTATGCCCATCACGATATTATAAATAAACGCAACAAGGTTTACGATTCCGACAAGAATAAACCCAAAAATCACAATCCCGAACGCGAAGGCTTCAGGAGAACTGAACATACCGGCAAACAGAAACAGAAAGAATGGGGCGATAATTGTAACAACTGGAATGATATGTGACAGCAGTGATTTTTTTGCATGCCGTTTTACTTCATGCTCATCTGCAATAAAGTAGACGATGATCGGAAACAAAAACGGTGCGAAAAAAATGCTGAAATAACATAGGGATGATAGCAATTTATTAGTTTGCAATTTCACTCAGCTCCTTATAATAAGTATACGATTGATGAAGGGAGAAGTTTCATTAAATTTATATTTAAGATAAAACGGAAGACCTGGAATTGTATTTTCACTGAGGATAGGCTGAAACTAGTCAATACCAATGAAAAAGACCCTTAAAAGATTTTAAGGGCCATTTCTTTATGCTTTAGCAACTGCTTCTTTTTCCTTTATCGCCTTTTTCATCCGGTCACGATCTCTTATTAGGATTGGGCTCAAATACTTTCCGGTATAAGATCCTTCAACTTTGGCTACTTGTTCAGGAGTTCCTGTAGCAATGATTTGTCCGCCATGATCTCCGCCTTCTGGACCAAGGTCGATTAGATAATCTGCTGCCTTAATCACATCAAGGTTATGTTCAATGACTAAAACAGTATCTCCATTTTCAACCAGACGCTGAAGCACTTTAAGAAGCCTGGCAATATCATCAACATGCAATCCTGTAGTCGGTTCATCGAGAATATACAGGGAACGGCCTGTTGAACGGCGATGCAGCTCAGAAGCGAGCTTCACGCGCTGAGCTTCTCCTCCTGATAGTGTCGTTGCAGGCTGGCCAAGCGTTATATAGCCGAGACCTACATCATGAATGGTTTGCAGTTTCCGCTTTATCTTAGGGATATTTTCAAAGAATGAAACAGCATCTTCAACCGTCATTTCTAAAATGTCTGCAATATTCTTATTTTTGTATTTCACTTCAAGTGTTTCCCGATTGTATCGTTTGCCGTGGCAAACCTCACATGGCACATACACATCAGGCAGAAAATGCATTTCAATTTTAATGATGCCATCACCTCGGCATGCTTCACAGCGTCCGCCTTTTACATTAAAGCTGAACCGGCCTTTCTTATAGCCGCGCACCTTCGCTTCATTTGTCGTTGCAAACACGTCACGAACATCATCGAATACACCTGTATAAGTAGCAGGATTTGAACGGGGTGTCCGTCCAATCGGCGATTGATCAATATCAATGACCTTATCAAGTTCTTCGATTCCTTTAATCTCTTTATGCTCGCCTGGTTTTGTTTTAGCTTTGTTCAATTTCTGAGCGAGAGATTTATGAAGGATCTCATTTACAAGCGTGCTCTTTCCGGATCCGGATACACCTGTGACAGCCACAAATGTACCCAGAGGGAATTTAGTTGACACGTTTTTCAGGTTATTTTCGGTTGCACCTTTGATTTCAATATAACGGCCATCTGGCTTGCGGCGTTCAACCGGCAGCGGAATGAATTTTTTGCCTGATAGATATTGACCAGTGAGTGAATTGTTATCATTCATCACATATTCAGGTGTACCTTCAGAAATGATTTGTCCGCCGTGCACACCTGCACCGGGACCAATATCAATCAAATAATCAGCGGCTAGCATGGTGTCTTCATCATGTTCAACTACAATCAGCGTATTACCGATATCTCTCATACTTTGAAGCGTTTGGATGAGCCGGTCATTGTCACGCTGGTGAAGTCCGATTGAAGGTTCGTCTAATATATAAAGAACTCCGGTCAGTCTTGAACCGATTTGAGTAGCAAGCCTGATTCGCTGAGCCTCCCCCCCGGACAAGGTTCCTGCTGCCCTGCTTAAAGACAGGTAATCCAATCCGACATTATTCAAAAAGCCAAGACGCTCATTTAGTTCTCTCAAAATCAGTTTTGAGATCTGCATCTCTTTTTCCGTCAGGTTCACCGATTGAAAGAAATCAACAGCTTCATGGACAGATAAAGAAGTCACGTTTCCAATATGATTTCCATCCACAAGCACCGACAGGCTTTCCTTTTTCAATCGATGTCCTTTGCACTTCGGACATGCTTGCTGAGCCATGTATTTTTCCATCTGTTCACGAATATAATCTGAGCTCGTTTCTTTAAAACGGCGTTCAACATTTCGTATCACACCTTCAAAAATAATATAGTTTTCACGCACTTGTCCGAAATCATTTTGATAACGGAAATAAATTTCGTCTTCGCCGCTACCATATAGAATTTTATCCAGCAGATGGGATGGGATATCTTTGACTGGAACTTCCATCGGAATACCATAATGATTGCACACAGCTTCCAGAAGCTGAGGATAATATTGTGAGCTTGTCGGTTCCCAAGGTGCTAATGCACCCTCCTTCAAACTTAAATCTTTATTTGGCAGAACGAGATCAAGATCAACTTCAAGCTTTGTTCCGAGCCCATCACACTCATTGCAGGCACCAAACGGACTATTAAAGGAGAACATTCTAGGTTCAAGCTCGCCAATAGAAAAGCCGCATAGAGGACAGGCATGATGTTCACTGAATAAAAGTTCTTCTTCTCCAATCACATCGATCATAACTCTGCCTTCACCAAGAGTCAGTGCCGCTTCTAGCGAGTCTGCAAGACGTGCAGCGATTCCCTCTTTTATCACGATACGGTCAATGACAACTTCGATCGAATGCTTTTTGTTCTTCTCAAGTGGGATATTGTCACCGATTTCCATCATTTCTCCGTTTACCCGAACCCTTACATACCCTTGCTTTTTAATATCATCAAATACTTTGACATGAGTTCCTTTTCGGCCAGAGACAATCGGCGCAAGCACTTGAAGCTTTGTCCGTTCAGGATATTCGAGTATCCGATCGACCATTTGCTCAATTGTCTGAGAAGATATTTCAATGCCGTGATTCGGGCAAGTCGGTCTTCCAATTCGAGCAAACAGGAGTCTTAGGTAGTCATATATTTCTGTAACTGTGCCGACAGTTGATCGCGGGTTGCGGCTTGTTGTTTTCTGATCAATTGAAATGGCTGGAGATAGCCCTTCAATCGAATCGACATCAGGCTTATCCATTTGGCCTAAGAACTGACGGGCATAGGCAGATAAAGATTCTACATATCGGCGCTGGCCTTCCGCATAAATCGTATCAAAGGCAAGAGACGATTTGCCCGAACCGGATAAGCCTGTCAATACGACAAGCTTATCGCGCGGGATGGTGATGTCTATATTTTTTAAATTGTGAGCACGAGCACCTTTCACAATAATTTTGTCAATTGCCATCTACTTTCATCCTTCCGCTTTTAGCTCTAAAATCAGATCACGCAATTCAGCCGCACGCTCGAAATTCAAGCCTTTTGCAGCCTCTTTCATTTCTGATTCCATTTGCTGGATTACCTTTTCGCGTTCTTTCTTCGTCAATTTGCCGAGCTTTGGAATTTGATTATCGTACTCTTCTCCATCTTCAGCTGCAATTGTTGCACGAATTGCCTCGCGAATTTGTTTCTGTATCGTTTTCGGTTCAATCCCATGCTTTTTATTGAAAGCCTCCTGTATTTCCCGGCGGCGCTTTGTTTCATTTAAGGCAATTTCCATTGATTTTGTCATTTTGTCAGCATACATAATAACGTGACCATTCGAGTTGCGGGCTGCACGTCCGATTGTTTGAATAAGAGACCTTTCCGACCTTAAGAATCCTTCTTTGTCTGCATCCAGAATGGCGACTAAGGAAACTTCAGGAATATCCAGCCCCTCCCTGAGCAAGTTGATTCCGACCAGTACATCGTATTTCCCAAGCCTCAGCTCACGGATGATTTCGATCCGCTCAAGCGTTTTAATTTCAGAATGCAAATAGTTGACTTTAATTCCAATATCCTTAAGATAATCCGTTAAATCCTCGGACATTTTTTTCGTTAATGTCGTAATAAGAACACGTTCATTACGTTCTGTCCTTGCTTGAATTTCTCCAATCAGATCATCAATCTGACCTTGAATCGGTCTGACATCAATGGTCGGATCAAGCAGCCCGGTTGGACGAATGATCTGCTGAACCGTTTCAGGGGTATGCTCAAGCTCGTATGGCCCTGGAGTCGCCGATACAAACAGAATGTTATTAATGTGCTTTTCAAACTCGTCAAATTGAAGCGGACGATTATCTTTTGCTGATGGCAAACGGAACCCATGATCAACGAGAACCTGTTTCCTTGCCTGGTCACCGTTAAACATCCCTCTGATCTGAGGAATTGTAACGTGTGACTCATCCACTACAATCATGAAATCTTCAGGAAAGAAGTCAAGCAGCGTATAAGGAGTCGACCCTGCAGGACGCAAAGTCAGGTGCCGTGAATAGTTTTCAATGCCTGAGCAGAAGCCCATTTCACGCATCATTTCCAGATCATAGCGTGTTCGCTGTTCAAGACGCTGCGCTTCTAATAGCCTGCCGTTCTCATGGAGGTCTTTTAATCGTTCTTCAAGCTCCTGCTCGATGTTTGTAATCGCAACTTTAAGCTTTTCTTCCCGGGTTACGAAATGGGACGCCGGGAAGATCGAGACGTGCTCGCGGTCTCCTTTGATTTCTCCTGTTAAAGCATCAACCTCTCTGATGCGGTCGATTTCATCACCAAAGAACTCAACCCGAATACACTGCTCATCTCTTGATGCAGGAAAAATCTCGACAACATCACCCCGGACTCTGAATGTACCGCGTTTAAAATCAATATCATTTCTTTCATATTGCACATCCACCAGTCTTCTGAGAAGCTGATTGCGCTCTATTTCCATGCCGGTGCGAAGAGAAACGACAAGGTCCCGGTATTCTTCAGGAGAACCTAAGCCGTATATGCATGAAACACTCGCGATAATAATGACATCCTTCCTCTCAAATAGAGAAGCAGTTGCGGAGTGTCTGAGTTTATCTATTTCATCATTGATGCTTGCATCTTTTTCAATGAAGGTATCTGTCTGTGGTACATATGCTTCAGGCTGATAATAATCATAATAGCTGACAAAGTATTCAACAGCATTATTTGGAAAAAAGTCTTTAAATTCGCTGTATAATTGTCCAGCCAGCGTTTTATTATGAGCAATAATCAGCGTTGGTTTGTTCACTTCCTGGATGACGTTTGATACGGTAAACGTCTTCCCTGTACCAGTTGCGCCAAGAAGGGTTTGATGCTTCTTCCCTTCGTTAATTCCTTGGACAAGCTTTCTTATCGCCTCAGGCTGATCACCCTCTGGCTTATAGTTTGAGACTAATTCAAAACGATCGCTCACAGGAGAACCTCCACTCATATGTAATCAATATTTCTATTTTACCATAAACAGGGGAAAAATCACTAAAAATACGAACTAAAGTTCGCATTTTCTTTCGACATTTTAATTTTGATTTTATCATTATCGCCGGAAATTTCTATTTAAATGCTCACTCTTTATTAAATACCTTTATTGGAGAGTTGATAAACCGATGATGAGGATTCAGGCCAAAACTGATAAAAGAGTGATATACACTGATAAAGCCACAATTTACACTGATAAACGACTATCGCAAATACAGCCTGCACGAAATCATAAAAAACCTGCTCCCTAAACGGGAACAGGCTGTAAAATTAATTCGTTTTTTCTCTCCTGGTTCGCCTTGCCATTTTGGCAGCATACAGAAAACCGAAAGTAATCGATATAACATCTAAAACAATGATAATCCATGAGTCCATGTAGCCTTTCGTATATGCTGCAGCCAGCAGCGCTATCGTCAGGACAGCAGCTACGTAATGGTTATAGCAGACTCTGGCAAATAAGGTCAGGATAATAAAAGGCAGTGTTAATGCAAGTATCGCTTTTAGGATCATCGATTTAGCTCCTGACTATTTCTCTGAAGCAGAATAGCTTTGATAATCATTTTCCTGCAGCAGATCAATCAGTTCAATCTCTTTATGATTTTCTTTGAAATGCCTAAAGGTAAAATCATTTTCAAAGAGGACTGCGTATTGATCATTGCGGTCACGTACAAGCAGGCTTCTTGAATCAAAGAAGCGTTTTTCGAATTTTTCGTTGCCGATCCATCTTGGGATGCGGTCGCCCATCGGAACAAATTCGATTTCAACGTTGTATTCGGCTCTCATTCGATATTCAAACACTTCATATTGAAGCTGGCCAACTGCACCTAGAATGATATCATCCGTTGTATCCTGGCGGAAAAATTGGATGGCACCTTCCTGAACAAGCTGGTCAATTCCTTTACGGAACTGTTTCGCCTTCATGACGTTTTTCACGCGGACTTTTTTGAACATTTCCGGCGGAAACTGAGGAAGCTCGTCATAATGATAGCCTTCTTTTCCAACAGTCAGCGTATCGCCGATCTGATAGACGTTCGGATCGTAAATTCCGATAATATCGCCGGCAAATGCTTCATCAACCGTTTCTCTGTCTTTTGCCATGAACACTTGTGTTTGATTCAGCTTAAGTGTTTTATTTGTTCTGCTCAGCTGAACGCTCATGCCGCGTTCAAATTTCCCTGAGCAAACTCGAAGAAAAGCAATACGGTCACGGTGAGCCGGATTCATATTGGCTTGAATTTTAAAGATATAGCCTGAGAAATCTTCCTTCTCCGGAGAGATAAAGCCATGATTTGTTCTTCTTGGCTGAGGAGGAACCGCATGCTGCAAAAACACATCGAAAAAGGATTTGACGCCAAAGTTTGCAAGCGCACTTCCGAAGAATACAGGTGTTAGCTCTCCGCGTTTCACCCGTTCTGCATCAAACTGATTTCCCGCTTCCTGCAGAAGCTCAAGCTCATCCTTTGTTTCCAAATAGGTAGGGTGACTGCCTAGCTCACTTGCATCCACTTCATCAGCCGGAATGATTTCTTCCTGTTCATTCCCTTTAAATTGGACAACGGTATGCTGTGCACGGTCAATAATTCCGAGGAATCTTTTGCCCATGCCGATTGGCCAGTTCATTGGATAGGATTCAATGCCGAGAACCTCTTCAATCTCCGATAAAAGCTCAAGCGGATCTTTTCCTTCACGATCAAGCTTATTAATGAACGTAAAAATAGGAATTCCTCTCATGCGGCAAACTTTAAAAAGCTTGATCGTCTGAGGCTCGACGCCTTTTGTTGAATCAATGATCATGACGACACTGTCTACCGCAGTTAATGTGCGGTATGTATCTTCACTGAAGTCTTCATGTCCTGGTGTATCCAGAATATTCACGTGAAAATCATGATATGGAAAGCTCATGACACTTGATGTAACGGAGATTCCGCGTTTTTTTTCAATTTCCATCCAGTCGGAAGCAGCAAATTTGCCTGACTTCTTTCCTTTTACCGTACCTGCTTCACGGATGACTTTACCGAAGTATAATAATTTCTCGGTTAACGTCGTTTTCCCCGCATCCGGATGGGAGATGATGGCGAAAGTCCGTCTTTTTGAAATTTCATTATCTATATTCATTTACATTACCCTCACAAAGTTTACTTCGTTTGAAATATATCACATTTAGACAAATAGAACAATTTCAGCTTGTCCTTTGTCAGGGCATTATAAGTTTGTCAGTGCAGCTGTCCCGCCAGGCGCTGTAAAGAACAGCACATTTATTGCTGCCATGACGATTGCTCCAATGATAATAAATGCTGTATCTTTATTTTTCATGATTTTCACTCCTTCTTACATGATTTTTATCTATTGTATCAATAAAATATGTCCAAATTATTAACGAGTATTTTCATTTCTATTATTCGGAAACTTAAGAGTAAATTTCGTTCCGTTATTTTTTCGGCTGCTGATTTCAATTTCGCCCTGATGCAGCTGGACTAGCTGCTTTACGATTGACAAACCAAGTCCAAATTCCCCGAATTGATGACCCGTTCTCGACATATCCGCTTTATAAAAACGCTGCCAAATGGACTCAACTTCTTTCGGATCCATACCAATTCCTGTGTCTTCAATTTCAATGATTGTTTCCTTATACCCTTTTTTTCCCCGCAGCCAAACGGTCCCGCTCTCTGTAAACTGAATGCTGTTTTTAGTGATATTTATTAAAATTTGAATCAGGCGGTCATAATCGGCATAAACAGTCAGATCTTCGTTACCGTCTATCTTTAAATGAACATGTTTTTCATCAGCTTGAAAAATCAAATGTTCTTTAATGATTTCAAACACTTCAATCACTTGAATTTCTTCTTTAAAAAGCTTAACCTGATTCGAACGGATTTTCTCGTAATCAAGGTTTTCATTTACAAGCCTGATGAGCCGCTTTGCTTCCTGACTGACAAGCTGAATCCCTTTTTCCTTTTCATCCTCTTCAATCATGTTGTTTTTAAGTCCCTCAATCACTCCGCTGATCGTGGTGAGCGGTGTTCTGAGCTCGTGCGACACATCCGCCATAAATTTCCGTCTGCGGTTTTCAAGACTTTCGATTTCTTCATTTGACTGTTTTAATCGGTTCACCATGTCGTTGAAATCATTCGCAAGCTCTCCAATTTCATCAAAATTAGAAGATGGAACTGAAACATCATAGTTTCCTTCTGAAATCATGGAAGTAGCGTTGCGGATGCGCTGGATTCTTTTCACATGGACTTTTGATAATATCCAGCTTAACAAAAGTGAAACAGATAAGGAAATTAATATCGTATAAATAAGGTACCGATTGATTTCGCTGATTGATTCTCTTGAACCTTTAATTGGCGAGACTAAGAGGATTCCGCCAGATAGATTTTCATTCTCAATGTATGGCAGGGCAACTAAAGAAACTTCTTGATCAAATCGCTTAATTTCATGTTTGACAACGATTCGCTCGCCTTCCTTTAGTTTCCGCCATTCTTCTTCTGTCGGCTGAAACCTTGGAGCATTGCCCGCATATGGGTAGAAGATCATTCCTTTCTCATCAAACAGACTAAAACGGATTCCTCTCGCACTCAGAACATGCTCATATTCTCTTAATGCGCGCTCGCCGCGATTATTTTTCACATCAGTCAAAATTCTCGTTCCATATTGCTCAAGCTCTTCCACCTTGTTTTCATAGACAAAGGATTCCGCATATTTCGTTATAACAAGGCTTAATATCATAAAAGCAATAATTAAGATGCTGATATGACTGAGAAACATTTGATAAATATATTTAATCCTCATTCAAATCTACCGTTTCATCGAATTTATAGCCGACTCCCCATACAGTATGGAAAAAAGGCCTAGCCTGAGAACCGAGTTTTGCACGCAATCTTTTAATATGAACATCGACGGTTCTCTCATCCCCGTAAAATTGATAGCCCCATACTCGTTCAAGCAGCTGTTCTCTCGTAAAAACCTGGCGCGGATGCTCTGCAAAGTAATAGAGAAGATCAAACTCTTTAGGCGTTAAATTATCTACTTTTTTCTGTTCTAGAAGAACTTCTCTTGTTTGCTTGCTGATGCTGAAAAATTTCGTTTCAAGGTTCCCAGTTTCTTTTTTGGGAGCATGTGAAGCAGAATGCCTGCGGGAGACGGCTTTTATCCGCGCCATTAGGGCAAGCGGGCTGAATGGCTTCGTTACATAATCATCTGCCCCCATTTCAAGGCCTAACACCTGATCTGACTCACTGTCTTTTGCCGTCAGCATAATAATCGGAACGGAGCTTTTCTCTTCTCTAATTTTCCTGCATAGGGTGACCCCGTCCATACCAGGAAGCATCCAATCAATGATCAGCACGTCCCAATCTTCTCTTTTATAAGCATTGTACCCTTCGATCCCATCATTTATAAAAGCTCCTTGAATGCCTTCTTTTGAAAAAAACATTTCCAGCATCGAACTGACGCTTTGATTATCTTCTATGACTAAAACCTTCATATTTACACCATCCAAAAATATGACTTTCTTTTCAAAGTAAAGTGATTTTAAAAGTTTCGCAACCATTTTCTAAATTCTTCCCTGTTTTTTAAAGGTTAAGAAATAGTTTGGACATAGTTTGTTCATTTCCATCAAATATTCTTAGAAAAGCGGAACCGCCTGGTTTGCATCCGACGAGGAAGTCCTTGTTTGACTTCATCGGCGGAGCCGTTATGACCGCTTGGCGGTTGAGCTAGACAATCAATGCAAGAAATGGAATGTATTTCTAAACAAAAGGAGAAAAGAGATGAACTTTATTAAACGCGGTTTTTTAAGTGTGAAAGCACGAGCAGGAAAAACCTTGCTGCAGGTATTTATTTTTACAGTTATATGTGTGTTTGTCCTCTCGGGGCTGTCGATTCAGTCAGCTGCTGAAAAATCAAGTGTGCTCGCCCGAGAGTCACTGGGCGGCGAAGTGACCCTAAGTGTGGATATGGAAAAACTGATGGAGCAGCAGCGCAGCGAAAGCACAGAGGAAGGGGCCAGAGTCCGTTTTGAGCCTGTTCCAATACCTGAAGAATCTGCCAAAGAGCTAATCTCCTACTCACAGGTAAAAGGCTATAATTTTTTATCCTCTACATTTGGCACCGCAAGCGATTTTGAGCCAATTGAAAATGAAACAACAGAAACAGCAGAATCAGAAGAAGGAGCTCCTGGCGGCAGAATGGGCGGGGGACCTATGGCTGCAGCTGATGTTACGCTTCAGGGTGTTATGTTTACAGATTCTGCTGCGTCCTTCTTAAACAGCGAATCTACTCTAGTAGAAGGCCGTCACCTGACTGATGAAGATTTAGAAAAGAATGTAACGGTCATCGAAAAAACACTAGCCGAAGACAATAAGCTTGCAGTAGGTGATAAAGTCACTGTTCAATCAACAGCGGATGAAGAAGCTACGGTCGAGTTTGAAATAGTAGGCATTTACGAAACAACCTCTGCCGGCACAGATCTTGGCGGCAGAAACGTAACAGCTATGAATCCTTACAACCTTATGTATGTTCCTTATACCGCAGCATCCGCTTTAAAAGGGGCTGATTACGAAGGAACCATCGATCAGGCTATCTATTACATGAATGACCCAGAAAAAATTGAAAGTTTTGTAGATGAAGCAAAAGAAAACAGCTCAATAGATTTTGAATCCTTCAAATTAGATGCCAATGACCAGACGTATCAGCAAATGATCGGCCCTATTAATAACGTGGCCTCTTTTTCAAAAAATGTAGTGTATTTAGTAACCATTGCCGGTGCCGTGATTTTAGGACTCATCATTATGATGTCCATTCGTGAACGCAAATACGAGATGGGTGTGCTGCTTGCGATTGGTGAAAAGAAGTGGAAACTCGTAGGTCAATTTTTATTTGAGATTTTAATCGTTGCCGTTTTAGCTATTGGAGTTTCCTCTGTTTCCGGTCAAGCCGTGGCAAAACAATTCGGAGATCAGCTGCTGTCTCAGGAACTGACCCAAACCGAAGAAACAGCAGCAAATCCAGCTTCATTCGGCGGCGGACGCGGGATGGGGATGGGCAGACCATTTGGCATGCAGCAAACCTCTGCACAGGCTGATCCTATTGATGAGCTTCAAATTGAAGTGACAGGCAAAGATTTAGGCGTTCTTTTCGGAATAGGACTTTTGATTGCAGTGATCTCTGCATTAATTCCGGCATTATCTGTCCTGCGGCTTCAGCCAAAAACAATTTTAACGAAACAAGACTAAGGAGGAATTTCAGGTGAGCAATCTGCTGCAATTTGAAAACGTCAGCTACTGGTACCATCATGAAAATAAGAAGCACGTGATTTTAAACGATATTTCGATTGGTTTTGACAAAGGGATTTTCTATACGATTGTCGGTCCATCCGGGTCTGGAAAGACGACATTCCTTGCGCTCGCAAGCGCACTTGACGTAGCTAAAGAAGGCAGCGTCTTGTATGAAGGCAAAAATATTAAAAAGATTGGTCTTGCCAACTTCCGCAACAAATATGTATCGATTGTCTTTCAATCCTATAACCTGCTTCCATATATGACTGCTCTTCAAAATGTTACTACCGCTATGGAAATCACAGGTTCCACTCAGCCGAATAAAAAAGAGTTTGCATTGCAAATGCTTGAAAAAGTGGGGATATCCGAAAAACAAGCCGGACAAAAAGTCCTCACCTTAAGCGGAGGCCAGCAGCAGCGCGTCTCCATTGCCCGTGCACTCTCCTGCCAATCGGACTTAATTATCGCAGACGAGCCTACAGGAAACTTGGATGAAGACACAGCCAAAGACATCGTCCGTCTCTTTCAGGATCTTGCTCATAAGGAAGGGAAATGCATCATCGTAGTGACACATGATCAAAACATTGCAGCTATATCTGATGTGACGGTAAAGCTTTCTAAAGGGAGTTTTTATGTGAGTCAGAATAGAGAAGCGGTTGGGGTAAAAAGCTAAAGTTGATCCTCGCTCATTGTAGATGAGCGGGGATTTTTTAATTTTAATATGTTGAAATTCCAAAACAAATTTGAGCATTTTCCTAACATGCACTTGGCTATTACGGCTTTTCTTTTATATTGAGTCCAATCTATCCATTTCGAGTCCCTTTTTCCGGTAGAAACTAGATTTACTTTCAGATATCAAACTTTTACTTGATGATATTCGCATTATACTTGCGAAAACTGAAGATTAACTTTTAGATTTGGGTGTTTTACTTTCTTTTTTCCAGTTACCTCCTAATAAACAAGACCGCAGAATCCATTTCTGCGGCCTCACCAATCAATCCCTATTCAATCGAACCCGATACTTCCTCAGTCATCCCGGCAACAGATTCCAATCCACCGCCAGATAAGTACCAATAGTCAGGATCTAAATAAATGATCTTGCCATTTTTATAGGCTTTCGTATTTTTAACCAGATCATTTTCTACAACCTGCTTTGCGGAAGATTCTCCGCCGACAACGGCTCCTCTGTCAACAACGAATAAGTAATCAGGGTCTTTTTCAACAATGTATTCAAACGAAATGCTTTGTCCGTGTGTGGAAACTTCGATCTTTTCATCCGCCGCTGCAAATCCGAATTCATCGTGGATGATTCCAAAACGTGAACCTGCACCGTATGCACTCACTTTGCCGTCATTCGCTAAGATGATTAATGCTTTTCCACCGCCTGCTGATGCTTTCTCTTTTAGCGCTTTAATAGATTCTTCTACTTTTTCAAACTCTTTTTCTGCTTCTTCTTCCTTACCAAAGATCTCGCCTAATGTTGTCACATTTCCCTTAAATGATTCCATGTATTTCGTCGTATCAACACCCATGAAAATCGTCGGAGCAATTTTACTCAGCTCTTCATACGCATCCTGCTGTCTGCCGGAAATAATAATCAAATCAGGTTCCATTTCGTTGATTTTTTCAAAGTCCGGCTCCTTTAAACCGCCGACATTTTCATATTTTTCATCTTCATATTTTGATAGATAAGAAGGAACATTTTCTTGTGGAATTCCTGCAGCTTCAATGCCTAGTTTATCCAATGTATCAAGTGTTCCAAAATCAAAAACAACTACTTTTTCAGGATTTTTAGCCACTTTTGTTTCGCCTAATTGATGCTTAACTGTTATTTCTTCTGTTTTTTTAGAGCTTTCAGCACTTCCACTTGTTTCAGTTGCCTCTTTTGTTCCGCAAGCTGCAGCAAACACAGCTAAGATGACTGTTAATAATACTATTAAATAATTTTTTTTCATCCTCTTCACCTCTATCATTATTTTTAAAAATAAACACAAATCCGATTGCCATTTATCGTTTGGATGTCAATATCCATGTCATAGATTTCTTTTAAAACCGGGGATGTAATGATTTCTTCCGTTGGACCTTCCTTCACGATTTTGCCATCCTTCAGTGCGACAATATAATCGGAATAGCAGGAAGCAAAGTTGATATCATGAATGACGATCACGACTGTTTTGCCAAGCTCGTCCACTAATCGTCTCAGCACTTTCATAATTTGAACGGAATGCTTCATATCCAGGTTGTTCAGCGGTTCATCCAAGAGAACATATTCTGTATTCTGGGCGATAACCATTGCAATAAATGCCCGCTGCTGCTGTCCTCCGCTCAGCTGATCCAAATACTTATCCTCCATGTTCTGAAGCTCCATGTATTGAATAGCCTCGTCAACATACTTCATATCTTCTTTCGATAATTTTCCTTGAGAGTACGGAAAACGGCCAAAGCTGACTAAATCTTTAATCGTTAAGCGGATATTCAGATGATTTGATTGCTTTAAAATCGAGATTTTTTTCGCAAGATCATTGCTTTTGCTATCGCCGATTTCTGCCCCATCAATAAATACTTGCCCCGCATCTTTTTTAATCAAGCGGCTTATCATTGATAACAGCGTACTTTTCCCCGCTCCATTTGGTCCGATAAACGAGGTGATTTTTCCTTTTTCAATGTGAACAGAAACGTCTTCCACTACATTCTTATTTCCATATCGTTTTGTAACCTTGCTGACTTCTACCATGATTTATTCTCCCTGAGCAGCAGATAAATAAAGTACACGCCGCCAATGAAATTGATGATCACGCTTAACGTTGTTGAAAAGGTAAACACTTTCTCAACGATAAATTGACCGCCGAGCAAAGCAATAATGCTGATTAAAATTGAACCGGTAATTAAGTACTTATGCTGATAGGTTCTTAAAAACTCATGTGCAACATTTGCCACCAGAAGTCCAAGGAATGTAATCGGACCAACAAGTGCCGTTGCAATAGAGACAAGAATGGCAATGATGATCAGCAGTCTTTTGACAACGCCATCATAATCAATGCCCAAATTCACGGCGTGCTCCCTCCCCAGTGAGAGAACATCAAGGAAATGACTGAATTTCATAAAATAGATCGTAACCGCACTTACCGATATGATCGCAACGAGCAGCAAATCCGTATTCACATTATTAAAGCTTGCAAACATCCGGTCCTGAACAATTTGAAATTCATTCGGATCAATTAATACCTGCATAAACGAGGACATGCTTCCAAATAACGTTCCAAACACTATGCCTACCAGCAAGAGAAAATAAATATTTCTCCCTTCTCTTTTAAAAAGCAGCTGATAGAGAAGCTGTGAAAACAGCACCATTAATCCAACAGATAGAAGAAAGTTCACGTTCTTATTGGCCATCGTCAGCGACTGCGAACCGAATACAAAGATAATAAACGTCTGAATGAAAAGATAAAGCGAATCTAAGCCAATGATGCTGGGCGTTAATATCCTGTTATTTGTGATGGTTTGAAAGATCATCGTCGAAAAAGCAATGCAGCTTCCCGTCAAAACAATCGCTAAAATTTTGACTCCCCGTTTAGGAAGGACATAATCAGGGTTTCGACCGACATCATAGAATAGGAAAGCGGCAGCGAACAATCCAGCGATGATGGCAAGGATAATCAGTTTCGTTTTATTATTCATATGCCTTTCTCCTAAACAGTAAATAAATAAAAATGATGCTTCCGATTACTCCGACAGTCAAACCGATTGATATTTCATAAGGATAAATTATAATTCTGCCTAAAATATCACAGAACAGAATAAACACTGCTCCAAGTAAAGCTGTATGCGATAGGCTCTTTTTCAAGTTATCTCCCAAATAGATGCTGACGATATTCGGAATGATTAATCCCAAGAACGGAATGACACCTGCTGTCAAAATAACGACAGTTGTGACAAGAGCTACGATGACAAGTCCGATATTGACAACATACTTATAATTCAGACCGAGATTGACGGAAAACTCTTCTCCCATACCGGCTACAGTAAAACGATTCGCGTAAAAATAAGCAACAATCACAAGTGGAATGCTTATGTAAATCAGTTCATATTGCCCTTTAACAATCATTGAAAAATCGCCTTGCAGCCATGAGGACATGTTTTGAATCAAATCATTCTTGTAAGCAAAAAAGGTTGTAATCGAACCGATGATATTCCCGAACATTAAACCAACTAGCGGAATGAAAATCGTATCCTTAAATCTGATTCTCTCTAAAATTTTCATAAAGATGTACGTTCCCGCTAATGCGAAAAGAAAGGCAACACCCATCTTTTCAAGCGGACTTGCGGATGTGAAAATCATCAGCGAGACTAAAATGCCTAATCTCGCAGAATCCATTGTTCCGGCAGTTGTAGGAGACACAAACTTATTCCTCGTTAACTGCTGCATGATTAAACCGCAGATGCTCATGCTCACACCTGCAATAATGATACTGACAAGCCGCGGCAGCCTGCTAATTAAGAGGATTTGCACTTGATCATCCTGCAAATTAATAAGATCTAACGGTGTTAAATCTTTAACACCTATGAAAATGGAGCAAATGGATAAAATGATGAGCGCTGCTAACAGGTATCTCTTTTTCATAACGGTTCCTTACATGCATTATTTTTGAAGCATATCTCGTGTTGTAGCCCACATTAAGTGCTGCAAACTCGGTTATGTAGCACTTATCTCGTATCGGAGCCCACATTAAGTGCTGCAAACTCGGTTATGTAGCACTTATCTTGTGTTGTAGCCCACATTAAGTGCTGCAAACTCGATTATGTAACACTTATCTCGTGTTGGAGCCCACATTAAGTGCTGCAAACTCGGTTATGGAGCACTTATCTCGTGTCGGTGCCCACATTAAGTGCTGCAAACTCGGTTATGTAACACTTATCTCGTGTCGGAGCCCACATTAAGTGTTGCAAACTCGGTTATGTAGCACTTATCTCGTATCGAAGAACACATTAAGTGCTGCAAACTCGATTATGAAGCACTTATCTCGTTTCGGAGCCCACATTAACTGTTGCAAACTCGATTATGAAGCACTTATCTCGTGTTGTAGCCCACATTAAGTGCTGCAAACTCGATTATGTAGCACTTATCTCGTGTTGTAGCCCACATTAAGTGCTGCAAACTCGGTTATGTAACACTTATCTCGTATCGGAGCTCACATTAAGTGTGGCAAACTCGATTATGAAGCACTTATCTCGTGTCGAAGCCCACATTAAGTGTTGCAAACTCGGTTATGTAGCACTTATCTCGTGTTGGAGCCCACATTAAGTGCTGCAAACTCGGTTATGTAGCACTTATCTCGTGTTGGAGCCCACATTAAGTGCTGCAAACTCGGTTATGTAGCACTTATCTCGTGTTGAAGCCCACATTAAGTGTTGCAAACCCGATTATGAAGCACTTATCTTATGCGGGAGCCCTTATTTAAGTGCTACAAAATCGGTTATTGAATCACCTCATCCCTTTGGTAAAGATAATCATTCTCATTTATACCTAAAAAAAAGAAGCTTTCACTTGTTTGTAACTCCACCTAAAATGATAATGATTTTCATTATCGTTTGTCAATATAAATTTACTTGTTTAAACAAGTATTTATTAAAAAAACAGTTATTTTAAATTATTTCTGATTTTATCAAGCACCGCGAGACAGATGTTCATGTCGTGTTCACTAATCTCTGATGAAGCATCCGCAATGGTTTGACTTGCTAAACCCTCGAGCTCTGGCTGGAGATCTTTCATTGCTTCAGTCAAAAAAATCAGGTTAATCCGCTTATCACTTTCGTGCGGTGCTCTTTTCACAAGCCCTCGCTTGATCATATTATCAATAAGCCGTGAAACACTGGGTTGATCTCTTTCATTAAGGAGTGCCAGCTGATTTTGCGTTTGGCCATCCTTTTCATAGAGCCTGCATAAGATTTGCCATTGCTCATATGTCACAGAATAATCCCTCAAGTTTTGATTTAAACGGTTACAAATTAATCTTGAAGCATGGAACAGCTTATATCCAAGCGAGTTGTCCAAGTAATATTTATTCTCAGTCATAGTTGTGAACTCCCTTTAAAGTCTTTCCATAGATAATGGTAGAGGAAGAAACTTGTTTATGCAAGTATTTTCTGAATATAGACTTAATTAAAAAAGAGATAACAAATGGTTACCCCTTTTCAACTCATTTTTATTTAGACTTCTCGTAATTCAAATCCCAAGTGATTCCATAAGCATCCTTCACTTTTGCATATGTAGCTCCCCAGAATGTATCCTGCAATTCCATATAAATCGATCCTTTTTCAATTAAAGCACTGTAAACTGTTCTGATTTCATCATCACTTTCAAATTCAAGCACTAAGGAAATATTGCTGCCAACATCAACGGACTGGCCTGGAAAAGCATCAGATACCATTAGCAGCAGATCATCTTTTTTAAAGCGAGCGTGCATAATCCTGTTATCAGCCTCTGGCGGAGTCGGATAATCAGCCTCTCCATACGTCTGAATTTCAGCGATTTCACCGCCGAATACACCTTTATAATATTTGAGCGCTTCTTTTGCATTACCATTAAACATTAAATACGGCGTTGCTTGATGTTTCATAACAGCACACTCCTTTTTATGGATGATACTGTCATTATAGTGGCCAACAAGCACATTCTCAACATAATAATTATCAGAAAACTAAGAAAACGTATAGAAAATGTTCACAAAGATACGACATCTTTTTGTCAAATGCTCTCGTCTATTACTTTCCAATATAAATAACTGTTAATATGGTAGAGAATCGTTTATGTTAGTAAGAGTGTGGATTTAAAAAGAAAAGGAGAATTGTGATGAAAAGTACAGAGGTAATTGTAGAGGATTCTCTTTCTATAAAAAGCATCTTTTCTTGGAGTAATTTTAAGGCTATCGTAAAAGACGGCATTGTGAAGTCCAATCTTCTAGGTATGTTTGCCGGCCTTTCTGTAGCATTAGCTGTATATAATATAAGTTTTGTCGATAACATTCTCGTTGTCATTCTTGCGCTGCTGGGTACAGCATCTGTTGTAGGCGGTGCCGGTGCAATTAATAACTATTATGATCGGGATATTGATTCTCTTATGCAAAGAACGATGGAACGACCGACAGTTACAGGGTCCATCCATCCCAAGTTTGCTTTATGGCTTGGCATCGTTCTTTCAATAAGCGGAATCGTGTTCTTGTTCTTGATCTCGCCACTTACGGCATTCATAGGAGCACTCGGTTTATTCCTATATCTTGTTCCTTATACAATGTGGACAAAAAGAAGAACAATTTATAACACTGAAGTAGGCAGCTTATCCGGTGCCATTGCTCCTTTGATTGGCTGGGTAGCCATCTCGCCTGACCTGTTCCACCCTGCTGCACTCGGATTGTTCGTCTTAATGTTTTTATGGCAGCCGCCGCATTTCTATGCGATTGCGATCAGACGTTTAGAAGATTACAAGAATGCTAGTGTGCCGATGCTTCCGGTTGTAAAAGGAACATTCCGCGCCAAAATTCAAACAATCGTTTATTTAACTTTATTGCTTGCAGCATCATTCCTATTCCTATCGTTCAGCAAAGTGGTGGCATTTACAATGTTCGGACTGACCCTTGCCTGGATGCTTGCAGGAATCATCAGCTTTAAAAAGATGGATGACTACAAATGGGCAACGATGATGTTCATCTTTTCACTAAATCATTTAACAATTATCTTTACAATGTTGATCATTGTATCATTCTTATAAAAAAGTCAGCCGACATTCGGCTGGCTTTTTCTATTCCGTCATGACACCCCAGCCATCTGCATACCCGCCAAGAGGCTTGCAGATCTCATCAAGTTTCTTCTGCATGCCAACAATCTCATTATGCTTCAAATGCATCTTTACAGAGCCAAAGCAAGTCCACTCTTCTACATCATCGTCATACTCCATCATAAATTTATAGCCTTTATCGGATAGTGCTTTTAAGATGGCTTCTCCATTCTTTTGATCTGGAACCGCCACATAAAAATCAATCATATGAGGTTTTTTAAAATTCAATCCTTCTTTGTACAGCATATTTAGAACTTTTCCATCCTCATCCTTCGGAAAATTCATTTCGTTTCCTCCATTCTGTTCAAGTCTCCACCTTCATTATCCAGTAATTTTCAGAAAGAGCAACCATGAATCCCATTCTAAAGTTGGAGAAAACTTCAATCCAATGACGAATCGCCTCCATTCACTCATTGTCATATAGTAAAAGTATCAAAAAGGAGGCGGCAGAAATGGATATGAACACGTACGCTTTTGAAAAATTAAGAATGCATCACAAAGAAGAACTTGATAAAAAAATGCAGTTCAATGAAACGTATCACTTATATTCTGCTCCCAGGAAAAAAATATGCATGGATCTTATTTTGTTTAAGATTTGCATTTAATTAGAAAAGCGGAAGAAGTCTTTGTCGATTCGCGATGAACAGGGAGCTAGGCGCTAAAGCTGGAAATCAACGCGCAATATTTATACTTCTGTTTATTAAACAAAGCTCAGCCAAAAAATCTGGATGAGCTTTGTCTCTCTTATTTCTTTTGATTATCCGCGTAAATTCCCATCGCATCCCGCATAAATACAGCCAGACCTTCACCGAACTTATCAATGTTCTTCGTAAAGCGTTCATCATCCACATACATCTGCCCTAAGCCTTTAAAAGCATCATATGAGTAGTGGCCGAATTCATTCAAAAGCACATACCATTCTCCGATTGCAGCCTGTGACTCTTCAGAAGAAGGTGATTCGTGACGCAGATCTGCAAGCTTTCTATAGAGATTATTAAAGTTCTCCTGCATCTCTTTTGTCATACTTGCTGCTTTTGCGTTAGCCTTATCAACTGCCTTGTCTCCCCATCGTTCACGCGCTTCCTGTTCATAAGGATTTTCACTGAAATCAAAGCCTTCAAACTTTTCTTTATTGGACATGTCAATTTCTCCTTTCGCATACTGTATTGTTTTATCAACCGTTGCAATCATTTGATCAAGACGATTTCTCTTCTCAAGCAGCATTTTCCTGTGCAGCGTGAGTGCCTCCTCACGATCAAAAGAAGGGCTGTTGATAATTTCTTTAATCTTTTTCAAAGGGAAACCAAGCTCTTTGAAAAATAAGATCTGCTGCAGTGTTTCAAGATTTTCATTGGAATAAAGCCGGTATCCGGAACCTGTTACCTCATCTGGAGTTAACAATCCGATTTCATCATAATGATGCAGCGTGCGCACACTGATCCCAACTAAATCCGCGACTTCTTTTATTCTCAATGCCTTTGGCCTCCCTTCATTCAATACTTTAAGGTATGACGTAACGTGAGAGTCAACCGTTTTTCTAAAATTTATTTTGCCCAAAAGAAAAGACCTTAGCTTATGCTAAAGTCGATTGTTCTTTATACAGCTTCTGTTCCCCACTTCTTCTCATCCTGCACAAACAAAATGCCAAGCTCGTGGTGCTCACCTTTGTAAACAGCTCCCTGAACAAATCGGATTTCTCCATTTATGCCGATGACTTCCATTTTGCAGAAAGCACCGTTAATTTGCAGAGCCTGATAAAATTCATCAACCGTTTTGACGGAAACTCCATTCGTTTTCATGATGATTTCACCGACTTCAAGTTCAAGCTTCACGGCTGGTGATTGAGGCAAAATGCCAAGCACCATTAAGCCATGATCGCGCTTTGAGAAGTAAAAGGCAGCTGAATCATCATTCATGCGCTGGCGAATAGTTAAAAATTCGCGGCCAATGATAGCGAGCAATGCTGCGGCAAAGGCTAGCGGCGTAAACCATACACTTCCTGCTGCGATAACCGCTATGATGACCCCTAGCCAGATGACACGCTTTGATGTCACCATGATGCTCTCTTTCGGCAAAGAGCCTTGTACGCGCTGATGAAACCCGATGATGTAAGGAATAAACATTAAAAGAAACGGTTCATCTCCGATGGTCAGCACCGGCCACCAAGGAAGCGCTGATGTAAGCGAACCACCGGGTACTAGTAAAAATAACGGCAGCATCCATGTGCGATTGGCAATATGATTTCCAATCGGAAGACCCCTGCTGCTTTTTAAAAGAAACGGGGATGTTCTAAAATGCGCTGTGCGGAATGCAAGCACACCTTCTGATACAATCAGCAGCCCCATTAACAGAGCAAGCACAGAATAGCTTGTCCCTGACATATCAGGCAAGAAAGAGAAAGCCTTCGTCTGCAGGATCATGAATACGGCAAAAATCGTCAGTCCCATTGTATACGCTGGGGACAGGAAACGCAGTTGAAAAGTTAAAGATAAAACCAGCGTCACACTTGCAAGCAAGATGATGGTTCCAAAAGGAATCATCATTCCCATAGCAAATGTGGCCACAGATACGGACAGGCCTGCTAAGAGTCCTTTAGAGTATGTAAACCGCACCTCATCATAGATGTCATGAATTCTTGTGTGAAAGGATTTACGTTCACGCTTAATGCGAAAAAAACCAAGCACAAGGGAATAGATTAGGAAAAAATAAACGAGAGGATGGACAAAGAATCGTCCAATGGCCAGAAGAGCTTCTAGCAACCAGTTTTCAAGCAAATCTCATACACCACCTTGATTGCTTTCATAGTAAACGATTACTGCTATTTTATCAGATATAGAATAGGATGAATATCTTATTCTTTTCGTTTACTTTAATTTGCTCCAAAGATGCAGGTTGGAAAGTGAAAAATCAAGGAGTGAGTCGTCTACTTTAATATCCAGCACTTCTTCAATCAGCTGCATAGACCTTTTTATATCCGTGAGGTTTAACGAGAGACGTTTATAATTCTCTGTTAAATAATGAAAGTATTCTTGAATGCAAACTTTATCGATTTCCTGCAGTTTCTTAACTTCCGTGTAGTTTGCCAAGTACATGCAAAACAGCTGAACCCATTTGCTGACCTTTGCATGGGAGGAATTTGAAGTCTGTAATCTCATTTTAAATTCTTCTGCTAAATGTCGATAAGTTTGTTCTCTCATCACACTTGCCCTTTTTTTCAATTGATCTCCCCATCTTTCTATTTGGCTGTATTCACAAAGATTGTTGGTAACCACAAAAAGTAAAACTTATGTTTATAAACTGTTTTTTAAATTTACCCGATAAGCAGTATAAAAAAACTAAAATTTGTATAAAGTCAACAATGCATTGTTAAGGAGCCTTCTGTTTTTAGAGTGTGTTGTAGAACAAGTACTTCTATCGTAAATCGATTATCCCGATTAATCAACTAGCTAAAGTTTCATTTTTTCGTGCCCGAAAAGTATGAGCTATTTATAAAAATACGGAAACTGCTCTAATTATTCGTCGTTTTCCTCACAAAATAATTGAAAATCGTCCTAAATGTAGATAATTTGTTAGGAAATTCCATAAAAATAGAGCCAGCTCACTAATTTTAGCAAGCTGGCTCTATTTTTTAATTTGATAAAATTTCTAAGGCTTTCTTAAGCTGGACATCATGTTCTCCATCTAAACGCTGTTCAGAAATTTTTTTATTAATCATGTCTGCGGTTTGGACATCAATATTTCCCGTTGCCTTAAGCTTGTTTTTCTTTTGAAAATCCTTAACGGCTACCGCCATTTTCTTGCTGAAATAACCGTCATCTCTTCCAGGTTCATACCCTAAACCTTTTAATAGAATTTGGGCAGTCTTAATCTGCTCGTCATTCATATCAATTGCCAGCGGAGTCTCAAGCTGAAGCGGCGCTGTTACAAGATGTTTCGGCTGCGATACTTCTACAGTTGGTTCTACTCCCTTTTTGTGAATCCAGTTTCCGTCAGGAGTCAGCCATTTATAAAGAGTCAGCTTAATATTGCTGCCATCCCCCATCGGCACTGCCTGCTGCACAGTTCCTTTTCCAAATGAGGTTTCGCCAACAATTTCATATTTCCCTGCTTCTTTTAAAGCACCTGCAAGGATCTCAGAAGCGGAAGCACTTCCTTTATCAATCAAAACCGTAACCGGATACTCTTTTTTCTCATTCAAAGTTGAAAAATACCGCTTTTTATCTCCGGTGCGCTCTTCAATCTGAATGTAAGGCTTATCTTTTGTTACAAATTCTTTGAGTATTTCTTCAACACTCTGCAAGTAACCGCCCGGATTCCCGCGAACATCAAGGACAAGCCCTTTTATCTTTTTATCTTCAAGTTTTTCTAATTCTTCTTTGAAATCCTTTGCTGTATCTTCTGAGAAAGACGTGATTTCAATATAGCCATATTTAGTTTGTCCTTCTGTTTTAACTGAGCTAAAAACCGTTTCAATTGGAATTTCATCACGGGTCACATCAAAACTGAGCTTTTCTTTGGATCCCGTTCGCAGGACTTCAATCTTGACCTTTGTTCCCTTTTTGCCGCGGATTTTCAGCACCGTATCATTTAGATCATTTCCTTCAACAGATTGTCCATCAATACTGATGACATGATCATTCGGCTGCAAGCCTGCCTTCTCAGCAGGAGAGTTTTTAAACGGGGACACAATAATGATTTTGCCATTATCCATCCCTACCTCTGCTCCGATCCCTTCAAAAGAAGAATCAAGGCTATCAGAAAACTGCTTCGCTGTATCTTTGTCCATGTAAACGGAATAGGGATCATCAAGCGTTGACAGCATCCCTTGGATCGCTCCTTCAAGCAGTTCTTCCTCATTCACTTCTTCTACATACTTGCTGGAGATTAACTCATACGCTTGCTTTACTTTTTCAAGACCTTCAATCTCTACATCCTGTTCGCGCTTCAAAACATCAGTGACAGCAGGAAGGGCTAGCTCTTCTGCTTTTGTGGTTTTGTCAGCCCTTGGGCTCTGCTGCTGTTCGATCATCTCCATCCCTGCATACATACCGCCTGCCCCCAGGATCATCGAGAGTGCCATCATGAGTGCTGTCATTTTCTGCTTCATATTGTTCCTCCTTGTAGATTGGATCTTTATGCTATGTACTCTTTTGAAAAAATCAATTGGTACCTCTAGTATATGTGAAAATTGGATAAATCATGTAGGACAAGTTTTTTCCGCACAAAAAAACTCCTAAAACAAGTCATTTGTTTTAGGAGTTTTCATTTCATTCCTATTGTAAGAAGTTCATAGGGTTAACTGGATTTTTCCAGGCACCATTATGAATTTCAAAATGCAGATGTTTGCCTGTAGAACGGCCTGTGTTGCCCATAAATCCAAGCTGCTGGCCTTTGCTTACAGATTGTCCGCTGCTTACATGGCGTGCTTCTAAGTGAGCATATAGAGTTGTATATACTTTACCATCGATGTTGTGCGAGATAAATACAACGTTTCCGTAACTGCTTGAGTAGTATGAACGGATAACTGTTCCTGCTGCTGATGCAACGACCGGTACATTGCTAGCTCTGTTTGCAATATCAATACCAGCGTGCAATTTACCCCAGCGATGGCCATATCCTGAAGTAAATGTACCTTGTGCAGGCCACATGAACTTACCGCCTGTTACAGCTGGTGCTGGTGCAGATTCTGCCGGCGCTGATGAAGAAGATCCGCCTGAAGAACTGTTAGAAGTAGCAGTTGACTTCTTTGCTGCCGCTGCTTTAGCTTCTGCAGCTGCTTGTGCAGCGGCCTCTGCTGCCGCGCGTTTACGCTGTTCTTCTGCTTGCTTTTGACGTTCCATTTCTTTCTGAATCGCTGCTTCTTGCTCTTTCAAGAATGCCGCTTCATCCTCTAATTCATAGATTGCTGCTTCTGTTTCTTGATGCTGAGCTTTTACTTGCTCAATCAATTTATTCTTTTCAGCAGCTTGTACTTCCAGCTGCTGTTTTAATGATTCTAATTCAGTTAAAGCTGTTTCTAATTTTTTAAGCTCACTACTTAAGTCTGCTTCACTTTGCTCTAGAAGTTTTTTGTCTTCCTCATGGGCTTTGATAATTCCTTTATCTGCTTCAACGATTGTCGTTACCGCACTTACACGAGTAACAAGATCACCGAAGTCCTGAGCACCTAGTAGCACATCTAAATAGCTAACTACGCCGCCGCTCTCCTGAAGTGAACGTACACGGTCTTTTAGAAGAAGATTACGCTTTTCAATTCGCTCTTTCACTTCTTCAATTTGAACCTTTAATTCTTCAATCTTTTGTTTTGCACCATCGATTTCTGTTTGACGCTGGCGAATTTTCTCGTTCGTGTCAGCTGTTTGCAAATCAAGCTTTTCAATTTCATTATTTAAGCTTTTCTCTTTTGTTTCAAGCTCTGATAACTCACCTTGTTTTTCCTGAATGCTTGAATCAACACCTGAACGCTCATTTTGAATATCTGCTTTTTTCTTTTCAAGGTCAGCGTTTGCATATGCTTTTTCTTGGGTAATTGGAATAATGATGGAGCTTGTCCCTATCAAAGTCGCCAATCCCAGCGATAAGATTTTCTTTCTCACTCTCTAGTTCCTCCCTTTATCTATGTATCCTCTAACAGAGGAAACCAGCAATCTATCAGATTGCCAGTTTATACTCTTAAGAACTTACGAACAGACATTAAGCTACCCCATACTCCGATTAATCCCCCAATTAAGATCAGAATGGCTGATACTTGGAAGACGAAAGGACTAAATGGCAGTAATTGAACGAATGAACCCGCAACTCTCGGTTCAACCCAGTGATATAAAAAGTTGTATGTGGATATAACAAGCAAAATTGGAATAACTGAACCCATAATTCCCAGCATCAATCCTTCTAAGAAGAATGGCCAGCGGATAAACCAGTTAGTAGCACCTACTAGTTTCATAATTTCTATTTCATGCCTTCTGGCAAAAATGGTAATTTTAATTGTATTTGAGATAAGGAACATTGCCGTAAAGACCAATCCGATGATTAATCCAATTCCAATGTTTCTTGAAATTTCAACAAAATTGAAAAGCTTCTCTACCTCATCCTGGCCATATAGAACTTTATATGCACCAGTGAATCCCTCAATCTTTTTCGCGACTTGAGGTGTTTCACGCGGATCTGTTGTTTTCACAACAATAACATCATTTAAAGGATTGTTCTGTTCAAAAAGCTGATAGGATTTACCTTGCTCACCCATGCTGCTGATGAGGTTATCAAGCTCTTTTTCCTTCGTTGAGAGCTCGACGGATGAGATCTCTTTCATTTTATCAATCTGACTTCTCAGCTGCTTCTGTTCCTCTGGTGTAGACGTAACATCCACAAGCACCCGGATTTCTACATCCTCTTCAACATTTGAAGCAAAGTTGTTTAGGTTCATCATAATAACCAGGAACGTACCAACTAGAATTAATGTAACTGTTACCGCACTGACTGATGCAAATGTCATCCAGGCGTTGCGGCCTAAGCTTTTTAACGTTTCTCTGAAGTGACGCCCAAGGGTTCTAATCATAAATCCCATACTCCCCTCTAGCCTCGTCACGCACAATCTTTCCATCTTCGATCGCGATGACTCGTTTTTTCATGGTGTTAACAATCTCACGGTTGTGTGTAGCCATCACAACAGTCGTTCCGCGATTATTGATTTCCTCGAAAATGTTCATAATCTCCCAGGAAGTGTCAGGGTCAAGGTTTCCTGTAGGCTCATCGGCGATGACAACACCAGGATTGTTAATAATTGACCGCGCAATCGAGACACGCTGCTGTTCTCCTCCTGATAACTCATTAGGGAAAAATCTAGCTTTATGTTTGAGCTGAACAAGATCCAGCACGTCCAGTACTCTCTTTTTGATGTTTCTAGGATTCTCTCCAATAACTTCAAGAGCAAATGCAATGTTTTCAAATACCGTTAACTTTGGAAGAAGTTTAAAGTCCTGGAAAACAACGCCGATGCTTCTCCTTAAATAAGGAACTTTCTTTTCTCGCAGTTTTGCTAAGTTTACGCCATTGATCAGGATCTTTCCGTCTGTAGGCCGTTCTTCGCGATACATCATTTTTATAAATGTTGATTTACCAGCACCGCTTGGACCGACAACATAAACAAATTCACCTTGATCAATTTTCACGTTTATTCCATTAATGGCGAGCACGCCATTCGGATACGTCTTAAAAACGTCTGACATTTCGATCATGTTTTATCACCCAAAGCTGTTTTATTTAGTAGGCTGCGTGTTGTCCGCTTGCTGTATTTACTATTGTTATAGGATTATGTATCCAATATTTACATATATTAATAAGATTTACCCACAAAAAGTATTATAACATCAAAGTTCGGCAAAAATAGACTTAAAAATATTACAGTTTCATTTCAAGGTCGTAAATTGTAGAAATTTATCGCTTTACAATGTTTTATAGTTCCAATGTTAGAGGGATTGTAAACGCTGTACTTCTGATTTTAGAACTTTCTGACTAAAAAGACAATCTTTTTTTAGGATGTAAGTTATGGAAGATTTTTTCTGAATGTCGAAAGGTATTTCTTGCTATTTTAATAGAATTGGAAGTTTTTCATTAAAAAAAGGCACTTTTCGTGTTTGTTGCTTTTAGAAAAAATGGTTAAAACCTTTAGTGGATTGTAGCGGAAGGCACTTGACTCCTGCGGGAAATAGAGGGAATGGGAGACCCCACAGGCATAGCCGAGGAGACTCCCTTTCCTCCCCGCGGAAAGCAAGTGCCTGCATCGGAGTTTATATCCAAAAACAATAATCAATGCTAAAACAGCCAAAAATAAAAACCAGCCACAAAAGGATGGCTGGTGCTTAATCGTGTTATTTCTTTTCAGCGAGCCACTCTGCAACAACGGTTGCATCCGATTCACTGATCAATCCGCCTGGCATTCCGCCCTGGCCGTTATTAATAATGCCTTCAATTTTTTCCTGATCGTACTTAGCGCCAACCTTTGTCAGGTTCGGTGCAGCACCGCCGCCTTCAAGGTTTTGTCCATGACAGCTAATACAATTCTGCTGTACAATTTCTTCAGCATTCGCTGTATCCTTTGAGCCTGATCCATCCTTTGGTTCTTCTTGCGCTTCATCGCCTCCACCACATGCCGCAAGCGCTAGTGATGTTCCAAATAGCAGTGCAAATAGTTTTCGTTTCATTGCCAAAATCCTCCTCAAATAAGGATATAAATTACATACCTATTATATCCTAACTATGCCCGTTTGAAACCCTCACCAAGGACATCAGAGGCATCCATAACAACGACAAATGCAGACGTGTCAATGCTTTTTACGAGTTGTTTCAATTTGGTGAATTCTGTCTGATCGACTACACACATTAAGATCGGACGTTCACTGTCCGTATATCCGCCGAACGCTGATAACTTTGTAACGCCTCGATCTATTTCGCTAAGAATCGCTTTTTTCACTTCTTCTTCCTGACTTGTAATAATCATCGTCATTTTAGAACGTCCTAACCCTACTTGAACGATATCAATCGTTTTGCTTGTCACATAAAGCCCAACTAATGCATATAGACCGCGTTCAATATCAAATACGATTGCGGCTGTTAACACAATTAAACCATCTATTAACGCAACACATGTACCAAGAGAAAGTCCTGTGAATTTATGAATAATTTGAGCCGCCAAGTCTGTTCCGCCTGTAGAAGCTTTCCCTCGAAACACAAGGCCTAGACCAAGTCCTACGCCAATTCCGCCAAAAATCGCCCCAAGCAAAGGATCTGTTGTCGCTGGCTCCATATCCTTTGTCAGAAAAACAACAAACGGCAGAAAGATTGTACCGATTAATGTTTTTAACCCGAATTGTTTCCCAAGCAGCAATACTCCTGCAATAAATAACGGTATATTAAATGCCCACTGAACATAAGCAGGTTCAAATCCAAATAAAGAATCTGTAATCGTACTGATCCCGCTGACTCCTCCAGAAGCAATCTGATTGGGCAAAAGGAATAAATTAAAGGCAATGGCAACGATTCCAGAACCAAGTAAAATAAAGAGGTATCCGATGAATTTTTCTAAAGCTGGATTATATGTACGAGTGCGTTTACGCTGAAACATCTTTCTTATCCTCCATCTATGAAAACACTTGTTTTCACTCTCATTTGACATAACCTTTCAGAGTATAGCACCCGTCTGATTGAACTGTAAATAACAGTGGAATAACGTGCTAAAGAGGTAAAGGGTTTGGTTTAGTTTTTGCTTATTAGATGGAAATTAGTCTTTCATGTGGAACGTGTTTATTGGAATATATACCGCTGAACCTTTGCACATTGCATGCAGATTACGAAATCGCTCAATTTTCAGTACTGAAGTATATCAGAATACAGAATTTCTGTGCTTATTAGCGGATAGTGAGCTCTTATTATCCGCGGACACTATTTTATGATCCGGAAACCACATTTTATTATCTGAAATCGGTCTTTTATTCTCCGGACAGATACGGCACGCCTATTCAGACCGTAATTCCCTTATTCCAACACTTGAACAGCCTTTTTCTAGGTGCACTTGGCCATTTTATTGCCAGCATATTAAGAAATCGCTCATTTTCTTGCTTGGCAGCCTCTCAGAATACTGAGTTTTCCTGCTTATTACATGAGAGTGAACTCTTATTACCCGCGAATACTATTTTATAATCCGGAAACCACGTTTTATTATCTGAAATCGGTCTTTTATTCTCCAGACGGATGCAGCAAGACTAATAAAAAAACGGCCGCCCAAAGGACAGCCATCTCATCTTATTATTAAAGTTTCGAACGCAAGTATGCATCAATAAACGGATCTAAATCCCCATCCATGACACCTTGCACGTTCCCGCTTTCTGTACTTGTGCGATGATCTTTTACAAGAGAATACGGATGGAAAACGTAGGAGCGAATTTGAGAGCCCCAGCCGATTTCTTTTTGTTCGCCGCGGATTTCATCGAGCTCTGCCTGCTGCTCGTCAAGCTTAAGCTGGTAGAGTTTCGCTTGAAGCATTTTCATGGCACGCTCGCGGTTTTTAATCTGTGAACGCTCCGTTTGGCATGTAACTACTGTGTTCGTCGGTAAATGCGTAATACGAACAGCGGAATCTGTCGTATTGATATGCTGACCGCCGGCACCGCTTGCACGATACGTATCCACTTTAAGATCTTCTGTGCGGATATCAATATCGATTTCATCATTAAATTCAGGCATAACCTCACATGATACAAACGATGTATGACGGCGTCCTGAAGCATCGAACGGAGAGATTCGGACAAGGCGATGAACACCTTTTTCCGCTTTCAAATACCCATAAGCGTTATGACCTTTGAACAGCAATGTGACACTCTTAATGCCTGCTTCGTCTCCAGGAAGATAATCAAGCGTTTCGACCTTAAAGCCTTTCTTTTCGCCCCAGCGCGTATACATGCGAAGCAGCATAGAACCCCAATCCTGTGACTCTGTGCCGCCTGCTCCCGGATGAAGCTCTAAAATGGCATTGTTTTTATCATGTGGTTCACTTAATAACAGCTGAAGTTCAAATTCGTTCATAGCTGTTGTCAGCTCAACGACTTCACCTTCAAGCTCAGAATGAAGTTCAGCGTCTGGCTCTTCTTTTAAAAGCTCATGTGTCACTTCAAGGTTTTCATGTGTTTCGTGCATTTCATTAAATTGGTTGACCGCTTCTTTTAAAGCGTTGCTTTCATTAATAACGGTCTGTGCTTCATTTTGATTATCCCAAAAATTAGGATGGGACATCATTTCATCTAGCTCATCAATGCGAGCCTGCTTGTGATCGAGGTCAAAGAGACCCCCTAAAAGCCGCTAATTTCTTAGCCATTTTTTCAAGTTCGTTTCGGATTTCTGCTAATTCCATATAAATTCTCCTCTAAAATGGGGTAAAGAGAGGCGCTAAACACCTCTCTCACGTATTACTTACCGCAACAGTTTTTGTATTTTTTGCCGCTTCCGCACACACATGCTTCATTTCGGCCGATTTCTATCTGCTTTTTAACAGGTTTTTTCTTAGGCGCTTCGTCTCCCTCTTTCGCGTGAATGGCCTCCTGTGGTTTTGCCACTTCTTCACGTTCAAGGTTATTGCGGATTTCTGCTTTCATGATATATTTTGCAGCATCTTCTTCAATCGATGCAATCATGTTTTCAAACATCGCAAAGCCTTCCATCTGATACTCGCGAAGCGGATCGGTTTGACCATATGCACGAAGGTGAATACCCTGACGCAATTGATCCATTGCATCAATGTGATCCATCCATTTCGTATCAACGGCACGAAGCAGAATCACTTTCTCGAATTCACGCATTTGCTCTTCGCCAAATGCTTCTTCTTTTTCATTATAACGGGCTTTTGTTTTCTCAAGCACAAGCTCTGTGATTTCTTCAGATTCTTTTCCTTTAAAATCATTAACCGAGAAAGTACCTTCATCAAGTAGATTGGCATGCAGATAATCTACAAGACCTTCTAGATTCCATTCTTCAGGCAGCTCATCTTTCGGCGTGTACATTGCAACTACACGTTCAACCGTTGACGTCACCATGCTCTCAACAATACTGCGAAGATTTTCTGAATCAATGACATCAAAGCGCTGCTTGTAAATCACTTCACGCTGCTGACGAAGCACATCGTCATATTGCAGAAGCTGTTTACGAGCATCGAAGTTATTTCCTTCAACACGTTTTTGAGCAGATTCAACCGCACGAGTGACAATCTTACTTTGAATTGGCTGCGAATCATCCATACCGAGCCGATCCATCATGTTCATCATATTTTCAGAACCGAAGCGTCTCATTAACTCATCTTCCATAGAAAGATAGAACTGAGTCACACCAGGATCTCCCTGACGGCCTGAACGTCCGCGAAGCTGATTATCAATACGGCGTGATTCGTGGCGTTCTGTACCAATGACTGCTAAACCGCCAAGCTCTATCACACCAGGTCCAAGCTTGATGTCTGTTCCGCGTCCTGCCATGTTCGTCGCAATTGTAACGGAACCTTGATGACCGGCATTCTCGATAATTTCAGCTTCTCTTTCATGGTTCTTTGCATTCAGAACGTTATGAGGAACGCCTTTTTTCTTCAAAAGCTTAGAAATGAGCTCTGACGTTTCAACTGCAACCGTACCAACCAATACCGGCTGTCCTGCAAAATAACGAGTCGTTACATCCTCAACAACTGCCTTGAACTTGCCTTCCATTGAACGGTACACAAGATCCGCGCGGTCATCACGGACAATGTCACGGTTCGTAGGAATCGCTACAACCTGCATATTGTAGATATTACGGAACTCTTCTTCTTCCGTTTTCGCTGTACCTGTCATACCGGCAAGCTTTTTATACATACGGAAATAGTTCTGGAATGTAATCGTCGCAAGTGTCATGCTTTCATTTTGAATCTCCAGGCCTTCTTTAGCTTCAATCGCCTGATGAAGACCATCGCTGTAACGGCGGCCTTTCATTAAACGGCCTGTAAATTGGTCAACGATTACAACATTTCCTTCTTCAACAACATAATCAACATCATTATGCATGACCACATGTGCTCTCAATGCCATATTAATATGATGATTTAATGAAACGTGTGTAAGATCAAAAAGGTTCTCAATGTTAAAAGCCTTTTCAGCTTTTGACATCCCTTCTTCCGTTAGCTGCACACCTTTTGTTTTCTCATCAAACGTATAATCCTCTTCACGCTTAAGCGAACGGACAAAACCATTAGCCTGCACATATAGCATCGTGGATTTTGCAGCAGAACCTGAAATGATCAGCGGCGTACGCGCCTCATCAATTAAAATCGAGTCAACCTCATCGATGACGGCATAATGAAGCGGACGCTGAACCATCTGCTCTTTGTACAGCACCATGTTATCACGCAAGTAATCGAAGCCTAGTTCATTATTCGTGGAATATGTGACGTCAGCTGCATAAGCTGCACGTTTTTCTTCTTTTGATAAACCATTTGTATTCAAACCGACTGTCAGACCAAGAAACTCATACAGCTTGCCCATTTCAACAGCATCACGGCTTGCCAAGTATTCATTGACTGTCACAACATGAACGCCTTTTCCAGAAAGAGCATTCAAATAAACCGGCATTGTGGACGTCAATGTTTTACCTTCACCTGTTTTCATCTCAGAGATATTGCCATCATGAAGGGCAATCCCCCCCATAAGCTGAACAGGATATGGATAAAGACCCAGTACACGCTTCGCAGCCTCTCTGACAACGGCAAAAGCTTCTGTCAGAAGGTCATCGACGGTTTCACCTTTGGCAATACGCCCTTTAAATTCATGTGTTTTCGCCTGCAGCTCCTCATCGGAAAGCTTTTCCATATCTGAAGCAAGAGCCTCTATTTGATTAGCCATTTTTTCATATTTATTTAATGCACGTTTGTTAAAATCAAACACCTTATTTAAGATTCCAAGCATTTTATACGCTCCTCTGTCTAATGAAGTGCCATACATGAACAGTATTCATGAGAACCCGCTAGAAATTTCAAAACTAATCTCTATTTTACCATATGTTTATTGTTTTCAACAGTATATCGACTATCTGCACTGTTCCAAAACACAATATGAAAATAATACCATTAATATCATGCGATGTTAATCTTTCTTAAAGGCTGTGTTCGCATATTATTGTTTTTGGTTATCAATGTTACCCGTTCCTTTCCGCTGCAGGCATTTGCTTTCTGCGGGGAGGGTGGGAGCCTCCTCGGCTATGACTGTGGGTTCTCCAATATCCCTCTACTTCCCGCAGGAGTTAAGTGCCTTCCGCTACAATCCACTAAGAATTTAATATTTTTCTAAAAGCATCAATTTTTACGAAATAAACCATTCATAAAATATAAAATGCAGCCCGTTTAAAAAACGGACTGCATGGTTAGGTTTTTATTATTCAGTTGGTTCAATAATCGCGTATTTGCCGTCTTTACGCTGGTATACGACGTTTGTTGAATTCGTTTCGGCATTTGTAAAAACGAAAAAGTTATGGCCCAGCATGTTCATCTGAAGAATTGCTTCCTCACTGTCCATCGGCTTTAAGTTAAAGCGCTTTGTACGGACGATTTCAATAGATTCATCTTCTTCCAGAACTGGCGCTTGAGCCTGCTCGCCTTCTGCCTCAACTGCTCCATTTGTGAACATGAATTTCGCTGAACCCTGCTCACGTAATTTACGGTTCACTTTTGTTTTATGTTTACGGATTTGACGCTCGAGCTTGTTTGTGACAAGATCAATCGCAGCGTACATATCCTCATTGTATTCCTCAGCACGCAACACTAGATTGGTCATTGGAATCGTTACTTCAATCTTAGATTCTTGATCATTGTAGAATTTCAAATTCACGTTCACATTTGCTTCGATGGAATCCTCAAAATAGCGTTCCAGCTTGCCGATTTTCTTTTCGACATACTCTCTTAAAGCGGGAGTTACCTCAATGTTTTCGCCTCTGACGTTATAATTCAAACTGAACTCCTCCTTTTGTTAAGGATATGTAAACTTAATTCTTCTTTTCCCTCTAATATTCCTGCTCAAACGTAAAACTAATGTTAAATCTGTGTGAATTTTGTAGAAGATTGCGGTTGGGCTGATTATGTGCGTGGGCTTGAATAGAATATGCGGACAGCAGTGGATTTATGCTGTTAATTTAAATGGATATATCGGAAGTCTTCAGTTGATAATTGAAATGCTGTTTTTGATAATTAGGACTGGGTTTTTGATAATGAAAAGGGCATTTTTGAAAATGGATTGTCCTTTTTTGATAATTGGACTTGGTTTGGGCGGGAGATTTATGGAGAGGGCATGGTGTAAATCGCTTATTCCTTGTAAATATGAGTCTCGCTGCTTAAATTCTTGACGCTGCACCACATTTATTCTCGAGTTGATAATTGAAACATTGATTTTGATAATTGGCACCATGTTTTCGATATTAAAAAGGACATTTTTGAAAATGGATTGTCCTTTTATGAAAATAAAGCGTTGTTTGCATGAGGAAGTAAGTTTAACTGCCAACAAAAAAACCCATCTGAATACAGACGAGGTTCAATGTAAGATATAAGGCATAATATGAGCTTGAATCTCTTTCTTCCATTCAAGAAATAGAGTAAAAAGCTTATCTTTAATATAGCTTTGCAAAATGATAGAGTCATCCTTCGAAGTAGTGAACGGCATCAATTCATCGATAATCCTGTCGAATAAGAGAATCTGCTGCTGCAGGGGTTCATCCTCATTTGCAGCATCATACATGCCAGAATGAATTGAATCAATCTGAACAAACGCATCGATGATATCATTCATCACCCGCTCGCCTTCTGTATAATCAATGACCTCAAAACTTTGAATCAGATATGTAAATCCTTCCTCAATGCTGTTCAGCAGTTCATTATAGAAAAAATAGAGCTCATATTCACTTTGCGAAAAGGGCTTATTTGCGCTTATCATAAAACATACCGTCGACAGCCGTATTCTGATAAGGATTGATATACTTCTGATTTGAAGATTTTTGGATCTTTAACTGCGTAATATCCTGCTTAATTTCCTGCTTCAATAAATGCAGCTTTTCGTGAATGATTGAGTTCCATTCAGTAATTTCTTTGCCAAGTCGCTTTTCCTCATGATTATAAGGAGGCTGAAGCTGCTTAATCAAAGCATCACGCTGTTCCAGCCAATCTTGAATGTTCACAATATGGCTGTCCCTCAAGTCCTTATCTGAAGCCCCGCTCACTTCATCAAGAAGCTGCTTTGTAAGATGATGCAAACTGTCTACCGCACTCACTACACTTGACCGCCTTGTCCGAACTGCTGCTGGCGGTTAGATTGAATGACCTGCTTCCACGTATCACGAAACTCCGTGACATAGCCTTCGACTTCAGTTAGAATGTCTAAATCATTCGACATATTCACTTCAATTAAACGGCGATTCATGTAATCATACATGGACATCATCGATTCTGAAACAGCAGCCTCAGGATTCAGCGTAATCATCAGTTCTTGAATAATACGCTGTGCTTTTTGAAGATTAAGATTCTTGTCCTGAGTATTTTTTTGCTCGATTGCGAGTCGCGCCTGCTTTATAAACTTAAGGCATCCATTATAAAGCATCAGTGTTAATTCGCCTGGTGAAGCCGTACTCACAGAATTTTGCTGATACGCTTGATAAGGGTTGTTAAGTGCCATGTGTATTAACTCCTTTTTTAACCGAATTGCTGCATTAAATAGCTCATTTGATCATTTGAACGCTGAATCGCTTTTTCCATCGCAGTAAACTGTGCCCAATATCGATCTTCGACTTGAGTTAAGCGATCCTCAAAACGAATGATTTGATTATCGATGGATGATAAGTTTCTTCCAATTGTAAACTGCTGGCTAGTGGAACTTGATGTTCCAGCTTTTGCGTTCAGCTTGTCCATCGTTGTTTTTAAATTGTCGTATAGATTGGTTATAATCCCTTTTTCACCGCTTGTTGCTCCACTACTGGTGAATAGCTTTTCTACATCTTCAGGATTTTCTTCGATTGCTTTTTTCAGCTTCGCTTCATCGATAATGAGCTTCCCGCCTTCACGGTAGTTGGAAGTCGTAGTAATCCCGATGCTCGATAGATGCGTGAACTGCGAACCAGTTGAAGCAGAGAGTGTGGAATAAAAATCTGAACGCATTTGGCTGAGAGCACCTGTTAGGATCGAATCTTTTCTTAGCAGACCGCTTTGTGCTTTTTCATCCCATTGCTCCTGCTGTTTGTCAGTGAGCGATTCGCGTTCTTCATCTGATAACGGCTGGTATTCACGGTTGCGTGTTTCATCGGTTTTTGCCTGGATTTTTGCAATTGTTTCATTATATAAGGTTACGAATTTTTTAATGTTGTCGAAAACTGCGGTTGTATCGTTGGTTACGTTTATGGATACTGCTGGATCTCCTGTTGTGAACGTGTCTTTAAGAGTGAAGGTCACACCGCTCATTTCAAAGGTGTTAGACGTACGTTCTGTGTCTAATCCATTGATCGTGAATTTCGCGTTGTTTCCGCCGGTTTCAGTTACACCTGAGAACTTTAATACGCCATTTAAGAAACCATTTGAAGTAACGATTTCCTCACCTGCCGCATTATAGTTCCCTGTTTCTTTTCGCGTTAAGGTCACTTGATCTGTAAAAGTATCATAGAATGCGGTTACACCAAGCTCTGAAGAATTAATCTTTGAAAAAACACTATTCAAAGATTCTGTACCCTGAACTAGAAAGGTCTCATTTACCTGTCCTTTTGAAGTATGAGTTCCCATATTAAAAGACATATAGTTTTCAGCGCTGTCAATGACGTAGTCAGCTTTGATTGTACTGCCCTTTTTAATAGATTCCCTGAACGTAAGAGTTCCATCGGTATTTACGTGAACTTTTCCCGCACCTAAATTTGCAAGATCGGTTACAACTTCAAGGGCTTTTCCATCTACTTTTATAACAGCATCTGTGTCAAGGTTTACGAGAGACGTGCCGTCTAGCTTAAAAGAACTGCCATCAGATGGCACTGAAATGGTTTGACTTTTCACAGTTCCTGTCTTCCAGGTAAACTGATCGCCAGCACCAAATTTATCTTTCATTTCATATAAACTTTTAGACGGATCGATTTTATCCGTCGTTACTTTAGAAATCCCACTTGCATTCACCTTAGTAGCAGCAGTCGCCAGCTGATCAACTTTCGAAATACTATAAGAAGATTGACTCGCTGAACTTGTAGCAGTTGCGGTAACTTTATCCGAATTGGAACTGTTCGTTGCGCGCGCACGGTAATTTCTTGTAAGCTTCATATCAAACGTTGCGTTACGGAATGAAAACAGCAGGCTGTTCATTTCGCGATAGTCTTCGCGCTGCCATTCAAGCGTTTGTTTGCTTTGCTTTAATTTATCAAGCGGCATTCTTTCTGCTTTCATTAAGTCGGCTACAAGGGAATCAATATCCATTCCACTTGCCAAGCCACCTATTCGAACCATCCTGAATCACCTCTTTAGATTTTTTTATCCACAACAAAACCGAGAAATTCAGTCATTGCTGCGTAAAGATCGAGCATTTTTCGAGAAGGAATTTCCCTGACGATTTCCTTCGTTTGATTATCTACAACGGTTACATAATATTCATTCAGCTTTTCATGAAGCTGAAATTGAATATGTGTATTAGCTGGCTGCAGGAAGTCGTTGATTCCGTTCACCACTTTTTCTATTTCTTCTTTTGGAAAAGAAGGTGTATGTTCTTCTTTATTTAGTTCATTTGTTTTCACTAGTTTCATGTCGAGTTCTGAGATGCGGGGACCAGGCTGCGATGACATTTTTTCTATCACCATAAAGGCCACTCCTTGAGTTTTATGTTCTATTGGTTATATCGGATGGTTTGAAAAATTTTTCACTCCATTTTATGAGAAATGTAAAAAAGACACAGCTTAATCCTTACAGTTTTTCATGAATCGATTCTAGCATTTCCATAATAAGAAAATCATTGAATACCTGGTGAGTTTTCTTGCTATTTTCCTTGGCAAGATATAAACCTGTATCACTACTTTCCAGGAGGATTGCACATCTCTTTCATAAATAGAAAGCCCCTACTCCGAAGATCGAAGTTAAGGTTTAGGTCGTTTGTTCCTTGAACATCTAGTGTTAATAGACCGAAATATCTAAATTTCCAGTTATTGACAGTTTGTGCATTTGTAACTGTTACAGTTTATATATATCTTAGCTGTGAGTAGATGGACAAACTATTTTCCCCATATGCCTCAAATTAAGAGCAAACTCAACTTAGCTGCCACGTTTATAGTTACACCTGTAATTCTACTGTACTTCTAATCCATCTATTATAATGCTCTAGCTTCATTTCGAGTAAACCAATTATAACTGGATGGTGCCAATTGGAACTATTAGAATTCAGTATTTTGGGACATGGTACCAGTTCCTGTGTTGTCCTGGTAATGTTGATCACAGTTGGCTGATACTTCTTGTCTAATCAAACCACGATAAGGTATTCCCGATCCACTCCCCCAAGAAATCCCTTTAACAATTGGTAACCAACCTCTGAACTTCCAACACAGCAATCAAATGTAAAGCAGGCTTGATTCCTTCACTAGCTTTAAGCTAACGATGATCAACCGTTTAGCAAGCTGTTTCTTCATTTTCACTACTCCTCCAAGTAGTTCTAATTGTTTCTTAGTCTTCATTGCATATTTTTTCATGATATCTCTTCCCTAAAATAGAAATAGTCCTAACTCGAAAGAAATTAGGACTAAAGATAAGCTTATACATAGTAATATATATTCTTATTTTTACATTAAATACACAAAATTATTTGTTATCAGAAGAAAATAAAAAAGGAAGAAGAAGCAGACGATGGTATATGTGGAGCGACTGTTGATAATAATTGACTTTCATATTATGAAGAATAAGGAACCTTATATGTAGCCTAAATCAAAGTTAAGGGAGTAAGCAAAAACTCTAGGATAAATTGTCCTAGAGTTTATTATTTAAATTCTATTAAGATTTTAAGGAATGATTAAATCATTTAGACAACATTCGTTCCATTTATCATACTAAATTAAACATTTAATCCCCTTTATAGCTAATTATGTTAATTAAATTATATTCTCTCTAAAATAATGAAATCTGCAGATGACTCTGAAGGATATTTTTGCTTGATTATTTCACTGATTTTAAACCCATTAAATTTTTCCAAATACCTTAAAATATCTCTATCTTTAATGGTTGGAGCTATTTCAGGTTCTTCATCAGTTGTAATCCTTGTATATAATACAACATATTTAGAAGCACAAGTAAAAATATCCTCTAGGGTTTTTTCAAAATCATAATCATCTATAATGTGATATAAAACATCCAAGCAAACAACTAATTCAGCTTGAAATTTTATACTATTAATTTTTTTAGTATCGTACAATTCAAAAGTCTTAGTTGCGTCATTTTTAAATTTTTCTCTACAAATTTGCAATGCAGAGTTAGCTATATCTAAACCTATATAATTTTTATAATTCATATAAGACAATTGGTTTCCATCACCACATCCATATTCAATAACACTATTTATATTATTTTTATTAATAAAACTATTTATAACCTCTGCTTTAAACTCTGCCAATTTTCCATATGAACCAAGTCCCGATGTACCTCCATAAGCATAGTTATGTTCCCACCAGTCCCTATACTTAAACTCATTATTTGAATTAATATTTACTGAATCAGTGTCTTTTACCAAAATTGCCCTGAAACAACATAGTCCACCCCATAATGATGTATACAAACCATCGTCCAAGAGATTTGTATCAACCTTACCCTCAAATTTAAGACCCACTTCTTTGATTGTTTTAAATAAGAAATCTAAATTAATTGTTGGGAAATCAAAGGTTAAGATTATTTTTCCATTATCTTTAAGTGTACGCTTGAATTCTATAAGAGACCTTTTAATATCTTCTTTAGATAGATGTTCTAGAACTGATATACAAAAAATCTTGTCAAATTTCCTTTGAGCATAAGGTAATTTTGTAAGGTTGGCTTGAATAAAGTTAATTCCTTCTAGATTAAATTCATCACTTGTATACTCTCCATCAAATACCTCAGATATTTCTTTAACAATTTCATTCTTATCAGTAATCCTTTCATCAATGTCACAAGCATACGTCTCCTTGCTAATTTCATTTAGATAAAATTTTAAGGGGTGAGCAATACCGCAAGCCGCATCTAAACAAACATCGTCTGAATCTACAAAATTGCTAGACCAAGCATATTCATAAAATCTGCTCCACCAATCCTTTGGTAAGTCAAAAACGAACTTTTCCATTTTAGGATCAGTGATTCTAAAGAAACGGGAGGTATTATTATTATCCTCTATTAAAGTATTTTCTGCTGATAAATTGGAGTATTTATCTTTAAATTTGTTCAACCCTTCTAAATCTGTATCTCTGTATATATGATATGCAGGATAATTAGTATCTACATGTAAAGGGATTCCGAGAGCAGCTGCACGGACACAAAAATGTCTATCTTCTCCCCAGAATGATAAGTTCTTTATCTCTTTAAAGTTAACTCCTTTTTCTAACGCTTCCCTGCTAATTAGTGTACATGCTCCTAACCCTCCCACCTCATAAATACCAGGTTTCCGCAAATGGCTAATAAAATTTTGTTGCCTTATCAACATTTCATTATTCGTGATTTCCTCATTTCTATTCCTATTAAATAATCTATATTGATCCCATAGCCATACTTGAGGCAACTCCGGCATATTAGGATTCCATTTTGTCCAAAAAATTTCTGAAATAACATCTTTTTTTGTAGAAATTAAATGTTCTAATGTATTTGGATGTAATACAATATCTGAATCGATTAAAAATAGATAGTCAAAATCATTCTCAAGTGCAATCTCGATCATTATATTTTTAAAATTCGCAACCTTCCAGATTAGACTTTCTTTCCATCTATGGGTTAGATTATCACAAATGTAACTCTCCTTATCTTGTGATTCATATATGATGATATTCTCCCTATTAATTGAGAATTCTCTTAATAGGTTTGAAGACTCCTCATAATTATTATCGTCTACAAATACAAATGTTATTTCTAAATCTTCACTATTTAATTCACTTAAAGATGATAAAAACTCATTTAATATATGTGGCTTCTGATGGATTGGACTTCCAATCAGTACTTTTTTATTATTTTTTTTAATTGAACTCTTAATCTCTAAATTAACTTCAGTTGGATTAATAAAATTATAATCTTTTAAATTTTGAATTACCTCATATTGTATATTACTCTTCCAATTATTATATGCATAAGATAATTTACTATAAATCTCATTATTTAATAACTTAGAGGGATTGCCTATCTCATAAATACTTATTATTTCTTTAAGGCTATCTTCAAAGTGATATGAGTATTCCGAAAATATTTCCAAGTTGATTTCTTGTTCAAATTGTTTTAATGCATTTACAATGGCATCATACATTGAGCTAAGGTCATTTACTAAGTTAGCAATTGGATCAACACTACTGTTTTTAATTTCTAAATCTATTAGATGAAGAACTTCAGATCCTGTTTCTAATATCTCTACAATATTTAGCAACACATCTCTTTTTTCTTTAAGCATTTTAGCACCTCTAAAACATTATTAAAAAATAGAAAGCATCTTTTGGTACAAAGCAGTTATTACTTTTACTATCACCTTTAACATATTAATTTTTTTTAGATTATATAGATTCCTCTAAAATATTTTCAATTAACAAATCTGCTAATTCTGTTAACCCCAGATTCAAGGCAATTGCAACTACCTTTTTACAATATTGTTTATTACTTCCTGATAATATGTTTTTTGTAAGAAAATCATTTATCTCAGCTTCAGTATGAAATTTACTCAGTATGAGAATAACTTGTGATAAAGCCTCTATACTGTGTCTATTATAGTTTAAAGCATCAATATAATATTTAATTGCATTGGTATAATCTTTTTCAATTTCATAAATTTTACCTAATTTCAAATTTGGTATATAGTCCTTATAGTCAGGGCTTTTAATAACATTGTTAAGTTGTTCTGTATTTAACAAAATGTAATGAAAGTTCTTTTTCGCCTCATCATAGTTATTCTGATAGAATTTAATAAGCCCTTCTAAATATATAAAATCTGGAGAGTTTACATATACTTCTTTTGCATCTCTTACTACATGTAGAGACTCCGTATATCTTTCTAATGCTATTAAACATTCAACAATACTTATGGTACAACGAGAAACCCATTCATCTGTTAACTTTATTTTTTTTTGGTATGCTTTTATATATATCTTTAATGCTTCTTCAACTTTTCCCAATGAACGTAATTCATTCGCAAGATTATATAAATCAAAACCACTATTGTTTTTGATTAATTCTTGTTCAACTAAGGTCCGATTACGAATACTTTTGTTTTTTTCACTCACTGTATCTCTTAAATATCCAGAATGAAAAATAATTAATGACGGTAAGATTCCTATCCTCATTTCACTTGAATTATCTGTATATCTTAATTGCTCATGCACGGATCGAAAAAATTCAATTTTCTTATTATTCCTATAGAGCCTAACATGTTTATGTTGTATTACATTTTCCCCATTTTCTCCTACAAAATTCATAATGTTTACAGCATATATATCAAAGCTATTATTACTTTTCTGCAGATAAAAGATATCTTCTTTCAGATAATCTTTATAAATATACTCGTCAGCATCCAAGACTAAAATCCATTCACCTCTTGCCTTTGATGCAGCGTAATTTCTTGCTTCAGCAAAATTTTCATTCCATTGAATTTCGTATATACTATCTGTAAATTCCTTAGCAATTTCTAGTGTGCTATCTGTAGATCCAGTATCTACAATTATAATTTCATCTATTATTCCTATCACTGACTCTAAACATCTTCTCAATACCTTGCTCTCATTTTTTACTATCATACATAGAGAAATATAAGGATTCATAGAAACAACTCCAATAATAGTTACTTTATAAAAATATCGCACCAATAAAAATAGAATTGGTACGATATTTTTATAAAAAAACCTATCCTCTAAAGATAGGTTTTCTAGTTCAATGTTAACGTAATAACTGTAGTACTCCTTGAGGCTGTTGATTAGCTTGAGCTAACATTGCTTGTGCAGCTTGAGAAAGAATTGAATTTTTAGTTTGCTCCATCATTTCCTTCGCCATGTCTACATCACGAATACGTGATTCAGCACTAGATAAATTTTCTGAGGCTGTACCAAGATTATTAATAGTATGCTCTAAACGGTTTTGATTTGCACCTAGATTAGAACGGAAAGCAGAAACTTCGTTAATAGCAGCGTCAAGAGTAGAAATATGTGCAGAAATATCTGATGCAGTACCAGTACTAATGTCAATTGTGTTTATACCTAAAGCTGTTCCATCCATGTCAGTAAGGGCAACATCTAAAGTTTGACCTGTATTTGCTCCAATTTGGAACGTAACACTAGTTACACTACCACTCAATAGTTTCTTACCGTTAAATTCAGTTTGATCAGAAATACGATTTACTTCATTTCTTAATTCAACAAATTCGGCTTGTAAAGCCTTTCTATCTTCTCCTGCTGTATTTGTATCATTTGCAGACTGTACTGATAATTCACGCATACGTTGAAGTATTGAATGTGTTTCATTCAAAGCTCCTTCGGCAGTTTGAATCAAGCTGACTCCATCCTGCGCATTCTTTGAAGCCATATCCAACCCACGAATCTGCCCACGCATTTTCTCAGAAATCGCTAGACCAGCAGCATCGTCACCAGCACGGTTGATACGAAGACCTGAAGACAATTTCTCCATTGATTTACCTTGAGCATTGTTAGCACCGTTCAACTGACGATAAGTGTTAAGAGCCGCAATATTATGATTAATTCTCATTACTAAATTTCCTCCTTGAAATAAATGTTTTTAACCCACATCCATGTGGATTTATACTTAACTTGCAGAGTCAACAGCCGGCCGCCTGTTCATCTGCTTGTTACACTTCTTATATCGACTTCAAACACTATTGTTTTATACTTTTCAGAAAAAAAAATCATAAAAATACCTTAAGCAAATTGCCTAAGGCTAAATCTATCTATTTTTCAGCTGTTCCAACAAATTCATCGGAGCTTCAGCTGCTTTGTTATTCTCCTCTTGAATCGATAAATAAATCTCTTTCCGATGAATCTCCACATGTTTCGGTGCTACAATTCCAATCTTGATCTGATCCCCACTAACCGAAAGAACTCTAATCTCAATGTCATCACCAATCTGTATTGCTTCATTCACTTTCCTCGTTAAAACAAGCATTCTTTCCCCTCCCCTATGCTAAGCAGTGCTTGGTTGTGTAGTTAGTTTGGTTTAAGATAAGCTGCTTGCCGAGTTTTGTTTTTCTATTTAGGATAATTGGTCCTTGAAGGTTTGCAGTTGATTCATTAAAAGGTTCTTTCACTGTAAGGATGACATACACTTCGACGTCTTGTTCACTATGAATGTACAAGCGTTCTTTTGACGATTCATCGAGATCAAATTCATAGTCTTTGAAAAAGATGAAAGGGCTTGTAACGACGAATGCAATTCCTGCTGTTTGAATGGATTGAAGGATAAAGAATGAAGTCTCCTCGTCCAACGTCAAGAGTACAAATGATTTCTCTTCCAAAAATCCGGGAATCCCTTGTTCAAACGTGATTACCTGCTCTTCTTTTATGTCCAGTTCTCCATGATATTTCGTTTGGATATTCATGCTTCACAATCCTTTTTAGTTGTTTAGATCTTTCTATCAATCGATACGAAGTCTATTGTAAGCTGATTTCTTTCTTTCAGTTCAACCTTAACTTCTCCTGCCTGATAGTCCATAACTGGTTTATTTATTTTACTTTCTATAATAGGAGCATTTCGTTTCACATCTATTTTAACTTCTGCAGGCTGATAATCGAGTTTCACACTGAAATGTGAGGGAATGAAACCAATGTTAAATTGATGCGGCTCTCCTTCACTGTTCTTTTTTGTCTGGGAGGTTAGCGGCTTGCCTCCATTCTCAATTCTCATTTGTTCGTCGCCTTGCTGAATGCGCCTTGCTATGCCTGAGAGGACATCCTGATAGCCTTGGTCTGCTGCTTCTTCGATTCTTTTTGAGATGTGCTTTAAATCGACGTCTTCTCTTGCTTTTGTCTGATCAATTGTTAATTTGCCTGGTGTTGTTTGGATGGTTAGCTCTGCTTTCGGCTGCTGGATCGATAGGTCTGCCTTTGGCTGTTCAATCTCTAGTTTTGCATTCACAGTTTCCAAACCTATCTTGGCAAAACGGCTTTCCAGTCTAATCTGAGGAATGTTCATGAGTTGTCCTCCTATTAAGAAAAGCGCAAGCGCCTTGGTCAGCTCAGGCATGGCATAAAAGGGGCTGACGGTGAAGTCCGGTTTTGACTTCATCGGCAGCACCGTTATGACCGAGGAGCTAGGCGCTGGAGCTAGACATGTATACGGTAAAACATTTATACTTTCTTAATCTTTAAAAAAGCTATCTTATAGAAAGATAGCTTATCTTAAAAAGTCCATTAATGAAGGCTGAATGATTCTGGCTCCGACTGATAGTGCAGCTCGGTGGAGGCTTTCTTGTGCTGTCAAATCTATGATGACTTTCTCTAAATCGGCATCTTCATTGTCAGAAAGAATTCTCGTTGCTACAACTTCCTGCTTTCCTACTCGATCTTCAATCAGTTCAAGGCGGTTATATCTGGCACCAAGCTCTGCCCGCTCAGCATTCATAATATCTATACGATCGTCCAATTTTGACAGCATGTCATCTGAATCAGACATATCACCAGATGTTAACGCATTTTCAATAGAATCCATGACATCAAATAATTCCTTATTAAAAACATTATTGTTGTCAATATTCGCTTTTAGCTTCACGTCTTTTGACACTTCAATTTCAAAGGCAGACGAGTCAATGGTAACCGCGACCGTTCCATCTGCGTTTAGTGTCACTGGAGGTGTTTTTGTTTCCGTTCCATTGAATATATAATTTCCCGCAACCTGAGTATTCGCAGATCCTACTAAATCCTCTTTCAGCTGTTTAATCTCCGCACCAATTGCCTTCAAATCATCAGGGCTATTTGAACCATTACCTGCTTGAACCATAAGCTCGCGCACACGCTGCAGAACCTGTGTACCCTGCTCAATCCCGGCTTCCGAGTTCTCCATCCATTGATAAGCTTCAGAAATATTGCGCTGGTATTGTTCAACTTCAGTTAAGTTTGTGCGATAGTGCATTCCCTTCATCGCCACAACTGGATCATCAGAGGGTCGGTTGATTTTCTTTCCTGTTGCAAGCTGGTCCTGGTATGTTCCCATTTTTTCATAGCTTCTGCTTAAGCTGCGGAGTGAGCTGCTTGCCAGCATGCTTTGGGTTACGCGCATATTTTAGTCACCTACCTTCCAAGTCCATTAATAATTGTATCCAGCATTTCATCCGTCAATGAAATCATTTTTGCGGAAGCGTTATAGGCATGCTGAAACTGAATCATATTTGTCATTTCCTCGTCCAGTGAAACAGCACTGACAGATTGACGGCGTTCGTCGACTGCACTGCGCAGGACATCGCTGTTTCCTGTCAGACGATTTGATTCTTGGGCGTTAACGGCCATGCCACCGATTAAGCTTTCATAAAAATCTTGAATAGTCGTTGTTTTTCCGTTAATAGTAAGTGTTTTATTTTTTACTTCTCCAAGAGCAACGGCATTTTCTCCATCCCCGATGTTGCCTGTTTTAGAAGCAGCAATGTGATCCGTTGAATCAATAATGGATTGGTGAATCTTTATTGAGGATGCTGCACCCTTTGATATGCTGCCAATCTCAAAAAACGGAGTACTTCCTGTGCCATCTTTAATTTGCTTAATGCTGTAGCCTTCTGATTGTACTTGATTTACAGCAGTTGCAAAACTATATGCCAGCTGATCAAGCTGTGCAAGCATATCCGGATACAAACCTTCCTCAAACGTTTCTGAACCCACAGTATAAGTACTGCCATATGAATCAATTAAACTTCTAATCTCGCCGGCACTTCCAAAATCACGCACATTCATTTCCTTGCTTCCGATGGAAACTGTTTCAACTAATCCATTTACTGAAGAGGTTTTTATACTGATTTCATTTGTCGTTTTATTTTTCCCATCCACTAATGTGCCAAGTGATTTGCCGTTATCATCCATAATTTCAACCGTTACAGATCCTTCGGCTACAGACAGAGAATTTCCGCCGCTTTTTTCCGTTGTAATCTTTATATTTGCTAACCCTGAAAGCTGATCAAGCAAGCGATCTCGCTCATCATACAAATCATTCGCCAAATAGCCATGGGGCTCAATTTCAGAAATTTGTTTATTAATTCCATTGATTTGTTTAGCAAGTGAATTAATCTCTTTCATAGAAGCATTTAATTCGCTTTTTAATTCACCTTGAACAGCCTTTAGAGAGGTGGATAGATATTGAAACGTTTCTGCAACTGCTACCCCACGTTCGCGGACAACTGCCCTGGCGCCAGCATTCTCAGGATTCAGCGCTAAATCCTGCATCGACTGCCAGAAGCGGTCAAACGTTTTGGCAAGACCTGTTTCAGATGGTTCGTTCATGATCTCTTCCATTTTTAAAAGAGAGTCTGCACGAGAATCCCAGTATCCAACTTTGTTATTTTCATAGCGGAATTGTGTATCTAGAAAGCTGTCTCTGACCCGCTGAATCGTTCCTGCTTCAACACCTGTTCCTGTTTGACCTGGGTAATCAGGGCGGTTTTTTGATGCGTAAGGAAATGGTTCAGTTTGCACAAAATTGACACGCTGTCTTGTGTAGCCGGGCGTGTTGGCATTTGCGATATTGTGTCCTGTTGTATTAAGGGCGCTTTGCTGTGTAAACATTCCTCTTTTAGCGATTTCAAGACCAGAAAAAGTCGAGCGCATGGTTCATTCCTCCGAGCATTATGCTTTTGAATCAAATAAAGATCTCCGTTTTGGTTCGGACGTAACATTCCCGCCTGGCGGTTTATAGGCTGGAGATTGTTCTTTCGGCATCAGCATGTCCATTGACAGAGAGACGAATTGAAGAGCTTGAAGGGTAAGCTGCTGATTCAGCTGATTGATGCCCTTTAGCTTCTCCATTAAATCCGTCAGTGACAGATAGAGACTTGAAAATTTCTCTTTTTCGGTTCCTTCTGACTTTTCAATGCATGCAGACAATGTTAACTCATCATCCCGATTTAAGTAGGCAGCAGCAAGTGCAATCCGTTCGTTCTCAACTTGCTTAATCGCCTGGACATACGTTTGTTCCTGCTTGAGTGTTTCCTGCAACACAGTCAGGTTTTCTGTTTTCAAGGCTTCTGTTTTTGTTTGAGCCAGCTTATAAAGCTGCTGATTTAGCCCGAGCAGTTTTTCAAGCTGTTGAATTAGTGACTGTGCCGACACTGCAAGCCCTCCTTTGTTCTACTTTTGATAATGATTGATTAAGCTTTGTGCGATTGCTTTAGGATCAATTGTGTATGTTCCGCTCTCAACTTGCTGTTTAATGGCTGCAACCTTTTCCTGTCGAGATTGAACAATGCCATTTTGCTCCTGAAGCTCTTTTGCTTTGTTCGAAATTTGAACTTGATCCTGTTTTTTGGCTGGCTGTGCAGCCGCATCTGCCTGCTTTTCTATGCTGCGTTTGTATGGGTTTATATTCGCTGAATTTAAATGATTGATTTTCATCCTATTCCTCCATTCTCACGTTCTTTTCGCTAGTTACTATATCGGCCACATTTATGTGTTTTTAATAGGATTATTTGTATTTGGTAGTATTGGTATAGAACGTTGTTTGCTTTTCTGTGACTTTTTGACGACGTTCATCTTCTTGGTCTATTTCATATAGCTGAGTTTTTAAGTCTTTTCCGCAAGAGATACAAAGTTTATTTTCTCTGATCAGTGTTCCGCATTTTTGACACGGGTAACCGAGATTTGGAAAACTCGCCAGCTGAATTCTGCGCTGTCTGATAAACTTCAAAATGAGTTCTTCTTCCACCCCTGTATGTTCTTCTACATCGGTCAAAGTTGCTGTACGATTTTTGCTGTGCTTTAAAAAGCCGTATACGACTTCGAATTTTCGTTCTTCTTCTTTATGACACGTGTCGCAAACCGTTTTAAATTGCGTTTTTACAAATAGCTGGTAGCATTCCGGACAGTTCGATAGTTCTCCCATTTATGATTCTCCTATCATTGTACTATATCTTTTATATCGGAGCGTGTTTGTAAACGTTTAGCCTCGAATCAAGGTTAGAGAGGAAACGGTTTCAGCGCCATTTTCAATCAGGAGCTTTGCTGCGTGCCTGATCGTTGTTCCGGTTGTATAGATGTCATCAATAAGAAGGAGTTTTTTATTTAGAATTTCAGAGGATTCATTAATGAAAAAGACATTCTCAGTCTGGAGCCGCTCGTGTCTTGTTTTCTTGGATTGTTTTTCAAAGTGAACACGCCTGAGAGGTTCAATGATAGGAGCGTTAAGTTGTTCAGCCAGTAAACGTGCTTGATTAAAGCCACGTTCGTAGAGCCTTTCTTTACTTAAAGGAATGGGTACAAGAAGATAGTCGTTTCCGAAGTTTTTCGTGAAGATCGTGTGAAGGGATTGTTGAAAAAGGTTTGCTAATATGGCATCACCCCGGTATTTATAGCGGGCGATCAGATCTTTCATAAATTCGTTGTAGTGAAAAACGGAGCGATTGCTGGTGAGCACTGTTCCAAACACTGGATCATCAAGCCAGCGCTCACAGTCATAACAGGTTTTCTCTTCCGTTTGAGACCTGTTGCACAATGGACATAAGTTGCCATCTATAAGACAAAACTTAGATGAACAATCCTCACAACAAGTCCGGGTTTGTTCATCTATAAAAAAAACACTTCTCCAGGAAACACTTTTTTCAAGCTCAGTGTGGCAAATGAGACATCTCTTCATGATTCCCCCCTGACATAATTTTCACAGCGCGGCACATCTGACACGATTTTTGCGCATTCAGCCAATTTAACGATCAATGTCGTCATTTGCTGCTTGTCGACAAATTCTGCTTTGACATAAGCCACTTTATCAGGATTGGTGACGTATCTTGGCTGAATTCTATTTAAGACAAGAGCAAGGACATCATTCAGGCATTCGTCGCATGTACAATTCATTTGCAAAGCGGACTTATATTCATCCAGTAAGTCAATCATAATTCGTTCCATCGCGTTCACTACCAAGGTTTTACCTCCATCTATACCATCTTTGTAGATGATTATGCCACAGAAGGAATATGTTTGATAGAAATAATACCTTAAACAGTTACATAGTCACTCTTTTGCCTCTTCATTCATCATTTGGATGTGCTTTTTGGCACGAATCATTGCTTCTGTTTTGCCGTAATGAAAAAAGCGGACATCACCATTAGGATGCTGTGCACTTCTGCCTACACGGCCGGAAATTTGTACGAGCGCACTCTCAGTGAAAACACTGTCCTCTGATCCTAAAACTGCGACATCTGAGTTTGGGATGGTCACTCCTCTTTCTAAAATAGTAGTGGTTATGATGATTGGAATGTCTCTATTTCGGAAGCCCTGAACCTTTTCCTTCCGATTTGGATCTTCTGCATGGACACCTACTATTGCAGCATATGATTTTTTTAAGATAGCGACTGTTTCTTCCAAAACAGGGATAGATGGAACGAATAGGAAGGCTTGTTTTTCTTGATCTAAGTGAGAGGTGATCCATTCTTGGACACTTTGAGGAAGTTTTCCTTTTTGAAGAGAGCGTTTATAATTTCCGCACCATGAGAAAGAAGGAACAGGCAGAGGATGACCGTGGAATCTTTGAGGAATTTTCACTTGGTTTTTAATTGATTTTTTCAAAATCTCAGAAGGTGTGGCGGTTAAATATATTAGGGAGCTGTGCTCTTTCCTGGCGCGGTTAACGGCAAACTGCAGACTTTGATCAGCTGAAAAAGGAAAGGCGTCCACTTCATCTATGATCATCACATCAAATGCTTTCTCAAATCGAAGCAGCTGATGCGTCGTGGAAATGGTGAGGTTCGCTCGCTTAAAACGATCTTCGCTGCCGCCGTATAAGGCAGCGATTTCTGCTTGAGAAAAAACTGACTGCAGCCTTGGTGCAAGTTCGAGAACAACATCCGTACGAGGTGTTGCGATGCAAACCCGCATATTGTCATTTAGAGCTCTTTCGATGCCCTTGAAAAGCATTTCTGTTTTTCCTGCTCCACAGACAGCCCAAATGAGCAAATCGCTTTTCGTTTCAAGTGCGCCTAGCATTTGGTCTGATCCTTTTTCTTGATTTCGTGATAACTGCCCATCCCACTTCATGGATTTAAATTCACTTTGATCAGCCACTTCCGGACCGATCCAGCTGATAAGAGGTGTGCATTCACTGACTCTCCCCATCAAGATGCAAGAACGGCAATAGGTACAATTTTCACCGCATCTTGCACATTGAAAGGATCCGATCAAGCTACTATCATCATTGCTGCACCGATTGCATCTAAGTAATTTACTCGTTTTCTCCATGCCATACTCATACATCACATATCCATTTTCATAATGCTGGTGAATGATTTCGAACTGAAATGGGGTCTCATCAAAAAGCAGCTTTCTTCCTTGAAGGTGGGTTTGGAGGTCTTTAGAATAAGCAAACGATGGATTGGTTTGGCTAACACAGATGGGTTGCTTTGAAATGGGAAGTCCTTCATCGAGACTTTCTGTAGGTTTCAACAATCCCTTATGTATTATAAATCTCATTCTACTCTTGATCGAATTTTGTTTTTTCGATTTTTCTGAATCGTTTTTCTACACTGATTGGTGTGCGATTCAATTGTTTGGCAATTTCCCTGAATCTGACGCCCTGGTTTCTAAGGTCCATTAGCTTTCTGTCTTCTAATGTCGTCCAGTGACGATATGCCCTTTTATTTAAATCAATTTCCTGCAATGTCATCTCTCCTCTAATTAAGTAAAGTGCTATCTTAAGTATCTAAAATTTTGCAGGAATTGTCTAGTGATATCAACTAATAACATATAGTGGAAAACTAGATTTTCGGTATGAATTTCGTTATTTTTTCGTTGAAATTGTCGTTTTCAGTTCGGAGAACGAAATAATCATGTTCCGAGAGGCTTATATGCCAAAAATTCACGCTTTTAGTTTCCATTTGGTATGGCATCAGTTTGTAGTGATACTTAATTTCAGGTGCTTCGAGGCTTACTTTCAAAAACTTTACGCTAACTTTCAAAAATTCCTATTTTATTTGCAAAAATAAGGATTTCACTTTCAAGTTAGTGCTGTTTATTTTCGTTTTTACATAAATACCCTTTTGGACTAAAGTAAAAACCACAGTTCTCAAACTGTGGTCTCCTGCCTATCTTTTATACCAGCCAAGCCCCATTGCGCCTTCACCTAAATGTGTCCCAATCACTGGACCAAAATAGCTGATGGAAAACTCTACATGTGGGTACTTCGCTTCTAAATCTTTTTTCATATGCTGTGCATCTTCTGGACGATTTGCATGAATTATGACCGCCCGCATCGGAGCGCCAGTGCTTGCGACCTCATCAAAAAGCTCATAAATGCGATTGAGTGCTTTTTTCCGTGTGCGGATTTTTTCAAAAGGAACGATCAATTTATCGACAAAATGCAAAATTGGCTTTACCTGCAATAAGCTTCCAATTAGTGCCTGTGCTCCGCTCAACCGTCCTCCGCGCTGAAGATGAGATAAATCATCGACCATGAAGTAAGCTTGAATTGTCTTTTTTACATCGTTCAGACGGGTCATAATTTCTTCCGGTGATTTCCCTTCTGCAGCAAGCTCCGCAGCCTCAATGGCATAAAACCCCTGAACCATACAGCTAACTTCCGAATCAAATGCATAAACCTCTATTGTATCAACCATTTGTCCAGCAGATACAGCCCCGTTGTAAGTACCGCTGATTCCGCTTGATAAATGAACACTGATGACCGCTTCATATTCTTTCGACAGTTTTTCAAACAAGTCCACAAACTTGCCGACTGAAGGCTGTGAAGTTGTTGGCAATTCTCCCCTGTTTTTTACTTCTTCATAAAAATCAGCAGCTGAAATTTCAACTTCCTCCTGGTACACTTCCTGTCCAAAAATAACGCTCAGGGGAATCATATGTATATTCAGCCGTTCGCGTATCTCTTTTGGAATATAAGCTGTACTATCCGTTACTATTACCGTTTTCATATATGTACCATCCTTGTAATCGACTTCTCTTAGTCCTATTTTATAGGATAATGCCTTTAATATCATTACTTTTATTTGTAAAAAAATGGTGAAGGCCATTATTTCAATTTTATTATCCGGAAATTCAGTTTTACATCCGAATTCTTATTAGCAAGTCAGAAAGACCTATTTTCCGCCAATAATAAAAAATCCCTGCTATCTACTATAACAGGGATTTGCTTTATATAGTAATGCAATTTTAAAAAACCTGCCGAAGCAGGTTTTATCGAACTTCCACCCAGCCGTTTTTAATAGCAACGACTACAGCTTGAGTACGGTCATTAACGTTCATTTTTTGAAGAATGTTACTTACGTGGTTTTTAACTGTTTTCTCACTGATGAATAGAGCTTCACCGATGCCGCGGTTGCTTTTTCCGTCCGCAAGCATTTGCAGTACTTCACATTCACGGCGAGTTAAAATATGTAATGGGCGTCGGATTTCTGTTGCAATGGCTGTTGTGCCGCCGCCTGATCCGCTTGTAGCAAGACGTCTGAACTCATTCACAAGATTATGGGTTACTTTAGGATGCAAGTAAGATCCTCCATCAGAAACGACCTTTACAGCTTCAATGAGTGTATCTGCATCCATTTCTTTCAGCAAATAGCCGCGAGCGCCTGTTTTTAAAGCGTGAGTTACATAATTCTCATCGTCATGAATGGATAAAATAATAACTTTTGTTTCAGGATTTGCTTCCACTAGCTGTTTTGTTGCTTCTACACCGTTAACTTTCGGCATATTAATGTCCATGATGACAACATCTGGCTTGCTATCTTCAACGATGGCTAATGCGTCTTCACCGTCATCGCCTTCTGATACAACTTCAAAGCTTGGTTCGAAATCCAAGATTCGTTTAACACCTTCTCGGAATAATTGGTGATCATCAATAATCGCAATTCTAGTCTTCATGCATACGCCTCCCATTTTTTTATTCTAGACTATTACACGGCTATGCCGTCAATATGCCTTTGGTCTATTCTTTTATACGTTCAGCGGAACCTGTATCATAATGAATGTCCCTAGTCCTATTTTAGAGTCAATCGTCATTCGGCCATTTAAGAGCTCCACCCGTTCCCTCATGCCTAAAAGTCCAAAAGACTTATTCTGGTTTTGCTTCATTTCTCTCGTATCAAAACCTTTACCATTATCTTTAATCATCAGAATAATATTATTCTGATTAACCTCAACTTTCACCTGTATCTCGCGTGCTTCAGCGTGTTTCAAGGCATTGGTAACAGCTTCCTGTGCGAGCCTGAAAAGGGCTACTTCAAACCTGGGAGGAAGACGATTCTCTTCAAAATCACCAAGGCTTGTAAATAAAATACGTGCCTTTCCATTATACTCTTCGATCGTATAAAGGTACTTTCTGAGGGTCGGTATGAGTCCAAGGTCATCCAGTGCCATTGGCCTCAGATCGTAAATAATTCTGCGGACCTCGTACAGCGCATTGCGGACATTTTGGCGAAGACTGCGGATTTCTTTAAATCCCTCTTCAGTACCGCGTTCGCGGAAAATACGTTCAATCAGCTCAGAACGCATCATCACGTTCGCAAGCATTTGCGCCGGCCCATCGTGAATTTCCCGTGAAACCCGCTTGCGCTCCTCTTCCTGCGCTTCAATAATCCTGAGACCAAAATCCTGCTTCTGCTGCGCGTCTTCAATCAGCAGCCCAACTTGACGGAGATCCTGGTTCAAATAAGTCAAGACAACAGATATTTGGCTGACAAGCACTTCTGCCCGCTCAATCGTCTCCTGAAGACCAAGCAATCTTCGCTCCAGATCATCTCTGCGGTCTCTCAGCTGCTTTTCCTTTTGCTGTAGCATCGTAAGCTCAACCTGAAGCTTATGAGCCTTCTCATACGCTTCTCTGATCTCTTCCTCGCTGAATTGCTTGAAATGCTTACTGACCTCTGAAAGGCGCTTTCTGGCAAACCTGGCATGAACCTCAAGCTTGTCTCCCTGCTCGATCACATCATTTACCTGTATTTTAATTTGTTTCAATTCCTCAACGAGCTCTTCATATTGATGACGGGACTGTTCGCCGATCTTAAAGATCTCGCCCTTGCTGCCATCAACCGTCGCTACCATTTTATCCAATATTTGATCCAGCACTTTGCAGTCAAGCTTCTTGGAGTCCAACTATATCTCCTCCACTAATGGGGTAAAATAAAGTTCACATAATATAATGATTGAAGTGAAAATTTTGTCGCTTTATAATATAAGAATGTGCATTTAAAATTCCATTTGCCTTCTATAAGCTTTCAAGGAGGTGTAAAAGCATGCTTTCACACTATTATACCGTAAAAGGATACGGAGAGCATGAACTATCGATACAGAAATCACGTTTTATTTGTTATATAAACCGCGCAACAACAGAAGAAGAGGCCCAGGCCTTCATTCAGCAGATAAAAAAGAAGCATTGGGATGCGACACATAACTGCTCGGCCTATTTAATCGGCGAACAAGATTTGATCCAAAAAGCAAATGACGATGGTGAACCAAGCGGAACCGCAGGCGTCCCCATCCTTGAAGTTCTGAAAAAAAGAAAATTAAAAGACACTGTAGCAGTCGTTACCCGTTATTTCGGCGGTATTAAACTTGGCGCCGGAGGACTGATTCGAGCATACGGCAGCTCCACTTCCGAAGCACTGAATGCAATTGGCATTGTTGAGCGGAAGTTAACGCGTGTAATGCATACTAAAATTGACTATACATGGCTTGGAAAAGTTGAAAATGAACTCAGAAATTCCCACTTTCAGCTTAAGGAAATTCACTACCTTGATTCCGTAGAGGTTGAAACGTATGTGGATGAAGAGCAGAAGGAACAGTTTACCGATTGGATGACTGAACTGACGAATGGTCAGGGTGAGATTTTTGAGGGTGAAGTGACTTATTTAGAGGAAGAGATATGAAAAAGGAGTTTTACAATGGATAACATGACTCGCAAGGTTCGTAAAAAGAAAAAGAAAAAAAGAAGATTATTTCTCAAATTGTTCCTTTTAATACTGCTTGTTGGGCTAGTATACGGAGGATATTTAGGATATACAGCATACAAAGCTGCAAACGACTCATTTCAGGAACTTGAAAATCGTGAGGGAAAATCAAAACTTCGGGATAAACCGGTAAATGTCAGTAAAGATCCATTTTCCATTTTACTTATAGGTGTTGAAAATTATTCAAGCGGGAAAGGTTCTTATGGAAGATCTGATACATTAATGGTTGCAACCTTCAATCCAAAAGATTCTTCAATGAAACTTTTAAGTATACCAAGGGACACTAGAGTGAAAATTCCTGAAAGACAAAGAAAAGATAAAATTAATCACGCATATGCTTTTGGAGGAAAAGAAACTACAATTGAAACCATTGAAGACTTTTTAAATATTCCAATTGACTATTATGCAACTATTAATTTTGACGGTTTTGTTAATATAATTGATATTTTAGATGGAGTAAAGGTAAATGTGCCATTTGATTTTTCAGATGTTAAAGCAGGAGATAAAAATAAAAAGTTTTATTTCGAAGAAGGTCCAATGACCTTATCAGGCGATGAAGCTCTCACTTATGCAAGAATGAGGAAAAAAGACCCACTGGGAGACAGAGGAAGAAATGAGCGCCAACAACAAATTGTGAGCGGAGTAGTTGATAAAATAAATAACCCTTCTTCTTTACTGAAACTTGATGACATAACAAATGAAATTGGCGAAAACGTTGAAACAAATTTAAGAATTAGCTATTTACTTGCATTACAGGATAAATACTCTTCTTTCAGCTCTAAAAACATTGATTCACTTACTCTCGATGGAACTGATGAATATATAAATAATATTTATTATTTCATTCCTGATGAAGAATCAGTAGAAGAGCTGTCTGATGAACTCAAAGAACATTTAGAACATAATACAGAATCTGCATCTAATAATTCCAGTGAAGATAGCGTTGAAAACTAAAAAAATTTTTTTCTAAAACGGCCTGAACATTAAATGTTCGGGCTGTTTTATTTTCATTCAAATTTTATGTTATTTTATTTCATTTTTTTACAAAATATCCTCTCTTTTTACAAAATGTACTATATAATATATTAGTGGAATCATATCTATTAGAAAATGATAAGTACAAATATACTATTAATAAATCTATAAAAAAAACCGATATTTTAATAGTATCACTGAGTTTTGATGCCATACTACAATATAAATTTTAGGGGGATTTAACAGTGAAGAAAAAAGTATTGCCGATTACCATTGCTCTAGCAGTTGGTTTTTGTATTGGATCAATTTCCACTATAAAAACAGAAGCTAACACAAATCCAATATTAGCAAGTGTAGATTGGGTTTTATCGAAAATAAATCCTTTAGAGCAAAGACTTACGAATCTTGAAAATCAAGTGAAGAACCTAAGCGATGGTTCTGGAGGAAATGAAAATCCTGATGAACCTATCAGAGATCAGTCAAGTGTTACAGTCACTGCATCTTCTCCAGTCAAGAAAGGTGCTGCTGATCACTATGAAACTATATTTACTGCTCCTCAAAATACTGTTTTAGTTTACTATGATACATTTACGAATTCAGTTACGAACGAAAAATGGTACTTAGTGCGTTTATCTGACTCTAAAGTAGGTGCCATTAAAGCTGCTAAAACACAGCTAAGCATAACACCTTATCAAGGTACATACAGCAAAGTAGCAATCCGTCAAAACACCCCGATCAGAAAAGGTGCAGATGTTAGTTATCCTGCATTTTATACTGCTGGTGCAGGTGCTGTTTTAACTTATCAAAGCACATTTACAAATTCTATAACAGGACAAAAATGGCATATTGTAAAGCTTAATGACGGCAAAGCAGGAGCTGTATTAGCAACACATACAGAGGTGATGAAATAGTGTTAAAGAAAATCTTTGCTTTTTCTCTATTTCTCTTAATCATACCTTTTTCAATAAATGCAAAAGCAGCAACAGATGAAATAATTTACGAACAGCCTATAAGTGTCGAAGTAAAGAAAGCAGCAAGCGCAGCTTTAACTTTACATGGGTTATACTATGTTAAAACTCCAAGCGAGAAAATTTTAGTTAGCCCTGGTACAATTGTAAACCTTCAAAAGAACAGCAGCACTTTAACAGCAGCTTTCGGGGCATTCAACGTTTCTTCTACTTCTGAAATTGAAATAAAAGAGGCAGCAGGAGCCAAAAAAATTGTATCATTCACGAATACGGTTTGGGCAAAAAATGCGCCGGGAGCTACATCTCAAAACGTTATTAGATATTATAACGGAGAAGCAGCAGAATATGTAAAATCTGTAATTATCAGCGGAACAGAATGGTACATTATTCAAGCGAAAAATGGCAGCGAGTTAGCTGTACCAAAAGATAATTCAGTTTCACTTAAAGACGTACCAGATATTGCGCTCCTTTCCCTGAGCACAGATTTTCAATATCGAGGAAGCATCGTTTATAATCAATCTAGCCAACTGGTAAACAAGTTGAGTATGGAGTCTTATCTAAAAGGTGTTGTGCCAAATGAAATGCCTGCAAGCTGGACAAGTGAAGCTTTAAAGGCACAAGCTGTGGCTGCAAGAAGCTATGCACATGTAAAAAGCAAAAGAGGCATTTTAAGCAGTTCGGTTTCAAGTCAAGTTTACAAAGGTTATAAATCTGAAAACTCCAATACAAATCGCGCAATTGATGACACGAAAGGTTTAGTAGTTAAGAATGGGAATACAGTAATAGAGACTTTTTTTCATTCAACTTCTGGAGGCAGAACAGCTAATGTAGGTGATGTATGGAACAGTCCTCAATCCTCATTCCCTTACCTCGTCTCTGTAGCAGATGGCTATGAAGCATCTCCGCATAGTACTTGGCAGGATTCATTTAAGTCAGAGGATATACTTAAACAGTTCGGCTTTAATTCAGGAACAACATTATATGGTATTAGCATAGAGAAGAAGGGCGCAAATGGGGAAGTCGGAGCTGTAACAGTAAATACTTCTGCAGGCGATAAAAGAATTGCAGGAAATGAACTGACAATCCGAAAGCTTTTTCCTCTCCCTAATTATTATGGGTTATTAAGAAGCAACTGGTTCACTATGACAGCTGCAAAAAGTTATCAGATTCAATCACAATCCACTTTATCCAGTCAATTTGGTATTAAGGGTCATTCTGTTCAAACATCTTCTGGTGTCAGTGCTTTAAGCAATGATACTGTAGATATTCAGGTTAATGGAAGTGTCATAACTAAAGAAACAGATCCCAAAACCATTGTTCTTAACGGAAAAGGCTGGGGTCATCGTATTGGAATGAGTCAGTACGGAGCTAAAGGCTATGCCGAAAATGGATGGACTTACACGCGGATTCTTAATCACTATTTCCAAGGAACTACAATTGGATCCTTAAACTAATACAAGCCAGTTTCCATAAAAGGAAACTGGCTTGTATTTTCTTATTTTTAAGATCTTTTTCCTAAGTATGTCTCAAACCCGTTTAGAAAATCAGATTTAACTCTTACCATAAGAAGACTTCCTAAAAAAACGACTGATATAAATATCCAAAATGGGTTAAATAGGAAATCTGTAAATCCTCCTACTACAACCCTCGGAAAGTTGACTGTAAAGAAAACGAATAAAGTGATGACTACAGGATGTTTTGGAAGGCGTATGAAAGTTATATAAACGAGCTGAATTACAATTCCTATATAAATAGTGCCAAATAAAATCCCTAAATATCCAAAGTTAGCATATGCTTCTCCTGCATACAGAGTATTTAATACCCCTGCGGTGCCTTCCTCTACACGTTCTGGGAAATAGTGCCCCATGACCATTCTTGCAGATCTGACTTGATCAATGTCATACAAACTTAGTGCAATACCCGGCAGGCTTTTTCCATTCAAGAAATCTATTTGTTGACCAAATAAATCCAAGTGTAAATAAAATGGAGCGATTTGGGATAAAATAATTCTTCCTATTGGCCCGCTTTTATAACTTAGAAATTGATCTAACGAGGTTACATTTTGAACGAAAACGTAGAGTAGAATAATTAGAACGACAGCTGTACCGCCTAATGTAAATACTAACTTCCAAGTAAGTTTTAATCGCCCTATAAATATATTCACTAATACAAACATAAGTATAAAGAACAAAATAGGTGCTTTTTGCAAATCATACACACTCATAAAAAGCGCTCCTGCGAAAAGCACGATAAAAAGAATTCTCCATCTTCTTTGGTTTGTAACATATGTGTATCCATACGCTATTAAAGCTAAGATAGGTGTCAAACCAACCGCAAAGATATTTTTCACCCACATATTTCCGCCGAAATTGTGAGAAGCTTCAATTCTTAACTTCCCGAGGTCAGATGCACCCCTAAACATTTCAATAATAGGAATTTTGTCTAAAGCAAGCATCGTGTATACAATCGACATAATGGATAGAAGGGATAATCCTAAAAATAAAATAAAAAAATCGTTCGAGTTCTTGAAAATTAAATCTACTGGCTTTGTTAAGTAGGAATGAAATTCTTTCTCTGCGTGAAAACCAACAAGCTGTGAAACAACAAGCATTGTAAGAGGAAGGATTATCATTATATAACATATCCAGAAAAAACCGATTACTCTGTAGTCATCATTTGTTAATCTATCGATCATATAATTCCCATCAATCTTTAAAACGATCAACAAAGAACCAATAAAACTAGATAAGAGCAATGAATAATAATACATGATCGAAACCATGTTTGGTTTAGTCAAAGATAGTGAGCCAGCCACTTTTTTAAAGAGATAAGTGGATAAGATAAAGGTCAAGAACCATAGAACAATGTAAATCAATTTTATCTTCCCCTAACCATTGTGTTGAAAAATTTATGAACTCCCGTAAGTAAAAGGATTAAACCATAAAATGCCCAAGCCAATAAGATCCAGAACACCCCTAAGTTCAGATCATAAATGAAAATAATGGAGACTGTTGAGACTAATCCCCCAATAAAAATGAAGATCAGTTTAACAGAAGACACCGGAATATGATAAACCTTTTGACTTCGTAAGAATATTGAAATGTTTACAAATAAATATGAAATAAGCAATGCAATAACCGCACCCCAGATTGAATAGAAAGGGATGAGGACTATATTTAATATGACCGAAAGAATTGCAGATAATCCAACATAAACAGAAATCACTTTCGTTTTTTCTTCCAAGAATAAACCAACGGAAATAATAAGATAGTAAAAACTTAAAAATGACCCCAAGCTAAGTAATGCAATAAAATCCGCGGCCTCAGAGTAACTTTTATCAGGTACCATTAATTGCAGTAAGTAAGGAGCAATAGTTGCAATACCAATTACACCAGCCATACCAATAATCAGAATAAGATAAAAAATGTTCGAATATATTTTTTTGGCATCTGGTGAGTCTTTAATCGACATTGAATAAGGACGCCATGCCATTTGTACACTTGAAGTCAACAAGCTTATCACTGTAGCAAATTTAACGGCTACACCATATATACCAGAGCTATCCAACGATTCAAAAACTGTTAGGAAAAATCGATTTGAGAACGTAATAACCCAAAATGCAATCGATGCAGGAACAAGAGGCGCGCCATAAACTAATAATTTTTTTAGAAGTGCCTTATCTATTCTAAATGAAATAAAGCTCCATAACTGTTTGAAAATTAATAAGATGATAAGTAAACCGCTTATTAATCTTCCTACATAGATCGATTCAACTTTCCAATTTAAAAACTTTAAAAAAACAAATGACAAAATGGCAACTAAAAGAAGTTTAAGTACAGTTAAGCCTGCTACCTTTTTGCTTTTGAATAAGAACCGTTCATATGTCAGCACAAGGGTAATAACAGCTTCAACGAAAAGAACTACCCCGGCTAGGAGAAGTACATGATAATAAGCAGAATTTTTAAGTAAATGTTCAGCAATCGGTGGACCAAACACGAGGAAAAGGAAAAATATAAAACCTGCTAAGAGAAGGCGGAAAGAAAGAGCAGCTTTAAAAAATTGCTCTTTCTCCTCCTCTATTTCAGTTTTATAAAAGTAATATGCAAGTGCATTATCCGTACCAAAGATAATTACAAAAGTAAGAATGGAAACAACTGCCTCCACCAGTTCAAAGGCTCCCATTTCACTTGGCGATAGATACGTTGTGTAGATAGGAAGCATTAGAAATGCAATTAATTTCGTACCTACATTCATGAGTGCGTACAGAAGAGAGTCTCCTCCAAGACGCTTGAGATGTTTAAGCAAGATACCCTCTCCCAATCACAGCCATAAAGATTATAATTTAATATATTTTTTTGGTTTCGGATGATTTTTCATAGCATTTCTAGTATCAAAAAGAACCTTAGAAGAAGCACCAATCATATCATAATCGAAATCAGAATGATCTGTTGTTAATAAGACAGCATCTGCCTCTTCAAGTAAACCTGCGGTTAAAGGTGTTGTTTGAATAACCTCACCATCAAGTTTAAATGAAGTAACATATGGATCTACAACAGTAAAATTAGAACCTTGGTTTTTCAATTTAGACATAATCGGCAATACTGGCGATTCACGAACATCGTCAATATCCTTCTTATATGCAACCCCAAGCACAACTACTTTTGAGCCTCTTAACGCTTTTCCATCATCATTTAGGATGTGCATTAACCGGTCAACAACAAAGTCTGGCATTGAGTTGTTAATTTCGCCTGCAAGCTCAATTAGTCGTGTATGATAATTATATTCTCTTGCTTTATACGTCAAATAGAACGGGTCAATCGGAATACAATGGCCGCCTAATCCTGGTCCCGGATAGAACGCCATGAAACCATAAGGCTTCGTTTTGGCAGCATCGATTACTTCCCAAACATCAATGCCCATTTTCTCACATAAGATAGCCATTTCGTTTGCTAGAGCAATATTAATATGTCTGAATGTATTTTCAAAGATTTTTTCCATTTCGGCAATAGCAGGACTTGAAACTTCATGTACGTCACCCTCAAGCACTGAACGATATAAAGCTGCAGCAACTTTTGTACAATTTTCAGTTATTCCGCCAACAACCTTAGGAGTGTTTTTTGTTTTAAATTGTTTGTTTCCTGGGTCTACACGTTCAGGTGAATAAGCAACGAATACATTTTCTCCGCATTTCAATCCAGCTTTTTCAATAGCTGGAACCACAATCTCTTCTGTTGTTCCAGGGTATGTTGTTGATTCAAGAACGACGAGCATTCCTTCGTGTGCATATTTAGCAATTTCATTAGTTGAACTCTCAACATATGAAGTGTCTGGCTGCTGATATACATCAAGCGGTGTAGGCACACAAATAGCTACTGCATCTACCTCGGAAATTTGAGCGTAGTCTGTAGTAGCAACAAGCATTTTTGATTCAATAAGATCTTTCAGTTCTTCGTCAACGACATCACCAATATAGTTAACTCCATCATTAACTTGATCTACACGGCTTTGCTGGACATCAAAGCCAATTACTTTATAGCCTGCTTTTGCTTTTTCTACAGCTAGAGGCAGTCCTACATATCCTAGTCCAACTACACCGATAACTGCTGTCTTACTGCTTAATTTATTTAAAATAGAATCCACATGATTCATTTTATTCTCTCCTTATAAATAGATTCGTTTCCCTGTTTCTGCTGATTCCAGTATGGCCAAAATCAGTTTGATTGGTGCAATACCATCAACGCCTGAAACAATAGGTTCCCGATCCATATTGATAGCATCTACCATATCCTCAATAATCCATTGATGACCAGGCTTTCCGAAAGGATCATTTTTTATTTCTTCAATAGCAGCCTGCTTCTCTTCATCCGTGACTCCAGCTATATCCCAAGTTTCGATAAAGTTTGCAGTTCTACCACTAATTTTAACAGATCCTGTTTCTCCAAATACAGATAAAGATTCTTCCAAATTGCTTGGATAAATCGTAGTTGCAGCTTCGATCAGCCCTATTGCTCCATTTTTGAATTGCACAACTGCAGCGGCTACATCCTCCGCTTCAATCTTGCGAATTCTAGTTGTGGCCATTGCTTGAACAGATTCTACTTCACCCATCATCCACAATAATAAATCAATATCATGGATTGCCTGGTTCATAAGGACTCCGCCGTCAAATTCTTTTGTGCCTCTCCATGGTGCCTGATCGTAGTATGCTTGGCCTCTATTCCATCTTACAGTAGCATTCGCATGGCTAAGCTTTCCGAAATTACCAAGGTCCAACTGTTCTTTTAATTTAACAACAGCCGGTCTAAATCGATTTGGATGAACAACCGCAAGTTTGATCTGATTCTCTTCTGCAATTTGTATCATTTTTTCAGCATCCTGAAGTTGTAAGGCCATCGGCTTTTCGACTATAACATGTTTTTTATGTGATGCACAAATAGCCGTTAACTTTGCATGAATCCCAGATGGTACACAAATATTGACTACATCAATTTCAGGAAGTGTTTTCAGCATTTCTTCCAAATCCGAGTATGTTTGGTATTTTCCGTTAAATTCTTCAAGTCTTTCTACATTTGTATCACATATTGCTATAACTTCAGCATTTTCCATTTCATCAATGGCATCAATATGTTTCTTTGATATATGTCCAATTCCAACTATGGCAAATCGAATCATTGATTAGTAAACCTCCTGGCATCTTGTATGTACTTCCATAAAGTAAGAAGCAACAATGAAACAAATAACCCAAGAATAGTTGCTACTAAAAGGTTAGATGTTAAAAAACTGCTTTTTTCGGTAATTGATTCACTTAAGAACTGAGGTTTTTCAAAGTTGATTTTCTCCGATTTTATATCACTGACATCGTCTTTATAATCTAAAACCGCTTCTTCTTCCTGTCGAATAAAATCTAAATAATTTTGCTTTTCCTTCTCGTTAGCGGAAGCAACTAAACTTTTCAAATCCTCAATATTAGCTTCTTTCACTTTGATTGTTTCAATTAAACCCGTGAGGTGTTCATCTTTAATTTCCAGTTCCTCTTCATATGCATTTAATAATTCTTTTTCATATGTAGAAGAAAGAGATTCCAGCTCCTCTTTTATTGCCTCTTTATCGGTTCCTGTCAAATTAAACGTCATTCTTCCAGTAACTGCGGTCACACTGAATTTGAGGTTTTTATCCTGATCTACCTTTTCCCCGTAATTTACTGTAACGATGTCTGGATATAACAATGTTTTTTTCATTGTAACTCCGCCAGTAAATACAGTTGTTTGACCATGGTAAACCTTATCAGTCATTAAACTGAATACAACTGCTGCTATGATCAGAAGAATCGGCAAAGGCAAAAACCATAGCTTTTTCCTCCAAAAAAATAACAAATATTCATAAAAAACAAACCGGTCTTTATCTTTCAATTTAATTGACCTCCATATAATACAAAATGGAACCCCCTTTAAGGGGGCTCTTCGTTATTTTTTATAGAAATCTGAAATTTTCTCCACTACATATTTTTGCTGTTCAAGTGTAAGTTCAGGGAACATTGGTAATGATATAGCCTCTCCAGTTGCCTTTTCTGAAACTGGGAAGTCTCCTTCATTGTAGCCAAGTTCCTTAAACACTGGCTGGATATGCAATGGCAGAGGATAATAAATCATCGTTTGCACACCTTGTTCATTCAGATATTTTTGAAGTTCATCCCGATTTTGAACTCTTAATGTATATTGATGGAACACGTGGAAATTGCCTTCTCTTTCCTCAGGAACGACAATTGAATCACCAATCGCTTCTTTTATCAGTTCAGAGTAATTAGCAGCAAGCGTTCTTCGTTTTTCGATCCAATCCTGGAGATGTTTAAATTTAATATTTAGAATCGCTGCCTGCATTTCATCAAGACGGCTATTGTAGCCAAGAACATGATGGTAGTATTTCGGCTTACTGCCATGTACTCGAATGACACGCATTTTTTCTGCAAGTTCATCATTATGAGTAACAACCATTCCAGCGTCACCGTATGCTCCGAGGTTTTTGGTAGGGAAGAAGCTGTAACAAGCTGTATCTCCTAATTCTCCAACCATTCTTCCTTTATATTTCGCACCAATCGCTTGTGCAGCATCCTCTACAATAGCTAAGTTATGTTTTTTTGCAATTTCAATAATAGGATCCATATCAGCAGTTTGGCCATACAGATGAACCGGAATAATTGCCTTCGTTCGTTCTGTAATCGCTTCTTCAATTTTCTTTGGATCAATATTGAATGTATCTTCCTCAATATCTACAAATACAGGAGTCGCTCCTGCTCTCATTATTGCACCTGCTGTAGCAAAAAATGTGAACGGAGTAGTAATAACTTCGTCTCCTTGTTTAACCCCGCACGCTTGCAGTGAGATATGTAACGCGTCGCTTCCATTAGCAACACCAACACCATAATTAACATTAGAATAAGCTGCAATATCAGCTTCAAGTTTCTTGACATTGTCACCTAAAATAAATCTGGATGAACTCATAACTTCATCTAAAGCTTGTATAACTTCTTCTCTAATATTCGAATATTGCTCAGAAAGATCAAGCATAGGAATTTTCATAAATTCGTCTCCTTAATAATCATAGTTCTATGTTATAGTAACATATTTATAAAATAGTGAGTAGTTCAAGATATGACAATTTTAATAACACCGTTCGACAGTCAGTGTCTTTTAAACAAAGTATTGAAAGTAACTAATGCCGAGGCATTTATAACTTTTACAATCAGGACTAAAAACACAACCAAAGTAATAGTTCCCCATAGTACAGTTTTTGAAAAAATGAAGCCAATGATACCGAAAATAATCGATATTAAATACATAACAAGGACAGATGACCTATGTGATAAACCCATTTTTAATAAGCGATGATGCATGTGGTCCTTATCTGGAGCCATTACAGGCTGATGGTTTCTCATTCGTCTCACAATTGCCAGTAAAGTATCAAATAAAGGCAAACCCAAAATGATTACGGGTACAAACAAACTTGAAATGGTAACTGTTTTATAAAAACCTAAAAGAGAAATTACTGAGATCAGAAAACCCAGCATAAGCGAACCTGTGTCTCCCAAAAATATCTTAGCTGGATTAAAATTATGATACAAAAACCCAAGAATCCCTCCTATTAACATGACACATAAATATAAGATAGCGGTTTGAGCATTTAAACTGGCGATGATGATAAAAAAAAGTAAGACGATTGAAGAGATTCCCGCTGCTAATCCATCTAACCCATCAATTAAATTAATTGAATTTGTAATTCCCAAAATCCAAATCACAGTGATCGGGATAACCGACAGCTGAAGATCTACTGTACCAATAAAAGGTATATAAATAAAATCAACAGATAATTGACCCAAAATCACAATGATTGCTGCAATTAACTGAACAATTAATTTAACAAGAGCTCCCAGTGAGTAAATATCATCCATTATTCCAAGCAATAAAATGATTATAAGCGATAGAAATATGGGCCAATAATCAAGAAAAGGAAATTTTAAATACAGAAGACTGATTAAAAGCCCCAAAAAGATGGATAATCCTCCAAGTCTTGGCATTTGTTTCTGATGTACTTTTCTTTTATTCGGTAAGTCTACAGCCCCTATCTTAAATGCTAGTTTAGATACTACAGGGGTTATGAATAATGATGTAAAATAAGCGATTGAAAAACCTAGAATTAATTGGAATAACATATATATTGTTCTCCTTTATCCAGCCATAATCACTCATATTATGCATCGAATTGAGAAGAACTATTATAAAAAATAACAACAAAAAAAACTGCCATTTAAAGACAGCTTAAAGATTTCTTTTTGATATTTTTTTATATAAGTTTAACATTGGTCTGTAATCAGTATGAACTAACCCAATCCATTCAGCAATTAATTCTAGGACTAAAAGCAATATAAATGTTATCAACAGCGCTCCCCAAATTGTAGTTGAAGAAAAAACCAGAGCACTGACGCTAAAGACTGCTCCTAAAGAATACATTAATAAAACTGTTCTTCTATGAGTAAGTCCTAAAAGCAGTAAACGGTGGTGCATATGACCTTTATCTGGTGAGGATATTGGCTTTTTATTTACCCACCTTCTAATTATTGCAAAAGTTGTATCAAAAATCGGCACACCAAGGATTAAAACAGGTACAACAAAACTGAATAAAGTTACACTTTTATATAAACCTAGTAAAGATAGAATTGATATACTGTACCCTAAAAATAATGCACCTGTGTCACCCATGAAGATTTTAGCCGGGTTAAAGTTGTAAAATAAAAAGCCAATAGCACTTCCCAGCAAGATTAAAGATAAAGTTAGAATAAGCATTTTTCCGTTAGTAAATGCCATTATAGCAACAGTTGCTATTGCTATTGAAGAAATGCCTGCTGCAAGTCCATCCAATCCATCAATTAGATTAATAGCATTCGTGATTGCTAGTATCCATAAAAGTGTCACTGGAATAGATAGCAACCCTAACTCAAAAACTCCTATATAAGGAAGTTCGATAATTGTTATTGTTAGCCCGCTTGCTATAACGACTGAAGCAGCTGCGATCTGACCAAGTAATTTCACTTTAGCCGATAACTCATATTTATCATCTAAAATGCCTACAATAATAATGATAAGAGTTCCAATTGATATCGCTGTTAACTTTTCGTTATATAAGCCTGCTGTGAAATAACCTGCAACTACACCAATAAATATTGCTAAACCGCCGAGTCTCGGCATCATCTTACTGTGAACTTTTCTTGAATTAGGTTTATCAGTTGCGCCTATAAATACAGCAAAACGGATAACCAAGGGAGTCACGATTAACACAGTTATTAATGCTACTAAAGGCGCGAGCATTATTGAACTATTTATCATTATTGAATGTCTCCTCTTCCCCTGTTTTAAATAAACCAGCCCATGAAATAGTTTACTATGCAGTCTCTCAGATGTAAATGTTTTTTAGGAAGCTGCTCTTTTTTCATAAATTTTTGCAATATCATGATCAGACGATTTAGGTTTTCTCGGCACCGGTATAATAAACGTTGAAACTGCAAGAAATTGTATCAGCCTTGTAATAAGAATACAGCTGACTAATGTCACAATAAATATGATTGGCAATGTTCTTGTTGCCCAATATTCTGCCGGAACAACCTGCATCAGTAAGAATAGAACAAGTGGATGTATCAGGTAAACACCCATTGAATAAGAACCAATTAAGGTCGTTGTCTTTATATACAAAGTTCTTTTTTCAAGTAAAGAATGGACAGCAATTCCCGCAAAGACAAGCAAAGGAATGTTTATAAAGTTTGTCACTCTATAGGAACTTACAGATCCAATAATTTTATATTCAAAAATGGCACCTGCAACAGAGGCTGCACCCAAAATTACAAATACCCATTTATGCTTTCTTACAAACGTTACGATTTCTGACCAAAAATTAGCAGCAAATCCTCCAAAAATAAAAAAGAAAAACCACCTTAATACAAACCCCTTACTATAAAATGTTTCTCTTAATAATTCATTTTCTATAGGTATCCCAAATGTATGGAAATTTAAATAAAGATAATTGATCACAGCAGATGCGAAAAGAAAAATAATCCAGCTCTTTTTAGATCTGACGAATTGAAGAAGCGGAAATAAAAGATAAAATTGGACAACCATTGTCATAAAATACAAATGATAATAAGCTTCTCCCTGTAAAATAAAATCAACTAAAACCTTCTCAAAGCTCGGGAACATTGGAATGTCAAAAAATAAATGATTTAGAAATAAATAAACCAAACTCCATATGAGAAAAGGAGATATTATTTTTACCGTTCGTGAGCTTACAAAAGATTTAAAATCAAAACCTCTTTTTTTGACTTGATTAAATAAAAGAAATCCACTGATTACAGCAAAAATTGGAGTTCCAAACCTTCCAACTTGATTCAATCCAAATGTAAGCCAGTTAAAGACTTCACCTTGCATCGCATAATAAATAGCAGTCACATGTACAAATAAGACACAAATACAGGCAAACGCTCGGATAGAATGAATTTCATGGTAGAATACTTTTTTTGAGCTATTCATCTATTAAAACACATCCAGTATGTTTTGATTTAGTTATGAAGCTACTAAAGAGTACTAAAATACCTTGTGATTGTCCACATCCTCAAAACAAAAAAACCCACCATAATTGTAACTATTTACAAAGATTAACTATAATTTCAAAAGAGGTTATGATATAACTAATTTTGTAGAAATATAGAGAATAAAGAAAGGAAGTGTCGAATAATTTTGTCCTCAAGAGTAAAGATCATTGTTCTCCTCGTATTTATTTTATCTTTGTTTTGTCAGACGCTTTCAGCAAATGCCGCTCAGCCAACTATTCTTGCTGAAGTCACTGGAGACATAGTAAACGTAAGAGAAGGTGCAGGTACCGAATTTCCTTCTTTAGGAAAGATATATAAAGGTGAACAGATTCAGATTATTAAATCTGAGAATAACTGGTATCAGTTCTCTTTTAAAGGAAACCAACTCGGCTATGTAGCAAGCTGGCTCGTAAAACCTATTAATTCAACTCCAGCTATCACATTGCCTGAAAAACACCAAGTCTATCTGTCACCAAGCTTAAGAGCACAGAAAACCGGAGTCTTAACTAAAGATTCTAAAGTATTATCCCTTAAAGAAATTAATGGATGGTATCAAATCCAATCAGAGTCTTTAGTTGGATGGGTTTATCAAGGGCTTTTAAAAGCCGAATCAAAGGTTCCTTCAGCTCATGTAAATGTTTATTCAAAACCAAGCACCCGATCAGAAGTTACAGTTAATTTAACTAAAGGAAACACAATCCAAATATCCAGGGAAATCAACGGATGGTACTACATATCTTCTGGCAGTAAGTCAGGCTGGATTTATAAAACACATTTAATCAACGGAAGTCCTGATCCAATAAAATTGCTGAATTCTCCGGCAATCGTCTTCGAATCTTCTCTTAAAGTTTACGAATCGCCAAGTTTACGCAGCAGTTCTGTTGGATCTTTGAAAAAAAATACTCCCATAACAATCACAAAAGAAATTAACGGATGGTCTGAAATAAAATCCTCCACTCTAAACGGATGGGTTTACAAAGGGCTTTTGCTCTCCAATGATACCGTTAAAGCCAACAATGTGAATGTATACGAAAAGCCGAGTACCCGTTCAACTGTTTCAGCTTCACTGAAATCGAATGATGCTGTACAAATTTCAGAAGAAATTAATGGATGGTATTATATCAGTTCCTCTGAAATTAAAGGATGGGTTTATAAAACACATTTGAAGGATGGCAGTCCTGCCCCTATTGAGGTTATTCAGTCAAATGCTATTGTGTTGCCGAATAATCTGATTGTGTACGACAAACCAAGCTTACGAGCAAATAAAATGAAAACACTCAGCAAAAACAGCTCAGTTAAGATTCATTCAGAAATTAATGGATGGTTCCAGATTGGTTTTCCAGGATCTACAGGATGGGTGTATAAAGGTCTTTTATTATCAGATCAAAAGGTAACAGCAAGCAAGGTATTCATGTATGAAAAACCAAGTTTAAAAGCTAATCAGCTCTTCACCTTAAATCAAAATGAATTCGTTAAAATATCAAGTGAGATTAATGGCTGGTACTATGTAAATTCAAATAATAAATTAGGTTGGGTCTATCATTCTCATCTGAAAGATGGCAGCCCCGAACAAGAAAAACAGCTGTCCATACCAGCAATAGTAAAATCTTCTTCACTAGATACGTACGCAAGCCCGAGTTTAAGAGCTGAAAAAACAGGAAGTTTTAAAAAAAACACACCTGTTATCATTCAAAAGGAAATTAATGGATGGTACCAAATTAAGGTGGATAACAAAACCACTTGGGTCTATCGAGGTTTATTAAACTCAAATATTAAAGTGCAAAATGGGTCTATTACCGTTTACGAGGGACCAAGTACACGTGGAAACATCGTTGACTCTTTAGGAGTAAATCAGGAACTTTATATCATTTCAGAAAATACAGGGTGGTATGAGGTTAAATACAATGAATTTAAGACTGGGTGGATTTATAGTGGGCATCTTCAAACAGGTAGTCCCGCAATTAAGAAAACACCAGCAGTTTCTATAAAAGATAACGTTCAGGTTTACAAGAATTCTAATTTATCAAGTGAAGTCATACACGTTATCAATAGCAGCGAAAAAGTAGAAATAATAAGAGAAGTTGATAGCTTTTATTATGTTATTCTTGCGAACAAGCTGACTGGATGGATTACAAAAGAAGCAATTGTTCCATTCTCAGGTAAAGTGACACCATTATTAGGGAAAACGATTGTCATTGATCCTGGCCACGGCGGTTATGATAGCGGTGCGATTGGTAAAGCATATGGTACATTTGAAAAAAATATCAACCTGCAAACTTCACTTTTATTACAATCTAAACTTGCACAATACGGAGTAAACGTTGTTCTAACGAGATCTACCGACATTTATTTAGATCTGCCATCAAGAGTTAAAGTAAGTCATAATCACTTAGCTGATGCCTTTATTAGCGTACATTATAATTCGAGTGTATCTACTTCAGCCAGAGGGATTGAAACTCTTTATTATACGTATGCAAAAGATTATTCTCTTGCAAATCTGATTCAGCAAGAAATGATAAAGAAAACAAACTTTACAAATCGCGGAACAAGATATCAAAATCTTCATGTAACAAGAGAAAACCAAAGACCAAGTGTTCTAGTTGAATTAGGATTTCTTTCTAATTCAATTGAAGAATCTATTATTCGAACAGATTCATTCAGAAATAATGTATCAGATGGAATTGTGAATGGATTAATTAATTATTTTTCTAACTAAAAAGAAGAACATGCACATCAAGCAGTGCATGTCCTTCTTTTTTATATTATTCCTGGTTTTTCAAAAGCTGGTTATCTGGAACTTTTCTTAAAGAACGTGCCGGACTTCCGACAACAAGATCTTCTTTTGAAACATCCTTTGTCACAACACTTCCAGCTCCAACTGCGCCATCTTCTTCAATTGTTTTGCCCGGCAAAATAGTAACATTTGCACCAACTCTGCCGCCCTTTTTAATCGTAACTCCTTTAAAATTCCCTAATCTCTCTTTTGATCGAGCCATATAGTTATCATTTGTCGTAACAACACAAGGAGCAATAAAAACAAAATCTTCTATTGTTGAGTAAGCAGTGATATAGCAATTCGTTTCTAATTTACACTTCATACCTACTTTACAATCATTTTCAACTGCAACGCCTCTGCCGACAATCGTTTTTTCTCCGATTGTAACTCGTTCTCTGATTGTAGCTAGATCAGCTACAAAAACATCATTTGCTAATGTTGCATTGGCATAAATGATTGATGATGTCCCAATCGTACACCCTGATCCAATAACAGTTGGGGGAAGTTTCTTTACATCAGGCAAGATTGAATTTTTCGCTCTGCTCGGCTGTTTTCCAATAACGACATTATCCTGAATGACAACATGATCTCCAATAATAGTACCTTCATAAATAATGACATTATTTCCAATGACAACATTCTCGCCCAATTGTACGTTTTCTTTAATAAGCACATTATTCCCAAAGTTTTCTTGATTCACAAAAATCACTCACTTTCAGCTTTAATTTGTTTCACATCTTCATTCATCGCTCTTAATAACTCATTGGCAAGATTATCCCAAGAATGATAGTCTTCTACATATCTTCTTCCCCGCTTGCCCATTGCCTTTATTTCTTCAGCATGCAAGACTGCGTAATCAAGTTTGTCGGCGATTTCTTGAGCATTCTTCACTTTAAAACCAGCATTAGCTTTTTCAACAATTGTGTCTTCAATATTGCATTTAATAATCGTAGGTAGTTCTGCAGCCATATAATCGTACACTTTATTTAGGCTCATGCCCCATTTATATAAATCTGCGTCAAACATTGAAATCAGCCCGACATCTGCTTTTCTGAGAATGGATGGAATGAGTTCTTTTTGAACGGGATCAATAAATGTTACATTATTTAGCTGCTCCTCATTAGCTCTCTTCAGAAGTTTTTGCTTTTCGACTCCATCTCCTACCAGAACAAATTGAACATCTGCATTATTTGTTTTTGAAATTTTCGCAGCATCTAATAAAACATCCAAATTATTCGCTAGTCCATGTGCACCTGTATAGATAGCAATAAATTTGCCTGCTAAACCGCTGAAGATCCTCTCTATCTCTTCAGGCAGCGGAATATTCTGATTGTACCGTTCCAAATCTGCCCCGTTTGGCAAATACACAACTTTATTTACATCTATCCCTCTGCTTTTAACGTATAAATGGGCACGGTCGAAGAGCACAATAATCCTTTTCGCTCTTTTATAGAGAAAAAGTTCCAGCTGATATAACACTTTAACTATTGGGTTATTTTTTTTGAATTTGCCCAAATGAACGAGCGTTTCTGGCCAGAAATCTCGTTCCTCAAAGTAAAAAAGACTTTCCTTATTTTTTGAAACAATGTACCCTAAAAAAGCTGCAAGAGGATGTACAATTGTACCCATCACAATATCTGGTTTCTCTTTTATTTTGCGTGAAGCAAAATATCCTCTTACTGTATAACTTAAGATATTTAAGACTCGATTAACATTATTTCCATGGTAAGCAGTGCTGCGAATCCAAACATACTTTATACCATCGTATTCCTCTTCTTTGAAGTTCCCTTTTTCTGATTCAGAAAAATGACGCTCTTTCCGCGATCGATGATCAAACGAAGACGCAAATATGGTTACTTGATGACCTTGTCTTACAAGCCTTTTTGCCAAATCATAATCCCTTGTAATTCCGCTTGACCCAGGTGGAATGGCATAATGATTAAAAATCCAAAAATTCATATTATATCCCTCTATCTATGATTCTTTATCAAGCTTTTGATGACTTCCATTTCTTGATGAATCGTATTCTCTAAAGAAAACTTTCTTTTTAAAACTTCTTTGTTGGCATCTGGATTAATACTTAATAAAGCTTGGTTTAAATTAAAGTCACTAGTTTCATTATCCATAAAGAATGCATTATCAAATGTACCCAGCATTTCCTTACATATTGGCAAATCTGATGTTACAATCGGCATTCCATAAGTTGCGATTTCACACATCATAACACCTTGTGCATCTAATCTAGTTGGCATAAGTGCACAACGGTACTCGTTGAGAAGCTCTGCCAGGTCATCAGGCTTGAGAAAATCTTGAAAAACTTCAATATTCTCTGGCTGTTTATTATGGCTGAAATAAGAGCCTTTTCCATATATGTGAAAGCTTAGATCTGGATGTTTTTCAGCAAGCTTTACTACTAAATCAACAGCATATTTTGATTGATCAAGCGGCCGGACTGTTATGAAATCTGCTTTTGTACTAGCAGCCTGGTGATAGGTTCTATCAATGAAAACTTGATTCATGGAGTTCGAAATGACATATGAATTTTCATCTAATACCTTTTCTCTAATGCTGATATTCTCCAAGAATGTATCTTTCATCCACTTGCTTACAAAAATAATCTTTAATTTTCCTGCTTTAAATTTCTTTTCCATAAACCTCTTTAAGAACGCAAGCTTAAACGAATCATAAACGTTATTCATCTGCTTTTTAATAGAGCTCGATTTTATATAATCGTATGGCTCTGGATAGTATTTCGATTTCTTCATGACCTCATGACCATGAATAAAGAAGAGAATTTTATTGAATTGTAATTTTTTATTTAATAAAAACCTAATATGGCTTCTTAAATTCGGTGCATGGCTGATGATTAAATCAATTTCATCACCTTGATAAGCTGTTAAAAATTCTGTATACGTGCAGACCTCAATACCTTCATACGAATAACTTTTTTTAGCATTGAATGATAACACTTTCATGCTGAATCCTTCTTTTAAATATTCAAGATTACGAGTATGCACGTAATTCATCGCATATTTGTTTTCTTGACTTGGATAATCTTGCACAATAATTAATATTTGCAAGACTGCTCACTCCTGTCAGTTCATTATTTCTTCTCAGATAGTGTGTTATGTACAGTTAAAGCCCTATTATACCAAAGGTGTTTATTCTTCAATGCTTTAATCGCATTTTCCTGATAATACTTTCTCACTTCAGGGTCTTCCATTTTCTTTAAAGCCGTTAAAATAGATTCAGCCGAACTTTGAACTACTAGCCCAAAATCGCCATCTTCTACGAGGTCCTTCTGAGCTTTTACATCCGTGGAAATAACCGGAAGCCCATAGGATAAATATTCAAAAAGTTTCACTGCAACTGCAAAATCATTATAAACATCTCTTTGAATTGGAACAATTCCAAAATCGGCTTTTCGATAAATCGGAACCAATTGGTCACCAAAAGCATGATAAATTGTAATCCATTTTTCGTTAATAAATGGCTGAATTAAATCCTGATACTTTGCGATTTCTTCTTTTCGGCATACAAAATGCAAATGAATTTTAATTTCTCCAGCATTTAATTCTTTAAACGCCTGCAGCATATCATAAACACCATACCGAGGGTTTATTCCTCCCACATATATTGCATTTGGAATTTCTGCCGGAACTTTATTCTCCAATAAATCCATACCGCCTGGAGGAAGCGGGACGACCTTTTCAGCAGGAAAACTTACATAATCATTCATGTATTTACTAGGTAAATAAAAAACTTGTCCATATTTTTTAAACATTGACAGCTCGGTTCTAAATAACTGCTGCATCACTTGTTTAATACCGGGTTTTACTTGATATAAGTCATTGAACTTCCAATAGGCATCACGGTAAAAAACACCAAGCGGGATATTATTTCTTTTCAGGAATTTCATAAATTTATAATCCAAAAATGGTTTTCGCGGAAAATGGTCTTTATCTGTCAGCCACATAGGAATAGTTGCATTTTCCATGTAACAATACAGAATATCAGCGGGGTTTACATTTTTATATAAGTCATTTAACAGCTGTTCTCTTTTAGCTGAATCACCATAAATCTCAATCATTTCCAAGCTTTTCTCATCGGCCAGTTTTCGAAAACCCTCCAGCATTTTCACTGGACGCACTGCTGATCCGCTCGTTAACTCTCTTAATTCATATGGATAGTATACAATAATTTTTTTCATTTAATAGGACTCATCCTTTATCAAGATTAGACATTCTGGTATATAATAACTGTTTCTTAAGTGCCCGTAAATATTAAGGAAGGCTTATCTATAAAGATAAGCCTCCGCTTATTGAAAAGATTCAGGTCTCTGCTTTATCAATCCAAAGTGATATAAAATGGATTGGACAATTCTCTTTGAAGCATGCCCGTCTCCATATGGATTCGAAGCTTTAGCCATTTTCATGTACTTTTCTTCATCAGAAAGGAGTTCATTTGCTAAATTAAAAATGGTTTCTTCATTCGTTCCGGCAAGCTTCAATGTTCCTGCTTCAATGCCCTCGGGTCTTTCTGTTGTATCCCTTAAAACCAATACAGGCACACCTAAAGAAGGTGCCTCTTCTTGAACACCGCCCGAATCTGTTAAGATAATATGAGATCTGGAGGCAAAGTTATGAAAGTCAAATACTCCTAAAGGTTCAATTAAGTGAATTCTTCGATCTTCTCCAAGAATTTCATCTGCGATTTCTCTTACAATTGGATTCAAATGAACAGGATATACAACTTGTACATCATCATGTTCATCGACGATTCTTTTAATCGCTTTAAACATATTTCTCATCGGCTCACCTAGATTCTCCCTGCGATGAGCAGTCAGTAAAATAAGCCTGTCAGAGCCAATTTTAGATAAAACCTCATGATGATAGGATTCAGTAACAGTTGTTTGCAGCGCATCTATTGCCGTATTTCCGGTAATGAATATATTCTCTGTATTTTTGCTCTCTTTTAAGAGATTTTCTTGAGCTTTAATGGTAGGCGCAAAATGAAGATCCGCTAGAATACCTGCCATTTGCCTATTCATTTCTTCTGGAAATGGCGAATACTTGTTATTTGTTCTTAAACCTGCTTCAACATGACCAACAGCGATTTGATTATAAAAAGCAGCCAGACCAGCAACAAATGTTGTTGTAGTATCTCCATGAACCAAAACAATATCAGGTTTAACTTCCTTCATTACTTTATCTAAACCATCAAGTGCTCTAGTCGTAACATCCACAAGAGTTTGGCGATCTTTCATAATATTTAAATCATGATCAGGCTTGACATTAAAAATGGCTAGAACTTGATCCAGCATTTCTCTGTGCTGGGCTGTAACAGTAACAATTGATTCTATTTCATTAGAGTGTTTCTCCAGCTCTTTTACTAAGGGTGCCATTTTAATAGCTTCTGGACGTGTTCCAAAAATGGTCATTACTTTAACCTTATCCAAACTATCACCTACATTTACTATTATTGCATTAAAAATAACATACTTATGTATAACACTACAAATACAGCTTAATTCTGTCACATTACATATTTGATGTTATTATCTCTCTCCGACCAACCGAAACATAAGTCAACCACTCGGGAATAGTTTTTAACGGATAAATATTTCTACCATCAAATACATTAGGTTCCTTCATTTTTGCTTTAAATAATTCCATAGGAAACTCTCGTATCTCATTCCACTCTGTTACGATAAATACTGCATCTGCATCAGTGATCGCTTCTTCAATATCCTCACAATATGCAATGGAGTCCTTCAATACCTTTCTAGCTGCCTCTATAGCGATTGGATCATAACCAATCACAGTTGCACCTTCTTTAACTAATTCATTAGCAATAACGATTGAAGCAGCTTCTCTGACATCATCTGTGTTCGGTTTAAACGCTAACCCTAACAGCGTTATTTTCTTTCCTGAAAGAGTGCCTAAGTACTTTTTTGCCGATTCGATTAATTTTAATGGCTGTCGATTGTTTACGGTTATGACTGAATCTAGGAGGTCAAATTGATGCTGTACGTTGCCTGCCAATTGTACAAGTGCTTTTGTATCTTTTGGAAAGCATGATCCCCCATATCCGATGCCTGCTTTTAAAAATTGCGAGCCAATTCGTGCATCCTTGCCGATTCCCTCAGCCACATCTTCAATGTCTGCACCTACCTTTTCACAAATGTTCGCAATTTCATTGATAAAGCTAATTTTTGTTGCTAAAAAAGCATTGGCTGCATATTTTATCATTTCAGCACTTCTGATATCCGTACGGACAACAGGAATGCCAAGAGGTTTGTATACTTCTTCAACCTGATCACCAGCTGCCGTTGAGCTTGAACCTATGACAATCCGATCCCCATGGAATGTATCTTGGATAGCAGATCCTTCTCTAAGAAATTCAGGATTGGAAACGACTTCTGCTTCAAGAAATATAGATTTGTGTTTCTTAATAATCTCAAGGATATATTCATTCGTGCCGACTGGAACAGTACTCTTTACGACAACAATGACATCATTTCGAATTTGTTCAGCAATTTGTATCGCAGCTGCTTCGACGTACTTCAAATTCGCAGAACCGTCTTCATTTTCAGGTGTGCCAACAGCGATGAAGATAATGTCACTATGCTGATATGCCATTTCAGAATCAGACGTGAATTTGAGTCGGTCTGATTCAACGTTTTTTTTCATCAATTCTTCTAAACCAGGCTCATATATTGGAGAATCCCCTTTATTAAGCATAGCAACTTTCGCTTCATCGATATCAACACATATGACTTGATGGCCGATTTCAGCTAAGCATACACCTGTTACCAACCCTACATATCCAGTTCCAGCAACTGATATTCTCACAGAAAAATCCCCTGACCTTTCTAAGTCATGATTTTGCATTTTTAATTTTATATTTAATGTACTGAAGAATATCTTCCCTAAGCTCCTCATTTTCCATTGCAAAATCAATGGTAGCCTGTATAAAGCCCAGCTTATCTCCAACATCATATCTCTTCCCGCTAAAGTGATAAGCCGTCACTTCTTCTTTATATGCAAGCTCTTTTAGAGCATCGGTCAATTGGATTTCACCGCCTGATCCAGGTTTAAGATTACCCAAGATATCAAAAATTTCAGGTCGCAAAATATATCGGCCTAAAATAGCTGTATGTGAAGGGGCATCTTCTCGTTTTGGTTTTTCAACTAAATCATTTACTCTATAAACATTGTCAGCTTTTTTTCCATTTTGGTCATAACTGACGATTCCATATTTTGATACATCTTCAGGTTTAACATTTTGAACGCCAATCACTGTGCTTTTGAATTGGTCATAAACATCGATTAGCTGTTTCAAACAAGGAACATCTGATTGAACAATGTCGTCTCCAAGCATAACAGCGAAAGGTTCATTCCCTATGAATCTTCTGGCACAATAAATGGCGTGCCCAAGTCCCAATGGTTCTTTCTGGCGAATATAATGAATATTGGCTAACTCTGAAATTCCCTGAACCTTGCTCAGCAAGTCCCATTTTTCCTTTTTAATCAATGTTTCTTCAAGTTCATAAGATTTATCAAAATGGTCTTCAATCGCCCGTTTCCCTCTGCCCGATACGATTAAGATATCTTCTATGCCAGAAGCTACTGCTTCTTCGATAATGTACTGAATGGTAGGTTTATCAACAATAGGCAGCATTTCTTTAGGCTGTGCTTTAGTAGCCGGTAAAAATCTCGTTCCTAGACCAGCTGCCGGGATAATTGCTTTTTTTACATGCATCTTTATTCCCCCTATTTTTGTCACTTGTATCTACATTTATATTACAACATAATTGAAAGCTTTACCTTTAACTTTTCATAAATCTTTAGTAAATGAAAAAAGAGACTTCTGAAAGCCTCTATTTATTAGTATTCTTTTTTTGATCTAGTCTTATTTCCTTTTGCAGCTTAGCATTCTCTGCCTTCAGCTTACTATTTTCTATTTTCAACTGTTTTACTTGAGCTTCCATTTCTATTAGCTGTGCGGATTGCGATTTCTCATTCTTTTCAATAGCACAACCCGATATAAGAAAGGCTGAAGAGATGAATAATGCGAAAATGTATTTCTTCATAAAGTACCCCCATTTTATAGCTCTTGCCCTTACTTTTCAGCCACAAAATAACCGATCAAATACTCCGCCCAAGCCTTATTCCCCTGATCATTAGGCTTTTTATCTTCAGTTAAATAATCGTTCAACTTCTCATCATCACCTTTAGGCCAGTTAATCCAATGATCAAGATACAAATACTCTTTTTCCTCTGCAAATTTCTTAAACTCATCAACTTCCTTTGGATAGAATTTTGCTCCGAATAAAGGATGAGGAGGCTGAAGCATAATCGTAGCTTCTGGATTTTGTTTTTTTATGTCCGCAACCATGGTCTCTACATTAAGAAGTGTATTTAAGATTCCAATTTCTCCATTGTCTTTTAATAAAAATGGCTCTAATAAAACAAGATCTGGATTCTGTTCAATGATTTTTTTATACAGTCCTTCATTAATTACTTCTCTTGAAGTCTTGTCTATTTCTGAAAGAATCACAATTTCAAAAACTTGTTCTCCATAAGCCTCATTCAGTTTATTTTGAAGCAGGATTGGCCAGGCATTTGGCTCAGATGAGGTTGTTTCAGATCCATACATCACAAACTTTACCGGTTCTCCACCTTCTTGAGCAGCTTTGATTTTCGCAGCAAGCTCTTTTGGAAGGTTTTTAGAAGCATTCGGTTCCTCTTTAATAGGAGCATCTTCGCTCTCAGTTTGTTCTTTAGATGAATCTACTAGTTTTAATACTTGCTGGGCACCTTTTGATCCGGTTTTAATCTGCCAGTGCAGATTTCCAGCCATTATAATAATCACACATATCATACAAGTTAATATGACCCAAACTTTTTTCACAGAGAGTCCCTCACTTAGTTAGTCTTTTGTCACAAGAATTATACTATAAAATGGATAATATTATCATAAAATGCAGAAAAAAGTTGGTTTTTAAAATGCAAAATGCTCCCCAAAGGAAGCATTTTGCACATTATTCGGTTTCTGTAGCTGGGTCACTCTCTTCGGGAAGTGTTTCCTCAACAATAGGAGTTTCTTCTTCAACTTCGAATTCTTCCATACCCTCCTCGCTTAATTCTTCTTCGTACGGTATTTCTTCCTCTGGATTTTCTTCTATAATTTCCTCCGTATAGGGTTCTTCATATTCTTCTTCATAATAGTAGTCTTCAGAGTAGTCCTCCTCTCCATAGGAATCTTCTACATACTCGTCACTATTTTCCTCTTCATATGTGTCATCTGGGGACTCTTCAGAATAATCCTCTTCATAAGGATATTCATAGTAGTCGTAATCCTCACTGTAATCTCCGCCGTCGAAGTAGTATTCATTGTCGTATAGATCCTGATAAAAATACAAACCTTCTCCATTATAGAAAAGTGCGGTAACTTCTTCCTCGCTCATTGGAGATTGAATCCATCCCTGAAGAATGCTATACACTTTGAAAAGAGGAATGCTAAAGCCAATATTCGTTTCCTCATTATGTCTGGCTGAATTAATGGCTATGACTTTTTCTGACTCTTTATCTAGTAAGGGACCCCCGCTGCTGCCAGGTGCAATTGGTGCTGAGATTTGGTAAATCCCTTCATATGTATGGGGCTCAATGACAAATGTACGATTGACTCCGCTTATGTTGCCAAGTGTAGCTGTATTTTCAAAACCTCTTGGACTGCCAAGGGCAATCACTTCGTCTCCTAGTTTCGCTTCAGTCGCTGATTCTAGTGCAAGAGGCGCTTGACCGGCAAGATCAGGGACTCTGATCACTGCAATGTCTACGTCGTTGCTGTAGCCAATCACTGTGCCTTCAAATTCAGTACCGTCGTAGCTGCGTATATTAACCGTGATACTGCCTTCCACAACATGTGCATTTGTCAGAATATCACCTGACTTGTTCATTAAAAACCCGGAACCTTGACCGTAATCACTAAAGATGGTGTACACCTTTGGCTGCGCGCTTTCGATGATGGCAGAAACATCTTTTGAAGGTGCTGCTTTTTCAATAATCTTTGTTTCAGTTACCTGAACTGCTTCTGGTTTAATCTCGGTCTTTTCAACTTGAGTTTTTACCACTTTTTCACTTGCTGCTTGCTTCACTGGTTCTTCTTCAATAAATTGCATGCCTAAATAACCGAACACACCAATGCATATCAATGACATCATGATAATCATCGAGACCATCAATTTATTTGATTTTTGGTGAACCTGTTTGCCGCAACCTGGACAATATTTTGATCGATCATGAATGGATGACCCGCATTTTGAACAGTACATCTCCACACCCCTAATAAGGACTATTTTACTAGTTATATTTTATTGTATTTTGGTATATTTTACAATAAAAACCCTCTCTAAATATAGAGAGGGATCGTTTACTATGCTCTTCTTCTAATAAAGTAAGCAGCTGTTCCTGTAGCAAGCAAGATGATACCCAAAAGAACTAGATTGTAGGATTCAGTTGCCGTGCTTGGCAATGGATTTTTGGATCCTTTATTAGATGGATCGACTGGTTTGATTGGGTCTGCTTTATTACCGCCAGTCTCTTCATCAGTTTTCGGCTCTTCTTTATTTTCATCTGTTTTTGGATCTTCCGGATCAACCGGTGATGTTGGCTGATCATCTTTTTCGACTAAGAAAACGAGAGGATCTTTCAGATAATTTCCATCTTCTTTAATCTCAAATTCATAAATATATTTTTTATCATCTTCAGTAACCACATAGAGTTCGTAATGACCAATAAGAAGTTCAAACGTACCTTTTGGTTCATCACCTGTTAAGTCTGAAAGCTGCCCAGTCTCATCACTTGTACCAAAAGAATAGAATTCCTGGTTGTCATCATCTGTGCTCATCAGTTCAAATTCAGCATTTTTAACGGCATTCCATTCTTCATCAACCAGGAAAAGTTCCGCTACTTTTACAACTCGCTCTTCTTCATCTTCAGGCAATGTCGTGATTTCTGTATATGCAATGTTGTACATTTCTTCTTCGTATATCGCGGTGATATCAATGAAATACGTTGTTTCAGGATCAAGATCTTCAATAAGATAAGATGTCTCATTGCCATCCAGTTCAGCCACTGGTTCACCATCAAGAGTCACAATATATGTTCCCTTTAGACCTGGCAGCATCTGATCCCATGAGATGTCGATTGTACTTTGAGTCACATCATTCGTATAGATTTCAGGCATCATAGTAACTTCGTATTCAACAATTACGCCATTTTCAATCAGCCGTTGAATGATTTGATAGGCTTCCGATCCTTCTGAAAAATCCATACCTTTGATCCCATAAAGGTAGACGAATTCCAATGATGAAAGGGTTAATAATGGTTCTAAATCTTCAACACTGGTTTTCTCAAGATTCAATTCGGTGAGTTCAGTGAAATCAGCCAAATCTGCAATGCTTTCTACAGGATTACGTGAAACATCCAGCATCATTAACTGATCTTTTAAGCCCTGTATTCCATCCAGATTACTAATATGATTGTTTGATAGATTCAAGCTGAATAATTGATTCAAACTGGTATCTTTAAATACAGACAGATCGGTAATTTTATTGTCTGAAAGGGAAAGAAATTCTATATTTCTTAGTTCTTTTATAAAAGAAAGATCCGTTAAATCATTCGCGAAAATTTCAAGGTTCGTTAAATGCTTGAGCTCTTTCAGCTTTCCATAGTCTTCAATCTTAGAGTGGCTGATTGAAATCCCGAATAGTTTCTCAAGTTCTTTCAGAGGTTGAAGGTCAAGCGCTGACTCATTTTCAGTAATACTGAGCCATTCTAATTCTTTCGCAAATTTTAGATCTGATAAATCTTTAACGTCTGTAAACATGAGATCTAACCAATATACGCGGAGCATATCTTCTTCATGAAGCTGTCTTGTTAAGCCAAGCTGCTCTTTAATGATGGATTCCAATGCTTTATCTTTAAATGTTATCTTGGGTGTTGTTGGTATAGGCAAAGTCTTTTCATAAGTAATCGCATTATCGATAATTTTCCCTTTAGCATCTAATGCACGGAGCTCTATTTCATAAATTGTTTCTTCTGTCAGTCCTTCTATGATAAAGTTCGTTTCCATCGGATCAATGGATTCTGCTCCTTCAGCTACTTCTCCATTTGCTAAAAGCTGAAAAGCTGCTGCTTCTTTATCGCTCATATATTCCCAATCAACGCCAATGGTTGATTCACTGACAATGGTTGTATAGAGGTTAAGATTGATTTCATACTCTACATATACACCTTTAGCTTCCAATTCACGCACGATTTCGCGCGCTTCTGATTCGAAAGAAAGATCTAATGTTGGGATTTCCATTAAATTGACGTATTGCAGCTTCTCTAAGTCTTTCAATAAATCAATAGTGCTGATTTCAGTCATACCAAGATCCAAATAACTAATATTTTTAAACTGCTCAATTCCATCCAGGCTTTTAATTGGATTACTGTTCACAATCAAATGAGCCAAATCTCTATATTCCTTAACGGCTTCAAAGTCTGTAAATTCGTTTTCGGACAAAATAAGAGATTGCAGTCTTTCCATTTTTGGTAAATCTGATAAGTCTCTTAGTCCATTACCGGAAAGCAGCAGTTGATTGACATCTGCTTGACCTGAAAGAACGGAAAGATCCTTAATTCCAGTATAAGAAAGATCTAAATATGTTAATTTCGCAAGACTTATCAATGGAGAGAAATCAGCTATCTCGTTTCCATCCAAGGCTAAGGTATGGAGGCTAGTAAGCTCGCTTAAAGGCTCGATGTTTACGATCTGATTGCTGGACAGAATGAGAGTATTCAGGTTTTTAGCGCTTTCTAAGCCTGAAAGATTCGAAATATCCTGTCCTGATAAATCAAGCTCTGTTAAATGTTCCATATCATTTTTGTCAATCGCGCGATCAAATCCAAAGTGATTTTTAAGCGCCTTCTCTAAATTAGCATCCTTAAAAGCAACATTTTCACCAGAAGGCGCTTTTAAAGTTGTGAAAAACCAAGTTGTTGTTCCAATTAATTTTTTCTCACTGTTGAAGGCTTCTAACGTAAATTTATATGTTTTTTCAGGTTCAAGTCCCTCAACCTTATACTGCATACGCTTTTTCTTGCTCTGAATGACTTGCTTTTCATTGTTTACTGTAAGCCCATAGTGATCCAGCTTCCCGGAACCCGCATACTCCCAAGATAATGAAACACCATTATCGATTGGTTTAATCGCTTCAAGATATATATCCAAGTTTTCATCCGTGAAAAATTCAACCTTTTCATTTTTGAAGCTTTCGATTTCATCCATTACGTCAAAATATCCGGGACCATATAAAATGACCTTTTTAAGTGATTTAAGTGTTTCCAGAACTTTGATGCTTTTCACGCTCGTGTAGCTGATATCCAGTTCTTCCAGCCTTTGAAGAGAAGATAATGAATCTAGATTCTCAACTTCTGTGTACATTAGATTCAGCAGTTCAAGGTTTGTTAATGCCGCAAAGCTTGAAAGATCTTTTACACCAGTACCCGCCAGGATCAGCGTTTTTAAACTTGTCACTGCTGAAAGCTGACTGTAGTCATTTGCATCTGTTAACGTTAAATCAAGATACTCTAACTGTTTTAGTTCTGTTAAAACGGTAAGATCTTTAATATTACTTAATACCAATTCTAACCGTGTTAAATTTTCTGCTTTTTCAAGACCAGACAAATCTTCAACCGCAAAAGCGGTTAAGCTTGTCAGTTTTTTCATGTCACTTTCTGTAATATCGCGTCTAAGTCCAAGCTGCTCTTTAATTGACATTTTTAAATAATCATCTTTAATTTCAACGATTTCTCCCACAGGTGCAGCATTCGTTTTTACAGATGCCAAGCTTTCTTTTAAAAGCTTTCCTTCCTGATCAAGCGCCTCTACCTTTACTTCATAGCTGGTGTTTGCCTCTAAATCTTCAAAACGATAATCAATATCTTTCGTTTTCTCTAATTTTAGTTCACCATTTAAATACACATTGTATGTGTCAGCGGCTTCATAAATCCACGTTGCATTAAAAGCTGATTCGCTCTCAGGGTATAAAAACACCGTGAAATCAGGTTTACCTATTTCCTCTGTTTTTATTGATATACTCTTCATATCTACTAGCTCACCTTCCACCACGACATTCATGGAAAAGTGATAGTCCGTACCGGGCTCAAGCCCTTCAAACACATGCTCACCGGCGTCCGTATACTTGTTCACTTCTTGGCCGTCTTGATATAACACGTATTCAACCGGCTTTTCAGATTTATAGACTGGCCAGGATACAATGATATTCGCACCTTCAGCCCGTGCGTTTAATATGAATGTTGGATCCGCAGGGAGCGGTTCTGCTTCACCTGGAAGATCAACTTCTCCTCCGGCATTCTTATATGTAACAGGAACAGCAGCTGTCTTGATTTCTTTATTTGCTGAAAGTTTGACTGTATAAGTGTTCGTTTCATCTTCAGTTACTTCCGTATCGATCCACCTATACGTTCGTTCTGTAGCAGCTCGTCCCTTTAACTCATCGACCAATTCTGCTTCAATCTCTTTTTCTTCGTCATTTTTTTGCATAATAAATGCTTCAGATTCTGAACCATCTGAAACAGTTGACCAATAAAACTCTGTTCCTTCCGCCGTATTCTTAATAGAATGAACGGCTAAAGAAGTTGCTTCTATCGCTTGTGCTGAAAATGGAGCAGCCAGTGATAGCAAGAGAGTAAAGATAATAAAAAGCGATAGTCTTTTTCTCATATTGTCCATTGATCCCCCTAATTTGTTAAAACGTATAAGATTATTATAGATTGGAAAAAATTTCTTAGCTATCACTATCATAAGACAAAATTCTACATATATATGAAACTTTTATCATGCGCAATACGTCTTATTAAAAGATATCTTGAACTTTTACAAAAAAAGTATTGTTTCCATGATATTGTAAAAATATAATGGCTTTAGGCTATTAAATCTTTTAAAGGATGGTTTGATGAGACAGAACAAACATAAAAAACGCAAATGGCTCTGGATTACGCTTAGTATCATCGGTTTACTCGTGCTGGGTACAGGGGGATACGCGTTCTATTTGTATAAAACAGCAAGTGATACAGTAGCAAAGATTCAAGAGGATATTGGAAGAGATAAATCAGAAAAACGGCCTGATCCAGTTGCTTTTAAAGAGAAGGATCCGATTTCAGTTTTATTAATGGGAGTAGATGAAAGAGAGGGCGATAGAGGCCGTTCTGATTCATTAATTCTTTTAACAGTTAATCCGAATAAGAAGTCTATGAATATGGTCAGTATTCCTCGTGATACAAGAACAGAAATTATCGGCAAAGGCAAAGAGGATAAAATCAATCATGCATATGCATTTGGCGGAACAGAAATGGCCATCAATACGGTTGAAAACTTTTTGGATGTGCCGGTTGATTACTTTGTGAAAGTTAATATGGAAAGCTTTAAAGATATAGTTGATGCTGTTGGAGGAGTAGAAGTAAACAATACTTTAAACTTCACCTATGAAGGTAAAACATTTAATAAAGGTCTTGTTTCATTAGATGGTGAAACTGCGCTTAAATATACTAGAATGCGCTACGAAGATCCACGCGGTGATTTCGGCCGTCAGGATCGTCAGCGTCAAGTCATTGAAGCAGTTATTCAAAAAGGTGCCAATATATCTTCTCTCACTAAATTTGGCGAGATGTTTAAAGTAGTTGAAAATAATGTGAAAACAAATTTAGATATGGACGAAATGTGGGGCATTCAGGAAAATTATAAAGATGCACGCAACTCACTGGAGCAATTTCAAGTAAAAGGGACTGGCGATAAAATCGGTGGAGTCTACTACTACATCGTCCCTGAAGAAGAGCGATTAGGATTATCAAATCAATTAAAAGAACATTTGGAGCTTGAGCCTAGTACAGCTTCGAATTAAGAAGTGCAGTGGATTCCTGTTTTGGGATTCACTGTTTTTTTCATAGCATTTTCAATTCCTAGTATCCTGCCTTAATATCGAAAAAGCCACTTTTATTATCCGCAAGGCCCGTCTTATTAGCTGAAAACCTGGTTTTATTCGCCGAAATCAGCATCTTATAATCCGAGCACAGAATCACAACAAAAATAGTTCCGATTCCATTCAAAAAAGGCAAAGACCCTAAGATCCCTGCCTTCCTCTTATTACTTTCCGTTCTCTGCAACCCATTTAATCAGTTCAGGATTCTTCAACCAAATATAGTGATTTTCTTGAACATATACAGCAGCTTCTTCCTGATCGTAATTAGGATTTTTAGGAAGCTTTTTCTTGCCAACGAGATAATCAAATACGAATGGATTAATCTCTTTCGCCTTTTTCATAAGTTTCTTTAAAGCAGATGTTATTCCATTTAATGCGTACTCTATCAATACTTGATTATATGCCCCTGCTGCAGTATGACTTTCATCAAACCGATCCAGCAGCTTTTTCGCCTGCTTGTACATTCCTAAATCGAAATACATGACAAATAGCATATAGCGGACACCTTGGTTATCCATTTCATTGAGCTCAAGCAGTTCCTCACATTGCTTAACAGCCGTTTCTAATTGACCGACAGCCGCTTCCATCATCGCGTAGTTAAATTTCGCCCTCATATAAGGTCTTGTTTCACTTAACCCCCAGAACATGCCTTTATTCTGTTTGAAGAAGTCTTCGCCAAGATCTGTTTCGCCAACCTGCATTCCTTTTTTAAAGAGCTGCAGCTGCTTATCCGGGTCCTGTTCTGCTTCGGCAAGCATACTGTAGGCGTCAGGATGATATGGATAGAGCTCTAAAGCTTCTTTTGCAAGCTTCAATCTCTTTTTCGGATCACTTTGCATCGCTTCAAAAATCAATTCTTGTGCTTCTTCTTTGTCGGATTCAGGCTGCCAATTAGGATCGAATTCTTCATATTGGCCGGGCTCGTCCAGTCCGAGGTTCGTTATCTCATCATTTACATGCTGCAAAATATATTCCACGTCTTCTTCAATTTCCTCTTCCATTTGACGATATGCTTTTGAAAGAGAGGCCGGGCTAATGCCATATTGTTCAGCCACTCCTTTTTGAGTTGAAGATGGCACTTCCATAAGATGTTTCTCAAGATAATAGTGCATCGCAGCTGAATAAATTTGAGGCTTTTTCATTACTGGCTGAATTCTGTTGCTGTATCTGTTCCAGACCCTTATTCCAAGATCTCTGTCTGTACCTGTTATTCCGCTATGTTTTAAGGTATCCTCTAAAACAGAAGCTGCAAGCATATGGAGCGGATTCGCCCACACCATCTCAGAAATGTCCAAATCAACATCATGACCCACAATCAATGATTTCATCATGGCAGGATAATGAGAGATCATAAAATTCTCTGCATTTGTGAATTCACTCTCAGCAAAAACAGACTTTGCCGTTTCAGCAAATCGGATCCCTTCCACTTCAGGAATATCCAGCGCATTTATGAAATAGGAGTAGTACTGACCGAATGGCACTAAGTAACCAATTAAAAGATCACCATCTTCAAAATCTACTTCACTCTCTTCATCCATCTTCACACGTTTAACTTCATTTGAAAAAAGATCTTCGACCGAATACCATCCGCCTTCTTCCTTTTTCCTAACGAAGGAAATCGATGGTGCAGCATTTACCCATTTTTCAAGTTGAGAAATAACAGAAGGCCGCACAGACTCTTTACGTTTTTGCTCAATAAACGATTCCATCATCGTTCTGCCCTGCTCTTTCTGATACGAAAAAATCCCCCATATTCTAAGGAGAGCAGCCAACAGATTTTCTTCATCTTTTACACCGTCACCTATATATTCATCAATGATGTCTTCAAGCTCAGGAGACATGTGAAAATCAGCAAACTGGAATAACTCTGCTTGCATTCTCCGCAATTCCTCTTCTCGAATCGCATCAAGCGAAGTCACTTTCTTTATACAGCACTTCTTATATTTTTTCCCGCTGCCGCAATGGCACGGGTCATTACGTCCAATATCCATTCATAAACTCCTTTTATTGCTTTATCCCCTCTATTGTGACAGTGTTTTCGTTCAATATCAACGTGCTGAAGTCAGCGTAAGAATCGACACTTCACTTCTAACCCCAAATCGCATGTTCCAATGTGCCTGCCCAATTCCTTTAGAAATGTAGAGATAAGATCCTCCGAAAAGATGCAGTCCCTTATAAATCCCCCGGCTTGCAAGCTGCCCCTTTGAGACAAATTTGAAAAAGAACGGAATATTAAACTGCTTACCATGCAGATGTCCTGAAAGCATAAAATCAAATGGCTCGAAAACCTCAGTGAGATCGTTTGGATCATGACACAGAACCACTTTCGGCTTCATAGAGGTAACGCCAGCAAACGCTTTTGAAACACCATGAGGATCTTCTCTATAAAAATCCAACCCTATCAATGTAAAGTCATTAAGCTCAATCGATTCATTCACTAAAACCTTAACACCATGTTTATTAAGCCAAGGCCGTAATTGCAAACTCAGCTCATAAGTCCGGTAATCATGATTTCCAAAAACAGCAAAGACGTCGATTCCGTACTCCTGAAAAATCTCTAAATAAGGCTTGATAAGAGGTATGTATTTTTCTCTTGCAGTAAAATCACCTGTTATAAAAACATAGTCCGGTTTCTCACGGTGCAGAAGTTCTCTAATTTTATCAGGATGAATCCGGTTCCTTTCCACATGCAGGTCTGAAATCTGCAGGATTTTTTTATCGATCCCAAGCGGAACCCTAACATGCTCGACCTTCAGCCATTGCGTCGGGAAAATGAACAGCAAATAATAGAACAATCCAACCCCAATCAAGATAACTAATAGTTCACCCATGGTCTACCCCTTTTGTCTATTTGTTCTATTTTACTAAAGAAACGATCATATTAGTATAAAAAGCAGCCAAATCCCATAAGGAACTTGGCTGCTTACCTAAACTAATAGGCATCGTACCCTTCATATGACTCGGCGACATACGTGGAAAGCTCCCACATTTCCTCTTGCCGGTCCAAATAAGAGAGCACGAGCTGCTGGGCATGTCCAGACTTCGTTAAAAAGCTTTCGACACTGCCATTGATTTCAATCACTTCTCTGTTGCGGCATTCAATAAACGTTTTCGTGTCCTTCTCAAAGGTCCTCTTCACATAAAAGTAAGAAATCCACATACAGTCTTCATGCACAGGAGAAAGCGTTGGCAGCATACAGATTCGATACCCAGCAGATAAACACACTGGAAGCATTTTTCGTCCTGGCAAAATGAGCTTAGCAGCATCAACCATCCCTTGATACGAAGCCCCTGCACTTTCACAGCTATCATTGATTATTTTGAATGGTGACTGCTGCACAATCAGCTTCCGGTAAAGCTCATGTACAATCGTCCACAGCTCTCCTCTTTCTGTGTACATCGGCTTTAAAATAATCGTTTCTCTCCATACTAAATAGTCCTCTTTAACCAGCATTCTCTCCCCACCTCAATCTTCTGTTTTATTGATCCGAACAAACTCCTTTCCCGAGATTTAAATGAAATATTTTCCACATTTATAATAGTACAAAATTATTTATTCTAATAACATATTTATAGGAAGAATTTACTAGAAAAATACATCACATTTACACTAGTTAGAAAAAAGGAAAAAGACCTCCTATCCAGAGGCCCTACTCATACTCCCAAACAATCTTCCAATCTCCCTTTTCCTTCACAACATACACATCCTGCATAACCTCAAAAGTCCCAAACTTGCTCTTAAACGTCTGCCTCACCTTAACAAGACGCGCCTCATTGAACACCGGCGCCCCTTTCGCCATCCTCCACCTGCGAACCTTTTTCTCTTTCAAAATTTCAAAAGAAAACGTCGTCACCCCATAATGACTCATATAAATATGCGACCGTTCTGTCACATAGGCATTCTTTTCAAAACGCTCCTTCATCAATGGATGAAACAGCTCCCAGGCACCGCCAAAGTTCCCAGCCTGTTCCGAGGTATAAAATAACTCGACCGCCTTTTTCGGCGAGGAAGGAGTGAATAAATTAAATAAACCAATTAACAGCAGAATGGCAGATATGATCAGCAAGATAGGGATAAGAGGGATTTTTTTGCGCCTTCGCATCGAATCACACCTTTGTGCTTGTCTAGGATAAGTGTATGAGGTTGGGTGGGGGGATAATACAAAAATTATTCCGTGTATTTTACTATTTTTATTAAAGAAGGGAAAGTAAAATAGACCAGCTGTAATATCAGCTGACCTAAAATACCCTTAAATATCTTACGAGAAGTGACAGCCACCCAAAATTACTCTACAACTGTTAAATAGTCAAGTTTATAGTGGTTACATTATTTTTACCTTAAGATAACTTCTTTTTCTAAAACCGTTTTTGTTTATAGGCTGATTTCGGTGGGTTTAGAACCTTAAACCAGCTCTTTTAATTTCCGATAAAGCAGTTCTCTTCTTTTTTCAATAAACTCTTCGAAGTTAGTAAACTCTATCCCAACCATCGGGATGTAATGCTTAGCAAAATAATCGTTTTTAGCTGTTATATCTTTATATGTGTCATTGAGCCAAATTTCGAAATCTACATTCGATTTTTCGATATTAGGGATTCCTTCTAATAACTGCAGATTTACGATTGAATTAACATTTTCAATGTAAAAGTCTGTCTTATGATTAGGAACGCCTTTCTTGGATAAGCTTCTTTTAGTAAATAAACTTTTAGCAAAAATATGGTCTAAATGAAACTTATTTCTAAAATCCAAACTCGGGTATAGTAGAGCTAATATAGAGAAGGTATGCTTTTGCCCATATTCATAGGAGAGCAAGTTATCGATCTCATCATCATTAAATGTAAATGATTTTGTTTTCCCTTTAAATTCTTCAATAATCTGTTGTAACGGAAACTCATTATGATTCGCAGCAATTATTTTTCTCAATGGTCTTAACACGTTGTCAGGCTGACCGCTAAATGCACGTTTTAATAATCCTAGAATCAGCCATTTTTTCACTAGTTCTCTGTCAATTTGATAATTTCTTGATTGAACATAGTTTTGAGGCGTGTCTTTTTTCAACAAATAATACGCAATTGGTATCACAGCATTGTTTGATGTTAAAGTGTCTTGATTATAGCCAAAACTGGATATCAAGTTTACAGCTAATCGAATTGCATTTTTTATATGATCCCAGTTCTCCTCGATTTTCAGCATTGTTTCAGTATTAAAGTTGTCCACCTTAAAAGCAATATCAGTAAAATCACATAAAACTAAACAGGCCTTTAAAACAAAATCTTTATCAAACCTAAAGCCATTACCAATTTGATTCAATTCATTCACAAACTTTGTGATTTCCTGTCTAGCATCTTTGGTTTTCCATTGAGCAGTTGCAATTGACAATAATAAGTCCGAATAACTTAATGTCGTGCCGCCGCTGTTCACTCGAATAAAAATATTTAAGACCTTATCTAGCTTCTGTTCTTCTTCTAAAAAATAATTTATGTTAGGTGTTTCATTAATGGCCTGATACAACCTATGTAGAGTTTCACTTGCAAATAATGCTCTTTCTTGTTCGATTGCACTTAATCCATTCTTGATAAGATATTGATGGATTTCAAATGGATTTTTAATATGAAAGATATTAGCTACCTTAAACCAGTGAACATCATCAATCTTCTCGTTTGCTTCATTCTCGGTTAGAAATCTAAAATCATAAATGGTATCAAAATCTTCTGAAGGCCCAAGCAGGTCTACATATAGTTGTTGTTCTGGATATGCTAAAGGATTCTCCCGTCTCATTCGAGGCAACTTGTAAGCATATGTACCTTTTAATGCAATATACATGGAAGTTAAACGTTGCTGCCCGTCTAATATTGCAATAATATCCTCTTCACCGTTAATACTAGCTAGTGGATTATGCCTGTTGTTCTTTTCATGATAGTTCCTAATAAATTCATAAAACTGAAAATCCTTGCCTTTTTCCTTCTTAACATCCCAAAATAAGAATGAACCAACAGGATAACCTTGCATTAAGGAATCGAACAATCTTTCAATCTGGTCCGTTCCCCAAACAAATTCACGTTGTATAGCTGGTAACAAATACTTCTTCTTATGAATATTTTCAATTACTTTTTTTATCGTTAGTGGTGTTTGAAAAGCCATATTTCCCCTGCCTCACTTTGCTATTACCTATATTATTCCATTTAAGTATAACACACTAGTGATGGGGGGCAGGTCTACATTTTTCATGCTTTTCTCTTAAATAGATTGTAACACTCATTTATATCAAGGTTACAAAAGCACATAATACTAGACATTTTCCAGTGGTGACAGGCACCTATAATTACTAGTCATACAGTAAGTGTTTTTTATACTTATTATTCAATAATTCTTGCATTATCTAAATGCCAAGAAACAATTATACCTTCTTTTTTATGATAACTGACCATTAATAGTAATTGTATCTCCTATATTATGGACATAAATATTAAAGCGTTCTGAAAGTTTTCAGAACGCTCCCTTTAAATACTGCCCCGGCACCATTCCAGCTCCAACGACTCCAGCTTTCTGATCCAAAGAAGCAAGCTTTAATTTCAAATGCGGTCTGAGACTAGGATATAACAACGGCAGCACTTTCTCCTTTAAAGGATCAAACATCATATCTTTAGAGTTCATGACGCCTCCTCCAAGAACAATGACCTCTGGATTTAAGGTATGTACAATATTTGATATACCAATGGCTAGATAGTTCAATGCTTCATCAATAATTGCAACAGCCTTTTGATTGCCCTCTTGTGCAAGTAAAAACACTTCTTTCGCTCCATGCCCAGGACCAAATATGGAAGCGCCTTTTTTCCCAATTGCCGTGCCGCTTGCAAGAGCCTCTAAAGCTCCTTTATTGAGACCAGGAGCCCCTATTGCGGTAGGGTCTACAATCATATTGCCAATTTCCCCGCTGTTTCCTTGAGCACCTGATATGAGCTTGCCGTTATATACGTATCCCCCGCCAATTCCCGTAGAAACTGTTATATAGAAGACACTTTCTGCTTTTTTTCCAGCTCCAGTTAATGCCTCAGCAAGCGCCGCTGCGTTGGCATCGTTTTCGAGATAAACAGGCAGTTGAATGGCCGATTCTATCATCTTTGTTAATTGGATATTCTGCCAGCCAGGCAAATTAGGAGGTTCTATGATGATTCCCCTTTTTGCATCAAGCGGTCCTGGTGCACCAATCCCAACAGATTGAATAGGATGCTTTTTCTGCAGTGACTGAATCATGGTAATCATCTTCTCAATTGCTGCTCGCGGACCTTTGCTTACATCTGTAGAACTTCCAAGCTCTTCCTTAATGATCCATTGTTCATCAATCGCAGCCACGCGAATGTTTGTACCTCCCAAATCTACCCCGATGTTCATTTTCCCTCTCCTCAATCATCTAAATTGTAAGTATTGTATACTTTTCATCATATTATCTCTAATTCTCTTGTACAACTAAAAAATGAAAGTCCCTCATTAAACAAAAAAACCTCAATAAGCATCAATGCTTATCAAGGTCTCTATAGAAAACTATTTTTCACAAACCAATCGGTCCCAGAATAACCGTTTATTATGCTGTTCGATCATTATCCATTATTTCCGTAATTTGATTCTTCAAAATCTCAGCAGTAGGTCCAAAAATTGCTTGGATCCCGTTCCCTACTTCTAATACCCCTTTAGCTCCAAGCTTCTTTAATTCAACATGATCTACTTGAGACTTATCTTTTACGCCTACTCTTAAACGAGTAATGCAAGCATCAATATTGTTGATATTCTGTTCGCCTCCAAGTGCTGCAAGAACATGGAGCGCCTGTTTGTTTTTCGTTTTATCCTTATAGTCCTGCTTGCTGTACAAGCGGTTGGAATCCTCTTCTCCGCGTCCTGGTGTAAGCAGATTCCATTTGCTGATGGCGAAACGGAAGACAAAGTAATACACAACAGACATGGCTAAGCCGACTGCAAGGACAAGCCACCAAGGCTCGCCAACACCAGGAAGGATTCCAAATAAGGTGAAATCAATGATTCCTGCTCCACCTGCATAGCCAATGTTAACATCCAGCATATACATCAGCATAAAGGACAGCCCAGCCATTAAGCAGTGAAAAACATACAGCAATGGTGCAACGAATAAGAATGTAAATTCAAGCGGTTCTGTAATTCCTGTCAAAAATGCCGTACCGGCAGCTGTTAACAATAGACCGCCAACTGCTTTTTTGTGCTGAGGCTTCGACATATGATACATGGCAAGGGCCGCAGCCGGAATTCCGAATAAGATGAATGGAAATTTCCCTGTCATAAAACGGCCTGCAGTTATCTCAATTGCAGAATTAACCTGTTTATCTGCAAGCTGCGCCATGTACATCGCTGTATCACCTGAGACAACAGATCCGGCAATCGTCGTATACGTTCCGCCGACTTCAGAAAAACGGATCGGGATATAGAAAATATGATGCAAACCAAATGGAATAAGTGCACGCTCTACTAAACCGTAAATAAACATATAAAATGGCGGTGTATTTTCACCAGCCAGCTGGTTTCCAAGGAAGAAAATAAATCCTTGAACGTGCGGCCATACGAATGCAAGGACAAGTGCCATGATAATAGACACACCCGCTGTAATAATCGGAACAAATCGTGCTCCCCCGAAAAACGAAAGCATTTCCGGCATTTTGAAATCATGATACTTCTGATACAAGGCTGCTGCCACAAAGCCCATGATAATCCCGCCAAATACACCAACCTGCAAGGTAGGTATGCCAAGTTCAAGCGTTTTTCCAGGCTCAGCTGCTGTCTCTGGGGTGATGCCCAAGACAATTCCTATAACAGTGTGCATAACGATGTATCCAACAAAAGCCGCGATACTCGCCCCTGCTTTTCCGCCTGTCCAGCTACCTGCAATCCCAATGGCAAACAGCACACCGAGGTTTTTAAAGATAATGCTGCCTGCTCCTTTCATTAAAGAAGCAAAAGTTTGCCAAAAGCCATTATCCAAAAATGGCATATAGTCAATCAAGTATGGTGATTGCAGCGTTGTGCCTATCCCTAAAAGCAATCCCGCTGCTGGCAAAAGGGAAATAACGACCATAAATGACTTTCCAATCCGCTGAAAGAAATCAAAATTAAAGAATTTTTTCATCCAGAACTCCCCCTTTATAGAACCAATATAAAATATAAATGAAAGCCATTACATTTGTTGCTGGAAAAAGGAGAGAGAAGCCCTATTGAACAACTCTCTTCCGAAAAACCGTTAGTTTAATTCTGGCCAAAAATCTTTGTTTTGCTCAATCAATGCATCCAGGACTTCCCGTGCTTTTCCTGCAGATACAACAGTGCGATTTAAAGTTAAAGCCTGTAATGCTTTTTGATAGGAACCTTCAAGATACGCTTCAACCGTCAGCTTTTCATATGCAAACTGCCCTTCAATTAATCCTTTATAGAAAGTTGGTATTTCGCCTACTGCATAAGGTCTGGGACCGTTTGAAGTTATGCTTGCTGCAACCTCTACCATAGCATCCTTAGGCAGATTATCAATGATGCCGTCATTCTTCAAGATAACTACGAAATTATCTCCTTTATTATAAGCAATAGATTCTGCCACAATTAGGATGAACTCCCCATGAGCATCGTTGTGAACGACATGAGAATCCTTTGCACTATCCTGTGCAATGATGCGCTGACATTCTTCAAATACTCTTTTTTCACGGCCATTCATGACTTCATTTGCACGCGTAAATTCTGGGTTTAGTTTATTCAGCACCTTATCTGGATACAGATAATATTGCAAGTATGTGTTCGGCAGGAAATCAGGGAAATCCCGGACCATCTGTTCCACCATTGCATATGTTTCAAGCCACGACTTGTCACGCTGCTCATAATCAACTGGTCTGAATCCGCCTTCTAAAATTACCTCCCTTAATTCAGGAAGCAAATCATTTCCTTCTTGATCGTATAAATGTGTAAACCACCCGAAATGATTCAAACCAAAGTAGACAGGGTCAAAGTCTCTCGGATTACGATTAAGCAATCTTCCATATGAGCGAAGAAGGTTTTCCGGCTGGTCGCAAATGTTTAATATTTTCTTGTCCTCCGGAAAAATACGCTGCATAGCATCTGCCACAATGGCTGCGGGATTGGTATAGTTTAAAATCCAAGCATCCTTTGTCTTGCTCCGAACATCGTTCACAAGTTCTTTCATGTCCCGAATAGACCTCATACCATAAGCAAACCCGCCTGGTCCGCATGTTTCCTGCCCAATGACACCTAAGCTAAGCGGAATTTTTTCATCCTTCTCGCGCATCGCATATCCGCCTGTTCTCATCTGAACAAAAACAAAATCCAGGTCTTCCGTAATCGCTTCTTCTTTGTTCGTTGTATAATGAAAGTCAAGTTCAGGAAACTCTTCCCTGAATAAAATTTTAGCAAATTCACCAATCACTTTTTGACGTTCTTCATTCACATCAAGCATCACAAGGCGTTTGATCGGAAGTGTTTTTTGTCTGACGCAAATGCTTTTCAGCAATCCTGGTGTCCAAGTACTACCTCCACCAACGATCAATACGTTATACTGTTTCATATAAAATTCATCTCCTAGAGAGTTTGTTATCGTTTACATGAACATCATACCAAGGAGACTTAGAAATAATAGAAAAGTTTCATTTTATGAAACTTTTCATCAAGAAAGGCCTATATGAACAATAGGAAAATGTAACGGGGGCTCATTGATGTACAACTTTATAGCCAAATTACTTAACTTTATTGAATCTTCAACGGATCATACTAATTCAGAGATTGTCATCGCCGAATACATATTACGAAATGTTGATAAAATTCCTGGCATGTCGATCTATCAGCTTGCTGAAGCTTGCCATACGTCGCCAGCCACCATTACTCGTTTTTGCAAAAAGTTTGAAAATATTTCCTTTAAAGAACTAAAAGAATATGCAAGAACCTATATTGAATTCAATGATTCAGAGGTAGACTACACAGAAATAGAGGAAAGATTAAACGAAGACCAGCTCCAAACGTATTTTCACGACGTGCAAAAATCACTGCAGGAAACAAGCGAGCTTATGAATTCAAAAGAAATCCTGGAGATTGTCAAACGTATCCACCGCTCGAAAAAGGTTTCATTCTTTGGTGTTACCTTTTCCCATGTCATTGCACGAAACGCCCAGTTTAAATTTATGAGACTCGGTAAATACTCGACTGCCTACAGCAATCATGAAAACCAGATTGCCGATGCTGAATCCTTAACTTCATCAGACGTTGCGGTGGTCATATCGTTCTCAGGCCAAACTAGATTTATAGTGAGATTAGTAAAAACACTTAAGGAGAAAGGCATACCCATCGTTGCCATCACAGGAAATGACGAATCTTTTCTAGCTAAAAATGCAGATGATATCATTCGGGTCAGCAATCGGAAGGTTACCACTTATAAATCGCCGATTATTGAGGAATTGAGCATGTTAAGTGTGGTGAACTCTGTTTATATGATTTATTCTTTGTTTTTGGGTGGATTGGAGAAAAAATAAGAGAGAACTCTTTGAAAAGAATTCTCTCTGTTGATTTAAATATGTGAAACGATCAATTCACAAATTCCATTAATCGAGAACATTCCTGTCTCAGCAGGCAAAATGAAATGAGTTCCCTTTTGAAGAGGGTAGGATTGACCTTCGTGAATTAGATCACCTTCTCCTTCAATCACGCTGCAGAGAAGGAAGGGATGGTCCTGCGTTAATGATGCTTGTCCGTTTACTTCCCATTTGTAGACAGTAAAATACTGTTCTTCTACAAAAGTAGTAATGGTTACATCTTTCATCTTAGCTACAGCTGGATGATTCTTGCCATCAACATGAGGGACAGTAATTACATCAATTGCCTTCTCTAGATGCAATTCCCGCTTGTTTCCTTCGTCATCCGTCCGATCGTAATCATAAACACGATATGTGGTATCAGAGCTTTGCTGTGTTTCTAGGACAAGCGTACCTTCACACAATGCGTGAATCGTACCGCTTGGCACATAAAAGAAATCACCAGGCTTAATTTTCACGCGGCGTAATAGAGAATTCCATTCCCCGCTGTTCACCATCTGGATTAGTTCTTCTTTAGAAGCAGCATTATGACCGTAAATCATGTCTGCTCCTTCTTTACAGTCAATTATGTACCAGCATTCCGTTTTTCCTAGTTCGCCATTTTCGTTATCATTTGCGTATTCATCATTTGGATGCACTTGAACAGAGAGGTCTTTGTTGGCGTCAAGAATCTTCGTTAGCAGAGGGAATGTTTTCCCTTTCACTCCGCCAAACAATTCGCGATTTTCATCCCATAATTGACCTAATGTTTTTCCAGCATACTCTCCGGCTGAAACAACACTTTGTCCATTTGGATGGGCAGAAATGGCCCAGCATTCACCTGTTGTTTTAGTTGGGATGTCGTAACAGAATTGGTCTTTTAATGAAGTTCCTCCCCAGATGCGGTCTTGGAAAAGTGGAGTCAGAAATAGAGGTGATTGTATCACGCGGATTCCTTCTTTCTATGTAACTTTGTTTTATAAACTACACACTTAAATAAAGCTGCATCAAATAGATGCAGCCCTATTAAATATTATTACTTTACCTGAACTCTAGTTTGATGCCAATTCCAAGCTGTTGAAATAATTTCATCTAATGAATATTCAGCTTTCCAGCCAAGTTCTTTGTATATTCTCTCTGAAGAAGCAACAAGCCTAGCAGGGTCACCTGCTCTTCGCTCACTCATTACAACATTTGCATTCTTACCTGTTACCTTTTCGCACATTTCAACCACTTCTTTAACAGAATAGCCAAGACCATTTCCAAGGTTATAAGTAGCTGTATCTTTCTTACCATTAAGTAAAGCTTCTAACCCAAGTATGTGAGCATTTGCCAAATCCGTTACATGTATATAATCACGAATACAGGTCCCGTCTGCAGTGTCATAGTCCGATCCAAATATTGAGATTTGCTCACGCTGTCCAAGAAGATGTTGAAGGATAATTGGGATAAGGTGAGTCTCGGGATCATGCTCTTCTCCAATTTCACCCAACTTGAAAGCCCCAGCGGCATTAAAGTAACGGAAGATAACATATTTCAATCCTACTGCTTTTGCTAAATCAGCAAGAATATGTTCAACCATTAATTTAGATTGCCCATAAGGATTAATAGGATTAGTCGTTGTTTCTTCCATAATCATATCTACATCTGGAATACCATAAGTGGCTGCCGTAGACGAAAAGATAAATTTGTTAATATTAAACTCTAACATCGTATTTAGTAATGTTAACGTTGAAGAAACATTATTCATATAATATTTCAAAGGATTTGTTACTGATTCCCCTACTAAACTACTTGCTGCAAAGTGCATAACAGCGTCAATAGAATAAGAAGTAAATAGGGATCTCAGATCTTCCACATTCCCTAAATCACCTTCAACAAACACTGCCCTTTCATCAACTGCCCAGCGATGGCCTGTTGATAGGTTGTCCAGAACTACGACCTCTTCCGTTTTGATGAGTTCTTTTGCTACGTGACTGCCTATGTAGCCAGCCCCGCCGATGACTAAGATCATTTTATTCCACCTCCTGTATTAAGAGCCATTCTCTTTCCTACTAGTATTGAGTTACTTTTTTCATAACCTTCTGATATTTATTAAACTATAAAATCAATTTTACTTAGAAGTCCGAAAATATAAAAATACTACAATTGTTAGAAGATTATTTTATTAGTGAAAAACAATGGTCTTCTATTTCTTCCCACTTCATATACACACGTACTATATCTTCTTCAATTAATTCTATTCCACTTTGAACTTCAATAAACTCTAAATCGGAAATAGCCTTCACTGCATGATGTTCTCCTTTCTTAATTTGAAGCACATCCCCAGGACGAACAACATTTAACTGGCCATTTAAAGCAAATATACCTTCACCTTTAACAATCGTCCATACTTCATTACGAAGGCTGTGAAATTGATAGCTTAAGTTACTGCCTGCCCTAATTCGAATACGTTTTGTTAAAACTTCGTTGCCCTCTTCAAACTTCGTATGGTCTAAAACACGGTACCATCCCCAGCGGCGTTCTTCATACATTGGACGATTATCAAAATCACCGACTAGCTCTTTAATGCGAGGGCTAGAATCCTTGTCTGCTACTAAAATACCATCTGGACTTGCCGCTACCACTACATTAGACAATCCTAAAACAGTAACTGGAATATCCAATTCATTAATTAAGTGAGTATTAACAGAATCCTCACTAATAACACCTTTACCGATTTGATTGGAACCCATTTCTTCCGTTAACGTGTTCCAAGTACCAAGGTCTTTCCAATAACCATCATATGGAAGTACAACAATATTCTCTGTTTTTTCTACAACTTCGTAATCAAAGCTAATTTTCGGAAGTTGATCATATTGTTTTAACAGTTCTTCATAATCAGTTGGCAATCCTTTTTTTTCTAAAATATGAATAATATAACCTAATTTGAATGCAAAAACACCACAGTTCCATAGAGCTCCATTATTTATTAATTCCTGAGCTTTAGCTTCTGTTGGCTTTTCAGTAAAGCAACTTACTTGACGGTGCTCGACTGTACCTACTTCATTAGTTGGAACAATATAACCATATTTAGAAGATGGATAAGTTGGCTGGACACCAATTAGAGCTAATTGTGCATCATTTTTCTGAACAACAATCTCCAAATCTTTTACACGTTCAAAAAAGCCATCATGAACATAGGGATCTACCGGTAATACAGCTACTACTTCGTCTAAACTAACTTTTTTCACTGTATATACGTAAGATGCAGCAAGAGCAATAGCAGGAAATGTATCGCGACGGCTTGGTTCAATAATTAAACCAATGTGGCCATCAAGTTGGTTCTGGATCATGTCTACTTGGGATTTACTTGTTGCAATAACAGCTGAATCAGCTAAGTCAACATTTCCTAACTGCCCCCATACACGCTGAACCATTGATTGAAGCATATCACTTTCATTTTCTAATAGTTTTAAAAATTGTTTAGAACGAGCATCGTTTGATAGTGGCCAAAGGCGTTTACCAGAACCACCTGATAATAGAACTAGCTTCACTTATTTTCCTCCATTTTCCAGAAAAAATTTAGCAATTTTCTCATCTGCAAATTTTTTGAAATCCTCCTTAAACCTCTCAGGAGAAAAACGAATCGCATTTTCTCTGCAGAATTCTGATTTAAAACATTTTTCATTTTCTTCAAACTCGTAAACGGCCTTTATAACAGCGTCCGTTTTTTGTTCATAAAAAAAGAGCCCCGTCGGCTTAGTAGAATGTTTGTATGAGACAACAGTTTCAAGTGCTCCACCTTTTCCAAATGCAATAACCGGAGTTCCACAAGCCTGCGCTTCGACAGGCGTAATGCCGAAATCTTCTTCCGCGGCAAAAACAAACGCTTTCGCCCTTTGCATATGATCTTTGAGAACGTCAAACGATTGATATCCAAGTAACTCAATATTACGACCTGCTTTTGATTTTATCTTTTCAAAATCCGGTCCGTCGCCAATCACGATCAACTTTTTATCCGGCATCTGGTTAAATGATTTAACAATAAGATCAATCTTTTTATATGGCACCATACGAGAAGCAGTTAAATAAAAATCTTCTTTCTTGTTATGCAATGTAAAAGCTGAGACATCAACAGGTGGGTAAATTGTTTCAGACTTCCGTCGATAAACTTTCCAAATACGGCGTCCAATAAAATTCGAATTCGATAGAAAGTAGTCGACTCCATTAGCTGTCCGATAATCCCAATTCCGGATATGATAAAGCATATTTCTTACCAACATACCTTTTAAACCCTTATCCAATCCTGCTTCGACTAAGTATTGATGCTGTAAATCCCAAGCATACCGAATCGGTGAATGAACATATGAAATATGAATCTGATCCGGCCCGGTAATTACACCTTTCGCCACCGCATGAGAACTGGAAATCACAACATCATACGCGGATACATCTAATTGTTCAATTGCTCTAGGCATAAGCGGTAAATAATTACGATATCGTTTCTTCGCCATAGGCAGTCTCTGAATAAATGTTGTCCTAACGGGCTTGTTCTTGATAAATTCCCTTTGTCCTGGCTCTACGAAATCAACTAGACTGAACAGATCAGCTTCTGGATAAATTTCCAGCATTTGTTCCAAAACCTTTTCTGCCCCGGCATATGTGACGATCCAGTCGTGGATGATAGCTATCTTCATTTATTCACTTCCTCAATGTTACTTAAAAGTTCTTTTAATGCTTTCTTCCAAGTATACTTTGTAGCTTGTTTATATCCTTTTTCAATCATTTCATCACGAAAAGATTGATCAAATAACATACGATTGACATGTTCAGCAATTTGTTTAGGTTGATGGGGATCTACATACAAAACTGCATCCCCACCAACTTCAGGCAACGAGGTTGTATTAGATGATATAACTGGACAACCACATGTCATTGCTTCCAGTGGTGGTAAACCAAAACCTTCATAAAAGGATGGGTAAATAAAGCAATAAGCATTTTCGTATAATGCTTTTAATTCTTCATCAGAGACATAACCCACAAAGACAGCTTCCACATCTGTTTCATTAAAGTCTTGTTGAAACACTTTGCTATTACTTCCACCAGCAATCACAACTTTAATATTTTTTGGTAGATATTTGATAGCTTCAATAATTGCTCTAAAATTTTTATTAGGATTTAAGCTGCTAACAGCTAATAAGTAACTGTCTGATTTTAAATCGTGACGCTCTAAAATAGAACAATCAGATTTAATCCGTAAAATCTGTTCTTTACCTTCAGGCATCACATTCACTCGTTCTTCAGGAACAGATAAATATTTTATAATTTCAGACTTTGAAAAATTTGAAACAGTAATAATTCTTTTTGAAAATTTCGCCATTCCCCAAAACATAATTTTGTACCAAAGTCTAAAAGCAACAGAGAATGTATCAGGATTAGCATGAATAGCTACATCATGGATGACATTTATCTGATTTTTTCTAAATATAGGAGCAGTATTACATAAATTTATAAGTAATTCATCTTCACTAAAATTGTGAAGAATTGATTGTTCCCATATGTGACTTTTCATAGATCCTTTTTTTTCTAATGGAATATTTTTAAAAGGATAATTTCGTTCGTCATAATAATTAGGGGTAATGATTTTTATATTTAGCTCTTTAATAACCCTTAAATTCTGGTTTAACTCATTTAATATTTCGTATGCAAAGCGTTGAACACCTGTAATTTTTTGAGTTAAAAAACGACCATTTATAAGAATACCCATAAATCAACCTCAACATATCAAAATAATCACTTAAATAGCATTTATTTCGATTTATAGTATTTTCATTTTTTTAACTACATGGTAATTATAGAAAAAAAATGACTAATATAATCTGGTAAATAACCTCTATAAAATTGCAAAGTAGTTAAATTCCCTACAGAGTGTTGTAGAGAACTATTAAAGGACAATCCATCCTAGCATATTTTCGCACCAAATAAGATAGATTAATAATACATTCTTATAAGAACGGAACGAAGCCTTTTGGCGTGGAAAGCACTTTCATCTATTCCCTTCCATAAATGTTCATTTAACGTTTTCTGCCTCCATAACTCTAACATTCCAACACCTTAATAACACAATAATTACAAATTACTTCAAGAGAATCATAACTTTCCTTCGGACTCACTTTATAATTTTTTTTCTTGTCATCAAAATACTTAATAGTAAATATGAATATATTATAAAAAAGAAACTAATCCATAAATCACTTCTTCCTGCTAAAAACGTATATGGCAATCCCACTATCCAAAATAAATAGTTTTTTTCAGAAAAATAAAATAATAGAATTAATGTACATGAAAACAAAAATGAGAAAATAAAATATCCCTTTTCCCCAAAGTTTATATAAGCTTCTCCAATAGGATTTGCAGCTATACCTACATTGGTTAAATCTAAATTATAAAAACTCAATCCCAAAGGCTCATATTGAAAGATTCTAAAAAAAGAGGGTAACAAAGCCTGTGCACCTGTCAAATACCCTGATGTACTTGATATTGTCTCTAACACAGAGGGATGTAAGGTATGAAGTAGGAAACTAAAGTATTGCGGTAAGATAAACTCGTGGAATGATAAAATCCAGTCATCAAATCCTAACCATCCTTCTCTTACCAAGGGTAAAAATAAGAAGAATAACAAACTCACAATTCCTACGGATATTATTTTTTGGGGCTTAAAACCACCAAATAATAATATACCCAATACAATTAAGTATAGAACTTTTCTTTCACCAATCAATACTAACGGAATCCATAATAAAATTAGTAAAATAATACTTATAAAATTGAACTTACTTTTTGTTTTTATAAATCTTAACACCATAATCAACGTGGTAGGAAAAATAAAAACTTGAAAATAGTGCTCAGCGACCACACCATAAACTTGTTGTTTAACCGCCCTTGGATTAGTAATAAAACTATTAATATCAACATTAATAAGTAAATTAAAATAAAAATAGCTTAAAATTACCAGTAGAACAAAATTTAATAGTAAAATTTTATTTGGAGCTATCCATTCAATTTCATTCTGAAATCTTTGGCTAACTTCTTTTAAATTTAACATCTTTTTATTACCCAATAATTCTAGTAGAGCAATAGTTATTAAGTATGACAAAAGAATTGAAAACAAACTTTTACTCGTTACTTCTTCAATAATTTCTTTCGGTATATAAAAATAAATATATCCTAAGTTTGCTGCAACATATGCAGAGGTGGAAAACATAGTAAGTACTATATATATACTAATAACTAATCTATTGTTGTATAAATACAAACTAATTATCAACCAAAAATACCAAACAATTATAAAATTGGAAATACTAGTTATATTAAACAATATTATAAGTATTATTGATATTACAAAAATAGAAAATACTCTAAACACATTTTTTCTACTCATTTCATCCCTCAATTTAAAAGTGAAATAAACCTATTTAAAATTAGAAATATAGTTTTCTTAGAAAAACTATTATAAAACACTTTATATTAATGTTTATCATATCTAATACATGGTATCAGGCGTTTTAGATTATTTGTTAAGAAAAACCTTTTAATCTTCCATGAAAACTTCTAAAATAATATTTTGCTTTTTTAGGATTTATTAAAAAAAACACGAGGCCTCCTAACAACGGCTTAATTGTAGTAAATAATACTTTTTCTAGATTATAATTATGTTTTCTCATCACTTTAATAAATCCTGCGCCATAGAGAACTGCCCTATTATATGTTTTTTCATTATATTTCATAATAGGATTAGGATGATAAATCTTAAAACCACTGTCATAATACCCTCTTAATCCTTTTCCAAGAATCTGCAAGATAAAATCAGTTTCTTCACCAGATCCATATTTAGTACCTGATCCAACACCTAATAATTCATCAAACTGAATCGAGTGTTTTACAACTAAATCATGTTTAACAAATACAGTAAATGATATACCCATTCCCCATACATTTTTCTTGTTAATTTCTGAAGATACTTTTTTAAATTTCCCTGCTGATTCATTTCCTTCTTCATCTATACTTCTACCTGTATAAATTGCGAAATTTTTATTTTCTACAAAAAAACTATGCACTTTCTTCAGAGTATCTGACGAATACCAGCAATCATCATCTGGAAATCCTAAAATTTCCCCTGTTACATACTTCAATCCAATATTTCTTGCTTTAGACAATCCTTTAATTTGTACCTTAACGTGCTTTATTGGAAGTGAGCTAAAATCTTTTAGAATTGAATCTATTCTATTATCCTTATTTTGATCAACTATAATTAATTCATAATTAGTAAATGATTGGAGCTTTAAGGTATTCAAAAAACGAACTACTTCTTTTTCCCGTCCTATTGTAGCCATTAATAACGATATTTTCATATTTTTGACTATCCTTTATATTTTGATTTTATATAACCATGCTTTAATACTTTTTTTCCCATTATTCAATTTGAATTTATCTATATAGACCATTACTTCTTTTTTTATCCTATTATATTTTTCTGTTTCAACAATATTTTTATTTACATATAATCGTTGAATTAAAAAAGCGGGAATTCGATACGTATCGATTGCTTGAATCACACCACTATAATCATATTTATTGAATGAATTCTTAATCACATATGACTTAATTTCAGTCAACCATTCAATTTCTTCAAAAACTTTCTCAATATTATTTTCACTTAAAGAACCGTCAACATCTAAATGATAATAAGTTAAATATTCATTTACACATGTAACCTGGTGATCATGAAAAGTCAATTTTGAAAAGAAACTCATATCTTCTCCCCATTTTTGATCCTCAATGAATCGAATATTGTTTTTTTTCAAGAATCTTTTATTTATCATCCAAGAATTCATATTAGGATTACAGCGTCCAAGTAAATAGTCCCTTAAAATATTCCCTGTGATAAAGTTATTTTTAACTTTTTTAACTCTATTATTTTTAATTACATATGAGCCGCAATAACATACATTTTTATTCTCTATTTCTCTTAACATTAATTCAACAAATCGTTTATGGTAAAGATCATCTGCATCTAGAAAACTAATATAATCTCCCTTAGCAGCATCAATACCTTTATTTCTAGCTGCTGAAACACCTTGATTTTCTTGCTTAATGTATTTTATCCTTGAGTCTTCTTTTACAAATTTGAGTATAATATCTTCACTCTTATCAGTTGAGCCATCATTAATTAGAAGCAATTCAAAATTGTTATAAGTTTGATTCAAAACACTACTAATCGTTTTTGAAATATACTTTTCTTTATTATAAATAGGAACAATAATAGAAACCTTAGACATTTATTTTCTCCATTTTTTTGTAAATTTAGGGTTTATTGAAATACCGTAGTTAATATTTTTAACAAGATTATTCCTTTATCCTTTATTAATCCTTCTAATTATCTTCTGCTTCTCTTGTTTATTAAATACCCAAGTCCAGATAATTAAAAGGTAAATACAGCAAAAGATAAATCCTTTTAGGATAATATTTAAATACTCATTAACTAAAATCTCATTTTTTATTATCACTAATGATAATAAAATTGATCCTAAAATGAAAAATATGCTTTTAAAATTATATCTTAAAAAATATATTATATTTAATTTGATCTTATGATGATAATACAGATTAATTATAATTATATTTCCAAAGATGAGACAAACTGATGTAATTAAGGATATACCTATTGATCCAAATTTCTCTACAAGTAAAAAGCTGGCTACTAAATTAATGAGAGCTATTGCTAAATATAACAATGATCTAAACACCTGTTTATTTTTCGCTTGTAAAATACCTATTCCTGTATTTTGAATAAGAGGGATAGTTAAGGGAAGCATAATGATAAGTGAATAAATCCAAGCATTTTCATACTCCTGCCCAGCCCAAATTATAATAAAATCTCTACCTACAATAATGAATTCTCCTAGAATAAACCCTAAAATAAGCAACTGGATTCTTCCTGTTTTAGCAAAAAAGTTTGATAGTTCCTCATTACTAGCTTTACGCGCAACCAATTGATTAATTCTTGGAAATAACATACCAGAAATAACTGTAGAAAATGTCATATAGTACATACAAAATTGAATGGCAATTGAATAAACAGCAACTGAAGCTGCACTTTCTTTCATACCAAGAATAACCTGACCCGTGCGCCAATAAATCTGATCCACAATTGCCCCTAAAAATACAAAAAATGAATAATGAAATAGTTCTTTTATAAATGTTCTATTTAAAAAATGTAGTTTCGGCTTTAATTTTAAATATAACATGACATACAGTGTATTAAAAATTCCGAGTAGCATATTAAGTATTGTATTTACAACTATAATAGCAATCGTTTTATATCCTATTAACAATAATATAGTTATCACTACTGGAGCTAATACTGCTCTAATTATTGAATTTATATTTATAACTATGAATTTTTCATAGCCTTGCATGACTGCATTAAAAATATTTACTGGAAGAGATAAAATAACATTGACCAATAATAATGCAAACATAATTTTAGCTCTATCTACTTCGTTAGCAGTTAATCCGTTACGAAAAATAACATCTAGATTCACATGTATTATTACACCTATAAAAAGGATAATAATGGATATTACTGCATAAATTAGCAAACAGATTGCAATTAAGTTTTCTTCTTCTTTCTTTTTGTTTTGTTCTTTATATTGAGAAATATATCTTGTTACCGTATTACCAATACCAAAATCCAGCATTGTTAAATATCCTACAAATGAACCTATTAAAGCATATAATCCATACTCCGCTTTACCAACAATTCTTAAGAGAAAAGGAGTGAAAACTAAATTAATACCATTTTGCATTAATATAGCCGTATAAGATAAAAAAGCTGCTACCTTTAATTGTTTCCCATTCATAATGTCAACTCATTATTAATCAAATTGTAAAATCAATAGACTTTCATAACATCTGTTGCTTTTCGACGATGTGAAACAGCAACTTTTAATTTATCAGGAATATTTCCCACGGCAATCATCATAACCAAAGTTTCTGATTCTGGTATATTAGCAGCTTTTTTTAGTTTTTTACTTATTTTACTTCCTAAAGCTAAATTTAAAGGACAAGTTCCTATTCCCATCGAGTGCAATGCATAAATTAAGGACATTGCATACATACCACCATCAATATAAGATTGATTTCTTTCATGAGGGCCTGTGAAGTATTCTAATTTTGAAGTTACTAATAAAATACTACTTGCTGATTCTCCAAAACCGGCATTTCCATTTTGATATTTAAGAATTTCATTCTTGATATTGTCATTTTGATATACATATACTCTTGAAGCTTGTCTATTGCATACAGAAGGAGTTTTTTGAGAAATTTCAATTGCTTCTTCAATAGATTTCAAAGGTACTTTTTCAGGAGAGAAATTTCTAATACTATATCTAGAATTAGCGAATTTTTTAAAATCAATAGTTTGATTAACAACTTCATCTCTACTAATTTTTAAAACGCCTCCAGTTTTAATTCTTTTAGTAGGAGGAACTGAACTCGACAATTTATTTAACTTTTCATATAAATGATATAAATCTAAACCATTATCTTTATTAAACTCATAGTAAGAATTTAAGCAATTCAAAGCAATTATAGATGTTTCATCCCATTCATATTTACGAGAATAATTCTCCACCAATTTTGTTAAATAGTTTACATGCTCCTTACCAAATCCAACTCTTGGTGTTGGTAAAGCAAGACCCTTTTCAATTTTATGATAATAATAAATTAAACTTCCTTGAAAATGTTCTTGAGATTTTGTTCTATTAAAAACTGCAGAATATTTAAGGAAATTTAATAAATCATATAGATAATCACCCAAAAAAGTTAACAATACGTATAATTTACTTTCTCGCGCTTTATAAACCAACTCCTTTATTCTTTGTGGAGTATACTTTTTTAACATATGTTTCATAAATCAAATTCCTCTCTCGATTATCAAGATTAAGAAAGTATTAATAAGAAATAGTAAATAATTCTACTTTCCCCTTAAAAAATTCTACCTTATTAGAGATTTTTCATTTCAATTAATGTTTGTTGAATTACCTGATGTGCAGCATTATTTTTTTCTTTCATTTTATCAATTATTTCATCGGATCTGGAATCTATCTTAATTAATATCTCATTGAATTTATCTTTCATTTCTTTATAATTTAAATATCTTACATCAATAATAAAGTCCTCTAAACTGTATCTTTCTCCTATAATCCCCCAATATTTAGTACTATAAGACAAAGCAATTGAAGGGATCTCACATTGAATTGATGAAATAACAGGATGCATTCTACTTGAAATTGTAACTAATGATTGTTGAATATACTCTCTAACTTCATAAGGATACATTTCATTATTCAAAAGAATAATTCTTTCTCGATATTGATCCTTCACAAGTTCATAGAGTTCTGTTGCGACAATCCTGTCGTCTACATTTTCAGGTTTTAATACATGTGCTAAAAGAACTAATTTCTTATCAGGATATCTATTCATAAGTGTTTCGATCATGAATAGATTATAATTAATCCAATCTTCTCTACTTCCAGTTTTTGAATATCTATAAATTAATTCGCTTGGGCAGTATGTAATATATTCTCTAGTCCGCTCTTTTTTTGTTTGTTTTGATAGAGGGAGCAAAGCCAGGTCATCTGTAATTTTAATATTTTCTAATCCAAGTTCTTTTAAATATTTATATGTTTTGGGATCTCTTGGATAAATCTTATCTATTTTTTTTAACAGGTGCTGCATAACATACTTTCTAAAAGATAGATATGGTCCCATTGTTTGTCCTAGCATAATTACTTTAACATCATATCTTCTTAATATATTAAACTTTATTGCATTAATAACAGGACCTCTCCAACCATAATCTTCTGTAAAGTCATCTCCACCTAATACCACCACTAGATCAATTTTATCTAACAATTCAGAAGTAACTTTTTTAGTTTTTAAATAGCCTAAAAGATAATCATATTTACTTGACCCTTCTCTAAATAACGCATCCATTTTAACCCCATAGATTTCATTGGAATTCGTAGCTTCTTTTAATCTATTTATATTAATTTCATCTTCTGTTTCTACGTAATATATATTTTCCCCACCAGTTATTTTATTAAAATAACTAATAAAGTTTTCTCCCATCATCATCGAACCGTAGTTAAATGTATTTGGGCAATTGTATACATAAATGTTCATTAGCTCACCTTTTATTCATTTTAGTATAAAAATATTATTTTTTAAAAAGCATCTCTAGACCCTATTAAAACCAATACAGTTTTTAAAATTATTTTAATATCAAAAATAATTGTTTTATTTTTAATATATTTAATGTCTAGCTCTACCATTTCTTCAAATCCGACGTTACTTCGTCCACTAACTTGCCATAGACCTGTACAACCCGGTGTAACTAGTAAACGTTGCTTTTGATAATTATTATATTCAACAACTTCCCTAGGCAGTGACGGCCTTGGTCCTACTAAACTCATTTCTCCTTTTAATACATTCCAAAGCTGTGGCAATTCATCAATACTAGTTTTTCTAATTATCCTCCCAACCCTTGTAACCCTCGGATCGTTTTTCATTTTAAACATTGCTCCAGATACTTCATTCATTGCTAGTAAATCATTCAATTTTTCTTCTGCGTCACTGACCATTGATCTGAATTTGTACATGTTAAATATTTCGCCATTTTTCCCAACGCGTTTTTGAATGAAAAACACTGGACCTTTTGGATCCTCGAGTTTAATAACCACCGCTACAAGTATAAAGAAGAAACATAATAATAAAATTCCTATAAGAGCTCCTACTACATCTATTGCTCGTTTCATAATTTTATATGTGGGAGTCGTAACTCCAAGATCAACGATTGTTTGATTATATGAGGAGTGACCAGTGTTATTTTTTGCCCATTCTGACATTTTCTACGTTCCTTCCTTATCCCCTATAATTTAAGACTTTCTTTTTCTATCAGATTTTGCATTAAACCTATGAGATCCTCTTTCAATTCATCTTGCTGCAGTGCAAATTCTATTGTTGTTTGAATAAAGCCAAATTTCTCTCCGACATCATACCGAGTGCCCTCAAAGTTAAATGCATATACCGCTTGCAGTTCATTTAAACTTTGTATGGCATCAGTCAACTGAATTTCTCCACCAGCTCCTGTTTCCTGTTTTTCTAACAAATTAAATATTTCAGGAGTTAAGATATACCTTCCCATGATCGCTAAATTAGAAGGTGCAGTACCTTGCTTCGGTTTTTCAACAAATCTATTAACTTGATATAATTTACCTTTTTTGTTCAAAGGATCGATAATTCCATAGCGATGTGTTTGTTCATAATGTACTGTTTGAACTCCAATAACCGAAGAACCTATTTTGTCATATTCACAGATTAACTGTCTCAGGCAAGGTGTTTCGGCCTGTATAATATCATCACCTAACAATACTGCAAAAGGCTCATTTCCAATAAACTTTCTGGCGCACCATACTGCATGGCCTAATCCTCTAGGTTCTTTTTGTCTTATATAATGAAGATTAATTCCAGAAGAATGTCTAACCTTTTCCAAAAGGTCATACTTCTCTTTTTCTATGAGATTTTGTTCAAGCTCAAAATTATGATCAAAGTGATCCTCAATTGCCCTTTTACCTTTACCAGTCACGATAATGAGATCTTCAATTCCTGATTCTATTGCTTCTTCAATTATGTATTGGATCGTTGGTTTATCTACAATGGGAAGCATCTCTTTTGGCATAGCTTTTGTAGCAGGTAAAAATCTGGTACCTAGCCCAGCTGCTGGAATAATCGCTTTTCTTACTTTTTTCAATGATCACATTCCCCTTCTATTAAAAAATGGATGATAAAATATAAATCTAGTTGCTCTATATGATAAAGAAACTAGATTTATATTTTAAAAATAATGGGCATCGAACCCAACCTCACACCACACCTATGACGACAAGCGTCTAAGGTCTTTTCACCCACAATGCAGCCGAGTGCCTCCATTGATAATGGTGGAGGAGGCATCACCAGTATATGCTTAAAAAATACCTAAAAACTTCTTTTTCTTAATCCTTGTTGGATCTACTTTATAAACAGTCAAATCTTTGACTAGCAACTCTGCATTTTCTTTAAAATGGTATACAGCATCTCTACCGAATTCATTATTAAGAACATCATACCCATTAGACATACGAAAAGGACGGTTTTTTAGGCCGTGAACGTCCGAAGCTAAGAAATGAGTAAGCTGAGCTTCAATAAGTTGGAGTGTGAATTTTTTAATGTTCTTTCCAAAATGCCCTGTAATACTAGATGCCGTAATTTGTGTCAAAGCTCCTTTACTGACGAGCTTATATAGAAGATCAGGGTTTTCAATGATTTCTGAGTTTCGTTCGGGATGGACGATAATTGGCGTGAGACCCTTCATTTGGATATCAAAAAGCATTTGTTCTGTATACCTTGGTACATGTCCTGAAGGCAGCTCTATAAATACGTAGTTTGTGTGGTTTAGCGGCAGAATAAGATCATTTTCCAGTTCAATTAGCAGATCTCCATGAATTCTTGTTTCCTGTCCTGGCAAAATCGATAGAGGAACATCTTCTTTTTTTAATAATAGTTTTAGTTCTTCAACTTTTTGGAGAATACTTTGTTTATTATTAATATATTTTCCATTCTGATGATGAGGTGTGGCAATAATCGTTGTAATTCCCTCACTAACAGCTGCTTTTGCAATTTGTATTGCTTCTTCATAACTGTCAGCACCGTCATCTACATCAGGTAAAATATGTGAATGAATGTCAATCATAAGAACCACCGCCTATTGTTAATCGTATAGGTATTATGAAACACAATAATACCTATACATTTATAATACTTTGAGATAATACCATAAAAAGAACTAGTCCAAAAGAGGTGTATTTTGTCGAATAATCATTTATTTTGTTGCGTAATAATAATATTGACTATCCTGTTGCTTTTTGTTGTTAAGGACCGTTCCAAGGATTTTAGCTTGCGCTTGTACTAAAGCATCCTTTGCTTTTTTTGCTGATTCTAACTCTGTTTTCCCGCTGCTTACTACAAGGACAACTCCATCAACCGCATTTGAGAGAATCTGTGCATCCGTTACCGCAAGAACTGGTGGAGTATCAAATAATACGAAATCATACTCTCTTTTAGCATCTTCAATTAGTTGTCTCATCCCTTTAGATGCTAGAAGTTCTGAAGGATTCGGAGGGATTGGACCACTAGTCAAAATATATAGATTATCTTGATCTGTATATTTTACAGCTTGGCTTAAGGTAGATTGTCTCGTTAATATATTAGTAAGTCCTACATGATTATCAACCTTGAAGGTATAGTGTCCAGTTGGTTTACGCAGATCTCCATCTATTAAAAGAACTTTTTTTCCTTGTTGTGCAAACACTACTGCAAGATTTGCTGCAGTTGTTGATTTTCCCTCACCTGGACCGGCAGAGGTAACAATCATAGAGCTTATTTCTTCATCTACCGTTGAAAACTGTATGTTTGTGCGGATTGTGCGATATTGCTCAGCTATTGGTGATTTAGGTGTAGTCATCGAAACTAAACTTCTGCTTTGCAATTGAAACATTTGTTTACGATCTTTACGAGCCAATGGACTCACCTCTTGTTCTAGTGATCTTATTTCCTGCTGTCTTTTGATCTTTCATTTCTTGTTCCATATCAATGCGGGTAATTGCCCCTAATACTGGCAAGCCTAAGTGTTTTTCAATGTCTTGCTCATTTTTAATCGTGTTATCTAGGTATTCTAAAAGAAACGCTAGTCCCACACCTGTCATTAGACCCACAACTATTGCTATAGCTATATTCAATACGGGCTTTGGTTTAATTGGTGAAGGATCTACACCTAAATCAGCTTTTGATAGAATGCTTACGTTATCTACGTTCATAATTGCTGCAATTTCCTTTTGGAAAACAGTTGCAATTGAATTTGCAATTTCTGCTGCTTGCTTAGGATCTTCATCTTGCACAGAAATAGTGACAACTTGTGAATTTTGCTCACTCGCTACAGCAACATTTTCGTTTAGCTGTCCGCTTGTCATGTTTAAATCTAACTGTTTAATGACTTTATCTAAAATCGCAGGACTTTTAATAATTACGTTATACGTATTAATCAATTGAAGATTGGTTTGCACTTCTCCAGGGTTGAATGCCTGCTGATCACTTTTTGCTTGATTCACGAGAATTTGGGTAGAAGATTGATAGATGGGAGTTAGAATAAAGTAACTAATAATTCCGCTAGTGGCTGCGGCGATTGCCATGATAATAATAATGAGAGAAAGACGTTTCTTTAAGGTTTGAAACAGTTCTTTCAAACTGATTGTTTCTTCCATGTTGACCTCCATTTAATTTATGTAATAAAAAAACACAAAGCTTATTATAATAAAAGACCTATTTGTTAGCTACATATTTTTACATTAAACGTGATATATTTCTTATTTTTTGTCATTTATTATCATTTTTAAGACAATAATGACAATTATAACAGGGATTTGTAAATTGTGTATTAATTTTTTGTTCATTAAAAAAAGGAGATTCGCAAAAAACGAATCTCCTTTTTTATTATAGACCATTTATTAAAACGGTTACAATTGCTGTAAGTAATATTGTGAAAAACGGAATAGTGACTGACAGCATGCGCTTTTTCAGTTCTTTTTTGCGTTCCATTTCTTCTGGTGTCATCCATTGGCTCATTTGTAATAGTCCCCCTCGAAAACTGTCGATATATGTCTAAAACTTTTTTGTGTACGATTAATATATCGGGGGCTATACCTATTAGTTTAATAGAACTTTTGTCATATAGTGACGAAAAAAGTCCGCAAATCTGAATTTGCGGACTTTTTTCGGTCAAAATCTATTAAGATGCGTATACTTTTCTAAATTGAAGAATTAGCTCATCAAGCAATTCTTTGGTGGTTATTTCATTTGAATGCTCGCCTTTTTGGTAAGCGTGCATTAAAATTTGCAGAAGTTCTTCTTGTTTAATGCTGTTTTCTTTCATTCTACAAATTTTCCTTTCTTGTGATTTTACAATTTTATACAACATACAAATTATACTGCGTTTCTTGTCATCGGACAACTGCCATTTATACCATTCGTGTCGAACTATCATTTATGTCCCCGAATTTTCTTAACTTTAAACCTTACCGGCAAATTCCCTCTTCCCTTTCATCCTTCATCCATTATCAGTTATAATAAAAGAATTGACTAAGAAAAGCGGAATCGCCTGGTCAGCTCCGACAGACAGATAAAAAATCACACAAAAAGTCCGATTTTGACTTTTGGGGATTTTGTTCTGGCCGAGGAGTTAAGCGATGGAACTTGACATAAAAGCGAAATATTTTATACTTTCTTATTACTTAAAAAAGGAGCGGTGTGCCATGCATCAGCATGAACTGGATAAAGAGTTGATCGTGCATGCGGGTGAGCAGCTGCAGGATCAGCTTTCGCCTAAGTTAGAAGACGATCGAAATCTTGTGAAAAAAGGGCTGATGCTGTATCGGCAGGGCAGCGTGTACAATGTAAAAATTGATGGACATACAGTGAGTGCCAATGTTCAGGATGTGACGCCAGTTAAAGTTGTGATTGAGCTTGATTTTTTTACGATGAGCTCGTGTTCTTGTCCCGCTGCTTTTCCATGCCGTCATGTCATGGCAGCTTTTCTCTATTTATATGCAAGTGTTGAACGGGTCGGTACATTTATGGACGCTTGGAATGCCATGACACAGCAGGCGATTTTAGCGCAGCTTAAGCCTGCGAGCCAGATGATTCCTTCTGTGAGCTGGCAGGATGATTCCCTACAAAGCTGGCTTTCATTTTTCGATTTTGAATATAAGCGCTGGTCCCAGAATCGTCCTCGTAATGTACAGCAAATTCAAAGCTTGTACAATCATTATTATCCGATTTTGAAGCGGAAGGCTCCGAAAAATCCGGACCTGAGACGGTTTTATCTTATACACGCAAACCTGACGACATTGTTCTACATGCTTCAGATACTTAATGAGACGAAACCAAATGAAAATTTGTTACACAATTTGTATCATTCTTATTTTGAAGAATGTATTGATGCCATTACAAATGAACTTAGAGAGATGCGGAAATTTGCTTTGCCTTTCTCTCTTGATCCTCTTTTGGAGGAAAGCATAGAGGTTTTTCATCATCTGCTTGAAGGCAGTAAATATTTGCAATTTGAACGGATCAGTCTTTATCGTATGCTTTGGCTCAGCCTGCTCAACCGGAAGAAATGGATTGAGAAGGAAATTAGCTGGCTTCATGAAAAGCTAAGTGAACAATCGAATCCTGAATATCATCTTGCTCTCATTCATATGGATTTTCTGCAGGGTGATGATGATGCGTTATTTGAAAAGATGAAGACGTTTAACACTGGTGCTTTTCCGATTTTATTTGATTGGGTTGGTGATCTTGTTTCACGGAAGAATTGGAAGCGCGCAGCGAAATGGTTCACGTATTTGCTTGGAAAGTCTGATGATTTTCTCAACTCTGATATTCCATATGAAGAAAAGCGCCGTTCAACTCGATTTTTCCTTGATATGCTGGCCGAGTATTCCCTCCAAACGAAGGATGAGCGTATCTATGAAAATGCCTGCCGCAATACGCTGCCATTCAGCTATGCGGAGTATCATCATTTTCTCGTGAATCGAAAGCAATTCAGGACATGGGCAGAGCTTCATTTGCTGCTTGGGTATGAATTGTATGAGATTGACCGGGATTTGTTAAAGGTTGTAGAGAAGGAAAGTCCTGAGTCGCTTCTGACGATTTATCATCATGCGATTCGCCAGGAGATTTCGATGCGGACGAGAAGCAACTATAAACTTGCAGTGCGTTATTTAAAAAAAGCGCGCACGTTATATAAGAAAGCAAAGAATGAGGCACAATTTGAAATCTATCTTGAAAAGCTTTCACATGAGCATCGGCGCTTGCGTGCTTTTCAAGAGGAGCTGAAGAGAGGAAAGTTGATTCATGCTGAATGATTTGAAGATTTCTGTCCATACGGAACAAATCGAGAATTTTCACTTTTACGTATGGTGCACGACAAAGGATGAGAAAACGCTCGGAACAAATCATATGCGGCGCTACTTGTTCACTTGGCATGAATCCTCTTTCTTTGGATCCTTGCTTGAAGATGTGAGTTATATCGGTGTCCCTTCGTTTTTGCTTTCTCCCTGGATGATGGTAGAGCTGATCGGAAAAGATACGACGAATTCGCTTGCTGATATTGAGTACAGCGGCGATGCCGTCCCGCTGATTGATGCGGCTGAAGCGATTTACGACTGTATTGTGAATGGCGAATTTATGCCTGATTTTGAGCGCTGGAAAAATGGTGCATTTGGGTGGAGAGACACTAAGGGTGAGCTTGAAGGGTTTACGGCAGATTGGCTGTCAGCAGCAGTGAATGATTTAATTGATCGAAATCCAGACCTTGGACGTGCATGGAGTGACATTGTGAATGCTTATGCCGCGACCGAGAAATTTGAAGGTCATTTTCTTGATGAACGTGACTGGCTTGAGAAAATTGGCTTCTTGATTGATGATGCACCGTTTACGATTGGACTTCGTTTAAATGAGCCTGATTACGATGGTGACGATTGGAAGCTTGAACTGTTTTTACGTGATCGGAAAAATCCCGATTCATTTCATCTTTTTCAAGGGTTAAAGGATTTGCCGACACCTTGGAGAGGTTATATGGACAGGATTGAACGTGAGCAGCAGCGCTTTGAGGAAATTGTGCCTTGGCTTTCTTTTCAAAACGGCAACACACATATTACCGAGGATGAGGCGTGGCTCTTTTTAACAAGTGCAAGTGAAACGTTTGTAAATACCGGAGTGGAAATCCTTCTGCCATCATGGTGGCAAGTTGTCCGTGATTCAAAAGTCATGCTGAAGGCGAAGATGTCGTCGGCCCCGCGCGGACAATCCTTTGTCGGAATGAACTCTCTTATCGATTTCAACTGGCGCTTCGCAACGAATGGTGTTGAGATGAGCGAAGAAGAGTTCATGGGAATGGTAAATGATAACCGCCGTCTTGTGAATTTTAAAGGACAGTGGATCAAGCTTGATCCTGCTTTTATTAAACATGTGCAATCGATTTTGAAAAAAGCTGAAAAAGAAGGATTGCACTTTTCTGATATTCTGCAGCAGGAACTTGCTGAGACGCGTGATATTGATGATGAAGTTCTTGATTCAAGGGCTTTTGCTAATATTCATATTGAACTAAGCCGCCAAATGAAGTCGATGCTTCGTCAGCTGACGGAAATTAAGGATATTCCTGAGTACGAGGTTCCTTCTTCTTTTCAAGGTGAACTGCGTCCTTATCAGCAGCAAGGCGTTGACTGGCTGCTGTTTCTCCGGAAGTTCCATTTTGGCGCTTGTTTAGCGGACGATATGGGGCTCGGCAAAACGATACAGATGATTGCTTATTTCACATATGTAATGGAGCATGAAAAGCGTGAGACGCCGTTCTTAATTATTGCTCCAACGTCGGTTCTCGGTAACTGGCAGAAGGAAATTGAGAAGTTTGCTCCTAGTTTGAAGGTTCATCTTCATTACGGTCCAAATCGGGCAAAGGGTGAAGATTTTCATGTATCGCTGGCCGATACGGATATTGTTTTGACATCATACGGCCTGTCTCACGCGGATCATGAAGAGATTGCTTCTGTTACGTGGAGCACGATTTGTTTGGATGAAGCACAGAACATTAAAAATGCGCACACGAAGCAGTCCAGAGCGATACGGAAGTTGAAGGGCCAACATCATATCGCCCTGACAGGAACGCCGATGGAGAATCGTTTAACGGAATTATGGTCGATATTTGATTTTATCAATACAGGATTTCTTGGCAGCTTGCATAGTTTCCATAAACGATTTGTGCTCCCGATTGAGAAGGATCGGGATCCTGCAATTATCGGAAACCTGCAGCAGCTGATTAAGCCGTTCCTGCTGCGCCGAACGAAGCGTGATGAACAGGTAGCGCTGAATCTGCCTGAGAAGCAGGAGCAGAAAGAGTATATCCCGCTTACGGTTGAGCAGGCTTCTCTATATGAGCAGCTGGTTAAGGATACCTTTGATCAGGTATCGCAGCTTGCTGGAATGCAGCGGAAGGCTTTGATTTTGAAGATGCTTGGGAAGCTGAAGCAAATTTGCAATCATCCTGCGCTGTATTTGAAAGAGGAACGGGCTACATCTGTGACGACGCGATCTCATAAGATTGAGAAACTTCTTGAGCTTGTGACTGCCATTCGCGAGCAAGAAGAAAGCTGTCTGATTTTCACGCAATATATCGGCATGGGCGAAATGATTAAGTCCCTGCTTGAGCATGAATTTGGAGAAAAAGTCTTGTTCTTAAACGGCAGTGTCCCTAAAGCGGCGCGCGACAAGATGGTGGAACAGTTCCAGAACAAAGAATTTTCAATTTTGATTTTGTCACTGAAAGCCGGCGGAACCGGACTGAATTTGACAGCTGCCAACCACGTCGTTCACTACGATCGCTGGTGGAACCCGGCCGTTGAAAACCAGGCGACAGACCGCGCCTACCGTATTGGTCAAAGCCGCTTTGTTCACGTGCACAAGCTAATCACAACCGGCACCATCGAAGAAAAAATCGACGGCATGCTGGACAAAAAGCAATCCCTGAACGATGAAATTATCCAAAGCGAGAGCTGGATCACAGAGCTGTCCACAGACGAACTGGAAGAGCTCTTTACCCTCTCCATGAGCTAGGAGGCGCGCGACATTGAGCAAGAAAAAAGAAGAATTAAAGAAAGAAACAAAGAGTGACGAGTGGAAGAAGTTGTATGAGTTGATTTTGAAGAAGGTTGGGAAATAGATTGGTGGCCAGCTCGCTTTACGGGCTGGTTTTTTTGTATGGTGAGATAAGGGGTTCGGAAGGATTGTGCGGTTTTTCAAGATGCAGTTGGGAATTAAAGCTTTTGTATCGAATGGAGTATGAAATGGCTTGTGCATGATGTCTGTTTTCAGTCTGAACCAGGTCTTACTTTCAAAAATGTGATTGTTACTTGCCGGAATGCCCTTTTTACTTGCGGAAATCCATTGCATACTTTCCATATTGCTGATTTTACTTTCTTTTTTCCATATACCTCCTAATTAGAGGATTTCAAAAAAAATCACCCTCTCACTCAAGGCTGATTCTACTCATGCAATTTAAATATTTCCAGGTCATGCTCCGCTGATTTTTTCTTTAGATACTCGATCTCCAGCCGTTGATGTGAAAATTCTTTTAGAAGCATGGTGTCTCTTGCCTCGCTCTTTTTCTCATTTTCATTCACCTTGTCTTCTAGTTCTGTAATCGCCTTTAGAATCATCTTATCTCTGTTCTTACTGTTCACTTCATTATCATCAAGCTTACCTTCGAGGATTGCCATTTCTTGCACTAATTCTGTTCTTAATCCAGAAGTTTCTGTTTTGAATTCTTTTGTCATTTCCGTTCTTAATCCAGACATTTCTGTTTTAAATTCTTTTGTCATTTCCGTTCTTAATCCAGACATTTCTGTTTTGAATTCTTCTGTCATTTCCGTTCTTAATCCAGACATTTCTGTTTTGAATTCTGTTGTCAGCTCAGTTTTCAGCTCTGACATTTCTGATTTGATCTCAGTTCTCAGCTCCGACATATCCGCTTTTAATTCTGTTCTCAGCTCTGACATATCTGATTTGAATTCAGTTCTTAGCTCTGATATTTCTGCTTTCAATTCTGTTCTCAGCTCTGATACTTCCGTTGTAATTCCGTCGATACCAGAGAGAATTCGGTTTAGCAGCTCTTCATTCATGCAATGATACCTCGCTTTCTTTATTTTATTATAGCCTACTTTCCTAATCTTAAGAAAGAACTAGCCAGTGAGATCTGGCTAGTTAAGTGGGGAAGTGGGGATTTCATTGATTCTGTCTCTGAGAGGAAAATCGTGGGGTTATTATTGTTCGGTTACTGCAAGTTCACGGGTTTTGCCGCCCATGAAGCGCACCGAGTCTGCGACGACTTCTGTGACATAGACGCGCCGGCCTTCTGAGTTTTCGTAGTTACGGGTTTGAATTCGTCCGGATACTCCGACGATCGAGCCTTTACGGCAGTAGTTCGCTGTGTTTTCTGCGGTGCGTCTCCATAGGGTGCAATTGACGAAGTCTGTGTCCATGTCACCTGATGAATTTTTGAACGATCGGCTGACTGCAAGGGTAATATTGGCTACAGGGGCCCCTTCTGCCGTGTACCGCATTTCTGGATCTTTTGTTAATCTGCCGACTAGTGTGACTGAGTTAATCACCTAATTCCTCCTTCCGTTTAGCTTACAGGACTATTGTAACGGTTTGTTGAAAATAGGGAAAATATTGAAAATCAAGTTTTACAATGTGAAAATTCATTTTTTCATAGCGGGATTTCTTTTTTTAGAAGTAAAATTAAAACAATTTATCGTGCGTCTTGCTATTTTCTAAAAGTGTGAAATAAATAGGATTGCTGTTCTTTTCCTGAAAAGCTGATGCTTTGGAGAATGGATTGAAATGATGGAGATTCGATGAGTTCTTTTTGAATGGCGGTTTCTTCATAACGATTTGCCTGCTCCACCCATTCAAAAGATTTGATCGACAATCGATTTTCTTGCAGATTGAATTGTATTCTTACGATTTGAAGCTTGTCTTTTGTTTCATATAATATTTCAACGGTTGATTCCCTATAAACGTGAAAGTGGTAATACTTCGTTTTCCCTGCGATCAATTCCCCTACTTTCAATAAGAGCGGTGTATCTTCAAACCTTTCCAATACAACTTCACCTGTCACTTGCAAGTCTTTTACCGTAATTGTTCTTAATTTGAACGTTTCCATGCATCAGCCTCATTTCTTGAATTTTACTATTTGAACATAACAAATTATTAGTTCTTTGAAAATACGGAAAATTAGGCATATTTGCTCATATTTTGTAATAAATTGTAATTTAATGCACATTACCTCTTTTTTCCTATTAATAGTTCAAAAATGCTCTTCTTTCGTTCATATTTCTGTTTTTGTTCATTATTTGAACAATTATTTATCTGTTCTCTATTAGAACTATAGCTCCTTTACGATATGAGTAAAGTGCTAGCACAACGGAAATGAAGGTGCAATCCAAATGAATGAACTGGAAACACTTAAGATGAACATCAAATTTTATCGAAATCAATTCGGCTGGTCTCAGGGAGCAATTAGCTGAGCGGATGAATGTGTCCCGCCCGTTATTATCCGTCTGGAAAAAGGTGAACAAGCTCCCGAACTTTCCTACCTTATTTCCTTAAGCAATGCATTTAATGTCAGCATTGATCATCTGCTTGGCAGAATTGAAAAGGAAAATCCCATTTTTCACGAGGTTTACGCCCGCTATGAAACAGAATCCAATCTTGCAGTGATTATTTAGTAAAAACACCTCATTTACTCGAATAAATTGAACGAGTGACACTCTTGAAATCAAAAACTCGCAAACATGTTGAAGAATTACTCATTTCGAATATCGAACACATTTTTAACATAATTGAATAATTCGGCTCATCCCTTACCTTTGGTGCTACATCATTCCTGTATGGTATAATGTAACAATAACCAAATAGGAACGATACACTGGACCAAGGAGGGTATTTATGAAAACGTTTAGACTCGTGGGGCTGACCATTGAAATGCATGGAGACGAAGGCAGCCGTTTAGAAGATGTCGCCCTGACAGACGGCCTGATTATCAACAAAGAAGATGGGGAAAATCATTGGATGATTGAGGCCCTGTTAGAAAAAGAACAGCTTGAATCATTTGAATTGCTTTCACAGCAAAAAAATGAACTGCCTCTATATGTAACCATTTCAAAAAAAACCAACAAACCCGCAGAGATTAAGGCGATGATTAAATCCATCATGGTGCTGGAAAAACATATTTCTGTTTTATTCGAGGGGCGCATGCTTGCACGAAAATCAAAGCATGAACCTGAAAAATTGCTCGGTGATCTGATTGATAAAGGGTTGAACGGCGAAGACCTGGTACAGGCTTTCAAACAAAAACTCAATGAACAAAGAGAATTATCCGTGAAAAAGTCCCCTCAAGTGTGAAGGGACTTTTTGATTTATTATTGATTTTTCTCTTCGTCTTCCATATCCATATCTTCTTCCATTTGGTGCTCATCTTCCTTCATATCTTCTTCCATATCCTGCTCCATATCTTGTTCTGTTTCTTCTTCAGCAGGAGGTGTTTCTTCTTCTGGAGCTTCTTCTTCCATGTTATCTTCCGGCGGTGCTGGATCCTGATCGTCCGCACAGCCTGCAATCAGCATAGCTGCAAATAGTGAACCTGAAATTTTAAGTATCCATTTTTTATTCATGGTCATGCTCCTTCCTTTATTAGACCAGATTTTTATTCATTCTTCGGTCGTGGTTAGGATGTCCAGAATACTTGAGATTATACGTGCTGAAATTTGTCAAAAACGGCCGTTATAGTTTTTATTTACCACGGTTGGGGATTTGTAAACGTATTTTTTATAATGGGAGTTGGTATTTACGGTATTTGTAGCTGCCTGTGTATTCGAGGTTCATGGTCATTAATATCCTTGATGCAGAGGACGGCGAGGAAAGATGAAGAAATTCCCTCATATCTTTATTTGTTATTGTTTGCCCAAATAATAAAGCGTAATCCTGAAGAGATGCGATATGTGCATCTTTACTTGTGTGCTGACATCTCATACAAATCCAGCTGCCGCTGATTTTCTTCATTGGGATTGAAAAACACTTTACACAATGGACACCGGTAATAATTTCTGAAAAAGGAATTTGAAATTGTTGAAGAAGGTTGGGATTAATGGGGGTATTGCGTTTTATCAGTAGTCTGGATAACTTGTTTAATTCTTTAATTGTCATTATATTTTCGATGAAACGGGAAGAGAGGAATTGAATTTTATCTTCCAGTGCACCTGCATGAATCACTTTTTTTAGTACATTCTCTGAGTATGTTGGAATCGTTTTAAGAATAGTTGAGGGGTTACTGATGACGATGTATGAATAGATGGGGATATCAGGAAAATGTTGTTCTGAAAGCCATTTTCGAAGATTTTTCTGCTGCTTCTTAATTTGTAGAATGGGATCTGGAAATGCTTCTTCCTTTCCATTCATAGTTCGGATTAACTGCTGAAATTTTTGATCAAAACAAAGTGTACCGCTCATGTTTTTTACTTCAAGAATTAAAAGATAGCTTCTTGTAAGCAGCAGAATATCTAATTGAAAATAGTTCTTTTCATCTTTTAATAGGCGAATGTCATGCAAAACAAGGAACTCTTTGCTTAAGTATGGCGTCAGGTGGTAGTCAATTGAATTCTCACCACGGTATCCAGCCATACTTTTTGCATATTCGCCTTCAATTCTGCTTCTTTCTTTATGATGGGAAGGCAACCGTCTAAGTAAAGCTTGCAACTTTCGTATTTTTATAGGTAACTTTTGTTCTTTTTTAATCAAATGATCACTCCTTCTCTTTATTGACTTTGTTAATTTCGATATTAATCTATAAATACCTTTATTAAAGGAAAAATTTTAGCTGAATGCTTTTGCTAGTTGCACTTGGCTATTTAAGCTTTTTCTTTTCAATTAGTCGTGAATCAGCTTGTTTTGCTACTTTGTTTCACGCTGGATCGAGCCTAATTTTCAAAATATAGGATTCTAACTTTCGAATATGCCTCTTTTATTTGCGAAAAGCCTGGTTCTATTTTCAGATTTGAGTGTTCTATTTTCATTTTTCCATATATACCCTATTTACAAGACTATTGCAGAACCGAATATCACTTTTCCTTGAGCCTTGTTATTACGTTCAAATAAATGCTTTTTCCTAGATGCACTTGGCTATTTAAGCTTTTTCTTTTCAATTGGTCTAGAATCAGCTTGTTTTGCTACTTTGTTTCATGCTGGATCAAGACTTATTTTCAAAAATAGGATTCTAACATTCGAATATGTCTCTTTTATTTGCGAAAACCATGGTTTTATTTTCAGATTTGAGCGTTTTATTTTCTTTTTTCCATCTACCCCCTAATTCAAAACCAACAAAAAAAACGACCCCAAAACAGGATCGCCTTCACTCAAACTATTCCTTCTTATCCCCAAGAGCAAATGTCAATTCGGTTTCGCAGACGACTTCACCGTTTACTGTTGCAATGCCTTTGCCTTTGCCGATTGGACCGCGTAAACGGCTGATTTCGACTTCGAGGCGGAGCTGGTCGCCTGGTTTTACTTGCTTTTTGAAGCGGCAGTTGTCAATGCCGGCGAAGAAGGCTAGGCGGCCGCGATTGTCTTCTTTGATGAGCATGGCCACTGCTCCGACTTGGGCTAACGCTTCTACGATCAGGACACCTGGCATGACAGGATAGTCTGGGAAATGGCCATTGAAAAACTCTTCATTTGCTGTTACATTTTTCAGTCCGATCGCACGCTTGCCTTCGTCTACCTCGAGGATTTGATCGATGAGCAAGAACGGGTAGCGGTGCGGGATGATTTCTTTGATTTGTGTGATGTCTAACATTTTAGTACCTCCTCCTAGTACAACCTATTAGTTCTATTATACAACAAAAGGAGGGATTAACCCTCCTTATTTTTCGGATTCTTTTTCGACTAGGTCAAAGACGTGCTGCCACGTTTCTATTTTTAGAGCATCTGTTGGTTTTCCGTCACCGAGTACACCGTATCCAATCATCGCGCCGCATACAGCTCCGACGGCCATAAAGAAAAGCACTAAAACAATTCGCAGCCAGATCGGGATGAGACGAATCCTGATTCTACGCTTACGTTCTTCCGTTTTTTTTGCTTGTTTTACTTGTTCGCGAGATTGTTCGTTTGTACTCATTGTAAAAACCCCTTTGTTATCTGACGCTGTTTATCAAGCCGAGCATTTGATCGCCCATTGTAATTGATTTCGAGTTTAACTGATAAGATCGCTGGGATACCATCAATTCAGTCATTTCTTTTGATAGATCCACATTTGATAATTCAAGAGCACCTTGCTGAAGCCCAATTTGGTCCGGGTTCAGGAATGAGATGGTTCCGTTTGGTGCATTCTCATTTAAAGCGTACCGATTTCCGCCTTGTTTTTCAAGCATAGATTGCTGATTAACACTCACAACGCCTAATTGTACGGATTGAGGAAAGTCCGCTGCATTTCGGGGTACAGTTGATAATCTGCCATCTGCTGATAAAGTTACATTTTTAAAATTGTCAGCAAAAAAGATCGGATTTTGATTTTCATCAAGCACAGCGTGCCCTTCTGAGGATACAAGCTGCAGCTGCCCATTTTCCGAAGGGTTTAAATAAAGTCCGCCATCACGCGTATATTGAAGTTTGCCGTCTGCTTCAACCTGCAAAAATTGTCCTGGTTTTGTCAGTGCAAAATCAAGTTCACGGTTTGTCACTTTAATGCCGCCTTGAGTAAAAACAGTTTGCCCCGATACCATGGCTCCAACTCCAGAACGAATGCCTAGAGCCGTTGATCTTCCGGCAGGATTATCTTCAAGTCCTGCATTATCTACTTGCTGTTGCAGAAGCTCTGAAAATCCGGTCTGTGTCCGCTTATATCCTTGTGTATCAATGTTCGCCATATTATTTCCAATCAGATCAAGCTGTTTTTGGAGCTGACCTAATGTGTTTGTTGCCGTGATCATCGAACGTAGCATGTTTATCCCCCTATTATCTTAAGCGGCCGATTTCATTCACGGCTTTGTCCATACTTCTATCATAAGCCTGCAGCACCTTTTGATTCGCTTCAAAGGCGCGGTATGCTGTCATCATTTCTGTATACGTTTTTGAAACATCAACGTTTGAACCTTCCACAAAGCCTTGCTTAAGCTGATACGAAATCTCAGGATTATCCACCGCACTCGGCAAGCCATCTTCCGCACGGAAAAGTCCATTTCCCTCTTTGATTAATGTTCTCGTATCATTTGCAAACACAATTTCAATCTGAGCCTGATCGATACCGTCCACTCTTACCGTTCCATCTGGAGTCACTTCGAATTGATCGGATGCAACTGTAATGGGTTGCCCATTTGTTCCGAGAACAGGATTGCCTGCAAGTGTAAGCTGACCGTTTTCATTACGGGTAAACTGTCCGTTGCGAGTATAACGCAGTCCATCATTTGGGGTTTGCACAGTGAAGAGCAGCATTCCTTTTGTATTCGTTTCCCCGTTAACCGGAATTATTTCCTCTACTAATGCAAGATCACTGGATAATCCCGTTTCACGAAGATCCCCTTGAGTAAATTGAGGAATCATTTCTTGAAGGTACACCCCAGTATTTAAAGATCCTACCGTACTAGCTGTGCCGAAGCTTTGTCCGTTTTGGACGGGAACCTTATCAGCCTCTACTCGTTTCAGCAGCATTTCTGGAAATGCCTTCATTGCTGCCTGATCTGATTTATATCCGGGTGTATTCGCATTGGCTAAATTATTGGACAGCATTTCTGTTCTGCGCTGCTGTGCAAGCATGCCTGCAGTCGCCGTATAAAAACCTCTTAGCATCTATTCACCTCATAGAGAGCCTTTCTCTCTTTTTTCGACAGTATTTTCTATTTTTATTATATCTGACAATTGGAAATATCACAGTATGATTTTATAAATCTTAATAATAATTTAAAGGTACACTCTTAAAATCGGCTGGAATGTCGAAAGGTTTATAGGAAGATTGAAAAAATAAAAAAGCACCAGTCCAAGAACTGATCCTTTTCCAATTAAGTATTATCCAAGCTTGCGTCTTGGCAGACGATCGACGTTGTCAAGCATGATGCCTGTTCCGATTGCGACACAATCCATTGGATTTTCAGCTATTAAAACGGGTACCTTTAATTCTTCTGCCATCAGCTGATCAAGACCGTTAAGAAGGGCTCCGCCTCCAGTCAAGATCACGCCGCGGTCGATGATGTCCGCTGAAAGTTCCGGCGGGGTGCGCTCCAATACGCTTTTTGCTGTTTGAATAATTAAAGCCACAGATTCACGTAATGCGCCTTCAACTTCTTCAGAATTAACTGTAATGGTTCGAGGCAAGCCAGATACCATGTCTCGGCCGCGAATGGCGATTTCTTCGTTGCGTGCGCCTGGGAATACTGTTGCTACTTGTGTTTTGATATCCTCAGCCGTACGTTCTCCAATCAACAGCTTGTACTCTTTTTTAATATAATTCAAAATTTCCATATCAAACTTGTCCCCAGCCATCTTAATAGAAGAGGCGGTGACAATATCGCCCATTGAAAGGACTGCGACATCTGTCGTCCCACCGCCAATGTCTACTACCATATTTCCGCTTGGCTGGAAAATATCCATGCCTGCACCAATTGCAGCAACCTTTGGTTCTTCTTCAAGAAATACGTGTTTTCCGCCGCTTTTTTCAGCAGCTTCTTTGATGGCCTTTTGTTCAACAGAAGTAATATTCGTCGGACAGCAGATCAGCATCCGCGGTTTCGTGAATAAGCCCTTCACATTCAGCTTGTTAATAAAATGCTTGAGCATAGCTTCTGTTACTTCAAAATCTGCGATAACCCCGTCCTTTAATGGACGAATCGCAACAATATTCCCAGGAGTACGTCCTACCATTCTTCTTGCTTCTTCTCCAACAGCAAGAACCTTGCCAGTATTCTTGTCTAGCGCAACTACTGATGGCTCGTTTAATACGATGCCTTTTCCTTTTACGTGAATTAGTACATTTGCAGTACCAAGGTCAATTCCAATATCCCTTGCAAACATTCTTTCCATATCCTCCTTGCAATCTAATCCCAGCATTTCCTACTTTGTGCCCTAATTTCATATTGTATCATATATTACTAAAAAAAGTATGAATTTGTAAAATTTCATGTTTATATTTGTTGGGATTTGTCGAAATTGCAAGAAAGACACGTTCTTTGCAAAATAAGACACGCCATTCTATTATTTTACTGGTTCTTCTTGAAGGATATCCTCCTTCCGATACTTAAGCTTTGTCGCTTCCCCGCCTCTTAAATGGCGTATCGATTTATGATAATCAAGGATCTCTTTCACTTCATTTGCTAACTCAGGATTGATCTCAGGCAGTCTTTCTGTCAAATCTTTATGGACAGTACTTTTAGAAACGCCAAATTCCTTCGCAATCACGCGAACAGTTTTCCTCGTCTCCACGATATACTTTCCAATCTTGATAGTACGTTCTTTGATGTAATCGTGCACACCACTCGACCTCCCTAAAATGGATGTGAGAAGTGTGAAATGAGACTCGCATACCTAATTACAGCAGCCATTTTCCGCTTAGCTGAATGTATAATGCCACCATTGCTGCGTTTACGAAAAATATTCACGATCCCTCACCTCATACACTCTCTTTGTTAGGTTTGTAACATTTTATTAGCTTGGGTGAAGATATATGCTAAAAAGTCAAGAGGGACAAGGGATTTATGCGAATTTTTTTATAATATGGCAGAATAACCGCTCGAAGCCATGCTGTAATACACTAAATTTTAGGAGGTGAAAACAAAAGTGGAAGCACTTATTATGAAAATGATGAATCAAATGAACAGCCAGTTTGATTAGGTCGATGAAAGATCAGATAAGCTGGATACGAGCTTGGACAAGCTTGAATCACGTTTGGATGGTGCAGAAATTGGTGTAGGATCGGTGGAAAAAATGGTTTCAAATATAATTAAGCATTGTGGCGAAACATCTATTCAATATGAATTGCTGCAAGAAAGCATTGGTAATGTAACAATTGAGCCTCGAAACAGTATTAAACAAATTTCAAAAGCGCATCAGTTAATCCTCATATTCCATTTTCCTCAACTAGATATTTCCCGAGAAATTTGTCGAGTTATTAAAAAACTTGGAACAAAAAAATAGTCTACCCCTATTGGATAGACATCTATATATTGTTGCTTATTAAGATTAAGCGTTTTTTGTGCTGACAGAAGCCTCAGATTGGTCTTCTTGATTCCCTTTTTCTTTGCCTTCTTTACCAGCATCTTCTTTTTCTTTATCTTCTTCAGCACCTTTTTCTTCAGTGCCTTTTTCTGCATCTTTTTCTTCTTCAGCGCCTTTTTCTTCTTCAGCGCCTTTTTCTTCTTTAGCGTCCTCTTCTTTAGCAGGCTCTTCTTCTTCTTTAACTGGTTTTTCTTTTTCAGCATTTACTGAGTTTAAAGAAGTAAGCGGTTTATCCATGTAATCTAATGGATTGACAGCCGTGCCGTCTTTGCGGATTTCAAAGTGAACATGTACGCCATCTTCTTCTTTCATCAAGCTTTTTCCAGCTTGTCCAATGACTTCGTTTTGTTCTACTTCGTCATCAACAGCAACTGTAATACTTGCTAGTGATTGGTAAACAGTTGTGACACCATTTTCATGCTCGATTTCAACAACTTGTCCAAGTAAAGGATCTTTTTCGGCTTTTGTAACAGTACCGCTTAATGAAGCTGCAACTTCGAATTCCTTGCCATCTTCTTTAGCCAAGTCAATTCCTTTGCTAGGCTCATACGTATTATTATAGGAAACGAGTGCTGCTTCTTGCTCTTCTGCTGATGCATCTTTTTCATAGAAGTTACGGATGACCGATACTGCGTCAGAGTCTACTGCAGGCATACTGAAATTTTCTACTGCTGAGTTAACCTCTGCTGTTGGTTCATCTTGATACGATGTTCCTTGATCGATCATATCCTCATTAGCAGAATTGCCATTGCCTAAAGCCTGATACCATAATACGACTGTCAAAATCAATGCTGCACTGACTAAATAGATTGCTGGGAATACCCAACGCTTTCTGAAGAATTTTTGCATTTTCGAGTTTTGAGAAGTACGTTTAGTTTCTTCCTCTCTCATTCTATCATCACCTCAGCAATCATTCTGAACAAAATTCTGAAAATATATACACCGCTATTTAAAAAATTTCAGATATTATTTTTTGCAGTCTTTTTTAAAAATATGTATCAATCTTAAAAATAATTATTTGAGACATGGTATACTATGTTCCATCAGCAATCTGAAGGAGTACGGGGATGAAAAATACTTTACTGAAATGGATGCTGACTCTAGCACCTATTTTCTATATGATCCTGATCTGGATTCTATCAAGTTTGCCAGCGGATGCTATTATTAAGACGCCTTTTTCATTTGACCATTTAATGAAAGAGTCTCTTCATCTAATAGAATTTGGAATTCTCTATTGGCTGATTGCTTTGGCGTTTGCCGCTCATCAAAGCTGGACTGCTAAAGTAAGTGTAACTGCTGCAATAATATCTATTTTATACGGAGCAACAGATGAAATTCATCAATACTTTGTTCCCTATCGATCTGCTACAGTGATTGATTTAATAAAGGACGCAATCGGGGTTCTTGTTTCCTTCTATTTAATGAAGGTTATGTATTTTGCAAAGCGTCCTTCATTTATTACGACTATCTTTCAAAAGTTAAATGATGCGGAGTGATCTTCTATGAGTTTACCTATTCGAAAAGCTGTCTTACAAGATTTGGCTGTCATTGTTGACATTTATAACTCTACAATTGCCAGCAGAATGGTTACGGCAGACCTGAGCCCTGTTACAGTAGCTGATCGCGAGGGCTGGTTCCATCAGCACACAGACCAACGTCCGCTGTGGGTGATGGAGGATGAAGGAAAAATTGTCGCCTGGTTAAGCTTTGAATCTTTCTATGGCAGACAAGCTTATCAATATACCGCTGAAGTCAGCATCTATATTGATCAAAACGTGCGCGGAAAAGGAATTGGCACCACATTCCTGCAAAAAGCCATTGATTCATGTCCAGAACTCGGCATCAAAACATTGCTTGGCTTTGTGTTCGGACACAATGAAGCAAGCCTGCGGCTCTTCGCGCGCTTTGGCTTTGAAGAATGGGCAAAAATGCCGCGAGTTGCTGAACTGGATGGAATTGAACGCGATTTAGTGATTGTCGGGAAGCGTGTAGTGGAATAATGAAGGAAATCCGATTCTGGGGAATCGGATTTTTGTTTGTTATCAGCTTATTATTGAAAAAATCTGCTCTTACTAGCGGCAAGTGCCGCTTTATTAACCGGAAGCAAAGGTTTACTATCGACCCGCTGCACCCTGCCCATTCCAATACAAAAACATCAAATTATTGACCTGAAACCCTACATTCAAACGCCTAAATAGCCTTTTTTAGCTGCACTTGGGTATTCATGTTTGAGATTTTACGTGAATGCGATTACATATGTAAGTCTAGCCAAAACGGATACCAGCTTCTCTGCCTTATGATCGACAACACTGTTCTTATGATCCGCTAGAGCCTGCTTATTTGCCAGAATCCAAGGTTTATTATCCAAAATCACCATCTTATGATCCAATCCGCTGCACCCCAATCCCCAAACAAAAAAAAGCGCGAGGATCTTATCCCCCGCACTCTCCCTTAATTACGAGCCGTAAATTGTGTCACAAATGGCTCTGCATTCGCTACTTGGGTGCCTTGATAATAGTAGCTGACGATGTCTTGATATTTTTTGCCGTCCTGGGCCATGAAGTTTGCACCGTATTGACTCATGCCGACACCGTGGCCGAAGCCTTTCGTGGTGATGACGACTTGATCGCCTTTCAGCTCCCATGTAAAGTCACTGGAGCGGAGTCCAAGTTTTTCGCGAATTTCTCTGCCGTTTAGCTTTGTGCCGTTAATATCAACTTGAGCAATCCTTTTGCCTGATGTGCGTTCAATGATTTTCCCAACTTCTCCGCCTGAACCTAGCTTTACTTTGAGTTTTTTCTCAAAGTCACTCACTTTGATGGCGATTCGATCGTAATATTCAGGCGATTTTTCATCCCATGGGCTTTCCACACTCTTTAAATACGGATACGGTGTCGTCCAGTACTCTTCTGAGTTTTCCGTATAACCGTTGCTTGTGGAGAAAAAGGATGCATCAATCGGTTTGTTTTCATAAGTTAAGATCTGTCCTTGTGTGCTGGCGACGGCATTGTAAATTTTCTTCATTTTCCAATCATAATCTTTGCCCCACTGCTTTTTCAGCTCAGCATCACTTTTGAAAACCTGATGTGTTGTCGTATCGGATACAACTGCATCTTCTGGAACACCAATTGGCTCTTCATTAAGCAGCTGTCTTACTATATACGTTCTTGCTGCAAGGGCCTGAGCTTTTAAAGCTTCATCCTCAAAAGTGGCAGGCATCTCTGAAGAGACAACGCCAATGATGTATTCTTCAAGAGGAATGTTTTCCGTTTTGCCCAGGCTGCTGCGATAGACCGGTACATCAACAATTGATTTTCCCAGCATGACTTGTTCTTCCTTTTCCTTTTTGGCTTGAAGGTCTTCGGTTAGCTCACCTTGTGTACCGCTCATAAATGGCGCAACTAACAATGTCGGGATCATTAGTATAATGAGAAATAATCCAGCGAAAATTAAAAGTATTGGTTTCATTGATTTCATCTAAGAGCCTCCATATCGCATTGTCGTTTACCGTCTCTACTCAATAGTATGGAGGTGGACAACCATTTATGACTGAAAAACTCTTAAATCTGAAGATTGCTTCATAACCTCTCTTTGTATATTTCTACATTTTCCGCCGATTTCCTTCGACAAATTGCTTCTGCTTTGAAGGACCTGAAATGACACTTAAAAAAATAATTCCTGCGATTACCCCTGAAAAATCATACATCATATCAACAATTCTGCCGCTCCGCATAAAATACAGCTGAAGGATTTCTGAAGAAACGGTGAGAGCCGCTCCCCACCAAATGGCTGTTCGCATTCTGTACATAAAAGTCATTATGATTGTAAAAATAAAAAAGTAAAAAGCATGGCCTATTTTTGTCACGACGTAAAATTTGCTATCCAAGTTTATATCATTGTATAAAAGCAAATCTGAAAAATCAGGATTTGGCCGAAATGTCAGTCCAATATAATCTCCTGTCAGCAGCGACAGCAAATCACTCGTAAATGTGAACAATGAAAATGCGACAATTAAAAATAAAGCTGTAATAAATTTCATAAAACCCTCCTTCGCATTCATCGTCGTCCATTGCTGATTATTTTATGCAAAAGCTTTTTTAAAGTTGTTTTAGGCTGTAGATTCCACCCGTGGATTTCCGTTGCAGACACTTGCTTTCCGCTACAATCCATTACATTTTTTCTAATAGCAACAAATTTTAAGAAAGGAGCCTTTCGAATTGTAAAAGCCCAAACTTAACTATCCGTGATCACTCTAAATTATGCAAAAAAATCATGAACTGCAATGTATAAATGATAAGCAAAATACCAACACTAATAAAGTATTTTTCAAAAAATAAAAAAGAAGCTGGAATCCGGGGACTCCAACTTCTTAGAATGTACGTATGATTAAGCGTTCATGTCGCTTACAGCCTGCTCGGTTTTCACAGTGTTTTCTTCTGAGATGCGTTCGATATCGGCACCAATCGCTGCAAGTTTGCCATGGAAGTTAACATATCCGCGGTCAACATGCTTAAGCTCTGTTACACGAGTGTAGCCTTCAGCAACTAAGCCTGCAAGAACAAGCGCTGCACCAGCACGTAAGTCTGTTGCTGCAACTTCAGCACCTTGCATATTAACTGGACCATTAATGATAACAGAACGGCCCTCAATTTTGATATCCCCATTCATGCGGCGGAATTCTTCCACGTGCATGAAACGGTTTTCGAAAACAGTTTCCGTGATCATAGAAGTTCCTTCGGCTTTCAAAAGCAATGCCATCATTTGTGATTGCATGTCAGTTGGGAAGCCAGGATGCGGCATTGTTTTAATGTCAATGGATTTTAGTTTTTCTGGTCCAATGACACGAACTCCATCTTCTTCTTCAAGAATCTGTACGCCCATTTCTTCCATTTTTGCGATCAGAGATGTTAAGTGTTCGGGCACAGCGCCGCGAACCAATACATTTCCGCCTGTAATTGCAGCTGCAACCATAAATGTTCCAGCTTCGATGCGGTCAGGAATGATGTGATGTTTAACACCTTTAAGTGTTTCTACGCCTTCAATGCGAATTGTACCTGTTCCGGCACCGCGCACTTTGCCGCCCATTGCATTAATGTAATTGGCAAGGTCAACGATTTCCGGTTCTTTTGCTACGTTCTCAAGGACTGTTGTCCCCTCTGCAAGAGCCGCAGCCATAATGATGTTTTCTGTTGCTCCAACGCTTGGGAAATCTAAATAGATTTTAGCACCGCGAAGTCTTCCTTTTACTTCAGCGTCGATAAATCCGTTCCCAACTTTAATTGAAGCTCCCATTGCTTCAAAGCCTTTTAAATGTTGATCAATTGGACGTGATCCTATCGCACATCCGCCTGGCAATGCCACGCGTGCACGGCCATTTCTGGCTAGTAATGGACCCATAACTAAAACAGAAGCACGCATTTTGCGTACATATTCGAAAGGAGCTTCCATATTTAGCTCTTTAGATGCATCTACAAACACTTGGTTATTTTCAAAGTGGACTTCTGCCCCTATATGGCGCAGCACTTCATTGATTGTATACACATCGGAGAGCGTAGGTACATCACAAATTATGCTTTTTTGTTCACTGGCTAATAAAGATGCAGCGATTACTGGTAAAACGGCATTTTTAGCACCTTCTACTTTAACTGTACCGTTTAACTTACGACCGCCGCGGACGATGATTTTTTCCAAGGTCTTCCCCTCCGCGTCCCAATTTCTATATATTAATATTCAGACGTAATGATTGGTGTTCCTACTGTAACGCTAGTATTATCGCCCAATCCTGCGCCTCTGAGCGCAATTTGAATATTCATGCTGCCTTTATCTGTTGGAATTTCATGATTCCAATCTGACGTTCGTGCGGATACCGATACAAATTGTTCTTCTTTAAGCTGTTCAACTGGCACCGCGTTAAATTGTTTAAGCAAATCATTTACCTTCAAATGCAAAACACTACTCATCTTATCATCAAGCTGTCCATTTACACAAGTGAAAATTGTAGGATTTTCATGGAAAATGTCGAAACTCTGAGCTTGCGCATACTCATAAATTTTCGTCCAATTTTTTCCTGAACCTTCCCCACTGAGCTCATACAAGATATACGATTGTTTTTGACCGTTTGTGTCGGTTGAAAGAATCTGAAGCTTTTCAACAGCTTTGATCTTTTTGTTAAAAAAGATTCCCGTTGCTTTATGTAGCTTGCCGTCTGCACGTTCATCGGACCACTTATAATGACGAAATTGAGTTTGGAAAAGTTTCGTTATTTCCTCAAAAGAACGATCATTATTTGAAATCATTTCTTTAGAGTATAAGGACCATTTCTTAACATCAATTTCCTGTGCTTCCATGCCTTCTACAATAGTTTTAATTTCAGCTTCATCTTTTTCAAATCCAATAGCTTGTGCAACAACCGAACCTGTAAGAAAGAATAAAAAGATAATAATTGCCAGACTTGTTTTTTTCATCGCCGCCACTTCCTCTCCTTAGTAACATTGTTACCGTTTGAGAGGCTGGTATACGTGGAAAAAGTCGTCATTGTTAGACAATCCTTAAGCTGTCTTGTTGTAATCTGTAGGTCATATTCCCCTGTTGTTAATTAGTTAAACGTAACAAAAGCGGATGCCTCTTGTTTTGCTAAAATCTTGTTAAAATAAAAAAGGCAGCTGACGGGACCATATTAAATAATCGAGAAAAAAATTGCTTACAGCGCCTGAGATGGCAATGGTCAGCAGGATAAGCAGTGCACGCGCTTGCATCACTTTCCCTTTTTTCATAGCTTTCTCAATATGTAAGGCCTGCAGCGCCCACCATGTGATTGGAATGAAAACGAGATGGGACAAAAGGCCAAGCAATGCTTGCTGATTAAATTCAAGCATAGGTTCAACTCCTATAGTCAGCTATTCTAAACGTAAGTATAGCACTTTTAACAAAAACATAAAAAAAAGAGGCTTTTACACCTCTTCTATTATATAAAATTTTGCACAAGGAATGATGTTATTTTTGTAAAGATTCTTGTCAGATTTATGAAATATTCAACTTAAAAAAATCAAACGCCACTGTCGGGAAAATTCCAAACAAAATCGTCGCAATCATACAAATAACTGTAACGATCAGAAGGGGTGCGCTCCATTTAAATGGCTCCTCGGTTTCTTTCTTTCTGAAAAACACTTGTGTGAGGATGCCGAAGTAATAAAAGTAAGAGACTACGGTAGTTGCGATCATGATGGAAGCAAGCACAATCTGAGGTGTGCTGTTCGTAAATGCATTCATGAAAATGGTTATTTTTCCGATAAAACCCGCGGTTCCTGGAAGTCCAGCAAGTGATAGTAAAAAAATTGTGACTGCAATGCCAGCAAGCGGTGATCTGTGATAAAGACCTGCAAATGCTGATAGATCTTCTGTGCCTGCTGTTTTGGAGACAGCCTGTAAAATTGCGAAAGCGCCGAGATTCATCATCACATAGGACAGCAAGTAAAACCAGATGGCATCAAAGTAAAAGTAGCCTCCAAAGGAGACGAAGCCGACCAGCACGTATCCTGCATGTGCAATGGAGGAATATGCAAGCATGCGCTTTACGTTTTTTTGTTTCAGTGCGATGGTGTTACCGACAATCATTGTGATTGCCGCGAGAATCGCAATAAACCCTTGGAATACCATTAACATGGACTGCATGCCGTCTTCAGATGGAATCGCTCCGAAAACCGATAAAGATATTCTTAAAATGATAATAAATCCTGCTGTTTTTGAAACGACACTTAAAAAGGCTGTTATTGGTGTTGGAGCTCCTTCGTATACATCCGGTGCCCACATGTGAAAAGGAACGGTTGCTATTTTGAAGGATAATCCAACAAAGATAAGCAGGAAGGAAACGCCTGCAATGAAGGTATATCCAGACTCAGTCAATGAATTCAGCTGCGGAATCATTTCCGTGAGGCTAGTTGTTCCTGTCAAACCGTATATATAGCTCATTCCGAAAAGAGTAATCGCTGTTGAAATGCCGCCGTTGATGACATATTTAAGTGCGGCTTCGTTTGATTTGAGATTTTTTCTGCGCAAGCCAGCTAAAATATATGAAGAAATGGACAGCAATTCAAGACCGGCAAACAGTGTAATTAAATCACGGCTTGAAGCCATCATCATGGCACCTAAAAGAGCTGCTGTGAGCAAATAATAAAATTCTCCCCGTTCTTTTAATCCTTCGCGCGGTTCATAATCAATTGCCAGTAAAAAAATGATCGCAGCGCCGAGCAATAAAATAAACTTAAATGCTTTTGCAAAAGCATCCAGTACAAAAGTGTCATAAAGAATGACGGTGTCTTCTGTTCCAATCATCAAAGCAAGACTCAGAATAGCGCCTGCAATTCCCGCCAGTCCGATCCACCCTAGCCATTTTCGGCTTTTGTTCTCTTTTATGAAAAGATCTATGATTGAAAGCAGCAGTGCCGTTCCGAGAATGATGAACTCCGGCATCATGACATTCCATTTAAAGCTAAGCAAGGTCTCCATATCCATCGTTCATCACCCCCCAATCCCTTTCATGATGGTTTCGATCGTAAGCTGCAGCGGAACGGAAAGTCCATTTGGATAAACACCGATTAATACAATAAAAAACAGCATGACGGTTACTGGGACAATCTCATACCACCTCATATCATATAGCGCGTGTTCTTCCTTTTTTTCAGCTCCAAATGTAATCGAGAGGACTGCCCTTAGAAGATAGGCTGCGGTCAGGATAATCCCAATCGCTCCAATCGCTCCAAGCTCAGGATGCTCACCAAAAACCCCCATGAACGCCGTCAATTCACTAATAAATCCTGACATTCCCGGTAATCCAAGCGAAGCCATGGCTCCAGCCAGCAAAAATCCTGCTGTAAGCGGCATTGCCTTAGCCAAGCCTGAAAGCTTGTCGAGCTGCGTTGTTTCTGTTCTTTCCGTTATCACTCCCACTAAGAAAAACAGCAGTGCTGAAATCAACCCGTGGGATACGACCTGAAAAATCGCTCCCTGTATCCCCGCTTCATTTAAAGCTCCAAGCCCAATAAGCACAATGCCCATATGAGAAATACTGGAGTACGCCAGTACCATCTTAAATTCAGTTTGGATGAGGGCTAAAAACGCGCCGTACAGTAAATTTACGAGACCGAGAACGATTAAAATCGTACTTAGCTGTGAAAACTCATTCGGAAATAAGCCAAGTCCAAATTTGATTAAACCGAAGGCACCAATTTTCAAAAGAATGCCTGAATGAAGCATGACTATAGGCGGCGGTGCCTGCACATGTACGCGCAGCATCCAAGTGTGCATTGGGAAAATCGGGAGCTTTACCCCAAAGGCAGCGATTAAGGCAATTAGCAGCCCCAGCTTAAAGTCTTCTGAAATCGGACCGATCAGCTGAACGTCCGGTGTATTTAATAATTGACTCAGAAGCACAATATTCGTTGTCCCTGTTTTTGAAAAAAGCAGGATAATGACGAGAAGGAGAATGGCCGAGCCAAATCCGTTATAAAGCAAAAATTGATACGCAGCTTTTTCACGGGCCATGTAGCCCCATTTTCCAATTAAGAAAAACATTGGAATCAACGTAATCTCAAAAAAGATGAAAAAGAATATCAGATTTTGGGCCATGAATACGCCAAGCATGCCGATTTCGAGAAGCAAAAACAGCATAAAATAACTTTTCCAGTTCTTTTTGATTGAAACGGATGCTGCTGCAGATAAAGCTGCAAGAATAGATGTCAGCAGCACCATAATCAGTGAAAAGCCATCAAGTCCAAGCTCATAATCAACTGTAAACACACCAGGCTGCATCTCATGATATTGCCCGAATGAAATCCATTCATGTTTTTCAGTAAATCGTGCCAAATCATTTCCAAGCTGATATTGTGCAAAAATAATGCCTGATAAAAGAACGGCAGGCAATGTAGCTAAAAAGCCGACAAGTTTAAGTGATTTTTCCTGATCGTTTTTCATAAAAGCCAGGACAATGATTCCGATGACTGGAGAGAATACGAGAGCTGTTAGAAGAATGGATGTCATTATAGATTTCCCCCTGTGAAGGCAAATAGGACAAGGATAAGGGCGAGTCCGATGAAAGCCACTGTTCCGTACATTTGCACCTGTCCATTCTGCATCCTCGCACCAAATCCTCCAGCTGTTTTGACAATCCCCGCTATCCCCTTCACAGCTCCTTCAACTAAGAACTTTTCAAGGTATTTGCAGAAGAAACTAATGGTTTTAGTCAGCCAAATAACGGTGATTCCATATAGTTCATCGATGTAATACTTATTTTTTAGGACTAAGTAAATCATCGGCGCGCGCTGTCTTGCTTTTTCGGACGAAATGGAGCGCTTGCTGTACATAAAGTAAGCGAGGACGATGCCAAGCAGGGATACGCCAGTGGCAACGAACATAATCCATGCCGGCCCTTCAATATGTCCATGGCCAAGCTGCGGTGAACCGTCTGTCAGCCAATCTCCAAGAAAGGTGCCAAACCATGGAGTGTTGCTGTACCCCGAGAAAATCGAAAGTACCGCAAGAATGCTCATTGGGATCAGCATCGTCGCCGGTGATTCTTTTACCTTGGAAAGGTCTGATTTTGCTGGTCCAGTGAACACAAGAAAGAAAAGCCGGAACATGTAAAACGCTGTAAAAAAGGCCGCTGCAACCGCCAGCCAGAAAAGAGCTGGATTTCCATGTGTCCATGCAGCGATTAAGATTTCATCTTTACTGAAAAACCCTGAGAAAAGCGGCACTCCGCTTATTGCGAGTGTTCCGATTAGAAACAGCGGACCTGTTGCTTTCAGTTTTTTCCACAATCCGCCCATCTCGTCAATGTTCTGTGTGTGAACAGCATGGATGACACTTCCCGCTGCGAGAAACAGCAAGGCTTTAAAAAAAGCATGTGTCATTAAATGAAAGACGCCTGCCACATACCCTGCAGAACCGAGGGCAAGCATCATGTACCCCAGCTGGCTCACCGTTGAGTAAGCAAGTACACGTTTAATGTCTTTTTGCACAAGGCCGATGCTTGCAGCAAAAATGGCAGTGAATGCTCCGATGCTTGCAACAACAAGCAATGCCGTTTCACTTGCTGCAAACAGAGGATACATAAGGGCTACCAAATAAACGCCTGCTGCAACCATTGTCGCAGCATGAATCAGAGCTGAAACGGGGGTTGGCCCTTCCATTGCATCGGGAAGCCAGGAGTGAAGCGGAAACTGTCCTGATTTTCCAATCGCGCCTATGAATAGGAGAAGGCTGATGAGCGTAATCATATCAAGTGGAATCATGCCATCTGCGACACTTGCGAAAATCTGGTCATATTCAAAGCTTCCGACCTGCCAAAAGAGGAGGAGCATCCCAATGAAGAGGCCGACATCACCGATCCGGGTCATTATAAATGCTTTTCTCGCAGCCGCTTTTGCTTCTTCTTTATAAAAATAAAAGCCAATCAGCAAGAAAGAGCCAACTCCAACTAATTCCCAAAAAATATAAAGCTGGAGCAGATTTGTGGTCATCACAAGACCCAGCATACTGAAGGTGAATAAACCAAGGTACGCATAAAAAACCGGAAAACGTTCGTCTCCATGCATATATCCTTTTGAATAAATATGTACAACCAAACTTACAAGCGAAACGACAACAAGCATTAATGCATTTAATTGATTAATTTCAAAGCCTGCTGTCAGCTCAAGTTCTCCGACCGTCAGCCATACTGATTCAGCTTGATAGGTTGGCTGTGTAAACCGTTCGAACAATACGGCGAGCGAGCCCGCAAAAGAAAGGAACAAAAGCCCGCTTCCTACTAAAGCACTGCTCTCCTTTATGCGTTTGCCGGCTATCAGCAGCGCGAGGAATGAGACAAGCGGGAACAGCGGTATCATCCAGGCATATGGCATCATTGTAATTCAATCCCCTTCTTGTTTAGAGGTTTTAATGCTTCATAGAATTATAGTCATCAATATTGACCGATCTCCTGTTACGATACAAAGCAAATAGAATGGCAAGCCCTACTGCCGCTTCAGCTGCTGCAATCGTAATCGTAAAGAGAGAAAAAACTTGTCCTGTAATCGAAGGAACCATGCCATACTTGCTGAAAGCTACAAGATTAATATTGGCGGCATTCAGCATGAGCTCAATGGAAATGAGCACAATGACCGTATTTCGTTTCGTAAGAGCCCCGTAAAGCCCAATGCAAAAAAGGATAAGCGCAAGAACAAGGTAGGCTGATAAAGGAATCGAGCTCATTTTTTGTCCTCCTCATTCTCGTCTTTTTTTGCAAGTATAATCGCTCCTACTAACGCGACTAGTAAAAGAACAGATGTCAGCTCAAATGGAATGACAAAATGCGAATAAAGGGAAATTCCGATTTGCTCCGTATTTTTCACATGCAGATTAGCCGTTGGTTCACCGAGCTGCAAATCATAGATTCCGAGATACATAACGATCGCAAAGGCTGCAATTCCAAAAAATGTGAGGAGTTTTCTTACTGTGCCGGCATGCGCTTGATCCTCGTCTTCATGACGTGTCAGCATGATGCCAAAGAGCATGATGATGGTAATCGCACCCGAGTAGATTAAGATTTGGACCGCTGCGACAAACTCTGCCGAGAGAAGAACATATAAACCGGCAATACTCACAAACGTGAACACAAGCGAGACCACCATATGCACCACTTTTGTCACGTTCAGCATGAGAATTCCGCCTCCGATTGCCACTATTGCGAGTCCGACAAAGGCTAAATATTCTCCGGTTATACTCACACCTTATTCTCCTCCCTGACATTCTCATCATTTTCATCAAGCCACTCGAGATTCTTGAACAGCTGATCGCGGCTGTATTCTGCAAGCTCAAAATTATTCGTCATCACGATCGCCTCTGTCGGGCAAACCTCTGTGCAAAGATCACACAAAATGCAAATTTCAAAATTAATATCATACGTATCAATGATTTTCCCTTTTTTCGTTGGATCAGGATGCTTCTTGCCTGTCAGCTCAATGCAATCTGTCGGGCATATATTCGCACACTGATTGCAGACTATGCACTTTTCCGGATAAAACTTCTGAATGCCCCGGAAGCGGTCCGGCAGCTGCAATGCCTCATTCGGGTAATCATATGTCACTTTTTTCTTCGTCAAGTTGTTCAGGGTATACGTTAAACCTTTTGCCAAGCCTCGCATGCTCTCACCCCTTGATTTTGTGTAGTGGATCTATGCAGATTGCGGTTTACTATCCAATTCAGTCAGAATACTTTCCAAACTGTCTCATTTACTAGCGGAAACCTTTGAATTACTTTCCAAAATGGTGCATTTACTTTCTTTTTTCCATTTGCCCCCTAATACTAAGTGCTGGAACCTAATTAAACCGCTATTATCCTCGACAGATTTGGGTAATCAGGTTTTTTTAGTTTTTCTTTTTTCACAATATCGAACTAACTTTCAAATTCCGACATGTAACTTTCAGTAATGCTCCTTTTATTTGCAAAAATCTTTGGTTTATTTGCAAGAATCACGATTCTATTTCCACTTTACCAATTTATTCCTTATTTAAAGAAAATCTCCTTCACGATCGCCGTTAGAAAAATATTCGCAAGTGCGACCGGAAGCAGCACCTTCCATCCAAACTCCATTAGCTGATCAGCGCGGATACGCGGGAATGTGACGCGGAACCAAATGAGCGTGAAGATGACGACGCTGAATTTAAGGCCAAACCAGATTGCTCCTGGAATGAAATCAAGAAATGCGATCGGATGCCAGCCTCCTAAAAATAAAACAGTAGTTAGGGACGCCATTGCGAAGAAGTAAACGTATTCGGATAACATGAAGAACGCCCAGCGGAATCCGGAGTATTCAACATGGTAGCCGGCGACAAGCTCTGATTCCGCTTCTGGCAGGTCAAACGGAGTCCTGTTTAGCTCAGCAACAGATGCAATCAGGAAGATAAGAAATCCAATCGGCTGCAGGAAAATAAACCAGACATCCTCCTGTGCATCTACAATTGTGTTCAAATTCAGACTACCTGAGAGTAAAACAACTCCGATGACCGACATGACAAGCGGAATTTCATATGAAATCATTTGAGCCGCCGCACGCATTCCCCCAAGCAGGGAGTATTTATTATTCGATGCCCAGCCTCCCGTTACGATGCCGATCGTTGTCAAACCGGATATGGCAATGTAGAACAGCAGGCCGACACCGAGATCTGCAAATTGAAACGCATCCGTAAATGGGATTGTCGAGAGGACAATAAATGCGGGCGCGAAAGCAATCACAGGTGCTAAAATAAACAGCGGTTTATCCGCAAGCTTCGGGATCGTGTCTTCTTTTATAAGAAGCTTTAAAACATCAGCCACTGTTTGCAGCAAACCCCATCTGCCGCCTACCTGGTTTGGGCCAATGCGCCCCTGCATAAATCCCATAACCTTGCGCTCTGCCAAAATGCCATATGTGACAAAGCCGAGGACCACGAACAGAAAGGCCGTTGCCAGTCCAAAGAAAATCGCAAAATTTCCGACACCGGGCGATGATTGAAGCAGGCCTTCCACCATTATCCGTCCACCTCCCCAAGAACAATGTCAATGGCACCGAGAATGGTGATCAGATTCGCCATGTTTTCTCCCTCCAAAAGCTTTGGCAGGATTTGCAGATTATAAAAAGACGGACGCCTGAATTTCAATCGGTACGGTTCTTTTTTTCCTTCACTGGCAATATAGCAGCCGATTTCACCGCGCGGAGATTCAATTCTTACATACGCCTCTCCTTTTGGTGCTTTGATGATTTTTGGCACTTTAGCGATAATCGGACCATCAGCCGGGAATTGCTCTACAGCCTGCTCTAAAATCTTCAATGATTCCTCGATCTCTTCCATACGGCATTCATATCTTGCAAATGCGTCACCTTTTGTCCGAACAGGCACGTCAAAATCAAATCGGTCGTAAATCGAGTAGGGTTCATCTTTGCGAAGGTCCCATTTTACGCCAGTACAGCGCAGGTTTGCACCGCTTAAGGAATAAGCAAGCGCCTCTTCCTTCGTATAAATTCCGACGCCTTTTACACGATTCAGGAAGATTTCGTTTCCTGAAACGAGATCATGGTAGCCCTTCAGCTGTTCCCTCATATAAGGGATAAATTCTGCTACTTTTTCAATCCAGCCGTCAGGCGCATCCCACTTCACGCCGCCAACCCGCATGTAATTGAAAGTTAGCCTTGCTCCTGAGAGTTCAGTCAGCAAGTTAATGATCATTTCCCGCTCGCGGAATGCATACAGAAATGGGCTGACCGCCCCAATATCGAGTAAGTAGGTGCCCCACCAAACAAGATGGCTTGCGACTCTGCCAAGCTCCATCGCGATAATTCGCAAATATTCGCCCCGCTCAGGAACCTGAATCCCTGTCATCGTTTCCACAGCATGACAAATGACATAATTGTTCGTCATAGCTGAAAGATAATCCATCCGGTCTGTGTAGGGAATGATTTGTGTGTATTGAAGGTTTTCTGCAAGCTTTTCGGTGCCTCTATGTAAATAGCCGATAACAGGTGTAGCTTCTTTTATGATTTCTCCGTCAATCTTGATCACCAGCCTGAACACGCCATGTGTGCTCGGATGCTGCGGTCCGACATTCAGGAGCATTTCTTCTGTTCTTATCAAAAGCTACACCTCCACATCATATGGTTCATAATCTTTACGAAGCGGATGGCCAACCCAATCATCCGGCATCATAATCCGGGTTAAATTTGGGTGACCCGTAAAACGGATCCCAAGTAAATCAAATGCTTCACGTTCAGGCCAGTCTGCACCTTTCCACAGCGGTTCGAGGGAATCAATTTCAGACTGTTCGCGATCCAGTTTTACCTTAAGGACAACGGTATGGCGATGTGTATAGGAAAACAGATACACATAAAGTTCCATATGAGTTTGAAAATCAGTTCCGTGCAGTTCAGATACATAATCAAATGCTAATTTATCATTGTTTTTCAGCAGCTCAGCAATCTTAAAATAGGAATCTCTATTTGCAACAAGCGTCGGTACATCTTTCGATAATCGATTAATATAGGATTCTTCCAAAACATCTTTGCCGAGTTGCTGTTCAATAACTTTAACGTACTTCTGCAATATGGGTTCATTAGGTGAAGGTTCTTCTTGTTGAGGTGGTTCTTCTGAAGTAAGTTTCTTCGCTTTTGCTGCTGCTGCGGCTTTTGCTTTTGCGGCTGCAATGGCTTTTGCTTTTTCTTTTGCAAGATCATCATCTGAAAGATTTTCACGTCCGGCTTTTGCTTTTGCTGCTGCTGCGGCTTTTGCTTTTGCGGCTGCAATGGCTTTCGCTTTTTCTTTGGCAAGATCATCATCTGAAAGATTTTCACGTCCGGCTTTTGCTTTCGCTGCTGCAGCGGCTGCTTTTTGCTTTGCTAACTCATCGTCTGGGGCACCTTCAGCTTTTGCTTTTTGTTTTGCGAGTGCTGCTGCTTTTGCCTTGGCTGCTGCGACTGCTTTCTGTTTCGCAAGTGCCAGGTCATCAGCTGAATCCCCGCTTGCACCAATTGGGTTTGCTTGTTGCTTGGCTAATGCAGCCGCTTTTGCTTTTGCAGCTGCGGCTGCTTTTTGTTTCGCTAAGGAATCGTCATCTTGAGATTTTTGTGCGACTGCTTCTTTTGCTTTCTGTTTTGCCAGTGCGGCCGCTTTTGCTTTTGCGGCTGCAGCCGCTTTTTGCTTCGCAAGAGCTGTCTCATCCGAATTGTCCGCGGAGTCTGCTTCTTTTGCCTTTTGTTTTGCAAGCGCAGCGGCTTTTGCTTTTGCCGCAGCTGCCGCTTTTTGCTTCGCGAGGCTCGCGTCATCGATCGTCTCATTCACCTTAGCTTCCTGTGCTCTTTGCTTCGCCAATGCAGCAGCTTTTGCCTTTGCAGCTGCTGCTGCCTTTTGTTTCGCCAGGTCTATGTTTTCTCTATCTGAACTTTCTTTAGCAGCGTTCTTTTCAGCCAATTTTTTAAGAGCGGCTTCCTTTGCTTTCTGAGCGGCTTCTTTCTTCAGCTGCTGGATGTCTTTCTCATCGCTCATGGATTATTTCACTCCCTGTTTTCGCCTCGTAACGGATTTTCTCTCTCAGTTTATTGATTCCATAGATGAGAGCGGCAGGATTTGGAGGACATCCGGGAATGTATACATCGACAGGCACGATTTGATCGACACCTTTTACGACAGCATAGGATTTGATGTATGGTCCTCCTGCTGTTGCACAGGAACCCATGGCTATCACCCATTTTGGTTCAGGCATTTGATCGTAGAGCCGTTTTAAAACCGGGGCCATTTTTTTCGTCACTGTGCCTGAGACAATCATGACATCTGATTGCCGTGGTGATGTCCGGAAAAAGGATCCGAAACGGTCTAAATCATAGTGCGATGACCCGACACCCATCATTTCGATTGCACAGCAGGCAAGACCGAATGTCAGCGGCCAAAGGGAGTTGCTTCTGGCCCAGCCTTTCAATTCTTCAAGCGTCGTTAAAAAAACGCTGCGTTTCAATTCTTCCATTTCGTCCTGAGGAATGTTCGTTACATTTAAGTCCATTTCAGCACCTTCTTCTTCCATGCGTAGACTAGCCCGATGACGAGCATGAAGACAAAAATAAGCATCTCAATGAGGGCAAAAACGCCTAATTTTTCATATGCGACTGCCCACGGATATAAAAACACGGTTTCTACATCAAAAATGACAAACATGAGTCCAAACATATAGTAGCGAACATTAAACTGAACGCGTGAATCATGGTAGGGATCAATTCCGCTTTCGTAAGTAGTTGCTTTTGCTTCGCTCGGTGCATGCGGCCTCAAAATCCGGCCAATACCTAAAGCGACAACAGGAAGCAAAATGCCAAGGAGCAGGAAAACAACAACGATTAAGTAATTATTTAAGTATACGTTTAATGATTCCATCCATTTCCCCCGTTATGTTAAAAATATTAAAACTTTCATAATATTTAAAATGTAATCGCTAACATTATATCATTATTATACAAGGTCAATAAAGGATATTTTTAACAAAGATACTCCCTTTCCAAAATCAACCTCCTCTGTAACTTTAATGTAAATGGCTCATTTTGAACGATATGGATGATATACTTGCTCTGGAACAAAAAGTTGAGGTGACAGAATGCTAGAATCTTATAATCATCAAACAGAAACAGATTATGGCAGGAATTTGCCTGTCTCCTGAAAATGAAGCATTGGCCAAAGTGTATTACTATGAAAAACGGAAAGAGAACTTGTCTCTCTTAGAAGATATATATGCAGAATTAGGCTTAACATTAAACTATTCCGGAAAAAGTTTAATCGAGCTTGAAGTCTTTTTGAAGAACATTACATGACTGTAAGAGATGCATCTGAACAGAAAATCTATCAATTGTACAAGCGTTATGAGAAAAAAGGGAAGAAAATGGGGCCAAACTAGCTATTTGCTGGTTTGGTCTATCTTTATTTTAAACGATTATGAATATTTAATCTATTTAGGATAATTGTTTTTTTTATATTTTTGAATTTATTAGGAGAAGACCCAGTCCCACAAGTAAAATGATCAATAGACGATATTCCTGATCGACGTTTTTCAAATCAGAGGAATCTTGCATTACTACCACCCAGCCAGTTTGAATATCCTCTAATTTAAGGATAAATGAAACTGATGAAAGTATGTCAAATAGATGTCAAATTCATATTAAGCAGGAAAAAAAGGACCCTTAAACAAGAGCCCTTCATGCCTTATAAGCTGATTGATATTCTTCGTTTTTCCCGATTCGACTGAATCGCCGCCTCGTTGACTGCCGTTAACAGCAAGGCATCTTCAGTCGAAATAAATGGCGTCTTTCCTGATTGAATGGCGTCTGCCCATTGTTCGATAGGGATCGGAAGTTCATCTGGAAGCTGTTCGATCTTCTGTACACCATCTGAATTTCTTAATTCTACGTTCCCGTCCTGAATAAGCAGGCACCCTTCTGTCCCGTACAATTCGAGGTAAAACGGACTTCCATGTGAGACGAATGATGTTTCAATCACACCGGTTACACCATTTTCATAGGACACTAAAACAGAAGCCTGATCTTCAACTTCTTTTCCATACACATGATCAAAATGGGCAGAGAGTTCTACTGGTTTCCCTGCCAGTCTATTAAGCAGGTAGATGGGATGTGCGCCTAAGTCAATGAGTGCACCCCCGCCGCATTGTTCTGCATTGTAAAAATGCGCAGGCAGCCAGCCATCCGGATTTTCTGCTGTTGGGACGGATCCGTTGTGAGCCACACGGCACCTTGCCATTTTTAGTTCCCCAATCAAGCCTTCTTTCACTGCTTTTTCAGCATAAAGGTAATAATTTGAGCTAAGTCTTGGCATCGATACAACAAGGGAAACTCCCGCTTGCTCGACTGCGTCGAAAATCTCCTTACAATCCGCTGCTTTTAAAGCAAGGACTTTCTCTGTAAAAATGTGCTTTCCATTCTGAGCTGCTTTTATGATGACTTCTTTGTGCATATTTGTAGGTGTGTCGACTACAATACCCTGGATATCAGGGTTGCTGAGCACCTTCTCGAGCTTTGGCTCAAATGGAACATCCAGTTCAATTGCCCACTGCTGTCCACGTTCTCTGTCCTCGTCCCAAACACATGTAATCTTTAACTGCGTGCTATTATGTATATCCCTGGCATAATCAACGGCATGAACGTGCCATTTACTTATCATTGCTACAGAAATCATTTGGTTCCCTCCCCGATGTTTTCACTCTTATAGTAACTTCCTTTTCAAACGCTGAATTCCTTTTCAAATCTTGGAAAAAATTTTTTTTAATAATAGAGGTTTTTTTCATGGAGAAAAGAGGGAATAGACTGGTTATCATCTTAAGGAGGAAAAAGTATGAAGCTGCATAATGGTTCTCTCTACTGGCCTAAAACAGTCGATACCGTTCAGACATACCCTAAACTGACGGATACAATGGAGTGCGATGTTCTCATCGTTGGAAGGGGCATGTCTGGAGCATTGTGCGCTCACACGCTGTCTAAATACAATTTGAAAACGATCGTTGTTGAAAAAAGGACCGCAGGCAGCGGCAGTTCCTCTGCAAATACTGGATTGCTGCAGTTTTCCAATGATACGATGCTCCACACATTCATCAAAAATCTTGGGGAGGAACAAGCTGTCCGCTTTTATAAAATGTGCTTAAAGGCAGTGGATGACCTTGAAGTGACAGCTAAAAGCTTATCAAAACCAGTCGATTTCCTCCGAAGAAAAAGCCTGTATTATGCCAGCACTTCAGGCGATGTTTCCAAACTTAAGAAAGAGTATAAAGCTCTATCTAAGCATGGTTTCCCTGTAGAATATTTAGATGGAGATGAAATCAAAAAGAGATTTGGATTTGAAAAGCCTGCTGGTCTTTTAACAGATGGAGATGCAGAGGTTAACCCCTATAAATTTATCCAAACCCTAATAGAGGATGCTCATCACAATGGTGTTCGAATCTTTGAGAATACGGAGATTGAAGAAACAGGCACAGATGATGAGTATGTTTATTTTCAATCCTCACATGGGAAAATTGCAGCTAAAAAGGTCATCTATTCAACTGGATATGAAACCATTCCTTTTGCAAAAAAACTAGGTGCTGAAGTTAACCGAACGTACGCTATTGTTACGACTCCTCTGCGAGCTCTTGAGCATTGGGAAGACAGAAGCTTAATCTGGGAAACAAAACGTCCCTACTTCTATATGCGTACAACTGTTGATGGAAGAATTGTAGCAGGAGGTCTTGATGAAGAAAAAATGGAAGCTCCAAGCAATGAGGAGATCATTCGCGAACGCGGCCAGCGCCTTTTAGATAAAATTAAAGAGCATTATCCCGGTTACGAGATGGAAGTCGATTCCATCTGGGGAGCAAGCTTTGGCGAATCAGACGATGGGCTGCCGTTCATTGGACAGCATCCCGATAAAGAAAACGTTTATTATTGCCTTGGATTCGGCGGAAATGGGACAGTCTATTCAATGATCGGGGCAGAAATATTGAAGGATTTGATTCTTTATAATTCTCATCCGGATGCTGAGATTGTGCGGTTGGATCGGTAGTTTGATTTGCGGGTGAAAAGACGGTTTCTGTAGCGGGCCGGATCATAAAATGCTGATTTCGGATCGTAAATCCTGATTTCTGGCTGATAAGCCCACTCTGGTGGATCATAAGAGCAGTGTTTTCGATCATTAGGCAGGGCAGGCGGGATCAGGTTTGGCCGGAATCACTTTATACAACAAAACAAAAAAATTAGCACTGCCATCAGGCAGTGCTAGTTCGATTTATTTCTTCTTTTCATCGTAGTATTGCACGGGATACATGGAGCCTTCTGAGACCATCTTGTTATCATCAATATCCCGGGGATCTGGATGACCCGCTTTTTCAACTGGGAATGCATCTGTGTTTTTGCGCGCAAAGTAAGGAATTTTGTTTTTAGCGCTTTGAACAAATCCAGTAACCTTCTGACGATTTGCTTTGTCCTTTAGGAAATAGGATGTAACTCCGACTCCGACCGTTGATATCGCTATACCTGAAATTAATGCTTTCTGTCTCATACAAGTTGCTCCTTTCAATTAGATATTTATTGCTTCTAATTAAAATACCCGTTCAATCAATACGCTAAACATTAAATGGTATGATGCTGAATCTTTTCCGCGCTCTGTGCGGTTTCATTCATGAATCGTGCAATCTGTTTATTATCTTCGTTCAAGGTTTCGATGGTTGCACTCATTTCCTGCAGGCTTGCTGTTGCTTCCTCTATAATGGCTGCCAGTTCGTTTGTGGATTTTTCGACATTTCCTGTGTTGGCAGCTACATTTTGCGAAATACGATCAAATCCTTTAAAGCTATCGATGATATTCTTTAGGTTTTCTTTTAATTCATTGAAGCTTTCACTTACTTCTTTTGTAGACCGCACGCTGCTGTTTAAGTTTGTACTGCTGATGATCATTTTATTTTGAGCCTCTGCACTTGTTTGGTTCACTTGATTTAAATTCGCAGTGATTTTCTTCGTCGTATCGTTTGTAATTTCTGCGAGCTTGCGGATTTCCTGAGCAACGACAGAAAAGCCTTTCCCTGCCTCACCCGCTCTGGCTGCTTCAATGGATGCGTTTAAGGCAAGCAGGTTTGTTTGTTCTGTGATTTGATGAATATTATTTGTAAGCTGGTTTGTTTCTTCTATTTTCAAATTTAGAAGCTTGAAGGTTTCATTTAAAGCTGTGACTACCTCTTGCAGGTGATCCATTTGATTTGACAGCAAAATGACCTTTTTTCCGCCCTTCTCTGCAATCTCATTTGCATGATTGGAATCTCGATTCAGCACAGCAGATATGTCATTCAGTTCTTTTATAGAAAGCATGTTATGATGAGCACTTTCAGCTATTTCACTTATCTGTTCACTCTGAATCTGACTGCCTGATGATACCTCATTAATAGCAAAATTCATCTCTTCTTGTGCGATTGCATTTTGCTGAACACGATCATTCACTTTTGAAATATGGGCAGCAATGATGCCAACTTCCCTCTCAAGCTTCTGCTTTTGCTCTTCTTTTATTTTCGCCTCGGCTTCAGCACCAGAAATAAATTGCTGAAGATTTCTAAATTGCTTGTTGTTCAAGCGGATCAAAACACCGAGCAGAACACCTGCCAAAACATACGTAAGCATGATCGCGCCAATGTTTTCAAGGATGATTGCCTGTTCCGCTGAAGGGATAACAGCATTCACAACAAGAGCAATGAATCCGGAGATATAACCGATGGCAAATACAATCGGATTATATTGGACAGCTGAAAAAATCGCCAGAAAAAGAAGGATGGCTACTAATGATAAATTTGCTCCGGTAATAATAATAGACAAAATGGTCGCGCAATAAATCATCACCACGCTAAAATACGGAAATAGAATTTCTCTTTTTAAAATGAAATGGAAAAGTACATAAAATAAAAAAAGTAAAATAAGTTCTGATAAATAGATCGGACTCTGTTCAAACTGCTTTGTCACCAAGACGTAAATAAAAGCAAATAAAGCGGAAGTTCCAAACGTAAATAGCATTAACTTGTTTTTGCTCTTAAGATCTTCGTGTTTTACTTTTTCGACAGCTGTCATACTCGTTCTCCCCTGAATAAATGTACTTTTATTTTTTATATCGACAGCGCTTTCATATTATTTATATATTCAAAAAAATAAACGCTGCATCCAGGCAGATGCGAGCGTTCAGAGGGTTATCTTTTCTTTTTATTGCGGCTGTAAATATCAAACCAGACAGCCAGGATCAGAATGCTGCCTTTTACGATCAGCTGCCAGTAAGCATCAATATTCATAATGCTCATTCCGTTATCAAGACTTGCCATAACCAGTGCTCCGATAATCGCTCCAGGGATGGTGCCGATTCCTCCCATTAAGCTGGTTCCCCCGATGACACAGGCTGCAATCGCGTCAAGTTCATACATGTTTCCTGCTCCGACGGTCGCCGCGTTTACACGGGCCGTTAACACAAGTCCGGCAATCGCAGCCAGTGTATTCCCAAGCACAAATACGAGCAGAATTCTTCTCTTCATATTGATTCCTGACAAAATGGCTGCTTCAGGATTTCCTCCAATAGCATAGACCTGTCTTCCAAATACGGTCTTCTTTGCAATAAAGTGAAACACGACTGCGAGCAAAATAACCGTTATAAATGGAATTGGAATTCCTTGATATTGATTCATTAAATAAACAAAGGTAAAGATGAGCAATCCAAAACCAACAGATGTAATGAGTGTCCAATTCATGGAAAGGACTTCAAAACCGTACTTAATTCTCGCGTTGCGCTGTCTGATTAAAAAGAAAATCGCAAGGATAAAAGCAATCGCGCCCATTACAAGACCAATCGCTGGCGCAACATAGCCCTGCCCAATAAATTTCAGCTCAGGAGAAAGCGGGGCGACCGTCATACTGCCGGTAATTCCTGTTAAAATCCCCCTGAAAATAAGCATCCCTCCAAGGGTCACGATAAAAGCAGGTACAGCCCTGTAGGCAATCCACCATCCCTGCCATAAACCAATTAATGATCCTAAAAGAACCGTTGCAATAATTACAGGAATCGTATCCCAGCCAAGCCATACATTTAATATCGCAGCGACTCCCCCTGTTAATCCGACAAGTGAACCGACTGAGAGGTCAATTTGGCCTGAGACGATAATCAAGACCATGCCAATCGCCAAAATAGATGTTACTGACATTTGCAAAAATAGATTAGATAAGTTCCTTGGTGTTAAAAACGTATCGTTTAGTACGGAAAATAAGATCCAGATCACGATTAAAGCGCCGATCATCGAATATGCCCGGATATCTATCGTGAAAAGACTGATCTTTTTTTCTTTAATTTGTACTGGCTGTTCTGGAGTCAGATTCGTATTCATCCTGCGAGTCCTCCTGTCGCTGCTCTCATGATTTTCTCCTGTGTTGCCTCTTCTGCGAGAAATTCACCAGTAAATCTACCTTCAGACATGACTAAAATCCGGTGGCTCATTCCGAGTACCTCAGGCAGTTCGGAGGAGATCATGATGATGGCTACACCCTCATTTACGAGTTCGTTCATAATGTTATAGATTTCCAGTTTTGCTCCTACATCAATTCCTCTTGTCGGTTCGTCCAGAATAAGAACTTTTGGCTTTGTCATCAGCCATTTTCCGATGACTACCTTTTGCTGATTTCCTCCGCTCAGAGTACCTACAACAGTCTCAACAGAAGGTGCCTTGATTCTTAGTTGCTTTAAATAGTGATTGCCGCTGTGAATCTCTTCATTTTGGTTAATCATGCCGTAGGATGAGATGCGCCTCAAGCTTGGCAGTGTCACATTATTCTGGATATCCATGTTTAAAACAAGGCCGAATTTTTTACGGTCCTCTGAGACTAGCGCCAGCCCATTTTCAATCGCATGCTTGACTGATTTATTTTTTACAGCCTTGCCGTCAAGCTCGATCGCCCCTTGAGAGAAACCAGCATAAGCTCCGAACAAACTCATGACAAGCTCTGTTCTCCCTGATCCCATTAGTCCCGCAATCCCGAGGATTTCTCCTTTTCTGACTTGGAAAGATACGGAATCGATGACCTTTTTGTCCGGCAATTCTGGATGATAAACGGTATAATCATCAACCTTTAGCATCGTCTCCTTTGGATTTGCTTTCATGCGGGGATAGCGGTCTTTAATCTCCCTTCCAACCATGTAAGCTATCACTTTATCTTCTGTCAGATCAGAAGCTCTCTGAGAGGTGACCGTTTTTCCATCACGAAGAACAGTAATGGTATCTGCTATTTCAAACACCTCTCCCAGTTTGTGAGAGATGTAGATGCAGGTAACGCCTCGTTCTTTAAATTCTTTTAAAATGGAGAGCAGAATTTTAACCTCTTGCTCAGTCAATGCAGCCGTCGGTTCATCTAAAATAAGGATTTTTGCATTTTTCGAGAGTGCTTTTGCGATTTCAACAAGCTGCTGCTGGCCGATACCGAGTGTTCCTGTAACAGTGTCCGGACTGACACCTTTTAATCCAACTTCTGCAAGCCACTTCTCACATTCCTGAATCATTTTATTTTGATCGATGATTCCAAACGTTGCCGGCTCATTTCCGAGAATTAAGTTTTCAGCTACAGTCATTTGCCTGACCAGCGCCAGCTCCTGATAAATTATCGAGATTCCGGCTTTTTCTGCATCTTTAATCGTTTTAAAAGCCTGCTCTTTCCCTTCAACAAAAATGGTTCCCGTGTAATTGCCAGAAGGGTAAAGTCCGCTAAGTACCTTCATAAGAGTAGATTTACCCGCTCCATTCTCACCGCATAACGCATGGATTTCGCCTTTTTTCACATTAAACGTAACCTTATCCAGCGCCTTTACGCCGGGAAATTCTTTCGTAATTTCATTCATTTCCAATACAGATGCCACTGCAGGTCCTCCTTTAAAGATTTTTGTGCTCTGATTTTTATCAACCTATCCTTGATATTTATCAACCGGATTCTCTTTCTAGAAAAAAATGTGGAATACGATGCATTCCACATTTTTTGAAATCTCTTATTTATAAACATCCTCTTTTTTATGGAAGCCGTCTTTAATAATGGTGTCGTCCATGTTGTCTTTAGTAACAGCAACTGGATCGAGCAGAAGGGACGGCACATCAATTTTGCCATTGTTTACTTTTCCGTTCGTTTCAACCTCTTCTCCGTTCGCCATTTTAACGGCTAAGTCTGCTACTGTTTCAGCAATAAGTGTGATTGGCTTGTAAACCGTCATTGTTTGCGTACCTTCTACAATGCGCTGTGCAGCTGCAAGTTCTGCATCCTGGCCTGATACTGGAACCTTCCCGTCTAATCCTTGTGCAGCAAGCGCCTGAATCACACCGCCAGCTGTTCCATCGTTCGCTGCCACTACTGCATCAACTTTATTGTTATTTGCAGTTAATGCATTTTCCATATTAGCAAGCGCATTTGCCGGATCCCATTCCTCTGTCCACTGATCATATACGACTTTGATATCCCCGCTGTCAATTAACGGCTGAAGAACGTTCATCTGTCCCTTTTTGAAAAGATGTGCATTGTTATCAGTATCTGCGCCTTCAATCAATACATAATTTCCTTTTGGTACAAGCTCAGTGATCGCAGTTGCCTGCATTTCCCCGACACGCTCATTATCAAAAGAAACATATAGATCCACATCTGAATTTTTGATTAAGCGATCGTATGAAATGACCTTTACGTCCTCTTGATGAGCCATTTCTACAATCGATGCCGCCACCTCTGCGTTATGAGGCACGACTACTAAAATATCAACGCCCTGACTGATTAAGTTCTCAGCCTGTGCAATCTGTTTCGCATCATCGCCATTTGCTGCCTGAACATTTACTTTTGCACCCAATGATTCTGCTTTTTCAACAAATAAATCACGGTCGCGCTGCCAGCGCTCTTCTTCAAGGGTATCCATTGAAAATCCAATGACTAATTCATCGTCATCCTTAGATCCGCCGCCATCCCCTTTAGTCGGCTCAGATCCAGAGCTATTGCAGGCTGCAAGACCAAATACAAACACCATCAGCATAAACAGCATGAAAATCTTTTTCATTTCCCCATCCCCCTCCTGAACTTTCCATCTTACAAGACTAACTTTATCACCAATGTAAGCGTTTTATTTAAGATGATTCCTTCACTTTTTTAAGATGTATAGCACTTTATTAGAAAAGCGGAACCGCCCGTTTAACTCCGACAGGCAGATAAGGATCCGACAGAAAAGTCCGGGTTTGACTTTTATGGCGGAGCCGTTCTGACCGAGGAGTTGGGCGGTGGAGCTGGACAAAGAAAAGCGGAACCGCCCGTTTAACTCCGACAGGCAGATAAGGATCCGACAGAAAAGTCCGGGTTTGACTTTTATGGCGGAGCCGTTCTGACCGAGGAGTTGGGCGGTGGAGCTGGACAAAGAAAAGCGGAACCGCCCGTTTAGTTTTGACCGAGGGGCTGGGCGGTAGAGCTGGACAACTAGAAAAGCGAAACATGGGCAAGTCAAAGATTCGGAAATTTTATTATCATCTTTATTAAAAAGAGCCAGGCTGAAAAACCTAGCTTTGTCCTATCCTATTCGCTACTAAAGCGTCCTTATATTGACTTGGAGACATCTTGCAAACCTTTTTAAAAACACGGCTGAAATAATTCGGATCGTTATAGCCGACTTCATAGGCAATTTCCTTTAAGCTGAACGAGCCTTTTTCCATCATTTGTTTTGCTTTTTCAATTCTGCATGCTGTTAAGAAGTCGATATAGCTGACTCCAATTTCCTCTTTAAAAATCTTGCTCACATACTGAGGAGACAAGTTAAATTCCTTTGCCATGGCCTCCAGCGAGAGATCGGTGTGGCAATTTTTTTTAATGTGCTGTTTCATCCGATTTGGAATGTCTTCCTGCAGATTTTCAGTCGCCAGCTTGTATTGGCTGATGATATTATCCAGGATAAAATTCACTTCTGTTTTCATGTGCAAATAGGATTTTGCACTAAAGGAAAAGACCGGTTTGCGAATGACAAATCCCATTTCATCCAGATAGCGGATCATTAGAGTCATCGTGTCGTATACTTTTTGCTCGGCTTCAGCAAGCGGATGCTGATATTTTTCAAAGTAACCAATCATTGATTTGAAATGACTTCCCAGGCCTTCCCATTTTCCAATACGCAATTCCTCAAGAATCAAATTTTCAATCCTGTGCATCTCTGTGTCTTTCACTTCTTCATTCGAGATCCTGTCACTGTAAAAGCTATACCTTGCGCCTGAACCAACCGTAATAGATGCCCGCAGTGCTTCATAGTAGGATTGCCTGATTTGTTCGAGGGAAGGGTAAGCTGTGCCGATTCCGATTGAAGCAGACGCTGAGAATAAATGATTGATGTTTTGTGATATTTTTTGAACAAGCGCAATGGCATTCTTGCGATAATGGTGAAGTTCTCCCTCTAAGAAAACGATAATAGGTACCTGTAAGCAGGACATCGGCCCGACCCACCCTTTTGAATGCTTCTGAATGGTTTTCTTAAGCTCACCATACATTTGCTCGATTGGACCTGTTCGTGCATCCTGAGAAAAATGAACCAAAATGACAAAGGATTGCTGCGTTTGATGGACATCCAGCAGATGCATGCACTCATGAAGATGAACATCATGAACATGGTCAAAAAGGAGCTGTGTGACAAGGTCTGCTTCTACAATCGGTATCATTTTCAGAATGCGTTCTTCTGTTTTCTGCTTTTTTTCTGATTCAAGCAAATCCATCTGGATATCATTAATCACTTTTTGAATGGTTGAAAGAATGACTTCCCGCTTGCTTGGCTTTAATAGATAATCCTTTACACCAAGTCTCAGCGCCTGCTGTGCATACTCAAACGTATCGTACGAAGAAACAATCAGTATTTTTGACTTAGGAACAATTTTCTGAATTTCTTTTATTGCCTCAAGACCATTTATCCCGGGCATTTTAATATCCATTAAAATGATATCAGGCTGATGCAGAGCAGCAAGCTCGATTGCCATTCTTCCATTTTCCGCAAGACCCGCAATTGAAATGTCTTTAAATTCTGTTTCAATCATTTTTTTCAAAGCCAATCTTTCAATCTCTTCATCTTCCGTTATGAGCAGTTTCATGTGCAATTCTCCTTTCATGCAGGAAATTTTATCGAGATCACAGTTCCCTTTTCACCGGCAGGCTGAATTTCCATCACATCATGCTGATTGGTGAACAGCCTTAAGCGCTGGACAACATTGCGAAGACCAATTCCTGTGGATTTGCTCTCAATAGAATCCTTGGGCTTGTCCGTTAAAACCTGCGCGATTACCTCATCTGATATTCCAGCTCCCTTATCCTCAACACTGACATGGATTTCCTGTTCGCGTTTAAAAACACGAATAAAGATCATGCCTCCTTCTTCATAAGGCTCAACACCGTATTTAAAAGCATTTTCTACAATTGGCTGAAGAAAAAAAGCAGGCACTTGAATATCCAAACACTCATCTTGGATATCAAAGTGATAAGAAATGCGGGTAGAAAAACGTGCTTTTAAAATAGTGAGATATTCTTTTACTAAATCGAGCTCATCACGCAGTGTCACGTTTTCATCTACACTTTTCAAGTTATATCTGAGTAAATTCGCTACCGTTGAAATTAAATCACTTGTCTCGAAGGCATCTTCTAAATAAGCTTTTTTCGACAGTGTATTTAATGTATTGAAGAGGAAATGCGGATTGATCTGATTATGCAGCCTCTTTAATTCGCTTTCTTTCAACAGCAGCTGATACTCTTTAATTTCTTTTTCAAGCTTTGCTTTTTCCTTTATTTCAGCCACAAGCTCTTTTATGTTTTCTCTCATCTTATCGAAGGTTTTTGCCAGAAACGATATCTCATCATTGCTGGTAACTTTGATTGGGTGATCAAAATTTCCGGCAGCTACCTCTTTCACTCCCTGGATAAGAAGATAAATCGACCGGGTAATTCCTTTTGAAAACCAATACGAAAACGCAATGGAGATCACAAAGACAATTCCGAGAATCCATAATCCAAGTGAACGGAGATGGTTTGTCACATCTATCATTGATTCATAAAATTGCTTTTGATTCGTTAATTCTTTTTTAAAAAGCAAAAGCGTTGTCTCATCGATAAATTTGGAGGTTTGAAGAGCTTCATCATAAGCATCCGATGCATTTTGCCGTTTGTCCAAATCATAAAGCATAATGGTTAAATCCATCGCCTCTATTTGACTGTCGAGCATAAAGATATAGTCTGTCAAAGCGATGCCGTTTGATTGGTTCTCAAGGAGATTCAGTTTTTCTTTCGATTCAATCAGCTGATTTTTCATATTTTCATAACTTTGTTGATGAGAGGATGAAGGTGTACTGATATATTGGCTTAATTTTGCCAGGGAATCCTGGCTTGTTGATGAAACATTATTCAAAAGGAGGTACCGCTCTAAAATATTGTTATATTCATAAATTGATTTTTGATTAATGTAGCTGATGGCTGTCCAAAAGGCGCCCATAATCAAAATAATAATGAGGGACATCATCAAAATCTTTCTCTGAATCTGTGTCACGAGCCGTTCTCCTTCTCATTGGGTGATAACTTTTGTCTCCACATATGTATTTACCGGAAGAGGCAGGTCCTTCTTCTCAAGCCAATTTACAATCGTTTCAACACTTTTTTTCCCCATTTCTTGATGTCCATGCCGGACCGTTCCGTCTATTTTTCCGCTTCGCAAAAGTTCCATCGTCTCCTGCGTATCATCAAACGTATAGATCTGATAGCTGTCAAGAGTTGAACGCGACTCAATGGCTCTGACAATTAAATCGCCATCATCGATGCCGGTTCCGATGATGACCTTCATATTTGGATAGAGATTCAGCAATTCATTTGTTTGCTCTTCTGCATGATGCAAGGTAGTTTCCACAAGCTTGATAGCAGAATACCGAGTACTATCCTTCAATCCATTTAATCTCAATTCTTCGATCGATGTAACCTTGTTCCCCTTTACAACACCAATTGTTTCACCGTCATTCAGCTGCTTTTTTAATAGGTTTCCAAGCTCTAGCCCTGTTTCATAATGATTAGAGCCAATAAATGCCTTTCGAAAACTTTCAGGCAGATCCGCCATGATAGTAACGACTGGTATCCCTTTCATCGTGGCCTTTTGAATCGTCTCCAAAAAAGCATCGTCATCGATTCCCAGCAGTAAAATCCCATCAACCTTAGAGGAAATCGCCATATTCATCGCTTTTATTAATTCTTCATTATCAGGCAGGTTGGTCCCCTTGATATCAAGACTTAAATGGAAGTTTGCGGCAGCCTTCTCCACCCCTTCAATCGTTTTGTTCCAATAGGAATCACCTAAATATGGCGAGATTAAAACAAGACGATAGCGATATTCTTTTGCATCTGCCTGTGATGAGAATGATTGACTCGATTGATAGATTTGGAAGAGATGATAAAGAGGATAAACCGAAGTGATTAGGAAAATAAGGATCATAAGCTTATAACGTGTTTTCATAGAATCACCGTTTCATAGGACTTTTTAATTAATTATAAGGGTTCAGGGGAGATTGTAAACGCTTTATTTTGCAGGTGCTGTTTTTTCTGCAGAAGTTTTTATGTGTCTGCATCAGCCTTCTGATTTATCGTCTTTCATATTCCAGGTTCGAAAGTTCAATTAAACAGTAATGGAAAAAGAAAGAACCATTTCATTAAGAAATGGTCCTAATCCTGGATAGTTTAACATTTTTGAATGCACATGATACTGTCTGGAGCAGAATTCACAGACAGCTAGTGTATTTTCCTGGCATCGAGCTCAGCTTCGATATGGGATGCTTTCGAAGACTCACCCATTCGCAAGTAGGAGATTAAACTAACCGCAATACAGGCTGCTACGTAGAAGTAGAAGAGAGTCTCTACTCCAGAGCTCTTTAGCCATAACGCGATAAACTCTGCTGTTCCGCCAAAAATTGCAACAGTGAGCGCGTATGGGAATCCAACACCAAGAGCACGGATTTCAGTCGGGAAGAGCTCGGCTTTTACAATCGCATTAATGGAGGTGTAACCAGTGATAATGATGAGACCTGCCATCATAAGCAAGAAAGCAACAATAGGACTCTTCGTCTGTTCCATGATTAAGAACAGCGGGACGGTCAGCAACGTTCCGCAAAAACCGAAACTTATCAATAAAGGGCGCCTTCCGATTTTATCAGACAGCATGCCGGCGAGCGGTTGAAGCACGACGAAAACAAGCAAGGCAATAAAATTTATCCAGCTGACAATTTCCTTATCCAGACCCACAGTATTCACCATGTACTTCTGTAAATACGTTGTATATGTATAGAAAGCGACGGTTCCGCCGAGTGTGAGTCCAACTACTGTCAGCACAGCCCTTGGATGTTTCATCAGAGCCCGAACAGTTCCTGCACTCTCTCTGCTTTTTGTTTCCATGTTTGAGAACTGCTCTGATTCGTCCATCGTACGGCGCAGCCACAATACAGCCAATGCCCCCATTGCTCCGATAACAAATGGAATACGCCAGCCCCAAGACATCATATCGGATTCACTGAGTGTTTGCTGGAGGATAATTTGAACACCCAGTGCCAACAGCTGTCCGGCAACAAGTGTGACATACTGAAAGCTCGAATAGAACCCGCGCCGACCGCTGCTGGCCATCTCGGACAAGTACGTTGCAGAAGTTCCATACTCTCCGCCAAGCGACAGTCCTTGGAGCAGGCGTGCAAGAACAAGAATAGCAGGTGCCATCACTCCAATAGCGGCATAACTTGGAGTTAAGGCAATGATTAGAGAACCTCCTGCCATAACGGTGATGGAAAGTGTCAGTGCTGCACGACGGCCATGACGATCAGCGTAACGGCCCATTAGCAGGCTCCCTAACGGACGCATCAGGAAGCCGACGGCGAAAATTGCAGCCGTGTTGAGCAGTTGGCTAGTAGGATCTCCCTTTGGGAAAAACGCTTCCGAGAAATACACGGCGAAAGCAGAATAAACATACCAGTCGTACCATTCAATCAAATTTCCAACCGAACCTTTGAAGATGTTTCCGGTGACGCGGCGCTTATTTGTGTAGTCAATAGATTGATTCACTGTTAATCCTCCTCTTGAAGTATCGGTTTTAAACCCTCCTATGTGTCGTGCCGGCAGTCACTTATTGAAACGATTACAATATCTTTCTTTTCAAATTGTGACATTTACCTATAAATCGACAAGAATAGTTCGAATTTTGCTGAAATTCACTATAATGGTAGCATTCACTTTATGTATTGGTAAACATGCCATTGTTTCTATTTTTAAACGGCAATACAGTGCTGAAGCATCACAAATTCTTCACCCTTTAATCAGTCGTTCTTTAAAATTCGTGTTAAGGAAAGATTGAAATTTATAGACATTAGCACATAAAAACGCTTGGACAACATCCAAGCGTTTTTGTTCTGGCTACCTCCTTCCTGCAAAACGTGCAGTTCATGAAAAATCTGCTAAGTTGAGATTTAAATACCAATTTGACTATTCCCCGGATCTGCAGCACGTTCTTCGTTCACTTCAAAATCCGTGATTATTACAAATTTGTTGGTTACTTTAATATCCTCCTGCACCAGTTTTAATTACATCGTTATTGTGCAAAGAATACATCCTAGAAAAGTCAAAAAAACCCCTGGGACCTGGTCCCGGGGTTCTCCGACTTACATATTTCGCTGTGATACATTAATTCGATTCATTGCTCGGCGCAAGGCCAATTCAGCACGCTTGAAATCGATATCGTCTGTATTTTTGTTAAGACGCTGTTCAGCGCGTTCTTTTGCAGATTGTGCACGAGCTAAATCAATATCTTCTACAGTCTCAGCAGCTTGTGCCAAGATTGTGACTTTGTCAGGCCGTACTTCTAAAAAGCCGCCGCTAACAGCCACGAGTTCCGTGGATTTTCCTGTTTTCAACCGAACTGCTCCGATTTGCAAAGGAGCCACCAACGGAATATGACCTGGCAAGATTCCGAGCTCACCGCTTTGAGCCTTTACGCTTACCATTTCGACGTCTGCATCGTAAACTGGGCCATCGGGAGTAACGACATTGACTTGTACTGTCTTCATACTCTATACCCTCCTGCGTCCCAAAATTATACTTCTACACCCATGTTCTTCGCACTTTCGATAACATCTTCAATGCGTCCAACAAGACGGAATGCATCTTCTGGAAGATGATCGTATTTGCCTTCAAGGATTTCCTTGAAGCCGCGAACTGTTTCTTTAACAGGAACGTAAGAACCTGCTTGACCAGTAAACTGCTCAGCTACGTGGAAGTTTTGGGATAAGAAGAATTGAATACGACGTGCACGGGACACGACTAATTTATCTTCGTCATTAAGCTCATCCATACCAAGGATCGCAATGATATCTTGTAATTCTTTGTAACGCTGAAGTGTTTGCTGTACTTGACGTGCAACAGAATAGTGCTCTTCTCCAACGATTTCAGGAGATAATGCACGAGATGTTGAAGCAAGCGGATCCACCGCTGGGTAAATACCCATTTCAGAAAGTTTACGCTCAAGGTTTGTTGTTGCATCCAAGTGAGCGAAAGTTGTTGCAGGAGCCGGATCCGTATAGTCATCGGCAGGAACGTAGATTGCTTGAATCGACGTTACAGAACCAACGTTTGTAGACGTGATGCGCTCTTGCAATTGACCCATTTCAGTAGCAAGGGTCGGCTGGTAACCAACGGCAGATGGCATACGGCCGAGAAGGGCAGATACCTCTGACCCTGCTTGAGTGAAACGGAAAATGTTATCCATGAAGAAAAGAACGTCCTGTCCTTGGTCATCACGGAAGAATTCAGCCATTGTAAGACCTGTAAGAGCTACACGCATACGTGCTCCAGGCGGCTCATTCATTTGTCCGAAAACCATCGCTGTTTTTTTGATAACACCAGAATCAGTCATCTCATGGTAAAGGTCATTTCCTTCACGAGTACGCTCTCCAACGCCGGCGAATACAGAGATACCGCCATGCTCTTGAGCGATGTTGTTGATAAGTTCTTGGATAAGTACGGTTTTACCAACTCCCGCACCTCCGAAAAGACCGATTTTTCCGCCTTTGATGTAAGGTGCAAGAAGGTCTACTACTTTGATTCCCGTTTCAAGAATTTCTACCTCAGTAGAAAGCTGATCGAATTTTGGTGCTTGTCTGTGGATTGGGTCACGACGGGATTCAGCAGGAATAGCTGCATCCAAATCGATATTATCACCTAATACGTTAAATACACGTCCAAGTGTAACATCCCCAACTGGTACAGAGATTGGAGCACCTGTATCTAATACTTCACTTCCGCGAACAAGGCCATCTGTTGATGCCATCGCAACGGTACGAACTGTGTCGTCACCTAGGTGAAGGGCAACTTCTAATGTTAATTCTGACGCTGCTTCGTTTTCGCTGCGTCCTTTGAATGTAACTTTAAGGGCGTTATAGATTTCAGGAAGCTGACCGCTTTGGAACTTTACGTCAACAACCGGACCCATAACTTGAGTAACGCGTCCTTTATTCATCGTTTTCCCTCCTAACTTGCTAGTGCAGAACATTTCTGTCTATGGAACCCATGTATTGGGCCTGTATGTCTATTCGAGTGCCGCAGCTCCGCCGACGATTTCCGTAATTTCCTGTGTAATCGCAGCCTGACGTGCACGGTTATATGAAAGAGTAAGACTGTTGATAAGTTCTTTCGCATTGTCTGTCGCATTTTTCATCGCTGACATACGCGCAGCATGCTCAGAAGCTTTACTGTCTAAAAGTGCCCCGTAGATGAGACTTTCAGCATATTGTGGTAATAACACTTCTAAAATCTCTTCCTCAGAAGGCTCAAATTCGTAAGATGTTTTCTTAGTAGAGACTGCTAGATCAGAAAGAGGAAGAAGCTTCGTTTCTGTCACGTCCTGCTGGATCACACTTACGAAATGATTGTAATACACGTAGATTTCGTCAAATGTTCCGTCATTGAACATATTAACTGTGTTTGTTGCAATATCTTTAATCTCAGCAAATGATGTATCATCTGCAATACCTGTCACTTCAAGAGCGATTTGAACACCGCGCTTCTTGAAGAATTCACGTCCGATCTTACCGATTGCTATTACAGCGTACTCATCTTTCGACGTGTGGCGCTTTTGCATAGACTGGTATACGGCACGCAAAACGTTACTGTTAAGAGCGCCAGCTAATCCGCGGTCAGAAGTGATCACAAGATACGCTGTTTTCTTAACGGGACGGCTGACAAGCATTGGATGGGACACGCCCGTACTGCCTAAAGCTATGTTTGCAACCACCTCTTGTATCTTATCCATATAAGGCACAAACGCTTTTGCGTTGTTTTCGGCGCGGTTCAGCTTTGCGGCTGAAACCATCTCCATTGCCTTAGTAATCTGGCTTGTTTTCTTCGTTGAGGTGATTCTTGATTTAATGTCGCGTAATGATGCCAAAGGTTCTCACCACCTTTTTATAAAAATCAACCTGATTCATTATCTTAAGATAAAGTATGAAGGCCGGCCTTCATACTTCACCTCATTATTCAGTAATCGCGAATGTTTTTTTGAATGCAGCAATAGCAGCCTGGAAGTCATTGTCTTCTGGAAGTCCGCCAGTTGTGCGAATATGATCAAGCAATGCTTTATGGTTTTGTTCTAAGAATACATAGTACTCTTCTTCGAAGCGTTTAATATCTTCAACTGGGATATCATCTAAGAATCCGCGAGTTAAAGCGTAAAGAATCGCAACTTGCTTCTCAACACCAAGAGGTTTGTTCAAGCCTTGTTTCAAGACTTCAACTGTACGTGCTCCGCGGTTTAATTTCGCTTGAGTTGCTTTATCAAGGTCAGATCCGAATTGAGCGAATGCTTCAAGCTCACGGTAAGAAGCAAGGTCAAGACGAAGAGTACCTGATACTTTTTTCATTGCTTTGATCTGTGCAGATCCTCCAACACGTGATACAGATAGACCGGCGTTTACCGCTGGACGTACCCCTGAGAAGAATAAGTCAGACTGCAAGAAGATTTGTCCATCAGTGATGGAAATTACGTTTGTTGGAATGTATGCTGATACATCTCCAGCTTGTGTCTCAATGAATGGAAGAGCTGTTAAAGAACCAGCGCCTTTTGCATCACTAAGTTTTGCAGCGCGCTCAAGAAGGCGTGAATGCAAGTAGAATACGTCACCAGGATATGCTTCGCGGCCTGGAGGACGGCGTAATAATAATGAAAGTTCACGGTAAGCAGAAGCTTGTTTTGTTAAATCATCATAAACAACCAATACGTGCTTGCCGTTGTACATGAAATGCTCACCCATTGTAACACCTGCATAAGGAGCTAAGAATAATAGCGGTGCAGGCTGTGAAGCAGATGCCGTTACAACGATGGTGTAGTCTAATGCGCCATTTTTGCGAAGAGTTTCAACTACGCCGCGGACAGTAGATTCTTTTTGTCCGATTGCAACGTAGATACAGATCATATCTTCGTTCTTTTGGTTTAAGATTGTATCGATGGCAACAGATGTTTTACCTGTTTGGCGGTCACCGATGATTAACTCACGCTGTCCGCGTCCGATTGGAATTAACGAGTCAATCGCTTTAATTCCTGTTTGTAATGGTTCATGAACGGATTTACGATCCATAACGCCTGGAGCCGGGCTCTCAATTGGGCGTGTGTGTGTTGTTTCGATTGGACCAAGGCCATCAACAGGCTGTCCTAGAGAGTTAACGACGCGTCCGATTAACGCTTCACCAACCGGAACCTCCATGATGCGTCCCGTACGGCGAACTTCGTCACCTTCACGGATATCACTGTATGGTCCAAGGATAATGATACCAACGTTGTTTGACTCAAGGTTTTGAGCCATACCCATTACGCCGTTTGAAAATTCAACAAGCTCTCCAGCCATGACATTGTCGAGGCCATGAGCACGGGCGATACCGTCACCTATCTGGATAACTGTACCTACATCACTAACTTTGATATCAGACTGATAGCTTTCGATTTGCTTTTTAATCAGTGCACTAATTTCTTCTGCTTTGATGCTCATGAGTTTCACCCCTATCTACGATCTTTTTGCAACAAGTTGTCGCTCTATACGTTCAAGCTTTCCGCTTATACTTCCATCATAAATGCGATTGCCGATACGAAGCTTCACTCCGCCGATCAGATTCTGATCAATAACATTTCTTAAACGTAGAGAAGATTTGCCGATTTTTTTGGCAAACGTATCAGACAGCGCTTTTAGTTCATCTTGACTGAGCAGTCGGACAGAATACACAGTCGCGTCTTCTGTGCCGCGCTCATCGTTTGCAAGCTTCACGAAATGTTCCGCAAGCTGCGGAATCACGCTGATGCGCTGGCGCTCAATCAAAATAAACAATGTATTTAAAACCGGCTGAGATAAAGAAGCGAACGCTTCACCTATCATGGATTTCTTCTTTTCCAGCAGCACTTTCGGATGTGTTAACACATTTAGCAATTCAGGATTTTCAAGAGTCACCTTTTGAATGACAAGCAATTCCTGTTCCAATTGATCAATCGTGTTATTTTCCTTTGCGATTTGAAAAAGAGCCAATGCATAGCGGTCTGCAACGATTTCTTTACTCATCGGCCTTCGCCTACCTCTTTGATATAATCATGGATAAGCTTCTCTTGCTCTTGCTCATTTAATTCCTTCTCAATTACTTTAGTAGCAATCAGGATAGATAATGAAGCAACTTGCTCACGAAGGGCTGCAACAGCAAGCTCTTTTTCTTGAGCGATTTCTTTAATAGCAGATTGTTTTAGACGCTCTGCTTCTGCACGTGCCACTTGAATGATATCTTCCTTTTGCTTTTCACCAAGCTTTTTCGCGCTTTCAACAAGATTCTGTGATTCTTGTCTTGCCTGTTTTAAGAGTTCACGCTGCTCTTCAGCAAGCTTTTTCGCTTCTGCGTGCTTTGCTTCAGATGCATTAATTTCAGATGAAATATGCTCTTCGCGCTGTTTCATGATGTTCATGACTGGACCTAGAGCATATTTTCTCAGCAATGCCAATAATATTAAGAAAATAACCAGCTGGAATACGATATCTCCAGTGTTTAAACTTAAACCTGCACCTACTACCAGATTAGACGTTACCATTGCCCGGTTTCACTCCCTTCAAGAGTTCCATGATGGGTTACTATGAAAAAAAGCTCGAGATTGTTCTGATTGATTCTCGGCCGCATATTTTAAATAGGAACATAAAGCAATGGCGAAGAAGGATAAGCTACGATCTTCGCCATTTATGTAGAGAACCTGTCTCTTTATTAACTTCCTAATACGATAAACGCGATAACTACTCCGATGATAGGAAGTGCCTCAACTAGTGCGATACCGATGAACATGATTGTTTGAAGCTTACCTTGTAATTCTGGTTGACGAGCAACTCCCTCAACAGTACGTGAAACAATAAGTCCGTTACCAATACCAGCACCAAGTGCCGCTAAGCCGATTGCAATTGCAGCTGCGATTAAATTCATTATATAAGACCCCTCTCAAAATATTGAAATGTTTTGTAATTCAGGTGAAACATATTAATTAATGGTCGCTGCTCACTTTGTGAGACATATAAACCATTGTTAACATGACAAAAATAAATGCCTGGATAGAACCTACGAAAATACTGAATGCCTGCCATACCATCATCGGCAATGCGGCTGATAAAGCGCCGACTGGACCCGTTACTGCAAGTCCGGCAAGAAGTCCTAAAAGGATCTCCCCTGCATAGATGTTACCGTAAAGACGCAAGCCAAGTGTTAATGTGTTGGCGAATTCCTCAATGATCTTAATCGGGAAAAGAAACGCCATTGGTTTGAAGAAATCCTTTCCATATTCAGATGCGCCTTTCATTTTCACACCATAATAGTGTGTTAAAGCAACGACCATGACCGCAAGAGTAAGCGTAATTGTTGGGTCCGCGGTTGGTGATTTCCACCATAGTTCATGGTTTACAGCGATTGAAAATGGAAGCCCGAGCATATTCGAAACAAAGATATACATCAGGAGCGTAACTCCAAGGGTTAAAAATTTACCGCCTGAGTGCCAGTCCATCGAACTGTTGATGATTCCTTTGACGAAATCCACAACCCATTCGAAGAAATTCTGCATCCCTGTAGGCTTCATCGCCATTTTGCGAGTGGATAATACCGCTATTAAGAAAACGATAACACTTGCTACAGTGATCATTAAAACGTTGGATAAGTTAAAAGTAAGACCTAAAAACTCGACTATAGGAGCTTCGTGATGCAATAGATTCACCTCTCTTCCGGCTAAGCGCGTGAATGTTGAAAAACATAATCTATCATAATGACAAGATAAACTGTCATTAATCCAATAATGACACTAACCATATTCAGATATTCGGGAAACTTGATCGCGAGTATCGCAGCTAAACCAGCTGACGCTAAACGTGATGCAGTGCCCAGGGACCTGACCTTCCTATTCTTCTGAACAGCTTCGCCAAACTGAATTTGTTTGCGCACCATTGACCATAAGTTGAACAAACTGAGGCCTGTTCCAAGTGCTAGTCCTAAAAAGACAGACTGATACTCGGTAAATCCCCAGCCTATGGCATACAAGGATAAAAGATAAAACATATACTTACGATATCTGCGGTACATCTGGTGCAAATCAAACATGAATGATTCAGTCTCCTGAAAAAAAGTGGTGGACTAACTTGATCATCGCGGAAATACCGATTGCGAGTCCAATGAACAGTCCTATGATCATAAAAAGCGGTTCAGTATGGAAATATCGGTCGAGCCATCTTCCTGAAAAGATGCCAATTAGTGTTGAACCGACTAGCTGAGATAGAATGCCTGTCATTAGTGCCATGGCCTGCATCGGATGACGCTCTTTTTTACGCATTCTCATGTCCTCGCTAATAGATTTATTAAGGATTTTTCTGGGGATAAAAGACGGTAAATTAACAGTTTGAAAACCTTATCATTTACCCTCGTCTAGCATACAATAGGCACTAATCAAAGTCAATTGCTTTAAAACCAAAAACTTGGCAATTAAAAAACCTATCACAAAAAGTTCACAATTTCTGTTCGAATCTTTTTTTCACTTCTGATCTTCAAGCAAAATCTCTGTTTCAATTGCATCTTCTTTGTTTCCTTTTTTAGCAAAAATAATCGCTTTATATAACCCATTTGGCAGCTGTATTTCTTCTTTTTGAAATGTCTTCTGAACGACTCCCCGCTCCATATCCCTGCCCCAGTCAAGGAATCCCGCAAATGTTAACGAATCGGGATCATAAAGAGCAATTCCCATTTCATCAGCTCCTCCTGGGAGATAAAACTCATACTTATACGTGTCTGCTGCATCACCCGCTCCAAATTCAAACCCCATCACACGAGGATAGTCCGGCTCGTCTACTACATATAGATAAGGAAGTTTTACGGCCCGGCTGTCAGCTAAAACATCCAGCCATCCAAAATGAAGACCCGGTGTCATCCCCGGTGAATAAATATCCAAAGATATGTATACATCCTTCTGCTGTTTTGGACCAACTTCAATTTCAGAAGGAATTTTCCATTGAAGACCCTTATTATACTTAGGATACTTAAAGCTATATTCTTTTTTGCTGTTTGATTGATTATCAAGTGTCAGTTTCACTTTCTTTTGGATGCGGTTTGCATGTAAAGGAACTTGTCCAAATGATAAAGAACCAGGATATATCAGAGCTTCTGTTTCAAGTGCACGCGGCAAATCAATTCTTCCGGTTCCCTGTTCAATCGGTTCATAATATACATCTTTCTTTTCCGCTAAACGTTCAGCTGAATTCATTAAAGCCGCTTTTATTTGCTCTGGCTTCCAATCCGGATGAGCCTGAATTAATAAAGCGCTGGCTCCTGCTACATGCGGCGCTGCCATGCTTGTTCCCTGCAAACTCATATATCCTTTTGGAACTGTACTGTCAATTGCAACGCCCGGTGCTACAACATCTGGTTTTATAGCCCAAGAATACGTAACAGGTCCTCTCGAGCTAAAATCAGCCAATCGATCTGATTCATTTTTATAAATTGTTCGGACCATTGCCTGATTTTTCAATTGTTTTTTCAGCCATTCACCGTCTTCCTTAGAAATAGAAACAACCGGAATGCCTACTTCCAATTCAAGATTCCCTGCAAAATTGCCTTTCATATTATTGTAGATAATTATAGCTTTTGCACCTTTTTTCTCTGCGTTAAGAGCTTTCTCGGTGAACGTAATTTTACCTCTCTCGACAAGGACAATTTTACCTTTCATTTTCATATTGAACTGATTTTCTTCGCCAATACCCGCAAAAACAATCTCATCACCTTGTTCTAGCTTCCATTCTTTTGAACCGGCAAGTGCAGAGATCGGCATCATCTTTTTCATTCCGCTCATTTTTAAATAAGGAATTTTTTGCGGAGGTGTCGAAGCGCCGACTGATATGGATTTGCTTGAAGTGCCGGGAGAACCAACTGTCCATATGCCTGGTCCGGAATTTCCGCTCGATGTCACAGCAACTATCCCATTCTCAACCGCACGATCAAGCGCCAAACTTGTTGGCCAATCAGGTCCATTAACTGCATTTCCAAGCGATAAATTCAAAACATCAACTTTATCTTCAATTGCTTTTTCTATCGCAGCAATGACTTGTTCTGATGTTCCAAGTCCTCCAGGACCCAATGCACGATAAGCGACAATTTCAGCTTCAGGTGCAACACCTCTAAGCTTTCCATTTGCCGCAATTATTCCAGCAACATGGGTCCCATGAAATGTTTCTGATCCATCTGTTGCTTTTGTTTCCATCGGATCACTGTCTCCGTCAATTAGGTCTGTTCCTCCGCGATAGCTTCTCGTCAAGTCCGGATGTGTATAATCAATTCCAGTATCGATAATGCCGACTTTTACACCTTTACCTGTCAATCGGTGATGATGAAGGTCGAACTTCCCTCTCACTTCCTCCGCACCGATAAATGGGACACTTTCTTCAAGATCGATCCGATAAGATGCGACTGGACTTGCGTGTGCAACGTGAGGTTCTTTTTGCAGATTTTCCAGGTCTTCATGTGTTCCTTCCACTGTAATGCCGGTGAATACTTTTTTAAAAGTGCGCCTAATATGTACGTTTGGATATTTTTCCTGGAGGATATCAGAAAATTGCTCTGCATGCTCTTTTTCAACAATAATTATAATCGTTGCTGACTTTGACGGAGATTCTTCTGGAATAGCAGGTACATTTGGATATTTTTCTGCATGCACTAGAAAAGGAAAACTCAGAAGAACGATCAAAAAGATAGAGAAATTTCGGACCATGTTCATCACCTCTATCTTATTCTTTTCTATTAAAAGAAAAAAATCCCCCTTTACTTTAAAGGAGGATATCATTGTTATTTTGTTCCGAACATGCGGTCACCGGCATCACCTAGGCCAGGGACAATATATCCATGATCATTTAACTTTTCATCAAGTGCTGCAATGTATATATCAACATCTGGATGTGCTTCCTTCACGATTTCCACTCCTTCTGGAGCTGCGATTAAACACATAAATTTGATATTTTTTGCACCGCGTTTTTTTACACTATTTATCGCCTCAACTGCGGATCCGCCTGTTGCAAGCATTGGATCCACCACGATAAATTCACGTTCTTCCACGTCAGAAGGGAGTTTTACGTAATACTCGATCGGCTTTAGCGTCTTTGGATCACGATATAATCCTACATGTCCAACTTTTGCAGCCGGAATCAGCTTTAAAATGCCGTCAACCATTCCAAGTCCAGCACGGAGAATAGGAACAATCGCTAGCTTTTTGCCAGCCAATACCTTAGATGTCGCTACTTGCACCGGTGTTTCAACTTGCACTTCTTCAAGCGGCATGTCTCTTGTAATTTCAAACATCATTAAGCTTGCAACTTCATCAACAAGCTCGCGAAATTCTTTTGTACCCGTTTTTACGTCACGAATATATGTTAGCTTATGCTGAATAAGTGGATGATCAAAAACGTATACTTTGCCCATCGGCTCATCTCCTTTTCTATGACACTTCAATAGATTTTACATAAAAAGAAGCACTGTTTCAAGGAGGATGGGAGATTTATTTTTAAAATTGAGGTTGGGCGGGTAACAGGTTAAAAATGATATCCGTGATCTGCTGGCATTTCGCTGGAAACAGGGAAATTATGCAAGTAAATTTATACTCGGATCAAAGAAAAAGATTTGCCAAGTCGCCTGCACTAGTATCGGCCTATCTTTCTGCTTTCTTGTTCTATCCGTGTAATTCCTGTTTTTATCAGTTTATCGAAAAACACATAAAAACCGTTTACACACTTTACCAATTTACATAAAATTCATAGACATCTTTTAATGAAACGTTTAAAATCATCAAAGAGTGAATTGTAAATCGAAATTGTTGAAGAGGTGGATTTAAACTTGAATTTATGGGAGATTTTTGTTGCTGTTGTTTTAGGAATTGTGGAAGGTTTAACGGAATTTGCTCCAGTATCCTCTACTGGACATATGATTATATTTGATGATTTGCTGTTTCAATCTAAAGATCTTTTTGGCGCACCTGTTGCAAATACGTTTAAAATTGTGATTCAGCTGGGATCCATTCTTGCGGTCGTCATTATTTTCAGAGAGCGTTTTATCAGCTTGCTCGGTCTGAAAAAAGAATCAGCTGAAGAAAAACGAACAAAGTTAAAATTAACACAAGTCATCGTAGGTTTGCTGCCTGCTGCTGTTCTTGGTCTTCTATTTGAAGATTATATCGATGAACATTTATTTTCTATCCATACAGTTTTAATTGGCTTAGTAATTGGCGCGTTTTTAATGCTGGCTGCTGATTTCGTTCAGCGCAAAAGAACCATTACAACAGAAACCGTGGATAAAATCACATACAAACAGGCTCTACTTGTAGGGCTGATCCAATGTTTATCATTATGGCCGGGATTTTCGCGTTCTGGATCGACGATTTCCGGAGGCGTTATGCTTGGCATGAATCATAGAACTGCTTCTGACTTCACCTTCATCATGGCCGTTCCAATTATGGCAGGTGCAAGCGGACTGTCGCTTCTTAAGAATTGGGAGCACTTTACGCTTGACGCACTTCCATTCTTTATTGCAGGTTTTATCAGTGCATTCGTTGTCGCTTTAATTTCTATTCGATTCTTCCTGTCCCTTATCAACAAAATTAAATTAGTGCCGTTTGCCATTTACCGCATTATTTTAGCAGCAGTAATTTATTTTGTCTTTCTATAAGAGAAAAGAGCAAATCCGCTTCATCTGGATTTGCTCTTTTTTCGGTCAAAAAAAGGGCTGAACGAGTCAGCCCAATCTCTTACACATACAAAGAAAACTTAGAAGTTAAAGCTTCTACTCTGCTCTTTGCTTCTTCTAATTTCGCTTCATCTTCAGGGTTGCTGAGTGCAAGACCCATGATCGCAGCGATTTCATCCATATCTTCAAGACCGAAGCCTCTGCTTGTTACAGCAGCAGTACCGATTCGGACTCCGCTTGTGACGAATGGACTTTCAGGATCAAATGGGATTGTGTTTTTGTTCACTGTAATTCCGATATCATCCAGCACTTTTTCAGCTACTTTACCAGTCAGATTCAGAGAACGCACATCAATTAAGATTAAATGATTGTCTGTTCCGTCTGATACGAGCGTTAATCCTTGTTTTTTCAAGCCTTCAGCAAGACGGTTTGCATTAGCAATAATGTTTGCTGCATATGTTTTGAAGTCATCTTGCAAAACCTCTCCAAAAGATACAGCTTTCGCAGCGATGACATGCATAAGCGGTCCGCCTTGAATACCAGGGAAAATCGATTTGTCGATTTTTTTCGCGAATTCTTCTTTGCAAAGAATCATGCCTCCGCGTGGTCCGCGCAATGTTTTATGTGTCGTTGTTGTTACAAAATCAGCATATGGGACAGGATTTTGATGCAAGCCTGCTGCAACTAGTCCAGCGATATGAGCCATGTCTACCATGAAATAAGCACCGACTTCATCAGCGATTTCACGGAATTTCTTGAAATCAATTGCGCGCGGATATGCACTAGCACCTGCAACAATCAGCTTTGGCTTATGTAAGCGGGCTTTTTCTAATACATCTTCGTAGTTAATGCGATGTGTTTCCTGGTCGACGCCGTATTCAACGAAATTGTACTGAACGCCGCTGAAGTTAACAGGACTTCCGTGTGTTAAGTGTCCGCCATGGGATAAATTCATTCCAAGAACTGTATCGCCCTGTTCAAGGATTGTAAAGTAGACAGCCATATTTGCCTGTGCACCTGAGTGAGGCTGCACGTTAACATGCTCTGCACCGAAAATTTCTTTTGCACGGTCTCTTGCAATATTTTCTACAACATCCACATGCTCACAGCCTCCGTAATAACGGCGGCCAGGATAGCCTTCTGCATATTTGTTCGTTAGGACTGAACCTTGTGCTTCCATTACCGCTTCTGTAACAAAGTTTTCAGAAGCAATTAATTCAATCTTTGTGCGCTGACGCAGTAATTCATCTTGAATGGCTTCAAATACACTTGTATCCTGCTTGCTTAAATGTTTCATGCTAAAGAATCCCCCTATCGATTTCATCCGATTTTGCAGACAATTTTCACATTCATTTCACTTTCATTGTACACGTTCATACTCAAGATTGTAATAGATTTGTGTATTTTTTTCATCAAAAATCTCTGCTTTCAGGAAAATAGCACTAAAAAACCGAATGAAATATCACACTCGATTTTTAATGTTCGTTTTTATTATGTGCATTTTTTATTTTCTTCCATACTTGCATAAACCGCGCGTTCCCCGCCAATCAGTTTAGGACGCGTCTTAGCCATTGTCACGCGGGCATGTCCAACCTGATTAACCGAGCTTCTGACTGGAACCGCTACATGCTTTAAATGCATGCCAATAAAGGTATCCCCGATATCAATGCCCCCGTCTGCCTTAATAAACTCAACCACAACCGGGTCTTTGAAATTTGAAAAGGCATATGTCGCCATTGCCCCGCCCGCTGTTCGGACCGGCGTCACAGTGACCGCTTCCAGACGATTTCGCACTGCTGTTTCCCGCTCTACAACAAGTGCCCTGTTTAAATGTTCGCAGCATTGAAACGCAAGGTCAGCATTCGTTCTATCCTGAAAAGCTTTCAATTCTGAAAAAATCATCTCTGCTGCTTCAACTGTACCGGCAGTTCCGATTTTTTCTCCAATCACTTCACTCGTACTGCATCCAATTACAAACACATGGCCTGCCTGAAAAGAAGATTGCTCTTCTAAATCCGTCAGCATAGTACGCAGCTGGTTCTTCCAATCATGAATGGTTGTCATTTCCCTCACCCTTATTGGTGTTTTTGTTCAATTTCCGAAATTTTGTTGACACGGGTTTCGTGTCTGCCGCCTTCAAACTCGGCAGTAAGCCATATCTTAGCAATTTCCCGAGCCAGACCTGGGCCAATAACGCGCTCTCCCATTGCAAGCATGTTACTGTTATTATGCTCTCTTGTTGCTTTTGCACTGAACGTATCGTGCACAAGTGCACAGCGAATACCTTTCACTTTGTTGGCAGCGATGCTCATGCCAATTCCGGTTCCGCAAATAAGAATGCCACGGTCAAAATCCCCGCTTGCTACTTTTTCTGCCACCGGTAAAGCATAGTCAGGGTAATCAACGGACGTTTCGCATTCACATCCAAAATCCTCATATGCTATATTCATTTCTCCCATAAGCTGCTTGATTTCTTTGCGGAGATTCAGGCCGCCGTGGTCAGAAGCGATTGCAACTTTCATTTTTAAACCCTCCTGGTATCCTTAGTTTTTCAGTTTTTTTATAAGAAGCGTAATCATTTTTTCTAATTCTTCACGCGTCATTCGGTAAGTCTCAAGTGAACCGCCATAAGGGTCCATCACATCGACCCGTTCATATTCATCTTCAGACACAAATTCAGACAAGGTGAAGGTTTTTTCGATTGCTTGAGGATATCGTTGAAAAATAAGCTCTTTATGGCTTTCCGTCATTGTTAAAATGTACGTTGCCCAGCGGATTTGCTCTTCATTCAAAAGAGACGATCTGTGATTGCAAACGATTCCTTTTTCATCCAAGGCTTGCTTTGCATGAAGTGAAGCATCACTGCCATCGCTTGCAAATACGCCTGCAGACCGGACAGAAAGATGATCATTTTCTTTCATATGATTTAACAATGCTTCAGCCATCGGGCTTCTGCATGTATTTCCAGTACAAACAAAAAGAACATTTATCATCAATCTTCCTCCTTTGTTTCATTATAATCCAAATGCTGTCCGGAAAATAGTGATTGAAACAGCGCTCAGGCAGATTTCCCACAGAATTTTTCCGGGAAAATAAAAAACAGGCCATGACTCGGACCTGTTATCCTCTATTATATTGGAAAAATCAGTTTCAGTCCAAAACCAAGAAGGATGCTTCCCCCAAGGGCTTCACCGTATGTACCAAGCCAGTTTTGTGCCCTTCTTCCGATCAGCAGACCAATCCAGGTCAAGACCATGCTTACGATTCCAAACAACGCAATTGTCAGGAACGTTCTTGCTCCGTATATTCCTAAGCTCAGTCCTACTGAAAAACTGTCCAGACTTACGCTTAGTGCAAAAAAAAGCAATCCAAAGCCTACTGGCGTAATCATCGGTTCATTCTCTTTTTTAAAAGAAGCAAAAATCATTTGTACGCCAAGTACCATTAACAGGGCACCGCCTGCGATTGTAGCAATATTACCGAATGTACTTGATAGAACTTTTCCTATCCACATGCCGGCAAGCGGCATCCATATATGAAATAATCCGATGGTTAGTCCGATATAGAAAATTTGCCTTAACCGAAGTTTAATCAGTCCCATTCCAAGTCCAACTGAAAAAGCATCCATTCCAAGTGCAAATGCCATCATAAATAATGTAATCAGTTCCCCAATCAATGCCTCTATGTTCATTGCCAAGCCTCCTCGGACACGCCTCATTCAAACTTATGCACGTCCGAGTTTGCTTAGAACATTTTGAAAGCTTATCTTATTCCTTCACAATCCGATGTCCGGCCGCCTTCAATAGCCGATTCATGACCGCTTGTCCAACACCTTCACTCGTAAAACTTTCGCTGTAAATACAATCCACATCTGCTTCATCAAATTTGCGCAGCACCTCATATAATCCGGCAGCGACTGACTGCATATCCCTCCTGCTTCCGCAAATGAAAACGACATCTGCCTGATAGCTTTCAGCCTGTTCTGCCGTTGCAAGCACTCCTACTTTTTTCCCTTCACTCTTAGCGGAATCAATTACTTCTTGAAAAAATGACAAAGACCCTTCAATGATGGTTAATGGAGCTTTCGGGGCATAATGTGTATATTTCATTCCAGGTGATTTTGGAGTATGTCCTTCATCTATTAAAGCCTGATCGACTTCCACTTTGCCGACCAGCTCTTCAAGCTGCTCTTTGGTGACTCCGCCTGGCCGCAATATGACCGGAAATCGCTGTGTGCAATCCAAGACAGTAGATTCCACACCTACGCCAGTCGCACCGCCATCTAAAATTCCAGCAATCCTTCCATCTAAATCATCAAACACATGCGCGGCGCGTGTGGGACTCGGTTTGCCGGAGAGATTCGCGCTTGGTGCAGCAATCGGCAAATCTGCCTCTTTAATTAAGGCAAGTGCTAATGGATGATCGGGCATTCGCACGGCAACTGTATTCAATCCAGCGGTCACCCGATCGGATAAACCCGTTCTTTTAGGCAAAACAAACGTAATCGGTCCTGGCCATAACACATCTATTAACTTTTCCACATATTCAGGAACATCTGCAGCAATTTCATACAGCTGTTCTTTCGTTGCAATGTGGACAATCAGTGGATTATCACTCGGTCTTCCCTTAGCTTTATAAATTTTACCCACAGCCTCATCAGACCTTGCATTTGCACCAAGGCCATAAACAGTCTCTGTTGGAAATGCGACAACTTCATTCTTCATTAATAAAGCTGCTGCCTGTGCAATTTGTGGATAACTTAAGGATAAGTCGTTTGAATTATCCACAATCCAAACTTTTGTTTCCATATTCATAACTCTCCTGTCTAACATGTGAATAACTTTGTTTTTCCCGACCTTTTCTTTCATTCCTCATGAAAGTATAAAAGATGACCCCAAATAAAACAAGCTTTATCCACAATTTGTGGATAAAGCTTGAGATTCGGTGGATAACTGTGTGGATATAAGCACATCAGGATGTTTTTACCATTACAACTGCTTGCTCCCTCTCCAATGACTCTTTAAAATGTGCTGATGTTAATAAATGTTCTGGAATCTCTTCATGATCGATTGATTGAAAGCCGATCAGCTGCAAGAATTCGATGGAATTTTTTTTATTTGTCACTAAATAACTGCCTATTAATCCTTTTTCCTTGCCTAATGCATGTACACTTTCAAACAAGGAAAGGAGATGAGCCTGATTAATATTTTCAGAGACGACAAGTGAACGCAGCAAACCATCGCCATTAACAGGTTCAATTCCAAGACTTGCGACCATTGCATCTACATCACTTTCCATGACGACAAAATATTCAACAATGCTCTCGATTCCATCAGAGCTTAATCCCGCTTTTTCGATAAATGATTTTAGAGCTTGTACATCTTTTTCCTCTGCAATGCGTAATTGATAAAACATCATTTCACCCCGTTTTTCTTTTCTACTTCAAATCTATGAGGTGAAATGAGATTTATTCCGAATTACTAGGAAGTTAAGACTTTTTCATGAAAACAAATTCGTAAACCATTCAACTAGAAAGAATTTCACTTCCACTTCTTCTTTGTCTTCCTCTTCATCCACAATGAGGGCACTTAGCTCTTCAGACGTTTTTTTGGCGGAAGTGCTTTTGTCCTCTTCTTCTAACTCTGCTGCCTGAACAGCCTGTCCGTTAGAAAAGTCAAGGAAACATAGAGGCGGGAATAGCACACACCACCAGTTAGCGCCTTTACCCTCGCCAAGAGTAATCAAGATTGCCTCATACTCACCTGCAGGATAAATATAGCTGCCATACATCTTTGTCGGAAAACTGACATTATCAAAATCAACGCCGAACTTCTGCTCCTGGTTCTCTTTCACTAAAACGGACTGGACGATCTTTTCAATCTCCGGAAGTCTTGACTGAATTAATTCCCGTGCTGCTTCTATTGAAGTAAGTTTTTCAACCCACACTGTAATTTCCTTATTTACTTCATCACGGATCTTGCGTTTCAAAGCCTGATCCTGTTCTGAATCACTGTTTGCAAGAATTCGGAGACGAATCGCCTCTTCAGGAATCACAACCGGCTCTGTATTCTGCTGCGCACTCGTCATAAGCGGTTCTTTATATACGTTCAATAATGCTCCAAGTAATAGTAATAAAATATATATAAATGCCATTTGCTGTTTCTTCATATCCCTCACCATCCCCTTCTAGGAATCAGTATGGACAGGGATTTTGTTTCTTAAACTAGTTTCTAGCAATCTATTTTTATTGTTATTGCTGGTGAAATGCAGGGTGGCGCGTTGATTGCCTTTTTCGGCTTGTTGAATCACGATATCGGCGCGTTGGACGTGTGTTTCGGTTCATAGAATCTGTATTTCGGCACGTTGGACGTGTTGGATCACGGTTGGCGCTCAATTATAACTGCATTTCCAGTTGAATGTTCGATGCCCAAAGACAAAATGGACAAAGGCAATTAGAAATAGACATTTTTCTATCGTTTTTCCCGTTCAAAATACGGGGTGGCGCGTTGAATGCTTGTTTCGGCTTGTTGAAACATGATATCGGCGCGTTGGAAGTATGTTTCGGCTCATTGAATTTCTATTCCTGCCCGTTGGCTGCCTTTGATCGTGGATGGTGCTCAATTTTAGCTGCATTTTCCGGTTGGTCGATCGATACACAAAGATAAAATGGACAAAGGCAATTAGAAATAGGCATTTTTCTATCGTTTTTCCGTTTAAAATAGGGGTGACGCGTTGAATGATTGTTTCGGCTTGTTGAATGACGATATCGGCGTGTTGGACAAGTGTTTCGTGGCCGCCATGTACTTCGCCATGGAGCTCAATTTCAGCTGAATTTTTTTCGATTAATTAAGAATTGGACAAAGATAAAATGATAAATGACAGCTGAAAAATCCATTTTCCAAGGCCATTGTACATAGTTTTAATGCTTTACCTATAGAAAATAGAATTTTCTATCTTGAAAATCCTATCTTGCAGAAGAAGCAGGATTCGAACCATTGCTGCCGAAATAAAAAATAGACTAAGTAAAAAGGAGCACTCTATTGATTAAAAAGGAACGTCATATACCAATTAAATTAATGAAGCTTGAAGCACTGCTTAGAAGATTGGCTTTAAACAATCCAAAAAGAAATAAATTAGAAGAAGAATATGCTAAAGTTCGAGCTGGATACCGAGGCGAAAAATCAATTGACTATTATTTAAATTCATTGGATGAGAAAGAGTTATATATATTTCATGATATTAGACTACAACACAGTAATACTGAGTATTTTCAAATAGATATCTTATTACTGACAAAGAAATACCTGCTAATACTTGAGATTAAAAATATGAGCGGAACATTATGCTTTGATCAAACGTTTAATCAGCTGATTAGAATTTTGAATGGTAAAGAAGAAGCATTTCCGGATCCTATCATGCAAGTAAAACGACAGCAAAATCTGCTGCAGCACTGGATAGCCTCTAATCATTTCCCTCCACTTCCCGTTTATTCATTAATTTTAATAAGCAATCCCAAAACCCTTCTTAAATCAATTCCAGCTAATTCTGATGCAGTATCCAAAAAGGTCATACATGCTTCTCAGCTGCAAAATAAAATTGAAATCATAAACCGGCGAGAACGGGACGATGTCATAACAACAAGGGAAATAAATAAAATTTCACGTCTATTATTAAAACTGCACTCCCCTTCTGATCCAGAGCTGTCTCATTTTCAATTGGAGAAGAAAGATATAATAAAAGGGGTTCAGTGTCCTAAATGTAAAAGACTTCCCATGCTAAGGTCAAAAAACGGAAACTGGTGTTGTTCAGGATGCAAATTAATTAGTAAAGATGCTCACATAGCAGCTTTAGATGATTATTGTCTATTGATTTCAGCTACCATCACCAATCAGGAATTACGAAACTTTCTAAACATCACATCCTCGTCATCTGCAACAAAGCTGTTGAAAAAACTAAACCTTAACCACTCCGGTTCCTACCGCCACCGCAAATACTACCTCACCTCTCCAAACAAATAAAAACGCCTCATTACTGAGACGTTTCATCCACAACAGCAAATACCATGCGATCTTTGCCATTTATATCGTATTTTACTTCTGCATCTGCATGAGGAAGTTTTTCCAATAGAAGAGCTTTCACATCTTCACCTTGTCCGGCTCCAACTTCAAATGCAATAAGGGCACGTTCTTTGATGACGAGAGGAATTTCCTCGGCAAGTCTGCGGTAGAAATCCAGTCCGTCTTCTCCTCCAGCGAGTGCGCGGAGCGGTTCATGATCCTTCACAACTGGAGACAGCTCCAAAATATCGGCATTTGGAATGTAAGGCGGATTAGAAACGACAACATCCAGCTTTTTGCCGCTGCTTAGAATTGGCATTAGCAAATCTCCATGCAAGAACTGAATGTCCGCTCCAAGATTTTTAGCGTTTAACTCCGCAACATCTAGTGATTCCTGTGCAATATCGATCGCACTCACCTTAAAAACGGAATTCTCCAGAGCAAGTGAAATCGCGATGGCACCGCTGCCTGTCCCAATATCAGCTGCTTCCACTTCAGTGTATCCGCTGAATAAGCTTTTTGCCTTTATCAAAATGCCTTCAACAAGTTCCTCTGTTTCGGGACGCGGAATGAGAACTTCTTTATTGACTATAAACGAACGGCCGTAAAATTCTTCGGTTCCGATCATATGCTGAACAGGAACTCCGTCTGCATGCCGGTTTACATCTGCTTTGAAGCTTTCCCAGGTTCCAGCAGGAAGTTCTGTTCTCAGATTTGCCAGCATCTCAGCTCGGCTCATGTTTAAGTGGTGGCGAAGAAGAAGTTCTCCCGCATTGTGATCTCGTTCTGCCTCTGCCAAAAAAGAAGAAGCCCGCTTCAGGGCTTCATAGACCATAATCACGGTTACTGTCCTGCCTGATCAAGTCTGCTCGATTGATCTTCTACGATTAGAGCATCAACGAACTCATCAAGCTTTCCTTGTAAGATCTGATCGAGCTTTTGGATCGTAAGGCCAATGCGGTGGTCTGTTACACGATTTTGCGGGAAGTTATACGTGCGGATCCGTTCTGAACGGTCACCAGTACCGACAGCAAGTTTTCTTGTTTGATCATATTCAGCTTGTGCTTCTCGCTGAAATTTATCATAAACGCGTGCGCGCAATACTTTCATTGCTTTTTCTTTGTTTTTGATTTGGGATTTTTCATCCTGACATGATACTACTGTTCCAGTTGGAAGATGCGTTAAGCGCACTGCTGACATAGTCGTGTTAACACTTTGTCCGCCCGGTCCGCTTGATGTAAATGTATCGACACGGATGTCTTTTTCATGAATTTCGATTTCAACTTCTTCTGCTTCAGGCAAGCAGGCGACAGTTGCTGTTGATGTATGAATTCTTCCGCCTGATTCTGTTTCAGGAACGCGCTGTACACGGTGTGCTCCATTTTCGTATTTCAATTTGGAGAATGCGCCTCTTCCGTTAATCATGAAAATGATCTCTTTGTAGCCGCCGACACCTGTTGAGTTTGCTTCCATCACTTCCGTTTTCCAGCCTTGTGCTTCAGCGAATCGGCTGTACATGCGGTACAGGTCGCCAGCAAATAATGCTGCTTCATCTCCGCCCGCTGCTCCGCGGATCTCCATAATAACGTTTTTATCGTCATTCGGGTCTTTTGGAACTAGAAGGATCTTCAAACGCTCAGCAAGCGCTTTTTCCTGGGCCTGAAGCTCTGAAAGCTCTTCTTTGACCATGTCGCGCATGTCTGCATCAAGCTTGTCATCAAGCATTACTTTAGCATCATTAATCTGTTCTTTGACAGATTTATATTCACGATATACTTCAACTGTTTCTTGCAGATCAGATTGTTCTTTTGAATATTCACGAAGCTTTTTAGAATCGTTGATAATATCAGGATCCATTAAAAGCCCATTTAATTTTTCATAGCGGTCTTCCACTGATTGTAAGCGATCTAACACGTTATTCACCTCAATTTTCGTCCATAACGTTATAATTATAGTATAGGTTACTCTAAGCGTCAAAAGCAAATTGAGCCAGAAAGAAAGGCAGGAAATTATGAAAATCAATCATGTTCATCATGTTGCCATTATTTGTACAGATTATGCTGTCTCAAAAGACTTTTATGTAAATAAGCTTGGCTTTGAAGTCATCCATGAATTTTACCGGGCGGAACGGGATTCTTATAAACTGGACTTGGCTGTTGGAGATCATATTCAAATTGAGCTTTTTTCTTTTACATCTCCTCCAGAACGTCCAACCCGGCCTGAAGCAGCAGGCCTAAGACACCTTGCATTTTCAGTTGAAGACATCGCAGAAGCAGTCAAACACTTAAATAGTCACGGGATCGGAACAGAAGAAATCCGAATTGATCCCTTTACAAACAGACGCTTTACTTTTTTTCAGGACCCTGATGGATTGCCGCTTGAGCTTTATGAGGTTGACGTCGAAAAAACGGGTCACAATTCGTAAAATCCGCACTTTCTTTGCCGAATTCATTCTTCTTTTGTCTATGCAGAAGGGAACCGTATCTCCTTTATCGAAAAGGTAGCTTATTCATGTATCAAGGGGGATTTTAGATGAATACAAGCGAAGTCGCAAAGTTATTAGGTGTTTCGCCCAAAACCGTACAGCGCTGGGTGAAGCAGCTGAATTTGCAGATGGAACGCAATGAACTCGGCCATTATTTGTTTACGGATGAAGATATCAGCACCCTCAGAGATATAAAAGAACAATTAAATCAAGGCATTTTGTTTCAGGAAGTGAAGGTCGCTGAAAAGAAGCCAGCAAGAAAAGGACTGGTTAAAGCGGATGCTCAAGAAAAAATTCCAGCATTTCAAGAGATTCTGCAAAAACTAGCGGAGCTTGATCAAAAGGTGAACAGCAAAGCGGATGGGGTTGTTTCTTACCAGCTTCTGCAGCATCGCAGAGAGATTGAGGAACTAAACGGCCGCATTGCTGAACTAGAATCTAAAATTGAAAGTTTAGAGAAGCAAAAAGAAAAGCATCCAAAAGAGCAGGCGCTTGTTTTTGACCATAGCTCCATTCCTAAAAAGCAAAAACGCAGAAATCTGATCAGCTCCATTTTCAGCTTTTAGCCGAAGCAAAAACTCGTTTACTCAGAAACGAGTTTTTTATTTTGAATCAAGATTCACTTTAATATCATAGCGCGGAATGATATTCTGCATTTTTGTTTGAAGCTCTGCCTGCTTCTTTTGTTTTTCATCCTGTGTGAGTTCTTTATCAGATGCTACATCCACCCAAATTGTATTTCCATTCATCGTGACGTTGTCGATTTTAAGGGACTTGTCATTCCGGATCGCTTCTTGAAGCTTATCCATTTCATCTTCGTTTTGCTCACGGTTTTTTGACAGATTTAAAAAATTGGGGTTCTGCTCCGTTGTTCCGCGTTCATTTGATACACCTTCTCCTGTTTGTTTCAGCTCACTGCCTTTATGAGACTCAGGCTGAATTTCAGACTGCTTGCTTGGGTTGGCACAGCCTCCCAATAGAAGAATAAAAACGATGATCCATCCTGCTTTCATTATGAACACCTCCACTTATAAGGTGCCCTTTTTAGCATGAAATATAAAAAAAGCTGTCCGAAAGATTGCCGGCAGCTCTTGTATCACTTATATGTTAGGTGTTTCCTGCTCATTCAGTACTGTTTTTGCAGGCTTTTCCGGGACCTCATGATGATGGCGGCATCTAGGCTCGTATGACTCAGATGCTCCGACCAGAATGATCGGGTCATTATAGGAAGCTGGTTTGCCATTAATCAGCCTTTGTGTCCGGCTTGCAGGTGATCCGCATACAGAGCAGACAGCCTGAAGTTTCGTCACTAGCTCAGCAACAGCCATTAATGCCGGCACAGTGCTGAATGGTTCCCCTCTGAAATCTTGATCAAGACCTGCAGCAATAACACGGTAGCCTTGATTTGCAAGTGTTGTTATGACGTCCACTATATCTTCATCAAAAAATTGAACCTCATCAACTGCGATGACGTCAGTTTCTGGTGTAATGTATTTAAAAAGATCACTTGAAGAGGCAACGGCATGACTGATCATCGCAGTTCCATTATGTGAAACAACCTCTTCATCGCTGTACCGATTATCAATGGCAGGTTTAAACACCTTGACTTCTTGTTTAGCAAATTGTGCACGGCGCACTCGTCTGATTAACTCTTCTGATTTGCCAGAGAACATGCTTCCGCAGATGACTTCAAGCCACCCGCTCTGTTTCATTACATACATGAAAACGGCCTCTCCCTTCAATGTCTAGATTATTTCTATGGTTGAGCGCCCTTTTTGACGTCGTAAAATAAACCGTACTAGTTTATGCAGTATCGTGTCATTCCATATGTAAAAGTGTTCGTTCCACTCTTATTATGGCTGTATTTTCCATTATTTAGCGCGAATTGGCGTAAAAAAACAGGCAAGACAGATATCTTGCCTGTTTCCTTGAATCTATAATTATTTAAGACCGTATTTTTTGTTGAAGCGATCAACACGACCGTCAGCAGAAGCGAATTTTTGACGTCCTGTGTAGAATGGATGGCACTCAGAACAAACCTCGATGCGCACCTCGTCTTTTACAGAACCAGTTTCAAATTCATTTCCACAAGCACATTTAACCATAACTTTTTTGTAGTTAGGATGTATAGCTGCTTTCATTCCGTTTCATCTCCTTCCGCCCTGAATCGTTTGTCGAAACAGAGTTATCATTTCCAGAAGATTGACTTCCGGAAAAGCACATAAAAAAATTATAACAAGCTTCCAATTTTTTTGCAACATCTAGTTCTGGAATTTATAATCGTTTTCCAGAAACTCCCGCTGCCTTCCATTCGGCATCAAGAATGCTGAAGAATTCTTCATTGGATTTTGAATTCCGTAATTTTTTAAGGAACTTTTCAGCAAAGTCAGGTGTATCAGACATCGACTTGCGAATCGCCCAAAGCTTCTCAAGGTGATCTCTAGGAATCAGCAATTCTTCCTTACGTGTGCCAGAACGGCGAATATCAATCGCTGGGAAAATGCGTTTTTCAGCAAGAGAACGGTCAAGATGAAGCTCCATGTTGCCTGTTCCTTTAAATTCTTCGTAGATTACATCGTCCATACGTGAACCTGTATCTACTAAAGCTGTTGCAAGAATCGTCAAGCTGCCGCCTTCTTCAATGTTTCTTGCTGCACCGAAGAATCGTTTCGGACGGTGAAACGCTGCAGGATCGATCCCTCCTGATAGCGTTCGGCCGCTTGGCGGAATAACAAGGTTATAAGCACGCGCAAGACGCGTAATGCTGTCCATCAGGATGATAACGTCTTTCTTATGCTCAACAAGGCGCATGGCACGTTCAAGTACGAGCTCAGCCACTTTTATGTGATTTTCTGGAACTTCATCGAATGTTGAGCTGACAACATCTCCTGCTACTGAACGTTCAATATCCGTTACTTCCTCTGGACGCTCGTCAATCAGAAGGACGATTAATTCCGCTTCAGGGTGATTCGTTGTCACACTGTTGGCGATTTCTTTTAAAAGCATGGTTTTACCAGCTTTAGGCGGTGCTACAATCAATCCGCGCTGTCCAAATCCAACAGGTGCAATCACATCCATGATACGTGTTGAAAGATCATTAGGTTTTGTTTCAAGGATGATTTGTCTATTCGGATACAGTGGTGTTAAGGCTGGGAAATGGACTCGCTCTTTCGCAGATTCAGGGTCATCCCCGTTCACTGCTTCTACATGCAGCAATCCATAATAGCGTTCGTTTTCTTTTGGAGGACGAACTTTACCAGACACCTTGTCCCCATTTCTCAGATCAAAACGGCGGATTTGTGAAGCTGAGATATAAATGTCTTCAGAGCTTGGAGAATAATTGATTGGTCTTAAGAATCCAAATCCTTCAGATTGAATAATTTCAAGGACGCCTTCCATGAACAATAAGTCCTCTTGTTCAGCGTTCGCTTTTAAAATGGCAAAGATCAATTCTTTTTTTGTCAGTTTACTGTAATATGAAATTTTATAATGACGCGCAAGTTCATATAATTCTTTTAATTTCATATGTTCGAGATTGGAAATTGAAACCTCGCTCATGTCAACACCACACTTTATACATAATAAAAAACGTTGTTCTTCCATCTATATTTGTGAAAAAAACAAGCTAAAGGATCAGATATAGAGAAGAAAAAGAAGATAAGCTTGAAGTAGGAAAAGCAGTGTGAAAGAAAATCTTTCATTTACGCAGCACTCTTTAGTTTTACCTTATTTGATGAATTTAATCAATATATTTCATGCAATGAAATGATTTTGAAATATATGATTTCCCCTATTAAATCAACTTAAAAAAAGAAGCGAGCAGCCGAAGCCGCTCTGCTTTTTTCTATAAATGACCTGACTTAATATAGATCAAGGTTCTTTGAATTACTAAATAAGCAAACACGCTGTGTGAACGGCTTATTTTCTTCTATCATTTCATTACAAGATTTGGCTTTTTGCTTAAGCTGTGCGTTCCGTCAATAAAACGGACCGTGCCTGATTTTGCACGCATAACAAGTGATTGTGTTGTTCCGATTGAAGCCTTGAACTGAACACCTTTCAGCAGTTCTCCGTCTGTAACGCCTGTTGCTGCAAAAATAGCGTCTTCTCCTTTGACGAGATCTTCCATACGAAGCACTTTGTTTACATCAAGACCCATTTTTTCGCATCTTTCACGTTCTTCATCATTTTGCGGGAGCAGCTTGCCTTGAATTTCTCCTCCAAGACACTTAAGTGCAACAGCAGCAAGAACTCCTTCAGGCGCTCCTCCAGAACCAAATAGAATATCAACACCTGTATGGTCAAATGCTGTATTAATAGCCCCGGCAACATCACCGTCATTGATTAGTTTAATGCGTGCTCCTGCCTCGCGAAGCTCCTTAATGATATGCTCGTGACGTTCGCGATTTAAGATCGTTGCCACAACATCTTCAATGTTTTTGTTTTTTGCTTTCGCAACTGCTTTTAAGTTATCGATGATGGGAGCATCTATATCAATGCAGCCTACTGCTTCAGGCCCTACAGCAATCTTGTCCATGTACATGTCAGGCGCATTAAGAAGATTACCATGGTCGGCAATAGCTATAACAGCCAAAGCATTCCAGCCTCCTGAAGCAACGATGTTTGTACCCTCGAGCGGGTCAACAGCTACGTCAACACGAGGCCCATAGCCTGTCCCAAGCTTTTCTCCGATATAAAGCATTGGCGCTTCGTCCATTTCGCCTTCGCCTATCACAACCGTTCCCTTCATAGGAATTGTATCAAATACGTCTCTCATCGCTGATGTTGCAGCGTCGTCGGCTTCGTCTTTTTTGCCTCTCCCCATCCAGCGTGCAGAAGCAAGTGCTGCAGCCTCCGTTACGCGAACTAGCTCCATTGATAAACTTCTTTCCAATGATAGTTCCTCCCCATAGATCCCCAGTTGTGAATTTTTATTTTATGAATTTTGTAATTGTTCGATTTCCTGCTCTGTTAATTTTTCACGCCAAATCGTAGCGCCAAGGCTGGTTAATTTTTCTTCCAGCTGACTGTATCCCCGGTCTATATGTTCCAGACCTGTTACTTCTGTGACACCTTCTGCAATTAGTCCCGCTGCAACCAGTGCTGCTCCAGCACGCAGATCGCTTGCCTTCACTTTCGCACCTTGGAGCTTTGTCGGACCTGTGATGATGGCTGATCTGCCTTCGACTTTTATCTTTGCCCCCATACGGCGCAGTTCATCAATATGCTTAAATCGGGCAGAATAGATTGTATCTGTGACAACGCTTGTCCCAGTAGATTTTGTCAGCAGAGATGTAAATGGCTGCTGCAGATCTGTCGGAAATCCTGGATAAACAAGTGTTTTGATATCAACAGATTTTAGTTCCTTCTGGCCGCCTACTATCCAAATCTGATCATTATTTGTTTCAACATGTATACCCATCTCTCTGAATTTTGCAATGAGAGATTCAAGATGAAGTGGAATGACGTTATCAATCAGCACTTCCTGTCCCATGGCAGCACCAATAATCATATACGTTCCAGCTTCAATCCTGTCCGGAATAATAGAATGTCTGCAGCCATGCAGATTTTCAACGCCATCAATACGGATTACGTCTGTTCCGGCACCTTTGATCTTTGCCCCCATGCTTGAGAGAAGGGTAGCAACATCAATTATTTCTGGCTCTTTTGCCGCATTTTCAATAATTGTCTGGCCTTTGGCAAGAACAGCTGCAAGCATAATGTTAATAGTTGCCCCGACGCTTACAACGTCTAAATATATGCGGGCACCTCTTAATTCCTCTGCACGCAAATAAATGGCACCCTGTTCATTTGTTACCTTTGCCCCAAGTGCCTCGAAACCTTTAATATGCTGATCGATTGGGCGCGGCCCAAGGTGACATCCGCCCGGCAAGCCAATGACTGCTTTTTTAAACCGGCCGAGCATGGCTCCCATCAAGTAATACGAAGCACGCAATTTCTTCACTTTTCCGCTTGGCAGAGGCATAGAAATCATGTCAGCAGGATTCACATACATTTCGTTGTTCTTAAATTCAGCTGTCCCTCCGATTTCTTCAAGCAGCCCTTTAAGAATATGTACATCTGAAATGTCAGGCAAGCCTTCAATGGTTACAGGTGTTTGAGCCAAAATGGTTGCAGGGATTAATGCTACCGCACTATTCTTAGCGCCGCTTATATTAACCGTACCTTTTAATGGATATCCGCCTGCAATTTTCAATTTTTCCATGATAGTCTCCTTTCTCAGGGAAGTTGACTTTTTCAAGAGTTATGAAAGTATAACATTTAGCGCATTGATGTCCAGCTCGGGTCGCCTGCGCTAATCGGTCACTTGCGCTTTTCTTGTAAAAAGCCATCGTGTTATGAGATTAAAATGGTGGATCTATAAAAAAGCTATAACGTATTGGAACTGTGAATGTAAAGAAATTCAAAAAAAGATCCCTTTCAAACAAATATTTTCCATTAATGAGACAAAGAATACAAGTTCAAGTTTTTTTTCTTTTGTCTATTAAGACATATGAATTTTTTTTAGTTTACCCGTTTTAGTTTTAGAGGCCGTTTTTGCAGGGGAAATGATAAGCGCTTGGAAGGTTCTTAATTTAAGAGACAAATGGCAAGCACTATGCTTGCCATTCTTTTATTCTATAGTCATTGCAATCTATTGTTTACGATTGTTCCAGTCTGCTAAAAACTTTTCAATTCCTTGATCTGTCAGCGGATGCTTGCATAGCTGATTAATGACATTGAATGGGATGGTCGCAATGTGTGCACCGTGAAGAGCTGCTTCTGTCACGTGCATTGGATGTCTGATGGATGCTGCAATGATTTGAGACTCAATTCCATGAATATCAAACATTTCCGAAATCGTCGAGATCAGTTCCATGCCATTTTGTCCGATATCATCAAGACGCCCCACAAACGGTGATACATAAGTTGCGCCTGCTCTAGCTGCAAGCAATGCCTGATTAGCATTAAATATTAACGTAACATTGGTTTTAATTCCAAGGTCGGTTAATGCTTTAACAGCCTTTAAACCATCCGGAGTCATTGGCACTTTAACTGTAATATTTGGTGCAATCTCAGCTAATTCCTTGCCTTCTTCAATCATTTCCTCTGCCTTTAAGGAAATAACCTCTGCACTGACTGATCCAGAAACAATATCCGTTATTTCTTTTAAGCGATCATGAAAGGATACGTTTTCTTTCGCTACTAAACTCGGGTTCGTTGTTACACCGGATAAAATCCCAAGAGATTGTGCTTCTTTAATTTCTTCGACATTTGCAGTATCGATGAAAAATAACATTCTGCCATCCTCCTAAGATATCAGAAAAATTTAACTTGTTTACGCTTACTTCCGTTTGAAAGAGAAACCGCCTTGTCGTTTCATATTTGTATCAAAGGCGGTTTTATTTTTTTGAAAAATTAAGCTCTGCCTGCAGAACCGAATTCTTTCATTTTGCCTGCAACTGTTGCTTTAATAGCATCGCGGGCTGGGCCTAAATATTTACGTGGATCATATTCATTAGGCTTAGCTGCTAATGTTTCGCGAACAGCTTTAGCAGAAGCAATTTGGTTTTCAGTGTTAACGTTGATTTTAGCTGTACCAAATGAGATGGCTTTTTTGATATCGTGTGTTGGGATACCAGTTCCGCCATGAAGTACTAACGGCATGCCAGTAGCATTTCCGATTTCTTCCATCTCTTTGAAGCCTAAGTTAGGCTCGCCTTTGTAAGGACCGTGTACAGAACCTAATGCAGGTGCTATGCAGTCAATACCAGTGCGTTTTACCATTTCTTCGCACTCTTTAGGATCAGCGTAAATAACGCCTTCAGCAATTACGTCGTCTTCCTGTCCGCCAACTGTTCCAAGCTCAGCTTCAACAGAAACACCTTTTGAATGAGCATAGTCCACAACTTTAGCAGTTGTTTCAATGTTCTCTTCAAATGGGTGGTGAGAAGCGTCAATCATTACAGATGTAAAACCAGCATCGATTGCTTCTTTACATTTGTCAAAGCTTGAACCATGATCAAGATGAATCGCAACCGGTACAGTTACGTTCAAGTCTTCCATAAGTCCTTCTACCATTTTAACCACAGTTTTGAAGCCGCTCATGTAACGTGCAGCACCTTCAGAAACACCTAGGATAACTGGTGACTTTTCTTCTTCAGCAGCTTGAAGAATCGCTTGAGTGAACTCAAGGTTGTTCAGGTTAAATTGACCTACAGCGTAACCCTCGCTTTTTGCTTTATTCAACATTTCTGTCATTGATACTAAAGGCATGTCGAAATATCCTCCCTATGCAGCTAATTTGCTAAACCGAAAAGCTTACGTAACATCTAGCATGACCAGAACGATTGCATTATATGTAATCTGATGAAATGATAAACAAGCTTTTCTCAATCACTAGCATACCAACTTATGAGAAAAACGGCAACTTTTCGACATTAATCTGAATATTCTAATATAATTCAGTTTGATCGGATCGGAAGGTACTTTCTAACAGCATCACGAATCTCATCTATATCAAATGGTTTGGCGAAATGTGTAAGCGCGCCAAGGTCTTTCGCTTCTTGAATCATATCAAGCTCCCCATAGGCAGTCATAATGATAACGCGGATATCAGGCTCAACTACTCTCATTCTTTTTAGGATTTCAATCCCATCCATTCCAGGAATTTTCATATCAAGAAGAACTAAATCTGGAGAGTTCTTATCTACAATCTCAAGCGCCTGAAAGCCATTTGCTGCTTGAAATGTCTGATACCCCGCTTTTTGGAAAACTTCATTTAACAAAATTCGGATTCCGTACTGATCGTCCACGATTAATATTTTCTCATTCATGTTCCTGCACCTCTTCATTTTAGGATTATATAGCAAAACTACCGTTTAACTTCTATTTCGATGGAAACAGTCTAGTGCTTCCTACCCTAGTATAAGGCAGTCCGCTAAATCATACGATAGTTATTCGGCTCTTCGCATTCTTATTCCTGCTGGTTTTGAAAGATCTTTATCGACAAATTCTGAATGCAGATGTTAGGAGATCTCCTTTCAATTCGTTATAATTATGGATGTAAAGGAGTGTTTTTTTGATATGATGAAAATATTTATGACTCAATTAAATGGCCACTTTAACCGAATTCAAGAGCAAGAAGAGCTTGCAATAGAAGACGGAGCAAGACTGCTCGCCCAAGCTGCAGTCGGAAGCGGCACAATCTATATACATGGCTATGGCGAGCTTCGCGGGATTGTCGATGAAGCGATTCTTAGCTCTGAACCGCTTTCCTCTGCAAAGCCATTATTTTCAGAAGACGGCACGATAAACAAGCTGACAGATGCAGACCGTGTCTTACTGATCACTCATCGATCAAATGACCAAGAGGCAATAGAGCTTGCTGAAAAGCTTCGCGAATTAGGGATTGGCACTGTTGGCGTATCGTGCTTTTTGAAGGACGAAAAGAACCGGCTAGATGAGCTCGTAGATGTACATATTGATTCAAAGCTTAAAAAAGGGCTGATTCCTGATGAAGATGGAAGCCGCTACGGTTACCCAGCTTTAATGACATCCCTTTTTGTCTATTATGCGCTGAGCTTTACGCTAAAGGAAATATTGAGTGAATATGAGGAAGAGTAAATGGTAAACTGTTGAATCTGCGTAAGTAAAAATGCGCAGATTACCATTCGGATAATTACACTCCTATTTCGGACAGTAAAACCTGGTTTCCGGAAAATAAACTGGCCCTGAGCGGATAGTAAAAGGAACATCTCGGATAGGAAGCCTGAAAATTTAGTATTCCTTGGTGCTTCCAAAGCTTAAAAATGAGCGTTTTTACATGTGTGAGGATAGTAACTGACTAAAGGAATCTAGTAACGATTTCTGACATAGATGTTTCACATTTTGTATTTGTATTAGCTCTCCATAGCGGGACAAAAAAACCTGACAGATTCCTGTCAGGTTTTTTGCCATTCATTATTTTTCAGAAGCCATTAATGATGCATTCACAAATTCACGGAATAATGGCTGCGGTCTAGTTGGTCTTGATGTGAATTCCGGATGGAACTGGGAAGCCACGAACCAGGGGTGATCTTTTAATTCAATAATTTCTACAAGTCTGCCGTCAGGGCTTGTACCTGAGAAGATGAATCCTGCGTCTTCCATTGCTTGACGGTATTCATTGTTGAACTCATAGCGATGACGGTGGCGCTCATAGATTACTTCATCCTGATATGCTTCAAATGCACGTGATGAAGGATCAAGCTTAGCCGGGTAAAGTCCAAGACGAAGTGTGCCGCCAAGGTCCTCGATATCTTTTTGCTCTGGAAGCAAGTCGATAATCGGGTATGGTGTTGCAAGATCAAGCTCAGATGAATGTGCACCCTGCAGTCCAAGAACATTGCGTGCATATTCAATTGAAGCTACTTGCATGCCAAGACAGATTCCGAAGAATGGAACTTTGTTTTCACGCGCATATTGAGTTGCAAGGATTTTGCCTTCTACGCCGCGATCGCCGAAGCCGCCTGGTACAAGGATTCCATCTACATCAGAAAGAAGCTCATCTTTGTTTAACGCTGTTACTTCTTCTGCATTTATCCATTTGATGTTGATGTCTGCATCGAATGCATAGCCTGCATGACGCAGCGCTTCAACAACTGAGATATAAGCATCTTGAAGCTCTACGTATTTTCCGACAATTGCAATGCGAACTGTTTTTGACAGGTTCGTAACTTTTTGAACAAGCTCGATCCACTCTGACATTTCCGGTTCGCGTGATTCAAGCTTCAAATGATCGCATGTGATTTGATCAAGGTGCTGTTCTTGAAGAGCCAAAGGAATTGAATAAAGAGTATCCGCATCACGGCATTCAATAACAGCATTTGTATCAATATCACAGAATAATGCAATCTTGTCCTTCATGTCTTGAGAAATTGGCATTTCTGTACGAAGAACGATCACGTTTGGCTGAATGCCTAAGCTTCTTAGTTCTTTAACACTGTGCTGTGTCGGCTTTGTTTTCATTTCACCGGCAGCTTTGATGTAAGGAACAAGTGTACAGTGAATGTACATAACATTGTCACGGCCAATGTCACTCTTCATTTGACGGATTGCTTCGAGGAATGGAAGTGATTCAATATCCCCTACTGTTCCGCCGATTTCTGTAATGACGACGTCTGCGTTTGTTTCTTTTCCTGCACGGAATACGCGGTCTTTGATTTCATTAGTGATGTGAGGGATAACCTGAACCGTTCCCCCAAGGTAGTCGCCGCGGCGTTCTTTTTTAAGGACAGAAGAATAAATTTTACCAGTTGTTACGTTGCTGTATTTATTTAAATTAATGTCGATGAAACGCTCATAGTGTCCAAGGTCAAGGTCTGTTTCAGCGCCGTCGTCTGTTACGAAAACCTCACCGTGCTGATAGGGACTCATCGTTCCCGGGTCCACGTTGATGTATGGATCAAACTTTTGGATTGTCACCTTTAATCCTCTGTTTTTAAGCAAGCGTCCAAGAGAAGCTGCTGTGATCCCTTTTCCAAGTGAGGACACAACGCCTCCTGTAACAAAAATATACTTTGTCATATGTTTTTCTTCTCCCTTCAAATGATGTATAAGATTAATGTGCACAAAAGAAAACATTCCCAATCGAATGGGAACAATATATCTTTTATATGTTTTGTCAGGGGGTCTTTCCATCTCCTGAAAATAGGAAAAGCGCATAAGCCGCCTTAAGCTCCGGCTGAACTGCGCATATAAAATAAGAAAGCTCCCTTGCGCGTTGCGAAAGGGAGCATGGTATATATAAACCAATGGTATAGCTTTTAAAGAGCCCAAATAAGATTCTACCTAGTTGAAACTAGAAAGTCAAGGTGATTATTTATCCTCTTCCTCATCATCTTCATCCAGTGCATCCTCATCCAAGTCTTCATCATCTTCATCAATCTCAAAGTCATCATCTTCAATGACTTCTTCGATATCATCATCCAGATCATCATCGTCGTCATCAAGATCATCATCTGCATCATCTTCATACTCTTCGACATCATCGTACTCTAATTCCTCTTCATCCACTTCATCAAAATCGTCAACATCAAGATCCTCATCAACCGCTTTTTTCGCTTTTTTCGCTTTTTTCTTCTTAGGTTTTGCGACTGGAACGACCTCTTCTTCGATTTGTTCATATGGGTACCAGCTGCGCAGACCCCATGTATTTTCCCCAACACAAATATAACGCCCATCAATATTTAAATCTGTGTAAAATTGAGAAATTTTATCTTCAACCTGACTTTTAGACAGACCAATGATATCACTGATTTCTTTTACCAAATCTTTAAAAAGATATGGCGTTCTTTTTTCTGCCATAATGTCGTATGCAACTTCAATCATCGACATTTCTTTAAGCTGTTCCTTAGAATATTCTGCAATACTCAAGTGGAGGCACTCCCTTTCTAGTCGTTCATCTATTTTAGATTAAGAATTTCGGATAATAATTGCAAGCTTCCGAACCTTATGTAATTCGAGTCATACCATTCATTATAAACAAATTCTAACACTTTATGCTACCTTAATCTTTATCCTTCTAATAAATCAGTATATTTTTCAAATTTTCTATTAAAAGGCTATTCTCGTTAAGGTTTATTCATTTACGCTGCAGTGAGGTTTCATGCTCTTTTTCTAATAAAATCTGCAAAAACGATAAAATGCGCTAGATATTAGTCTAAACAATTTTCATAGAAAAACCCGGAGTTTATCCGAGTTTTAGCGGCTGTTTTTGATTAGTTTAAAGTTATTTTGCAGCTCTTCAAGACGTACACGGCCTTGTTCGCGAAGCTGTTTATTCTCGTCTTCAATTGCTTTTGTTTCCTGCATCCCTTTTAAAATAATGCTCCATGTTTCCTCAATCGTTTCGATTTTAATACTCGGACTGCCTGAGAGTCTTGCAATATCTACACTTTGTTTTGAAATGTTCTGAGCATTTTTGATGAGCATTTCATTTGTCCGTTTTTCAAGCTCATTCATCGAATCTGCCACAAGTTTTTGTCTTTTGGCAGCAATCGCGTTGATTAAGCCTGTTTTAAAGATTGGAATGGTTGTGACAAAGGCAGAATTGATTTTCCCGATCAGCTTCGTGTTTCCTCTTTGAAGCAGGCGAATTTGCGGTGCTGACTGATAGGCTACTTGCTTCGCAAGCTCCAAATCATACACTCTTTGTTCAAGCACTTCTACTGCATTGCGCATCGTATCAAGCTCCATTTGTGCAAGCTGATCACCAGATGCGGCTTTGCTTTCTAATGCCGGCAGCTGCTGCTTTAGCTCAGCAGCTTTCATGTCGCCGGCTACGATATATTTTTCGAGTTCCATGTAATACTGGAAGTTTTGTTCATATAACTGTTCAAGCGTATTTGTTGTTCGTTTCATTTCATCTTCGTATTTTACGATTTCCGTGTAAACTTTATCAATTTCCCCGCCCATAGTCTGGTACTTCGACATGATTTTCTCAACCATCTTTTGACCGCGGTTAAAGATTTTTTTCATGAAGCCTTTTTCTTCTGCAAAATCCTTAGGGTCAAATCGGTCCATAATTTTGCCCAGATGCTTAAGGAGCGCGCTTGATTCTTCCATGCTGCCCGACTGCATCGTATTTAGTATTTTTCCTGAAAACGAAGAAATTTCATTCGCAGGTGCTTTTCCATATTCAAGCATGCCCACTTGGTTGCGGTAATCAATCATTTCAGCAAGCTTTTGAACTTCTGGCTCCTTTTGAAGCTGGTGCTTCATATTATTAGGTCCTTGCTGCAAGACCTCTTCCATTTGATCAACTTTACTGAGTCCCGGTACTTGAGACATAATCCTTACCTCCCTATAATTTAGAACATCTTGCGGATGAATTTTTTCAGCCGTGAAGGTTCCTGGAATTCTTCTCCAAAGCTCATTTCATCAAGCCAATGACTGTCATAGTATCTTTCATCAACAAAGTTTTCGATATCGTTATGCCCCGGCGGGTTATATATGACAATATCCAGACCAAATTCATTAAGCAAAAGTAAAATTGCTGCATCTGAACGGGTTAAATATCCATTATTTTCATTATTATAAAGAATAACCCTTGGCACATATTGCGAGTAATCAAAGTTCTGCATCAGCTTTATCATTTCATGCGGAATATTCATCGACTGGCTGAACAAATATAATTGCAGATCATATAAGCTTTCCTGATCCAGTTTTTTCAGTTTTGGGTGGGCGCAATATCTTGAAATGGCTTCAGCTATCCCCTTCTGCAGCCCTTTTGGCAGGTTCGCATATCTCCACCAGTTGCTGTTCATCATTTTTTCAGCTTGTAATTCCTGTTTTTCATTGAGAGCATTTTGGTAATGAAAATGCGGGTTGCCTTTCGCCTCCCAAGTAAACGGGAATTGCTTAACGACTGTTGCATATTCGTAATCCGCTAAATCCTGAATTTTACTCCAGTACGTGCGGCGGTTTTTCGTCATTCCAAATACCTTCGAAAAAATGGTAGGAATATTGACCGTATTGTTTCTCACCTCAAAATTAGGCCTGATAAAAGCTCTTTCCTTTATAAGAATGAAAAGTTCGTCATACGTTGTTTTTAATGTAATTGCATTAGGAATATAGCTGCGGAATTGCCAAGGCTTATACAGCATGGAATCTTCTGAATGAAGAACCATGTCAATTTCTTTCGATGCTTTGTAGGCAATGGTTGAAGTTCGTTCCGGTCTTGTTTTAGGAAACGGCTCTAGCTCATGGGTTCCCGGGTGGCGAATGATTTTGCTGCACTTTTCCTCAGGGTCCGTTTCATCTAAAACATCCTTTCCCTCTGGATGCACGATGATGACATCGCAGCCGAAAAGGATAAGGAACATGAGGAAATATTGCTCGCTTTTTGAGGCATCGCCATACCAGAAAAACTTTGGCGTTTTTTCTTCTTGCTCTGCAGCTTTTTCGAGTTCCTTATATAAATGATTCCATGTCCATTTCACAAGATCCACGATGACTCTTCTGAAATCCCCTCCATCATCTTTGCCTTGGGCAAAAAAATGAGAGAGGACTTGGATCATGCATGCTCTAAGATGACGGTTCAATTCTGGATTTTTCAGTATTGGAAGCAGCTGGTCACGATCCATAAACGCCACAAATCGATTAACTGAGAGCTTTTCTTTTCCGTGAAGAAGCAATAAATTTTGCACAGCCTGAAATTTTTCCTGCGGAATCGTTTTATCAAGATTTTCGCTTATAAAATGAAGATCAAGATCTTTATCGTGAACAAGATCATAAAGCATTTGAAAATATTCATCTTCTACTAAAGGTGTGCCAAGCAATCTAATGGCTATTTGAGGGATTTTCATTTCAAAGGGAGTCTTCATAAACCCTGAGCGCTCGGACAAAGACTGATAAAGAAGCGCTTTCCATTCTGTTTCTACGCCGATTGCCGCTACTGGCTGATATGTTCGAATCATCCCAAATCCCCCTCCCCCCAAAAGTCATACATCGATCATTTTAAGTTATCTTTTCTCTTTTCGCCGAAAACACGGTACATTCCTTCACTCGTTACAACCCATGTTTTTCCAAATTTACGAATGGTGCCTTTTGGGAATTGATCAATCCGCTTCCGCAGAGTTGAATTGTCAATTCCCCATTCCTGACAGGCTTGGGCAGAACTCATTATATTTTTATCCAGTAAATTTGTATGGTTCTTTTCTAATATAACCAATACGTTCACTCCAATAATATCTAAAGAAAATCATTCATATAGCCATTCACCTTTGGAAACACCATTTATTTATTGTACCATTTTATCACATAAGGTAAATATTTCTAGATCAAGAGATTCTTTTTAGAAAGAGCCGCAACGTTCTCAAGAATCTCTTCAGATGCAAAAATTCCGTTCTTGATTGTTCTTTTAATCGATTCAACTAAACGTGTATTTGATTCACCAAGTTCGCCGTGCAGCGGAGAAAAAGCATGATCTGCTCCTTCTAGCATGCATAAATCCAAGAGTGAATCTCCTGCAGTGATAACTGTTTTAGCTCCCACCGCATCTTTTACATAAGCAACGGCATCCCATTTATTGATCGGCTTTGGAACAAAGTAGAGCTTTCTGCCTTGCAATGAGTGCTTCCATCCATGTGCATCGAGCCAGAGTATAAATTCCTGCAGGTGTGTTAAGGGAATATGGTCGCGATCGATAATATTATATAGAAAAAGGTTTTCAGCATTTTTCTGTTTTAGAACCCACTCGTCCGCAGCAATATCCTGAAACTTAAGGGAAACCTCTTTTAAACTTGTGCACTCATTTTTCATTTTTGTTTCTAAATGGATTTTCCATTCGGAATCCAGCTTCCCATCTTTAAACACATGTCCCCCATTGCTAGTAATTGCATAGCTCGGAAGGATTTCTTCCTGAAAAACAGAAATGCGTTCGAATTGAGAGGGTGTTCTTGTTGTCACTGGCACAAAAGTCATTTGCGATGCAATTTCCTTCAGCATGGAAATTGCTTTATTCGTCATAAATGAAATTTCCTGATCCTCAAGGATTTCAATTAAGCGGATATCCGACTCGATCACCGGCACGCGGAAGGATCTTCTTGAATAAATGAGCGTTTGATCTAGATCACTTGCAAAAATCACAGATAGTTCCTCCTAGTTTAGGGGCTTGATAATGCCGCAGCATGAATATGACATGTTCTTATATTCGATTACAGGTACATTCCGTTCCTTGGCAAGCAGGAAAATGTGTTCAAGGTCTTTGTTATTCAAATCTTTCACAAGTATTTTCCAAGGAATTCTTCGTAAAAGAACACGTGTTGTTTCTCCGACTCCTGGCTTTACATGATGAATATTTTCGATGCTGAAATCTTCCTGGATCTGTTTAATATCCTGGATACCCTTCCATGCAGGCCGCGTATCTTCTGTTTCAAGCTTCAAAACTTGTTTATTAATCTCATCTGAAACATGTTCAAATTCAGAAACGACAACGTCAATAAAATGATTGGAAACATCTTCAGAAAGCAGTTCTGAATAATACTTTGCCCCATGAAAATCATCTATTCCAATTAAAAGATCATTTAATACCGTTCTGCTCACCAGACCTGAAACAGTAGAGTTTAAGCAGGCACTCGGAATAAGAAAATCTTCTCTTGTTCCGTAAATATCCGTACAATATCCAGGATCAGCCAAGACTGCAAGTGAATCGTCAATCTGCATTCCATATTTGCTGTTAAAGTCCAGCATCGCCTCGTTCAGCTCTTTTGTAATAGCACCTTTTCCAGTCCAGCCATCCACAAATTGAACGTGATCTTCCGGGTGATTCTGTGCAATATATCTCATCGCATTTTCATCTATACCGCGGCCTCTTATAATTGAAACACTGTAATGAGGGACGTTCAGGTTGTAGGTTTGAAGTAAGTATCGTTTCATTAATATTCCAATTGGCGTGCCCGCTCTTGCAAGTGACACAAGCACGATGCTGCGTCCTTTCACTTTCAAAATGCGCTCTGCAACTGTTCCTACTGCAATTGCCAGTTTTTGTTTGTACATATCTAAAGAATGATGAAAAAGCTGTAAATATTCATCAGACGGTTTATATTCAATCGGAAGCATTTCTGAATAATGGGTACCGCTTTGAACAGCCTGCTCTCTCTCCAATGTTGATTTTTCTAGCTGGACCTGACTCAAATCCTTCAGCAGGAAGATGACATCCTGTTCAGAATAACTGCCCATTGCTGCTGGCTTTGGCAATTGCTGCGTCAACTTATTCATCTATTGCACATCCTTTTTGTGTGTACTAAAAAATACGAGATTAATAACCGGAAAGACCTTTTTTAGCTGAAGAAGCATGGATTGCATATGATTTTCTAAAACAGTCCGTTCAAAAAAGACAAATACTTCGTCGTATTGATTCCGCTCTGTATTATAAAAGTAGTTCACTGTTTCCCCGTCTTCTGGGTTAGTGAAAGGATAGCTGTTTTTTACAGCGTAGTCTTTGCGTTCAACTGGATGGATCGGACTTCTAGTTGTGGATTGATAGAAAATCCCGTCACCCATATAAGAAGCTATCTTCATCGGCAAATACATAAATTCTCCCGTACCAAGACATAATGTCTTATTTCCCTTACGCTTCTGCATAATCTCAGAAGCTGCCATTTCACAAAAAGCCTGTACGCTGATCTGTTCAGAATCTGAAAGACCAAAACGGCCAGTGTGATGAAGATATCGGGCAGATAAGAGTTCCGAAGAATACGAAGTCAGTTGAACATCTTCTCCTGTTAAATAGAGTTCGTTTACCTTAGAATCAAACACAGAACCTGCATCTGTTTCCATTTGATGCTCTGCAATCGGCTCTCCAGTTGTGGAAATGTATCCAGTTATTAAAGCAACAGTATGGATTTTGACCCCAAGTCTATCTTCTGTTTCTTTAAAGCGTCTTAGATCTTCTTCTGATCGCCAATCTAAAATAGACACCACTGTGTATTCACTGCGTGGATATTTTCCTTGAATGGATTCAATAATGTTCAAGGCTGTTTTCCCTGTCGTTACTTCATCATCCACTAAAACAATCGGCTGGTCATGATCAAATAAACTCTTATTCACATAACAGCGATGGGATGTCGCATGCGAATGCTCTTCTTCAAAATTAATTATGGAATCCATTCCAGAAACCTTTTCCCTTGTTGTATGAAAAAAAGATGCGTTTTTGAAGTTTTCAAATACGGCATGCCCCAAAGCAGTCGCTGTTTCTGCAAATCCAATGAATAACGTTTGTTCAGGCAAGGTGTGGCGATACTCGCTCTTTTGGGCAGTTTCACCGTTTATACCTGAGAGAATCTGATCTCTTTCTGGATGTGTTTCACCGTGAACAACTTCCATATATCTTGCTGCAAGTGCACTCCCAGTCAATAATGCAACCGCAGGGTCAACAGGAATGTGTTTTCCAAGAACTTTGCTGACGAACAAAAAACCTCTTTTTTTATTAATTCTGGCTGCCATTGAAAATAAGTTTTCCAACGGAAGAAGATAAGGGTTGCTTGTCAGTTCAATTCCAACCGAAAGCTTTCCTAATAAATCAAATGTATATTTGTTCGTTTGCTGTTTCGTTGATAAGGTCAATAAATGATTGCTGCTCATGGAACACCCCGTATATTTTTGATTTCAAGATGATTTTCCGCGCCCAATTGTTATGGGGTTTAATTTCGTTCATTTTGTTTGAATATTCGCTTCGGATCACACCATTATAAGATATTGCCTGATCAAGGATCGCTGATGCATCTAAATATTCTTCTTTTGTCACTGCATTCAGTGCATTAACGATTTTAATATGCAGAGGATGAATAATTGTTTTGCCGACAAGCCCATTCGTATTATCAAGCACAATTTCGTGAATCAAGCCATCGTCATAACGGTCAATAAGGTTTGCCCTAAACTCAAGTCCTTCGCTTCCATATGCCTGCTGAAAAGGAGTTTGTCTGATTTGAGGTTTTAAAATCCGCTGTCCTCCGCCAAAATACTCCCATACCGGGCCAGAGATGATGTATTCTTTTTCACATCTGCCAAACACATTGATAATATCGGTGATGCAGTCACGAATGACGGAAATATCATAAATCGTTGTATCCCGGCTTCTTCTGATCCCGAACAGGCCTGATAAATCCGTTCCTCCAAGTCTCACATTTAAAACGAGTTCATAATAGTCATCAAGAATGGTTTTAATGCCAAGCAGTTCGTTCATGCGTGATTCTTTATAAATAATCTCTTTTGTTTCTAAAATCGGCATGCCATACAATGTCACAGAATATAGATTTGCGATTTCCTGGAGAACCGTGTAAAAACCTCTTCCATTTTCTGATGTGAATTTTGGAAAAACAAACCCGCTTAAAAGCTGAAGGTGATGCTCAAGCTTTAAAGCGAGCCGTTTCATTTGCTCCTCATTTCGGATTCGCACGAATATAAGCGGCAAGTTCCTCTGATCAAACTGGCCTTTTAAAATACTGTTTGACAACGTTTCAATTTGTTTTACTGTATTGTCTTCAGCAGCTTCTACTTCTGTGTCGCCAATCGAATCCTCCAGACAAATGACCATTGAGGTCAGACCTTCATGTTTTCCATTAAGAAATTTACCAGATAGTACATCGCTTGAGATCGCTGTTCGATTACCAGGCATGTAGAGAGTGGCACCTAATGTATAGGCTAATGTTTCCCGTTCAGTTTCTTTTGAAAAATGGATTGGTTCGTATAAGAATATTTCATTTCGTTTCTCTTTAGGTAAGTATTGAAAATGCTTCAAGCTTGTTCCTCCATTCAGACCCTCTACTCATGTACTAATTGGTAAATACCTTAACTTTTGGCTGTTTTCGCAAAAGATTATGATTTTCTCAGAACTGTATTGAAAAGCAATCATGTTTTGGAAAAGAGCTTCACTTTTGAAAAGGTGCGTTGTTTATAAAAAACAACGCACCTCTATTCCTTCTTTTCAGGGGCAAATTATTAAACATCTAACCCATAATCTTTAACAAGAGATCCTAAGCCGCCTTGGTAGCCGCTTCCGATTGCGTTGAATTTCCATTCAGCGCCGTGACGGTATAATTCACCTACAACTACAGCTGTTTCGATAGAGAAATCTTCTCCTAAATCATAGCGAATCAATTCTTGATTGCTGTCTTCGTTTAAAATGCGAACATATGCATTTGAAACTTGTCCAAAGTTTTGACTGCGTGATTCTGCATCATGAATTGTGATTGTGAATGCAATTTTATCAATCGAAGCAGGCACTTGAGAAAGGTTTACCTTAATTACTTCGTCATCTCCGCTGCCTTCACCCGTACGGTTGTCGCCAGTATGTTCAACAGAACCATTACCGCCTACAAGATTGTTGTAGAAAATGAAATCTGCTTCGCTTGCAGCTTTTCCGTTAGCATCTAATAAGAATATAGATGTGTCTAAGTCAAAATCATTTCCGCCATCGTATTTGTTTGTGTCCCATCCAAGACCTACTAATACTTTAGATAAACCAGGATTCGTTTTCGTTAAATCAATCTTTTGACCTTTTGATAAGCTGATTGCCATTTTATTTCGACTCCTTTTATGTATCATTTATTTTTTATTGCTTAAAAAAACAAGTTTAATTAGGCGTGACGATTTGCGATCTCAGTAATGGTTGCATCTTTTGTTCCTTGCCCAACCGCTGCGAATTTCCACTCTGCTCCATGACGGTATATTTCGCCGGGAATAAGTGACGTTAAGCCTGAATAGTCATCAGACAGGTTATAGTGAACAAGCTCAGTCTTGCTTGCTGAATCCACAACACGGATAAATGCGTTTTGGATCATGCCAAAATGCTGCTTTCTTTGGACTGCCTGATAAATGTTTACTACAAACACTAGTTTATGAATATTTGATGGCACCTTGCTCAAGTCGATTAAAACTTGCTCATCGTCTCCATCGCCTTGTCCTGTCAAGTTGTCGCCTGTATGTTTGACAGAACCGCATTTGCTGGTAAGATTTCCGAAATAAATCACACTTTTTTTGTCCAGGAGACGGTCATTTTCATCAAGCATTAACACAGAAGCATCACAATCGACATTGCTTCCGCCCCCGCCTCCGAATAAGCCGCCAAGCAGACCGCCGCTTTTTTGCTGCACAGGGTCCCATCCAAGGCCTACCATTAAAGATTTCAGGCCTGCATTGCCTTTTGTCAGATCAATCTTTTGACCCTTTTGTAACGTAATTGCCATTTCTTCACTCTCCCTTTTGGGTATTGTGGAAACTTGCAAGTCTTAAAATATGACCAAAGGAATCTTCCGAATGGAAAAAAATGAAACTTTTGGTCTACCATCACGATAACGTGACCACAAGTTTAATACTACCAATATTTTTACAAAATTCAACTAAAAACCTTTTCCTAGTTGTCATTCATTCATACGAATTACAAGGAAAAAAGTTTCATTCTCCATTTGAAAGAATGATATCTTTTTCTAAAAAAGTAGCTTTTATATCCAGCTTCACATCTTGCCTTTCTACCTTTGCCCCAAGCAGCAATTTCACAGCCAGGTACGGGAAGTTGACTCCTGATAGACAGCTGAAATAGAGACCGCCTGACATTCTTGGATTAATTTCAAGCAATTTAGGCAAGCCTTGATTGAATTTGACTTGAATATTAAAGATATAATCTAATTTGAATTCCTTCGTGAATTGCTCGGCCAGCCTGATCAGCTCTTGGTTATCCTCCAGAATCCGGATTCTGCCTCCGCCTTTTTTACGCGGAACAGCAGCAAGCAATTCACCATCAAAAGCCAGGCAGTCAATACTGTACTCTTCCCCTTCCAAAAACTCCATCACCATCAGTTCAGGAAATTCACCTGCAGCTTCAAGTCCAGCATATACTCTATGAAAAGGAATTCTATAGCTCGGCGCCATCACTTCTTTTAAAGGATCGAGCTCATTATCAATAATCCTAAAGCCATAGCCGCCTTCTCCTACGACAGGTTTATAGCACACCTGCAGTCCCTCGTTCATCAGCTTTTCATATGTTTCCTTAAATTCTTCAGCAGATCTAGCCGTATAAAAAGAGGGAATCTCAAAAATGCCTTTTTCTTTGCATGTGTCATAAAACTCATCTTTATTTTCTATCGTTTCTAATAGATTGGCATCACGGTTTACTAATACCTTCGTTCCTATCTCTTCAAACTTTTTTAGTGCTTTCGCGATCGGGAGCGCTTTATACCTTGGAACAAACAAGTCGATGCTATGTTTTTCACAAAAATTCAGACAATACTGGATATAATCATCGTCTGTTTCCAGTTTGGGTTCTATCTCAGCATAATCGCAGTTGGCAAGCATGACGTGATCAGGATCCGGATGTGTGCCGTATACTTCGAACTGTATACCGTCTTCGTTTGTGCGAATCATATCGATATAATGATACGCAACAGAAAACCAGCGATTAAACCAAATTTTATATGTACTCATCTATTTGAAAAACCCCTCTCTTCGGCCAATGCCGAAGTTTTCTATGTCCTTCTATTTTATACTAAAGAAGGGATGAACAAAATGGTAATTTTACTTAGAGTGGTGCGGGATTGGAGTATAATTTGCCGAGAGGTGCCGTTTGGCCGATAAATGGCGGATGTTGGCCGGATTGATGCTGGATAATATTTTTTCTTACTCAAAAAAAAATCCTCCCCAGAATTTTGGGGGAGGATTTCTGCTATTACATATTCCGGCGGTATTGTCCGCCAACTTCGTATAAAGCGTGCGTAATTTGACCTAAGCTTGCGTATTTAACAGTCTCCATCAATTCCTCAAAAATATTTTGATTATGGATAGCAGCTTGTTTCAGACGGTCAATTGCTGCAGCTGAATGGACTTCATTTCGTTCCTGGAACGCTTTTAAATTTTGAATCTGTGTTTCTTTTTCATCCTGAGAGGCACGTGCAATTTCCATGTTATCGACCGATTCCTCAGACGGCGGGTTTGGATTAATATAAGTGTTCACACCAATGATCGGCAGCTGGCCCGAATGCTTCTGCATTTCATAATGCATCGATTCATCCTGGATTTTCCCGCGCTGATATTGCGTTTCCATCGCTCCAAGCACACCGCCGCGCTCGTTAATGGAATCAAACTCTTTCAAAACAGCTTCTTCAACTAGATCTGTAAGCTCTTCGATGATAAATGAGCCTTGAAGAGGATTTTCGTTTTTTGTTAATCCGTGTTCTTTTGTAATGATCAGCTGAATGGCCATCGCTCTTCGGACAGATTCTTCAGTCGGTGTCGTAATCGCTTCATCGTAGGCATTTGTATGAAGGGAATTACAGTTATCCTGCAAGGCCATTAATGCCTGCAGCGTTGTGCGGATATCATTAAAGTCGATTTCCTGAGCGTGCAGAGAACGGCCAGATGTCTGGACATGATATTTAAGCTTTTGGCTGCGTTCATTCGCGCCGTATTTTTCTCTCATTACCGTTGACCAGATACGGCGAGCGACACGGCCAATTACGGTATATTCAGGATCTAATCCATTGCTGAAGAAGAAAGAGAGATTCGGTGCGAAATCATCGATTTTCATTCCGCGGCTCAAATAGTATTCTACATACGTGAAACCGTTAGCCAATGTAAAGGCCAGCTGGGAAATAGGGTTAGCACCGGCTTCTGCAATATGATAGCCAGAGATCGATACAGAATAATAGTTTCGCACTTTTTCGTTGATAAAGTACTCTTGGATATCCCCCATCATTTTCAAAGCGAATTCTGTTGAGAAAATACACGTGTTTTGACCTTGGTCTTCTTTTAAGATATCCGCCTGAACTGTTCCTCTGACGGTTTGCAGCGTTTTCGCCTTCACCTGAGTGAATTCTTCAACAGTAAGAATGCGTCCTAACTCTGCTTCTTGCTTTTCTACTTGCTGTTCAATCGCTGTATTCATGAACATCGCCAGAATAATCGGTGCAGGTCCATTGATTGTCATCGATACAGACGTGGAAGGTGCACATAGGTCAAATCCAGCATACAGCTTTTTCATATCATCCAATGTACAGATGCTCACTCCGCTTTCGCCGATTTTCCCATAAATATCGGGACGGTAAGCTGGGTCTTCACCGTATAGCGTAACAGAGTCGAATGCTGTGCTTAAGCGCTTTGCCGTATCGTCTTTCGATAGATAATGGAAGCGCTTGTTTGTTCTTTCCGGTGTTCCTTCACCTGCAAATTGGCGTTTTGGATCTTCCTCAGCTCGTTTAAATGGAAAAACTCCTGCAGTATAAGGAAATGAGCCCGGTACATTCTCTTTGTATACCCACTTGAGGATTTCACCGTAATCTTTGTATTTTGGAAGAGATATTTTAGGAATAGAGAGTCCGGATAAAGAAGTTGTCACTAATTCCGTCACTATTTCCTTGTCTCTGATTTTTGTAATAAATTGATCTGCTGAATATTTCTCCCTCAATTCATCCCATGAATCTAATATTCGTTTGGAATCTGGAGAAAGCTCTTCTTCTATACTCTTTTTTATTGCTTCCAATGACTCTATTACTTCAGGAGATCCAGCTCTTTCTTTTACGCTTTCGAGCGCACCTTGAAGCTGGAATAATCTTCTGGCAACATCGGCCTGATATTCGGCTTTTTGATGATAAGTACGAACAGACTCACTGATCTCTCTTAAATAGTAACGGCGATCTGTCGGGATGATCACATTTTGTTTTTCAACATCTTTTACAATTGGGAGAGTGGATGACCAAGTTTTATTGCTCTTTTTATTGATCAGATTTAAAAGGGCAACGAATAATGTGTTTGTTCCGGGATCATTGAATTGACTTGCAATCGTACCATAGACCGGCAAGTCTTCAAATGGACTTTCAAACAGCATATGACTGCGCTGATATTGTTTTTGAACTTGTCGCTTGGCATCTTGAGATCCTTTTCTTTCAAATTTATTAATGACGATTAAATCCGCATAATCAATCATATCAATTTTCTCAAGCTGCGTGGGAGCTCCGAACTCGCTTGTCATCACATATAAAGATAGATCACAAATCTCTGTAATCGCAGCATCCCCTTGCCCGATTCCGCTCGTTTCAACGATCACCAGGTCGTATCCTGCAGCTTTGACAACTGCAATCGCATCATGAATCGCAAGAGATAACTCAGATCTTGATTGTCTTGTCGCCAAGCTTCTCATATAAACGCGAGGCGAGAAGATGGCATTCATGCGGATGCGGTCTCCGAGCAGGGCTCCGCCTGTTTTTTGCTTCGTTGGGTCAATTGATATCACAGCTATTTTAATGTCCGGCACTTCATTTAAAAATCTGCGGATCAGCTCATCTGTCAGGGAGCTTTTTCCCGCTCCGCCCGTTCCGGTAATACCAATAACCGGAGCATCTGAAGAAAGCTGTTTTACTTCAGAGATGATCTTTTCTGCCGTTGCTGCCGCTTCGTTCCCGCTTCCTAATTGTGACTCGGCTACAGTGATCAGCTTAGCGATGGCACCTGCGTCACCTGTCTTCAGCTTTTCGATTTCATCTTCCACCTTTGATGCGGTTAGAAAATCGCACTCTTTTATCATGAGGTCTATCATCCCTTGAAGACCAAGCTCTCTGCCATCCTCAGGGGAAAAGATCCGGGCAATTCCGTATTCATGCAATTCTTTTATTTCACGGGGAATGATGACACCGCCCCCTCCGCCGTATAAGCGAATATGAGTTGCCCCTCTTTCTTTCAAAAGGTCATACATGTATTTAAAAAACTCGACATGTCCTCCCTGATAGGAAGAAATCGCGATTCCCTGCGCATCCTCCTGAATTGCGGCATTTACGATTTCTTCAACCGAACGATTATGACCTAAGTGAATGACCTCGGCTCCGCTCGCCTGCAATATTCTTCGCATGATATTAATTGATGCGTCATGTCCATCAAACAAGCTTGAAGCTGTTACAAAACGAACCGCGTGTTTCGGTTTATATGTTACATGTGTATGCATAGTCCCACATCCCCTTTATTGTCGTTAATTCGAACGATTCCCTTCTTTCCCTACCCCTTTAAGAATCAAGTTCGTCTGTACTTCAATATATTCATCGAGTGTATAGTTTCTTTGCAGCGCCCATCTTCTGAAGCCCCACATTTGACCTTGAACGAAAATATTGTGCGCCAGCAATTCACGTTCTCTGGCTGAAAGCGAGATTTCTCCTTTTTCCACACAGCCTTCAATTACTTTTTCAAACATCCCGACCATTTCAATTTCTTTTTGCAGGACATATGGGAGGGCATCACGTGACAGGGACTTTGCCTCCTGATACATGACAAGCACTTCATCCTGCATCTCATCAACGACTCTGAAGTAGTTGGCAATGGCGACCTTTAAACTCTCAATTGTTCCTTGTTTTAAGTCAATGTCTTTCTCCAGGCGGTCACGAACCTGATCATAGATTGTATCACAGACTAGATAAAGGACATCTTCTTTCTGTCTGATATATTCATATAGTGTCCCGATGCTGAATCCTGCCGACTTTGCAATTTCCCTTGTGGTTGTACGGTGGAACCCTTTTTGTTTAAAGAGGTGCACCGCACCTTTAATCATTTGGTCGCGACGCTTTTGAACAAGCCGCTCGTCTTTGACAGAAGCATGCACTTCACGTTTCGTCATCTTCCACCGCCTCCCTATTTTAAAAACAACAAAACATTTTTTCACTCATACAGCTCAAGCGACAAGCCTGCTGTGAAAAAGACATAAGGCAATGTCACCTTACTTATTAAATCCCACTTTTTTAGCGAGCTTTTTTATAAATCCCTTATTTTGTTATCATCCGTGAGATAACGAGTCTTTGAATTTCTTGAGTGCCCTCATAGATTTGAGTGATTTTTGCATCCCTCATGTATCGTTCTACAGGATAATCTTTTGTATAGCCATACCCGCCGAATACTTGAACTGCTTCTGTTGTCACCTTCATCGCTGTATCTCCTGCAAAAAGCTTGGACATGGCAGATTCTTTTCCGTATGGAAGTCCTTCTGATTCAAGCCATGCTGCCTGATAGGTTAGAAGACGGGATGCCTCAACAGTAGTCGCCATATCAGCCAATTTAAACCCGATTCCTTGCTGCATGGCGATTGGCTTACCGAACTGCTGGCGTTCTTTCGCATAAGCAACAGAAGCATCCAGAGCGCCTTGTGCGATTCCCACAGCCTGTGCTGCAATGCCGTTTCGGCCGCCGTCGAGCGTCATCATCGCAATTTTAAAGCCTTCTCCTTCTTGGCCAAGAAGATTTTCTTTCGGCACGATGCAATCTTCAAAGATGATTTCTGTTGTTGGTGAAGAACGAATGCCAAGCTTGCTTTCTTTTTTGCCGACAGAGAACCCTTTGAAGTCTTTTTCAACAATAAATGCACTTGTTCCTTTATGCTTGCTTTCTGGATCAGTTACAGCAAACACGATATAAGTGTCAGCAATTCCGCCGTTTGTAATGAAAATCTTTGATCCATTCAGCACGTAGTGATCTCCATTTAACTTTGCTGTCGTTCTCATTCCGCCGGCATCTGATCCGGAACCAGGCTCAGTCAAACCGTATGCGCCAATTTTCTCGCCCTGTGCCATCGGTTTTAAATATTTTTGCTTTTGCTCTTCTGTGCCGAATTTGTAAACCGGCCACCCTGCTAGTGATGTATGGGCAGATAATGTAACCCCAACTGATGCACATACCCTTGAAAGCTCTTCAATCGCAATGACGTATGCTAAATAGTCGCTGCCGATTCCGCCGTATTCTTCCGGCCATGGAATGCCTGTTAATCCAAGCTCCGCCATTTTATCGAATAGCTCACGGTCAAAGCGTTCTTCTTCATCGCGTTCTGCTGCTGTCGGCTCTACTTCATTTTTAGCAAAATCTCTTACCATTTTTCGAATCATTTCATGCTCATCTGATAGTTTAAAAAACATCGTTTCCATCCCCCTGATTCATTGTTTAGTCTACATTTCTATTTGAATTTTTAAATATAATATTAATTTAAGACATGTTTACTGATGACAATTCTCTGGATCTCACTTGTGCCTTCGTAAATCTCACATATCTTTGCATCTCTGAAATAGCGTTCAACCGGATAATCTTTCGTATATCCATATCCCCCATACACCTGAATCGCTTCTGTAGCAGCCTCCATCGCTGTTTTTGAAGCAAACAGCTTAGCCATGGATGCTTCTTTCCCGCATGAAAGCCCATTCTGTCTTAAAAAGGCTGCCCGGTACGTAAGCAGTTCAGAAGCTTCAACAGTTGTTGCCATATCCGCTAGTTTAAAGCCGATTCCTTGTTGGACAGAGATTGGTTTTCCGAATTGAACACGTTCTTTTGCATATTTAATTGAACTTTCTAATGCAGCCTGTGCAATTCCAAGTGATTGTGCTGCAATCCCGATTCTGCCGACATCTAAATTGGCCATTGCTATTTTAAAGCCGTCTCCTTCTTCCCCTAAAAGATTTTGGGCAGGAACCACAGCATCCTCGAATGAAATTTGAACCGTTCTGGACCCATAGAGCCCCATCTTATGTTCGTCTTTTCCTACGACAAAGCCAGGTGTATCTTTTTCAACCACAAATGCAGATATGCCTTTTCTTCCCGCTTCAGGATTTGTTGAAGCAAAAACGATATACGTATCTGCTTCTCCGCCATTTGTAATAAACACCTTCGAACCATTAAGAATGTAATTCCCCTCTTTTTTGACTGCTTTTGTTTTTAAGCTGCCGGCATCTGATCCTGAGCCTGGTTCTGTTAAACAGAAAGCTCCTAAATATTCGCCGCTTGCAAGTTTAGGAATATATTTTTGCTTCTGTTCTTCTGTCCCAAAATAAAGAATGGGATTTGTTCCGACAGAGGTGTGAACGCTTAAAATCACCCCGATTGTGGCGCTTACCTTTGAAAGCTCGTTAATGGCGATAATATAGGAGGTAAAATCCATACCCGCTCCTCCATATTGCTCAGGAATCGGAATTCCCATTAATCCGAGCGAACCCATTTTTCGAAGAATCTCTTTTGGAAATTCTCCTTGCTCCATTTTTTCAACAAATGGCTCAATTTCAGATTGAGCAAAATCCCGTACCATCTTCCGCATCATATCCTGTTCTTCTGTGAAGCGAATATTCATGTCCCGTCCCCCTATGATGTCTGATCCTATGATTCGTATGAATAAAAACCTCTGCCTGTTTTGCGGCCAAGCCAGCCTGCTTTCACATACTTTCTGAGAAGCGGACACGGGCGGTACTTATCATCGCCAAAGCCATCGTGAAGCGTTTCCATAATATAAAGGCACGTATCAAGACCGATAAAGTCAGCAAGCGAGAGCGGTCCCATCGGATGATTCATACCGAGCTTCATTACTTCATCAATTGCTTCTTTCTCTGCTACCCCTTCGTACAGAGTGTAGATGGCTTCATTAATCATCGGCATGAGAATTCTGTTGGAGACGAAGCCCGGAAAATCATTGACTTCAACCGGAACCTTTTTTAAAGTTTTCGTCATATCTTCAATCGCCTGATAGACTTCTTCACTTGTTGCGAGACCGCGGATAATTTCAACCAGCTTCATTACAGGCACCGGGTTCATAAAATGCATGCCGATTACTTTTTCAGGACGCTTTGTTGCTGCTGCAATCTCAGTAATTGGCAGGGAAGAAGTATTGGTCGCAAGAATCGTATGGTCTGGAGTGATTTGATCAAGCTTCGAAAAAATATCTGTTTTGATTTTCATATTTTCAACAGCTGCCTCAATCACTATATCCGTCTGGGCTGCATCCTGGAGATCCGTTGAAGCTTTCAGCCTGCTTAAGACTTCTTGCTTTTGCTCAGCTGTCATTTTTTCTTTATCTACTTGTCTTTGAAGGTTTTTATCGATAGTTGCAAAGCCTTTTTGAACGAATTCTTCTTTTAAATCATTCAAGTAAACCTTGTAGCCTGCCATTGCACAAACTTGAGCAATGCCTGATCCCATTTGTCCTGCTCCGATTACCATTACGTTTTGAATACCCATGTAGATCCCCCTTGTTTGGTTATCGCTTATACTTCAATCATAATAGCGTCGCCTTGACCGCCGCCGCTGCAGATTGATGCTATCCCAATTCCTCCGCCCCGTCGTCTCAGCTCGTGAATCAGTGTGATAATAATTCGTGCGCCGCTTGCTCCAATCGGATGACCTAGAGCAACTGCCCCGCCGTTCACGTTTACTTTTTCAGGATCAAGTCCTGCCAGCTGATTGCTTGCTAAGGCTACTGCAGAAAATGCCTCATTTATTTCAAATAAATCAATTTCTTCGACCGTCTTACCTGTTTTTTTCAGAAGCTCTAAAATGACTAATCCAGGCGTTTTCGGAAAATCCTTCGCTTCAAGTGCAATGGATGTATGGCCAATGATGGCCGCAAGCGGCTGCTTTCCTTCTTTTTTTGCACGCTCTTCACTCATGAGCACAAGAGCTCCTGCCCCATCATTGACTCCAGGTGCATTTCCTGCAGTAATAGTGCCAGCTTGATTAAAAACTGGCTTTAATTTAGATAATCTTTCAATTGAAGTGTCTTTTCTTGGCGCTTCATCATGCTCCACTTTGATTGGATCGCCTTTTCGCTGCGGGATTTCCACACTTACGATTTCTTCGCTTAGCTTGCCGGATTCAATTGCTGCAACTGTGCGCTGATGACTTCTAAATGCCCACTCGTCTTGAGCCTCTCTTGAAATTTCCAAATCTGCTGCTGTATCATTTCCGTACGTGCCCATATGAACACCTGTAAAGCTGCACGTAAGACCATCATGCACCATTAAATCCTGTACCTTTGCATCTCCCATACGCAGACCCCATCTTGCTTTAGGCATGATATATGGAGCATTGCTCATGGATTCCATTCCGCCTGCCACTATGACCTCTTCATCTCCAGCACGGATAATCTGATCAGCAAGCGTTACACTTCTCATTCCTGATGCACAGACTTTATTGATTGTTTCCGTTTTTACGTTCCATGGAAGTTCTGCGTGTCTTGCTGCCTGGCGGGAAGGAATTTGACCCTGTCCTCCTTGAAGAACAGACCCCAAAATGACTTCACCAATTTCCTCAGAGTTCACGTCTGCACGATTTATTGCTTCTTTTATAGCCAATCCTCCAAGCTCTGATGCCGTCAGAGAACTTAATGCTCCTCCAAATTTTCCAAATGGTGTTCTTACGCCGCTTAATATGACCGTTCGATTCATTTTTGTCATCCCCTCTAATTGTTTATTTAAGGCTCGTTTCTAAGACATTGCTTTTTGAGATTCAAAATAAAGAGTCAAGGGTTAGAAGAGAGCCCGAATCCCTTCTTAAATACAAATAAGTCTTTATACGAAAAACAATGATCTTTTCGAAAACAGTCACTTTAAAAGAAAACGTTTACAAAATTCCGATTGAACGCTCGCTCAATTTTGTGCCAGGGAAGAAGGTGAAACGGAAATCGCTCCACCTTCCTATATATCTATCTGTATCATTCTGCATTTATGCTGAAATTCCTTTTAAGCTACACTCTCTTTTTTCTCACCAATGACCGCTTTTTCAAGAAGTTCGGCAACATCATATGTGCTTACTGTTTCTTCTACTTCTTTTGCCTTTGTGCCATCACTGAGCATTGTTAAGCAGTAAGGGCAGCCCGAGCTGATGACTGTTGGATTGACCTCAAGCGCCTGATTCGTTCTTGCTACGTTTACACGTGAACCAGCATCCTCTTCCATCCACATCAGCCCTCCTCCTGCTCCGCAGCACATTCCTGTATCACGGTTTCGGGTCATTTCAACCAGCTTCACACCCGGAATGGATTTTAAAATTTCACGAGGCGGCTCATACACTTCGTTATATCTTCCTAAATAACAAGAATCATGGAAAGTAATCGTCTCGTTCACTTCAAATTTAGGAACAAGCCTTCCTTCTTCCACAAGCTTTGCAAGAAGCTCTGTGTGATGGAATACCTCTGCTTCAAGTCCAAAATCAGGGTACTCATTTTTGAAAATATTGTACGCATGCGGATCAATTGTGACAATTTTTTTGATTTCATTCTTCTGGAACTCATCAATATTCTTCGTCGCAAGCTCCTGGAACAAAAATTCATTTCCAAGGCGGCGAGGCGTGTCTCCCGAGTTCTTTTCCTTGTTTCCAAGAATTGCAAATTTTACGCCTGCTTCATTCATGAGCTTCGCAAAAGATAAAGCGATTTTTTGGCTGCGGTTGTCATAAGAACCCATAGAGCCAACCCAGAACAGGTACTCAAACTCCTCGCCTGCTTTGCTCATTTCTTTTACCGTCGGTACGTGCACGTCGTCGCGCGCCTCACGCCAGTCCTCCCGCTCTTTCCGGTTCAGACCCCATGGGTTGCCCTGACGTTCAATATTTGTCATCGCACGCTGTGCATCCGGATCCATTTTCCCTTCAGTTAACACTAGATAACGGCGCATATCGATAATTTTATCTACGTGTTCATTCATGACAGGGCATTGATCTTCGCAATTTCGGCATGTCGTACAAGCCCAAATTTCTTCCTCTGTGATGATTTCACCGATCAGACTTGGATTGTAAGCAAGTGAAGCAGCTGCTTCCTGAGAACCCTGCCCTGCTGCCATCGCTGCAAGCTGATTGCCCTTGGTGCCTGCGAATGCATAGGTTGGAACCCATGGCGACATAGACGTTACCGCTGCACCTTTTTCTGTTAAATGATCACGCAATCGTAAGATTAAATCCATAGGAGACAGCATTTTGCCTGTTCCGGATGCAGGACACATATTTGTACAGCGACCGCATTCTACACAAGCATATAAATCAATTAACTGTGTTTGCTTGAAATCTTCAATTTTCCCCACACCGAAAGACTCTTGTGTTTCATCTTCAAAATCAATCTTCTCAAGCTTTCCAGGGTTTGAAAGACGGCCAAAATAAACATTTGCCGGCCCTGCCAGCAAGTGAGCATGCTTTGATTGCGGCACGTACACTAAGAATGTAAGAAGAATAAGCAAGTGTATCCACCAAGAAATATAAAAAATAACTGTTGCACCCGTCTCGCCTACAAAACTCAGCAAAAAGGCCAAGCTCGAAGCAATTGGTTCTGTCCATGTTAATTCATGATTATGCCAAATCAGATTCATTCCATTTCCCAACAGCACAGACAGCATTAAGCCGCCAATAAAAATTAAAACAAGACCAGCTTTAAAATTTTTCTTCAAGCGCACAAGCTTCTCAATGTACCTGCGGTAAAAAGCCCATACAACCGCAACCAGGATCATCAATGTGACGAGTTCCTGAAAGAATGTAAAACCGGGATATAGCGGTCCAAGCGGCAAATGCTTGTCTGGCAGTAAGCCTTTTATAATAAAATCAATAGCTCCAAATTGCACAAGAATAAATCCATAAAAGAACATCACATGCATGATGCCGCTCTTTTTATCCTTAAGGAGCTTCTTTTGACCGAAAACATTGACCATAATGTTTTTCAGTCTTTCATTTAATCTCTGATCAAACTCCGTTTTCCGTCCGAGCTTGATGTATGCCATTCTTGAACGGATCAAGTATATAAATAAACTCGCTCCGTAAGCGGTTACAAGTATGAATGCAGCAAAATTGATCCATAACAGTGCTTCCATGTTTGCTTCCCCCGTTTCTGTGATGATTTCTCCCATTTCCCATATCATTCAAAAAAATTGCAACAAATCTAATTTTCTGAATCTTACCCTATATTTACATGATAATAATGAATGAGCATTCAGTCAATGGTTTTCACTATTTCTTCTGCTGATAATTTTTCTGCGCTACGTAAAAGATAAGAGGAATATGATTTGCAGCGCCAAGGAGGGCTTACGTTGAACAGCATCTTACTAATTGGATTGATCATACTGATTTTTGTTGTTTGGCTGAGGCTTGATTATTATTTCGGACGAAAAAAACATCTTCGTGGAATAAGTGAGATTGAGTATCCGGTAAGAAAAAGCGATATCGAACTATTAATTGTAGGCGAGCGATTTTATGAAAGATTGTTTGAGGACATTAAAAATAGCACACAGTCCATTCATGTGTTATTTTATATTGTAAAAAATGACTCTGACAGTGAAGAGTTTCTTAATCTTCTTGGAAAAAAGGCAGAACAGGGAATCAAAGTCAGGCTGCTTCTTGATTATGTGGGCAGCAAATCGCTTAAGAAAGAAAAAATAACAGCTTTAAAAAAGCGTGGGGTTGCTTTTTCCTATTCTCATAAACCAGCACTGCCTTATATTTTTTACACCCTGCAGGCACGCAATCACCGGAAAATCACTGTTATTGACGGGAAAATCGGCTATACCGGGGGCTTTAATATCGGAAAAGAGTATCTAGGTAAAGATCCGCATCTTGGCTTTTGGAGAGATTATCATCTTCGCCTGCACGGAGAAGGTGTTCAGGATCTTCAATCTCAGTTTTTGCATGACTGGCATGAGGCAACAAATGAAAATCTTATCGAAGAAAAAGTTTACTTCCCGTCTCATACGCAAGGCAAGCTTGAGCAGCGTTTTGTCTCAACGTACGGACAAAGTCTAGATTCGTATTATCTTTCTTTTATTAGGCTTGCACAAAAAGAGCTCATGATTTGCACCCCCTATTTTATACCCGGCAAACAGATTCAGGATGAGCTTTTAAAAGCAAGGAGACGGGGAGTAGACATTAAAATCATGGTTCCAATGAAAGCGGATCATCCGTTTGTAAAGGAAGCTGCTTTTCCATACTTTGGTCCCTTAATTCTATCAGGCTGTGAGATTTATCAATATTATTACGGGTTTTACCATGCAAAGGTCATTGTAGTCGATGAACGCCTATGCGATATCGGAACTGCTAATTTTGATAAGCGAAGCCTTTATTTAAACGATGAATTAAACTGCCTCATTTATGATGCAGCTTTTATTAAAAAAGTGAAACAAACCGTAAATGAAGACATGAGCAGTTCGGTCAAGCTGACTTATGACCTGTTTACTAAAAGATCAATCCCGCAAAGAGGCTTAGAAGCAGTTGCAACAATGATATCTCATTTTTTGTAGGATTTTTTTAAGAGGAAAAGGAGAGAAACATGTTCATTCGCTTTGGATACGTTTCAAGTGCATTAAACCTGTGGGACTGCTCTCCTGCAAAAACGCTGACGTATGCCCGTTATTCCAAGTTGGATAGAGAGGCTAAAAAAGAGGCGCTTCATTCCGTTACCAAACAGAATCTGGAGCATACACGGCGAATGATTCATTACAATATAGCGCATCAAATTGAACTATACCGGTTTTCATCATCTCTTGTTCCACTCGCGACACATCCTGAGGTAAGATGGGATTTCCTGACCCCTTTTCAGGGTATTTTAAAAGAAATTGGGGAGCTTGTACGTGAAAATAAGCTGCGGATTAGCTTCCATCCTAATCAATTTACTTTGTTCACAAGCGATAAGGCTCATATCACAGAGAATGCAGTCATCGATATGCACTATCACTATGATTTATTAAAAGGAATGGGCCTTGAAAAAGAAGGATTTATTAACATCCATGTCGGCGGAGCTTATGGAAATAAGATGACAGCGACAGAAAGGTTCTACAAAAATATCCAGTACCTCCCTGACGAAATTAAACAGAGGATGACTCTCGAAAATGATGATAAAACCTATACAACAGCTGAAACGCTGACAATTTGTGAGAACGAGGGCATCCCTCTCATGTTTGATTATCATCACTATTGCGCAAATCAAACGGATGACGATGATCTGGAGGAATTATTGATACGCTTTTCAAAAACATGGGAAGGAACACACGCCAAACCTAAAATTCATATTTCTTCACCAAAATCCAAAAAAGAATTCAGAAGTCATGCCGATTATGTCGACCTCTCCTTTATCATGCCTTTGCTGAAAAAATTAAAGGAACTTGAGATGGATTGTGACTTTATGATTGAAGCCAAGCAAAAAGACCGGGCTGTTTTGAAACTTATTGAGGAAATTTCTGCTGTGCGAGGAGTAAAGCGGATGAGCGGCGGGTCGATTAATTGGTAGTTGAAATCACGGGGATATGCCCTGTGATTTTCTTTTTTTCACTTATGAAATGGACCTTATAAAGGCCCCTAGCCAGGATCTAGATTGCAAAAAGAATATCTAACTCTAAACCCCGGAAAAAATTGAGCTCAATCCATGGTACCAGGTGTCCAACTCGCCGGAATAGAGATTCTATGAGCCGAAACACAGATCCAACGCGCCAATTTCGTTTATTAACGAGCCGATTTTGGCATTTTACCCGCCACCCTGTTTTTTGAACAGAAAAATGCCTTTTTCTAACCGTCTTTCTTTGTACACTGCTTAATTAACCGGAAAATGCAGCTGGAATTGAGCTCCATCTGAGGTACAACGCCGCCAACTCACCGGATTATTGATTCTATGAGCCGAAACTCAGATCCAACGCGCCGATTGCGTGTTTCAACAAGCCGATATGGTATTTTACGCGCCACCCTTTGCTCTAAAAACAAAAAAAGAACGGCCCTTGGCCGTTCCCTAATAAAATTTACATCTTTTCCGGTGCAGAAACACCAATTAGTGTCAGCGAGTTTTTCAGCGTAATTTGTGTTGCTCTCATTAATGCCAAACGCGCTTTACTTTTCTCTTCATTCTCTGGATCAAGCACTTTTTCTGCATTGTAGAAGCTGTGCAGTGCAGATGCTAAATCAAAGACATAGTTCGTAATCCGGTGAGGAATGCGTTTCGTTGCTGCTTCGCCGACTGCTTGCGGGAATTCACCGAGCTTTTTCAGGAGTTCAATTTCCTTTTCAGATGAAATGTCAGTAAAACTTTTAACACCTTCATAGGATACGCCTTGTTCTGCGCCTTGACGGAGCATGCTCTCGATGCGCGCATGTGCATATTGGGCATAAAAAACAGGATTTTCATTTGATTGTGAAGCTGCCAAGTCCATGTCAAAGTCCATATGTGTATCTGCACTTCTCATTGCGAAGAAATAGCGTACAGCGTCAAGACCTACTTCTTCCATCAAGTCGCGCATCGTTACAGCTTTGCCTGTACGTTTGCTCATTTTCATCTTTTCACCGTTCTTATAAAGGTGAACAAGCTGAATAATTTCAACCTCAAGTGTATCCTTTTCATAGCCAAGTGCCTCAATAGCAGCCTTCATACGCGGGATGTAGCCGTGATGATCTGCGCCCCAAATATTAATCAGCTTAGTAAATCCGCGGTCAAGCTTGTCTTTGTGATAAGCGATATCCGGCGTTAAATATGTGTAAGAACCATCATTCTTAATCAGGACACGGTCTTTATCATCTCCGAACACAGTTGAACGGAACCAAGTGGCACCCTCTTCTTCAAAGATATGACCTTTTTCACGGAGAACTTCAAGAGCCTGATCAATTTTTCCGTTTTGGTAAAGGGATGTCTCTGAATACCAAACATCAAACGGCACACGAAATTCTTCCAAATCTTTTTTCAGTTTGTCCATTTCAAATTTTAAGCCATATTCACGGAAAAACCCAAGACGTTCTTCTTTGCTCTCATTTGCAAAGCGATCGCCGAATTCATCTGCAAGCTTCTTGCCGATTTCGATAATATCCTTGCCTTGGTAGCCATCCTCAGGCATTGATGCATCTTGTCCAAGCGCCTGTAAATAGCGGGCTTCTACAGACAGTGCAAGATTATTAATTTGATTTCCTGCATCATTGATATAGTATTCACGCGAAACATCATAACCTGCTTTTTCAAGAATGTTGCAAAGAGAGTCACCAACTGCTGCTCCCCGCGCATGTCCTAAATGAAGCGTTCCTGTAGGATTTGCCGATACAAACTCGACCTGAAGCTTTTCTTTATTTCCAATGTTCACTTCTCCATATGAATCCCCAGCTTGAAGAATAGACGGAATAAGGTCTGTTAAATAAGAATTGTTCATATAAAAATTGATAAATCCCGGACCTGCAATTTCAATTTTTTCAATGGATGCTTTTCCTTTATCAAATGAAGCGACAATGTTCTCAGCAATTGCACGGGGTGCTTTTTTCGCAACTCTTGCAAGCTGCATCGCCATATTTGTCGAATAGTCTCCGTGCGCCTTTTCTTTAGGCAGCTCAAGAATTGCATCTGGAATCTGGCTTTCTTCAGCTAAACCAGCCTTCAGTACTGCCGCTTTAATTTCATCTTTCAGCCGTTCTTTTACCTGCTCAACGATGTTCATCCTTTTTCCTCCCTAAACATGATATGTAAAGTATGTAAATGCGAATCTTCTTCGCCAATCTGCAATTCATAATCGACCTTGATAATGCCGTTCGACTTTCCTTCCATTGTCCGGACTGAAATCGATGTTGTATTGGTTTCAAGCTGCAGCGTTCCAAATTGTGTTTGATAATTAGTGATCGTTTCCGTGCCTGGAATAAAGCGCTGCTTCATTGAAATAGATCCAGATCTCATAATGAAAACCTCATCGTCTTTAAACTTTACAATTGTTTTCACTTTTCCGTATTCGTGTTCCTCGTGATAGCTTAAATAGGAAGCGTTATCTTTAACATAGTGTTCACCGCTCGTAAACAGCTCCAGGTTTTCTTCCTCAGTACCTTGGTTAATTTCCGTCTTTACGATAATTTGAACTGGCTTACTATCCGTCATTTTTCACACATCCTTTTAAAGTATCCGCTATTAACTTATCTAGTATAAAGACTTCAAGGAAAAAGTTCAATAGATGGCCAGTGATAATCATGGTTGACGATCTTGGATTATTTATACACGGAATATCGTTCTTCAAGAACAAAAGCGAAATCGCCTTGGTCAGCTCGCGAAGAAAATAGGAACTGACCTGGGTTAAATGACACACCTGAGAATCATGTGTCATTTAACCGGAGAAGGCGATTTTTGCCTTCTCCTGAGCAATTGTCTTTTTACAGTGAGCTGGACGCAGATAGCTTAATTTCATTATCCACAACCTATTACCTTTTATATTTTCCTAAACAATAAGAAAAAAGCCCCAGTACTGCCTGGAGCTTCTGTTAAACTTAAGGGCGTTTTTGCACCCAGCCTAAAATCATTTCACGAATCAGTTTGCTTGCCGTGTTAGCTGTCTGCTCAGAGTTATCATAGATTGGCGCAACCTCAACAAGGTCCGCACCTACAACGTTGATATCCGAGTTTGCAATTGCATGAATCGAGGCCAGCAATTCTCTAGACGTAATGCCGCCAGCGTCCACTGTACCTGTGCCAGGTGCGTGAGCCGGATCTAATACATCAATATCGATTGTTACGTATACAGGGCGTCCTGCAAGCTTTGGAAGCACTTCTTTTAAAGGCTCGAGCACTTCAAATTTCGAAATGTGCATACCGGCTTCCTTTGCCCATTGAAATTCTTCTTTCATTCCAGATCGAATTCCAAATGAATATACATTAGTCGGTCCTATCAGGTTAGCCGCTTTACGAATTGGCGTTGAGTGAGAAAGAGGCTCTCCTTCATACTCTTCGCGCAAATCTGTATGAGCGTCCATATGGATGATCGCTAAATCAGGATATTTTTTGTACATTGCCTTGATGACCGGCCATGATACAAGGTGCTCCCCGCCCATACCCAGCGGAAACTTTTCCTCTGCCAAAACCTTTTCAACGAAATCTTCAATAATATCAAGGCTTCGCTGCGGATTTCCGAATGGAAGCGGAATATCTCCTGCATCAAAGTACTTTACTTCTTCTAGCTCACGGTCTAAATACGCGCTGTACTCTTCAAGACCGATTGAAACCTCGCGGATGCGGGCCGGACCGAATCTTGAACCTGGACGGTAGCTGACTGTCCAGTCCATTGGCATTCCGTAAAGCACGGCTTCACTGTCTTCAAATGTTGGATGGCTTTTAATAAAAACGTTGCCTGAATAGGCTTCATCAAATCGCATTTGTGTTCCCTCCCAATTATTTGATTAAGTCTGCTACAAATTTAGGCAGGACAAACGCTGCTTTATGAAGCTCTTTTGTATAGTACTTTGTTTCAATTTCATGGAAACGCTCTTCGCTTACTTCTAATGGATCATATTTTTTCGACCCAATTGTAAACGTCCAAAGACCGCTTGGGTATGTTGGAATGTTAGCAGTGTATAAACGTGTGATCGGGAAAATTTCTCTTACATCACGCTGAACGTTTTGAATAAGCTCAGGCGTGAACCAAGGGTTATCCGATTGTGCAACAAAGATGCCGTCTTCTTTTAATGCTTTTGAAATGCCTGCATAGAAGCCTTTTGAGAAAAGATTAACAGCAGGTCCAACTGGCTCTGTTGAGTCAACCATGATCACATCATACTCATTATCGCTTTCTGCAATATGCATAAACCCGTCTCCTACTTTTACCTCGACGCGTTCGTTTTCAAGCTCTCCTGCAATTTCTGGCAAGTACTTTTTAGAATACTCGATGACTTTGCCGTCAATATCAACAAGCGTCGCTTTTTTCACGCTTGGATGCTTCATGATCTCACGGATTACACCGCCGTCTCCGCCTCCGACTACAAGTACGTTTTCAGGATTTGGGTGTGTAAATAAAGGAACGTGTGCAACCATTTCATGATAAACAAATTCGTCTCTTTGTGAAGTCATGACCATGCCGTCTAAAAGCAGCATGTTGCCAAACTCCTCTGTTTCTACCATATCTAACTTTTGAAATTCAGTCTGCTCTGTATGTAAAGTGCGGTTAATTTTGATTGTAATGCCGAAATTCTCGGTTTGCTTTTCTGTAAACCAATGTCCTCCCATTATAAAACTTCCTTTCTATATCAATTTTTTCTAAAAGCCCTAGTTACGATTATACCCTAATCAAAAAATACAATTCGCCAAAATTCGAGTTCAAAACCTCAGGAAAAGTATAGATGAATCTAGCAAAATTGCAAGAAGAATTTTAATAGATAACGTTTAAAATCACTTAAAAATTCTCATAATGATTATAAAGAAACAGAACTGCTGCAGAAAAGAGGTGGGAAACTTGGAAATCATTACGCCGCGGCGCTTGAAAATCACAATAAAAGCTGTTCGTGCCGCTATTTTTATTGGACTTATTCTATTTTTTTTAGCATCAGCCGTACTGGTTACGATTCTGCTGGCAGCGAAATGGCAGGGTGCACCATCTTTGACTGTCCAGCAATCATCCATCATGTACGCAAATGATGGCTCGGAGCTGGGAAAAACACATCATGGCGGCAAACGGTATTGGGTCAATTTAGATGAGATTTCCCCTTCATTGATAGAAGCAACAGTAGCGATAGAAGATCGCCATTTTTATGAGCACAGCGGATTTGACTATAAACGTATTGCAGGGGCTGCCCTTGCAGATTTAAAAGCAATGGCAAAGGTTCAAGGCGCAAGTACAATTAGCCAGCAATACGCAAGGAACTTGTTTTTGGTTCATGATAAAACGTGGAAACGGAAGCTGACGGAAGCCTTTTATACAATTCGCCTGGAGCTTAACTACAGCAAGGAAGAGATTCTAGAAGGCTATTTAAATACGATTTATTATGGGCACGGGGCGTACGGTATTGAAGCGGCATCCAATTATTATTTTGGGAAATCTGCCAGTGATTTGTCGCTTAGTGAAGCATCCATGCTTGCAGGTATTCCAAAAGCGCCAGGCCTGTATTCCCCCCATGAAAATATAGAGCGCGCGAAAAGCAGACAAGCACTTATTTTAAAAACAATGGCCAATCAAAAGGTTATTACTCATATGGAAGCTGACCAGGCATATGAAACACAGCTTACTTATCGTTCCGTAAAAAATGAGCAAACAGCAGACATCGCTCCTTATTTTCAGGACGCAGTTATGAACGAGCTATCCAAAAAGCTGAACCTTGATCAGACGACGATTGAAACGAGAGGCTTGAGAATTTTCACGACTCTAGATCCTGAGTTGCAAAAAATGGCTGAAGAGAAGGTTGCTGACGTGATCGAAGAATCCTCTGATATTCAGGTTGGATTCATGGCGATGGATCCTAAAACCGGATATGTGAAAGCTCTTATCGGCGGCCGCGATTATGCTGAAAGCACCTTTAATCGTGTGACACAGGCAAAAAGACAGCCAGGATCGACAATGAAGCCTTTTCTTTATTATGCTGCTGTCAATAAAGGCTTTACTCCATCCACTTTACTCAGAAGTGAACCATATACTTTTAAGTTTGAAGATGGCAAATCAAGCTATAAACCGAGCAATTACAACGGCTATTATGCAAATGATACGATTTCCTTAGCACAGGCGATTGCGCTTTCCGATAATATATACGCGGTTAAGACTCATCTTTTCCTGGGGATGGAAGAGCTGATTGAAACGTCAAAGAGGTTTGGTGTTACAAGTAAATTAGCTCATGTTCCATCACTCGCACTTGGCACTTCACCAGTTCGGCTGAGTGAAATGGTAAACGGCTACGGAATGCTCGCAAATGGCGGCAAGAGCATTGAGCCTTCTTATATTAAGAAAGTTGAAGATGCAGAAGGCAACGTTATTTATCAAAAGGAACAAGAGCAAGAGCAGATTTTGAATAAAGAAGCTGCTTTCGTAACATCGCATTTAATGACTGGAATGTTTGATGAGCAATTGAATGATTATACCTCTGTTACAGGTCACGCAATCATTCCGAAGCTATCGCGAGAGTATGCAGGAAAATCTGGAACGACAAAGGCGGACAGCTGGATGATCGGCTTCGCTCCTCAGCTTGTGGCTGGCATCTGGACGGGGTATGACAAGGACAAAACAATTGATATTGTCGCAGAAAGAGCATACGCCAAGGATATCTGGGCCGGATTTATGGAAGAAGCGCTGCAGGATGAATCCGTTAAAGCCTTCACTCCTCCAAAAGGTGTCATTGGCGTTTATATCAATCCGAATACAGGAAAACTTGCGTCAGACGACTGCCCTGTGAAGCGGTTTGCTTATTTCATAAGAGGAACAGAGCCTACAGAGTACTGTACGGAGCATTTAGAGCATGGAAAACAGCTGCCTGCTAAAGAAAAGCAGAAACAAGAGAAAACATGGTATAAGAAAGTTCTGAGATGGTGGGATTAACGGAATTCTATGAAAAACCCCGGACCTCATACGGTCCGGGGTTTTTCGTGTCCTAGCTTTATAAGCTAAGTTCAGTTTACTAATACGCGAATTAAAGCTCAAGAATTTGACAATTTGTTCACGAAAACGTCACAGATTTGTCACGTTTCTCCAAGCCCGGCTTTTAATTCCTGATTGGAATTTTTCCACATGTCAGCATTATGATTTTTCAAAAAGGTCATTAGAATGCCTTTTGAAGCATCATCCATATGCTCAACCATGATATGGCGTTTCAAAGATTTATCCATTTTATTTACGTGCTCCGGCAGCGATTTGTAGCCTCGTCTGATTTCCCGGTCTACTGTCATTTCACAAGCCGTAACTCCGGCATAATAAGGTCCTTCTGGTTTACGGTCGATCGTCACCCAAACGAGCCAGAATGGTTTTCCGTTAGGAACATCCTCTTTATTCGGAAGGAACTTGATTCCTTTTTCAACAGCGCTTCTTGCATGCATCGCACCGATATCAACGAATGCTTCACCTTCTGTTACATCTACGAAAACAGGTGAAATGTTATCAAGGCTCAGCGCGCCGACGCCATACCCTCCGTGACCGTCCGTCGGATCACTTTTGATAATATTAAACCCAATGCTTTTTTTCTTTTTACCTTGTTCCAAAGAAATGACCTCCTATATAAACGGCATAAGTATTGATTCAAAGAGTTTGATTATAAAATCCGAACCATACGAGAAGGCAGGCTGAATTGTATATTTGTCCAAAGGTGTTAAAACCAGAACTAAAAAAATAACGATCCCATAGTTCTCAAACTGTGTCATTTTTGCCCGAACTCCCGAAGGTGCTAAATCTTCAATGATCCGGTATCCATCAAGGGGCGGAAACGGGAATAGATTAAATATGAACAGCGTAATGTTCAATGAAACTAAAATTTTAAAAAACTGCTGAATACTTTCCGCTGTCCCCGTCGAAAAGGATGAAAAAGCACCTGCACTTAAAAGTATATACCAAAGCGACATCCCAATAAAAGCTATGACCAAATTGCTTAGTGGACCAGCGACAGAAACAAGCACACCTGCAAGGCGAGGATTTTTAAAATAAAATCGGTTTACAGGGACCGGCTTTGCCCACCCAAAGCCAGCAATGAAGATAAGCAGTGTTCCAATCGGATCAAGATGCGCAAGCGGCGAAAGTGTCAGTCTCCCCTGATTTTTCGCAGTCGGATCTCCAAATTTATATGCTACATAGGCATGGGCAAATTCATGAACCGTAAACGCAATTGCCAGCACAATCACTACATACGGGATAAGTTCTAAATCAAACGCCAAAAAATCCACCAATCATTCTCCTTTACAAGCGGCTTCGCTAAACATTCTATTCTTCATCAAGTATACTATAGAAGAATCAATCTACGATAGAAAAAGGAGAGATCAAGATGCCATACGTAACAGTTAAAATGCTCGAGGGCCGCACAGAGGAACAAAAAAAGGCTCTAGTCGAAAAAGTAACAGCTGCTGTATCTGAAACAACAGGTGCTCCTGCAGAAAAGATTGCAATTTTCATTGAGGAAATGAGCAAGAACCATTACGCAGTAAACGGAAAGCGTTTGAGTGACGAAGATTAATTTGATAACTGGGTGACCGGCCATGTAAATTCCAGGTTATCAGTGTATTTAGAATTTTTATCAGTGTATTCCTGGGTTTTATCAGTTATTTTCCGAATTTTATAAGTTGAAATCATGGTTTTATCGGTCAAAATTCAAATTTTATTAGTTTAACTGTTTTCTGTTCCAATTTTTCCGGCTATGACCAAAAATCCCGCAGCCTAAAAATAGCTGCGGGACTTAAAAAATTTTATTGAACAGCTTTTCTGCGAATCGTCTCTATGTACGCGTAAGCCTGCTCTATTTCCTCATCGGTATACTTCTGTTTGCTCTTCAGTTTAAAAACCTTCTCCTTGACTTCGTCCTTTTCAAGTGTGTCAAAGAAAAACACCGTTGAAACGAGCTCTAGAAATCGTGCTGATTGACTGTTTAAGTCTTCCATACACTCTTTAAGCGGAGGCATGTCCAGATCATAATGAGATAAAAATTCCTCTCCTGCTTCTGTCAGTGAGTAGCGGTATTGGAAATATCCTCCTTTTTTCTCGTGCATTTCATTCAGGAACCCTAAGTTGCAAAGTTCTTCAATTCGAATTGTGAGCTCTTCTGAATATGGTCCGAAAAAGTGAAAGTCGTATTTTTCGTAAAAAGGAAAATCAATTTTCTTTGCGATATAAATCATTTTCTGAAGCTTTTTCCGACCGGTAATCTCACCTGATGAAGAGAACACCTTCATCAGTTTTGCGTGTTCTGTAAGCAAACCCCAACACTCCTAACCTTGTATTTTCACACTATCTCTCTATTTTTGTAAGTTTAACAATTCCAAAATTCGTTTCTTGGCCGCTCGTTTTGAAGACATATCTTGTATGAGATCTAATGGAAAATACAGCTTGTGGTCTGTTCTGCGTTTTCCGGATATCGCGTCCACAATTTCTGATTCACGGGAAAGCTCACGCAAGTCTCCATTTGGCATCTGCAAATGGATCGGCAAGCGCTCCTCCTCTTCACCAGGTCGATAAAAATCATATGGAAGATCTGAGGAAGAATCAACAACTAAGTAATAATCAGGATTGATGCCTGCTTTTTTGAAGAGAGCAGTAAGTTCCATCAGCTTTTTCATTTCCATCGTTGCTGCAGGATTAAACTCGGCATATTGAAACAGGTTGCGGTTCATAAATCTCGTGCAAAGATCGCGCAATATAGGATCTTCTTCTTCCTGCCACTGCTGAAAATAATAAAGAACAACCGATTCATCCAGTTTCAAATAATCTTCAGTTGTGACTTCATCTTCAAAAATGGAGTAAAAATGGATCGGGTCCTGTTTAAAAGAGTAATATTCTTTATGCAGCTGTTTTGCACGATGAAGGATTTTCGTCAGGATGACTTCTGCGCTTCTTGTCACTGGATGAAAATATACCTGCCAGTACATTTGATAGCGGCTCATGATGTAATCCTCTACGGCATGCATGCCGCTTTGTTTAATCACAACCTGATCCTCTCTGGGACGCATTACACGAAGAATTCGTTCCATATCAAAATGTCCATAGCTTACGCCTGTAAAATAGGCATCCCGCTGAAGATAATCCATGCGATCGGCATCAATCTGACTCGAAATCAGGCTGACAACCTGTTTATTTTCATATGTTTTTGCAATTACTTCAGCGACCTTCTTCGGGAATTCGTCTCCCATGCGGCGGAGTACTTCATTCACTTCTGTGTCTCCTTGAAGAATGTCCCGGGTAAATGTCTCATGATCTAAATGAAATACTTTTTCGAAGGAATGTGAGAACGGACCATGGCCGAGATCATGCAGCAATGCAGCACAAAGGGAGAGCAGACGATCATCATCATTCCATTCCGGACGTCCTTTAAAAACGTCATCTACGATTCGCCGTACAATTTCATAGACCCCTAGTGAATGATTGAAACGGCTGTGCTCCGCTCCGTGGAATACTAAGTAGGTCGTTCCTAATTGACGGATTCTGCGAAGCCTTTGAAATTCTTTTGTTCCGATTAAATCCCAGATCAGCTTGTCACGTACATGAATATATCTGTGAACAGGATCTTTAAATACTTTTTCCTCAGATAATTTCCCGCTTGGATACGCCATCGCTTTCCCTCTTCCATCTTGACTTGTTTCTATTATATCGATTTTTTTTCAGCACAAACAACTGCTATCTTAAAATATATCTGATAAAAAAATCACCACTGCATGGGACGCAAATGGTGATATTATTTACTGATTTTCGTTTCAATTTTAGCGATTAATTCGTCCTCGTTTGGTGCTGAAAGAGGACGATTATTTACGAATGCAAACGATTTTTTTCTTCCTGGACCGCAATACGACTGACACTTGATATCAATTGTTGCATCTGGGTCAACTTGCTTTAAGCGGGGAAGCAACGTTTTAATGTTGGTTGCCTGGCAATCGTCGCATATTCTGAATTCATTTGCCACTTTATCTACAACCCTTTCCTTCTGTTAAATCACGTTCAAACACTATTTGGTATTTTACCGTTAATTGAACCTCATTGCAAGCTGAAGGAAACAACTTCTAAAATAACGGATTTTAAAAATGAAAGGAAAATCTAGTATCCTTGCAAAGTTTTTGTATAAAGCCCAGCTTTTCTGGTCAGAATGATAACAGGAAAATACACAACTATCTATCTAACGAAATGCGGAATCGCCCGTTTAGCTCAGGCATGGTAGATAAGAATCCGGCAGAAAAGTCCGGGTTTCACTTTTCCTGCGGATTTGTTCTGGCCGAGGAGTTGGCGATGGAGCTAGCACTAAAGCTCAAAATTTAATACTATTTTAAAATCAAAAAGGGAGTTGAGACCATGAAGCAAAGACAAGATGCCTGGTCAGAGGAAGATGATTTATTATTAGCTGAGACGGTGCTCAGACACGTTCGCGAAGGAAGCACACAGCTCAATGCGTTCGAGGAAGTTGGCGACAAACTCAATCGCACATCGGCAGCCTGCGGTTTCCGGTGGAATGCAGTTGTCAGACATACTTATGAAAAAGCCCTTCAGCTGGCGAAAAAACAGCGTAAACAAAAGATGAGAGCAACCGGAAAAGGTCAGCCTGCCAAAAAACAGCTGCTCTACTCGCCGCCTGAAACAAATTCTGCTCCGCAAATTGACGAACAGGAAGCTTTTGAGACTGATAACGTAGAATTGCCTGCCGTTACACATCCGGCATACAAAGAAGAAGAAGTATATGAAGTGCCTTATACTGCGCACAGACCATCAATGACTTCTCCTGATTTAACAATGAACCAAGTAATCGCGTTCCTAGAATCCTATACTGTAAACAATGAGCATATCAATGCTGTAAAACTTGAGAATGAGAGATTAAAACGCGAAAACTATGAGCTCACTAGACGAAATCAAGACTTAGCTGTAAAAGTTTCACAGCTAGAACAGGATACTGTCATGGTTCAGGAAGATTATGAAACATTAATGAAAATTATGAACCGAGCAAGAAAGCTAGTTTTATTTGAGGAAGAAGAGCGTCCAGCTACTAAATTTAAAATGGATCGCAACGGGAACCTTGAGAAATTAGCTGAATAGAAAAAAACGCATCAGCCTAACCCTGATGCGTTTTTCTATTGAAAAGTCCCAAACACTTTTTCATTTCTGTCATACATGCGCAGCAGATTTTTTTCAAAAAGGACTTGTTCATCGACAGACAAAGAAGCCGCGTACATCCTGCCGCTTAAATCTTTTAAGGTTTGCAGAAAAGAGTTCATAAGCGTTTGAACGGTTATTTCATCCTTTAATAGCTCGCTCAAGGAAGCCATTGTTTCAGGGACAATCTCAGGATAATCGAGTTTTGTCGACTCCCCTTTTTTCGCAAGTTCATAAAATTTGCGAATCATTTCCGCTCTTTCAGCTCCGCTTCCATTTGCACAAAGATAGATTTGAACAGCGACGCCTCCGCGTAGTCTCCGCTGTGAAATGCCTGCAAATTTTTTTCCGCCGATGCTTAAGTCGTAGCTGCCAGGACAATAAGAACCGACTATTTCCCTTGCTTCAATTTTTGCATGATAATCCTTAAGCATCCTCTTAATCAAATCCCACATTGTATCGTAGCCGCGATTGATATCGATTCCTTTTTCGGTTTCAGGAAAAATCAGTGAAATATTTAGAACGCCTTCATCTAAAACAACAGCGAGTCCGCCTGAATTTCTGACGATCACACGATACCCCTGTTCTTTTAAAAATGCAATACCGTCTTGTAAATATGGAAGCTTCGTATCTTGAATACCGAGCACAATGGTTTTGTGGTGAACCCATGTCCGGGCTGTCGCAGGAGATGTTCCGTTCCCTACTGCTGCACATAAGGTATCATCCATTGCAAAGGACTGCCTCGCATCAAAATGAGGGCCGAGACTTGATTGATCGACAATCATCCATTCATCTTGTTTCAGTAAGGTTTCAAAAGACATGTTGATGGACTCCTTCAGGTTTTTAAGCATGTTTATTATAGCATGAAAAAAAAAGAAAACCTTCAAGTGACTTTTGAACTTTATCCAGTCATTAAAATTACCCTTAAATGTATGAAAAACAGAAGACATGGAAGCTTTTGTAAATGTATGATGATGTCAAATCAAATTGAAAAGGAGCCATCTGCATGAACAAATTATTTATTCATCCTGCGGAAGGAAAAAACAGCGGAAAACGATATCTCCTATCTGGAATTATCATTTTTATTGGATTTATGTTTATTTTAGGCACACTTGGTTATGCAATGTCTTTATTTATTGCAAACTCTTATAACCCAAAAATTGTTGATATGGAAAATCTGCTGATTACTGATCCTTTAATTGATCTCTATTTATCCCATATTATTTATGGGATATGGCTTCTCGGGATATGGATATGTGCCCGATTGATTCATAAGCGCTCATTACGGTCCTTTGTTACTCCATATAAGAAGATCAGCTGGAAGCGGATTTTCACTGCTTTCTCTATTTATTTTTTAATTTTTTTCTTTGTACAGCTCATTGTTTTTGCTGTTGATAGTGAAAATTATGTGTTTAATAACCTAGATTGGTCAGCTTTTGCATGGCTTTTGGCTGCTGCTATTCTTTTAGTTCCGATTCAAACAACGACAGAAGAGATTTTCTTCAGAGGTTTTTTACTGCAGGGATTTGCTAAAATTTCACACAATCCGTATTTTTTATCTTTAGCGTCAGGCATCTTTTTTGGTGTATTGCATTTTGCAAATCCCGAAATGAACCAGGGTGCTGTTTGGGCAGCGGCAGACTATATCGGAGTTGGTATCCTATTATCTTTCTTGGCTGTCAAAACAAACAGTGCTGAAATTTCAATAGGAGGCCACGCTGCAAATAATATGTTTTTATGTATCATTATCACATCTGAGGACTCTGTAGTGGGCAGCATTCCATCACTCTTCGTTCAACTGGAGTATGATGCCCGACTGTCAACAATAGGCGCTTTAACCATTGTCATCCTGTTCACGATTATTATGCTGTATTTCCATAAAAGACAGAACATAGGTATGGTGAATCAGGGGATTCAGCAATAAGAAAAGGCAGCCGCTATAGGCTGCCTTCTGTCATTAAATTGCTTGTCCAGCTGTAATCAATGCAAGTTTGTATACATCTTCAGCATTACATCCGCGTGAAAGATCGTTAACAGGTGCATTTAAGCCTTGTAGAATCGGTCCGACAGCTTCAAAGTTTCCTAAACGCTGAGCAATTTTGTATCCGATGTTTCCAGCTTCTAAGCTCGGGAAAACAAATACGTTTGCATCGCCTTTAATAACTGAGTCTGGTGCTTTTGATGCGGCAACTGAAGGAACGAATGCAGCATCAAATTGGAATTCTCCATCTAAAACAAGATGAGGAGCTAATTCTTTTGCCACTTTTACAGCTTCAGCTACACGCTCTGTTTCAGGTGATTTTGCTGATCCTTTCGTTGAGAAGCTAAGCATTGCTACTCTTGGTTCGATATCAAACATATCCGCTGTTTTTGCACTTTCAATTGCGATTTCAGCCAGGTCCTGACTGTCAGGCGAAATATTGATTGCACAGTCAGCAAATACATATTTCTCATCACCGCGCACCATGATGAACACACCTGATGTTTTCTTAACGCCTTCTTTAGTTTTAATGATTTGCAGGGCTGGACGAACGGTGTCAGCTGTTGAATGAGCAGCACCGCTAACTAGTCCGTGAGCTCGTCCAGTGTATACAAGCATTGTTCCGAAGTAGTTTTCATCAAGCAGAATTTTTTGTGCCTGTTCTTCTGTCGCTTTCCCTTTGCGGCGTTCTACGAAAGCCTGAACAAGCTCGTTCATGCCCTCATATGTTTTAGGGTCATAGATTTCGACGCCATCTAATGTAAGATTGAGCTCATCTGCTTTTTTAGTGATTGCATCATTGCTCCCAACAAGAATCGGCTTTAGAATTCCCTCTCCAGCCAATCGGTTGGCTGCAGTCAGAATGCGCTCGTCCATCCCCTCAGGAAAAACAATCTTAAGCTCTTTTCCAGTTACTTTTTCTTTTAAAAGAGTAAATAAATCAGACATTAAAAAACCTCCTATTTAGTTAAAAGCCATTGCTTATCATTAAGGATACTCCACTTACAGACAAAATCAAACAACCGCAGACTAATAGAGCGCTTACAGATTGAATTCTTTATTTTCTAAATTCACTAATATTTATCTGGCTATTGTTCTTCTATAATATAGACAATGAAGTCTGTTTCCATTATGGAATGGACAAACTGTGGTATAGTAAATAGGTAATTAAGAATGATGAAACGGAGTGAACTTAAATGAGTGAAGCTGCACAAACGTTAGATGGCTGGTATTGTTTACATGACTTCCGCGCAATGAACTGGGCGCTTTGGAAAACGGTAAGCAGTGACGAGCGTCAAGCAGCAATCTATGAGTTTCAGGGTTTGCTTGAAAAATGGGGAGTAGCTGAAGATAACAAGCAAGGAAGCCAGGCATTGTATTCAATAGTCGGCCAAAAAGCTGATTTCATGCTCATGATCCTTCGCCCTACTATGGAAGAGTTAAATGTCATCGAAACAGAGTTTAATAAATCAAAGCTAGCTGATTATACCCTTCCTACATACTCTTATGTTTCTGTTGTAGAACTCAGCAACTATTTGCCTGGAGGGGAAGATCCATACCAAAACCCTCAAGTACTGGCTCGTCTTTATCCTTCACTTCCGGAAGCAAAGCATGTCTGCTTCTATCCAATGGATAAACGCCGTAATGGCCAGGATAACTGGTATATGCTTCCGATGGAAGAGCGCAAAAGCTTAATGCGCAGCCATGGTATGATTGGACGCCAATACGCAGGAAAAGTAAAACAGATCATTACTGGTTCTGTCGGTTTTGATGATTTTGAATGGGGTGTCACGTTATTCTCGGATGATGTGCTTCAATTCAAAAAGCTTGTTTATGAAATGCGTTTTGATGAAGTGAGTGCAAGATACGGCGAATTCGGCACTTTCTTTGTAGGAAACATTCTGCCTGCTGATAAATTATACAGTTATTTTCACATTTAAATGAATGACTCAAAAGCTCTTGCCAATGCCGGCAAGAGCTTTTTTTATCCCTCATTACTGTCATAACCTCTTCTTCTTCAACATACGTATAAATGAGTGAGAATGATTGATTTTCAGCCAATCACCATTCTGATGTTTCTCATAAGGCAGGTGATATGGGAGCCATTCCTATACATCAAAAGAAGTACAGCTGCTGGCAAGACTTCTCCGCGAAGAAGCAAAAGGAGACGGAAAGCTCGGAATGCTGATGGTTGGGAATGTTGGTGTGAACTGGATGTGCAGCATGTCCCGATTTCAGGGATATTACATCACTCACCAAAATGGTTTTAAAAGCCAGGCGGATTTGAAGCAACACAAAAGGGCTATTTTTATCAGGATGCTGGACAAATTGACAATGAAATCTCTATGGTTTTTTAGACCATCTGGCGACTGTCCTGGACCATGGTATAACCAGCCGAATTCAGGAAGGTTCAGGAGCGCGTTGTTTCTACTCGCCTACCGTGCAAATTGCCCGGATGTTTATTAAAGGCTGTGCTCACAAAGAGAGTTGTTTCCGCAGTATGACTCATTCAAGTTTGTTCGTAAGGTTTCGTGCTCTTTTCTGCTAAAATTAATTAAAAATGCTCCTCAAAACGAATAAAAGCAGCCAAGTTTTAGAAAAGAGCCTTATTAAATCATTTGTACTTAAGGAGGTTCATCATGAAATCAAACAATCAGTTTGGAGCGGGCTTCAACCCATATGGAGCCGGATATGATTATCGGCAGCAGCAGTTTCAGCAGCCTTATGGCATGGGATATCCTGCACAGCAGCAAAATGGCGGGACCGCACAGCAAGGCGGACAGCAGCAGCAGACGCCAACTCAGGCTCAAGGCGGTATGCTGCCTATAGAGGAATCGTACATTGAGAATATACTGCGTTTAAATCGCGGGAAAGTTGCTACAGTCTATATGACGTTTGAAGCCAGCAAAGAGTGGAACTCTAAAATCTTTAAAGGTGTCATCGAAGCCGCAGGAAGAGATCATATTATTTTAAGCGATCAAAAAACAGGAAAAAGATACCTGCTTTTAATGGTTTATTTAGACTATATTACGTTTGATGAAGAAATTGCTTATCAGTATCCGTATGATATGACTTCATATCCTCCTAGATAAACGTACCGGGCATACATGAAAGATGTATGCTCTTTTTGTGCTGAAATGCTCCGCATTAACCCTTCCAATAATAGCGTTCATTTTCCCCTTGTTCATCATTCGTCTCTTCTATCTCCCGTTCATTCCGAGTTTGAAAAAGGGCAAGCGTTTGTGTTTCTATATCTGATGGGGAGTCTGTCAAAGGCTCTGCTTTTTGAACCTCGTTAGTTTTTACCGCTTCGATTAATTGCTCCATCAGTGAATTGCGCTTTTCGTGCTGTGTCAATAGAGCGGCAAGTCCCAATAAAAAACTGCCTCCCACTAATAGAGTCACATAAATGGAGAAGGACGGCGTGTATTGCCAAAGTATCATACTTGATTGAAACCCTATTTGATCTGCTTCCTCTTCCATAGCTTTAAAAATAAGAGATAAATTGTTTAATCCTCCGCCAATACCAGCAATAAACATAATGCTGGCTATGATCCACAGCACCTTTTTCACGTTCTCTCCCACCTTGCTTCTTTTTCCCTATTTTACCATGTTTTAGTTCACCAGACACTAATTTACTTAAATTTTGATTTTATCAGCCTAATCCTATCAACCAGCAGGAGCTATGAAGATATCAGGAATAGAAAAAAGAGCCCCAAAAGGACTCATCTCACTTCTATAAGAATTTTACAACTGCAATAATCATCATTACCCAGGCAATTAAAAAGGAAAGGCCTCCGAGTGGTGTAATCGCGCCCAGCACACTGATTTGTGTAACGGTTAAGACATATAAGCTTCCGGAAAATAAGAGAATCCCGATAAACATCAGCCAGCCTGCCCAGGTCAGCAGTCCTGTCTGAGGAAGCTTGTCGATTAAAAAGGCGATAACGAACAAACCGCCGGCATGAAACATTTGATAGGTGACACCTGTTTGCCATATTTTCAAGTACTTTTCAGGTACTTTCCCCTCTAGTCCATGTGCTCCGAATGCGCCTAATGCAACGGCTAGAAAGGCATTTGCTGCAGCAAGTATTAAAAATAATTTCACGTTCATCTTCTCCTCAGTTTTGAAGTCAGCCTCTGCTTTTCATCTTACCTTATCGTTCTCTTAAAGCAAAGGCAGATTGACCATTCGTCAAAAGATGTTCAAATGTTTTTATTTCTTATTTTTGTCATCGCCTTGCCCGTCTTCTTCCTCTTTCACGTATTTTTCTTCGTGAAAGGCAGCTGGCGCTTGACCTGTTATTTCATCAAATGGAGTGTAATAAGTTGTTACACTGCGTTTTTTCACAAAAACCTTATATAATCCTATGAAAACAAGGATGATAATTACTATAGGAAATGAGATTACGGCAAGATTCACCAAATCACTTGGATTCACATGACAGCCTCCCTATCAAAAATCGAAAATAGAATCTCCATTCACGTCATCTTCTTCTTTTTTCTTAGAAAGGGCAGATGATCCCATCATTTTTTGCAGCTGAAGCGAATCAAAATCATTTGAAGAAGGCTGTCTCATATCATAGGTTTCTCCCGGCTTCTCATCGAGCACGAGGTCACAAAGGGATTTTACTACAAGCAGTCTTTCTCTTACTTCTGAATCACTTGAGCTGTGCATCGCCTGGTGAATTTCCTTTTCCATCTTTGCAAGCAGCTTTGAAATATGTATATCCATCACGCATCATTCCTCCTCGTTGCTTTCTTTTTTACTATATCATGTCCAAAAATGCAACATTACCTTTTAGCACTGTATTTCATGCAGGCTTCTCCAGATGCCTTTTGTACTGTAACTGAAGGTCTGGCAGCCGATTTAAATCCATAAGCCTTGCAGCCATTTGGAAAATTTCTGTCCCATGTGACATAATAATGGGCACATTTTATGCAATTTATGGGCTGATTCATTTTTTATCCTGCCTTTTTCTTGAACTTTTAACCTATTATATCAATTGTTCCAAACATCGCGTGAAAAAAAAGAGGTTTAAGTCTGTCCAATTCGTGATAAATAAACACTATGAAACTTAAAGGGAGAGTGATTGAAAATGAAACCAGTTGTAAGAGAATACACAAATGATGAAGCTTTAAAAAGTGATGTGCTTGACTTAAAAAACAAAGGCGTGGATAAAAACGATATTTATGTCCTGTCACATGATGATGAGCGTACAAATCGTGTTGCTTCTAAAGCTGATACAAATATCATTGGCATCTCCGAATTAGGTCTTGGAAGCGCGGTAGGTAATATTTTCAGTAAAAAAGGCGATGAACTGCGCACGAAATTAGAAGAAGTCGGCTTCAGTCCTGCAGAGGCAGAGCTATATGAAGAGAAGCTTGATGAAGGAAAAGTACTGTTAATTGTCACAGACCATGAACGTGTAACGAACTGGGTATAACCAGCAAGAGGAGGTGCAAATGCACCTCCTCTTTTTATCTATTTTCTATTTTCCAATCGATTTCATCTTGTCCCATTTCCTTTAATGCCCTATTAGCTTTTGAAAAGGGTTTGCTCCCGAAAAAGCCTTTTCTTGCCGAAAAAGGGCTCGGATGCGGTGATTCAATGACGATATGTTTAGCTGTATTAATAAGTGCTTTCTTTTCTCCAGCATGTTTTCCCCATAAAATAAAAACAACAGGCTTTTCCCGCTCGCTGAGAAGTTCAATAACACGATCTGTGAACTTTTCCCAGCCTTGCCCTTTATGTGATGCAGCCTGTCCATTTCGGACGGTTAAAACGGTATTCAGCAACAGAACTCCTTGCTTTGCCCACTTTTCAAGCGATCCATGATTAGGAGGATCATAACCGAGATCCTGCTGCAGCTCCAGAAATATATTACGGAGAGATGGAGGCTGTTTGATTCCTTCTTGCACGGAAAAGCTTAATCCATGAGCCTGATTTGGTCCGTGGTAAGGATCTTGACCTAAAATCACGACTTTTACATCTTGATAAGATGTAAATTGAAGAGCATTAAACAGGTCATTTGCTGCTGGATAAATGGTTTGTGTTTCATACTCAGTCTCCAAAAAATCTCTCAGCCTTTGATAATACGGTTTTTCAAATTCGGGCTTAAGCCATTTCCACCAGCCATCATGAAGCAGCTGTTTCATATGATTTCACCCTTTCTGATCGTTTAGATGCATGTATCTTCTACTAATGTAATTAGCTTTTTTAATAGGGTAACCGAGTCCTCAAGTGCTAATGAATAAAAACGTCTTGTGCCCTGCTGTTCTATTGAGACAAGCCCCTGATCCTTCAATATTTTCAGATGATGGGAAATGGCTGGTCTTGAAAGCTTGGACTGATCAGCAATTTCATTGACCGTCAGGCGTTCTGTTTCGGCTAACAAAAGAATAATATCCTGTCTCGCGGGGTCACCGAGAGCATGGAATAATGGGATGCATGAACGAAACGTATCAATGGCTTGTTCTCCCATTTTGCTTCACTCCTTTCTTACGCGCGTTCCCTGCGTTTTACGCACAATTCCTGTTACCGTTTTACGCGGCATAAATCGTACAGCAGCTGCTAGAATTCTATTTTTAAAACCTGGGATAATCAGTGTCTGTCCTCTTTTCATTCCTGTATATGCCGCATCTGCAACGGTTTTGACATCCATTACGCCGCTTTGAAAGAGCTTGGATTGTTCGAGATTGGCACGATCGCTGAAACTTGTTTTAGTGGGACCAGGACATAAAACGAATACGGATACGCCTGTCCCTTTCAGTTCATTTTCGATTGCTTCACTAAATGATAACACATAAGCTTTTGTTGCGTAATAGACAGCCATTAATGGTCCAGGCTGAAAGGCTGCTGACGAAGCAACGTTTAAAATCTGGCCTGATTTTTTTATAATCATGTCAGGCAAAAATAGTTTAGTCAATAAAGTAATCGATTTAATGTTTAAATCAATCATGTTTAGTTCTTCTTCTGCAGACGTATTTTTAAAATCACCATATAATCCAAAGCCTGCATTGTTAATCAATACATCGACAGAAATCTTCTCCTGCTGCAATTCCTGAAATAATTCATTGACTTGTTTCATATCACTCAAATCCTTGGACTTGACGATTGCTGTCGTATTTTTAAGCTCCCCGGCAAGTTTCATTAATTTTTCTTCGTTTCTTGCCACCAAGACTAAACGGAAGCCATCTTTTGCATACTTATAAGCAAGTTCTCTCCCAATTCCATCAGAAGCTCCTGTAATTAAAACGGTTTTCATCTATAATAAACTCCTTTATTAGTTCGTTTGTTTAAATGTTTAAACATATAGTATCACAAAGGTTTTAGTAGATGCAACAATGAATAATTTTTATTATTTCCGCTTTAACATATGAAAAGCGCAAGCGCCCGTTTAGCGCAGGCATGACAGAAAAGAATCCGGCATAAAAGTCCGGGTTTGACTTTTCCTGCGGATTTGTTCTGGCCGAGGAGTTGGACGATTCCGCTCGCCTGTCAATGCGCAAAATTTTATACTTATCTCTTTAAAAAACCCCTGCCAAAGCAGGAGCTAGATTAATCTTGATGCCATTGGCTCCCCGTCCCAAACTAGTAAGCTAAGTGCTTCTCTCGCTTTTAATTCAGGCTCTTCTAAGAGTACGAAGAAATTTTTTTGAGGAAGTTCACCCAGTTTGTGCTTCTCACTAAGCTTTTCAAGAAATGATTGTCTTCTTTCATTTAAATCTGAGGACTGATTATTGCCTTTTTCGGAGAAAGCATAAATGACGCTTGCCACTGGGACACGTTTCACTTGGAATTTCTCTGAAACTCTTAAAAAGAAATCCCAGTCCCAGTAATTATGTACGTCAGGATCAAAATAGCCGATTACTTCATGAATTTCTTTTAAGTACAAGCTTCCTGACGGGACATAGGTTGAGAAGCGCCTCATCTCCCCGGGATCAAATGTATACGCAAATAATCTTCGGCTTATTGGAACACGAACGTTATTTTCAAGAACAAAGTCGACAATCTCGACGTCTGAATAAACAAAATGGGCATCTGATAATTCCCGCACCATTCTTTCTATATGTTCTGGTGTTAAAAAATCATCATCATCACAAAGCATAATCACATTGCCCTCTGCCTGTTTAATTCCAATATTGCGGGCGTGGACATGGCCTGCATTTTCTTCTAATGCAACAATCAGAATCGGCAGCTCCGGATAGGCTTCTTTCAGAACATCAATCGGCTCTCCGCCATCGTTTACAATAATGATTTCATGTGGCTGATGTGTCTGGCGTGCGAGTGATTCTACCAGTTCGGCCAAAATGAAAAGTCGGTTATAGGTTGCAATAACAACAGAAACACGCATTTGAATCTCCTCATTTCTTCTATTATTCCTATTGCCTATTAAAGCACAAAGTGGAAAGAATTTCTCTAGGCTCATACTTTAGACTCATTTATTAAAGAGTTTGTTTTTAATTGCATTTCTTTGGGTATTTATTTACTATCAGCACAATTAAAGGAGAGAGATTAATATGAAAACATTTGTAGTTGAAAATGGGATTCAAGCAACTGAAAAAATCAATCACCTTGAAGTTGAAGGGTTTGTGAAAGACGATATCTATTTATTCGCACATGACCCGAGCCGTTCAAAGCATCTCACTTCCGGCACAGATACGGAAAGTGTAGGCATTTCAGAACAAGGCGTGTTTTCTTCAATGAAAAATGTATTCCGTTCACGCGGAGATGAACTGCGTTCAAAAATGGTTTCCCTTGGCTTAACCGAGAACGAAGCAGCGCATATGGAAGAAGAACTTGATAAAGGCAAAGTCGTTATCGTAGCACACCAATAATAAGTACAATCTATATTTCCCCCTACTAATATAGATGTATAGGCGGGTCTCATTTCACATGAGACCCGCCTTTTTTGTGTTGTGGGAATTTATTATTAACATTTGGAACAATTTTACTTTTCGTTACGTTTAATGGATTGAAAGAAAGTTATTTACTATCTCGAAAGGAAGATTTAGCATGATCTGCATTCATTGTCTGTTAATGTTCTTTTGTAATTATAGATAAAAGGGGAATAGATAGAATGAAAAAGTGGTTTTTGATGTTCACGATGCTTATTCTGCTTGCATCATTTGTGCTCCCGGTAAAAGCTGCAGGCACCTCACAGCTGATCATTATTAATAAAAGCACAAATAAGCTCGCTTTTTTTAACAGCGGAAAGCTCGTCAAAGTATTTCATGTCGCAACAGGGAGAGATAACTCATTTACTCCGGAAGGGACATTTCCGATTGTTAATAAAATAAAAAATCGTCCCTATTATAAGGACAACATTCCAGGCGGCGATAAACGAAATCCGCTTGGAGATCGCTGGCTCGGCCTTAATGCTCTAGGAACAAATGGAACAACATATGCCATCCATGGAAATAACAATCCAAATTCCATCGGAACATATGCAAGCGCTGGCTGTGTTCGGATGCATAATGAGGAAATCCGCTATTTATTCGATCAAGTAAAAACAGGCACCTCTGTCATCATACTGCACTCAAACCAATCCTTTGAAGCAATTGCCGCAGCTAACAACTATCCACACACAGTTCCTGCTGACACTAAACCTGTTCAAGAAAAACCAAAAGCACCAGCTCCTCCTAAAGAAGAACCGAAAAAAGAAGCTCCCCCTGCACCAAAAGAAGAGCCAAAACCGGCAGTTCCAGAAGCTAAGCCAGAAAAACCGGACCCTTTGGCATGTATAAAAAACAAAATTCAAGGCCGCATCTATTTTCCAGAGATCCACCTAAAAATGGATGTTTCTTGTCCGATTAAAACCAGCGAGGTTTAATTGCTGGTTTTTTTCATGGCAGAAATTGCAGCTCTTATCCCTTTTTCATATGGTGTTCTTGGGAGTGTGCCAATTTCCCTTTCATATTTTGATCCTGATAAAAGAACAGGTTTTTCAGTCAAGTACATCATTTCAACCGACTCCCTCATCATTTTGTCGAAAATGCCCAGGAAGGAGATCATACCTTTCTTGACTGACATCACTTTCTTGCGGTAGCCTGTTGCCTCCCGAACAATGCCAATAAATTCATGACCAGTCATCGTGCCGGCACCAGGAATATTCCAATTCTGCCTGTAAGCATGAGGTGTGAGTGCCAGCTCTACCGCTGCCTTTGCACCATCTGGAGTATAGATATACTCTCTGGCAAGGTTTAGAGCACCAACAAATTGAGAGGACCGATTCTGAAGAATTTGGCTTAAGGTAAAGTGAATATACGTATTTTCAGCGTTTGGTCCATAATAATCCGGGAAGTGGATGACAAGATACGGAATATTTGCTTCCTGCACCATTTTTTCAAGCTGAAGTCTGATTTTCCCCTTTTTCGTGTGCGGATTTTTGGGGGCTTCCTCTGTGACAGGTACTGACTGTTTCCCATATGCATAGATGTTGTCAGCCAGAATGAGGTTAGCGCCCTCTTCTTTGACAGCTGCTATCACGTTTTTCATAATGATTGGATGACCATTTGTCCATTCTGGATAAGGAATATTTATGCTATGAAAAATAAACTCCTTCTCTTTGCATACTTGTTTAACATCCATTTCAATTGAAGCGTCGCCTGGCTGAATCATCACCTCTTTAATATGGCCAAAAAGCTCTTTTAATCTCTTTTCATTTCTCGCAAATGCTGTAACAGAAAATCCTCTGCTTACAAGCTCCATGACCAGTGCATAGCCCATTCCGCCAGATGCTCCCAATACAACTGCATTTTTCATTATACGTCCTCCTTTTATTAACCACTGTTCAATTAATGGTAAAAAAATTAAGTGATTCCCCTCATCAAAAATAAAACATGTGACTTCATCAATGGTTCAATCTCTTCAAATGTCATTTTGGTTTTACAGTAATGGGTCACAAACCCATGCAAGGATAAAAAAACAGACCAGATTAAATTCACATTTACTTTACGATCAGATAATGTATAAATCGCCTGTGCGAATTTCTCATAACTCATATTCGGTTCATGGATCAAGTAGCTTATTACCTCTTCATCCTTCGTTAAAAACATAAGTTCATACTGACTTTGATTTTTTAATCCAAATTCAATATATCCTTCAAGTATTTTTTTTGTTTTTTCTTTGTTATCTATGTCCCCACGATTTAATACTTCATCAAGCTTTTCATCCAACAGCCTGAAATCTGCTTTCACAAGCGCGTAAAAGAGCTCTGCTTTGTTTTTAAAATGATAATAGATGGCTCCGTGGCTGTAATTCAGTTCTTTCGCAATCTGTCTCATGGAAACATTCTGATAGCCTTTTTCATTAAATAATTCATGTGCAGCATCCATAATAGATTCCCGTGTAAGTTCTTGGTCGACTGCTCTTCTTGCTGCCAAGTTTATCACCTCACCTTAATTAACCACTGTTCAATAATAGTATATGGTTATCTTATCCATTTTGCAAGCAGGAATATCACATAATGGCTAACCTTTTTCGAAATTGATATAATAGCTATGAGGGAATAGATTAGATTTGTTCAATCACCTGGATGGAGGTACTAACACATATGACAATGAAAAAAGCCTTAACATTTGCTGGATCAGATAGCAGCGGCGGTGCCGGTATTCAGGCAGATTTAAAGACATTTCAGGAGCGCGGCGTATATGGAATGACGGCATTGACGGTCGTTGTAGCAATGGATCCTGACAATGAGTGGCATCATCAAGTATTTCCCGTGGAATTAGATACAATTAGAGCTCAGTCGGCAACCATCGTAGAAGGCATTGGTGTAGATGCAATGAAAACCGGCATGCTTCCAACTGTTGATATTATTAAACTTGCGGCTGAAACGATCAAGAAAAACAACCTGGAAAATGTCGTAGTCGATCCTGTGATGGTTTGCAAAGGAGCAGATGAAGTACTTTACCCTGACCTTGCGGATGCCTTGCGCGAAATTCTGACACCACTTGCAACTGTTGTGACTCCGAACTTGTTTGAAGCAGGACAGCTAAGCGGCATTGGAACCATTACAACCGTTGATCAAATGAAAGAAGCAGCCGTTAAAATCTTTGATCTTGGAGCAAAATACGTGCTTGTCAAAGGCGGCGGCAAACTGCAGCATGAAAAAGCCATCGATGTTCTCTATGACGGAACCGAATTTCAAATCCTTGAAGGCGAGCGCATTGATACTCCTTACACACATGGTGCAGGCTGTACTTATTCAGCTGCAATCACTGCTGAACTTGCAAAAGGCGCATCTGTCAAAGAAGCTATTTATACAGCTAAAGAGTTTATCACAGCGGCAATTCGTCATTCCTTCCCTCTTAATGAGTACGTTGGACCGACAAACCATGCTGCCCTTCGTTTATATGAAAGTGAATAAAGATAACCGGCCTTTGATGGCCGGTTTTTTTCTTTTATAAGTGCAGATTTAAATTGGTACATTTCAGCATGTTTAGAAATGACATATTTCACTCATCTATTTGATGTTTTCATTCATCAGATTTCCATTAAGTATTCGCACCTCTCGGAACCCCTTAGGGTAATTTTCCAAAAATCGGACGATATATGCCCAAAATTTTAATTATTTCATCCCCAAAAGAGAATTATATGCCCGAAAATTCCTACATAAAGAAAATTCGATTTAATTCGACATATTTTCATCCCGTTTGATCAGAAAAATACCCTACTCTCCCTCATATCTCCCCTTATTATCCGCTAGACACAATTCACTAATGGGGATCGAAAATTCTCATTTACACATACAAAAAAGACTGCCATCCAAACGGCAGTATTCCCCTTTATAATAGGTCTCATATTTTCAAATCACATACCGATTCTCCTTTAGAAGAAAACACGACATCTTTCTCCTCCATTTCCGGGAACATTCTCACGGTATAAACCTCTCTCCATCATCTATGAGTACTTCAATTGAAGATGTATCTACAAATAGTTGAAGCTAGTTTAATTCAGCTAATCTGCATTGCCTTGATTCAGGCAGACCGTCAGCATCACTGCCTTTACGCTTTCATTAAAATATCATGTACTTCTTGAAGTGCCGGCAGAGCAGTCATTGCCCCTTTATTCGATGCAGCAAGACCTCCTGAAACGCTTGCGAATCTTCCAATCTCTGTTAAATCTTTTTCCGAAAGATCACCTAGCTCGCCCTCGTATTCGCTTAATTGATATAAAATACCTGAAACAAAAGCATCTCCGGCTCCAGTCGTGTCGACTGCATTCACTTTCATTGCTTTTATTCTCGCAGTCGCATTCCTAGTAAAAGCATAGCTTCCTTCGCTTCCCACCGTCACTAACAGCAATGGGATTTGATACACAGAAAGCTTTTCTACACCCTTTTCAATTGTTTTCTCTCCAGTTAAAAATTCAAGTTCTTCTTCAGAAATTTTAATCAGATCTGCTGAATCAAACATGGATAAAATCGTTTCACGTGCAACTTCCTCATTTTCCCATAAGCTCATTCTCAAATTTGGATCGTACGAAACTAGCATTTTATTTTTTCTTGCAAGCTTAACTGCTTTGATTGTGGCACTCCTTGACGGCTCACTGATCATCGAAATGGAACCATAATGAAGAATTTTGCTGCTGGCGAAAAGGGATTCGTTCAATTCATCACTTGTTAAAAAACGATCTGCACTTGGATCGATATAAAAATCAAAACTGCGCTCCCCATTTTCAGCCAGTGTCACAAAAACAGCGCCTGTTCTCGCTTCATCTGTTAACAGCATGTGTTCTGTATTTACTTGATATGATTCTAATGTATCTTTTAAGAATGTTCCTAGCACATCGTTGCCGACTTTTCCAAGAAAGACTGATTGTGCACCTAATCTGGCTAAGCCAACTGCAACGTTAGCCGGTGCACCTCCGGGGCTCTTTTGATAGATTAAGTTATCTGAATCAGCTGGAATAAAATCAATCAATGCTTCTCCCAAGCTGATAATTCCTTTTTTCATATACGTCTCTCCTCTCAAACTAAAAGAATAATCAGGCATCACATTGCCTGATTTTTTAGTTATAGTTTACTTAATAGTTCTATTCAATAGCAAGTCTTACTTTGTTTCTTCCTCCTTTCATTTAAGAAGAAGAGGTGCGATATAGGGCCTGCTACTGCACTCAGGAATCCAATTATTTATCCAAGCTTTTCTTTCACCTTTTGGGATGCCCGTAATCCGATCTCAAATTCCTTTTTATACAGCACTTTTTATTTCATTCAGCAGCTTATTTTGAATTTGATAGCTCTGCTGAATTCTCTCAATTGCCAATGATAGATGGCCTGTCAGCGCAATATGAATATGATTGCTTAAGGGTGTCAAGAGCTGCCCACCCGAGTACGACTGCTGCATTATTGTTTAAGATTTTATAAATTTTCAAATGTTTTTCCACTCCTGGGAATATTGTCTTATCTTTTCATCATGCCAAAAATGAAGGCAATGTACAAATTAGAAAGATCTATGTAAATTCATGTAAACGCAGCACAAAGATAGTGTAAACGTTTTAAAAAAATTCGGTAAATTTTTAGATATTCACACGTTATTCCACAATCCGACAACAGTTATCAACAGAAGTTATCAACATATCCACAATTTCTATCCACATTTTGTGTGGGTACAATTGTTCGCCACTATATATATATCGCTTTTATAATTATGCACAGGGCTGTTGATAAGTGAAACAGGCCAAAAGTACGGACACTCTTTTTTCTAAAATAATCCATTATACTCAAGGAAAATCATTACAATTAACTGAATACTTATAATGTTCTAAATAATAAAGAGGAGGAAATTATTGTACTGCCGCTTCGCACTTTAAAAAGGGAGAGGATTACTTTAATGAAAAAAGGATTCATCAAATCAATTGCTGTTTCATCTGCGATTCTTTTGTCACTGTCTACATTCGGACTCGGCGCAGCAGCTCAAACAAAAGCACCTGCACAGCCTCAGTTGGCAAAAACTTATGGAGACCTTAATATCCAATCTTCAAAGAAAACGACTGTCATTGTAGAACTAAAAGAAAAATCTGTGGCTGAAGCCAAACAAGACGGAAAAGCACAAACAAAAGAAAATCTGAAAAGAGTGCGTGATGGAGTTAAGACTAAAGCAGCAAAACAAGTAAAATCAGCTAAAATCAATCGGGAATACGATCATGTTTTCTCAGGTTTTTCTATAGAGTTACCAGCCAATGAAATTCCAAAACTACTGGCGCTCCCAGAAGTAAAAGCTGTTTATCCAAACGTAGAGTACAAAGTAACGCTTGATAAGGCGGGACCTCTTGTTGATAAGGATGCATACAGTCCGCAAATGTTAAATAGCGCTCCTTACATAGGTGCAAATGAAGCATGGGAAACAGGTTTTACAGGGAAAGGAATTAAAGTAGCCGTTATTGATACTGGGGTGGATTACACACATCCTGATCTTAAAGGAAGCTTCAAAAAATATAAAGGCTATGACTTTGTAGATGATGACAATGATCCGCAAGAAACACCTAAAGGAGATCCCCGCGGAGAAGAAACCATTCATGGGACACACGTAGCTGGAACTGTTGCTGCTGACGGCGGAATTAAAGGCGTGGCTCCGGACGCTCAGCTGCTGGGCTATCGAGTGCTTGGTCCTGGTGGTTCCGGCTCAACAGAAGATGTTGTAGCCGGAATTGAGAAAGCTGTAGAAGATGGCGCAAATGTGATGAACTTGTCTTTAGGCAATTCAGTTAATGACCCAGACTGGGCTACAAGCATTGCGCTTGATTGGGCGATGGCTGAAGGTGTAGTTGCAGTAACTTCTAACGGAAACAGCGGTCCTGATAATTGGACAGTCGGTTCTCCTGGTACTTCAAGAGAAGCCATTTCTGTAGGTGCTACCCAGCTTCCTTACAATGTTTACAATGCCGTTTTTGCAGGATATGAATCTGCTAAAGTGATGGGCTTCCCTAGTGATGAAGCGCTGCTTGCTTTAAGCGGAAAAGAAGTTGAGCTTATGTTTGCAGGTCTTGGCCAGCCTGCTGACTTTGCAGGCAAAGATTTCAAAGGCAAAGTTGCTGTTATCTCCCGCGGGGGCGGAATCCCATTCGTTGATAAAGCTACAGCTGCTAAAGCTGCTGGTGCCATTGGAGCGGTTATTTATAATAATGTTGCAGGTGAAGTTCCGGATGTAGCTGGCTTAGCCGTACCGAGTGTTAAATTAACAGCTGCTGACGGGGCTAAGCTTGTTGAACAGCTTAATAGCGGCAATAATAAAACAACGTTCTCGTTTACTTTTGCTAAAAAAGTAGATGAAACCGTTGCTGACTTCTCATCCCGCGGACCTGTTGTTGATACGTGGATGATCAAACCGGACGTATCGGCTCCTGGAGTCAATATTGTCAGTACTGTTCCAACCCATAACCCAGAAGATCCATATGGATATGCACCACTGCAAGGAACAAGCATGGCTTCACCGCATGTAGCTGGAACAGCGGCTCTTTTACTTCAGGCTCATAAGAAATGGGATCCTGAAGATGTAAAAGCTGCCCTTATGAATACAGCTAAAAACTTGTACAATCCCGATAAAATTTTGTATCCGCACAATACACAAGGTGCCGGAAGCATTCGTGTTGTGGATGCCTTGAATGCTAAAACACTTGTTACACCCGGCAGCCATTCTTTCGGTGTCTTTGCTAAGGAAAAAGGCAAGCAGCACGAAAACGAGTTCTTTACTATTAAAAACGAATCAAATAAAACAAAAACATACAGCTTTGACGTTCAATTCAAAAATGGCAACAGCGGCATTACTGTCTTGCCGCAAAGGAACCTGAAGGTCAAACCTAACAGTTCACGTCAAATTAACTTCAGCGTAATCGTCGATGCTTCCAAGCTTCCACCAGGATATCACGAAGGAACACTTACAGTCAGTGATGGCAAAGCAGAAACTGAAGTTCCAACCATCCTTTTCGTTCAAGAGCCTGACTACCCTCGCGTCGCGCTATTTGGAACAACAGCTCTTGGCGGCAATAACTTTGAGTTTGAAGTTCACCTGCCTGGCGGAGCGGAGGAACTGCAATTCTGGGTATACAGTGAAGATTTAGGAACCTATTATGGAAATGCAGCTGTTTATAACAATGTTGCAAAAGGGTTCCAAACGTATAAGTGGAATGGCAAAATCAACAACTTGAATCTCCCTCCAGGAAAATATCAGCTCTTTGCTTATGCCGTTAAAAACGGCAAAGAAGATTACCTGTATAACGGAGAACCCATTACAATTGAATAGCATGCCTAAAACCCCTTTGCGTAAAACAGTGCAAGGGGTTTTTTGAAATGGTTTGTACAGGCCGCATTTCTTATTTTCATTCATACTAAAGCGTGGATAGGGACTTAAGATAAAAAAACCGCTCCATATACAAGAGCTCCGGCAATGACGAATGCTGGATGCACCTTCATTTTTTCAAGCAATAAAAAGCTGAGAACAAAGAGCAGCAAGGTATGCCAAATTCCAAAGCCGATGTACGCATTTTGCAAAAATTGATAGGTCATTACACCGAGCATGACCCCTATTACAGGTCTGACAATCGTTGACAGCCTTTTCACCTGTGGAGATTCCTTGTATTTCATTAAGACTCTCAAGAGGATCATCATAAGGATGAGTGATGGAGCAATCGTAGCGAATAATCCGACAGCTGCCCCGAGCCATCCGCCCTGCTGATAGCCTATAAAACCTGCCATTTTTGTTGCAATTGGACCGGGAAGTGCGTTCCCAAGTGCAAGTGTCTCACTGAATTCGCTGACGGTCTGCCATTCATAGCGATCAACAACTTCTTTTTCAATAAGCGGAATGGAAGCTGGTCCGCCTCCATAGCCAAGGATGCCCGGCAGGAAAAAAGCCAAAAAAATATGCCAGTAAATCATGATTGCGTCCCCTTTGTTTTCTCAAGCACTTTTGGTTTATAAAAAATGGCCCATAACAATAAGATGCCAATTAATATTCCAGGATGCAGATGAAAAACTTCCATGCAGATAAGGGCAGCTGCCATAATGATGATATTTTTAAACCAGCCGTAAGATTGAGTTGATTTTTTGGCAAAGTCCCATGTAAGGCTCAAGAGCATAACAGCGACTACAGGCAATACAGCTTTAGACATCCCGCTTACCCAAGCCTCATCTTTGTATGCATTTAGTGTTGTCAGAAGAAAAATCATCAGGAAAACGGTTGGAAGTACTGTTGCAATTATAGCATTCAGCATGCCAAGATAGCCTCCGATCCGATACCCGATGTAACCAGCCATCTTCGTTGCAATTGGGCCGGGAAGTGTATTTCCCAGAGCCAGAACATCTGAAAATTCTTCATCATTCATCCATTTGAACCGTCCTACCACTTCCTTATGTACAAGCGGAATGGTTGATGGACCTCCTCCAAATCCAAGCATGCCAGATCTGAAAAATGCGACAAAAATATTCCATTGTAACATAGCTGCATCACCTCATTTACTCTAGTTACCAAGCTGCAATAGATCCATCTGCCCTCGGCTCAGTTCCGCCTGTCAGCACACCTGTTTCGGCGTCTCTCCAAATAATCTGGCCCCGTCCAAATTGACCAGTATCAACTGTTATTTGAACTTGATGTCCTTTTCTCGCTAATGCTTGAGCAAGATGAGAGGGAAATTGAGGCTCTACAAGGATCTTTTTCCCTTCTATCCATTGCCAGCGCGGTGCATCAAGAGCCGCCTGCGGATGCAGGCGAAAATCGATCGTGTTCATAACAACCTGCATATGCCCTTGCGGCTGCATGTATCCTCCCATTACTCCAAACGGACCTACCGCCTGATTGTTCTTTGTCATAAAGCCAGGAATGATTGTGTGATATGTTTTCTTACCAGGCTTCAAGGCGTTTGGATGTGTTTCATCAAGAGAAAAATCATGTCCGCGATTCTGCATTGCGATTCCTGTCCCAGGAATTACGATACCGGATCCAAATCCCATGTAGTTGCTTTGAATGAATGATACCATGTTTCCTTCCCCATCAGCGGCGGCTAAATAAACGGTGCCGCCTCTTGCGGGCTTATAGGGCTGCGGTTCGATCGCATGATCCCCTATTTCGGTCCGCCTTTTTTCTCCATAACTTTCAGATAATAACTCTTCTGTTGTCATCTCCATTGCTTTTGGATCTGTTACATATGCTTTCCCATCTGTAAAAGCGAGTTTCATCGCTTCAATTTGCTTGTGATAGGTATCCGCACTTTCCTTTTCATTAATAGGAATGCTTTTTATAATATTTAATCCAAGCAAAGCTACAATTCCCTGTCCATTAGGGGGAATTTCCCAAATATCATACCCTTTGTAATGCACTGAAATAGGATCGACCCATTCTGCCTCATAAGCTGCAAGATCTTCTTTTGACAAGTAACCTCCATGTTTTTGAATAAAAGCAGTCATTTCTTCAGCTAACCTGCCTCGATAAAAGCTTTCTCCGTTTGTTTCCGCAATTTCCTTAAGAGTTGCTGCATGATCCGGGGAACGCCAAACTTCTCCAATCTTAGGAGCCCGGTTATCTGGAGCAAATGTCTTAAACCATGCCTCGAATTCGTCCCCAGTTAGGACTGTTTTATATTTTTCATAAGCAAGAGACCAATATTTTCCGAGAATAGGTGTTAAAGGATAACCTTCTTCTGCGAATGCGATAGCTGGAGCAAGAACCTCTCTAAATGGAAGCCGTCCAAAACGCTTTGATAGTTTTGTCCATGCCGAAGGTGCACCAGGAACTGTAATTGGAGCAGTGCCATGAGCGGGTATCTGATAGTACCCTTTCGCTTTCATAGCTTCAATTGATAGAGATGCAGGAGCAGGCCCGCTTGCATTCAAACCGTAAAGGCTTCCGTTCGTCCATACTAATGCAAATGCATCTCCTCCAATTCCATTAGATGTCGGCTCAAGCACAGTAAGCGCAGCAGCTGTGGCAATCGCTGCATCAATTGCATTTCCCCCCTTCTTTAAAATATCAAGACCTGCTCAGCAAGTGGCTGAGAAGTAGCAACCATTCCATTTTTCGCAAATATGGTCTGTCTTTGCGATGGGTATGGGTGATTTAGATAATCAAAGTGCATGGAACCTCTCTCCTTCATAATGTATTTATATGTACCAAAATCTATCCTTTTGTTAAGTATTTTGATAAAATCAATTTACATTTGTAAAAACATCATGTTAGTTTCGATTATCTCTGAATAAGTTAAATATTCAATCTTTTTACATAAAATAAAAAATGATACTAATGAAGCAATCTACAATTTTAAACCATTCCGGCTTTTAAACCTTCGCAGCAAGATATGGCTTTCTACTCTCGTTATTCCCTCTAACGCGTATAATTCATGATTAATAAATTTTTCAAGAGCGGTGAAATCCTCAACTAGAACATGCATATGCAGAGTGCTTGGTCCTGTCATTTGATAGCAGCTTGCAACCTTTGGATTGTCTGCCAGTGTTTGAGCAACTTCTATTAAAAAGGCTGGCTCGCAATCTACCTCAAAAAAAGCTGACACAGCTTTTCCAACTTTTTCAGAATTAACCACAACCGTGAACCTTTCGATAACACCGGCATTCATTAATTGATTAACCCGCTCCCTCACAGCAACTCTGGACAGTTCTAATTCTTTTCCGATTTCTACATATGATAAGCGGCCATTGTCTGTTAGCAGTTTTATTATCTTTCGATCGATTTCATCAATCTTCAATCCGTATCACCCCATTTTTTGTGAAATCATTGTATACCATGATTATAAATCAAATTAGACTTTTTCTGAAAAGTTTGTCAAAATATATTTGTTTCTGTACTAAAGGTTTCCATTGTTCCTCAAAAAAAGTTCCACGTGGAACATAATGCAACAAAAAAAGACCTATTAAGGTCTTTTTCAGCACATTATTCACAGAATATCTTAGTCTTAGTCGTCTTAAACTGGAATCTTACTTTCCGTTAATCTGCGTTAAGACACGGATAAATTCTTTAGCCGTATTTACACTGGATTGCGGATTTTGTCCGGTAACCAGCTTTCCATCCACTTCGACATGATCTGTGAATTTTGGAGTTGTAATAAACTTAGCCCCAAGCTCTGTCAGCTTTGTCTCCAATAGAAAAGGCATGAATTGATCTAATCCCGTATCTGCTTCCTCCTCATTTGTGAAGCCAGTCAATTTTCTCCCTTCCACAAAAGGCTTTCCATTTGATAGAACTGGTCCTGCAAACCCTGCAGGTCCATGGCATACGGCTCCTATTACTTTGTCTGATTCAGCGAAATGAACGATTAATTCCTGCAATTTTTGATTAGCCGGGAAATCGAACATGGTGCCATGTCCCCCAGGAAGAAAGATAGCTGCATACTCTTCTCCGTCGATTTGATCTAATACTTCAGTTTCTTTCAGCTGGCTGATTGCCTCTGACCATTCCATAGGCTGCCCGCCTTCTAAGCTGTTTGGATCAAGAGGAATGTTTCCTCCCTTTGGACTTGCAGTTGTGACTTCATATCCGTAATTTGTGAACTCCATATATGGTTCTGCAAATTCTGAGAGCCAAAGTCCAGTTTTATGATCATCTGTTATTTTATCTGCTGTTGTAACGACAACGAGTATTTTTTCTGCCATTTTTTCACCGCTCCTTTTAATTCGCTTTAAATATTTCCATTCGCAGTAAGTTTTCCCGGCTTATCTTTTATTAAACCCTTTTGATTCAACAAATTCTTTCATATACATTCTTGTCGGTTTAGATAGCATGGCTGCCATTTGGCTTGACCAGGTATCTGTTCTTTTCCCTTTAGTCCGTTCATGATAATAAGACGAGATGAGGCGATTATAAGCATCTAATTGCTGCTTGTACGTATCATGATCAGATTCATATGTGTCCTCATGATAGATATGTTCTGGCTGAAGTCTCGGTTTTTGATCCGGGTTTTGATCAGGATAGCCGACAGCAACTCCAAATAGAGGAATGACTCTCTTAGGAGTTTTCAGAAGGTCACAAACGTCATTTAAGTTATTACGCAGTCCTCCTATGTAAACAGCCCCAAGACCCATAGATTCAGCTGCTATCACAGCATTTTGGGCTGCAAGTGCGGCATCTATGGAAGCGACCATAAATTTTTCAGTACTTTCAAGTGTCTCGTTTATGTTCGCTCCCTCCATTTCGGCAACTACCTCATGGCGGTGCAAATCAGCACAAAATATAAAGAAGTGGCCATTTTCAGCAACATAAGGCTGATTTCCTGCCAGTTCAGCCAGCCTTTGCTTCGTGTTCTGATTTTTCACACCAATGATGGAATAAGCCTGAATAAAGCTGGATGTAGAAGCTGCTTGGGCACACTCAACAATAACTTTAATCTGTTCATCACTCAGTGTCTTATTTTCGAACTTTCGAATCGATCGGTGGGATAAAATAGTATCAATTACTTTATTCATCATCAAAACTCCTTTATAAACGTTTTATCCATCTTACCTAACTTTTAATGCAATTGCAGATTATAGGATTATGAACATCTATATATGGGTATTGTATACCAGAAAAAACAGGTAATTTTCAAAAAGGCATTGGCATTTTTGTCAAATTGCATTAAAATAACACACGTTACATAAATATGTATTATATGTTAGGAGAACTTCTATTGAATTCACAGACTAAAAACACAGTAAAATTCATCATCCCTTCCTTATTAGGGATTTTATTATTTATGGTGCCAATAAAATACAACGGCGATGTAACAATCCCGATTGCTATTCTCTCTGGTATCCTGCAGAAAGCGCTTGGAGATTTCCTGCCTGCCATAATGACAGTCATTATCATTCTAACTTTAGCAGGCACTCTTTTAGCAAAGGCAGCAAAACCTGATTTTGTCAAAAGAAGCCCATTCTTTACAACGCTGTTTGATGTCCCTATGATTTGGGTCATTGCGAGACTGCTTGGAGCTATCTTTGCTGTACTTGCCTTATTCAAGATAGGACCTGAATGGATCTGGTCTGAAAATACAGGAGGACTTCTATTAAACGATCTTCTTCCTATTTTATTTTCTGTATTCTTTTTTGCAGGATTATTATTGCCGTTATTGCTGAATTTCGGATTGCTTGAGCTTTTCGGATCGCTGCTCGCTAAATTTATGAGGCCTGTATTCAGACTGCCTGGCAGGTCTTCCATCGATTGTGTTGCTTCCTGGCTAGGAGATGGAACGATTGGTGTATTGCTTACAAGTAAGCAATATGAAGAAGGATTCTATACAAAACGCGAAGCTGCGATCATTGGGACTAGCTTTTCTGTTGTATCGATTACCTTCAGTCTAGTCGTCATTTCACAGGTGAAACTAGGACACATGTTTGTTCCATTTTATTTAACGGTAACCTTTGCAGGAATTATTGCAGCTTTAGTGCTGCCAAGAATTCCCCCATTATCTACAAAGCATGATACTTACTATAATAGCCAAGATGAAAAAATAGCCGAAACGGTCCCTGAAGGATATACACCATTTAGCTGGGGATACAAACAGGCTCTGGAGCAGGCCGACAAGAATAAAAGTGTACTTTCTTTCTTCAAAGATGGTGCCAAAAATATTCTTGATATGTGGATGGGCGTTGCTCCAATCGTAATGGCTTTAGGGACACTGGCCTTAATGGTAGCGGAATTCACCCCCGTTTTTGACTGGCTCGGAATGCCATTTATTCCCTTGCTGGAATTGATGCAAATACCTGAAGCAAAGGAAGCATCCAAAACTCTTGTCGTCGGATTTGCGGATATGTTCCTTCCCACTGTTTTAGCAAGTGAAATTACGAGTGAAATGACCAGATTTATCATAGCTTGTGTATCTGTTACTCAGCTTATTTATATGTCTGAAGTCGGCGGACTGCTGCTTGGATCTAAAATCCCAGTTTCCTTTAAAGACTTAGTCATTATCTTCTTGCTACGCACATTGATTACCCTTCCAATCATAGTTGGGATTGCGCATCTTTTATTTTAAGAAAGACAGAAGGCCCTTTCTCAGGAATGGTTCTTCTTTTTCGTTTTATAAAAGAGAATTTTTGGATGCTTATCGAATTGAATGATTAGGAGATGTAAGCCAAATGGATTTCGAAAACATTTGCCAATATTAAAATCAGTAGAATTAGATGACCATATTTATACCATGACCTTTATTCGACAATACGAAAATGCGAGTGTTGTCCATTTTCACATTGATTGGGAGGAAGAAACTGACGATGAAATGATCCATAGTCGGCATTTTCGCAATCGACATTTTTGGGATTTGCAGATAGGAGAACATTATGAGGACATTACACCCACACATTTATTGTGTCACCGCCTTTGCCGGATAAGCCTTCAGGTCTTTCCTTAGTTTTTAAAGAGGAAAGTGAATATTTTATGGGAGGGACCAGAGATTAGAATAGATTTAGAGTAGATTTTAGTTATCGTTAACAATCCAAATGAAAAAAGGAGCGAAATTCCGCTCCTTTTTAGCTGCTTTTAGTTATTCAATCTTTAATAAATACTAAACCAATACAGTCGTTTTCTCAAGCTCTGCTTTAAGTAGCTTTGCGATTTCGAGCATTCCATATTTTCCTGCTGCTGCTTCAGCATCCCCGTTGTAGTTTGTATTTGTGTTTATATCATAGGTATAAATTGTTCCTTTTTCATCTCGAATGAATTCAATTCCGGCCACCTTAATATTGTTTGCTTCGAGCATGTTTTCGTATTGAGAAATAATTGATTCATTGAACCCTTCTACAATTTGAAACTTTGGTTTTTCAGGTAATTCTTCTCCAACCGGACAGAATAAATCTCCAATTTGGCATGCATCCGCAGGACAAAGTTCAAAGCCTTCAGACGTATCGACACGCACGGCGTAAAGAAACTTGCCATTTACGAACTCGCAGCGTGTAATATAAGGCTCTGGAGCTTGAATATACTGCTGGATTAATGTAATACCGTCAACCGGTTCCTCGAAACTTGGACCTTCTACATATTGCTTCAAGGCCTCTATTGAATGGAATAGCTGCACCCCAAGTCCCTTCCCTGCCCGGTTATGCTTGGTTATAAACGGCTGACCTTCAAACTCTTCTGCAGCTTTCAAAATGGCTTCTTTGCCAACAGCAGCAATTGTTTTTGGCGTTTTAATGCCATGTTCATTTAATGTCATATATTGAGCAACCTTGCTTACCTCAAGCGAAATGGCCCGGCTTCCATTAAAGACCTTCCGATTATGTCTTTCCAGCCAGGAAAGCACAGAGGCTGTTAGCTCAGGTGCAAATCGGTTGCCCCGCGTATGAGAGGAGGCACTCATTCGATTGTAAAAAACCCCTTCTGGCGGTTTTTCCGAAATATTTACCATACCTTGATCCAAGTGCCATTCTTCATATGGCACATCAAGTTCGTCCAATCTTTTCGTAAGATGATCGGTCCACTCTTTGTTTTCATGTAAAATGTAAACTTTACTCATTTTGAGATCCCCCACTCAGGCTTGATTGATTAAATTAGTGTAATCCTACTATAGCGATCAATTATCTGTCAATTAATGAATTCAAGAAGTTAAAATATCAATTTTTTATAAGATAAAAGGTTATTTTGGAATGTGAGTGTGGAGATTTTATAAATAGGTGAACCTGGATAAACGAAAAAATAAATATAGGCAGCGAATTTATCAGTATTTTCTAAAAATAATAAAAAGAAATAGTTAGAAGTACTGGAATTTTAAGTCTGATGTGATATACTAATTGTAACAAAACGTTCACAAATTGTTTTCTTGTTTGTCACATTTAATAAACTGTAAGCGTTCACACGGATAATAAAAAGGGAGTTGTTTTAAAATGGATGTATTTTTCGTATATTTACTTATTGTAAGTGCAACCCCGTTATTCTTATGGGATCAGAGAAAAAACCTGGCACTTCTTCATATACCGTTTATTTTATTGCTGTGGGTATACTTCGGCATGTATGCAACAATGGATTTAACGATGGCGATGCACGTAATTGGCGTTTCACTTTTCGTTATTAATCTTGTTTTTGCACATGTTGCTGCTTACTTAATTTATGCAAAACCAGTGATTAAAAGAAAAGCTGATCCTAAAAGCAATCTAAATATTATTAAATAAGAAAAGACGAAAAAACACCCTGGCCATATAATGCCAGGGTGTTTTGCATTTTAAACTTTAATGATCGTTCATAACCCATACAGATCCAAGTACTGTTACCACAGCAACAAATATTGCAAAAACTGTATTGATTACTTGTACTCGTCCGCTGCTTGATTCTGTCATATGCATAAACATAAATAACTGAATACCTGCCTGTATGAAAGCCAAAGTGAAAACAACGGCTATTTTCACAGATAAAGCAAAGTTCGTATATAATCCGATCCATAGTGCAATTAGTGTTAAGACAATAGAGGAAACAAACCCTATGACATGAGTCCATGGGAAGTGATTGTGATCTGCTACCTGTACTGTTTTTTGCTGATTAGTGGCCATGTGGACTTAATCCTCCCATCATTAGGAGCAGATATACTCCTGTAAAGATGAAAATCCAGATAACATCAAGGAAATGCCAATAAAGGCTGGAAATAAAGAGCTTCGCTGATGTTTGCGGAGTTAAGCCGCGTTTCTTTACTTGCAATAAGATGAAGGTGATCCAGAATATCCCCAAAGAGACGTGAAGTCCATGGGTTCCTGCCAATATGAAGAATCCAGACCACATTGCACTAGACTGCATTGTAGCGCCATGGTGTACATACTCTACAAACTCATAAACTTCATAGCCGACAAATCCTAAACCTAATACCAATGTGATAATTGTCCACAACATTACGCCTTTTTGGTTATGACGACGCAATTCGTGAATGGCCAGACCACATGTAAAACTGCTTGTTAACAGCAAGAACGTCATTATCAAAACGCCTTCGATCTTAAAAAGATCAGTTGGCAGCGGTCCATTTGCTGTCATCGGTGCTAATACAAAGTAGGTGGCAAAGAGCGTTGCGAACAGCGCTATTTCAGCACCTAAGAAGATCCAAAAGCCCAGAATATTCATTCGGCCAATTTCCGATTGATACTCTAGAGGCATGCTTGGATCATGTTCTTCATGATGATGTGCATGTTCCATATTTCACGCCTCCTTTATACAGATATTTTTTGTTCTGTTTCTTTAATTTCTTCAACACTTACATAGAATCCGTTATCTACCTCGAATGAACGAAGGATCATACATGCAAATATTCCAATTAGTCCTGCAATGGCTGGAATCCACCATTCAAATACTAATGCGAAACCACTGATAAAGAAGAATACCGACATAATAAACGGTCTGCCTGAATAACTCGGCATATGAATCGGCTTGTATTCGACTTCTTTTTTCTTGCCTGTTTCTTTTTCTTCCATCTTCATTTCCCAGAATGCATCAAGACCTTTAACTTCAGGAACAACAGCAAAGTTGTAATGCGGCGGAATCATGGTAGTCGTAGCCCATTCAAGTGTACGGCCATCCCACGCGTCTCCTGTTTCCTCACGTGGTGAGTAACGGTAGCTGTAGTAAATGTTATAAACAAGAACAACAAATCCTAATGCCATGCCAATTGCACCAATAGATGCAACGATATTCAGTCCAGTCCAGCCGTCTGCTTCACCGTATTGGGAAATACGTCGAGGCATTCCTGCTAAACCAAGGAAGTACATTGGGAAGAAACATATATTAAAGCCGATCGTGAATAGCCAGAAGCTGACTTTCCCGATTCTTTCGTTCAATTTATGTCCAAACATTTTCGGATACCAGAAAATCAAACCTGCAAAACATGCAAAAACAGTACCCGCGATTAATACGTAATGGAAGTGAGCAATCAGGAAGTACGTATTATGATACTGGTAATCTGCTGCTGCCATCGCAAGCATAACCCCTGTTACCCCACCGATAACGAAGTTTGGAATGAAGGCCAATGACCAAAGCATTGGAACAGTAAACTTGATTCTTCCTTTATACAAGGTAAAGAGCCAGTTAAATATTTTAACTCCAGTCGGAATTGCAATGGCCATTGTCGTAATCGAGAAGAACGAGTTAACAAGCGCTCCTGAACCCATCGTGAAGAAGTGATGAACCCAAACGACAAAGCTAAGACCGGAAATCGCAACAATCGAGAAGACCATCGCTTTGTAGCCAAATAGTGTTTTTCTCGCGAATGTTGAAATAATCTCAGAGAAAATACCAAATGCCGGCAAGATTACGATGTAAACTTCAGGATGTCCCCAAATCCAGAACAAGTTCGCCCATAGCATTGGCATACCGCCGTTTTCAAGGGTGAAAAATGCCGTTCCAAATAATCGGTCAAACGACATAAGCGCAAGCGCAACTGTTAGAACCGGGAATGCAAATACGATAATTAATGACGTGATTAAAGATGTCCAAGTGAACATTGGCATACGCATAATCGTCATACCTGGCGCACGCATCTTTAAGATTGTGACCATAAAGTTAATACCCGTTAAAAGCGTACCTATCCCGGCAACTTGCAGTCCAAGGAGGTAATAGTTTTGTCCTGGTCCGGGACTTGCTTCTGCACCTGCGAGAGGCGTATAACTCGTCCACCCAGCATCAGGAGATCCGCCGATTACGAAGGAAATGTTAAATAACATCGCTCCGATAAAGAACGTCCAAAAACTTAGTGAGTTAATATAAGGGAATGCCACATCACGGGCTCCAATTTGCAAAGGAACAACAACGTTCATTAATCCGATAAGGAATGGCATCGCCATAAAGATGATCATGATTGTTCCGTGAGTTGTGAAAATCTCATTATAATGCTGTGAATTTAGAAACTCTGAACCAGGCAACGTAAGCTGAACACGCATTAACAGCGCGTCAACTCCTCCGCGGAACAACATCAAAATTGCAGCAATGATATACATAATACCAAGCTTCTTATGGTCGACAGTTGTGATCCATTCTGTCCAAAGCCATTTCCACTTTTTAAAATATGTGAGTACGAATAATATGGCAATCGAAGTTAATAAAATAGAAATTTGCGCACCTAAAATTAACGGATCGCCAGTAACAATAAATTCATCCCATTTCATAGTTGGTGTTTCCTCCCTTCTCAGTGAGAATCGTGTTCTGAATGATCTTCTGTTTGTTTTTCTGACTCATGTTCTGAGTGATCTTCAGTTTGTTTTTCTGATTCTTGTTCAGAATGTCCCTCTCCATGCTCATCTGAGCCATGTCCTGAATGACTTTCTGATTTTTTCGAATGATCGATATTCATTTCTTTATTTGGATCTAGTTTTTCTAAATGCTCCACTTCATCATGCTTGTTAAGTTCATAGCCAGATTGCTCGCGGACTCTTACTGCATACTCAGAGTCTTTCGAGTGATCCACCCAGTCAAGATGAGTGTTAGAGAAAGTCATTTTCCCGGTTGTACCCGGAAGCATTAGCTGATCATATTGATCCTGAGTTAATTTTGGTGCAGAGTCTTTCGTTTTCTCTACCCAGTCTTCATATTTATCTTCAGGCATTGCTTCAACATTAAAGGTGTGTTTTTCAAAGCCTTTACCTGTAAAGTTTGCATTGCGGCCTGCATATGTTCCAGACTCATCTGCCTGAAGGAATAGCTTTGTCTGCATTCCTGACATTGCATATTTCTGTCCGCCCAATTGAGGAATCCAGAAAGCTGTCATCGTATCAGCGGATGATAATTTAAATTCAACTGCACGATCTTCAGGAATGTTTAAGTAGTTAACTGTTTCAATCCCCTCTTCTTCATAAGAGAAAATCCATTTCCAATCAACCGACGTAGCATGTATCACTAAAGGTGCTTTGTCTTTTGAAGACTCTGGAGGCTCTTCGAGTGCATAAATGGTTTGCACTGTAGGGATTGAGAGTGCAATAACGATAAGGATCGGAATAACCGTCCAAACGATTTCAAGGAATTTGCTTCCTTCCATTTCCGGCGGTTCATACTCCATGTTATCTTTGCGCTCACGATACTTCACAACAATGAGAGTAAACAAAACAAAAACAACAGCAAGAATAAAAAGCATAAAACCTATAGACAACAGAATAAGGTCACTCTGTGCAGCTGCAACAGGTCCTTTCGGATCTAGAACGATTAATTCGCTGCATCCGCCAAGTAAAAAAACAGAGAGTAATAGACCTAACGCTAAAAGTGGTTTAAACAGCTTGAACACCAGGTTCACCTTCCTTCCTAATTGATAACTTATTCATGATAAAATGTATGCTAAACTAGCATACAAAGGAATTATTCTAGAAAAACGAATGTTTTCGTTTTCTTTTCTTCTATATGCTAGCAGAGCCAGCTTCCTGATGTGATGCATTTTCTTAAATGTCACGAGAATTTCATCAGTCGTTCAAATAAATGTCACATTTTCATCATACTTTAGTCATATTTATGTAATTCCTTTCATTAATTGGGATTGAAAGTGCTTTAATGAAAATTTTTCTTTTTAAGGATAAGTTAGTCAATCAATTATTCAAACCTTTCTATACCCTTATCAGCACTGGCTAAAACAAAAAAGTCTTTCAAACACTCGGCTTGAAAAACTTCCATTCATTTCTATTAATCTTAAAATCTGTATGTTCCTAATTTTGTGAATTTGAAAAAAGCAGCCTCAGCTCATAGCCAAGACTGCCCTCCTATGTTAATCAAACTTTAATTTAGACAAAGCATCTGCTAAGGCAGGATTTGAAAGTTCATCATTTTGCTTTTTCATATACTTAGAAACTTCTTGTTTGGAGACTTTGCTGTTTTGGGATTTTTTCTTCCTCTCTGTAAAAGCAGAAAGTTTTTCACGATGACCGCACCCGCAGACAAAGATCTGGCCTTCCCCTTCTCCCCGGAGTTCAAGCTTTTTGTGACAGACCGGACATCTTGCATTTGTTGTTCGTGATACCCCTTTGCGATACCCGCACTCCCTGTCTTGGCATACAAACATCTTGCCTTTTTTGCCATTCACTTCAAGGAGATTTTTCCCGCATTCCGGACATTTCCGCCCAGTGATATTATCGTGCTTGAATTTCTTTTCGCTGTTTTTCACTTCTTGTACAACTGCTCTTGCATACCCCTTCATTTCTTGAATGAAAGCTTGTTTTGATAGCTTGCCTTTAGAGATCTGTGTCAGCTTTTGCTCCCACTCTGCTGTCAGTGCCGGCGATCTTAAATCCTCTGGGACCAGCTCCAAAAGCTGCTTTCCTTTTGAAGTTACAAACAGCTCTTTTCCTTTCTTCTCAACTAAAAAGCTGTTGAAAAGTTTTTCGATGATGTCTGCACGGGTAGCAACGGTGCCAAGTCCGCCAGTTTCACCAATCACTTTCTTCAAATCAGCACTTCCAGACGACATATACTTAGCTGGATTTTCCATAGCAGATAGAAGAGTTGCCTCGTTAAAACGTGCAGGAGGCTTTGTTTCCCCTTTTGTCAGAGTGATCGATTGGATATTCAAAACGTCTCCTTTATTTATAGGAGGCAGCTTTTGCTCAGCAAGACCGTCTTTCTCTTCTTCCGTTTCATATTCATATACTTCTTTCCATCCTTGAGAAAGGATGACTTTCCCTTTTGCAATAAATGTCTCTTGACCAATTTTGCAAGTGAGCGTTGTTTGTTCATATTCAAATGGCGGCGATAAGACAGCAAGGAATCGCTTTACCACCAAATCATAAATTTTTCTTTCTTTATCGCTGAATGCACTTGCAATCACTGTTTCTTCTGTCGGAATAATAGCGTGGTGATCACTTACCTTGCTGTCATCCACAAATGAAGGATTTCCTTTTATTGGTTTTCGGAGGATTTTCATTGCAGCCTTTGCATATGGTTTTACACCGCAAGCCTTCACTCTTTCACTCAGTGTTTCGACAATATCTGAGCTAATGTATCGCGAATCTGTTCTCGGGTAGGTAAGCACCTTATGCTGTTCGTACAGCTTTTGCATAATAGACAGTGTCTCTTTGGCAGAGTAACCAAATCTTTTATTCGCATCCCTCTGCAGCTCTGTTAAATCGTAAAGACCAGATGAAAAGCTTTTTTTATACGTTTTATCAGCCGATACAACAGTTGCGTCTTTGTTTGCAACCTGTTTTACCAATGAATCTATTTTATCTTTATCAAAAGTTTTTATATCTTTTGTCTTTATATCCTGCCAGACTAACTGCAATCCGTTGCTTGCAGATGCTTTTATTCCAAAATAAGCTTTTGGCTTAAATTGCTTTATTTCATTTTCCCGTTCAGCAATAATGGCCAGTGTTGGGGTTTGGACTCTGCCTGATGAAAGCTGTGCATTGTGTTTTGTCGTCAAAGCACGTGTAGCATTCATGCCGACAATCCAGTCTGCTTCTGCTCTGGCAACTGCAGAATGAAATAGATTTTCATAATCCTTTCCGCTTTTCAGCTTTTTAAATCCATCTTTAATGGCTTTATCTGTCACAGATGAAATCCAAAGCCGCTTGATCGGCTTGTTCACATGAGCCTTTTCAATAATCCATCTTGCAACAAGTTCACCCTCTCGGCCTGCATCTGTTGCAATGACAATGTCCGAAACATCTTTGCGATTTAGTATGGCTTTAACAGCTTGAAATTGTTTGCTTGTTTTTTTTATAACAACGAGTTTTAATTCTTTCGGAAGCATTGGAAGGTCTTCCATTTTCCACGTCTTATAAGAGTCACTGTAAGCTTCAGGATCAGCATGTGTGACAAGATGTCCAAGCGCCCATGTAACCACATAACGATCACCTTCAAAATAGCCATTTCCTTTTTTTCCGCATTGTAAAACTCTCGCCAGATCTCTTCCTACCGAAGGCTTTTCAGCCAGTACTGCAATCTTTCCCATAGTCACATTCCTCTCTTGCATTCGATACTATATGGTATCACAAATTATTCTTATTAAAGGGCCAATCAGGTTCATGCATATCAAACCAATTATGATCTTTGTTTGTCTTTATTTTGGGCCGATAAACCTTATCGTTTTCTCGCCATATCCTAAATGGATACCGCTTTCTTTGAGATAAAGATAGCTTTCATTCTATCCCGGCAATCTATTTAAGATTGCATTAAAATCATTTATTTATTTATTTTTTTCATTAAGTGTAAACCAGTCAAAAGACACTGCCAAGTCAGTTTCCCTGATCACAGCGTATCCTCTAAACCAAGTACTTTTATGTTACCATATTGATTAGAATTGTGTTTTGACTAAAGAAAGTGAGGTACATTGATGCATTCCGACGTACAGCTTTATTTTCAAAAAACAAAAGGAATCCATTTAGAGGATATGAAGATGCTCCGGCATAAAATTCTCACCGCATTGCCTGAAGCAAAGGAAGGATTTGAATACGGATTTCCCGTTTATTATATGGATGGAGAACCATTGGTCGGCTATGCCAGCCGGCAAAAAGGGCTAATGTTCTACGTGATGGATCCGAGCATAGTGGCGGCCTATCATGAAGAGTTATCAACCAGAATTACAGGTAAAACTTGTATTATAATAAAAGAAAATTCACATACATCCAAACAAACCATTCTTAGATGCATTGATAAAATGCTTAAAGATTTGAAGAATAAGCATGTGCTGTAGCAGCGGAATTGCTGTTTTTTTATCTCTTTTTTTTAAAGCTCTTTTCGTAAAGTTTGTTGCTTTTAGAAAAATGTTTATAAACCTTGAGTTGATTGCAGCGAAAAGCAAGTGCCTGCAGCGGAAATCCACGGGTGAAATTTGGCGAAAACGGCCTTTCAAAAACAACACAGCTTTTCCACCTTATGTGTATGTCCTATCATTATTTCAGGAAAAGTTCAAAGCGATTTTATTGAAAAAACACAATCCTAATGAAGAACATAATCGATGAAAACACTGTCTTTTTTATAAAAATCCCCATAAACTTCCGGAGTTTCAGCTATAGCTTAAAAACAGACGATTTAGTATGATGGAAGAATGAATATTTTAGAATGCAGCGGAGGGTTAAAAAGAACATGAGTTTACTTACAATTGATAAATTAAGCCATAGCTTTGGAGACCGGACTTTATTTAAAGATGTTTCCTTCAGACTTTTACCTGGAGAGCATGTCGGACTTGTCGGTGCAAACGGTGTAGGAAAATCCACCATGATGAACATTATTACGAAAGAGCTGATCCATGATACAGGCAAAGTGGAGTGGACACCGGGAGTTCATTATGGCTACCTGGATCAGCACACGGTTTTATCAAAAGGAAAAACAATCAGAGACGTTTTACGAGACGCTTTCTTGCCTTTATATAAAAAAGAGGAAGAATTAAATGAAGTTATCGCACTAATGGGTACCGCTACTCCAGAAGAATTGGAAGAGCTTCTCGAGAGAATGGGAGAAATTCAGGATCATCTTGATGCAGGAGGATTTTACTCTTTAGATATAAAAGTAGAGGAAGCTGCACGCGGGCTTGGTCTTGATGCAATCGGACTGGATCGCGATGTTTCGGCACTGAGCGGCGGCCAGCGCACAAAGGTTCTTCTGGCAAAGCTTCTGCTTGAACAGCCTGAAGTTCTTCTTCTGGACGAGCCTACCAACTACTTGGATGTCGAGCATATTCAATGGCTAAGTCATTATCTAAAAGAATATCCAAGCGCATTTTTGCTGATTTCCCATGATACGGAATTCATGAATGGCGTTGTTGATGTCATTTTCCATTTGGAATTTTCCAAGCTGACTCGGTATACTGCTACTTATGAAAAATTCCTGGAGCTCGCAGAAATGAATAAAAATCAGCATCTTCATGCCTATGAAAAGCAGAAGGAATTTATTAAAAAACAAGAAGACTTTATCTCAAAAAATAAAGCTCGTTATTCCACAACAGGCCGTGCGAAAAGCCGTCAAAAACAGCTTGACCGCATGGAGCGGATTGACCGTCCTGAGACAGCGATGAAGCCAACCTTTGAATTTAAAGAATCCCGGGGCAGCAGCCGGTTTGTTTTTGAAGGAAAAGATGTTGAGATCGGGTATACACACCCTCTTCTGCCAAAGCTTACAATGACGATTGAACGCGGGGAAAAAATCGCGATTGCTGGCTGCAATGGCGTTGGGAAATCCACCCTTCTTAAAACCATTTTGGGAAAAATAAAACCTTTGGGCGGTTCCATTCAATTAGGCGATTTCCTTTTCCCTTCTTATTTCGAACAAGAAGTAAAAGCTGATAATATTACTCCGATTGATGATGTTTGGAATGCGTTCCCAAGCATGGATCAGCATCAGGTCCGCGCAATGCTTGCCCGCGTCGGCTTGAAAAACGAGCACATCTCCCGTCCGTTAAATCAGCTGAGCGGAGGAGAGCAGGCAAAAGTACGTTTATGCAAATTGCTTCAGTATGAAAGCAACTGGCTTCTATTTGATGAGCCGACAAATCATTTGGATGTTGTTGCGAAAGAAGAACTTAAACGCGCCCTAAAAGCATATAAAGGCACCGTTATTCTTGTTTGCCATGAGCCTGATTTTTACGAAGACTGGATTACAAAAGTCTGGAACGTTGAGGAATGGGCAGAGCAGGCAGCAAAATAAGAATAGAGCAAAATGAACATCCCCGCAGTCCCTTTATCTGCGGGGATGTATTTTTTTCTGTGTTCTAATAGATTGTTGTTTTCCGAAATTAGACTTATTCACGTCTATCATTAGGATTTCGTGCTCTTTTCTAATAAAGACACCCTATGTTTTTCGTTATTTAACGATTTGATACACAAAATACGAATAAAAAAGGCTAAGTCCGGGAAAAACGAACATGCCTTTTAAAATAAAGCTAAATGAATGGATGTTTCAGCTGACTGCACTAACGCTAAATCTTGAAGATCATACCCATAAACCATTAAGACAGAGTGGGTGTATATCGCTTTAAACCTGGCTAATTCTTTCGTATCTTCAGTTACTTTTCCATATATTCCGAAGAAGGTTTCCCTAGCCTCCGGAGGGAGCAAACTGTAAACGATTGATAAATCTACAGCAGGATCTCCGACATGTGTGTCTCCCCAATCGATAATCCCTGACAAAGCTCCGTCCTTATCGATCAGTATATTGCGAATATGAAGGTCTCCATGGACTAGATGTTCAGCAGAAACAGATTCCATCTTGGATAAAGAGTCGAGATAGTGCTGCATTCTATCGCTGATTTCACCTTTATGAATTTGCTTTAGTTTATCTATATTTGCCTGAAGCATCGGGATTCTTTTTTTCAAATCAAGGCGGCCGAAATGATCATCCTCTGCTCCATGTTTTCTTGCGATTTCTGCTGGGAAAGCATGAACTGTTTTCAAAAATTCAGCAAGGGGTGCTGCCATGCTTATCCTTTGAACTTCACTTAATTCAGAAGGGGTTTCTCCAGCCACTTTGTGATAAACATCCATTTATAATCCTTGCTTGGATTTCCAAAGAAAACAGGAACAGGTATTGCCATTTCAACTTTTGATGCAAGTGTTGGCAGAATTTGTTTTTCGATTTCTAATAAACGGACAGCAATTTCTCTGCGGGGAAACCTGAAAACATAAAGTTTATTAACCTCATACACGGTATTGTCGAAGCCTTTTCCAAGCAAGCTTACCTCAACAGGTTTTAATTCAGGAAACTCCTCTTCAATCAGTTTCTTAGCGAGAGTTTCTGTAACAACTTGTTCTGCTGACCATGGAGTATTCATAGTCCATACCCCTTATCTACTGCTTCTAGGTGATTTTGATCTTGAAGAGCTGCGGTCATTCGTTTTTGCTTTTGGTTTTGCACTTTTCACATTAGAACCTTCTCTATTTTGAGAACCTCTTCTGCCTGTTTTTGGTTTTTTCGGTCGGTATTCGTCATCCTTGTCCTTTGGCTGTGAGGTATATTCTGATGATGGAATTTCCATCTTTTCTTTTTGGAGTCTCATGGAGATCCCTTTTTCAATTTCGTGCAAGTACTCCAAGTCCTTTGGCGCAGCAAACGTGATCGCCAGACCATCACTGCCTGCTCTTCCGGTTCTCCCAATTCGATGGATATAACTTTCAGCGTCAAGCGGAATGTCGAAGTTATATACATGTGTAACACCTTCAACATCAATTCCCCTTGCCGCAACATCTGTTGCAATTAAATATTGGATTTTAGCTTCGCGGAACATTTTCATCACTTTTTCTCTTTTGGCCTGAGAAAGATCACCGTGCAGCTCTTCTGCCAAATATTTGCGTGATTTCATTGCATCATTCAGTCTGCTTGCCCTTCTTTTCGTACGGCAGAAAATAATCGCAAGAAACGGCCGGTGCTCATCTAATAAACGGAAGAGTGCTGCCTGCTTCGCACGATCGTTTGTTTCAATGACAAGCTGTTTAATGTCTTTCACCGTTACCTGTGTATCCTGTACTCTAATATCTTCCGGATTTTTCATATACTTGTTTGACAACGTACGAATCTGATCGGGAATGGTGGCTGAAAACAGCATCGTCTGGCGTGCATCTGACGTGTGGCGAATGATTTCCTCTACTTCGTGCAAAAATCCGATATGCAGCATTTGATCTGCTTCATCAAGCACAAGCATTCCCACTTCCGAGAGATCAATGGTTTCCCTTCTAATATGATCAAGAAGTCTTCCAGGTGTTCCAATGACAATGTGAACACCGCGCCCAAGTTTTTTTATCTGTTGTTCAACATCCTGTCCGCCATATACAGCAAGGACACCCACATCTTCCAGCCTGGCGGTCATTTTTTTCACCTCAGCTGTAATTTGAAGAGCAAGTTCTCGAGTTGGCGTCACAATAAGTGCTTGAACAGTTCCTTTCGTAAGATCAAGCCTTTCTAAAATCGGCAGAACAAAAGCAAGTGTTTTCCCCGTTCCTGTCTGTGCTTTCGCTATGACATCAAGGCCTTCAAGCACGGCAGGAATCGCTTTTTCCTGAATAGGTGTAGGCGTACCGATTCCATTTGCCTTAAGTGTTTCCATTACCTCTTTACGAATTCCAAGTTTTGAAAATGACATTTCTTTTTGAACCCTCTTTCTATACTCTATCATCCGTCATTCATTATATTAGATTCTTATTGTACACTTTATCATGCGAAAAAACCTACTTTCCCAAAAAAGAGAAAGAAGGCAGCTATTTCCCAGAAAATATAGGGGAATATTGACTTTAGCCGTTCTATTTTTATTTTGTGAATTATATTATAATGGCTGTACATCTTATTTTACAAAGGAGGTTGTCTTTTAATATGTCAGAAAAGAAAATGACGCTAGAAGAAGCCATTAAACAAAAGCTTGCAAGTAAAAAACAGGCACAGGCAAACGGAAATGCAAACATAAAAGGATCCAACCAGACCAAAAACATGAAGAGCCAGGTTTCAAAGAAAACGAACAATCAGCGCAGAAGAATGGGTGTCTAACTGATGAACGGACAAAATCGTGAACATATTAAGCCTGGTTCTTCAGTACAGATTGTTTTAAAGCAAGATCAAAGATCAGGAAAGCTGACGGCCGGGGTTGTGAAAGACATCCTGACAAAATCAGGTTTTCACCCTCATGGCATAAAAGTGCGTCTTGAAGACGGGCAAGTAGGCAGAGTAAAATCAATCGACACACCTTAATCTTGATATTTGATTTGATGAAACGGATCATAGATTAAGATATAAACTGTCAATTGCCCTTTTACAACCTCAATACTCTGTGATAATTGGAAGCCGAAGTGTTCATAAATTCTAACATTTTCAATCGTTTCCGTCTCCAGAACACAGAATGTTCTCCTTTTATCCGCTTCGTCCAATGCCGCTATGATCATTTGACTCATGAATTTTTGGCCCCTGTATTTCTTATCAACTGCGACCATATCTAAAATTAGATGTGGTTTTTGGTGTTCATAAAAAGCCATTCTTTGTGAGACAATAGAAAGTTTTTTTGCTTTTTTTATGATTAATAATAGTGGTACATCCTTAATTAACACTATACTTCTAAGAATTGTTTGCTCTATATAGAGGGAGGGAAAATCTTTGTTTTCCGGTCCTCCTTACTGCAAAAATCCCCTCTATTTTTTCCGATGTGATATAGACATCACTGATCGCATCAACTATCTCAACAACACCTCTATAATATTCAGGAGGATCCTTTCTCTTTTCTTTTCATTTGGAAAGAGGTAAATAAATAACGGATTATCTATAAAAGATTCTGCCAACAGTTTCGAAGCACCTTGATAATAATGTTTTTGCAGCCTTGTTAAATGATCGTACATACCGAATCCCTCCTTTTCCAATCATATGTGATTATCCTCTCTTTCGGATTGGTTAGTACCAGCTTCTGAGGTATTGCATTTTCTTCTCAATATAAAAAAGCTAACATCAGAGGTTAGCTTTCCTTTTATCACTTATTCATTTTAGAAAGAAATCCGCCAATTAGATCATCCGCAGATTCTTCTTTTTCTTCTTCAGCAGATGAAGCTGACTCCTGCATGGCTTTTTCCCAATCGAAATCATCAAGCCCTGCATTTTCATCAAAGTCCTCGTCTGGTTCAGGTTCTTGCTCTGCCGCCGGCTCACTTGGAAAGGGTACTTCCTGCAAGTAAAGCGCTTCATCAATATCTAGTGATTTGCTGTTGAATGAAGCAAGCAAAGAAGCTGCTCTGATTGGATCGGCAAGAATCTGATACACAATGCTGCCAAGCAGTGCTTCAGAATGCTCATGTTTTAGCCAGTCTCTTTGTGCCTTGCTTAATTTTTGAGGAATCGGAATCGTGACACTTTCTTTTTCCTTCACAAAAGATTCACTTACACCTTGTGAAACAAATTCGGCAATTTTACTTGAAAAATTCCTTTTTTCCGTTTCTTTAAGCTTTTGCAGCTGTCTTAATATGTGTTCAGGTGTATCGGAGGGAATGCGAAACGTAATCGCTTGTCCCCTCTGAATGCCTGATGAAACTCCTTTTCTCATAAAACCACCCTATTATTTGGTAGTAGCTGCTTTTTTATCTTCGCTGCTTTTCTCTTTTTGCTGCTTGCTGTAAAAGTCGAAAACCAGCTTATAATAAGCATTGGCCATCATCCAGATGCTTTCATTTTCATCTTCAAAGAAGTCAATGTTATAACCATCAAGATTGTTATTCAGTGTTTTCAGGTAATCTTTCAATACAACGGCTCCGCCTCCGACAAAGTAGCAGATTTCTGTCTGAGAGTTTTTCTGCCAAACATTGCGCAGGTGACGATATTGCTTTTTAGCAAGATCTAATAAAATTCGATCTGTAATATCATGTACACTTGTACGGCTCCCTCTTACATAAATGTGATTACGGTCCGTTTTCTTCGTGATAATTTCAACAACATCACGGCGGCTGTCCAGCTCAACTCCATGTTTTGAACGGATTTCTTCGCGGATTGCTTCAAGTGATTCAACAACTCCAAGGTTGAAACCCTGTGCTTTATCATCATCAACGTTGCGGTTCTTAATAACTGCGATATCTGTTGAAAGTCCACCAATATCCTGAATGATGATGCGCTTGTCAATCAAGTCCTTGTTAATGATATTTAAATCTTTATCCATTACTAGATTGATATATGCAGCAAATCCCTCTGGATAGACTTTTACTTCATCAAATTTAATATTTACTTTTAAACCTTGATATTTAGGTGTAATTAAAAACTCCACCTGATGTACATTTCCAAGAAGCTTTGAACGATATCCAACATCTTTGCCTTCTTTTGCTTCTCGTAACGGAAGGCCTGTTCCCAGTGTATAGGCTGCATCAATTATTTTGTTGTTTCTGCGGAACACCTTTTCATTTTCAGGTTTAACAGCATCAAGTGCAATAGAAGCAAAAAGCATAACCAATGTTTGATCTTCTTCTGATTTGCTGCTGCCTGGATCAAGTTCAGATGCATTGTCGCTTTTCGTAGCTAAATTTCCTACTCGGTAAATTGCATTGTTTTCTTTCAGAGCAGGGGAGTGAACTTTGATGTGGATTCCATCTAGCGGGTCCTTGCTGTCTAAGTCTTCAATTCCAATAATAGGTCGATCTTCAATATCTCTTGCGATTACATTCGGTATGTATAGCTGGGAATCGTATTTTCCGAAAATTGCTTTTACTGCGTCATTCCCAACATCTATTGCTGCGATTCTAGAATTACTCATGAACACCATTCCTTTCACGTAATGAATTAGTATATAAATCCATTCTATTAAAGAGTATAAAAGAATGATAGTTTCGTCAATAGAACTCAAACGTTTACAAATTCGTTTACTTGTATACAAATACGAATACAACGAGTACAGGTTGTATACATGTTGATCCACCAGCATGCACACAAATTTGTATACATGTGTACACAAAAAGAAGACAATACATTACATTTAGTTTACAAGTATACTTTAATGTAAACATCGTGATTCACTTCAATAAAATACTGATTCTACCTTTTTCCTAATTAACATCGAATGAACATTCATACAATTAAAGTGAAAACCAAGGTTCGTGTCGAACGAACGATTTAGAGAAAAGATGATTGTGAAAATCACAATGACTGCATATCCATCGAGGCCATTTCGGCATCAAAATATTGAACAAGCTGATTCGAAAAGGCTCTTTCAATATTTCTCAGAGGAGGAAGAGTTTTTTTGGAAGATTCCTTCAAAACAATTTAAGAACAGAAAAAGTCTTATTCGTAGATTCGATATCAGATATCAATCAAAGTGAAAATCGTTTGGGAGTTGCGCTGAAAGAAACCGACGAGATGAATATCATCTTACAGTTTGCGTGCAAGCAAGATACGAAGTTTCTCACATTACTATTTAGAGGAAAGGCATTGCACAAAAGGGGCAATAGCATTCGTTTTCTAGATATGGTTGATATTCGAAAAGATGAAGTTCTAATAATTAAACATAAGTTGCTGGAAAATCGCTGCGTATAATGAGTTTTAATGAGGAAGAAAACTTGAAAATTACACCATTTATTTCCATATAAAGTAATTATTCATTAACGACTTAGAGAATACTGGATAATAGGTAGCTTGAATTCAGTATTCCTCTCCTTCTAATAGTGTTTTCAGCCGAAGGTCGTTTTTTTTCACTTGCCTCTGGCGATCTTTAACATTCTCCCCTCTTCTACAAAAAACACTGTATTTTTCTAATCATCAAGTAGTTACACGAAGTTTTCATTTCTTACAATAGAAGGGATGGTTACTCTATCAAGCAAAATGGCAGCTAAGAATAAAGCATCTTTGACATATTTACCTTTCTCTAAAACAAGCTACATCCTAATAACCTCTTTGGAGAGGATGGAACAATAATGCAATTAAAAAACACACTTTTGTCTTTGCTTATTCAAGGAATTATGGTTTGAATTTAATATTTTTTTCTTCATTTTCATGTTATGAATTAATTAATCCTTTTATATAAGGAGTATTATGGATGATGCCGAAATCAAACGCTTACATTCTTGTTTACTTGCAAACAAAATTGTATGCAAAAAGAACAAACTTGTAAACATATTGATTTAACAACATGCGTACATAGTTGTATGCATGTATACATAAAAAGAATACAACAAGTTCCATTTTGTTTACATGTATACAATAATGCAAACAGGAATATTACCTTCAATAAAAAGTAAATTGTACTGTGATGAACTTGCACTTCTTCTATAAAATAAATAATCGAATTTAAAAGAAACAGGAAATACCAGGATTTATGTCGAAATAAATCGCTTTAGAGAAAAAAGAAAAAGGAGATCACAATGACTGCATTTCCAGAAATTAAAACAGAACGTTTGAGGCTTCGAAATATTGAACAAAAAGATGCACAAAGTATCTTTCAATATTTCTCACAGCAAGAAGTGACAAAATTCTATGGAATGGATTCTTTCAAGACAATAGAAGATGCGGAAAATCTGATTCATTCATTTCAGCTTGGCTTTCAATCAAATAAAATGATCAGATGGGGAATTGCTCTTAAAGATACAGATGAATTGATTGGCACGTGCGGTTTCCATTCCATATCAAAGAAGTACAAGCGTGCTGAAGTAGGATACGAGGTGTCAAATCAGCAGTGGGGAAAAGGTTTCGTACAGGAGGCGTTAAAGGCAATCTTCACATTTGGATTTCAAGATATGGGATTTATTCGAATCGGAGCCGTTGTTATGATTGAAAACAAGCCTTCACGAAAAGTACTAGAAAAATTAGGCTTTAATGAGGAAGGAATCTTGAGGAATTACATCATTCAGAATGAAATTCCATATGATGTCATTATGCATTCACTTCTAAAGGAAGAATGGATAAAAGGCAGCGCACATTGAAGCTGCCTTTCATTCAAATAGGCTTTAATCAGACTTTGGCGGTTTTTCCAGCCAGTCTTGGTCTATCATTAGTTTTGTTCCCTCTTCTACAAAAAACATGATATTTTTTACAATAAACAAGGAATGAGCTGCAGCATCCCGTTAAAAGTGCCTTATCAGCGAAGCGGCAGCTCTGTTGAAGCTTGTAATAAACAATCAAAAAAACGGTCTAAAATTAGACCGCCTATCTTACATTTTTTCAATAAATACAACTTTTAAATAATTTCCTTCTGGAAATTCCTTTAATGTTTTAAAATCACTTGGCAATGAAAATTCATCTCTGATTTTATATTTACCGCCTGTTTCTTTAAAAGCAATCTCAATAAAACTTTTAAATTTTTTCAAGGAAAAAGTGCTGCAGTTCGTTGATGCAACAATCATTCCGTTGTCTTCTGTTAAAGCAATGGTTTCTTTAAGCAAATCCTTATAGTCTTTGGCCGCGCTGAATGTGTATTTTTTAGATCGGGCAAAACTTGGAGGATCAAGAATGACCAAGTCGAATTTGAGATTTTTTTTAAGGGCATATTTAAAATAGTGAAAAACATCTTCAACAATAATATTCTGTGCTTCATAGTCGATCTCATTTATACTGAATTGCTCAATCGTTTTGCTGAGGCTGCGATTGGCCAGATCGACACTGGTTGTTTTAACCGCTCCGCCAAGCGCAGCGAACACTGAAAAGGCCCCAGTATATGAAAATAAGTTTAGTACGGTTTTCCCATTTGAATATTGATCCCTAATTGTTTTTCTGACATCACGCTGATCGAGAAAAACACCGACCATTGCCCCATCGTTTAAATAAATAGCGAATTTAACACCATTTTCTTTTACAATCAAAGGAAACTCAGCTTTAATACCTTCAACAAATCCATCCTCATCAACAAATTTCCCTTGAGAATCAAAGCGTTTCTTCTGATAAATCCCTTTTATATCTGCGTTCTTCTTTAAAGCCTCAATAATGGAGCGGGAGAAATGGAAAATACCTTTGCTGTACCATGTGATCAAGTAAAAACCCTCGAAATAATCAATGGTTAAGCCGCCAATACCATCTCCTTCACCATTAAACACTCGAAATGCCGTTGTACCTTCATCTTGAAAAAATTCAGTTCGGCTTTGTATGGCGGTCTTTATTTTATTATCAAAAAAGGACTGATTAATATTTTCATTTTCATTTGCAGATAATATCCAGCCAATTCCTTTATTTTGCTTCCCATGATAGCCCTTTCCAATAAAACGGTGCCTCTCATCCGTAAGCCTGATTAAATCGCCTTCATGCTTCAATCCTGCTGCATCAAGAACAGATTCCTTTTGAATCAAAGGATATCCCTTTTTCATTTCATTCACGTATTTAGATTTAAGTTGCAATGTCAATTCAGTGTTCATAGGTCCGTCCCATCTTTAAAAGTTATGTCTTTCTTATTGTTACCATACTACATGAAACAAATATCAGATTCTAGAGAAGTCTTGTCCGAAATAATTTTTTTACCTCAAGGTTTCTTTTTTTATTAGCCGGGGAATAAGAATCATAGAAACACATACTATTACTTAATTCTGAAAGGCGGAATGAAAAATGGGCTTTATATTATATCTTATCGTTGGCGGTTTAATCGGCTGGTTAGCTGGCATTATTTTAGGCAAGGATGTACCAGGCGGCATTATCGGCAATATTATTGCCGGTATCATCGGTGCTTGGATTGGAGGAGAGCTTCTCGGCTCTTTCGGACCTTCACTTGCTGGTATTGCCATTATCCCAGCACTGCTTGGAGCTATAATCTTCGTTTTCTTATTAAGCCTTGTATTGCGTGCAATGCGCAAAAAAGGATAACTAGATCGAGAATGCCTGCACAATAAATGTGCAGGTGTTTTTGGTTATTAATTGTACCCGTGGATTTCCGCTGCAGGAACTTGCTTTCCGCTGTGAGGGATTGGAGCCTCCCCGGCTATGCCTATGGGATCTCCCATGCCCCTCTATTTCCCGCAGGAGTCAAGTGACTTCCGCTACAATCCACTAAAGGTTTTAACTATATTTTCTAAAAACAACAAACTTTATGAAAAGAGCCTTTTTTAAAAGAAAAACATTAAAAAAGACCACAGATTGCTTATTGTGGTCTCAAATATATTAATAATTAGTACGGCCCCCGTTTTTCCGTTTGTTCAACATTTTCTTTACAATCGGATAAACAATAGGCGCATATTTTATCGCTTTCTTAATGAGTTTTTTCAACATAAACTCCTCCTCTTTTATATTTTTTTCCCAAAAAGCGTGCAGACTAAACGTTTTAAGAGCCGAAGTACAGATGATAATGGTTTTGACAGCCTGGATTAAAGGCTGAATGACACTTTGGACAGTAATTCTTGCTGTCCATATATTCTTGAATAGTGAGCTGATGGCTGCATGATCCGCAAAGAACAGCAGTCGTATTCCGTTCTTCCTTGTTCCAAACGAGCGATGGATGATCTGCAATCTCTTCATGACACTCAAAACAAGTAAAATATGTATCGCAGCACTTGAATTTAATGGCAATAATATCTCTTTGAGTAGCATAATGACGGCATCTTGTATGTGTATCTAGATCGAGTCCTTTTACAATCACGTTTTCTCACTCCTTTTCTTTTCAATTTTTTTACCCTGAAAGAGGAAAAGCTTCATTCCAGCCGAATATCATGGGTAGAAGGTTGGGAGGAATGAATGTGCAGGATGCATTCGCTGCTCAAAGAGGCTGAAAGTTCCCTATTATCTCGACTGCGGGCACTTCGTTTAAACAGGATTTTGGATATGAAAAGGACGGATATTACTATCCGGGAGTCTCAACCTTCCGCAAAGACGATAAAGGATCTATTTATAATTGTGCACATGCTCCTTTTGGAACCGGTGATGATTTCTGTTCGGTTTGGCCTTTATTTGACCTCCTCTCCTCAGGGTCTGAATCATATCGTCCATCAAAGATGATAAATGAAAATACACCTTTCCAAATGACCAATAACGTCGCCTTTGCTGTTCAAAATTATGAAAAAGCGATAGATTTTTATAAAAATTCGTTGGGAATGACACTTGAGTCATCAAATGAATTTGAAACAAAATTCAGTATGAACGGCACTTTCTTTTACATTGAAAACAAGAAGCATGCTGGAGTTTTTTTTGAATTTGCTGCTGAAGATTTTTCAAATTCTATGACTAAGCTTCTTAACGCCGGCTGTGAAGTTTCTGAGAAATTAAGCAGTACAAGTGTTATGTTAAAAGATCCATTTGGACTTCGATTTCATCTATTTGAAAGTGTAAAATAAGGACATCATCAGAGTGAGCTTCAAGCAGGTCCGCAGCGTTCTTTCTGTTTTTATGAGTTATTTATGAGAAGTCTTGAATCACGCTCTCTGGGGCATCAGAAGGCCTAAAAAGCATAACTTTAAATAGAGTAAGGAGAGAGCCAGTGAAATATAAAGTGATTCTCATTACAGGTGCAAATTCAGGGATGGGCCTTGCTGCATATCTTCGACCAAAATACATTGGATGATTATTTGTTAGATGTGCTTAGGAGCAATAGAAATTTTTTGTACTTATTTCTCGGAAGAATTATTACAAATGTTGGAGACAGCTTTTATTATATTGCTGTTATGTGGTTTGTGTATGAAAAAACAGTTGATAATAAAAGGCTGCGGCAATAGCAGCCCATCTCACTAATTAACTTATGTGACACTATTATAACTTTAGATAATACCTGTAGTTTTACTAAACAGGCTATTGAACATTTTTACTATTTAGCTGCTGAATAGATACATGTTGTGGTTTTTCTGGATAGGATCGCTTACCTGGATCGTCAGGACCGGTAAGGTTATTTCTTTGATCCAAAACTTTCCCTGTATACTCAATAGGATTTATGTCTGCCATTGTTTTCACCTCCATTAATAGGATGGTTGAAAAATAAATTCGCATGACAGGTAATTTTTCCTTATCAATAAATGAGTTTTTATCTAAAGCATAATAATTGGTAAGCAGGTTGTGCTAAAGGGGAAGTACCCAAAATCTTATTGTGAGGGGCAACGATCTTTTATCAGGAGGGAATTATATGATTTTACATACAAATATTGTAGGTGAAGGAGAGCCGTTAGTCCTTATTCACTCTGGTGGGATGACGGGGCTAACGGAGTATCACGAACAAAGTGAATTTTTTTCAGCTAGAAATTATAAAGTAATTAGACCTGATTTAAGAGGGCACGGTAAGTCTATGGGAAAAATTGATAATTACTTTAGTCATTGTGCGAAAGATTTGAACGATACATTAGAATTCCTTAATGTTAAACATTGTCATATTGCTGGAGTTTCAATAGGTGGAGTTGCAGCCTTGCTTCTTGCTAAAGAATATCCTAATAAAGTAAAGTCTCTCAGCTTTTCTGGGATATTCCCAGTCGAACCTGATAATTGGGCTGAACTTTCAAGAGAAGAAGCTAAAGGCTATGAACAATTGTTTAGTAACGAAGAAGCTGTATCATTTTTAAACGAAATTCACGGAGAAAATGATTGGAAAACGCTGTTGTATTCTTTTAATGAAGATGGTTTTTATCCTTTTGATGAAACAGGTGATGTTTCTAATATCAGAATTCCAACTCTATGTATTGTTGGCGAAAAGCAAAATCTAGAGGTTTCGGCTGCGATAACTTACAAGCAATTAAATTCCAATATAAATATATCTGTTATTCCTTTTGCTGGTCACTTGGTACATAGAGAGCAGCCATTTTTATATTCTCAAACTTTACATACATTTCTAAAGAACACTTGAAGGCTATAAAAATAATAGAAAATTCATTTATGTTTAGAATTCGATTAGTCAATTAATCTTCTTCAACAATCAGGTCTATAATTGAAGAACTGAGGGAACTCCAAATCAAGCTGGAGTTCCTTTTTTTACTGTGTTGTAATACCTGGTAATATATAAATAGTACCTCAATTAGTCGGACTTTGTTGAGTATTAAGTCCTGCTAATTCCTATGCGATTTGATATGTTAAATAAGAACTGTAATTACAAGTAACCCCTTATATAACAACAAAAAGGCATACCAATTCCTATGCTAATTAGTATGCGAATTAGTATGCTAATTGATATGTTATTTACCGTTTTATTTAGCGGTTTGCACCTTTCAATCGAACCCGTTACTCATCTAGACCCTCCATTTTTTATGGAATTAAAACAATCTTACCTGTACTTTTTCTGCTTTCAAGATATCGATGAGCTTCTGCTCCCTCTGATAAAGAAAAGCGTGTTGGAGCAGCCATGCTTAAAGATCCATCTGCAATCCATTGGAACAGTTTTTTAGAACGTTCGAGACGCTGCTCTCTTGACGTAAGCACATTCCATAAGTCCCCGCCTGTCAGCGTTTTTGACGTATCCATCAGCATTCTGGGATCAATATGAACAGGATCTCCTCCTGCCATGCCGTAGAAAACGACAGTTCCGCCGATGCGTGTTGCATCGAAGCTGTCCATTAGTGTGGATCCCACCGATTCATAGACAACATCTGCCCCTATGCCATTCGTAGCATCCAACACTTTCTGCTTCCAATCTTCGCTGTAAACAAATGCCCATTGTGCACCGGCTTCTATTGCTATATTTGCTTTTTCAGTTGTAGACGCAAGTGCTATGACTTTTCCGCCTAATAGCTGAATGATTTGCACAAGCAGCTGGCCAACTCCGCCTGCTGCTGCGTGAACTACTGCAACATCGCCAGCCTTAATCCGATAGCTGTCATCTGTCAGATAGTGAGCAGTCAGACCTTGCAGCAAAACTGAAGCAGCTGTTTCAAACGAAATCTCATCAGGAAGAGGAATCACTTTCTTGGTGGATGCGACTGCAAATTCAGCATTTGCATGAGGAACATCTGCAAAACCAACCCGATCTCCAGGTTTAATACCCGTCACACTGATGCCGACTTCATCTACAACACCCGCTCCTTCATATCCTAAAATATATGGAGGCTCTCCTGCTAGATGATAATTTCCTTTTCTGCGGTACACATCAGCAAAATTCAATCCGACCGCTTTCATTTTGATTCGTATTTCATTAGGTCCTGGAACAGGCTTAGGTATTTCTGCTGGATTTAATACTTCCGGTCCCCCAAATTCATGGAATACAAGTGCTTTCAAGTTTTTTGCTCCTCTTTTTTTCTTTTATTTAGTTAGTTTATCAGAAAAGAGACAATTTTATTGTTTATAAAGTCCTGATTGGAGCATTAAAGTCCAATCACGCTTAATCGTGTTTTTTCTTCCATCTTCATCCTAATTTCAAACTTAGTATAGGGAAGAAAACTTAGATTTTACCATTTCTGTGCAGATATGCGAATTTCTGTGCGCTGGATAGATTTTTCTGTGGTAAATCAAAATTTATGTGCACTCTTCCAATTGGATCCGATTTTTGAGTTGGAAATACAATAAGGTCCCCTTTAAGGTTTAAAACGGATTGACGACCGGATTCTAGCCTTGTTTAATCTTAATAATCATCTATCTATTCCAAGTCAAGTAAATGGTCCTGCGATCATTGTGATATACTAACCAAATGAAATCGATATCGGAGGAACTTATGCTTACATTTGAACAAAAATTGTCTATTATTGAATCTTTTCCAGAATTGCAAAGAAAAAACGTATCATTGGGACGAATTAATTTTCACTTTGAAGAAAGTATTTACGACAAAAAAAATGTTGTTTATCACCTTCATCCGAATGGAAATGGTTTCGTTTACGCTGAATATGTAAAAGGTTATGCTGTAAATGATAAAGGAATGGTCAACATCCGTGATTTCACTGAAGAGGAACTGCGCACACTGATCAAAAAGTCAATTCACTCCCTCTCAGTAGAAGACGATGCAGAACCAGAGGAGTTTTTAGAAGAAAAGTGGACAAATGAGGATGGACAAACTCTCGTCTTAATCCAAGAGGATGATATGTGGAATGTCTATGCGGGTTTAAACTTAGATGGCACGTTTACTACTTATAAAGAAGCGGCCAATTATTTGCATGAAGAAGGATTTTCAGCATAAAAACAACAACGCTTGGCATATTAATCCAAGCGTTGTTTTAGTTAGCCGAGCCTTGATAACAGCTCATCAAGTTCCATTTCAGTCAAAAACCGCCACTCTCCGCTTCCTAAGCCTAGGGCAGTCACATTCATGATCCTCTTTCTTTCAAGCCTTTCAACCTTATATCCAAATGTTTTACACATTCTTCGGATTTGCCGATTTAGACCTTGTGTCAGAACGATTCGAAATTCAAGGTCGCCGATCTTCTCAACCAGGCATTGTTTTGTGGTAACCCCAAGTATTTCTACTCCTTGAGACATGCCAAGAATAAAATGAGCATCAAAAGGCTTATCTACCTTTACGACATATTCCTTTTCATGACCATTTTCAGAGCGCATCATTTTGTTGACGATTGCTCCATCGTTCGTCAGCAAAATGAGTCCTTCTGACGCTTTGTCTAATCTGCCGATAGGGAAAATTCGATCTGGGAAGTTCATAAAATCCATGATATTGTCTTTAACATTGCTTGCCGCTGTACAAGTAATACCGACTGGTTTATTGAGTGCAATATAGACTGTCTTTCTTTTAGGCGGGATGGCTCTGCCATCGATTAATACAGTGTCGCCTTCCATAACCGTGTCGCCGGCCTCACAAGTGATTTCATTGATGGTAATGCGGCCTGCTAAAATAAGTCGATCTGTTTCCCGCCTCGAACAATAGCCTGTCTCACTTATATATTTATTAATTCTCATCTGCTTATTGTAGCACGTCTTTTATGTTCTAAAGAAAAATTAGAAAAAGGCAGCTCATGTATAGGCTGCCTTCATCTTTCATTCTATTTTTTTCCCTGCGTCATTCTGGGAATTAATAGGCCAATCATCAAAATAACACCAATCGCAATCACGAGGATATATGTCATTGTTAATCCAGAATTTTGACCAGATGCGTTATCCTCAGTTTCAGCCATACTCAATGACTGTTCTGGATTTCCTGAAAATAACTCCATTTGCTCAGATTTAGATTTTATAGTGTTCTTCTCTTTAGTGTAAGCTGTGAAGAGCTGTTTTTTTATTTCATCCTGTTCATCTCTTGACGGCTTCTTAAAGGTTAGATTTTTTTGTTCTTCAGGAATCGCATTTCTTTTCTCATAAAGTGATTTTTCATGCAGATAATTCGTGTTCTCCTTACGTTCTTTCTCCTCATAAATATTAGGATCCAGTTCATTTAGATTTGTTTCTGCATCTGCTGTAACTCCACTTGTGATCACAAAGAGCAGCAGCAGAATAAATGATATTCCTGCTTTACATTTCATGAGCATGTTCCTGATTGGCCTTTTCGTTTGTGTTTTTGAAAGCATTCACGACAAACGGCAGGATGGTCAGAACAACGATCATTCCGATAAGAACAATGATTCCCTGTGTAAACAAGTTATTCGTATCGAATTGAATCGAGATATACACCTTTGACATAGGATCTTCGTAAGTAAAGTTTGGTGCTGCCAAAGCAAGCAGCGGACTAACGAAGAATGCCACAAGACCAACACTTGCAAGCCACCCTGCAAAATTGCCGAGCAAGAATGCCACACGAACAATTGTCGAAGCTGCAAATAACAAGAGAATCGTAAAGATTGACCATTGAATCGCGCGCTCATCCGTAAGAGTATAAATATTTAAACCAAACAAGCTAATAATGAGGCCCACAATTAAATTTAATAGACCAAACATGGATCCTCTCACTAATAAAGGCGCTGCTTTGAAATAGTGGCTAAAGTAACCAATTAACAAACTGCTGATTAGAATAATCACCAGAATCACGACTGGCGGTACAGCCTTTGCTTGTGTAACAGGCGCATCCCCGCTAATTTGGAGCGGATTCGCAAGATGTTCATAAACATAGCCATTGTTCTGACCGTCTACAAGCGTATTGCCAAGAATACTGAAGACATCGTCTCTTACCAGCTGCGTGGATGCTACATTCGTTGCCCATTTATCATTCAATAAATCTGCCTCTGACTGAACTTCATTTACTTTTTGCTGGAGGACATTCGTACTGCTGACAACCGTCTCCTGTCTTTCACCAAGCGAGTTCATTAAGTCAGAGATCATCACAATCTCCTGCCCAATACTCTGCTGATTTGTGACTAGCGTCGTTCCGTCTGAATTTTGAAGAGGCATTCTAGAAACCGTCTCATCTGTCTCTTGCACTTGGCTAAGCACGGTATTTGCGCTCTCTTCCATAGAGGCAAGATCCTCCATGATCGCCGTTTGCTGCTCTTCAAGATCCTTACTGTACTGATCCATAAAGGCAAGAGCGGAAGCCTGGACTTCCTTCATTTCCTCTTCAGTAGCCGGGAGCTCCTGATTTAGCTTGTCCCATGCTCCTTGTTCTTCTTCGTTGATGGATAGAATCGTTTTTACTCTTGATTCTTGAATTCTATCCTTTAATACCTCATCTCTTATGGGATTATTTGGATTTTTTATGCGATTTACGGTTGCTTCGTATTGTGACAGATACGAATGATAGGCAAGGACATCACTCATAGATGCGTTCCCAATCGGTGTACTGAATACCTCTTCAAGCCTTTCTTTTCTCTCATCACCTAGAGAGTTAAGGACTTTCTGTTCTTGATTCATAATAGCTTGTGAACCTGAATTCATATTGTTTGTAATTTCTATTAAATCTTCTGTAAGTTCTGCTATTTTATCTGCCAGTTTACCATTTTCAACTTTTAAAATCCGGTTTTCTTCCAATAGTTTTCCATTGTCCGATACAAGCTGATCGTAAAGTTCAAGCAATTTTTCATATTCAGCTCTCCAGGAATTCTGGCTTTCTTTAGCTTTAATGGATTCTTCTACTGCTACAAGCTGTGCAGACATAGTGACTAATTGAGTTAAAGCTTGAATGACTTGATCTGGTTTTGGATCTGGAATTGTTTCTAAATTTGTTATTAGGCTGTTCATCTGTTCAGAAATAGCAAGAATTTTAGCACGCTCTTCATCCATATTTACTGGATTTTCATTCTCACCAGGTTCCCTTGGAGTGCCAGGTTCGGTAATGTCATCTCCGCCTGACGTTTCTTCATTTCCATTGTCTTCACCGTTACCAGGGCCATCTCCGTTGTCCGTCCCCTCTTTTTGAAGTTTTTTCCTTAAAGGAATCATAGTTGCTTCTAGACTATTTAAAGTATCCTGATAATCCCTCAGGATATACATGTCCACATACTCACTGTGTACGGATTCAAGCTCTCTCGCCTGACGTTCCGTTTGGCTGAGCCTAACATTGCCTAAGTTCTCTGCTGTCTTTTGATTGCGGTCAAGCAACTTCTGAACATCTGTCATCCTGCCAGCAAGCTGTTCCCCTTGTTTATCAAAAGCCGCCTGTGTCTCCTCCTGCTTCTGATCCACTACCGTTGTACCACCCTGAATCGCTGTGATGCTTTCTTGCTGGGCTTTTGTGAGGAGCTGCTGCTGATCTTCCTGATAGGTTTGATAATCTTCAACATATTTTACGAAGGCTGACAGGCTTTTCTCAAATTGTTCGACGCTGTTTTTGCGTTCAGGCGAATCTTCTTCTGCCTGTTTCATTGTTGATTGTAATTGTTCAAGCATTTGTTTTTGCTGGGTTAACTCTCCTGCAAGGTCTTTAGAGCTTGGCTTATAGAAGCCCAGCATGGCTTTTTGAAAGGCAATTTCTTTTTCAAGGATGCGGTCAAACTCCTGGCGCACATTTTCCATGTCTTGAGAGACATAGCTCCAGTAAAGGGAGGACATTTGCTTGTTCACACGATTTGTTGCATCTTCTAGTTCACGGAGCACCCTTTGTCTGTTTTCAGCGTTGAGCTGATTTTGGACCGTATATTCAAATTCAGCTTTTGATGGCTGCTGTTCATCATATGTTAAGATGTTGTTTGAAAAATTAGAAGGAATATAGATGACGGCATCGTATTGCTGACTTTTCAGCCCATTGACGGCAGCACTTCTGCTTAAAACTGTCCATTCATACGGAGAATCCTCATCTAAGATGGAGGCAATTTCCTTCCCGAATTGAACAGGTTCTTTATCAGCATCCTCTGCCGCTGCTTCTTCTGCTCCGATATCTTCATTTACTACGGCAATATTCCGCGTGGCTTTCTCTCTTACTTCCATTGGATTGTCCCCAATAAATTGGAAAAAAAGGGCTGGTACTGCTAAGATCAGCAGCACCGCAGCTATCATTTTGATCATATGTTTTCTTTGATCTGTCATGTGTAAATCTTCCTTTCAATGACACAAAGAGGAATTTGTATTTTCGTTTCTTTGCCATTTTCCACATAGTATCCGTAGCCAGGATGAATATCGCTTTCTTTTCGGCTATATGGAAGCGTGTAAAACGTTTGCTCTGATTTTTTCATCAGGACGAGTGCCTGGCGGATTTGTTTGATTTCATTCGTAAATGCGTCAAATCCTTTTGTGAGTTCATTGTTATTTCCGGAAACGATGACGTTAAATCCAAGATGACTGTAATTTTTCATAAATCTTGTCAACCGCTCCTGCAGCATGCTGTCAAGTGATTGCTGGAATCTTGAGTAGCCGTCAATGACAAGCATAACTGGCGAGAAGGATAGATTATTTACAACGCCTTGCTGGATCGCTGTAAGGTACGTTTGTTCCCTGTCTATGAGAAGTTCTTCTGTCATATCAAGCCAAGCCGTGATCTGTTCTTTCGTTTCAATGTACGTCACTTTTTCTTCAGATGCATAGCTTGATAATCCGCGATCAATGGAATCAAATATCCCGATCGTTTCAGTTGGCTGAAGCAATGCAGTATTTAAAACCACTTTAAGTACATTGGTCTTACCTTTTTGAGTCTGACCAAGAATAATACAGTGCTTCGTTTTTACAAGATTTACGTAAACAGGCTGTACATGCTCTTCATCAAGTCCAATCGGGATGACTCCTGTTTTCTGAGAATCCTCTGTGAACTGCGTAAAGTTAATCAAAGTCAGTTCAGCAGGAAGCATCGGAATTGGAAGTGGACTCTTGGCACCCTTGTACTTTTCTTTCAGCATCTGGATATCTTGCTTGACCGAATCAAGCAGTTCATAGTCATCCTCACCATCGGCCGGCAGGAAGATTTGAGAGAAATATGCCTGATCCTTCTTGATAATAGCTCTTCCAGGTATCGGTTCAGGTGCAAATGGGACCTTTCCGATTGCCATATATGTTTCTGTTGTATCCATGAGATAATGAAGAATCTTTGTTTTCATGCTGTTCATCAGTGACTGACGAACAGATTGAACTCTTGTCGCTGTAAAAATCATATAGATGCCAAGTGATTGTCCATCACGGGCAAATTGAATCAGCTGTGTTTCAAGTTCCTGCATTTCTTCTTTTACAAGATCAAAATTATCAATTGTAATGTATAGAAGCGGCAGTTTGTTTGAACTAAGCGAATTGTACATCTTGATGCTGCTTACTTCTTGATGCTGGAACAATTGCTTTCTCCGCGAAATCTCATCTCTTACAATTCTCATGAATTTATCAATCTTCAGTTCCTGATCCAGCTGGAAATAGTCAGCTGTATGCGGCAATTGTCTGAGCGGAAGCAGTGTCCCATTGCCGTAATCAATGACGTAGAAGTGCGCTTCCTCTGGGCTCAGCCTTGATGCAATGCTTAGAAGCAGCATCATGACTGTATGCGATTTTCCATAGCCTGATGATCCGAAAATGGCGATGTTGCCATCGTCCATCAGCTGATAGGAATATGGAGTCTGACTTTGTTTTTCAGGCTCATCAATCACTCCAATATAAATTTCATCATGATGATGTGTGGCATATTGATGTCTGGAAATTCTATTTTCAAGCGGCGGGAGCCACGGGCTATTCAGCTTGCGGATCCCCATTTGAGCCTGAAGCGCTTCTATTTTGTCAACAATGACTTCGATTTCAGATTCTGTCTCTTTTTTATGCGTCTGAGGAGACGAGACATTTGATAAAGGAATTAAACCAAGGTCTGTGACAATGGCTACTTCATCTTCAGACTCTGATGTTTCCTCTAAATAAGGCGCCCCGCTCCATGCTGACTGAAACAGTTCGTACACCTCGTTATTTCCTACCTGCAAATAACCGCGGCCCGTTATGGTAATGGACGCTGCATCAGCATTTTTTAATATTTCTTTACTGTCACTTGCATCCTGAACCTTCAAAGCAACCCTGAATCTTGCGTTGCTCCATATTTGGTCATCAATCACTCCGCCAGGCTTTTGCGTTGCGAGGATGAGATGGACACCTAAGCTTCTACCGATGCGGGCAGCACTGACAAGCTCACGGATAAAATCGGGCTCTTCACTTTTCAATTCTGCAAATTCATCTGAAATCAAAAACAAATGCGGCAGCGGATCTTCCGCTTGTTTTCGCTTGTAAAGATTCGTGTAATCGTTAATGTGATTCACCTGATATTGATCAAAAAGTCGCTGACGCCGTTTTAACTCACTTTTGATTGAAGCAAGTGCACGTGCACTAAAGTTTTTGCTGCCTTCAATATTTGTGATCGTTCCGAGCAAATGCGGCATGTTTTTAAACGGCTGCGCCATTCCTCCGCCCTTGTAATCAATCAGCAGGAATGCTACTTCATGCGGATGAAAATGGACGGCAAGCGACAATATATACGTTTGAAGAAATTCACTTTTCCCTGATCCAGTCGTACCTGCCAGAAGACCATGAGGACCGTGGGCTTTTTCATGAAGGTTTAATTCCACAACATCCTCCTTGCCCTTCAATCCAACGGGAACAGCCAGAGATTTGGATGATTCCCTTGTCAGCCAATTCTGCTCAATCGGGAGCTCATCCACTTCTTTGACATTGACCATCTCTAAGAATGACACGCTTTTCGGAATGGAATTTGTCATTCCAACTTGATGATCAAGCGTTCTCAGCATTCGGGCAAACGACTCATTTCCTTCATGATGATGAACATCGATTTTAAAAGGAATCGATGCTGCTTTTTTCTCCTGAATGAGAATGTCTCCTTCTTGATCATTTACATATCTAACAAGGGTATGGATGTTATCAGACAGGCTCTCTTTTGCTTCAGCTGCAAAGATTACCGAAATGCCTAATTGGGAAAACTCGCCTTCTAGATATTCTAAAATAACATGATCTGAAATCAGCTGCTGATTTGTAATGATAAAGACAATATGCGGCGAGAAACGAAGGTTTTCTTTCTTTTCTTCCAAATCGCGCTCCCTCAGCATTTCATAGATGGAAGTAAGCAGCTGGTCTCTCGTTTGCTCGTTATAAATCATCCCTTTTGCAAACGCATGAGGCAGCTGAAAATGCGGCAGCCATTTCATCCATTCCCAGCTGCTGTATTCTTTTTCGTTGAAAATAAACACAAAACGCACATCGTGATAGCTATGGGAAAACGCCAGCTGTCCAATTAACTGATGAAGCTCGTTTTTCATAATAGCTTCTTTTCCTATCAGCCCCATTGCACCTTGTGACAGGTTTACACTGATTGGTACAGAATCAATTTCCCGATATACCTTTTCCATTTGCTGTGACTGTTCAAGGAGGTCATCAACTTCCCTGTTCGCCATATCGTTTGAACTCAGTGATAGTTCATAGCTGGATTTAACGGTGCCTGTTCCGATCCGAAGCTCTAAAAAATCATTGCTTTCAGGCGTTCTTTCCCAAATCCGGTCTGAAATTTGCTGCGTCATATATTTCATTTGTTCAAAAGAAGGAAAATGATAGGCCAGAACCTGACGCTGTTTTTCAGCAACCTCCTGAAGTTCATGGCGTTTGCTTTCAAGGTACTGCGTATAGACGCGCAGTCTCCGTTCTTTTCGTTTTTTATAATTTCCTTTTTCTCTGAAGTATTGAGCTGTTGAGGTAATTAAAGTCATTACAAACATAACCATTGAAACAATAATAAAGATGCCTCGCGGTGCAATAAGCGCGACAATTCCCATAGCAAGCATCATAACGAGAGGAGGCAATACAATAAGCCATAGGCTGCGTGACTGGTCTTCTCCTTCTTGTGCTGGAAACGTCAGAGAGATTTTTTCTTTAGGGAGCTCATAAATCATCCGCGGTGTGCGCCGGTAAATCGGATATTTCTTGCTCATTTCTGATCGTGGTTTTTCAGTAAGCGGCAATTTTGAATGAAAGGAATCTGTGCTCGTAATTTGAATCAAGTCTTCTTCGATAAGACGAATGGTCATAAAAGGCCAGAAGAGAATGTCGCCTATTTCTAATTGGGTTCGCATTTCTATCTTTTTACCATTCAAATAGACCTTTTCACCCTCAGGCGAGACTGTCCATTGATTACCTGTATTTAAAAGCGTAAGCGAGCCCTTACCAAGTGACGGTACAGTTCCTTTATCCTTGTATATGTGAGTCTCTTCACTATTTGCAGAGAAAGAGATTTCTTTATGAAAACCGATATAATAAGTTTCTGTTTTTTCGGGTTTAAGAGTGAAATAAATAACGAGCTGCTCCGAATTGTCTTCCAGCCGAAAAGGTTCTTGCAGGGTGACCTTTCCGATTGCGTTCTCATTCTGTTTAATCATGAAACCATCTGATCCTTCTGCTTTTGCAACAGTCAACGGACCAGAAGAAAAAGGAAAATTGCGGATTGTCAGGGTTTGCAAAATATCTGACCCAATGGAAAATGAACGAAACGCTTCTTCATTTACATCAAATTGCTGATAGGATTCACCGTGAAAAAACCAAAGAATACTCATGAATTCACCTCCTGTTGCGTCTGACTATTAATTAGATCCTGTATTTGCTGATTCGGCTGGTTTTTGCTCTGCGGACTTCGCTTGATCAGCTGCTTCCTGTGCCTTCTTTGCCTCTTCTGCAGCTTGTTGTTCTTCTGCTTTTTTCTGCTCTTCAACTTGTTCTTCTGCTTTTTGTTCTTCCTCTAGCTTCTGTTCTTCTTCTCTCTTTTGAGCCTCTTGCTCTTCTTTATATTGTTTTATTTCCGCATCTATTTTTTGAAGTTCTTCTTGTTTCTCTTCACTTTTCATTTCGGTATCTGCTTTAATTTGAGCTTCGTACTTAATCAGACCAAACATAATCAAATCTCTGTCCTCAAGATTTCTGGCAAGATCGAGGGCTTCTTTTGCCTCGCCTCTTCCAACATGAATCCAATACTCAAGGTATTGGGGATCTGATTGAAGTGTAAGCGTGTTTTGAACGCTTTCCTTTTGTTCTTCCGTTAAAGATTCATTGACTATGTAAGACGATGCCAATTGAAATTTCACTACGTTTGGCATTTCATCAGTGCTATAGCTTGAAAGTGTACTGACAACTTCACTGTAATCGTTGCCTAGATATTGCTCACTGCTTGATACAAACGCCTCTTGTTTAGGATGGAGTGAAAAGAGGGAATATGCAGTATATACTAGTGCTGGAACGAGCAGAATGAGAAACCCCAATGAAACATATCGTGTGAGCTTCCATTTCTTTTCCGGAATGGATACCAGAGCTGCATGCTTTTTATCCAGCTCTCTCATATTCGTTTCAATCATCGTTAACAGGTCATCATAGGTTGCCGCAGAGAGCAATTCTTTGGACATAGGTGAAATATCTAATGTCTCATTGAATTTTAAATATTGTTCAAATGTAAACTTTGAATCTACGGCTGCAGCAACAGTTGCTTTCAGCTCTTGCCACAGCTTCACATGATCCCTCTCATACGGCGGAATGCTTTCTTTTACTCCATAATGCAGAAAGTACGGTGTGAAGCTTTGATCAAATACAAGATTTTCTGGACATACGATCAAATGAATTCTTGATAACGAGTGATTTTTTACCTTTTTTACCAGCTGATAGGAAAAATTCCACTTGCTTCGCTCTTCTTTTTTCATTAAACTAGAAAAACCCAAATAAGATTTAGGCGGCTGAATATGAACCGTTAATTCATCTTCAGTTAAATCAATTTCTCTTTTGATGGAGGCATCCATCTCTTTCAGCAAGTCCGTTTCTGCTGCATGATCGAGTTTTACTTTTTCTGTTTGAAAAACGAACGTATATCCATCTTCTTTTTTAATGACAGCGTCAAGCTGCTGCTCTATATATGTCGGTTTTTTTTCTGACATTGCCAATGACTCCTTCATAGGATCTCAAAACGATCTCCTGTTGTAATTCCGCAATCTACAAGCTTATGGCTGCCGGATAGGACAATCTGCTTATTGGGAACACGCACCCAATACCCTTCTCGAGGTGGGTCAGAAATGCATTTTGCCTGCCATACAATATCTATTACTTTTTTGACAGAGTGATAATTTGATAGACGAAGATCAAATGTTTCTCCTGTGTAATGCTTCAAATCGATTGTCACTTCAATATACATGCCTTTTCACCTCAAAAATGAAGAAGCGCCGTCATCTGGTGAGAATAGGCGCTCCTTTCTGCACTTCATTAGATTGTCAGATGATATTAACCGCGGATTTGGCCTGCAATGTTTGCATCCGCCTCTTGAAGAGCGTGTGCAGTTTTCTCTAATTGTCTTGAAATATCTTCAATTAAATGCTGCATGTCAACGAAAGAAGGCTTTAATTGATCGTATTGATCCTTGAAAGCTTCGCTTGCTTCACCTTCCCACATCGTCGTAAGCTGACCGATCATACTATCTAAGCGGCCGATTAGAAGACCTAACTCTCCACCTTCATTGTTGTAGCGTTTCGACATATCGACAAGTTCAGCTGGTGTAACGCGAATAATTCCTGCCATTTTTCATCTCTCCTTTTACATGAATTTACATTAATTGTATAAACAAAGACCATGAAGGTCAATTGTTACTTCTACAATACTAGTAAAATGGTACATAATATCTACATATATGTAATTGAGGTAGAATATGCCTATAATTGTTGTTTCTATTCATATGTACCCATATATTTCATGTATAAAACCTATTTAAAGGAAATTTTTATAATATTTTTCCAAACATTGATGTAATAGTCACAAGCGTATATCCCGGGTTTCTTAAAGGCAAAAGAAACAGTCTTATGATTAGATGACTTATTCTTTTTTTGTAGTATTTTGTCGTTTGATTATTAAGTTATATTGTTTATAAATTCTAGTAAAATAAAATGCCCCTGCCAGAAGTTTAATGACAACTCATTGAATTAAAGAAACTAGACGAATAAATTATTTTGCTGAAATTCAGCTTCATTTATTTTAAATTGGGGTACAAAGAAACATAGTAAACAGATCATGACGAAAAGGGGAATTCAGGATGGAACGGAATCACACGATGATGCAATTTTTTGAATGGCATGTAAAATCAAATGGCACACATTGGAACAAGCTGAAAGAATTAGCGCCCCAGCTAAAAGAACGAGGCATTGATTCCGTTTGGATTCCGCCAGTCACAAAAGGACAATCTGCTGATGATACCGGCTACGGTGTTTATGACTTATATGATCTTGGAGAATTTAATCAAAAAGGTACCGTCAGTACAAAATATGGATTGAAGAAAGAATTGATTGCTGCGATAGAAGCGTGCCACAACTCAGGCATAGCCGTATATGCAGATTTGGTCATGAATCATAAAGCGGGAGCTGATGAAAAGGAAGTTTTCCAAGCTATTGAGGTGGATCCTAATAATCGGACAGAAGAAATATCCGATCCTATCGAAATTGAAGGATGGACGAAATTCACCTTTCCAGGACGCAAAAAGAAATATTCCTCTTTCGAATGGAATTTCGAGCATTTTAATGGAACAGACTATGACGCTAAAAATGATAAAATCGGAGTTTTTAAGATTGTCGGTAAAAATAAAGATTGGAACCAAAATGTAGATAATGAATTTGGAAATTATGATTATTTAATGTTTGCCAATATTGATTATGACAACGAAGAAGTTCAAGATGAAATGATTGCATGGGGGAAATGGCTTGCTGACACGCTGCAGTGCAACGGTTACCGCCTTGACGCCATCAAGCATATGAACCATGACTTTGTGCAGAGATTTGCCGAAGAACTTTACGCAGATCGAGGTGAAGATTTTTATTTTGTCGGCGAGTTTTGGAAGTCAGATCTGAAAGCATGCCAGACGTTTTTAGATAATGTCGATTACAAAATTGATCTATTTGATGTTTCCCTTCACTACAAGCTGCATAAAGCGTCCAAGGAAGGCAGAGATTTTGATCTATCAACCATTTTTAATGATACTCTGGTAGAATCACATCCCGATCACGCGGTCACATTCGTTGATAATCATGACTCCCAGCCAAATGAGTCACTCGAGTCATGGGTTGAGGATTGGTTCAAGCAGAGTGCCTATGCTCTCATACTTTTGCGAAAGCAAGGCTATCCTTGCGTCTTCTATGGTGATTACTACGGAATAGATGGTGACGAACCCATAGATGGGAAAAAGGAAGCGATTGACCCGCTTCTTTATGCAAGACAGACAAGAGCATATGGTGAACAGGAAGATTATTTCGATCATCCTAATACAATCGGCTGGGTTAGACGCGGACATGCAGATTTCGATCGATCCGGCTGTGCGGTTGTCATTTCAAATGGCGACGATGGAGAAAAAAGGATGTGTGTCGGTGAAAACCGGGCTGGAGAAGTGTGGGTCGATTTTACAGGAACACGAGAAGAACACATAACGATCGAAGAAGATGGCTTTGCCAATTTCCCTGTTAACGGCAAAAGCGTTTCAGTCTGGGCAAGACCGGATGAAGATGTCAAATAGATAAAAAACAGCCAGCTTCCCGAAAAGGGAACTGGCTGTTTATATCGTTCTTCTGCATATTTTAGGGTAATGCGTGGACTTTTTGGAGTTATCCCGCGCTTTTGCTAATAATCCTATGACTATCCATGAGCAGCTCAATTTGCCTCCAATGTAATGGTTACCTTAAATAAATCTCCGTCCACTTCAATCTCCATACGTCCGCCGTGAAGATCAACAATTGATTTTGCAATTGTAAGACCAAGTCCCGAGCCTTCTGTATGGCGTGAAGAGTCTCCCCGTTTAAACCTCTCAAATAGTTCATCTGTATTTTCACTAAGTTCATATTTGGATACATTTTTAAAAGAGATGATGACTTGTTCTCCGTTTTGTTTCATCGAAAGGTAGACTCGTGTATTTTCCATTGAATATTTGAGGATATTTCCTATCAGGTTTTCAAATACTCTCCACATTTTCTGGCCATCCACAACAGCATACACTGGATGATCAGGATTTGCTGCCCTGAATTGGAGGGTCGATTTGCTGATGGCTTCATTATATTCAGCAAGTGCCTGCTGCAATAGCTGTGTTAAATCCACTTTTTCTTTCACAAACTCAATATTGCCGCTTGCCATTTTAGAAGCCTCAAATAAATCATCGATGAGAATTTTAAGCTGCTGGGACTTGCGGTCAATGATTTGAATATAAGAATCTCTTTCATCCTTTGACAAATCATGCTTTTTAAGCAATTCTGTGTAGCTGATGATGGAAGTCAGCGGTGTTCGTAAATCATGGCTGACATTTGTAATAAGCTCCGTCTTCAGCCGTTCGCTTTTTACCTGCTTCTGCTGAGATGTTTTTACCCCATGCTTTAGCGCATTGATATTTGCTGATAGTCCGCCAAGCACCGTTTTACCATGTACCGGCAAGTCGTCTTCAAGATTCCCAAGCATGATATCGTTTGTATTTGCCACAATTTGGTTAAAATAGGTAATTTTCTTCAGGATATACATTAATACAGGGATTCCGATAATGAGCATGAACGGGAAATAGATAAGAATGAGACCTGGTTCTACTAATATTCCAGCTGCACCTGCCCCGAACAGAAAGACGATTGATAACAGGATCATAAGCTGGATCCCCATTTTTTGTATAAGGAAAACACCTGATATTGCTTTTAAACTTCTGTTTATGAGCGATTTTCGCAAATCCGTTTGAATCATTTCCGAGTTCTTCATACGGCTGAAAAAAGGAACAGATTGAATAATGAAAAGACAAGTGAAAAATGCGGATACTGCTAATAAAATGAATGTATAGGCAAATTCATAATAATGCCGATAAGGATAGTAATCAATGCTTTCAAACAGTGAGAATAAAGCTGCCATAAAGGTGAAAAGGATCATGATCATTCGCAATTCAAGCGGTACGCGATTGTATACATGCGCCCATTTGCTTTCTGCAAGCTCATGAAATATATGATTTCTTCTAAATAGGAAAATGCTTGTAAATAATACAATGATCCCGCTAATCGTATGGCTGTAATAGACCTTTTGACCAAAATCAAACTCATGGTAATTATTCATAATGATGCTGTCTTCAGGTGCAGACTTCGGAAGACCAATCTGACCTGCGAATTTTGCTTCCTTCATTTGCGGGAATACTTCGAATTCGTTTCCTTCCGAAAATAATAAGATTCCATCAGTTGATGTAAGATATCCAGCACCTGATACAGGATAATTTTTAATATAATACATGTCTTTGTTATTTATATATTTTTTAGGATTTTCACCATCAGCCAGATTTAAATTTGTATACACTTTATCTGTTTCTATGTCTTTAAAATAATAAACGAATAATTTCTTGTCACTTTCAAATTCGGACCGGCTGTATTTCAGCTGGTTATAAAATTCATCAAGCTGAGACTCTTTTTCTTTCATTATTTTTGCACGAACATATTCATCATCTTTGAAATTCTTCGTTATATCCTCAATTTTCTCGTTTCTTTCCTCCGTATAAATCTTCTCAGCCGTCTTGTTCCCTTCATCTTTAGCTGACTGAATCTGACCCTCATATTGACTTTCAATATTCATGATTTGATCAGATAAACTCCCATATCTATAACGGTGTTCCTCAATTTCATCAGCTGAAACAGTGATTGCCTTTTTTGCCTCTTCTTCTGTCATGTCATTTAATTCAAACATGCTCAGCAGATTAGCAAAATGATTCACTTGATCTTCGAACTCATAGGATTGAAAATAAGTTTTAACTAAATATCGATTTCCGTTCAACAATCCGGCAATGACACCGCTTAGCCCATATGTGAGCAAAATTAGGACCATTACAAATTTAAGTTTATTTCTCCATTTTGTACCCAATTCCCCATACCACCTTTAAAAACCTCGGATTTTTAGGATCAATTTCAATTTTCTCTCGTATTTTCCTGATATGAACGGCGACTGTTTTTTCTGCGTTGTAGCCTGGCTCATTCCATACTCGTTCATAAATTTCATTAATGGAAAACACGCGGCCTGCATTCAGCATCAACAATTCGACAATGCTGTATTCGATTCGCGTCAGCTTTACATTTTCACCATGAACGGTAACTTCTTTCGCAGTCTGATCAAGTGTAAGCCCGTTTAGATCAACCGTTTTATTCATTCCTTCATATGTACCAAGTGTTACATACCGGCGCAGCTGAGATTTCACTCTGGCTATCAGTTCCATCGGATTGAACGGTTTCGTGACATAATCGTCTGCTCCAACTTGCAGACCGAGAATTTTATCTGTATCTTCACTCTTTGCACTCAAAATAATGATTGGGATGTTTTTTTTCTCACGGATTTTAAATGTCGTTGAAATGCCATCAAGGCGAGGCATCATAATATCTAAAAGAATTAAATGAACAGGGTGTTCATTCAGTTTTTCAAGGGCGTCAATACCATCCTTTGCTTTAATCACAGTTATGTTTTCATTTTTTAAATAGATTTCAATCGCATCGCGAATTTCTTTATCATCATCTACTACTAAAACGTTATAATTGGTCATGTTCTCACGCTCCTTTCAAAAGTATATCTGACACAGACTATAATCTATAGTCTAATAGATAATTCTTAACACTTCGTCTGTGTAATGTTTAAGAATTTCTTAAGAAATACTGCACTGCCAGATAAGATGACTATATTCTATTTAAATATTTTAGGAGATAATGGCAGAAAAGATGAAAATTAGAGGTGAAATTCAAATGGCCGCTTATAAAAATTGCCAAAGCTGCGGTATGCCATTATCAAAAGATGAACATGGGGGCGGTACTGAAGCAGATGGTTCAAAAAGCACCAAGTATTGCAGCCATTGTTACCAAAATGGCTCTTTTACAATGCCTGGGCTGACAGTAGAGGAGATGAAAGAGCGAGTAAAAGGAAAGATAAAGGAATTTGGTTTTCCAGGATTTCTAGCCGGTCTTTTTACTCGCAATATTCATAAGCTTGAGCGCTGGAACAAATAAAATTCAAAAAAGCTGCCTCAGTCTGAGACAGCTTTTTCACATAAGATTATTTTTCTTCGTACCCGATACAAAACGATTCCCGCTCACCCAAAACCTCCATGGATACTCTTTCGCATCCCCGCTGTTATCAATTCCAATCCGCGGTCCTGCTGACATCATCTCAGGTGCTTCGCCTTCAGAAATAAAGAGCGGGCTTTCCCATAATGGCAGTCCATAATCTTCTTTTACAATCCCAAGAGCTTTAGTCAGTTTGCCTGGTCCATTTGTCAGATCTTGCACTTTTTTCACCTGACCCCGCCGTTGATACATAAGTTCTTGGCCTATAACCGGCTCTACTGATCTTATTAGAATGGCTTCAGGAGAATTAACCTCTCCGCTTACGACATTTACGAGACAATGTGTGTGCATGACATAGGTATAAGTATATCCTGCTTTCCCAAACATGATTTCAGTTCTTGCTGTTCTCCGATTATTAAAGCTATGTGCTGCTTGATCGCCTGGTCCAATATAAGCTTCTGTTTCAACAATGATACCTGCTGCTAGTCCTTCATCTGTTTCTTTTACGAGAAGCATTCCGAGCAGAGCTTGTGCTAATTCAATCGTCGGCTTGCTGAAGAAGATGGGACTCACTGGTCTGATGTTCATCCTGTTACCTCTCTTAAAATGATCTTATATACACTTTAACCCTTTTATATCGTTACAAACAGGCATTGCGCATGATTTATTAAATTTCTGGCAATCTACTTTGCGTTTTCCCTTTTTCTTAATATAATTAATTATCAGTTTTTATATTGAAGGGGTGACATGATATGATTCAAGCAGCCATTATTGGAGTAGGGGCGATTGGACAGCGGTTAATTAAGAATTTCGCAAGCCATCCTGAGATAAAAGTGACAGCTATATGTGATCAAAATGAAGAAATTGCATATGAAACATCTAAAAGGCTCAATGGGGTATCCTTTTTTACTGATTATTTAACGATGCTGGAGGAAGCTGATATTGATCTCGTATATATCGCTGTCCCGCCAAAGTTCCATCACAAAATTGCGTCGGATGTGATCGCTAAAAACAAACATGTTCTATGTGAAAAACCATTGGCAAACTCGGGTTGAAGAAGCAGAAAGTCTTTACATACTGGCAAAAGAAAAAGGAATCATTCATGCCATGAATTTCCCTTTGAATTATAGTTCTGGAAGCAAAACCTTTGCTAGTCTTATAAAAGAAGGCTATGTTGGGAAGGTAAGACGGCTTGTGCTAAAAATGCATTTTTCGGAATGGCCTCGCCCATGGCAGCAAAACGACTGGATTGCAAGCCGCGAGCAAGGCGGTTTTGTGCTTGAAGTCGGCGTGCACTACATCCAGCAAATTCAAAAGATATTTGGTGAAGTGAATGTTTTGAATAAAATCGTTCAATACCCTGAAGATCCAAATGCATGTGAAGTGGGAATTCTTGCTCAATTGGAACTAGAAGACGGCACTCCGATATTAATTGACGGTTTGAGCCAAATTGCAGGCAATGAAGAAATCCGATTTACAGCATATGGCACCGATGGAACACTCTCTTTACTTAACTGGTCCGAGCTTGAAGGCGGAAAGCTTGGCGAGCCTGTTCAAAGGATAGAAGCAAACTCATTCCTTGAAAATTCATTGCTAAATGAACTTGTAAAAGCGATGAAAGGCGAGAAAGCAGAGATTATTGATTTTCATGAAGGATATAAAGCGCAGGTAGTTTTGGAGCAATTACGCGGATAAAAAATAGGAGGATAAAAAAATGAAGAATGAAATCATAGAAAGATTTACTTCTTACGTAAAAATCGATACTCAATCTAATGAAAGCAATGAAACTTGTCCGTCTACATCAGGGCAGCTGACGCTTGCAGAAAAACTTGTGGACGAGCTGAAAACAATTGGTTTAGAGGATGCAGGTATGGATGAGTTTGGCTATGTGATGGCCACCCTTCCGTCCAACACATCGAAACAGGTTCCAGCCATCGGCTTCTTGGCCCATCTTGATACTGCAACTGACTTTACCGGTAAAAGTGTAAAACCGCAGCTTCATGAAAACTATGACGGCGGGGATATTCTTTTAAATGAAGAAAAGCATGTTACCTTATCATCAAAGGACTTTCCAAATCTCTCAAACTATAAGGGCCACACACTTATTACAACGGATGGCACAACGCTTTTAGGAGCAGATAATAAAGCTGGAATAGCTGAGATTATGACGGCGATGGCTTACTTGGTAAAACATCCTGAAATCAAGCATGGAAAACTCCGCGTTGCATTTACACCAGATGAAGAGATCGGCAGAGGTCCCCACAAATTTGATGTTGGTGCATTTGGTGCGAAGTACGCCTATACAGTAGACGGCGGACCTCTTGGTGAATTGCAATATGAGAGTTTCAGCGCAGCTGGTGCGAGCATAACCATAAAAGGAACGAACATTCATCCTGGAACAGCCAAAGGAAAGATGGTAAATTCAATCAAAATTGCGATGGAATTACAAAGCAAGCTTCCAGCGGACCAAGCACCAGAATTAACAGAAGGCTACGAAGGCTTCTTCCATCTTCTCTCTTTCAATGGAGATGTTGAACATTCGAAGCTAAGTTATATTATTAGAGATTTTGATAAGGAAAAGTTTGAGCATAAAAAACAAACGATGGTCGCCATCGTAAATGAATTGAAAGAAAAATACGGCAGCGACCGCATTATTCTTGAATTAAACGATCAATACTACATCATGAGAGAAAAAATCGAACCTGTTAAAGAAATTGTCGATATTGCTTACGAAGCAATGAAAAACTTGGATATCGAGCCAATCGTTGAGCCAATTAGAGGCGGCACAGACGGTTCTCAGCTTTCCTACATGGGATTGCCTACTCCAAATATCTTTACCGGCGGAGAGAATTTTCATGGAAAATATGAATTCATATCAGTCGACAACATGCTAAAAGCAACAGATGTAATCGTTGAGATTGCGAGGCTGTTTGAGGAGAAAGCAACTAGCTGATTGAACATAAAACGCTTTGAACAAATGATGTTCAAAGCGTTTTTTTTACTGAGTCTATAGCGAGAGTTGTTGATTTGTACATCTCAGATAGAAGCCGCCGATATATTTATTAACCAATATAAAATTTCAACATTCTCTAAGCAGGATGGACAAACGATTAATTTTTTCCGTTTTCCTTATCGCCTTCTAATTCTTTGCCTTCACCTTTTTCTTGCTCCTTGCCTTCTTCTATTTCCTTCTCTTCACCTTTTTCTTGCTCCTTGCCTTCTTCTATTTCCTTCTCTTCACCTTTTTCTTGCTCCTTGCCTTCTTCTATTTCTTTCTCTTCACCTTTTTCCTGCTCCTTGCCTTCTTCTATTTCTTTCTCTTCACCTTTTTCTTGCCCCTGACCCTCTTCTACTTCTTTCTCTTCGCCTTCACCTTGGCCTGCTCCTTCACCTGCTCCTTCACCTTCACCTGCTCCTTCACCTGCTCCTTCGCCTTCACCCTCACCTTCACCTTCGCCTTGGCCTGCTCCTTCACCCTGGCCTCTGCCCTGACCTGCTCCTTCGCCTTGGCCTCCGCCTTCACCTTGGCCTCCGCCTTCACCCCGGCCTCCGCCTTGACCTGTTCCTTCACCCTGGCCTCCGCCTTGACCCGCTCCTTCACCCTGGCCTCCGCCTTGGCCTGCTCCTTCACCCTGGCCTCCGCCTTGACCCGCTCCTTCACCTTGGCCTCCGCCTTGACCTGCTCCTTCACCTTGGCCTCCGCCTTGACCTGCTCCTCCGTTTGAAAGATTTTTCACCTTGGCATAAGCATACAGAATAGACTGAAACGTTTTGTCATCAACAGAACCTGTAACCGGAAGTCCATGTTTCTTTTGAAAATACTTGACTCCCTGAACCGTTACCTTGTCATAATTCCCTGTGATTTTCCCAGGGTAGCTGCCGACAGATTTGAGCATTCCTTGAATAACTGATACATCAGCACCATGCGCTCCTTTCCCGACTGCTGATCCTGCTAATGGCATGCTGAACAGAAGCACGAGCCCCAAAAAGAGAGTTATGACTGTCTTTCTTAACTTTAATTTTTTCTTGTTTTGATACATAAAAAATACCTTCCTATACTAGATTTTAATGTGACAAACTTACTATTCCCAAAATCTCACTTCTACTCAATTAAAAATAGATAAATTCCGTTTTGATTAATGAGAGAAAAGCCTCATCAAGAATACGCTGCGGCTTTAAAAATATGAATCTGAATCGGATTTCAGACTTAGTATTCAGTGAGCCTTTCATGTATAATTATTTCCAAAATGAAGGTTTGGCTGCAGATTATAAAATAGAAGGAACACAAAAGGGAGAATGATATGACAAACACAATTATTCAGTTTAAGCAGGTTACAAAACAATATGACAATGATCCTGCCGTCCTCAATCATGTCAGTTTTGAAATCGAGCGCGGCAAATTCTATACACTTCTTGGCCCTTCAGGATGCGGGAAGACAACGATTTTGCGGCTGATTGCCGGATTTACTGAAGCTTCTGAAGGGGAAATTCTTTTTAATGGGAAAAAAATAAACGATGTTCCTGCGAACAAACGCCAAGTAAATACCGTTTTTCAGGATTATGCACTTTTTCCTCATTTAAATGTGTTTGAAAATGTAGCATTCGGGCTGCGAATTAAAAAAATGAACAATGCAGAAGTAACATTGAAAGTGAAGGAAGCATTGAACTTTGTTAATCTAGATGGATATGAAAAACGTGAAATCAGGGAAATGTCAGGCGGTCAGCGCCAGCGGGTTGCGATTGCCAGGGCGATTGTGAATGAACCGGAAGTCATTCTTCTTGATGAACCGTTATCTGCATTGGATTTAAAGCTTCGTACCGAAATGCAGTATGAATTGCGGGAACTTCAGCAGAGACTCGGAATTACATTTATTTTCGTGACACATGATCAAGAAGAAGCGCTCGCTATGTCAGATGAAATTTTTGTTTTGGACAAAGGGAAAATTCAGCAAAGCGGTACTCCGACAGATATTTATGACGAGCCGATCAACCGATTTGTTGCTGATTTTATTGGTGAATCAAATATTGTAAAAGGGACGATGCTTGAAGATTATCTTGTGGAATTCACAGGAAGGAAATTTAAATGTGTCGATCAGGGCTTAAATCCTAACGAGCCAGTTGAGATTGTCATCCGGCCGGAGGATTTGGAAATTACTTCTCAAGATCGAGGAAAGCTCCAAGTGAGAGTTGATTCTCAACTATTCCGCGGTGTTCATTATGAAATCAGCAGCTATGACCAGGATGGAAATGAGTGGCTTGTTCATTCTACAAAAAAAGCAACAGTTGGAGATGAAATTGGCCTTTATTTCGATCCGGAAGCCATTCACGTTATGCGTTTCGGGGAGACTGAGGAAGAATTCGACAAACGTCTAGAGTCCTATACGGATGGAGAAGAGCATGGAAAATAAACTGACCCGAAATTTATATATGGTGCCATATGCTCTTTGGATTGTTCTATTTGTAATCGCACCAATTGTTCTTGTTCTTTATTATTCATTTATTGATATAGAGGGAAATCTCTCGTTTGCTAATTATCAAAACTTCTTTACACCTGTTTACTTAAAAATGACGTTAAGTTCATTTTGGTATGCTTTTTTGATAACAGCTCTTTCCCTGCTTATTTCATACCCGACTGCTTATTTGCTGACTTTTACAAAGCATAAGCACCTCTGGCTGCTGCTGATTATCGTCCCTTCCTGGATTAATTTATTGTTAAAAGCCTACGCTTTTTTAGGAATTTTCGGCACTTATGGAGTGGCTAATAGCTTTTTAGAAGCAATCGGCATTGGTTCGCAGCAATTATTGTTCACCGATTTTAGTTTCATTTTTGTATCGGTTTATATCTTTATACCGTTTATGATTTTGCCTATATTCAATTCATTGAATGAAGTAAATCCAACCTTGCTGGATGCAGCGCGTGATTTGGGAGCATCCAGCTGGACCGCCTTCCGCAGAGTCATTTTTCCGCTTACGATTGATGGCGTCAAAGCTGGCTGCCAGCTGGTCTTTATTCCTGCACTTTCCCTGTTCATGCTGACAAGATTGATTGCGGGAAACAGAGTGATCACACTCGGTACTGCGATTGAACAGCATTTCCTTGTGACGCAGGACTGGGGTATGGGGTCGACAATAGCTGTCTTCTTGATTATTTTTATGTTTCTGATTATCTTCCTAACCGGAAATCGAAAGCGGGGTATGTAAGTTGGATAAAAAAATATCCCCTTTATCCAGGATTTTTTTAATTTTGATTTTTCTCATTCTCTATACGCCTATTTTTTTCCTTGTGTATTATTCGTTCAACAGCGGCGGAACGATGTACAATTTCGAAGGATTTACATTGGATTGGTACAAAGAACTCTTTACTGATACCAGACTGCTTATTATCGTTTTGAACACACTGGTGATTGCTTTATTATCTGCCCTTTTTTCTACAATCATTGGGGTACTGGGAGCTTTGGCCATTCACTCGTTTAAAAGCAGACAAACCAAAAACACATTATTATCACTAAATAATGTGTTGATTGTCAGCCCTGACGTTATTATTGGTGCTTCCTTTTTAATCCTGTTTACGATGGCCGGAATCAAGCTTGGGTTTTATTCGGTTCTTTTATCTCATATTGCATTCAGTGTTCCAATCGTTGTCCTGATGGTTCTGCCGAAACTGATGGAGATGAGCCCTACCTTGCTTGATGCAGCAAGAGATTTAGGTGCAAGCAGCTGGAATGTCCTGACTAAAGTGACCTTGCCATTTATCACACCGGGTATTTTTGCAGGATTCTTTATGGCACTGACCTTCTCGCTTGATGATTTTGCTGTTACCTTTTTCGTAACCGGCAATGGATTCACCACGCTGTCAGTTGAGATCTATTCTCTCGCACGCCGTGGAATCTCATTGAATATCAATGCTCTATCAACTCTTCTTTTCCTTTTCACAGTCCTGCTTGTAATTGTGTATTACTTCATCACACAGCGAAATAAGCAAAGCGGATTGGGGGTAAGAAAATGAAGAAGCTGGTCCGCGTTTTCTTCGCGATTATTCTCGTGTCAGGCATCCTTTTGTATGCTGTATCCGAATTAAACTCTTCACAGGGCTACTCAAGCGGCAACACGCTTACGATCTTTAACTGGGGAGACTACATCAATTCCGATCTGGTTGACCGCTTTGAGAAAGAAACAGGCATTAAAGTCATCTATGAAACCTTTGATTCCAATGAGGCGATGATGACAAAGATTGAACAGGGCGGAACGACTTATGATATTGCCGTTCCTTCTGAATATATGATTGATAAAATGAGACAGGAAGATTTACTTATCCCTTTGGATCATTCAAAACTTCCAAACTTGAAAAATATTGATGACCGGTTTATGGATCTGCCATTTGACCCTGAAAATAAATATTCCATTCCTTATTTCTGGGGAACCGTCGGCATCGTCTATAATCCAACAATGATAGACGGAAAAAAAATCTCGAGCTGGAATGACCTTTGGGATCCCGATCTGCGAAATGAGATCTTGCTGATTGACGGGGCAAGAGAAGTCATGGGAATGGGGCTCAACAGCCTCGGCTATTCACTTAACGATACGAATAAGGATCATTTAGAGGAAGCAAAACGAAAGCTTGATTCCCTCACTCCAAATGTCAAAGCGGTGGTTGGAGATGAAAGCCGGATGCTGCTGGAAAATCAGGAAGCAGCAATTGGGCTTGTATGGTCTGGGGTTGCATCCGAGATCATGTATGAAAATGAAGATCTCGAGTATGTCGTTCCTGAGGAAGGCTCAAACTTATGGTTCGATAACATGGTTATCCCGAAAACAGCTAAAAATGTGGAAGCAGCCCATCAGTTCATTAACTTCATGCTGGATGCTGAGGTGGCCGCAGAAAACACCGAATATGTCAGCTACTCAACACCTAACAAAGAAGCCTTAAAATACTTGCCTGAAGATATGGTAAACGACGAGCGCTTCTATCCGCCGCCTGAGCTGACGGAAAAACTGGAAGTGTATGAGAACCTTGGCAAAAAGAATTTGGCTTATTATAATGAGCTGTTTTTGAAATTTAAGATGCATCCGAAATAGGAAACGGCAGCTTGGGACCTGATTGATGATCTTTTTTGAAGGTGCGGTTCTTAAGAAAGGGTTCATTCCCCGGATTGACGCCATTTTTGGGGCCTTGCTCCTTTAAAAGTGGTTCCATTCCGGTGATTGATTCCACTTTTTGAACTTTGCTCCTTTAAAAGTGATTCCATTCCGGTGATTGACACCACTTTTTGAACCTTGCTCATTTAAAAGTGGTTCCATTCCGGTGATTGACGCCACTTTTTAAGGCTTGATCCATTAAAATTGGTTCCATTACGGCGTTTGACGCCACTTTTTGGGCTTTGATCCTTTAAAAGGGGTTCCATTCCGATGATTGACGCCGCTTCTAAGCCTTAATTCCTTAATGCCTGTGCTATACACAAACTTGATATGTGCTATGAAAAACTTCAATCCCAAAAAAGCAGGCAGGAACCACATGGTCCCTGCCTGCTTTTATTTTCATACCATAATCTTGCAAATATCGTTCGTAAACTCAACCGGATCCTCGATTGTCAGTCCTTCAATGAGAAGAGCCTGGTTAAACAGCAGGTTTGTGTAAAGCGCAAGTTTTTCCTTGTCATTTGCAAATGCATCTTTTAGTGAAGCAAAGACATCGTGGCTGCTGTTGATTTCAAGGATTTTCTCGGCTTTAATGTTCTGGCTGTTCGGCATAGCCTTCAAAATCTTTTCCATTTCTGTTGTGACTTCGCCTTCTGTTGCGATACAGACAGGGTGGCTTTTCAGACGCTTGGAAATGCGAACGTCTTTTACCTTTCCGGCAAGGATTTTCTTCATTTCTTCGAACAGCTCTTTGTTATCCTGCTCTTCTGTCTCTGTGCTCTTTTCGTTGTCGCTTGCTTCAATACCCAGGTCGCCGCTGGAAATCGATTTAAATTCTTTTTCCTTAAACGTCATCAGCATGCGGATGGCAAATTCATCGACTTCATCTGTAAAATACAGAATATCGTAGCCTTTATCTGCCACAACTTCTTTTTGCGGAAGCTTTTCAAGGCGTTCTGTGCTTTCGCCTGCTGCATAGTAAATGTACTTTTGATCCTCAGGCATCGCTGAAACATACTCATCAAGCGTGATCAATTTTTTCTCTTTAGAAGAATAGAACATCAGAAGGTTTTGAAGATCTTCTTTGTTCGCTCCAAAATCACTGTACACCCCGTATTTCAGCTGTCTTCCGAAAGAGTTGTAGAATGTTTCATATTTTTCGCGTTCATCTTTCAGCAAGGTTTGCAGCTGGCTCTTAATCTTGTTTTTAATATTCTTGGCAATCAGCTGCAGCTGGCGGTCCTGCTGAAGGATCTCCCTTGAAATGTTGAGGGACAGATCTTCTGAATCGACCATACCTTTTACAAATGAGAAATAGTCCGGAAGAAGGTCCGGGCATTTTTCCATGATCAGAACGCCATTTGAGTATAGCTCAAGCCCTTTTTCAAACTCCTTAGAGTAGTAGTCATACGGAATCTGCTCAGGGATATAGAGGATGGCGTTGTAGCGCACAGCCCCGTCTACACTGATGTGAATGTGCTTAAGAGGCTTATCAAATCCGTAGTGCTTTTCTGCATAGAAATTCTCGTAATCTTCCTCAGTCAGCTCGTTTTTATTCTTTCTCCAGATCGGTACCATGCTGTTTACGGTCTGCTCTTCCACGATCTCTTCAAATTCATTTTCGCTGTCTTCTTTTTTCTTGTTTACGGTTGCATTCATTTTAATCGGGTAGCGAATGAAGTCAGAGTATTTTTTAATAATTGACTTCAGACGGTACTCTTCAAGAAATTCATCATAGGAATCGTCATCTGTGTTTGGTTTGATGCTTAAAACAATTTTTGTACCGACCTCGTCTTTTTCGCAAGGCTCGATCGTATATCCGTCTGCGCCATCAGAGTGCCATCTGTACGCTTCGCTGCTGCCGATAGTCTTCGTTGTAACCGTAATCTCATCAGCCACCATGAACGCAGAGTAGAAGCCGACCCCGAACTGGCCGATAATATCGTGTCCGTCCTTCAATTCATTTTCGCTTTTGAAAGCAAGTGAGCCGCTTTGGGCAATCGTTCCAAGGTTGTTCTCAAGCTCCTCCTTTGTCATCCCGATCCCTGTATCGGCAATCGTCAGAGTACGCTTTTCCTTGTCTGCGCTTACTTTTATGTAATACTGGTTTTGATCAAATGACAGGCTGTCATCTATTAAAGCCTTGTAATAGATTTTATCAATTGCGTCACTTGCATTAGAAATCAGTTCGCGCAAAAAGATTTCTTTTTGAGAATAAATTGAGTTGATCATCATGTCTAATAATCTCTTAGATTCTGCTTTAAACTGCATTTTTGCCATTCTGTTCTTCTCCTTTCAAGATATCCTTTTAGCACTCTGCATCTGAGAGTGCTAACCCACTAAATAAATAACATATATTCCCGTTTTGTGTCAATAAGGAAATGAAACAGTCTGGTTTACATTCGTTCCTTTCTCTGGTATATTAGTTACCTAGAGTAACTGTTATCAAGGGTAACTATTTATTTAATGAGGTGTTTCCTATAAAAACCTATCAAAAATTTTTTCAGCAGCTTCTGCTGTTATATCGTCCTTTTGAAAACAGACTGAATATGGAGCTTGCCAAACACGATTTATACAGAGCTCAATGGTCTGTTTTACATTATTTATGGAATTACGGAACAGCTACGCTTGTTGAGCTTGCTGATTATCAAAGTGTTGAAAAGCCTACCGTTACAAGAACCATCAGCCGCCTAGAGGAATTGGGATATGTAGAACATATACCCGGCAAAGATAAGCGTGAAAAGAGAATGCAGCTTACGGACCATGGGAGAAAGTTATACGGGATTGTTCGAGTAACAATCGATGAATATGAGCAGGAAATTTTAAAAGGTATTTCAGAAGAAGAACAGCTTGAGGTAATCCGGATCATGGGAGATATTCGGAACAATATTAGAGAGTAAGGTGGCAAAAACGTGAATCAGACAACATCCAAACTATGGACGAAAGACTTTATTGTCGTGTCGTCCATCAATTTTTTCTTAACATTAATTTTTTACTTGTTAATGGTGACTATTGCTGTTTTTGCAGTGGATGAATACAGTGCATCTACGAGTGAGGCGGGACTTGTAACCGGAATTTTTATTATAGGTGCATTAATTGGCCGACTCTTCATTGGACGGCTTATTGTGTCCAACAGCCGAAAAAAAATATTGTATACGGGTCTTATTCTGTTTACCCTGACAACAGCCTTTTATTTCTTTGAATTTGGCCTTGGCTTCCTTCTTTTTAACCGTCTTGTTCATGGAATTACACTGGGTATGGCGAGTACAGCAACAGGAACAATGATAGCACAGATTATTCCAGCTTCGAGAAAAGGGGAAGGCATCGGGTACTACAGCATGAGTGCAACTCTTGCAACAGCCATCGGCCCTTTCATCGGGCTGTACTTGAGTCAGCATGCAAGTTTTCAAACAATCTTTACCTTCTGTGTTGCATTGGGTGTCATTAGTTTAATCATTGCTTTTTTCTTGTATGTTCCCCCGCTTGATGGTTCAGTAAAAAAAGCAGAAGTACGAGGATTCAAACTTTCAAATTTTGTTGAGCCGAGAGCTTTGCCGATCGCATTTATTACACTTGCAGTGGCGTTTTGCTATTCAAGTGTCCTTTCCTTTATTAATTTCTATGCGATGGACATTCATCTTGTCAGCACAGCAAGCTTCTTTTTCATCGTCTATGCCGCGGCTGTATTGGCATCCCGTCCTTTTACCGGCCGTTTAATGGATAAAAAAGGGGCAAATTTCATTATGTATCCTGCCTTCCTCCTGTTTGGAGCAGGTATGTTCCTTCTCAGCACGGCAAGCACAAGCTTCGTTTTCTTGCTGTCCGGAGTGCTGATCGGTCTTGGATTCGGAAACATGCAATCAACGACACAGGCAATTGCGGTAAAATTAACGCCTCCTCACCGTATGGGACTTGCCACCTCGACTTTCTTTATCTTTCTTGATGCAGGTTTAGGTTTCGGACCTTATCTGCTTGGTTTTGTCATTCCGGTGACAGGCTACAGTACTCTGTATGTGATTTTGGGCTTTGTGGTTTTTGCGAGTTCTGTTCTTTATTATTTTCTGCATGGGAAGAGGGAACGGACTGTTCTGGCTGAAGTAAATGCTTCTGCTTAATGATCCTTTTTATTCTGACACCTTTGTGAAGGGTGTCTTTTTTTCAGCTGGAAAATGACCATTTTTTGCTATAAACTTGAACTACTAGAAAGCAGACAGTGTGGTGAAACTCTTGTTCAAACTTCTTTTAATTGAAGATGATTTAACCTTGTTTAATGAAATCAAGGAAAGATTAAATCAGTGGTCTTATGATGTCTATGGTATAACAGATTTTAATAAAGTCATGCAGGAATTTTCAGCTGTGAAACCCGATTTGGTCATTATTGATATTCAGCTGCCGAAATACGACGGCTTTCATTGGTGCCGGATGATCCGGTCCCATTCGAATGTGCCGATCATCTTTCTGTCCTCGCGCGATCATCCGACGGATATGGTCATGTCCATGCAGCTTGGGGCCGATGATTTTGTTCAAAAACCCTTCCACTTTGATGTGCTGATTGCTAAAATCCAAGCGATTCTCCGCCGTGTATACAATTATAATACCGAGCAGGTCAGTTTGAAAACCTGGTGCAATGCTGCGGTTGATTATGAGAGAAATACGGTTACAAATGAAACCGGCTCCGTTGAACTGACAAAGAATGAAATGTTCATTCTCAAACTATTGATTGAACAAAAAAACAAAATTGTCACCAGAGACAAACTTATGAACAGCCTGTGGGATGATAAACGCTTCATAAGCGACAATACATTAACAGTGAATGTCAATCGCCTGCGAAAGCGCCTGGATGAGATTGGCCTTGGCCGTTTTATCGAGACAAAAGTAGGCCAGGGATATCTTGCGGCAGAAGAGGAAACGGGATGATCCGCCGTTTTTTGAAAGAGCGCCTCAGCTGGATTCTGTTTTTTATTATGATCCATTTTTTTATACTCTTTATCGCTTTCATTGACTCAGCAATACCCGTACAGTCAGTCCTGTATATTGTTTTTCTTTCCATGGTCTCTTTTATTGTCTTCTTAGCCGTTCGGTACAATATAGAAACTGCTTTTTATAGAAGTCTGGAGGAACGGGAAAACAACCTTGATTTATCAAGCATTCCAGCTCCGGAAAGCCCATTTGAACAATTGGTTGAAAAGGCGCTAAGCGAACAGGCACAGGCGCTGAAAAAAGATGCTTTGCATAACAGAATTTTGCATGAACAGGAAAAAGATGAACTGCTATCTTGGATTCATGAAGTGAAGACTCCGCTTACTGCCATGCATTTAATGATCGAACGCATGGATGACGATGTGTTGAAAACTCATTTGACATATGAATGGCTGCGGATTCACCTTTTGCTTGACCAGCAGCTGCATCAAAAACGGATTCCTTTTATCGAAAATGATTTGTACATTGAAACGGTTGATTTGGAAAGCGTGATTTTCAGTGAAATTAAAACCCTTCAAGCATGGTGTATTCAAAAAGGGATTGGTTTTGACATTCAACTTGAGCAAAAAGAAGTCCTTAGTGATGCGAAATGGCTAGCATTTATTATTAGACAGATATTAACGAATGCGGTGAAATACAGCGAGGCATCAGACATTATCATTAAAAGCTTTCAGCAAAATGCTCAAACGAGGCTTGAGGTGAAAGACTTCGGCCGGGGCATTGATCCAAAGGACCTGCCCCGCATATTCGATAAAAGCTTCACATCGACTGTAAACCATCATGACCATGCGGCTACAGGAATGGGGCTGTATTTGGCTAAAAAAGCAGCCATACCGCTTCTGATCGATATTGAAGCACAGTCAATCACTCACACTGAAACAACTTTTACCCTAACATTCCCAAAAAGAAATGATTTTGCAGCCGTCATTAGCGTGTGACAAGAATGTCACATGCTTTTCTATTTTGTTCGCACATTAAAAGGAAAAGGACCTTTCTCCTTTTTATAATAGAATTAACGAAATAAGAGGAGGAAGAAACGATGGCCATTTTAGAAGCTGCAAAACTTCATAAAAGCTACGGAAATAAATTCAATAAACAGGAAGTATTAAAAGGAATTGATCTCACCATTCAAAAAGGTGAATTTGTCAGCATTATGGGTGCGTCTGGTTCTGGAAAAACGACGCTGCTCAATATCCTGTCATCCATTGATAAAGTAAGCGGGGGAACCATCCAGATTGAAAACAAAGAGATGACTGCAATGAAAGAAAAACAGCTTGCTGAATTCAGAAAACATCATCTCGGATTTATTTTTCAGGATTATAATCTGCTGGACACATTAACCGTTAAAGAAAATATCCTGCTGCCCCTTTCCATTGCAAAAATACCCAAAAAGGAAGCAGACCAGAAATTCCATGCATTAGCTGAAGAACTCGGCATTTACGAGTTAAAAGACAAGTATCCGAATGAAATCTCAGGCGGACAGAAACAGCGCACGTCAGCTGCCCGCGCGTTCATTCATGAACCCAGCATTATCTTCGCCGATGAACCAACGGGTGCGCTCGATTCCAAATCCGCTGCAGATTTGCTGAATAAATTAACTGAACTAAATGAAAAACGAAAAGCAACGATTGTCATGGTCACGCATGACCCGGCAGCGGCAAGCTACTGCAGCAGAGTCATCTTCATAAAAGACGGACAAATCTACACACAATTGAATAAAGGGGAGCAAACAAGACAGGCTTTCTTCAAAGATATCATCAAAACACAAGGCGTCTTAGGCGGTGTGCAGTATGAACATTAATCAGCTCATCTTCCAGAACCTGAAGAAAAATCTGAAGAACTACTATCTCTATATCTTTGCGCTGATTTTCAGCGTGGCACTTTATTTTGCTTTTGTCACCCTTCAATATGACCCGTCAATGGATCAAGTGGAGGGCTCCATTAAAGGGGGAGCGGCGATTCGCTCAGCATCCATTCTGCTTGTCGCAATCGTTACGATCTTTTTGTTATATGCCAATAACATCTTCATTAAACGCCGAAGCAAAGAGATTGGCTTGTTTCAGCTGATTGGCATGACCAAAAATAAGATTTTCCGCATTCTAACAGCAGAAAACTTTCTTCTTTACTTTGGATCACTGATACTCGGTATTCTTACTGGGTTCTCTGTCTCCAAATTAATTATGATGATTTTGTTTAAGATAACGGGTGTCGACGAGGTAGCAGCCCTTCATTTTTCCATGCAGGCATTCCTGCAGACACTTGCCGTTTTTTTCGTGATTTACCTTCTCATTATGCTGATGAACTATCTGTTTATTAAAAGACAAAGCATTCTGGCTCTATTCAGAGTTCTGTCATCCGCAGAAGAGAAAGTAAAAAAAATGTCTTTCTTTGAGATTGCAATCGGTATCCTTGGCATGATTTTGATTGCTGCAGGCTACTTTGTTTCATCAAGATTGTTTGGCGGAGATTTCAAAACCATGCCCGCTCTTTTTGGTGCCATGATTTTTATACTCGGGTCTGTCATTCTTGGAACATACCTCTTTTATAAAGGATCCGTCAGCTTTATTTTTCATATGATCCGCAAGAAAAAAGACGGATATTTAAAAGTTGGCGAGGTGCTTTCCCTTTCATCGATTATGTTCCGGATGAAATCAAACGCCCTGCTGTTAACGATCATTACGACCGTGTCGGCGCTTGCGATTGGCTTATTGTCTTTGAGCTACATTTCATACTATTCTGCGGAAAAAACAGCTCAGAACCAAGTGCCAGCTGACTTTTCCATTACAGATGATCAAAGTGCTGAACGGTTTAAAAAAGCTCTTGAAGCTGATGACATAGCTTTCAAAGAAGAAAAAATTGAGATTGTCATGGCTGATGTGAATGTAAAGGACATTCTGAATACAAATCTGGATGAAATGAACTTTGATCCAAATAAGATGACTCTGCCTGTCATCAGTGAAAAATCGGTCAAAGGAAAAGATCTATCAAAGAATGAGATTGTCTTTACGGGGTACAGCGATTTACTCCAGAAGTTCATGCCAATGAACGATTCCGGAAACATTGAGCTGATCGGTAAAACAAAAACCATCCCCCAAACCTATTTAGGATTAGAAAAAGACTATCCGATCTCATGGTATTTTACCAATGGGGGATTTCCCGCTGCGATCGTGGATGACTCTGTCTTTAAGTGGCTGAAAAAAGACATAAACCCTGAAATTCAACAGCCGGCTTCTACCTATATCGGCATTGATATTGCAAAACAAGAAGAAGTAAAAGAAGCCAACACACTGTTTAAGAAATTGAAGCTGAATGAAAACGCACCAAACGATTCTCAGCTCGAAATCAGCTGCAGCCAAAAGAAAAATATGGGACTCGTTATGTTTATCGTCGGCTTCCTTGGTTTATCTTTTCTCGTGACATCTGGCTGTATTCTATACTTTAAGCAAATGGGTGAGAGCGAAGAGGAAAAACCGAACTACACCATTCTAAGGAAACTTGGATTTACTCAGGGAGACTTGCTGAAAGGCATACAGGCCAAACAGCTTTTCAGTTTTGGGATCCCATTAGTGATTGGTCTCTTGCACAGTTATTTCGCCGTGCAATCAGGCTGGTTTCTATTCGGAGCAGAAGTCTGGAGTCCAATGATTATTGTTATGGTCTTGTATACGGGGCTGTACTCGATTTTTGGAGTGCTTTCTGTCCTGTATTATAAGAAAGTGATTAAGGAAGCATTATAGAAGGAATAGGTAAGGCTCCAGCTGCGGCTGGAGCCTTTGTTTGCCTATATATGGATTTCTTTACTGCTATTCGCCTTCCAGCCGCATTCTATGCAGGCTTTGTTTTCTCAGCAATCCATTGGTCTCTAAACAATAAAATGACCTACCCTTTAGGCAAGTCAAGTGCTTGGTATGCTAACTGATACTTTCCGCCTTCTGCAACTTCTGCGTGATACAAAGCTTTAAGGGCAAAGTTTTTCTCAAGACTATGTTCATTCATCAGCTCTTTTAAGCGCTTTTGCAGCTCTTCATTATCTTTGATCAGCTGTTTCATCTGTGATTTCATATACTTCATGCGGTATTTAACTCCTTTTTAGATATCAAATATATCCAGCAAGTATAGCATTAATTATTTTTAGTGCCTCCCACTATTGTTTTGCTATCTTCGGGTTGTGACCATTCGAGCTTACACCATTATTTTTCCCTGCGATATAAATCCCGGCTCTTGTAACCTTCACCTAGAATCATTTTCATTTCATCACGCCGTTTTGCTTTTGTCGCATCTTGTTTAGCGCTATATACAAAACGAGCCCAATCTTTTCGGTACCCTGGAGTGAGTGATTGATAGAAAGCGAGTAAATCTGGAGCGTCTTGCAAATCTTTTTCCACTTCTGAAATAAATTCTATATAATCATCAACACATTGACTTGCTTTTGCAGATGACTGATTTTTGCCTTGAGAGTCCTCTTTTAGACCGACAACCGTAAACACATCATCCAATCCCACCATGCGTGCAAATTTAATGTTGCTTGACCAAACATAACCATTTTCAACGGCCTCTAACCCATCTAATAAATCATCACGATGAATAAACGTTGGATATACTTTATTTCCCTTCTTAGGATAAGCCAAAAAGATATAGCCGTTTTTATTTAGATAATTTTTTTCAATAACTTTGTTTACGAGCTCTTTTAAAGAGGCCATATCCAGGACAAAAGCAAAAATGAGATCATATGTCTTATCATCGGCAAGTACTGTATCATAATCTGCTAACTCAGCTAAATAATTTGCACCGTTTGGTAAATGCAAGACAGCTGCATTTTTATATTTTTGTAAGTTTAGTTTTTCTACTATTGTTTTAACCATGTTTATCCACCTGTTTCAATTATTCTAGTCTAAAAGTTTTCTCTTGGTTATCAATTTTTATAGTTTCTATAATATGATGCTTTATTTAAGACTCACTTTTATCATCTAATACTGTTTCCAAAACCTGTAACTAATCCTAACTAGAAAGGGAAAATAATGCTGCCTCAAGAGGGGGCAGCATTATTTTAATAACAAAGTATCAACTTGATTGAGAAAAACAGAAAGAACCTTTGCCAATTTCTCTAATGCTTACATATCATGTACCGCAATAGGTTCGGTAAGGTGTTGCTGATGCAGGCAGTGTGGAGTATTCAGCCTGTTCGGCGGAGTGTGCGTAAGGGTTTGAAAGAACATCCAATAGCCGTTCCATCACGCTGTAGTCTCCTCGTTCCACTGCTGCTTCCAGTGCCTCTTCTACCCTGTGGTTCCGTGGGATTAGTGCAGGATTGCTGTTTTGCATCAACTGATTCGAAGAGGCTTTCGATTCCTGCTGTCTGCCTAGTCTCGCCTGCCAGAGCTCATGCCACTGAGTGAATTCTGGAGTCCCAAACAGGACCGTATCCGGCGTATCAAAAGTTAATGCGCGGAAGGTATTGGTATAGTCGGCACGATACTTCTTCATCATACTGAGAAGACCATTAATAAGAGCATCATCATTAGTCTCTTCGTTAAATATCCCAAGTTTTGTTCTCATTCCCGCGAGCCAATTAGAGTGATACAACTCAGGAAAATCTGAAATCTTATCCTGAGCCAGTTTGACAGCCTGCTCCTGATTTTCATGCAACAAAGGCAATAAGGTTTCAGCAAATCGAGCGAGATTCCACCCGGCAATATTCGGCTGATTGCCATAGGCATAGCGGCCTTGAATGTCAATGGAACTGAATACCGTTTCCGGGTCATAGGCATCCATAAAGGCGCAAGGACCATAATCAATGGTTTCTCCGCTGATGGTCATGTTGTCTGTGTTCATGACCCCATGAATAAAGCCAACGAGCTGCCATTTGGCAATAAGCTCAGCCTGCCGTTTGATCACTTCTTGAAGAAGCGAAAGATATCGGCTCTCATCAGCTTCAATGTTTGGAAAATGACGCTCTAGTGTATAGTCAGCCAGGATCCGGAGGTCCTCAACAGTGCCCCATTTTGCAGCGTATTGAAAGGTACCGACGCGCAGATGACTGGCAGCCACACGGGTCAGAATTGCACCAGGCAGGTCGGTTTCGCGGATGATTGACTCACCAGATGTCACCACTGCTAAACTTCGAGTGGTAGGAATACCAAGCGCATGCATGGCTTCGCTGATGATGTATTCGCGCAGCATCGGTCCGAGTGCCGCTCGACCATCCCCCCCTCGGGAATATGGCGTTCTGCCTGAACCCTTAAGCTGAATATCAATCCTCTCACCTTGGGGCGGGATCTGCTCGCCCAGCAGCACCGCTCTGCCGTCCCCTAACATGTTAAAATGCCCAAATTGATGCCCCGCGTAAGCTTGAGCAAGAGGCGCAGCACCTTCAGGAATCTGGTTTCCAGCAAACACCGCAATGCCATCTTCGCTTTGCAGCGCCTCAACGTTCAAACCCAGGGATACAGCCAACCGATTATTGAGAATAATTAACTTCGGTGAGCTTACAGTAGTCGGTTTGCTGCTGGAAAAAAATATTTGCGGCAGACGGGCATAACTATTATCTAAGTTCCATCCTGCTTCTTTACTCTTTTTCATAGCTTCTCCTTTTCTTCTTTTGTCTTTTTGTTTTTTCTCTTATTATGAAACAAAAACCATAAAAATTAATGTTATTTTAGTTATCTACATGCCATGAAAACACAATGCAGCGCCTTTTTAATGTCTACTTCTTCAAGCTTATTATACCGTTTTCCACACATAGCAGGCACCCTTTAAGCAAGTGGACTTATAGCACTTAGTAATCATTTTTTTGCTACTGCGCAGCTTTTTCGATCGCATAAATGGAAACATTACCTGACCCGGATACAACAACTGTTCTGCCTTTAAAGAGCAAGAGCTGGCTGCTCGGTCCGTTTTTTTGTTTGCTGCGGGAATCTGGTTTACTTTTGGGGCACACTATACTTACATCTTCCTTAGAGCAAAAAAAGGGCCTGGCAGTGATCAAGGATACACATAAAAATTTTGAGACAAAGAGCGAATGTGCGAACTGCCTGCATCAATGGGTAGGAAACACCGACAGTATATGGAGGAAGGAACGAACTGCGAACACCTTTAACCAAAAGGATACGAAGAAATTCCACGGGACTCGCCGGTGAACAGTGAGGAAGCTCGAATATAAATGGAGGTTATTTATGAGCAGAGTGCCCGCGTGCAGCGAATCAGAGGTGACCAGCAGCGAATTGGACGAGAAGTTCTGAACTTATTGGACAACAGCATGTAATGTTGTTTCTTTAAAAGCAGGAAAAAAGGTAGCATCTAGGTACTATAATGCTGGAAAAGCCCTGCTCTCTGAACTCAGAATTGAGCCGGGCTTTCTCTTTTTTCCGAGCCTCAAGTACTAAAAATTTGCGTCATTTGTGATAAGGTTCGCCTTGGTGGATGTAAGTGAGGTTTAATTTTTTATATCGCTTATAAACATCTAAGTTAATAAGTTAATTAAATACACCATTTACACGCATCGTTTGACCCGGTAATCCACTGAGATTTCTCACTAACTAAAAAATCAATATCGTATATCCTGCGGTTCACCGAGACGCCCAAATGCATTCATTTGTTTCATACCTTCAATTTGCTGTTCAGTTTTTCCTATATTAAATAGCTCTGTAATTAGCATTAATGCATGATGAAGGCCGACATCCGCAACAGGAAAAGCAGATGGATAGTGTAAATTAGTTAAGCTGGGGTATACATACTGCCTAAAAATATGTATGTTTTGATAGATGAAGTAAATAAAGATGGCTTTCATACATTTCGACTGCAGCTGTTATATCTTTAAGATCAATTTCATAGATATATGGTCTGTTCATTAAAAAAGGAAGAATGGGTTCCCAATTAATCTTTCCAGTTCCGAGTTGTAATCCATCATGTTGCTGACCTTCGCTATCTACAACGTGGAAATATTGAATATATGAATCTAATTTTTCTATCTGCTCTAACAATAATCTATTATCACCTTTGAAGGAGATAAAGGCGTGGCTAATATCATAAGCCAATGGCAAATTTAATGGTCTAACAATGTCTTCGAACCAATTCTGGTTTTGGGCAGTAAAAAGACCATAAATGGAGTTTTCCCATAGAAAAACATCTTTTCCGTAGGATAAAATTTGTTCTATTCCCTTTATCATATTATCATTATTTGCTTTATTAATAGCAGAGGTGGAAGTTAATTTATAATGAGGATGAATCACACATTTTATAGAATGTGATAAACAAATATCGGCAAGAATCCTTGTAGATAAATGAAAGAAAAAATAATCTTCTTTCCGTTCGTGGGAAATATCTAAATATCTTTCATTGTATTTTGAAGGGTGATGTAAATATACCTCACAACCTTGGTTTGAAAGCATTGAAATGGTATTTTCTAATTGTTTTCTTTTGTCTCTAAATAAATCGTCCTCATTTAAATGCAGTTCAATAATATCTGGCTTATATCGTAAGCGGTCATACAATTGTTCCGGATAGTATGAACATTTTAAACCTAACTTCAACAAAACATATCACCACTTTCAAATAAAATGTCATTATTAGAAATGAATAGTTGTTTCCATTATAGCAAAATTGCAAATATAATTTTCTAAATTTAAAGTAAACTTTTGCTGCTTGAATTAATTCCATAGCGGCATTATTTTAAACCACTTACGTAATTCTATTTTTTTATGTTTGAATCAAGATTGACTACCCATGAAAAATACATCTGTCATTGGACTAGGTTTTTGGGAAAAGCTACTAATGATCTTAAGCCCTATCCTTTTAGGAATAATCGGATGGTTTTTACCCAGATTGTTAGAAATTATTAAAAGACTCCCTTTTTTATCTGATTCAAAATTAATAGAGCTTTTAATTTCTATTAATCCTTTTTGGCTATCAGTAATTTTTATGTTTATTGGCGTCATTGTTGGAATTCTATTATCTTTAACCATTTATAGTGAAGCTTTAAAGATGAGAATTACATCAGAAAGCATTTATATTAGTAAGGATGACCAAAAAAACAAATAACAAGGTCTCATGCAAAAGCCGTTTTTGCAGACAAGCGTCAAGTAGTCGTCATGGATCAAGCAGATCGAGAATGGTTACGTGAAACATCTGATATTAGCCCAAGCAGAATTAAAGATACTTTTTTAATGCACAGCTTCCCATGGGTGGAACAAGATCCTTATAAACAGGAATATAGCCTATGGAAAGTAGAGGATGAGCGATTCAGTTCAAGTGTAAATACTATTTTGTATGAAAGACGAAATGCAATTCGGGAAAAAAATACTAAAAAAGCGAAGCATTTACGAGCTAGGGGTATTTGTAAAAGAACAAGGAGAAGATCAGTATGTCCGTTCCCTTAAACAATAAAACAGCAGAAAGAAAAAAACGTGCCGTTTCATTAGATCTAGCAAGAGGTGCCATGCTACTGCTCATTGCACTCGCACATGCCCCACTGTATTTGTACACCTCTGAACCCGGGATTATGCAAAGGGCGGAAAGCATAAGCTTCTTTGATCAAGTCGTGAACCTTTTTGGCATGTTCTTTATTGATAATCGGGCAAGAGCGATGTTTGCAGTATTATTAGGGTATGGTTTCGTACTGTCATTTGAAAGTCAAATCTCTAAAGGAAAAAGAGAAAGAGATGCCTTAAAAACAATACGACGACGTTCTTGGTATTTGATTCTATTTGGGATCATGTTAGCGGTCTTCATTGGCGGTCAAGATATTCTAATGGCATACGGTGTAGCCGGGCTTCTCGTTAGCTGGCTATTAACACGTGAGATCAAAGCACTAATACGAACGTTTACGATTATCACTTTAATCTATTGTCTTTTTACTCCTATAATATGGGGCTTCAACATGCAAGAAATCGGAAGTTATGGTTTTGCTCCAGAGGTTTCAGCCACAGACACATACCTAAGCACAACGATGTTAACCCTGATTTCTTTTCCTATAATTCCGATCATGATTCATTTTATGTTTCCTGTTCTTCCTTCCATTTTAGTAGGAATGTGGATTGCTAGATATCAGTTTTTAACAAAACCTGAACAACATTTAAGAACGCTTTATTTCATAACCTTTATAGGATTGACTGTCTCCTTACTTGGAGCTTTACCTTTATCCTTTTTAGGGAGCTTATGGTACCCTAGTTTCTTTATAGCAGGTTTAATATCCGGACTCCATATGTTAACAGGAATCGCTGGAGGATTAGCCTATGCGGCAATTTTTGGAATAATCGGGGCAAGGTTAAAAAAGCCAGGGCGCATTAGCCATTCTTTAATGGCTTTAGGGAAACGTTCTTTAACATTCTATGTATGGAATGAGGCCATGCTCGTTCTATTCCTATCACCAGTAGCACTTGATTTAGGAGGACATGTGAGTAACGATATAGCTGCTATGATTGCAGTGGGGATTTGGACCCTTTCTGTCGTTTTGGCGACTTTATTGGAAAAAAATAATCTGAATGGTCCATTGGAAATGTTATTGAGGCGATTGGTATATAAAAATAAATAAACCAAAAGACAACCGAGTAATTTTTGGAGTACCTCGGTTGTCTTTTGGTTTTAAAAGCATCTATAAAAAAAACTCAAAAAAAATAATCCTCTTCATTAATATGATTAGTTCTGATCTTAAGCGGGAATTTGTCCAAAATTCTGGTTAATAAAATAGCTGCCTTGTTATATCTTCTTTTTTATTCTGGAAGAGGACATCCATACAGCTTGGTATAATAAAAACCTCATTTACTTATGATACGGTTCACTGTAGAGAATCTATATTGATACCAACCTGTTCTGATTCGGATGGAAAAATAAAAAGGCCCCCAATAAATGGCGCTTTTGATAGATTACTTTTTCCTCTTAGTTTTAGAAGATAGTATGAAAAAGGATAGTGCATTTTTATATGCACCGTTTCTTTTCATATTTACACCTCACCCTTTTACATAAAAACCTCTAATCATAATTAATTACCATTTAAAATTAAAAATATTTATCGGTCTACCCCCAAAATCTTAAAATAGCTATCTAAGATTTTGTTGTTATTCATTTTTTGTCGAAAGTCCGTTGGAAATGCGACGTTTAGGATAAATACTGTTAATATTTATAAGATTTTAATTGTATAAAATCAATTTATTAAAAATAGTTATACATTTTTCGACACTACACCTATGAGGAGGAATCTATGTGAATCGAGTTTTTAGGTGGATTGTCAGATCATTGTTTGCACCTGTCACTGGAAATGCAGGAGCGGTTGCGAGCACACTTGGTTTTTTTCTGGCCTTTTTACCTTTAGATAGTTTAAGAATTCCATTATTACTTGCTTTTTCACTTTTGTTTCGTCTTAATATCATCGCCTTATTCCTTGGAACGTTGATTACTATTTTTATTCCTAATATTCGTGATTTACCCCTTCTAGATTTACTTGAAATGGAAGATTACTGGCTATTTTCTGAGCTCAAAACTAAAATACAATCTTCAAAAATCCTTGTATCAGGGGCCTTTGGAGGCTTGATTGGCCTTGTCTGCTACTTTTTCTTCCACTGGTTTTACAATTTAGGTGTGAAAAAAAGGGAGCGAAATCAAGAACATGTTTTCCTTGATCCTTCAAAAAGACGCTGGTCCATTATTAGAAGAATGGGGGTAGGCTTTGCTGGATTAATTGTTTTAGTTTCAACTTTTTTTATTGAAAGCATTAATACTAACCCAGTATTCACAGAACTGCAATTGCACAATAAGAGCAAAGTAGAGAGCGGGATTGAGCCGATTAATACAAGTTTCAATGAAGAAGAGCTTGCTTCGCAGGTTCAAAAATCGAACCCTTCCCCTCCTATACAAAATAGTATGGGGCGATTGAACCGAAAACAAATTGATAGCAAACAAGAAGTTTATGGTTTTTATGTCAATTGGGATAAAAACAGTAAAGCGTCTTTCAATAAAAATATAGATTCTATTACAACATTAGTGCCCGAGTGGATGCAGCTAACGCCTGACCTTACCCTTAAAACAAGCATTGACAGGTCTATTGTTACAGAGGCAAAAGAACATGATATTATGATCCTTCCATTAGTTAGCAATTTTAACAAAAATAAGTGGGATGGCGATATACTGCATCGGTTATTTACTACTCCCGGTGCTGAAGACCGTTTTATTAAAAATATGCTGTCTTATGTGAGAATGAATGACTTTGACGGGATTAATATAGATTTTGAAGATATCAATCCAAATGACAGAGATCATTTCAATCGATTCATGAATAAAGTTGATAAAGCATTTCATCAACATGGCTTTATGGTCACAATGGATGTCCCGCCGAATAACAATAGTTTTGACTATGAAGCTTTAGCAAAAAGCACAGACCGAATGATTGTCATGCTATATGACCAGCACCACTCCATGAGTAACCCTGGACCTGTAGCTCCAAATGATTGGGTGAAAGAGAGTTTAAACCAACTCAATATTCCTTCCGAAAAATTGATTGTGAGTTTAGGAAGCTACGGTTACGATTGGGAAGAAAACTCCAGCAAGCCCGCAGTTGACATGACGTTCCGTGATATCTTGGAATTGGGCAGTGGAACCAATCTCAAAATCCATTGGAATAAGGAAACAGGCAACCCTTATTTACGATACAAGAAAAACGGAAAAAACCATATTGTTTGGTTTTTAGATGCTGCTACATTTTATAATCAAATGAAGTTGGCAATAGATAGCGGCTCAAGAGGAATAGCGCTTTGGCGTCTCGGTTCGGAAGATCCTTCTATCTGGAAATACATTAACAAACCAGAGGTTATCCTTAATCCATCCAATGCCCTTAAAACCGTGGAAAGTCCTGAATCTGGCCTCTATACAGGTGCCGGGGAGATTTTAAAAGTTACTCCATCCGAAAAAGGCGAAAGAACGATTCAATTGGATTCAAGTGGGTTGGTACAAACTGAAACCTATGATAAATTACCAAAGCCTTTTGAGATGGCCCGGTATGGAAAATCCCAAAAGAAGGAAGTTGTCCTTACCTTTGATGACGGTCCAGATCCAACCTATACACCACAAATATTGGACATTTTGGACAAAAATCATATTAAAGGGACCTTCTTTATTGTTGGAGAGAATGCTTTGATGCATCCAGAATTGGTTAAAAGGATAAATAAGGAAGGCCATGAAATAGGCAACCATACATTTACCCATCCTGATATTTCATCCATTACGCCATCTCGCTTGAGAATGGAACTAAATGCAAATCAACGTCTATTTCAAGAAATTACAGGCCATGCGATGACCCTTTTCCGCCCGCCTTATGTGTCGGATACGGAACTGGGCAAAAAGAGCCAACAGGTGCCTATATTGCAAGCACAGGAAATGGGTTATACCATGGTTGATAAATCGATTGACTCTGGCGATTGGCAAAAACTTTCTAGTAATGAAATTGTCAATCGGGTATTGGATCAGCTGTCAGAAGGAAATGTGATTTTGCTGCACGATGCTGGTGGTGACCGTTCTAACACTGTAAAAGCCCTGCCTATAATTATTAAAGAACTTAAAAATCGCGGCTACACATTTACCACCATTGCTGATCTAATTGAAAAAAGTAAAAGTCAGATTATGCCCCCTGCTGATCAGAACAGCCCTTATTCGGTCTATGACAAGGCTGTATTCAAGGTCATGCAAGGCTGGCAATTGGGAATAAGCTTCCTGTTCTACTCAGCTATCCTTTTAGGAATCTTGCGGCTGGCTATCTTCATTTTCCTTTCTAGAAAACAGGTAAAAAGGTATAAAGAGACCCAGATAGACCCTAGCTTTACACCTTTTGTCAGTGTCGTTATTGCTGCCTATAACGAGGAAAAAGTAATTTGCAAAACAGTTAATTCTATTTTATCCAGCGATTACCCCGCCTTCGAGATACTGATTATTGACGATGGATCAAAGGATCAAACTGCTGTTATGGTTCAAGAAACATATGCAAACCATCCACTCGTCAGATTAATTAAAAAAACGAATGGAGGAAAATCTTCCGCTGTTAATCTTGGCATTAAAGACGCAAAAGGGGAAATTGTGGTTACACTTGATGCTGATACTCTCATCGCTAAAAATGCCATCTCATTGCTTGTTAACCATTTTAATAATGAAAATGTTGCTGCTGTTTCGGGTAATGTAAAGGTCGGCAATAGGGGGAACCTCCTCACAAACTGGCAGCATATCGAATATGTAACAGGCTTTAACCTAGAGAGAAGGGCCTTTGCAGCTCTCAATTGCATAACGGTTGTACCAGGTGCGATCGGTGCATGGAGAAAGACGGCGGTAGAAGAAGTTGGATTCTTTAAAGAGGATACACTCGCAGAGGATACCGATATCACTCTTACTCTTTTGCGCAATGGGAAAAAGATTGAATTTGAAGAAAAGGCTTATGCCTTTACAGAAGTGCCTGAAGATATTAAAAGTTTGGCAAAACAGCGTTACCGATGGGTTTATGGTACGTTACAATGCTTATGGAAACATCGTGGGGCTTTATTCAATAAAAAACATAACTCATTAGGATATATCGCCCTTCCAAACATGTGGCTTTTCCAATATATTTATCAAACAATATCTCCTCTTGCAGATATATTGTTCATTATAGCCCTTTTTAACACACAGCCTGAAATTGCAGTTATAGTGTTTATTCTATTTTACTTGCTGGATTTCTTTACTTCACTATATGCGTTTCGTTTGGAGAAAGAAAGTCCTAAACCACTACATTCATTGTTTCTGCAACGTATCTTGTACAAACAGCTTATGACTTATGTGGTGATAAAATCCATCTTCTCGGCAATAAAGGGAGTAACCGTTGGTTGGAATAAACTAAAACGAAAAGGTAATGTAACTCAGGAAACCTCTATTGTGGAGGTTAAGGAAACTATCTAATGGAAACTTCGCACAGGTCTTTCCCACTTGGGGAAGGCCTTTTTTTATATAATTTAGAACAGAAAAAGGATCACCTTCTTTTGGTGACCCTTTTTGAAAGAATTACATTTCCTTTCCGTTGTTTCCTTTTTGATCCCGAAGACTCGCAGCCTTTTCTTGTGCGGCTGTAGAAACTTGTTGTCCACGGTTGGCTGTTGTTGTGGCTGCAGTTGTTGAATTAGTTCCCGTCGGCGTGGGTGCAGTCGTTCTCGTTGGTGCTTTTGGGCTTGTCGCAGGCTTCGTTGGTGCTTCAGGCTTTGCAGCTGCACTTGTTGAACTAGTTCCCGTCGCTGTGGATGCAGTCGTTCTCGTTGGTGCTTTTGGACTTGTCGCAGGTTTCGTTGTTGCCTCAGGCTTTGTGGTTACACTTGTTGCTTTAGTTCCGGTCGCCTTGGATGCAGTTGTTCTCGTTGGTGCTTTTATACTTGTCACAGTTACCTTTTTTACAGCAGGATTTGTTGTAGTACTCTTGCTGATTTTTTCCATATCCTGTTGAATGTCTGCTATAGCAATATCACTCTTGTCTCTATTTTTAAAAGCCTCTTGGGAAGCAGGAATATCATGAGAAATTTTCGTTTGACCGTCTTTCACATTAGATGTTGGCGTTTGATCTTTCACCGTTTTTTCTTCATGGTCAATTTCCGCTTTTTTTGGACTCCGGATATAATTAAAGCATTATCTTTTGTTAATCGTTTAGAAGATTCATCGACTAACAACGCGTTGGTGACAGAAAACGTAACAGATCCCGCTAATACCATAGCAAGGGCTCCCTTGGTTAGTTTTTCCATATAATTCCCCTTATGTTTTATGTATGATCGTATTATAAAAATACGATTAATACGAAAAGGATTATGGGGGTAAAATACCGAAATTTTGAAGTCTTTGTATTTCTCTATCACTAATTTCCTTCCAATGTCCCTTCCTAATTGATGAACATGAAGAAATATCCAATGCTATAAAGGAAATGGATTGTCAAAAAGACAGAAACTTATGCTGAACCATCTACAGGTTGATCTAGATTTTTGCTTGCACGTATTAAACGATGATAAGTAAAGATAAGTTGCTAGTTTCTTGATCACCATAAAAAAATAGCCCTTCTGTATTTTATACAGAAGGGCCTTTTTCATAGTAATTACCATGATTTCATCAGCTTGTTTTCCTCCAAAAATATCTTCAGCTTGTCCTTTACCGTCTGTTGGCTGTCAATGATCGATTAGCCTAATAGTTACTGGAGAGCATTTATTTCATAGCTACTGGCCAATTTGGAAATGTCGTCTACTGATGGTGTGATATAACGGGTTTATTGCAAAAGAACACAAAAAACCCGAATAAGGGACTTTTTTATAAGTGTCCATTATTCGGGTTACAGTTCAGTATACTGGGTAAGTCCGCTTTTTTAAGATGTTTCTACTTTATTTGTAATCATTTATCGGACCTGCATCCATTACTACTTCTACCATATTAGATGGTCCCATCCTAAGTTTAGGCCTATACTCTGAGTTCGGGAAACTATACAGCTCCAGCGGACTAATGATCACTCCATCCGGCTTGTTATGAAGGATTCCCGGCACACAGGTATAGATCCGGTCGTTGTCATTGGCATGTTTGGCGGAGATCGTAACGGAGGTTCCATTATGATTATCGATGCTCATCGACACCTTGTATCTGTAGAAGGAACCCGTTCCGTTAGACTGGGCAGAGTAAACGACAGGCACGACTGCTAGGATATCGTTAGTTAACCTTAATTTAATCACTTCTGTCTTCGTTGACCGGTTATCCCTCCCGACATCTCCCATATGTTCCACTGCTCCGTTGGCAAACCTTCTGAGCGGAGGTGTTCCGCCTGCCCCAAACATCGCTACATCGATCTGCTTGCCATCCTTCGTATAGACTAACGCATAGATATCATAATCAGTTCCAGTCTTCCAGGACACCGTAGCCGTAATTTCCGGTGTTTTTTCAATGATCACCGGCTTTTGCCCTTTTTCGAGATTGATCTTACCCTTTACCTTTTCTAGGATGATCTTATTTTCAGGAACAGGCGGAGCCTTTTCAGGTTCTTTGAAGGGCTGCTTTTGAACCGGTTTCGGTTCGGATGGCTTAGTTCCTTCTTCCGGTTCCACTTCCACACCGTAATTCTTACATAAACCCTCAAGCCCGGAATCAAAACCGCGCCAGATGGATTTTGCCTTTGTCTGGCCATTCCTCACATATAACTCTAAAACCACAATCCCATTTTCCTTTGAAAAATTGGAGGGAGTTAACTCGATCACCGTATCACCCGAGCCTAACTGGGCTTTTAAATTCCTTACATTCGAAAACCCCGTGTGGTTATCCTCTGTGAGAGTAATGGCTATTTTGCTTATCCCAGCAGGCGCTTTGCTCATATCAAAGCGAAGGTTATGTACGACCGTATTCCCCGCATTCTCAGACGGCAACAGAGTTGCAACACCAGAAGGGCTCTCCGGCTGATTATAAAAAATAATCCCGCTGTCCCCTTGTACTTTATCTGAATCAGTTAAAAGGAATGCAGTTAAAGAAATATCTATCAAATTAGACCGATCATAGCTCACCGTCACATATCCTTTTGGGGAACTTAACACTGTATTTCCACCCATTTGCAGCATTGGGTTCATTTGAAACCACTCCCTGTTTTTCTATTAAACTACCGCCTAATCAATACAACGTAAATAAGGACACAGTTACTAAACCTTCAAGGTACTCTTTTTTGCTTCTTTTTGAACAAGCTCTTTTATTTTCTGATCAATCCGCTCAATTTCATTGGATGGGTTCTTCCACCAGTTCCTGCTCCAAATTCTTTCTATTTTCCAGCCTCTTACCTCCAAATACCTTTGACGATAAACGTCACGTTCCCTCGCACTGGGGGAACTGTGGTACATTGCCCCATCACATTCAACCCCAAGAATGTATTTGGAACGATCATTTGGATGAACGACGGCCATATCAATTCGATAGCCTGACATTCCAACTTGCGTAGTAACTTGATATCCTAAACTACGAAGCTGTTGATATACTTGCTCTTCAAATGGAGAATCAAAATGAAGGCTTTGTTGTACAGCATGTGTGCTTACTGCTTCGTTGACTTCTTGAATAACAGCTTGGATGCCTTCTATCTTTCTTTCAGAAACGGCTTTTGCATACTTTAAATAAGATTTTAAAAGCTTTGGTCCTCGTTCTGTGGAGTTGGCTACATTTAAGTCTTCTGGCTCAATACTGGAAACTACAATAATCCCTTCTTTAGCACGTGTAACCGCAACATTTAATCGGTTTTCTCGCCTCTTTGGTTGAGTGACCCAAACCGATTGTATACTTTGCCTTCTTCGTTTTTGGCATAGCCTATGGAAAAGATAATAATATCTCGTTCATCACCTTGTACGTTTTCAATATTTTTTACAAATAACCGTTCATCTAGTTCACGAGACATTAATTCATTATAAAGAGTTCTAAATTCTTCATCTTCTGCAGCTACTTGATCAATCACATCTAGTATTTTGGATTGCTGTTTCGCGTTAAAGGTAATGATTCCTAATGTTTTACCAGACTGTTTTTGGAGCATATGTTTTAACTGCGTAACGACTTCCAATGCTTCTATCTCGTTTGATTGGTTGAGCCATCTGCCATCTGCCTTTTTCCAGACTATTGCAGGTGGTTCTTTAAATGGCGTAACGTTTGGAGCAATTTGAACATAACCGTTATAGAAAGCATGATTTGAAAAATTAATTAGCTCTTCATATTTAGAGCGGTAATGCCATTGTAGAATCTTTTCTGGAAACCGTCGTTTCGCTAGATTTAACAAGCTAACAGATTCATCCGTGTCAAATTTCGCTTCTTCCTCATCTTCTTCATCTGCGTATCTTGCTCGAAACATATTGGAAGGGGGCAGCTGCTTTTCATCTCCGGCTACAACTATCTGTTTACCTCGGTAAACAGAAGGCATCCCGCTTTCCACTGTTAACTGAGAGGCTTCATCAAAGATAACGACGTCGAATAATCCCTCGGATAAAGGAAAAATAGAGGACACCATTTCTGGAGAGGACAGCCAAACCGGCAAAATATCAACCAGCCCCTTATCCGCGAAGTCATTAACTAGTTTGCGGAGAGGCCAGATCATTCTCTTTTTCCCTGTCTGGTGTTTTAACTCTTTTGTCGACTTGCCTTGAGCATGTTGAACAGTCTTTACTTTATTTGTTAGCTCATGTACTAAATATTCTGCAGCTACTTGTCGTTTTTCTTCTAATAGATTTGCAAACGATTCGCGTATTCTTCCAAACTCATTTGTAGAAATTTTCTGCACGTCTGGATATTTTGCCTCGATTTGATCAATCCAGTGAATATATGCTGAATTCTTAAGAATATCAACCCAAAATTCAGACAAAGACTTCTCTGTATTAGAATCTTTTTTCTGCAGGGCATTGATCACAATCTTCACATCATCATGTGCTAGTTTCCAAAATAAATCCATTAATTTCAGATCATCGAAATCACGATGAATATATTCTAAATAAAGATCCAATTCTTTTAATGGAACGTCTCCTTCTGCAACACGGTCTTGTAATTTTTTCACCTGTTCCTCTTGCATAAATGTAGATAAGGAACTTATTTCGTCTGCCATAGCTTTCGTTAAATTCCCTAAATCATGCATAATCTTCAAGGACTGTTTTATCTTTATCCACTCTGTGGAACTCGTTCCTTTAAACTTTTCACCGCTCATAATTTCTTCGATGATTGATTTTCCTGTAATCGTTGTCCACCAGAAAATTCGAAGCCCTTGGAGTGTACGCTTTTGATTTTCATCTAGATCGGGATAGATTTTATCTAACCGATGCTGCACTTCCCATGTGTAAGCAGGTGTAATCTTTTCGATATCCAGCTCTTTAATATAATCTGCAGCTTGTTTTGCTTTATGAATTAGTCCTTCTAACGTTTCAATCGCTTCTAATTTCGCTTTCATATCGAATGCCGCAAAACTCTTTCGATGACGTAATGGATACATTTCTTGTCCGAATCGTTCGTACCACTCTCCATATGTGTACACAGCGTCTGTCATATCCCGTAAAGAGTCTCTCGTTAGACGATTTAGTACACTGTTTAAGGAAATAATTTTATTCGTATCAGTTACTGGATTTGAAAAACCATAAAGTTCATATAATTTAAATCCATGCGGCTGCGTTTCATAAAGTGCTTTAGCAATTATATTTAGTAATATTTCTTGATTATTTAAACGGGAAGTAACTGCGATCAGTTTTTCTACAGTTTCCGCAAACTGTACTTCGTTTTGTTCTAATACAGTTGAAATCTTTTGATAAAGTAGTTTGCGATCGACTTTTTCATCATGTACCAGAGCAACATGGTCATTAAGCCCCAAACCGCTCAACCGATGATAAACAACATCTAATGCAGCACGCTTTTGACAAACAACCAGTATCTTTTTCTTCCGATGGAGCGCATCCGTGATAAGATTGACAATAACCTGAGATTTTCCTGTTCCTGGGGGTCCGTGAACGACCAATCCCTTTTGATAAAGAGCTTCTCGCATAATTTCTTCTTGAGAACCGTCTGTTTGTAATAGGTTTAATACGTCCTCTTTTTTACTAGCTTCTTCAATTTCCTCCATTCCATTAGTTAGCACACCTGCTTCAATGGAAAGATCAACTTCTGAACGAATCATCTCTCCTACTAAGGAAAGTGAACTAGTTTCAGAAAGGGTAATTAATTCATCGTAATCACGAACGATGGAAGAGCCGCCTTGTGGAAAATCACCAATAACCGCATTTTCCAGCAGTGTAAGATTGGCTAGTTCGGGAATATCTTGTGCCTTATATTCGGTTAACCTGCCTAAGCCGGTCTCGTTAAATTGAACATTCAACTGATGTTTTTCAAGAAAACCCTTTATTTAACAAAGTCCATCGAGCTTGCAATGGATACCGCCTCTTCAAAAATTTCCTCTGAGAAGCCTAATTTGTTTAATTTTTTCAATGCTAAAAAGAGTGTCCTATTTAACTGAGGACCACCTTCCTCAATTTGCAGGACCCATCTTTGCCGTGCGATATTATCTTTTTCCAATCGAATAGGGTACAAGAAAAGCGGGGCTTGAATAAAGGTTCCATCTAGAAGAGTACCTGAGAGAAAGGGATATCCTAAATAGAAGTCATGCACACCAGTTTCATCTTCCATGGCTTTGATTTGACGATACAAATCAGTTAGTTTTTTTGATAAAACCATAGATTTTTCGTCATCTAGAGACGGATTCAATAAGGTAATCTTGCCTTTTGTTTTCTGTTGAGCTATTTTGCTTACAATAGATTGTGCATCTTCATTATCCTCAGTGCTATTTAGCGCTACCATGTCAAAGCTCCATTTTTGATAGATCTTCAACAAGCGAATAGAACGATTGCGTTTATTTATATTGTTTAGCTTATCTCGCATGTGGATTAGATGAGCTTTCATTTGTATCACTTCTTTCGTTGATGCTGTATATTGTGCTGCTCTGCTATTGTAAATTATACGTTATATTGTAAGGAATAGTAACAAGATTTGGGAAGCAACGGGACGGTTCCTGTGCTTCCTTATATTATAGGAAGCAGAAGAACCGTCCCTGTGCTTCTTATATTATTACTTAAAGAATACTAAGGAGGCTTTCCGATGATAATAATTGCTAATTAGATTTATCAACAATATTGGCGTAAAGAAATCATTAAAGAGGATAAGGACGTTGTCTATATACCTAATAATGACTACTCTGTTGAAATTAAAACATCTTCTAACCCAAACAATGTATATGGAAATAGAAGTTACGGACAGGAGAACAGTGATAATAACTCTGGTAAATCAAAATCAGGATATTATATAACTGTAAATTTAGAGAAGTTTGACGTTGAAAATCCAAGTAAAAAACCTATGATAAAAAAAATAAGGTTTGGATGGATTGACCATACAGATTGGAAAGCGCAAGTTTCACAAACTGGTCAAGCTGCCCCTATTTCTAAAGAGGCTAGAGACAATAAACTTCTCCTAATATATGAAAAGAAAAAATAAGAAACAATGGGCTTCCCTTTGTTTCTTTTACATTATTAGAAAAAATCTCATTTACTTGTGGTACGGTTCACCGTAAGCAATCTAAATGAGGTTTAACCTTTGTTTACCAAAACGAATTTATTAGAAATTCAATAAAGAATAGTACTGATAAATATGCTATTACCCTCTCAAAGTATTTTCAGTATTCATATATATGTATATATCCTGGGTGTGCAAAATATAGGGGAACTGGCAACTGGTCAAACTCAAAATTATTAGAGGTTTTAACTGGCACTGCTTATGGACAGTATAGGAATAATCTCTCTTTCAAACCTTCTAAGACTTCTACTGGCATTTCCCTTACCTTGATATCCCCACCTAGGAAAAGCAGCCAATTTATTATTTCGGTCAATTCTTCTGAATTATTCACATTGATAAAAGTCTTTAGAATGGCTGTAGTTTGGTAAGGATTCGTATAGGATATTGAAACTTTTAAAGGATGGTATTTTTTGAACTGGGCAATCGCCTTTGGACCAAGTTCAAGGACAAGGTTGATTTCTTCTTCCTGCTTACTTATTTTTTCTAAAATCTTTTTCTTACTTAATCTTTTTTTCGTAGGGTATGGTTTGACATTGGTGAGATTGTCGACAGAGAAAATTTGTCTCTTCTCTTCCTTTAAGTCAAAGCCTTCAATCAGCCAAAGGCTTTTTTCACGATAAAGGTGTAAGAGATAAATTGGGTAAGACTTTATTATCTTCACTTCTTCGAGAGTGATCAATAAATAACGATCCAAAAGAAGGATTTGGATAAGTTTTTCTAACATAGGATGGGGGAGGTCTGACAGATCAAGCAGGTCGGGATTATTTGGGTTGGTCCCTTCAAAAAGCAAGATTTGATTTAAAAGAACAAGGTCATCTTGCTGGTTTTCTGAGATGAGACCTAGTAATTTTTCAGCTAAAGACTGACGACTCTTAAGATAAGGGAGTTGTTGATTTCTTGTGGCCATAAAGGCAATAAAGAGAGCTTTAATCTCATTATCGGTAAAGCGGACAGTGGGCAGGACAGAATTGTTCATGACAAAATAGCCCCCATCCCTTCCAACTTCAGCGACAAGCGGCATCCCCATGGCTTCAATTTCTCTGATATCTCTAATAGCCGTCGAACGAGAGATGTTAAATTCTTGCATGATCTCAGAAATTGTAAAGTGGGACCGGTTGTTGATATACCGCATGATGATATTAATCCGTTCAACTTTTTTCATCTGGACCTCCTAAACAGTATCATTTTTTGACACTATTAAAGATTATTATAAACTTATCAAGTGAAAAGACAAATCATTTGATAAATTCTAAAAAAAGGATGGTTTGAATATGACAAATTATACTCTAGAAGAAAAAGAAAGCTTTACCGTTTTAGGTATCGGAACTGAGCTTAAGAGCGACTACACAGACTATGCTGGCATAAACAAGGAAAAGGCAGACTTTTGGTCGGCCGTCAAACAAGATGGAAGGCTCGACATGTTAAAAGCCGTAGCCACAAATGATTACATTTTTGTCGTGAATGAAGCGGTGAATATCAAGATGATGCATTATGCTGGCGTCATGACAGAGGCATCATTACCAGAAGCATCCAGAGTGATTCAATTTCCTAAAGGAGAATACCTGGTTGTAAAAGGGGAAGCACAGACGTCTGAAGAGTTGAGTAATATGCTTACTGGTATTGCCTTTGGTCAAGTCTTGCCAGAAGCAAAGAATTTTGCCTATGTTGGCGGGCCAAATGCATCGGTTGAGATGGGGCAACGAAACGGCTTAGTATTTGGTGAAATGTGGATTCCTGTTGTTAGGAAATAAAGAAATAAAAAGAGGGATGGAAATGTCCTATATCGTTGATTTTAAAAATGTGTCTACGATTGGTTTAGAGTCTTCTCCTGTAGTAGAAGCGCTTGCTGGTTTACGTGCTAATGAAGCCCGTTACTTTATGAACAAATACAAGCATGAATTTACGGTCGTACCAGCTAGCGAAAGCCAGGAGACCCTTGATTATGTGAACCGAATTTTGAAAGAAGAACGAGATATTGAGTTTGCGGCCAAACCTTTAGAAACGTCGCGTTTTCAAGTGGAAAATATCAAATTTGCATACGTCTTTTATGAGGATGGTCTTGGGGTCAACGTCATGTATATGGTTAATGACCCTAAGAAGCGGGCCGTTGGTTTTAAGCTTTCTGAGGGGATGGAGGTACCAAAGGAGTTAGATGGGAAGTTTAAGTTTGCTAGGCAGAAGTCTAAACTAGCTGGAACAATTCGAGGCTCGTTTTTTGTAATTAAAGGAGAATATTAAAGTAAGCAAAAGCACATGTAAGGAATTCAGCCATTTTTTGTATATAGTTTTATTCATTTGGATAAGAGAATCCTAATTGAACAAAAAAATTATGTTCATTGCAAAAGAAAACAACCATTCATGCAACAAATGTTCATCTAGGCATTCAAATAACAAAACAAAACAGCACTTCTCCATCAAATTAGAGGGTGCTGTTACTTTTTTCACAAAAACCTCATTTACTTATGATACGGTTCACCGTGACACATCTAAATGAGGTTCTTCAATTTATATTTGGCTCTTTTGCGGCTCACTTTTTTTATACACAAAGTTAGCTTTTTTTAGTGATTAACAGTAATTCAATTGAGGCTCATGAGATACACCCTATAGAGCATTTCTTTTTAAAGAGGAATGTTTTTATTTTTGCCTCAATTAATTATTAACAACAAAAATATTATAAAAACTAATAAAAATTTATTGTTTATCAATAAATAAAATGTTAATATCTAATAAACAATTCTTATGAGAGGTGCTTTTCATGAAACCTGAAACACTCTTTCTATATTTAAAAATGGAAAGTCAAAAGCGATTCTATTATCAACTCTAGAGGCGATTTCTAAATCATTAGAATGTCAGCCTGGAGATATTTTAGAATACAAAAGTGACGAAGACAGTCAAAGGTAAGAGAGTTTGATTAATAAACATTGTTGAGGAAAGTAGGACTTAATATGACAATTATTAGGGAGGTATACTCATGGACATTAAAAATTTAATTATTGAAAATATTTCTAATCCCCATGAGCTGGAGAGAATGTTTAGAAATGACCCCAAAGCCTTTAAAAAGTCATTCTCAGACGCATGGGAACAAAATCCTGATTCTCAGGTTCTTGGCATTTGGTATGAAAGATTGCATTTCAAGGAAACGGCACATTCAGAAAAATCTTCCTTGCTTCAAAAAGGTTTCTTATTCATGGGCATTTTAGCCATTCTGGCCGGGATAAGCACCAGAATCATTTTCCATTTTGTCGAACAGGAAGCAATTGCTCCAATTAACCTGGCTTTTGGTATAATTCCCTTTATTGCTGCCTATTTTGTTTACAATAATACTCCGAAAAAAAGTGTTATTTATTCCCTTGCAGCGTTGTTCCTAATTTCCGGGTTTTATCTTAATATGCTACCATTAAATTATAAAGACAGTATTATCCTTGCTTATTTACACCTTCCCATATTCTTATGGGTATTGGTAGGGCTTGCATTTACAGGAAATGAATATTCAAAAGGCAGTACAAGATTAGCCTATATTAAATTTAATTTGGAATTTTGTATTCTCTACGCCAGCATGGCAGTTAGCGGAATGGTGCTAGCGGCATTGACCATGCAGTTATTTAGCTTTGTTGGCTTGGATATAGAAGAATTCTATTTTAGTAATATCGTTTTATTTGGTGCTGCCGCTCTTGCTATTGTGGCTGCATACCTGGTATCAATGAATCTTAAACTTGCTAAGAATATTACACCATATATAGCTAAAATTTTTAGTCCTCTTGTCCTGGTTACATTGTTGGTCTATCTTATAACGGTTATATGGGTCGGAAAAAATCCATTCTTGGACCGCAATTTCCTGATAGCCTTCAACGGAATACTCCTTGGTGTATTGGCCGTTACCATATTTTCTATTACCGAAAGCGACTCAGACGAGAAAAAGAACATTTCAGATTATATAAATTTTTCCTTAATTGCTCTTGCGCTTATCATTGACAGTGTGGCTTTGTCAGCCATCGTGTTCAGACTTTCTTCTTATGGGATTACACCAAATAGACTAGCTGTTTTAGGTGTAAACATACTTATCTGGGGAAATCTTATTTGGATTATGGTCTCATATATGCGTTTTCTACAAAACAAGACCGGACCTTCACCCATTCAAGATGCGGTCACTAAGTATTTGCCAGTTTACGGACTTTGGGCGGCTTTCGTTACATTTACTTTTCCTTTGCTTTTTTAATTAGAAAGGCTATATTAATGTAACGGATGTTGATCTTCCTTATAAACACCAAAAATGAAAAAGTTATACTCATAACTTTTTCATTTTTGGCTTTTTATTTTTCTAAAAAAACCTCATTTACTTATGATACGGTTCACCCCGATTAATCCGAAAAGCCCTGTAAACCTGCTCCACCAAAATCAGACGCATCAGCTGATGAGGAAACGTCATTTTTGAAAAGGACAGCGTATCATTCGCCCGCTTCATTACCTCATTGCTCAACCCCAGTGATCCCCCAATAACAAATGCAACTTTGCTTTTCCCATATGTAGCAAGACGATCCAGATCAGCTGCAAGCTGCTCAGACGATTTCATTTTCCCTTCAATCGCCAGAGCTATTACATGAGTGTCATCCGAAATTTTTGATAATATCCGTTCGCCTTCACGCTGCTTGACTTGCTCCATTTCAGATTCGCTTAAATTTTCAGGTGCTTTTTCGTCTGGAAGCTCAATGATTTCTACCTTTGCATAAGGAGTTAACCGCTTTAAAAATTCATCGATTCCTTGCTTTAGATATTTTTCTTTAAGCTTTCCGATTGTACATATTGTTATATTCACAGCTATCCCCACTTTAAGAACAGTTTACTAACATTTTTTATCCACAATTGTGCACATCTTATCCACATTTAGTGTGCGAATATTAGTTCCCCACTATATATACAGCAGGGTTTTCGCACAATTCACAGGTTGTGGATAACTTGTTGATTTCTCTGATTTTTTCGATTTCTGGTGCAATTTCATGCTCATCTACATACATATCAATGGCAAGTTCAATATGTTCTTCGCAGCACTTCATCGTTTTTCCTCCTTATCCACATGTGGATATATAATAAAAGAAAAAAACAGGAGTATTAACCCTCCTGTTCTTCTCCCAGTTTAAGCTTAACTGATTTCTTTTCTCCCGCCCGGTAAAAAGTAAGATCCACACTTTCGCCAACCTTCTTTTTGTACAACTGCTTTCTTAGGTCAATAATGTCTTTCACTTCTTGACCATCAAATTCAGTTATGACGTCGAGTTCTTTTAGCCCTGCCTGACCTGCTGGAGAAACAGGATTTACACTCATGACAACAACCCCTGAAGAAACTTCTTTTGGAAGCTTCAATGTTTGTTCCCAATGATAGCTCGATACTTCATTTAGCGAACGCATGCCGATGCCAAGGAATGGGCGTCTGACTTCGCCGTATTTTTCCAAGTCATCAATAATTGGAGCGGCAAGATTGATAGGAATCGCAAGTCCAATGCCTTCTACTGCCGATTCAGCAATCTTCATTGAGTTAATTCCAATTAATTTCCCGTCAATATTAACAAGTGCTCCTCCGCTGTTTCCAGGGTTAATAGCTGCATCTGTCTGCATGACTTCTGCATTCCAATCAACTTCGCCATCTTGATTGGAATCGACCGGGATGGCTCTTTCTGTACCAGAAATGATGCCTTGCGTGACAGATCCTGAAAATTGCAGTCCTAAGGGATTCCCAATGGCAATAACGGGTTCTCCTGGTTTGACATTGTCTGAATTAGCAAATTCCGCGACTTGCTCAACTGGCTTGCTCTCTGTTCTGAGAACGGCTAAATCCATTAGCTCATCACTTCCGAGAATCTCAGCAGGGATCCTGGTTCCATCACTTAAGCTTAATTCAACTTGAGAAGCTCCGGCTATCACGTGATAGTTAGTGACAACAAAGGCATTGTCGCCTTCTTTTTTGTAAATGACACCTGATCCTGTACCCGCTTCGCCTTTTTCATTCCAAAACCCGGCTTCCTGAATATTTACAACTCCAACAACAGCCTTTGATACTTTGTCTACAGCCTTTGTGACAGCTGTGTTTACGTCAACGGAAATGTTTTTAGCAGGTGCATTTGAAGTCTGATCCTGATCAGTGTCTTCATCATCTTCCCCCATTGAAAAGTCATAAGGCAGGAAGTCCATATTCGCCAAAATAGGCATGGAAAATAGCACGAGAAGCCCTCCTAATATGGCACCAGTCAAACCCGATAAAAACCGTCCGCCCCGATTTCCTTTTTGTTTTCGATTGTACTCCTCATAGTCTTGATCGTAATACCCCATCGATCGTCTCACCTATCCTTTCACACAAACAAACCCTGTATGAATAGTGTGTATATCTTAGCAATATTATACTCAAGGATATCCAAAAAAAACGATCTTTAGTACCTTAGACGCAAACGAGCGGAGTTGGGTTTTTGGGATCTGTATCGTACAGTTCAAATTGCTCGCCTGACATAAATCCTTTGCTGGCAAGTGTTTGCTGAACAGACATTCTTGCAAGTTCTTTCATATTGTTATCTTTGCTTAAATGCGCAAGGTAAATTCGTTTCGTGTTGTCTCCAATGACATCTGTCATCGCAAGCGCTGCATCTTCATTTGAAACGTGCCCGACATCACTCAGAATACGGCGTTTTACACTCCATGGATAATGACCCATTCTCAGCATGTCTACATCATGATTGCTTTCAAATACATAGGCATCAGCATTATTGATGATACCCTTCATCCGATCGCTTACATACCCCGTATCTGTAATAAGCGCAAGTTTTTTCCCCTCATGATGAAAAGCATAAAACATAGGCTCTGCTGCATCATGTGAAACACCAAATGATTCAACATCTATGCCTCCAAATGACTGAACAGTTCCTGTTTGAAAAATAAATTTCTGATCAGGGCTTATTGCCCCTATCAATCCTTCCATAGCCTGCCATGTTTTCTCATTTGCATAGACCGGCAGCTTATGTTTTCTCGCAAGTACTCCTAAACCTTTTATGTGATCACTATGTTCATGCGTTACTAATATCCCGGATAACTGATTGATCTGCTTTCCGATCAGCTGAAATAAAACTTCCATTTGTTTTCCGCTAAGTCCCGCATCAACAAGCAATGAATGCTGATCTGATTGAACATAAATGGCATTCCCCGTACTTCCGCTTGCGAGAACACTGAATTGCAAGCTCATCGTTTCTCACTCCAATTTTTCGTTAGGACGAATAACTTGTCCCTCTAATGCATTCACATAATAATCTTCTTTTTCGTTTACAACGATATGCCAAGTAGGCGCCAAAATCTGCTCTCCCGATAATGGGAAGGGCGAGTAATATCCAAACTGAACTTCGGTCACTTTGCTGTTTGGCTTTAAATCATTTTTATTGTAGAGCGCTTCTAATGCTTTAAGTGCCGGGAGGATATCCTGTCTTTCTTCTAAATCCTCAATGTTTTCAAGCATCGTTTGCTCATAGCTGACAATTTGGTTTTTATCATTTAAATAAAGGATAAGCATGCCGATTTTTTGGTCAGATAAATCTTGGAAAATCATTTTATCATTGTGCGTTTGAATATAAACAATCGTATTATTCGTTTTATCTGTTTTCCAAAGTACGTATTCGTCCCCATATAGGATGTTTTCGCGGATAATCTGATTTAATTTGCTTTTTGTGTTTGTCTCCGGAAGACTAATTGGTTCCTCAAACTCCGCAACTAAACCTTTTGATTTATTGTCAAACTCAAGAATTTCCTGGTCTGATAAAGCTTTTAATTCTTCCTTAGAGAAAACCTTGCTCTCAGCAGCTATATATGCACCTTTTTCTGTTCCTTTTGGGAGTTCACCATAGGTGATTCCTTCAGCTGCCAGCTGCTCTTCTATCATAGGTTTTTGAATAACATCATACCTGCTGTTTGTGATAATAATGTTAAAATATTGAAAGGCCAAAAAAGTATTCAATACGAGAAAAGCAAGTATAAAAATGGATTTTGTCTTACTCCAATCCATCGCTGTTACCTCCAAGCGTTTCATTTCTTGATTCCAATTTTGAGAAATGACCGCTTTCTGTTTCAACATACCAAGAAGGCTTAAGCGTTACAATCCTTGGCTCAGCTGTTGCAGACATTTCATAAGCTGGAAAGACTCGTTTCACATCTTTCAGCTCCAGGTTTTTCTCCTGTTTAAGTAGATCGATTACCTCTTTTCCATTTGCCATTTTTACTGCATTTTGTCCAATCGGTATGTCCAATTCAAATAATGGACGCAGATACGTGGCAATTTCATTATTGCCCCACCGCATGGATATCTCGGCTGGACCAAATGTATTTGTAATATCTTCAAAGACAGGGAAAAGATTGACCATTAACCGAAATGAGACAAGCTGGCTGTCGGAATCCATGTTATAGAACTGATAATCATCCGTCCAGCCTCCATGATTATTTAAAAATTCAATGCTTTGCTTCATTGCCTTTCCTCGTTCAATAAACATGCTTGGATCAATTGTCGGGTTCACAAAGCGTAATTTTTCCTGACTTGGATAGATGGTTAATAAACTTGTTCCATCTGTATAAATGTTTTGTGTAGGCTTCATTTCTCTTCGCACATAGCTTGGATTGTTGAATAATGCCTGTTTAAAATCCTCACCATCAATTGAGTCAGTAATATATTTCGTTTGGTCCATTTGAATATTGCCTTCAGGAAGCAGCATCGCCTTATCTTCTAAAAGATTCATTGAGACATAAGGATCCAAATTTTCCTTTTTTTCAATAACTGAAGCAACAAAATTCTTAGCATTTACATCGCTTATCGTTGCTTCATAAACAAGACGCTGTTCATATGAAACAAACATAATTTTTTGCTGCTGATTTTCTTTTCCAATTGGCATAACGATCCTGTCAAAGGAAGAGTATATGGTTTTTTGAGATTTATATTGGAAAAGAGATTGAAAGATTTCAAACGGTATTTTATCACTAAAAACAAGCTCTATTTTCTTCGTTTCGCTGTTTCCGTTTATCCAATCATTCAGTTTTGCAGAGCTATATCTGTTTGACACATTCTTTACTTCATTGATATCCCATCGTTTCAGCTCATCCCAAAGCGAATTGATCTCTTTCGCTTGAAACGTTCCATAATGATTTGAATGATCTTGTACGAACATTTGATAGGGCCGGATAACATGATAGGGCTCTTTCTTCTCATTGCTGATTGGTTCGTTTTCTAAGTATTGGCTGCTTTGGACAAAATCGTAGTTAGGTTTGAATGTCCAAAGGTTATACGTAAAAAACACACTGCAGCAGACGAGTATCGCTAAGGTTATTGTTTTTAAATTCTCACGATTCATCCCAATCATCCTCTTGATCCTGGGTAAACGGCAAGGTAAATAGGATTGTTGTTCCTTTTCCCTCAACACTCTTTGCCCATATTTCCCCATCATGCGCACCGATCATCTCTTTTGCAATAGCAAGACCAAGCCCTGTTCCTCCAAGCTTCCTTGTCCGCGCTTTGTCCACCCGATAAAAACGCTCAAATATCTTATGTTCTGTCCCTTTAGGAATTCCCATGCCTTCATCTTTCACACTTATTTGCAATTCGTCATCAAGCACTTCTATTTTGAATGTAATCAGACCACCCTCAGGTGAATATTTAAGAGCATTTGAAATGATATTATCAAGGACTTGTGTAATCTTATCAGGATCAATATCCACATAAAGTTTTTCCTCTGGAAGCATTCGGAGAAACGTAACATGCTGTTCCTTTGTCATCTCAAATCGATCAATAATCTGATTGAAGAAATTTGTGAAATTAATCCACTGTTTATTGATACGGTAATCTTTGCTGTCGAGTTTTGAAAGCTGCAGCAAATCATTGACAAGACGAATCATTCGTTCCGTTTCATTTTGAGTCACATTTAAGAACTGAGGAGCTATTTCCTTATCTTCCCATGCACCTTCAGCAAGAGCTTCGAGGTAACTTCGCATCGTTGTTAAAGGAGTTCTAAGTTCATGTGACACGTTGGCAACAAACTCACGTCGTTCCTGATCAATTTTTTCTTGTTCAGTGATGTCATATATCACAGCGATTAAGCCATTATTTCGATCGTGTTCTTTTTGAATAACAGAAAAGTTCACTCGGAGAATGTATGGTTTTTCAAGCGTACTCGCATCTAAAATGAGGGAATCCTGCTGCTCAATTAAACTATCAAACGTATATTCATCATCAATGCCTAAAAGCTTTGTAATAGGCACTTCATAGACCGTTTCACGTGAAACATTAAGCATTTCCATCGCTGGATTATTAATTAAAATGACTTCCCCTGAACGATTTGTTGCAATTACGCCATCGGTCATATGAGCAATAACAGAAGCAAGCTTCTTTCGTTCTCCTTCAGTTGTTGCCTGAGCCTCTTCTAGCTTATCTGTCAAATTATTAAAGGTAATGGCAAGCTGGCCAATTTCATCCTCACCATAGACTTTAACTTTTCTGGAAAAGTTTCCTTTCGATAGCTCAATTGCCTGCTTTCTCATATCAGACATAGGTCTTGTAATAGTACGCGCCAGAAAAACACCAAGTACGGCGGTAATGGCCAAGGATAGCCCTGTTCCAGTCGCTAAAATCCCGTTGATTACGCGCATTTGAGAAAATACTTCTTCCATGGAAGCAACCAGATATAAGGCACCAATCGTATCTTGGTCAATATTTTTTATTGGTGTTGAAGAAACCCACACACGTCGGCTCGTATCACGGTCAATTAATACTTTTTCATCAGGTTTTTCAAAGACAAGCGTTCGTTTTACAAGAACTTCTGTTGTCCGCTTTCCGATAATATCACTATTATTTGGATCTGATGTTGCAATGACACGGCTATTTTTATCAATGACCCGTATTTCCTGAATTTCATCCTTCGCAAAATCTTTTAATATGGCTGTAATGTCCTCTTCCAAAGTAGGAACAGCAACTGCCGAATCATCCCCTGTGCGCTCTTTGGTCATTTCCTGTTCGATGCTGTAATTTATGAAATTGATCCTTTGAGTAATTGAGGTATTGAAATTTTCCAGCAGAGATCGTTCAAGCTGTTTCACAAAGTACACTCCAATGATCTGCATCGCAATCATGATAAGGAGCACATAGACCATAACAAACTTGAAATGGATGGATCTAAAGAAACCAACTTTGTTCATGAAACCTACTCCTGTTCAGGGTTTCGCAAGTAATACCCGACACCTCTTCGCGTAACGATCCACGTCGGATGGCTTGGATTATCCTCAATTTTTTCCCTTAAGCGGCGAACAGTAACATCTACTGTACGAACGTCACCGAAATAATCATAGCCCCAAACGGTTTGAAGAAGATGCTCCCGTGTCATAACTTGTCCAATATGTTTTGCTAAATAGTGAAGCAGTTCAAATTCACGATGAGTCAATTCAATGGTTTCCCCGCGTTTGGACACAACATATGCATCCGGATGGATGGTCAATGAACCGATCTCAATTTCATTTTTATCTGATTGCTGATCTGTTGCAGGAATTGCCTGCAATCTTCTTAAGTTTGCTTTCACACGTGCAAGCAGCTCTCTTGTACTGAATGGCTTAGTGACATAGTCATCTGCACCAAGCTCAAGTCCAAGCACCTTGTCTATTTCAGAATCCTTTGCCGTCAGCATAATAATGGGTATTTCATATTTCTTCCGCACTTCACGGCAAACTTCCATTCCGTCTTTATTTGGGAGCATAATATCTAAAAGAATCAAATCAGGCTGAATTTCTTCAACCATTTCAAGTGCTTCATTTCCATCATAGGCACAAAATACTTCATAGCCCTCTTTTTTTAAGTTAAATTGCAGAATGTCTGCAATCGGCTTTTCATCATCCACAACTAGGATTTTCTTTTCCATGACCATTCGCCCCTTTTACGTAAGGTGTATCTTCCGTATTCTTAATTTACCACGTCTACTTAACAGAATCATCTTTTCAAGTCATTCTTTTCGAGTAATTTAAAGAAATCTTCTTATTAGGTATTTCCTAATGTATGCCCAGCAAAACAGATAGAGATTAAACTTGGAGATTTCAGATTATTGCATGAACCCGATTTCCTCCTATCTTATTCCCTTCCTCATAGACCGCTTAACTGACAAAAACCCGGCAGCTGCCGAGCTTAAAAGAAGAAAACCTCTAGCAAAGCTAGAGGTTATTTTTTCAAATAATCAAGCGGATTTTTTAAGTTGCCATTTTCGTATACTTCAAAGTGCAAATGAACACCTGTAGAGCGCCCAGTTGATCCCATTACACCAATTTTTTGACCTTGAGAGACCGTTTGTCCTACAGACACAGAGATTGAATCTAAATGTGCATAGACTGTTTTCATGCCATTGCCATGGTCAATTTCAATCTTATTTCCGTACGCTCCGGAATTTCCTGCAGAGACGATTTTTCCATTATCCGCTGCTTTTATTGTGCGGTCACTCGGGCGGGCAATATCGATGCCTTTATGCATTTTACCCCAGCGTGTTCCAAGCTTACTAGAAACATACCCGCCAACTGCAGGCCATGTTAAGGAACCATTCCCGCGCGAAGGTACAACCTTGGTGCCTTTTACGATAATCTCTTTCACAGGTTCAGTCAGCGTTTCATCTTTTGTTGTATCACGCTTTACTTCATTCCCATTTTCTTTATAAACCATATAATTCAGCAGCTTTTGGCCGTCTTTTCCTTCTTGCTTTGTTTTCTTGTCGCCTTTGAACATTGAAGCATCTTCAATCACTTCAGTTTCATAGGCAATCGCCTCTTTTTTAGATACTTCTTCTTTCACGAGAACATTTGTAAACGGCTTATACGCTTTTACATTTAGTTCGTCACCGGGTTTAATGACATCGTCTTCTTTTATCCCTGGATTAAGTGCAAGCAAATCATCCAGCGTAAGTTTATATTCAGAAGCTACTTTGCCAAGTACATCTGTATCTTTGACTTCGTGCTTTTTCTCTTCAAATGTACCTTTTTCTAGAAGCTTTAAACCATCTTCGGCAGAAATTAGTTTTTCTGGCGCAACTTTTTCTTCAGATACTGAAACTTTATCAGTAAAGGAAACGTCTAATATACGAGATTCATTTTCTTTAATAGGCTGTAAAGGGACTGAAGTATGTTTCAGAGTTTCTAAATGTTTTAGATCATCTTCAGAAACATATTTGCCTTTAAATTTATTTAATGCAGTTTCTGCCTCTTCTTTGTTTTTAAAAGAAGCAATTGTCTTGTCGTCAATTTTAATAGATGCTGCTTCAGCAACAACCTGAAGATCCGCATTCAGCTTATTTAATGTCTCCTCATTGTTTGAAACAGGACGAAACATTTGTTCAGGAATCAATTCAATCTCTTCAACCGTTAATTGATAATCTTTGTATGTCTTTTTAGCCTCTTCAATTTTCTTCTTTGAAAGGTTATCAATTAACTGCTGACTATCAACAGTGCCAACTCTTTCACCATCTAAATAAACGTGATAAACCGTTTCAAGTGATTCCTCTGCTGATGCTGCAGATCCGAAGCCAAGAGACAATGTTCCGGCAAAGGCCAAACTAAAAAAAGCTTTTTTCATTATTTTGTTTTTTGTATGTTGAACGTTGTTTCCAATCAATCCATTTATGCGCTTAAACACGATTTAATTTCCTCCCAATTAACCACTGCTAAGTACTTTATCTATCATTATGTAAGCAAATAGTTCTATTTCGACAAAATTCTATTTTTTTACTACCTTATTAAATTATCATATTATCAGAAAATTACCTAGTGATTTTGCAAAATGTAACATTTCTGTATTATTGGTGTCATAATTTACTGTTTCCTGTAAAAATATGCCCATAATTTCTCTGCCACAAAAGTCACAAAGCAAAAAGACATGACCCTCAAAGGGGTCATGTCTTTTTTGAGTGGCTCGGGACGGAATCGAACCGCCGACACAAGGATTTTCAGTCCTTTGCTCTACCGACTGAGCTACCGAGCCATGTTTTAGTATGCAGTACAATGTTGTTTTTGTTTTTGGGACCTTCGCCCAAATCTCAGAAAGCTTAGCCAAGCTGCAGCTCCATTTGTGCGCTGATGCTTATTCTTCGGAGATTATTCGATCGTGCTCTACCGACTGAGCTACCGAGCTATGTATGTGTATGTATGTAAACACAGTACTTATTGCTGTTTATTACCGAACCTTTATTATTGTACTTCAATGGTAGAAGAATAACAAGGAAAAGTTTATAAAAGAAATTATTTATTTCTATCTGTGGGTACTATCATATGTTTATAAAACTTCAGCACAATAGCAAACCAGGAATTTTATTCGTAATACTGATAAAATCGTCATTTTGACTGGTAAACCTGAAGTTTACACTGATTAAAACGCGGTTTACATTGATAAAACTGAAATTTTCACTGATAAAACATGGATTTACACTGATAGAATTGTATTTACACCAATTAAACTCACTTTTCGGTGCATAGAAAAGACTCCGGTGCAGGCAGAGATGCTTCCATACTTGAAAATAATCGCTTTTCCATGTTTTCAAATTGGCAAAGGCAGCTAGAAAAAGACAATTCTCGGGTTGGTATTAAGTGTAATATCCTCTGTTTTTCAACTGAATTTCTTTCTGTTGAGATTTACCTTTTACTCTATGTACCAGCTTACGAGTCTTCAATCTAAAAAACCGAAAGGAGGCAAGCCCCCTTTCGATTCCGCTGTTTAGCTATATACGCTTCTTACAACATTTGTTTGTGTTCTGTCAGGTCCTACTGAGAAGACGGATAGCGGAATGCCTGTCAGCTGTGATACACGCTCAATATAGTTGCGGGCGTTTTGAGGCAGCTCTCCAAGGTCGCGAACGCCTGTGATGTCTTCTGTCCAGCCTGGAAGCTCTTCATAGACCGGCTCACACTCAGCAAGTACTTTAAGGCTTGCTGGGAAGGACTCCATGATTTCGCCTTTATATTTATAAGCTGTGCAGATTTTCAATGTTTCGATGCCTGTCAGCACATCGATTGAGTTTAATGATAAGTCTGTGATACCACTTACACGGCGGGCATGGCGGACAACGACGCTGTCAAACCATCCAACGCGGCGAGCGCGGCCAGTTGTTGTACCATATTCGCGTCCGACTTCACGAATTTGGTGGCCAATTTCGTTATCAAGCTCTGTTGGGAATGGTCCATCGCCAACACGGGTTGTATAAGCCTTAGAAACTCCGACAACGTGATTAATTTTAGTAGGTCCAACTCCTGATCCGATTGTCACTCCGCCCGCTACCGGGTTTGAAGATGTCACAAATGGATACGTACCTTGATCGATATCAAGCATAACGCCTTGAGCACCTTCAAATAAAACACGTCTGCCGCCATCAAGAGCATCATTTAAAACAACTGCTGTGTCACAAACGTACTTTTTAAATTGCTGACCGTACTCGTAGTATTCATCAAGAATTTCTTCAATCGTGAATCCTTCTGTTTCGTAGTACTTTTCAAGCATGCGGTTTTTTTCTTCTAAATTTCTTGTTAATTTTTCTTCAAAAGCTTCACGGTCTAATAAATCAGCAATGCGGATTCCTACGCGAGCTGCTTTGTCCATGTAAGCAGGACCGATTCCTTTTTTGGTTGTGCCAATTTTGTTAGCGCCTTTGCGTTCTTCTTCTACTTCATCAAGCTTTAAATGATATGGAAGAATGACATGCGCGCGATTGCTGATGCGAAGATTATCAGTACTTACCCCGCGATCATGCAAATAAGATAGTTCCTGAATAAGAGCTTTTGGGTCAACAACCATTCCATTGCCGATTACACAGGTTTTATCCTTATAAAAGATACCTGATGGAATTAAGTGGAGCTTATATGTTTCACCATTAAATTTGATTGTGTGTCCCGCGTTATTCCCGCCTTGATAACGAGCAATAACCTCTGCATTTTCTGAAAGAAAATCGGTAATCTTTCCTTTACCTTCATCTCCCCATTGTGTTCCTACAACAACTACTGAAGACATTAACGTGCACCTCCGCTTATTTACAACTCTTCTTTTTTCGCACTATCAAACAAGCTAATTTTACCAACGTATCGTCATAAAGTCAACGAAAAGACGAACATTAATGAGATTTCATTTTCATTTCGTTCGTAATATTAAGCAAAAAGAAGAGATATTAATATATCTTCACTTAGAGTTCCACTAATTAGGCATTTCATTCTAAAGGGGTAAAGAATAGAAAAATCAAAAAAAGCCGTCTCAACAGCAAGACGGCTCTAAGCACCTGGCGGAACACCTGCATCGTCAAATCGCCGTTCCAGGTTTACGAATTTATTGTATTCCTTTACGAAAGCAAGGCTCACGGTTCCAACTGGACCGTTACGCTGCTTCGCTATAATAATTTCTATGATATTTTTATTTTCGGATTCTTTATCGTAATAATCATCACGGTATAGGAAAGCAACAATATCTGCATCCTGCTCAATACTTCCTGATTCACGAATGTCAGACATCATTGGACGCTTGTCCTGACGCTGCTCCACTCCGCGCGAAAGCTGCGATAAGGCAATGACAGGGACCTTCAGTTCCCTTGCCAATGATTTAAGCGTTCTTGAGATTTCAGATACTTCCTGCTGCCGGTTATCTTTGTTTCGTCCGCTTCCCTGAATAAGCTGAAGATAGTCAATCAAAATCATGCCTAGTCCGCTTTCCTGTTTAAGCCGGCGGCACTTGGCACGTATTTCACTGACCCGGATTCCTGGTGTATCGTCAATAAATATTCCTGAATCTGATAGACTTCCCATTGCCATCGTAAGCTTTCCCCAGTCTTCAGGAGTTAGATTGCCTGTACGCAAATTTTGGGCATTGATATTCCCTTCAGCGCAAAGCATCCTCATGACAAGCTGGTCGGCTCCCATCTCAAGGCTGAAAATCGCGACATTTTCATCTGTTTTTGTTGCTACGTTTTGTGCAATATTCAGAGCGAATGCTGTTTTACCTACAGATGGACGGGCTGCTACGATGATGAGATCATTTCGCTGAAATCCAGCTGTCATCCTGTCGAGCTCGGTAAAACCTGTTGCAATTCCAGTAATGTCGCCTTTGCGTGTATGAAGCAATTCAATGTTATCGTATGTTTGTACAAGAACATCTTTAATATTTTGGAAAGCTCCAGCATTTTTACGCTGAGATACTTCCATGATGTTTTTTTCTGCTTCATTTAATAAAACATCAACTTCGTCTTCGCGGGAGTAGCCATCCTGAGCAATCGTAGTTGCCGTTCTGATCAGCCTGCGCAAAATTGATTTTTCTTCAACAATTCTTCCGTAGTACTCAATATTTGCAGCAGTAGGAACAGCATTTGCCAGATCGCTCAAATATGAAACTCCGCCGATTTCCTCTAAAATATTGGCATCTGCAAGCTCCGAAGTAACTGTGACTAAATCAACAGGTTCTCCTTTATCCGCTAGCTTCAGCATCACATTATAAATTTTTTGATGTGATGCCCGATAAAAATCTTCTGGAATTAATATTTCAGAAGCGGTGATAAGAGATGCGGGTTCAAGAAAGATAGCTCCAAGTACAGCTTGCTCCGCTTCAATATTTTGTGGAGGAATCCGATCATCAAAGATTTCATTCATGATGATCACCATCCTTTTTTACGATAATTTAAGTGATAGATATGTGATGCTGTAAAATGAAGTTCCTGAGCGTGTCACACATCACATATCATTTTATTACTGCTGTTCTGTTACGTGTACCTTAACTGTCGCTGTAACCTCTGGGTGCAATTTTACCGGCACATTCGTATATCCTAAAGCACGAATGGCATCAGGCAGTTCAATTTTGCGTTTATCTACCTTATGGCCGTGTGATTTCAATAGCTCATCCGCTATTTGCTTGCTTGTGATAGAACCGAACAATCGCCCGCCATCTCCTGATTTAGCCTTCAATTCTACTGTTAAGCTTTCTAGTTTTTCTTTTAATTCTTGAGATTTAGAAAGTTCCGCAGCTGCTTCTTTTTCTTCTTTTTTCTTTTGTCCCTGCAGCTGGCTGATAGCTGATTGATTGGCTTCAATTGCCAGACCTTGCTTGATTAAAAAGTTATGTGCGTAACCGTCCGCTACATTTTTTACTTCCCCTTTTTTACCTTTTCCCTTTACATCCTTTAAGAAAATGACTTTCACGATTTAGTTCCTCCTTCTATATATTCTGCAATCGCAAGTTTTAATTTTTCTTCTGCTTCCTGCAGAGAAATATTCTCAAGCTGTGTTGCTGCATTTGTAAGATGACCTCCGCCATTTAAGGCTTCCATGATCAGCTGTACATTAATATCACCCAGGGACCTTGCACTAATGCCAATGGTTTGCTCATTTCTTCTTGCAAGAACAAATGAAGCTGAAACACCGTTCATCGTCAAAAGTGTGTCCGCTGCTTGTGCAATAGTAACCTGATCAAAATAATCCTCTGAATCAGCATCTGATTTTGCTATTGCGATGCCTTCTTTGTACATATCAGTATTTTGGATGATTTTTGATCGTTTTACATAATGATCAATATTTTCTCTCATGAACTTTTGCACGAGAACAGTGTCAGCACCTTTTGATCTCAAATAAGAGGCAGCATCAAATGTACGCGAACCTGTTCTGAGAGTAAAGCTTTTCGTATCGACAATGATTCCTGCCAGCAGTGAAGTGGCTTCAATCATATTCATTTTCAAACGTTTTGTTTGATATTCCAATAGCTCTGTTACAAGCTCAGCAGTAGAAGAAGCATACGGCTCCATATAAACAAGCAATGGATCTTTTATAAATTCTTCCCCGCGGCGGTGATGATCAATGACGACGACATTATCCACTTTATTCAGCAGCTTTTCTTCAATTACAAGGGATGGCTTATGGGTATCAACAACGATCAAAACAGTATCATCAGTCGAGATTTCTAAGGCTTCTTCCCTTGTAATAAAGCGTGACCACAAATCAGAGTGCTGTCTTACTTCTTGGATTAACCGCTGAACACCTGTGTCCAGTTCATTTTGATCAAGGACGATAAAACCTTCCTTTTCGTTCACCTGCGCTACTTTCAAGATTCCAATAGCCGAACCGATTGAGTCCATATCAGGGTATTTATGACCCATAATAATCACTTTGTCGCTTTCAGAAATAATTTCAGTCAAAGCATGGGAAATCACTCTGGCCCGCACTCTCGTTCTTTTCTCCATCGGATTCGTTTTGCCGCCATAAAACTTCACTTTTCCATTCGTCTGTTTAACAGCAGCCTGATCTCCGCCCCTGCCTAAAGCAAGGTCAAGACTTGATTGCGCCAAATCTCCAAGTTCTATAAGCGAGGGAACACCCGAACCAATACCGATGCTTAGTGTAAGTGAAATATTCTGAACGGTCGTACTTTCCCTTACTTCATCAAGAATGGAAAACTTGCTTTTTTCGAGTTTAATTAATATATTTTCATTTAAAATAGCCATAAAACGCTCAGAAGATGTTCGTTTTAAATAAATCCCATAGTCTGTTGCCCATTTGTTTAATAAAGAAGTCACTTGACTATTAATCGTGCTTTTTGTCTGATCATCAAGCCCCTGTGTTACTTCATCATAATTATCTAGAAAAATAAGGGCAAGCACCGTACGCTCATCCTCATACTGCTTCTCAATTTCTGTCTGCTCAGTGACATCAAAGAAATAGAGCAGCCGCTCATCCCTCTTAATGATCACTTTGAACTTTCGCTCATGCAGCGTAATGGTTTCTGTATCCACTTCTTGCTTTACAAGAGGTACAAGCGTTTCTGCCACGTCGTTCATGGATCGGCCAACTAATGTATCTTCATGGAAGCATGATGTCAGGAACGGATTTGTCCACTCAATATGATATTGTTCATTGAACAGCATAATCCCGATGGGCATTTCCATTAAAGCTTCTTCTCCAACTCGCTTCAAACGATAGGAGAGGGTTGAAATATAACTTTCCATCTCAATCTTTAATTTTTTTTCGGAAAGTTTTAATAGGAATAATACAACAGCCAGAATAAATGTTCCAGCAACACCTATCATCCATTGATAATAAAAGATAACCATAATCGCAATCACGGTTAAGCCAATTAATGCATATAAGGGGTATCGGAAAAACGATTTTTCATAAAAACTAGGCATTTTGTTTCAGCTCCTCACAACAGTGAAACATCCGTAAGATTGCGTTTTTGTTTAGTTGCGCACTGTATAAGTCTATTTTATGCGCATTGATGCTATTTTTTCACGCGTCCTCTCAAATTAAAAGCTAAATCAATTATACCTAAGATTCGCACAATATACATCAGGATTGGCAGAATCAAAGAAAGTATGATTGCCGCAACCGGTAGAGCTTTTGAATATTTCTTCACATAGCTGTAAAAGAAAATAAAGGAAAACCCTTGTACAACTAAAAGGACCTGCAGCACAAACATCAAATTCAGAACAGCAATAAATAGAAAGCTACCATTCTCAAGATCAAAAAATAAGAGAAAACTGACAATTAAATAGTACCAAACGATGCTTGTCGGCAATTTCCACTCTCTGAAAGGCTTGAGCGGCACTACCTGTATTTTCAGCCTTTTAAGGACTGGAATTGTTGCGGCATGTGACAGTAAAGCAAAAATGAATGAAACGCTGACGAGCACACTCGGGATTAAATAGCCTATGTACTTCATTTGCTCTTCTATTTGATTAATTGCTGCTTCATTTGCTTCCTGCCCAATCGCAGCCATCATTGACCTTGCCATTTCAATGGTTTCATCCATGCTTCCTGTTGCTTCTTTAATAGGGTCAATTTGGAAGAAAGCTGCAGAAGCTGCATACATGACGACAAAACTGATGAGAAAAGCGATTGTTCCACCGATAAGCGCGCCCGACGTTTGCTTTTTTTTATAAAAATAGCCCATGACAATACCGCTGATCGCATAGGTTAAAGTTAATGGCAAAGCAAACAAAGAACCAACTAATAATGTAATTAAGATAGAAGCAGCCATAAGAGTCACAGCAGCTTTAATACCATGTCTAACCGAATAGAGAATAAACGGCAAAGGTAAAAATACCATTAAAAAAGCCCCGATTAGCGGCAGATAAAGTGTCATTAATGTTAATACAGTAAATAACGCAAGCAGAATTGCGCCTTCTGTCAATACATTTACCCGTTTCACAGCTTCACCTCGTTCTATACTTCCATGCTTATTTTAAATGAACCATGAATGACAATCAAATGTATAGTCACCGGACCTTGGCGAAGCTAACTTCATTTCGTTATCCTGGTTCACTATTTATTTACTGTGATGACCAAAAGCTAGGCAATCGTACATTCACAGCTTTTATGAACTTCTAAGAATTCCTATACAAATAAAAAAGCAGCAAGGAAACCTCACTGCCTTTTTTTTTATTAAAATTATTCGCCAGTTACGTATGGAAGTAAAGCCATTTGACGAGAGCGTTTAATAGCAATCGTTAATTTACGTTGATATTTAGCGCATGTTCCTGTTACACGACGAGGTAAGATCTTACCACGCTCAGAAACGAATTTTTTAAGCAAATCTACATCTTTGTAGTCGATGTTAGTGATTCCGTGTGCAGTGAAGTAGCACACTTTACGACGTTTTGCACGTCCACCTTTGCGTCCGCCTGCCATAGTTATTTCCTCCTTACATTATGGATTGTTCGTTCTATATTTTTTTAAAATGGTAAGTCATCATCAGAGATATCAATTGGTTTTCCATCATTTGCGAATGGATCGTCATCAAAGTTTGAACGGCCTTGATTACGCTGATTCTGATTTTGGTTCTGATATTGTTTTTGGTTTTGGCCAAATGGATTTTGCTGTTCGCCTTGTCCCTCTTGACTGCCGCCATAATAATTGTTGTTTCCGCCACCGCCGCTGTTGTTTCCACTGCCGCTCTTAGGTTCAAGGAACTGAACGCTTTCTGCAACCACTTCGGTTACATAAACACGCTTGCCAGTCTGGTCTTCATAGCTGCGTGATTGCAAACGTCCATCTACTCCTGCCAAGCTTCCTTTTTTAAGGAAATTTGCAACATTTTCAGCCGGACGGCGCCATACAACACAATTTATGAAATCCGCTTCTCTTTCTCCCTGCTGGTTTGTGAAGGAACGGTTTACAGCTAATGTAAAAGTAGCAACTGCTGAGCCACTTGGTGTGTATCGCAGTTCTGGATCTTTTGTTAGTCTGCCGACTAAAACAACTCGATTCATCATCAGAATCATCCTTTTTTAAAGATATCTAATCTATATGAATTACGCTTCTTTTCTAGTTACCATATGACGAATGATGTCTTCGCTGATTTTCGCTAAGCGGTCAAATTCTTGAACAGCTTCAGGTTTTGAACCCACTTGAAGCAGCATGTAATAACCGTCACGGAAATCATTGATTTCATAAGCCAGGCGGCGTTTGCCCCACTCTTTCACTTCTTCAACTTCCGCACCATTGTCAGCTAAAACGTTAGTGAAACGCTCAACTAAAGCTTTTTTAGCCTCATCTTCAATGTTTGGGCGGATGATATACATGATTTCGTATTTATTCATCTCTTACACCTCCTTTTGGTCTAAACGGCCCTAAACGGGCAAGGAGCAATTAAACATTTCAATTACTCACAAGTTTAAATTATAGCAAACAAATTGACTTTAAGCAACATGATTAAACATTAAAACGGAAATGAATAACGTCGCCATCTTTAACGATGTATTCTTTACCCTCTAAACGCACTTTTCCCGCTTCGCGTGCAGCACCCATTGTTCCTGCACTAAGAAGATCTTCATACGAAACAGTCTCCGCACGAATAAAGCCGCGTTCAAAATCACTATGGATAACACCAGCACACTGAGGAGCTTTCATTCCTTTTCTGAACGTCCAGGCACGAACTTCCTGCACGCCGGCAGTAAAGTAAGTAGCAAGCCCAAGCAGATTGTATGAAGCTTTAATAAGCTGATCAAGGCCTGACTCTTCGATGCCAAGTTCTTCAAGGAACATTTGTTTTTCTTCTCCATCAAGTTCAGCAATTTCAGATTCAATCTTTGCACAAATGACAATAACCTCTGCTTTTTCATTTGCAGCAAATTCACGCACAGCGTTTACATATTCATTATTTGCGGAGTCTGCAACTTCATCTTCAGATACATTTGCAACATATAAAACAGGCTTGCTGGTCAGCAAATGGAGATGCTTCACAATTTTCATCTGCTCATCCGTAAACTCAACAGAACGCGCCGGCTTGTCATTCTCGAATGCTTCTTTAAGCATTAACAGAACCTCGTGCTCATAAACAGCATCTTTATCTTTTTGTTTTGCAAGTTTTCCAACACGATCAATCCGTTTGTCTACAGACTCTAAATCCGCTAAAATTAACTCAAGATTAATTGTCTCGACATCATCAATAGGATCTACTTTCCCTGATACGTGTGTAATATTGTCATCTGCAAAGCAGCGAACAACGTGACAGATTGCGTCAACTTGACGAATATGTGAAAGAAACTTGTTTCCAAGCCCTTCTCCTTTACTTGCACCTTTAACAATTCCGGCAATATCCGTAAATTCAAAAGCTGTAGGAACTGTTTTCTTCGGTTGTACAAGTTCAGTCAATTTCTGCAGACGTTGATCCGGTACTTCAACGATCCCTACGTTTGGATCGATTGTACAGAATGGGTAGTTTGCAGATTCCGCACCTGCTTGTGTAATGGCGTTGAAAAGCGTTGATTTTCCTACGTTCGGAAGTCCAACAATACCTGCAGTTAAAGCCATGGTTTTCCACTCCTCTATATAAACAATAATATTGATTAATCCTTTTTCTAACCAATCTTCAACAATTATAGATAGTAACCCATGAAATGACAAGCTTAAGACAGAGGAACAATAAAGCACAAAAAGTCTTTTTAACCGTAAAAAAAAGGAAGAAAACCATATAAAAGCACGGTTTTCTCCCTCATTCAAGCATTTTCATCTCTTAAAATATCATTCTTCATGTTTGACTAATCTTTTTTTCATTTTCCGGGCGAACTCTCTTCTTGGAATAATTACACTGTGTGCACAGCCCTCGCACTTGATTCGAATATCCATGCCCATTCTGATGATTTTCCAGCGGTTCGTTCCGCATGGATGAGGTTTTTTCATTTCGACAACGTCATTTATCGCAAACTCCTTGTCCACTACTCACTCATCCTTTCTTTTTTCTGACCGCTGTTATCGGGTCTCGTATACATCACCATGCGAGGAAACGGAATTTCGATGCCATGCTCGTCAAGCCTCATCCTAATTTCCTTCCTTAGCATACGGGCTATATGGAAATGCTTCATTGGAAGCACTTCACTCACAACACGCAATATAACTTCAGATGCGCCTAGGTTTTGTATCCCAAGCAATTCAGGAGGGGCAACCATTTCTTCATATTTATCAGGCAGTTCAAGCAGCAGATCTTCAATAACCTTTTCAGCTTTTGGAATATCTCCTTCATATGCAATGCTGATATCAACAAAAGCAACACTGTTGTTAACGGAGAAATTCGTTACTTCCGTAATATTTCCATTTGGCAAAATATTAAGTTCACCTGTCCAGCTTTTGATTTTTGTTGTGCGAAGGCCGATTTCTTCTACCGTTCCTTCAAATTGGCCAACTCTAATCATATCTCCAACTGAGAATTGGTCTTCAAAAATAATGAAAAAACCAGTAATAACATCGCGCACAAGGTTCTGTGCACCAAATCCAACGGCCAGTCCGACAATTCCCGCACCAGCCAGCAGAGCTTTTACGTCAAAGCTTAGTGTTTCTAAAATCATTAAGAGGGCAACAAAGTATACAATGTACGTCAAAACATTATCCAGCAGTTTTACTAACGTGTTTTCTCTGCGTTCAGAAATGCGAAGCGGCGATTTCGTTCTCAGCAAAAAGATCTTTTCGATGACAACATTCCCAATTCGAATAAGCAGGGATGCCAAAATCAAAATGCCGATAATTTTTAAGAATCCTTGTCCAACATTCAGCCATAGATCCTCATTAAAAAAGGAAGCAGTTATTTTATCTGTGAGCTTCTTCAAAAAATCCATATCATATCAACCTTCCATTTAGAAAGAATCATTGTATTCATTCATAAAGATAGGTTTTATTTTAGCAACTTTTCGATGTAATTTACAGTGCTTAGCAAAATCTCTTATTATCTCTTAAATATGTATAGATTTCTATATTCTTCCGTATACTGTTACTACTATATTGAAGGAGTGAAAACGATGAATTTCAAATCAGGCCTTTTCCAACCGCAGCGTGACCGAATTTATTATGAAGATGACCATGCTGCCGAGCATTTATCATCGGAAATTAAACTCCTTCTTCCTGTCCGGAAGCCCATTGTTATTCTTTGTATCGGAACTGACCGGTCGACTGGTGACTGTTTAGGCCCTTTAGTAGGGACAAAGCTTCAAGAAGCAAACCTTGAACATTTTCAAGTGTTAGGAACGTTAAAAGATCCCGTTCACGCTGTTAATTTAGAAGAAACAATCTCCAAAATAGAACAAATGTTCTTGAATCCATTTATTATTGCCATTGATGCGTGTTTAGGAAGATTAAAAAGTGTAGGCACCTTTCAAGTAGGAACTGGTCCCATTAAGCCTGGAGCAGGTGTAAACAAAGTACTTCCAGAAGTAGGAGACATTCATATCAATGGCATCGTTAATGTAAGCGGGTTTATGGAATTCTTTGTTTTACAGAACACCAGGCTGCATCTGGTCATGACGATGGCTTCAATTATTGCGGAAAGCATCATCAAGGCAGATCAGCAGACTGAGTTAAAGAAAACTGCAATAAAAACAACTTGGATTACACATGCCCAAGATGCAAATAGAACGATCAACTAAACGAATTTCATTCCCACGATGATCAGGATGACAACGGCAAGACTCGGTAATAGGTTTGCAACACGGATTGTTTTTATACCAAGCATGTTGATTCCAATAGCCAGGATTAAGATTCCTCCTGCAGCTGTAATTTCAGAGATCAGCTCTTCAAGCAGCGCTTCCGGAACATATTGATGGATGACATTCGCAAAGAGTGAAATGCTTCCTTCATATAAAAAAACCGGAATAGCCGAAAGCAATACACCAATGCCAAGCGTGCTTGATAACACCATGCTTGTAAAACCATCAATCATTGATTTTGTATATAAAATATCATGATCCTGTCTCAGTCCGCTATCAAGTGAACCGACGATCGCCATTGCACCAATGACAAAAATCAGGGTAGCGGATACAAAGCCTTGTGCAAAATCCCCTGTCTGGTTTCGGCTCAGTTTTTTTTCAAGCCAATCTCCTGTCTGATGCAATTTCTTTTCAATATCAATGGCTTCTCCAATAACTGCACCGAAGACAAGACTAATAATAACAATAAATAACTGCTCACTTTCTAGTGCCATATCCAAACCAAGCACCATAACAAAAAGCCCAATCCCAATCATAACAGTCTGTTTCATTGATTCGGGAATTCTCCGCAATAATAATCCTAATAAAGATCCGATAATAATACCGGCTGCATTCATCAAACTTCCTAATAATACCAATTTCTTCCATACCTCTCTTTCATAACAAAAAAGAAAACCATCTATGCTGCAAGATGGCCCTTAAGATGATTGCTCTGCTCCTTTAGGATGATTGCTCAACCTCAAGCAATTCTAAAATTCTTTCCAAGTCTTCCTTTGAAAAAAACTCTATTTCAATTTTACCTTTTTTCTTTTGCTGCTTGATCGAAACAGATGTCCCAAAATATTCTCGTAAATAGGACTCTCTTTCTCTAATAAATATGTCCTGCTCGCCTTTTTTCTTATTCGTTTCACGTGGAACATTTTCATTCATTTGCTGGACAAGAAGTTCTACCTGGCGCACGTTCATCTGTTCTTTCATGATTTTTTCAGCCAAAAGATTCAGCTTGTCTTTTTTCTTTAGCCCAAGAAGAGTTCTGCCGTGTCCCATCGATAATTTACCTTCTGAAATAAGGGTCTGTATAGGATCAGGCAATGATAAGAGCCTCAAATGATTTGCAATATGCGGTCTGCTTTTTCCAAGACGTTTTGAAAGTTCTTCTTGAGTCATTTTTAATTGATCGAGCAATGATTGATATGCCGAAGCCTCTTCAATTGGTGAAAGATCCTCGCGCTGAAGGTTCTCAAGCAACGCAATTTCCATCATTTGCTGCTCAGTCAAATCTCTGACGACCGCAGGAACTGTAGATAATCCAGCTTCCTTTGCCGCACGAAAGCGTCGTTCTCCTACTACTATCTCAAAGCCTTTAATACTCTTTCGGACAATAATCGGCTGAAGAATACCGTGCTGAAGAATCGATTCTTTCAATTCTTCAATCGCTCCTGGCAAAAATGTTTTGCGGGGCTGATACGGATTGGGGCGCAAGTCTTTTATTTTTATTTCCTGCAGCGCTTCGTCCTTGCTCACTTCCATATTCGTAAACAAAGCATTGATGCCTTTACCTAATCCTTTAGCCATTTACAACCACTTCCTTTGCCAATTCTAAATATACGTCAGCGCCTCTTGAGCGTGGATCATAAATAATAATCGGCTGTCCATGACTTGGTGCTTCGCTTAAACGAACATTGCGAGGGATAATCGTTTTATAAACTTTATCTCGGAAATATTTTTTCACTTCTTCTATGACTTGAATCCCTAAATTTGTACGCGCATCCAGCATCGTTAAGAGCACGCCTTCTATCATTAAATCGGTATTTAAATGTTTTTGAACTAATCGTACAGTATTTAATAGCTGACTCAAACCCTCAAGTGCATAATATTCGCATTGCACGGGAATCAATACAGCATCTGAGGCCGTTAAAGCATTGATTGTCAGCAATCCAAGAGATGGCGGGCAATCAATAATCATATAATCATAATTATGCTTTACTTTTTCTAATGCACGTTTTAAACGGACTTCTCTAGAAATGGTTGGCACAAGTTCAATTTCGGCACCAGCTAACTGAATGGTGGCCGGAATTGCATCCAAATTTTCGACAGCAGTTGGTTTAATGACTTCTGTTACATCTACATCATCAACTAAAATATCATAAACACAATGTTCTACATCGGCTTTTTCAATTCCAATACCGCTAGTCGCATTTCCTTGTGGGTCAACATCGACGAGAAGAACTCGTTTTCCTATGTATGCTAAGCACGCACCAAGATTAACGGAAGTTGTCGTTTTTCCTACTCCGCCTTTCTGGTTAGCGATGGCAATAATTTTCCCCACAATGTCACCTGCTTTCGATATACATGAACTCTATCATGTTCTCTATTTTATCATGAAACATTGCCAATGGTTTGAACTTTTTCGAAATTTGTAAAAATGACGAACATAATCAAATAAGCACAAGTGAATTGGTCAGTTCCCAGAAAAAAAGGGAATAAAAGGGATATGTTCAGTCGAAAGAGCCTTCACTAAGTTAGGTGGTTGATCCTTTTTTATAAAGTAGTTTGTGCAGATTTATAAATGAAAACGCTATCATTATTCCTTTTGTACCTGTACGTAAAGGATTAAACATCACAGATACAAAACAAAAAACTCTCTACTGATTTAGTAGAGAGCTATTTTGGTATTTTAATAGTGAATTGAATATATTCTTCAAATTCTTCTTCTTCTGCATTTATTTTAACGCCAGTATCAGCAACCATCGTTAAGGATTGACGAATTGTATTCATGGCAATTCTGGTATCCCTGCTGAAAGCTTTGCGTTTTGGTTTTGCTTTAGGGCTGGTTTTTTCCAGCATTTTCACAACGCGATCTTCTGTTTGCTTCACGTTTAGCTGCTTTTCAATGATTTCAGCCAACAGGGTAACTTGCGGCTCTGGTTTTTTTAAAGGAATGAGTGCTCTGGCATGCCGCTCTGTTATTTTCTTTTGGAGCAATGCATCCTGAACTTCTTGCGGAAGTTTTAACAATCTAAGCTTATTAGCAATAGTAGATTGTCCTTTTCCGAGCCGCTGTGCAAGCGCCTCCTGGGTTAAGTCATGAAGTTCTAATAATTTTGCATATGCTACAGCTTCTTCAATCGCAGAGAGCTCTTCACGCTGAAGGTTTTCAATTAACGCAACGGAAGCTGTTTCAGTATCGTTAAAATCCTTTACAATTGCAGGTATGGTTTCCCAGCCGAGCTTTTTAACGGCTCTGAAACGTCTTTCTCCGGCAATAATCTCATATCTACCATCTACTTGACGAACGACGATCGGCTGGATAATACCGTGTGTCCGTATCGTAAGTGATAATTCTTCAATTTTTTCGTCCATGAAAACAGTCCGCGGCTGAAAACGATTAGGCACGATTTCTTCAACGGATATCTTCTTCACTTCATCAAATACTGAATCATCATTTTCTTCTGTAGCAATCACTTCTGCTTTTTCTGCTGTATCTTCTTTTTCTCCCAAACCGAAAAAACGAGAGAATGGATGCTTCATGAGCCTACACCACCTTTAAAAACTGCCATCATATTAATTCTCTTTCAAGTCTCTAAATTCCTGCATGCGAAATCAATTTTCCATTTGCTGTTTCTCTAACTCTATTGCTCCAATGGAAGTTTATTCGGTGTCCCTGGCTTGCGGGGATATTTAGCAGGTGTTGATTTTTGTTTATGAATAATAATGATTGAGCGCTCACTTTCCTCAAGAGGAAGAGAAAAAGAAGATTTCCCCTCAATCTTGCCTCCAAGAGTACTAATTGCTTTTTCAGCTTTCACCATTTCTTCTTCAGCTGAAGCTGCCTTCATCGCTACAAAATGTCCGCCTGTTTTAACAAGCGGCAAGCACAGCTCACTCAATACGGATAACCTTGCAACCGCTCGAGCAGTAACAACATCATAAGATTCTCTGAATGCTTTATTCTTTCCAAACGTTTCTGCCCTGTCATGGTAAAGAGACACATTCGAAAGTTTTAATGTTTTCGTAAGATGATCTAAAAAGGTAATTCTTTTTTGAAGTGAGTCTACAATTGCAATGTTTAAATGCGGAAAACAAATTTTGATGGGAAGGCTTGGAAAACCAGCACCTGCACCTACATCACAAATAGATAATGGCTTTGTAAAATCAAAATAAAACGCAGCAGAAATGGAATCATAAAAATGTTTCAGATAGACTTCTTTTTTATCTGTAATGGAAGTCAAATTCATTTTCTCATTCCACTCTACTAACAATTCATAATACGTTTCAAATTGCTGAAGCTTTTCTGCAGAAAGAGTGATCCCCTTTTCCTCAAGCTTTGATTTAAATAAAGAAATGTCCATACTCAAAACCTTTCTGATCTGCATTATTCGTTATGTTTAGATGCACCCGCTTTTATTCGTTGGAGACACGTGCTATTTTGCCTTGCTCCATGTAGACAAGCAAGATCGAAATATCCGCTGGATTAACCCCTGATATACGGGAAGCCTGCGCCATTGAAATAGGTCTGACTTGTTTTAATTTTTGGCGTGCTTCTGAAGCGATTCCTGAAATCGCGTCATAATCAATGTTTTCTGGAATTTTCTTGTTTTCCATTTTTTTGAGCTTTTCAACTTGCTGAAGTGATTTTTCAATATAGCCTTCATATTTAATTTGAATCTCAACTTGCTCGGCTATTTCTTCGGAAATAATTTCTTCTGAAGGTGCAAGAGCATGAATATGTTCATAATTCATTTCAGGTCTTTTCATCAGATCCGATGCTCGGATTCCGTCTTTCAACTCGCTTCCGCCTGCTATGCGGATGAGTTCCTGTGTTTTTTCAGAAGGTTTAATAATAACAGAATTCAATCGTTTTTTCTCTTTTTCAATTGCTTCTTTCTTAAGTAAAAATGCAGTGTATCGTTCTTCTTTGATAAGACCAATCTTACGTCCAACATCCGTCAAACGCAAGTCAGCATTATCGTGACGCAGCAAGAGACGATATTCTGCTCTTGATGTTAACAAACGATACGGTTCATTTGTTCCTTTTGTGACAAGATCGTCAATCAAGACGCCAATATAGGCATCAGAACGGCTTAAAATCACTTCTTCTTTTCCAAGTGCTTTGCTTGCAGCGTTAATTCCAGCCATTAATCCTTGTCCAGCTGCTTCTTCATAGCCAGAGGTACCATTGATTTGTCCGGCAGTAAAGAGACCTGGAACTTTTTTCGTTTCAAGTGTAGGCCAAAGCTGTGTAGGAACAATTGCATCGTATTCGATTGCGTAGCCTGCACGCATCATTTCTACCTTTTCAAGTCCAGGTATCGTAGCAAGGATTTTGCGCTGAATATCTTCAGGAAGACTTGTCGATAAACCTTGCACATAAACCTCTTGAGTGTTTCGTCCTTCTGGCTCAAGGAAAATTTGATGACGCGGTTTATCATTGAAACGCACCACTTTATCTTCGATAGACGGACAATATCGCGGTCCTGTTCCTTTAATCATTCCTGAATACATTGGAGAACGATGAAGATTATCGTCAATGATTTTATGTGTTTCCTCACTTGTATACGTCAGCCAGCAAGGAAGCTGGTCTGTAATAAATTTTGTCGTTTCAAATGAAAAAGCACGCGGAACTTCATCGCCAGGCTGTATTTCTGTTTTGCTGTAGTCAATTGAATGACTGTTTACACGCGGCGGGGTTCCCGTTTTAAATCGCACCATATCAAGCCCTATTTCTTGCAGATGTTCTGATAATTTAATAGAGGGCTGCTGATTATTAGGACCGCTGGAATACTGTAATTCCCCTAATATAATTTTCCCTCTCAGGAATGTGCCTGTCGTCAAAACAACTGTTTTTGCATGATACTCCGCACCTGTCTGAGTAACGACTCCGCGGCATTCCCCATCTTCAACGATCAGCCGATCAACCATTCCTTGAAGAAGTGTGAGATTTCTTTCATTTTCCATCGTTTTCTTCATTTCATGCTGATACGTAAATTTATCTGCCTGTGCACGTAATGCACGGACAGCTGGCCCTTTGCCAGTGTTCAGCATTCTCATTTGTATATGTGTTTTATCAATATTTTTCGCCATTTCTCCGCCTAAAGCGTCAATTTCGCGGACAACAATACCTTTTGCCGGTCCTCCAACTGATGGATTACAAGGCATAAAAGCAACCATATCAAGATTAATTGTCAGCGCAAGCGTTTTTGCGCCCATTCTTGCAGAAGCGAGGGCGGCCTCAACACCTGCATGGCCTGCACCCACGACAACTACATCATAATCCCCTGCATGATAACCCATGGTATATCCCTCCTTATTTTATATGATCAGAATTGACACAATTTCTAGCTTTTCTTATTTACCTAAACAAAATTGTGAAAATAACTGATCAATCAGACTTTCATGAACAGCATCTCCAATAATCTCTCCAAGCAGTTCCCACGTACGTGTTAAATCAATCTGAACGATATCGATCGGCACTCCCATATCGATTGCTTCCAAAGCGTCTTCAATCGTTCGTTTTGCCTGTGAAAGCAAAGCAATATGTCTTGTATTCGAAACATATGTTAAATCAGATGCTCCAACGCTTCCTTCAAAAAAGAGCGAACTGATTGATTCTTCAAGCTCATCAATTCCCTGTTCTTCCAATAGTGATGTCGTCACTACAGGAGAACCGTTAGCCAGTTCTTTTACTCGAGACATATCCATCTTTTGCTGCAGATCTGTTTTATTTACAATGACAATAACATCCATGCCTCTTATGGCTTCAAACAGCAGTTCATCTTCTTTTGAAAGTTCTTCACTATAATTTAAAACAAGCAAAATGAGATCTGCCTTTTTCAAAACCTGTCTTGATTTCTCAACACCAATTTTCTCTACGATATCCTCTGTCTCGCGTATACCCGCTGTATCTACTAAACGAAGAGGCACGCCTCGAACATTTACATATTCTTCAATCACATCTCGTGTAGTTCCTGGGATATCAGTTACAATTGCTTTATTTTCATGGATTAAACTATTCAGAAGCGAGGATTTTCCTACATTAGGTCTTCCTACGATAACCGTTGACAAGCCCTCCCTTAAGATTTTACCCTGCTGTGACGTTTGCAGCAGTTTATCTATCTCATTTCTCACAAACGTTGCTTTCTCTACCAGCATACTATGAGTCATTTCTTCAACGTCATCATATTCCGGATAATCTATATTTACTTCTACATGTGCCAGTGTCTCAAGTATTTCCTGACGAAGCCGCTGAATGAGCTTCGACAATCTGCCTTCCATTTGACCGAGTGCAACATTCATCGCACGATCTGTTTTTGCTCTGATTAAATCCATGACTGCCTCAGCCTGAGACAAATCAATCCGTCCATTTAAAAAAGCTCTTTTTGTAAACTCTCCTGGCTCAGCAAGACGCGCCCCATGATTTAAGGCAAGCTGCAGAACACGATTAACAGAAACAATACCGCCGTGGCAATTGATTTCAACGATATCTTCCCTCGTAAATGTTTTAGGGCCTTTTAAAACAGAAACCATTACTTCCTCTACGATGTGTCCTGTGTCAGGATCTGCAATATTTCCGTAATGGATCGTATGTGTCGGAACATTTATTAATTGCTTGCCAGACGGACCAGCATACAGTTTGTTTGCAATTGTGATTGCATCATCCCCGCTGAGTCTGACAATTGCAATCGCACCCTCTCCCATCGGTGTCGAGATCGCTGCAATTGTATCAAATTCCATACGGTTCACCTCGTTTCTTTCAAATTACATCTATATAGAATTCCACCATAATATAAGTAGCCAAATTTAAAAGATATCATAGTTAATTCTTATTGGAAAGAAAAAAATCCCGAATTATCCACAGCCTTAAATTCCGCCCATCTTCCTTATTTTCATTTTAACTTATCCACATGTTAATAACAATATTTCCAAATGCAGCGTTTCTATAACGATGTTCTTTAGAATCCATTATATAAAGTGTTAGAATTTGTCAAAATTGATGATAAGAGAATACAAAAAAACCGCTGACTTTTTTGTCAGCGGTTTTCACTATTTTTTAGGAGCAATAACTAAATGACGATTCGGTTCTTCTCCTACTGAATACGTGGAGATTCTATGCTGATTAACCAATGCAGCATGAATGATTTTTCTTTCATATGATGGCATTGGTTCTAGCGGAACCTCTTTTGAAGTGCGAACCGCTTGATGTGCAAGCTTTTGAGCGAGCTGAACAAGTGTTTCTCTCCGCCGAGTCCGATAGTTTTCTGCATCTACTGTAATATGCAAGTATTGATTGGAATGACGATTTGCAACGAGCTGTGTCAAATATTGAAGAGAATTAAGAGTTTGGCCGCGTTTTCCAATTAACAATGCGACTTTATCTCCTTCAATTTGAAACGTGACATTTTTTCCTTCTTGGATCGTTTCAACTTCTGCTTGCACGTTCATATTCCTGATCACTTCTATCAGGAATAAACGTGCTTCCTCGGCGGGATTAGGGATTTTTACAGCCTTTACCACTGCCGGCTTTGCACCAAATAATCCTAAAAATCCTTTTTTGCCTTCTTCAAGAATGGTAATTTCAGCTTCTTCTCTTTTTGCATTCAGCTGTTTTAAAGCGGATTGTACTGCTTCTTCGACACTAAGTCCGGTAGCAGTTATTTCTCTCACTTTTTCGTTCCTCCCGATTTTAAAAGTGCTTGTGCTCTAATATCAGGTCCATAGATGATCATTGTCTGCACGATCATGAAAATATTTCCGACTACCCAATATAAAGATAGTGCAGCTGGGAAGCTAACAGCAAAGATGACGATCATAATTGGCATGATATATAAAAGCATAGCCATTTGCGGATTTTGATTTGCTGTTCCCGCCATTGTCAATTTTTGTTGAATGAATGTTGTAATACCTGCAATGACCGGCAGCAGGAACAACGGATCACGTGCGCCTAAGTCAAACCATAGGAAATTATGATCTGCAATTGCTTCTGTTCTCATAATAGCGTGATAAAAACCAATCAGGATTGGCATTTGAACTATTAAAGGAAAACAGCCTGCAAGAGGATTCACTTTATTCTTTTGGAATAAAGCCATTGTTTCCTGCTGAAGTTTTTGCTGTGTTTTTTGATCTTTAGAGCTGTATTTTTCACGCAGTTTTTGCATTTCTGGCTGCAGCTGCTGCATAGCTTTTGAATTTTTGATCTGCTTTATCATCAGCGGCAAGATCGCAAAACGAATGAGCAGCGTAACGACGATTATCGATAATCCGTAGCTGTTACCCATTAATTCTGCAAAATATATGATAAGCCATGATAGAGGATAGACAATGTATTGATTCCAGAATCCCTGGCTTTCTTCAGTGATCGGCTGGTTCACTTCCGTACAGCCTGCAAGAAGCATGATCATGCTGACTAAACCAAGTACTAACAATATTCTCCTTTTCAACCGGTATTCCTCCTAACAAAATAACTAAAACTGCTTAATTCACCGTAAATATTCATCATTTATTTTAACATCTTTTAAAAAAGAAATCTTAATTCATTCTTACCTTTTTGATGTTTTCTCATAGTTTGTTGTTTTACGTATTCAAATTGTTCACGTTTAGAAGTCCGTATCGTTCTCTTTTCTATAAATAAGCAGATACGGGATTATTTTGATAAGATGAATTCTGTAAAAAATCCCAAAACAGATTTTTTACTGACTTGTGAAACAATAAAGTTTACGAAAAGAGCTTACTTTTTATATGTATTTTTCAGGGAGTTTTCACGTTTTTGCCTCATTTTATAAACTTTTGTTTTTCTGAAAAGGTGCATTAAACTGCTCTGCACTTCATGATAATTCATTTCTGATGCAGGGTTTCTGGCAATGACGATATAATCGATGCCTGTTTTCAAGTTTTCCTTTTCTTCCATAAAAACTTGTCGAATAAGACGCTTTATCCGGTTTCTTGTGACGGCATTCCCTATTTTTTTACTGACTGACAATCCTAGACGGAATTCTTTTTCTTCAGGCTGGTCGAGCATGTAGATTACAAATTGTCTATTTGCCATCGATTTTCCATGCTTGAATACTTTTTGGAAGTCCTCGTTTTTTTTGATGCGGTTTTTCTTTTTCATATCCTCACTCCGGATCCTTGCACAAAGATTCTTCAGCCTGCTGAGAGCTTTTCCAACATTATTTCTTTAACAATATCTATTTAAACAGCAATTAGGAAAAACATGGCCCAATCTTAAAGAGATTTGGGCCATGTAAAAAAGACCACTGACATTTTCAGTGGCCTATGCTGATAATACTTTTCTTCCTTTAAGACGACGTGCAGCTAGCACTTTACGTCCGTTTTTAGTGCTCATGCGAGCGCGGAAACCGTGAACTTTACTATGTTTACGTTTATTTGGTTGGTAAGTTCTTTTCATTATAGACACCTCCCTGAGGAATTGCTGTTAAAGACAGTCTTACTAATTATAGAGAGTGACCTAGTGAATTGTCAACCGTCTGTCATAAAAGTTCTTCAAGATCAAAATCATTTAAAAAGATCTGCATTTTTTATCTGTGGGTAATTTTTCGACAAGATTTTTTTATCCACACCCGTTATCGACAGTTTTTTCACAGAACAAACACGTGTGGACAATTTTTTTCAACAATCTTCCCGATATGTGGATAAGTTTTCAAAAACCATTGCGCCTCTTCGTTTAATTTGATATTATATTTGTGTTTTAACTCTGAATATCTGAATGCTAACGTCTTACTTATCCACACATTGTGGATAACATGTGGAAAGTTTATAAACATCATGTTGAAAAACTTGTCCACAATTTAGAGATTATGTCGAAAAGACGTTTTTTTACTATACTATATATTTATGCACATTTTGTTCGTTTTGTATTTTTATTCATTGACATTCGCACATTGTACAAAACGTGTACAATCACATTTTTTGAAGAAGGAGGGAGATGCCGAATATGGAGAATATTGATGAACTTTGGAGCAAAGCTTTATCTGAAATAGAAAAAAAGTTAAGTAAACCAAGTTTTGAAACTTGGCTGAAATCAACAAAAGCTCATGCTCTCAAGGGAGATACGCTAACTATTACAGCTCCAAATGAATTTGCAAGAGACTGGCTTGAATCTAGATATCTGCATTTAATTGCCAACACAATTTATGAGCTGACGGGCGAGGAATTGCTGATTAAATTTATTATTCCTCAAAACCAGAATGAAGCAGATTTTATGCCAAAATCACCTATAAAACCAATGACAAAAGAGGAAGAACAAATTGAATTGCCGCAAAATATGCTGAATCCTAAGTATACATTTGACACGTTCGTCATTGGATCAGGGAACCGCTTTGCCCACGCAGCATCCCTTGCTGTAGCTGAAGCACCTGCCAAAGCTTATAATCCGCTCTTCATCTATGGTGGAGTTGGACTAGGGAAAACCCATTTAATGCATGCAATTGGCCACTATGTTATCGATCATAAGCCAAATGCAAAAGTTGTCTATTTATCATCTGAAAAATTTACAAATGAATTCATTAATTCGATTCGTGACAATAAAGCGAAGGACTTCCGCAATAAATATCGAAGTGTCGACGTTTTGCTAATAGATGATATTCAATTTCTTGCAGGAAAAGAACAAACACAGGAAGAATTTTTCCATACATTCAATACGCTGCACGAGGAAAGCAAGCAAATCGTTATCTCAAGTGACCGTCCGCCAAAAGAGATACCAACCTTGGAAGATCGCCTGCGTTCCCGTTTTGAATGGGGGTTAATAACGGATATTACACCACCTGATTTGGAGACGAGGATTGCGATTTTGAGAAAAAAGGCAAAGGCTGAGGGTCTTGATATACCTAATGAAGTCATGCTTTATATCGCAAACCAAATTGATTCGAATATTCGTGAACTTGAAGGAGCACTCATACGCGTTGTTGCTTATTCATCCTTAATAAATAAAGATATAAATGCAGATCTTGCTGCAGAGGCGCTAAAGGACATTATTCCAAGCTCTAAGCCCAGAATGATTACAATTGCAGATATTCAGAGGATGGTCGGTCAGCATTTCAGTGTAAAACTAGAAGACTTTAAAGCAAAAAAACGTACAAAATCTGTTGCTTTCCCGAGACAAATTGCAATGTATCTTTCTAGAGAACTTACAGATTCCTCACTGCCTAAAATCGGCGAAGAATTTGGCGGCCGAGATCATACAACTGTCATTCATGCCCATGAAAAAATTTCAAAGCTTCTGCAGGTCGATGATCTGCTTGTCAAACAGCTGAAAGAGATTGAAAATATGCTGAAGGGCTCTTAAAAAAATTTCCTGGATTTCATGTTCTTTTCTATTAGACTGACGCGAAATTTTGAATGGCCGAAACAATAAAGTCTTAGAAAAGAGCCTAAAAAAACTTGCACTTATAAAAATTAATATGGATAATGTGAATAACCAAACACGATTCATACACAGTCTGTCCACAGGTGGATAGGCTGTGTTTCCTTTCGTCAACAGAGTTATACACATTTCCACAGGCCCTACTAGTACTTCTACTATTTTTTTCTTTAAATAATATATATATTAAGCGATTCGCTAAAATATGCTCCCATACGAAAAAAAGGAGGATTTTCCTAAATGAAATTTGTTATTCAAAAAGATCGTTTAGTGCAAAGTGTACAAGATGTTATGAAAGCTGTATCTTCCAGGACAACGATTCCAATCCTGACAGGAATAAAAATGGTCGCAACAGAAGAAGGTGTCACACTTACTGGCAGTGATTCAGATATCTCCATCGAATCTTTTATTCCGACGGAAGAAAACGGCAAAGAAATTGTTGAGATAAAACAAACTGGCAGTGTTGTACTTCAAGCTCGTTTTTTTGGAGAAATTGTTAAAAAACTTCCTAAAGATTCTGTTGAAATAGAAGTTGGCAGGCATCACATGACAGTGATTCGTTCAGGTAAAGCAGAATTTAACCTTAACGGACTTGATGCGGAAGAATATCCTCACCTTCCGCAAGTAGAAGAACATAATAGTTTTAGAGTCCCGACAGATCTCTTGAAAGCCATGATTCGCCAAACCGTATTCTCAGTATCCACTTCAGAAACCCGTCCTATTTTGACAGGTGTCAATTGGAAGCTTGAAAACAGTGAGTTAATCTGTATTGCAACAGATAGCCACCGTCTTGCTCTCAGAAAAGCAAAAATCGAAACAGAGACCGAAAACTCATATAATGTCGTCATTCCTGGTAAAAGCTTAAATGAATTAAGTAAAATCCTTGCAGATACAAGTGATGAGATTGAAATTGTAATTACTGAAAGCCAGGTGCTTTTCAAAGCTGAAAATCTGCTCTTCTTTTCAAGATTGCTTGATGGAAATTATCCAGATACAGCAAGACTAATTCCAGAAGAAAGCAAAACAGAGATCGTGCTTACAACACGTGAATTTCTCCAAGCTATAGACCGGGCATCATTGCTTGCAAAAGAAGGCAGAAATAACGTTGTTAAATTTTCAACGTTAACAGACGGGATTGTTGAAGTGTCATCGAACACTCCTGAAATCGGGAAGGTTATTGAAGAAGTTCAATCCCAAGATATAACGGGAGAAGAATTAAAAATTTCATTTAGCGCAAAATATATGATGGACGCATTGAAAGCATTGGAAGGAACAGAAATAAAAATCAGCTTTACTGGTGCGATGAGACCATTCGTCATTCGTACTCCAGAAGATGATTCCATTTTGCAATTAATTCTTCCGGTAAGAACGTATTAATATAAAGAGCCGCTGGCACTAGCTGGCGGCTTTCTTTTCAATTAACGGGACCTTTAGCCTGCATTGTGTACATCTGGAATGGACACCTCTTTCTTTATAAAGAACATTCATAGATGGGAAAGCTTTAAAAATGTATTGTGAAAGTATGAATAAGTTTAGTAATATTAACTGTTAGTGAATTAAGGAAGAAGGCGATCTGAAGTGTCGAGAAAACCAGTTGAAATTCAAACGGAATTCATTACGCTAGGTCAATTTTTAAAGTTGGCTGAAGTCATTCAAACAGGCGGGATGGCCAAATGGTTTTTACAGGAATACGCTATATTTGTAAATGGAGAACCTGAAAATCGCCGCGGGAAGAAACTTGTGGCTAATGATACGGTTGATATACCAGACTTCGGCTCTTTTATCGTGAAAAATTAAGGCTCTTTTCTATAACATTGTTGCTTTTACAACGTATTTAGTGTGTCAATCGTTATTTATAGTGAATGAGCCTGATTACGGAAAACAACAATCAATGCGAAAACAGCCAAAATTAAAGTTGGTGAACGGATTTGTTTATCAAAGAATTAACCTTGCGGAATTATCGGAATTATGAAGAGCTGACAGTCGAATTTGAAAATAAAGTGAATGTCATATTGGGGGAAAATGCTCAAGGCAAAACAAATGTGATGGAAGCAATTTACGTTTTGGCTATGGCAAAGTCTCATCGTACTTCAAATGATAAAGATCTTATCTATTGGGACAAGGAATATGCTAAAATAGAAGGTAGAGTAGAAAAGAACAGAGGCTCTGTGGCCATGCAGCTCGTTGTTTCGAAAAAAGGAAAAAAAGCGAAGCTCAATCATATTGAACAGCAAAAATTGAGCCAATATGTTGGCGCCATGAATGTCATCATGTTTGCACCTGAGGATTTAAATCTTGTAAAGGGAAGCCCTCAAATCAGACGGCGTTTTATTGATATGGAAATCGGGCAAGTTTCACCGGTTTATCTTCATGATCTAAATAGATTTCAAAAAATCATGCTTCAGCGCAATCAGTATTTAAAGCAAATGCAGATGCGCAGACAGACAGATCGAACGATGCTTGAAGTATTAACATCTCAGCTTGCAGAGTCTGCAGCCAAAGTCATTATCAAAAGAATTGAGTTTATAAAAAAGCTGCAAAAATGGGCTCAGCCGATTCACGCAGGCATCAGCAGAGGACTGGAAACATTGACGATCGAGTATAAAGCATCTGTCGATGTATCAGAAGAAGCAAGTTTGTCGAAAATGATAGAAGCGTATGAAGAGAAGTTTGATAAAATAAAAGAAAGAGAAATTGAGCGGGGAGCCACGCTTGCAGGACCTCATCGCGATGACCTCTTATTTTTTGTAAATGATCGGGATGTCCAGACGTTCGGTTCTCAAGGCCAGCAGCGGACAACAGCTTTATCGCTGAAATTAGCAGAAATAGAATTAATTCATGAAGAAATTGGAGAATATCCAATTTTGCTTCTTGATGATGTTTTGTCAGAATTAGACGATTTCAGGCAATCGCATTTATTAAATACCATTCAAGGGAAAGTGCAGACATTTGTTACGACAACCAATGTTGAAGGCATTGACCATCAAACGTTAAAAGAAGCAACAACATACCGGGTCTCAAAAGGCATGCTGACACGCTGAAAAGAGGTGATTTTCTTGTATATTCACTTAGGAGATAATTTTGTGATTCCCTCAAAAGAAGTTGTCATGATTATCGATCATCATTCTTCAAAAACATCCAAGATTGTCAGTGAGTTTTTAGAAAAGCAGCAAAATCATGCGGTTAAGCTTGCAAATGGCGAGACAAAGTCAATTGTGGTAACCACAGATAAAATTTATTTTTCCCCGCTTGCATCTGGTACGTTAAAAAAACGGGCGAAATTTACATTAGACATAGAAATGGATTTGGATGAACCATTAAAAAATCATTCTAAATAAATCTTTATAAGCCCTTAGGAAAAGTGTAGGTGATCATAGTGGCGATGGAACAAAAACAAATAGAACAGCAAACTTATGATGAAAACCAAATACAAGTATTAGAAGGCTTAGAGGCAGTCCGCAAACGTCCAGGGATGTATATTGGATCAACAGCCGCGAAAGGTCTTCATCATCTCGTATGGGAAATTGTTGATAACAGTATTGATGAAGCGTTAGCTGGTTACTGTGATGAAATCAACATCATTATTGAAGAGGACAACAGCATAACAGTAAAGGACAATGGACGCGGAATTCCAGTCGGCATTCATGAAAAGATGGGTCGTCCTGCAGTTGAAGTCATCATGACAGTACTCCATGCCGGAGGAAAATTCGGCGGCGGAGGATACAAGGTGTCAGGAGGACTTCATGGTGTAGGTGCATCTGTCGTTAACGCACTTTCCACCGTACTTGAGGTAACGGTTTACCGTGAAGGCAAAATTCATTACCAAAAATTCGAGCGCGGAGTACCTGCTGGTGATTTGGAAGTGATTGGAGAAACGGAATTAACAGGAACGACAACTCACTTTTGTCCAGATAATGAAATTTTCACTGAAACAATTGAATATGATTATGATACTCTGGCTAATCGGTTGAGAGAACTTGCTTTCTTAAACCGCAATATTAAACTGACAATCGAAGATAAACGTGAAAATAAACGTAAAAATGAATATCTTTACGAAGGCGGAATTAAATCTTATGTCGAACATTTAAACCGCACGCGTGAGGTGATCCATGAAGAACCTGTCTACATGGAAGCTGAAAAAGACGGCATTACAGTAGAGGTTGCTCTGCAATACAATGATTCTTATACAAGCAATATTTACTCTTTTGCCAACAATATTCATACGTATGAAGGCGGAACGCATGAAGCTGGATTTAAAACAGCACTTACGAGAGTAATCAATGATTATGCCCGTAAAAACGGAGCGTTTAAAGAGAATGATGCCAATTTGACGGGCGATGATGTTCGTGAAGGAATAACAGCGATTATTTCTGTTAAACATCCTGATCCGCAGTTTGAAGGACAAACGAAAACAAAATTAGGAAATTCAGAAACCCGAACGGTTACAGATAATCTTTTTGCAGAAGGTTTTGAGAAATTTTTATTAGAAAATCCTTCTACTGCCAAAAAAATCCTCGAAAAAGGATTAATGGCTTCAAGAGCCCGTCTTGCTGCAAAAAAAGCTCGTGAATTGACACGCCGGAAAAGTGCTCTTGAAATTTCAAATCTGCCAGGTAAACTAGCAGACTGTTCTTCTAAAGACCCTTCTATTTCTGAATTATACGTCGTTGAGGGTGACTCTGCGGGAGGATCTGCTAAACAAGGACGCGATCGTCATTTTCAGGCGATTTTGCCGCTTAGAGGAAAAATCATTAACGTTGAAAAAGCTAGATTGGATAAAATTCTATCCAACAATGAAATCCGCACCATCATTACTGCTCTAGGTACTGGAATTGCGGAAGATTTCGACATTTCAAAGGCGCGTTATCATAAAATTATTATCATGACAGATGCTGACGTTGATGGCGCGCATATTCGTACTCTCCTGCTTACATTCTTTTATCGTTATATGCGCCAAATTATTGAAAATGGCTATGTCTACATTGCACAGCCGCCTCTATTTAAAGTACAGCAAGGCAAACGTATTGAATATGCCTACAACGACAGAGAGATGGAAAAGCTGATGGCAGAATTGCCGGCTCAGCCTAAACCAGGAATTCAGCGTTACAAAGGTCTTGGGGAAATGAACCCTGAGCAGCTTTGGGAAACAACAATGGATCCGAGCACAAGAACGTTCCTTCAAGTCACACTCGAAGATGCAATGGAAGCTGATGAAACGTTTGACATCCTCATGGGTGACAAAGTTGAACCTCGCCGAAATTTCATTGAAGGAAATGCTCAGTATGTTAAGAATTTGGATATCTAATACGGAAAAACACTAGCTGCAATAAATAACCTGCTGCCTGTGTTTTTCATAATCTTGTAAGAAGGCAAAGCGGAATGCTTTGCCTTTTCTTTATGTTTTCTGCTGAGAAATTAGCATTTAGCCCACTACTTTTAAAGTTGTCCTGCATATCTTTTTAAAGTAAGTAGGCAAATTATCTAAGCAGGAGGCGTAAAAATGAATAATCCTCAAGTGTATCATCAACATGGCTTCAGACGTCCTTTTGGATTCGGGGGACCAGGCTTTGGTTTCGGAGGACCAGGTTTTGGCTTTCCGTTTGCAACTGGCTTCTTGGGAGGCCTTGCGGCAGGTGCTTTATTAACTCCTGGTTATGGCTATGGCTATGGTTATGGATATCCTTACCCTTATTATCCGCCTTACCCATATCCGTATTATCCATACTATTAATAACTTCCAAAAACATCCAAACGGATGTTTTTTCTTTTTGATCAATCCAATTTTTGTGATCCATATCATTTTTCTCTCCGTTAGTCATTGTGTAAATACCCATAAACCAAATCCTTGATACGGCAACAGAAGGACGCTTAAAAGCAGCTGACCTTGAGACCGGCCTTAAAGAACATATCAATCAATTGCTGAATGCATATAACAGCTATACTGGAAAAGATTGCAGAATATGAAAACATCCATGTTGCATACAGCCATACGTTTGGAGTTGGCCAGGCGATTTCAGGTGCTATTGTTGATCAATTCCCTGAAAAATTTGCGGGTGAAAAGCCATCTGAAATGCCTAAAACAGGTAAGGGTGGAATGAGCAAGACGAACAGCAGTGTAATCTTAAGGAGCGTGTTTGGATTTATCTTAGCATCAGTAACGATTGCAATGATCGTTCGCAGAAAAGCAGTAAATAACTAGGCAAGATAAAGAGAGGGGGCAGGGTTACCCTCCTTTTTCCGTCTTAGGAAAAATAGGCAGATGAAGTACATGATGGGCAATCATTCTTGCAGTTATTTTTCTTGCGGGATGCGGAAATTCAGCAGAAAATGGTGAGGCCCGTATCAACAGCGCTGAGGCGGACGACACAACCAGCTGAATTTAATTACATGCACAAGAACATTTAATCAAGATGAGCGTACACATGAAGAAAGATTAGTTGTTTATACAGAATTAAAAGAATCGCAAAACTAGAGAATCCTTGCCCATATAGGCAAGGATTCTTTGTATGTATTGAATTTTCTCTGAATTTGACGTGTAATGTCATAGGTTTATTGATATAATGGAGAGTAGGCTATTATTTATATTCTATTAAGCCATACATAATCAGTTTGATATATTATGCTTCATCAAGATGCGTAATATCAAAAGTTTTCCGGAGATCCTTTAACTCCCGTTTTTTAAATGGAACTATATAGATTAGGGAGGTTCAACCATGGAAGAAAATAAAACTCCTCAAGTAAAAGAGATTAATATTAGTCAGGAAATGCGTTCATCATTTTTGGACTATGCAATGAGCGTAATTGTTTCACGTGCGCTACCTGACGTTCGAGATGGCTTAAAGCCTGTTCATCGCCGTATTTTATATGCGATGAATGATTTGGGAATGACTTCTGACAAACCTTTTAAGAAATCAGCCCGTATCGTCGGCGAAGTAATCGGTAAGTATCATCCTCATGGTGATAGTGCTGTTTATGATTCAATGGTCCGTATGGCACAAGACTTTAACTTCCGTTACATGCTTGTTGATGGACATGGGAATTTCGGTTCTGTGGATGGTGACGGAGCAGCGGCGATGCGTTATACAGAAGCGCGTATGTCGAAAATTGCGATGGAGCTTATTCGCGACATTAATAAAGATACGATCGACTATCAAGATAACTATGACGGTTCAGAACGCGAACCTGTTGTTCTCCCATCCCGTTATCCAAATCTGCTTGTAAACGGTGCTGCAGGTATTGCGGTTGGAATGGCAACAAATATTCCTCCGCATCAGCTTGGTGAAGTCATTGATGGTGTCCTTGCTGTCAGTAAAGACCCGGAAGTAACCATTCCTGAATTGATGGAGATCATTCCTGGTCCCGATTTCCCTACATCAGGGCAAATCATCGGCAGAAGCGGCATCCGCAAAGCATATGAAACAGGTCGCGGATCTATTACTATTCGTGCAAAAGTAGAGATAGAGGAAAAAGCGAATGGTAAAGAAGTTATCATTGTTAAAGAACTTCCTTACCAAGTAAATAAGGCGAAATTGATTGAAAAAATTGCAGAACTCGTTCGTGATAAGAAGATAGAAGGCATAACAGATTTGCGTGATGAATCAGACCGTACTGGCATGCGCATCGTAATTGAAGTTCGAAAAGATGCTAATTCAAATGTTCTTTTGAATAATCTTTACAAGCAGACTGCCCTTCAAACAAGTTTTGGAATCAATATGCTTGCCCTTGTGAATGGTCAGCCTCAAGTGCTGAACATCAAACAATTTCTTGTTTACTATTTAGATCATCAAAAGGTTATTATTCGCCGCCGGACTGCCTTCGAACTTCGCAAAGCAGAGGCTCGCGCCCATATTTTAGAAGGGTTAAGAATTGCATTGGATCATCTGGACGAGGTTATTGCATTAATCCGCAGTTCTCAAACGACAGATATCGCTAGACAAGGCTTAATGGAAAACTTCTCCCTATCTGAAAAACAAGCACAAGCGATTTTAGATATGCGTCTGCAGCGTTTAACAGGTCTTGAAAGAGAAAAGATTGAAGAAGAGTATCAAGGTCTTGTTCAGCTAATAGCAGAGCTTAAAGCAATATTAGCAGATGAGGAAAAAGTGCTTGAGATTATTCGTGAGGAATTAGAAGAGATCAAAGAACGATTCAATGATAAACGCCGAACTGAAATTGTTTCTGGCGGAATTGAGATGATTGAAGACGAAGATCTTATTCCTGTTGAAAACATTGTCATCACTCTAACGCACAATGGTTATGTAAAACGTCTCCCAGTTTCAACCTACCGCAGCCAACGACGCGGAGGAAGAGGCATTCAGGGAATGGGAACGAACGATGATGATTTCGTTGAACATCTATTAACGACTTCCACTCATGACACGATTTTATTCTTTACGAATAAAGGTAAGGTTTACCGTGCGAAAGGGTACGAAATTCCTGAGTATGGAAGAACAGCAAAAGGTCTGCCAATCATAAATCTATTGGAAGTTGAAAAAGGAGAATGGGTGAATGCGATTATTCCTGTTTCCGAATTCGCAGATAATTGGTCTCTCTTCTTTACAACAAAAGAAGGGATTTCAAAACGATCACCGCTTTCTCAATTTGCCAATATCCGAAAAGGCGGTTTAATTGCCGTAAATCTCCGTGAAAATGATGAGCTCATTTCTGTGCGTTTAACAGATGGAACGAAGCACATTATGATTGGAACTAAAAACGGTATGCTCATTCGATTCCCTGAAACAGATGTACGTTCAATGGGACGTACTGCAACTGGAGTAAAAGGGATTACCCTCGATCAGGATGATGAAGTTGTCGGCATGGAAATATTAGAAGAAGATGTCGATGTTCTAGTAGTTACGCGCAATGGTTTTGGGAAAAGAACCCCTGCTTTCGAGTACCGGATTCAAAGCCGCGGCGGTAAAGGAATCAAAACATGTAATGTTACCGAGAAAAATGGGACTGTTATTTCTGTTAAGCCTTCAACAGGAGAAGAGGATCTGATGCTGATTACAGCAAGCGGAGTTCTTATCCGGATGGCAATCGACAGCATTTCTACAACTGGACGGAACACGCAAGGTGTTAAACTTATCAAGCTTGGCGACGAAGAACATGTTGCAACAGTTGCTGTTGTTGAAAAAGAAGAGCTAGAACCAGAGGAAATGGAACTTCTGGAAAACGAAGAAGGAACAGAAGGAGAATCTCCTGCTGAAAAAGATGTAAATGAAGTCGGTTTGGATGAACAAGATACAGAAGAATAAATAGGTTAAGGCATAGCTGATCAGCTATGCCTTTTTTATTTTTAAAAACCATTTTCTTCTAAATGAAATCGTATATAATATGGATGGGGAGGGGTTCATGTGAGAGTCCATATTAATCAGGTATGCGAAGGATGTATTATCTCAAAAGAGGTTTACTCCATTTCGCACAGACCATTAATTCGTAAAAGCACTGTCTTAAATCATGATCTTCTGCAAATATTGCGGGCTTTTCTAATAGATGAAGTTGAAGTAGAACCTTTTCTTAATAATGGGACGGCATTTAAACCTGCTGGTGCAAGTCTGGTTTCAAGAGCGAGATCCGCTGATAACGATTCTGCAGCTGAAATCAGGCAAAATACTGAGTTCTCTGTAATGTATTTACAAGCAGTTCAAGCTTATAAAAAACTATATCTTGATTGGCAATCCGGTGCATTAGTTGATATCTCAAAAATCAGAAGTCTCTTAATACCTGCAGTTGAAAATGGATTAAATCAGCCAGATGAAATTTTTAAAACCTATCATTATTCCAAAACTGACGAGTATCTTTATCATCATTCTGTATCTGTTGCGTTATTAAGTGCATATTTAGGGAAGAGATTAGGATTTTCACATGGTGATACGATTCAGCTTGCAATGACGGGGCTGCTTTGTGACTGTGGAATGACGAAGCTGGATCAGGGGTTTGTCTCAAAAAAGATTGCACTGACAGATAAGGAGTATAAAGAAATAAAGCAGCATCCTGTTTACAGCTATAAGATGCTGAAAAACATCGTTTCTCTTAAAGAAGCGGTCAAAGTGGGTGTTTTGCAGCATCATGAACGTTTGGATGGGAGCGGGTATCCGCTTGGGGTAAAGACAGACCAGCTGCATCCTTTTGGAAAAATCGCTGCACTTGCTGATACATATCAAGCAATGATTTCTGAACGTCCATATCGCAATAGGCAATCGCCATTCAAAGTTTTAGAACAGCTCATGCAAGATGAATTTGGCAAGTTTGATCTGACTGCACTTAATGAACTGAAGAAAGGTTTATTAAAATTCAGTTCCGGAACAAATGTCAGATTGTCAGATGGACGTAAAGCAGAGATTGTTTTTGTAGAAGATCAATATCCTACCAGACCTCTTATTAAGGTAGATGAAACAAGTGAAATTGTTGCATTAAAAGATCATCGGCACTTGTTTATAGATGAAATTATATAAGAGCAATTTTTTTGCTCTTTTCTTATTGCTTATTTAGAAAGATGCTGATATACTTCTATAAGTCAGTAACAAACCTTCTACATTAAAAAATGTTAATGAAAATTATTTCAAAAAAACAATTGACATTAACCAAGTAGAGATGGTATATTAAATAGGTCGCTTCAGCAGAAGACGACATCAAAAGTTCTTTGAAAACTAAACAAAACCAAAAGCGTACCAAACGTTTTAAATTTTTGAAGTCAG